>CAWIJA010000007.1:0-115438 GCA_963836345.1 uncultured Actinomycetes bacterium | reverse complement strand
GAGAAGTGGATCTCTAGCGGTGCGACGGACGTCGTCAGCGAACGCGGTCGAGGAGCTGCTGCCCGACGTCCTGGAAGGCCGCATCGAGCCCGGCCGCGTCTTCGACCGGAGGGCCCGCTCGAGGACGTGCCGGAGGGCTAGCGGCTGATGAACAACCGCGTATCGATCCAGTTCTGATAGGGGCATGAGAGAGGAGGTGGAGATGGCTGAGTGGACGAACGAAGAGCTGGAGACGATCGATGACCGCGACGAGTTGCGGATCGCGACGCGGCGTACTGACGGGTCGCTACGCCGGCCGGTGACCGTCTGGATGGTCAGACATGGCGACGACGTCTTCGTGCGCTCCGTGAACGGCCGCGACGAGCTCGATGCCGCGTACGAGACGAAGTACGGGGGCCGCTACGCGAGCATCGTCCCGTCGATCGTCGCGCCGCACGCGCGAGCCGCAACGCTCAAGCTGGTGCCTGACGCAGAGGAGGAGAGCTGATGCAGAAGCGAACGCTCGGGCAGGATCTGGAAGTCTCGGCGCTCGGCCTGGGCTGCATGTCGATGAGCTTCGGCTACGGCCCGGCGGCGGACAAGCAGGAGATGATCGAGCTGCTTCGGAACGCGGTCGAGCTCGGCGGCACGTTCTTCGACACCGCGCAGGTCTACGGGCCGTACACGAACGAAGAGCTCCTCGGGGAAGCGTTGGAGCCAGTTCGCGACCGCGTCGTCATCGCCACGAAGTTCGGGTTCGATCTGGAGGGCGACGGAGGGTTGAACAGCCGCCCGGAGACGATCCGGCGCAGCCTCGATGGGTCGCTCACGCGGCTCAGAACCGACGTGATCGATCTCCTCTATCAGCATCGTGTCGATCCGGATGTCCCGATCGAGGACGTCGCCGGCACGGTCAAGGACTTGATCGACGAGGGGAAGGTCCTGCACTTCGGCCTGTCCGAGGCCGGCGTGCAGACGATTCGGCGTGCCCATGCGGTCCAGCCGGTGACGGCCCTGCAGAACGAGTACTCGCTGTGGTGGCGCGAGCCCGAGGAGGAGATCCTCCCGACCCTCGAGGAGCTCGGGATCGGCTTCGTTCCCTTCAGCCCGCTGGGCAAGGGCTTCCTGACCGGCAAGATCGATGACAGCACGACCTTCGAGACCGGCGATTTCCGCAACACCGTTCCCCGATTCGACGCGGAGGCACGGAAGGCGAATCGTGCTTTCGTGGAGCTGCTCGAGCGGTCGCGGAGCGAAAGCAGGCAACGCCTGCCCAGATCGCGCTCGCGTGGCTGCTCGCTCAACAGCCGTGGATCGTCCCCATCCCCGGCACGACGAAGCTCCATCGCCTGGAGGAGAACATCGGCGCGGTCGACGTCGAGTTGACGGCCGAGGATCTACGCGAGATCGAGGAGGCAGACCTGTCCGCGCAGGGCGCTCGCTATGCCGAGGCCCAGCAGCGGATGATCGACCGGTGAGTACTGCCGAGAGCGCGAGCATCGAGTCACACCGCTCGAGCTCTTCGTCGATCTGGTCTTTCCTTCCGGGCTCGGTAACAGGCAGAGGATGAGCGCCGGCTGCCTCCTGCCCGGCGCTCTCTTCGCCCTACCTAGACGTTCGCCACGACCTGGCGAACCTCCACGCTCTCGAGCGTGACCGACTCAGAAACCATCTGCGGTACCTGATCCGCCGCGGCGCGAGCATCGTCCTCCGAGTTGAAGACGACCATCGACAAACCGTCTGGGCCGTCAGAGCGAGTCCAGTAGCCCGATACCACCCCCGGAAGTTGCGACACGCGCGGAACGATTTCTTCCCGCAGTCTCGTTTCGGCTGCGTCCCGGTCGTTGACCGTGACCCTCACCACTACGGCGTGCATAGCGCCTCCAATCGTCGGGAGGCCGAAGCCTAAGCGAATGCTGCGAGATGTGCTGCGGCGGGCAGGGCCTGTGCCCGACCCGCCCGCTCAAGCGCACATCCGCACAGGGCTGAGGCGCTGACTCCAACCAGGCAAGTAGGGGCACGACCCACGAAGGAGGGCCACGATGGCCCAACAACGACCTGGCCAGGACCGATTGCGAGCCCCCGTCTCTGCACGAGCAACAGGCCTCGTTCCGGGACGACCCGGTCACGACGACGAGACCCGAGCGAGGACGGGCTTGCCGGCCAGCCCAACCGATCGCTCGTTGCGCAGAAGTGGGCATCGAACCCGGCTGGCGGACGTTTGAGGGCTCCAATCGGCGGCATAGCGGATTGAGGAAGCCTGCCGGTACGCGAGCGGGGGTCGCATGGAACCGCACTGGTTGATGATCGTGAGTTGGATCGTTCTCGGGCTGGGGTTCGCCAGTGCGCTCGTGATCCTCGTCGATGAGGTCCTGCTCGGCTACCGCCAGCACATGGCGATCATGAATCTTGTTCACCCGATCTCCGCGCTCTACTGGGGCCCGGTTTGGATCTGGGCGTATTTCACCCGCGGGCGCCGGAGCTCGCACAAGAGCCTGCATCACGAGGCGCAACGGCTGATCGAGGAGAACGCCGACACCGACCAGCTGAAGCAAGAGGGCGAATCAACGGACGCGAAGGACGTGCGGCCGTGGCATGTCAGCAACGCCGACTCGCACTGCGGCGCGGGCTGCACGCTCGGGGACATCGGCGGGGAGTGGTTGCTGTTCGCGATCGGGGCACCTGCGCTGGCGGCCATTGGCATTTATGGCTGGGAGATCATCGTCGACTTCGTGCTCGCGTGGACGCTCGGGATCGGCTTCCAGTACTTCACGATCGTCCCGATGCGCGACGACATCGGCAGGCTCGCGGGCGTCGGGCAGGCGATCAAGGTCGACACGCTCTCGATCGTCGCGTTCCAGATCGGTTTGTTCGGCTGGATGGCGATCAGCCATTTCGTGCTCTTCCAGCCTCCGCTCCCGATCGACACCGCGAGCCACTGGTTCATGATGCAAGTCGGGATGATCCTCGGCTTCTTCACCGCCTGGCCGGTGAACCGCCTCCTCGTGCGGCGCGGGATCAAGGAGAAGATGGACTACCGCAAGCACCTCGTCATGCCTCTCAGACCTCGTCGGCGCGCTGTCGACGCAAAGCGAGACGTTTCGCAGCCGCTGGGCCGCGCACAACGTCGGCCTTCACGACACCGACGCCAAGCACCTGCATCACCCTGTAGTCGGCGACCTCAGCCTGACCTACGAGAGGATGGAGCTCATCGCCGACCCGGCTGACCATGTTCGCCTACACCGCCGAAGTCGGCTCGAAGTCCAAGGAAGGGCTGAACCTCCTCGCGAGCTGGACGGCGATGCTCGAATAGGCGGAGCCGGCAGCCCTGACCGACGGAGGTTGATCCGCGGCGCCGTCGGTGAGCACAGCGACGAGCGCCAGATCACGCCGCAGAGCTCCTTTTTCGACCTGGTGTTCGTGTTTGCGATCACGCAGGCCACGAGCTTCCTGGCGCGCGACCCGACGGAGGCTCGGAAATGGTCCTCTTTCGGGCGACTTTGGTGCGAAAACTGGGCAGAAACCCTCGTATGAGGGAAGATCGCACTCCGCACTATTCCTGATCCCCAGCTACACTTCTCACGCGGGCCGAGGGCGAATCGGTCCTTTCGTATCACAGCGATTGCCACAGCGAAGCGGCGTCGCGACGATTTATCCCCTCAAACACCGGGGCGAACGGCTTCCAGCCGGCCTAGCCCTTGGGCGGCGTCATCCCGGGCTTGAGGAGGATCGAGATGGAGATGCGGATCGTCGTGCCGGAGGCAGGCAGCAGCGGCGCGTTGGCCGAGCGGCTGGGCGTCGTCTTCGGCACTGAGCGGATCTCGCTGTTGGGGGATCGGCGCGAGGTCGACGTCCGGGTCGAGGGCGAGTCCGACCACGCCGTTTTGCGCGTGCTGGAAACGGTCGAGCGGTGGCTCGACGACACGGCCGCCGGCTCGGCTGAGATGTGGCTGGGGGAGCACTCGTACCGGATTGCCCGCTGGGCGACGGTCGAGTCCTGGCAGTGAACGAACCTCAAAGGAGTGGAGCTATGCCTCATACGATCAAGAAGCGATGGGCGCTCTTCGGGGCGCTGGTCGGCGTGGGCGCCACGCTCATGCTGGTCATCGGCATCGGCGTCTTCGCCGGCGCGGGAGCGGCGGCGAGCTCGGCAAAACCCAAGAACACCTCCCCGCCGACGGTCGCGGGCACAGCCCAGGAGGGCGAGAAGCTGACCGGAGACCGGGGCGATTGGAGCGGTAACCCCTCGGACTTCAACCTCTTCTGGTTGCGCTGCGACAAGACCGGGGGGAGCTGCTCGAAGATCAGCGGGGCGACCTCGAAGAGCTACACGCTCGTCTCGGTCGACGTCGGCAACACGCTCCGGTTCAGGGTGGACGCGAAGAACGCTGACGGCACGACGTCCGCGTCGTCGGTGCCGACCGCTGTGGTCGTTGCGGCGACGAAGCCTCCGCCGCCTCCGACGACGCCTGCGACCGGCTGTCCGAGCGGCACGGGCTCCGTCAAGGTGGCCGATGTCGGGTCGCCGGCGAGGCTGCTGATCGACCAGCAGCAGACGAGCCCGTCGGTTGTCGTCAGCGGGACGAGCCAGCTGATCGTCCGCTACCACGTCTCGGCCTGCAAGGGCCGCTCGGTGCAGGGTGCACTGGTGTACGCGACGGCGGTGCCGTTCAATCAGCTGTCGATTCCGCCCGAGCAGACGACGGGCAGCGACGGCTGGGCGAGCCTCGACTTCCGGATGCTCGCCGGCTTCCCGGCGAGTTCGAAGCAGCAGCTGATCGCGATTTTCGCCCGGGCGCGCAAGTCCGGCGAGAACCTCCTCGGCGGCATCTCGACCCGCCGCCTCTTCTCCGTGCGGGTGAACTTGCACGGCTAAACACACCGGCCGGGGGGCGCGGACGAGCGGCCCCCCGGCCCGACCGCACGTGAACTCGAGCGAAGGAGCGGAAGATGTCTAGATCCATCAAGAAACGTCGGGCGCTCTTCGGAGCGGCCCTCGGTATCGGAGCCACGCTCGCGCTCGTGATCGGCCTTGGCGTTCTCGCCGGCGCCGGCGTTGCGGCGAGCACCGCGGCGCCGCAGAACACGTCCCCGCCGACGATCACGGGTACGCCCCAGGAGGGCGAGAAGCTGACCGGCGACAGGGGCGAATGGAGCAACAGCCCCACCGACTACAACTACTCCTGGGCGCGCTGCGACAAGAACGGAGGGAGTTGCTCGAACATCAGCGGCGCCGACAACCTGACCTACACGCTCAACTCGACCGACGTCGGCAACACGCTCCGGTTCAGGGTCGAGGCGAAGAACGCGGACGGCAGCAACTCCGAATCGTCTGTGCCGACCGCGGTCGTCACTGCCGCCGCCAAGCCCGCGCCGCACAACACGTCCCCGCCGACGATCACCGGCACGGCGCAGGAGGATCAGAAGCTGACCGGGACCAAGGGTGTGTGGAGCAACAGCCCGACCGACTACAACTACTTCTGGACGCGCTGCAACAAGAACGGAGGGAGCTGCTCGAACATCAGCGGCGCCAACGGCACGACCTACACGCTCACCTCGGCCGACGTCGGCAACACGCTCCGGTTCAAGGTCGAGGCGAAGAACGCGGGCGGCGGCGAGTTCGCGTCGTCGGTGCCGACCGCTGTGGTCGTTGCGGCGACGAAGCCTCCGCCGCCTCCGACAACACCCGCGACCGGCTGTCCGAGCGGCACGGGCTCCGTCAAGGTGGCCGATGTCGGGTCGCCGGCGAGGCTGCTGATCGACCAGCAGCAGACGAGCCCGTCGGTTGTCGTCAGCGGGACGAGCCAGCTGATCGTCCGCTACCACGTCTCGGCCTGCAAGGGCCGCTCGGTGCAGGGTGCACTGGTGTACGCGACGGCGGTGCCGTTCAATCAGCTGTCGATTCCGCCCGAGCAGACGACGGGCAGCGACGGCTGGGCGAGCCTCGACTTCCGGATGCTCGCCGGCTTCCCGGCGAGTTCGAAGCAGCAGCTGATCGCGATTTTCGCCCGGGCGCGCAAGTCCGGCGAGAACCTCCTCGGCGGCATCTCGACCCGCCGCCTCTTCTCCGTGCGGGTGAACTTGCACGGCTAGCAGCACACCGACCCGGGGCCGCCCGCACGGGCGGCCCCGGATCCTACGGTTCAAGAAGACGAAGTGGCGGCTGAGTCGCCGCCCCCTTTCGCACCCAGCCACAGCCATGAGGGACGCCGCCGTATGCCGGAGCATGTGGAGGTAAGCCCCGAACACCGAGCGATGGCCCGCGACGGTCGCAGGATCGTTCGTCACGGCCGCTTCAAACGGCGGACAGCCAGACGCGATCGTGAACCGGTTGGCCGTCCACTTGCGCCCTTCCATCGTGGGGAACACAAGCGTCGTCCCAGCGGCCCGCACAAGGAGCTGTTCTCGTACCAGCTTCACTTCCGGCCCCGTCAGGTAGATGCAGTGTTTGCGGCGGCTCTTTGCGAGCGACGCCGGGATCAAGATCGTCCCTGCTCTCAGATCGAGCATGTCGTCCGTCAGCTCGAACCAGACGTCTTGCCGACAGCCAACCTGCCACAACGCAGGATCATCCGCGAGACGTGCTGTCCTGCTCGGCTAAGCAGTTGTCGCCGGTCCCTACCCGGTTGCTTCTGCGGTTGACTCCTGACGCTCTGTCCAGCGCAGGATCACCTGCACGGGACGGTGGATGTCCGCGGCGAGCGCGCCGGCGAGCGAGGCTGTCGGTGGCGGGTGGTTCGGGCCCGTGACGTCGAGGCTGGCTATCACTAGACCTCCGCGGCGGACGACGACGACGTTCTGGATCCCGAGCCCGGCCGCGCGCAGCTCGGGGACGATCACCTGGCGGACGTGCGCCTCGTCGTCGGAGAGCCGGTAGGTGTGCAGGCTCCGCCGGGCGAGCGGATACGCGACTGCGGCGACGATGAAGAACGGGATCACGGCTGCGAGCTGTCTCCGCCGGCTCAAGCCTCCGTGCCGGACGAAGCCGGTGGCGATGAAGACGACGACGGCGGCCAGGACGATCCCGACGAGGTTCGTTAGGAAGAGGAAGAAGGCGCCGCCGGCGAGCGTGTCGTTCCCGTGCGCGAGCAGGACGCCGCAGGCGGCGAGCGGCGGCACCAGCGCCACGGCGATCGCCACGCCGGCGATCGCGCCGCCGGCGCCGCGACGCACCGTGACGTACGCACCAGCCGCCCCGGCGGCGACCGCGACTCCGAGGTCGAGCAGGGCGGGAGCGGTGCGTGCAAGCAGCTCGGGTGTCAGCGTGATCACGCGGAAGCTGGGGACGATCAGACCGACCAGGAGGGCAACGACGAACGCCTCCGAGGTCGTCACGGCGATCAGCACGAACGAGGTGACCTCCCCGCGCGGCCGGGCGAGGACGAGCGCGGCTGCGAGTGCGACGATCGGCTGCATCAGTGGCGCGACGAGCATGGCGCCGATCACGACCGCAACCGAGTTGGCGATCAGCCCCAGGGCGGCGATCACCGTGGAAAGTGCCGTCAGCGTAACGAGGCGGAAGACGTACGGACGGAAGTCGTCTAAGCCGCCAGAGAAGATGCTCGCGGCGATCTCGTCGCGCTCCTTCTCCGTGAGGCGAGGCGCCGCACGGCCGATTCGAAGGCTCTCGACTGCCTTGGGCAGTGCACCGCGTCCGCGCACGCGCACACGCTAGTCCGGGCTCCGGATACCTCACCAGGGTCGGTTCGGCCCACCGCTCAGGAGACTGAACACTCGCCCTGCTCAGGACCGACCGACCGACCGACCTTTTTCCAGTGCCGGGGCAACCCGACGGTAGCACTGAGAGCTTGCCCTCGAGGTAGGCGGCGCGTCAGGCTCGCGCCTGTCACGCGCCGCCTGCCGCCGCGATCACGGCCCCTGTGCGACTACGGCCGTGTCAACATCTTCGAGCGCTGGGAGTAGCAGGCGGCGCTGGAGACCTTCCGCGGCAGCGGCCCTCACACGAAACAGCGGCCGGCGATGCTCACGGTGTCCATTCAGGAGTACGACATCGCCGACGTGCGGTCGGTGTTCGGGAAGGCGGCAGAGTGAACTTGCAGCACAGGCACGCTCGACCGATGAGATCCGCGCCTCGGTGCGGTCAGAACGAGAAAGACCACCGTGAGAGAAAGGGCGAACCCGTGAAACTGACGACCATGACGCAAATCACCGTCGATGGAGTGATGCAGGGAAACGGCGCCGCGACGGACGAGGATCGCCGGGGCGGATTCGAGCGCGGCGGATGGGCCATGGGGGTGTTCGACGACGAGAGCTTGACGTTGATCAACGAGACCTACCAGCGCGCCGACGCGTTCCTGTTCGGCCGGAAGACCTACGAGCTCTTCGCCGGCTACTGGGGCGCAGAGGAGCGGGCTCGCGCCGCGGTCGAAGATCCGGGCAACCATCAGATCGCAGCTGCCTTGAACGCGCGGCCCAAGTACGTGGCATCGACCACGCTCAGCGACCCGCAATGGGCGGACACGACCGTCCTCTCCGGTGATCTCGCGGAGGCGATCGGCGAGCTGAAAGCGAAGCCGGGGGGTGAGCTGCAGGTGCATGGCAGCGGCGCCCTGATCCGATGGCTGCTCGAACACGACCTGGTCGACGAGATCAACCTGCTCATCGTCCCCGTGGTCCTCGGGCAGGGCACGCGGCTGTTCCCCGACGCCGGCTCGGACATTGCGCTTGACCTGGTCGACTCGCGAGCCGACTCGAAGGGCGTAACGATCCAGGTCTACCGGCCCGCCGGGCGGCCGCGGTATGCACCCGCTACCGTCGGCTGAGGCACCCGGCATAGGTCCGGCGGGGCGCGGCCGCCTTCAGCAGCGCGTGACGTCGCGGCCGCGGCGGGGGCACGGCTGGAACGTCAGCTTCACCCGCATCGCGCTCACCCAGGTTCCTCCGGTTGTCGGCTCCTTGACCGTCTGCACGGCCGCGATCGTGAACGCGTGTCCGAAGCGGCCCGACGCCCTGAATCGCACGGCCGCGGGCAGCGGTAGCCGACCGTCGAGGCTGTTGTCGACGGCGACGGGGGAGGCTCCTCCCCGTGACAGCCGCGGCTCGTAGATCACACCACCGTCGGGGCGGACGCAGGGCTCGCCCTCGCTGCCCGTCTCCGCCTCGACGATGCTCGGCAGCCCGATCCCGATCGTGACGCCTTCGCGCGCGGCGGATGCCGTCCGCAGGGTGCCGTCGATCTTCTCGGGGCGGAGCGTGCGGGCGATCTCCTGCTTCAGGGGCGGGCAGGTGATCTCGCCGTAGACGGGATCGACGTACGTCCGGGCGGGATAGTCCGTCCGGCGCTCGAACTCGTCGAGCATGCCCTCCCACCAAGCGGCGACGTGGCTCGCGGCGAGGCCGGCGGTCGCACCGATCGCGACGACAATGCCGGTTGCGGCGACCCAGTCGTCGCCGACGACGAAGTCGCACCAGAAGCGGCCGAACGCGGCGAGGCGGTTCATCCTCTCACACTTACGGCGGGCGGCATCGTCTGCCTCTGCCGACGACCGACCCAAAGCCGCCCGCACGGGCGGCCCCGGATCCTTCGGTTCAGGTAGACGAAAAGGGGCGGCTGAGTCGCCGCCCCTTTTCGTCTACCTGTGCGGGCGCGTTACGCCTTCGTCGCCTTGCCTTCGATCGCGGCCTTGCCGTTGCCGATCTGAATCTGATGCGGCTTCTCCACCTCGGGCTTGCTCACGTGGACTTCGAGCACACCGTCTTCGAAGCGAGCCGAGATCTGATCCTCGACCACACCCTGCGGCAGCCCGATCGTCCGCGAGAAGCTCCCGTAGCGGCGCTCGAAGCGGTACAGCCGATCGCTCTCGATTTCGTCTGAGCGCTCACGCTCGGCACTGACTGTCAGAACGCCGCTCTGAAACTCGATCGAGACCGTTTCCTTCGGGATGCCGGGCAGATCGAACGCGTACACGATCTCGTTGTCCGTCTCCCACACATCCATCGCCGGGGCCCAGACGCCCTGCGTTGTGCCTCTGCTTCCGGGTACCCCGGCGAGCAGCAGGTTCATGAAGCGGCCCATTTCACCTTGCAGAGCACTGACCTCACGAGCGGGATCAAAGCGAACCAGTGTTGTCATGGTGTTCTCCTTCTTTCGAAGCAGGCAGCATCCCAGAGGCGAGCCTCCGAACGGCTGGCTCAGCGCGACGGCTGAGACGCGGTTGCATCGAGGAGAAGAAGCTGGCGGCTCGACGGCGCGATGCCGTCAGCGCGACTGGCCCGGTGTTTCCAATGTGCAGTTTAGCACAAAATCGGGCAGGCCGCCCCCCGGGTTTCTTCGTGTAGGGGCCTGATGCGCTCCGACGCGAGGTTGACGTTCTGGCGCGTCTACAAGCGCTCGGACGTTGCACTGCGCTACGGCGCGAGTGTCGAGCAGGACACGAGTTCGGGCGCGGAGGCAAACGCGGCATTCCGAGACCGCTGGCGCGTCGAGCGCCCGGAACACTGGAGCGAGCTCCCGGGAGCTCGGCCTCATGACGCCTAGCTAGAAAGGCCGCTTGACCGCGGCGGCTCGGCTCGGTAATCCGGCAAGTCGAGCCGCTGCGGTCGCGCGGGTCGACCACGCCATTTGAGATCGAAAACAGCGGCCGGCCTATGCGTTGCGAGAGAACTCCGGCGCGACGTGGCACGATCTCGCAGGTGACCAACAGGCCCGCGGCAGCGCAGCACCTGCGCGACCTGGCGCGGCTGCGCCGCGTCCGCGACCGGATCGACCGGGAGCACGCGCAGCCATTGGACGTCGAAGCGCTCGCCCGCGGCGCGCACATGTCGGCCGGGCACCTCAGCCGCCAGTTCCGGCTCGCCTACGGCGAATCGCCGTACGCCTATCTGATGACGCGGCGCATCGAGCGCGCGATGGCGTTGCTGCGTCGGGGCGACCTCAGCGTCACCGAGGTCTGCTTCGCGGTCGGCTGCGCGTCGCTTGGCACCTTCAGCACTCGCTTCACCGAGCTGGTCGGTATGCCGCCCAGTACCTACCGGCGCAATGCGGCGCGCACCACGGCGGGGATGCCGCCGTGCGTGGCGAAACAGGTGACCAGACCGATCAGGAATCGAGAAGCGCCGGCCACCGAGCCGCGCTTAGCATGACTGCCATGGAAATCACCATTCACGCGAGCTTTCTCCCACACGACGACCCGGACGCATCCCTCGCCTTCTATCGCGACACCCTCGGCTTCGAGGTCCGCAACGACGTCGAATACGGCGGGATGCACTGGATCACCGTCGGCCCCGCCGGCCAGCCCGGCACGTCAATCGTGCTGTATCCGCCGGCCGCATCCCCCGGTGTCACCGACGACGAGCGCCGCACCATCGCCGAGATGATGGCCAAGGGGACCTATGCCAGCATCAACCTGGCCACCGCCGACCTCGACGGCACCTTCGAGCAGCTGGAGGCCCGCCACGCCGAGGTCGTCCAGGAGCCGACCGAGCAGCCGTACGGCCTTCGCGACTGCGCCGTCCGCGATCCCGCGGGCAACCTGATCCGGATCCAGGAGCTGCGTTGAGCCGCCCAGAAGAGAGGGATGTCGTGAAGAAGGGCGCTCCGCAGAACCCCGGGTCCCCGTCTGAGTTGATAGACGCGAGGATCAGGGAGCTGGGCGACTGGCGGGGTGAGACGCTCACCCGGCTCCGTACTCTCATCAAGCAAGCCGACCCCGAGGTGGTCGAGGACGTGAAGTGGAGGAAGCCCACGAACCCCGCCGGGGTTCCGGTGTGGTACCACGACAAGATCATCTGCACCGGCGAGTCCTACAAGAACCACGTGAGGCTGACCTTCCCCAAGGGAGCTTTTCTCGAGGACCCGGAAGGCCTCTTCAACGCCAGCCTCGAAGGCAACGCCTTGCGCGCCATCGTGATCCACGAGGGAGAAGAGATCGACGAGAAGGCTTTCAAGGCTCTCGTTCGCTCCGCCGTTGCCCTGAATACGTCGAGCAGCGCCTAGACGTCTACGTGCCGACGCGGCATGCTGCGCGTGATCAACTCAGCTTCTCTCCCGGGGACTGTGGCCGGGTCGCCAGCATCCAATGCCCCGGAAGGGGGAAGGCCCGAGGGCGGAGAATGCTAGTCTTCGTGTTGGCGGTGCCGTAAACATCGGTGCTGCGGAGTGCTCGCCGGGTCCCAAGGCATGTGGCCCGGCGAAATGTCCTCCCACAGACGATGCGGGTTGGAGCAGTTGGCGGCCGACCCCAGTCAGATGGTCGGCGTTCAGGCCTCGACCACGGAGACGACATGACCGAAGCACCCGCATTGCCGGTTCGCAAGCGTGGCCGGAGACGTCCGCGCCCCGCTCCCAGGTCGCGTCCGCGCACGTCGACCGCCTGGAGTCCCGAGAGCGCCCAACCGGTCGAGATCGTCGCCCACGACCCATACTGCACCAGCCTCCTCCTGGAGTACGCCGCGCCGTTATTTCCGGCCGAGGTCGTGTCCAGCTCTGGCTGGATTGTCAGGTTGCAGCCGCCGGTGGGAGGAGGATGGGTGCTGGAGCTTCTCTCGCTGGTCGAACGTTGGCTCGAGGCCGCTCGACTTCCCTGCGCAAAGGTGCTCTACGGCGGCCGTAGCTATCTGATCCGCACCTCCACCGGTCATTTCGGGAACGTCACCGAACCGCCTGGGGTGCTCTCCGCCGATGTCCCGACTAGTCGTTAGGAGTACAACCATGTTGCAAGAGCAACGCAGGACGATCGTGCGCCCTCAGAGGAAACGCTGGGTGTTCCTCGGTGGGATCTTCGGGGCGGGCGTCGCCGCCGTCGTCGTCTCCGCGCTGGCCGTCTTCGCCGGCGCCGGCGCCGCGGCCGGAGCAGGCAAGCCCGTCAACACGTCGCCGCCGACGATCACCGGCACGCCACAGGAGGGCCAGAAGCTGACCGCGGTCAGGGGCAAGTGGAGTGAACAGCCGACCGACTACAACTACTTCTGGACTCGCTGCGACAAGACCGGCGGCAGTTGCGCGAACATCAGCGGCGCCCACGCTCTGATCTACACGCTGACCTCGACCGACGTGGGGAACACGGTCCGGTTCAAGGTGCAGGCGAAGAACGCGGACGGCAGCGCGACCGCGTCCTCGGTGCCGACCGCCGTCATCGCCGCCGCTGACAAGCCGCCTACGGCGCCTCCCCCGGCGGCCACGGGTTGCCCGACCGGCTCCGGCCCCGTCCAGGTCGCTGGTCTGAGCCCGCCGGCACGGCTGTTGATCGACGGGCAGCAGGCCAACCCGTCGGTGGTCAACCGTGGGACACAGCAGCTGATCGTGCGCTACCACGTCTCCGCATGCGGCGGCCGGTCGGTGCAGGGCGCGCTGGTCTATGCGACCGCCGTCCCGTTCGGCCAACTGTCGATCCCGCCCGAGCAGACGACCGGCCAGGACGGCTGGGCGGAGCTCAACTTCCGCATGCTGACCGGGTTCCCGGTCAGCTCCAAGCAGGGACTGGTCGCGGTCTTCGTGCGGGCGCGAAAGTCAGGCGAGAACCTCCTCGGTGGGATCTCGACCCGGCGTCTCTTCTCGGTGGACGTCAACCTCAACGGCTAACACCACGAGCGGGCAAGGGCCGCCCACAAGCGCGGCCCTTGCCCATCAGGGGAGCGGGTCGACCGCGAACAGGCGGCTAAGAAACGCCGGCATCGGCGGGGTCGGGCGGGAGTGTCTGCGGCGCCGGAGGAAGAAGCAGGAGGTGACTCTCGACGACGGCGGCGGCGACGTCGCTCAGTTTGCGGCCGTCGTGTTGCGAATGGTCGCGAAGGCGCTCGAAGGCGAGGTCGGCGCTGATCGAGTGGCGGGCCATGAGGATCCCCTTCGCCTGCTCGATCAGGGCGCGTCGCCCGAACGCCCCCTGGAGGCTCTGGTACTCGCTGAAGCGCTGGAGCGTGATGTCGATTGCGCTTTGCAGCTCGTCGGGGGTGCCGTCGATGAGATAGGCGAACACGCCGCGCTTGGCCGCCTCGTGGACGTAACCAGGATCGTCGGCATGGAGGATCGCGATCACCGGGCAGGAGGCTTCACGGACAATCTCCGAGATCAGTTCGAGCGCGTGGTCCGAGCTCGACCCGAGCCCGACCAGGGCGACGTCAGGGTGCTCCCTGGCCGTGACCGCGCCGACTTCCCTGACGTAGATCTCGCGGGCGATCACGTCGTGTCCGAGACCGATCACGACCTGGGCGAGTAACTCGAGCCGGTCGCGCTTCTCGTTCGCGATCAGGACGCGCAGGTGCTGGACATCACTCTCTGGCATGGGCTCGGCAGGAATATCGGATTCTACTCCCGCCTGGAAAGGGGGCTGGAGGCCGCGAAAGGTGCTAAAGTCTGACATAGCGGTGTCGTACATCTCGGCGCTGCGGAGTGATGGCCGGGCTCAAACCGTGTAGCCCGGCGGATGTCCTCCCACAGACGACGCGGGTTGGAGCAGTTCCCGGCCGGCCCCGTCCAGCGTGGTCGGCGACCAAGGCTTCTGACCACGGGAGAAGAGATGACCGAAGCACCTGCGTCGCGTTGGGTCCTGGAGCTTCTCTCGCTTGTCGAGCGCTGGCTGGAAGCCGCTCGGCTTCCCTGCGCCAAGGTGCTCTACGGCGACCGCAGCTACCTGATCCGCATCTCTGGCAACACGGCTCAGTCCAGCACGGTCACCGACGTTACGCGCCCGCCCATGCTCGTAAGTAGCAGTCTCTGAACGAGTACGAAAGGGAGGCCATGTCCACGGAGCAGACCGAAACCAGGATCCTGCCCGCACCCGACCCGACCCAGAACGGAAAGCCCGCTCTGGCAGACGAGACCTCGACTGATGCTTCTGTGGCGCCCGTGGCCGGTGAGACCCGCGGAGAGCGCTTCGGTCGCAAGGCCCGGCGGACTCGCTTCCACGCCTACGCGTTCTTCACGGTCGCGCTGCTTGTTTGCCTGGTGGCGCTCGTGGTGGCGAACACGCGTCAGGTCAAGCTGAGCTGGGTGGTCGGCTCGTCGAGCGCCTCGCTCGTCTGGATCATCCTCTTCTCCGCGATCCTTGGTTGGCTGCTCGGGATCGTCAGTAGCGCCCTCTTCCGCTGGCATACGCGGGCACCACGAGTCTGATGTCGACGAGGGTCATCTCCGCGGTACCTCCTGCGGGAGGGGCCGACTGGCCGCGCTCACCGCCGGCGAGCACGGTCAAGAGCACCGCTCCGCGTCATCGGGCTCGGCTGGTCGCGAGCCTGGCGTTCGGGTTGATCACGGTCGCCGCCGCGTTGCTGGTCGGCCGGCGATTGACGCAGGAGAGCTGGCCGCTCGCTGACGCCCAGCCTGCGCTGGTCGCCGTTGCTGCTCTCTCCTACCTCGCCAGCTACCTCTTTCGCGCTCGCGGCTGGCACAGGCTCTTCCCACCGGACGAGTGTCCTGACCAAGCCCGGTGTCTCGCCTCGGTCGGCGCCGCCGCGGCGAGCGGGGCGGTGCTTCCTTTCCGTCTCGACTACCTGATCAAGGTCGGCATGTTGCGCAAGCTCGGCGGCATTCGCATCGGCTTCGAGGCAATCGTCCTATCGATCGTGTCGCTCGGGATGATCGACGCAATCGCGATGCTGCCGCTCTCGATCTCGGCGACGGCGACGAGCGGCTCTGCCCTCCGCGGCCCGCTGCTGATCGTCGTCGTCTTCGGCATCGCCTGCTGCACCCTGCTGGTCGTCGGCGGACGCCTGATCGGCCTGCCGCTGCTACGCCGGAGCCGTCGCTTGCGCACGATCAGCGAGCACGTCGCCCGGCACACGACGAGACGTGGGCGCCGCGACGCAACCGTGGCCTGGTTCTATCTGTTCGCCTGCTGGTCGACGCGTGCTTTCGGCAGCGCCGCGCTGCTCACTGCGCTCGGGCTCTCCTTCTCGCCGGCAACCGCGCTCGCCGTGATCTGCCTCGCCGCCGCCGCCGGCGTGATCCCGATCACCTCCGGCGGCGCCGTCGTCGGCGCCGGCGCAACCGCCGGCATCCTCCTTGCGCTCGGCGTCGGCAAGGACATCGCGATCAACTTCTCGCTTGCGTCAGGCCTCCTGCTCGTGGCCAGTGCGATCGTCGCCGCCGTCATGGGCGTCCTCGCCTCGCTTGCGATCCGGGCAGTGGCCCGCCACAACCTCTCGCGCGGAGAAGTCGCGCTCGTGCCGATCACCACGGTGAAGGCGCGCCCGTGACCTCGCGTCTCGACTGGCAGGCGTTCTCCGCCCGCTTCTTTCCGGGAAGAGGCCGGCACGACCTTCAAGTGCTGAAGGCGTACGAGGCGTACAGAAACAGCCTCGCTGCCGAGAAGCGCGCCCGACCTGGGGAGAGCGACGCGCTCCGGGTCTGGGAAGGTGAGGGAGGCGCCGCAGAATAGGAAGACGGCAGGGTGACTGAAGACGCGAGAGGGCCCGCGATGCGGGCCCTCTGCGTTCTCGAGCAGGGTGCGTTCTGCTGTTACGCCCGAACCGATCCGTTCGTGACCCTGTGCGCGATGACCTCGCCGGTCGTGACCTTCGGCGGGTTCGGAAGGATCGACTCGAGCTTCTGGTCGACCACCCAGCCGGAGGCGACGCGCGTCGACTCTTCGGCCTGGGTCGAGTCGTCGAAGAGGCCGACGGACGTGAACACGCCGTTCCCAGACTCGATCAGGTAATAGCCGTTGAAGCCCGGCAGCTTGCTCAACCTCGGCATCAACGACTCGCCGACCTTGCGCGTCAGCTCGTCCTTGCTGCTCTGGTCGATTCCTTCGTAGCGTCTCACGGTCGCATGCATCTCTGCTCCCAACTGTCATCTCTCAGGGTCGGCGAGCTCAGGACGAGCTCCCCTCTTGCACTCAGGCCAGGTCTGACAGTCAGAAAGGAATCGTGCGAGCCTCGCCGGCTTCCGCGCTAGGCCTACGCGCACATCCAGCCTAGCGGCAATCGTGCACCGCTGTGCCTTCGATCTGCCTTGCCTGCGCTACGATTCGCCCACCTCGAGCAGGTTGACGGTTCGTATGTCCGCCGAAAGCGAGGAAGGGAGCAGATCGTTGACCCAGCCGAATCTAGCCGAGTGGCAGGGCAAGGACTTGATCGACAGCGCGGGGGAGAAGATCGGCAAGCTCCAGGACGTCTACGTCGATGTCGAGACCGACGAGCCCATGTTCGCCACGGTGAAAGAAGGCTTCATCGGCCGCCACCTCACGTTCGTCCCACTCGCTGGAGTGACGACAGGGCCCGACCACCTGCAGGTCGCGGTGTCCGCGGACACAGTCAAGGCGGCGCCAAACATCGAGCTGCACGGCGACGAGCTCTCTCAGGCTGACGAGTCCAGGCTGTACCACCACTTCGAGATGAACTACACCGCTCCGACCACGGTGAGCGGCCGCCGTCTCGCCCGCCGCTGAGCGCCGGTCCGGCGTCCCGTCCCCGGAGGATGCCGTGAGCGGGTTTGGGAAGCGATACAGCGCGTTCGATCGCTTCCAGCAGCGGCACGGAGGGCTCGGTTTCCCGCTCGCGGTATTGCAGAAGTACGTCGACGATCAGGGCGTCTACCTGGCGGCCACGATCACCTATTACGCCTTCTTCGCGGTCTTTCCGCTCCTGCTCGTGCTGACGACCGTGCTCGGCTTCGTCCTCCGC
Organism: uncultured Actinomycetes bacterium; assembly: GCA_963836345.1. Classification (GTDB taxonomy): domain Bacteria; phylum Actinomycetota; class Thermoleophilia; order Gaiellales; family Gaiellaceae; genus DATBLE01. The sequence goes on along the minus strand of CAWIJA010000007.1, from coordinate 97,879 downwards.
GGGCACAGCCATCTCTACGAGTCGATCGTGGACTCTGCCCTTGGACAGTTCCCAGTGATTGGCCCCGAGCTGAGCCGAGGCTCGCTTCACGGGAGCGCGCTCGCGCTCGGCCTCGGGATCGCCGCCGCGCTCTGGGCGGGCATGGGCGTCTTCCTCGCATCCCAGAACGCGATGAACCACCTCTGGGGCGTCCCCTTCAAGCGGCGGCCGGATCCGATCCGCGCACGAGTTCGGGCGCTGCTCCTTCTGGTCCTGCTCGGCGGCGGCGCCCTCGCGACCACGATCCTCGGCGGCCTTGCCACGGTCGGGGCGGGGTTCGGGATCGGCTGGAAGGCCGGCTCGATCGTGCTCTCGACGGCGCTCAACATCGGCCTCTTCTGGGTCGGCTTCCGGGTGCTCACGGCGCGCGAGGTGACCTGGCGCCAGCTTCGCGGCGGGGCAATTGGCGCGGGCGTCCTCTACGAGATCCTGCAGACGCTCGGGGGTTACTACGTCGGCCACGTGCTGAAGGACGCGAGCAACGTCTACGGCACCTTCGCTCTTGTCATCGGCCTGCTCTCCTGGATCTACCTCGGCGCGCACATCACGCTGCTCGCCGCCGAGGGGAACGTCGTCGCAACCCGAAGGCTCTGGCCGCGCAGCTTCTCCTTCCTGATCGAGCAACCGGCCACACAGGCGGACAGGCGCGCGCTCACACAGCGTGGAAAGGTCGAGGAGCGACGAGCGGACGAGACCGTCAGCATCGACTTCCCCCAGCCCGTCGATAAGCGAGACGATGGAAAGGACTGATGATGATGGCCGGCGTCCGCAGCGCCGCGTAGCCCACGGGTCGGGAGCTACTTGAGCGTCTTCAGGTAGGCGACGAGCGCCTTCAGCTGCCAGTTAGGGATGATCCCGCCCCAGTGCGGCATGCTCGTGATCGGCGGTCTGCCGATCACGCTGCCCGAGCGGATCATCGCGAGGATCTTCGCGTCGGTGTTGAACTCCTGGCGGAAGTCCTGGCCCGAGAGAGGGGGGATCGCCTTGTCGGGGGACTGCGGGTTCGGCACCCCGCCGAGCCCGTTGGGGCCGTGGCAGTTGATGCAGCCGTAGTGCACGTACGCGGCCATACCCGCGACCACGGGGCCCTGGTTGCCGGGAATCGGAACGGGCGTGGCGTACTGAACCGGCGGAAGACCGGCGCGGATGTAAGCGACCAGATCGGCCACCTGCCGTTTCGAGATCACCGGCCCCCACACCGGCATGTACGGCCGCTTCGGGTTCGTGGACTCACCCAGGCCGTGGGTGATGATCCGGGTCAATGCCTGAACCGTGAGCGACTTGCCGACGCCTCGGAGGGCGGGCACGAACGGCGAGACCCCACCGCGACCGAGCGATCCATGGCAGGCCGCGCACGCGAACTGGACGAAGTCGTGCGCTCCGGCGGCGACGCTCGGGTCGATCCGCGCCGCAGCCGACGATCCGCCGGCAGGATGCGCCCTCCCCGCCACGGCGCCGAAGAGCACGGCAGCGACCGAGCACGCTGCGAGGGTCAAGCCGACGACAGCACGTCGTCGCATGCGAGGCATTCTGCTGCCTGGCGGCCCGGGTTGCAAGCTCCGCGGCTGGAAGCCGAAGCGGGCCAGGTGAACACTTCCCCTTATGAAGATCATGCCGCGGTCTTGGACGAAGCCGAGTGCCCAGCGTAGTCAGTTACGCAGATGTCTCGACTCCGATCAGGAGCGAGACTGCGTACGGAAAGGAGAATTGAGCTGCTCCAACAGAGGGCCGACCTCGAACTCACACGCACGCCGGGCGACCGCCGCCTCTACGCACTCGGAGCTGTCGGCACGCTGCGCCTAGACGGCTTTGCGTCGCGACGCGCGATTGCCGAGGCCGGCGGGACAAGCTGGCGGTTCGCTCGCCGAGGGTTCTGGCACGCGCGTATCCAGGCCACCGACGCGGCGGGCGCAGCGGTAGGGGAGTTCGAGTCGCGAGGCATGCGTCGCGGGGGCACCCTACGGTGGGTCGGCAGCGAGTTCGCGCTGCGGCCTGCCAGCAGCTGGCGCGAGCGATACGCGCTCGCGGACGGCGATCGGGAGCTCGCCGTCATCGAAGGCAAGGGCTGGGGTCGAAGACCCGTCAAGATCATCGTCGACGACTCCGAACCGATCGAGCCGGGGCTGCTTCTCTTCACGGCCTTCGTGGTCCGCGGCCTGGCCGAGGATGCCGGAGGCGTCGCCGCGATCGCGGGGAGCCAAGCAGGGGCGTGAACTCGACAGCCCGGCTCGAGTTCTCGTAACGCACGGCTCGGCGCGGAATGCGCCTGCGGAAAACCACTGTTCAAGCACGCGATCTGTCGATCGACGAGTGCCGTAACGTCTAGGGCGCGAAGGGGAGTATCCACCCCAGGCGCCTCGTCATCACGGCTCGTTTGAGTCCGGGGCGCCGGCCCTCACAGGCTCGGAGAGACCTTCGGCAAGCGACGAAAGAAGGGACGTTCGTGGCAGCCGTTTGGGTCTGGGTCGTCTTCGCCGCCGCGGTGCTCGCAGTGCTGCTGGTCGACCTGCTCGTATTCCATCGCCGCGCAGTAGCGGTGCGCGTGCGCGAGGCGGCTGTCTGGACGGCCGTGTGGCTCGCGCTGGCGATCGCCTTCGCGGGGGTCGTGTGGGCGTGGCGGGGTGGCGGCGCTGCCACCGAGTGCCTGACCGGCTACGTGGTCGAGCGCAGCCTCTCGATCGACAACGTCTTCGTGCTGGCGGTGATCTTCACGTACTTCGCCGTCCCGACCGGGTACCGTCATCGCGCGCTCCTGTGGGGGGTCGTAGGAGCGCTGGTGCTGCGTGCCGCCTTCATCGCGGTCGGCGCCGCCGCACTCGCAGTAGCTCGCGAGGTGGCTGCGCGAGAGGGGGCACACCTTCTTCCCGTCGCCGCCGAACGAGGCAAGGGCGTCGATTCTGCTGTACTCGACGAGGTGGATGACCTCGAACGGCACCACGGCCACCCGGTCGACGTGCTCATCGCCGCAGCCGAGGGCGCCGATCTGGTGGTGCTGGGCAACCGGAGCCTCCACGGGCTCGCGGCTCTCGGTAGCGTGAGCGAGCGAGTCGCTCATCATGCTCCCTGCTCGATCCTCGTCGTCCGCGGTGCCGCCGTCGTTCGCGCCTTGAACAAGCGGCCGGCAAACGAGGCGGCCGTCGCCGCCGGTGGAGCGCACTAGTGCAGATCGCGCTCGCGCTTGCCGCCACGCTCGCGTCCGCGTGCGCGCTCAACGTCGGCTACCTGATCGAGCACACAGCGGTACGGCGACTGCCGCCGCTGTCTATACGTACGCCGCTCCAGGCGCTCCGGCTCCTGCTCGGCAGCCGCGGCTGGCTGCTCGGCTTCGGCACCGAGGCGACAGGATGGATGCTGTTCGTCGTGGCGCTCGCGCTGGCGCCGCTGTCACTCGTCCAGGCCACCGCGGCGGGCGGGATCGGGATCCTCGCGCTGATGGTCGCGCGCGTTACGGGCGTGCCGCTCTCGCGGGCCGAGCGGGGAGGAGTCGGGATCGCAGTCGGCGGGCTCGCCCTGCTCGGTGTGTCGCTCGCCGGCGGCCACGGTGAGGGCAAGGGTGCCACCTACCTCAGCGTCGGCCTCTGGATCGCCGCCTCGGCGCTGACCGCATTTGTCGCCGTCAACGTGCTCGCCGAGCGGATCGGCGGCGGCCCGGCCTACGGCGTGGCGACCGGCCTCCTCTTCGCGTCAGGTGACGTCGCGACGAAAGGCGCGGTCGAGGAGGGGGGCCACCTTGCGTTCGTGGCCGCACTCGTCGCCTGTTATGCGCTCGGCTCGGTCGTCCTCCAGACCGGCTTCCAGCGAGGAAGTGCGCTTGCCACCGCGGGTATCGCCACCCTGCTCACGAACGCGTTGCCGATCGTCGCCGGCATGACGATCTTCTCCGAGCCGCTCCCGCGCGGATGGCTCGGCGGCGTTCGCATCGCCGCGTTCGCCGCCGTCGTCATCGGCGCGGTCTTCCTCGGCGAGCGAAAGCACGGCCAGCGTCTCGACCTGCGTGGCACGTCCGCTCGCTCGGCAGCATCGCCGCACGGTGTGAACGATCTGACGCCCGCGCCGGACCGGTCCTGATCAAGGGCTCCGGCTCGTCGCGCGAGAGCCTGCCCCACCGGAGCGAGAATGACCGTCGGGTCTCCGATCGTAACTTTCGCCCTCGCTTGCCCGTTGAAGACGAGCGCGCACAACATGAAGGGGCGACCCTCGTCCACGGTTTCTGGGTAGGCGAAGGTGCGCCCCTTCAGCCGTTGTCCCTGCGTCGCCTGGCCTCAAACGCAGCGCCTCAAAGCGGTTTCGGGCGACGATCGCTACTCTGATGTGTGCAAGGCGGTTGCCTTAGGTGCCCATCTTCTCGTTTGCTCGCCTGACGGCGGAGCGCGTGAGGTCTCTCGTCTAGCCAATCGACCTCACCGAGAAGGGATCGCAATGGGTGCACCGTCCAAGGTTTCGGAACCGCAGTTCTCTGCCGGCGCCGGAGCGCCATCGCGCCACCGTGTCCCGTGCTGGGAGGACGTCGAGGGTGTGCTCACTCGGCTCGCGGATACGGGCGAGGCCTTGCCCGGCATCCTTGGCGCGACCAACCAGATCACGAGCTATCATCGCGGCCGCCGCCTGATGCTCGACTCCACGACGAGCTCGCGGTGGATAGCGCTCGACGACATTCGGGAGTGCTGGGGGACGTTCGAGCGCCTTGGCCGCATCCGTCGCCAGGACGTCCTGGACCCGGGTCGCTGCTCGGCGTTCATGATGGCGGTCTTCTCCCAGGTTCCGGGTGTCGTCGAGCAGACCGAGGGCGACCACTGCCTGCTCCTCCCGGCGTAATGTGAACGGTCTGGCTCGAGACACGCCTCGTCATGGGCGTGATCGGCGTCGCCGTCTAATCGTGGGAGCCGCTTTTGCGCTGCTGACGGTAGCCGCGTCGATCCTCGTTGCCCGACGGCTCACGCATTCGAGCTGGCCCCTCGATCATGCGGAGCCGGCACTCGTCGCAGCAGCTGCGCTTGCCTATCTCGCGAGTCTTGTCTTTCGCGCGCGAGGCTGGCACAGGCTCTTTCCGCCGGACGAATGTCCCGACCAGGGTCGTTGCCTCGCATCCGTGGGCGCAGGCGCTGCGAGTGGAGCCGTCCTGCCCTTTCGCCTGGACTACCTCATCAAGGTGGGAATGCTGCAGAAGCTGGGAGGGATTCGGGTCGGGATCGGCGCGATCGTCCTCTCGATCATCTCGCTCGGGATGATCGACGCGATCGCGATGTTGCCGTTGTCGATTTCGGCGTCGGCGACGAGCAGCTCACTCCTGCGCGCTCCGTTGCTAGTCGTCGTCGCGTTCGGGATCGCCTGCTGCACGCTGCTCGTCGCCAGCGAGCGACTGATGCGTCTGCCCGCGCTGCGTCGAAGCCGCCGACTGCGCGCCCTCGGCGAGCACGTCGCCCGGCACACGGCGGTTGGTGGCCGCAAGGACGCGATCGTGGCGTGGTTCTACCTCTTCGCCTGCTGGTCGACGCGTGCCTTCGGCAGCGCTGCTCTTCTCAGCGCTCTGGGGTTCCCGTTCTCGCCTGAGGCCGCGCTCGCCGTCATCTGTCTCGGTGCGGCGGCTTCTGTGATTCCGATCACCTCCGGCGGGGCCGTCGTGAATGCCGGTGCAGCCGCGGGAGTCCTGCTCGCGCTCGGCGTGGGCAAGGACATCGCGATCAACTTCTCGCTGGCGTCCGGGCTCCTGCTCGTACTGAGTGCGGTCGCCGCATCCATCTGCGGTGTGCTGGCATCGCTGGCGATTCGCTTTGTAGCCCGAAACGCTCCTGTCAGACCGATCTTGGCCTGAACTAAGCTCGCCGCTCGAAATGTCGTTCAGGCTTCGAGCGGCCGCACGTTGGCCGCCTCGATTCCGAGCAAGCCGACCGCGAGGACGTACTCCACGCGCTGCCCCTCGCGCAGGGGCGTGTCCCCGTGCAGGCTGCGAGGCCGGATCCAGATCTCCCCCCTGTGCTGGTCCGGTGCGATGAAGCCGAAACCGTCCGCGCTGATCGCGGTCACCGTCCCCAACTCCATCGTCTGTTCCCGCCCTCAGGAGTCGGACGTACGCTCGGACGCGTACGACTGCTCCCAGCCGACGTTGGTCAGCATCGCGCCGACCTCGCGGATCGCGATCGCGATCTCGAGCCCGATCTCACGAATCGCTTCCGTCTCACGAGCGGTCGACGGGTCGCGGCGGAGGGCGGTCAGGAGCCGTTCGAGGCGCTCGATCTGCTCGTAGTTCCTCTGCTCCGGACTCCCCATCGGCCTCCCGTCTTCGCATGAAGGTGTAGCCCGGTTGCATCGAACCGGGCTACCAGCGGTTGGCTCTACGCCACCGGAACGACGTTCGTCGCCTCAGGGCCCTTTGAGCCTTCGCGCTGCTCGTACTCGACACGCGCACCCTCGCTGAGCGACTTGAATCCGTCACCCGCGATGTTGGAGTGGTGCACGAAGAGATCCTTCGAGCCTTCGTCGGGGGTGATGAAGCCGTACCCCTTCGAATCGTTGAACCATTTCACGGTTCCGTTTGACATAAAAACACCTCCCTTACTGCTGGTGAACGCGTAAGGAAGGCGCATCGCGCAGACCGGACCCGTTCTTCGTTGGGTCCACGGTAGCAGGCAACGGCTGATCCTGAGGATCTTCGGCCTCGACGGGCGAGGTCTCGGATGGAATCGTCTCGATGGTCGCGTCGGCCTTGGCGGCTCGCGCCTCGGCTTTCCGCTGCGCCTTGTCTTCCCGGCGTTTTCGCACCGTCTGCTCCCGGCGCAACTTTTCCAGTGTCTGTCGCTTCTTCTTTGAGCTCATCGGCCTCCCTCGGTCGTCAGGCCGGTCCGGACGTGCACGAATGCAATCCCCGGCCCGGCTCGCTTCTTGCTGCCATCGCCGTCCACCTTCCGATCCGTCGAGTCGAGGTCTCAACGAGGAGGACGTGCGGCTCGCTGCCCGATCACAGTAGCAGCCATCCGCGGAGGCCTAGAAACGCCGATCGCCGGGGCGAGGCAGGGCGTACGGACTGCTACGCTCGCGGAGAGGCGGAACGAGCGCATACCTGAGCAAGCAACCACCCGGACCACGATCGTCCCGCGTATACGCAAGCCGGTCGATGCCTGCTGACTCACTCGAAGGCCGCGCGCGGCCAATCTTGCGAGGGGTGTTCCACCTGTGCGCCTTTTTCGTCGCGCTGGTCGTCGGCAGCCTGTTGGTCGCGGCTGCGCCGCCAGGCCGGGTCCAGTTTGCGGCGGCGATCTTCGCAGCGGCTGTCGCGGCGATGTTCGGCGCCAGTGCGCTGCATCACCGAGTGACGTGGAACGAGAGGGGCTATCGCTGGTCGCGGCGCATCGACCATGCCGGTGTCTACCTTGCGATCGCAGGGACCTACACGCCGTTCGGGCTGCTCGTCTTGCAGGGTACGTGGCGGACCGTCATCCTCGCCGTAGTTTGGGGCGGAGCGGCCGCCGCGATCATTCTCAAGTTCGCCTGGGTGGATGGGCCCAAGTGGCTCGCCGCGGTGATCGCGATCTCGCTCGGCTGGATCGCAGTGATCGTCCTTCCGCAATTGATCAAAGGCGTGGGCTGGGACGGAACGACGCTCTTGCTTCTCGGCGGACTCTGTTACACGATCGGCGGCGTCGTCTATGCGCTGCGCCGTCCCGATCCCTTACCGACGGTCTTCGGCTACCACGAGATCTTTCATGTGCTCGTGGTCGCAGCAGTTGCCCTGCAGTACAGCGTCGTCGCCTTCTGGGTCGTGGACGTCTAGGAACACCGCCGGACTCGCGGCCGACCGGATGGTCGGAGCTCGCCGGTCAGCAGGCGTCGCAGCAGCCTTCGCCGCGCCAGCTCTCCCGCCCTTCCTTCACCGCGACGATCGCGATCACGAGTGCAGCAATTGGGTCTGCCCACCACCAACCGGCGAGCGCGTTCAGAAGCAGGCCGGTGAGGAGTGCGACCGAGAGATAGGCGCAGAGCATGTTCTGTGCGCCCTCTTTCACGGTCGCGGACGAATGCAGCTTGTTTCCGAGTCGGCGCTTCGCGTGCGCGAGTAGCGGCATCGTCGGCGCGGTGAATGCTGCGAGTCCGACTCCGATCCAGCTCACCTCGGGGTGCACGCCGCCGAGCAGGGTACGGATCGACTCCACGACTACGTAGGCCGCCAGCACGAAGAAGCTTGCAGAGATCGCCCGTTGGGCACGACGTTCAGCCGTCGACGAATGGATGCGCGCACCCGTGAAGAGCCAGACGACGACGAAGCCCGCGAACGACTCGATCAGGCTGTCAGCGCCGAAACCGATCAGTGCGATGGAGCCGGCGGCGATCCCGGCCCCGAGCGCGATGCCGAACTCGATGAAATGCCAGCCGATCCCGCCCCAGGCGAGCAACCGTGCCTGGTGCTGGAGCTTGTCTCGCTCGGCAGCTCCGAGCCGCTCGGGTTGGCGGATCGAGACGAGCGGAATCGTCTGCTGGCTCACGCTCGAAGCGTAACGGCGTGAAGCCCCATCGACTGTCAGCCGAGGAGCTCTCGCAGCGCTTCCAACTGGTCGGGGACCACACGGAAGTACGCCCAGCTTCCTCGCTGCTCCCGCTGTACGAGCCCCGCGTCGAGCAGCACCTTCAGGTGGTGGCTGACCGTCGGCTGGCCGAGCCCGAGCGGCTCGGTGAGGTGGCAGACGCAGGCCTCCTGCTCGGGCTGCGACTGGATCAGGCTGAGGAGGCGCAGCCGCGCCGGGTCGGCGAGCACCTTGAGCGCGCGGGCGAGGTTCTCGGCGTCCCCGGCCGCCAAGGGACCGGCGAGGAGCGGGGGGCAGGTCGCAGTCAGAGTGGCGAGTGTCTTCACCATCGAGATATTGACACAGATCGATGTCGCTGCGACACTGCCGATATCGATCGAGATCGATATCGAGGAGCGAAGACATGAGCCAGGCGCTCGATCCCGTCACGCAGCACCATGTCCACCAGGCGGCGGCACGGCTCGCCGACGAGTTCAAGGGTGTGTTCTCGGAGGAGACGATCGAGCGGTACATCGCCGAATCGCTCGACCTCCTTGGCGGTGCGAAGATCAACGTCTACGTTCCCGTCCTTGCCCACCGTTTTGCCCGCGAGCGATTGAAAGCGGTCGCTCAGGTAGAAGGAACCCTCGTGAAAGAACAGCCTGAGGTTCTGTTCGTTTGCGTCCACAACGCCGGTCGCAGCCAGATGGCGGCCGGCCTTGTGAAGCTGCGATCCGAGGGACGCGTCCACGTTCGCTCGGCCGGCAGCGCGCCCGGCGAGGAGATCAACCCCGCCGCCGTGCAGGCGATGGAGGAGATCGGGGTGGACATGAGCGAGGAGTTTCCGAAGCCGCTCACGGACGAGGTCGTTCGCGCCGCGGACGTCGTGATCACGATGGGGTGCGGAGATGCGTGCCCGATCTACCCGGGGAAGCGCTACGAGGACTGGGAGCTCGACGACCCTGCTGGTCAGGACCTCGAGACGGTTCGACGGATCCGCGACGAGATCGATGCACGTGTCCAGCAGCTGGTCCGGGAGCTGCTCCCGACGTGACGGCAGTCCATGGCTGCCACTGACGCCGCTCGCGTTGCAACCGCCCCGGAAGTGCGTATCGCCGAGGCCCCCGTCCTCGCGAGGCTCTCGACTCTCGACCGGTTCCTCCCGTTGTGGATCGCGCTCGCGATGGCGGCAGGTCTCGGCCTCGGCGCGCTCGTCCCTGGACTGAACGACGGTCTCGAGCGGCTACAGGTCGGGACCGTGAGCCTGCCGATCGCTGCGGGGCTGCTCCTGATGATGTACCCGGTGCTCGTGAAGGTCCGCTACGAGGACCTCGGGCGAATGAGCCACGACGGTGTCTCGAACCGGCGCTTCTTCGGGGTCTCGCTGTTTCTCTCCTGGATCGTCGGGCCCGCTCTGATGTTCACGCTCGCCTGGCTGCTCCTGCCCCACCAACCTGCCTACCGAACCGGCGTGATCATTGTCGGGCTCGCTCGCTGTATCGCCATGGTGTTGATCTGGAACGACATCGCCAAAGGTGATCGCGACCGCGCCGCCGTCCTTGTCGTCTTCAACGCCCTCTTCCAGGTCGTCGCGTACTCGCTCCTCGGCTACTTCTACCTGACCGTGCTGCCGGGCTGGCTCGGCCTCGACACACAGGGCTTCGAGGTCGGGATCTGGGAGGTCGCGCGCACCGTCTTGATCTTCCTCGGGATTCCGCTCACCGCGGGCTACCTCACCCGCCGGATCGGGCTGCGCAGCCGTGGTCGCGACTGGTTCGAGCAGCGCTTCATCCCCCGAATCGCGCCGATCACCCTCTACGGGCTGCTCTTCACGATCGTGCTTCTCTTCGCCATTCAGGGAGACCGCATCACCTCCCAGCCGCTCGACGTCGTGCGTATCGCGCTTCCGCTGCTCGTCTACTTCGGGCTGATGTGGGTTGCCGGCTTCGTCGCAGGGAGGCTGCTCGGCTTCCCCTACGCGCAGACGGCCAGCCTCTCGTTCACGGTCGCCAGCAACGACTTCGAGCTCGCAATCGCCGTCGCGGTCGGCGTCTTCGGCGCGACCTCGGGGCAGGCGCTGGCAGGTGTCGTCGGGCCGCTGATCGAAGTGCCCGTCCTCGTCGCGCTCGTCTATGTCGCTCTCTGGGCGAGGAGGTTCTGGATCGACCGATCACAGTCGGTAGACGTCCGCTCGCTGCCGGCGTAGGAAACGGTCACGCGACGGCGCGAAGCCGGCTAAACCGTCTGGTCGGCAAGACGCTGGCCGACCGCTGCGAGCACCTTGATCCCGATCGCCGGCACGTGGTGCACGAGATCGGAGAAACCCCTCCGCGTCAGCACGAGGGTCTGCAACGGGGAGGTGGCGACAACCGTGGCGGTGCGAGGGACCGTCGAGATGAGCGCAATCTCCCCGACCCAGCCTCCGGCTCCGAGATCGGCGAGCTTGCGGCCGCGCCGAGTGACCCGCGCAGTGCCCTCGACGAGGATGAAGAACTCGCTTCCGGAGGTGCCTTCCTGCATCAGCTTGTCGCCTTCTGCGAAATCGACCAGGTCGGCGAGGCTGGCGATCCTGCCCAACTCGCTCTTCGAGCAGCCGGCGAGCAGTGGCACTCTGGAGATCAGCTCGACCTTCGCGTCCTTGCGAAACGCCATGAGCCGATCGTAAACCGCCGAGACTGCCGGGGTGGAGTCAGCCGCACCTACGGGTCTTTCCGCGATTAATCGAGACGACAAGGAACTCTTGTGGCGGCTGCTTCCATCGCACTTGTAGCGTGGGGGAATGACGAGGCGCGGATTCGTCCTGTTCGGGCTCATGTGCCTGATCTGGGGGATCCCGTATCTCCTGATCCGTGTCGCTGTCCGCGAGCTCAGCCCGGAGATGCTCGTCTTCGCGCGCACCTCGATCGCGGCGCTGCTGCTCGTGCCCGTCGCCGCCGGCCGGGGCGAGCTCGGTCCAGTCATCCGCCGGTGGCCGGCGCTCCTGGTCTTTGCGGCGGTGGAGATCGCCCTCCCCTGGGTTCTGCTCTCGAGCGCCGAGACGCACGTCTCCAGCTCGCTCGCCGCTCTGATGATCGCCGCCGTACCGCTCGTCGGCGCAGCAATCGCGCGGACGACCGGCGACCGGGAGCGACTCGGCTTCGCGAGCACGACCGGGCTCCTCGTAGGGGTGGCCGGCGTTGCCGTGCTCGTCGGATTCGACCTCGGCGGCGCGAGCGCAACGGCGCTCGTCGAGCTGGCCCTGGTCGTCCTCGGGTATGCGGTCGGGCCGATCCTGCTCGCGCGCTACCTGGCCGGGCTGCCGGCGCTCGGCGTGATCGCAGTCTCGCTCGGGATCAGCGCGCTCGTCTACGCGCCGATCGCGGCCTTCAGCATTCCCGACGGGGTTCCGTCGGGGCGCGTGCTCGGCTCCGTGGCGGGGCTCGCGATCGTCTGCACCGCGGTTGCGTTCATCCTCTTCTTCGCCCTGATCGGAGAGATCGGGCCCGTCCGCGCGACCGTGATCACCTACGTGAACCCGGCGGTCGCGGCGCTGCTCGGGGTGACCATCCTCGACGAATCGTTCACCGTCAGCATGGGCTTCGGCTTCGCGCTCGTCCTGCTCGGTTCCGCCCTGGCGACAAGGCCGTCTCGGAAGCGACCGGACGCCGCGCCCGAGCGACTCGTCGCCGGTCTGGAGGCCAACAGCCCCGTAGCGGCTGTGTCCTTAGGTGCCTCTCCGGGGAGAACCGTCAGGCGGCCATTCGCTGCCTCAGGCGGCGCAGTCGGGGTTCGATCGCCCCGAATGCATCGACGACCTTCGGATCGAACTGGTGCCTGGACTGCGCGAAGATCTCGCCGACCGCGGTCTCCCACGGGGCGGCGTCGCGGTAGGGCCGGTCGCTCGTGATCGCGTCGAGGGTGTCGGCGACCGCGAAGATGCGGGCTCCGAGCGGGATGTCCTCGGCGGTCAGCATGTCCGGATAGCCGCTCCCGTCCCAGCGCTCGTGGTGCGAGCGAATCACGCCAAGCCCTTCGCCCTGGAGCAGCGGGACCTGCGAGAGCAGCTGGGAGCCGAGGACGGTGTGCGACCGCATGACGATTCGTTCGTCGCGCGTCAGGTTGCACGTCTTCTGGAGGATCGAGTCGGGGACGCCGATCTTGCCCACGTCGTGAAGCAGGAACCCGTGCTCGAGGCTCGGATCGTCGAGCAGGGCCGGCTCCACCGCTCGTGTCAGCTCCTTCGCGTAGCGGACAACCCGCTGAGAGTGCGCTCCCGTTCCGAAGTCCTTCGCTGCGAGCGCCCCTGCAAATGCGCCGATCGTCTCCTCGTACGCCGTCTTGATCAGGTGCCGCTGGCCGCGCTCGAGCTCCAGCAGGCGGCGCAGGTCGCGGGCGTACAGAAGCAGCTGCTCCTCCGGGCGCTCGTCGACCATGAGCCGGAACGGCCCCTCGAACAGCCCGCCGGCGAGCTGTTCGACCAGGCCGAGCAGATCAAGCGGGCTGAACGGCTTGCGCAGGAACGAATCCGCTCCCGCGGCGCGCGCCTCTTCCTCGCCCGTATCGGCGCCCGACAGGATGACGACCGGGATCTCCCTCGTCGCCGGCGCCGCCTTCAGCGCCCGGCAGAAGGAGAGGCCGTCCATGCCCGGCATTGCCACGTCGAGGACGATCACGTCGGGCGACCCTGCCGCGATCCGGGACTCGGCCTCACCCGCGCTGCGGGCCTCCTCGACCTGGATGTCGACGATCTCGAACGTCGTTCGAAGCAGCATCAGCAGCCCGGGATCGTCGTCGACCAGCAGCAGCCGTAGCGCCCGCGTCCCGGGAAGCACCACCGATTCCGATACCGGCGTGGGCGGAGGGGATTCGACCGGCCGCCGAGCGGTCTGTTCATCAGCGATGACGAGCCGGTCGCGACCCGCGTCCTTGGCCGCGTAGAGCGCCGCGTCCGCTCGGGCGACCAGCTCCTCCTTGGTCGTCGTCCCGGGTGCGGCGTCGGCGATGCCCGCCGAGAGGGTGGGTAGCGCCAGCCCGCGCCGCTGGTCGCGAACCGCGTGGAGCAGGCGCTTGGTTGCGCTCGCGGCGTCGCTCGCATCGCCGAGAATCACCAGCGCGAACTCGTCCCCACCGATTCGGAAGACCTGCTCGTTCGCCCGAGCAGTGCGCAGGAGGACGCGCCCGACCGTGGTCAGGACGACGTCGCCCGCGGCGTGGCCGTCGGTGTCGTTGACGAGCTTGAAGTGATCGACGTCGAGCATGATCAGCGCGATCTGCTCGCGCTCGAGGAGATCGTCGAGATGCTCGTCGAACGCACGGCGGTTCAACAGACCGGTGAGCGCGTCGCGGCGGGCCTCGGCGTAGGTGAGTGCGAGCTTGCGCTCCTGAGCCAGCGAGGCCGCTGCGATGTCGGCGGCGGCGGCGACCAGCTCCGTGTCGAGCTCGAGCTGGACGTTGGCGGGCATCGCGACCAGCAGCGCTCCCAACCGGACGCCGTCGCCGACGAGCGGCAGGGCGAGCGCTTCGCCGCAGGGGATGCCGAGCCGGTAGAGCTCGGCCAGCTCGTGCGCGTCCGCGGGCGCGGACGTCGCCTCGGCAAAGGCGCGCAGCACGACGCCCGGAGGGCTGCTGAGGCGGTCGCGCGGCGGCGCACCTGCCAGGCCGGCCAGCGACAGGCCGGTCTCGGCCGAGCTCAGATACGTCGCCGTGCAGAGCGCGCCGGTCAGCTCCACGAGCTCACGGGCAAGCAGCTGGCCGACCCCGCCCGGAAACGCGCGAGGCAGGCTGTGCGCGAGGCGCACGAGCGGCTCCTCTGCGCCCATCAGCGCACGCTCGAGCTCCCAGAGCGGCGCTCCCTTGACGCAGTAGGCGCTGGCGCCGGCATCGAGCATCGCGTCGGCGACCTCGAGGTCATCCGAGCCGGCCAGTGCGACGATTCGCGTAGAGGGGAGGAGCTCCTTCAGCCGTCGCGTCGCCTCCACACCGTCGACGACGGGCATCGCGACGTCCATGAGCACGACGTCAGGCGAGAGATCGATCGCCAGCGCGAGCGCCTCGCTCCCGTCGGTTGCTTCCCCGACGATCTCGATCTCACGATCGCCGGCGAGCATCGTCCGGAGCAACGTCCGCGCCTCGGCGGAGTCGTCACACATCAGCAGTCGGATCATCTCGGCCTCCCCACAACGGCATTCGCTGTCACTCGGGTGTCCATCGACTCGCTCGCCGCGCGGCTTCAACGGCAGCTTTCGAGAGATTTCGACGGCTTAGGTTGCGTGAACGATCACGATGCTTCCGATTCGGGGCTCCGGAAATCATCCGGTCGAGGGATCCGAGATCACCCCCTGGAGTGACTCTGCGGCAATCGGGAAACAGAATGCGATGACGATTGCGCCGCCCCTCGCGGATGCGCTCCTCGGATGCGACGGCTTCCGAGTCGTCACCGCTGATGCTCGGCTCGGCTCGGTGGAGGAGCTCTGGCTGGGGGACGACGGCCGGCCGGCCGGGTTCGCCGTCCGCGCCGACGGAGGACAGCGCGGTCTCGTGCTCGCGACAGACGTCGTGACCGTCGACGCCGAGCGCCGCTGGGTCGTCGTCGATCCCGACGCCCGCGTCCTCGAGCTGGATCCGCCGCGGCTCGTCCACGCTCGGGAGCGATCTGACAGGCTCGAGGCAGCGTGGCTGACCAGCGGCGCGACGCTCTCGGTTCGCCGCTCGCCCGAACGAGCCCGGCGGCGGAGCCGGCCGAGGGCCGAACCTCCGCTCGTGCGCTCGATCGTGCTGCTCTACACCGGGCTCGCCGTCGTGGTCGCAGTAGTGATGACGCTCGCTTTCGTGATTCCCTACCTCGTCACCTGATCCGAACTACGATTCGGGCCGTGTACCGCGTCCTCGCCGGCGTTGCTCTGATCGTCGCCGCCGGTGTGGCTGCAGCAGCGGCGGCAGGCAGCACGTCGTTCTTCCAGACGCCGTCCAAGAACATCGGCTGCGTCTACGTGACCCCCTTCGCTGCCACGGACAAGCCGTACCTACGCTGTGACATCGGTGGGGGCTTGCATCCCTTGCCGCGCCGGCCGAAGAATTGCGACCTCGACTGGGGGTACGGCTACTCGATGTCCGGCGCGACCGGTCGTGCACGGCCGTTCTGCGCGGGCGACACCGCGCGGGATCCGCGGGCTCCCGTTCTCCAGTACGGAAAGACGTGGAGGAAGGGACCCTTCACGTGCCTCTCGCAGGCAACCGGTCTGCGCTGCAAGAACAGGGCGGGGCACGGCTTCTTCCTCAGCCGCCAGCGCTCGTACACGTTCTAAGTCGTAAGCTGCCCGATGGCATGAGGGGGACGCCTTCCAGCTGGGCTCTCGTGCTCCTCGCGGCGCTCTCGCTCGGGGTCGGAGGCGCAGGCGCGAGAACCCTTGCCACGACGACGCTTTCCGTCCAGGTGATCGGCGGCGGCCAGGTCACGAGCGACGGGGGCCAGATTACGTGCGGTTCCGGGGCGGCGTACCTGTTACTTCACGAGCAGCGCGACGAGCGGGTCCGTCGAGCTGACCGCGAACGACACAAGCGGATGGACGTTCGACGCCTGGACCGGTTGCGCGGGCGCGACCGACAACGAATGCACGGTCGCCCTCGACGGCGGTGACCACGACGTGACGGCGGGGTTCACGCCCGGCACGTCGCCGGGCACGAGCACGCTGACCGTTCACGTCACCGGCAGCGGCACAGACGGCGGGAAGATCACCGGCGGCGACATCGACTGCGACGCGGGCGAGACCGACTGCACATCGAGTGTGTACACCGGGTCGACGCTGACGCTGGTCGAGGAGCCCGACGACGGGTACGACTTCACCGGCTGGGGAGGAGCCTGCTCGGGAACTACGGTCAGCTGCACGGTGACGATGAGCTCGTCTCAGACCGTCAATGCGGCATTCGCGAAGTCTGCGGCGACGAAGAAGCTGACGGTGACAGTCGCCGGAAACGGGACGGTCACAGGCAGCGGCATCGCATGCACGTCGGCGGGCGGTTCCCAGTGCAGCGCCGACGAGACGACCGACTCGACGGTGATTCTGACTGCAACCCCCGGCTCCGGCGCCGGATTCACCGGCTGGGGCGGCGCCTGTGCGGGCTCGGCAACGACGTGCACGTTGACCATGTCGAGCGACCAGACCGTGTCCGCGACGTTCACCGGCAGCGGTGGTGGTGTGGCCCCGTCGACCTTTCCGCTCACCGTCTCGGTGTCCGGCGAGGGAACGGTCACCGGAGGCGGCGTGAGCTGCGGCGCGGGGCGCTCGGTCTGCTCGGAGAACCAGCCGGCCGGATCGGCAGTGACCCTGACCGCGACACCCGCCGAAGGCGGAGCCTTCGAGGGCTGGGGCGGGGCGTGCTCGGGAACAAGCCCGACGTGCTCGCTGACGATGTCCAGCGCCCGGACCGTGAACGCCACGTTCTCGGGTGGCGCGTCGACTGAGGTTCCACTCACCGTGTCGGTGGCCGGCCGGGGCACCGTCAGCGGCGGCGGCATCAGGTGCGGAAACGGAGCAAACAGCTGTAGCGCGTCGCAAACCCAGGGCTCGAGCGTCGGGTTGACGGCAGTCCCCGCCGCAGGCTGGTCGTTCGCTGGTTGGGGCGGCGCGTGCACCGGCGGGATCCCGACGTGCACAGTCGAGATGAACACGGCGAAGACCGTCTCGGCCCGGTTCGCGTCCACCCCCGGATCCGCCGGAGCCGGTGAGGGCTTACGCAGCCGTGGTCGTCCTGTCGTCACCAGGACGCGAACCGGCTTCTCCGTCACGCTCCGCTTTCGAACGAGTCGGCGCGCAACGGTACGTGTGCGGGCGCTGCGTGCAGGAAGGCTGGAGACCGCCTTCTCGTTCGCCGCCGCGCCGGGCCTTGCCGCCGTCGGCCCGTTTCCGCTCGCCAAGGCGGGCTTCTACGCCTTCGAGCTGACCCAATCTGGACGTGCGCTTCGCTGGCATGCCTGCCTCGGCCGCTGCGGCGAGGCGGCCGGCCGGGTCGCCGGGCCTTTCACGCTCGAGCGCCGGGCGGCGACCGTGATCGACGCGGGCGCCTTGTGGTCGGTCAGCATCCACTTCGGCTCGACGCAGCCGGCCGGTGTCGGCCTCCGTATCTACCGCGGCAAGCGACTTGCCCGCGATGTGCGGTTCGCCTCGCGGTCAGGGCTCGTGAGCGCCGGGCCGTTCCTGCTCTCGCCGGGCAACTACACGCTGCGGCTGCGCGCGACCGACGCCTTCGGCCGGGTCCGTGGGCTGGCGTGGGTCGCGGTCCTCCCCTGATGCGTAGCAAATGCCTGTTGTAATGCGTAAGCTCCGCGAGCGTTGCAGGGGAGAGCCTTTCCTGTGAGACGGATTCTCGCGCCGCTGATTCTCCTTTCCGTCCTCGCGTTCGGCGTGGGCGACGCCGGCGGCCGCTCGCTCGCGACCACGACCGTCACTGTGCAGGTGATCGGCAAGGGCCGGGTGTCGAGCGTCGGCCCGTCCGGGATCGAATGCGGCGACGGGAAGACGACCTGTCACGTTGCCTTTACCAGCGGCGCGGGGACGATCAGGCTCGTCTGGAAGGACTCAGCGAACGACTGGCACTTCGACAGCTGGGCAGGAGCCTGCTCGGGCGACACATGTGAGCTCAGTGGCGCGACCGACTACGAAGTGACGGCTCGGTTCAACGGGCCGGGAACGACGACAAGCACGTTGTCCGTCAGCGCCACACTCGTCGACACGGACGCCGACACAATTCTCGACAGCGGCGGCGACGTAACCGGCGGAGGACAGATCAGTTGCGGTTCCGGCCCGACCGCGAACTCGAGTGACGACGCAACGGACTGCTCCTGGACGGTCCTGACCGGCTCGACGCTGACCGTGCTCGAAACGCCGGATCCCGGTTTCGTGTTCAACGGCTGGAGCGGGGCCTGCAGCGACGCCCAAAACGCCTGCACGGTGGAGCTATCCCAGAGTAAGGCGCTCGGTGCCTCGTGGTCCAAGTCGAGCACGAATACGGCCAAGCTCCTGACCGTCTCCGTCGCCGGGAGCGGCACCGTGGACGGTGGAGGCATCGACTGCGCAGGGCCGGCCACGTGTACGCAGCCGATCCCCCCCGGCACGACGGTGACCCTGACGGCAAGCCCCAAGGAGGGTTACGTCTTCACGGGCTGGACCGGAACGAGCTCGTGCTCGGGGACCGGCAACACCTGCACGTTGACGATGGACGTCGACAGGTCGGTCACGGCGACCTTCACGCTCGCCATCCCCTTGACCGTGACCGTCACCGGCAACGGCAGCGTCACGGGAGGGATCGGTGCGATCAACTGCGGCAACGGTGCCTCCGTTTGCTCGGGGACGTTTGCGCTGAACGCGACCGTGACGCTCGTCGCGAGCCCGACGACGGGCGCGATCTTCGCAGGCTGGACCGGCGCCTGCGGTGGAACGGCGACCACCTGCACGGTCCTCATGAGCGCTGCCAAGACGGTCACGGCGACCTTCACCGGCGGCAGCGGCCCGGGGGGCACCACCGGTTTCGCGCTCAGCGTCGTCGTCACGGGAAACGGCACCGTCACCGGGGGCGGAATCAACTGCGGTAGCACCGCCTCGCTCTGCAACAGCAATCAATCGCCGGGCGCCTCGGTCACCCTGATCGCCACGCCCTCGACAGGTGCGACCTTCAGCGGGTGGGGAGCGGCGTGCACGGGGACGGCGCCGACCTGCACCGTGACGATGACGAGCGCGAGGAGCGTCTCGGCGACCTTCGCCGGCGGCACCTCGACCTTTCAGCTCTCGGTCTCCGTGACGGGAGCCGGTCGCGTGACGGGCGGCGGCATCAGCTGTGGCAACGGGGGCTCGACGTGCAGCGCGGGCCAGACGGCGGGGTCGACGGTGACGCTGACCGCGGCTCCCGCCTCGGGCGCACTCTTCAGCCGCTGGAGCGGTGCGTGCACGGGGACGGCGAGGACGTGCGCTGTGACCATGTCCGCGGCGAAGAGCGTCACCGCGACGTTCACCGGCGGCGGAGCGCCCGGCACCCTCACCCTGGCTGTGAACGGACGCGGCAGTGTCTCGACCTCCGCCGGCGCGTGCTCGTCGACAGGCGCTCAGAAGACCTGCACGCAGAGCTTCAAGGCGGGTGCCAAGGCGACGCTGACCGCGACTCCGCTCGCCGGCTCGTCCTTCCTCGGCTGGAGCGGGGCCTGCGCAGGCACGAAGAGGACCTGCACCGTGACCCTGAGCGCCGCGGAGACGGTCGGCGCGAGGTTCTCTGGCGCGGCCACAGGACCTCCGGCGCCGAAGGCGGTGCTGACCTCGCTCGGCTCGCCGGTCGTCAGGCGCGCGGCGGGCGGCTTCCGCGTCACCCTGCGCTTCGCGACCACCCAGGGCGGGATTGCCCGCGTTCGTGGGCTTCGAGCCGGACGCGTCGCGTCGTCCCTCTCGCTCCGCGTCGCCGCGGGACGGGCGACGATCGGCCCCTTCCCGGTCGCCAAGTCCGGCCTCTACAGGTTCGAGGTCCGGCTTGCGGGTCGCGTGCTGCGCTGGAACGCGTGTCTCGGCCGCTGCGGAGCCGCCGCGACGGCTACTCCGTTCGTCCTCACCCGCGAGGCGCCGAGCGTGACGCGAACCGGCGACGTCTGGTCGGTCACCCTCCACGCCAAGGCCAACCAGATCTCGGACATGCGTATCCGCGTCAAGCGGGGCGGGAAGCTTCTCGTCAACCAGCACTTCCTCGGGCGCGCAGCGCGGCTCGCTCTCGGGCCCTTCCTCTTCGGGCCGGGAAGCTACACGGTGACGCTGACCGCGACCGACGCCTACGGACGCACGCGGACGCTGACGTGGATCGTCGCGCTCGCCACCTGAGCCGCGGGGCCTCCGCGCAGGCGAAGGCCCCGGCGCGTTCCTAGCTCTTCCGGGCGGCCGCGCGGCCGCCCTTGCGGCCCGCGGCCTTCTTCTGAGCGGTCATGCCGCCCCGACACGACCCCCTTCCTCGAAGCGCCACCGGACAACCGCCGACGCTGAACTGCGGCCTTACCTCGAGATCTGGTCGACCGTCTCGCCGACCTGGCGCTCGTCGCCCGCGCGGGCGACGTCTGCCTGTGCGACGACGCCGATCAGCCGTCCGTCCTCGACAACCGGCAGCCTCCGGATCTGGTGGCGTGCCATCAGCTTCATCGCCTCGTCGAGATCCTGATCCGGCGTGACGGTGATCAGGTCGATCGAGGCAATGTCCCCGGCGGTCGTCGACATCGGGTCCTTCCCCTCGGCGACGACCCGCAGAACGATGTCGCGGTCGGTCACGGCCCCGAGCAGGCGGCCATTCTCGACCACAGGAATCATCCCTGCGTGGGCCTCCTTCATCAGCTTCGCCGCCTCGGTCGCCGGGCTGCCCGCCTGCACCGTCTGCGGGCTCGGCGTCATGACGTCGCGAATGATCTTCCCCATCGGTCCCCCCTTTCGTTCTCGAGGGGGTACCCCTGGGGCGCTGCGCCAAACGGTGCGCGCGCGCTACCTGAACCGGAAGACGATTCGTCCTCGGGTCAGGTCGTACGGCGACAGTTCGACCTTGACACGATCGCCCGGCAGGATCCTGATCCGATATCGGCGCATCTTCCCGGCTGTGTAGCCGAGGGTCTCGTGGTCGTTGTCGAGCTTGATCCGGAACATGCCGCTGCGAAGGGCCTCGACGACCTCTCCTTCGAACTCGATCTTCTCTTCCTTGCTCGGGACGGTGTGCTCCTCTCTTGAACGGCGTGTGCCTCGCGAGATGCGAGGCACACGGTGCCGGTCTTAGCTCGCGACGGGCGTGACGCCGGTCGCCTCGGGGCCTTTCTGCCCTTCGCGGGCCTCGAACTCGACCCGGGCGCCCTCGTCGAGGGACTTGTAGCCCTCGCCGGTGATCTGCGAGTGATGGACGAACAGGTCCTTGCCGCCCTCGTCGGGCGTGATGAACCCGTACCCCTTCGCAGCGTTGAACCATTTGACGGTACCGGTAGCCATGTGAACACCTCCCTTACCACTCACGAACGGGTAGAGAAGGCGCTGGACCGCGTCGTCGGTACTCGTTCTTGTTCGCCGGGCACCGTAGCAGGCGCGCTACAACTCCGCCGATGGTCGACGAGCCCCTGGTCATCGACAGGCTGCCGGCGGTCGCTTCCGAGCTCGAGCAGGGGCTCCGGGGGAAAGGGCGGCCGGATCTCGCCGAGCAGGTCGGCTCGCTCCGGATCTCCGCGGTCTGCCGGTGCGATGTCGAAGGCTGCGGGAGCTTCTACACCGGCCGGCCGCTGAAACGATGGTTCCGACGGGGGAAGCAGATCTCGGTCGGAGACCTCGTCGTCGACACGATCGACGGCGTGATCGTCTTCGTCGAGGTGCTCGGCCGTCCGGACGTGCGCGCCGCGCTGCGCCGGTAGACGCCGGGAAACGCGAAGTATCCTGGTCGCAGTGAAGGTCGTCCTGCCCGACAACTCCCAGCTCGAGCTCCCCGAGGGGGCCACCGGGCTCGACGCCGCGCGGGCGATCGGACCGAAGCTGGCGAAAGATGCGGTCCTCATCCGCTCGGACGGTGACCTTCGCGACCTTCGGCTGCCGCTCCAGGACGGCGAGCACATCCAGATCTTGACCACTCGCGATCGGAACGACCCGGCCGCGCTCTACGTGTTGCGGCACTCGACCGCTCACCTGCTCGCGGAGGCGGTCCGGAGGCTCTACCCGGGCGTGAAGATCGCGATCGGCCCGCCGATCGAGAACGGCTTCTACTACGACTTCGAGTTCCCCGAGCCGATCCACGAAAGCGATCTGGAGCGCATCGAAGCCGAGATCCGCCGGGAGCTTGCGGAGGGACGCGCCTGGACGCGGAAGGAGATCTCGCGAGAGGAGGCCCGCCGGCGCTTCGCAGACGAGCACGAGCCGTACAAGGTCGAGCTCGTCGATACCGCGGAGGGCGACATCTCGCTCTACACGCAGGGTGACTTCACCGACCTCTGCAGAGGTCCGCATCTCCAGGACTCGGCGCCGATCAAGGCGATCAAGCTCACCGGCCTCGCGGGCGCCTACTGGCGAGGTGACGAGCGGAACACGCAGCTGACGCGGGTCTACGGCACCGCCTTCTACACCCAGGATGACCTGGACACGCATCTGGCCGCGCTGGAGGAGGCGAAGCGCCGCGACCACCGGCGGCTCGGAGCGCAGCTCGACCTCTTCCACTTCGACGAGCATTCGCCGGGCTCACCGCTCTGGCACCCGAAGGGGATGGTCGTGTTCAACGAGCTCGAGGCGCTCCGCAGGCGGGAGAACCTCAAGCGCGGCTACCTCGAGGTGAAGACCCCGCTCATCTACGACAAGGCGCTGTGGGTCACCTCGGGCCATTGGGAGAAGTTCCGGGAGAGCATGTTCCTGATCCCGCTCGACGACGAGCACGTGTACGGAATCAAGCCGATGAACTGCCCCGGGCATATGTTGCTCTTCGGAAGCCAGTTGCGCTCGTACCGGGAGCTGCCCCTCCGGTACGCGGAGGCGGCGCCGCTCCACCGCAACGAGCTCGCCGGAGCGCTGCACGGGCTGACGCGGGTCCGGTACGTCACCCAGGACGACGCGCACATCTTCTGCACGGAGGAGCAGATCCCGGACGAGCTCGACGCGTGCATCGATTACCTGGACTACCTCTACGGCCTGTTCGGGCTGGAGGCGCGGGCCGAGTTCTCGACCCGGCCGGACGACAAGCTCGGCAGCGACGTGGAGTGGGACTTCGCGGAGGCGGCGCTGCAGGCCGCGCTCGAGCGGAATCAGATGGAGTACGACCTCGGCGTGGGAGAGGGATCGTTCTACGGCCCCAAGATCGACATCCACGCGAAGGACGTCCTCGGTCGGTCATGGCAGCTCGGGACGATCCAGCTCGACCGGCAGATGCCGGCGCGGTTCGGGCTCAAGTACATGGGGCCTGACAACGTGGAGCACCCGGTGCTCGTCATCCATCGCGCGTTGTTCGGCTCGCTCGAGCGGTTCATCGGCATCCTGCTCGAGCACTACGCCGGCGACCTGCCGCTCTGGCTCGCCCCCGTGCAGGTCCGCGTCGTGCCGGTGGGCGAGAGCCACCGTGCCCCAGTGTCCGACCTTGCCGGCCGGCTGAGGGAGGCCGGCGTGCGCGTCGAAGTCGACGACTCGGACGAGACGGTCGGCAAGCGGATCCGCAACTCCGAGCTCGAGAAGATCCCGTACGTGATCGTCTACGGGGACCGTGAGTCGCCCGAGTCGCTCGCCGTGCGTGAGCGAGGTGGCGAGCAGTCGACGAAGTCCCTGGACGAGCTGCTCGCAGAGTTAGGTACGATGTGACTCTGCTCAAGCAGGGACGACCCGTTCCTCACCTCCCGGCCTTCGGGGCCGCGCGGGGTTCAACCGAGTCGACAGACGAGGCATTGTCTGTTGGTGAGAAATCGGGCCGCTGCTTGCAGCGGTCTTTGTCGTTCGAGAAGGAGGAGCAAGCGAGCTTGGTGAATAGCCTTTGAGACCGCGGCGGAGTCCGGAGCCTCCGGTTCGCCCGGTCCCCCAGACCCGCATCAACGACGCGATTCGCGTCCCGCGGGTGAGGTTGGTGGACGAGAACGGCGGGCAGGTCGGGATCAAGCAGGTCACCGAGGCGCTCGAGTACGCGTACTCGAAGGGTCTCGATCTCGTCGAGATCGCGCCGCAGGCGGATCCGCCCGTAGCGAAGGTGATGGATTACTCGAAGTACCGCTACGAGCAGGAGCAGAAGGCCAAGCAGGCGCGGAAGCACCAGTCGCAGATCCACGTCAAGGAGATCAAGCTCAGACCGAAGATCCAGGTACACGACTACAACACCAAGAAGGGCCACGTCGAGCGCTTCCTCAACCAGCGCGCGAAGGTCAAGGTGACGATCATGTTCCGCGGACGCGAGACGTCCCATCCGGAACGCGGGCGTGACCTGCTGATGCGGCTTGCGGAGGACGTGAAGGAGATCGGGGCGGTCGAACAGCCGCCGCTCCTCGACGGGCGCAACATGGTGATGGTCCTTGGCCCGACGAAGAACGCCGGGCTGCAGAAATCCTCAGGAGAATCCAGCGATGCCGAAACAGAAGACGCACAGCGGAGCGAAGAAGCGGTTCAAGGTGACGGCGGGCGGGAAGCTCCTGCGCCGCCGCGCGATGAAGAGCCACCTGCTGGAGAAGAAGTCGCCGAAGCGGAAGCGGAGCTTCCGCCGACCCGCGCCGCTCGCGGGTAGCGACAAGAAGTCCGTCCGCAAGCAGCTCGGGATCTAGGAGAACGAGATGCCACGCGTCAAGCGGTCAGTCCACGCGCGCAAGAAGCGGCGCAAGGTCCTCGAGCAGGCGAAGGGCTACTGGGGCCTCAAGTCCAAGACCTATACCCACGCCAAGGAGCAGGTCGACCATTCGCTCGTCTACGCCTATCGCGACCGGAAGGTCCGCAAGAGGACGATGCGAAGCCTCTGGATCATCCGCATCAACGCCGCGGCGAGGCAGCACGGGCTCTCGTACAACCAGTTCGTCGCCGGCTGCCGCAAAGCGGAGATCGAGCTCGACCGCAAGGTGCTCGCAGACCTCGCCGTGAGCGACCCCGCCGCCTTCGGGGTGATCGCCGAGCAGGCGAAAGCCGCGCTCCAGGGCTAGCCGGCTCCCGCGGCGGGCCACGTCCTAGAGTGGGGATGTGATCACGTCGGCGTCGAACTCGCGCTTGAAGCTCGTTCGGCGGCTGCAGAGTCGTCGCCAGCGCGCGAAGCTCGGCCTCTTCGTCTGCGAAGGGGAGGACCTGGTCGAGGCGGCGCGGTCCGAGGGCATCGAGCCGGTCGACCTCCTCGTTGCCGGAGAGACGGTCGGCGCCGAGTTGCTGGCGTCGGTGTCGACGCTTGCGCACCCGCCGAGGGTGATCGGGATCTTCCGGCAGGAAGACCTGCCCGGCTACGAGCGGCGCAGCAGTGTCCTCGCGCTGTGGCACGTGGGAGACCCGGGGAACGTCGGCACGCTGATCCGTACGGCCGACGCCTTCGGGGCGGCGGTCGCCCTCTCGGCGGGGTGCGCCGACCCGACCGGATCGAAGGCGCTACGGGCATCCGCCGGCGCGATCTTCCGCGTGCCGATCGGACGATTCGACGAGACCGAGGGCAACAGGGTCGCACTCGTTGCGAACGGCGGACGGCCGCTCGCCGACGTCGAGCTTGGTGACGAGACGGTGTTCGTCCTCGGCGCCGAGCGCGTCGGGCTCCCGGACGACATCATCGCCTCGTGCGACGCGCTCGCCTCGATTCCCGTGGCGGAGTCCGCCGAGTCCCTGAACGTGGCTGTCGCCGGGGCGATCGCCCTCTACGAAATGAGCCGTCGCAGGGGCGGCCTACTACCAGGCGCCGCCGCCCCCGCCGCCCCCGCCACCCCCGCCGCCCCCTGAGAAGCCTCCGCCGAACCCGCCGGAGCTCGACGACGGAGGCGTCAGCGCGGAGCCGAACCCGGAACTGAGGTCGCCGATCGCGAGCGCGCTCGGCCCCGAGCCCAGGTCGCCCGTCGGACTGATCCAGAAGATCGTGCTCTGGTCGTGTAGCTCCTGCGGCATGTGCAGATGCGCGCCCTGGAGCACACGCTCGGCGATCCCGAAGGTGATCCCGTACACGAGGTAGCGCTCCCAGAGCTCGAGCGTCGCAGGCGGCACGTCCTTCAGGCGCGGGAAGTCGGTCAAGTACCGGCGAAACGCCTCCCACCGTTCGGCTTCCGTCTCGCCCGCTTTCGTCCGGCGGCGCCAGAGGCGGACCCGGGTGATCGCGACGCCGAGCAGGGCGGTATTCGCGATCGCACAGCCGCCGAGCGCAACGAGCACGACGTCGTCCCAGCGTGGCGCGGCCGAGCGCCACCCGTCGATTCCGATCCACAGCAGGATCACGGCGACAGCCGCGAAGGCGGCGAGCGCGATCCCCAGTGCCGTCGCGCCGGCATCCGTGTACCACCGGTGCTGGCGGATCGCAGTGCCGACGCGTGACTTGAAGGTGGTGAAGCGCTTCGCGTTCTGAGTGCGATCGCCCTCGATCTTGTCCCGCAGCTGGCTCAGCCGCTCGCCGTCGGCGTCGAGCGCGGAGTCGATCACGTCGGCCACCGGCTCCTCGAAGCGGGCGAGCTGTACCGACGTGTCGCCGACGGTGAGCTGGAGGTCCGCGACCTGCTCGTGGCGCAGGCCGCCCCAGGTGCTGCGCTCGGTGGTGACGGGTGCGGACTTGTACCGCCCGCGGCGGATGAGATCGAACAGCGTCGCGGTGAACTCGGGCGAGCCGGGGGTTCGGTCCTGGCGAAGCAGCGGTGGCACGAGTGCGGGCTCCGTGTCGGTCGGCGGCTCCTGCTCGTACTCGCGGTCGTACCCGGTTCGCCGCTCTCGCCCGTACGCGAGCCACACCAGGAGGACGACCGCGAGCGCGGGGCCGACTCCGAGCAGAAGCAAGTAGAGCAGCGTCCGGCCGATGTGATGCTTCGCGTCGTCCAGCTTGCGCTTGTCTGAGAGGTACGAGGACTGGTCGTCGGCCTCCTCCCGGATGATGCGCGCGAGCCCCGGTCCCGACCGCGTCTGCGCGCCGCCTGTGGACGTGAGCAGGGCTCGAGGGAAGACCACTCGGAGCTCGACGAACTGATGGCTCGGCACGTTCACCGCGCGGAGAGTGGCCCCGCGCGCCGTTCGCGTGACGACCCCGTTGACCCAGGCCGGGTGTCCGTACACCCGGTAGGAGGAGCCGAGCGAGGCCGGACGCGGGAGTGTCAGCGCCGAGGTCAGGTTCGCGAGCGGCGAATCCCAGTTCGGGCCCCAGACCTTGAGGTCGACGTCGGCGACGTCGTCGTACACGACAGTCAGGCCCCGAAACCGGTAGGAGACGGTGAACGTCCGGGGTTCCCCGGCGGCCTGGAAATGCCACACGATCCGGACGCGGTTGCCGGTCGACTCGTAGTTGAAGGTGTTCGGGGTGTCGATGCTGCCGAGCTTCGTGCTCCCTCCGCGTGTGTAGCGCGTCTCGCCCTCGCCGACCGCGATCCGGTCGATCGACTCGCCCTTGCGGAGCGGGATGTCTCTGTAGGCACCGTGGAATGCGCCTTCGATCGTGATCCGCTCGGCGACGAGGAGCGACCCGTCGGGGGTGACGCGGACCGCCACGTCGGCGCTCGGCAGGCTGTACGCGTTCGCCGCAGCGGGCAGCGCGAACGCGACGAGCGTCGCCGCCACGAACAGCCATCTGCGACGCATCAGCCGGTCTGGCTCGGCGGCGGGGTCGCCTGGGGCTCGGTGAACTGGACGCGGGGCGCCTCGCGGGTCGCTTCCTCGGTCTGGAAGTACTCGCGCGGCCGGAAGTTGAACATCCCGGCGATGATGTTCGTCGGAACGGTCTCCAACGCGTTGTCGTAGCTGAGCACCGTGTCGTTGTAGACCTGACGTGCAATTGCGATCTGCTGCTCGACGTCGGACAGTTGCCCCTGGAGCTGCTGGAAGTTCTCGGTCGCCCGCAGCTGCGGGTACGCCTCGGCGACAGCGAACAGCCGGCCGATCGCGGCCGTGAGCATGTTCTCGGCCTGCGCCTGCTGCGCCACCCCCTGCGCCTGCTGCGCTGCCGTCCGGGCACGCGTGACCTCCTCGAAGGTCTGACGCTCGTGTGCGGCGTAGCCCTTCACGGTCTCGACGAGGTTCGGGATCAGGTCGTACCGCTTCCGAAGCTGGACGTCGACCTGCGCCCACGCGTTCTCCGACCGGTTCCGCAGCCGCACGAGCTTGTTGAACATGCCGACGAGCACGAGCAGCAGCAGGACGACGATCGCGACGACGATGACGACGACCCAGATCACGAGGCGAACCCTATGTCACGTGCGCCGTGCGAGCCAGATCGAGTCCTCGCCGCCCTCGTACGGCCGGCGGTCGAACCAGCCGTAGCACGCCTCGATCTCGAAGCCTGCCCGTTCGAGCAGGGCAGCCCATTCGCCGGCGGACAGCCAGGACAGCGTCATCGTGGCGACCGTCTCGCCTCCGCGAACCCGGAGCACGAGCAGCCGCGCTGCCTCGTCCCAGTCGGCTCGCTCCCAGATTCCCGGCTCGCGCTCGAGCCACCGCCCGTTCGTCTCCTCGACGTCATCTCGCGACGGTGCGAACACGTCGAACACGAGACGACCACCCGGCAGGAGGAGCTCCCGGGCACGTCGCAGCGCTGACAGGCGCTCCGCGTCCGAGTCGAGGTGCAGGTACGCGCGAAAGGGACATGTGACCAGGAGGACGCGCTCGGGCACGGGGGGGTCGCGGAAGTCGCCCAGCCTGAGGTCCAGCAGTGAAGCGGCGCCCTCGGCCTCGGCGCGGCCCCTGCAGACCTCGAGCATCGCTTGGGAGGAGTCGACCCCGATCACCGGCACCCCTGCCTGTGCAGTCGGGACGGCGATGCGTCCCGTGCCCACGCCCAGCTCGACGACGGGCATGCGGGCAGGCCCAGCGCCTGCGGCCTTGCGCGCTTCGGCCACGTAGAAGCCGATGTCCTCGGTGACGCTCCGGCTCCACGGGTCGTAGAGCTCGGCGATCCGGTCGTAGGCACTCACCGGAGGACCATCGGCTTTCCGGGTTGGGGATCGGTTGTCACGCATTCGCCACCGTTCCGTCGCAGTCGTCTGACGGGATCACCGCTATGCTCGCAGCGGGGAGGAGGTCAGGGGTACCGGCAGGCGGCGAATCCGGGCAGAGTGCCGGCGAAGGCGGCGCGAAAGCCGATGATACAGTCGCCGAATGGACGCCGAGCAGCTCGAAAACGAGGCTCTGAGCGCCATTTCGGGCGCTTCGACGCTCGTCGAGCTCGACGATGCGCGCGTGCGATACCTCGGCCGGAAGAGCGAGCTGAAGCAGGCGCTTCGCGAGGTCCGCGACCGCGACAGCGGCGCCGTGCTGAACACCCTCCGCGAGCGGATCGAGCAGGCCGTCGCCGAGCGTCGCGATGTGCTCCAGCAGGCGGACCTCGACCGCGCGCTTACCGAGGAGGTCGTCGACGTCACCCTTCCGGGCGAGGAGGTCCCGCGTGGCCACCGTCACCTGATCTCGCAGATCCGGCGCGAGGTCGAGGCGGTCTTCCTCGGGCTCGGGTACGAGGTCGTCGACGGCCGCGAGGTCGAGACCACGCACTACAACTTCGACGCGCTCAACTTCCCAGCGTGGCACCCGGCCCGGTCACGCCACAACTCGCTCTTCCTCGACGAGCAGACGCTGCTCCGCACCGAGACCTCGCCCTCCCAGATCCGCGTGATGGAGGCGCGGCAGCCGCCCGTGTACATGATCTCGCACGGTCGCGTGTACCGGCGGGACACGATCGACGCGACCCACTATCCGATCTTCCATCAGGTCGAGGGGCTCGCCGTCGACCGTGGGATCACGCTCGGCGACCTGAAGGGCACGCTGCTCCACCTGATGCGGGCGCTGCTCGGAGAAGAACGCCGTGTGCGCTTCCGGACGCATTACTTCCCGTTCACGGAGCCGTCGCTGGAGCCCGACGTCTCCTGCTTCCAGTGCGACGGGCAGGGATGCCAGATCTGCAAGCACTCGGGGTGGATCGAGATGGGCGGCTCCGGAATGGTCGACCCGGCCGTGCTCGAGTTCGTCGGCTACGACCCCGAGGAGGTGTCCGGCTTCGCGTTCGGGCTCGGCCTCGAACGGATCGCACAGCTCAGGCACGGCGTCCCGGACGTTCGCCTGCTCTGGGACTCGGACTTGCGCGTGATCTCGCAGTTCTGATGCGTGTCCCGCTTTCCTGGTTACGCGACTACGTCGCGATCGACGTCCCGCTGGACGAGCTCGCGACACGCCTTGCGACCTCGGCGTGCGAGGTCGAGCGAATCGAGCATCGCGGGGCTCCGGACGTCGCCGGCAACCTCGACTACTTCCGCGTCGGATATGTCGTCGAGGCGGGGAAGCATCCGAACGCCGACCGGCTCCAGCTGTGTCACGTCGACGTCGGCGAGCAGGAACCGCGCCAGATCGTCTGCGGCGCCTGGAACTTCGGCACTGGCGCGACCGTTGCCGTCGCTCTGCCCGGCGCCGTCCTCCCCGGGGGGACGAAGCTCGAGCGCGCGAAGCTGCGCGGGACCGTCTCGGACGGGATGATCCTCTCGGAGAAGGAGCTGGATCTGGGCCAGGATCACTCCGGGATCCTCGTGCTCCCCGATCCGGCTGAGCCGGGGACGCCGCTCGGCGACCTGTTCGCGGTCGCCGACGACGTGCTCGAGGTCGAGGTCACCGGCAACCGGCCCGACTTGCTCTCCGTCTACGGGCTGGCCCGTGAAGTGGCAGCGCTCTTCCGGCTGGACCTGGCGCCCCCGCCCGGTGAGGAACCGCCACCGGCCGGGGACGAACCGGTCGACGTCCGGGTCGAGGACACCGCCGGCTGCCCGGTCTACATCGCCCGTGTCTTCCACGACGTCGCGATCGGCCCTTCGCCGCCCTGGCTGAAGGCGCGACTGGTCGCCTCAGGGCTGCGTCCGATCTCGAACGTAGTCGACGTGACGAACTACGTCATGCACGCGCTCGGCAGCCCGCTCCACGCCTTCGACCGAACGAAGCTCTCGGAAGGGCGCATCGTCGTCCGCCGCGCCGCGGCCGGCGAGCAGATCACGACGCTCGACGGCGACCTCCGACGACTCCAGCCGACTGACCTAGTGATCGCCGATGCCGCTCGCCCCGTCGCGCTGGCGGCGATCATGGGCGGGATCGACAGCGAGGTCGGCGACGACACGACCGAGGTGCTGCTCGAGGCGGCGAACTTCGAGCCCGTCGGAATCCTGCGCACCTCCGAGCGGCTCGGGCTGCGAACGGACGGCTCGAACCGTTGGGAGAAGGGCGTCGACCCGCATCTCGCAGGGCCGGCCGCCCGATTGGCGACGCAGCTGATCGTCGAGCTCTCGGGCGGCCATTGGACCGGCGCAGCGGACGTGCGCGCCGAGCTTCGAGCGCCGCCCGTGGTGAGGTTCCGACCGGAGCGCGCGGACGCGATGAACGGCGTGATCACCTCGCCCGAACGGCAGCGAGAGATCCTCGACCGGCTCGGGTTCGCCGTCGCCGACGACTGGCAGGTGGTCGTCCCGAGCTGGCGCTCTCGAGATGTCACGCGCGAGATCGACCTCGTCGAGGAGATCGCGCGCTTCGAGCTCGACCGCGTGCCGTTCACACTGCCGGATCGGCGCGAGCTGTTCGGTCGATTGAGCCGCGAGCAGCGCCTCAGAAGGGAGGTCGAGGAGGTGCTGCTCGGCTGCGGTCTCTCCGAGACGTACACGCCCAGCCTGGTGCATGCGGACATGAGCCCTGATGGGCTCCGTCTCCCGGAACCGCTGACGACCGAGCACGCCGCCCTGCGCACCGCGCTGCTGCCAAGCCTCGTCGAGGCCGCGCGCCGGAACCTCGACGCGGGCGCGCTCGAGATCGCGCTCTTCGAGATCGCTCGGGTGTACCTACCCTCGTCCGACGAGCTCCCAGGGGAGCGCTGGCACGTCGCCGGGATCGTGTCCGACCGGTTCTTCCGGGCGAAGGGCATCGTCGAGACGTTGCTTGCAGCACTGCACGTCACCGATCGCTTCGAGCGCACGACCGAGGCATTCCTCCACCCCGGCAAGGCGGCGGGGATCGAGGCCGGCTGGGTGGGGGAGCTCCACCCGGGCCTGCTGCGGGGCTGGAGCGCGTTCGAGTTGGATCTCGCGACGCTCTTCGCGCGCGTTCCGGACGCAATCACATACGAGGACGTGCTGACGTACCCGCCGGTGCGTCAGGACCTGGCCGTGGTAGTCGACGAGGACGTTCCGGCAGCCGCGCTCGTCGCGACAGCCAAGGAGGCTGCGGGTGCCGACCTCCGCGAGGCGAAGGTCTTCGACGTCTACCGCGGTGACCAGGTCGGCGAAGGCCGGAAGTCGCTCGCCATCAGGGTCGTGTTCCAGTCACCGGAGCGGACGCTCACCGACGACGACGCGGCCACGCTTCGCGCGCGTATCGTCGAGGCGCTCTACGAGAATTTCGGAGCCGAGCTCCGCACCGGCTGAGACGCCACGCAATCCGATCCGTCGGAAGGCTCGTACCTCCCGGTCGGATGCGCACTCTGCTTGCCGCCGCAGTCGCAGCACTGGCCGTCTTCGCGGGTGACGCCGGGGCGCAGAGCCCCACGCTCGTCGCGACGGTGGGCCCTGGCTTCCAGATTCGCCTCGCGGACGTGACCGGAAACGCGGTCACGCACCTCGATCCGGGCACGTACACGATCCAGGTCGAGGACAAGGCCGCCATTCACAACTTCCACCTCACCGGGCCGGGTGTCGACCAGGCAACCGATATCGAGCAGACGGGCAGCTTCGTCTGGACGGTCACCTTCGTGAACGGCCGGTACCACTACCAGTGCGACGCGCACCCCACGACGATGAAAGGCGACTTCACCGTCGGGACGGCCCCGGCGACCACGACGACCACGCCGGCGCCGAAGCCGATCTCGCTGGGGGCGCGGGTCGGATCCGGGCCGACCATCGCGGTCACCAGAGCAGGCGCGCGCCTGAAGACCCTCGCCGCCGGTCCGGTCGTGGTGGTCGTCCGCGACCGCTCGGCGAAGGACAACTTCCACCTCGCCGGCCCCGGTGTGAACCGCGCCACGTCCAGGCCCGGCAAGTCCACGGTGACCTGGCGGCTGACGCTGAAGCGAGGGCTCTACACCTATCGCTCGGACGCGACGCCGAGCCTGCGCGGGTCGTTCAGAGCGGTCTAGCCGCGCGCCGGTCGAGCTCCGCGTTCAGCTCGGCGCCGAGCAGGAGCGCAATCGCCGAGTAGTAGAGCCAGAGCAGCAGCACGATCGCGCCCGCCAGCGAGCCGTACGTCCTGTCGTACGAACCGGAGAAGCTCGTGTACAGCGCGA
Source organism: uncultured Actinomycetes bacterium (assembly GCA_963836345.1). Taxonomy (GTDB): domain Bacteria; phylum Actinomycetota; class Thermoleophilia; order Gaiellales; family Gaiellaceae; genus DATBLE01. The sequence continues at coordinate 64,481 of CAWIJA010000007.1, read as the reverse complement.
ACAGGCCCGAGAGCGCGAGCCAGAGCAGCGCGCCGAGCAAGGACCCGGGGGAGATCCAGCGCAGGCCCGGGGGCCGCCGGCTGGGTGCCAGGTAGTAGACGAGCGCGAAGAAGACGAGGATCCCGACGAAGCCGATCGGCCAGCGGAGCGCATCCCAGACCGTCGTGAACCCGCTGCCGAGGTGCGCCTTCCGCGCGACCGCGTCCCCGAGCGGGCCTCCGAAGACGATCAGGACGAAGACCGCGGCGGTAACGAACCCCGTGGCGAGAACGAGCCCGATCGCGAGCAGCCGCACGCGCCAGAAGGGCCGCTCTTCCGGTAGCTCGTTCGCCCGGTTCACCGCCTTGATCACCGAGCCCGTGGCGCCGCTCGCGGCCCAGAGTGCGCCGATCGTGCCGACCGCCAGCGCGACTGCAGACCCGCCCCGGTTCTGGGCGCTCTGCTTGGCGACGTCGATCGCGTCCAGCACAGCGCCGGGGGCGACGGTGCCGAGGAGGTGGTGGAGAGAGTCGTAGGCACCCGGCCCGATCACCCCGAGCAGCCCGATGATCAGAATCACCGCCGGGAAGAAGGCCAGCAGCGAGCTGAAGGCCACCTCCTGGGCGAGGCCCATGCAATCGTCGGCGATGAAGCGCTTTCCGGTGCGCTTGAGCACGTCGAGCCACTCGCGGCGCGGAAGTCGAACAGGTGAGGAGACGCGGCGCTCTTCAGCGACCGTCGAGGAAGGAGAAACGTCCACGGTCTTCCTTCCCCTTCGTGGTGCGCCGAAAAACGCGCCTGCGGGCCGTCCGGAGAACCAGCGCCGCGCCCGCCGCGCCGGCCGCGATCAGCGGCAACCGCCGCCGCATCACGCCGGCCTGCGAACGCAGGGTGCGCACGGCGCTCCCGAGTTGCTCGCGCTCGGACTCGATCTCGCGTTTCACCTCGTCGGCAGGCCTAGGTCCCATTGCTCCTCAGCACCTCGGTTGTCCGTCGCGCCTCTTCGATCGCTTCCTCAGGGACCGGCGGGGTGCCCTGTCGCAAGGATCCGACCGCGAGCGCGACGAGGACGACCGCGGTCGCGAGCAAGGCGCCGCCGACGATCAGAAGCGCAGCCCACACCGGCAGGGCGAGAGCGATCGCCGCAGCAGCACCCGCCAGCAGGAAGCCGATGCCGAACACGGCGAAGACGACGGCACCGGCGCCGAGCCCGATCCCGACCGCGATCCGGACGACCTTGCGCTTGATCTCCAGCAGAGCGAGCTCGACCTCGAGCTTCGCAATCGATCGGGCGCGCTCGACGACCTCTTTCGCCGCCCAGCCAACCCCGTTCAGCTTCACCCCGGGCACGGGCTGGACCTTACCGCAGCGTCGACCGAGGAAACGCGGGCGCCCTAGGGTCGCCGCGGGGGCTCGTACGGCTCGAGGCGGCCGACCTCGTCGGGGGAGAGGTCCAGCGAGACGGTCCCCACCCGGATCTCGGCCACCCGCTCGGCGGGCACGTAGACGGGTTTGCCGAGCAGCCGTGTCGCGATCGTCAGGCCGGCGAAGATGTCGAGCTCCGGCTCTCCGATCGCCTCCTCGACGGTTCCGACCTCGCTGCCGTCGGCCGCGATCGCCTTCCAGCCTTGCTCGATCACGAGCCACGAGGCCGGGTCGGCCACTACACGACCTTGCCGCCGATGTACCAAACCGGCCCCTGGGTTGCGACCGGCTTCGTGTCCGAGAGCGCGCGCACGATGCTGATCGCTCCCGGGATGTCACGCTCGTCCAGCCGCTCGAGGCAGCGCCGGACCATGCCCGGCGAGGCGCCGTAACCGAACAGGCGGGCGCACCGGAAGCGTAAGCCCGAGCTGTCGCCGTAGCGTGCCGGGTTGAGCGGCGCGAGGGCGAGCGCGCCGGGTTCGAGATGGTCGCTCGAGGTCAGCTCGATCTCCGCAAAGACGTCGCTCCAGTCGGGGGAAGCTCCGATACGGCTGCATCCCACGCCTCGGCGAGCGTCGTTTGCCCTGTGGCCTTCTCCTCGGAGGCGGCTTCGGTGCCGAGCAGCCGGAGGTGGCCCGAGATCCCGCCGTCGTCGAGGCGGGAGAGACTCCGGCTCACTGCAGCCGGCGAGGGGCCTGTCCCGCGGCGAGCAGCGTGGAAGCGGAACTCGTCGCCCGCACGGCCCGGTCCAAGCGGCCCGAGGAGCGCCGCGACCCGCCCGGTGTGCACGCCCGTTCGGAGGGCCAGGCGCGCCTCGGCCCAATCCTGCGGGAGGCTCGTCTGGATGCGCTCCCACTGTGCGACGAGGCTCATCAGCCGGAGCATAGACTGGTGCCCGTGGCAAAGGTCGAGAGCAAGCGGGGGACGCTCTCGCAGGAGCGGCTGCGCGAGTTCCTGCGGGAGATGCTGCTGATCCGGCACTTCGAAGAGAAGGTCGAGGAGCGCTTCCGCGCCGGCGAGCTGCCCGGCTTCCTGCACGTCGCGATCGGCCAGGAGGCGGTCGCCGTCGGCGTCTGCCACGCGATGGAGGACGGCGACGTGTTCGCGTCCACCCACCGCGCGCACGGCCATACGCTCGCGCGCGGAACCCACCCCAACGAGGTGATGGCGGAGCTGTACGGAAAGCTCGAGGGGTGCTCCCACGGCTACGGGGGCTCGATGCACCTGTACGACGTCGAGCGCGGGAACCTCGGGGCGAACGCTGTCGTGGGCGGCGGGCTACCCGCGATCACGGGAGCCGCTCTGGCGTTCAAGCTGCGTAGCGAGCCTCGCGTGGCGGTCGCGTTCTTCGGCGACGGGGCGACGAACATCGGCACGTTCCACGAGTCGCTGAACCTCGCGCAGCTCTGGAAGGTGCCCGCCGTGTACGTGCTCGAGAACAACCACTACGCGGAGTCGACTCCGGCGACGCACCAGCTGCCGATTCAAGACTTGGAGAAGCGCGCCGTCGCGTTCGGAATGCACTCGGCCAAGGTCGACGGGCAGGACGTCGAGGCCGTCCATCGGGCCGCGAAGCGCGCTCTCGACTATGCCCGGAGCGGAAAGGGCCCCGTCTTCCTGGTCTGTGAGACCTACCGTCTCGTCGGCCACTACGTCGGCGACCCTCAGGTCTACCGGCCGAAGGGTGAGCAGCAGGAGCTCCGCGAGACGCAGGATCCGATCGTGAAGCTGCGCGAGCGCCTGGGCCTCTCGGACGACGAGTTCGACGCGCTCGACCAGGAGGCGCGCGAGATCGCGGACGCGTCGGTGGCCTTCGCCAAGTCCGGCACCGATCCGAAGCCCGAAGACGCTCTCAAGAACGTGTACGCGTAGTGGCCGAGCTGACCTACAGAGAAGCCGTCCGCGACGCCCTGTCCCGGGCGATGCGGGCAGACGACGACGTCTTCATCATGGGCGAGGACATCGCCGAGATGGGCGGGTCGATGGGGGTCACGCAGGGGATGCTCGCCGAGTTCGGACCGGAGCGGGTCCGGAACACGCCGATCTCGGAGATGGCGATCGTCGGCGCCGGGATCGGCGCGGCGATGCAGGGGATGCGCCCCGTCGTCGAGATCATGTACGAGGACTTCACCACGCTGGCGATGGAGCAGATCGTCAACCAGGCGGCGAAGCACCGGTACATGTCGGGCGGGCAGCTGAAGGTCCCGCTGACGGTGCGAACGCAGGGCGGTGCCGGCTGGTCGCCGGGCGCGCAGCACGCGCAGCAGCTGGAGGCGTGGTTCGTCCACGTGCCGGGCCTGAAGGTCGTCTTCGCCTCGACGCCCAGCGATGTCAGGGGCCTGCTCTGGTCGTCGATCTACGACGACAACACGGTGATGTTCTTCGAGCACCGGACGCTGTACCCGATCAAGGAGGAGGTCTCCGAGGAGCTGGAGCCGATCCCGCTCGGGCAGGCGCGTGTGCACCGCGAAGGCGACGACGTGACCGTGATCGCGACTGGCCGTCTCGTCCACGAGGCACTGGCGGCGGCCGTCGACGCCGAGCAGGAGGGCATCTCGGTCGAGGTCGTCGACCCTCGGACGCTGCAGCCGCTCGACGAGCAGGCGCTGGTCGACTCTGTGAAGAAGACGAACCGCTGCGTCGTCGCGCACGAGGCGGTCGTCCGCGCCGGTTTCGGGGCCGAGGTTGCGGCCGTGATCCAGTACCAGGCGTTCGACTGGCTCGACGCCCCGATCGAGCGGGTCGGCGCCAAGTTCGCACCTGTGCCGTTCGCTCCCGTGATGGAGAACTTCGTCGTCCCGCACAAGGCCGACGTGCTCGAGGCGATTCAAAGGACGGTCGGCCGTGGCTAGCGCGGTGATCCTGCCGCGGCTCGGCCAGGGGATGGAGTCGGGCACGATCGTCCGCTGGCTGAAGTCCGAGGGGGAGCAGGTCGACAAGGGCGAGCCGCTCTACGAGCTCGACACGGACAAGGTGACACAGGAGGTGGAGGCCGACGTCGCCGGCGTGCTCCTGAGGATCGTCATCTCGGAAGGCGAGGTCCCGGTCGGCAGGACGGTGGCGGTGATCGGGGCGCCTGGTGAGGAGATTCCGTCCGAGGCCGCCGCCTCGGACGGGGAGAGGGAAGTTGCTCCTGAGCAGATGGAGGAGTCCCGGCCAGCGCAACCGAGTCAGCGGGCCGTCAGCTCTGTGCAGACGAACGGCGGCCGTGTGAAGGCTTCTCCCCTTGCCCGGCGTATCGCCCGCGAGCGGGGGATCGATCTCGCGGCGCTCGCCGGGACGGGGCCCGAGGGGCGGATCGTCGCCGAGGACGTCGAGCGCGCGGCCGTTTCCCCGCCGCCTGCCGCACCGGCTCTTGCGCCGCCGCCCGGCGAGGTGGAGCGGGTCGAGCTGACCAGCATCCGCCGGACGATCGCCCGCCGGCTCGCGGACGCCTGGCAGATACCGGTCTTCCAGCTCCAGGTCTCCGTCGACATGTCGCGGGTGAACGAGCTGGTCTCGCGGCTGCGCGAGCGCGATCCGGACGTCCGCGTCACCGTCACAGACGTCCTGACGAAGGTCTGCGCCACGGCCCTCATCAGGCACGCCGAGGTGAACGCGCGGTACGTGGACGACGCGATTCTCCGCTACCCGACGGCGAACGTCGGGATCGCGGTCGCCGCACCGCAGGGGCTGGTCGTTCCCGTGATCCGCGGTGCGGAGCGGCTCCGGCTGGCCGAGATCGCCGCCGCCCGCGCGGACGTGGTCACGCGCGCTCGCGATGCGAAGCTGCGTCAGGAAGACCTGGAAGACGGGACCTTCACGATCTCGAATCTCGGCATGTACAGCGTCGAGCGCTTCACCGCCGTGCTCAACCCGCCCCAGGCGGCGATCCTCGCCGTCGGCGCGATCGAGGACCGCGTCGTGCCGGTCGAGGGCGAGGTCGCGGTGCGGCCGATGGCGACGCTCGTCGGGACGTTCGACCATCGCGCGGTCGACGGTGCGCCGGCGGCGGCCTTCCTGGAGACCGTGAAGCAGTCGCTCGAGGAGCCCGGCCTCAGCTTGTGAACGTCTGGTACCGCGTCCGCGACCTCGATGCCGCGCGTGCGTTCTACACGGGCGTCCTCGGCTTCGAGGAGACGTTCTCCGACGACGAGGGCCGGTGGATTCGGCTCCGACGCGAGGACATGGAGATTGCGCTCTGGGAGTCGAGCGGCGACGAGGGAGGTGTCGCGTCGATCAACGTGCCCGACGTGCGCGCGGAGGCCGACCGGCTGCGCGCAGCGGGGATCGAGGTCGGCGTGATCGTCGAGCTGCACGGGGAAGTGCGGATCCTGGACGTGTTCGATCCGGATGGAAACCGGATCCAGCTCACCGAGGAGATCTAGCGAGGGTGCCGATGTGATCCGCCGCGCGGGCGCCCAGGATCTGCCTTTTCTCCGGGACATGCTTCGGCACGCGTACTACGCCCGCTGGGGGAACGAAGCCGACGTGCCGCTCGAGCGGTACGTCGCCGGGTGGGGCCGGCCCGGGGACACGGCGGTGGTCGCGATCGACGAATTCCAGCCCGTCGGCGCCGCCTGGTACCGGACCTTCCCGCAGGACGAGCCCGGCTACGGGTTCGTGGACGAGGAGACGCCCGAGCTGACGATCGCCGTCGTGCCGAGCCGGCGGGGGAAGGGCCTCGGCGAGGAGATGCTCGGCGAGCTGCTCGACCAGGCCCGGGCGGAGGGATACCGGCGCGTCAGCCTCAGCGTCGAGCCGGACAATCCGGCGATCCACCTGTACGAGAAGCATGGCTTCACCAAGGTCGGCGACCGCGCCGGCGCCTGGGTAATGCGCGCCGAGCTTTATTAGTTCTCCGTCAGGTTCTACGCTTTCGGGTCCGATGCGCTGCCCCGCGTGTGGAACGGACAACGACGACAGTCGGAAGTACTGCGGCGAATGCGGCGGCTCGCTCGCGCTCGTCTGCCCGGCTTGTGGCTCTCCGAACACGACCGGCGTCAAGTTCTGTGGCGAGTGCGGATCGCCTCTCGAGAGCGAGACGGAACCTGCGCCGCCGCCTCCGGCGGCAGAACGAAAGCTTGTCTCGGTGTTGTTCGCCGATCTGGTCGGGTTCACCAGCCTGTCCGAGACCCAGGATGCCGAGGACACGCGCGAGCTCCTCACCCGCTATTTCGACACGTGCCGTCGGCTGATCGAGCTCTACGGCGGGACGGTCGAGAAGTTCATCGGGGACGCGGTGATGGCGGTCTGGGGAACTCCGGTTGCGACGGAGGACGACTCCGAGCGCGCCGTCCGAGCCGCGCTCGATCTCGTCGCGGCGATCGCCGCCCTCGGAGACGGAGTCGGCGCTCCCGAGCTTCGTGCCCGGGCCGGCGTCCTCACGGGCGAGGCTGCGGTGACGCTCGGCGCGGAAGGGCAAGGCATGGTCGCCGGCGATCTGGTCAACACGGCCTCCCGAATCCAGTCCCTGGCAGAGCCCGGCTCGGTGCTCGTCGGCGAGGCGACGAAGCGCGCCACCGACAAGACGATCGTCTACGCCGACGCGGGCTCGCACGAGCTGAAGGGAAAGGTCGGCCTGGTTCCGCTCTGGCGAGCGCTGCGCGTGGTCTCGGGCGCGCGGGGTGCATTGAAGTCGACAGGCCTCGAAGCACCGTTCGTGGGCCGTGACGGCGAGCTTCGCCGCATCAAGGACCTCTTCCATGCGTGCTCGGACGACCGGAAGCCGCAGCTGGTCTCGATCATGGGGATCGCGGGCATCGGCAAGTCGCGGCTGGCATGGGAGTTCTACAAGTACTTCGACGGCATCGCCCAGATCACGTACTGGCACCGAGGCCGTTGCCTCTCGTACGGCGACGGCGTCACGTACTGGGCGCTGGCGGACATGGTGCGGATGCGAGCCAGGATCGCCGAGGACGAGGAGCCCGCCTCGGCCCTCGCCAAGATCGCCGAAATCGTCGAGCAGCACGTGACGGACGAGGAGGAGCGCGGCTTCGTCGAGCCACGGCTACGCCATCTGCTCGGTCTCGAGGAGAGCACGCGTTTCGAGCGAGACGACCTGTTCGCCGCCTGGCGCCTGTTCTTCGAGCGTCTCGCCGACGTGTACCCGACGGTGATGGTGTTCGAGGACATGCAGTGGGCGGATGCCTCGCTGCTCGACTTCATCGACTACCTGCTCGAGTGGTCGCGGAGCTCGCCGTTGTTCGTGGTCACCCTCGCGCGGCCCGAGCTCCAGGAACGGCGGCCCACCTGGGGAGCTTCGAGCAGGAATTTCACGTCCATCTATCTCGAACCGCTGGCGGAACCTGCGATGGAGGAGCTGCTCGGGGGTCTCGTCCCGGGACTGCCGGAGGCGCTCCGCCGCCAGATTCTCGATCGCGCGGAGGGTATCCCGCTCTACGCCGTCGAGACCGTCCGCATGCTCCTCGACCGAGGTGCGCTGGTGCAGGAGGGAGCGGTCTACCATCCGACCGGCACGGTCGAGGCCCTCGAGGTTCCGGAGACGCTGCACGCGTTGATCGCCGCCCGCCTCGACGGCTTGACGCCGGAAGAGCGGCGCGTTCTGCAGGACGGCGCCGTTCTCGGCAAGACGTTCACGAAGCAGTCGCTCGCCGCGGTCTCGGGTCACTCCGAGGAAGAGCTCGATCCGATCCTGGTCTCGCTCACGCGCAAGGAATTCTTCGGCGTCCAGGCAGACCCCCGCTCGCCCGAGCACGGTCAATACGGGTTCCTCCAGGATCTCCTTCGTCGCGTCGCGTACGAGACGCTCGCGAAGCGCGACCGAAAGGTCAAGCACCTCGCCGCCGCCTCTCATCTCCAGGAGGCGTGGGGGGAGCACGAGGTCGTCGAGGTCGTCGCGTCCCACTACCTCGACGCTTACGAGGCTGATCCCGATGCCGCGGACGGGTCTGAGATCAAAGGGAAGGCGCGTGCGGCGCTCACGCGTGCCGCCGAGCGTGCCGCGTCCCTCGGCGCGGCCGAGGAGGCGCAACGCTACTTCGAGCAGAGCGCAGAGCTTTCCGCCGAGCCGCTCGAGCAGGCGGAGCTGCTCGGACGGGCGGGTGAGATGGCCGGCCGGGCCGCAAACCCGGAGGCGACTCGCCAACTGCTCGAGCGCTCGATCTCGATCTACGAGGCCGAGGGCGACACGCATGCAGCCGCGCGCATCTCAGGCCGGTTCGCGAATGTGCTCAGCTTCACGGCGCACCGCGACGAGGCGCTCGAACGCATGGAGCGGGCCTTCGACGTGATCGCGACGGATGAGCCGGACGAGGATCTCGCGCTGCTCGCGGCGCAGCTGTCGCGCACGTACTGGTTCAGCGGCGACCTGGAGCGCGCAACCGAACGTGCGGAGCTCGCGCTCGAGATCGCGGAGGCCCAGGGGCTGCCGAAGCCGCTATCGGTCGGCCTGCGGGCGAAGTCGGCGGTGCTCGCGAGCAGGCGCCGCTCCGAAGAGGCCTTCGCGCTGCTCAAGCACTCGCTCGAGGTCGCGCTGGAGCACGACCTCGCCGAGGATGTCAGCACCTGCTACTTCATCCTCTCCGACCGTTGTTTCCGGCTCGACCGGTACGCGGACGCCCTCGGCTATCTCGACGAAGGGCTCACGTTCGACCGCCGGACCGGCAACCGGCGCTACGAGTGGGCGACGCTCGCGGAGCGCTGCTACCCGCTGCTGATGCTCGGGCGCTGGGACGAGGTCCTCGCCACCCAGAACGAGTTCACCGAGGAGCAGTTCAACTCCGGGGGCGTCGTCCTCAGCCTCCTTCAGGCCGGGGTCGAGATCCATTGCCAGCGGGGAGAGCTGGACGACGCCCGCCAGCTCTTCTCTCGGTTCGCGCGGCTCGAGGCTTCCACGGACGTCCAGGACCGGAGCACCCATCTGGCGGTGACGGCGGCGCTCCGGCGGGCCGAGGGTCGTCTCGAGGAGGCGCTCGAGGCCGGCGCGGCCACGATCGAGACCGCGGCGATCCTCGGTCCTGCCTTCCAGGGGGTCAAGCACGGCGTCGTCGATGCCCTCGAGGCTGCGCTCGCGCTCGGAGACACGGCGAGGGCCGACGAGCTCCTGGCCTTCGTCGACGGCCTCACGCCTGGGGTGCGGCCGCCCTACCTGGAGATCCACGCTCTCCGCCTCCGCGCGCGTCTTGCCGGCGACGCGCCGGGTCTGGCGGCTGCGGCGGCTCGTTTCCGCGCGCTCGCCGTTCCGTTCTGGCTCGCCGTCACCCTGCTCGAGCACGTCGAGGCTCTGGGTGGCGGCCCGGCGGCAGAGCGTCCGCTCGCTGAGGCACGCGAGATCTTCGAGCGGCTCGAGGCGACGCCGTGGCTCGAACGGGTAGCGCGAATCGGGGCGGAGGTTCTGGCATGAACTGCCCCGCGTGCGGGAAGCAGAACCCGCCCGGGCAGAAGTTCTGCGGCGAGTGCGGCGCCGTGCTCTCTCTTCGCTGCTCTGCATGTGGCACCCAGAACGCCCCCGGGCAGAAGTTCTGCGGCGAGTGCGGCGCGCAGCTCGGCGGTAACCATGCGCCGCCCGTGGCTCCCATCTCGGAGCGCCGGCTCGTCTCGGTTCTCTTCGCCGATCTCGTCGGCTTCACGACGCTGTCGGAGTCTCGTGACTCGGAGGAGGTCAGGGAGCTCCTGTCCGGCTACTTCGAGCGCTGCAAGCAGCTGATCGACCGCTACGGCGGAACGGTCGAGAAGTTCATCGGCGACGCGGTCATGGCCGTGTGGGGCGCTCCGGCGGCGAACGAGGACGACGCGGAACGAGCCGTTCGGGCGGCTCTCGATCTCGTCGCCACGGTTCCCTTGCTCGACCCCGACCTGCGGGCGCGAGCCGGAGTCCTCACGGGCGAGGCGGCTGTAACGCTCGGCGCGGACGGCCAGGGCATGGTCGCCGGCGACCTCGTCAACACGGCATCGCGGATCCAGGCTGAGGCGGAGCCGGGCACCGTGCTCGTCGGCGAAGCGACGAAGCGCGCGACCGAGGCGGCGATCGCCTACGAACCTGCCGGCGAGCACGAGCTCAAGGGCAAGGCCGAGTCGGTTCAGCTGTTCCGTGCGTCGCGGGTGATGTCGGGACGCGCCGGCGTGCTCCGCTCGGCAGGCCTCGAGCCCCCGTTCGTGGGCCGCGAGCGCGAGCTGCGCATGGTCAAGGAGCTCTTCCACGCGTCGGCCGACGAGCGGAGGGCGCAGCTCGTCTCGGTGGTCGGGATCGCCGGCGTCGGCAAGACGCGGATGTCCTGGGAGTTCGAGAAGTACATCGACGGGCTCGCCGGCGAGACCTGGTGGCACCGGGGGAGGTGCCTCTCCTACGGCGAGGGGGTCGCGTACTGGGCGCTGGCGGAGATGGTGCGGATGCGCTGCGGGATCGTCGAGGACGAGGAGCCTCCCTCCGCTCTGGGGAAGCTCCACGTCGCACTCGCCGAGCATCTGCCCGACCCCGATGAGCGCGCCTGGGTGGAGCCGCGCCTCGCCCACCTGCTCGGGCTCGAGGAGGGTCTTGCGGGCGACCAGGAGAACCTGTTCTCGGCCTGGCGCATCCTCTTCGAGCGGCTGGCCGAGCGAGACCCCGTCGTGCTCGTGTTCGAGGACATGCAGTGGGCGGATGCGGGCCTGCTCGACTTCCTCGACTTCCTGCTGGACTGGTCGCGGAGCCACCCGATCTTCGTGCTCACGCTCGCCCGTCCCGAGCTCGCCGACAAGCATCCGACCTGGGGTGCCGGCAAGCGTGCCGTGACCTCGCTCTATCTCGAGCCGCTCTCGCGCGCAGGCGATGGAGGAGCTGCTGAGCGGGCTCGTGCCCGGGCTTCCGGACGACCTGCGTAGGCAGATCCTCGATCGGGCCGAAGGGGTGCCGCTGTACGCGGTCGAGACGGTGCGCATGCTGCTCGACCGCGGCCTGCTGGTGCAGGACGGAAACGTCTTTCGCCCGGTCGGGGCGATCGAGACGCTCGAGGTTCCTGAGACGCTCCACGCGCTCGTCGCCGCTCGTCTCGACGGGTTGGCGCCGGAGGAGCGGCGACTGGTCCAGGACGGATCGGTGCTCGGGAAGACGTTCACGAAGCACGGTCTGGGTGCGCTCACGGGACTCGGCGAAGGAGACCTCGAGCCGCTCCTCGCTTCGCTCCTCCGCAAGGAGGTGCTCTCGATCCAGGCCGACCCGCAGTCGCCCGAGCGCGGCCAGTACTCGTTCCTGCAGGACATCGTCAAGCACGTCGCCTACGAGACGCTGTCGAAGCGGGAGCGGAAGGCGAAGCACCTTGCCGCTGCGCAGTTCCTGTCCTCGACGCGGAGCGCCGAGGAAGACGAGATCGTCGAGGTCGTCGCCACGCACTATCTCGATGCCTACCGCTCGGCGCCGGACGATCCCGATGCCGACGAGATCCGGTCGACTGCGCGGGGCATGCTCGTCCGCGCTGCCGAGCGCGCTGCGTCGCTGGCCGCGAACGTCGAGGCCCAGCGCGCCTACGAGCGCGCGCTGGAGCTCACCGACGAGGCGCTCGTCCAGGCGGAGCTTCACGAGCGGGCGGGGACGATGGCGCGAACCGGGGCGCGGGCGGATGAGGCGGCCGCCCACTACGAGCAGGCAATCGAGCTCTTCGACGCGGTGGGTGCCACGCATCCGGCGGCCGGGGTCTCCGCTCGGCTGGCCGAGATCCTCTGGACCGACAGAGGCCGGATCGAACAGGGCATCGAGAACATGAAGCAGGCGTTCGATGTGCTCTCGCGGGAGGAGCCCGACGAGGATCTCGCATCCCTCGCAGCGCAGCTGGGGCGGTTCCTCTTCTTCCACGGCGAGGCGCAGCTCGCGCTCGAGCGGGTCGAGACCGCGCTCGAGCTCGCCGAGGCCCTTGGCGCACCCGAGATCCTGTCGGAGGCCTTGAACACGAAAGCGATCATCCTCGCGGGGCGCGGGCGGCTCCACGAGGCGCTGGCTCTGCTGCCGTATGCCCGCGACCTCGCGCTCGAGCACGAGAAGCCGTCTGCGGCGCTCCGCGCTTACTACAACTTCGCAGACACGCTCTGCCACGTCGACCGGTACGAAGAGGCGGCGAAGGCCGTTCGCGACGGCCTGGCCCTTGCACGCCGCGTCGGTGCCCGCTGGTGGGAGTGGCAGTTCCTCGGCCAGCTGTATCCGCTGTTCTCGCTGGGCGCCTGGGACGAGGTCGAGTCGATGATCGCCCAGCTTCCGGAGGAACGCTGGACGGAGATCCGGCTGGCGTGGCCCGGAATTCTCACGTTCGGGGCGACGGTGCGCTCGTTCCGGGGAAATCCCGCCGACGCCGAGACCCTGCTTCAACGGTGTGCCGCGATGGAGTCGTCCGCGGATGTCCAGGAGCGAGACTCGTTCCACCTCGGACGCGCGAACCTCCTGCTCATGTCCGGAGACGCCGCCCGGGCGCTCGAGGCCGCCGAGCTCGCCCTCGAAAGCCGCGAGTCGATGGGAACCACCCAGGAGTACGGCAAGCAGGGGTTCGTGACCGCGGTCGAGGCCGCACTCGAGCTGAACGACCTCGGCAAGGTCGAGGAGCTGGTGTCCGCCGTCGAGGCGCTGCCGCCAGGATCGTCCTCTCAATTCTTCCAGGCGCAGGTCTCGCGCTTCCGGGCGCACCTCTCCGGCCGCCGGGGTGACTCTGCCGACGCGGACCGCCGCTTCAAGCGCGCGGCAGGACTGTTCCGGGAGCTTGCCCTGGTCTTCTACCTCGCGGTGACGCAGCTCGAGCATGCTGACTGGCTCACGGAGCAGGGTCGTGCCCTGGAAGCGGAGCCGCTCCTGGTCGAGGCACGCGAGATCTTCGAGCGCCTCGAGGCGACGCCGTGGCTCGAGCGCGCGGCGGACGTTCGTACCGGCGCCGAGGTGAGCGCATGACCTGCCCGAGCTGCGGCTCCCAGAATCGACCCGAGGCCAGGTTCTGCCTGAACTGCGGCGCCGGGCTGGCGCACGTGTGTCCGAACGGCCACCCGGTGCCTGCTGGGGCGAGGTTCTGCGACGAGTGCGGCGCGGCGATCGAGACGGGGCCCGTGCAGCCACTCGCAGCTGCCGCGCCCGCTGCCGAGCGCCGCCTCGTCTCCGTCCTCTTCGCCGACCTGGTCGGATTCACGTCAGCGTCGGAGGCTCGCGATGCCGAGGACACGCGCGAGTTGCTCTCCCGCTACTTCGAGACGTGCCAGCGGCTGGTCTCGCTCTACGGCGGGACGGTCGAGAAGTTCATCGGCGACGCCGTGATGGCGGTCTGGGGCGCGCCGATCGCGAACGAGGACGACGCGGAGCGGGCGGTACGGACGGCGCTCGATCTGGTTGCAGCTGTGCCCGAGCTCGACTCGGATCTGTCTGCGCGGGCAGGTGTGCTCACAGGCGAGGCGGCGGTCACGCTGGGGGCGGCCGGCCAGGGAATGGTCGCCGGCGACCTGGTCAACACGGCGTCCCGGATCCAGGCGGCCGCCGATCCGGGGACCGTGCTCGTCGGCGAGGCGACGAGGCGTGCGACCGAAGCCGCGATCGCCTACGAATCGGCGGGCGAGCAGGATCTGAAAGGCAAGGCCGAGCCGATCGTCCTCCATCGGGCGCTCCGCGTCACGGCGGCCCGGGGTGGCGCCCAGAAGTCCGTCGGTCTCGAGCCTCCCTTCGTCGGCCGCGACCGCGAGCTCCGTCTCGTCAAGGAGCTTTTCCACGCCAGCGCGGAGGAGGGTAAGGCCCAGCTCGTCTCCGTCGTCGGGATCGCCGGCATCGGCAAGTCGCGGATCGCCTGGGAGTTCGAGAAGTACGTCGACGGTCTCGCGGACAACTTCTGGTGGCATCGCGGCCGCTGCCTCGCCTACGGGGACGGCGTCGCCTACTGGGCGCTCGCGGAGATGGTGCGCATGCGTGCCGGGATCCTCGAAGAGGAGGGGCCGGCGCCCGCGCTCGCGAAGCTCGGCGCCTCGATCGAGGAGCACGTACCCGACCCGGAGGAGCGGAGCTGGCTCGAGCCGCGCCTCGCCCACCTGCTCGGGCTTGCCGAGCGGACGGCTCCCGACCGCGAGGATCTCTTCTCGGCGTGGCGCCTCTTCTTCGAGCGCCTCGCGGAGGAAGGGCCGGTGGTGCTCGTCTTCGAGGACCTGCAGTGGGCCGACACCGGACTGCTCGACTTCGTCGAGTACCTGCTCGAATGGTCGCGCAGCCACCCGATCTTCGTGCTCGCGCTCGCCCGGCCGGAGTTGGCCGAGCGACGTCCCGGCTTCGGCTCGGGCGGCCGCAACGCGACCACACTGTCGCTCGAGCCGCTCTCCGCACGGGCAATGGAGCAGCTGCTCGACGGGTTCGTGCCGGGCCTGCCGGACGGGCTGCGCGGACAGATGCTCGCGCGGGCGGAAGGCGTCCCGCTCTACGCCGTCGAGACAGTTCGGATGCTGCTCGATCGGGGCCTGCTCGCGCGTGAGGGCGACGTCTACCGGCCGACGGGGCCGATCGAGGCGCTGGACGTGCCCGAGACGCTGCAGGCGCTCGTCGCCGCCCGCCTCGACGGGCTCCTCGCCGAGGAACGGCGGCTGCTCCAGGACGCCTCGGTGCTGGGCAAGTCGTTCACGAAGACTGGTCTTGCGGCTCTCTCCGGCTTGACGGAGTCGGAGCTCGAACCGCTCATGACGTCGCTTGTTCGTAAGGAAGTCCTCTCGGTTCAGGCCGACCCTCGCTCGCCCGAGCGCGGCCAGTACAGCTTTCTTCAAGACCTACTCAAGCGGGTTGCCTACGAGACACTGGCTAAGGCGGAGCGCAAGGCGCGGCATCTTGCGGCAGCAGCGCATCTGGTCGAAGCGTTCGGCGCCGGCGAGCAAGAGATCGTCGAGGTCGATCGCCGCGCACTACCTCGACGCCTTCGATGCGGCGCCCGAAGCGGCGACGCCGCCGAAATCAAGGCGCGGGCGCAGGAGATGCTCACGCGCGCCGGTGAGCGGGCGGCGTCGCTGGCTGCGAACGAGGAGGCGGAGCATTGCTTCGAGCGCGCGGCAGGGCTGAGCGACGACACGCTCGACGAGGCCAAGTTGCGCGAGCGGGCTGGCGCGACGGCATGGTCTGCCGGGCGCGCCGAGCAGGCACAGCGCCACCTCGAGCGCGCCCTCGAGCTCTACGAAGGGGCCGGCATGACGCATCCGGCCGCGCGTGTTTCGGCCCGGCTCGGTGAGGTCGAATGGCGGGCCGGCCACCTCGAGCAAGCGCTCGAGCGAATGGAACGAGCATTTGCCGTGCTTTCCGACGACGAGCCCGACGAGGATCTCGCCGTGCTCGCCGCGGAGCTGGGCCGGCTCCATTTCTTCCGTGGCGAGGTCGAGCTCGCAGCCCGCCGGGTGGAGACGGCTGTCGAGATCGCGGAGTCCTTGTGGTTGCCGGAGGTTCTCTCGCAGGCGCTGAACACGCAGGGGCTGATCGCCAGCTTCAACGGTCGCTCGGAGCAGTCGCTGGCGCTGGTCAAGCACGCGCTCGAGCTGGCGCTCGAGCACGACCTGACCCTCGCCGCGCTGCGTGCCTACAACAACCTCGGCGACCAGCTCGACCGTCGTGACCGCTACGACGAGGCGATCGAGTTCCATCGCCGCGGCCTTGCTCTCGCTCGGAAGGCGGGAGACCGGCTAATGGAATGGCGGCTGCTCGGCGAGCTGAGCTGGTGTTTGATGCGCACCGGCCAATGGACGGAGTCGCTGGAGCTGGCGACCTCGGTGCCGGAGGATCAAGCGATCCAGGCGCTCGCGATGATGAACGCGCTCGTCGAGATCCCGATCGCGCGTGGAGAGACTGCGGAGGCGCGCCGCGCCCTCTCACTGATTGCCCGCTTCGAGGACTCTGCCGACGTCCAGGACCGCTCGCTCTACGCGACGCTGAGTGCAGCCGTGCTGCGTGCCGAGGGCCGATTCGAGGAAGCTCTGGCTGCGTGTGAGGACGTCTTCGCCGCAAGCCAGCTCTTCGGGCTCGGGGCCCGACATCAAGATCGCATTCGCCGAGGGCCTGGAGGCGGCTCTCGCATTGGGTCGTCTCGACTTCGCCGACGAGCTTCTCGACCGGATCGACGACATCCCGCCGGGCAAGCGTCCCCCGTTCCTGTGGGCCTATTCAGTTCGGTTTCGCGCCCGCCTCGCCGCACTCCGCGGGGAGGACGACGCCGTCGAGCAGGGCTTCAAGACCGCCGAGGCCGTTCTCCGGGAGCACAAGCTCGTCTTCGACCTCGCCGTCGTCCAGCTCGAGCACGGCGAATGGCTTGCCGGGCAGGGACGCGCCGAGGAGGCCGAGCCGCTGCTGAGCGAGTCGCGCGAGATCTTCGAGCGGCTCGAGGCGGCGCCGTGGCTGGAGCGGGTCGACGTTGCCCTTCCCGCCCCCGTTAGGATCGGCTCCGAAGGCAACTAGAGGAGCGAAATGGACTGTGACGTCGCCGTCCTCGGGGGCGGTCCGGGGGGGTACACCGCAGCGATCCGCGCCGCGCAGCTGGGTGCGAAGGCGGTTTGCATCGAGAAGGAGCCCGAGCTCGGAGGGACGTGCCTCCGGGTCGGGTGCATCCCGACCAAGGCGTGGGTGCAGACGGCGACCTACCTGAAGGAGGCAGCGGAGACGTTCGCGAAGGCCGGCGTCAAGGTCGGCGAGCCGCAGCTCGACTTCGCCGCGGCAAACGAGTGGAAGGCGGCAGTCGTCAAGCAGATGACCCAGGGCGTCGCGGGACTCTTCAAGGCGAACGGGGTCGAGTGGGTGAAGGGAACCGGTCGCTTCAAGGACGCGAACACGATCGCGGTCGAGGGCGGGGAGGACGTGACCTTCAAGCAGGCGATCGTCGCCACCGGCTCCTATCCGATGCGGCCGCCGATCGAGGGGCTCGACTCGTCGCTCTGCGTCGACTCCACGGGGCTCCTCGCGCAGGAGCAGGTGCCCCGCCGGCTCGTCGTCCTCGGGGGCGGCATCATCGGCTGCGAGTTCGCCTCGATCTTCCGGCGCTTCGGCTCGGAGGTGACGATCGTCGAGATGCTCCCGCGGCTGATCCCGATGGAGGACGAGGACGCCTCGAAGGAGCTCGCGAAGCAGTTCGGGAAACGCGGGATCGGTCTCCAGCTGGAGAAGCAGTGCACGAAGGTCGAGGAGCGGGACGGCGCCCTGACGGTGCGCTACGGGGAAGGTGAGACCGTCGAGTGCGACCTGATGCTCGTCTCGGTCGGTCGGGCGCCGCTCGTCGAGGGTCTCGGGCTGGAGGAGATCGGAGTCCAGTTCGATCGCCGCGCCGGAATCGCCGCCGACGAGCATCGCCGCACGACGGTTCCGCACGTCTACGCGGTGGGCGACTGTGCCGGTTACTGGCAGCTCGCGCACACGGCGTTTCGTGAGGGCGAGGTCGCGGCCGAGAACGCGATGGGCCACGACGCCGTCGTCGACGCGCGCGGCGTGCCCCGGCCGATCTACACCGACCCCGAGGTCGCCGCCGTCGGGCTCACCGAGGCGGAGGCACGCGAGCAGTACGGCGACGACGTCGCCGTCGGCGTCTTCCCGTGGGTCGCCAACGCGCGGGCGGTGATGCAGAACGAGACGGTCGGCTGGGTGAAGTCGATCCACGAGACCCGGTACGGGGAGCTGCTCGGGCTCGTCATGGTCGGCCCGCACGTGACCGACATGATCGAGGCCGGGGTCGTCGCCCTCGACGCCGAGGCGACGGTCGAGACGGTTGCGGACGGGATCGCTCCGCATCCGACGCTGTCGGAGGCGATCAAGGAGGCTGGCCTCGTCGCGCTCGGGCGACCGATTCACCTGCCGCCGAGGCGACGGGCGGCTGCCAAGGCATAGGAAGGGGAGTACCGATGGGAATCGTGAACAAGCGC
Organism: uncultured Actinomycetes bacterium; assembly: GCA_963836345.1. Taxonomy (GTDB): domain Bacteria; phylum Actinomycetota; class Thermoleophilia; order Gaiellales; family Gaiellaceae; genus DATBLE01. Next base: position 46,277 of record CAWIJA010000007.1, on the reverse strand, counting down.
AATGCAGTGCTCGGCTGGCTGACGTGGAACGTCGGCAAGCGGCTGGCCCGGAAGAAGGCAAAGGGTGCCGTGCCGGCCGTCGAGGGCGGGAAGCCGAACAAGCCGGCGATCGCCGCCGGGATCGCGGCGCTCGCCGGGACGCTGCTCTTCTGGCGCAAGGCCAAGAAGCGCGGCAACGGCGGCGAGAGCGAAGCGTCCTAGCGTGCAGCTGCAGAGCGGCGCGTTCCGGGACGGCGAGCGAATCCCGGAGCGCCACTCGTGCGACGGCGACGACGTCTCGCCGGCGCTCGAGTGGACGGCGCCGCCGGACGGGGCGGTCTCGCTGGCCCTGTGCGTCGACGACCCCGACGCGGGGAGATACCCGTTCACGCACTGGCTCGCATGGGGCTTGCCGGCGGAGGCGGGCGGACTCGCCGAGGGCGAGACCGCGCCCGCGGAAGGCAGGAACGACTTCGGTGCGCCCGGCTATCGCGGCCCATGTCCACCTCCGGGAAAGCCGCATCGCTACGTCTTCACGCTCTACGCGCTCGACGCAGAGCCGGGCCTCGCGCCGAGCGATCGCCGCCTCAGCTTCGACAAGGCGATCGACGGGCACGTGCTCGAGACCGCGAAGCTCGTCGGCAGCTACTCGCGCTGAGTTCGCTCCATGCTAGAAACGGCGGGATGGAGCCGACGCGTGCCAGGGCGCTCCTCGATCGGCTGCGCCCGGAGCTCGACGCGGTGGAGCGGCGGGTTCGGGAGCATCCCTTCATCGCCGCCGTCGAGGACGGCAGGATTGCCGGTACGGCCATGCAGGCGTTCTGCGTGGAACAGTCGTCGATCATCGCGAGCGACCGCCGCAGCTTCGAGCACCTCGGCGCCCGTTTCCCCGAACCGCCCGGCGGCACCTTCTTTCGGGAGCTCGCGGAAGGCGAGAGCAAGGCGCTCTCGCTGCTCGACGGGTTCGCAGCATCGGTCGGTGAGCGAGCAGAGGGGTACGAACCGAAGCCCGGTTGTCAGGCCTATCCGGCCTTTGTCGCCTGGCTCGCCCTGAACGGCGGCCGGGCGGATGTCGCGCTCGCGTTCCTCGTCAATCTCGACGCATGGGGGGACGCGTGCAGGCGCATCGCCAGCGCCCTCGGCGGCCGCTACGACGTGGCGTTCTTCGAGTTCTTCGCCAGTCCGGCGCCGGACTTCGGCCGCCGAGCGCTGGCGGTAGCCGAGCAGGGGCTCGAGGCAGGCGAGCCGGCGGACCGCGTGCGCCGGTCGGCGCGTCTCCTCCAGGCCTACGAGCTGCTCTTCTGGGACACGCTCGATGCCGCGGTTTAGCGACGAGCTTCGCGCCGAAGCCGAGCCTATCTGGGCAGCGCAGCACGCCCACCCGTTCGTACGCGGGATCGGCGACGGGACGCTCGATCCGGACGCCTTCCGGGCGTATGTCCGGCAGGACTATCTGTTTCTCGTCGAGTACGGCCGCCTGCTCGCGCTCGCGTCCGCACGGGCACCCAGGCTCGAGCTTCAGCGGCGGTTCGCCGAGCTCGCCGCCGAGACTCTCGGTGCCGAGATGGATCTGCATCGCGCGTACGCGGACGAGTGGGGGATCTCCGCGGCGGAGCTCGAGGCGGAGCAACCGGCGCCGGTCACCCGCGCATACGCCGATTTCCTCTTGCGGGTCGCCGCCCTCGGCGACTTCGCGGAGCTCGTCGCGGCGCTTCTGCCCTGCATGTGGGGCTACGCGGAGCTCGCCGCCGCGCTCCCGCGGCCGGATCCCGAGCTGTACGCGCGCTGGGTCGGCATGTACGCGGGGCCCGAGTTCCAGGCGCTGGCCGCGTGGTGTCGCGAGGTTTGCGACGAGCTCTCCGAGACGGCGGATCGGGGGCGGATGCGGAAGGTCTTTCTCGAGTCCAGCCGTCACGAGCTCGCCTTCTGGGACGTCACCGCTCTTCGCGACGGCTGACCCGGAGTCCGCCGGGGCGCCATCTTGGACGGGTTGTACGATGGCCCTCCGGTGTCCGAGGCGCCTTTTGTCCACCTGCACGTCCACTCCGAGTACTCGATCCTCGACGGCGCCTGCCGAATCCCGGCGCTCGCAACCCGAGCCGCCGAGCTCGAGATGCCGGCGGTCACGCTCACCGACCACGGCTCGCTCGCGGGGGCGGTGGAGCTCTACCGAGAGGCGCGGCATCAAGGAATCAAGCCGGTCATCGGGTGTGAGCTCTACGTCGCGGACGATCGTCGGCGGCAGGAGAAGGGCTACGCCCACCTGACCGTGCTCGCCGAGTCGAACGAGGGCTACGCGAACCTGATCAAGCTCTCGTCGCTCGGCTACCTGGAGGGCTACTACTACAAGCCCAGGGTCGACTGGAGCCTGCTCGAGCGGCACGCCGCCGGGCTGGTCGTCCTGTCCGGGTGCCTGTCGGGCCGGGTCTCGAAGGCGCTCGAGGAGAACCGTCCCCAGGACGCCGCCGCCGACCTCGACCGCCTCGTCCAGATCTTCGGGCGCGACTCCACCTACGTCGAGGTCCAGAACGCCGGGCTCGAGACGCAGCAGCGCATCAACCCCCAGCTCGCGAAGCTCGCCGAGGCGACGGGGCTACCGCTTGTCGCAACCGGTGACGTCCACTACCTCCTGCACGAGGACGCGCGCGCACACGAAGCGCTCCTCTGCATCCAGTCGGGGGACTCGCTGAAGAACCCGAACCACTGGCGCTTCGACACCGACCAGTTCTACTTCAAGACGCCCGAGGAGATGGCCGTCGACTTCGCGCCGTATCCCGAGGCGCTGCGTCGCACGCTCGAGATCGCGGAGCGCTGCAACGTCGAGCTCGACCTCGGGCGGATCCTGCTGCCCAAGTTTCCGACCCCTGAGGACCGCGACGCGTTCGAGTACCTCGCCGAGCTCTGCGAGGCGGGCCTCACGCGCCGGTACGAGAGCGTCACGCCCGAGTTGCGCGAGCGGCTCCAGTTCGAGCTCAAGACGATCCGCGAGATGGGGTTCGCCGACTACTTCCTGATCGTCTGGGACTTCGTCCACTTCGCGAAGACGCACGACGTCCAGGTCGGTCCGGGCCGGGGGTCGGCGGCCGGCTCGCTCGCCGCGTACTGCCTCGAGATCACCGACGTCGATCCGATCCGGTACGGGCTCCTCTTCGAGCGGTTCCTCAACCCGGCGCGCAAGGACCTCCCGGACATGGACATCGACTTCTCCGTCGCCGGGCGCGACCGGGTGATCAACTACGTCGCCGAGAAGTACGGCCGCGACCGGGTCGCCCAGATCATCACCTTCTCGACGATGATGGCGCGTGCCGCCGTCCGCGACGCAGGGCGCGTGCTCGAGATTCCGTACGGCTCCGTCGACCGGGTCGCGAAGCTGATTCCGGAAGGGCCGAAGGTGTACCTGGAGGATTCGCTCAAGCCCGGGCAGGAGCTTCGGCAGGCCTACGACGCCGACCCGCTCGTGCGCGAGATCGTCGACCTCGCCAAGCCGCTCGAAGGACTCGTCCGCGCCGACTCGATCCACGCCGCGGGCGTCGTGATCGCCGACCGGCCGCTGACGGACATCGTCCCCGTGCAGCAGAAGGGCCACGACCAGGAGGTGGTCACGCAGTTCGGGATGTGGGACGTGGTCGAGCTCGGCCTGCTGAAGATCGACTTCCTCGGCCTGCGCAACCTGGACGTGATCGACGAGGCGCTCGCGCTGATCAGCGGCGTCTCCCTCGACGACATCCTCCTCGACGACCCGAAGACCTACGAGATGCTCGCGCGCGGAGATGCGATCGGCGTCTTCCAGTTCGAATCCTCGGGGATGCGCGAGGCCCTGCGGCAGGTGCGACCGACCGACTTCGAGGACCTGATCGCCCTCGTCGCGCTCTACCGACCCGGCCCGATGGGCTACATCCCGGTGTACGCGCGCCGGAAGAACGGCCAGGAGTCGGTCAGCTACCTCGACCCGCGGTTGCAGGAGATCACGGGCTCGACGTACGGAATCTGCATCTACCAGGAGCAGTACATGCAGATCGCGAAGCAGCTCGCCGGCTTCTCGCCGGCAGAGGCGGAGACGCTCCGCAAGGCGATCGGCAAGAAGATCCACTCGCTGATGGCATCGCTGAAGGGCAAGTTCCTCGAGGGCTGTGCTGCGACCGGCACGCAGGCGGCGGTCGCGCAACAGCTCTGGAAGGACATGGAGCAGTCCCAGGACTACTCGTTCAACAAGGCGCACGCCGCCTGCTACGCGCTGATCGCCTACCGCACCGCCTGGCTGCGCGCGAATCACCCGCACGAGTACATGGCCGCGCTGATCTCGTCGGTGATGAACACGAAGGACCGGGTGCCGTTCTACGTCAATGCCTGCCACGAGCTCGGGATCGAGGTGCTGCCGCCCGACGTGAACACGTCCCGGGTCGGGTTCGCGGTCGTGGAGGGCAGGATCCGCTTCGGCCTGAACGCGGTCAAGAACGTCGGCGAGGCTGCATGCCGGGCAATCGTCGCCGCCCGGGAGGAAGGCGGCCCGTTCGCGTCGATCTGGGACTTCACGGAGCGGGTCGATCCCCAGGTGGTCAACAAGCGCGCGCTCGAGTCGCTCGTCAAGAGCGGGGCCCTCGACTCGACCGGGGCTTCGAGGAAAGGAATGGTCGACGTCCTCGACCAGGCGCTCTCCTGGGGCGGCAGCGAGCACGATGCGCGCAGCAGGGGCCAGGGGTCGATCTTCGACCTCGTCGAGGAGACCGGAGAGGACCGGCCGCGCCACCACGCCCCGATCTCGCCGGCGGAGTACGAGCGGAACGAGCTCTTGCGGCTCGAGAAGGAGACGCTGGGGCTATGGGTGAGCGAGCATCCGCTCGCCAACGTGGGCGACCAGCTCCGCCGCAAGACCGACCGGCCGCTCGCCGAGCTCGAGCGCTGTCGCGACGGCGAGATCGTGGTCGTCGGCGGCATCGTGTCGGCCGTCAAGGCGCTGACGACGAAGAAGGGCGACCCGATGGTCTTCCTCCGTCTCGACGACCTGACCGGCAGCACCGAGGCGGTCGTGTTCAACTCCGTCTACGCCGCGTCCCGCGAGCTCTGCGAGCCGGATCGGGTGCTGGTGATGAAGGCCCGCGTCGACCACAAGGAAGGCGAGTCGAAGCTGATTGCGATCGAGGTGACCGAGTTCGAGGCGTACGTCGCGCCCACGGAGGTCAGGCTCCACGTAGACGCGCGCAAGGCGCCGGCCGGGGCGCTGCGCGAGCTCGGCCACGTCGTACGCGACTACCCGGGTGAGGCGAAGGTCGTGCTCGCCCTCGACACCTCCGAAGGCCCGAAGACGCTCGAGTTCGGCCCCGACTACCGGGTCGCTCCGGTGGCGGACTTCTACGCCGAGGTGAAGGCGCTGCTCGGCGAAGCCGCGGTCATCTAGCCGAGGGCGTTTGCGGGCGGAACCCCGCGCCGCCGAAGGGTGTATACGCCGCAGTGGTGGGCCGGCCACTCGACGAGAAGGAGCTCGTCGCCCGCGCGAGGCGTGGCGACGCCGACGCCTACGAGGAGCTCGTGCGCACGTACCAGGGGATCGCGTTTCGGACTGCCTACCTGATCGCCGGCAACGCGGCGGACGCGGAGGAGGCAGCCCAAGACGGGTTGGTCAAGGCGTATCGGGCGTTGTGGCGGTTTCGGCCCGGGGCGCCGTTCAAGCCGTGGCTGCTGCGCATCGTCGCGAACGAAGCGAGGAATCGGCGCCGATCTGCGGGCAGACGCGCGGCGCTCGCCCTCCGGGCCGCCGGGGACGTGGCCCCGGGGGACGCGGCCCCGTCCCCCGAGGCGACGCTCCTCGGCGCAGAGCGCCGCGAGGAGCTCCTCGCGGCGCTCAACCGATTGCCCGACCACGACCGCGAGGCGCTCGCCTGCCGCTACTTCCTCGACCTCTCCGAGGGCGAGACGGCGGCTGCGCTCGGCGTTCGTCCCGGCACCGTCAAGTCCCGCCTCTCGCGGGCGCTCGAGCGGCTCCGCGTCGAGCTCGGGTCTGCAAGCGTCGCCGGCCCAGCCGGCGACGCGCGGCCGGAAGACCTGGGGAGGAAGCGTGACCGAGCGTGAGCTGAGAGCGCTGGCGGCGTTCGTCGATCTCCCCGAGGAGCGGGATCTCGCCGCCTCGGTGCGTGCGCGCATCGGCCCCCGGCCGCGCCGGCGGCGGGCGCTCGTGCTCGTCCTGGCCGCGGCACTTCTCGCGGTCGCGATCGCGTTCGCCGTGCCCCCCGCACGCTCGGCGATCCTGCGCTTCTTCCACCTGCAGGGCGTCACGATCGAGGTCGTCGACCAGCTGCCGGTCGTGACGACGTCGCAGCCACTCGACCTGGGCGTCCCCATCGAGCTCGACACCGCCGCGCGAGCAGTGGGCTTCAGGCCCCTGACGTCAGACCTGCTCGGCCCGCCCGATCGTGTTACGTGGGACGGCGAGCAGCTCTGGTTCGCCTACGGCCAGACGCGACTCCTCCTCTCCCAGTTCCGTGCAGGTGGCCTCGCCACCTTCATCAAGAAGGTGGTCGAGCCCGGCACGCAGATCCGGCCGGTCGTCGTCGCGGGCGGGCAAGGGTACTTCCTGTCGGGCGCGACCCATTTTCTCTACCTCGCCCCCACGAAGACGATTCGCGACGAGCGCGTCCGCCTTGCTCGCAACGTGCTCGTGTGGGAGCACGGGCCACTGACGCTGCGCCTCGAGGGCGATCTGACCCTTCAGCAAGCGCTGCGGATCGCGCGGTCGCTACGGTGACGGCCGTCGCCTGAGGCGAATATGCGGGAATCCCCCCGAAAAGGGGAGATCCGATCGGGCGTTTGCGCCGAACCTCCCCGTACAAGCAACGATCGAGGGGACGCGATGTCTGCCGCAGAGCTCGAGGTCGATAGGGAATCCGAAAGCGAGCGGATCCACCGGTGGCGGATCCACGAGCTGGAACGCGCCGGCTACAGCTCGCAGGAAGCCGCGGAGCTGGGTGGCCGGCTCGACATCGATCTCCACTTCGCAGTCGGCCTGCTCGAGCGCGGCTGCCCGTCTCACACGGCGCTCCGCATCCTGCTCTAACGGCTCCGGGTAGCAGGCCTTACGCGGCGCGGGCAGAATCAGGCTCTGCTCGTGCCGCCACTCGCATCGATTCCCTCGCCCAGCTCGGGCGTCGTCGACCTCGGGCCGCTGCACATCCACATGTACGGGCTGATGCTGCTCGTCGCGATCGCCGCCTGCCTCGGCCTCACCGGTTGGCGGTGGACGAAGCTCGGCGGCGACTGGGACTTGGTCATCAGGGTGGCCGTCTGGGGCGTCGCCTTCGGGATCGTCGGCGCACGTGCGTACCACGACATCACGAGCTGGAACGAGGTGCCCGGCGACTGGTGGGGGCCCTTCGCCGTCTGGGAAGGCGGCCTGGGAGTCTGGGGCGGGATCCTGCTCGGGGCCCTCGCCGGCGCGTTCGTGATCCGGCGCGCGGGCGAGAGCGTGACGCTCTTCATGGACGCGGTCGCACCCGGGCTCCTCGTGGCCCAGGGCATCGGCCGGTGGGGGAACTGGTTCAACCAGGAGCTGTTCGGTAAGCCGACGAACCTGCCGTGGGGGCTCGAGATCGCTCCTGAGCACCGACCGCTGCAGTACGCCGGCTCGGACACCTTCCATCCGACCTTCCTGTACGAGTTCGTCTACGACCTCGGGCTCGCCGGGCTCCTGATCTGGATCGGGAGCCGCTTTCGGATCAAGCCGCCGGCGCTGTTCTCGCTGTACGTCTCGACCTACTGCGTCGGTCGCATCTTCGAGGAGCTGCTGCGGGTCGACCCCTCGCACCGCTTCCTCGGCGAGCGTCTCAACTTCTGGGTCGCGATCGTGGTGTTCGCGGCGTCGAGCGCGTTCTTCGTCTGGTGGCAGTTCTTCCGGGCGGAAGGCGAGCGGCCGGCCGTCCGGCGGCGTCGCGAGATCCCGCGCGGGCCGACGATGTCCGTCCCGCGGGGCCGCGTCCGCCCGCGCCGTTAGCCTCGTCGCGTGCACGTCCGTGAGCTGGACCTCGACCTCGACGCATTCGAGGGACCGTTCGACCTGCTGCTCACCCTCGTCCTCCGCGACGAGCTGCAGCCGCGCGACATCGACGTCGCGGACGTCGTCGTCACGTTCGTCGAGCGCCTGGCCCTCGGCCCCGGCGGAGCCGAGGCCGCCTCGCCGGGCGGCGGCGGCTCGGCCGCCGTCGCTTCCAGCTCCGAGCGCGCAGCGCTGGATCTCGAAGCCTGCGGCGAGTTTCTCGTCCTCGTCGGCGCCCTGCTCGAGCTGAAGGCGCGAGAGCTGTTCCCGGACGAAGAGGTCGAGCTCGGCGATCTCGACCCGGAGGAGGCGGCGGAGGAGCTTGCGAGGCGGCTGGAGGAGTACCGCCGGATGAAGGAGGCCGCCGGGTGGCTTTCGGACCGGCTCGAACGCGAGCGCGACCGATTCTTCCGTCTCGGGCCGGCACCCCTCGCCCCGCGGGCCGAACCGCGAATCGCGCCGCAGCAGCCGGAAGCGCTCGCCGGCGCGTTGCGCGCGCTCGCCGCGGAGCCACCGGACGTCTCCCTCGCGCACATGGCGCTGCGCTTCCCTCCGGTCGTGCAGTTCCTGGAGCGCTTCAGGGCCCTGCTGCGCCGCCGGCGCCGGTTCGATTTCGAGCAGGAGATCTCGGGCCTGTCGCGAGTCGAGCAGGCGGTTGCGTTCCTCGCGTTGCTCGAGCTGCGCAAGGGGGGCGAGATCCGGATCGAGCAGGCCGCGCCGTTTGCGCCGATTCGGATCGTGAAAGAGACCGACCGTGCCGGCGCACAGCCGGCGCACGGCCCTGAATCCGGGGAAGGAATCCCCGACGCCGACGAGGAAGGAGAGAGTCCGTGGACCGCCCGCTCCGCCTGATCACTAACAACTCACCGGCAAGCACCGCCGGCAAAGCCGGCGGTGCGCCCGGAAGCGATTCTAATCCGCTGGACGAGCTGGCCCGGACGCTGGAGGCGTTGCTCGTGGTTGCCTCCCAGCCCTTGACGCCGGAGGATCTGGCGGTTGCAGCCGACGAAGACGTCGACCGCACGGAGGAGGCGCTCGAGCTGCTCGCCGAGCGGTTCGCCGAGGGTCGAAGCGGGATCGTCCTGGAGCGCGTGGCGGGCGGGTATGCCTTCCGCGCGGCACGCGAAGCGGCCGACGCCTGCGCCAGGCTGTTCGAGCGTCCGGTCGAGCGCGGACTGTCCCAGGCCGCCCTCGAGACCCTCGCGGTAATCGCCTACCTCGGCCCTTGCAGCAGGCCGGACCTCGCCAGGATCCGCGGCGTCGCCGCCGACTCGGTCGTCGCCGGCCTTGTCGAGCGGGGATTGATCGCCGAGTCGGGGCGAGACGAAGGGGGCGCGGTCCGCTACCGCACGACGCCGCTGTTCGAGCGCGTGTTCGGGCTCGAGAGCCTCTCTGCCCTGCCGCGGCTCGACGACCTCGGCGAGACGGCGCAAGACATTCGCGCCGGCCTCGAGGCGATCGCCGAGCGCCGTCCCGCCTGACGCGTTCCCCGCCGGCATCTGTGACGAAACGTTCGCGTTTCGTCACAGGGCGAGTGCCAGGTACCCGTAGTGGACGAACAGTTCCTGTCTTGTCACACCTGCGGTGCCAGGCACTGTTCACGGTGATGGACGTAACCGACGAGACCTTCTACGCAGAGGTCGTCCAGCGCTCGCATGAGTCTCCCGTCGTCGTCGACTTCTGGGCCGAGTGGTGCGGACCGTGCAAGGCGCTCGGCCCCGTGCTCGAGCGTGAGGTGGCGGCGCGTGAGGGGATCGTGCTCGCGAAGGTGGACGTCGATGCGAACCAAGCCCTCGCGCAGCACTACGACATCCGCGGGATTCCGGCCGTGAAGGCCTTCCGTGACGGCCGGGTCGTCGACGAGTTCGTCGGCGCCCAACCGCCGCAGGCGGTCGAGGCGTTCCTCGACAAGTTGCTCGGCCCCACCGAAGGCGAGCGGCTACTCGACGAGCTGCGGGAGAGCGGCGACCGGCCCGAGGTCGTCGCCGCACTCGAGGCCGGAGACCACGAGCGGGCGCTCCAACTGCTCCTCGACGAGGTGCGGGCTGCAGACGGTGAGCAGCGCGACGAGGTGCGCCGGCTTATGGTCGCCCTCTTCGCCGAGCTTGGGCAGGATCACCCGCTCAGCGCGCGCTTCCGCAGACAGCTGGCGACCGCGCTGTACTGACGGCCCGTCGGCTACTTGACGGGCAGTGTCCTGTTCACGAGCGTGTCGAGTCGCGACGACAGCCGGTCGAGGAATGCCTGCTCGCGCGTGGCGCTCAACCTGCCCGCGGCGACCGCCTGGTCCAGGCGTGCCTTGACCGCGGAGAGAATTGTCTGCTTGAGCCCATCGACCGACTTGCCCTGTGCGGCCGCGACCTGTGCGAGCGACTTGCCCGCCCGCAGCTCGTCACGAAGTGCCTGGGGCGACAGGCCCAGGTAGTCGGCCGCCGCCCGGAAGAGCCTGACACCGCCGCGATGGTTGAGCGCTCGCTTCACGCCTGCATCCCGTTTGCCGGGGCCACCCTGCGCCAGGGCTCCCCCTGCTCCGCCGGCGGCGATGACTGCGGCGACGAGGATCGCAATCGCCTGCTTCCGTCCCCTCTTCATCGGGCCTCCCTTCGTCCGTGTCGTGGTTACCCTCGCATGGGACTGGTCGAACGTGAGAGCGAGCTGAATACCCGGTTCATGCTTTGTTAGGGCCTCCGTCCACCCGGCGATGCGCCTGAACGCGTTCCTCGCGCGCGCCGGCGTCGCGTCACGCCGGGGCGCGGACGAGCTGATCAAGGCCGGCCGTGTTCGCGTCAACGGCGTCACCGGCGAGCTGAACACGTTCGTCGGGGCCGACGACGTGGTCGAGGTCGACGGCCGGGCCCTGACGAAGCAGCCCCTGACCTACGTGCTGCTCCACAAGCCGGCAGGGGTGCTCAGCACCGCGAGCGATCCACATGGTCGGCCGACCGTGGTCGACCTCGTCCCTCCGGGGCCGCGCGTCGTGCCCGTCGGCCGCCTCGACGCGGACACCACCGGGGCGCTTCTCCTCACGAACGACGGGCAGCTCGCTCACCGGCTCGCCCATCCACGCTACGAGGTCGACAAGGTCTACGTGGTCGAGGTCGAAGGCGACCCCGACGCAGGGACGCTGCGGCAGCTCGCCGAAGGCGTCGAGCTCGACGACGGGCGCACCGCACCGGCACGCGCGCGCAGGCTGGGGCTTGGCCGCATCGAGCTGACCATCCACGAGGGTCGCAAGCACCAGGTGAAGCGGATGTGCGAGGCGGTCGGGCATCCTGTCCGGCGGCTGCACCGCAGCCGCTACGCGGGGCTCCGCCTCGACGGGCTCGAGCCCGGAGCGTGGCGCACGCTGACGCGGGACGAAGCCGGCCGGTTGCGGGCCGCGGTCGGCCTCTAGGGCCGGACCTTCCGGATCCTGACCGCCTTCGGCCTAGCTGCCGACGAAGCCCATTCGCTCGTACATCGCGGCCAGAGTCGGAGCCGACGCCGCGCGGGCTTTTTCCGCTCCGAAGGCGAGCAGTCGCCGCAGCTCCGCCTCGTCCTCGCGGAAGGCCCGGTACCGCTCCTGCACGGGCGCGACGAGCGCGACCACGGCTTCGCCGACCGCCTCCTTGAAGGAGCCGTAGCCTGACCCGTCGAACCGCGCCTCGACCCTCTCAGGTGGCTCGTCGGTGGCAACCGACATGATCTCGATCAGGTTCGTGATCCCCGGCTTGTCCGGTCCGCGCCGAACGTCGCGGCCGGAATCGGTGACCGCGATCTTGAACTTCCGGCGGATGGCGTCGGGTTCGTCGAGCAGCCGGAGCGTGCCCTGCTCGGCCCCGCCGGTCGTCGACATCTTCTTCGTCGGCTCCTGCAGGTCCATGATCCGGGCGCCCACTTCCGGGTACACGCCTTCGGGGACCACGAAGGTCTCCCCGTACCGTGAGTTGAACCGCTGGGCGACGTCCCGGGCGAGCTCGAGATGCTGCCGCTGGTCGTCGCCGATCGGGACGAAGTCCGTCTGGTAGAGAAGGATGTCGCCCGCCATCAGCACCGGGTACGTGAAGAGCCCAGCCGAGACGAACTCCTGGCGCTCGCCCTTCTCCTTGAACTGGGTCATCCTGCCGAGCTGTCCGTAGCTCGTCACGGCCGAGAGCAGCCAAGCCGCCTCTGCGTGCGCGGTCACGTGGCTCTGGCAGAAGACCGTCGAGCGGTCGGGGTCGAGGCCGGTCGCGAACAACATCGCGGCCAGGTCGAGCGAGCGCGTCCGCAGGTCCTCGGGATCGTGCTCGACGGTGATCGAGTGGAGGTCGACGATGCAGAAGAACGCCTCGCCCTGCTCCTGGGTGACGGCGTACTGCCGGAAGCCTCCGATCAGGTTGCCGAGGTGCTTGTCGCCGGTGGGCTGGATTCCGGAGAAGATCTTCATGGTCGCTGGATTCTCCTTCGTGGAGGGACGAAAAAGGCCTCTCGCGAGGCCTGGGGAGGACGAAGCGGCTGTGCGCGCGGTCAGCCCGTGCGCATGCTCCCGCCTCGCCCGCGGCGCCACGACCAGTCCCGGAACAAGACGGTATCCATTCGATTTCATGATACTCACCGGCCGAGCTTGCGGAAGGTGCACCGCGGTCCGTAACGTGCAGCCCAAGTGCTCGAGCGCCTCGCCCGCCTCGTCATTCGCCGTCGCCGCTGGATCGTTCTGGCGTGGCTTGCCCTTTTCGTCTTCGGGTTGTTCTCGACCACCCGCCTCGCCGACCGTTGGTTCGAGTCGTTCTCGATTCCGGGCTACTCGGCATACGAGGCGAACCAGCGTGCGCTGAAGACGTTCGGCACCGGCGAGCAGGCGCCGCTCGTGGCGGTCTACCGCTCCGGCGGGGACGTCACCCGGCAGAAGGGGATTGCCGACTCGATCGCGAAGGCTGCCGCGGTCAACCCAGGATCGCGAACGAGCTCCTACTTCTCCACCGGGTCGGACGCGTACGTCTCCAAGGACCGGCACACCACCTTCGCGGAGATCTACCCTCCCGGCCAGCCGGGCTTCAGCTCGAACGTGCACATCAAGCGCGTCCGCGCGGCGCTGAAGGATGCCGCGCCGTCGGGCGTGACCGTGCACCTGACCGGACGAGACGCATTGCAGGAGGACATCGGAGGCACGGAGGGGCCGAGTCTCGCGATCGAGATCCTGATCGGCGGCGTCGGGGCGCTTCTCGTCCTCCTGTTCGTCTTCGGGACGCTGACGGCGGTCGCGCTGCCGCTCGTCATCGCCGCGACCTCGATCCTGACCACGTTCAGCCTGGTCTGGCTGCTGACGTACGTGACCGACGTGTCGATCATCGTCCAGTTCCTCGTCGCGCTCGTCGGGTTGGGCGTCGCGATCGACTACGCGCTGCTGATGATCTTCCGCTTCCGCGAGGAGCTCCACCACGGCAGGGACGTCGAGGCCGCGCTGGTCGAGACGATGACGCACGCCGGCCGCTCTGTTGTCGTCTCCGGCTCGACCGTCGCCATCGGCCTCTTGAGCATGGTCATCCTGCCGTTGCCGTTCATCCGCTCGATCGGGATCGGCGGGATGCTGATCCCGGCCGTGTCCGTGCTGGCAGCGATCACCTTGCTCCCGGTCATGCTGCTGAAGCTCGGACATCGGATCGACAGCCTCCGCGTGATCCCGAAGCGCATCGTCTCGGCAGACCCGGGCGAGGCCGGGTTCTGGCATAGGTGGGCGGGCCTCGTCGTGCGGCGGCCGTTCATCGTCGTCGTCGCGGGCCTCGCCATCGTCGCCTTGCTCCTGATCCCGGCCTCGAGCCTGAACCCGGCCGAGGCACAGGCGAAGAACCTCCCGGGCAAGGGAGACGCGTTCCGCGGCCGCGATGCGCTCGCCTCCGCCGGGATCACCGCCGGGGCACTGAAGCCGTTCGTCGTTCTCGTCGAGAAGAACACGCAGCCGCAGACGCTCACGGCGCTCGTCACGAGGCTGGAGCAGACACCGGGCATCGCCGGCGCGGCTGCTCCTCGGGAGTGGCGCAAGGACGGCACCGCCCTCGTCGAGGCATTCCCGGCGACCGACGGCTCGGCGAAGTCGGCCCGAAAGACGATCTCGAATCTCCAGCACAACGTGCTGCCGGCCGCGGAACGCGAGGCCGGCGGCGCGACGGAGGTCACGCTGGGCGGCGTCGCGCCCGAGGACCGGGACTTCGTGCACGCCGTCTACGGCAACTTTCCGTACGTCCTCGGCTTCGTCGTCCTGCTCACGTTCCTCCTCCTGATGCGCGCGTTCCGCTCGATCGTGCTGCCGCTGAAGGCGGTGATCCTGAACCTGATCTCGCTCGCGACGGCGTTCGGCGTCGTCGTGTTCGTCTTCCAGCAGGGGCACGGAAGCGACGCGATCTGGGGGATCAAGGCGACGGACGCGGTGATCTCGTGGATACCGCTGATGATCTTCGCGTTCCTGTACGGGCTCTCGATGGACTACGAGGTGTTCATCGTCACCCGCATCCGGGAGAGCTACGACGAGACGAAGGACACTGCGCAGGCGATCTCGCTCGGTCTCGCGCGCACCGGCAAGCTCGTCACCAGCGCGGCCCTCGTGCTCGTGTTCGCGTTCTTCTCGCTCTCGACCGGCCCAGGCCCGGACATCAAGCAGTTCGGGATCGGGCTCGCCGCCGGAGTGCTCCTGGACGCCACGCTGATCCGGGCGCTGCTCGTGCCGTCGGTGATGATGCTGCTCGGCCGGGCGAACTGGTGGTTCCCGCGCTGGGTCGGACGAGCGCTGTTCGTCCGGAGACCCGAGCCCCTGCCCGAGCCGGAGTAGGCGTCCCGTCCAGCATCGTCGGGCTTCGGCCGCTCGATCGCCGAAGCCGCGCTCGCGGTGGGCGACACGGTCGTCGCGGCTGGAAGAAACGAGGCGGGCGATCCGGCCACAACGCCGCCGCGGCGATCCTCATCGCCCTCGAGGCCGAGGAAACGCCGCTCCGGCTACCGCTCGGCAACGATGCCGCCGACGCGATCTCGGGCTGGCTCGACCGGACTCGGCAGGAGTTCCGCGCCTGGGAGGGGCTCGCCCGCTCCACCGACTTCGACGAGTAAGCCTCGCCACCGGCCCTGGCTGGACGGCCGCGGCTCACTAGACTGAGTTTTGGTATGGCAGCTGCACTTTCGACGTGGTCGCCCTCCTCCTGGCAGGAGCACCCAGCGCGACACCAGCCCGATTGGCCCGACCCGGCCGAGGTCGAGGCGGCGCGCGCGAGGCTGCTCTCGCTTCCCCCGCTCGTCTTCGCCGGCGAGGCGCGGGCGCTGAAGGCCGCCCTGGCCGAGGTCGCCGAAGGTCGCGCCTTTCTGCTCCAGGCCGGTGATTGCGCGGAGTCGTTCCACGAGTTCTCCGCGGTCGCGATCCGGGAGAAGCTGAAGATCCTGCTCCAGATGGCCGCCGTCCTGACGTTCGGCGCCACGCTGCCGATCGTCAAGGTCGGCCGGATCGCCGGGCAGTTCGCGAAAGCCCGGACGTCGCCCGTCGAGCGAGTCGGCGATCTCGAGCTGCCCTCGTTCCGCGGCCACATGGTGAACAGCGAGGCGCCGACGGCGGAGGCACGAGTCCCCGACCCGGACCGGATGGTCCAGGCCTACCACCAGTCGGCGGCGACGCTGAACCTCCTCCGCGCCTTCACGAAGGGCGGCTTCGCCGACCTCACCCAGGTGCACATGTGGAACCAGGAGTTCGTCGCCAGCTCGGCGCAGGGGCAGCGCTACGAGCGGCTCGCTTCCGAGATCGAGCAGGCGCTGGGCTTCATGGCCGCGTGCGGGATCGACCTCTCGCGTTCGCCGCAGCTGCACGAGGTCGACGTGTGGACGAGCCACGAGGGCCTGCTCCTCGACTACGAGGAAGGATTGACGCGGCGCGATTCGCTGACCGGCGACTACTACGACTGCTCCGGGCACATGCTCTGGGTCGGCGAGCGGACCCGCCAGCCCGACGGCGCGCACGTCGAGTTCTTCTCCGGCGTCCACAACCCGCTCGGTTGCAAGCTGGGCCCCAACGCCACTCCCGCGGAGGCGATCGAGCTCTGCGAGCGGCTCAACCCGCAGCGCGAGCCCGGGCGCCTGACGCTCATCTCGCGAATGGGTGCCTCGTCCGTGCGCGACCTGCTGCCGCCCTTGCTGCGGGCGGTGCGCGACGCCGGGCATCCGGTGGTCTGGGTCTGCGATCCGATGCACGCCAACGTCTTCACCACCGCCGCCGGCCGGAAGACGCGGCATTTCGACGACGTGATGACCGAGATCGAGGGGTTCGTCGCCGCCTGCGGCGCCGAGGATGTCTGGCCGGGCGGGGTCCACATCGAGTTCACGGGCGAGGACGTGACCGAGTGCCTCGGCGGCTCGGAAGACCTGCACGAGGAGCACCTGAACGACCGCTACATGACGCTGTGCGACCCGCGGCTGAACGCCAAGCAGTCGCTCGACCTCGCTTTCCGCGTCGCCGAGCGCATGCGCCGCTACGACGCCCCGCCCAGCTGATGGTCGGCCGTCTCGCCGTCGTCGGCACCGGCTTGATCGGCGCCTCGGTCGGCCTCGCCGCGAAGCGGGCCGGCATCGGTCACGTGGTCGGCTTCGACCCGGACGCCGAGGTCGCCGAAGCTGCCGCCGCAAAGGGAGCGATCGACGAGGTCGCCGCCTCGCTTGGCGAGGCGGTCGCAGGGGCGGATCTCGCGGTCGTCGCCGCCCCGGTCACCGTGCTGCCGCTCCTCGTCGAGGAGACGCTTGCAAGGGCGCCGGAGCGGTGCACGATCACGGACGTCGGCTCGACGAAGGATTGGTCACTCCGGCTGCCCGGCCGCTTCGTCGGCGGGCATCCCGTATGCGGCCGCGAAGCACGCGGTCCGGCACACGCGTCCGCCGACCTGTTCGACGGCGCAACCTGGTTCCTGACGCCCGTGACCGGAACCGAACCGGACCGGTACCGGCTCGTCCACGGCTTCGTCGTCTCGCTCGGGGCGGTGCCCGTGGCCATCGACCCTCGGGCGCACGACCGCGTCGTCGCGCTGACGAGCCACTTGCCGCACGCGCTCGCGAACCTGCTCGTCAACCACGCCGGCGCGGGCAAGATCGAAGGTCACGACCCGCTCCTCGCCGCGGGCGGCTCGCTCCGGGACATGACCCGGGTAGCGGGCGCCAACCCCCGAATCTGGGTCGATATCTTCCTGGACAACGGCCCGGAGCTCGTCGAGGCCCTGGGCGAGCACCGGCGTCGCGTCGAGCAACTCCAGGAATGGCTTGCCGAGCGTGATGCCGGCTCCCTGGCGCGCTGGATCGCGGAGGCCTCCGAGAATCGCCGGCGGATGCTGGCCGAGGCCTATCCGGATCCCGGCGCGCTCCAGCAGGTGACGGTGCATGTGCCCGACCGGCCGGGTGTGCTCGCAGGGATCACGCAGGCGCTGGGCGCGGAACGGATCAACATCGAAGACTTCGAGCTGCGCCACTTCTCTCCCGACCGGGGCGGCGTGCTCACCGTGCTCGTCTCGGGAGAAGGCGAGGCGGAGCGCGCGGCGGCGCTGCTCGAGGCACAGGGCTACGGCGTGTCCGTCTCGCCGGTGCTCGCCTCGTGAGCCGGGGGCTGGACGGGGGCGGCAAAGGAGCGGAGGTGCCGGCTTTGCCGGCCCCGGAGCGGGTATGAAGGTCGAGCCGGCAGTCTCGATCCAGGGCGACATCGAGGTCCCGAGCGTGAAGGGGATCTGCCAGCGGGGGGTGCTCCTCGGCGCGATCGCCGAGGGAGAGACCGAGATCCGGAACTTCGGGCGAGCAGCCGACACGGAGTCTGCGATCTCGGTTGCGCGGCAGCTCGGGGCCGACGTCGTCGACGTCGCGCCGGAGGTCGTTCGCGTGAACGGGCGGGGGCTCCGAGGGTTGCGGGCGTCGCACGATGCGCTCGACTGCGGCAACGCGGGCACAGTCCTCCGCCTGGCGGCGGGCCTCCTGGCGGGCCAGAGAGGCCGGTTCACGCTCGCCGGCGACGAGTCGCTCTCAGCCCGCGACCAGACGAGGATCGCGACGCCGCTGGCGCAGATGGGCGCAGCGGTCGAGACCGACGAGGGGCACGCGCCGGTGACGATCACGGGCGCCGACCTGCACCCGATCCGCTACGAGCTGCCGATCGCAAGCGCGCAGGTCAAGTCGGCGATCCTCCTGGCCGGGCTGTTCGCCGACGACGGGCCGACGACTGTGGTCGAGCCGGCCCCGACCCGTGACCACACGGAGCGGATGCTGCAGGCGATGGGCGCGCGCGTGGGGCGGAAGCCCGGCGAAGCGAGCGTCTGGCCTGTCGAGCGCCTGAATCCGCTCTCGATCGACGTCCCGGGCGACATCTCCTCCGCGGCGCCGTTCCTGGTCGCGGCGGCTCTGCTCCCCGACTCGCGGCTGCGCGTGCACGGCCTGAACGTCAACCCGACCCGCACGGGGCTCCTCGACGTGCTCGAGCGAATGGGCGCCAGGATCTCTCTCTTCAACCGCCGGCAGGTGAGCGGGGAGCCGGTTGCCGATCTCGAGATCGAGCATGCCGACCTGGTGGGCACCGGGATCGAGGGGCCCGAGGTGCCGCTGCTCGTCGACGAGCTGCCGCTCTTCTGCCTGCTCGCCGCGATGGCGCGCGGCGAGAGCGTCGTCCGAGGCGCGGGGGAGCTTCGTGTCAAGGAAACAGATCGGATCGAGACCACGAGCGCGCTGCTCCGGAAGATCGGAGCGCATATCCGCGCGACGAGCGACGGATTCCGGATCCGAGGGGTACCCACCCGCCCCCGCGGGGGGACCGTCGATGCCGCGGGCGACCATCGAATTGCGATGCTCGGGGCGGTTGCTGGGCTCGTCTCCCGCGACGGCGTGCGGGTCGAGGGGGCGGAGGCCGTGTCGATATCCTTCCCCGGATTCTTCGAGCTCCTTGCGCAGGTGGCTCAACGATGAGCCACCTGCGCTAGCTGTCTCTGCGATGCCAACCGTTCTGACACAAGCAGCTAGCGCTCTCGCCGAAGGCGAGAGCGCATGATCATCGCCATCGACGGTCCCGCCGGGGCCGGAAAGAGCACTGTTGCCCGCCACCTGGCCGAGCGGCTCGGCTTCCGCTACCTCGACACCGGGGCGATGTACCGGGCGCTGACGTGGCTCGCGCGCAGGGAGAGCGTCCCGATGGACAAGGGGGCGCGGCTCGGTGAGCTCGCGGCTGCCAACCCAGTCGACTTCGACGAGCGCGGCCGCTGCTTCATCGCCGGTACCGACGTGACGGCCGCGATTCGGCGTGCGGAGATCGACCGGCTCGTTCCAGTGGTCGCCCGCCACCCCGAGGTGCGCGAAGTGATGCGCGGGCGCCAGCGAGAGCTCGCGCAGGACGGGGACGCCGTCGTCGAGGGCCGGGACATCGGCACCGTGGTCGCCCCGGGCGCAGAGGTGAAGATCTACCTCCAGGCCGACCCCGAGGTGCGGGCAAGCCGGCGGATCGCCGAGCGTCCCGAGATCGGTGCCGACGCGCTCGCGACCGATCTCCGCCTGCGGGACGAGCACGACGCCGAGCGCATGCAGCCTGCCTCCGACGCCGAGCTGATCGATACGACCGACCTCACCGTCGACGAGGTCGTCGACCACATCGAGCGGCTCGTCCGTGAGCACGCACCGGCCTGAGCTCGCCGGGACCGTCGCCGTCGTCGGCTTCCCGAACGTGGGCAAGTCGACGCTGGTCAACCGGCTGACGGCGAGCCGCGCCGCGGTCGTCCACGAGACCTCCGGCGTGACCCGCGACCGCAAGGAGCTCGTCTGCGAATGGGCGGGCACGCGGTTCCTGCTCGTCGACACGGGCGGCGTGGACGTCGCCGACCGGTCGCCGATCACACGGAGCATCGCCGAGCAGGCCCGCGCCGCGGTCGACGAGTCCGACCTCGTCCTCTTCGTCGTCGACGCGAAGCTCGGGACGACGCCCGGCGACGAGGAGGTGGCGGCGATCCTCCGGAGCGCTCACAAGCCGGTGTTCCTGCTCGCGAACAAGATCGACGACCCGTCGCGCGACGTCGAGGCGCTCGAGTTCCACCGCCTCGGGCTGGGCGAGCCGGTGCCGCTCTCGGCTCTGCACGGGCACGGGACGGGAGATCTGCTCGACGCGATCGTCGCTCGCCTTCCGGGCGCCGGGCCGGCGCAGGTGGGGGAGGAGGCGATCAGAGTCGCCATCCTCGGCCGTCCGAACGTGGGCAAGTCCAGTCTCCTGAACGCGATCCTCGGAGAGGAGCGGGTGATCGTCTCCGACGTTCCCGGCACGACCCGGGACGCGATCGACACGGTGTTGCGCCGCGGCGAGTCCACGTTCGTGCTGGTCGACACCGCCGGCCTCCGCCGGAAGCGGCGGCAGCGGCAGGGAATCGAGTACTACTCGGAGCTTCGCGCGCTCGACGCCGCCGACCGCGCAGATATCGCTCTCGTCCTCGTCGCGGCGGACGAGGGCCTCGTCGACCAGGACTTGGCTGTCGCGGACGTAGCCCGCAAAGCCAACTGCTCGACGCTCGTCGTCCTCTCGAAATGGGACATCGGCCGGATCAAGGTCGAGGATGTCCGGCCGCGAATCGAGCAGCGCCTGCGTCAGCGACCCGAGATCGTGACGGTGTCCGCCGCGACCGGTCGAGGCGTGGCGAGGCTCCTCGACCGCGTCGAGCAGCTGTTCGCCAAGCATTCCGGACGGGTCCCGACGCCCCAGCTGAACCGTTTCCTCGACGAGCTGCGGGCAGCGCGTCAACCCCCCTCCCGCGACCGCAGGCGACTCAAGCTCCTGTACGGCACGCAGACGCAGAGCAGGCCGCCACGCTTCCGGTTCTTCGTCAACGACCCGGGGCTGGTCACACGTGACTACGGCTACTGGGTGGAGAACCAGGTGCGGGGCCGGTTCGAGCTGCAGGGGGTTCCCGTCTCGATCGACTTCGTGAGAAGGTCTTGAGATGCGCACCGTGGTGGTCGGAGGCGGCTCCTGGGGGACCGCGTTCTCGCGGCTGCTTGCCGACCGGGGACACGAGGTCGTCCTCGCCTGCCGCGACCCCGAGCAGGCCGCCGCGATCGACGAGACGGGGCGCAATCCGCGCTACCTGACGACGGTCGACCTCCGCGACGTGACGGCCGCGCACGGGATCCCGCCGGGCGCCGACGTCTACGTGCTCGCTGTTCCGAGCGACGCGTACGCCGACGTCGCGGCCGAGCTTCCTTCGGGCGGTGCGGCGCTCTCGCTGACGAAAGGCCTAGACCCCGCAAGCGGCGAGCGGCTCTCGACGCTCGTTCGCGACCGGCCCGTCGCGGTGCTCTCCGGGCCGAACATGGCCGAGGAGATCGCCGAAGGGCTGCCGAGCGCGGCCGTGGTCGCGAGCGAGGACGAAGGGCTCGCGATGGATCTCCAGCACGCGATCAACTCGACCGTCTTCCGCGTCTACGTCAACCGCGACGTCACCGGGGTCGAGCTCTGCGCCGCGGCCAAGAACGTGATCGCACTCGCGGCCGGGGGTGTGGACGGGTTCCGGCTCGGCGACAATGCGAAAGCTGCCCTGATCACCCGCGGGCTGGCGGAGATGGCGCGCCTCGGAGAGGCGTGCGGCGCCAGGCCCGAGACGTTCGCGGGCCTCGCGGGGATGGGAGACCTGATCGTCACCTGCTGGAGCAGGTACGGCCGCAACCGACATGCCGGCGAGCTGATCGCCCAGGGAGCGACCCAGGGGGAGGCGATCGCAGCGATCGGACAGGTCGTGGAAGGGTTGACGACCGCCCCCGTCCTTCGCGACCTCTCGCATCGGCTGGGGATCGAGCTCCCGATCACGGAAGGGGTCTGTCGGGTGCTCGAGGGCGAGAGCCTGAGCGATCTCGTTGCCTCGCTGATGGGACGAACGCCTCGCGGGGAGTAAGGCTCGCACGTCCTCTGCCAGGAGCCTCGCGTCCGTCCTGTACCCTTCTCGGCCGTGAGCGACCGGTCGTTCCTCTTCACGTCCGAGTCCGTGACCGAAGGCCATCCCGACAAGATGGCCGACCAGATCTCGGACTCGATCCTCGACGCCGTCCTCGCACAGGATCCGAACGGACGCGTCGCCTGCGAGACGCTGATCACCACCGGGCTTGTCGTCGTTGCCGGCGAGATCACCACGGACACCTACGTCGACATCCCGAGGCTCGTCCGTGCCAAGGTCCGCGAGATCGGCTACGACCGCGCGAAGTACGGCTTCGATGCCGACACCTGCGGCGTGATCATGGCGATCGACGAGCAGTCCGCCGACATCGCGCGAGGCGTCGACGCCTCATACGAGGTCCAGCACGACCCCGGCGACGTCGACCCGCTCGACCAGGAGGGCGCCGGCGACCAGGGGATGATGTTCGGCTACGCGACGGACGAGACCGACGGCGAGCTGATGCCGCTCCCGATCACGCTTGCCCACCGGATCTGCAAGCGACTCGCGGAGGTGCGCAAGGCGGACGTTCTGCCGTACCTGCGCCCCGACGGCAAGGCGCAGGTGACGGTGCGCTACGAGTCGGACGAGCACGGGCACATCAGGCCGACCGAGATCGTCCGGGTGCTGATCTCGACGCAACATCGGGACGGCCTCGACCCCAACGCTCTGATCAAGCCCGACCTCGCCGAGCACGTCCTCCACCCGATCCTGCCCGGCCACCTGTACGACGAGAAGCGGCTGCTCGGCGACAAGGACTTCTTCTACTGCAACCCGACCGGCAACTTCGTGATCGGCGGGCCGATGGGCGACACGGGACTCACCGGCCGCAAGATCATCGTCGACACGTACGGCGGCGCTGCCCGCCACGGGGGCGGCGCCTTCTCGGGCAAGGATCCGACGAAGGTCGACCGCTCGGCTGCCTATGCGGCCCGCTACGTGGCGAAGAACGTCGTCGCAGCCGGCCTGGCGAACCGCTGCGAGCTCCAGGTCGCCTATGCGATCGGCGTCGCCCATCCCGTCTCGCTGGAGCTCGACTGCTTCGGTACCGAGCGGATCCCCGTGCCGAAGATCGAGGCGCTCGTCCGCGAGCACTTCGACCTCCGCCCCGCAGCGATCATCCGCGATCTCGACCTCCGCCGGCCGATCTACGCGAAGACCGCCGCCTACGGCCATTTCGGCCGGGACGACCACGACTTCACGTGGGAGCGGACGGATCGCGCCGACGCGCTGCGCGAGGCCGCCGGGCTGGTCGCAGGGGCGCCTGCTTAGCCGCTACGCACGTCTGACGAAGAGCCCCGCGGCGGCCTTCTCGCCGACGGCGCGCTCGGTGCCGTCCAGGCGCACGGTGAACTGACCCCCGGCCGAGAGAGCCTCGCGCACCTCGAACGCGGCGCCGGGTACCAGCCCCTGGTCGTAGAACCAGTGCAGCAGCTCGCCGTCGTGCTCGGCGAGACGCACGATCGTCGCCCGCTCGCCCGGCCCGAGATCCGAGAGCGGCGCGAGCTCGCGGTTCTCGGACTGCTCGAAGTCGGTGTCGACCGGCCAGCCGTGGGGGCACCGCTCCGGGTTTCCGAGCTTTTCGGCCATGCGCTCGATCATCTCGTCGCTGAACGTGTCGCCGAGCTCGTCGGCATGGACGTGCGCCTCGGCGGCCGTGTAGCCCATGAAGTCGGTGAGCAGACGCTCGATGATCCGGTGCCGTCGGACGACCTTCTCCGCGCGGCGCTGGCCGGCGGCCGTGAGCAGGGCCTCCTTGTGCTCACCGCGGTGGACGAGTCCATCCGCCTCCAGACGCTTGAGCATCTCGCCGGCCGAGGCCCTCGAGACGCCGAGCATCTCGGCCACGCGCGACGCCAGCGTCGGCGAGCCGCCGGTGACCGGCCGGTACTCGCCGATCGGAAAGGCGAGGAACCAGATCGTCTCGAGGTAGTCGTCGACCGAGTGTCGTTGCGCCATGACTGATCAGATTTGACGAGTGGACCCCTCGCCACTATAGTCGCGGCGGTTCTGTAAGGGGCACCTTACAACCGGCCGAAGGAACCCCTGACCATGTCTTCCAGCCAGATACTCGTTCTCGGCGCCCTCGCCGGCTCGACCATCTTCCTCGGTCTCCCGCTCGGCCGGGTGCGCAGCCCGAATCTGCGTCTCAAGGCGGCGCTCAGCTCGACCGCGACCGGCATCCTGCTCTTCCTGCTCTACGACGTGATCCACGGTGGAATCGAGCCTGTCGACGCGGCGCTGTCGAGCGCGGTGGACGGAGGTAGCTGGGGCCGCTTTGCCCTGCTCACCTTCCTCTTCGCGGCCGGAGCTGCAATCGGGCTGATGAGCCTCGTCTACTACGACCTCTGGATGAAGCGAAAGCGCGACCAGGCGATGCTCGGCCCGGGGGCCGCCGCGGCCGCTGAGTTCGAGAGCAGCTGGGTTGGCTCGCTTTCGGCCTCGGCCTGGCTCTCCTTGCTGATCGCCACAGGGATCGGTATTCACAACTTCTCCGAGGGACTCGCCATCGGCCAGGCGGGTGCGCAGGGGGCGATCAGCCTCGCGGTTGTGCTGATCATCGGCTTCGGCCTACACAACGCGACCGAGGGCTTCGGGGTCGTCGCTCCGCTCTCGGGCGCCACCGAGCAGCCGCGTTGGACGTTCCTCGGGCTGCTCGGCCTCATCGGCGGTGGTCCCACGTTCCTGGGGACGCTGATCGGGCAGACCTGGGCGAGTGAGGAGCTCTCGGTCGTGTTCCTTGCCGTGGCAGCCGGGTCGATCCTGTACGTCGTGCTCGAGCTGGTCGACGTCAATCGCCGACTCGCCTCCAAGTCGCTCATCACCTGGGCGCTGCTCGCTGGGCTCTTCCTCGGCTTCGCGACCGAGTTCGTCGTCGAGGCTGCCGGAGTCTAGATCCCCGCGCGTTCGCGGACGAAGACCAGGGACGCCGCGGCGGGGTCGAGCCGCCGGACCGAGCCGGCGACGTTCACGCAGACACCCGTCGACCGCCGCTCGGCGCCGCTCACACTCACGGGCGCGCCGGGTACGAGGCCGAGCTCGAAGAGACCGGTCAGGAGCGGGCCGTCGTGCTCGGCGAGCCGAACCACCGTCGCCTCGCCCTCGCCGAGCGCGGCGAGTGCCGTCAGCGCGCGACTCTCGTCGCGCGCCCGGCGAGGATCGACCGGCCAGCCGTGGGGACAGCGCTCGGGGTGCCCGAGCGCGATCCGTGCCCGCTCGATCCCGTCGTCGTCGAAGGCGTCGTCGAGCAGCCGCGCCCGCTCGTAGCACTCCGCGGGCGGGTATCCGAGGAAGTCGCTTGCGAGCCGCTCGAGCAGCCGGTGCCTGGTCACCGCGCGGTCGGCGGCGATGCGGCCGCTCGGGGTCAGCAGCACCTCCTTGCGGGCGCCGCGCTCGACGAGGCCCTCCGCCTCGAGTCGCCCGAGCATCTCGCCGGCCGACGCGCGTGAGACCCCGAGGAGCACGGACACGTGGGACGCCAGCGTCGGGGCCTCTGCCGCGAGTGCGCCGCAGTCGGCGGCCGTCGACGCGAGCGCGTCGATCGCGAGCAGGTAGTCGTCGGTCGTGTGCGCTTGCTTCGCTCGCGACGTGGGTGCGGGGCGTCCCGGCCGCAGCAGATGGTGCTGCGCGCCGGTCGTCCCGTGTGACCCGAGGCGTGCAACAGCCTCCAGGGCGAGGCGGGCAGGATCCTGTGACGAGTCTGCCGGCTCGATCGCTTCGCGGATCGCGGTCAGGTTCAGGGCCGCCTGTGGTCGGACGCCCTTCGCGTCGAGCACGCGGCTGCAACATGCCGACCGACAGCCGTCGAGGGCGATCACGCTCCGGCCGGCGTGGGCGGCGGCGACGGCGGTGTCGATCTCCTGCACGACCTCCGCAGCGGCGATCTGCTCGAATGCCACGGCGACCTCCGCCGCGAGCCGAGCCGCCGGGGTAGCTCCCTGGCAGGAGATCACGAGTGGGAGATCAGTGTCGACCACGGTGCTCGGTTCTCAGGTCCTCCTTAGCGTACTTGTAAGGTCAACCTGACAAAGAAGAGGAGCCGGTCGGGGTCGTGCTCGTGTCCGTGCCGTTCGTCTGGTTGCAGTGGTACGCATCCGGCACGGTTGTCGACCTCACCTGAGTCGACACCTCGCGAGGCTAGGGTCATCCGGTGACCTTTGTGTCCGTCTACCCGCTCGTCTCCGCGCGCGCGGTCGCGCGGTCATTCACGTACGAGGCGCCGGAAGGCGTGGGCAAGGGGTCGATCGTCTCCGTTCCGTTCGGCCGCTCAACGGCACGCGGAGTCGTCGTCGGCGAGGAGCCGCCGCCGGCGGGCGTGGCGCCGGTGCCGGTCGGCCGGGTTCTCGACGAGATCCCGCCCGCGCTCGTCGATCTTGCCCTGTGGGTGGCCGAGTACTACGGCTCGACGCCGGCGCGGGCGCTGGAGCTCGTCGCGCCCCGGAAGCGTGCCCGCCGGGGAGAGCCCCGGGTGCTTGCGGGCGGGCTCGCCGGCGAGCCGCCGCCGGCGCAGTTGACGCCCGAACAGCAGGCGGCGATCGCGCGAATCGTCGCGGCGCTCGACTGCGGAGGCGAGCGATTCCTGCTCTACGGCGCGACCGGTAGCGGAAAGACCGAGGTCTACCTGCAGGCCTGCGCCGCTGTGCTCGAGCGGGGCCTGGGTGCGATCGTCCTCGTGCCCGAGATCGCGTTGACGCCGCAGGCTGTCGGCCGCTTTCGGGCCCGCTTCGGGGAACGGATCGCCCTGCTCCATTCCGGCCTGACGGAGGCCGAGCGGCGCGACGAGCGCGAGCGGATCGCCCGGGGCGACGCCCGCGTCGTCGTCGGCGCGCGATCGGCCGTGTTCGCTCCCGTCCGTGGGCTCGGGCTGATCTGCGTCGACGAGGAGCACGATCCGTCCTACAAGCAGGAATCCGATCCGCGCTACGACGCCCGCACCGTCGCAGCGAGACGAGCCGCGCTCGAAGGAGCGGTTGCCGTCTACGGAAGCGCTACCCCGCGACCCGAGAGCTGGGCTGCGCTGGAGCGCCTCGACCTGGGCGGAAGGCTCACGGGCAAGCTCCCGCCCGTGCAGGTCGTCGACCTCCGGCGGGAGGCGGGCTACCCGCTGTCGGCTCCGCTCCTGGCGGAGCTGGGCAAGCTCGCCGAGCGAGGCGGGAAGGCGATTCTCCTCCTCAACCGCCGAGGGCTCGCCCCGGCGATCCACTGCCGGACCTGCGGAGTCACCCGGCGCTGCCCGAACTGCGACGTCGCGCTGGTCCTCCACCGTGGCGGTGAGTTGCGCTGTCACCACTGCGGTCACGCAGAGCCGTCTCCGGATACCTGCCCGGAATGCGGCTCCGCCGAGCTCGCGCGCCTCGGCGCCGGGACGCAGCGCCTGGAGCGCGAGCTCGCTGCGCGGCTGCCGGAGCTTCAGCTCGTTCGGCTCGATGCCGACACACGGGATCCGTCCTCGGCGCTCGAGCGCTTCGCCGCCGCCGACCGTGCCGTCCTCCTCGGGACGCAGATGGTCGCCAAGGGGCACCACTTCGAAGGGGTGGCTCTCGCCGCGGTCGTCGACGCGGACACGGCGATGTCGCTACCCGACTTCCGCGCGGAAGAGCGCACGTTCCAGCTCCTCACCCAGCTGGCGGGCCGCAGCGGCCGCGACGCGCCCGGCCGGGTCCTGATCCAGACCTTCCAGCCCGATGCACGGCCGGTGGTGCTCGCCGCGCGCCATGACGTCGAGCGCTTCCTGGCCGGTGAGCTCGAACGCCGGCGCGTTCTCGGCTATCCGCCGTTTCGCCACCTCGTCAGGATCGTCGTCTCGGGACCGGAGCCGGACCGGCCGTTCCGGGTACTCGAGGAGCTGAAGGCGGCCGTCGGTGGAGACGAGCTGCTCGGGCCGGCGCCCGTGCTTCGCCTTCGCGGGCGCTACCGGGCGCAGCTCGTCGCGAAGACCGAGCACCCTCGCTCGATCGCCGCCCGGGCCGCGAAGGCGCTGGCAGCAGCTGCGCCGGCGATGCGCAGGGCCGGCCTCGCGGTCGTCGTCGACGTCGATCCGCAATCGCTCTGAATACACTCAGCCCATGGCCGAGACCGAGGAGCACACAGAGGTAGAGGAGCACGGGCAGGTCGTAGACGAGCAGCTCGACGCCGAGCGCGAAGCGCGGCGGCAGCTCGCGCTCGCGCAGATCCGTCAATGGCCCGATCCGGTTCTGCGGATGACTGCGAACGAGATCGAGGAGTTCGACGACGACCTGCGGCGGCTCGTCGCCCGGATGGGCGCGCTCATGCGGGATGCGAACGGCGTCGGCCTCGCCGCCACCCAGGTCGGCGTGCTCCGCCGGGTCTTCGTCTTCAGGGTCGCCGACGAGGAGGAGCCCGTCGCCGCGGTCAATCCCCGGATCGTCGAGCCGAGCGAGGAGCGCGAGCCGGACGACGAAGGGTGCCTGTCGCTGCAGCGGGTGCTGGTTCCCGTCGAGCGGCCCGTCACGGTGACGCTGGAAGCGCACGGGGTCGACGGCGAGCCGCTGCGGCTCGAGCTGAGCGGGCTCGATGCCAGGGTCGCCCAGCATGAGCTCGACCACCTCGACGGGGTGCTGATCCTCGACCGAACGACCCCGGAGGCCCGACGCGAGGCGATGGCGATGCTCCGCCCGCGCCCAGTCCTGGAGTGAGGATCGGCTTCGCGGGCAGCGCTCCGTTCGGGGCCGACGTCCTGGAGCGGCTTGCGGCCGGACACGAGATCGCCTTCGTGCTCACGCAGCCGGACGCACCCGCCGGCCGGGGTCGAGGGCTGCGTCCGACCCCGGCGAAGCTGACGGCGCTGAGGCTCGGGATTCGAGTGGTGGAGAGCCTCGAGGCGAGCCTCGACGAGGAGACGATCGTGCTGGTCGCGTACGGGCGCCTGATCCCCAACGAGCTCCTCGAGCGCCACCTCTGGCTGAACGTGCACCCTTCGCTGCTTCCGCGCTGGCGGGGCGCCGCCCCTGTCGAGCGGGCGATCATGGCCGGCGACGAACAAACCGGCGTGAGCGTGATCAAGCTCGTCCCCGAGCTCGACGCCGGGCCGATTGCGGGGCAGGAGTCGTTTCCGATCGAGCCCGAGGACGACGCAGAATCGGTGTACCGCAAGGCGGCCGAGCCGGCAGTGCGTCTCCTCGACCGAACCCTGCCGGCGCCCGCGTTCATCCCCCAGCCGGAGGAGGGTGTGACCTACGCCGAGAAGCTGACGCCGGAAGACCGCGAGCTCGATTGGTCCCGACCGGCCGAAGAGCTCGAGCGACAGGTCCGGGCCCTCTCCCCGCACATCGGCGCGCGGGCGGAGCTCGAGGGACGCCAGGTGCTGATCTGGCGTGCACGGGCGGAGGACGGAAAGCTCGTACCGGTCGAGGTGCAGCCCGAAGGCGGGCGGCGGATGAGCTACGACGCGTGGCTGCGCGGGCTGCGGTAAGCCCGGCGCGACGGGCGGCGTACGACGTCGTCCTCCGTGTCTTCGAAGACGACGCGTATGCCGATCGTGTGCTCACGACCGCGGCCGCCGGGCTCGAGACTCGCGACCGTGCGCTCGCCCAGCAGATCGCCTTCGGAACCGTCCAGCGTGTCCGCGCGCTCGACTACGGAATCGAGACGCTCGGGCGGCGCCCCGTGCGGAAGCTCGATCCGCCCGTCCGCGCCGCCCTGCGGATCGGCGCGTACCAGCTCGGCTACCTGGGAGGCGTGGCGGCGCACGCCGCGGTGAACGAGTCGGTCGAGCTCGTGCGGGCGGCGCGGCTCGAGCGGGCGGTTGCCTTCACGAATGCCGTGATGCGGCGGCTGTCCGAGGGGTTGAAGGCGCTGCTCGACGCTCTGGAGGAAGGGCCGCTGAAGCACTCGTATCCGGACTGGATCTACGAGGTCTGGCGCCGGGACTGGGGCGAGGAAGAGGCGCTCGCTCTGATGCGCGCGCAGAACGAGGCCCCGGAGACGGTCGTCAGGCTGGTTCGGGGCGAGATCGGGGGGCAGGCGACCGACGTGCCCGGCGCCTACCGTGTCGACCGGGTCGACGAGCAGGCGCTCGCCGAGGGGCGCATCTGGCCCCAGAGCCGGGGCTCGCAGCTGGCGGCGCTGGCCGTGGGCTCGCACCGGGGAGAACGGGTGCTCGACTGCTGCGCCGCGCCGGGAGGCAAGGCGACGATGCTCGCAGGCGACGTGGTCGCGGTGGAGCTGCACGAGGGCCGGGCCCGGGAGCTCGACGAGAACGCCCGCCGGCTCGGGGCGTCGAACGTACAGGTCGTGCACGCGGACGCGCTCGCGTTGCCAGAGGAGCTGAGCGGGTTCGACCGCGCACTGGTCGATGCGCCCTGTTCGGGCCTCGGTGTCCTGGCCGGGCGGCCCGATCTGCGCTGGCGCGCGAGGCCCCTGCCCGAGCTGCAGCTCGCGCTCGTGCAGGCGGCCGCAGCGCGAGTGAAGCCGGGCGGGACGGTTCTCTACTCGGTGTGCACGCTGAACGCCGACGAGAACGAGGACGTCGTCGACGCTGCGGGCCTTGCCGTCGACGACCTCGGAACAGAGTGGCCCCGGTTCAGGCATCCGAAGCGGCCGGAGTTCCTGCTGACGTCACCCCACCGGCACCGGACGTCCGGATTCTTCATCGCGCGGCTGCGCAGATGAGCCGGTGACTTTGGTTACCGGCGCAGTCATACTCGTCGCGTGAGCTGGGACGAGTGGATCCGCACGGTCGAGATCGAGCCGTCTCTCTATGCGGCCGATTTCTCCCGGCTCGGCGAGCAAATCGAGATCCTCCTTCGCGCCGGCGCGCGGGTGTTCCACTTCGACGTCGGCGACGCACACTTCGTCGAGCCGGTGACGATGGGCCCGATCGTGCTCAAGTCGATCGCGCCGCTCATCCACCGCGAGGGGGGCGTCGTCGACTGCCATCTCATGGTCGACGACCCTGAACACCACTTCGGCGCGCTCCGGAGCGCGGGAGCAGACAGCGTCACCTTCCATTTCGAGGCGGTCGACGATCCGCCCGCGCTCGCAGCCCGGGCGCACGAGCGCGGCTTTCAGGCCGGCCTGGCCTTCAAGCCGGAGACCGGTGTCTCGGACGCTGTCGCCGCCGCCGAGGGGTTCGACCTCGTGCTGTGCATGAGCATCCATCCCGGCTACTCGGGCCAGAGCTTCCTGCCGGAAGCGGTCGACCGGCTCCGGGAGCTGCGCGCGGCGCTTCCCGAGGCCGTTCATGTGCAGGTGGACGGAGGGATCGGCAACGACAACGTCCGCACCGTGTCCGAGGCCGGAGCCGACCTGATCGTGTGCGGTG
The DNA here is from genome assembly GCA_963836345.1 of uncultured Actinomycetes bacterium. GTDB lineage: Bacteria > Actinomycetota > Thermoleophilia > Gaiellales > Gaiellaceae > DATBLE01. Next base: position 15,079 of record CAWIJA010000007.1, on the reverse strand, counting down.
CGTCCATCTTCGGGATGGAGGACCTGCCTCGGTCATACCGCCGGCTCGTCCAGCTGCTCGCATGACCCATCTGCAGCGCGCGCTCGAGCTCGCGGAACGTGGGCGCGGGACCGCGCGGCCGAACCCGGTTGTCGGGGCGGTCGTCGTCTCCGGGGGCGAGGTCGTCGGCGAGGGGTGGCACGAGCGAAAGGGCGGTCCCCATGCTGAGGTGGTCGCGCTCGAGGCTGCCGGCGAGCGCGCGATCGGAGCGACGCTGTACGTGACGATGGAGCCGTGCGCCCACCACGGGTCGACGCCGCCGTGCACCGAAGCGGTCCTGCGGGCAGGCGTGGCGAAGGTCGTCGCCGGAGCGCTCGACCCCAACCCCGAAGCGGGCGGAGGGCTCGAGCTGCTGCGATCAAAGGGAGTCGAGGTCGAGCACGCAGACTCGTTCGAGGCGCGCGCCCAGAACGACGCGTGGCGCACCTGGGTGGCAAAGGGGCGCCCGTTCGTGACGTACAAGGTGGCGGCGACGCTCGACGGGCGCGTGACCGTGCCCGGCTCGCGATGGGTGACGGGAGCGGAAAGCCGCCGGCGCGTCCACGAGCTCCGCGCCACGTCTGATGCGGTCGCGGTCGGAATGGGGACGGTCGCGGCGGACGACCCGCGGCTCACGGCGCGCGGGGTGGACGGGGCCGAGCAACCGCGCCGGCTCGTGTTCGGCCGCGGCCCGTTGCCGGTGGGGTCAGAGCTCGAGCTGGTCACGGGTCCGCTCGACGAGCAGCTTGCCCGGCTCGCCCGTGAGGGCGTGCAATCGCTCCTGCTCGAGGGCGGGCCGACCCTCGCAACGTCGTTTCTCGAGCAGGACCTCGTCGACAAGCTGCTCGCCTTCGTCGCTCCCACGATCGGCGGCCGAGGGCCGCTGATGGTCGGCAGCCTCCCGCGGCCCGTGCGCCTGCACCGGCTCGAGGTGACCCGAGTCGGCGAGGACGCGCTTCTCACCGCCTATGTCCACGAGCCCTGAGGATCAGATCGTCGGGCTCCTGTCCCGCTGGCTTGCACGTCATCTGGGCAACGAGCAGCTTCGTCGAGCGCTGGAGGCAACCGACCGCAGCGTGCTTCCCGCCGACCAGGCCGAGCTGGTCGACGAGCTGCGTGCCGAGCTCGCGAATGCCGGACCGAACGACCGCGGGGCCCTCGAGCCCCTCGTTCGCGAGACGATCGAGGCGATCGCGCTCTATTAGACCGTTGACCATCTAGCCTTCACGGCGTGTTCACCGGGCTCGTGCGCGAGGTGGGGAGGGTCGCGTCGTTCGAAGACGGGCGACTCCGGATCGAGTCGGCGCTCGCGGCGGCGATCGGAGACTCCGTTGCGATCGCCGGCTGTTGCCTGACGGTGGTCGACGGCGACCGCCGGACGCTTGCGTTCGACGCGGTCCCGGAGACGCTCGCCCGCACGACCCTCGGGAGGCTCGAGGCCGGCGCCGGCGTGAACCTGGAGCCGGCGCTCCGGGCAGGCGAGCCCCTGGGCGGCCACTACGTCCAGGGCCACGTCGACGGTGTCGGCCGCGTTCGCTCGACGGAGGTCGAAGGTGACGGGCGCCGAGTCTGGTTCGACGCCCCGCCGGAGCTCCTCCGGTACTGCGTGGAGAAGGGCTCGGTGGCCGTCGACGGAGTCTCACTCACGATCGCCGGCGTCGACGACGAGGGCTTCGCCGTCGCGCTCGTTCCTCACACCCTGGAGGTGACGACGCTCGGCTCGCTCGCCGCCGGCGACGAGGTCAACCTCGAGGCGGACGTGCTGGCCAAGTACGTGGAGAAGCTCGCCGGGCTACGATCTCCGGCTGAATGAGCGAGCACACCGACGAGCCTCAGGACTGGCCGCTCCGCGACCGGTCGATGCCCCTCCGTCCTCCCGGCGGCACGCAGCCCTTCGGGAGCGAGAACCTCGACGAGCCCGAGGTGCTCTACGAGGAGGGCGAGCTCGAGCCTGCCCTGGAGCCCGAGCCCGAGAGCGAGGTCGTCGGGGAGGCCGAAGAGCCCGAGGGGACCGGAATCGAGGCGGCGGTCGAGGTCGACGAGGAGGAGCCTGTTGCACTCGCGGACGAGCACGCGGAGGGGGAGCTCAACGTCCCCGGTGGCTACACGGTGCTCGAGGGGACGCCCGACGGCAACCGCCGGAGCGTCGCCGTGGTCGTCAGCCGCTTCAACGGCGAGGTTACGAACCGTCTGCTCGAGTCCGCCCTGGGCGAGCTCGAGGAGGCAGGCGTCGCACAGGATGCGATTCTCGTCATGCCCGTCCCGGGCGCCTTCGAGCTGCCGATCGCTGCAATGGCGCTCGCGAAGACCCGGCGATACGCGTGCGTGATCGCGCTCGGCTGCGTGATCCGCGGCGAGACGCCGCATTTCGACTACGTCGCGAGCGAGACGGCCTCGGGGCTGCAGCTGGCGGGAATCGAGACCGGCGTCCCCGTGTCGTTCGGGGTGCTCACCTGCGACACCGCCGAGCAGGCCGAGGCACGTGTCGACCGCGGAGCCTGGGCGGCACGCTCGGCGCTCGAGATGGCCGACGCCTTCGCCCGGCTTCGAGCGACAGCCTCGGCGAGGCAATAGCTACACTTCGCGACCGCATGTCGAAGGTGTGCTCCATCTGCGGGAAGAAGCCGTCGTTCGGCCATCATCGAAGCCATTCGATGGTTGCGACCAAGCGGCGCTTCGATCCCAACCTCCAGCGCATCAGGATCCTGGTCGGCGGTGCGCCGCAGCGCGCCTACGTCTGCACGCGCTGCCTCAAGCGCGGCAAAGTCCAGAAGGCCTGACGAAAAGGGACAGTCTCGAGGACTGTCCCGTTCGCAACCGTCCGGGCCCGTCTGGGGTCTAATCTCGCGCCGTGGACTTCGTGCTCGCCACGTCCGATCTCGGCCGCGTCGCGATCACGGACGACGCGATCGCGCAGATCGTCGGCCTGACCGCCGCCGAGTGCTACGGGGTCGTGGGCATGACCGCACCCGGGCGAATCGGCAAGCTCCTCGCGCGCGACCGCACGACTCGCGGCATCGAGGTCTCCGGGAGCGAGCGCGGCATCTCGATCGCCCTCCACGTCGTGGTCGAGCACGGGCTCAACCTGGCCGAGGTCGCGTCCGCCGTCCGCAACCGTGTGGCGTACGAGGTGGGGCGGATGACCGGGTTGCCGATCGCTGCGGTCGAGGTGCACATCGACGACGTGAGGGCATGAGCGTCGCTCGCCTTCGGCTCGCTCCCGTGGGGGAAACCATGTTTCCCCCACGAGCCCCCTTCTTCCAGAGGCCGACTTCTCAGGGGAACCTCCCGGTTCCCCTCGGACCCCTCCCCGCCCATAGGCCAGAGGTTGGCCCGTGAGTGTGACCGACCTCGAGGCCCTGCGCCGGCTGGCTGTACCGACCGCGGCCGCGCTCGAGGCGAGCCGCCGGCGGATCGACGACCTGAACGTCTATCCCGTTCCCGACGGAGACACCGGCACGAATCTGACGCTGACCGTGCGCGCGGTGAAGGATGCGCTCGATCAGCTCGAGGAGGAGGATCGAGAGCGCCTCGCCCACGAGATCGCCCGGGCCGCGCTGATGGGCGCGCGCGGGAACTCAGGCGTGATCCTCTCGCAGATCGTGCGCGGCTTTGCCGAGGTGCTCGGCCAGGCCGAGGTGATCGACTCGCCGATGCTGGCGAGCGCCTTCCGCTCCGCGAGCGACGCCGCCTACCGTGCGGTCCGCAAGCCGGTCGAAGGGACGATGTTGACGGTGATCAGGGAGCTCGCCGAAGAGGCCGAGGCTCAGGCGGGTCCCGCCGTCGCTGTCGGCGAGCTGCTCAAAGCGCTCGTGCGTCGCGGCGAGGACGCGCTCGCGCGGACTCCGCAATACCTCGAGATCCTGCGGGATGCAGGCGTCGTCGACGCCGGCGGCGCGGGGCTGCTGGAGCTCGTCCGCGGCCTTGCCTCGGGGGTCACGGGCGAGGAGCTCCCCGAGCTTCCCGCCGAGCTCGAGGCCGTCGGCTTCGACGCCGTCCACCAGGAGAGCTCGCGGTACCGCTACTGCACCGTCTTCGTCGTCGAAGGCGAGCGCCTGGACGCAGCCGGGCTCGAGCGAGAGCTCGACCGGCTCGGGGACTCGCTCATGGTCGTGGGTGACGAGAGTGCGCTGAAGGTGCACGTCCACACCGACGACCCGGGCGCCGCGTTGAGCCTCGGCGTCGCCCACGGCGTCGTCGATGGAGTCGAGATCGCGAACATGCACCGGCAGACCCAGGCGCGCGAGGACAGGCTGCTCCGGCTCGTTCCCGAGCCGCAGGAGACCGACGTCGTCGCAGTGGTCGCCGGCCGGGGCAACGCCGAGCTCTTCCGGAGCCTGGGCGCCACGCAGATCGTCGAGGGCGGCCAGTCGATGAATCCCTCGACGGCCGAGATCGTGCGCGCGGTCGAGGCGGCCCGGGCGCCCGAGGTTGTCGTGCTTCCGAACAACGCCAACGTCGTCCTCAGCGCCGAGCAGGCCGGCGAGCAGGCGCCGAAGCCGGTACGGGTCGTCCCGACCAGCTCGATCCCGGCCGGACTGGCGGCGATGGTCCCGTTCGACGGGAGCCGGAGCGCCGACGAGAACGTGACCGAGATGGAGAGCGCGCTCGCCGGAGTCACGACCGGGGCGGTGACGACCGCGTCGCGGGCCGTCGAGCTCGACGGCCTGCCGGTGCGAAAGGGCGAGTACCTCGGCCTGGTCGAGGGGAAGCCGATTGCCGGCGGCGATGACTTCGAGCACGTGGCCGATTCGGTGGTCGACTGCCTCCTCGTCGACGCCACCGGTGTGCTGACCATCCTGACGGGGGAGGATGCGCCCGTGCTCGACGGCTTCCTCGATCGGATCACGGCGCGACACCCGGACGTCGAGGTGGAGGTTCGCGAAGGAGGGCAGCCGCACTATCACCTGCTCCTCTCCGCCGAGTAGTGATCCGCGTCGTCCTGATCGAGGACAACGAGGTCTTCCGTCAGGCCCTGGAGATGCTGCTCGGACTGAACCACGAGATCGAGGTCGTCGGCACCCGGCCCGACGGGGCCGAGGCCGTCGAGGTCTGCCGTGAGCTACGTCCGGACGTGATGCTGATCGACTACCGCCTCCCCGGCCTCGACGGCGTGCAGGTCACCCGGCTCGTGCATCGGAAATGTCCCGAGGTCTCGATCGTGGCGCTCACCGCCGCCGCAGGTGAGCGCGAGGTCGAAGCCATGCTCGACGCGGGAGCGGTCGCATGCGTGCGAAAGGACGAGCCGCTCGACGCGATCGTCGACGCGATCCGCGCTGCGGCACCGGTGCGCTGATGGAGCTCACCGCCGAGAACACCGCGATCGTGCTCGACTCGACGGCGGACTTCCCGGAAGGGGCTCACCGGTACGCGAACTGGCGGATCGTGCCCCTCTACGTGCGGTTCGGCGACGAGAGCTTCCGTGACTACGAGGAGCTGGGGCCGAACGAGTTCTACGAGCGCCTGCGCTCGGCGACGCAGCTGCCGACCACCTCACAGCCCACGGCGGCCGACTTTCTCGCAGCCTACGAGCAGCTGTCCGGTTACCAGCGAATCGTCTCCCTCCACATCCCGCTGAAGATGTCGGGGACGCTCGAGAGCGCCCGCCGCGCCGCTGAGGAGCTCGGCGGGGACAGGGTGCGCACGGTCGACACGGGGACGGTCTCCGCCGGGTTGGCGATGTTGGCGCTGGCCGTGCAACGGCGCCTCGAGCGTGGAACGACCGACGAGGAGGTCGATGCCCTGATCGAGCGCTACCGCCGCGAGGAGCGAATGATCTGGACGGTCGACACGCTCGAGTTCCTCGCTCGAGGAGGCCGCATCGGGAAGGCGGCGGCGATGGCGGGCACCCTGCTCAACATCAAGCCGATCCTCGGCATCGAGGACGGAGAGGTCGTTCCGCGCAAGCGCGTGCGGGGCGCCCACAAGGCTTTCCTCGAGTTCGCCGAGGCCTTCGAGGCGACGAGCGCCGACACCTCTTCGCTGCGGGTCGGGATCGTCCACGCCGATGCGGCGGACCGGCTCGAGGCCCTACGCGGGCTGGTGCGCCGGATCCGGCCCCAGGCCGTGGTCGAGGTCGAGACGGTGCTCGGGGCGGTGGTCGGCACGCACGCCGGGCCGGGCGCGGCCGGCCTCTTCTGGTTCGACGATCCCGAGTAGATGGTTGACCGGTAATTCCTCGCCGCGCGGCTGGTGGCTGAGACACGGCGCCGGATCACCACGCTCGCGCGCCGCCCGTAGCCTCTGCTACGAACGGCGCATGATCGTGGCGCCCGGCTTGGTCTCAGCCATCCCCGCATCGACGGCAATCACCGGTCAACCAACTAGAAGGGCCTAGTCGTCGTGATCGTCGCGCTCGTGCGTCGTCGTCGGCGCGGTGTTCGCGGGCGGGGGGGACGGGTTCGCGATCGCCAGTGGGCTGAGCTTGCCGACGGGGTCGTTCCGCGGCTGTGCATAGCCGAGCAGCGCCAGGTTGAGCAGGATGACCGCTGCAACCGCCCCCGCGAGGGCGGCGAGCAGAGCTGCGATCCTCAGGCTGCGACGCGATCCCATGGCGTCGAGGCTACCTCGCGCCGCAACTCCCCGACCTCGTGTGGCCGGTTGACGAGCAAGGCGGCGACGAGTCGTCCGTCTCGATCGACGTAGCGCGCTCGGAGCGAGTCGATGCCGCCGTCGAGCTCGACCGACGAGGCCGAACCCGCCTCGCCGACGTGCTGGAGCCGAAGACCGAGCTGGTCGGACCAGAAGTACGGGACGTCCTCGTACGGACGCTCGACGCCGAGGATGGCGTGCGCGACGGCTGCGCCCTGTCCGGCGGCAGCCGTCCAGTGGCCGGTGCCGGTGACGTCGCCGCAGGCGTAGATGCCGGATACCGGCGTGCGTCCGCACGCGTCGGCGATCACGCTTCCGTCGTGCCGGAGCGGAACCGCTCCCCTGAGCCATCGCGTCGCCGGGAGAGCGCCGACGGCGTCCAGGACGACGCCCGTAGGCCTCGTCCCGCGCGGCAGGAGCTCGACTCCGTGCTCGCGATGCCGGGCGGCGAGCAGCGCCGCGACCTCCGGCCCGACGATGCGTTCGAGCGGCGGATCTCCGATCAGGCTCACGGGGATCCCGAGCGTGCGCGCCGTCGCGGCCACCTCGGTTCCGACGAGGCCCGTGCCGACCACCGTCAGGCGTTCGGTGCGGCTCGAGGTCGGCGCGTAGGCGTGCAACGTCGGTCAGGCGTCGCAGCCGGTGGCGGCCGAGGCCGAGGCTGCGCGGATTCGCGCCCGAAGCGATCACGAGTGCGTCCCAGGCGAACCTGCGGCCGCCGGTCGCCCGGGCTGCGCCCGGCAGGATCCCCAGGATCCGTGTGCCGGTCACGAGCTTGATGCCCCGTTCGGCCCACGTCGAGACGGAGCGCAGGCTCAGGCTCTCCTCCTCGCGCGTCCCGGCGAGAAGCTCCTTGGAGAGCGCCGGGCGCTCGTAGGGGCCGACGGGCTCGTCGCCGACGACGGTGACGTCCCCGGCGAAGCCCTCGGCACGCAGCGTCTCGGCACACCGGGCGCCGGCGAGCCCGGCTCCGACGATGAGGACGTTCATGTGGCCTGCTCCCCGGTCTCGGCGACGACTACTGGGATCGTGCCCCGGCGAGGCGGCGACGCAGGAGCCGAACCCGCTACACGGCGATCTGTCGGTTTGGGACGCGGTACTGCATTGGTGCTTCCTCCGTTCGTGAGGATCCGCCAGGCGGTCAGCGAGGCGACCGCGGCGACCGAGCCGGCGTAGAGCCCGAACGCCCAGCGGTCGGTCCCGGCAGCGAGCCCGTGGACGGTCGCGGCTGCGAAGACCGCGAAGGTGAGGTAGTGCAGCCGTCGCCAGTTGCGCGTGCCGATGCGTCGACGGAGCGAGAACGAGGCGTAGATCACGACCATCAGCTCGGCTGCGAGCACCCCGAAGCCGGTTGCCAGCGGCCGGTACGGGCTGAGGCCGGGGACCAGGAGCGCGGCGAGCGGCATGCGCACCGTCTGGTCGAGCGTGAGGACGATCCCGTGGAGCGCGATCGTTCCCAGAGCCAGCAGCGAGACGAAACGATGCAGATCGGTGGCCACGGCCGCGCGTATCCGGCGACCGAGCGGTTTCGACTTCACCGTCAGCCCAGCCAGCACGGACGCGGTCAGCAGGGTGTAGGCGGTCAAGCCGGTCGCGCGCGCGAGGAGCCAGAACGTCGGGTCGGTCTTCATTGCAGGCCTCCCGTCAACACCGTGCGCCCGTCGGCCGTGACGAGCACGGCCGGGCCTTCCGCACGAGCGCCGAGGAAGACGGCCTTCGCAAGCGTCTCGGCCTGTACCGCCGTCGGGGCGAACACGGTCACACGCACGAGCTCGCCCTCCGCGGGAGCGCCCGTCGCCGGGTCGATCAGGTGATGAACCTCGGTGCCGCCTCGACGCCAGCGCCGTCGGTCGCGGCCCGAGGTGGCGATCGCGCCGTCCTCGAGGCCGAGCGTGATCTGACCGTCGGCCGTCTGGACGCCGACCGGCCAGAGCCTGCCCCGTCCGGCCAGGTCGCCGCCGGCGTTGACCAGGCAGGGGCCGGCGGCGGAGAGGATCGTGCACGCCCGGTCGACCGCGTATCCCTTGGCGATTCCGCCGAGGTCGAGCCGAAAGCCGGGCTCGAGCTCGATCGTCCGCCCGGTCACTCGGATCTCCCCGCCGCACGGGCGCGGAGTGCTGAGCTCACCGTCCGGTGCGATCTCGTCGAACGTGCGGTCGTAGCCCGCCGCGAGCACGGCGTCGTGCACGGTCGGGTCGAACCGGCCGCCTGTCTGCTCCCGCGCCGCGAGCGCGAGGCGGGTCACGGCGACGAGATCCGGCCCCGCTTCGAGACAACCAGAGCGGTTGAGCGCCGAGAGCTCGGAGTCCGGGCGGAAGCGGGAGAGGATCGCCTCCAGCCGCTCAAACTCGCGTTCGGCCTGGTCGAAGGCCAGTCGACCCTCGGCGCTCAGCTTGGCGTCGAGCAACAGCTCGACGCTGGTTCCCATTGCCGGGAATTCGCGCCGCCGCATCACGAGGTCCTCGTGATCGTCAGCGGCGGCAGCGTGACGACGCGGACGGAGGGCGCGGACGCCGTTGCGGTGCCGGTCGAGCTCACCGCGGGTGCGGCTTGCGCCGATGCGAGCGACGCCGCGCGTGCCTTCGCGTTCGCACTGCGGATCGACGCGATCTCCTGGCGGCGCAGAGCGAGCTGCGCCCGGTAGGCAGCCCAGCGCTTGTCCAGGACCCGCTTGACGGCGAGAGACTCCGCCCGGAGCCGCTGCTCGCGGATCTGGAGAGCCGTGAGCCGCGGGTCCTGGGTCGCCGCTTTCGTCGTCTGCCACGGGTGGGCGGCGATCGCTGCCCAGGCGACGAAGAAGACGAGGACGGCGCCGACGAGCGCATACAGGCGAGCGGTGTGGTTAGTCATCGAAGCCGCCTCCGCCGTGCTCGGGCTGAGCCGAGCCGTGCTCGGATCCGTCGTCCGACTCGTGCTCGCCCCCCGCCCGGGGAACGTGACGGATGATCGGAGCCGGCCGGACGTAGACGACGCGCTGTGCCTGCTGGGCGGGCCCGAACGTCGGCGCCGCGGAGCCCGCGGCCGGCGCGGCGGGTAGCTTCCCGGGAAGAGGCGGAAGCTTCGGCGGCTGCTTGCTCAGCGCCTTTCTCAGGGCAACCTCGGCCCGGTCGAGGGCTGCGCCCCGCTGGGCGACCAGGCTGGACGACGCCTGCGCCGAGGATGCGGCCGGATGGCCCAGGTGGATGCTCTTCGTGGCCGCCACGGTGCCGGCGATCGCCGCCACACCGGCCGCAACGGAGATGGTGATTGCGTGCTTTCTGTTCACCGGAACCTCCATTTCGAATCGACTGCCCCGACAGTAGAAGGGGCCCGGTAAGCGCCGGGACAGCCGCGCGCCGTGCTTTGGCGAGGGTTCGGTAAAGGTTCGGAAAAGCCCGGATGCCCACCCGCAGGAGCGCTGCGACGATGGGAGCGTGAAAGTTCTGGTCGTCGAGGACGAGGACACGATCGCGGAGCCGCTGGTCGAGGGGCTCGTCCGGGAGGGATTCGAGGTCGAGCGCGCGTCGACGGGTCAGGGGGCGCTCGAGGCGGCTGAGCCGGACATCGTCCTGCTCGACCTCAGGCTGCCGGACATGGACGGCTTCGAAGTTTGCAAGCGCATCCGAGAGCGTTCGCGGGTGCCGATCATCGTCGTGAGCGCCCGAGGCGAGGAGGTCGACCGCGTCGTCGGGCTCGAGCTCGGCGCTGACGACTACGTCGTCAAGCCGTACAGCCTCCGGGAGCTCGTCGCGCGGATCAAGGCGGTCCTGCGACGTCTCGAGCCGGCGGCCCCGGAGGGACCGGTGCGGGTGGACGGCCTGGAGGTCGACCTCCGAGCCCGGCGAGCCACGCTCGACGGCCGCACGCTCGCGCTCACGCCACGCGAGTTCGACCTGCTCGCGCTGCTCGCCTCCGACCCGGGTGCTGCCCTCAGCCGGGCGAAGATCTTCGAGGAGGTCTGGGAAACACGGTGGTTCGGCTCGCCGAAGACGATTGACGTGCACGTGGCCGCGCTCCGCAGGAAGCTCGGCGACCCGGGGTGGATCGAGACCGTCCGCGGCGTCGGCTTTCGCCTGCGTTCGGGATGAGCCGGCGGCTGCTGCTCAGCTACCTGAGCTTGACGCTGATCGTCCTCGCTGCCCTCGAGGTGCCGCTCGGGGTGACCTACTCGCGGAATGAGCGCGGCGACCTGGAGGCGAAGGTGGAACGTGACGCCGTCACCGTCGCCTCGCTTTCCGAGGGGGTGCTCGAGGGGACGGGGGAGTCCTCGGTCGCCTCTCTGCGGACGATCGCCCGCCGCTACCAGGGTGACACGGGCGGCCGCGTCGTCGTCGTCGACAGTCGTGGCAGCGCCGTCGTCGACTCGAACCCGATCCCGGGCGATACGAGCTTCGCCAACCGGCCGGAGATCGCCGCTGCTCTCACGGGGCGGGTCGCCTCGGGCGTGCGCCATTCGAACACCCTGGGACTCGACCTCCTCTACGTTGCAGTTCCCGTCGCCTCGGCGGGACAGATTCTCGGTGCGGCGCGCGTCACCTATCCGACCTCGGCAGCCGACACCCGAGTGCGTCGCTACTGGCTGACGCTGGCGGGGATCGCCGGAATCGTCCTCGGCCGGCGTCTCGCTCCTGGGCGTGTGGGTCGCTCGCGGCGTGGCTCGACCGCTCAAGCAGGTGGAGGAGGCGGCGGCGGCGATCGGCGCCGGGCGGCTGGACGTTCGTGCGCCCGAGGACGGGCCGGAGGAGGTGCGCCGTCTCGCCCGTGAGTTCAACGAGACCGCTGCGAAGCTCGAGCAGCTGCTCGACTCGCAACGCGCGTTCGTGGCGGACGCCTCACACGAGCTGCGGACGCCCTTGACCGCGCTGCGCCTGAGGCTCGAGAACATGCAGACGAGCGGAGCGGAGCAGGCGCTCGCCGAGGTCGAGCGCCTCGGGCGCATCGTCGAAGGGCTGCTCTCGCTTGCCCGAGCGGACGCGGGAGCCTCGCGCACGGAGCGCGTCGAGCTCGACGCGGTCATCGCCGAGCGCGTCGCCTTGTGCGACCGGAGTCGCGGCCGCGGGCGAGCACGGGCTGGCGCGTGCGGAGCTCGCCCGACCGGCTCGGCCAGATCCTCGACAACCTGGTCGCGAACGCGACTCGCCGTCTCCGGACGACGTGACCGTCTCGGCACGCGGCGCGTTGGCGACTGGGTCGAGCTGCACGTCGTCGACGAGGGCCCGGCCTGTCCGCGGAGGATCGTCGCGCGGGCCTTCGACCGCTTCTGGCGAGGGCGCTCGGCGGCTCCGGGATCGGGGCTCGGGCCTCTCGATCGTCCGCCGCCTCGTCACGGCCGACGGCGGCGAGGCCGAGTTGCGCGAGGCGGCGGCGGCGGAATCGACGCGGTCGTCCGCCTCCGCCCGTGCCTGAGCCCGCCGGACCGGTTCCTATACTCGGTCCGAGTGGCGCGCCCGACGGCGTTTGCGAGCGTGGACCGACCTGCGGTCTGGCCGCGCGTGCGCGGCGAGCCCCGGCCCGAACGACTCGATGCGCCGCTCGACTCGCTGACCGGCGTCGGGCCGAAGATCGCCGGCGGCTGCGCAAGCTCGGCCTCTCGACGATCCGCGACCTGTTGGAGCACCGGCCGCGCGACTACCAGCGCTCGGTCGGCGAGAGCCGGATCGTCGACCTGTTCGGCGAGCAGGAGGCGGTGATCGTCGGCGAGGTGCCGAAGCGTGTCGCTGCGACGGACGCGGAGACGGCTGACCGTGCTGAAAGCGACGGTGGCGGACGAGAGCGGCTCGATCGCAGCCGTCTGGTTCAACCAGGATTGGCTCGCCGAGAAGCTTCGTCCCGGTGCGCGCGTGCGGCTTCGGGGCCAGCTGAGGCGCAACGAGTTCGCCGTCCGCTCCTACGACCTGAACGGCGCCGCCGCCACCGGTGACCTCGCGCCCGATCTACCCGGCGGGCGAGGAGATCACCCCGCCGCGCATGCGCGCTCTCGCCGACCGGGCCCTCGGGCTCGTCCGCGACGTGCCCGACCCGCTTCCGGCCGGGCTCCAGCAGGCCCAGACGCTGCCGCAGCGCGCCGACGCCCTCTACGCGCTCCACCGGCCGCGCACGCTCGAGGAGGCGGAGACAGGCCGCCGGCGGCTCGCGTTCGACGAGCTGCTCCTGCTCCAGCTCGGGCTCGCCCGCCGGAACCGACGAGCGCGAAGAGGAGGTCGCGTCCGCCCTGGGCGAGCCGGGCGAGCTCGCTTGCACGCTACCGCGGCGTTCTCCCCTTCGAGCTGACCCCGCACCAGGAGCAGGCGATCGAGGAGCTCGATCGCGACCTCGCCGGCGAGGTGCCGATGCAGCGGCTGCTCCAAGGCGACGTCGGCTCGGGCAAGACGGTCGTCGCGCTCTACGCGCTTCTCCGAGCGGTGGAGGAGGGCTATCAGGGAGCGCTTGATGGCGCCGACCGAGACGCTCGCCGAGCAGCACTTCCTGACCCTCGAGGCGCTCTGCCGCGATCTCGGCGTCAGCGTCGGGCTGCTCACGAGCTCGGTCGGCAAGCGGGCAGCGCGACGCGGCGCGCGGAGCGGCGATCCTGGTCGGCACGCATGCGCTGATCCAGGAGGGCGTCGAGCTCGACCGGCTCGCGGTCGCCGTCGTCGACGAGCAGCACCGCTTCGGCGTCGAGCAGCGGACCGCGCTCGCCCGCGGGCCGGAGCCCGCACGTCCTGCACATGACGGCGACGCCGATCCCGCGCACGCTTGCGCTGACCGTCTACGGCGACCTCGCGGTCAGCGAGATCGCCAAGCCGCCCGCCTCGCGCAAGCCGGTCGTCACCCGCTGGATTCCCGAGGAGCGTGCGCCTGAGGCGTATCGCCGGCTCACGCGCCTGCTCCGTGAAGGGCAGACAGGCCTACGTCGTCTGCCCGCTGATCGAGGAGTCGGAGACCTCGCGGGCGCGTGCGGCCGAGCAGGAGGCCGAGCGGCTGCGCCGTGCCGAGCTGCAGAGGCTTCCGCGTCGGCTGCCTGCACGGGAAGCTGAAGACCGCCGACCGGCGCGAGCTGATGGCGCAGTTCAAGGCGCGCGAGCTCGACGTGCTCGTCGCGACGACGGTGATCGAGGTCGGCGTCGACGTCCCGAACGCCACGGTGATGATCGTGCAGGAGGCCGACCGCTTCGGGCTCGCCCAGCTCCACCAGCTGCGCGGCCGCGTCGGGCGCGGTGCGGAGCAGTCGTACTGCCTGCTCGTCTCCCGCCCGAAGGAGGAGCTGACCGAGGCAGCCGCCGGAGGCTCGAGGCGCTGGTCGAGACGACCGACGGCTTCGAGCTCGCCGAGATCGACCTGGAGCTGCGCGGCGAAGGGCAGCTGCTCGGCACGCGCCAGTCCGGCCTTTCCGACCTCCGCTTCACGAAGCTGCGGATCGACCGCCCGCTGCTCGAGCGTGCTCGAGCAGCGGCGTACGAGCTGATCGACTACGAAGGGCCCGCTCGACGACGCGCTCGAGCGAGCCTTCGCGAATCTCGATCGCGCGGCTGCCGCCTAGCTGTAGTTCCTAAGCACGTTGTTCATCCGGGCCTCCTTGGAGGCTGGGGGTGTCGAAGCCACTCAGTCCCAAGGAGGACACCGGATGAAGCTGCACGCTAACCATCGGACCTGTCCGAGCAGCCGCAGGTTGATCTGCTGTGCGGGTGCTGGAGGAGGGATGGACGCTCGGCAGGCGGCCGAGGCCGCCGGGTGTAGCGAGCGCACCGCGAGCAAGTGGCTGCGTCGCTACCGCGAGGGCGACGCGGGCTGCTGTGATCGCTCGTCGCGGCCGCGGCGGAGCCCGGCCGGCTCCCAGACGAGCGGGTGCGGCGATCGAGCGCTCCGACGTCTGCGGATGACGGCGGCCGAGATCGCCGAGATCCTCGGCCTGCCGCTCTCGACCGTTTCGCTCTGGCTGAAGCGGATCGGGCTCGGCAAGCGCTCGCGGCTTGAGCCTCCCGAGCCGCCCAACCGCTACGAACGCCGCCACCCGGGCGAGCTCGTGCATGTCGACATCAAGCAGCTCGGCCGTATCTCCGCGCGGCGCCGGGCACCGCGTGTCGGGCAGCCGCGCCGAGCAGATACAGACCCGCCACGAGGGCCGCCGGCGCGGAGTCGCCGGCTGGGAGTACGTGCACGTGATGGTCGACGACCACTCGCGCCTTGCCTACGCCGAGGTGCTCGACGATCTCACCGCCAGCTGCGCCATCGCCTTCCTCCACCGTGCGTCACCTGGTTTGCCGAGCGCGGCGTGCAGGTGCGAGCGGTGATGACCGACAACGGCTCCGGCTACGTCGCCCACGCCTACGCACACGCCCTCGCGAGCTCGGGCTGCGCCACCTGCGGATCAGGCCCGCAGACCGCGCACCAACGGCAAGGCCGAGCGCTTCATCCAGACGCTCCTCAACGAATGGGCCTACGCGCGCATCTACGGCAGCTTGAGCCGGACCGGGTTTGACGGGGACCGGGTTAGTTGGCCCACACCATCGCC
>CAWIJA010000006.1:0-264238 GCA_963836345.1 uncultured Actinomycetes bacterium | reverse complement strand
GTCCGGGAAGGTGTTCGGCGGCGGGCTGAAGGTGGTCACGACGATCGATCTCGGCCTGCAGGAGCAGGCGCGGGAGGCGATCGCCAAGTGGCTGCCGGGACCGAACGACCCGGCGGCAGCACTCGTCGCTCTCGACCCGCGCGACGGCCGGGTGCTGGCGATGGTCGGCGGGGACAACTACCACGAGAGCCAGTTCAACCTCGCCGTCCAGGGCGAGCGTCAGCCCGGCTCGTCGTTCAAGCCGTTCGTGCTCGCGACAGCGCTCGAGCAGGGCATCTCACCGACGACCACGTTCGAGTCGAAGCCGGTCACGATCTCGCTCGGAGATCGCGACTGGTATGTCCGCAACTACGAGGGCGCCAACCTGGGGTCGATCGACCTGACGAGCGCGACGGTGTACTCGGACAACACCGTGTACGCGCAGCTCACCCAGCTCGTGCAGCCGAGCGCCGTCGTCAAGGTCTCGAGGAAGCTCGGTATCTCGAGCCCGCTGAAGAGCTACTTCGCGATCGGGCTCGGCGCAGAAGCCGTGAATCCGCTCGAGATGGCCAGGGCGTACGCGTCGTTCGCCAACGGCGGGCGGCGGGTCGAGGGATCGATCTTCAAGAACCGCCCCCGCGTGGTCGTCTCGGTCAACGGCAAGAAGAACAAGCCGGTACAACGCCAGGTGATCAGCCAGACGAATGCGGCGATCGTCAACCAGATCCTCCAAGAGGTCGTCCAGTACGGGACGGGCAAGCGGGCGATCCTGCCCGACCGGGCGGTGGCCGGGAAGACCGGAACGACGGAGAACTACGGAGATGCGTGGTTCGTCGGCTATACGCCTCAGCTCGTCGTCGCGGTGTGGGTGGGCTATCCGGACACGTTGCGGCCGATGCTCACCGAGTTCCAGGGTGATCCGGTCGCCGGAGGCACCTACCCCGCGCTGATCTGGAAGAGCTTCGTCGAGACATGCGCTGCCGTACCTCGAGCGCAGCCATCCGGACGGCGGCTACCAGCCGGAGAGCTTCCCGTCACCGAGCACCCCGTCCGCCGAGCCGCGCCGGCTGGTCCTGCGCGACGGAGCCTTCCAGCTCGACAACGGCCTCTGTCGGCACACGATCAGGGTCGAGTACTTCGTCGGGAGAGGCCCCGCAAAGGCGGCGAACTGCAGGCAGAACGAGGTCGAGGTCCCGAACGTCGTCGGCGAGACGTTCGACGTGGCGCGTGCACGGCTCGAGGCGCAGCCGCTGAAGCCCAAGGTGATCAACAAGCCCGCGGCTCCGGGCCAGGCCCTGCACGTCGTGGTCAAGCAGATCCCGGCCCGCGGCCGCCTCTCGTCGTTCGACGAGGTGATGATCGTCTTCGCCAAGCCGCTCCACGGCGTCGTCCCCAACCTCGTCGGTCTGCGTTTGCCCCAGGCGCGCGCCAAGCTCGAGCGGCTGAAGGTCAAGCTGTCCGTCCGAGGCAGCGGGCAGAGAATCGTCAGGCAGCGCCCTCGTGCCAACGTCGCGGCGGCACCGGGGCTCCCGGTCACGATCTGGGTGCAGCCCGGCTGACATAGCGAGAGCCCGCAAGCAGGTAGCGCCACGGTAGGTCCGCCGCGCGCGTGATCCCGATTCGCGGGGCGCGGACGACCTCGGCCGCGTCCGCGCGCTCGCGCAGCTCGAACGGCGGCTCGTCGAGCGCGGCTCCGTCGTGATCCCTCGTCACGCCGAGCGCCTCGCAGAGGCGGCCGGGGCCCGCACAGAGCAGGCGCAGATCGCTCGTCGCGCGCCGTCTCTCCATCAGCTCGATGCCGTCCGTAGGCTCGAGCGCCCGCAGGAGCACGGCGGCCGGACGTCCTTCCTCTTCGCAGACGAGGTTGAGACACCAGTGGATCCCGTACGAGCGATACACGTACGCGTGACCCGGCGGGCCGAACATGGACGCATTGCGGACCGTGCGCCCCCGAAAGGCATGGCTGGCAGGATCCTCCCGGTCGTAGGCCTCGACCTCGACGACGAGGCCGCCGCATCCGTCGACGAGCAGCATCGCGCCGATCAGCTCCGGCGCGACCTCGTGGACGCTGCGGGCGAAGAAGTCGCGGCCCAGGGGCGGCCCTGTGGATACGGCGTCACTCACGCTGACCCACCTTCGATGCCGAGTCCCGGCCGGTCGGTAGGCGCCTCCTCGGCGCCGCGTTGTTCGTCGAACGGATTCAGAGCGCGAGGAAGCTAGCCGGTTCTCAGAACAGCTGCTCGGGCTTGGCCGGCCTGGCGGTCTTCTCGAGCAGCCGGCGCGCGCGACGGCCGAGGTCGCCCAGGTCGACCCGGCCCTGCTCTGCCGCTTCGGCGAGCCGCTCGGCGAGCGCGAGCGCGTCGTCGAGCACGGCCGACCCACCGGCGTCCTGGCCCATCTCCTGGAGGATCGTGCGTTCGGTGCGAGAGGCGACGATCGGATCCACGACGCCCTCGACCCAGACCCGGGTACGGCGGCCGCTCCCCCGCTCCGCCGACTCGATCGGCTCGAGGGCGTAGATCTTGTCGGCGCGCGCGTACTTGCCGAAGCCGAGGAAGATCATCTTCGCAGCGTCGGTCACGGTGCTCCTTCCAGTGATGGTCTCGCGTCTTCTGGCGCGTGACCGGGGCCGCCAGGCAAGGACGCAGGGAGCGCCAATATGCGTGCATATTGGCGCGACTGAGGACGAAGCATGGCGGCTCCGGATGCCGCCAGAAATGCTCTGACTATTGCTGGAAGGAGCACGGAGTGATTATGACCCTCGACCTCTGCGACTTCGAGCCCAATCCGCCGGTAGGCTCGTCGCGCGGTGCCGCGCATCTTCCTCTCTCCCCCGCACCTCTCCGGCCGAGAGCTCGACTTGCTGCGCGAAGCCGTCGAGTCCAACTGGGTGGCGCCGCTCGGTCCGCAGGTGGATGCCTTCGAAGCGGAGGTTGCAGCAGCCGTCGCGGTGCCGCACGCGCTCGCTCTCTCGAGCGGAACCGCCGCGCTGCATCTGGCGCTCGTCGTGTTGGGGATCGGCCCGGACGACGAGGTCGCCTGTTCCTCGTTCACGTTCGCGGCCAGCGCCAACCCGATCCGCTACGTCGGGGCGATGCCCGTCTTCGTGGACGCCGACTCGGCGACGTGGACGATCGACCCCGACCTTCTCGACCGGGCGCTCTCGGAGCGGCCGGGGATCCGAGCCGTGATCGCCGTCGACCTCTACGGCCAGTGCTGCGACTACGACCGTGTCGCGGAGATCTGCCAACGGCGGCGCGTCAGCTTGATCCAGGACGCAACCGAGTCGCTCGGCTCCACGTATCGGGAGGCGCCCGCCGCCGCGCAGGGAGACATCGCCGCCCTCTCGTTCAACGGGAACAAGGTGATCACGACGAGCGGCGGAGGGATGCTCCTGTCGCGGAACACCGGCTGGATCGATCACGCCCGGAAGCTCTCCACCCAGGCCCGCGACCCGGCCCCGCACTACGAGCACACCGAGATCGGGTTCAACTACCGGCTGAGCAACCTCCTCGCTGCCGTCGGCCGCGGACAGCTGCAAGCACTGCCCGACCGGGTTGCCGCCCGGCGGCGAGTGAACGAGTGCTACCGCGCCCTGCTCGCGGAGACGCCGGGGATCTCGTTCATGCCGGAGGCCGCGTACGGACGGAGCAATTGCTGGCTGACGTGCATCGTCGTCGACCCGCAGGAGGCCGGAACCGACCGGGAATCGATCCGCCTCGCCCTCGAGGCCGAGGACATCGAGGCGCGCCCCGTCTGGAAGCCGATGCACCTCCAGCCCGTCTACCGCTCAGCCCCGTCCTACGGCGGCGAGATCTCGTCGTTGCTCTTCGAGCGCGGGCTCTGCCTGCCGAGCGGTTCGGCGCTGACCGAAGCCGACCAGCGCCGAACCGTCGAGATCCTGCTGGCGACCCGGCGCTGATTCGGAAACCGTTGTGCTTCTATGCGCCCGCGCGCGTCGCGGTCGCGTAGTCGAGCCAGTGCGGCCAGCGCTCGTCGCGTCCACGAACGGCGTCGGCATAGGCCGACTGGAGCTCGAGCGTGACCGAGCCGACGCCGATCTCGTGATCGTCGATCGACCGGACCGGCGTCACCTCGACCGCCGTGCCCGTGAAGAACACCTCGTCGGCCGTGTAGAGATCGGTGCGGATCAGCGGCTTCTCGACGACCGTGTACCCGCGGTCCTGAGCGATCTGGATGACAGTGTCCCGCGTGATGCCGGGCAGGATCGACGCGCTGAGGTCGGGCGTGTAGATCGTCCCGTCCTTGACCAGGAAGATCGTCTCGCCCGGACCGTCCGCGACGTGGCCGTCCTCGGTGAGCAGGATCGACTCGTCATAGCCCGCTCTCCGAGCCTCGTGCGTGGCCAGCATCGAGTTCAAGTAGACGCCGGTCGCCTTGGCCGCGTGCGGGATCGTGTTCGGCCCGACGCGCCGCCACGTGGAGATCGCCGCGGTGATTCCCTTGGACTGGCTCCCCTCGCCGAGGTACGCACCCCAGGGGAAGCAGATGACGGCCACGTCGACCGGATTCGCCCCTGTGTGCACGCCGAGCTCCCCGTACCCGTAGTACGCGATCGGCCGCAGGTAGCACTCGGAAAGCTCGTTGGAGAGGATCGTCTCGTGGCAGGCGGCCCGCAGCTCTTCGAGTGAGTACGGAAGCTCCATGTAGAGCAGCTTCGCGGAGGTCTCGAGACGCTTCAGATGCTCTGCGAGCCTGAAGACCGCAGGACCGCGCTCGGTCTCGTAGCAGCGGATGCCCTCGAAGACACCGGTGCCGTAGTGCAGGCCGTGCGAGGCGACGTGGACGCGGGCGTCCGCCCAGTCCACGAGCTCACCGTTCATCCAGATCTTCTCGGTCTCCTGCATGTCAGCTCCCTTTTCGTCAGATGTTACGTGTCCGTCGCGACGTCCACCGGCTCCGCCCGCGAGACGCGCAGCAGCTCGGCCGGCGGCAGGCCGGCAATGTGACGGGTCGTTCCGGCCCCGACCCAGATCAGCCCCTCGGCGAGCAGGCTCCGGTCGAGCAGGACCCGCTCCACACGCCGCAAGGCGACCGGAGCGACCGCCCCGGGCGCGTAGCCGGTCGCCTCCTCCACCTGGGCCGCACCGGCGACCCGTGCGCGCCGAGCGCCGGTACGAGCGGCGACCTTGGCCGGGTCGGCACGGCGGTTCCCCGGGACGAGGACCAGCACCGGCTGGCCGTCGCAGTCGAAGAGCAGAGACTTGACGATCTGACGGAGCGCGCAGCCGACGGCGCGGGCGGCGTCCTCGGCCGTCGGCGTTCCGATCGAGAACTCCTCGATGCGGGCCTCGGCGCCGGCCTCGCGCAGCGCGGCGCTCACTCGCTCGACGGGCTCCGGCCATGCCTTGTCGAACCCTGCTGCGCCCACAGGACAAGGGTATCCCTGTCGCGATGACCGCTTTTGACTGTCAGCCGAGGGAGATGAACCGAGCGTCGTCGAAGCCCTCGGCCCGGATCCGCTCGACGAGCTCGGGGGGCGCCGGCGTGTCGATCGAGAGCGCCATCAGTGCCTTCCCGCCCTGCTTCGTCCGCGAGACGGCCATGTTCGCGATGTTCACGCCGGCGTCGCCGAACATCGTCCCCACGCGTCCGATCACGCCCGGGACGTCGTCGTAGCGGAAAAAGACGAGGTTCGGTGCAAGCTCCAGGTCGATCCCGAAGCCGAACGCGCCGGCGAGGAAGAGCCGCGGCTCGGGCCCGATGGTCGTGCCGGAGACCGCGACGTCGCCGGCCCGTACCTCGACCAGGTTCATGTAGTCGCGGGACGCGCGCAGGCGCAACTCGGCGACCTCGATCCCCCGCTCCGCAGCGATCACCGGAGCATTCACGTAGTTGACCGCCTGGTCGACACGGCCCTGGAAGATGCCGTTCAACGCGGCCACGGTCAGCAACCGCGTGTCGTGCTCGGAGAGAGGGCCGTGCGCAGCGACCGTCACGCGAGAGGGCCAGCCGCCCGCGAGCTCAACCGCCAGCCTGCCCAGCTTCGCGGCGAGCGGGATGAACGGCCCGAGCACCTCGAGGTCGGTCGCGTCGACCACGGGGATGTTGACCGCGTTCGAGACGAGGCCGCCTTCGAGGGCGGCAGCGACCTGCTCGGCGACGATCACCCCCGCGCGATCCTGCGCCTCCTCCGTCGAGGCCGCGAGGTGCGGTGTGACCACCACATCGTCGAGCTCCAGCAGGGGGCCCGAATACGGCTCCTGCGAGAAGACGTCGAGCGCGGCCCCGCCGAGCTTGCCGGCCTGCAGGGCCGCGACGAGTGCCCCCTCGTCGACGAGTGCGCCGCGGGCGGCGTTCACGAGCCGCGCACCGTCGCGCATGGCCGCGATCGCCTCCGTACCGATGATTCCGCGCGTCTCGTCGGTCAGCGGGAGGTGCAGCGTGACGAAGTCGCCCGCGGCGAGGGCGTCCTCCATGCGTTCCTCACGATCGACGCCGGCCTCGCGGAAACGCTCCTCGCCGACGAAGGGGTCGTACGCGACGACTCGCATTCCGAGCCCCAGCGCACGACGGGCGACCTGCTGCCCGATCCGGCCGAAGCCGAGGACGGCCAGCGTCTTGCCGGCGAGCTCGACGCCTCCCCAGCGTGATCGCTCCCACCGGCCGTCCTTCAGCGCCGCGTGCGCCTGAGGGATGTTGCGGGCCAGCGCGACCAGGAGCCCGATCGTCTGCTCCGCGGCGGAGACGACGGTCGATTCCGGTGCGTTCGCGACGACGATGCCTCGGCGCGTGGCCGCGTCGACGTCCACGTTGTCCACCCCGACGCCCGCCCGGCCGATCACCTTCAACCGCCCGGCGCGCTCGATCAGCTCGCCGGTCATCTTGGTCGCCGAGCGGATCACGATCCCGTCGTAGTCGCCGATCACCTCGGCCAGGTCCGAATCGGGATCGACGTCGACGTCGAAGCGCTCGCGCAGCAGGGCGATGCCGGCCTCGGCGATCGGCTCTCGGACGAGAACGCGGAAGCGGTCGCTCAAGGGCCCGGCCTCAAACCCGGGCCGGGGCGGCGAAGGTCTCCAGCGCCCGCGTGACCGCGACGCCCCGCTCGATCTCTGCGCCGGCCTCGGTGAGCGCGAGCTCGAGCGCGCCCAAGGCAGTGGTGATGTCGAAGACGTCGTAGTAGCCGATGTGGCCGATGCGGAAAATCTTCCCCTTCAGCGGGCCCTGGCCGCCGGCGAGCGTCACGCCGTACCGATCGCGGAGGGCGGGAACGAGCTCGGTGGCATCGATTCCCTCCGGCGCGCGAATCGCGGTCACGACGGCCGAGCGATCCTCGTCCGGCGAGAACAGCTCCAGCCCCATCGCCTTCGCGCCTTCGCGGCATGCACGGCCAAGTCGAACGTGACGATCGAACGCCGCCTCGAGGCCTTCCTCGAGCAACAGGCCGAGGGCGACGTTCAGCGCGCGGACGAGCGAGACAGCCGGCGTGAAGGCGCTGTCCAGCTTCGCCTGGCCGGCCCGGGTCTTCTCCCAGTCGAAGTAGAACCGCGGCGAGGCGCCGAGCCGGTTCCACGCTGCGGGTGAGACGGTGACGAGCCCGATACCGGGGGGCGTCATCAGCGCCTTCTGGGAGCCGGACGCGACGACGTCCAGTCCCCAGGCGTCGGTCTCGAGCGGAACCGCTCCCAGGCTGGAGACGCCGTCGACGACGACCAGTGCATTGGCGGCCCTGGCGGCAGCCGCAAGGGCCTGGATGTCGGCGACGACGCCGGTGGACGTCTCCGAATGCGTCAGGAAGACGGCGCTCGCGCCTCCCAGCTCCGCCAGCCGTGAGCCCAGGTCGTCGGCGCTCGGTGTCTCACCCCATTCGTACGCGAGCGCGTCGACCTCACAGCCGTAGGCCGCCGCGAGCTTCTGCCAGCGCTCGCCGAAGTTCCCGGCGGAGACGACGACGACTCGCTCGCCCGGAGAGCACAGATTCGCGACCGCGGACTCCATCGCCCCCGTGCCGGAGCAGGTGAAGAGCAGGACGTCGGAGGCGGTACGGCACACAGTTGCGAGCCGCTCGAGGCACTCCCCGAACACGGCCCGGTAGTCGCTCCCCCGATGATGGACGATCGGCTCCGCCAGAGCGGCGAGCACTTGAGGGGGTACGGGCGTCGGCCCGGGAGTGAAGAGATAGCGCTTTTCGGCCACCGAGACCTGAGCCTAGCGGTACGGAAGTCGCACATCCCGATGTCATCCGCACCTTCGCGCAGGAAGGCGCTAGGGTGAAGCGACGTCAGATGAATGGCAACGGAGCAGTCGTGATCGCCAACGACGTCGCCCGCCGCTACGGCGAGGGCGATACGGCCGTCGACGCTCTGCGTGGCGTCTCGCTCGACGTCGCCCGCAGCAAGCTGACAACCGTGATGGGCCCGTCCGGCTCCGGCAAGTCGACGCTGATGCACATCCTCGCCGGCCTCGACCGGCCGACCGCAGGAACGGTGACGATCGACGGCACCGAGATCACTGCGCTCGGAGACACCGAGCTGACGAAGCTCCGCCGCACGCACATCGGCTTCATCTTCCAGTTCTTCAACCTGCTGCCGATGCTCTCCGCCGAGGAGAACGTCACGCTGCCGGTCACGATTGCGGGCGACAAGGTCGATCGCACCTGGCTGGAGCAGCTGCTCGAGAGCGTCGGCCTCAAGGATCGCCGGAAGCACCGGCCGTCCGAGCTCTCCGGCGGACAGCAGCAGCGCGTCGCGATTGCCCGCGCGCTCGTCTCGAAGCCGACGGTCGTCTTCGCGGACGAGCCGACCGGCAACCTCGACTCGAAGACGGGCGGTGAGATCCTCGAATTGCTTCGCCTGGCAGTCGAGGAAACAGGCCAGACGACGGTGATGGTCACTCACGACGCCCGCTCGGCGTCGATCGCCGACCGCATCCTCTTCCTCGCCGACGGCAACATCGTCAAGGAGCTTCCGCGCTCCCAGCCGCACGACGTGATCGCGGCGATGGAGGAGATCTCCAGCTAGTGGTTCGCTTCGCGCTGAAGGGCCTCGGGACCCGGAAGCTGCGGACCGGGCTCACCGCGATCGCCATCGTCCTCGGCGTGGCGATGGTGACCGGCACCTACATCCTCACCGATTCGATCAAGGGCGCCTTCAGCGGCATCTTCACCGAGGTCTACCGCGGGACGGATGCGACCGTCACCGGCCAGTCCGCGTTCGACCTCTCGAACCAGGGCACGACGACCGCACCGCCCTTCGCCGAGTCGCTGCTCGCGGATGTCCGGAAGCTTCCCAGCGTCGCGGAGGCGGTCGGCGGCGTCGGCGGTGAGGCGCACCTGATCGGCAAGAACGGCAAGGTGATCACGTTCGGCGGCGCGCCGAACCTCGGGTTCAGCGTCGATCCCCGCAACCCCGACCTGAGCGTGCTGACGCTCGTCGACGGCACGTGGCCGGGCCGGAACGAGGTCGTGATCGACAGGTCAACCGCCGGGAAGAAGGATCTGAACGTCGGCGACGAGATCAAGGTCCAGGCGAACGGGCCGGCGCTTGCCATGCGGATCTCCGGGTTGGTCAAGTTCGGCGGCGCCGCCAGCCTCGGCGGCGCGACGCTCGCCGGCTTCGACCTGCCGACGGCGCAGGTCCTCTTCCAGAAGCGGGGCAAGCTCGACCAGATCCGCGCCAAGGCGAAGCCTGGGATATCTCGCCGAGCGGCTCGCGGGTGAGATCTCCGGGATCCTGCCGCCCGGCACGCAGGTGCGGACGGGCGACGCCCAGGCGAAGGAGGACGCGAAGGACACGGAGAGCTTCCTCAACTTCCTCCAGGACTTCCTGCTCGCCTTCGGCGGGATCGCGCTCTTCGTCGGCAGCTTCGTGATCGCGAACTCGCTCTCGATCACGATCGCGCAGCGCACGCGAGAGCTGGCGACGCTGCGGACGCTCGGCGCCTCGCGGCGCCAGGTGCTCGGCTCGATCGTCGTCGAAGCGCTCGCGATGGGGATCTTCTCCTCGGTCGTCGGCATCTTCCTCGGCCTCGGGCTCGGCACCGGCCTCTTCAGGCTCTTCGACGCCGTCGGCTTCACCTTGCCCAACAACGGCCTCGTCCTCCACGCGCGCACCGTGGTCGTCGCGCTGATCGTCGGCATCGTGGTCACGCTGCTCGCGAGCCTCCGGCCCGCGCTCCGCGCGACCCGCGTGCCGCCGATCTCGGCCGTCCGCGAGGGCGCGACGCTCCCGCACGGACGCGCTTCGCGCGGTTCCGCACGCCCTGTCGATCCTGCTCACCGTCGCAGGATTCGCTGCGCTCTCTACGGCCTCTTCGGCAACGGACCTCGGCACGACGAAGGTGCTCGTCTACATGGGGCTCGGCACGCTGCTGATCTTCTTCGGGATCGCCTTGCTGTCGGCACGGTTCGCCCGCCCGCTCGCGTGGTCGCTCGGCTGGCCGGCGGCCCGCTTCGGCGGAGCGGCCGGCGCTCCTCGCCCGCGACAACGCGCGCCGTAACCCGCAGCGCACCGCCTCGACCGCGTCGGCGCTGATGATCGGGCTCGCGCTCGTCACGCTGGTCGCGGTGCTCGCGGCCGGGATCACGAAGACCTTCCGAAGCGCCGTCGACGACCTCTGGATCAGCGGCTACGCGGTCACGGCGCGAGAACAACTTCTCGCCGATCCCGATCGCCGCCGGCAACGCGGCCGCGAAGGCGCCGGGCGTCCAGGCGATCGCGAACGTCCGCGCCGGCGACGCGCTCGTCTTCGGCCAGGTGATCCACGCGACCGCGGTCAACCCGCGAGGCGGTCGGGATCTTCAACCTCAAGTGGAAGGACGGCTCGGACCGCGTGATCGCGACGCTGGGCGCGCACGGAGCGTTCGTCGACAAGGACTACGCCAAGAAGCACCTGCTCGACGGTCGGCTCGCCGCTCACGCTGACCTCGCCGCGCGGCACGCTGCTCGCGCTGCAGGTCCGCGGGATCTTCGACCCGCCGACCGGCGGCTCACCCTTCGGCCGTGTGACGATCTCGACCTCCGCCTGGGACCGGATCTACGACCAGCCGCAGAACCTCTTCTCGTTCGTGCGCATGCGCGGAGGCGAGACGGATGCGAACAAGGCCGCCCTCGAGCGCGCGCTCGCCGGATTCCCGAACGCGAAGGTGCAGACGAAGCAGCGAGTTCATCGACAACCAGATCGCTCGGCGCTGAACGCGATCCTGAACGTTCTCTACGTGCTGCTCGCGCTCTCGGTGATCGTCAGCCTGTTCGGAATCGTGAACACGCTCGTCCTGACCGTGTTCGAGCGCACGCGCGAGCTCGGGATGTTGCGCGCAGTCGGTATGACTCGGCGGCAGGTGCGGCGGATGATCCGCTACGAAAGCGTGATCACGGCGCTGATGGGCGGCATACTCGGAATCGCCCTCGGGATCGTGCTCGGCGCCCTCCTGGTCGTGCGGGTCGACTTCATCGACTTCTCGCTGCCGATCGGGCAGCTCGTCATCTTCGCGATCGCCACGATCCTCGTCGGAATCGTGGCCGCGATCTTCCCCGCGCGGCGCGCGGCCAGGCTCAACGTCCTGCAGGCGCTGCAGTACGAGTGATCAGCTGAGCGCCGAGCCAGGAAGACGAGCCCGACGATCAGGGCGACCAGGACGGCGACGGCCGTCAGCACCCCGAGATGAAGGTAGGCAGGCACCGTCTCCTCACGGCCGCGCCCGATTAGCCGCCACACGTTCCTGCCCCGCTCCTCGACACGAGCCATGCAGGAGAAGTCCCCGCCTCGATATGTGGCAAACCCCGGCCTTCGGGAGAATATGAGCCCATGGACTCGCTGAAGGGCCAGTTGCTGCTGGCCTCGCCGTCGCTCTTCGATCCGAACTTCCGGCGTACCGTCATCCTCGTCACCGAGCACAACGAGGAGGGTGCGGCAGGGCTCGTCCTCAACCGCTTGTCGGCGACCCCTGTCGTCGAGGCCGTGCCGGACCTGGCTCCGCTGGTTTCCGACGAGGAGCCCGTCTACGTCGGCGGCCCCGTGCAGCAGTCGGCGGTGCTCGTCCTCGCGGAGTTCGAGGATCCCGAGGACGCGGCCGCACTCGTCGTGGACAACGTCGGGTTCGTCCCGGGAGACGGCGACTTCGCGCTGCTCTCGGTCGCGACGCGCCGCGCCCGGGTGTTCGCCGGCTACGCCGGCTGGGGGGCCGGCCAGCTCGAGGCCGAGCTCGAGGAGTCGTCCTGGATCGTCGAGGACCCCGGCGGCGACGACCTCTTCCCGGAGCCCGAGATCGACCTGTGGGGGGCGCTGCTGCGCCGCAAGGGCGGCATCTACCGCGTCGTCGCGCTGATGCCCGATGATCCCTCGCTCAACTAGCAAACAGTTTGGAATAGCGGTGTGCTGGGGAAGGAAAGTGCGGCTCTTTCCAGGTTCCCATGTGCGCCGCCCTCGCTCAGCCCAGTCACGTCCAGCTCCTCGATCTCAAGCAGGGGCTGATCCAGGTCCGGGAATTCGTGCGCACGGCGGCGGCGGCGGCCGGCCTGTCGCCCGCGCGTGTCGCCGAGGTCGTCCTCGCCGCCCACGAGGTGGCCATGAACGCGATCACGCACGGACGCGGTCGGGGGGCCATCCGCGTGTGGGCCGACGACGGGGAGCTGGTCTGCGAGGTCGAGGATCGCGGGCCCGGAATCCCGGACCCCGACACCGGACTGCTCACTCCTGACCCCGAGAATCCGCGCGGGCGCGGCCTGTGGATCGCTCGGCAGCTCTGTCACGCAGTCGACATCGAGCCGGCGGATCCCGGAGCCCGCGTGCGACTCCATGTGAAGCTCGGCTAGCCGGCCGCGCTCGCGAACGCAGCAACCGTTCGGTCGACGTCGTCTGCCGTCGTCGACCAGTTGCTGACCGAGATCCGGATCGCCTGCCTCCCTTCCCACGTCGTTCCGCTCATCCACGCCTCCCCACTCTCCTGAACCTCTCGTAGGACAGCCGCCGTTCGCTCGTCGCTCTCGAAGCGAAGCAGGACCTGGTTGAGGACGACGTCGTTGAGGATCTCGGCGCCCGGAAGCGCGGCGAGCTCCTCCCCGAAGCGGCGTGCATGGTCGCAGCAGCGGTCGATGACCTCGACGATCCCGCGACGGCCGAGCGAGCGAATCGCCGCGTAGATCGCGAACCCGCGCGCGCGGCGCGAGAACTCGGGAGTCCAGTCGACCTCGTCGCGGGCCGCGCCCGGCTCTGCCTGGATCAGGTACTCGGCGGTCGTCGTCATCGCTGCGCGATGAGAGGCAGGGTGGGCACAGAAGACGATCCCGGAGTCGTAGGGAACATTCAGCCACTTGTGACCGTCCACCGCCCAGGAGTCGGCCCGCTCGGCACCGGCGGTCAGATGCGCGAAGCGAGGGCTCGCCGCCGCCCACAGCCCGAAGGCACCGTCGACATGCAGCCAGGCTCCTGCGTCCTTGCGCGAGATCCGGCGAGATCGGCGATCGGATCGAACGCGCCGGTGTTCACCTCGCCCGCCTGGGCGCAGACGATCGCCGGTCCGTCGCCCTCCAGCGCGCGGGCAACGTCGGCGGCCCGCATTCGGCCCTGGCCGTCGGCCGCGACCTGGACGACCGACCCGGTTCCGATGCCCGATGAACCGCAGGGCGCGGTCGATCGTCGTGTGCCTCTTCGACCCGGCGACGACACGGATCGGAGGCGATCCGGCAAGGCCGTCCCGCTCCACGTCCCACCCAACCGCGGCGAGCACGTGATGGCGGGCGGCGGCAAGCGCGGTCACATGAGCCATCTGCGTCCCGGTGACGAACGCGAAGGACGCGTCGAGCGGCAGGCCGAGCAGCTCGGCAAGCCATGCTCCGGCGACCTCCTCGACAACCGACGCTGCCGGCCCGGCCACGTACAGGCCGGCGTTCTGATCCCACGCGGCAGTCAGCCAGTCGGCCGCGAGCGCCGCCGGGACGGCTCCTCCGATCACGAAGCCGAAGTACCGGCCGCCCGGGATCGCCACCGCGGCATCTCCCCCCGCCGCCGCAAGGTCGGCAACCACCTCGCGGGGATCGGCCGGCGCATCCGGTACGGGACCCGCGAAACGCTCGCGTAGCTCCTCCAGCTCCACGTCGGGGAGCACGGGGCGATCGGGCAGGGATTCGAGGAAGTCCGCGGCGAGGTCCGCCGTCTGGTGGAGGAGGTCGCGCATCCGGCGAACGCTATCGAGCGCCTTCGCGAATCTCGGTCAGAGTCGCCCGCGGGGAGATCGCCTCCGGGTCGACGCGCAGCTCGAGGAGCGCAGGCCGTCCGGCGGCGAGCGCCTCCTCGAACGCGTCCGCGAAGTCACCGGTCCGTTCGACGACCGCCCCGTGCGCGCCGAACGCGCGCGCGAAGGCGGCGAAATCCGGGTTGACGAGCTCCGTCCCCACCGGTCGCCCAGGGAAGCGCCGCTCCTGGTGCATCCGGATCGTCCCCAGCATCCCGTTGTTGACGACCAGGACGACGATCGCCGCGTCGTACTGGACCGCGGTCGCGAGCTCGTTGCCGCTCATCAGGAAGTCACCGTCGCCTGCGACGCAGACGACGATTCGATCCGGGTCGAGCAGCTTGGCGGCGACCGCGGCGGGAACGCCGTAGCCCATCGCCCCTGCGCACGGCGCGAGCTGGGTGCCGTAGTGCCGGAACTCGTAGAAGCGGTGCGCCCAGACGCTGAAGTTCCCCGCCCCGTTCGTGATCACCGCGTCTTCGGGGAGGCGTGCGCGCAGGTAGGCCATCACCTCGCCCATCTGCAGGTCGCCGGGAAGCGGATCGTGGCGAAGGTTGGCGACGTAGTCGGCACGCGCCTGCTCGACCTCCGCCGCCCGTTGCGCGCCCTCGACGGGGCGCAGCATCGCCGCAAACTGCGGCGAGCCGGAGACGATCGGGAGATCGGCCTCGTAGACACGCCCGAGCTCATCCGGATCGGCGTGGACGTGGATCAGCGTCTGGCGGGGACGAGGCGGCTCGAGGAGCGAGTACTGCCTGGTGGCGATCTCGCCGAGCCTCGTGCCGAGCGCGAGGATCACGTCTGCCTCCTGGACGCGCCGGGCGAGTGCTGCATCCATTCCGATGGTCAGCATCCCGGCGTAGACGCGAGCGGTGTTGTCGACGTAGTCCTGGCGGCGGAATGAGGCGACGACGGGCACGTTCGAGGCCTCGGCGAAGGCGAGCACGTCACGGCCGGTTTGCTCGGTCCAGCCACCGCCGCCGACGACGAGCAGCGGCCGCTCGGCGGCGGCGACGAGCTCGAGCGCGCGATCGACGTCTCCCGACGCGGGCGAGGCCTGCGCGGCCCGGTACGGCGAGGCGTCCGCGACGTCCGCCTCCTCGGACTGCACATCTTCCGGCAGCGCGAGCACGACCGGGCCCGGCCGCCCCGATGTCGCGGTGTGGAAGGCGTGTGAGACGAGCTCCGGGACCGCGGCCGCGTCCTCGACGACCGTCACCCATTTCGCCATCTCGCCGAACATCCGGGCGTAGTCGAGCTCCTGGAACGCCTCGCGGCCGAGATGATGGCGCGGCACGTGGCCCACCAGCAGGACGAGTGGGGTCGAGTCCTGGTACGCCGTGTGGATCCCGACCGCGGCATGGGTCGCGCCCGGCGCCCGGGTGACGAGACAGAGCCCCGGGCGTCCTGTCATCTTCCCGTACGCGTCTGCCATGTTCGCGGCCGCGGCCTCGTGGCGGGCGGTGACGAGCCGAATCGGCGTGTCGCGGATCGCGTCGAGAACCGCGAGGTAGCTCTCGCCCGGAACGCAGTACGCCGTGTCGGCCCCGTGGACGAGCAGCTGGTCGACGAGGATCCGCGCCGCTGTCCGGGTCACAGACTGACCGGGTGTTCCAGGAAGACCGTCGCGCGCTGGAGCTTCGGCCGCTCCTCGTCCTCGGCATGGACGTAGCGGATCGTCCGCTTTGCCTCCCATTCCCGCGGCAACAGCAGGACGCGCACGAAAGCGGTGTCCTCGATCGTCGAAGCGGTGGCGCGGACGGGTTCCGGGCCGCTCTCGAACCAGGCTTGCCTCGGGCCGTAAGCGTGCCTGACGCCGGCAGAGTCGATCTCGATCGAGCCGTGGAGCAGATAGCGGATCCCCGGCCCGGGATGGGTGTGGGTGTACGCGATCCCGCCTGGCGGGAAGTCCACCCGGTCGCAGCGCATCAGCCACTCCGCGCTAGGGTCGAGACCGATTTCAGCTGCGAGCAGGGCGTCGCCGGCGCCGTACTCGGCCAGCTCCCAGACCAGGCTGTGGCCTTCGACCTCGCACGCGCCGAAGTGCGCCTCGTTCCGTGCGACGTCGTAGCAGACGCGGTTGCCGGGAAGCGGTGCGCACCCGTCGCGATACTCGAAGAGGGCAAAGATCAATGGAAGGACTGCCCGCCGTCGATGACCATCGTCTGGCCGGTGATGAAGTCTGCCGCGGGCGTGCAGAGGAAGACGACGGCGCCGACGACGTCCTCCGGCACCTGGTCGCGCTGAATCGTGCGCGCAGCGACCGAGACGTCGCGGAGCTTCTCGACAACTTCCGGATGGGCTTGCACGCCCTCGCTCATCGTGAATCCCGGAGCAACGCAGTTGACGTGGATCCCGTCCTTGCCGAGCTCCTTCGCGAGCGCACGCGTGAGCGCGACGATCGCCCCCTTGCTGGTGACGTAGTGGAGCAGGAACGGAACGCCGCGAAACGGCGTCCCGGACGAGATGTTCACGATCTTCCCCCCACCCTGCTCGCGCATCACCGGCACCGCGGCGCGGCAGGTGAGGAACATGGAGGCGACGTTCACATCCATCACCCGACGCCACTCCTCGAGCGGGATGTCCGTGAACGGGCGCATCGCCAGCGAGGCGTAGAGGCCCGCGTTGTTGACGAGGATGTCCAGACGGCCGTGGCGCTCGACCGTCTCGACCACCATCCGCTCGACGTCGGCCTCCTCGGAGACGTCTGCACGGATCCCGTCCGCGGGTGGGTTCAGGTCGGCGATCACGACGTTCGAGCCCTCGGCGGCGAGGCCGTCGGCAATCGCCTTGCCGATGCCCTGCGCGCCCCCGGTGACGAGCGCGACCTTGCCCTCGAGCCTCACGTCAGCGCAACGGTGAGAACGACGTCGGGATCATGATCCGGTTCTGCTGCGTGTGGATCAGTGGCTGGATCTTCGCGAGAAAGGCACGCCACGACTCGTCGGCTTGCAGCTCGGCGCGCCGGCGCCCGCGCTCCTCGTAGCTGTCGTACGCCCACATGTGCGTGTACGTCGACAGTGTCCCGACGTCGGTGGTGAAGACGCCGATCAGGCGGCCGAGATGGCGCTGCTGCAGCTCGATCCCCTCGGACTCGTAGAGGCCGACGAGCTCGTTCAGCTTTCCCGTGTAGACCTGGTAATCGCGCTGCTCGACGATCACGAGTCGATTCTATGGATACTCCGGCGGTGCCTCTGCGCGAGCGTCTGGCACCCGCACTGGCGGATCTCCTCGGCGGGCCGCTGGAGAAGAGAGCGTTCACGATCGCGGTTCGCCGGCGGCTGCTCGCCCCCGCCGAGGGGCGTGTGCTGGAGGTCGGTGCCGGACCGGGGTTCAACCTTCCGCACTACCCGAGCGGGATCGGCGAGCTGGTCGTGACGGACGGGTTGGACGGGATGCTGCCCCTTGCGAGGCGGCGGGCGGAGCGAGCGGGCCGCGAGATCGCCACCATCCGGGCCCCGGTCGAGCACCTCCCGTTCGAGGATGGCTCGTTCGACACGGTCGTCGGGTCGCTGCTCCTCTGCTCGGTGGACGACCAGGATCGAGCCCTGGCCGAGATCAGGAGGATCCTCCGGCCCGAAGGCAGGTACCTGTTCCTCGAACACGTGCGCTCTCGCGATCCGAAGCTCGCCCGGCGGCAGGATCGCCTCGAGCGGCTCTGGCATGCGGTCACCTTCGGCTGTCACCCGAACAGGGAGACCCTCGAGCGGATCGAGTCCGCGTTCGACCTCGAGGAGCTCGAGCAGGGCGCGCTTCCCGCCGGCCCGAGGATCGTCCGGCCTTACGTCTTGGGTCGCGCGCGAGCTCGGTAGGCGCGCGTCTTCGTGCGGTTGCCGCAGAGCTGCATGGAGCACCAGCTCCCCGAGCGGTTCTTCGAGTAGTCGTAGAAGGCCCAGCGGCAGCCGTGATTACGGCATGCCTTCAGCCGCCGCCACGTCCCGTCCGCCATGGCGCCGAACGAGGTCGCGAGCACGTCCCCGATCACGCCGTCCAGCCCGCCGGCCCGGGCCACGAGCGCGGGGGCGGCGAGGTCGATCGTGAATTCGGCCGCGTCCGCCGCGGCTCGGAGCTCGAGCCAGGGATCGCCCTGCACCGGCTGGGCGTTGTTGGCATAGAGCAGCTCGCGGATCGCCTCGCGGACGCGACGGGCGCCGGCCAGCTCGGCGTCGCCCGGACTCGGCCCTCGCTCTTCCACCCACGAGCGCAGCCAGTCGTCGCCCCGCTCGAGGTTCACGGTGTTCACGAAGGTCTGGACGCTCCGGAGCGGTTCCGGCGCCGCGTTCGGTAGGTCGTAGCGGGGACGCCTGTGCGACACGTTCGACACCACTATAAGCTCGTGGCTGGTGATTCGCGGTCGGGCAGCCGCTTGGATTCCGTATCGGGCAGGGAGGGCGGCCCTCGCCGTCACGGCCGCGAGGCTTCGCTCGCAACCGCTCCGCCCCGCCCTCGTCGTCGCCGGAGTGGCCCTCGCCTTCGCGATGCTGGTGTCCGTGCTCGGCGGCAGTCTCACGGCCCGCCAGCAGGCCCTCACGCGGGCTGTCACGGCCGTCCCCGAGAGCGCCCGCGGCTTCAGGGTCGACCGGTTCGGGCTGCCGCTCGAGGAGCGCGCCTACCGGCGGGAGGACGCGGCGGTGCAGCGGGTGCTCCGCTCGCTGTCCGGAGGCCGCTCGCGCCGAGTGGTGTTCTTCCGGGAGCTCCGCGTACACGGAGAGCTGGTCGAGATCGCAGCCACTGATCGCCTGTCGCAGATCGTGCGGCTGCGATCCGGCCGCCTGCCGCAGGCATGCACGCCGGCTCGGTGCGAGCTGCTGCAGATCGGCACGGGCGGGCGCGCACAGCTCGTGGAAGGAGACGTGCGGCTTCGCCGAGTCGGGATCGCCGACCTCCGCGATCCCACCCTCTTCGGATACGTCTCGGCCGCGACCAGCGGAGGCGCCGCCCGGCCGACGCTGTTGCTGGGCCCGAGCGTCGGCGCGCTCCAGCGACTGCCGTCGCTCAGCTCGTTCTATCGGGTCTACTCGTGGCTCGCCCCGCTCCGGGTCGACCGTCTGCGTACGTGGGAGATCGGCCCGACCCTCGCCGCCGAGTCGCGAGCCCAGGAGGCCCTCTCCGCTGCCGATTCGGCCTTTCGCCTGAGCAGCCCGGACGACACGCTGCTCGACGCAGAGCGGCGCGGGAAGGTGGCCGCGCACCGGCTCGTCCTCGTCGGCGGCGAGGCCAGCGCCCTGCTGCTCGGCTTCGCGGTGATCGCTGCGATCGGCCTCCGCCGCGGCCTTGCGAGCGAGCGTCGCCGGCTCCTCGCGCGCGGCGCCCGCCGCTGGCAGATCGGACTCGAGCTCGCGGCCGAGATCGGATCGATGACACTCGCGGGCGCGATCGTGGGCGTGCTCTCGGGAGCCGGGATCGCCGCCGCGATCGCCGATGCCGCCGGATTGTCTCCAGGCGCGATTCTCGATCACGCTCTGCTGACCGGGTGGGCGATCGCCGCTCTCGCCGGCGGCTGGCTCGCAGCCACCCTCGCCTTGTTGCTGACGACCTTCGCCCGGGACGACGACACGGGGCGAGGCCGAGTGCAGCTGGTCGACGTGGCCGCGGTCGGAGCCGCCGCGACGATCGGCGTTGCCCTGAGCCGGGGCGCTCTCGACCCCGAGTCGGTCGGGTCCGGGAACACGGTGCTGCTCCTCATCCTCCCCGCCCTCGTCTGCTTCGTCGTGGCCGTCGTCCTTGCCCGCGTGCTCGCCCCGGCAATGAGGGTCACCGAGCGCTTGAGCCGGCACCGCTCCGTCTCGTTCCGTCTCGCCGTGCTGGCGCTCGCCCGGGCTCCCTCCCGCACGGTCGTCAGCTGCGCCTTCGTCGCCGTCGCGCTCGGGCTCGCGCTGTTCGCGGCGAGCTACCGCGCGACGCTGGCCCGGGGTGCCGCCGACCAGGCGGCGTTCGAGGTTCCGCTCGACTTCAGGGTCAGCGAGGGGTCGCGGCTCGTCCTTCCCGTCGACGCCGCGCCGCTCTCCGGCTACGAGCGGCTCGGTCGGGACGTCCGCGCGTATCCGGTCGTGCGCCTGAGCGCGACCACCCCCGGCCGTGGCTCCTCGGTGCTGTCGCCGACGGTGCTCGGGCTCCCGACGGAGGCCGTGAGGCAGCTGCGCTGGCGGTCGGACTTCTCCTCGCAGTCCCCGCGCACGATTGCCGGACGAATCGCCGGGAAGACGGAGCCGAGCCTGGCCGGAAACGCGCTTCCTGCCGGGACGCAGACACTGTCGGTCGCGGGCCGGATCAGCGGCAGCGACGTCCTGCTCGGGCTCGTCGTTGCAGACGATCGCGGCCGGATCGAGACGTTGCCCCTCGGGCGGCTCCACGCCGGCTCGGCGACGCTTGCCGCGCGCATCGCGCAGGCGGCCGGGAGGCGGGTGATCGGACTCCAGCTCTCGCTGCCCGAGAACGAGGTCTTCACGCATGCCCATCAGGAGGCCGAAGGACAAGCCTCAACCGCGCCCACCGGCACCCTGGAGCTGGGGCCACTGGTCGCCGGCCTTCGGACGGGGGCTCGGCGACAGGTGACGAGCTGGCGCAGCTGGATCCTCACCACCGGCGGCCAGGTCGACCGCGTGCCCGGAGCGACACGAATCCGCTTCGCGTTCCAGGACACCGGTTCGCGGTTGCTGCTTCGGCCGGTCGAGCCCACCGACAATCGCTACCTGCCGGTCGTCGTCTCGTCCGACATCGCCCGTGCGGCGGGCGGCGTCGGCAAACGGACCGCGCTCGACTTTCAGGACGCCCAGATCGCCGTCGAGATCGTCGGCGTGGCGACGAGGTTGCCGACGGTGCCGTCCGACACGCGCAGCTTCGTCCTGGCCGACCGCGCCTGGCTGTCGACCGCGATCGACGCAACCGCCCCCGGCGAGGGAATCGCGAACGAGATCTGGATCTCGGCGCCACAAAGTCGCGCCGCAGTCGAGACGGGGCTCAGCCGGCCGCCGTTCGACGGGCTCGTCGTCGACTCGCGCTCCAGCCTCGAAGACCAGCTCGCCGACGACCCGCTCGCGCGCGCGACCGGGCTCGCCCTCGGGGCGGCCGGGATCGTTGCTCTCGCGCTGGCCGTCCTCGGCTTCTGGATCGGCGTCGTCAGCGAGCTGCGCGACGAGCACAGCGACTTCGTCGACCTGGAGGCCCAGGGCGTCCCGCCCGAGAGCCTGCGGGCGCAGCTGCGCACACGTGGCGTCATCCTCGTCGGGCTCGGCCTCGCGGGCGGGATCGGGCTGGGCGCGCTCCTCTCGCAGCTCGTCGTCTCGCTGATTCGCGTCTCCGGAACGACCGGCGTGCCGGAGCCGCCGCTGCTCTACGACCCTGCCTGGCTCGTCTCGGGCCTCGGGATCGCGGCGCTCGCAGCCGCCGCCCTCCTGATCGCCGAGGGAACGGCATTGGCGGCCTTCCGGGCTCCACGACCCGACCGAGCCGCCTGGAGCCTCGAATGACCCTCGCGATCGACCTCCGAGCCGCTTTCCGCATTCATCGGTCGACCCGTGCCACGTCTGTCGCCCTGCAGGGGTTGACCCTTCAGGTCGATCAGGGCGAGATCGTGGTCGTCCTCGGGCCGAGCGGCTCCGGAAAGACCACGCTGCTCCGCACCGTCGCGGGGTTCGACCGGCTCTCGGCCGGCACCGCCAACGTCCTCGGAACGGACGTCGGCAACCTCGGACCCGCTGCGATGGCCGAGTTCCGGGCTCGCAACCTCGGCCTCCTCGACCAGCACTACGCCCGCGCTCTGTCCCCGGACCTGTCGTGCGTGCACACGGTCGGCCTTGGCCTGGAGCTGCTCGGGAGCCCGCCCGCCGAAGCGCGCTCGGCAGCCGGCGGGCTGCTGCGACGCGTGGGCCTCGGCGAGCGGTTGCAGGACCGCCCGGGAATGCTCTCGGGTGGAGAACAGCAGCGAGTTGCCCTCTGCGCCGCCCTGGCACATCGCCCCCGCCTCCTGCTCGCGGACGAGCCGGCCGGGGAGCTCGACGCCGAGAGCGCGGAGATCGTCTACGCGCTGGTCGCGGAGCTCGTACGGGAGCAGGACGGCACGGCGCTCCTCGTCAGCCACGACGAGGCGGCGGCGGACATCGCCGACCGCCTCGTCTACGTCCGCGACGGCCGGGTGGTCGAGGAGGGCAGGCCTGGTTCGGCACGGTCGCTCGTCGTCACCGAGCCGGGCTGGATCCGTCTGCCGGACCCCCTGCTCGAGACGCTCGGCTCGCCCCGCCTGCTCCAGGCTGAGCAGCGCGGCGACGAGCTGGTGCTGGCGAGCGCCGCCGGAGACGCGACCGTCGAGAGCCTCGAGCCCACCGCGCTCGGCCGATCAACGCGGTGGGGCGGCGTCGCTGCAGAGCTTCGAGACGTCGTCAAGCGATTTCCGAGATCCGCTCACCCCGTCCTGGACGGCGTCTCGAGAATCTTCGAGCGCGGCACGCTCACCGCCGTCGTCGGGCGGTCGGGGAGCGGCAAGACGACGCTTCTCCACCTGCTGGCCGGCCTCGACCGGCCCGACGGCGGCGAGGTGATCCTCCGGGGCCGCGAGATCGGACCGCTGGGCCGGTCGGAGGTCGCGCTGCTCCGTCGGGAGCACGTCGCGCTCGTGACCCAGGAGCCGGGTCTCGTTCCTCACCTGAGCGCTCGCGAGAACGTCGAGCTCGGCCTGCTCGTGCGCGGGGCGGGCGACGATGCGGGCAGCCAGGCGGCGGACGCACTCGCCGAGGTGGGGCTCGCCGACCGGCTCGACCATCGCGCCGATCGCCTCTCCGCGGGCGAGCGGCAGCGCGTGGCGATCGCGCGGGCTCTGGCTGCGCGGCCGGCGCTGCTCCTCGCGGACGAGCCGACCGCCCGGCTCGACCAGGCAAACGCACGCGCGGTAGGTGGCCTGCTCAGGCGCCTCGCGCACGACCTGGGCACCGCCGTCGTGTGTGCGACCCACGACGCCGCCCTGATCGAGCAGACCGACATGCAGCTCGTCCTCACCGGGCGTCCTCCGGAGCGTTCGAGCGAGGCGGCGGGCGCGAGCGCTTAGATCCCGGCGAGCGCCAGGTATTTCAGCTCGAGCCACTCGTCGATGCCGTACTTCGAGCCCTCGCGCCCGATGCCGGACTCCTTCATCCCGCCGAACGGCGCGACCTCGGTGGAGACGAACCCGGTGTTGATCCCGACGATCCCGTACTCGAGACCCTCAGACACGCGCCAGACGCGGCCCACGTCGCGGCTGTAGAAGTAGGCGGCCAGTCCGTACGGCGTGTCGTTGGCGGCCCGCACGACCTCCTCTTCGGTCGAGAAGGGCTG
The DNA here is from genome assembly GCA_963836345.1 of uncultured Actinomycetes bacterium. Lineage (GTDB taxonomy): Bacteria > Actinomycetota > Thermoleophilia > Gaiellales > Gaiellaceae > DATBLE01. The sequence continues at coordinate 240,759 of CAWIJA010000006.1, read as the reverse complement.
CAGGCCGGCGACCGGGCCGAAGGTCTCCTCGCAGCTCATCGCCATCTGCGGGGTCACGCCGGTGAGCACCGTCGGCTGGAAGAACGTCTGACCGAGCTCGTGACGCTCGCCGCCGACGTGCAGGTCGGCGCCCGCGTCGAGGGCGTCGTGGATGTGACGTTCGACCTTCTCGACCGTGGGAGTGTCGATCAGCGGCCCGACCTTCACGTCGGGGTCGAGCCCGGAGCCCACCGTGAGCCGCGTGACGGCGGCGACGAGCTTCTCGAGGTAGGCGTCGTAGATCCCTTCCTGGACGAAGATCCGGTTCGCGCAAATGCAGGTCTGACCCGAGTTGCGGAACTTGCAGAGCACGGTGCCGGCCACTGCCTCGTCCAGATCGGCGTCGTCGAAGACGATGAACGGGGCGTTGCCGCCCAGCTCGAGCGAGATCTTCTTCAGCCCCTTCGCGCACTGAGCCATCAGCAGCTTGCCGACCTCGTTCGACCCCGTGAACCCGACCTTGCGGACGAGCGGGTTCGACGTCATCTCGCCGCCGATCGACGGAGCGTCCTCCGCGTCGCCGGTGACGACCGAGAGGACGCCCGGCGGCAGACCGGCCTCCTCGGCCAGCGCTGCGACCGCGAGCGCCGACAGCGGCGTCTGCTCGGCCGGCTTCAGCACCATCGTGCAGCCGGCGGCGAGCGCAGGCGCCGACTTACGGGTAGGCATCGCCGAGGGGAAGTTCCACGGGGTGATGCCGGCGCTGACACCGACCGGCTCCTTGAGGACGAGGATCCGCCGGTCGGACTGCTGCTGCGGGATCGTGTCGCCGTAGACCCGCTTTCCTTCCTCGCCGAACCATTCGAGGAACGAGGCGGCGTAGGCGACCTCGCCGCGCGACTCGGCAAGCGGCTTGCCCTGCTCGAGCGTGAGCAGGAGCGCGAGGTCGTCGGCGTTCTCGTTCATCAGGTCGGCCCAGCGGCGGAGGATCCGAGCCCGGTCGGCGGCGGTGCGCGCGCGCCAGCCGGGGTACGCCGCCTCGGCTGCCTCGATCGCGCGTCTCGTCTCCGCGGCCCCCATCCGCGGGACGTGCGCGAGCTCCTCGCCGGTCGCGGGATCCGTGACGGGGAAGGTCTCGCCGGAGTCGGAATCGACCCATGTGCCGTCGATCCAGGCTTGCGTTCGGAGGAGGTCGGCGCGGCGGAGAGCCGGGGTCGAGGAGATCGTCTCGGTCATGACTCCGAGTGTAGGCAGTCGCGTAGCTCGTGGGGCGTCAGCAGCCGCCGACCGAGCTCTTCCGCCCCCGGGACGCAGTCGCGCACGGCCCGCAGAACGGTCTCCTCGGAATCGGAGAACGGGCTGAGGATCTTCGTCCCCTTCAGGAGCACGCGCCCGGGGAGCGGCGCCGCGAAGGCGGAGAGGTGCGCTTCGGAGTAGCCCTTCGCGCGGAGGATCTCGTTCGCCTCGTCGATCACGCCTTCAGCTTCTCACGTATGAGCTCGTTGACGACCTTGGGGTTCGCCTTTCCTGCGGTCTCCTTCATCACCTGGCCGACGAAGAACCCGAGCAGGCCCTCCTTGCCGCCGCGATATGCCTCCACCTGGCCGGGGTTGGCGGCCAACACGGCATCGATCAGGGGATCGAGCTCGGCGCTGTCGGAGATCGCGACCTCTCCAAGGTACGCATCGGCCGTGAAGTCCGGGTTCGCGCTGGCGCTGACAGCTGCTCCCGTGGCGCCGCGCGTGAGCGTCTTCGCCGCCTTGACGACCTTCGCCAACTCGGCCATGTTGGCGCCCGGCGGAATCGGCTGGTTCATGGTGAAGTTGAACGCCTCGCGCTCCCCGACGCCCTCCTTGACGAGCGCTGCGTAGTCCGCGTCCCGCTCGGTCGTGACGAGCGCCCAGGCGTCGGCGACGCCGAGGGTCTCGGCATGGCGGCCGATCCGGATCGCCGGCAGCTCGGGCAGCTCGCCACGCAAGCGCTCGACGACCGCGGGCTCGGGCTCGATCGGGACGAGGTCGGGCTCCGGGAAGTAGCGGTAGTCCTCGGCTTCCTCCTTCGAGCGGTGCGGCGTCAGCCTGTCGGTGTCCGGCTCGTAGTCGTAGGTCTCCTGCGCGACGGTGCCGCCCGCCTCGTAGAGCGCAATCTGCTCGCGGACGGCAGCCTCGATTCCGCGGCCGATGAACGCGAACGAGTTCATGTTCTTCAGCTCCCAGCGCGTGCGCAGCTCGTCCGAGCCGGCCGGGCGGACGGAGACGTTCGCGTCGCAGCGGAGCGTTCCCTCCTCCATCCGCGCGTCGGAGATGCCGAGCTCGACGATCGTCTGGCGGAGCAGCTGCAGGAAGCGGCGCGCCTGGTCGGCGGAGCGGATATCGGGCTGCGTGACGATCTCGACGAGGGGCGTCCCGCCGCGGTTGAAGTCGATCAGCGAGCGCTCGGCGCCGACCTTCCTGCCGGTCTCGCCGCCCTTGTGCACCGTCTTCGCCGCGTCCTCCTCGAGGTGCGCTCGAACGATGCCGACCTCGAAGTCGCCCTCCTCGCCCGGCACAGCAAACCGGCCCGCGACGCAGAGCGGCTCGTCGTACTGGGAGATCTGGTAGCCCTTCGGATTGTCCGGATAGAAGTAGTTCTTCCGGTGGAAGACTGCGCGGTCGGCGATCCGGCAGCCGAGCGCGTGGCCGAGCTTGATCGTCCACTCGACCGCAGTCCGGTTCGGAACCGGCAACGCCCCGGGGTGGGCGAGGCACACCGGGCAGGTGCGCGTGTTCTCGGGATCGCCGAACCCCGTTTCGCAGCGGCAGAACATCTTCGTCCGCGTCTTCAGGTGGACGTGGATCTCGAGCCCGATCACCGGCTCCCACGTCATCGCAAGCGCTCCGGGACGTAGTCGAAGGCGAGTGCCCGCTCCAGCGCGTGGGCCGCACGGAAGAGGGTGTTCTCCGAGAGCTGCGGGCCGACGAGCTGGAAGCCGACGGGAAGCCCCTCGGAGAGCCCGCACGGGATCGAGAGCCCGGGCAGCCCGGCCATGTTCGGCGGGATCGTCAGCAGGTCCGCGGCGTACATCGCAAGCGGGTCGTCGGCGCGCTCGCCGATCGGGAAGGCGACGGTCGGCGAGGTGGCCGAGACGATCAGGTCGAACTGCTCGAAGACGGCCGCGTGCTCGCGGATGATCACCGTTCGCACCTGCTGCGCCTTGCCGTAGTAGGCCTCGTAGTAGCCCGCCGACAGGGCGTAGGTGCCGAGCATGATCCGGCGCTTCGGCTCGTCGCCGAAGCCTTCGTCGCGGGTTCGCTCGTAGACCTCGATCAGCCCGTCCCCCTTGCCGGAACGGTGGCCGTAGCGGACGCCGTCGTAGCGGGCCAGGTTCGAGGAGGCCTCGGCCGGGGCGATCAGGTAGTAGCAGGGCAGCCCGAACTCGACCGAGCGCGGCAGGGAGCACTCACCGACCTCTGCGCCGAGCTCGGCGCAGAGGTCGACCGTCCGGGCGACGACGTCCCGTACGCCGGGCTCGATTCCCGGTGCCTCCCGCATCTCGACCGGGACGCCGATCCGCAGGCCCTTCAGGTCCTCGGCGGTCGGCAGCTCGACGGCAGGCACGTCGACCGTCGTCGAGTCGGCGGAATCGCGGCCGGAGATGACCGAGTACAGGAACGCGCAGTCGCGGACGGTCTTCGCCACCGGCCCGACCTGGTCGAGCGAGGAAGCGAAGGCGACGATGCCGTAGCGGCTCACCGTTCCGTAGGTCGGGCGCAGGCCGACGTTCCCGCACAGCGCGGAGGGCTGCTTGATCGATCCGCCGGTGTCGGAGCCGAGCGCCCAGGGAGCGAGACCGGCCGAGACCGCGGCGGCCGACCCTCCTCCCGATCCCCCGGGGACGCGCGTCGGATCCCAGGGATTGCGGGTCGGGCCCCAGGCGGAGTTCTCGGTCGACGACCCCATCGCGAACTCGTCGGTGTTCGTCTTCCCGAGCAGCCGCAGCCCACGTTCCTTGCAGCGGGCGGCGACCGTCGAGTCGTAGACGGGCACGTAGCCGGAGAGGATCTTCGACCCGGCCGTCGTCTCGACGCCCTTCGTCCCGATCACGTCCTTCAACGCGATCGGGATGCCGTCGCCGCCCGGGTCGTCGCAGGTGCGCAGGAAGGAATGGAGCTCGGGGTTGCGCTCGTCGATCGCCGCCCGGTAGGCGGCGAAGAGCTCGGCGCCCGAGATCTCGTTGCGGTCGACCAGACCCCACGCCTCCTCGGCGGTGAGGCGAAGCGTGTCGATCGTCATACCGGCGGCACCCCGAAGAAGCCGCCCTCGGGATCGGGTGCATTGGCGAGCGCCTCGTCGCGCGACAGCGACGGGCGCGGCTCGTCCTCGGCGAAGACGTTGACGAGGTCGAGCGGGTGCGAGGTCGGTGGGATCCCCTCGAGGTCGAGCTCGGAGACCTTGCCGACCGCCTCCAGGATCGCGCTCAACTGGACGCGGAAGCGCTCGATCTCCTCCTCGGTCAGCGCGAGCCGCGCGAGCCGCGCCACGTGCAGCACTTCGTCTCGACTGATCTCCATCAGAGCTCCTTACGTAATGAGTATTCGTTCCCGGGGTGCGATGGGCGAGTGCGATGCAAGGACGCAGGGAACCCCCATAGCTGGATCCTATGCGCGACTGAGGACGAAGCAGGCGCCGCCCTGTGCGGCCGGGGACAAACTGCTCATTGCGTTAGAAGCTCGCATACATCCTCCCAAAAAGGGCCCCCTTTCCGGGGCCCTCAATCGGTTCCGAAAGGGAAGCTCTAGAGCGGAACGACGTTCGCCGCCTGCAGGCCCTTCTGGCCCTGCACGACCTCGAACTCGACCTTCTGACCCTCGGTCAGCGTCTTGTAGCCCTCGGACTGAATCGCGCTGAAGTGGACGAAGACGTCCTCGCCCTCACTCCGCTCGATGAATCCGTAGCCCTTCTCGTTCGAGAACCACTTCACGGTGCCCTCAGCCAAAACATCCTCCTTCACTGCACAAAACAAACGACGGCCCGGGCACCGAGCCGCCGACCCAGGGTTTGAGCGGGCCGAACGTTAGCGTCAGCCCCCCGGGAACGCAAGCTGTCCGCTTCGGTAGCGGGCGGCCTTCACGGTGTTCCGGAGCAGCATCGCGATCGTCATCGGTCCGACGCCTCCCGGAACGGGTGTCATCAACCTCGCACGCTCCGCCGCGTCAGGATCGACGTCGCCCCGCAGCCCATCCTCGGTGCGGTTCATCCCGACGTCGATCACGACGGCACCGGGCTTGACCATCTCCGGCGAGATCACGCCCGCCCGGCCCACCGCCGCGACGAGCACATCGGCTTCGGACGTTTGCTGACCGAGGTCGGCAGTGCGCGAGTGGCAGATCGTCACGGTCGCGTTTGCGCGCAACAGCAGCAGGGCCGCCGGCTTGCCGACGATCGTGCTTCTTCCCACGACGACGGCGCGGGCGCCCTCGAGCGGCACGTCGTACTCCTCGAGCAGGGCCATGATCCCGAGCGGCGTCGCCGGTACGAACGTCGGCTGGTCGAGGTAGAGCTGGCCGGCACTGGCCGGGTGGAAGCCGTCGACGTCCTTGATCGGGGCGACCGAGCGAAGGACACGGCTCTCGTCGATGTGGTCGGGCAAGGGAAGCTGGACGAGGATGCCGTCGACCGAGTCGTCGGCGTTCAGCCGCTCGACCAGCGCGAGCAGCTCGGCCTCGGACGTGTCCGCCGCCAGATGGTGGTCGTGCGGCTCGATTCCCGCTCCGCCCGCCGCCTCGTGCTTGCGCCGGATGTAGATCTGCGAGGCGGGATCCTCCCCGACGAGCACGGTGGCGAGCCCGACCGTGCCGAGCTCCGCAACCTCGGCCGTGACGTCCTCGCGGATGCGGGCGGCGAGCGCCGCTCCGTCGATCTTCGTGGCGACCACGGCGCAAGCGTATCCCGGTCGAGGGCGCCGGCGTGACCAGTCCTGTGCAGCTACGAGGTGTCCGCGGCCATCCCCTCGATCTCGCCGACGACGTGGTCGGCGTAGGGCCGGACGCCCGCCCGGAGGTCGTCCCACCGCTCCTCCTCCTCGCCGAGGTAGACGGCCCGCGCATGAGCGAGGACAGGTTGGTGCTCTTCCGGCAAATGAGAGAGCGCCCAGGTCGCGGCGACGTCCTTCGGATAGATCTCGCCGGTCGCCACCGACGTCCAGATCCGGGCAAGCGTGAGCACCACGTTGCGCGTGTCGGAGTCGAGGTCTCGAAGCAGACGATCGATATCGCCGACCATCGCCGCGACGTAGTCCCTCCACGGCACCGGATCGAGGATCTGTGACGGCGGAGGCCCGGCCAGCGGCCGATTTCCGTGCAGCGCCATCGTGATCAGCAAGGCAACGTCGGGATTGGTCGTGGACTCCCACGGCTCGACGTTCCCGCACTCGAACTCGCTGCGAAGCCATTCTCCGTACAGGAAGTCGAAGCTCGGCGGATACCGCCAGGGACGGATCTCGGACTCGACGACGATCGTCAACTCGACCGGCCTCGGCATCCCGGGCGACTCGCTTCCCGAGATAAGGAGCAGGCGATCGACGAGCGACCGTTTCTCTTCCAGCGAGGTACGCCGCTTCGACACGACCAGAACGTCGAGGTCGCTCCGCGGCCGCTGCTCACCGAGAGCGAGCGAACCGTGCAGGTACGCGCCAACGACGTCGGCGCCGAGCACGTCGCGCACGGCGGTCACGACCTGATCGATCTGCTCCTGCACATCGCTCTGCATCGACCGGAATCCTGCCTTCACACTGCGTCGCCGCGCGCCGACAGGCGGGGGCGTGGCCCACGAGGGCTGAGACACGAGAACCCGCTCGAAGTCATGAGACTTCGAGCGGCCAGAGGCGCCTGGCGGATTCGAACCGCCGTACGAGGCTTTGCAGGCCTCTGCCTAACCACTCGGCCAAGGCGCCGGCAGAAAGGCAATGGTATCGACGGGTTCGCGAAGGTCAGCTCTGCGTCTGCCACCGTCGCCGCGCCCGAGGGGGAGCTGGCGGCGTTCGTCGACGACCTCCGGGTCGTCGCCGCGCTTCTCTGAGCCGCTACGGCTGCGAGACGGCGAGCGTGAAGGTCCCCGAGCCCGACACACGCTTGACCTGCACCTGGAGGGTGCGCTGGCCGCAGACCGAGATCGGAATCGACTGGACGCGTAGTCCGGACGACGCCGAGGCGAGGATCTTTCCGGTCGCGGGATCGGCGATCCGTAGGGCCAGCTTCGCCTTCGCCGGCACCGTGAGCGTGGCGACAAAGCTGCCGTCGAGCGGCGTCGAGATCCTGAACCCGCGCCCGCTCGCGCGTGGACCGATAGCCACGCTGTAGCTGGTCGTGGTGTTGCCTGCCCAGGGTTGGGCGACGTCCTGCGAGAGGAGGTCGAGCGCAGTCTGATCGGGATAGAGAGTCTGGTCGACGACCTGCCACGCAGACTCGGGGAGGCCCGCCCGGCGCTCGTTTAGCACGCGGTAGTCCTCCGCGAAGACCTCGCCCGGATTGAGCTGGTAGAAGCGGCTCTCGTCGCCGGGGAAGAGCTGGCCGTTCTGGGACCGCGAGCAGACGTTCAGGTACGTCGCCCAGCGCTTCGTGCCGAAGTCGACCGCCTTCCACGGATCGTTCACCTGGCTGTTCGCGATGTGGTGTCCGTACTCGTGCGTGAGAACGGACTGCGCCCGCACGGTGTCGAGATCCTGGCCGAGGGCGGCGATCCGCCCGTTTCCATAACACCCGAGGGCCCCTTCGCCGCAGAGCTGACGAATCCGGCCGAGGGTTGCCATGTAGATCGTGACGGTGCTGATCTCCGGCCCGTGCAGGAGACTGACCAGCGTGTCGGCCCAGTGCTGCACGGCGTTCGGGTCGGCCGTGAGCAGAGGATCTTCGACGTAGACGTTGACCGATTCCCCGTCGCTCGCGGTCACCGTCCCGCCCGTGAACCCGGCCGGCGCCTGACCGGCACGAACGGCGAGGTTCGGCGCGTGACCGCGTGTGCCGTACGCGTAGCCCGGCGTCGCATCCGTTCGAGCGCCGGCGATCCCCGCACCGGCGAGTGCGAGCGCGGCGGCAACGAGGACGAGGATTGCACGTCGCACGGAGGCTGGAAGTAGAGCATTCCTCCGACATACGCCGTGTTAAGCGTCGTTTACGGCTGTGTTATGCGGGCGGGGCGACGTAGAGGTGAACGGCGAGCGGCCCGAAGCCGTCGACGAACGAGTCGCCCGACGCGCCGATGCTGCGCCCTTCCCCCACGACGCCGACCGTTCGTCCGCGGAGACCCGGGGTCGAGATCGTTGCGCGGACGGTGCTGCGCCTCGGATTGGCGGCGATCACGTAGGCCGCACCGTTCGCAACGCGCGCTGCGGCCACGATCGGTCTACTTGCCGAGGCAGGCGCGTCCGGAGCGATCAGCGCCGCGCCGAGAGCGGCGACCTCCTTCGAGACCGCCGCGATCCCCGGCGTCACCGCCGGGTCCCAGTCGGCGGGAAAGAACCCCAGTCCACGCGCACCTCCCGCCACCGCCAGCCAGCTCTCGTCCCGCACCGTCGCCGGCGTAACCCGGAGCCCAGGTCGATCGCATTTCCACGTCGACGACTCGATCCACTGGAACGTCGGCCTGCCCCCGGCGAGACGAACGAGCTCGCGCTGAGCGGCCGCAACATCCGGCAACCACTCCACGCTGCAGAACTCCTGTAAGGGGTAGAGGTCGAATCCGACCACGTCCGCCTTCTCGATCAGCCCGGGATAGATTCCGCGCCCCTCCGCCAGCGGCTGTGCACGCGAGTAGAAGTGGTTGCTGAGGGTCAGGACGCGGATTCGACCGGTCTGAGCCTGGGACGGAAACTGCGGCAGCGTGTCCCCGGTCATCCGCTTGAGGTCGGCCTCGTCCGGGTAGTACCAGCCGATCACCCCCGGCCCACCGAGACCGGCCTCGTCTGCGGAGGTGAGCGACAGCGCCCGGCCGGCCAGCGCCTCCGTCTGCGCGGTGATCCCACCGCACGGGTTCTCCGCGTACAGCGTGATGCCGGCGGCCAGGCTGCTCTCGTATCCCGACGGACACTGCGCCAGGGCGAGGAGCGGGAAGAAGGGCTGACCGTCGAGCGTGATCGCGCCGCCCGCGACGCCGGCTACCGGCGACGCGGGCGGAGGCTGCGTGGTCAGGTCCAGCGTCGCGTTGCCCGCCCAGACGCGGTAGGTGGTCGAGAAGCGAAGTCCGGTGAGCGTCGCGTGGTTGCCGCTGACCGGGGCCCACATGGTCGGGCCGAGATCCGCGAGCCCGTACCCCACCCGCGCGGGCGCGCTCGGGCCCGTCCACTCCACGGTCGCCGCGAACGGTCCCACCGAGATCGCGCTTACCGGCCCTGCTTTGGGGGGCGTCGTGGTCGTTGCGGGCGGCGTCGTGGTCGTTGCGGGCGGCGCCGGCGTGGTGGTCGCCTGCGGAGGGCTCGTCGTCGCAGGTGTGGACACCGCGGGCGTAGGGCTCGCCCGCTTCCCGTGGCCGACGAGCAGAATCGCGACCAGGACTCCCCCGAGCAGGAGCGCGCCGGCGACGACGATCCCCAGGAAGACCAGGGTGGAGCGGTCGCGGCGAAGGCGGACCACGCCCGCCTAGGCTAGCGAGGCGAGGTAGCGTCACATCGTGTCCTCCGAGCCGCCGCCGCGCTTCGAGGTGACGCCGATCGGACGGTCGAGTCTTCCCTGGTCGATCCTGAGCTGGCTCCGAGGCAGGGCGACGAAGGGGCGCCGGATGCGTGGCTCGTCTTCGACGACGCGGTGCTCGAGGGCCTGCGGGGTCTCCGCGCAGGCGACGAGATCGTCGTACTCACGTGGCTCGATCGCGCTCAGCGAAACGTCCTTCAGGTCCATCCGCGCGGCGACACGTCGAGGCCCCGGCAGGGAGTCTTCGCCACGCGTTCCCCCCATCGACCGAATCCGATCGGCCTGCACCGCGTGGAGATCGTCTCGATCGACGGCGCACGCTTCCTTGTCCGCAACCTGGAAGCCGTGGACGAAACGCCGATCGTGGACGTGAAACCGGTTCGGAGCAGCGAGACCAGCGACCGCTGAGCCGCCGTCAGGTCAGTCCTTTCCGGCCCGTCCATGGAGACCGCCCGGCTGACCTGATTTCGGCAGAGGGGCGTCCGCTCTCATGTCCGACCTCGCAGCCGGCGGCCGAGCAGCTTCTTCGCCTCCGCGGCCCAGAGAACGATGCTCGCGAGCCCGATGCAGATCAGCCATTCGTTCAGGCCAAGCGGCGCCGTGTCGAATGCGTTGTTGAGGAACGACAGCTGCACGACGGCGACCTGCAGCAGCGCCGAAAGCGCGATCGAGCCCCAGAGCAGCCTGTTGGTGAAGAGCCGGTGGAAGGCGCTCGTGCGGTCCGAGCGTGCGTTGAAGCAGTTGAAGAGCTGCGCGAACACGAGGGTCGTGAAGGCCATCGTTCGCGCCTCCACGACGTTCCCGGAGTCGCCGACGATCCCGCCCGGGAGACGGAGGTCGAGGGCGACGAGCGTCACCACCGCCATCACCGCACCGACCCAGAGGATGCCGGCCCACATCTCCGCGTCGATGACGCGGTCGGTGAGCCGGCGCGGCGGCCGCCGCATGACGTCGTCGGGCGGCGCATCCATCCCGAGCGCGAGCGCGGGAGCGCCGTCGGTGAGCAGGTTGATCCACAGGATCTGCGTCGCGAGCAGCGGCACGGAGATCGCCTCGCCGGTGTCCTCCAGCCCGATCACGCCCGCGAGGACGACGCCGAAGAACATCGTGAAGACCTCGCCGATGTTCGACGAGAGCAGGAAGCGCAGGAACTTGCGGATGTTCGCAAAGATCCCGCGTCCCTCTCGGATGGCGCTGACGATCGTCGCGAAGTTGTCGTCCGCGAGGATCATGTCGGCGGCCTCGCTGGCGACATCGGTTCCGGCAATACCCATCGCGACGCCGATGCCGGCCGACTTGAGCGCAGGCGCGTCGTTGACGCCGTCGCCGGTCATCGCAGCGATGGCGCCGCCTGCCTGCAGCGCATCGACGATCCGCAGCTTGTCTTCGGGCGCGACCCGCGCATAGACGGACGTCTCGCGCACGGTGGCAGCCAGTCGGTCCTCGTCGAGCGCCTCCAGCTCCCTTCCCGTGACGGCCCCCGAGCCGGCCGGGGCGATGCCGAGATCGGCGGCAATCCGCACCGCCGTGTGCGGATGGTCTCCCGTGATCATCACGACGCGCACGCCGGCAGCGTGCGCCTCGGCGACCGCGGCCTTCGCCTCGGGCCGAGGTGGGTCGATGATCCCGACCGTGCCGAGGTAGACGAGCTCGCGCTCGACGGACTCGTCCTCGGGCGGACGCACGTCCGCCGGCCACGGGCGGTAGGCGACGGCGAGCGTCCGCAGCGCCATGTCGGCGAGGCGCTCGACCGTCGCAAGGATCTCGCTCCGACGGGCCTCTGTCAGCGACCGCACCTCGTCGGCGACGCGCTCCTCGGTACAGCGCGCGAGTAGCACGTCCGGCGCGCCCTTCGTGACGACCGCGATCCCGCCCTCGCCGGCGACATCCGCATGCAGCGTGCTCATCAGCTTCCGCTCGGACGTGAACGGCACCTCGCCCACACGCTGGAATCGTGAACGGCGTGCCTCAGGAAGCCCCTCGACCTTCGCCTCCGCGACCAGGAACGCCGCCTCGGTCGGATCGCCCTGGATCGTCCACTCGCCGCCCTCCTCGCGCAACACGGCGTCGTTCGCAAGGCTCCCGGCCGCGAGCACGACCCGCACCTCCTCCATCAGGACCGGGTCGTCGAGTGGCCGTCCGTCGACGCGCAGCTCGCCCTCGGGGCGATAGCCGCTGCCGGTGACGTCGACCTCGCCAGAGCCGGTGACGACCTTCTGGATCGTCATCTCGCTCCTCGTCAGCGTCCCGGTCTTGTCCGAGCAGATCACCGACGCGGAGCCGAGCGTCTCGACCGACGACAGCTTCTTCACGATCGCCCGCTGCCCCGCCATCCGCTGCACCCCGAGCGCGAGCACGACCGAGAGCACGGCCGGCAGCCCTTCCGGCACGGCCGCAACCGCCAGCGAGACCCCGACGAGCAGCACCGAGACGAGGTCCGAGGCCGTGCCGATGTCGGCGGTGAGCAGGATCGCGCCGACGACCACCACTGCGATCACGATCACGGCGATCCCGAGCATGCGGCCGATCCGGTCGACCTCCCGCTGGAGGGGCGTCGGCTGCGCCTCCGTCCGCTCGAGCAGCCGCGCGACGTTGCCCATCTCCGTCGCCATCCCGGTCGCGGTCACGACCGCCCGGCCACGCCCGCGCGCGACCGCGGTGCCGCTGAAGACCATGTTCAGCCGGTCGCCGAGCCCTACGGCGCCGTCGATCGGCGCGATGTCCTTCAGCACGGCCTCGCTTTCGCCCGTCAGCGACGCTTCCGCGACCGTCAACAGCGCAGCCTCCACCAACCGCCCGTCTGCGGCGACCGCGTCACCCTCCGCCAGCACGAGCACGTCGCCCGGCACGACGTCCGCAGCCGGGATCCGCTGCTCGCGGCCGTCGCGCAAGACCCCCGCGGTCGCAGCAGCAATCCGCTGCAACGCCGCCACCGCCTGCTCCGCGCGCGCCTCCTGCACGTAGCCGAGGACGGCGTTCGCGACGACGATTGCGGCGATCACGATCGCGTCGAACGGCGCCTCCTCGCCCCCCTCCAGCACCCATGCGATCAACGAGACGACGACGGCCGCGAGCAGCAGGTAGATCAACGGGTCGGCGAACTGGGCGAGGAACTTTCGCCACGCCGGCACGCGCTGCGGCGCCTCGAGGAGATTCGGCCCGAACCGCGCCAGACGGGCGTCCGCCTCGGCTCCGGTCAGCCCATTGTGGACGTCGGTACCCAACGCGGCCGCGACCTCGTCCGCCTCTCGGCTCCATGTGTCGCCCGCGCTCGGCAGATCGGCGTCAACCCCGATCAGGTTCACGGCTCAACCTCCCGGGCAGGGCTGACTCGATGCGGGCGCGGCCGTTCTCGTGCCAAGCAGCGGGGACGCGCTGAGATGCGAAAACCGCCATGGGCGCGGCGGTTTCCCTAGAGCGGATGATGGGATTCGAACCCACGACCTTCTGCATGGCAAGCAGACGCTCTAGCCAACTGAGCTACATCCGCACGCGGCGGCCAGTATAGCCGTGGATTCGCCGCCCGAGCTCAGCCCGCGGCGTCGAGTGCCTCGTTGACGAGCTTGTCGGCGAGCTCGTTGTGCTCGCGGCGAACCGCCGTGTAGGTCACCCGCCCGACTTCGCTGGCGAGCTCGGCGGCCTCGAGCGACAGGCCACGGAGCGTCTCGTTCTTCACCCGGTACTCGCCGCGCATCTGCTTGACGATCAGCTCCGAATCGGAAACGACGGTCAGCTCGCCCACACCCAGCTCGACGGCGCGGCGCAGCCCCTCGATCAGCGCTCGGTACTCGGCGACGTTGTTCGTCGCCACACCGATCGTCTCCCCCCGCGCGTCCAGCACCGTCCCGTCCTCGGCCTCGAGCACGTAGCCGTACGCGGCCGGCCCGGGGTTGCCGCGGGCACCCCCGTCCGTCGAGAGGCGTGCCTTCACGTCGGCTCGTGCTCCGCTTCGAGGGACGTAACGGGATCGCGAAGCTCGCGCGGCTGACGGCGAGCGGCTTGGACGTGGAGGCGTTCCACGTCCTCACGTTTACCTGAGCAGCTACGCAGGTGCAGACGAGAGACGCGAAACCAGCCGTCGCGTGAGCTCGGGGCCGAGCTCGAACTCGAGGCGCTTTCGCGCCTCGACGCGCTGGGTATCCGCCGTCATGTGGCCGATCAGCTGGCAGTGCCCGAGCAGCCGCTCGAGCCCCCTCTTGGCCCGGGCATCGTTGAACATGTCGGCGGCAGCGCTCATTTCCCTTGACATCGTCGCCCGAGCACCGGACAACATCCCTCGACTCGTGGGCCTCGAAGGAATCCCTCAAAAAATTGGGTCTTCAGTTCCCTCGGCTCTCCGCCGATAGACCACGTGATGCTGCCCGCGCCGAAGCCCGCCTGGCTGCCCCTGGGGACGCTGCTCGTCCGTCAGGAGCTGATCTCCAACGAACAGCTGGAGCTGGCCCTGCTCGACCAGCAGAAGACCGGCCTGCGCCTCGGCGAGCTGCTCGTGAACTGGGGTTGGGTCGACTCCGCCGCGATCTCGCAGGCCCTTGCGGAGCAGTACGACCTCGAGTTCGTCGATATCGACGCCGCCGAGTTCGATCCCGAAGCGATCAAGTTGCTGTCGGCAAAGGATGCGCGCCACTACGACGCAATCCCGATCAGGTTCCTCTCCGACGGCCGGCTGCTCGTCGGCGTGGCCGACCCCACGGACGTCGGGGCCTGCGACGAGCTGCGGACGAAGCTGGGAGCCGTCAGCCTGGTCGTCGTCGATCAGCACGAGCTGCACCGGGCCCTCGCCCGCGAGTACGCGACTTAGCTAGCCCGGTCCAGGGAGCTCGACCCCTTCGGCCGGCTTCGCCGGGCCCGCGCTCGCCGGATGACGCTCGTCCCCCGCGTGAGAGGGGACGACGATCGGCGAGACATCCACGCCGCCTGGGCGGCTACTCGGCGACGTCGATCTGGGCCTTCTGGAGGCGCCCCGAGTAATCCACGTAGAGCGACTTCCACTCGGTGAACACGTCGAGCGCCGCCTGTCCCGCCTCGCGGTGGCCGTTCCCGGTGTCCTTCGTCCCGCCGAACGGCAGGTGGACCTCGGCCCCGATCGTTCCGGCGTTCACGTAGGTGATGCCCGTCTCCAGGTCGCGCATCGCGCGAAAGGCGGCGTTGACGTCACGCGTGAAGATCGACGAGGACAGCCCGTACCGGATCCCGTTTGCGACCCGGATTGCGGCGTCGAAGTCGTCGACCGGAATCAAGGCCGTCGTCGGCCCGAAGATCTCTTCCTGCGCGATGCGCATCCCGGGCTCCACGTCCCCGAAGATCGTGGGCCGGTAGTAGAAGCCCCGGTCGAGCCCGTCTCCCGTCGCCACCTCGCCGCCCGTCAGCAGCTTGGCGCCCTCCCCTTCGCCGATCCCGGTATAGGAGTGGATCTTCTCGAGCGCGGAGCGGTTGATCACCGGCCCAACGTCGGTGTCCTCCTCCCAGCCGGGGCCCAGCCGAAGCGCTTCTGCGGCGGCGACCAGCTTCGACTGCAGCTCTGCGTACACCTTCCGGTGCACCACGACGCGGCTTGCCGCCGTGCAGCGCTGCCCGGAGGTGCCGAACGCCGACCAGATGATCCCCTCGACCGTCAGGTCGAGATCGGCGTCGTCCATGACGATGATCGCGTTCTTCCCGCCGAGCTCGAGGTGGATGCGCTTCAGGTTGTCCGCGCCGGCCTTCATCACGGCGACGCCCGTCTCGCGCGACCCGGTGAGCGTGATCACGGGCACGTCGGGGTGGGCAACCAGGCGCTCGCCGACCGCGCCGCCGCCGCCGTGCACGATGTTGACGACCCCGGCGGGCACGCCGGCCCCGGTCAGCAGCTCGACGAATCGCTCGCCCAGCGCTGGCGTGTCGCTGGCCGGCTTGAAGACGACGGTGTTCCCGCAGACGAGCGCCGGCGCGATCTTCCAGGAGGGGATCGCGATCGGGAAGTTCCACGGGGTGATCACGCCGATCACGCCGATCGGCATCCGCACGCTCATGTTGAACTTGTCGCGAAGCTCCGAAGGCGTCGTGTGCCCGAAGAGGCGGCGCCCTTCACCGGCCATGTAGAAGCTCATGTCGATCGCTTCCTGGACGTCCCCGCCGGCCTCCGGGAGCACCTTCCCCATCTCCCGCGCCATCAGGACGCTGAGCTCCTCCTTGTGCTCGCGAACGAGCTGGCCGAACCGGTAGAGGATCTCGCCTCGCGCCGGCGCCGGGACGAGCCGCCATTCCTCGTAGGCTCGCCTGGCGGCCTCGACCGCCCGATCGACGTCCTCCGGGCCCGACCGCGGGAAGGTGCCGATCAGCTCCCCGGTCGCGGGGCTCGTGCTGTCGAAGGTCTCTCCGGAGGCTGCGTCGACCCACTCACCGTCGATGAAGTTTCGGAACGTCTTCGTCTCAACCGCCATCGGCGGTGGAACTCTAGCCGCGTCCGCGAGCGGTGGGTCTAGGCGACGTCGAGCGTCGGGAACGTCCCGATCGCCCGCGCGCGGCGGCGGTCGCGGATCTCGCGCATCCCGCCGTACGCCCGGCCGCGGCGCCGATCCGGCCCCTGACGCCGATCGACGATCACGGTCACGTTCGGGTTGTCGCGGTAGTACGAGACCATCTTGTCGAAGAGCTCGGATTCGAGCTCACGCGGAATTACGCAGTAGATCATCCGGCCACCACTTCTCATTCTATGGATGGATCGGCTGGATACCAGGCCTGCTCAGCCCGCAGACTGGATGTCGGGCAAGACGCCTATCCCCTGCTCGAGGCGGGCGTTCCACATCCGGGACTTCTCGTCCAGCTCGCCCGGCTCCATTCCACGCTCGGCGAGCCGGACCTGCTGGGCCGCATCCCGGTTGACGCGGTACTGGTACCAGGAGATGTCCCAGGCGAAGGTGAGCACGACCTCGGCGCTCGGCCCCGAGAGGACGACGACGCTCACCTTCGGCTCCCCGAGGCTGCGGGCGATCCCCTCGATCGTCCGCAAGCCGTCGTCTGCGTTGAAGAGCGCAGCCGCCTCGACGATCGCGTGCTCCTCGCTCGAGAGGCGGCGCAGAATCGGCTCGGCGACGATTGCCTCCGGTGCAGCCCGGCGCTGGGTGCCGAAGATCGCCGCGAGGCTGAGCGACCGTCGACGGCGCGCGTGCCGGACGGCCGGCCCGATCGGGCTGCCTTCCCGCACCCACCCGTGGTCGAGCGCGATCTCCTGGCAGAGCGGGCAGACGTCGACGAACTCGTCGAGGCCGTCCGGGGCGAAGCGGACCGCGTGCTCGCCGAGCAGCAGCGTACGCTCGCAGACTGCGCAGCGCTTCGCCTCCGTCGTTCGCATCACCTTCACGGCGTGCCAACTATAGGGCAACTGCAGGGGATTTTCCGCCCTCCGGAGAAACGGGGGCGTTTCCCCTAGATGGTTGATCGGTAATGCCCGTCGATGCGGGGATGGCTGAGACCAAGCCGGGCGCTACGATCATGCGCCGCTCGTAGCAGAGGCTACGGGCGGCGCACGAGCGTGGCGATCCGGCGCCGCGTCTCAGCCACCAGCCGCGCGGCGGGCATTACCGATCAACCATCTAGACCTTCGCTTCTTCGCGAGCCTTCTTCGTCTCGTCGATGATCTTCTGGGCGATGTGCGTCGGCACCTCGTCGTAGCGGAGGAAGTGCATGTGGTAGTCGCCGCGGCCGCCGGTGAGCGAGGTGAGGGCCTGCGAGTACGTGAGGATCTCGGCCATCGGCACCTCGGCCTTGATCGAGGTCATTGCTCCACGTGGCTCCATGCCCTGAAGCCGGCCGCGCCGTGAGTTCAGGTCACCGTTGACCGCGCCCACCGTGTCGTCGGGGACTATGACCTCCACTTCCATGATCGGCTCGAGCAGCACCGGACTCGCCTTCTCGTAAGCGGCCTTGAACGCCATCGAACCCGCGATCTTGAACGCCATCTCGGAGGAGTCGACGTTGTGGTACGAGCCGTCGACGAGCAGGACACGAACGCCCTGGACCGGCGCGCCGGCCAGCTCGCCGTGCTGCATCGCCTCCTGGATCCCCTTGTCCACGGCGGGTCGGAAGCCCTGTGGGATCACGCCGCCGACAATCTTGTCGACGAACTCGTACCCGACGCCTTCCGCGATCGGCTCGAGCACGATGTGGCAGTCGCCGTACTGGCCTCGGCCGCCCGTCTGCTTCTTGTACTTGCCCTGCGCGCGCGATTCCGTGCGGATCGTCTCCAGGTAGGGAACGCGCGGCTGATGGAGCTCGACCTCGACGCCGAAGCGGCGCCTGAGCCGCTCCACCGCGACCTCGACGTGCATCTGGCTGAGACCGGCGAGCAGCTGCTCGCCGGTCTGCGGATCACGGCGCAGGACGAGCGTGGGATCCTCCTCGGTCAGGCGGCGGAGCGCCTGCGCCATCTTCTCCTCCTCGCCCTTCGTCTTCGGAGTGATCGCGAAGCTCATCACGGGCTCCGGGAAGTCGAAGGCGGGCGCTTCCGCAGCGACCTCCTTGTCGGTCAGGAGATCGCCCGTGGCCGCCTCCTTCAGCTTCGCGACGGCGCCGATGTCTCCCTCGCCGAACGCGTCCGCCTGTGTGTGGTCCTTCCCCTGCATCGTCATCAGCGAGCCGAACCGTTCCTTGCTGTGGTTGCGCAGGTTCGTCAGGGTCGTGTCCGCACCGACCGTCCCCTTGAGCACGCGGAAGACGTTGATCCGACCGGCAAACGGGTCGGCGATGGTCTTGAACACGAACGCCGCGGTGTCCGCTCCGTCCACGGAGGCCTCCGCGGCCTTCTTCGCCGGACTCGGCACGCCTTCCACCAGGAGGTCGAGCAACGCCGAGGTGCCGAGGTTCTTGGTCGCGACGGCGGCGGCGACCGGGAACACCTCACCGCGGGTCACCGCGTCCTTCAGCGCCGTCGCCACCTCCTCTTCGGAGAGCTCCTGTCCGTCCAGGTAGCGCTCCATCAGCGCCTCGTCGGTCTCGACGACCGCGTCGAGGAGCTTCTCGCGGTACTCGGCAGCCATGTCGGCCGCTCCGGCGGGGATCTCGGTCCGTGTGGCTTCTCTCGAGCCCTCCGGACTCGTGTAGGCACACATGTGCAGGACGTCGACGATCCCGGTCAGCTCGTGCTCTGCCCCAATGGGGACGTGCACGGCGACGCAGCGGTCGGAGAGCTGCGAGCGGAGACCTTCGAGCGCGCGGAAGAAGTCGGCCCGCTCGCGGTCGAGCATGTTCACGACCACGACCCGGGAGAGCCCGTCGTCTTCGGCCCGATGCCACGCGCGGCCCGTGCCGACCTCGACGCCCATCACCGCACTGACGACGACGACGGCGCCCTCGACGACGCGAAGCGCGGCGATCGCCTCGCCCTGGAAGCCGGCGTCTCCGGGCGTGTCGATCAGGTTGATCTTCCGGTCCTGCCACGGGAGGTTCGCGAGCGTGGCCGACAGCGACATCTGCCGACGGTGCTCGTCCTCGTCCCAATCCGAGACGGTCGTGCCCTGCTCGACCGTGCCGAGCCGGTTGACCGCCCCCGACTGGAAGAGGAGCGCCTCGACGAGAGACGTCTTCCCCGTCCCCCGGTGGCCGACGACGGCGACGTTGCGGACCTTTCCGGGCTCCAGTGCTGGCATGCGCGCGAGACTCCCTCGTCGAAGTGTCGCCGCCGATCTTAACGGGGAGCGGGCAGCGTCAGTCTTCGACGCCGACCGCGCTCTTCGCAGCGGCGCGCTCGAGCCACGGCGCCGCTCCGAGTCGCCCGAACGTCTCGCGCGCCTCGGTGAGGAACGGCTCCGCATCGTCCGGGCGTCCCTGAGCGGTCAGCCATTCGCCGTGCTCGAGCCGGACGACGGCGAGGTGGAACGGAAGGTCGAGCGCGCGGAGCTGCGCCGCGGCCGCCGTGAAGTGGCTGTCGGCGGCGGGGTCGTCCCCGGCGAGGAGCGCCCGGAAGCGGCGGGCCTGGGCCGCGAGAAAGGGTGGGCGGAGACCGATCGGCCGCTCCTCGACGATTGTCACGAGCTCGTCGGCCCTCTCGCGGTCGCCGAGGGCGACCGCCGCCTCCAGACCGTGCACGAACCCGAGCTTGACGTCCTGCGAGCCCATTCCGAGCGTACTCCTACCCGCGAACGCCTCCTCGGCCTCGGCGAGGGCAGCGGGCGGGTTCCCCTCGGCGAGGAGGAGCGCGGCGCGGGCGGCGGCCAAGACGCCACGAAGCTGCACGTCGGCAGACTGGGCGAGGGGCTGGTAGAGCGCGAGGAGACGGCGGGCCTGCTCGAGCTCGCCCCGGTGCAGGTAGATCTCCAGCACGCCCGAGACCGGGCTCAGGACATTGGTGTCGTGACCGTGCTGATCCTCGGGAATCTCGGCCATGGCCGCGAGGGCCTCATCCCATCGGCCGAGCATCGTGAAGACGTAGCTCATCTCGCTGAGCGCGAACAGCTCGTGCCGCCGGTTGCCGATCCGGCGGGCGAGCGCAAGCTGCTCCTCGAGGTGGGAGAGCGACTCCGCGTAACGGTCGTACTGGAACCCGAGGTCGGAGAGGTTTCCGAGAATCGACGTCGCGTTGGACTGGAGCTCGTGCTCGCGCGCGGCGTCGAGCGCCACCTGGAACAGCCCGCGCGCCTCCTCGGGCCGGTCAGGGGTGAGGATGTACGCCTTCAGCGTCCAGCCACGGACGAGGATCTCCGTCAATCGGAGCGCTTCGGCTGCGTCCAGCGCGCGCTCCGTCAGCTCTGCGGCCCGCTCGGTGTTCCCGGCGAACCAGTGCGCCTGCCCGAGGCGCACGAAGAGGATGGCCACGTCCTCGTCCGGCTCGTCGTCGGCCATCGCCGCGTACGTCCGCTCCAGCCGCTCGATCGCGGCCGCGCCGTTACCGGTCAGGTGCTCGACGACAGCGAGGGCGCTCGCCGCCCGCGCCGCGGCGTGCACCTCGTCGGCCGCCTCGTACAGGGCGAGCGCCTCCCCAGCCAGCCTCCCGGCCTCGTCCAGGTCGGTGCCGGCCGCCATTTCCGAGGCCCGCAGGAGCGCCGCCGGCGCGCTCTATCGGTTCGGCCGCCAGCTCTCCGGCCTGCTCGAAGTACCGCAGCGCCTCCGTCGAGGCCCCGAGGGACGCCGCCCGCTCCCCCGCCTGGAGGAACGCCCCCTTCGCCCGGGCGCGGAGCACGTCGGCGTCGCGAGCCTCAGGGTCGAGCCGGTACGCCTCCAGCAGGTGCGAGGCGACCACCTCGACGACCTCTTCCTCCCCGAGCGCGCCAGCCAGGTGGTCGGCGGCGGCGAGGTGCTTCGCCCGCCGCTCCTGCCTCGGAAGCGTCTCGTAAGCGACCTGCCGAAGCAGGTCTTGCAGGAACCCGTACTGGCCGTGCTCCGGAGACCGAGGATCGGACTGCAGCCCGAGCACCTCCTTGCGCACGAGGCTCGCGAGCAACGGGTCGAGCGCCTGCCGCTCGAGCCCGCTCAGCGCCTCGAGCGCGCCCGCCGTGAAGGTCTTCCCGAGGACCGCGGCATCGCCGAGCAGCCGCCGCTCCTCGGGCGACAGGCCGTCGAGCCTCGCCGCGACCAGGGCGTGCAGCGTCTCCGGGATCTCGAGCGCCCCAACCTCGCCGACCACCCGGTACGCCGAGCCCTCCTCGACCAGCAGCCCCCGGTCGAGCAGCATCCGGACGGTCTCGACCGCGTACAGCGGTACGCCCTCGGCCCGCGCGAGGATCTGGTCGCGAAGCTGGGCCGGCAGGCCGGGGACGAGCCCGTCGAGCAGCTCCTCCATCGCCTGCGTCGAGAGCGGCTCGAGGTAGAGCGAGGTGAAATTGCGGTGGCCGGCACCCCAGGTCGGCCGGCGCTCGAGCAGCTCCGGCCGGGCGAGGGTGACGACGTAGACGGGATGGTTGCGCGACCACTCGAGCAGGTACTCGACGAAGTCGAGCAACGAATCGTCCGCCCACTGCATGTCCTCGAACGCCAGGACGGTCGGGTAGGAGTCGGCCAGGCGCTCGAAGAAGAGTCGCCAGGCGGCGAAGAGGTCCTGCCGGTCGCGGGACTCGTGGTCGCCGAGCCCGAGCAGCTGCGCCAGCCGCGCCTCGACGAACGATCGCTCGCCCGGGTCGAGCAGGTGCTCCTCCAGGGACGAGCGCAGCTTCCCGACCGCCGTCTCCGGGTCGTCGTCCTCGGCGATCCCGCAGCGCATCCGCACCATGTCGGCGAGCGCCCAGTAGGTGACGCCCTCGCCATAGGCGAGGCAGCGGCCGCGGTGCCAGTAGACGAGCTGGGCGATCCCGTCGAAGTACTTGTAGAACTCCCACGCCAGCCGCGACTTGCCGATCCCGGCGATGCCGGTGACCGAGACGAGCTGCGCCCGCCTCTCGTCGGCGCAGACGTGGAAGAGATCCTTGATCTGGCGCAGCTCGCGGTCGCGGCCCACGAACGGAGCCTCCAGCCGCTCCGACTTGAGCTGCCCGCGCACGCCGGAGACGACGCGCAGTGCCCGCCACAGCGGTGTCTCGCCCTCCTTGCCCTTCAGCTCGAAGCTGCCGGCGTCCTCGTAGACGATCGCCTGCTCGCTCGCCCGCCTCGTCGCCTCACCGACGAGCACGCTCCCCGGCTCGGCCGCCGACTGCACCCGCGAAGCCGTGTTGACGACGTCCCCGGCCACCATGCCCTCGCCGACGGCTGCCAGGTTCACCGCCGCCTCCCCGGTCAGGACACCGGCACGGGCCCGTAGATCCTCCGCGCCGACCTCCTGCCCGAGCGCGGACACGGCGGCGACGAGGTCGAGCGCCGCCCGCACCGCCCGCTCGGCGTCGTCCTCCGTTGCGACCGGCGTTCCCCACACCGCCATCACCGCATCGCCGATGAACTTCTCGACCGTCCCGCCGTAGAGCTCGATCAGGCGGCGGGAGGTGTCGAAGTAGCGCGAGAGGAGCGCCCGCACCTCCTCGGCGTCCCGTGACTCGGAGAGCGGGGTGAAGCCGACGAGGTCGGCGAATAGGATGGAGACGAGCCGCCGCTCGGTCGCGGGCTCGACCGCCGACGCGGCCGGCAGCGCCGGCTCGGCGGAAACGGGCGAGCCGCAGTCGCCGCAGAACCGCTGGCCCGGCGCGACGGCTGCGCCGCAGGTGCCGCACGTCATGGAGAGCGCGGCGCCGCACGACCCGCAGAACCTCTGGCCGGACGGATTTTCAGCCGCGCAGCTCGGACAGGCGTTCACTCCGGAGAGAGCGTAATCCCTTGCGAATCTTCTTACAAAGTCAGTCTCCGCCGCCCGCGCGCGCAGCAGCCGTGCCCGCCAGGCGCGCTTTGAGGCGCAGGATCGCCTTCGTGTGCAGCTGCGAGACGCGCGACTCGGTCACTCCCAGCACCTCGCCGATCTCGCGCAACGTCAGCTCTTCGTAGTAGTAGAGGGTGATCACGAGCTTCTCGCGCTCGGGCAGGCGAGCGATCGCCTCGCCCAGCGCCTCGCGGAGCTCGGTCTGGTCGAGCGCGTGCGACGGCTGCGGCCCCGAGGTGTCCTCGATCGTGTCGATCAGCGCAACCTGATCGCCGCTCCCCGAGGAGACGGTCCAGAGCTCGTCCAGCGCCGCGATCGACGAGCGGGAGATGTCGGTCAAGCTCTCGTCGAGCTCGTCGGTCGTGATCCCGAGCTTCTCCGAGATCTCCTCGTCGCTCGGCGCCCGGTGCAGCTTCGCCTCGAGCGCGGCGATCGCCCGTTCGATGTCGCGCGCTCGCGCCCGGACTGATCGCGGCACCCAGTCCATCGCCCGCAGCTCGTCGATGATCGCGCCCCTGATCCGGGAGATCGCATACGTCTCGAACTTGACGTCGCGGTCGGGCTCGTAGCGCTCGATCGCGCCGATCAGCCCCAGCAGGCCGTAGGAGACGAGATCGCCCTCGTCGACGTGCGCCGGCAAGCCGCTGCCCAGACGTCCGGCGACGAACTTGACCAGCGGCGCGTACGTCAGGATCAGGCGGTCGCGCACACCGCGATCGCGGGTCTTGGTGAACTCCCGCCAGAGGGACTTGGTGTCTTCGGTCACGGCGATAGGTAGAGAATACGAGGCCGCCCGGAGCTTTCCTCAGATTTCGAGCTCCCAACGTACTGGGTATTCGTTGCCGGAGCGCGGTGAGAGCTCTAGGGACGCAGCCCGCGAAGGGCCAAACCGACCATCCAGACAGCGATCGCGGCGGCGCCCGCGACGATGATCCACTCCTTCGCGGTGCCAGCTGCGAAGGCGATTCCGCCGAAGGCGAACGCGAGCAGCAGGAAGAGCGCACCGAGCGCGCGACGCTGTTGGAGCCCGGGCACGCCCCTGATCGTAGTTAGAAGTGGAAAGGCGACTCGGCCCGGCCGTCGGCCTGCAGATCCGGCTCCTCATGGCGCCGCTCCTCGTACCGTGGATCGGTCACCGAGATCGTTTGCCCGCATCGGAGCGTCGATACACTGAGCCACTCGAGCCGAGGGGCGTAGCTCAGTTGGTAGAGCGGCGGTCTCCAAAACCGTAGGCCGGGGGTTCGAGTCCCTCCGCCCCTGATGCATACGCGCCACCGGCGGCGGACCGCGGCGCGGGTCTCAGTCGAGCGGGTCGGACACGACGATGCGGACGTCTGGGCTTGTGCTACGGGCGGCTGTGAGCGTGCCGAGGAAGCGGGCGTGAACACGCCAGTAGCCGACACCGGGCGGCATCCACGTCGCAGACGCGATGCCGGTCGGCGCTACCGGCGCGTCGAGCGTCTGGACGAAGTGCCAGCCAGTGAGGGGGTCGAGTCGGTCAAACTGGAAGCGCACCGCACCGGCGGTGTCCGCGGGCGTCACGTGCGCAGCGAGGAATTGCGGTTGACCGGGTTCCGTCTCCACAGTCCGCAAGCCCGCGACACTGAAGTCCGTCGCTGTGACAACTCGCACGAGCAGCTGGAGACGGTAGGGGCCGCCCGAATGGTTAAGGGCGCGGACAGCAAGGTAGTAGTGACCGCGTGGCAGACGTTTCCGAAGGGTGATCGTCCGGTTCTCCTCGCTACGGACGGTCCGGACGAAGCTGCCCGTCGGTGTCAGGAGAGTGATCGTGAACGCTGCCCGGGGTTGCTTGCCGAGACGAGCGCGAAACTCGCTTGGCTGAGCGACGCCGAACCGGTAGAGGTCGATGAGGTCGACACCCCTCCCAGAGAGACGATTCGCCACGAGCGCGCCGCTCGAGAGCAAGACGCCAGGGACAAGATCGTCCTCCTTCGCGGCAGCCACCTCCAAGCGGTAGCGCTGGAGATTGGGGATCTCCGGATCCGACTTGACGACGAGGCTGTAACGGCCGCCGCCGTCCGGGCCAGGCGTGAAGAGCGTGTAGCCACCGCACGAGAGCTCTGCGACGGGCTCGTCAGTGCGGAACGAGTACGTTTGTGGCCGATACAGGAGTAGCTGGAGGCACCCCCGCCCTGGAACGAGGTTGATCCGATAGCTTCGGCCGCGCTCCATCTGCACCGACCAGGCGTCGTCGCGATCGACGAGCGGATGTACAGCGGAGCGCATGCCGTCTCCTGGAAGCGCCTGCCCGGGCGGTCGCGCCGGCCGCTCCGCGCGGAAAACACGTAGACGAAAGGTGCCGGCAACCGATTCCCGCGCCTCGGCGACCTGGATGACGTAGCGGGTGTTGCGCCGTCCATAGAAGGGCAGGAGGAGCCTGCCGTGTGCGTTTGCCGTCTTACAGGCGACGGGATAGAGCCGTGATCGCGCCTTCCGGAACACGGCCACTACCGCATCGAGCTCACCAGTCGCCTGCAACCGGACCAGAATCGGCCCTCGACGTCCGGATGCGATCTCGTACCAGACGTCGTCCTTCACCCGCTCGCAACTGAGCCTTGATCGATCCGTCGAGGCCCCTTCGGTCGATCCGCCGATGACCGCGGGGAGCCGTAGCAGCTGGGGTCGAGCAGGACTATCGTTTCCTGGCTCTTTCGCGGCGGGCGCTGCCGCCGGCGCGACGAGAACAGATACCGCCAGCGCGACCAGCGACAAGCCTCTCCGTCCTGTCAGCGGTCTCACCTCCATAACGCGGCGCGCCTCCGCTTCCGCGAAGGGACTCCGCTGCGTGTCAGTGACCTCTAGCACATGAGGTAGCGCTGTCATGACCAGTTCTGGTGATGGGCCCCTGCGCTTCAGCTCGTGCTACGTATCGATGCAAACGCACGACGAAGCCCTTGGTAGCCGGCACCTTGGCTCGCGGCTGGTTTCAGGAGCCAGCCTGTGCCAGAGCCTGTCGAACCGCCGCCGCCATCCTGCTGGGAAGCAGCTCGACGAGCGTGTTCCGCTGTCTCGCCATCAAACGGCCCCTGAGGGCGGCACCGAGCAGCGCAGGCTCGCAGCGGCGAGCCTCGAAGTCAGAGAACGCCTCGCGCATGATCACGTAGTAGAGGTCCGCCGGATATGCCGCTCGCGGCCCGTAGTGGGCGAGGAACTGCATCGCGCCGCTTGTGAACGCGCGGGCGTCCTCCTCGCAAACATGCCTACTCGGCCGCGCAGACGAGCCCGAGACGGTCGTCTCCGGGAACACGCCGTATGCGGGGACAGTCACCGTTCCCGCGTGCCGGTCGCGCGACGAGCCGCATCCGGCCAGGGCGACCGCTGCGACCGCTACCACGACGACACGTATCATCGCCGACCAGTCATCGTTCAATACATCGCAAAATGAAGTAGAGTGTATCGAACAATTGGCAAACACCACTCTCGTCAAGAACCGATTGCTTGCTTGAAGCGCAGCAGGCGGTCCGGGTCGTAGCGCTTCTTCACGGTCACCAGCCTCGCGTAGTTCTTCCCGTAGTAGGCCTGGCGCCAATCGGTGAGGTCCGGGTCGATGTAGTTCTGGTACGCCGCGCCGCTCACGTGCGGGCGCATCGCGGCGTGAAAGCCTCTGATCCACGCCAGCGACGAGGCCTCGTGCTCCTTGGCGCCCCAGTAGGCGAGGTACTGCATCGAGCAGAGCGGCGTGCGGTGGACGAAAGCGGTCGCGTCCGCCGGGACGCGCGCGATCGCGCCGCCGTACGCGTCCATGATCAGCGCGCCGGAGCCATGCGGCGCTGCCTGCCGAACCTCGAGCTGATGCTGCAGCGTCCGCACGGCTGCGGGCGTGAGCGCACGCTCGACGTAGTCCGACTTCGCGGCGAACGTCGCGCGCTGCAGGACGCCGTGCTGGGCGACGAGGTGGCAGGCGGCCTGCGACCTACCCAGGCAGCCCGCCCAGCGGAGCATCAGGTCGAGGTAGCCGGACGTGCCCGTCGTGATCCTCGTCGGCGGGGTCGCGCGGACGAGCGGCCGCAGCAGGCCACGGATGTCCCGCTCCGACCCGAGGTACTGCCCGAAGACCTGGAGCGTCGGTCCGGAGCTGCCCGTGGCCAGCCTGCAGATCGTGGTCAGCGCGTCGGGTGCCCCGGGAGCCCAGCGCTGCCACGCCGGAATCAGCTGGGGACCTGCCTCCCATGGCCACGAGGCGACAAAGTACGACCCGTTCCCGACGTGCGAGGCGCGAAGGTGGAAGTCGGTGACAACTCCGAAGTTGCGCCCGCCGCCTCCCCGACACGCCCAGAAGAGGTCGGCGTGCTTCTGTCGATCGCACTCGAGCAACCGCCCGTCGGCGGTGACGATGCGCAACGAGACGACGCTGTCGGACGTCGTGCCGAGCTTGCGAGACGCGAGCCCGATCCCGCCGCCGAGTGCGAGCCCGCCGATGCCGACCGTCGCACACGACCCCGCTGGAATCGTCGCGCCCCTGGCCGCGAGCGCCGCATAGACGTCGATCAGCCTCGCCCCCGCGCCGACGACTGCCGTCTGACCCTCGAGCCGGATGCCGCCCAGCGTCGAGAGGTCGAGCACGACGCCCGAGCCGGTCGAGTATCCGCCGTAGCTGTGCCCGCCCGACCGAGGCACGATCGCAACACCGCGGCGCTGCGCCCACCGCACGACCGCTTGGACGTCCGCCACTCCCTTGGGTCTGACCACCGCCAGCGGGCGGACGCCGTCGAACCGCTCGTTGTACACGACCCTCGCCGCGTCGTATGCCGCCGAGCCCGGCGCCAGCACAGGCCCGGAGACGAGTCGGCGCAACTCTCGCACGCGCGGGTCCACCGACAACGCGTCGGGAAGGCGGCCCAGAACGCCACCGGCGACGACGACCCCGGCGGCCCGGGTGAGCAGCTCGCGGCGGTCGAACGTGTGCACCGCTGCAGCATGACCGACGCGTCGACACGCTGAACGGAAGGGTCGGGGCACGGCCTAGCGCACCCGCACCCCGACCCGGCTCTCCACTATGCGTTCGGCCAACCGAATCCTGCGCGGGTTCCCGCTCACGCCGATACGATCCTGTCGATGCTCGTGTACCTGATCCCCGTCTTCGTCCTCGGCGGCCTGCTCGTCGTCATGCTGGTGCTGACCGGCCTGGCGCGGATTCAGGGCGGCCGGTACTTGCGGCCCGTCGTCGCGTTCCTGTCGAAGGTGCCGCTGTTCCGCAAGCTGATCGAGAAGGCCTCGCAGGCCGCGATCGAACGCTACAACCCGGAGCTCGCAGGCGCGATGAAGAAGCTGAAACGCGTGGGCGCCGACCGGGACCCGAACCGCGCGCAGCAGGCACTCAGCACGCTAAGCGCAGAAGAGCGAAAGGCGTGGATGGAGGCGGCCGGACAGCAGGGCGCCCTCGACCAGCCCGTCAACCGCGCGCAGCGCCGCGCGATGGAGCGCATGCAGAAGGGCCGGATGCCCAGCCCGCAGCAGAAGCGCCAGCGCTAGACGATCGGGGAGACGAGCTGGAACGCGAGGCTGTCGACGAGCCCTCGGTTCGTCAGGCGCAGCGCCGGGATCACCCCGAGGGAGAGGAACGAGAACATCATCGCCGGGCTCTCGAGCGACGAGCCCAGCTCGCGGTAGGCGTCGGCGAGCGCGAGGGTCTCGGCGGCGAGGACCTCCACCGGCCGGTCGCACATCAGCCCGCCAATCGGCAGCGCGACCAGGCTGAGCACCTCGCCGTCCGCGACCGCGATCATCCCGCCGCCCGCGGCCACCAGCCGCTCGGCCGCGAAGACCATGTCCTCGTCGCTCGTCCCCGCAACGAGCAGGTTGTGGTTGTCGTGCGCGATCGTGGTCGCGACCGCGCCGCGGCTCAGGCCGAGCCCCTTCACGAAGCCGAGCCCGATCGTCCCGGGCCCTCCGTGGCGCTCGATGCTCGCCGCCTTCGCGACATCGAGGTCCGGCGAGGCGCGCACCTCGCCGTCGACCACGGGCATCTCGACCTGGAGGTGCTCGGTCGTGACGCTGCCCGACGCGATCCCGATCACGCGCACCCGCGCGTGGGTGCCGGCGGCCTCGATCCGCAGGTCGGTCGTCCGTAGCGGCCGCGGCAGCCTGACCGACTCGTACGCCTGGGAGGGATACTCGTAGGCGGGCAGCTCGCCGATCTCGCCGCCGTCGACCAGCACGCGGTGCGGCCGGAACTCCTGCAAGCTTTCGACGAACAGGATGTCCGCGGCCCGGCCGGGCGCGATCGAGCCGAGGTCGTGCCTGAGGTTGAAGTACTCGGCGGCGTTCAGCGTCGCCATCTGGATCGCAACCAGAGGGTCGATTCCCTCCGCGATCGCCCGGCGGACGACGCGATCCATGTGACCGTCCTCCACGATCGTCTGTGGGAGGACGTCGTCCGTGACAAGGAGGCAATGCCGGCTGTCGACGCCGTCCTCCGTCAACACGGTCGCAAGAGCAGCGACGTCGCGGAACGTCGATCCCTCGCGGAACTGCACCCACATCCCGGCGCGAAGCTTCGCGAGCGCGTCCTCGCGAGAGGTCGTCTCGTGGCACGAGTCGATCCCCGCGGCGACGTATGCCTGGAGATGGTGATCGCGGAGGCCGGCCAGGCTCCAGTGCCCGGTGACAGGCTTGCCGAGCTTCAGCGTGGCGCCGATCGCCGCGTGAACGGCCTCGTCACCTTCGATCACGCCCGGCATGTTCATCATCTCGCCAAGGCCCGCAGCGCCCTCCCACCTGAGCGCTGCGCGAATCTCCTCCGGGCCGAGAGACGCGCCCGCGTCCTCGAAGCCGGGCAACGCCGGCACGCAGGACGGAACCGCGAGGTACACCTTCAGCGGCAGCCTGCGTCCCTCCTCGAGCATCCACTTCATCCCCTGGAGCCCGAAGACGTTGGCCATCTCGTGGTTGTCGATGAACGCAGCTGTCGTTCCGTGCGGGAGGACGGCCGCTGCGAACCGGGTGACGGTCACCATCACCGACTCGACGTGCAGGTGCGTATCGATCAGCCCCGGGACGAGATAGGCACCGGCGGCGTCGATCGTCTCGGTCTCGGGGCCGACCGTGTGCGAGACGTCGCCGAACATCGCGATCCGCCCCTGGGCGATCGCGACGTCGGCATCGTCGAGGATCTCGCGCGTGTGCACGTCGACGAGACGGCCGTTCCGGATCACCAGGTCGGCCGGTGAACGGCCCATGCAGACGGCCGTCAACTCGCGCGTGACCTCCCAGAGAGGCCGCCGGGTCATGACGGCGGATGGTATGCGGGAGCGCACGGTGACATGCCTTGCCGCCCGCGTTACGCTAGACGGGCTGCGGCCGCGAGGACGCATCGGCTTGCCGATGTGCGGACCGTAGCTGCCGGTGCGGCTCTGCTTTCTGCCTCTCCCAGCAGGCCGCACCGGCTCCTTTCGTATCGGCAGAATGCTCCCCGAACCTGAGGCGTAGACGCAGGCGATAGGCTCCGCGCGATGGCGGTGCTGACCTCGCAGGTCGAGCCGGATAGCGAGCTCTTCGCCCGCCGCCGCCAAGCGATGACCGAGCTGGTCACGGAGCTCCGAGGACGCACGGCGCTCGTGGCTCGGGGCGGCGGCGAGAAGTCGGTCGAGCGCCACCGGTCGCGAGGGAAGCTGACGGCTCGAGAGCGGATCGACCGGCTCGTCGATCCGGGCAGCGCGTTTCTCGAGCTCTCGGCGTTGGCCGCCTGGGACGTCTACGAGGGACAGTCCCCTTCCGCCGGGATCGTCACCGGGATCGGCGTGGTCGAGGGCCGGGAGTGCGTGGTGGTCGCGAACGACGCGACAGTGAAAGGCGGCACGTACTTTCCGCTCACGGTGAAGAAGCACCTGCGTGCGCAGGAGATCGCCGAGCAGAACCGATTACCGTGCCTCTACCTGGTCGACTCGGGCGGGGCGTTCCTGCCGCTACAGGCAGAGGTCTTCCCCGATCGCGACCACTTCGGCCGCATCTTCTTCAACCAGGCGCGGATGTCGGCCAAGGGGATCGCCCAGATCGCCGTCGTGATGGGCTCCTGCACGGCCGGCGGAGCGTACGTCCCGGCGATGAGCGACGAGACGGTGATCGTCCGCGGCACCGGCACGATCTTCATCGGCGGCCCGCCTCTGGTGAAGGCCGCGACCGGCCAGGAGGTCACGCCCGAAGAGCTCGGCGGCGCCGACGTCCACACCCGCCAGTCGGGAGTCGCCGACCACTACGCGGCCAGTGACGAGCACGCGCTGGCAATCGCGCGCGAGATCGTCCGCAACGTGCACACGACCAGGCCTGAGCCGCCGTGGGAGATCGGGGCTCCCGAAGAGCCCGCGGCCGATCCTACCGACCTCTACGGCCTGATTCCCGAGACGTTCCGCGAGCAGGTCGACGTCCGGGAGATCATCGCCCGGCTCGTCGACGGCAGCCGCTTCCACGAGTTCAAGACGCTGTACGGCGAGACCCTTGTCTGCGGGTTCGCCCGGATCGAGGGCTACCCCGTCGGCATCCTGGCGAACAACGGCGTCCTGTTCGCGGAGTCCTCACAGAAGGGCGCCCACTTCGTCGAGCTCGCCTGCAAGCGGCGGATCCCACTCGTCTTCCTCCAGAACATCACCGGGTTCATGGTCGGCAAGGAGTACGAGGCCGGCGGGATCGCCCGGGACGGCGCCAAGCTGGTGATGGCGGTCGCGTGTGCCGAGGTGCCCAAGTTCACGGTCGTCATCGGCGGCTCGTTCGGCGCCGGCAACTACGGCATGTGCGGTCGCGCGTACTCACCGCGCCAGCTGTGGATGTGGCCGAACGCACGCATCTCCGTGATGGGGGGCGAGCAGGCGGCGACCGTCCTGACGATGGTCGGCGACGCCGATCCCGACGAGATCAAGGCAACCTACGAGGCCGAGGGGAACCCCTACTACTCGACCGCACGCCTCTGGGACGACGGGATCATCGATCCGCTCGACACCCGCCGGGTGCTCGCGCTCGGGATCGCGGCCGGACTGAACGCTCCGATCCCGGAGACGACGTTCGGCGTGTTTCGGATGTAAAGACCCTGTTCGGAGGAAGCGCGGAGTCCGTTGGAGCGTTTACGATCCGCGCCGTCCCAGTCAAAGGAGGTTTCTCAAGTGCTACGAAGAATCCGATCGGCCTTCACCGGCGATGATCGTCGCCTGCATCGCACTGTCGTTCGCGCTCGGGGGAGGAAGCTACGCCGCGACCACTCTCCCGACGAAGAGCGCCGCGGCCGGGAAGGCGAACGCGGTCGCCGGCGCGTCGAGCGCTCAGGCAGCAGGCCCGCGCGGCCCACGCGGCCCACGCGGCCCTCGAGGCTTCAGAGGGCTCAGAGGGCTCAGGGGCCTGACCGGCCCGGCAGGCCCGGCAGGCGCCGCCCGGCAGCCCGCAGGCGCAAGGGCGACAAGGGCGACAAGGGCGACTCGGCAACAGGACTCTGGGCATGGTCGACCCGAACGGCACGCTCGCCCGCAACAAGGGTGCCGCATCTGCCCAGAAGAACGCGACCGGTCAGTACCAGGTCGTCTTCAGCCAGGATGTGACCGGGCTGCAGCTATCAGGCGACGCTCGGCGGCCCGACCACCACGGCGTCTCCCCCGGCCAGATCACGGCATTCCAGCTGCGCGGGGTCGCCGCCGGCATCCGCGTGAACACCTACAACAGCGCAGGCGCGAGCGACCGACGGGACTTCTTCGTCGCCGTCTTCTGCTGATCGAGCGATCGGGGCCCGCCGCCCGGCGGGCCCCGACCCCTCCGATCACACCAGGAACGTAGAGTTCCGCCATGCACACGATCGAGCTGACCGACCAAGAGCTGCGCCTGCTCCAGAACGCGCTGCACACGTATCTCGACGATTTCGGCCACGAGGAGGCGGACGTGCTCCGCGAAGTCAAGGCCCTGATCGAGAAGCTGCATCCAAGCAGTGAGCGCGCAGGAGCCGTAGGCTCGACGGAGGCTTCCCAGTAGCGGAGGTGTCGGCTTCGCCGGCGCCGGAGCGGGGACTTCGCACCGAGCGTGACGGAGACGTCCTCCGCGTCACGCTCGCGCGGCCCGAGCGGCGCAACGCCTTCGATGCCGCGCTGATCGCCGAGCTCGCCGAGACGTTCGCCGACGTCGGCGACGCCAGGGCGGTCGTACTCGCGGGCGAGGGCCACAGCTTCTGCGCGGGGGCCGATGTCGAGTGGCAGCGCTCGTCGATCGACCTCTCCTACGAGGAGAACGTCGAGGACGCCCGGCGCCTCTACAGGATGCTGGAGTCGATCTTCCGGTGCCCGGCACCGGTCGTGGCGCGCGTCCAGGGCTACGCGCTGGGCGGCGGCTCGGGGCTCACCGCCTGCGCGGACATCGCCGTCGCGGGTGAAGACGCCGTCTTCGGCTTCTCCGAGGTGCGGCTCGGGATCATCCCGTCGGTGATCTCCCCGTGGGTGCTCGCCCGGATCGGGCCGGCCGCCGCCCGTCGGTTCTTCCTGACCGGCGAGCGCTTCGACGCCGCGACCGCGCTCCGGATCGGTCTCGTCCACGAGGTCGTGGCCGATCTGGACGAGGCGGTCGACCGGATCCTGGCCGACGTGCTCGCAGGCGGACCGATCGCGGTTCGCGAGGCGAAGCGGCTCGTCCTCGAGCCCGCCGACGAGGAGGACGCCGTCGCTCGTGCGGCTGCCCGCCGCACGAGTGAGGAAGGCCAGGAGGGCTTGCGCGCCTTCCTCGAGAAGCGCCGGGCCCGATGGGGATCGGCAAGCTCCTCGTAGCGAACCGCGGCGAGATCGCCGTCCGGATCTTCCGAACCTGCCGCGAGCTCGGGATCGGGACGGTGGCCGTGGTTGCGCCGGACGACCATGGCGCCTTCCACGCACGGTCGGCCGACGAGTCCGTCGAGATCGCCTCGTACCTCCACTCGGAGGAGCACATCCGTGCAGCGAAAGGAGTGGGTGCGGACGCGATCCATCCCGGCTACGGCTTCCTGGCCGAGAACGCCGACTTCGCCGAGGCCGTCGAGGCGGCAGATCTCGTCTTCGTCGGCCCTTCGCCTGAGGCGCTCCGCGCGGGCGGCGACAAGCTGGCCGCGAAGCGGGCGGCGCGCGCCGCGGGTGTGCCGGTGCTCGAGGAAGGAGAGCCGGAAGAGATCGGCTTCCCGCTGCTCGTGAAGGCTGCGGCCGGTGGCGGCGGTCGTGGCATGCGCGTCGTGCGGGCGCCGGCCGAGCTGCAGGACGCAGTCACAGCCGCGCGACGCGAAGCGCTGGCCGCCTTCGGAGACGACACAGTCTTCTGTGAACGGCTCCTCGAGCGACCCCGCCACGTCGAGATCCAGCTCCTCGGCGACGGCCGGGGTGGGGCGATTGCTCTCGGGGAGCGCGAGTGCTCGATCCAGCGCCGCCACCAGAAGGTGCTCGAGGAGTCGCCTTCCCCTGCGCTGGACGACGAGCTGAGGGCCCGAATGAGCGACGGCGCCGTCGCCTTCGCGCGGGCGATCGAGTACCGGAGCGCAGGCACGGCGGAGTTCGTGCTCGACGGCCGCGACTTCTTCTTCCTCGAGCTGAACGGTCGGATCCAGGTCGAGCACCCGGTCACCGAGGCAGTCACGGGCCTCGACCTCGTCGCCGCGCAGATCGAGCTCGCCGGCGGCGGAGCCCTGCCGGCCGCGCCCCCATTGCACGGCCACGCGATCGAGGTGCGGCTCTACGCGGAAGACCCACGCACGTTCATGCCACAGACCGGGCGCGTCGAGCGACTGCGCCTGCCCTCCGCCGTGCGGGTCGACTCGGGCGTCGAGGAGGGGGACGAGATCGGCCTCGCCTACGACCCGATGATCGCGAAGCTGATCGCGCACGCCGGCACCAGGGCAGAGGCGCTCGACCGGCTGAGCGAGGCCCTCGCCCAGACGGACGCGGATGGGGTCGTCACCAACCTTCCCTTCCTCCGCTGGCTCACGACGCACCCGTTGGTCAGGGCCGGCGAGACGACAACCGCGTTCCTCGTCGAGAATCCCCCGCTCTCGGTGCCGCGGCAGCCCCCGCCGGGCCCCTGGCGAGGCGCGTTCCGGCTCAATCTCCCGCCGCCCCCACCCCACTCGCCGCCCGACGAGGAGGCTAGCGCGCACCAGCACGGGCCCGGCGCGGAGCAGAGCTTCCTCAGCGCGCCGATGCCGGGGACGGTCATCCGCGTCCTCGTCGCCGAAGGCGAGCACGTTCAGCCGCGGCAGCCGCTGATCGTGCTCGAGGCGATGAAGATGGAGACGCCCATCGTCTCTCCCTACGAGGGCGTCGTTCGCCGGCTGCTCGTCTCCGAGGGCGACCGCGTCGCCGGCGGAGCGGTTCTCGCGGAGCTGGAGGAATGAGCGTGGAAGTCCGCATGCTGAACGACGTGGACGGGTTCCTCGTCGAGGCGGCACCCTTCCTCCTCGAAGACGAGGCTCGTCACAACCTCATCCTCGGGATCGCAGGGACGATCGCCGGCGCTCCGTACCTCTATCCGGAGCGGCGCTTCTGGATCGCGGACGCGCGGGGAGACGTCGTCGGCGCCGCGCTGCAGACGCCGCCGTACAACCTCGTTCTCGCCCGTCCACGACACGACGACGTGCTCGAGGCGATCGCCGGCGAGCTCCCCGCGGACCTGCCCGGGGTCGTCGGGGCGATACCCGAGGTGGACGCGTTCGCGCAGCCCTGGACGCAGCGGCACGGCCTCGAGTGCAAGATCGTCCATCGACAGGGCGTCTACGCGCTCGACCGTGTCCAGGCCGTCCCCCGGCCGGCCGGACGCGCTCGCCCATCCTCGCACGCCGACACGCCGCTCCTCTTGCGCTGGATGGAGGCCTTCGGGGTGGAGGCGCTGCACGAGTCCGAGCCGGCGATGAACGACCTTCGTCGCAGCGTCGAATACCGGCTCGAAACGGCGGACGCGGGGTTCCTGATCTGGGAGGCGGAGGGCGAGCCGGTCTCTCTCGCCGGTTGGGGCGGCCCGACTCCGAACGGGATCCGGGTCGGGCCGGTGTACACGCCGCCCGACCTGCGCGGCCGCGGCTACGCGACCGCGCTCGTCGCCGAGCTGTCCGCGCTGCTGCTCGAACAGGGGCGGCGCTTCTGCTTCCTCTACACCGACCTCGCGAACCCGACCTCGAACGCGATCTACGAGCGCATCGGCTACGTCCGCGTCTGCGAATCGGCTCAGATCTCGTTCGAAAGCGTGGGGGAACCCCTGGTTCCCCCACGGACCCCCTCCTGCTCGGCAACCGACCAAGAACCGTGACCGGCGCTCCGCAAGAGCGCGGTCTTGCGGAGTGCGACGCGGCGCTCGCGTGTCAGAAGAGCTTCTGGAGCTTCATCGCCGCGCCCATGTCGCCCTTGATCTTCAGCTTCCCGGACATGTAAGCCGCGGTCGGGTTCTGCTCGCCCTTCACGACCCGTTCGAAGGTTTCCGCCGAGGTGGCGATCGTGCAGTCGCCGCCGGTGTCGCCTTCGTCGACGGTCACCGTGCCGTCAGCCACCTTCACCGTCCACGTCCCGGCACCCTCGATGTCGAAGACGTAGGAGTTGCTCATGCCCGCC
This sequence comes from uncultured Actinomycetes bacterium, assembly GCA_963836345.1. Lineage (GTDB taxonomy): Bacteria > Actinomycetota > Thermoleophilia > Gaiellales > Gaiellaceae > DATBLE01. Next base: position 204,325 of record CAWIJA010000006.1, on the reverse strand, counting down.
GTCTTGGCGGAATCCACACGCGCGGAGAGACCTGCGAAGAAGTCGTTCACTGCCTCGGACACCGGCTCGCTCCTTTGTAGAACGGTGGTCCGAGCCTATCTCACGGCACGGCGACCTCGGGGGCGAGCCGGCGGGCCCGCTTGCGCGGAAGGAGCAGGGTGAGCATGACGGCGACCGCCGGCGCGGCCGCGCTGACGTAGAGGGCGGTCCTCAGGTCGACCGAGTCGGCGATCGCGCCGAGGATCACCGCCGCGATCCCGCCCAGGCCGATCGAGAACCCGATCGACAGGCCGGACGCCATGCCGATGTGACGCGGCAAGTACTGCTGGCTCATCACCATCGTGATTCCGAACGTCCCGATCACCGCGACGCCGACGAACGCCAGCGCAAATGCTCCCGGGGTCCCCCCGACGAGGATGAAGACGAGCATCAGCGGCGAGATCGCGACGTTGGCGGCGAGCAGCACGGTACGGAGCCCGATCCGGTCCGCGATCGGGCCGGCGGCGAGGGTGCCGACTCCACCCGCGAGGAGCATGAGGGCGAGCAGATGGTTGCCGTGCGACTTCGAGTGGCCCAGCGACACCTCCCAGAGCGGCACGAAGGTGAGCAGGCCGTACCAGGCAAGGCTGCGGAAGGTGATCACGACGAGCAGGACCACGAGCGAGCGTCGGTCGTCGTCCCCGGCAGCTCGCACCCGGGTCTCGCGCGTCGGCACGAAGCGGAGCAGGTAGGGCGCGAACCAGACGAGGACGATCCCGACGGCCACGCACGGAACAGCGAGCAGCAAGCCGCCCCGGAGCCCGAGCGCGACGACGAGCGGGGTCGTTGCGAACGCGCCGAGCCCGAAGCCGAGATTGCCGCCGATCGAGAACAGGGACATCCCGCTCGCCCGCCGGCGGCCGCTCACGTAGGCCGCGAACTTCGACCCTTCGGGGTGGTAGGCGGCCGTCCCGAGCCCGGAGACGGCGACGAACAGGACCGCCAGCCAGTATCGGGGCGACGCAGCGGCGAGTGCCATCCCCACCCCGCCGGTCGCCACACCGACAGGCAGGAGCCAGATCGCCCCGCGACGGTCGGACCAGAGACCGAAGAGCGGCTGGACGATCGATCCCGAGATCGCCGACGCCAGGACGAGGACCGCCGCGAGCGTGTACGACAGGTCGAACTTCGCCGTCAGGAACGGAATCAACGCCGGCAGGGCCCCGCCGGCGAAATCGGTGGCGAGATGCCCAGCCGAGAGCGCCGCCATCGCCGGCCGGTCGATCCGCTCCCGCACGGGAGCCAGCCTATCGAGGCGCCCTTTCAGGCAATGCTTTCGAGACTCTGGTTCGCTAGCACCAAGCGATGCGAGGACACAGGGAGCGTCCATATGCAAGTCATATGGACGCGACTGAGGACGAAGCAGCGCGCCGCGTGATAGCGGGCCAGAGGTCGAAGGGTATTGCCTGAGGGGGCGCTGCCTCAGGCCGCCTGTTCCGCCGGCCGGTAGCGCTCGATCAGCGCGAACGAGAGCTGCCACTGGCTGCGCGCGAGCTCACGCCGGTTCCGCTCCAGAGCCTCCGCGCTCGCACCGCGCTCGCGCAGCCGCTGACGGCGGGCGACGAGGGTACCGATCCGTTCCTGGAGCGCCTCCACGGACGACGATCCGCTGCGGCGAAACCGTGGATTGGCGATCTGGCTCATCCCACTGACCGTAGGTCTACTCATGGCGCGAGTAAAGGGACGACCGAATCCCGCGCAGGTTAGGAAGGCCGTCGGATAGCATCGCGCCGCCCGTGGACCTGGACCTCTCGCCCGAGCACGAGCTGATTCGCAACACAGTGCGCGAGTTCGCCCGCGAGCGCGTTTCTCCTGTCGCCGAGGAGCTCGATCGCGAGCACCGCTTCCCCTACGAGCTCGTCGCAGAGATGGCCGAGCTGGGGTTCATGGGCATTCCGATCCCGGAGGAGTACGGCGGAGGCGGAGGCGACACGCTCTCCTACGCGATCGCGATCGAGGAGCTGACCCGTGTCGACTCGTCGGTGGCGATCACCGTCGCCGCTCACACGTCGCTCGGAACCATGCCCATTTTCCTGTTCGGGAGCGAGCAGCAGAAGCGGAAGTGGCTGCCCGATCTCGCCTCCGGGAAGCGATTGGCCGCATTCGGGCTCACGGAACCGGGCGCAGGCTCCGATGCGGGCGCAACCAGCACGCGCGCGGAGCTCCGTGACGGACGGTGGACGATCGACGGGGCGAAGACGTTCATCACCAACGCCGGCACCGACATCAGCGGCTGCGTGACGATCACCGCCCGCACCGGCGAGGACGAGATCTCGAACATCGTCGTCCCCAACGGAACTCCCGGGTACGAGATCTCGCCGCCGATGCGCAAGCTGGGCTGGCGCGCCTCGGACACACGGGAGCTCTCCTTCCGCAACTGCGAGGTGCCCGAGGAGAATCTCCTCGGCCCGCGCGGAGCAGGCTTCAAGCAGTTTCTGGAGATTCTCGACGGCGGCCGGATCTCGGTTGCCGCCATGGGCGTCGGGCTGGCCCAGGGCGCGTACGACCTGGCACACGGCTATTCGCTCGAGCGGCAGCAGTTCGACCGTCCGATCGCATCGTTCCAGGCCGTGCAGTTCCAGCTCACCGACATGGCGACGGAGATCGAAGCCGGCCGCGCGCTCGTCTACAGGGCCGCCTGGCTCAAGGATCAGGGCCGTCCGTTCGCTCTCGAAGCCGCGCAGGCAAAGCTCTACACCGGGCTCCTCTCCAACCGGGCAGCGAACGCGGCGCTCCAGATCCACGGCGGCTACGGGTTCATGGACGAGTTCGCGATCTCCCGCCTGTACCGCGACCAGAAGATCCTCGAGATCGGCGAGGGAACGAACGAGGTGCAGCGCATGGTGATCGCTCGGCACCTCGGGTTGCCCGCAAGTTAGCTCCAGACGCGGAAAGGGCGGCCCGAAAGCCGCCCCCGCCAGACCCCGAAGGGTGACGCACCATCCCTCTCCTGGTTCCATTCTCAACCTGCGAGGCCGGAGAAGCCATGGGCCGATCGGCCCATCTTGCGCACAGCCGGACCTAGGGAACGAGAGCCGTCACTTCAAGAAAGACAGCGGAGGCCGGTGCTAGCTTCCCGCTCGCGATGCTCTTCACGCAGTTCGTCGACGAGGACCTCGGTTGCGCCTCGTACCTCGTCGGCGACGCCGACGCGGGCGAGGCGGTGCTGGTCGACCCCGCCTACGCGATCGAGCCCTACCTGGCGGAGTCTGAGCGCCTCGGCGTCCGCATCGTCCGCGTCCTGGAGACGCATACCCATGCCGACCACGTGTCCGGCCACGGCCGGCTCGCCCTCGAGCACGCCGTCCCCGTGTCCGTTCATCGCCTGGCCGGCGCCGCGTACGCGCACGAGCCGCTGGAGGACGGCGACGAGACCTCCGTGGGCTCGGTCACCATCCGATGCCTGCACACGCCGGGTCATCGGCCGGAGCACTGCTGCTTCCTGGCCGGCGATGCATTGCTGACCGGCGACTCCCTCTTCGTCGGATCGGTGGCGCGCCCCGATCTGGCGGTCGAGGCGCGCGACGGCGCCGAGGGCCTGTTCCACAGCGTTCAGCGGCTGCTCGAGCTGCCCGACCACGTCCGCGTCTACCCGGGTCACGTCGCCGGCTCGCTGTGCGGCGCCGGCCTGAGCTCGGAACCGTCCTCGACGATCGGCGGCGAGCGAAGGGGCAACGCGCTGCTCGCGATCGCGACCGTCCAGGAATTCGTCGACGTGACCGCCGGCACGACGACGCCGCGACCGCCGAACATGGAGCGCATCGTCGAGTTGAACCGCGGTCCGTTCCTGCAGGCACAGCCTCCGCTCGCTCCGACCGCACGCGACGATGCCACGATTCTCGACGTCCGCTCGGCCGAGAGCTTCGCCGCCGGTCACGTGCCCGGCGCGTTGAACGTTCCCGTCTCGGGCAGTGGATTCGGGACGAAGGCCGGGTTCGTCCTCGACGCTGACGAGCGCATCGCCCTGCACGCGTCCTCGCCGGCAGAAGCGGAAGCGGCGGCGCAGCGGCTTCGCGCGGTCGGCTTCCTCGACCTCGAGGGCTACCTCGCCGACCCGGAGACGCCGGAGACGCTCGACCCCGTCGAGGTCGACGAGCTCGAGGAGCTGCTCGCTTCCGGCGCGGCGGACGTGATCGACGTCCGCGAGCACGACGAGCACGACGCCGGCTACATCCCGGGGACACGCCACCTGCCCTACCGGTTGATGCGCGCGTACGGTGCCGCCGTGGCCGACGGGAAGCCGGTCGTGACGATCTGCGAGAGCGGGCCGCGCGCGGCGATCGCCGCGAGCGTGCTGCGCGCTGCGGGACTGGACGCGCGCCCGGTGCTGCGGGGCGGGATCGCCGACTGGCAGCGCCGGGGCGGCCAGACGATCGAGTTCCGCCGCTGCGGAGCCTGAGGGCTTACGCCGAGACCGCGAGCAGGCTCTCGCCCATTCGCACGTACCGCTTCGCTTCGACCGACCGGTAGAACGAGAGCGCCCGAGCAAGCTCCTTGTCGGCCTCGGCACGGCGACCCTCCGCCACGAGCATTCGGGCAGCCGCGAGGCGGCAGTACGCCTCCGAGCTCCACGCACCGATCGCGGCGAACACATCCGCGGCCGTGGAAAAGTCGTCGCGGGCGACGGCGATGCCGGCGCGCGCCCAGACGTTCTCGCCGTAGGGCTCGAGCACGGCGGCGGCAGCCGGTCCTCGATCGAGTGCCGCGAGCACCAGAGCCATGAAGTGGACGAACGAGAGGCCGAAACCGAGAGAGGTACTTTCCTCGACCCCGCTCAGAAGATCGTTCGCCAGCGGCAGCGCACGCTCCCGGTCTCCTTGCTCGAGCAGGATATGCGCCGCCATCGCAAGAGACGGGTAGAGCGTCTGCGGGTCGCGAGCGCGCTCCGCCAGCGCCAACCCCCGCTCGATGTCACCAGCCAGCCCTTCGAGCTCATCGCGGCCCTGGCGGATCAGTGCCCGGTGCAGATATGCCTGGGCGGCAAGGTAGTGCGGGGCTCCCGCCTCGACCTCCTCCACGAAGGCGTCCGCGCGGGCCAGGCCTTCGGACCATTGACCGCGCTCGTACTCGACCGAGAGGAGCAATCCGCGGAACCAGCGGGCAAAGCCCCTCTGCCCGTACTCCTCGGCCACTTTCGCCGCCTCCAATCGCAGAGGGCCGGCCTCTTCAAGCTCGCCGCGCGTCCAGTGAAAGGCAGCGAGGTTCCCGATCGCCCGGCAAAGATCGAAGGCCGCATTCGCCGCCCGCGCGGGCTCGATCGCCTGCCGCAGGATGGCCATCCCCATTTCATCGCCGCGATCGGAGCGCGCCGTGCCGACGTCGACCATCGCCGCGGCCCTGATGTCGTCCAGCCCCAGCTGGTCCGCCATCGCAATCGCTTCCTCGCCGAGACGGATCGCCTCTTCGACCTGACCGGAGAGCATCATCAGCCGAGCAGCCTCCTCGATGACGCGCGCCTTGACGGGCGACGGGTCCAGCTCGGCGACGAGCTCGCGCGCGCTGTCGAGGTGCTCGACTGCAAGATCGCGCTCGCCGACGAGCCAGAAGTGCTCGCACAGGGTCTTCTCCGTGTCCGCCGCTCCCTCGATGTCGCCGGCAGCGGCGAGCTCGTCCCGAGCCAGCTCGAGCACCTCGGCGCCGCTCTCGCCGAGCAGAAACAGCGTTCGACCCAGGCGGAAGAGGAGCCGGCCGCGGTGAACATCCCGCTCGGAGACGAGGTCGAGCGCCGCCCTGAAGAACCGCGCGGCGGCTTCGTACGCATTCAGGGCAAACGCCCGCTCGCCGGCATGGGTCAGCGCGGCGCGCGCCGCGTCGGCGAACGAAGCGGTGCCACCGCCCGCGGCCGCCGTCAGCTCGAGGGCCTGCAGGTAGTGATGCGCCAGCATCTCGGCGTTGTCCTCACGCCTGCCGAGCTGCTCGATCCAGCCGGCGGTCAGGAGGTGCTTCTGAGCTCGGTCAGCGCGAGGGATCTGGCCGTAGGCGACGTCGCGAACGAGCAGGTGGCGGAAGACGTACTCGCCCCCCTCGACGAGCGTCCCCGCGCGCTCACGGCGGACGAACTCCTTCCGCTCGAGTGCGTGGAGAGCCGCCCCAGCGACGAGGGACGGGCGCCCGAGAGCCAGGCGAGCGCCTCGACCCAGAAGCGCTTTCCGACGACTGCCGCGTCCTGGATGAGGCCCTTCTGCCCTGGTTCGAGCAGGTCGAGCCGCGCAGCGATCAGCCCCTGAACCGTCTCCGGAAGCTCGCCGATGCTCCCTCGGTCCCGAAGCATGCGCGCGAACTCCTCCGCATACAGCGGGTTGCCTCCGGCCCGCGTCAGCAGCTCCGACTGCGTCTCGGCGGCCAGCACGGAGCCGAGCAACTCGGCGAGCAGTCGAGCCGTCTCCTCGTCGGAGAGGGACGACAGCGAGATCGTCAGCGCATTCGGCTTCCCGCCACCCCACCCGGGGCGCCGGGTCAGGAGCTCCGGGCGAGCCGTGCAGACCACGAGGAGAGGCACGCCGCTCACCCAGTCGACCAGGTGGTCGACGAAATCGAGCAGGTTGTCGTCGGCCCAGTGCAGATCCTCGAAGACGAGGACGAGCGGCCGTTCGGCGGCAAGCTCCTCGAAGAACCGCCGCCACGCGGCAAAGGCCTCGTCTCGCGCGTCGCCGCTGCCCTCGCTGCCACCGGGCAGGCCGACCAGCGGTTTGAGCTGCGACAGGACCCACGGGTCGGCGACGGCGTCCACCAGCTTTCTCTCGGCCTCCCCGGACTCGTCGCCTTCGAGGATGCCGACCTGCGCCTTCACCATCTCGCCCAGTGCCCAGAACGTGACGCCGTCGCCGTACGGAAGGCAACGACCCTGGCGCCAGGCGATCAGCTCGGGGTGGCGCTCGATCGCCTCGTACAGCTCGAGCACGAGCCTGCTCTTCCCGATCCCGGGCACGCCGACGAGCGTGACGAGCTGCGGTGATCGGTCGTGGAGGACTCGCGCCAAGGCATCCTCGAGCAGGTCGACCTCGCGCCGGCGACCGACGAGGGTGGCGCCGTGGACGCGATCGACCGAGATCCGCGAGCGCGCCCCGAGCGCCTCCCAGAGCGGTAACGGCTGAGCCTTGCCCTTCGCCTCGACAGGGTCGAGCTCCCGGTAGTCGATCGCGCGTCCGGTCGCGCGGAAGGTCTGCTCCCCGACGACGATGCCGTTCACGGGTGCGGCGGCCTGCAACCTCGACGCCGTGTTCACGACGTCGCCGGCGGCCATCGTCTCCCCCGCTTCCGGCCGCGCACCGACGGTGACCAGCGCCTCGCCCGTGTTCACGCCGATCCGCACTTCGAGCCCTTCCTCGCCGGCCCAGTCGCGGATCGCAAGCGCCGAGCGGACTGCACGTTCCGGATCGTCCTCGTGCGCGGCCGGAGCGCCGAAGATCGCCATCGCCGCGTCGCCGATGAACTTCTCCACGGTGCCCCCGTAACGCTCCAGCTCGCCCCGGATGCGTGCGTGGTAGCGCCCCAGCTCGGCGGCGACGTCCTCGGGATCCATCTGCTCCGCGCGCGCGGTGAAGCCGACGAGGTCGGCGAACAGGATCGTGACGACCTTTCTCTCCCGGCGGCCCTCCGGCACGGGGGGCACGATGGACCTGTTTTCGCCCCCGCCACGGCCGGGCCGCGGATCGGGAGCTTGCGCGAGAGCCAGTCGAGCTGGTCCCTGAACGCCGCGATCGTCAAGCCGTGCCCTGCCGCGTACCAGCGCACGTCGGTCCCGCGAGGCGCGGCGGCGACGATCGCACCCAGCGCGGCCTTCGGTACGACCGCATCCTTCCGCCCGTTCTGCAGCAGGATCGTCCCCGGCCGTCCGCTCGCGACCCAGCGAATCGGATCGATTGCGTTCAGCGTACGCCGGACCTGAGGCCGAAGGGCAGCCGGCGCCTGCGAGACGTAGGTGGAAACCAGCGTGGCGCCGGTCGAGATCAGCACGAAGTCGCGGATTCGAGGCTCGACGCCGGCGAGGACGGCGCCGACCTTGCCTCCGTAGCTCCAGCCGACGAGCCCGATTCGGCCCGGGTCCACGTCTGGACGGCGACGCAAGAGGTCGACCGCACGACGAACCGCGACGACGTCGGCGACGAACTGCCGCCGGTCGCGCGCGAGTGTCTGCACCGGTGTCAGCTGCTTGGAACTGGTCGTCGGCTTGCTGGAGGGCAGCGTGAGCGTCAAGCCGACCGCGCGCCTGCCGGCCAGCCAGACCGCGGGGGTGAGGAGCTGAAGCCGATCTCCGCCGGAACCGTGCAGGTAGATGACCGCGGGCAGCCTCCCGTTCCGTGGCGGAACCGCCAGATAGCCCTGCACGCGTCCGCCCGCCGCCGCGTAGGAGACCTTGCGGACGGCGATCGGATAGGCACCGTTGGCACGTCCCTCGTCCCGGAAGGCGAGCGGCTCAGACGCGTCGTAGGCGAACGGCGTGGCGCCGACCGGCGCGACCGTCCCCGTCGTCGCCGTCGTCGCGGTGGTCGCGGTGGTCGCGGCGCTCACGGCACTCTTCCCTCCACCGCCCCCGCAGCCGGCGAGCAGCAGCGCCGCGCCGGCTACCGCAGTCGCGCGACCGAGTAGCCCCATCCCCGCATCTGTCCGAGCAGCGACTCGCAGTGCTGCTCGTCGCGTGTCAACAATGTCAGCGCGATCTCGGTTGCACCGACGGGGATCTCGACCCCTTCGCGGCGGTGCTCGACGGAAAGCACGTTCACCCGCTCCTTCGCCACCAGGCCGAGCAGCTTGAGCAGCTCGCCCGGGCGGTCGGGAACCCATGTCCGCACGACCAGGTGGCGCCCCGCGAGGGTGAGCCCGAAGCGCATGACGGTGATCAGCGTACTCGCATCGATGTTGCCTCCGGAGAGGACGACCGCCACCGGGCCGGCCCCCTCGACCTGCTGCTTCAGCAGCGCGGCCATCCCCACCGCCCCGGCGCCTTCCACGACGAGCTTCGTGCGTTCGAGCAGGAGCACGATCGCCTGGGCCACGTCCTCGGTCGCCACCTCGACCACGTCGTCGAGCACCCGTTCGAGGATCGGCCGGGTGAGCTCGCCCGGTTGCTTGACCGCGATACCGTCCGCGATCGAGAAGGCGTCCGGGGCCGCCCGCACGCCGAACACCTTCACGTCGGGACGCAACGCCCGCAGAGCGAGCCCGACCCCCGCGGCGAGGCCGCCGCCGCCGATCGGTACGAGCACGGCCGCGTCTTCGGGCACCTGCTCCGCGAGCTCGAGCCCGATCGTCCCCTGGCCCGCCACGATCACCTCGTCCTCGTACGGATGCACGAAGGTCGCGCCGCTCACGGCGACGTGGTCGAGTGCAGCTACGAGCGCGTCCTCGATCGCCTCGCCGCCCATCTCGACGTCGGCGCCGTAGCTCCTCGTCGCCTCCACCTTCGTCATCGGCGCGTCCTGGGGTACGAAGATCGTCGCCCGCACACCTTGCTCTCGCGCCGCCCAGGCCACCGCCTGCGCGTGGTTCCCCGCGCTGGCCGCCGCGACTCCGGCCCGCCGCTCCGCCTCGCCGAGCGTCGCCAGCTTGTTGACGGCGCCTCGGATCTTGAACGACCCCGTGCGCTGGAGGTTCTCCGCCTTCAGGTGAACGGGCCGTCCGATCAGCCTCGACAGGTTGTCCGAGCCGTAGAGCGGCGTGACGCGGGCGAGCCCTTCGAGCCGTCCGCGGGCCTGCTCGATCTCAGCGAGCCCGAGCGCCGCCATCGATCCGGAATACGCGCTCGATGATCTCCCGGACTGCCGAAAGGGGATCCAGCTCGCGGCGCTGCACCTCGTCGAGGAGCCGCTGCAGCTCGGGGTCGTCCGCCACGGCCTGTTCGAGATGCGCTTTGGCCCGCGACGACGCGATCGCGAACACCTCGCCGGCGAGATTCCGACGCCTGCGTTCGTCCAGCAGGCCCTCGCGTTCCAGGTACGCGCGGTGGGCCTCGACCTGCTCCCACAGTTCCGCGACGTTCTCGCCGCGGTGGGCCTCGGTGAGCACGATCGGCACCTTCCAGGCGCGGTCGGTGTCGAGCGAGAGCACCGAGCGGACCTCGTTCAGCATCGTCTTCGCCGCCGGGTGGTCGAGCTTGTTGATCGCGATCACGTCCGGGATCTCCATGATCCCAGCCTTCAGCGCCTGAATCGAATCGCCTGAGCCCGGCATCAGGACGAGGAGCACTGTGTCGGCGACGCCGATCACCTCGACCTCGCTCTGGCCGGTGCCGACGGTCTCGAGGAAGACGACGTCCTTCCCGGAGGCGTCGAGCAGCAGCAACGCCTGAAGTGTCGCCTCGGCCAGCCCTCCCAGGTGGCCGCGCGTCCCCATCGACCGAATGAAGACGCCGGGGTCGAGGAAGTGGTCGGAAAGCCGGATCCGGTCACCGAGCAACGCGCCCTGCGAGAACGGGCTCGACGGGTCGACGGACACGACGCCCGCGGTTCGGTCGAGACCGCGGACGTGACGGAGGAGCGCCGCGATCAGGCTGGACTTCCCCACCCCGGGCGGCCCGGTGACGCCGATCGCATAGGCGTTGCCGGTCTCCGGGTAGAGATCGTGAACGAGGTCGTAGGCCAGCGGGTCGGAGCTCTCGACCAGTGTGATCGCGCGCGCCAGGGCCCGGCGGTCGCCGGCGCGGACGCCGGCAGTCAGCGTCTCGCGCGTCCAGTCGTGCCGCCGGCTCATGTCACAGGGCCGCGGGCTCCGGCACGAGTTCGCGCGCCCGCCGCAGCATCGTGTAGCCGGTCAGGGCGGAGACAAACGCGATCCCGCCGGCGATCCCGTACACCCACCGCGCCCCGACCACGTCCACGAGCGGCCCGGCAACCGCCATTCCGACCCCGAGGACGGCGAAGTTGGAGCCCATGATCAGCGTGAATGCACGGCCCCGGACCTGGTCGGGGGCGCCGCGTTGCACGAGCAGCGTGTTCGAGACCAGCGCGGTCGCGTTGCCCACACCCCCGACCAGGACGCACCAGACGGCAATCCAGACGTTCGGCGAGACCGCAGCCGCGATGTCGGCGAGGCCCATCAGGGCGATCGCGAGGGCGTAGAGGACGGTCATGCTCCACCGCTCGAGCAACGATGACGCGAACAGGGCACCGACGACGGCGCCCAATCCGCTCCCCGCCCACAGCAGTCCGAAGCCGAACGATCCCGCGTTGAACGACACCGTGGCGAGAAAGACCTCGGAGACGTTGACGAGCGCGATCGTGACCATCGCCAGGTTCCACGAGACCAGCACCGTCATCAGCTGGCCCGACTGACGAACGACATGGATGCCCTCCGCCACGTCACGCCAGTGACCGTGACTCTCGACGTGGCCCCGCTGGAGAACGCCACCCGAGATCCGGACGAGCAGGCTCGCCGACAGCAGGAAGCTCGCGGCGTTCATCGAGTACGCGAGATCCGGGCCCGAGGCGGCGACGATCACACCGCCGAACAGCGTCCCGATCATGATCGTCAGCTGTTCGGCGGTGCGCATGAGCGAGGTGGCCCGCGGCAGGAGCTCCGGCTGAACCAGGTTCGGCAAGCCCGCGTAGGCCGCCGGCCGCGCGAATCCGGTGGCGATCCCGGCCAGAAACGCAAGCGCGACGATCTGCCACGGCCGGTCGGCGAGGACGAGCGCGACGAATACGCCGAGACGGATCAGATCCGCTGCGACGAGCAGCAGCTTGCGCGAGAACCGGTCGACGAGCGGCCCGAGCAGGAGGCCGATCGCAACCGCCGGGAGGAAGTCGGCGATCAGCAGCGCGGCCACCCAGACACCCGAGTGGTCTGTGCGCTGGGCAACGTCGAGCGTCAGCGCGATCACGGCGATCCAGGTGCCGAGCCCGGAGATCAGCGCGGAGGAGAACAGCAGCCGAAAGCCGCTCGACGAGCGGAGGAGATCTCCTTGTCGGACGAAGATCGACGGCAGCGTCACGCCGCGACGTTAGCGCGCGGCGCCGCTGCCGCCTACCCGGCCGAGTGCAGCGGCGAAGAACTCGTGCTCGTCCAGCGTGCCGCAGCTGACGCGAATCGCCGTGGGTGCGCCGAACCCGTGCAACGGCCGAACGATCACGCCCTCGCGAAGCAGCGCCTCGAACAGCGATCGCGAATCCGATCCCGTGTCCGCGTACAGGAAGTTGGCCACCGCCGGGCCGGCCAGGCGAAAGTCGCTTCCGCCGAGGATGCGCTCGAGGTCGGCCATCGCGTCGCGATTCACACGGCGGCGCCGTTCGATCTCGGCCGTCTGGTCGAGGCTGGCCAGGGCGGCCTCCTGCGCTGCCGTGGAGACGTCGAACGCCCGTTTCACCTTGTTCACCGCGAGGACCACGGGAGCCGGAGCGACCATGTAGCCGACGCGGAGACCTGCGAGCCCGTAGATCTTCGAGAACGTGCGCAGGACGGCCACCGACCGTCCGGCCTTGAAGTACTCCTCGATCGCGTCCGGGTAGTCGGGGTCGTCGACGTACTCACGGTAGGCCTGATCGACCACGACGAAGACGTGATCCGGAACCTGGTCGAGGAAGCGGTCGAGCTCGGCTCGTGTGTTCGCCGTCCCGGTCGGATTGTTCGGGTGGCAGACGTACACGAGCTTCGTCCGTTCGCCGATTGCGTCCACCATCGCGTCGAGGTCGTACCGATCCTCGCGGAGCGGGACGAGCACAGGGGATCCCCCGATCTTGGTCGCGTAGATCACGGCGGTCGCGAACGACGGCCAGCCGCAGACCATCTCGTCACCCGGGTCGAGGATGGCCTGCATCAGACAGTCGAGGATGCCGTCCGACCCGGCGCCGACGGCCACCTGCTCGAACTGCACTCCGAGCAGGTCCGCCAGCGCTCCGCGCAGCCGCCACGCACCTCCGTCGGGGTAGCGGTTGAGCTCGAGTCCGCATTTCGCGAGCGCTTCGAGTGCGCTCGGGAAGGGGCCGAACGGACCCTCGTTCGACGCCAGCTTGATGCAGCGTTCGAGCCCGAGCTCGCGTTGCACCTCCTCGACCGGCTTGCCGGGCTCGTACGGGACGAGCCCCTGCACCGCCGGACGGAAGAAGCTGTCGGCGATCTCGGTGACGGACGCACGCACGACCGGGACTGTAGCCCGCCGGGTGCCCCTTCCGGAAATGGTGTCCAGCGCTCTCGGTCGCTAGCACCAAGCCAGAGGCCACCCTCGGCTGCGGTGAAGGCAGATGCCTTCGCAAGGCCGAGGGTGGCCTCTGGCGCCGCGTGATAGCGGGCGAGAGGCGGTCATCCATTGCCGGAAGGGGTACTACTCTTCCGGGGTGGCAGAAATCGGCCTGTTCCCGCTGGAGCTGGTGCTGCTGCCCGGGGAGCGTGTGCCGTTGCACATCTTCGAGGACCGCTACCGGGAGCTGATCGGCGAGTGTCTGGCCGCGGACTCCGAGTTCGGCCTGATCCTGGAGACCGAGGACGGGCTCCGCGAAATCGGGACGAAGACCGCGATCGTCGAGCTCATCGACACCTTCGACGACGGTCGAATGAACGTCCTCGTCGAAGGGCGCGAGCGGTTCCGGGTGGTCGAGCTGACCGAGGGGCGAGCGTTTCTGACCGCCGAGATCGAGGACCTCGAGGACGAGGGCGAGCAGCCGGACGAGGCCGAGGTCGACCATGCTGTCGACGTGTTCCGAAAGCTCGTCGCGGTCGCCGAGGCGGACGAGATCGACGAGCCCGCAGCCGAGTCGCCGGCGCTCTCGTTCGAGCTGGCCAGCCGTGTCGACTTCGGACACGACCTGAAGCAGGAGCTGCTCGAGCTCCGCTCGGAGCGGATACGACTGCGACGGCTGTCGGAGCTGCTCGAGCAGGCGGTTGCAGCCCTCGCCCGCGAACGCGAGGTGCGTCATCGCGCGAGCGGAAACGGCAAGGTCTCGGCCGACTAGCGAACTGCAGTGACAGACCTAGGGTCTGTCACTGCCGTGGGCGCAGGCTACGGGTGCGCCGCGTCGACCCAGTGCGGTCCGCCCCAGCTCAGGTCGTAGGGATAGTGCTTGACCACGTGCGCCCAGAGCGTCCAGGCGATCCAGCGGGAGCTGCCGTAGAAGAACGCCGCCCGGTAGAGGGCGAGAAGCCCGGCGCGCGGGACCAGCCGGTTGAGGAACGACCAGAAGCGGTCGGCCGGGAAGATCACCTCGTCGAAATAGCGGGTCGTGAGGACGCGCCAGCTGTACAGGCCGTAGACGAGGAACACGGCGTCCCACATCGCCCCAAGGCCGCTGAAGTACGCGGCGGCGTCGGTGAATCGCCCCGTCTGGCCAGCGTACGCCCACGCGTCGAGATGGAAATGCTGCGTCCAGGGGAAGAGCACCATCGTCCCGACCGTGTCGCCGGTATCGGTGAACGCGTGCGCCCATTGCCCGATCATGAAGCTGATCCCCCAGGTCTTGCTCCCTGCCCCCTTCCAGAGCAGCAGGCCGATGACCACGCCGTAGAGCAGCGAGTGCGTGAAGCCGAGGCCGGGCCAGCCGCGGTGGAACTCCGCCGGGTTGTGCGCCTTCAGCTCCCAGCCGCCGATGTGGATGCCGTAGACGAACCACTTGCTCATCATGTCCGGCGAGTACGAGCCGATCAGCAGCGGCACGAACGCCAGCTTGATCCGCGTGTGCTTCTGGATCGCGTACGGCTCCAGATCGTGGGCGGCCCAGCTCACAGCCGTCTCCTGACGAGGCTCGGAACGAGCCAGACGGTGACAAGCACGTACGCAACCGCGACCCAGTACGAGAGCAGGAAGTCGACGCTGTAGAGCCCGATCCCGATGTAGATACCGGCGGCGACCACGTAGCCCGCAAACACGGCGAGCTCGCGCCGGGTCGGAACGAGCGAGCCGCGGGGGTTGGGTCGTCTCAAAGCTCGCAGTCGCACGTCCGGATCCCTGCGAGCACACGCCGTCCGCAGGCGACGCAGAACTCCTCGATCCTCCGGCGCCGCCGCCAGGATCCGCCGAGCGCGAGCAGGCCCGCGAAGACGCCTGTGCCGAGGACGGCCGCGAGGTCCGGATCGATCGTCACGCGAGCGGCGAGTATGTCAGTCGACGGTGTAGGCCATCAGGATCGCGTCGACGTATTCACGGCCGCGGCGGTAGTGGCCGCGGCGGAAACCCTCGCGCACGAACCCGAAACGCTCGTAGAGGCGGATCGCAGGTTCGTTGTGCGGGAACACGTGCAGCTCGAGCTTCCGCACTCCCGCCCCCCGGGCCCACCGCACCGCCTCCTCGAGCAGAGCGGTGCCGATCCCGCGGCCGCGGTGCGGGGCAGCGACCATCAGCCCGAGGTCGGCGACATGACGGCTCGCCGGATGCGGGTCGCGGGCGACCGAGAGACGGCCGACGACCCCCGCTTCGGCCTCGGCGACGAAGATCGCCGCATCGGGATGCCTCCTCACTGCTCGGAGATACCGGCGCTCCGCGCCGACCGAGCGCCACCCACTCTCCGAGATCAGCCATCCCTCCGGCTCCGCTCCGACCGCCTCGGCGAGTCGGACGAGCGCCGTTGCGTCTCCCGCCTGGGCGCGGCGGATGGAAAACCGCTCGCGGCCATGCGTCACCGGCGTCTGCCCGCTGCCTGCTCGACCACGATCCCGTCACCCCCTCGCCGGGGATCGCCCGCGGCGGCAAGCGAGCCGTCCGGCAGCAACTCGACGGCGGACACGCCTCCGAAGTACAGATTGCGGCGCCGCCAGCGGACGAGGCGATGGTCCATCGCTTCGAGCCGATCGAGCTCGTTCCCGTTCGCGCCGCCTTCACAGTGCAGCTCGGGACCTTCGAGATGGACGCGCGGCGCGGTGATCGCCTCCGCGACGCCGAGCCCGTGGTCGACGACGTTGACGATCACCTGGAGGATCGCTCCGCGAAGCCGGACGGAACCGGCACTTCCGACCACGAGTCGAGGCCGCCCGCGGTCGAGCACGAGCGAGGGCGCCATCATGCTCGTCAGCCTGGCGCCGGGGTGCTGAGAGCCGCGGAGGTCGTACTCGCCGAGCATGTTGTTCAGATGGATGCCGGTACCGGGCACGATCACCCCGGAACCGGAGCCGGCGGAGGCAGAGAGCGAGGCGGCGTTCCCGAGCGCGTCGACGACCGAGATGTGCGTCGTGCTGGAGACGGCCCGTACGCGGGCGAGTGCACCTCTCACGCTCTCCTGCGAGAGCAGCCGTCCGGCGAGACCTCCGCGGTACAGCTCCGAGGCGAACCGCCCCTGTCGAGCCCGCGACTGCTCGCGCATCACTTCCACGAGCTGAGCGATCGCCTCCGCGCTGCCCGCCGGTGCGTGCTGGAGCCGGTCGAGCAGCCGCAGCCCGTACGCGATCAGCACCCCTCCGGACGACGGCGGCGGATTGGTCAGCACCTCCTTGCGCCGGAAGCGAACGGCGAGCGGCCGCCGGCGGACGACGCGGTAGGTCCGGAGGTCGGCCGGGGTGACAACCCCGCCCGTTTCCCGCAGATGGGCGACGATCGCACGCGAGAGCTCGCCTTCGTAGAGGTCGCGGGCGCCGCGCAGGGCGATGCGATCGAGGGTGTCGGCCAGGTCGGGGAGACGCAGCTTCTCGCCGGCCGTGCGCCGCTTGTAGACGCGGCGCCCCTCGGGGGTGTGGCGGAGGATCACGTCGAGGATGGCATGCAGGTAAGCCTGCTGGCGGGTCAGCTCGAACCCCGAACGGGCGAGCTCGACCGCAGGCGAGACCAGCTCGTGCCAGGGAAGCGACCCGTACGAGCGGTATGCCGCCTCGAGGCCGGCTGCGTTACCGGGGACGGCGCACGACGCCGGGCCGATGTGGAACACCTGCGCCGTCTCGCGGTCGAAGTCGACGTCGATCGACTCCATCTCTGCTGCGTGCGCTCGAGCTCGCCCCACACCCGGCACGGAGGCGAAGAAGTCGAGCAGCCTCGTCGTCCGGTCGCGCGCACGGTGGACGAGCATGAAGCCGCCCCCGCCCGGTCCTGTGAGCGGGCTCTCGACGACCCACGACGCGAAGGCGGCGGCGATACAGGCATCGACGGCGTTCCCGCCTTCGGCCAGAACCGCAGCGCCGACCTGGGCGGTCAGCGGATGACCGGCTGCGACAGCTCCGCGCACGGAGCAAGCCTAGGGACTAGACGTCTCTGAGAAAGCTCGGTGGCTCGAGCACGTCGTCGGAGCTCGTCTCGCGAACGGGAACCGCCAGCGGGCGGCGAGCTCGGCGTTCGCCGCCGAGACCGGTGGCGATCACCGTCACCCATATCTGGCCGGTGAGCCGCTCGTCGATCGTCGCCCCGAAGATCAGGTTCGTGTCGTCGACCGCACCCTGCCGCACGACTTCCGCCGCCTCGTTCACCTCGAACAGCGACAGGTCGTCGCCGCCTGCGATCGAGAGCAGGATCCCGCGCGCGCCCGTCAGCTCGGTATCGATCAGCGGCGACCGGAGCGCACGCTCGGCGGCCTCCCGCGCACGGTTCTCACCGGTCGCGAAGCCGATTCCCATGAGTGCGTTGCCGCCGTCCGACATCACCGTGCGCACGTCGGCGAAGTCGAGGTTGATCAGGCCGGGCATCGTGATCAGGTCGCAGATGCCCTGGACGCCCTGGCGGAGGACGTCGTCGGCGATCTTGAAGGCGTCGAGCATCGACGTGTTCTTCTCGAGCACCTCGAGCAGGCGGTCGTTCGGGATCACTATCACCGTGTCGCAGGCGTCGCGCAGTGCCTGAACGCCCGCGTCGGCGGCCGACTTCCGGCGCGTGCCCTCGAATCGGAACGGGAGCGTCACGATCCCGACGGCGAGCGCGCCGAGCTCGCGGGCGATCCGCGCGACCACCGGCGCCGCGCCTGAACCGGTGCCACCGCCCTCGCCCGCGGCGATGAAGACCATGTCCGAGCCGCGGAGCGTGCGCTTGATCTGGTCGTAGGCTTCCTCGGCTGCACGCCTGCCGATCTCAGGGTCGGCCCCGGATCCCAGCCCCTCGGTCAGTTCGCGGCCGATGTGGATCTTCATCGGTGCGTCGGTCATCTGCAGTTGCTGGATGTCGGTATTGATCGCGATGAAGTCGACGCCGCTGATGCCGGCGTCGATCATCCGGTCGACGGCGTTCAGGCCGGCACCGCCCACGCCGACGATGCGGATGACGGCCAGGTACGCCGCCGAGTCGGCACGCGGCGCCCGGTAGAGGCGCGCCGGCTGCTCGGGCAGCGGCTCGACCCAGCGAGCCGCCGGCCGTTCTTCCGACGGGGCAGGCGTAGGTGCCGGGGCAGGCGCAGCCGCCGGCTCGACGACCGGCGCGGCCGCCGCCGGCGGAGATTCTGTCTCGGGGACAGGATCAATCCTGTCCCCGGGGCGGTTTCCCTCTGGCTCCGCGGGCGGGCCGGCTCTCTCTCCCACGCCGTTCTCTTCCGGCGTGGACTGGGGGTCGGGCTCGGGTTCCGCCGGCCGCGTGTCGGCCTGGCGCTGCGCCGCTTCGGTCGCCCGGAACAGCTCGGCCAGCGGGCCTTCACGCATGCTCGCGCGCTTGCGTGCCATTGAGCACCTCCTTCGCCAGCTCGCGATACGCCTCGGCGGCGGTTCCCGACGGGTCGTACTTGAGGACGGACGTGCCCTTCACCGGCGCCTCCGCATAGCGGATCGTCTTCCGGATCCGGGTCTTGAACACCAGGTCGCCGAAGTTCTCCTGCAGGATCTCGAGCGCCTCGCGCGAGTGCAGCGTCCGGCTGTCGTACATCGTCGGGAGGATGCCCTCGATTCCGACGTGCGGATTGAGGTTCTCGCGGATCATGCTCAGCGTGTTCTCGAGCTGAACCAGGCCCCGCAGCGACAGGTACTCGCACTGCACCGGCACGATCACGCCGTTCGAGGCGACGAGGGCGTTGATCGTCAAGAGGCCGAGCGACGGGGGCGTGTCGATCACGACGAAGTCGTATTCGGGCTTCACGGGCTGCAGGGCCTTCTCCAGCGCGCGCTCCCGGCCGATCATGCTGGACAGAGCGAGCTCGGCGCCGGCGAGGTCGATCGAGGCGACCGCGAGGTCGATCTCGCCCTGGTGGACGATCTGCTCGATCGGAAGCTTGTGGACGAGCACGTCGTACATCGACCGCTCGATCGTGTCCGGGTTCAGACCCTGGCTCATGGTCAGGTTGCCCTGCGGATCGAGGTCGATCGCGAGCACCTTCTTCCCCTTCTCCGCGAAGGCGACCGCGAGGTTCAGGGTCGAAGTCGTCTTCGCAACGCCGCCTTTCTGGTTGGCGAATGCGATGACCCTGCCCACTGTCGCTCCTTTAGAGGTCGGCGCCTGGAACGCCGGGCGCTCGATGTCCTGTACGGCC
Source organism: uncultured Actinomycetes bacterium (assembly GCA_963836345.1). Lineage (GTDB taxonomy): Bacteria > Actinomycetota > Thermoleophilia > Gaiellales > Gaiellaceae > DATBLE01. The sequence continues at coordinate 185,000 of CAWIJA010000006.1, read as the reverse complement.
GCCATGCGAGGCCGTCTTTCGGCTCAGGCTAGCAGAGTCCTGCTCGTGCTTTCGAGCATTAGCCGGCACTCTTCCACCGCTTGTAGAGCGGATTTCGGCGCTGTTCGCTCGGTCCGGACCCACTCCTCCGCCTCCGTCAAAAGGGCCCGGAGCTCGGGCAGCAGCACACCCGGGAGTGCGCCGTGCCGGTCGAGCGCCTCGATCCGCTCCAGCCTGGCGAGTACCCGTCGCGCCTCCTCCACCCCGCCGATGATCGCGGCCGTGGTGTCACGCTGCTGTGCCTGATTCGGGCCGGATGGCGCGCGCCGAGAAGTAACCCGGCGGCCGCGCCCGGAGGCCGAGCAGCGCGTCGTCGAGCGAATCGATCAAGTGCCTGCGATCGTCGTGGAGCAGCGTCTCGACGATTGCACGGCGGAGCGCCTCGGACGCGTCTTCGGCGGCGTTCTGGCCGCGCGCGAGCGCGCGGAGCCCCTCGGTGACCGCGGCACGCTCGTGACTCGTCTCGCCGAGCAGGATCGAGGTCCGCATCACGCCCGCCCACAACCCGTCGGCCCCGCCGAGGAGGGCGGCCACCGCCTCCCGGAGCCGTTCGGACCGCAGCGGCTCGCCCTCGAAGAGGGACAGCTCCCACCGCTCCATCGCCTCCGCGAGCTCGGGGTCCTCCTCGACGCGCGCGAGCCGCTCGAGCAAGTCGGCCGCGAGCCGTCCACGCCACGGATCGAGACGAGTGGGCTCTCCGGTCGGTTCGGTGGCGGCGATTCCGAGCATTGGCCTGACCCCGAACGGATGCCAGTCGAGCTGCTCGAAGACGACGGGCCCGGCGGCGACCGGCCCGGCGATCGCCAGCCGCAGCGCCGTGACCGCATCCGCGAGCTCGGCCGGCGCGTCCGGAGGCGACTGTTGGTCGCCCGGCAGCTCGCGTTCCAGCTCGAGGACGCACGAACGCTCCGGCTCCTGGCCGAAACGAGCGGGAAGCAGCTCGGGCGCCTCCGGCCAGCGTCGACTCAGCTGATCCGGGGAAGACGTGTGGACGCGGATGCCGTGGCCGAGCGAGAGCCCGGCGGCGGCGACGGACACGCCGACGAGCGGGGCGACTGCGGTGTACGAGCGGGCCTCACCGAACAGCGAGCGCTCGAGCTCGGCGTAGATCCGCTCGAACGCGCCGTCCTCCCAGTCGAAGCCGCCACAGGCCTCGGCGGTCCGGATCAGCAGCGGGAGCAGAAGAGCCCGGTAGAGCGCCCTCTCCTCCGAGGCCTCGGGCCCCGCCCGTCCCCGCGCGAAGATCGCCGCTGCCGGCTCCCGGCGAAGCTCGTCGATCGCGATCCGGGCATCCTCGAGGGCCGCGAGCCAGTAGGCGCGGGCCTGGACGTGGTCGCGGACGAGCGGCCGGTACTCGTAGAAGCCGGCTGCGCGCTCTTCGATCACGAAAGAGAGCTCGCCGCCCTGCTCGGCCTCGGGTGCGAGCCTCGCGAAGGCAGCGAGGCAGAACGCCCGAAGGGCGTCGTGCAGGTGCGGTGCGCGGATCGGCATACCTCTCTGTTCTAGCTATGCCGCCGGATCACTCCTGGCAGCCGGCGCACCAGTAGGCGATCCGATTTGCGTCGCCCTGGCCGCGCGAGCGGATCGGCTCGCCGCACCGCGGGCAGGGGCGGCCCACACGGCGGTATGCGTTGTTGCGGCCGCGGACGCCCTCGAGCGAACCGCGCATCAGCTTCGCCGCCGACTCCAGGACGGCGCGCAGCTCCTCGTCGGACGTCTCGCTCACCGGCCGCCACGGCGAGAGCGGCACCTGCCAGAGCGCCTCCGCCTTCCATTTGTTGCCGATGCCCGCCACGAGACGCTGGTCGAGGAGGGCGTCGCCGAGCTCACGTGACGGGTCGGTGCGTCGCAGGCTCGCGAGCATGCGATCGAGGTCGGGAGGCTCCGCGAGGATGTCGGCTCCGACGCCTGTGAGCCCGCGCGTGTGCAACTCCAGCACCGGGCCGTTCCACAACACCGCTTCGCGCCGGCGCCCTCGCAGCACCAGCCAGGGCCGGCCGCGGCGCTCCGAGTCCCTGGGCACGACGGTCCAGCGTCCGGACATCCGCAGGTGGCTGCGAAGCACGTACCCGCCCTCGAACGTGAGCAGCAGGTTCTTGCCGATCGCTTCGACGGCGAGCAGGCGCCGGCCGCCCAGACGCTCGGCGAGCCGCCCGACCGCTGCTCGCGGATGCGGCGTCTCGACTTCGAGCCGCTCGCCGACGAGCGGCTGGAGTCGTCGTGCGGCACGATGGACCGCGTCGCCCTCGGGCATGGCGTGATCACAATACGGTCGTGCGTCTGAGGGCGGGAGCAGCCGGGGCTGCTGCGGCACTGGTCTGGGGCATGCAGGAGCCTCTCGACCGGCGCATCTTCCGCTGCGACTACTCGGACGTCGCCCTGCTCGGCAAGGCGGTCACACGAGGCCGACACTGGCGCGCGTCCGGATTCGTCGTCCACGCGCTGAACGGCGTCGTCTTCGGCCTTGCGTTCGACGAGCTCCGTCGGCGACTGCCTGTTCGGCCGCGGTCGCTGGCGGTCGGGATGGCGCTCGCCGAGCACGTCACGCTGTACCCACTCTCCTGGTTCGTCGATCGCTTCCACCCTGCCCGGGGCGAGCCCGGCGTGCCGCCGCTGCTCCGCAACCGCCGGGCGTTCGCCCAGGCGACCTGGCGCCATGCCCTGTTCGGCTGGGTGCTGGGCGCCGGCTCGCGGCGTAGCGCGGCTAGCCTGGAAGCCGTGGGCTTTCGCGTGATCCGCCCCGCCGAGCTCGAGTGGATTACACGCCCTCACGAGCCGGAGGAGGCGCCTCGCCACGTTGCCGAGCTGAGCGAGCTCGCCGGCTTCGCCCACACCCGCGCGAACATCTGGCGGTACGAGCCCGGCGCCAGGGGACGCCGGCACCGGCATCCGCTCCAGGAGGAGACGTTCGTCGTCCTCGCGGGGACGTTGTCGATGTACCTCGGCGACCCGCCGGAGCGTCAAGACGTGCCCACGGGCGGGCTCGTCTACGTCGAGCCGGGGACGCCGCTGCAGGCCGCGAACCACGGTGACGAGGATCTGCTCGTCTACGCCTACGGCACGCCACCCGAGCGCGAGCACGCCGAGATCCTCGACAGCGTCGTCTAGGGACGGAGCACGGCCCGCCGGGGCCCGGCGAGGAAGCCGGCCTCGACCAGCAACGGCAACGCCTCGCTCTCGCCGACCGGCTCCCCGTCGAAGCGCTCGACCGCCAGTCGCTTGCGCGTGAACCGACGGGCGTGGTCGACCAGCGCGCCGAGCGCCACCCGCAGCCAGTCCTCTTCTGGGTCGCGGAGCGGCACGAGGGAGCGTCCTCCGCGCTCGACGAAGAGCGCCGGGCGGCCCCCGAGGAGGACGACGTAGGCGCCGGCCACGCGGGCCGCTCGTGCACCCGCCCGCTTCGGCCAGGGAAGCACCGCGCCGTACGGCTGCGCCGGGTCGGCAGCGGCGAGTACCAAGGGCTCAGCCTCTTCGTCCTCGCGCGGGCGCAACTCGCGGAGACGCTCCACCGCGCCGCCCAGCGCGAACTGCGCGCCGCCCAAGCCTTCGACGAAGTACCCGCGCCGGCAGAGCCCCAGCGTCTCGAGCGCCTTCAATTCCCCGTAGACGGCGCCGTAGCCGCCCTGGATCCCCTCGCCGCGAACGCCGTCGCGGGTGACGATCCCCTGCCGTTCGAGCAGCAGCTCCGCGAGCGCGCGCCGGTCCGGTGGACCACCGAAGAGAGGATCCGTCGTCGACCAGCGCCCCTGCGTCGCGGTGGCGGCGGTGGTCCGCGACCGTGAAAACCGACGCGGCCTTCGTTCCGGTCGCGGCGCCGCGAAGCGACGCCGCGATCTGAGCGGCTGCCAGGCATCGTTCGTCACCTCGCCGGCCCACACGAGATCCCAGAGAGCAGCGAGTCCCTCGCTGCTCTCTAGTTGGCTCTCTTCCAGGAGGTCGGGCCAGAAGAGAGCGGAGCCGCGAAGCGCATTCCTGAGCCGATCATGAACCTCTAGGTCGGGTGGCGGCGCAGCCGGTACCCGACCGAGTGCGGCGGCGTCCTCGCGGAAGTAGAGCGCGACCCGGTCGAGCCCTGCCCCGATCCAGACGACCTCTCCGGTCGCGCAGAGCTGGTCGAGCAGCTCGGGCCGGTACGCCGGCACACGCCGAGGCAGGACATCGCCCTCCCACAGCGCGACCGGCAGCGACAGCGCCTGCAGCGGAACGAGCGCCTCGCGGAGCGTCGCTCGACGATCGATCCCGTGCCAGCTCGGCAGAAATCGGCCCAGCGTCGCCTGCTCGGCCGGCTCGACCTCCTTCCGCAGGGCCGCGAGCGAGGCTCGGCGCAGCCGGCGCAGGACGTCGGGATCGCACCATTCGCGTTCCGTCCCGCCGGGTCGCAGCTCACCGCGGACGAGCAGCTCCTCCCGTTCGAGCGCCCGGAGCACGGGCTCGACGTCGATGCCGAACCGCGCGGTCGCCTCGGCTGTCGTGAAGGGCCCACGGGAACGGGCGAAACGGGCGACGAGGGACCGCAGGGGCTCATCGCCGCTCTCGAGGAAGACGTCGGGTAGTCCCGAGGGCGGCATCGCGCCGAGGCCGTCCCGATAGCGGCCAGCGTCCTCGGCGGCGATGAGGCGTTCCTCTCCGGCAACTCGCACGCGAATCGCGCGCCTCTGTCGTACTAGCTCATCTGCAAGTTGTTGATCATATTCTTCTGTTCGCAAATCGCCTATACGTAATAGCGCATGGTGAAGATCATCAACAGTACGCTGGTTTCCGCGCAGGAACGCCTCCACCTCCTCGATCGCGGAGGGATCGAGGAGGTCCCTGAGCTCCTCCTGACCGAGAAGCTCGCGGAGCAGGTCGCGGTCGAGCGAGAGCGCCTGGGCGCGCCGCTCCGCGGGTGGAGTGTCGTCCTCGTACATGTACGTGGCGACGTAGTCGAAGAGCAGCGAGGCCGAGTACGGCGACGCCGAGGCGGTCTCGACGTCGACGACGTCGATCTGGCGCGAGCGCAGCTGCTGAAGCAGGCGCTTCAAGGACGGGAGGTCGAACACGTCCTGGAGGCACTCGCGGTAGGTCTCGAGCACGATCGGGAAGGCCGGGTAGCGGCGCGCGACCTGGAGCAGGGACTGCGCCTTCAGACGCTGCTGCCAGAGCGGTGTCCGCTCACCCGGTCGCCGGCGTGGGATCAGCAGGGCGCGACCGGCGTTCTCTCGAAAGCGCGACCCGAACAACGCTGTCTGCCCCACCTCCTGCACGACCAGGTCCTCGAGCTCGTCCGGGTCGACGAGCAGCTCGTCGGTCGGGGGCAGCGCGTCTGCATCTGGGAAGTGAAAGGCGATTCCGTCGTCCGACCAGATCGATTGCGTTTCGAAGCCGAGCGCGTCGCGCAGGCGCGCACCGACGGCCATTGCCCACGGCGCGTGCACGCGCGCACCGAACGGCGTGAGGATGCAGACCCGCCAATCGCCGATCTCGTCGCGGAAGCGCTCGACGACGACCGCCCGGTCGGAGGGCACGGCGCGGGTGGCCGCCTCCTGCTCGCGCAGGAACGTGAGCAGGTTCCGGGCTGCACGTTCGTCGAGGCAATGGCGCCCGGTCAGCCGGGTGACGGCCTGCTCGTCCGCCAGCGCCGCCAGCTCGCGCGACGCCTTGCCGATCTGCTCGCCGAGCTCGTAGGGGCGACCGACCCCTTCTCCCTTCCAGAACGGGACGGCACCCGGCAGGCCCGGCGCAGGCGAGACGAGCACGCGGTCGCGTGTGATCTCCTCGATCCGCCACGTCGAGGCGCCGAGGAGGAACGTCTGCCCGGCGCGCGCCTCGTAGACCATCTCCTCGTCGAGCTCGCCAACACGGCCGCCGCCGTCGACGAGGTGGACGCCGAACAGGCCTCGGTCCGGGATCGTGCCGGCATTCGTGACCGCCAGCCGCCGCGCTCCGTCCCGTCCCCGAATCGTCCCGCCGGTCCGGTCCCAGACGATCCGCGGCCGCAGCTCGGCGAACTCGTCCGACGGATACCGGCCGGAGAGCATGTCGAGGACGTTCTCGAGCTGAACCCGGGACAGATCCGCGAACGGGTACGCGCCGCGCACGAGGTCGTGCAGCTCGGCGACCTCGATCTCCTCGTCGGCGCAGACCGCCACGATCTGCTGGGCGAGCACGTCGAGCGGATTGCGCGGGATCACCGTCTCCTCGATCTCACCCGCCAGCATCCGCTCGGCGACGACCGCGGACTCGAGCAGGTCGGCGCGGAACTTGGGAAAGATCCGCCCCCTCGAGACAGCGCCGAGCTCGTGGCCCGCACGCCCGATGCGCTGCAACCCGCGGGCGACCGACTTCGGGCTCTCCACCTGGATGACGAGGTCGACCGCGCCCATGTCGATCCCGAGCTCGAGCGACGAGGTGGCGACCAGACACGGGATGGCGCCCCGCTTCAGCAGCTCCTCGACCTCGACACGCTGCTCGCGGGCGAGCGATCCGTGATGGGCGCGGGCAAGCTCGCGTTCGGCGAGCTCGTTCAGACGGAGTGCGAGCCGCTCCGCGAGGCGGCGGTTATTGACGAACACGATCGTCGAGCGATGCTCCTCGACGAGCCGGAGCAGCTCGGGGTAGATCGAGGGCCAGATCGACTGGGAGCCGAGCTCGGTGCCGGCGTCCATCTCCTGGCCGTCGGCGGGGACCGGGTACGACAGCGAGCGGTTCGAGGGCAGCTCCCGCATGTCCTCGAGCGGCACGACGACCTGCAGGTCGAGATCCTTGCGCCGGCCGGCGTCGACCAGCCGGATCGGGCGAGCCCCGGACACGAACCGGCCGATCTCCTCGAAGGGCCGCTGGGTTGCAGAGAGGCCGATCCGTTGGATCGGCTCGGCGGCGAGCCGCTGCAGCCGTTCCACGGACAACGCCAGGTGGGCGCCGCGCTTCGTGCCGGCGACTGCGTGGACCTCGTCCAGGATGATCGTGCGGACCGCTCTGAGCATCTCGCGCCCCTGCGAGGTGAGCAGCAGGAAGAGCGACTCCGGCGTCGTGATCAGGATGTCCGGCGGCTTGCGGAGCATCGCCGTGCGCTCCTTCGCGGGCGTGTCGCCCGTGCGCACACCGACCGCGAGCTCCGAGCGCAGCCCCGCGAGCGGCCCGCGCAGGTTGCGCTCGACGTCGTAGTTCAGCGCTTTCAGCGGCGAGACGTAGAGCAGTCGCAGGCCCTCCCCGGGCGTGGCCGTCAGCCGGTCGATGCCATAGAGGAAGGCGGCGAGCGTCTTGCCCGAGCCGGTCGGGGCCTGGATCAGCGTGTGCTCGCCTGACGCGATCGCCGGCCACCCGTGCTCCTGTGCCGGCGTAGGCGCCTCGAACGTACTCGTGAACCAGGCCCGGGTCGGCTCGCTGAACAGGTCGAGCACGCTCATCCAGGCAGCGTACTCGTTGAGGCTGAGACGAACAAGTGTTCGGTCGGGCGGCCGTATGATCGGCCTGTGAAGGCGCTGCTGGCCTCGCTCGTCGTCCTGGCAGCGTCCGCCGCCCGCCTGGATCCTGCGCGCGGTGCCGCCGCCGATCGTCACCTGGCGCGAAGCGGACGTGCTCGGAACGGCGGTGCCGGAAGGGATCGTCGTCAGCCGCGACCTGGGCGTGTTGACGGTCAACGTCGTCGACTCACGGTACGACCCGCCCCGGATCGTCCGGCAGCGGGGTGTTCAGGGGTCACGCGTGCGGTGGCTCCGTTCGGGGCGCCGCGACGGACTGGCACGCAACGAGATCGCGCTCGACGTCACCGCGTCCGGGCGCGAGACGGCGTATCTGCTGCGGGTCGACCGCCGCTTCACCATCCGCCTCGTCCGCACCCTCGAGGGGAACGGGATCCGGCCGATGCCTTCGGCGGCTGATCGATGACCTACTCGATCGTCGCGCGCGACCGGGATACCGGCGAGCTCGGGGTCGGGGTGCAGTCGCGCGCCTTCAACACCGGAGCCGTCGTTCCGTGGGCACGGACCGGTGTCGGTGCCGTCGCGACGCAGGCGTTCGGTGAACGACGCTACGGCTACCGCGGGCTCGAGCTGATGTCGGCAGGGACCTCGCCGGCGGACGCGCTCGCACAGCTGCGCGACGCCGACGACCGCGCCGAGTACCGGCAGGTGGCGATGATCGACGCCGCGGGGACGACCGCCCAGCACACGGGCGGCGCGTGCATCGAGGCCGCCGGGCACACGTCCGGAGCTGGCTGGGCGGCCCAGGCGAACATGGTCGACTCGCAACGCGTCTGGGAATCGATGGGCGAGGCGTTCGAGTCGGCGAGCGGAACGCTCGCGCGCCGGCTCCTCGCCGCCCTCGACGCCGCGCAGGCGGCAGGCGGCGACTGGCGGGGGATGCAGGCGGGCGGGATCCTCGTCGTCCCGGCCGAGGGCGAGCCCTGGGAGCGGGTCGTCGACCTACGCGTGGACGACTCGGACGCTCCGCTGACCGAGCTGCGGCGGCTGCTGGACGCGGCGGAGGCGTATCGGGCGATCTCCGCCGGCGAGCAGAATCGCGAGCACATCGCCCGCGACGGCAGGCTCCGAGAGCTCGACGTCCGCTGGGCGGCCGTGTTCGACACGCTTGCCGCCGGCGACGTCGAGACCGCGCGGATGCTGCTCGCTCCGCTCCTCGCCGAGGAGCCGCGCTGGGCGTCGTACGTCCGCACGCTCGGGAAGCTCGGTCGCGCCCCGGGCGCGGAAGCCCTCCTCGACTAGGATCGCGTCATGCCGAGCCGTCTCCACTTCACCGGCGAGGACGAGTCCGACGCACTGCTCGCGCAGGAGCCGATGGCGCTCCTGGTCGGCTTTGCCCTCGACCAGCAGGTGCCGGTCCCGACCGCGTTCGGCGGCCCGCTGAAGATCAAGCAGCGCCTCGGCACGCTCGACCCGGGGCGGCTGGCGGCGACGGATCCGGCCACGCTCGAAGCGGCCTTCCGGGAGAAGCCGGCGGTGCACCGCTTCCCGGGAGCGATGGCCACTCGGGTGCAGGCGCTCGCCGCACTTGTCGCCGAGCGCTACGGCGGAAGGGCCGAGCGGCTCTGGACGGAGGCGGTGGACGCCGACGACCTGCGGCGGCGGATCGCCGAGCTTCCCGGCTTCGGCGAGATGAAGATCAAGGCGCTCGGCTCGGTCCTCGCGAAGCGTTTCGGCGTCGCGGCCGCCGAGGGGCTCGTCCCGAACCATCCCACGCTCGGCGACGTCGACTCGGCGGAGGCGCTCGCCGAGTACCAGGCTGCGAAGCGCGCCTACAAGGCCTCGCTGAAGGCCAAACCCTCCTAGGCGCCGAGAATCGCCCGGAGCGCGGCCGCGTCACGCCGCACGTCGTCCTCCGGGAACGGCGGCGGATCCTCGTCCGGCCACGGGAACGGCCAGCCGGGACGAGGGTCGTCCGCATACCGCGGCAGGACGTGCGCATGCAGGTGAGGGACGCTGTTCCCCAGTAGCTCGTAGTTGAGCTTGACGGGCTCGAAGTGCTGTTCGAGCGCACGCCCGACCACGACGAGCTCTCCCCACCAGGCCGCCGCTTCGTCGTCGGTCAACTCGGTCGGCTCGGCCACGTGACGGCCCCGCCAGGTGACGATCGTGTAGCCACGCTGGATCGACGTCCGCTTGAGGTACGCGTCGACGGTCTCGCCCGCGTAGAAGCGCACTCCCCACCCCGGGTCGTCGAGCCGGTCATCCGCGCAGATCGGGCACCCGTCGCCGCGCCGCATCGCGTAGAACGAGTCCGGCCACCGCACGCAGCGACGCTAGCATCGGTAGTTGCGGTGGCAGAGACGCCCGAAGAGCTGCACGCCCGCGCCGCCGGCGCGTTGCGCATGCCGCACGTCGAGACCTGGGACACGTTCCCCTTCGACGGCGAGATGCGGCCGCGACAGCTGCATCCACCGGCCGACGGCGAGACGCCGCGCGCCGGCGAGGGCGGCGTCGACTGCTGGGCTTGCCGCGCCAGCGACGACGAGCACCTCTGGACGAACGAGCGCTGGCGCCTGCGCGCGCTCCAGCCGAGCGGGCTGCCGGTCGTGCTGATCCTCGAGCCCCGCGCCCACCTCTCGGCCCCCGGCGATCTCCCGGACGACCTCGCGGCCGAGTTCGGCGTCCTGGTCGCGAGGATCGAGCGGGCGGTGCACTCGATCGGCGAGGTCGGCCGCGTTCACATCGGCCGCTGGGGCGAGGGCAGCGAGCACCTGCACTGGTGGTTCATGGCGCGTCCGGCGCGGACGGTGCAGCTCGCCAGCAGCTTCGCGGCGATCTGGGACGACGTCCTCCCGCCGACGCCCGAGGACGTCTGGCGCGCGAACGTCGCTGCCGTCGCCGCCGCGCTCCGGGACTAGGGCGGGCCGCCCGGATGGGCGGCCCGCTGCCGAGCCGGCCGGCTAGAGGATGCCGCGGGCGGCGAACGCCTTTTGCACCGCCTTTGCGGCGGCGTTGCCGTACAGCGTCTGCGCGGTCGTGACCGTCCTCTGAGCGAGGTCGGTCATCGTCGTTCCCGGGAAGTCGAACTGGGCGTCGAGGATGATCGTGTCGGCCTTGGCGTGCCCGAGGGCGCCGCGGATGTCCCAGAGCGCCCGCGACCAGAGCTGACCGTCGTGGTGGACCTCGCCGCTCAGGTCGGTCGGGTAGTGCAGGTTCGTGTCGACGCGCCGCAGGCAGTGCGGAACGGTCGACGTGTAGGAGACCGAGTCCCAGTCGGCGACGCACGCCGGATCCGGGGTCGGCGCGACGATGTTCGTGACGTCGGCGGCCCAGTAGTCGCCGAAGCCCTCGCTGATCGCTCCGGCCTCCTCGCTCGCGAACGAGAAGTTCTGGGAGAAGTGGATCGCGTGCCCGTACTCGTGGAGGATTACCTCGGCGTCCTCTGCGTCGTCGACCCCACCCTTGCCGAATCGAAGCTCGTCGACGGGATGGTCGGTCGCGAACGAGTTGTCGTAGCCGAGCTGGTTGATCCGAACGCGCTGCGACTGCTTGTTCACGGGCGAGAACTTGCCGGTCCCGAAGCCGAGGCCCTGGATGTACCTCTGCGCCTCGGTGATCCAGTAGTACGCCATCACCTGCTCGAACCGGTCGTCGTTCCGGTGGTAGGTGAACGTGTTGGTCGAGGATCGGGCCGGATCGCCCGTCTCACTGACGATCTGCGCCCAGTCGCCGGTCAGGGTGCCGCTGCCGTCGAGGTTCGTCAGCGTGACGTTGCGATACGCCGGCTGCAGCGCAGCGTAGTCCGCGTCCTTCTGGTCGGTCAGCGACTGGTCGTGGAGCTGGGCGACCGGATTCGGGAAGAACACGGTTCCGGTTCCCGTCGAGCTGCCTGACGGGTTCTTCGCCCCGGCGATGCCTGCGAGCGTCGCCGCGGCCACGAGCAGGGCCGCGAGCGCGATGCGTCCTTTCATCCTTCCCCCCGTTGTCGTGTTTGGCCGGAGCAGGCTACACTCGATCGCCCGGCACGGACCCGTCGTCGACGACGTCCAGGAGCGTGTCGGTCAGCATCGAGATCGTCTGGAGCGCGCTCAACCCGATCAGCTGCTCGTGGCGCGGCTCGAGGGGCAGCGCGTCGACCACGCGGTCGAGCTCCTGCAGGTGCTCGACATCGACCGTGGCGTGCAGGAGCAGCTGCCGGAAGCCCTCGCGCGGGAGGCCCGTCCGCTCGATCAGCCGCTCGACCGAGGACGCATTCGGGGGCAACGCCTCGAGCTGGAGGTAGCCGAGCACGGCGACGGGATGCACGTGGAGGATCCAGTAGTAGACCGACCCCACGAGCGCCGCGATCTTCGGCGGGGGCAGCTGCGCACGGACGGAAGCGGTGTCCACGCCGAGCGCCGCGAGATCCTCGAGCGTGCCGCCGCCGGGCTCACCGCCGTGCATCTCCTCCGGAATGTGTCGCTCGAGGTACTCGACAAGCCCGGCCGCGACCCGGTCGCGCGGGGCCAGGACGCGCGCGCGGCCGAGAGCGGCCTCCATCAGGCGGACCATCCCGACGGCGACGTAATGGCCGACCGTCAGGTACTGCGGGTAGAGGTCCCGCGCTCGCGGATGCTCCAGGAGCAGCCGCCCGGGCAGGCCGTATCCACGACTGACCAGCTCGACCTTCCGGGCGAGGCGGTCGCTGGCGGTCAGGGGGTCACCGCGCCCGGCTAGGGCGGAACGAAGTGCGCGTAGTCCTCGATGCCGGGCACGCTCAGCTTCGTCGCGTCCAGGCGGGCCTTGAGCTGCATGATCACCGCGAGCTCCCCGTCGCTGAGGTCTTCGAAGACCGCGTGGTACTCGTCAGGCAGCCCCTTTTCGATCACGCCGGCAGCGACGAGCATGGCGACGTTGCTCGGCCCTCGGCGCTTGTCATGGGTCATTCGGGACCTCCCTCGCAGGGCACCAGGCAGCCGATCCTAACGCTATCCATGCCGTATTACCAGGAGGCCGCAGGCGCGCTCGTCCGAAGCTCGGCCAGCCTACGGCGCGCCGCGCCGGCAGCGACGACGTTGCCCTTGCGCTCGTTCAGGACGATCGCGGTGCCGAGCTCGGTGGTCGCCTCCTCGTCGCGTCCGGCCGAAGCGAGTACCTCGGCGAGGTCGGAGCGCGCACGGCCGTGCCAGCCGAGCATGTCCGTCTGCTCAGCGAGCGAGACAGCCTCGCGCGCATACCGCTCGGCCTCGACGTGGTCGCCGCGACGCGCCAGGAGCTTCGCCCGTACCTGCCGCCAGAGCATTTCGTTGACAACGTCGTCCTCGGTGCTCAGCTGCTCCGCCGTCGTCGTCCAGCGCATCGCTTCGTCGCTGCGGTCGAGCTGGTAGAGCGATTCGGCGAGCTCGCCGCTCGCCAGCGAACGCATCCCGGTGTCGCCGAGCTGCTCGAGCAACTCACAGCTGCGTCTGGCGCAGGCCTCCGCCGCCGACGGCTCGCCGGCGAGCGACTCGACTTCCCACGCGAAGATCCCGCTGGCGGCGCCGAGCAGCGTCTGGCCGAGCTCCTCGGCTCTCGCGTCCCCCGCGGCGATCAGCGAGCGCGCCTGGTCGAAGGAGCCGCGCATCGCCTCCAGCACGGCGCAGCCCCACAGCGCCAGCGGATGGCGCGCTTGCTGCTGCTCGTGCCAGCGGAGCACCTCTTCGACAGGGGTGGGCCCGTAGAAGAGGGCGGTGCTCCTCCAGCCGAGCAGCTCGCGCGCCCAGCGAGCCTTGCCCGCGCGCTGGGCGTGATCCAGCCCTCTGTCGACGGCTTCCAGCATCGCGGCGAACTGGCAACGGAACATCTTCGTCCAGGCGATAGCGGCCCACGCGTCGGTGAGGGCCGCGTCGTCGGCCTCCTGCTCGAAGACGGGAACCGCCTGGTTCGCGAGAGCGACGAGGTCGTCGCTCGGGGTGGGGCCGCCACCGTCCCTGGCTGGCGCCACGGTCGCGATCCGGAGCGCCATCAGCCGGGCGCGGAGCTCGCCGCAGCGATCGCCGGCGGCCGCCGCTCGAGCGGCGCCTTCTCTGGTGAGCTCCTCGGCGGCGGCCAGCTCTCCCGCGAACAGGAGCGCCTCGCCGAGCTCGATGCGGAGCGCGACCGCCGAGTCGTCCTCGGGCCGGAGGGCAAGCGCCCGTCGGAGCAGCTTGCTCGCCGCTCCGACGTCGTTGCGCCCGAGCGCGCGGGCGCCGGCGGCCGAGAGCAGCTCGCTCGCGCGGAGCGCAAGGCGGCGGCCGCGGTCGTCCGGCGGCCGAAGCTCGACCCGGTACCGGTGGGCCTGCTCGAGGTGGTACCCGACGATCTCGTCGGCCTCGACGAGCTCGGAACGATGTCGCTCGAGCCAGTCGGCCAGCCGCTCGTGCAGCTGCGCCCGAATCTCTTTCGGAAGCGAGTCGTAGGCCGCGTCCCGGATCAGCAGGTGGCGGAACCGGAACGCGTCCTCGCCTTCCAGCTGGGCCCGGGTCGGACGAACGAGCTCCTTGCGCACGAGCGCCGCCAGGCGCCCACCGACATGAGCCTCGTGGGGCCCGAGCGCTTGCACGGCACCGCGATGAAACACGCGGCCCTCGACTGCGCCCCGTTGCAGCACCGCCCGCTCGGCTGCCTCGAGTTGGTCGAGCCGGGCGTTGAGCAGCGCCGCGATCGTCGCCGGCACGGTCATCTGCCCTTCGGGGGCGTCTCTGAGGAACGCGATCATCTCCTCGACGAAGAGCGGGTTGCCCTCGGCCGCCTTCCGAACCCGCCGCTGGAGGGCCTCGGTCAGCGGCGCGTCGGCGGTGAGATGCTCGATCAGCTCGTCGGTTTCCGCGGTCGACAGGGGCTCGAGCACGACGGTCGTCGCGTTCGGATTCCCTCCGCCCCAGGTCGGATGTCGCTCGAGCAGATCCGACCGCCCGATGCAGCAGAGGAGCAGGGGCGCGTCGTGGGACAGGACGGCCACCTGCTCGAGCAACTCGAGGAAGGCCGGCTCTCCCCACTGGATGTCGTCGAGCACGCACACGAGCGGCCGCTCGCGCGCCGCCGACTCGAGCAGCTTGCGAACCGCGAACGCGATCTCCTCGGTGGAGTGCGACGTGTCGGCGGCGGCGAGCAGGCCGCGGAGCGTCTCGAGCACGTGCTCGTCGAGCCCGAGCCGGGCGAGGCGCGGCTCGAGCTGTCGCACGACCTCGGCGACCGGGAGATAGGTGATTCCCTCCCCGTAGGGAACGCAGCGGCTGCGCACGACGGCCGAGTCTTCGAGCGACGCCAGGAACTCGTGAGCGAGCCGCGACTTCCCGACGCCGGCGGGGCCGACGATCGTGACGGTCTGGCAGGAGCGCTCCCGCCGGGCGCGCTCGAAGCTCCCTACGAAACGGCGGATCTCCGATTCCCGACCGACCATCGGCACGTCGAAGTGGCGCCCAAGCTGGCTCTCGTCCTTCACGCCCAGGAGCTCCCAGGCCGGGACGGGCTCTCTCTTGCCTTTCAGGTCGAGCGGCTCCAGCGGGACGGCGTCGACGGCCGCCCACACGAGCGCGAACGTCTCCGGCCCGAGCAGGATCTCGTCGGGCTTCGCCGACTGCTCCAGCCGGGCCGCGACGTTGACAGCGTCGCCGGTCGCCAGACGGTCCTCCGTGCCGGTCACCACCTCGCCGGTGTTCACCCCCATCCGGACCGCGAGGCGCGTCCCGTACTCACGCTCGAGCTCCTCGTTGACCGTGGCCATTCGCTCGCGGAGCGCGACAGCGGCTCGCACCGCGCGCAAGGCGTCGTCCTCGTGCACGGCCGGGATGCCGAACACCGCCATCACCGCGTCGCCGATGAACTTCTCGACCGTGCCGCCGTGGTGCTCGACGACGACCCGCGCGGTCTCGTGGTAGCGCGAGAGCACCCGCCGGAACGTCTCCGGATCGAGACCCTCGCCCAAGGCCGTCGAGCCGGCCAGGTCGCAGAAGAGGATCGTCACCCGCCGTCGCGACTCCTGGTCGGGCGTGGCGAGCGGCGCGGCGCACGCGAGGCAGAAGCGGGCATGCTCGGGGTTCTGCTCGCCGCACCGCGGACACGTCAGCATGGGACGAGTGTGGCAGGCAAACTGGCCGCGTGAAAGGGCTCGCGGGCCTCGCCGTCGCGCTCGTGCTGTCCGGGGCGGCCGCACCGCCGCGTCTCGCGGGGTGCACGATCTTCCCGCCGGACAATCCGTGGAACAGGCGCGTCGACTCGCTGCCGGTCGCCCCGAACTCCGAGGCGATCATCTCGGCAATCGGCCCGGCCGGCGGCCTTCACCCCGACTTCGGCTCCGGCGTGTGGGAGGGCCGCCCGATCGGGATTCCGTATACCGTCGTGTCGGCCGAGCAATCGAAGACCCCTGTCGCCTTCGACTACGCGGACGAGAGCGACCGGGGTCCGTATCCGATCCCGCGGGCGGTCAAGATCGAGGGTGGGAGCGACCGGCATGCGCTGATCGTCGACCGCTCCTCCTGCAGGCTCTACGAGCTCTACGCGCTGCGGCGCACGCCGCGCGGCTGGCATGCCGGCTCGGGCGCGATCTGGAACCTGCGGACGAACCGGCTTCGGCCGGCCGGCTGGACGTCGGCCGATGCGGCGGGGCTGCCGATCCTCCCCGGTCTGGCGCGCTACGACGAGGTGGCCGCCGGCCACATAGACCACGCGCTGCGATTCACCGCCCAACGCACCCGGCGCGCCTACGTCTACCCGGCTCGGCACAACGCCAGCGACCTGACCGACGCAAATCTGCCGCCGATGGGCCTCCGTCTCCGGCTGCGTGCGAGCTTCGACACGGGCCGATTCCCGCGACAGGCTCGCATCGTGCTCGCGGCACTGAAGCGGTACGGCATGGTCGTCGCCGACAACGGCTCCAGCTGGTTCATCTCGGGCGCACCCGACCCGCGCTGGTCGAACGACGACCTGCATACGCTCGGCCAGGTGAAGGGCTCGGACTTCGAGGTCGTCGACCCGGGCGCGATTCGTCCCTGAGCGCGGTCAGCGCGGCCGCGTAGCCGCACATCCCGTGGACGCCGCCGCCCGGCGGCGTCGCCGACGAGCACAGGTAGACGCCCGGCAGCGGTGTCCGGTACGGGTTCAATCGTCGGACAGGTCTCGTCACGAGCTGGCCGAGGTCGGCGGTGCCGCCGTTCACGTCGCCTCCGACGAGGTTGCGGTTCCGCGCCTGCAGGTCTCGCGGCCGGGCGGCGCTGCGGGCCAGGATCAGCTCGCGAAAGCCCGGTGCGAAGCGCTCGATCTGCGCCTCGACCCGGTCGGTCATGTCCCCATCCCAGCCGTTCGGCACGTGGCAGTACGCCCACACGGTGTGCTTCCCCTCCGGGGCTCGAGCCGGATCGAACAGCGTGTGCTGGGCGAGGATCACGAACGGCCGCTCCACCGGGCGTCCGCTCCACGCCCCCCACTCCGAGGCCGAGATCTCATCGAGCGTCCCGCCGACGTGAACGGTTGCCGCGCGCGCACATGCGGCTGCGGTCCACGGGATCGGACCGTTCAGCGCCCAGTCGAGCTTGAACGCCCCCGGGCCGTGGCGGTACCGGCGCAGCGCCCGGTCGTAGCGCTCCGGGAAGGCCGCGATGCGGCTCAGCTCCCCCGGCATGACGTCGGCCAGGACCACGTCTGCGGCGGGCAACGTCTCGACCGGGCTCGACGTGTGCACGGCGCCGCCGAGCCGGTGCAGCTCATCCACCAGCGCCTCCGTGATCGCCTGCGCACCGCCGCGCGGAAAACCCCAGCCGGCGACATGGCCAAGCACGGCCAGGGACAGCCCGAAGCCGGCGCTCGGACGGCGCTCGAGCGGCAGAACCGAGTGTCCGGCCAGCCCGGCGAAGAGGGCGCGTGGGCCCGCCGTGGAGAAGCGCGACTCGGCAAGCGTTCGTGCATCCGAGACGGCGCTTCTGACCGCTTCCGCCATTCGCAGGGCCCGCACCACCGACCGGCGCCGCAGAGGAAGCGGGGCGAGCAGCACGGGCTCGATCTCCGCCCACGCCTCGACGAGGGGCCCGACCAGCCTGCGGTATGCGGCCGTGTCCCGTCCGAGGTCGACGTCGGCGAGATCGCGCTCGAGCACGATCGCGGTGCCGTCGTCGAAGGGATGAGCGACGACCGCGGGCGGATCGACCCACGGGACGTCCAGCTGCGCCCGGCGGAAGAACGGCGAGGCACGGCCCAGCGGGTGAATCGCGGAGCAGACGTCGTGCCGGAAGCCGGGGAGCGTCAGCTCTGCGGTGTGGACTCCGCCGCCGGGCTCCGGTGCCGCCTCGTGCACCTCGACCTCGAACCCGGCCCGCGCGAGCGTCAACGCGCCCGCCAGTCCGTTCGGCCCGGAGCCGATCACGACCGCGCGCCTAGCCGCCAAGCCTGGTCCAGTAGAGCTCGGCTGTCCAGCGACGGCGGTACACAGGACGATCGAGCGCAGCCGCAATTCGGGCGAGTGCTTCGGTCCGCGCCTCGTGCCGAAGCGACGTGACGGGACTGACGGAGGCGAAATAGTCGAGAAGCTCACTCCGTGACACATCACGCTCCTGTGGGACCGCAACCTCGCGAAGCGGCCCAAACGGGGCTCCTTCGAGCACATTCCTCCATGCCCCGGATACGAACGAGCCATGCTTGGGTGACGTCGACTCCGGCAACGCTCCGTCCGGGATCACATAGTCCGCTGGGTTGTAGCGATTCCAGAGCAAGGCGAGCACGCCTCCGGGCGTCAAGACCCGTGCGAACTCCGCCAGCGCCCGTGTGCCGTCGAACCAATGAAACGCCTCGGCCGAGAAGATGCCGCGGACGCACGAGTCAGCGAGCGGGATAGCCTCGGCCGTGCCGACGAGCGGCTCCCCGACGTCGATCAGCGCACGCATCGCGTCATCGGGTTCGAGCGCGATCACGCGCGCGAAGCGCTGTACGAGCAGCCGGGTGAGCTTTCCGGTGCCCGCCCCGACATCGAGGACAGTTGCCCCGTTCCCGAGCGGCACGACGTCGAGAAGCTCCTCGGGCCAGTCCGGTCGGGCGCGGTCGTAGACGTCCGCCGCAACGCCGAAGCTCAGGCTGGGTTCTGGTCTCACAGCAAGATGTCGGCGAGCAGAAAGACGTTCAGGCCGCTGATCACGACGGCGATCACCCATGCCGCCGACGTCGTCAGCCGGTTGTTGACGAGCACGCCCATCACCTTGGGCTTGCTGGTGAAGAGCACCAGCGGGACGAGCGCGAAGGGAATACCGAACGAGAGCACGACCTGGCTGAGCACGAGCGCACGGCTCGGGTCGACCCCGGCGAGCGCCACCGCGAGGGCGGGCACGGCCGTGATCGCCCGCCGGGCGAAGATCGGGATCCTGCGCCGGATGAAGCCCTGCATCACGACCTGACCGGCCATCGTGCCGACGGACGAGGAGGAGAGGCCGGACGCGAGCAGCGCGATGCCGAGCAGGATCGCCGCCCACTTGCCGGGGTCGACGTGCAGACCGTGGTAGGCGTCCTCGATCGACTCCGCGCTCGTGCCGAAGAACCGCGCGGCGAAGATCGACAGCATCGAGAGGTTGACGAGGCCGGCGATCGTCATCGCGATCAGCACGTCGATGCGCTCGAAGCGCTGGATCCGCTTCAGCTCGTTCTCCGTCTTCCCACGGACGCGAGATTGGGTCAGCGCCGAGTGCAGGTAGATCACGTGCGGCATCACAGTCGCGCCGATGATCCCCACCGCCAACAGGACCGCCTCGCCGTGGAGGCTCGGCGAGAACAGGTCGTCCACCATCCGACCCGGGTCAGGCGTCACCGCCAGGAGCTCGAAGGCGAACGCGATCACGATCACGCCGACGAGCACGGCGATCACCGCCTCGAGCTGCCGGAAGCCGAACGCCTGAAGGGCGAGGATCATGAAGGCGGCGGCAACTGCGATCGCCGCGCCCCAGGCGAGCGGGATGCCGAAAAGCAGGCTCAGCCCGAGCGCCGCCCCCAGCACCTCAGCGAGGTCGGTCGCCATCGCGATCACTTCCGCCTGGATCCAGAGGCCGACCGATACCCTCTTGGGCAGGTTGTCCCGGCAGACCTCCGCGAGGTTCTGCCCGGTGGCGATCCCGAGCTTCGCCGAGAGGGTCTGCACCAGCATCGCCATCAGATTCGCGGCGAGCACCGCCCAGAGCAGGAGGTATCCGTACTTCGCTCCGCCGGCGACGTCGGTCGCGAAGTTGCCCGGGTCGAGGTACGCGACCGAGGCGATGAACGCCGGCCCGAGGAACGGCCACAGCGCACGTAGCCCATGCCGGTGCCCGTCGAGCGCCTCCTGGGCGGCCTGGATCGTCGCCGCCTCGCCGGGCAGGACGCGGCCCACGAGGTCGCGCGCAACCTCGAATCTCGGGTTCACTGCTCGACCTCCACCCGCATCGCGCGGATCAGGTTCCGGGGTAGCTCCTGCTCGTGCCCCTCGCACGAGACCCTCCGGCCCCGGTTGGTGCTGCCGGTGACCTCGATCGCGTCGCCCGGGCGGAGTTTTCGGTCGGCCAGCTCGCGCAGCAGGGTCGAGTCGCTGTCCGAGACCCGGACGAACGTTCCGCGCTCGCCGACCTCGAGGGCGTCGAGCGAGACGGTCGAAGGCTCGACCACCGTTCCGTCGGCGGCCGGGATCGGGTCGCCGTGGGGATCGTGCGTCGGCTCGCCGAGCTTGGCGGCGATGCGTTGCTCGAGCCCTTCCGAGAGCACGTGCTCGAGCACCTCAGCCTCGGCATGCACGTGCTCCCAGGGAACGCCGAGCTCCTCGACCAGGTAGGTCTCCAGGAGGCGGTGGTGGCGGAGCACCTCGAGCGCCAAGCGCCGGCCCTCGGCAGTCAGACGCACGCCCCGGTACCGGACGTGGCTGACGTATCCGATCGAGGCGAGCTTCTTGATCATCGCCGAGACGGCCGGCGGGCTGACGTCGAGCCGCTCCGCGAGAGCCGTGGTGGACGCGACCCCGTGCCGGCTCTCCAGCACGTAGATCGCCTTCGCGTAGTCCTCGACCGATGCCGACAGCACCGGCAGAAGTTTAACCAGGCTTAAACCTCTGCGAGCAGGAAGACGCGGGACTCCTTCAGCATCTCGCGAGCGATGACGAGACGCTGGATCTCGTTCGTCCCCTCGTAGATCTGCGTGATCTTCGCGTCCCGCATCATGCGTTCGACCGGATACTCCTTGATGTAGCCGTAACCGCCGAGGATCTGCACCGCGTCCGTCGTAACCTCCATTGCGACGTCGGTGCAGTAGAGCTTCGCCATCGCCGACGCCTTCGTCAGCTCCTCGTCCGGTGCTCCCGCGTCGACCATCTGGCCGAACCGGTAGAGGAGGCCCCGGGCGGCCTCGCATTTCGTCTCCATGTCCGCGAGCTTCGCGGCGACGAGCTGATGCTCGACGATCGGCTTCCCCATCGTCTCGCGGGTCTTCGCGTACTCGAGGGCGTAGTCGGTCGCGCCCTGGGCGATCCCGAGCCCCTGTGCGGCGACCCCGGGCCGCGAGCGGTCGAGGATGCGCATCGCGATCTTGAATCCCTCCCCTTCGGCTCCCAGCAGGTTCGCGGCCGGCACCCGGCAGCCGTCGAAGACGAGCTCGCCGGTCGTCGATCCGGCGATCCCCATCTTCGGCTCGAGCCGGGCCA
The DNA here is from genome assembly GCA_963836345.1 of uncultured Actinomycetes bacterium. Classification (GTDB taxonomy): domain Bacteria; phylum Actinomycetota; class Thermoleophilia; order Gaiellales; family Gaiellaceae; genus DATBLE01. The sequence continues at coordinate 163,925 of CAWIJA010000006.1, read as the reverse complement.
CCTCGAAGCCGGGCGTGTCGCTCTCGACGACGAAGGCCGAGATGCCCTCGTGGCCCGCAGCCGGGTCCGTCTTCGCGAACACGGTGTAGAAGCTGGCCACGCCTGCGTTCGTGATGAAGCGCTTGCCGCCGTCCAGGACGTAGTCGTCGCCGTCGCGCCGGGCGGTGGTGCGCATCGCGGCCGAGTCCGATCCGGAGCCGGCCTCGGTCAGCGCGTACGCAGCCAGCCACTCGCCCGACGCAAGCCGCGGCAGGTAGCGCTCCTGCTGCTCCCGCGTGCCCGCGAGCTTCAGCCCGAGCGAGCCGAGCTCCTGCACGGCGAGCAGCAGGCTGCTCGTCGCGCAGACCTTTGCGACCTCCTCGATCGCGATCAGAGCGAGGAGAGCTCCGGTGCCGGTTCCGCCCCACTCCTCGTCGTACAGGAGGCCGAACAGGCCTTGCTCCCGGAAGAGCTCCACGATATCCCACGGGAACTCGTGACCCTCGTCGATCTCTGCCGCCCGCGGAGCGACCCGTTCGCGGGCCAGCGTGCGGACGAGATCGCGCAACTCGCGCTGCTCGCCGCTCAGGATCTCGTAACCCACGGAGGCCAGTCTACGTCGTACACTCGGCGCTTCTTTTCCGAAACGAGGGAGGCGAGGATGGCGCAGGCAATCGTCGAAGGCGGACGCCGCGAGGAGTTGGAGACGGCGCTGACAGGAGTGCTCGTCCGGCCCGACGACCCGAGCTACGACGAGGTACGCCGCATCCACAACGGGCTGATCGACAAGCGGCCCGCGCTGATCGCACGCTGCCGGGGAACTGCGGACGTCGTCGACGCCCTTGCCCTGGCGCGCGAGACCGGTCTCGAGGTCTCGGTCCGCGGAGGCGGTCACAACGTCGCCGGGCGGGCCGTGACGAACGGCGGCCTGATGATCGACCTCTCGCAGATGAAGGGAATCCACGTCGACCCGGTCGCGAAGACGGTCCGCGCCCAGGGCGGAGTGATCTGGCGCGAGTTCAATCGCGAGACCGGTCTGCACGGCCTGGCGACGACCGGTGGCGCGATCTCGACGACCGGAATCGCGGGCCTGACGCTGGGCGGTGGGCTCGGCTGGCTGATGAGCAACTACGGGCTCGCTGCCGACAATCTCCTGTCGGTCGAGCTCGTCACCGCGGCGGGCGACGTGCTGCGACCGAGCGCGGAAGACCACACGGATCTGTTCTGGGCGCTTCGCGGCGGCGGCGGGAACTTCGGCGTCGCGACCTCCTTCGAGTACCAGCTGCACCCCGTGTCGATGATCACGGGCGGCCTGGTCGCGCACCCATTCGAGGCGGCGCGCGACGTGCTGCAGTTCTACCGGGAGTTCACGGCGTCGGTCTCCGACGACACCACCGTCTTCGCCGGCCTCGTACACGCTCCGGACGGCTCGGGGATGAAGCTGGCTGCGTTCATCGTCTTCCACACCGGCTCCCCCGACCAGGCCGCAGCCGACCTCAAGCCCGTGCTCGCGTTCGGCTCGCCCCTGATGACCGAGGTCGGACCGATGCCCTATCCGGCGATGAACATGATCATCGACGACGCCTATCCGAAGGGCGCGCTCAACTACTGGAAGTCGCGCTTCGTCCGGTCGCTCGACGACGGGACGATCGAGGCGCTCGTCACCGCGTTCGCGGAATGCCCGTCGCCGATGGGCGGAATCGTGATCGAGCACTTCCACGGGGCGGTCACCCGGGTGGGCGTCGATGACACGGCCGTGCCTCACCGGCAGGAGAGCTACAACGTCGTCATCCCGGGCGAGTGGCTGGATCCCGCCGACACCGACGCGAACGTCGCGTGGGCGCGCGCGACCTATTCGGCGCTCGACCCGTACGCCGCCGGCGGGCGGTGGCTCAACTACCTAGCCGACGACGACGTCGACGAGGCTGTCGGGGCAGCGTACGGCCCGAACTACGAGCGGCTCAGAGAGGTGAAGCGCCGGTACGACCCGGAGAACGTCTTCCGCCTGAACCACAACATCGTGCCCTAGACAGCTACGTGACAGACGGCCTCGATGTTGTGCCCGTCGGGGTCGTGGACGAACGCACCGTAATAGGTCGGGTGGTAGTGCTCGCGGATCCCGGGCGGTCCGTTGTCGGCGCCGCCTGCCGCGAGCGCGGCCTCGTAGAAGGCGTCCACGGTCGCTCGGTCGGGAGCGGTGAAGGCGACGTGCGCCGCTCCGAGCGGCTCGCGTCGAACGATCCAGAAGATCGGCTTCTGGTCGGGCCCGAAGCCGATCCCGTGCGGCTCGAAGTCCATCACGATGCCGTAACCGAGCGGCTCGAGCGCTGCCAGGAAGAACGCCTTGCTTCGCGCGTAGTCGGCGACGTTGAGGCCGATGTGGTCGATCACGACTGCTCCTTCCCTTCGAGTAGAGCAACCGTATTCCAGGCTGCAACTACCGCCTGTGACACACCGCCTCAGACGTTGTTGCCGTCGGGGTCGAGCACGAACGCGCCGTAGTAGTCCGGGCGGTACCGGGAACTCGATCGCCGCGAAGACGAGATCGTAGAACCGCTTCGACGCCGCCAGGCCGGAGACCCGGATCGTGACATGGTCGAACACGGGCTAGATTCTTGCTCGTGATCCTCGAGAACGGAGCGATCCGGACACTCGATCCTGCGCTGCCGCTCGCACGCGCACTCGCGATCGCGGGCGACCGGATTGCCGGCGGCGTCGGCACGCACGAGACCGCCCTCGCCTCGCCGGATGTCGTCGACCTCGGCGGACGTTGCGTCGTGCCCGGCTTCACCGATTCGCACGTCCACTTCCCCAGCTGGGCGGTCGCCCAGCGTCAGGTGCGCCTGGAGAGCGCTGCCTCGCTCGGCGAAGCGCTCGACCTCGTTCGTGAAAGCCTTGCGACCCACGAACCCGGCCGGTGGCTCCGCGGTCAGGGCTGGCGGAGCGCGGACTGGGGCGAGGAGCCGAGCAAGGAGGCGCTCGACGCGGTCACGGGCGACGTCCCGACCGCGCTCCTGGCCAAGGACTACCACTCGCTCTGGGTGAACTCCGCGGCGCTCGCGCGCGCGAACGGCGAGCTCCAGGTCGCCGGAGGCGTCGTCGAGCTGGACGACCGCGGCGAGCCGACCGGCGTGCTCCGCGAGGAGTCTGCCTGGCAGTTCAAGGAGCACTACGTCGAGACGACGGACGCCGAGTACCTCGACGCGATGCGTTCCGGTCTTCGGCTCGCGGCATCCCGCGGGGTGACCGCGATCCACGACAAGGACGGCTGGCTCCCCTCGATCCCGCGGCTCTGGCAGCGGCTCGCGGAGGAGGAAAGCCTCAGCCTGCGCGTCTGGCAGTCGGTGCCCCACGACCGTCTCGACGAGCTCGCCGATTTCGGGTTGGCCGCCGGGTTCGGCGACGACCGGCTGCGTCTCGGCTACCTCAAGGCCTTCATGGACGGGACGCTCGGATCGCAGACTGCGCTGCTCCTGGACGGAACCGGAGTCGAGATCACCACGCGGGAGCAGCTGGCCGACGTCATCCGCCGAGCGGCCCGCGCCGGCTGGCCGCTCGCGGTGCACGCGATCGGCGACCGGGCGAACCGGAACGCGCTCGATGCGTTCGAGGAGACACGCGAGGAGTGGCAGCCGCTCGGCCTGCGACACCGGATCGAGCACGCGCAGTGCCTCGCTCCAGAAGACGTCAGCCGGTTCGCCGAGCTCGGACTCGCAGCCTCGGTGCAGTTCAGCCACGCACCCTCCGACCGCTACCTCGCGGAACGCTTCTGGGCCGACCGGCTCGGCGGGGCCTACGCCTACCGGTCCCTCCTCCAGTCGGGCGCGCGCGTGGCAAACGGCTCCGACGCGCCGATCGAGGAGCTCGATCCCTGGGCAGGCATCGTGGCCGGCGTGCTCCGCGAGTGGATGCCGGAGCAGGCGGTCACGGTCGGGCAGGCCCTCGATGCGACGACCGTCACGCCGGCCTGGTTGACCGGCGACGAACGCCGGCGTGGCCGCCTCCTTCCCGGCTACCTCGCCGACCTGGTCGTCCTCGACCGCGATCCGTTCGCGATCCCGGCGGACGAGCTGCCGCAGGTGCAGATCGTGGCGACCATGGTCGGAGGACGCTGGACTCACAATCCGCCGCCGTGGTGAGCGCTCGCCGCGGCTCCGCCGCGATGCTCGCTCGCACGGGGGAAGCAGCCGGTTTCCCGCCGATGACGCGCTCCGCGTCTAGGCAGCCGGGGTCGCCGATGTCCGCGCCCTGATCGAGTCGCTCGCGGCCGGTTAGCGTCGGAGCAGCTTGCGGAGCCTGGGACGCCGCGGCCCGCCTGTCGGCCGCTCGGGCAGATCGGTGTCGCCCACGATCGCCGCTGGGACGTCGGTGGTCAGCCACCTGGCGAGCGCCTCGTTCCCGACCGCCTTCCCCGCCGCCCTCATCCCGACCGCGCGCACGGAGGCATGGTGGGCGTCGCTAGCGATCAGCTGGGCGAGCCCATGCTCGATCAGATCGAGACCGCACGACTCCGCGCGCCGACCGATCCGGCCGTCGACCGAGGCCGCCGTGACCTGCACGAGTACACCGCTCCGGACGAGCGGGACGAGCCGACCGGGATCAACCTGGACCTCTGCATTCCGCTCCGGATGCGCGAGCACCGGGACAATCCCCTGCTCGAGCAGCGAGACGAGTTGATCGGGGAGCCCGAGCGGCCACCCGTAGTACGGCGTCTCGACCAGCAGGTAGCGCGGGTTGCCACCGAGGCCGAATCGGCGAAGCTCCTCGAGCGGAAGCCTCTTCAGCCACTCGATCGACAGCTCGCCGCCCGTACGCACATCGAGCGGGATCTCTGCGCGTGCCAGCTCTACCTGGAGCTCGGCGACACGGGCCTCCATGACGGCCGCATCCGTCGGGTAGTCGTCGCGCACGTGCGGAGTGCCCGCAATCGCGGTGATCCCGTCCGCGACGGCCGCACGAGCGATCCCGAGGCTGTCCCCGAGCGCGCGGGCACCGTCGTCCAGCCCGGGCAGGATGTGCGAATGAAGGTCGATCATCGTCCGCCCTCTACAATCAGGACATGGCCACGCGCACGATGAAGCCCGTCCACGACGCGACCTGCGCCGTTGCGTGCTCGGCCGAGATCATCGGCTCGAAATGGACGGCGCTCCTTCTCCACGACCTGTCCGAGGGGCCGCGGCGGTTCTCCGAGCTCGAGCACGCCTGTCCGGGCATCAGCCCTCGCACGCTCTCCGAGCGGCTGCGCTGGCTGGAGGAAGAGGACGTCGTCGACCGCCGCAGCTACGCCGAGACCCCTCCGCGGGTCGAGTACGAGCTGACTCCGAAAGGCGTCGCGTTGCTCCCGGTGATCGAGGAGATGCGCCGATTCGGCCGTGACTGGCTCGTGGACGACCCAAGTCACGTTCACGGCTGAGAGCTCCTAACGCGATGGGCAGTTGAGTCCCCGGGCCGCGCTGGGCGGCACGCTGCTTCGTCCTCAGTCGCGCCCATAGCTTCAGCTATGTGCGCTCCCTGCGTCCTCGCATCGCACTCGCCCATCGCACCCCGGGAACGAATACCCATCACGTTAGGAGCTCTAGACCAGCCCGGCGAGCGCCGTGAAGAGCTCCCGGGCGGCGGCGACGCCGAGCGGAATGTGCTCGACCAGCAGCCGCTCGTTCGGCGAATGGAGATTCCCGTCCGGCAGGTCGAAGCCGGTGACGATCGTCGGGATGCCCTCGTCTGCGAGCGCGGGCACGATCGGCAGCGTTCCGCCCGAGCGCAGGAGCAGGGGGCGTACCCCGAGCGCCCGCTCGAAGGCGTTCTGCCCGAGCCGGATCGCGGCCGAATCCGGTGGGATCAGCCCGGGAGGTGCCGCCGACCACATCTCCACCTCGACCTCGGCCCCCTCGGGCGCGGATCCCCGCAACAGGCGCTCGATCTCGGGTGCGACCTCGTCGACCCTCTGCCCGGGAGCCAACCGTAGCGAGAGGTTCGCCTCGGCCAGGACGGGAATGACGGTCTTCTGCAGCTGCGGCGACCCGCCCTCGACGCCGTTCACGTCGACGGACGGCTCTCCCCAGGTGCGAAGGTAGAACTCCTCGGCGGCGCGCGGGTCAGCCGGTCGGGCCGACTGCTCGGCGAGCACCTCTGCACCGGGCTGCTGAGAGGCCCAGTCGGCCAGCTCCGCATCGGTCGGTGCCAGGATTCCCTTTCGCAACGGCTCCGGCAGGCGACCGTCGCGCGCCAGCACCCCCGAGAGCGTCTGCACCAAGGCGTGCGTCGCGTTCAGGGCGGCACCGCCGAACGTGCCGGAGTGGAGATCCTTGCCGCCGGTCCGCACTCGGACGTGGAAGTAGCAGACGCCTCGCGTGGCGATGTAGAACGCCGGCTGGCCGCGCCGCGGCATGTTCGCGTCGAAGATCACGCAGGCATCTGCGCCACGTTCGTCCTCGGCGATCCAGTCGACGATCGTGTGCCCGCCGATCTCCTCCTCTCCGTCGCAGGCGATTCGGACGTTGACCGGTAGCGCGCCCTCGGCGGCGAGAAGCGCCGCGGCCTTCAGCAGGAGGTACAGCTGCCCCTTGTCGTCGGCGATTCCCCGCGCGTACAGCCACTCGCCGCGAACGGTGGGTTCGAACGGCGGGCTCTCCCACTCGTCGAGCGGAGCCGGGGGCTGGACGTCGAAGTGGCCGTAGACGAGCACCGTTGCCGCGGAGCCGGCATCACGAGACGCGCGCAGCTCTCCGATCACGAGCGGGCGGCCGGCCCGCTCGACGACGTCACAGTCGCCACCCGCGTTGCGGACGAAGGCGCAGACCCACTCCGCTGCCCTGCGGACGTCGTCCTGGTGCGAGGCGTCGGCGCTGACGCTCGGGATCCGGAGCAACTCGGAGAGCTCGTCGAGCCAGGCAGAGTCGAGAGCGGCCACGGCCGCGAAATCTAGCCGGAGAACGGTGCCGAGCACGCGTCGATCTTCGGAATCGAGAAGCGCGCGATCGTCCCGAAGCCCTCGGCTGGCTTGCACGCCTGCGCGACACCGGCGTCGCAGGCAACCGACAGGAAGATGAATGCGTCCTCGATCGTGAAGCCGTGCTCCTCGACGAGAAGCTTCGCCGCCTCGTCGGCGACCAGCTCGAGCGCGTCGGGAAAGTCGGGGGCCGTCGCATGCGGGATCCAGCGATCGGCGAGCTCGGTCACCGGCCAGGTCGCCTGCTTGCCCTTCAAGAGGTCGAAGCGCATGTCGACCTCACCGGCGATCTCGACGCCGGTGAAGCAGATCTCCCCGTCGCCCATCGAGGCGTGCATGTCGCCGACTGCGAACATCGCGCCGGGCCGGCGAACCGGGAAGTAGATCCGCGCCCCCTGGCCGTGGAAGTGGTCGTCGAGGTTGCCTCCGTGGCGCCCGGCGAGGCCGTTGGAGAGCACCTCGCCGTCGGTCGCGACCCCGACGACGCCGACCATCGGCTTGGCGGCGAATCGCACGCGGTCGTTCATGCGGATCTCGCCGCCCGAGACCTCGAACAAGCGAGTCACCGGAGCCTGGACACGGTCGATCAGCTGGCCGAAGCCGGGAATGAGCGTCGCCACCCCCCACTCGACCGGGCGCACGTCCAGGATCTCGACGATGAGTGAATCCCCGGGTTCCGCGCCGTTGACCGCGACCGGCCCGGTCGCGCTGTTGATCCGCGACAAGTCGATCTCGGTGACCAGGTCGTCCTCGCTGCGGATCTGCCCGGTGAAGCAGTCGTTCGTCTCGAACGTGACCGTCTCCCCCGGCTCGATCTCCAGGACCGGTGACAGATCGGGGCCGAACGACCAGACGACCTCGTCGCGCGAGACCCGGTGCGAGGTTGCGACCGCCACTACACGGGCTCCGCCAGTGGTGGGCTCTCGGCCGTGATCGTCTCGTCCTCGACGTAGACGCGATCGACGTCGCGCAGCCGCTGCGGCGCACGGGTCACAACCAGGACTGTCAGAGCCAGCCCGCTGGCGCCATGTGGGTGATCGACTGGAACAACACCTGCGGCAGCCCAATCGAGTGCTCGCGCGGGTGATCGAAAGAACGCCCGGATACCCCGGAACCTGCCTCCATGGCTCCTCCCTCGACGCGGGTCGCGAGGATTTGAACAAACCAGACCGGCTGTGTCCAGGGTCCGCACAGCGGACAGAAGGGCGGCACTAGTGACGAATCTAAAGTCGCGCCGCGTACATTCTGGCCACGATCCGCGAGATCAGTCGCCGCTCGAAACCAAGCGGCTGCGGTTGGCCAGCCCCTGAAAAGTCGACGAGCGCAAAGGCACGGCCATGTTGAACAGAAACGTAGTCCGCTACAAGACGCACCCTGTCCATCGTCACAGCGAGCCGATACCAACGCACACGCGCCCGTGGGACGCTGAAACGAACCTCTTGGATCGTGCGCCACCGAGAAAGACGACTGAAGCCAGAACGACAATTGCAGTAACGCCTGCGCGGCCGATCACAGCCTCCCCGTAACCGAGGGACTTGTCGACCACCTCTCGCAGTTGCTTCGACTTGAAGCAAGCGAAGCGCCTTCCGCCGCCGCGACCGACATGGCGGGCGCGGCCGACAACGGTCGCTGAGGTGCGAACCGTTTAGGGAAGGGGGCACACGCGGGAAACCGGCCGTTTCCCCCGTGAAAGCGAAGCGACGGCGGCGAAGCCGCCGAGCAAGCGTCAGGCGACGTCTCTGAGTTTCTGGCTCTCGGCGAGCGCGCGCAGCTTCTTCAGGCTCTGGTTCTCGATCTGGCGGATGCGCTCGCGAGTGACGTTGAACGCCCGGCCGACCTCGTCGAGCGTGCACGGATGCTCGCCGTTCAGGCCGTAGCGGAGCTCGAGCACCCGGCGCTCGCGTGGCGAGAGCTGGCCCAGGATCTTCTCCAGCGTCTCCTTGCGCAGCGTGACCTCCGCCGCCTCCTCGGGGAGGGGCACCGACTCGTCGGTGATGAAGTGACCGAACTCGGACTCCTCCTCGTCGCCGACCGGCTTTTCGAGCGACACGGGCGACTGGGCGGTGCGGCGGATCTGCTCGACCTCGTCGATGGTCAGATCGAGGTCCCGCGCGATCTCCATCGCGATCGGCTCGCGTCCGAGCTCTGCCCGCAGCTTCCGCTCGGAGCGGACGATCTTGTTCAGCTTCTCGACGACGTGCACCGGCATCCGGATCGTTCGCGCCTTGTCCGCCAGCGCCCGCGCAACTGCCTGCCTGATCCACCACGTGGCATAGGTCGAGAACTTGAATCCCTTGCGGTAATCGAACTTCTCGGCAGCGCGGACGAGCCCGATCGTGCCCTCCTGGATCAGATCCAGGAAGGGCAGGCCCTGATTGCGGTAGCGCTTGGCGATCGAGACGACGAGTCGGAGATTCGCCTCCACCATCTCCTGCTTCGCCCGGTGGTCGCCGCGCTCGATCCGCTTGGCCAGCTCGACCTCCTGCGCAGCCGTCAGCAGGTCGACGCGGCCGACGTCCTTGAGGAAGAGCTGCAAGGCATCTGTCGATACCTCCTGCGCCTCGAACTCCTCGGCCGCTGCGTCGTCCTCCTCCTCTTCGGCTGCGACCACTTCGATCTGCAGCTCGTCGAGGGCCTGGTAGAAGTCGTCGATCTGGCCTGCGTCGAGGTCGAGATCGTCGAGCGCGAGCGTGATCTCGTCCGCGGTGAGCGACCCCGACTCGCGGCCCGCATCGAGCAGGCTTCGGGCCTCTTCGGTCTCGAGCACCGCCACGCGCTCGCGTACGACGGCCGTTCCGCTCCCGCTCACTGCGTCACCCCTCCCGTCAAGGCCGACAAGCTAGCCGCGACCTGGTGTTCCGTCAAACGCCCGGCCAAGAAGGCGGCACTGTTGCAAATGCAACGGACGGACGCATGGGCCGAAAGGCCCATCTTCGAGTGCTAGAGCTCCTAACGTAATGGGCATTCGTTCTCGGGGTGCGATGGGCGGCGCGTCCCGGGGACACAACTGCTCGTTGCGTTAGGAGCTCTTACGAGGTCCTGATCTTCTTCAGCCGGCTCAGAAACGCCTGCGCCTGGCGGCCGAGTGGCGTTCGCGCGCCGAGCGAGCGAGCGAGCCGAAGCTCCTCCTTCGCCTTGTCCACGCTCCCCAGCCAGAGCAGGCAGAGACCGAGGTGAAATCGGACGCTCTGGCTCTTGGGGTAGCGGCTCGACAGCGGGCCGAGTCGGGAGAACGTCCGGGCAGGCTGTGCCTTGTCGAACCGCGCGACGGCGACGGCGACCTTCGGCTCTGGCTCGCCGGGGGCGAGCTCGGCGGCGCGTTCGAACTCGCGCAAGGCCGAGCGTTGCCGGCCCAGCCGCTGCAGCGCGACACCGTACAGCAGTTTGTCGCGGGCCCCTCCCCGCTTCGCCCGGCGCGCGAGCTCGGCGAACTGGCGTGGCGGCGAAAGGCTGGCCAGCCCTTCGGGGGCAGGAAAGCTCGGCACGAACTCGGGAAGTCCGCGAGGGAAGTCCGGGTAGAGCAGATCCTCGGCGCGGACGGCGTACGGCGTGTCCGGTTGCGCCGCGAGTGCGCTTCGCCACGCCGCCTTCGCTTCCGTCTGCGCACCGCGCCAGTAGAGCGCGACGCCGTACTCGAGCTGGACGAGCGAGCTACGCGGACGGGTCCCGGCGAGCTCGCTCAGGGCCGAGAAGCCGTCTGGCCAGCGGGCGAGTGCCGCTCCGACCTGCGCTTCGACCGACCGGTAGCGGTCGAAGATGCGGGCGGCGCTCGACAGCTTGCCGCTCTCGTAGAGCCCGGCCGCTCGGCGAAGAGCAACCGCCTCGGAATCCGTGCGCACGCCGAGGTCGACCACCAGCGGCGGTACGCCTTTCGGCGCGGCAGCGCGCTTCGGCGGCGTCGACCTGGTCGCAAGCGTGATGCCGACCGTCAGGCCCGCGGCACCCACAGCGGCGACCGCGACGATCGCGTAGAGGCGGAGCCGTGGCGACACATTGCCGACGGTACCGGCGCCTGCCTCAGGCCGCCTCGTCAACGGCTACGACACCGCTTCGACCGCGTCCTCCTCCGGCACGAGCCCGGCGAGTGTGTCGAAGAAGCGGGCGACGAGCGCCGGCGCCTGCGCACCGACGAACTCGTAGACGACCTCGCCCTGCCAGAACGCCTTCACCGAGGGAATGCCGCTGATCCGGAAGCGACGCGACAGCTCCGGATTCCCGTCGACGTCGACCTTGGCGAGCGTCACCCGGCCTTCGTGAGCCGCCTCTTCTCGCTCCAGCACAGGACCGAGCATCAGGCAGGGGCCGCACCACGCGGCCCAGAAGTCGACCACGACCGGTACCTGGTACGAGCGGTCGATCACGTCGCGTTCGAAGGTCTGATCGGTCACATCCATTGTCCTCACGCTCCTTGACTTGCGGTTCACTGTCCGGGTGGTAGTATACACAACTGATTGGTTGTTCAGTTGATTATGGATCGCGCCCTCCCCCACCCACTGCCGGAGCCGCTCGTCGAGGTGATCGCCGAACGGCTCCGCGTGATCGCCGAGCCGATGCGAATCCGGCTCCTCGACCGTCTCCGCGGCGGTGAGGCGACCGTCCAGGCGCTGGCCGCTGCGACCGACGCCTCCCAGCAGAACGTGTCCAAGCACCTCGGCGTGCTCCTGCGAGCGGGCGTCGTCGGACGCCGCAAGGCCGGCACCTTCGTCTACTACCGGATCGTCGACGAGGGCGTCTTCGGGCTCTGCGAGCAGGTCTGCGGCAGCGTTCGCCAGCATCTCGGCGAGATCGACGCGATCCTCGAGGCGGCTGGGCACTGATGCTCGAGCTCTGGCAGACCGAGTGGTGCCCGGCGTCCAGGCGCGTTCGACAGCGCCTGACGGAGCTCGGGGTCGACGTCGTCCTGCACCAGGTGCCGGTCGAGCGCGACGCGCGGGACGCCGTCAGGTCGGCCACCGGCTCGACGACCATTCCCGTTCTCGTCGCCGACGGCGAGGCAATCGTCGGCGAGGACGCCATCATCGACTACCTGAGCCGACGATTCCCGGAGACCCTTGAAGCACGCTCGCACCGGGCGAAGGCAGCCAAGGCGCGGGCTCGAGACCTGGAGGAAGCATGCCGGCAACTAGCAGCTACACGCTGAGCGGGTCTACCCTGCTCGACTTCGACGGCGCGGTCGAGCGCGTCCGCGAGGAGCTGAAGACGGAAGGCTTCGGCGTCCTCTGCGAGATCGACGTCCAGGCGACGCTGCGGGCGAAGCTCGGGGTCGAGAGCGACCGCTACGTCATCCTCGGCGCCTGCAACCCGCCGCTCGCCCATCGCGCCCTGCAGGCCGAGCCCGATCTGGGCGTCCTGTTGCCCTGCAACGTGGTCGTCTACGAGCGCGACGGCAAGACCCGGATCTCCGCGGTGGACGCAGAACGCATGCTTTCCATCGTCGGCAGCGACGAGCTCGCGGAGACCGCCGCCGAGGTGCGCCGGCGCCTCTCGGCGGTCGTCGAGCGCGCAACCGCAAGCTAGCGTCGCAGCCTCGATCTTCCCGGCACGTCCGCGGTGTCGATTTCGTCCTCCGGGAATACCGGAGACCGGCGCCGACGTTTCGGTGCGCATCGCCCCGGTCAGAAGCGCTATCTTTTTTAAACCAATGCCGAGCTACCGCGAGCTCCTCAACCAGGTCAAGAGCGAAATCGACGAGATCGACGCCAGCGAGGGCGCGCGGCTCCTCGAGTCGGACGAGCGTCCCCTCTTCCTAGACGTCCGTGAGCAGGACGAGTGGGACCAGGGGATCATCCCGGGCGCGCTGCACATCCCGCGCGGATATCTCGAGTACCGCGTCGAGGGGCTCGTGCCCGACCACGACCGTCCGATCGTCGTCTACTGCGCCGGCGGGGTGCGCTCCGCGTTTGCAACGAAGACGCTCCACGACCTCGGGTACACGGACGTCGTCAACCTCGGCGGCGGCTTCACCGACTGGAAGCGGAACGGCTTCCCGACGGTCGCACCGCGGGCGCTCCAGCCCGAGCAGCGCCAGCGCTACAGCCGCCACCTGCTGATCCCCGAGGTCGGCGACGAGGGGCAGCTCAAGCTCCTCGACTCGAAGATCCTCCTGATCGGCGCGGGCGGACTCGGCTCTCCCGCCTCCCTCTACCTGGCCGCCGCCGGGGTCGGGACGCTCGGGATCGTCGACGACGACGTGGTCGACGCGACGAACCTGCAACGCCAGATCGTCCACTCGACCGAGCGGCTCGGCGAGCCGAAGGCGCAGTCCGCCAAACGCACGATCGAGGCGCTCAACCCCGACGTCACCGTCAAGGTCTTCCAGGAGCGGCTGACCTCGGAGAACGTCGACCGAATCCTCGGCGAAGGCTGGGACGTGATCGTCGACGGCGCCGACAACTTCCCCACCCGGTACTTGCTCAACGACGCCTCGGTCTGGCACGGGATTCCCATCGTCCACGGGTCGATCTACCGCTTCGAGGGCCAGATCACCGTGTTCAAGCCACAACAGGGCCCCTGCTACCGGTGCCTCTTCCCCCAGCCGCCCCCGCCCGAGCTCGCGCCCAGCTGCGCGGAGGGCGGCGTGCTCGGCGTCCTGCCGGGAGTTGTCGGCTCGCTCCAGGCGAACGAGGCGCTGAAGCTCGCGCTCGGCATCGGCGATCCGCTCGTCGGGCGCCTGCTGCTCTTCGACGCGCTCGCCGGGTCATTCTCCGAGGTCTCGCTCCGGCGCGACCCCGCGTGCCCCGTGTGCGGCGAGAACCCGACGATCACCGAGTACATCGACTACGTCGAGTTCTGCCAGGGGGCCAGGGCTGGAAGCGCCGTCGGCGCAGCCGACGGCGCCCGGCCGGAAAACCTTGGGGCGCACGCGTGAAGGTCCGAATTCCACCCATGCTGCGTCCCGCCGTCGGCGGCGAGCGGGAGGTGCAGGGGAGCGGCACGACGATCGGCGAGGTGCTCGACGACCTCACCGCCCGCTTCCCGGAGCTCGACGGCCAGCTTCAGTACGCGAACGTGTACGTGGACGGCGAAGACATCCGGACGCTGGACGAGCTCGAGACGCCGGTGCACGAGGGCGCGACGATCATCCTGCTTCCGGCAATGGCCGGCGGCGCGAGCCGGCTTGCACCGTCGCTGCTCGACCTCGTCGGCTCCACGCCCCTCGTCGAGCTTCCCCGTCTGGCGCCGAAGAGCCAGGTGCAGATCTACGCCAAGCTCGAGGGCAGCAATCCGACCGGCTCGATCAAGGACCGGATCGCACTCGCGATGATCGAGTCGGCCGAGACCTCCGGCGAGCTCGAGCCCGGCCGCGCGCTGCTCGAGCCGACCAGCGGCAACACGGGCATCTCGCTGGCGATGGTCGCGAAGCTGAAGGGCTATCCGCTCACCTGCGTCCTACCCGCCAACGCCACCGAGGAGCGGAAGCGCCTGCTCCGCATCTACGGCGCGGAGATCATCGAGTCTCCCGCGGCCGAAGGCTCGAACGGCGCGGTGCGGATGGCGCTCGAGCTGGCCCAGGCGGATCCGCGCTGGTTCATGCCGTTCCAGTACGCAAACGAGGCCAATCCTCGTGCCCACTACGAGGGAACCGGCGCGGAGATCGCCGAGGCTCTCGACCGGGTCGACGTCGTCGTTGCCGGTCTCGGAACCGGGGGCACGCTGATGGGCGTCGGCGAGCGTCTGCGCGAGACGTTTCCCGACGTCGTCGTCGCCGCCGCCGAGCCGCTCCCCGGCGACCCGGTGATGGGTTTGCGCTCGCTCGAGGACGGCTACGTGCCGCCGATCCTGGACGTCTCCAAGCTCGATCGGAAGATCCTCGTCTCCAATGCCGAGTCGCTCGCGGGCCTGCGGGCGCTCATCGAGCGCGAAGGTGTGTTCGGGGGGGTCTCGGCAGGCGCCGTGATCCATGTGGCGCGCCGGCTCGCGGAGGAGCTCGACGAAGGCGTCGTCGTCTGCATCCTCGCCGACGGCGGCTGGAAGTACCTGTCGGCCGACTTCTGGGACGCCCTCGATCCGGGCACGGCGATGGAGAGCGGCCACTGGTGGTAGTCGTGCCCGCCGCGTTGCGCCGGGCGCTGGAGGAGCACGCTGAGGGTGAGGCACCGAACGAGGCGTGCGGCCTCATCTCGCTCCGCGATTCCGTCGCCGAGCGCTACATCCCCTGCGTCAACGCTGCAGCAAGCCCATACCGCTTCGACCTGCGCGTCCCCGACCCGGCTCTCCTGATCGATCTCGAGGACGAGGGCTACGAGCTGGCCGTCTTCCACTCGCACCCAACCGATTCGGCTCGCCCCTCGCGCACGGACCTTGCGAACGTCGGCCTCTGGGAAGGGAAGCCCTATCTGATCCTCTCGCGGGCAACCGGGGAGCTCGCCGCCTGGCGGATCCGAGGGGGAGCAGCGGAGCCGCTCCCCCTCGAGTCCGCGTGACCGACGTCTAGGTCACCTTGAAGTCGCCGTGCATGACGCTCTCGTGGGGCTTGCAGTAGAACTCCCACTTTCCCTTCTTGAGCGTGATCGTCATGGTCTTCGTGCCCCTGAAGGGGACGCTCGTGATCGTGCGTTCGAACCCCGGCCCTTCGACGACGAAGTTGTGGATCGACGCCTTGTCGGTGACGACGAACGTGTACTTGCCGGCCTTCAGCGTCTTCACGGCCTTGCCGTTCTTCTTGAGCGAGATCGTGAAGCCGGGCCCGACCGTCCCGGTCAGCTTCGGCGTGGACATCGATGACGCCGTGGCGGCCAGGGCGAGAGCCACTGCCGCGACGACGAGTGTTGAGATGAGCTTCATGGCCGGGACTACGAGTCCCGGCCGGAAGCGGATTTCAGACGACCTTGAACGTGCCCTTCATTATTGACGCGTGCGGGTCGCAGACGTACGTGTACGTACCCTTCTTCAGCTTGACCACGACGGTCTTGGTGCCCTTGAAGGAGATCGAGGTGATCTCCTTGTTCACGCCGGGCCCCTTGAGGCGGAAGTTGTGGATGTTCGACTTGTCGCTGACCCTGACCGAGTAGCTGCCGGCCTTCAGCGTCTTCACCTTCTTCGCCCCCTGCTTGAGGGTGATCGTGAAGCCCGGACCGACCGTCCCCGTCAGCTTGGGGGTCGCCGCGCCGGCCGAGATCGGCAGCGCGAGCGCCGCGACCCCGGCGACGACGGCGACAAGCGTGCGAATGCGAAGCATGCATCTCCTTCCGAGTGACGTCCCTGCCTCTGCCAGGATAGAGACGGCGTGAGGGTGGCGGAGATCGGAACCGGCCTCTGGTCCTGGACCGGCCTCCACCCCGACTGGACGCCCGCCGATGGCGGTCCGGACGGGTGGGAGCAGGAGGTCTCCTGTGTGTACTACGAGGCTCCGGGCGCGATCGTGCTCGTCGATCCGCTGGCTTCGCCGGAGGACGAGGAGCGCTTCTACCGCGCACTCGACCGCGACGTCGAACGTGCCGGCGCTCCGGTGCGCATCCTGCTCACGGTCGAGTCGCACCGGCGCAGCTCCGCCGAGCTGGCCGCGCGGTACGGCGGAACGGTCGGTGAGGTCCCGGACGGCGTCGAAGTCCCGGTCTCTGCCTGGGGCGAACGCGTCTTCTGGATCCCCGAGCACCGCACGCTCGTCTTCGGGGACGTCGTGCTCGGACGCGACGGTGGCTTGCGGCTGCCGCGCGCCTGGATCGGCGAGGAGCGCTACCGCCAGGTCGTCGACGGGCTGCGGCCGCTGCTCGACCTGCCGGTCGAACGCGTGCTCGTCGGCCACGGGGAGCCCGTCCTCTCCGACGGCAGGCCGGCGCTCGCGAGAGCCCTCGAGGCCTAGACGCGCCCGCCCTCGAGGGGAAGTCCCGCGTCGGCCCAGTCCGTCTTGCCGTCGGCGTAGTGGGCGACGTTCCGATAGCCGAGCTCGACCAACCTGCCGGCAACGCGAGCCGAGCTGTCGCAGTCCGGATTCATGCAGTAGACGACGATCGCGGCTTCCGGGTCGGGAATGGCGGTCGACGCGCGGTCGTCGACCGACTCGGGAGGGATGTTGACCGCCCCGGGCAGATGCGATGCCGCATACGACATGGGCGAGAGCGCATCGACGAGGACGAACGCCTCACAGCGGCGGATCCGCTCCAACAGCTGGTCCCGACTCACACATTCGACGTCGGCCATGACCGAAGTCTGCCCGCGCAGGGTCAGGCGGGAACGGCGGCCCGCTCGAGCGCGGCGACGAAGGCTCGCGACCACTCGGCCAGATCGCCCCAGCCGCGGCACGAGACCAGGTTGCCGTCGACGACGTCGGGGCCGTCGACGAACGTCCCGCCGGCCGCCTCGATATCCGGGGCGAGCGGCGGAAACGCCGAGCAGCTCCGGCCCTGCAGGTAGCCGAAAGCGGCCGGAACCTGCGGGCCGTGGCAGAGGGTCCCGACCGGCAGGTCGTGGTCGAAGAAGTGCGCCACGATGCGCCGTACGTCCGGATCGACGCGGATGTACTCGGGTGCGCGACCGCCCGGTATGACGAGACCGACGTAGCGCTGCGGATCGACGTCGACGAAGGCGAGGTCGGGCTCGAGCCGGCGCCCGGGCTTCTCCACGTAGGCGTCCGAGTCGGGCTCGAAGTCGTGGACGACGGTGCGCATCGTCCTGCGCGACGGAGCAGCGACGTCGACGGTGTAGCCCGCCTCGCGGAGGCGGTAGAGGATGAAGTACGTCTCGAGATCCTCGGCGGCGTCGCCGGCGAGCATCAGCACTCGTTCCATGAGGCGGAGTATCGCTCACCTGCCGATCTGCCGCAGGACGGCGATGCTGGCGACGGGGAAGGCTGCTGCGACGGCGAAGCCGGCGTTCCACGAGGTCGCAGCAACGAGCGGCGCGAAGCCGAGCGGAGCGATCACCACCGCCAACGCCAACAACGTCTGCTGGAGCCCCAGCGCCGCGCCGCTTCGAGTGGCGCCCGCGGCCTCGACGACGGCGGTCACGGACAAGGCGTTCCAGCTCATCGACAACCCGCCGCCGAGGACGAGAGCAGGCACGATCAGCCATGCACTCGTGCCGGCGAGCGCAGCGGTCGACCCGACCCCCACGGCGGTGCCGAGCGCGATGCCGCGGATCAAGCCCACCCGGCTTCCATGCCGGTCGGCGATCCGTCCGCCGATCAGGCGGCCGGCGGCACCGAAGACGTTCATCGCGGCCAGCACGGCGCCTGCTTCGCCCGGAGAGAAGCCGTGCTGAGATTCCAGGAACAGGACGACGAACCCCGTGATCGCAGCCTGCGTGAAGATCAGAAGCGAGCTGCCGACGGAGATCCGCCAGATCCGCCGGTCCCGAAGCGGGTGGAGGACCATCGCCGCTTCCTGTCCGACGTCTGAGCGAATCGGCCCCTCGACGAGCCAGAGCGCCGAGGTCACCGCGGTGGCGAGAGAGAAGCCGCCGAGCGCGAGCAAGGCCGCTCGCAATCCCCACTGGTCGACGATCGCGGGCAGTGCGAGCGCGGCGGAGAATCCTCCGATCGGGATCGCCGTCTGCCGGATGGCGAGCGCGAAGGCACGCTCGTTGCGGGGGAACCAGCTCGTCACCGCCCTGCCGGTGGCGGTGTTCGCACTGGCCCCGAACCCGCTCGCGACCGCGAGCACGATCACCAGCGAGGCGAACTCGGGCACGTAGGCGGCTCCGGCGAAGCCGGCGGCCGAACCGGCGAGCCCGACCGTCGCGGTCGCCCGCTCTCCGACCAGGTCGGCGAGCAGTCCCCACGCCAGCAGGGTCAACAGGGCGCCCACTCCGACGCCCCCGAGCAAGACGCCGATCTGCGTCAGGCTCAGGTGGTAGCGGTCGCGCAGGGCCGGGGCGAGCACGGCCAGGCCCGAGTACGCGGCGGCCTGGGAGGTCTGCGCAACGGTCCCGGCCGCGAGCACCGCCCAACGGCGCCGGGATCCGGCCACCGCTTAGGCCCGGCGCAGCGGATACTCGTGCCGGCTCGAGCTTCCCTCGAAGCGGCTCTTCGTCTCCAGGAAGGCACGCACGTCGGCATGGCGGAGCAGGACCGAGGTCTCCGTGTCCCAGGGGAGCACCGTCCCTTGCGAGATACGCGTGAGGAAGAGCTGCATCACGGGAACGAACCCCTGCAGGTAGGGCTGCTGGTCGACCACGAAGTCGAGCTGGCCGTCGGCGACGAGCTCGAGGTCCTCCGGGAGCAGGTCGTACCCGCCGCCGTGGAACCCGCGTGCCCGCAAGCCGCGCCGTTTGATCACGGCGCCCGCGGCTGTCGTGCCGATCTGGTCGACCGCGTACAGGCCGCGGATGCGGGGGCGGCTCTCCACCAGCGACTCGATCCGCTCCTGCTGCTCGCGAATGTCGCCCTTCGTGCGGACGATCGTGACCACGGGAGGCTTCGGGACGCGCGCGATCCCGGCGACCACTCCGTCGAACCGGTGCTCGATCGAAGGCTTGGCCTTGTCCGGGACCAGGAGGGCCACGTCGGCTCCAGGCGACAGGCGGACGATCTCTGCGCCGACGCGCGACCCCGATGCGTACGGGCTCTCGCCCACGTACGCGAGTCGCCGTCCACCGGGCGGAGCGTCGACGTTGAAGGTGAGAAGCGGGATCCTCGCCCGCTGGGCAGCTTCGACCTGCTGCGCGAAGGCACGGCTGTCGACGGCCGAGACTGCAATCCCGTCCGCTTTGGCCGCGATCGCCCCCCGCAGGGCCTTGACGGTCTCGTCCGGCTTTCCGCGAGGGGAGCCGGACCAGCGCACGGAGCACTTGACGAGCGATGCGGCGTCCTGCGCCCCGAACTGCGTCGCGACGAACAGCGGGTCGAGCGTGTTGTGGCTGACGAAGACGAACCGCCACTGGGGATGGTTGGCGAAGTCGCCGCCGCCACTGGCCCATGCCGCTGCCGGGCCGACCAGGTGGCCCAGCGAGAGGCCTGCCGCTCCGATCCCTGCATCCCGAAGGAAGCCTGCGCGGTCGGCCACTACTCCTCCGCGTGCTCCAGCAGGATCTTCCCCACGATCCCGTCTCGATCGACCATCAGCCTGAACGCGTCTTCGAACCGCTCCGCCGAGAAGCGGTGCGTCACGATCGGAGAGAAGTCGACGAGGCTCGCGCCGAGCAAGGCGACCACGCGGGCCCACACGGCGCTCGTGTAGCCGACGCTGCCGATCAGCGCGACGTCCCGCAGCACGAGCCGGTCGGCGGGCAAGCGTAGCTCGTTGCCCTCGCCGGCGATGCCGAGCAGCACCGCGCGCCCCCCTTCGCGTGGGAGGCGAGTCGCGAGCTCGAGGGCGCTGACGGCGCCCGCCGTCTCCACGACGAGATCCAGCTCGCCTTCGCGACTCGCGGCGGCTCCTGCAAGGTTGACGGTCTCGGTGGCGCCGAGCCTCCGCGCGAGCTCCAGCTCTTCCTCGCGGATGCCGTAGGCCACCACAGCCGCCGGCGAATAGAGCCGCGCGAGAACGATCGCGAGCGCGCCGAGCGTGCCCACACCGACGACGCCGATCGTCTCCCCTGGCTCAGGCTCCGCTTGTAGAAGCCCCTTCAGCACGACCGACGCAGGCTCGACCAGGACTGCGGCGTCGAGCGGGACGTCCTCCGGCAGGCGATGAACGACGTGACGTGGGACGAGCACGAGCTCCCCGTAGCCCCCGCCGCGTGTGAATCCAAGGCAGTCGTAGCGCTCGCACAGGTGCGTGTCGCCCGCCCGGCAGCGCTTGCACGTGCCGCAGTAGCAGAACCCCTCGCAGACGACTCGATCGCCAGGCGCAAGTTCGACGACGCCGTCGCCCACAGCTTCCACCAGTCCGCTCCACTCGTGACCCGGAATGCATGGATACCGCACCCAGCGCCTGTCGAGCGCGCCCTCGAGCACCTCCAGATCGGTGCGGCAGACTCCTGCGAGGCGGCTGCGGACGAGCACCTCGCCGGGGCCGCACGCCGGCGTCTCCACCTCGCGATAGGACGCCTTGTGCGGGCGCTCGATCACGACGGCCTTCACGCCGCCTAGTGTATTTCCAGGCCCTCTGCCGGACGCTCTGGCTCGTTCGTCCGGAATGAACGAAACTGGTCCCGTGGTCGGGAACGCCGCCCAGTCACCTGCAGTCGTGGCTCTCCCCAGAATCCCTGCAGCAACCGATTTCCCCGACGCCGATGCGTTCTGCGAGCAGGTCAGGACGAGCGCGTTCTTCGGCCCCGCGTCACCGATCGCCGTCGCGCGCGCCCCCGGGCGTCTCGACGTCCTCGGAGGCATCGCCGACTACTCCGGCTCGCTCGTGCTCGAGCTCCCGCTGGCAGCCGCGGCCCTCGCCGCCGCCCAGCTCGGGGACGACGGCTCGGTGGTTGCCGTAAGCGGCCGCCGTCGGATCACGCTAGACGTGGACGAGCTCATCGGCAGCGCCCCAGCCGACCTCGCCTCCCGGTTCGCCGGGCCGGCCGCGTGGGCAGCGTACGTGCTGGGGCCGATTGCCCTCTTCCTGCGCGAGGAGCGCGCACCGGTACAGGGACTTCGTGTCCTGGTCTCGTCCGAGGTCCCGGAGGCGAAGGGCCTCGGCTCGTCGGCCGCAGTCGGCGTCTCGGCGGTGCAGGCGGTCGCCGGCTGTCTCGGCTGTGCGACGGAGCCGCGGCGACTCGCGCTCCTGAGCCAACGCGCCGAGCAGCTCCTGGCGAGCGCACCGTGCGGATCGATGGACCAGATGACTGCCGCCTACGGGGAGCGAGACCATCTCCTCCTCTTGCTGTGCCGCCCGGCCGAGATCGTCCGCTCGATCCGGCTGCCGGACGGGCTCGCCGCCTGGGGGATCGACTCGGGCGTGCGCCACACCATCGCCGGCAAGGCCTACAGACGCGCACGCTGTGCCGCCTTCATGGGCAAGACGCTGCTGGGTGGCCGCGAGGAGTACCTGACCGAGCTCGATCCCGCCGAGATCGACGTGGCGCGGTTGCCCGAACAGCTCACAGGAGCCGACTTCCTGGCACGCCACGAAGCTTTGGACGACCCGACTTGCCCAATCGAGCCGGAGACCGTGTACCCGGTTCGGACGGCGACGATGTACCCGATCGAGGAGCACCGCCGGGTAGGAGCGTTCGTCAGCCTCCTCGCCCAGCCGCTCACGGATCGCCGCGCCCGCCTGCTCGGCGAGTTGCTCTACGAGGCACACGAGGGCTACACGCGCTGCGGGCTCGGCACCGAGGCGACCGACGCGCTCGTCGAGGCGGTCCGCCGCGTGGGCTGGGAACAGGGCCTCGCCGGCGCCCGCGCCAGTGCCGGCGGGAGCGGTGGGACGGTCGTGGTGCTCGGACGCAGCGACGCCGAGCCGCTCGTCGACAGGATCGCAGCTGAGCTCGGCGCGGGCTTCTTCGGAGGCTCGTCGGGCGGCGCCGCCGGCTTCGGCGTCCGGATGGTCGAAGCCGACCCGCCCCGATGACGGCCGCCGCGGTCTTCGCACCTGCCCGGGTCAACCTGATCGGAGAGCACACCGACTACTCCGGCGGGCTCGTCCTACCGGTCGCGATCGACCTCGGAGTCACCGTTCGCGGGGAGCCGGACGCAGAGCGGATCCGGCTCCGGTCACAGGCGTTCGGCGACTCGGTCGTCCTCGATCCAGACGGATCGGCCGGGGAGCCGGTGTCCGGTTGGGGGCGGTATGTCGCCGCCGTCGCCTCGCTCCTCGCAGACCGCGGCCGTCCCGCAGCCGGCATCGACGGCGTGATCGAGTCGACCGTGCCGGCCGGCGCCGGTCTGTCCTCGTCGGCGGCGCTCGACGTCGCCGTCGCGCTCGCGCTGTGCCGGGCCGCAGCGTTCGAACTGCCCGCCCTCGCGCTCGCGAAGGTGGCGCAGGAGGCGGAGCGCCGGGCGGTCGGCGTTCCCTGCGGGCTCATGGATCCGGCGACCGCCCTCCTCGGTCGCCGTGGACACGCGCTGCTGCTCGACTGCGGAACCGAGGAACACCGAGCCGTTCCCCTGCCGTCGGGGCTTGCGATCGTGGTGCTCGACTCGGGGGTCAGGCACGAGCTGGAGCACTCGGGCTATGCCGAGCGACGCGCCGAGCTCGAGCGAGGCCTCGCCGCGATCGGCCAACGGCGACCGGCCGACCTGACGCTCGCCGAGGCGGAGGACATGGCTCGGCGCGCAGGCGTGGACGAGATCCCGCTTCGTCGGCTCCGGCACGTCGTCAGCGAGAACGAGCGGGTGCGCCGGTGCGTCGCCGCCCTGGAGGAACCCGGGGGGCCCGATCTGTCGACGCTGGGCAGGGTGTTCCGAGAGGGGCACGACAGCCTGCGGGACGAGTTCGAGGTCTCCATCCCCGAGCTCGATCTTCTCGTCGACCTTGCCTACGAGCACGGTGCGGTCGCGGCGCGGATGACGGGCGGCGGCTTCGGCGGCTCGATCGTCGCCCTCGTCGAGGAGAACCGGGCTGCCGCCTTCGCCACCGACGTGAAGGCGTCCTACGCCGCGCGCTCGGGGAGGACCGGTGCGAGCTACGTCTGCGCGGCGGTCGACGGCGCCGCGGTCTCGAGTACCTGACCCGGCGTTACGAGGGTCACCAGCGGTGGTGCACCTGCGGCGCGATCCGGTCGCGATACAGCTCCTCGATCCTCCGCATCGTCGGCTCCGGCAGGTCTGCGAGCGCGGCGGCCGCCGCGTTCTGACGCGCCTGCTCGGGTGTCTTCGCGCCCGGAATGACCGTCGAGACGGCGTCGAAGGAGAGAATCCAGCGGAGCGCCAGCTGCGCCAGCGTCGCACCCTCCGGCACGAGCTCGCGCAGCTCGTCGACGACTTCCAGCCCGAGCTCGTAGTCGACCCCCGAGAAGGTCTCGCCGGCATCGAACTCCTCGCCGTGGCGGTTGAACGCGCGGTGGTCGTCGGCGGCGAACGCCGTCTCCCGCTCGAACTTGCCGCTGAGCAGGCCCGAGGCAAGCGGGACGCGGACGATCACGCCGACGTCCCGCCGCTGCGCCTCGGCGAAGAAGAGCTCGGCCGGTCGCTGGCGGAAGACGTTGAAGATGATCTGCACCGTCGCGACGCCGGAGTACTCGATCGCCTTCAGACCCTGCTCCACCTTTTCGACGCTGACTCCGTAGCCCCGGACGAGGCGGTCGGCGACGAGCCGGTCGCATGCCTCGAACAGCGCGGGCGTGTAGTACGCGTCCCACGGCGGGCAGTGGAGCTGGACGAGATCGACCGTCTCGACCTCCAGGTTCTCCCGCGAACGCTCGAGCCAGGAGCGGAGGTTCGACTCCGAGTAGTTCTCGATCTCCTGCGCGACGCGCCGCCCGAACTTCGTCGCGATCACGAGCGGCTCGTCCCTCTCCCGCACGAGCTGCGCGAGGAGCCGCTCGGAGCGGCCGTCGCCGTACACGTCGGCGGTGTCGAAGAAGGTGATCCCGGCGTCGACGGCAGCGTGCAGCGCGGCCAGCGATTCCGCGTCGTCCGTCTCACCCCACGAGCCGCCGATCGCCCACGCGCCGAAGCCGACCTCGGAGACGTCGAAGCCGGTCTTGCCCAGGCGCCGCGAGCGCATCGTCACCGCTTGACGCGCTGCATCACAAAGGCCTGCATGATCAGCGCGACCACGATGACGGCGCCGTAGATCACCTGAGTGAGCAGGCCCGTCCACCCGAGCGACACGATCCCCGGCTCGATCGCGCCGATGACGAAGGCGCCGACGACGGTGCCGAAGATCGTGCCACGGCCGCCGAAGATCGACGTGCCGCCGAGGAACACGGCGGCGATGGTGGGCAGCATCGCACCGCTCCCGACCGTCGGCCAGAAGTAGTTGCTCTCGAGCGTCGAGGCGATCCCCGCGAAGGCGGCGGAGGTACCGACCAACGCGAAGACGGCGATTCGCACGCGGTCGGTGCGGACACCCATCATCCGCGCGCTCTGCTCGTTGTCGCCGACCAGGTACACGTGCGCGCCGAAGCGGTGCCGGTTGAGGAGAACCCACAGAACGATCGCGATCCCGACCATCCAGATGAACTCGGCAGGGATGTAGCCCCAGAAGGCCCTCCCTGCGACGAGCTTGGTGACGAAGCCGCTCGCAAAATCGGTCCCGGCTCCCTTGCCACCCGTCCCGTAGAGCACGATCCCGGCCCAGAAGAACCAGGTCCCGATCGTTGCGACGAGTGAGGGGATTCCGAAGCGCACGACGATGATCCCGTTCAGCAGCCCGACGCCGAGCCCGGCGGCGAGGGCGGCAATCAAGCCGACCTCCGGCTGGCCGGTGGCGACGAAGACCCAGGCGCCGACCGCCATCACCGAGCCGAACGAGAGGTCGATCTCACGCGCGATCACGACGATCGTCAGCGACAGGGCGATGATCCCCGTCAGCGGGACCGTCGACATCAGTGAGCTGTAGATCTCGAAATGCAGCCACGTCTCGGAGGCGCCGATGGTGAAGAGCGTCCAGAGGGCGAGCGCCATTGCGACCGTGCCCGCCTGGAGGCCGTAGCGCCGGACAGAGAACAGGTCGCGCAGGGAGCGCTCCCCCGCCGCCGGGACCGGTGCTCTGACGCCGCCCGGAGCCTCGTCGACGGTGCTCATGCCGAGGCTCCCTGGAGGACGCCGGTCTCGGCGACGTGCCGCATCTGCTCGACGAGCTCGTGGACGGTCAACTCGGCCGGCCTGAACTCGCCGGCGACGCGGCCGCGGTCGACGACGATCACCCGCTCGGCGACCTCGTGCACGTTGAAGATGTTGTGGTCGATGAAGATGCTGGACTTTCCCGCGGCCTTGATCCCGCGGACGAAGTCCAGGGTCTTCCTCGTCTCCGTGACCGACAGGCCCATGGTCGGCTCGTCGAGGATGACGAGCTCCGCCTCGAAATGGAGCGCACGAGCGATCGCGACGCCCTGGCGTTCACCGCCCGACATCGACCCGACGAAGGACTCGGGCGTGACCGCCTGCGACGTGAACCGGAGGAACTCGCGCATCAGCTTCTGCGTCTCGACGTGCATCCCGGGCACGTCGAGGAGACCCAGTCGCGTCGTCCGCTCGCGGCCCATGAAGATGTTGCGCCAGAGCGACTGCTGGTCGGCGAGCGCCCGCTCCTGATAGACGGTTTCGATCCCGAGCGAACGGGCGCGCTGCACGGTCAAGTGCTCCACCCGCTCCCCCTTCCACGTGATCGTGCCGCGATCGGGCGCGTGGAAGCCCGTGATGATCTTGATCAGGGTCGACTTGCCGGCCCCGTTGTCCCCCAGGAGGCCGACGATCTCGTTCGCGCCCACCGCCACGCTGACGTCCTCCAGCGCACGGACGCCGTCGAAGGATTTCGAGATGTGCTCGAGCTCGAGAAGGTTCGTCGTCGTCGCCATCGGCTCAGTTTCGCAGAGAGCGGCGGCGCCCCTGCGCCGCCGCTCTCGTCTTCGGATTCCGCAGACCTCCTGCTAGCGGATCAGCCTGTTGACCAGCGGGACAAGCGGCCCGATGTTGCTCTTGTTGATGATCCCCGATCCCGTGTCGACGTAGAGCCCGGCGAACTTGTAGACCTTCGTCAGGCACGTCTGGAGGATCGGCAGGTAGCCCTGCAGCCACTCCTGCTGATCGAGGACGAGGTCGGTCCAGCCGCCCTGGATCGCCTTCACGGTCGCGGGCGACATGTCGAACCCGGCGATGCTGAGCGAGCTGGCGCTCTTGTGCGCCGCCTTCAGGTACGTCTCCGCCGTCGCGGTCAGGCCGCCGTGGTCGGTGACGACCAGCTTGACGTCCGGATGCGACGAGACGTACGCCGTGAAGACCGGCACGCCCGCCGTCGGATCGGCGTTCGTCTGCTTGTTGATCTCGATGTAGTCGACCTTGAGGCCAGCCTTCTTCAGCGCGTCGATCGCGCCCTTCGTGCGTAGTCCGCGGGTCGGCTGCGAGAGCAGCCCCCAGACCATCGCCCGGTCGCCCTTCTTCAGGTGCAGCTGCGAGACGGACGATTCGCCGAGCAGGTAGCCCGAGTCGTAGAGGTTCTGGCCGACGTAGCCGAAGCCCTTCGCCTGGTAGCGCTTGAACAGCGTCGGCAGCTCGGTGTTCTGACTCGTGACGATGATGCCCTTCGACTCGGCCCTGTCCACCCACGTTTTCAGCGCCGCGTCACCCGGATGCCCCATCACGGCGATGCCGGCGGGGTTGGTAGCGATTGCCGACTTGAACTGGCTCACCATCGTCTCGGGATCCCAGTTCGACCAGACGTACCGGACATTCGCCCCGAGGTCGGCAGCGGCCTGCTTGGCGCCGTTGTAGACGTTGACGGCGAAGACTCCGCCCGCCGGCCCGCCCGGGAAGAACACGATCTTCTGACCGGAGCACCACTTCCCGGCGTACGGTGACGCGGACCCGTTGCTCGCGACTCCGAGGAACAGGGCCGCGGTCAGGGCAATCACCGCGGCCGCCGCCGGCAGAGCGGCGATTCGCAGCACTCGTTTCACCCTTCCTCCCTCCTTCTCGCCGTCTCCGCCCACGGCGGCGCCGGCGTGGCCCGAATGCGCATCCCTGTGCCTTCGGGATCGAAGATTTATGGCCAGGAACGAGGATAGTACTCTTCGAAAGAGAAGGCAACTCAGACACAAGTCGGCTTATCTATGGGGATTGCCTCTCAGGTTGTCTTTCGAAATCGGAGTAGTATCGTTGCGATTTGAAAGAACCCGATAGCGTGGACAAAGGAGGACCCGAGGTGCCGAACGGGGAGCTGACACGGCTCGCGATCGGTCCGGCCGAGCGGCGAGATCAGATGCTGGCCCTGATCAACGACCGGGCATTCGTGCGGGTCGAGGAGCTGAGCAACCAGTTCGGAGTCTCCGAGGTCACCGCTCGGAACGATCTCACCGTCCTGGCGGAGCTTGGTCAGATCCTGCGCATCCGCGGCGGGGCGATCCCCCGCGCCGGGCTCGGACGAGAGCGCCCGTTCGAGGAATCACTGTCCAGCTTCGCCGTCGAGAAGCTCGCGATCGGCCGGGCAGCCGCTGGGCTCGTGGCAGACGGCGAGTCGGTGATCGTCGACGTGGGCACGACCGCGCTGGCAGCCGCCCGCGCGCTCGCAGCGCGAACGGAGCTGCGCGACGTCGTCGTCTTCACCAACGGGCTCAAGACCGCGCTCGAGCTCGAGCCTGCGATTCCACGCCTGACGGTGATCGTGCTCGGCGGCACGCTCCGGCCGCTCCAGCACTCGCTCGTCGACCCGCTTGCGACTTCGGTGCTCGACCAGCTGTCGGTCAGCACCCTGCTGCTCGGCTGCAACGGCGTTCACCCGACGGCGGGGATCACCAACATCAACCTGCCCGAGGCTCAGGTCAAGCGACAGATGCTGAGAGTGGCACGCCGGCGCGTCGTCCTCGCCGACGGCAGCAAGATCGGAACCATCGAGCTTTCCCACCTGTGCGGAGTCGAGGACGTCGACCTGGTGATCACGGGCGAGTCGGCCGATCCCCAGGCGCTCGCGGCGCTGCGAGAGCGTGCCCGCGAGGTGCGGGTCGTCAGGTGACCACGGACGCACTGGATCGGCTCGAGGCCTGGTTCGTCACGGGCAGCCAGGAGATGTACGGCGAATCCGTGCTCAGGCGCGTAGCGGAGCATTCGCACGAGATCGCCACCGCGCTCGACGGGGACCCGGCGATCCCGGTTCGGATCGTCCACAAGCCGGTGCTCACGGGGGCCGACTCGATCCGCACGCTCTGCCTCGAAGCCAACGCCGCGGAGTCGTGTGTCGGCGTGATCGCGTGGATGCACACGTTCTCGCCGGCGAAGATGTGGATCGCGGGGCTCGCCGCGCTCCGGAAGCCGCTGCTCCACCTTCACACCCAGTACAACCGCGACCTCCCCTGGGCCGAGATCGACATGGACTTCATGAATCTGAACCAATCCGCGCACGGAGACCGGGAGTTCGGGTTTCTCGAGTCCAGGATGCAGCTGAGGCGCAAGACCGTGGTCGGGCACTGGCGCGATCAGGTAGTGGCCGACCGGCTCGGAACCTGGGCTCGGGCGGCGTGCGGCTGGCACGAAGCCCAACGCCTCGGCGTCGCCCGATTCGGCGACAACATGCGCCAGGTCGCCGTCACCGAAGGGGACAAGGTCGAGGCCCAGCTCCGGCTCGGGATCTCGGTCAACGGCTACGGCGTCGGCGAGCTGTCTGCCGCAGTCCGTGACGCCGGGGATCGCGCGGTCGACCAGCTCGTCGCCGAGTACGACGACCAGTACGCCGTCGCACCGGAGCTCCGCGAGGGCGGAGATCGCCGCGAGTCGTTGCGCGACGCGGCCCGGATCGAAGCCGGGCTTCGTGAGTTGCTCCGAGCCGGCGGCTTCAGGGCCTTCACCGACACCTTCGAGGATCTCGACGGACTGCCGCAGCTGCCGGGGATCGCGGTCCAGCGCCTGATGGCCGACGGCTACGGGTTCGGCGCCGAGGGCGACTGGAAGACCGCCGCGCTCGTCCGGCTCGTCAAGGTGATGAGCGCCGGGTTACCCGGGGGGGTCTCGTTCATGGAGGACTACACGTACGACCTGGGCCCGACGCCGGCGAAAGTCCTCGGCGCCCACATGCTCGAGGTGTGCCCGTCGCTCGCCGGTGGACGCCCGTCCTGCGAGATCCACCCGCTCTCGATCGGTGGCAAGCAGGACCCGGTGCGCCTCGTCTTCACCGCGGCGCCAGGGCCGGCAGTCGTCGTCGGCCTGGTCGACCTCGGCGACCGCTTCCGCCTCGTTCTCAACGAAGTCCACGTCGTCGAGCCCGACCAGGACCTGCCCCGACTGCCGGTCGCCCGGGCCGTGTGGGATCCGAAGCCCGACTTCGCGACTGCGACCGAAGCGTGGCTGACGGCGGGCGGGCCGCACCACACGACCCTGTGCATGTCGCTGCGGACGGACACCTTCGTCGACTTCGCGGAGATCGCGGGACTCGAGCTGCTCGTGATCGACCAAAGTACCCGTATGGCCGACTTCACGAAGGAGGTGCGCTGGAACCAGGCGTACTACCACCTCGCTCGGGGGCTCTGAGTGCTCGAAGAGCTCCGCGAAGCCGTCGTCGAGGCGAACCTGGAGATCGTTCGGGCCGGGCTTGTCATCCTCACGTTCGGCAACGCCAGTGCAGTCGATCGAGACGCGGGCTTGATGGCGATCAAGCCCAGCGGCGTCGCCTACCAGGAGCTCACCCCGGAATCGATCGTCGTCGTCGACCTCCGGACCGGCGACTCCGTCGAATCCGCACACCGCCCCTCTTCCGACACACCGACGCACCTTGCCCTCTATCGGGCGTTCCCGGAGGTGGGCGGGATCGTCCACACCCACTCCGCGTTCGCCACGGCCTGGGCGCAGGCCCGCCGCGAGATCCCGTGCCTGGGGACCACGCATGCCGATCACTTCCGAGGCCCCGTTCCGGTTACCCGCCCGTTGACCGACGAGGAGATCGCAGACCAGTACGAAGCCCGCACGGGCGACGTGATCGTCGAGACGTTCACCGACCGCGGGCTCGACCCCCTCGACGTGCCGGGCGTGCTCGTCGCCTCGCACGGACCGTTCACCTGGGGCGCGACCGCCGGGCACGCGGTCGAGAATGCCGTCGCCCTCGAAGCGATCGCCGCCGGCGCGCTCAGCACCGAGCTCCTGCGGCCCGACGTCGCACCGATCGCGGAGGCCCTCCTCGGCTGCCACTTCCTGCGCAAGCACGGTCCGGCGGCCTACTACGGCCAGCGAGGGTCCCGGCCAGGCCCCCAATGAAGGCGCTTCGGCTCTACGGGCCGGGTGAGCTGCGCCTCGTCGACGAGCCCGAGCCGGCACCGGCCGACGACGAGCTCCTGCTGCGCGTCACCGCCGTGGGCCTCTGCGGATCCGATCGCCACTGGGTCGTCGAAGGGAGCATCGGCGACGCCACCCTCGCCCGGCCGCTAGTTCTCGGACACGAGTTCGCGGCGACGATCCAGTCCGGGCCGCGTGCCGGGGAGCGCGTCGCCGTCGATCCGGCCGACCCTTGCCGCCGCTGCGCCGTCTGCCGCGCCGGCCTCCAGCATCTCTGCCCCACGCTCCGGTTCGCCGGCCACGGCTCGACCGACGGCGCGCTGCGCACGCTGATCGCTTGGCCGAGCCGGCTCGTCCACGCCGTCCCGGACCTGCTGACCGATGCCGAGGCTGCGCTCCTCGAGCCGCTCGGAGTCGCGTTGCACGCGGTCGACCTCGGCCATGTGCGGCCCGGTACGACCGCCGGGGTCTTCGGGTGCGGCCCGCTCGGCATACTGCTCGTCCAGTTGCTGCGCGCGGTCGGCGCGACCTCGATTCTCGCGACCGACCGGCTCGCGCACCGAGTCGACGCCGCCGCGGCGCTGGGCGCCGAGCGGCCGCTCCGCGCCGACGAGGCGCGGGCGCAGCTAGCCGAAACCGCAGCGGAGGGCGTCGTCGACGTCGCGTTCGAGGTCGCCGGCGAGGACGACGCGCTCGCCTGCGCGATCGACGCCGTGCGGCCGGGTGGACGCGTCGTCGTGGTCGGCATCCCCGACGGCGATCGCACGACGTTTACGGCGTCCGCGGCGCGGCGCAAGGGCCTGACGATCTCCCTCTGCAGACGCATGGAGCCCGCCGACCTCCCGCGCGCGATCAGGGTCGCCGGCTCGGGCCGGATCGACCTGGCCGCACTCATCACCGATCGGCGCACCCTCGACCAGTGGGAACCTGCATTCGAACACCTCGTCGAGCGCCGCGGGCTGAAGGCGGTCGTCCTGCCGTGACGCACCGCCGCTATGCAGTGGGAGTCGACTTCGGAACCGAGTCCGGGCGAGCGCTCCTCGTCGACTGTGCCGACGGGAGCGAGCTGGCAACGGCGGTGTACGAGTACAGGCACGGCGTGATCGACGAGCGCCTGCCCCCGCCGCACGACGACGTCGAGCTCGAGCCGGATTGGGCGCTGCAGGATCCCGAGGACTACCTGCGGACGTTCCAGGAAACGGTGCCCGCGCTGCTCAAGGAGACCGGCATCGACCCGGCCGACGTGATCGGCGTCGGCATCGACTTCACCGCCTGCACGATGCTGCCGACGCTCGCCGACGGCACGCCGCTCTGCCTTCTCGACGATTGCCGGCCGCTGCCGCACTCCTGGGTAAAGCTCTGGAAGCACCATGCCGCGCAACCCGAGGCCGACCGCGTCAACGTAATCGCGCGCGAGCGCGGCGAGCACTGGCTCGAGCGCTACGGCGGCAAGATCTCGTCCGAGTGGTTCTTCCCGAAGGCGCTCCAGATCCTCGACGAGGCGCCCGAGCTCTACCAGCGCGCGGATCGCCTGATCGAGGCCGCCGATTGGGTCGTCTGGCAGCTCACGGGACTCGAGACGCGGAACTCGTGCACGGCGGGGTACAAGGCGATCTGGTCGAAGCGCGACGGATTCCCGAGCAACGAATACTTCGCCGCCCTCGATCCGAGGTTCGAGCACGTGGTCGACGAGAAGATGTCCCGCCACGTCGTGCCGATCGGCACCCGCGCGGGCGGCCTGAGCGAGCAGGCGGCCGGCTGGACCGGCCTTGTCCCGGGGACTCCGGTCGCGGTCGCGAACGTCGACGCCCACGTCTCCGCTCCCGCCGTGACCGTGACCGGCCCCGGCACCATGGTCGCGATCATGGGCACGAGCATCTGTCACATCCTCCTCGGAGACGAGCTCGCCGCGGTCGACGGCATGTGCGGGGTCGTCGAGGACGGTGCCGTACCCGGACTGTTCGCGTTCGAGGCGGGCCAGTCGGCCGTGGGAGACATCTTCGCCTGGTTCGCGGAGAACGCCGTGCCGCCCGAGTACCACGAGCTCGCGAAGCGCTCCGGCACGAGCGTCCATGACGTGCTCGAAGCAGAGGCCGCACAGCTGCGCCCGGGCGAGAGCGGTCTTCTTGCCCTCGACTGGTGGAACGGGAACCGCTCAGTGCTCGTCGATGCCGACCTGCGCGGGCTCGTGCTCGGGATGACGCTCTCCACGCGCGCACCCGAGATCTACCGGGCGCTGATCGAGGCCACGGCCTTCGGGACGCGGGTGATCGTCGATGCGTTCGAATCTGCGGGCGTCCGGGTAGACGGCATCGTCGCGTGCGGAGGGCTGCCGGAGCGGAACGCGCTCGTGATGCAGATCTTCGCCGACGTGACCGGGCTCGAGTTCGCCGTCGCCGCGTCCGCCCAGGCGCCCGCGCTCGGGTCGGCGATGTTCGGCGCGGTCGCGGCCGGTACCGACGGTGGAGGGTACGACTCCATCGTGACCGCGTCCCGGCGCATGGCGCACCTGCGGGACGATCGCTACAGGCCCCGCGCCGAGCACCGCGCCGTCTACGACGACCTGTACCGCGAGTACGTGCGCCTGCACGACCTGTTCGGACGCGACGGAGACGGTTCGATGAAGACGCTCAAGCGCATCCAGCAGCAGGTCATGGCAGCGCGTTGAGCTCGGAGCCTCGGATGCGGAAGGAGCCCTTCGGGAGGACGCGGGACGGTCTCCCCGTCGATCGGTACGTGCTCGAAAGCCCCTGCGGGATCAGCGTCTCGCTGATCACCCTCGGCGCCGCGATCCAGGAGGTCTGGGCGCCCGATGCCGGGGGCCGGCGGACGAACGTCGTGCTCGGGTTCGCGAGAGTCGAGGACTACGAACAGCACGCCGGACACCACTTCGGGGGAATCGTCGGCAGGTATGCGAACCGGCTCGCGAACGGCTCGTTTTCGGTGGACGGCACCATGCACCGGGTGCCGTGTAACGACGGGCCGAACGCGCTCCACGGCGGCACCGCCGGGTTCGACGTGCGGATCTGGGACGCCGCCCCGCTGCCGGGCGCCGACGACGAACCCACGCTCGTCCTTCGGCGGACGAGCCCGAGCGGCGAGATGGGCTTCCCCGGCACGCTCGAGGTCGAGGTCACCTACACACTGGCGGCCGACGGGTCGCTCCGCCTCGACTACCGGGCGACGACGGACGAGCCGACGATCGTCAACCTGACCAACCACGCTTACTGGAACCTGGCCGGTGAGGGCTGCGGGACGATCCTCGACCACGAGCTCGTGCTCCGCGCCGACCGCTACGTCCCGGTCGGCGCCTCGCTGATCCCGACGGGCGAGATCGCCCCCGTCGAAGGAACGCCGCTCGACTTCCGCGAGTCGCGCGCGATCGGTGAGCGGATTCGAGACGGCTTCGGACAGCTCGTCCTGGCGCGCGGCTACGACCACAGCTTCGTGCTCGCGGACGAAACGCCGACGCCGCAACTTGCGGCCGTCGTCCGGGACGTCGAGAGCGGTCGCAAGCTCGAGGTGCACACGACGGAGCCCGGCATCCACTTCTACTCTGGGAACTTCCTCGACGGCACCGTGGTCGGCGCGGGCGGGCGAGCGTATCGACAGGGCGACGCGCTCGCGCTCGAAACACAGCATTTCCCCGACTCGCCGAATCAGCCCGGTTTCCCCTCGACGGTGCTTCGACCCGATGAGGTGTTCGAGTCGTCGACCGTCTACCGGCTGTCCGCGCGGACCCCGTAGAAGCGCCGCACGCCGAACGCGTCAGGCACCACCCACCGCCGCCCAGAGCTCGTCCGGGATCTCCAGCTCGAGAAGGTCGAGGTCGTACTCGACCTCGGTCCGCGAGCGCGCCCCGACGAGGACCGCCCCCACGGCTGGGTGCCGTAGCGGGAACTGCAAGGCCGCGGCGGCGAGTGGAACCCCGTACCGGCCGCAGGTCTCCTCCAGCCCCTGCGCGCGCCGGACGAGCTCGGGCGGCGCCGGCCCGTAGTCGAACGTCGTCCCACCGGCGAGCAGACCGCTGTTCAGGACACCCCCGGCGATCACGGCGATCCCTCGCTCCTCGCAGAGCGGCAACAGCTCCGGCACGGCCTGACGGTCGAGCAGCGTGAACCGCCCGGCAACCAGCATGCAGTCCAGGTCGGCCTCACGGCCGAAGCGCAGCAGCGGTTCGACGTAGTTCAGTCCGACGCCGATCGCGCGGACGGTGCCTTCGTCGCGGAGTCGGACCAGGGCACGGCAGGAACCGGCGAGCGCCTCGTCGACGTGGTTCTCCGGGTCGTGCACGAGCGCGATGTCGACACGGTCGACGCCGAGCCGCTCGAGGCTCTCCTCCAGGGACCGCAGTGCACCGTCGTGGCTGAAGTCGAAAAAGGCGCCGAGCGGATCCGCTCCCGGGAAGCTCGAGTCCGGCTCGCCTGGTCGCAGAAGCCGCCCGACCTTCGTCGACAGCACGAATTCATCCCGCGGCCGATCGCGCAATACCGCACCGAGACGCCGCTCGGCGAGGCCTGAGCCGTAGAACGGAGCGGTGTCGAAGAACCGCACGCCGCGCGCCCATGCCTGCTCGACCGTCGCCAGCGCCTCGTCGTCCTCGACCGGCTCGAACAGGTTGCCGAGGGGCCCGCCGCCGAGGCCGACGCGAGGCAGGGAGATCATCGCGACGCAGCGCGGAGGTGATGCGCTGCCTCCTCCGGGAGGACCGTGTTGAAGTAGACGCCGGAGCCGAGCTCGCCGGCGGCGATGTAGCGCGGGACGCCGCTGGCGCGCCACGGCGAGACGATCTCCACGTGAAGCCGCGCGCGCGGCCAGTCCCCCCCGTCGAAGGGCCGCTGGTGGACCCACAGCATGTAGGGCGTCTGCGCTTCGAACAGCCGGTCGAATCGCTCGAGCACGTCGACGAGGAGCGCCGCGAGCCCCTCCCGGCCGCCCTCGCCGAGTGAGGGCAAGTCAGGGACGTCGTCGTCCGGAAGGAGGACGAGCGCGTAGGAGAAGACCGGCGCCTCGGGAACCCAGGCCCGCCATCCAGGGGCCGACGCGACCAGCCGCGCGCCGGGCTCGGAGAAACGCTCGCCGCGCTCGAGCTCGCGAAGCGGGGCCGCCGGCACGAAGTCGAAGGCGTAGATCTGCCCGTGTGGATGGCTGATCGTCGCTCCGACCTCGGCACCGCGGTTCTCGAAGACGAGGACGTAGTCGATCTCGGGGCGCGCGCCGAGCTCGCTCGATCGCTCCG
Source organism: uncultured Actinomycetes bacterium (assembly GCA_963836345.1). Taxonomy (GTDB): domain Bacteria; phylum Actinomycetota; class Thermoleophilia; order Gaiellales; family Gaiellaceae; genus DATBLE01. The sequence goes on along the minus strand of CAWIJA010000006.1, from coordinate 128,084 downwards.
CCCAGAGATCGACGACCTTTCTCGCGCCGCTCACCCCGAGCGACCAGAACGTCGCGTCGTGCTCCGGCGTGTACAGGATCACCTCGCAGCGGTGGTTCGCCATCGACGGCCACCGGTTCTCGAACCAGCGGACATCGTACGGCTCGGGCGCTTCCAGGCCCCCGGGACAGAACGGACATGTCTCAGAGGGGAGGTTCGGCCGATCCTGGCGTGCGCCGACGACGTAGACGCGCGCGCCCGTGTGGACGTCGACACGGAGCTCCGGGTCCGCCTGGATTTCGCTCACAGACGTCGTTCTAGCCTTCGGCCGCGCGTGGCGGCTCGCTCAGCCGGTCCCGCTCGGGATCGAACTCGACCTCGAGGCGGTCGATCCTCGTCCCCTCCAGCTCGACGACCTTGAAGCGGAGACCGTCTTCCCCGACCTCGTCTCCGTGCTCGGGGGCGCGGCCGAGCAGGCCGAAGACGTAGCCACCGATCGTGTGGTAGTCCTCGATCGGCAACGACGTCGCAAACTGCTCGTTGAAGTCGTCGATCGGGAACGTGCCGTCGATGCGGATGCGATGCTCGTCGAGCCGCTCGACCGATTCGTCGGGCAGGTCGAACTCGTCCTCGATCTCGCCGACGATCTCCTCGAGGACGTCCTCGAGCGTGACGATCCCCTCCATGTCCCCGTACTCGTCGACGACGATCGCCATGTGCTGGTTGGTGCGGCGGAACTCGGTCAGCAGCGCGGCGAGATCCTTCGTCTCGGGGACGATGTAGGCAGGCCGGAGGAGCTCCTCGACCTCGACCTCGGCCATCCCCCGCTCGTTGAGGGCTTTCAGCAGGTCGCGCAGGTGCAGGACGCCGACGATGTGCTCCGGCGTCTCGCGGTATACCGGGTAGCGCGTGTAGGGCGAGTCGAGCACGGCCTGCAGGCACTCCTCCGGAGGCAGGTCGGCCGAGAGCGCAACCACCTCCGGCCGCGGCCGCATGACGTCGGAGGCCTCCTTGTCGGCGAAGTCGAAGACCTTGTAGAGCATCTCCTGCTCCTCCTGCTCGAGCTCACCCTCGACGGTCGAGCGCTCGAGAAGCATCTTCAGCTCGGCTTCGGAGTAGACGGCGCCGTCGGCTCCGGGCGGCTCGAGCCCGAGCGCACGCAACGTGATCTCGCTCGAGCGTTGCAGGAACCAGATGAGCGGCTTGAACAGGAAGAAGAACGCCCGCACCGGCGCCGCCACGAGCAGTGCCGTCTGCTCCGAGTAGCCGAGCGAGATCCCCTTCGGGACGAGCTCGCCTGCGACGACGTGGAAGAAGGTCAGCACGAGGAGAGCGATCGCGACCGCGATCAGGGTCGCCATCAGCGGTTCGAATGCCTTGGTCAGCGCGTGCTCACCCAGGGCGCCGATCGCCAGCGAAGTGACGGTCACCCCGAGCTGCATCGCGGCAATGAAGCGCGGAGGCTCCTGCGTGAGCCTCAAGACGAGCCGAGCCCGGCGGTTTCCCTGCTGGTCCAGCTCGTGCATCCGGGTCCGGCGGACGGTGACGAGCGCGTACTCACCGGCGACGAAGAAGCCGTTCAGCAGCACGAGCGCCGCGACTGCGACAAGCTCGAGGAAGAGGGTCACGCCCCAACTCCCCGGGCACCGCAGGTGCCGTGTCTTCTTGGCTGGGTGGCCCCGGCTCGGCCGGGGCCATATCCAGCCCCGGCGTTGGTACTAGGCGGGCGGTCGTTCTCCAAGGAAGCTAGGGTCCAGTATAGGCGACGCACCCGTCGTCACTCCTTCGCGCAGCCCTGCCCTCGACGACGAGGCGCTCGAGGTGCGAGAGCGTCTCGGCGACGGCGAAGCGCCGCTGGCCGGGGCCCCGGTCGTCCGGGAACAAGGCGTAGGACAGCTCGTACCCCGTCGCCGGGCTGCTCCCGAGCGCGGTCTCGGCCTCCTCGAGACGGCGCCGATGATGCTCGACGATCTCTCGCGCCCGGGCCGCTGGATCTGGGATCGGATCGCCGTGCCCCGGCAGCGCGAGGCGGGGCGCGAGCTCGACGACGCGCTCGAGCGACGCGACGTAGTCGCCGAGCGGATCGGGCCTCGACTCCGGATAGAGGCCGACGGCAGGCGTGATCCGCGGGAGCACGTGGTCGCCGGCGATCATCAAGCCGTCCTTGAGCAGGCAGATGTGCCCGTCCGCATGGCCGGGAAACTCGCCGACGAGCCACCCCGCGACCTCGTCTCCCTCACGCACGAGGTGCGGGTCGCGGGCGAACCTGATGAACGGGCGGTACACGCTCCCCGCTTCGAGGAGGTGAAGCGTCGCCTCCGGCGGCGCGCCGTGACGCTCGAACCAGGCTGCGATTCGAGGCGGCCAGTCATCATCGCCCCACACCTTCTCGCACTGCGCGTAGTCGAGCGCACCCTGGTACACGTCGGCGCCGGTCGCCTCGGCGGCGTCCTCCGCGCCGCCGACATGGTCGGGATGGAAATGCGTGATCACGATCCTGGTCACCGGCCGGCCCAGCTCCGTGAGCAATTGCGCCCATTGCTCGGCGAGATCCGGCAGACCGAGGCCGGTATCGACCAGGACGTCCCCCTCTTGGTCTTCGAGCAGGTAGCCGTGCACGTGTCCAGGGCTCATCGGCATCGGAAACGTGAGCCGCACGACGCCGTCGGCGACCTGGACTGGGGCGAACGTATGTTCTATCATGCCCGGATGAGAACCGAGTATCGCGAAGAGCCGTGCCGGAGCGCGCTCAACCGCGTCAAGGGGATGGGGTTCCACTGGTCGCTGAACCCGTACATGGGGTGCGCCCACCAGTGCACGTTCTGCTACGTGCGCGCCTACGAGCTTCGCGCCGACCGACCCTCGGACGACCGGTACGGGCGGTCGATCCGAGTCAAGGTGAACGTGGCGGATGTGTTGCGCCGCGAGCTCGCCCGGAGCTCGTGGCGCGGCGAGGTCGTCGCGATCGGGGCCGCGACCGATCCCTACCAACCCGCCGAGGGGCACTTCAAGCTCACCCGCGCCTGCCTCGAGGCCCTGCGCGACGCCGCGAACCCCTTCAGCATCATCACGCGGAGCCCGATGATCGTTCGCGACCTCGACGTCCTCGTCGAGGCGGGACGGCGGGCGGACGTCCGAGTCGTGTTCTCCGTCCCGACGCTCGACACCGATGTCTGGCGCCGCACCGAGCCGAGCACCCCTCCCCCACGCCGCCGGCTCGAGGCTCTGACCAGGCTGGTCGAGGCCGGAATCGATGCCGGTCTCGGGATGGCGCCGATCCTGCCCGGCATCTCCGACGCGCCCGAACAGCTCGAGGAAGTGGTCCGGGCCGCACGAGAGGCGGGTGCCACGAGTGTCTGGGCCAACCTGCTCTACCTCAAGCCCGGGACGCGCGAGCACTTCCTCGATGCCCTCGCGCGCGACTGGCCCGAAGAGCTCGACCGCTACGAGCGGCTCTACGGGGATCGCGCCTACCTGCCCAAGGGGCAGACCGCGCCGGTCCAGGCGCTCGTCGCCGACCTGCGGCGCAAGCACGGGGTCCGCGATCGGCGCCCGCTGAAGCTGACGCCGCAGCCGCCGATCGAGCAGCTCGCCCTGGCGATCCAGTAGCGCCTGATAACGCCGGGGAGCGGCTACTCGCCGCCCGCGGCTCTATCATCGCCCCATGCCCGAGGAGATCACGTGCCTGATCGTCGACGATCACGAGGTCGTCCGCGAAGGGTTGCGGCTGTCGCTCTCCCGAGCTCCCCACATCCGGGTGATCGGAGAAGCGTCGGACGGGGAGCAGGCGATCGGGCTCGTCGAACGCCGTAAGCCGGACGTGGTCGTGATGGACGTGCGGATGCCAGGGATGGACGGGCTCGAGGCGACCAAGCAGATCACGGAGAAGGTGCCCGGAACCGCCGTCCTCATCTTCACCGCCTTCAGCGAGCGGTCCCTTCTCGCGCGTGGGCTGGACTCCGGGGCGAAGGGGTACATCCTCAAGGAAGCGCCGCACGAGACCCTCCTTCGTGCCGTCGAGCGCGTCGCGAAGGGCGAGGGCTACGTCGATCCCGCGCTCATGCCCGCGTTCCTGAGCGGCAAGGACCAGGCCGAGATGCTGACCGCCCGCGAGCGCGAGATCCTCCAGCTCCTCGCCGACGGTATGTCGAACGCGGACGTCGCCTCGAAGCTCTTCATCAGCCAGGAGACGGTGAAGAGCCACGTTCGCCACATCCTCACGAAGCTCGAGGCGGACACGCGCACGCAGGCGGTCGCGATCGCGCTGCGTGAGTCGATCATTGACTGACGAGAACGGCCCGCCCGTCGAGCGGCGCCGAGGCGAGCGTCGTCGCGACGACCGCGAGCGCATCCGTCTCTTCGAGCAGCTCATCGCCGCGGAGCAGGACGAGCGGAGGCGCCTCGCGCTGTTTCTCCACGACGGCGCCGTCCAGTCGCTCTCGGGGATTGCGCTGATGCTGGACGCGGTCGGACACGCGATCGACGACGGCCGCTACGACGCAGCGAAGGAGGTGCTGACCAGCGCGCTGCAACGCCAGCGGCAGACGATCCAATCGCTGCGCGACCTCTCCTTCAACCTCGAGCCGGTCGTGCTTCGTGACCTCGGCTTCGAGGCAGCGGTCAAGGCGCTCGCCGACCGGCTCTCGCTCCACGAGTCGTTGCAGGTCGACCTCGACGTCGCGGCAGGGGAGGCGCTCGCCGAGCGTGCCCAGGTCGGGCTCTACCAGCTGATCCGCGAGGCGCTCGCCCAGGCGGTCGGCCGCAACCCGACCAGGCTCTCGATCGGCATCGCAGACCTGGACGACGGCGGTGTGACGCTCACGGTCGTCGACGACGGGCACCTCGAGCGCCGGCGGGGAACAGCCGAGGCGTTCGAAGAGCGGGCGCGTCCTCTCAGCGGGCAGGTCCAGATCGACCCGAGCGAGACCGGCACGACCGTGAAGGTGCTGCTGCCCGCCTACACGGTCCGCCGGTAAGGGAGCAGCAGGGACTGGATTCATCCTGTCCCCGATACAGTTGTCCCGATGTCGTACCTGGTGTTCGTCTGGCGGCCGAGCGGCTACGAGCTTCGTGAGCGCGAGGGTGATCCGCCGGGAGTAGGCGACGAGGTCGAGGAGGACTCGACGCGCATGACGGTCACGAAAGTTGCTCCGTCGCCGCTGCCCGACGACGATCGCCGCTGTGCCTACCTCCAGCCAACGGACGCGTAGCCCGAGCTAGACGCCTTCGCTCCCCAGGAGCCGGGCTCCTGGTTGCAGCGTCGCCGTCTTCACCGCTTCCGCGCCCGATCGGTGCCAGTTGCGGCGAAGGAACGACTCGACGGCTTCCGGTTCGAGCGGCCTGGCCAGCAGGAATCCCTGGCCGCTGTCGCACTCTTCGGTGCGGAGGTGGCGAAGCTGCCCGCGCTCCTCGATCCCTTCGGCCACCGTGTCGAGTTTGAGCGTCTTGCCGAGCTGCACAAGCGAGTGGAGCAGCGCCTTGCCCTCACCCGAGGCGGCGATTCCGGAGATGAACGTCCGGTCGATCTTGATCGCGTCGACGGGGAACTGCTGGAGATACGCGAAGGAGGAGTACCCGGTGCCGAAATCGTCGATCGCGATACGGACTCCGAGCCTCTTCAACGCCTTCAGGCGTTCGATCGTCGAGTCCGCGTCTCGCATGAGCGTCGTCTCGGTGATCTCCAGGACGAGGAACCGCGGATCCAGCCCACTCCGCTGCAGCGCCTCGCGCACGCTCGCCTCGAGCCCGGGATCGTCGAGCTGGCGAGCCGAGACGTTGACGGAGAGATCGAGCTCGAAGCCGCTGGCGTGCCAGGCCGCTGCCCGCTCGCACGCAGTCTTGATCACCCACCGGCCGATCTCGACGATCACGCCGGTCTCCTCGGCGGTCGGGATGAATTCGTCCGGGAGCAGCACGCCCCGGCTCGGATGCTTCCAGCGAAGCAACGCCTCGACGCCGGTCACGGTACCCCGGGCGAGATCGAACGTCGGCTGGTAGACCAGCGTCAGCTCAGCCAGCTCGAGGGCCCGCCGCAGGTCGAGCTCGAGGGCGAGCCTGTCGTGGACGGCTGCATGCATCTCCTCACGGAAGAGCACGTACCGGTTCTTCCCGGTCTCCTTGGCTCGGTAGAGGGCTATGTCCGCATCCCGAAGCAGGTCGTCTGCGTCCAGTCGTTTGCCGGCGGCGATGCCGACACTGGCTCCCACCTGGAGCGCGGTGCCCGGAAGTGCCTCGAGCTCGAATGCCGCTGCGAGCACGTCGATGATGCGGTCGGCGATGACCTCCGGACCGGCCGCCAGTGAGGGGCCCTCGGCAAGCACGACGAACTCGTCGCCTCCAAGGCGACCGACCGTGTCGCTGTCGCGGAGCACTCCGCGGATCCGGGCGGAGACGGCTCGAAGCAGCTGATCGCCGACCTGGTGCCCGAACGTGTCGTTCACGCCCTTGAAGTTGTCGACGTCGATGAACAGAGCGGCGGCCGGCGTGCGCTCCCGCCGCGATCGGGCACACATCTGCCGTGCGCGATCCATGATCAACGCCCGGTTCGGCAGTTCCGTCAACGCGTCGTGCAGAGCCTGATGGTGGAGCTCCTCGGTCTTCTCGGCGACCATCCTCAGCGCCCGGGCGCGGCCCTGAGCCAGGACCTGGATGAGCAGAAAGACGAGCAGTGTCATGAGCACTCCGCCAAGCAGGAGCGCAGCCCCCTGGACCGTCGGCGAGAGCACGCCCCAGTCGGGCTGCTTCGCCACGGTCACCACCCAGCGGCCGTCGGCGTCGAGCGTGAACTGTCGCTTGAGGGAGGCGCCCGACAGGCTTCCGATGCTCGCGACCTTCGACACCGTCGACAGGGTCGTCGATTTGGGGAGGACGACACGAGGCGATGCCGCGTCCTGCCGGGAGATCGTGACCGCGAGCCCGTGGTCGCCGGCGACCGCCTGACCGAGAATCGCCTTGACGTCGAAGATCCCGATTACCCAGCCGAGAATGCGAGCCCGCCGCTGGGCAATGTTCGTCGGGACACCGCCGCGATAGACGGGCGCCGCGACTGCCAGGATCCGCTCTCCGGTGGCCAGCGTGCTGGAGAAGGCGCTGAACCGCGCGGTGTCCCGGGTTCCCACGATCGCTCCGGCGCCGGGAATCGCGCAGACATCGAGACCGTAGCCTCCGGGGATGAGCCTGTTGACGATGCCCGCGACGCCGAGACGGATCAGGCAGTAGCTGGCTCGCCGGCCGGGCGGGTTGATCGTCAGGTCGCCGCGCAGGAGCGGCACGCCGGGAATCGGATCGGCACGTACCTGGGAGACGTATCGGGGCAGCTGCGCCGCCGGCACGAGCGCCATGAAGCCGAAGCCCAGTGTGCCGCGATAGCGCCGGTGGGCGTCCACGCTCTTGTACCAGGTCGCGAGTTCCTCGTTGGTGAGATCTGGCTCGGACGCGATCACGGTGCGTGCGGCGACGGTCAAGTCGTCCATCCGCCTGAGGGCGGTCGTCACCGACGAGCCGACGCTCGCCGCCTGCGCATCGAACGAGTGATTTGCCTGGTCGCGAGCCTGATTGCGCCAGAAGCCTCCCGCGACCACCGAGAGGGCGATCCCGGCTGCGAGGAGCAACCAGCCCATCCGGCTCCAACTGGTCTGCCGGTCTCGCCGGGCGACGAGAAGCGCGCGCGGCGCGCCGAAGGGACGAATGGAACGTCGATGACGAACCTCGAAACATCTGTTACACGGAACGTCGGCCGGCGGGGGCGGGAACACAATCAGCAAGAACTACGGACTGGGCCTCACCCTTTGCGGGCGCCACGTATCACCCGTTCGTGTGCGTGGGAGGCCGGGCGGTGCCGGCTAGCGCCGCGATGCGGGCGGCGGCGGCGCGTTCTTCTTCAGCCGCAGCTTCTTCTTCCGTTGCCGGTCGTTCCGCCAGCGTCTGATCGCCCTCGAGCCCCTGCCCATGGGACGAGACTCTACCCCGTTCGAGTCATCGATTTCGATCAGGCGAGCGTGGCGAAACGCACTAGCGTCGTTCCACGCCATGACCGCCGAGCCGAGCCGGAACCTCGCCGCACGCGCAGGTGGGTGGAGCGCTCGCCGCTGGAAGCGCGCGACGCTCGCCTGGCTCCTCTTCGCGGTCATGGCGATCCTCGTCGGCGGATGGGTCGGCTCCCGCGAGCTGACCGATGCGGAGATGGCCTCCGGCGAGGCCGCCACGGCGGAAAGGATCCTCTCCGGCGCCGGCTTCCAGGAGCCCGCGACGGAGAGCGTCCTCGTCCAGAGCACGGACGTGCGCTACTCCGATCCCAGCTTCCAGTCTGCGATCTCCGTCGTCGTCCAGATGCTCTCCCTCGACCCGAACGTGACCAACGTGCAGAACCCGCTGCTCTCGCCGTCGACGCAGGTCTCTCGCGACCGGCGCTCCGCGCTCGTCCAGTTCGACATCAGAGGCGACCGCAAGGACGCGGAGGACAAGATCCAGCCGATCCTCAACCGGGTCGCGGACGCCCAGAAGGCGAATCCGAGCTTCCTGATCGAGGAGTTCGGCTTCGCGAGCGCTGGGCACGTGCTCTCGGACGTCTACGGGGAGGACTTCGCCCGCGCGGAGAAGCTCTCGGTACCGATCACGCTGATCGTGCTGCTGCTCGCTTTCGGCGCGCTCGTCGCCGCCGGAATCCCGGTGGTGCTCGCGTTCTCGGCGGTGCTGGCGGCGATCGGCCTGAACGAGCTCCTCAGCCATGTCGTCCCGGTCGCCGACGCGACCCAGTCCGTGATCCTCCTGGTCGGGATGGCTGTGGGCGTGGACTACTCGCTGTTCTACCTTCGCCGCGAGCGTGAGGAGCGGGCATTCGGCGCGGAGCCGCACACGGCGCTCCAGCGCGCCGCCGCGACGTCCGGACGAGCGGTGCTCATCTCGGGTGGGACCGTCTTGATCGCGATGGCGGGGATGCTCTTCGCAGGCAACGGCATCTTCACCTCGATCGGGGTCGGGACGATGATCGTCGTGTTCGTCGCGATGGTCGGCTCGATCAGCGTTCTCCCCGCCCTCCTGCACAGGCTCGGCGACCACGTCGACAAGGGCCGGGTGCCGTTCGTGCGCCGCCTTCGCCGGCCCGCCGGCGACCCGCGGATCTGGGGCACGATCCTCCGCCCCGTGCTGCGCCATCCGGCCGTCGCAGTCCTCCTCGCAGGCGGGGCGCTCGCCGCCGCGGCACTTCCGATCCTGGGGATGCACACGAAGCTCCCGAGCTTCACCGATCTCCCGCACAGCCTCGCCATCGTCCGCACTTACGAGCGCGTCCAGGCGGCCTTCCCGGGCTCGCAGATGCCCGCCAACGTGGTGGTGCAGGCGCCGGACGTCACCGCGCCCGAGTATCAGGCGGCATTCGAACGCGCGCAGGCGGAGGCTCTGACGACGAGGGTCCTGTACGAGCCCTTCCACGTCTTCGTCAGCCCGGACCGGACGGTCGCGCGCGTCGAGTTCTCGATCGCGGGAAGCGGCGACGACAAGGCCTCCTTCGACGCGCTGAGGGTCCTTCGCAACGCGATCGTCGCCCCGATCGCGGACGGTCTCCCGGAGGCGACCTTCGCGGTCACCGGCCAGACAGCCGGAACCCACGACTTCAACTCGATGATGAAGGCCCGTGCGCCGCTCGTGATCGGCTTCGTACTCCTGCTCGCCTTCCTGCTCCTGCTCGTCACCTTCCGGTCGATCGTGATCCCGGTCACCGCGATCGTCCTCAACCTGCTCTCGGTCGGAGCGGCGTACGGGATCCTGATCATGATCTTCCAGTGGGGCCATCTCGAGGGGCTACTGGGCTTCACCTCGAACCACGCGATCACGGCCTGGCTGCCGCTGTTCCTGTTCGTGATCCTGTTCGGCCTCTCGATGGACTACCACGTCTTCATCATCAGCCGGATCAAGGAGATGCACGACCGCGGCGCGACGACCGTCGAGGCGGTCGAGCGCGGCATCCTGCACACGGCAGGGACGGTGACCGCGGCCGCGATCGTGATGGTCGCCGTGTTCGGGATCTTCGCCAGCCTGCGCGAGATCGACGTGAAGCAGATGGGAGTCGGGCTGGCGCTGGCGATCCTGATCGACGCGACGGTCATCCGCGCGGTGCTGCTCCCGGCGACGATGAAGCTGCTCGGAGACTGGAACTGGTACCTGCCGCGGTGGCTCGAGCGGATGCCGCGGCTCGTGCCGAAGGAGTCCGAGCCCGAGCCGCTCCCCCCCGGCCCTGCCGTGCACGCTTAGAACTCGTTTCAGAATGACGCTTCGTCGCCCGGCGGCACAAGGCTTCATTCTGAAACGAGTTCTTAGCCGGCCGCGTCCTCAGCGGCGACCAGACCGAGCACGAGCGCCTGGGCGAGACCGCTCGCGTAGCCGCCCGTCGAGACGCCGCCTGCGTCCACGCCGCAGGCCCAGAGGCCGTCCGCGCCGACGACGCGCGCGCGCCTGTCGACGCGCAGCCCGCCGATCGTGTGCGTGATCGACGCACGAACGTGGACCCCGACGACGGCGTCTTCCGGGACCGGAAAGGGCAGCTCCCGTGCCGGGAGGGCAGTGCCTGCGGCGTCGACCAGCGGTCGGACGTCTCGGAGGACGTCCTCGGTGAGGACGTACCACGCCGACCCGCCCGGTCGCCGTGCAGTCGCCTGCACGAGGTCGTTTTCCGACCAGGAGACGACCCCCTGGAAGAACTGCTCGCCGTGGTCGTCGAGAACGAGCGCCCGCCGACCGTAGAGCTGGGCCAGCCGGACGAAGTCCTCGGGCGACCAGTCACGAGCAGGCATGTTGCGCCCGTAGAACTCGTCCATGCCGGCCGAGACCTCCCCTCCTCGCGCAAGGCCGATGCGCAGCCCTTCGCCCGGCGCTCCACGGATTCGCACGCAGCGGCAGCGGCGCGGCCGGCCCGATGTGCTCCTCGACAAGAGCGCGGTCCCCCTGGAACCCACCGGTTGCCAGTACGAGCGGCCCCGCGGGAGGCACGCCGTGCGCCTGCAGCTCCACGGCGTCCGCGGCCTGCACGAGCGCGTCGGTCAAGCCCTTCGTGTCGAAGCGGCGGCCTGTCGTGAGCGGGTTCTCCGTCGCCCGTTGCGTCACGGGCGCGCCGAGCCGTTCGAGCCACGCCAGCGCGTCGTCGAGCCGCTCCCAGACGAGCCGTTGCAGGACGGGGTCTCCGCCCGGGCACTGGCGGCGGAACTCCTCGAGCTCCGTGTAGCGCCAGACGACCCCGCTCGAGAGCAGCATCGAGCCTCCCGGACGATCGCCCTTCTCCAGCACCCTGGCCTCGACGCCGAGCTCGCGCGCCCTGGCGGCGGCGACGAGACCGCCCATCCCTCCGCCCAGGATCGTGAGCAAGCGCTAGCGCAGAGAGAAGGAGGCCTTGTGCTCGACGTACTCGAGCTTGACCCGGTCCGGGCCCCAGACGAAGACGGCGAAGGTGTTCGGGGCGTCGACGACGTCGGCGACGTCGAAGCCGCCGTTCTGCGCAGGGGCTGCCTCCTCGACCAGAACGCCGAGATGGTTGAGCAGGGGGCGCTCGGATTCGCCTGCCTCGCCCTCGATCAACTCGACGAAGGCGCCGCCGACCTCGACTCGGGAGTCACCCGCTTCGGCGAACCCGAATCGCCGCCATTCGCGGGCGGCCCGTTCGGGATCGGGGGAGCGAAGAGCGACGTGGTCGAGGTCGTACTCGACGTCGGTCTCGCCTTCCACGAGGGTGACCAGCAGCCCCTCGCCGAGGTCGAACACGTCGGGGGTCCCGGGAGGCAACGCCGCCGTGGCGCTCTCCAGATCGGAGACCCGCAACCCGACCCGCGCCAGCACGCCGGGATCACGAGACCCCTCGGCCTCGAACAACGTCAGCTTCCCCCGACGGGCGTCGGAGCCGATCAGGGTGAAGCGATCGGTCCGGTCAATCACGTGCATCCCGAGGTGCGCGGTGGCGAAGTCCGCGATGTGATCGCGGCCCGCGACCCAGAGCGCCACGTGGTCGAGCGAAGTGGGATTCACGGCACTCAGGTTAATGATCCGCTACTTCCGCCTGTCGACTGCACGCTGCAGCTGCGCCTTGTTCATCTTCGAGCGACCGGCGATATTCATCCGCTTCGCCTCGTTGTACAGCTGCTCCTTCGTGCGTCCGGTGGCTCGGTTCGTGCCCGATCGCCGACCGCCACGCCGTCCCGACGAGATGTCGGTGCGGGACAGTCGTGACGACGTTCTCGCCTCGCCTGCCCGGGCGCGTTCCTTGTTGACGGTGCGAGCAGCGATCTCCTTCGCCCGCTTCGTCGATGCGCCTCGCTCCTTTGCGCTCTCCTTGACGTGTTCGTACTGGCGCTCGCGCTTGTTGCTCCATGCTTGCTGCGGCATCAGGTCCCCCTTCGTTCCAATGGCTTTTCCGTTCTGGTGCCCGCCTCGTTACCTTTCAATCACGCATGCCACGCGCCCTCGTGATCGCCGCCCGTCAGCCAGAGTTCACCCGGCTGCTCGAGGAGGAGGGATTCGAGGTCGAGGTCCGCACGCGTCCGCTGGACGGGCGTCCAGCGAACGCCGACGTCGCGGTCGTCTTCCGAGGTCGGTTGATCGGTCGCGGTCAGGCCACGCAGCTCGCCGATGCCGGGATCCCGGTCGTGGAGGTGCTCACCTCGCCACCCACCAGCCCGTCCACGCCACGATGGGTGAAGCTCTCGAACCGGATCGCCAAGCCCGACCTCGTGCAGGTCGTGCACGCGGTCGCCGGCCGCACGCCCGACATGGTTGATCGGTAATGCCCGTCGATGCCTGGATGGCCGAGACCAAGCCGGGCGCCGCGATCATACGCCGTTCGTAGCCGTGGCTACGGGCGGCGCACGAGCGTGGTGATCCGGCGCCGCGTCTCGGCCACGAGCCGCGCGGCGAGGAATTGCCGATCAGCCATCTAGGCGGACGCGGTCGTCTGCGCGAGGATCGGCGGCGTCGGCGTAGTCGCGCCGGGCGCCCGCTCGAGCGTGATCGCGACGACCGAGCCCTTCGGCACCGACCGAGTCAGCCCGACGACCACCTTGTCGCCACCGGCGAAGTACCCGGCGGGAACCGGCTTCCCCGCAACGATCACCCACGCCTCGTAGATCTTTCCGGCCGGGGCGGCGTCGAACCCCGAGACGGCGAGCTGCGCCGTCCCGGACGGCGCGACGCTGAGCGCCAGCTTCGGCCCGCTCGTCCCGCCGGACAGCCCCAGCCAGAGGCCTACGGCGAGCGCTGCGCACGCGGCCGCGGAGACCGCAGATCCGGCGTAGAGCCGCATCCGGCGCGGCCGCAGCGCGACCACGTTCGGAAGCTCCTTCCGGGCGGCGACGAGAATGCGGTCGCGCAACTCGGTCGGTGGCACCGGCCCCTCCGCGGAGAACGCGAGCACGCCCACCGTCTCCCGCAGCGAGGCAAGCTCGTCGCGACACTGCTCGCACCCGAGCAGGTGGGTCTCGAACTCCTGGCGCTCGTCACCGGCCAGCGCGTCGAGCGCGTACGCGGCTGCGAGCTCGTGAACGTCCTCGTTCGTCAATGCATGCCCTTCGCCGAGATTCGCACGAGGAAGCGCTTCGGTTCGGTGGTCCCGCCGACGGATTCAGCCCGCCGGCGCTCGCGGGCCGACACTACTCCAGCGGCGGGTTCTGGACGTTGTGCTCGGTCGCGTACTCGTTGACGAGCCGGTTGATCTCTTCTGCGTTGCCGTAGGCGTAGTTGATCTTCACGAACGGCTCCCACTTCTCGGGCAGCGCGTCCTCGGGGAAGATCGCCTCCACCGGGCACTCCGGCTCACAGGCACCGCAGTCGATGCACTCCTCCGGGTCGATGACGAGGATCCGATCGAACTCGTGGATGCAATCCACGGGGCAGACGTCCACGCAGGACCGGTCTTTGATGTCGATGCAAGGCTCGGCGATGATGTAGGTCACGCGGGCTACTCTACCGGGGCGAGCAGCTCCTCGATCACTTCGGCGGCGCGCTCCTGAAGCGCCGATTTCGCGAGCACCTGGTCGAAGCCAGCTGCATGAGCGCGGCGCAGACCGGCGGTGTCCGTGTGGCTCGAGAAGCCGACGATCGGAACGTCCGGGTAGGTCTCGGCCACCTCTTCGGGCTCGACGCGGGAGATGTCGGCGACCACCAGCTCGGGCTCGGCGATCGTGTCGGTGGTCACCAGATGGTGGCCTGGAAGCAGCGCGTCCAGCTTGCCTCGGAAGAAGAGGTCGACCCCAACGAGCAGGATCGTCGCCACGCCGTGAACATACCACCCCCCTCCGACTGCAACCAAGGGACGCTAGGTTCGAAGCGTGGATCGCGACCCGTTCCAGCACGGCCTCGAGCTGATCCGCAGCGGTCGGTATTTCGAAGCCCACGAGGAGCTCGAGATCGCCTGGCGCGCGGCCGAGCCCGCCGAGCGTGACTTCTTGCAGGGCCTGGTGCACGTCGCCGTCGCCTGGTACCAGGCCGGCCGCGGAAAGCGTGTCGGCTGCGAGCGGCAGCTGGAGAAGGCGGCACGACGCCTGCGGCCGTATCGACCCGCTCACCGCGGCGTCGACGTCGAGGCGACGCTCGTCCGACTCCGGCAGGCGCAGACGATCGTCGAGAGGGACTCGCTGGAGCTACCGCCCCCGGCGATCTAGATGCGGTCGATCCCGATCCCCTCGAGAACTCTGTTCAACGCGACCTGCAGCCACCAGTAGCGCTCGAAGAACAAGAGCGCACCGAGCGCGACGAGGGTGACGCCTCCGGCCAGCTGAAGGAGGCGATACCGGTCGCGGAACCATCGAAACGCCACCATCGCCCTCGTGAACCCGATTCCTGCAAGCACGAACGCTGCGCCGAGGCCGAACGAGTAGGCAACCAGCAAGACCACGCCGCGAGCAACGGAACCGGCGCTTCCGGCAAGAACGAGGATCGAGCCGAGAACGGCGCCGATGCAGGGAGCGGCGCACACCGCGAACGCCGCACCCAGCAGCAGACTCGAGCCCCGACCTCTTGCCCCCGACAGCAGCCCGGGGAAGAACGTCCGCTCCGGCCACGGCAGCAGTCCCACGAAGCCGAGCCCGATCACGATCAGCAGAAACCCTGCGAACTCGGTCTGCGTCCGTTTGTCGAGGACGCTGCCCACGGCGGCAGCGCCCGCTCCGAGGACGACGAAGACAACGGTGAAGCCGAGGACGAACGGCAGGCTCGCGACGGCCACCCGCCGCCCGACCCCCGGTTGGCCGAGGCGCCCCGCCTCGACGGCGGACACGGCGGAGAGGTAGCCCGGCACGAGCGGCAGCACGCACGGCGTCAGCACCGAGACGAGCCCCGCGAGAAACGACACCCCGAGCCGCTCAGCCATCGGCCCTGCTACGCGTCAAACCGCGCCAGCTCTTCGTCGACCCTGCGGTCGAGCTCGGGGTCGAGCGGTGGCCCGGCGAGGGCTGGTGTCGCCCCCCGAGAACGCGCCCAGCGCCAGGACAGAACGCCGAGCACGACCGCGCCCAGCCCGATCCCGACGAATGGGAGCACCCACGCGAGCAGGTTGAACCCGTGCTTGGAAGGCTCGGCGAGGATCGAGGCCCCGTATTCGCGCACGAGCTTCCTCTTGATCTCGCTCTTGGTGTCGCCCTGCGCGATCCACTCGGAGATCAACCGCCGCACCTGGTCCGCCGCCGGGGCCGCCGACTGGTCGAGGGTGGTCTTGCAGGTCGGGCACATCACCTCCCCTTCGAGCTCGCCCAACGTCGGGTGGCGCTCACTCGCCAGAGCCGGGGCGGCAAGCGCCAACGCGAGCATCACTGCGGCGACGAGCTTCACGACGTCAGCGCGCGGCGGATCCCGGAGGCGAGCTTGTCATCGCTGATCTCCCCCTGCACCCGCTCCCCGACGAGCTTTCCCTTTCGGGATACGAAGTACGTCTCCGGGAATCCGGTGACGCCGTACTTCGGGAGGACGTTGCCGGGACCGTCGTGGACGTTCGGGTACGTCAGCCCGTAGCGCCGCATGAACTTGCGGGCATCGCTCGAGGCGTCCTGGGCGTCGACACCGACGATCACGACCCCGTTCGCTCGCCACCGTTGCCAGGCAGACTCGAGCCGCGGTGCTTCGGACTTGCACGGCCCACACCAGGAGGCCCAGAAGTTGAGGACCACGACCTTGCCGCGCAGCGACGCGAGCGAGAGCTTCCCGTCCGCGTCGAGTCGAGCGAGATCGAAGTGCGGCGCCGCGGGAGACTTACCCTTGGCGAGCTCGGCGGCGGCGCCTTTCGTCTGGTGCACGACTTTCCAGACGAGCAGGGCAAGCAGCCCCGCCACGACCGCGACCGACGCCGTCTGGAGCGTTCGTTTCAGCCGCATGCCCAAGAATGCGGCCTACGCAGGGACGATGTACACGGGCGTGCCGATCTCGACGTGCGCGAACAGCCACTCGGCCTGAGGGATCAGCATCCGAATGCAGCCGTGGGAGGCGGAGTAGCCGATCGAGGCGGGATCCGGCGTCCCGTGAATGCCCACGCCGGGCGAGCTGATACCCATCCAGCGCGTACCGAGCGGATTGCCCGGGCCCGGGGGGATCGGCTTGGCTCCCTGGGCCCATGGCGAGCTCGGTGGATACCACCACGGGTTCTCCCACTTGACGACGATCTCGAAGCGGCCGAGGGGGGTCGGGTACACGGCTTGCCCGGTCGCGACGCCGAACGCGCGCCAGGGCTTCATGCCCCTGTACAGGTACAGGTGATTCGAGCCCCGCCGGATGACGATGACGGGACCGAAGTTGGCCCGATTCACCTTCGGGGCGACGTCCTCGAACGGGAGCTCGATTCCCGTGCGCCGGTTCTCGCGCAATGCGACGATCACCGCTTCCATCGCCGCCGCACGGTCGAGCTTCTTCCCTGGCTCGCCCTTCGTCACGAACGGTTGCAGGTTGCGGAGAAACAGCTTCGAGTCGACCGGGGCGTGGTCGAAACGCTTGCCGAGCGAGGTGACAAGCTTGCGCACGGCCGCCCCCCGGATGCTGACGCCGAGCGGTACCTCGGTTCCCGGTCTCGCGCCGCGGGCGCGTGCGACGGCGGCCTTCGCATAGGCGATCGCACCCAGGCTGGCGGGCGACACGCTCACGCGGTGCGCACCGACCGCGAGGACGAGCGGCGATCGGAACCCGGCTCGGACGACGGCGTACGCGGCGTCGGGCGAGAGCCCTCCGACATGGATGCCGCCGATCGTCACCCCCTCCGGCAGCCGGCTCGTCCGAGGCTTCGGCCTCGGCTTCGGCTTCGGAGCCGTGGTAGTCGTGGACTGGGTCGTGGTCTCCGGCGTGGTGGTCGTCGTTTCGGTCGATGTGGTCGTCGTCTCGGTCGACGTGGTCGTCGTGTCCGTCGACGTCGACGAGGTCGGGGGCGGCGACTGGGCGGAGCCCGCGGGCACGAGCGCAGCGAACGCGCCCGCGGCCGCGAGCGCGAGCCCTGCGACGGCGATCAGGGCCAGGCGTCTCATGCGCGATCAGTGTAGCCCTCGAAGATCCTGGGATCGTTCGTGATCACCCCGTCGACCCCGGCGGAGATCACTCGTTCGAGTACCGTCGCGTCGTCGACGGTCCAGGCGAAGACGGCCGCGCCGTGTGCATGGGCGCGCTCGACGGCCGCCCGCGAGACGACCCAGTGATGGAGCATCGCGGCCGAGGCGCGCGCACGCTCGAGCATTCCCGCGATCCGCACGGGCAGCGTACGCCGCAGCCCGAGCCCGGCCGCCATGGTGACGGGGGCGAGAAGTCGTCGCCGAGAGACGCCGCGCCGGTCGAAGGGATAGGTGAATGCCCGCGCAAGAGCCGGTTCGAGGACTGCCAGCTGCCTCAGGCTGTCGGCGTGGACGGAACTGACGACGGTCCGGTCGACGAGGTCGTGACGTCTGATCGAAGCGGCGGCGGACTCCTCGTAGCCGAACCACTTCAGGTCGACATGGATGCCGACGCCCTCGACGCCGCCGAGGAGCTCGAGCGCCTCGTCGAGCGTGGGCAGCTCGGGTGCGACCTCACGCAACTCGTCCAGGCTCAGATGCCGAACACGGCCGGTTGCGGCCCCGTGGCTGACCTCGAAGAGATCGTCGGAGTGAGCGAGCACCAGCGTTCCGTCGTGCAGGTCGAGCACGTCGAACTCGACCAGGTCGCAGCCGAGCTCCACTCCCCGTCGCAACGATCGCAGCGTGTTCTCGGGCTCGAGGGCGGCTGCACCCTTGTGCCCAACGCGCAGCGGACGGCCGCTCGCCCGTAGCTTCACAGGCGGCGAGCAACGACGATCGCACAGTCGTCGCGGAGCTCTCCGCCGACGAACCGGCGGCAGTCGTCCAACACCGCCTCGGCGAGCTGCTGGGCCGGGAGTGCCCGCTTCGCGACGAGCGTGGCATCCAACCGCTCCTCGCCGTACAGCTCGCCCGCTCGCCGCGCCTCGATGACGCCGTCCGTGTAGAGGACGACCGCCGCCCCTGCCTCGAACGGCTGGCGCGACTCCCTGTACGGCTGACCAGGCTCGATCCCGAGCACGAGCCCGCTGACCCCGAGACTGGCGACTCGGCCGTCGGGGTGGACGACGCGCGGCAGCGGATGGCCGCCCGAGGCGCAGGCCACCTCCCCGCGCTCGAGGTCGACGACCAGGGCGAGCATCGTGATGAACTTCCCTGCGCCGACCTCCTCGACCACGATGTCGTTCGCCGCTGCGAGGAACGCGCCCGGTTCCGGATAGAGGCGCGCGAGCGAGCGGAAGACGAACTTCGCCATCGCCATGTCGGCGGCTGCGTCGATCCCATGACCCGTGACGTCGCCGAGGACGATCGCCAGCCGGTTGGCGTCGATCTCGAGATAGTCGTAGACGTCACCGCCGACGCCGAGGAGCGCCGATGACTCATAGACGGCGCCGAGATCGAGACCCGCGATCTGCGGTCTCGTCCTCGGGAGCAGCGACCGCTGCATCGAGTCCGTGAACGCTTTCTGCTGCAGGTACAGGCGCGCGTTGTCGACCGCGAGCGCCGCCTGGGCGGCGACCGAGAGGGCGGTGTCGAGCGTGTCGTCCGCAATCGGCCGCCCGGGATCGAGCGAGACGAGGGTGAGCGTCGCCAGCACCTCCGCCGGGGTGGCGATCGGGACGACGGCTGCGGTCGAGCCTCGTTCCAGGAACGGCACGAGCAGCTGGTGCGCCGGGCCGAGCTCGGCGGCGGTCGTGGCGTCGAGACGCACCGGTCTTCCCTCGGCGAGGCGGCGTCGAGCCGCGCTGGGCACGACACGCTCGGGAGCCGAAAAGACGGCTTCGAGCGCACCCTGGAGCTGCGAGCTCGACACGTGCACGGCCTGCGCGACCAGTGACTCGCCACGCTCGTCCGGCAGCCTGATCACAGCCGCATCGACCTCGAGAAGCTCGACGAGCGTGCGACCGACCGCGTCGAGCGTCTGGTCGAGCGACAGGCTTTGCGCGAACGAACGCGAGATCTCGTAGTGCGCCGACAGCCGCCTGGCTACGACTCGCTCGGCCTCGAGAGCACGCTCGCGCTCCGCTCCGAGCTGCGCCGTCTGCTCGTGCAACCGAGCGTTCTGGACGGCGACCGCGATCTGGCCGGCGAGGGCGGACAGCAGCGCCGACTGGTCCGACGTCAGTTGACGCCCACGCGGCGGGTAGACGGCCAGAAGTCCGATGACGTCACCGCGGACGAGCAGGGGAACGGCATGCGCCGCCTCTATCCCCGCCTCGGCGAGCGCAGCACGGACAGGCGCCAGGTGACGGTCGTGGGCGGCTTCCGGTACCGCGACGAGGCTGCGCGCCCGGAACGGGCCGAGCGCGAGCTCGAGCAACCGCTCCGCCACGGCCACGTGTGGTCCAGTCACGTCCCTGGACGCGGCTGTCTCCAACTGGCCGTCCTCGCGAAGGTACACACCGAGCGCGCTGACGCCGACGAGGCTCGGCACGCGGTCGAGGGCCGTCTCGAGCGTGTGGGCGAGCGACAGGTGGGCGGTGGCCTCGCCGACGACGGACAGCAGGTCGCGAGTGCGCTCGAGCTCCCGGCGGACGTCGCCGGCGCGCTCGCCGGCACGCAGCGCCTGCGCGGCGCGTGCGGCGAACCCTGCGAGCGCTCTGACGTCGTGAGCGGACGGAATCGACCCGACCGAGAAGACGAGCTGGAGCACGCCGAGCGCCGGCTGGCCGAGGGGCAGCGACGCAACGGCACCGCCGCTGAGCTCCTCGACCACGGGTGGTGCGGTGGCCCGCGCAGCCGAGTCGGCCAGAGCCGCAGCGAGACTGTCGTCGAACGAGCCGGCTCGCGCCAGCAGATCCAGCCCGTTGGAGCCCTCCGACCGCCAGATCAGGCAGCCGTCTGCCCGGGTCACGTCGGTGGCAAGTCGGGCAATTCGCTCGGCGATCCGGACCTCGTCCACACCGACCGCGAGTGCCTCCGCGACCTGCTCGAGCTGGGACGACCCGGGCGACCGTGCGCCGTCGCCGGCGTAGGCGCGCAATACGAGGCCGAGCTGCGCGCAGCCAAGTCGCGCCGCTTCGCGCTCCGCCCCGAGGAAACGAGGCCCGGATCGCAGGAGCTCCAGCGACGCGACGACGTCGCCGTTGATTCGAACGGGCAGCGAGAGCACGGCGCCGGCCTTCGCCCTCCGGGCGACCGCCCGGGCTTCGGGAGGGAGCCTGTCGACGTCGCCGATCTCCTCTTCGAGCGGAGGACCCGGCACCCGCGACCCTTCGAGCTCCGCCGCCAGAGAAGTGGGCCCGGCGACGGCTCCGGCGACGAGTCCCTGCTGCGCCACGAGGCGAACGACGGCAACCTCGGCACCGGCGGCCACGCGGATCGCCTCGGCAACCGCCTGCAAGGCGTCCGCCGCCGAGGCGCCGGCGGCAAGCCGCTCGGCACCGGACGAAAGCGCGCTCAGAACGGGTGTCGCGGTCTCTGTAGACGTGGTTCCACCCCCTGTCGAAGAGTATGGCGGAAGCCGAATCGATCTACACTTTCTGCGATGGCTCAGCCCGCACAGCGCCGGCGCCCGCGTGCGGACGCGCCGCCGCTCGATCCAACCGCAGTCGACCGCGCCTACCGCTTCTATCGCGCGAAGCGCTACGCGAGGCTGGAGCGCCGCCGCGAGACGCGCATCGCTCGGGCGCGATTCTGGGGAGTTCTCGCGCTGCTGCTCCTCGCGTGCCTCGTCCTCGCCGTCACGGTCTGGGACGAGGTGACGAAGCTCTTCGGCCTCTAGCCGTCAGAGTTCTGACGGCTTCGGGAGCGGGCCTCTTTGTACGGCTTGTACGGCGACCAATCCAGTCGCTCCCATTCTTCGCCGCCGCACATCGGGCAGCTCGGTAGCTCCCGGTAGATCGTCACCCCGTACCAGCAGTCCGAGCAGCGGTACTCGCCCTTCGCCCTCGTGCCCGCGAGCGGCCGCTCCGCGTCATCGTCTACCTCGACCCAGACCGCCATCCCGACCCCCCGATCAGATGAACGTCATGCCGACCGTCAAGATGCCCATACTTCTGCTCGTGGAAACGCCTGACCTCTTCGACTTCGGCGAGGGAGAGCCCGAAGGCCTGGAGCCGGCCGAGCCGGCACCGCCGGTCCGCCCCGACCCCCATCTTCGACCGGGCGGAGGGATCTGGAGCGCGGGCGAGCGCATCACCTGGGTCGCCGGACTCGTCCTGATGCTCTCGTCGTTCATGTCCTGGTACGCGGGCAAGTCGATCGAAGGGCCGACGCTTGCCGTGATCGGCTGGCACACCGGCACGATCGGCAAGCTCGTGTTCTTCATCGGCCTCGCTCTCGTCACGCTCGCGATCCTCAGAGAGGCCGGAGTCGAGCTTCCGCCGTCGGTCCCCGAGAGCTTGGTGACGATCGCGCTCGGCGCCCTCGCCACCATCCTGGTCCTGGTCAGGCTGATCTCGATTCCCGACACCTTCGCCGGGACGAGCGGCCGAGCGATCGGGATCTGGATCGCGCTGCTCTCGGCGCTCGCGGTCATCCTCGCCGGCTTGCTCAGAGCCGGCAACGAGCTGTAGCACGGGGAAACAGCCGGTTTCCCCCGTGAGCCCCCTTCCCTACCCCGCTCGCACCTCAGGTTCGGATGCTTGCCGCGCCCGCCATGTCGGTCGCGGCGACGAACACCCGGATTCCGAGAGCCCGCTCTAGAGCGGAACGAGCTGCTTCGTCGACTCGACGAGCTGCTCGGGGTCGAACGGCTTCCCGACGAACGCCTGCGCGCCGCGTCGCTCCGCCTCGGCCGACCCTTCGTCGATCCGGCCGCTGAACATGATCACGGGAATCGCCCCGACCCCGTGGCGCTCCTGGACGAGGCGCAGCATCTCCCAGCCGTCCACCTTCGGCATCATCACGTCCAGGAGGATCAGGGCGGGCGGCTCGTCCTCGAGCGCGGCGAGACCTTCCTCTGCGCTACCGGCCTCGCGCACCGAATAGCCTTCGTTCTCCAGGCTGGCGCGGACGTATCGACGCAGTCCGGGGTCGTCGTCGACGATCAGCACCATCGGGCCTGGCTGCCCCGTGTGCCCCGACCGATTCAGGAACGTGTCCAGGTCGCGCCGCCTGAATCGGCGATGGCCGCCCGGCGTGTAGAAGGCGGGAACGAGCCCCTGGTCGGACCATTTCCGGATCGTGCTCTGCGCGACGCCCAGGTATTTCGCCGCCTGACCGAGCGTCAACCAGTCCGGATCCGCGCCGGGGGCACGCCTGCTGGTTCCGCCTCGCGGAGATGACACACCGAGAAGCTACCCAAAGATGCCTTTTTCTACGCCTGCACTTGCTACTACCGCGTGACGGTGACGGTGACCGTCTCCGGCGCAGGCGGCACGGCGAGGGGCTTGAGTGTCCGGACCGACGTCTGGGTCCGTCCGGGCGCAGGGTTGTCGTCCAGCGACTCGCCGATCGCCAGACCGGCGGCGAACGCGACGACGAGTGTCGCTGCGCCGAGCCAGAACCGAAGCACGCGTCGGCGGCGCTGCAGCCGGGGGGCTCGGCGGGGTGACGTGGAGACGCTCAGGGCTCGTAGTCTTGCGCGCCTCGCGCGTAGAGGTGGAAGGCGGCGTCGGTCGCGGCCGTCAGCCCGCCTTGCCACTGCGCTTGGCGGGGAAGCTGCGCAATCGCCTCACGTGCCCACGACTCCGCGCGGTGGTACTCGGCGGTCAGCTCGGAGAGCGTGTAGACGGCGCCGAGGCGCCGCCGAAGCTGCTCCGTGATCGTATCCACCTGGGCGTGCAGGACGTTGTAGCGCGAGGCCTCGTCCCGCTCCGCCTCAACTCTCCGGTACCCATCGGCCCATTCCTGGCGGGCGATCTCGACGAAGCTCGACACGCCGGCGATGCTAGCGAGCGGATGGTTGGCCGGTAGTCGCCGTCCCGCGGCGGGGATTGCCGGTCAACCATCCAGTGCAGCATCCGTCCGCCGGCCACGGGGTCTCGATCTCGGCAAGGATGAGACGGCCGAGCTCGTAGTCGGGCCGCGCCAATGCGAAGGCGACGTGCGCGTGCAGGCACTTGAGCCGGCGCGGGTTCGACGAACCTCCGATCCCGAGCGCGAGCGACGCGCCTCCGTCCGATCCCGCGCGACCGCCGGCGAGCTCGCGCCGGATCAGTCGTTGCTGCTGCGTCGCTTCGTCGAGGCTCGCGGCCAGGGCGGGGTCGCGCTCGACGGCGTCGCTCCAGCGCTCGACGCCTCCGGCCGCCTCGAGCCTGGATACGGCTGCGACGAGGTACGGGCAGGTGAGGTAGTACGTCGTCGGGAACGGCTCCCCGGACTGGTCGTACGGCTCCTGCTCCGTCACCACGGGCAGGCCGAACGGGCACCGCGCGGCGACGCAGCGGAAGGCGCGGGGTGACCGTCCGAGCTGCTCGGCAACGATCGCCCGGTCGTCCATGCGAGGAGGGTACTGACGGCTAGCGCCGAGCGTTGGCGCGGCGCCATTCCGGGATCCCGCGCACGATGAAGAGCTGCTCGCCCGGCTTGACCAGACCGAGCCGCCGAGCGCCGCGGACGAGCGTCGCGCCGCTGCGGATCTCCGCGAGCCGCTCGTCGAGCTGACGCTTCCGGGCCGCAAGGGCGCGTACCTCGGCAGCCCGGACGTCGACGGCATGGTGCGTGTGGACGTAGGTGCGAATCGGGCGGTAGTACAGGAGCCCGAGGAGCACGAGGACGCCGAGAGCAACCCAGCGCATGAGCTTCCGACGAGGGCGGCGACGCGAGCGGGCCATGGGCGATCCACCTTCGTCACGGCGGTCGGCGGTCCTTTGTCTCTCGTCGCCGCGACCGACATGGCGGGCGCGGCACACAGCCGTCTCTCAGGTGCGGAGGCTCAGGGAGGGGGGCACACGGGGGGAACCGGCCGTTCCCCCCGTGAAGCGAGCGGAGCGAGCGTCAAGCGACGTCGACTTTGATCACGTTGGTCGAGCCGGGGATGTTCACGGACGTGCCGGCGGTGATGACGATCCGGTCCCCGGCGTTGACCAGCCCGGCGTCGCGCGCCGCCCCGACGGAGAGCTCCCACAGGTCCTGCACGTCCGCGGCCTCGGGCACCAGGAGCGGGACGACCCCCCATTCGAGCGCCATCTGCTGAACGGCATAGGCGTTGTGGGTCAGCCCGACGATCGGCCGCTTCGGACGGAGGCGGGCGACGGCCGAAGCAGTCCGTCCGGTGGCGGTCGGGACGAGGATCACCTTCGCGCCGAGCGCCTCGGCGAGGTCGCACGCCGCGTTCGACATCGCGCGGCCGACTCCGGGCTCCTCGCTCGGATCGGGCATCTGGTGGCGGTAGCCGAGGCTGGGCTCGACCGCGCGCGCGAGCCGGTCCATGTACGAAACCGCCTCGGTCGGGTACGACCCGACCGCCGTCTCACCCGACAGCATCAGCGCCGAGGAGCCGTCGAGGACGGCGTTGGCGACGTCGCTCGCCTCGGCACGCGTCGGCTCGGCGTGCTGGATCATCGACTCGAGCATCTGAGTCGCCGTGATCACAGGCTTTCCCCGTTCGAGCGACCGCAAGATGATTCGCTTCTGGAGCAGGGGCACCGACGCGGGGCCGATCTCCACTCCAAGGTCGCCTCGTGCGACCATGATCGAATCGGCCTCGCCGAGAATGTCGTCGAGAGCGTCGACAGCCTCTGACTTTTCGATCTTGGCGATCACGTGCGCGTGGGAGCCGGCGTCCTCGATCAGCTTCCGCAGCTCTCTCACGTCGGTCGCGGACCGGACGAACGAAAGGGCGACGTAGTCGACGCCGAGCGAGAGGGCAAGCTCGAGGTCGCTCCTGTCCTTCGGCGTCAGCGACGGGATCGGCAGCGGGACGCCGGGCAGGTTGACGCCCTTGTGGGAGCTGACCACCCCGCCGACCAGGACCTTGCAGCGGGCCCGTCCGTGCTCGACCTCCTCGACGCGAAGCTTGACCAGGCCGTCGTCGATCAGCACGTCGTTGCCGGCCTGGAGCACGTCGCCGATCACCGCGGGGAAGACCGGGAGCTGCCCGTCGTGGGCGCTGTCCTCCGGCGCGATCACGACCTCCTCGCCGCGGGACAGGGTCTGCGGCCCGGGGAGATCGCCGAGCCGGATCTTCGGTCCCTGCAGGTCGGCGACGATCGCGAGCGGCCTCTGTACCTCCGCGGCGGTAGCTCGGATCGACTCTGCCCACGCGCGGTGCTGGTCGTGAGTGCCGTGAGAGAAGTTGAGGCGCGCTCCGTCGATGCCCGCGGCAACGAGCGCGACCAGCCGGTCGGGACTGCCGCTCGCCGGGCCGATCGTGGCCAGGATCTTCGTCCGTCTCGGTGCCGGCGGCTCCACGGGCCAAGCGTAGCGAGGAGGCCGCGGACGCGTTTTCGGGATTGCTTACCGCTTCGAGCGCGGGAATGCGGCCCAGCCCGGATACGCGGCGCGGTCGCCGAGCTCCTCTTCGATCCGGATCAGCTGGTTGTACTTCGCCACCCGGTCCGTACGCGCCGGCGCACCCGTCTTGATCTGACCGGTACCGAGCGCAACGGCGAGATCGGAGATCGTCACGTCCTCAGTCTCGCCCGAGCGGTGAGACATCACCGCGCTGTAGCCGTTGCGCTGCGCGAGCCGAACCGCGTCGATCGTCTCGGTCAGCGTCCCGATCTGGTTCACCTTGACGAGAATCGAGTTGGCTACGCCGCGGTCGATGCCCTGCTGCAACCGCTCCGGGTTGGTCACGAAGATGTCGTCCCCGACCAGCTGGACACGCTCGCCGAGCTCAGCCGTCACCCGTGTCCACGCGTCCCAGTCGTCCTCGGCCAGGCCGTCCTCGATCGACACGACAGGATACGAGTCGATGATCCCGGCCCAGAACGCCGGCATCTCGTCGGATCCAAAGTCGCGACCTTCGAAGCGGTAGCGGCCGCCCTCGAACACCTCGCTCGCGGCCGGATCGAGCGCGATCGCGATCCGGTCGCGCTGTCCGGCGCTGTCCGCGGCCTCGAGGATCGCCTCGATTGCTGCCTCGCTCGACGCGAGATCGGGCGCGAAGCCACCCTCGTCTCCCACCCCGGTGCCGAGGCCGCGCGCGCCGAGCACCTTCTTGAGCGAGTGGTACACCTCGGCGCCGACCTGGAGGGCCTCGGCGAACGACGCGGCGCCGACGGGTACGACCATGAACTCCTGGAGGTCGATCGAGTTTGCCGCGTGAACGCCGCCGTTGATCACGTTCATCATCGGAACGGGCAGCGTGACGGCGCCGTCCCCGCCGAGGTGGCGGTAGAGCGGAACGCCGGCTTCGGCCGCCGCCGCCTTCGCGGTCGCGAGCGAGACGCCGAGGATCGCGTTCGCTCCCAGCCGGCCCTTGTTCTCGGTTCCGTCGAGCTCGACGAGGAACCGGTCGAGCTCGGCTTGCTCGGCTGCTTCCCGTCCGATCACCCCCTGGGCAATCTCGGTGCGGACGTTCCCCACCGCTTTCGTCACCGCCTTGCCGCCGTAGTCTGGTCCGCCGTCTCGCAGCTCGACCGCCTCGTGCGCGCCCGTCGACGCACCCGACGGGACGGCGGCGCGGCCGAACGCGCCCGACTCGAGCCGGACGTCGACCTCGACGGTCGGGTTGCCGCGCGAGTCGAGGATCTGGCGGGCTTTGACTTCGGTGATGGCACTCATGCCCGCTCCGGCGCCGTCAAAGCCGGCACCTGCGCTCCTTGGTCGCCTCCGTCGAGCCGACGGCTCATGTCGATTCGTTCTCCTTGGCGAGGTCGAAGTAGCGGTCCTGTTCGGCGAGGGGCAGCCGTGCCCAATCCTGGCCTGCCTGTCCAGCCAGCCGTTCGGCGTGCTCGACGCGGGCGACGAAGCGGCTCGTGGCTCGGCGAAGCTCGAGCTCCGGGTCTGCCTCGATCCGCCGGGCGACGTTGACGCAGGCGAACAGCAGGTCTCCCAGCTCCGACGCCCGGCGCTCGTCCGTTCCCTGGTCCAGCTCGTGCTTCAGCTCGGCCAGCTCGTCCTCGAGGTCGGCGAGCGCCCCGGCGACGTCCGGATACTCGAAGCCGACCGCAGCAGCCCTGCGCTGTGCCTTGCGGGCATGGAGGAGCGCCGGAAGCGACTCCGGGACGTCGTGGAAGACACCCTCGCGCCCCTCCTGCTCCCGTTTGATCTGATCCCACTGCCGGCGCACCGCGCCGGCAGTGGCGGCCCCCGTGTCCCCGAACACGTGCGGGTGGCGTCGTACCAGTTTGGCGTGGACGTTGCGAGCCACGGTTTCCAAGTCCCCTTGGCCTTGCTCCGACAGCAGCAGGGCCAAGAAGTACACCTGAAAGAGCAAGTCGCCCAGCTCGTCGAGCAGCTTGGGAGCGTTCTCCGCCAACGCCGCGTCGGCGACCTCGTACGCCTCCTCGACGGTGTGCGGGACGATCGTGCGGGCCGTCTGCTCGCGATCCCAGGGGCAGTCGCGGCGGAGCCGCTCGGTCAGCTCTTGGAGGTCGAGGAGGGCCTCGGACAGCTCGCCGCTGCCCACCGGCTCCGAGCTCCCAACGCAGTGAGCAGTTGTGCTCCCGGGCCGCGCTCGGCGGCGCGCTGCTTCGTCCTCAGTCGCGCCCATAGCACCCGGCTATGGGCGCTCCCTGCGTCCTTGCATCGCACTCGCCAATCGCGCCCCGGAAACGAATACCCACTGCGTTAGGAGCTCACCCGGTCGTCGGTGCCGACGTCGAGGTCGTCGCCGGGGCGAGACCCGTCGCGTAGGTGGTCTTCGACTCGTAGTCCTTCTTCACGCCGTCGTACCACTTCTGCAGCGCCTCGCTTCGCTTCTGCTGGAGGAGCTGCTGGCGAATCGCCGCCTTCACCTGCGAGAACGGCGTCGACTTCCGGGGCGTCACGGGCTTGAGCGCCTGGATGACGAACCAACCGTACTGCTTGTTGTGGACCGGCTTCGCGAGCTCCCCGGTCTTGAGCGAGAAGGCAACCTTGTCGAACTCGGGCACGGTCTGGCCCTTCGAGATCGTCAGCCGGCCGCCTTGCGCCTTCGAGCCCGGGTCCTGCGAGTACTTCTTCGCGAGGGTCGCGAAGTCCGCGCCGCCCTTCAGCTGGGCGTACAGCCGGTCGGCGAGCGTCTTGTTCTTGACCAGGATGTGACGGACGACGCGGGTCTGCGGCTGGACGTACACCTGCTTGTTCGAGTCGTAGTACGCCTTCGCCTCGGCGTCGGTCACCTTCACGGCGCCGGTCACCTTCTTGTAGATCGCGTCCGAGATCAGGCGCGCCTTGAGCTGCGTGCGAACGTCGGCATCGGTCGTGCACTGGCGCTTCAGCTCGGTCTGGTACCGCTTCTCGCTGTCGCCGAAGTACTGCTTCTTCAACTGCTTGAGCTCGTCCTCGAGTTGCTTGGACGAGACGGAGACACCGAGCCCCGGCGCCTGCTGCGCAAGCTGCGTCCGCTGGACGAGCGACTGGAGCGCCTGCGCCTGAACCGACTGATACTCGGGCGACCCGGCCGTGGGGAACGTCTTCTTCTGCAGCTCGTAGCTGCACTTGTACTGCTGGACGAGCCGGTCGAGCTCGCTTCGGGTGATATGCGTCCCGGAGACGACGGCCGCATCCGCTTGCGCAAGCGAGGAACCGCCGCCTCCGCCGCCGCAGGAGGCTGCGAGTAGCGCGAGGGGCGCGAGCAGAAGGAGGAACAGGCGCCTCATGAGCCGGTGCAGCCTAGCAGCGGCCTACGAGGCATCGGTGGGTGCAAAGCCGTTGGCAAACGCAGTCCGGTCGGCGAATTTCGCCCGGGTCTGCTCGAGCCACTGCTGGAAGGCACGAGCACGCCGCTGCGTGACGAGATGCTCCCGGATCCCGTCTCTCACAGTTGCGAAGGGCGTCGTCCGGCGGGACCGCACCGGCGAGAGCGCCTGGACGATCTCCCAGCCGAAGCGGGTGCGGAAAGGTCGCGAAATCCGCCCGACGCCAAGGGAGAACGCGACCCGGTCGAGGCTCGGGGATGTGCGGCCCTCGACGAGGGTGAGCCGACCACCCACCTTGCGCGTTCGCGAGTCGGCCGACGAGCTCCGGGCGAGAGCGGCAAAGGAGGCGCCCGAGTCGAGACGCGCCGCCGTCCGGTCCGCCGCCCGGCGCGACCTGACCAGGATGTGCCGGACGGCGCGGCTCCGGGGCCTCGTGTAGTTGCCGAGGTGCTGCTCGTAGTACTGCTGGACCGCCGCGATGCTCACACGCACGTCGGCGGTCACCGCCGCGCGCACCTCCTCTGCCAGGAGCTGCGCGCGCAGGGCCGCGCGAACCTGGCCGTCCGTCATTCCCACCTCCCGCAGACGCGCCCTGTACCGCTCCTCACTGCCCCCGAACGAGTCCTCCTTCAGCCGCTTCAGCCTCGCTCCGACCTCGGTGTCGTCGATCTGCACACCGAGGGGCGGCGCTTCCTGCTCGAGCTCGGCGCGCTCGACGAGCAGGCTGACGGCGACGTCCTTCAGATGCTCGTATGCCGACGTTCCTTGCCCCGGAAACGCCCGTCTCTGCGCGGTGTAGGACTGGCGCGCCTGTGCCATCAGCCCGTCGAACTGGGAGCGAGAGATCGTCCGGTCGCCGACGACCGCAATCGCGGACGCCGGGACGGTAGGCGTGTCCTGACCGCACGAGGTCGTCAACGACGCGAAGGCGAGCGGTGCGAGCAGGAGGCCGATCGATTTCATCTCAAGCCGCCTGCCGGGCCTCCAGGATAGCGTCCACGAGCTCGAGCGCCTCGCGGAAGTCGTCCTGGCGGAGAGTGACCTCCTGCTTGCCGGACGCGTAGACGGCCGTCGCCACGCGCTCGCGGAGCTCGCCGATGTCCGACGAGCCGAGGACGAGGGGGCCGACTGTGATGCGGCCACCCCGGAAGACCAGGTAGTCGGCGCCCATCCGGGCGAGCTTCAGCTTCGCATCCTGGATCGCGAAGAGGTTCTCGACCGGGCCGGGCAGCTCGCCGTAGCGGTCTTCGACGGCCGCGCGGAGCTCGCGCAGCTCGTCGTCGGTCTCGGAGAGAGCGAGCCGGCGGTGGAGGTCGATCTTCAGCGCCTCGGAGCCGATGTAGGAAGCCGGCACGAACGCGTCGACACGTGCGTCGACGCGCACCGGCCGGGCAGCGGTCCGCCGCTGGCCGGAGAGCTCGGCGACCGCCTCGTTGAGCAGCTCGACGTAGAGCTCGAACCCGACGGCGGCCACGTGACCGGACTGCTCCGCGCCGAGGAGCTCGCCGGCACCGCGAATCTCGAGGTCCCGCATCGCGATCGCGAAGCCGGCGCCGAGCTCGGTGTGATCGGCGAGCGTGGCGAGCCTGGCTCGCGCCTCCGGGGTAGCTCCGAGGCCGCGGGGTAGAAGAGGTAGGAATAGGCGGTGACATCCGAGCGTCCGACGCGGCCGCGGATCTGGTAGAGCTGCGCGAGGCCGAGCATGTCGGCCCGCTCGACGATCAGCGTGTTCGCCTGGGGAATGTCCAGGCCCGACTCGATGATCGTGGTGGAGACGAGGACATCGGCGTCGCCGCGGACGAAGAGCATCATCCGCTCCTCGAGCTCACGCTCCTTCATCTGTCCGTGGGCGACGAGGAAGCGCAATCCCGGACAGAGCTCCTGCAGCCGAAGCGCAGCCTCCTCGATCGTCTCGACCCGGTTGTGCAAGTAGAACGCCTGCCCGCCCCGGGCCTGCTCACGCTCGAGCGCGGCCTTGATCTGCTCCTCGTCGTACTCGCCGACGTGCGTCCGGATCGGCCGCCGCCCCTCCGGCGGCGTCTCGATCACCGAGATGTCCCGGAGACCGGACAGCGACATGTGCAGCGTCCGCGGGATCGGCGTGGCCGTCAGCGAGAGCACGTCGACTTCCAGTCGCAGCGCCCGCAGCAGGTCCTTCTGCGCGACGCCGAACCGCTGCTCCTCGTCGACGATCACGAGGCCGAGGTTCTTCGGGACCACGTCCCGCGAGAGGATCCGGTGCGTGCCGATCAGGACGTCGACCTTGCCGTCGGCGAAGTCCTTGAGCACCGCCTTCGCGTCGGCGGGCTTGCGGAACCGAGAGACCATCTCGACGCGAACAGGGAAGTCCCGGAAACGCTCGCGAAACGTGTTCCAGTGCTGCTGGGCGAGGACGGTCGTGGGGACGAGCATCAGAGTCTGCTTGCTGTTCAGCGCGACGGCAAACGCGGCGCGGACCGCGACCTCCGTCTTCCCGAAGCCGACATCGCCGCAGACCAGACGGTCCATCGGTGCGGGCGCCTCCAGATCCTCCTTGACCGCTTCGATCGCAACCTGCTGGTCGGCGGTCTCCCGGTACGGGAACTCCGCCTCGAGCCGCTCGAGCCAGTCGCTCGTCAGGTCGAACGGAACGCCGCCGGTGGTCTGGCGCCTTGCGTACAGGGCGATGAGCTCCCCGGCAAGCTCCTGGACCGACTCGCGGGCGCGGCTCTTCAGCAGCTGCCAGGCCTTGCCGCCCAGCTTCGAGAGCGCAGGTGCCTTGGCGTCGGCGCCGATGTAGCGAGAGACCTTGCCGATCTGCTCGTGCGGCACATACAGGCGGTCCTCGCCGCGGAAGGCCAGAAACAGGTAGTCCCGCGTGACACCGGCGACCTCCTTCGTCT
This sequence comes from uncultured Actinomycetes bacterium, assembly GCA_963836345.1. Classification (GTDB taxonomy): domain Bacteria; phylum Actinomycetota; class Thermoleophilia; order Gaiellales; family Gaiellaceae; genus DATBLE01. The sequence continues at coordinate 96,053 of CAWIJA010000006.1, read as the reverse complement.
CGAAGCCGAGCAGCCGGCCGACACCGTGGTCCTCGTGCACGACGTAGTCGCCTGTGCGGAGGTCGGCGAAAGACTGGAGCGCACGGCCCAGCCGGACGTCGCCGCGCGGCGCGCGTTTGCGGAAGATCTGCGTGTCTGGAAGCAGCGCGAAGCCGAGGTCGCGCCAGACGAACCCGCGCCTGGCAGGCGAGACGGTGAAATAGACGCCCGGCTCCTCGCCGAGCTCCGCCCCCTCCTCGAGCCATTCGACAGCGACGCGGCGGAGCTGATTCGCGGTGCGGAGCCCGTCTCCGCGATGCGGGAAGGCGACGACGACGCGTTGTCCACCCCGGACGAACGAGGCCAGCTCCTGTTCCGCCTCGGCAAGGCCGCGGGCAGCTACCGCAGGCCGCTGGGCTTCGAACGCGAACGGCTGGCCGCGGGGAAACGGGTCGAGCAACGCAGCACCGTCGAGTGGAATCGGGTCGAGGCCCTCTTCCTCCCAGACCCGGAGCACCCCCTCCGGCTCGAACACGAGACCCGGCGGCCGGTCGAGCGGCGAGACGAGGTCGGAAGGGAGACGAGACGTCTCGGCCTCGTCCGGAAGCACCGGTTCGGAGAGATCGAGCCGCCGCTCGGCCGCCGGGTAGACGACCGCGTGCTCGACGGGGTGCAGTGCCCGTTGCGTGAAGGGCGAGAAGGCGCGGATCGCCTCGATCTCGTCGCCGAAGAGTTCGATCCGGAGCGGCTCGCGGCCGGTGGTCGGGAAGACGTCCACCAGTCCACCGCGAACGGCGAACTGTCCACGTTCCTCGACGCGTTCCACGCGCTCGTACCCCGACAGAGCCAGATGCTCGGCGAGCGATTCGATGCCGGGTTCGTCGCCCACTGCCAGCGCGAGCCGGTCCGGCCGCGCGTCGGGGGGCGGCACGAGCTCCGCGAGCGCGACCGCGGAGGCACATACGATCCCGCCGGCGGCCAGCACGTCGAGCGCGCGGGCGCGCTCGCCCACGAGGTGCGGTGGCGGCTGGAGCCCGGACTCCCAGCGCACACCGCGGCTCGGGAAGAGCCCGACGGTCTCGTCGGCCAGGTACCAGGCGGACGCCTCGGCGGCGTCCCGAGCGTCCGAGTCCTCGGGTAGCAGGCAGACAAGCGGCCGACCGAGACGGAGGTGGAGGGCGGCCAGGAAGAGCGGCAACGCGGGCTCGGAGACCCGCGCCCGAGCGCCGATCAACTCCTCGGCGAAGGCGGCAAGTCGCTCGCTCTCGGCGAGCCCCTGGGCAAGCGGATGCAGCGTGGGCACGGTCGGCTGGTCCATGACGAAAGGCGGAACCCGCCGGTTCCGCTGGGGGTCAGTCTAGCTACCCACTCCGGGACCTCCCCGCCGCGACGGGGCCGGCTACGCCGGCCGGCGGCCGACGACCGCGACAAGACCCTCGGGCAGTCGCTCGTCTCCGAACGAGGCCCGCACCTCCGCGTCGATGCCCTCGGCCGCGAGCAGGACCGGCACCCGGCTCGTGTCGATCAGGACGTTCTCGTGGCGTTCGTCGTCGCGTCGCCAGGTCCCGTCTTCGTTTCGCAGGAACGTGGTCAGCTCCCGCACGAACCGATCAGGTCGCGGCACGTCGAAGCGGGTGACGATCGCCCAGTTGTCCTCGACGCGCGAGTAGCTGGACACGTCGCGGCGGGCCTCTCCCCAGCGCAGATCGCAAAGGTCGACCGCGAACACGCCGCCGGGCCGCAAGACGCGCGCCGCCGCGACCAGCGCGCGGTCGAGCGTGGGCTCGTCGGCGAGGTAACTGAGGACGTGGCCGATCGAAACGACGGCGTCGCACTCCGGAAGCGAGTCGTCCGGGAGCACGTGCTGCCGGATCTCAGCGCCTGGCGCGGTCCGCGCCGCGAGCTCGAGCATCGCCGGCGACGCGTCGGTCGCGAGGACTCGATGGCCCGCCTGCACGAGGTAGCGCGTGAGCAAGCCGCTGCCGCAGCCGAGCTCGAGGACGAGCCCGCCGTGCTTCCGAACCGGCTCGAGCAACGCGAGGATCCCGGGCGCACAGAGGTCGGCGTGAAAACCGAAGCCGAGGTGATGGACGAGCGCCAGGTCGCCACGGTAGTAGGGATCCGTAGGCATCGGCGGCTCAGTTGAAACGCTGCTGCGTCGACTCGAGCCCCTCACGGACAAGCAGCTCGGCGGCGTCGGCGGCACGTTTGACGAGGGCCTCCACGTCGGTCTCGGGCTCGAAGCGGGCGAGTACGAAGTCTGCGACTGACCGTCGATCCCCGCGACCAGGACGTCCGACGCCGATTCGCAGGCGGAGGAAGTCCTGCGAGCCGAGATCGCGCGCGATCGAGCGCAATCCGTTGTGGCCTGCGAGACCGCCGCCGAGGCGGGCCTGCAGCCGTCCCTCCTCGAGGTCGACGTCGTCGTGAACGACCAAGACCCCGTCGGGCGACACCTTGAAGAAGCGCCCCGCCGAGGCAATCGAGCGACCCGATTCGTTCATGTAGGTCTGCGGCTTGAGCAGCGCGAGGCGGCGCGAGTCCAACCGCACCTCGGACAGCTGCCCCGAGAACTTCGATCGCCAGCCGCCACCGTGGCGACGAGCGAGCTCGTCGAGAACCATCCACCCGACGTTGTGGCGCGTGTCGGCGTATTCCCGCCCGGGATTGCCCAACCCGGCCACGAGCAGGTGGAGCGTCGAGGCGCGGTCGCCCCGACGGAGGATGCGCATCAGCGCTCCATCCAGTGATGGTCTCGCGTTTCTAGCGAGCGACTGGGGCCGCCAGGCAAGGACGCAGGGAGCGTCAATATGCAGGCATATTGACGCGACTGAGGACGCGGCCTGGTGGTTCCAGGCGCCGCTGAGACGCCCTGGCCATCCCTGGATGGAGCGCCTACCCCTCGGTGGTGCCAGGCTCGCCGGCGGCGTCCGCCTCGGACTCGGCGGTCCCTTCGGCAGCACCCTCGGCCTGCTCCTCGGTGGGCACCTCGCCCTCCGGAAGCTCCTCACCCTCCTCGAGTGCCTCTTCGGGCTCCTCGACCCGGGTCGGAATCGCCACGTTCGCGAGAACGGTCTCCGGATCGTCCAGGAGGGTGACGCCTTCGGGGGTCCGCAGGTCTGAGAGGCGAAGGGTGTCTCCGATCTCCATCGCGCTCACGTCGAGCTCCAGCCGCTCGGGAACCTCGAGCGGCAGCGCCTCGACGCGCACCTCACGCGATACCTGGGAAAGCACGCCGCCGGCCTTCGCGCCGACCGACTCCCCGACGAGCTCGACGATGACGCTCGTCTGGATCGCCTGGTCGAGCCGCACCTCGTGGAGGTCGAAGTGCTCGATCTTCCCGCGGATCGGATCGACCTGGTAGTCCTTGAGAATCGACGAGTGGGTCGTCTTCTGGCCGGCGAGGACCACGTCGAGGATCGCATGGAGCCCGGCGGCGCCGGTGAGCACGCGCCGAAGCTCGCGCTCGGGGACGCTGATCGCGTGTGGCTTGCCGCGTCCGTAGAGGACGCCGGGGACGATCCCGGCGCGGCGCAGGCGTCGAGACTCGCGCGTCCCGGACCGCTCGCGCTCCTGCACCTCCAGCTGAATGCGTTCGCCGGCCATACCGGCGGCGAAGTGTAGCTGGACCGCCTAGAAGAGCTGGTTCTCGCCGCCGAAGATGGCCGAGACGGAATCGTCGGCGAAGACGTTCATGATCGTGTCGGCGAGCAGCTCCCCGACGGACAGCACCTGCAGGTTGCCGGGCCGGTTGATCGGGTCGATCGGCACGGTGTCCGTGACCACGATTCCGGCGAGGTCCGCGTCGGCGAAGCGCTCCAACGAGCCGCTCGCGAAGATCGCGTGCGTGGCGAAGACCCAGACGGCGGTCGCACCGTGCTCCTTGAGCGCCTGGGCGCCCGCGAGCAGCGTGCCGCCGGTCATGATCACGTCGTCGCCGACCAGGGCGACCTTGCCCCGGACGCGGCCCGTGATCTCGGTGACTGCGGCGACGTCGTGCGCGGGACGCGTCTTGTTCATGATCGCGAAGTCCGCCTCGAGCATCTCGCCGAAGCGGACGGCGACCTTCGCCCGCCCCGCATCCGGCGCCACCGAGACGATCCCGTCACCCTGGAGACCGAGGTCGCGAAAGTGGCGTGCAAACAACGGGAGCGCGGTCATGTGGTCGACGGGGACGGTGAAGAAGCCCTGGATCTGCCCCGCATGGAGATCCATCGTCAGCACGCGGTCGGCGCCGGCGAGCTGCAGCATGTCGGCGACAAGCCGGCCCGAGATCGGCTCCCTCGGCTTCGCCTTGCGATCCTGCCGCGAATAGGGGAACCACGGGATCACCGCCGTGATCCGCTTCGCCGAGGCGAGCCTCGCCGCCTGGATCATCAGGAGCAGCTCCATCACGTTCCGGTCGACGGGGTCGCACCCGGTCTGGACGAGGAAGACGTCAGCGCCGCGAATCGACTCGAGATAGCGGCAGTACGTCTCGCCGTTCGCGAACGACGTCAGCTCGATCCCGCCGAGCTCGACCCCGAGCTTCTCTGCGATCCGCTGCGCGAGCTCCGGGTGCGAGCGGCCGGCGAAGACCATCAGGCGCTTCTGCGGCCCCCGCTCCAGCCAGTGGCCGGGCTCGGGACGGACGTGCTCGGTCACGGCCTCCAGTCCGGGGAGGCGCACCAGTTCACTTGTCGTCGTCGCGCTCTCCACGCTTGTAGACCCATCCTTCTTTGGTGAGCTGCCTGGGCGGGAAACCGGCGAGCGATCCCGGAGGGACATCATCGGTGATGACCGTGCCCGGTGCAATCCAAGCATCGTCGCCAATCTCGACCGGAGCATCGAACGTATTGTCGACACCGGTTCTGACGTTGCGCCCGATTTTCGTCTTGGCCTTCGCCACGCCCCGCTGGTGCTTGAAGTTCGCGGTGATGTTGCCGGCGGCGATGTTCGTGTCCTCGCCGATCTCGGCGTCGCCGATGTAGGAGAGGTGCGGTACCTTCGACCGCGCGCCGATCGACGAGCCCTTCACCTCGACGAAGGTGCCAACCTTCGCGGCCTCGCCGATGACGGTGCCGGGCCGAATGTAGGCAAGTGGTCCGATCTCGGCCCCGCCTGCGATCCGGCTCGGGCCGCGCAGCACGGTGAAGGGGTGAATCGTCGCGTCGGGCTCGATCTCGACGCCGACCTCGATCCAGGTGGATGCGGGATCGACGATCGTCACGCCGGCGAGCATGTGCTCCTCGTTGATCCGGTCGCGGAGCACGGCGGCCGCGAAGGCCAGCTCGGCCCTCGTGTTGATGCCGATCGGGGCGTCGCCGTCCGGGCAGCGCCATGCTCCCGCCGTTCCGCCGGCGGTGACGATGTACGCGATCGTGTCGGTGAGGTAGAGCTCGCCCTGCGCGTTGTGCGCGTCCAGCTTGTCGAGCGCGTCCCAGAGCGCGCCGCTCTCGAAGATGTAGACCGACGAGTTCAGCTCGCGGATCGCCCGTTGCTCGGGTGAGGCGTCCAGCTCTTCGACGATCGCCTTCACCGTTCCGTCGCCTCGCCGGATCACGCGGCCGTACGGAAGAGCGCGTGTCGACTCGAAGGAGAGGATCGTCACGGCCGCCCCCAGCCGTTCGTGCTCCTCCGCAAGCCCCTGGAGGTGAGCGGCCGAGAGCATCGGTGCGGCAGCGTCGAGGACGAGCACGGCTCCCGAGAAGCTCGCGAGAGCAGCTCGGGCCGATGCGACCGCGTGGCCGGTGCCGAGCGGTTGCTCCTGCACCGCCACCGTCACGTCCCCGTAGGCGTCGACCGTGTCCGGCGAGGCGACGACGACGATCGGATCGGTTTCGGCTTCCCTCGCCGACGCGATCACCCAATCGACGACGCGTCTGCCGAGGAGCGGGTGGAGATGCTTGGGCGTCGACGAGCGCATGCGCGTGCCAAGCCCGCCGGCCATGACCACCGCTGCGAGGTTGCCCGTTCCGCTCATGAATGCGATGGCTGGGGCGCCAGGATTCGAACCTGGGATCGCGGGACCAAAACCCGCTGCCTTACCACTTGGCTACGCCCCACCGGCTTGATTGTGCCTCAGGCGCGTCAGGTCCGACTCGGGCGCTCGCCGAGGATGAGGATCAGCGCGATGACGGCGAAGGCGCCTGCGATGATCAGCACGAACGCCCCGATGACGAGGGCCACGATGCAGAGGATGACGGCGAAGGCCTGAGACGCGGCCGCGATCCACGACACCTGCCGTCCCGTGTCCGAGTCCAGCGAACGGCCTGCCGTCAGGTAGAAGGCGATGATCGGCGCGGAGATGATGATCACCGTCCACCGAGAGAAGTCCTTCTCGACCGCGACCAGGATCCCCTCTAGAACGGCGATGCCGAGCGCGATCTTCAGCCGCCGCTCGGCCAGCCACCTGCCGAGCTTGCTTTCCGGGCGCGGCCGTTGCGCAGCCGTCTCACTCACGGCGCCAACCTACCACGCTGGCGGCCCGACCCAAACTCGGCCTGCGCCCCGGATCGCCGCCTCGGCAGCGCGCGCGCCGACCAGGTCTTCGAAGAGACCGTAGACCGCCGGCCCCGCACCGGACACGTCTGCCCGGAATGCCCCGAGCGCTCGCAGCTCGTCGGCGAGAGCTGACGAGGAGAGGTCGTTCGGAGGCAGGCGGGCAAGGTCGCCGGCAGCGAGCGCGCCGAGCAGCTCGCGCCGACGGGCGTCGTACCCCTCCGCTCCGTTTCGCGCGTCGAAGGCGGCATATACGGCGGCGGTGGAGCGCTTGCGAACCCCGTCCGGAAGCACCAGCAGGACGGTGAACTCCTGCGCGAGACCGAGCGGCGTGAGGTCGCTGCCGTCTCCCTCGCCGAGCTGTGGTCCGTTGGTCAGGAAGAAGGGCACGTCCGCGCCCAGCGAGACGCCGAGCGTGTGGAGCGCGTCGGACGAGAGCGGCTCGTCGAGCAGCTCGTTCGCCAGCAGGAGCGCGGCAGCCGCGTCGGCGCTGCCGCCGCCGAGCCCGGCCGCGACCGGGATCTCCTTGTCGATCCTGATCGCCCACGTTGGCCGCACGGCGGTCGCGTCGGCCAGCAGCTCCAGCGCCTGCCTCACGAGCGTGTCGTCCGGGAAGCCCTCGACACGCAAGTCGGATGCCGGTTCGATCGCCACCCGGTCGGCCAGCCCGATCCGCTGGTAGACGGTCGTCACGTCGTGTTTCCCGTCGGCGCGCAACGACCCGACGACGAGGGCCAGGTTGATCTTCGCGTGGGCTGTCAGCTCAGGCACTGGTTACGGTCACGCGCGCATTGTCGCGCTCACCCGAGGAGCCGAGCGAGACGCACGAACTCGTCCGGGGCGAGAACCTCTGCGCGGACGCTTGCGTCGCGTCCGAGCTCGGCGAGGGCGTCAGCCGCCTCCTTCCGGCTCGTGAGTCCGGCGAGCTCGAGCGAGTTCGGAAGCGTCTTCCGCCGATGTGCGAATGCAGCCTCGACGACCCGCTTCACCCCTCGGAAGGCTTCCGGCATCGGCTTCCGGCGAAACGCGACGAGCGCCGAATCGACGTTCGGGGGCGGTCGGAAGACCGTGCGCGACACCGGATGGAAGCCGGTGCGCTCGGCGGCGAGCTGCATGAGCACCGAGACGGCGCCGTACGCCTTCGTCCCGGGAGCGGCGAAGAAGCGATCCGCGACCTCCCGCTGCACCATCACGCACCAGTGCGCGACGCTCGGCAGCCGCTCGAGACTCTCGACGACGATCGGGGTCGCAATGTTGTACGGCAGGTTCGAGACGAGCTTCGTGGCCGGCGGCTCGAGGTCGGCGAGGTCGAGCTGCAGGGCATCGCCGAGCTCGAGGCGGACGTTCGGCAGCCGCGGCAGGTGGGACTCCAGCGACCGGTCGACCTCCACGGCGTGGACGAACGAGACCCGCGCTGCAAGGTATCGAGTGAGGACGCCGAGGCCCGGACCGATCTCGAGCACCACATCCTCCGCAGAGAGCTCGGCCAGGCGGCCGATCACTCCGAGGATGTTCTCGTCGACGAGGAAGTGCTGGCCGAGCTCCTTCTTCGGCCGGACGGTCATAGGCCGAAGGCGGCTTCCGCGTTCTCGTCGATCTGCGCGGCCAGCGCCGACGGTTCGACGCCTCGTGCCTCGGCGAGCGCTGCGACGGTGTGAACCACGTGAGCCGGCTCGTTCGGTCTGCCCCGAACGGGCTGGGGTGCCAGGTACGGGCTATCCGTCTCGGCCAGGATCCGGTTCAGGGGTACTTGACACGCGGCGAGCCGCAGGTCGGACGCGTTCGGGAAGCTCACGTTGCCGGCGAACGAGACGTAGTAGTCGCGTTCGAGCGCGACTCGGAGGAGCGGCGGAGACGAGAAGCAATGCAGGACGACGGTGCCGTCGAACCGCTCGAGCTGATCTGCGGTTTCCCGGTCAGCCGCCCGCGTGTGGATGACGACAGGCTTTCGAAGCTCCCGCGCCAGGTCGAGCTGTGCGGCGCACACCTCTTGCTGCCGCTCCCGGGGCGCCAGGTCACGGTAGAAGTCGAGGCCGGTCTCACCGACCGCTACCGCACGCGGGTGAACGAGGAGCTGGCGGAGCTCGCCGAGCCGGTTGCCTTCGCGTTCGGCCTCGTGGGGATGGATGCCCAGGATCGCGAAGACGCCCTCCTCGGCTTCGGCGAACGACAGAGCGTCACGACAGGTCTCGATCGTCGTGCCGACGGCGAGAATCCGGCTCACGCCCTTCGCCCGCGCTCGCTGGACGAGCTCGTGCGCCGGGTCTGCGCACGCTTCCAGATGCGCGTGGGTATCGATCACGCAGAGGCGACCGAAGCGGCTTCCATGCGCGCGAGCTCCTCGGTCACGACGAGCTCGGGATCGAGCTTCCTGAACAACGGTTTTGGCTCACGAAGCCGCTGGCCGGCGGCAAGCGAGCTCGGCGCCCAGCGACCCGTCCACTTCGTGTAGTCCCCGGTCAGCACCGCATGCTCGGAGCCGTCCGCCTCTTCGACCTCTCGCTGTTCGGGCTGGCCGGCGATCACATCGTCGTAGCCGAGCAGGTGGTGAAGCTGCTGCGAGGTGAAGGGCAGGAACGGCGCGAGCAGGATCTTGAGGTTGTCGACGCAACGGAGCACGACGTTGAGCACGGTCCCCGCTCGTTCACGGTCGCTCTCGATGATCTTCCACGGCGCCTGTTCGCTCGCGTACTGGTTCACCTGCGAGGCGATCCGCATCGCTTCTGCCAGTGCGGCCTTCAAGTGCGCCTGCTCGAGCGCAGAGCCGACGGAACCGAACCCCGCCTCGACTGCCGCGAGCACCGCCTCGTCAGCAGCGCTCAGCGCTCCAGCGGGCGGCACGGCACGGAAATGCCGGTGGGTGACGGTGAGGGCTCGATTGACCAGATTGCCCCAGTTGGCGAGCAGCTCGTCGTTGTTCCTGCGGACGAACTCGGACCAGGTGAAATCCGTGTCCTGATTCTCGGGCCCGGCCGCCGTCAGGTAGTACCGCAGCGGATCGGGGTCGTATCGCGAGAGGAAGTCACCCACGAGGATTCCCACTCCCCGGCTGGCGGCGAACTTCCGTCCTTCCATGGTGAGGAACTCGCTGGCGACGACCTGCTCAGGGAGCTGGAGCGGGCCTCGTCCGGCACCGAACTCTCCCCCTTCGCCGTAGCCGAGGAGCATGCTCGGCCAGATGACGCTGTGGAAGACGATGTTGTCCTTGCCCATGAAGTAGTAGTGCCGCGCGTCCTCGTTCTGCCACCACTCGCGCCATGCATCGGGCTTCCCTACGTTCTCGGCCCACTCGATGCTTGCCGACAGATAGCCGATCACGGCGTCGAACCAGACGTAAATGCGCTTGTTTTCGCCGTAGCCCGCGACCGGGACCGGCACGCCCCAGTCGAGGTCACGCGTGATCGCTCGCGGCTTGAGCTCGTCGATGAGCCCCAGCGAGAAATTCCGTGCGTTCGCCCGCCACCCATGCTTCGTCTCGATCCACTCTCGAAGCCGCTCGGCGAACGCCGGCAGGTCGAGGAAGAGGTGCTCGGTCTCGCGGAACTCCGGCGGCTGGCCGTCGATCCGGGAGCGCGGATTGATCAAGTCGGTCGGATCGAGCTGCTTGCCGCAGTTGTCGCACTGGTCTCCGCGAGCCGCGTCGTAGCCGCAGTTCGGGCAGGTCCCTTCGATGTAACGGTCGGGGAGTGTGTTGCCAGTCGTCGCCGAGAACGCGACGAGCATGCGCTGCTCGAGAACGTATCCACGCTCATAGAGCGTCCGGAAGAGGTCCTGGACTACTCGGTAGTGGTTGCCGGTCGTCGTCCTCGTGAAGAGGTCGTATGAAAGCCCGAGGTGCTGAAGGTCGGCCCGGATGAGTCGGCTGTAGTGATCCGCAGTCTCACGGGGCGTGCGTCCTTCCTGATCTGCCGCGACCATCACCGGCGTGCCGTGCTCGTCGGTCCCGCTGACCATGAGGACGTCGTTGCCGCGTAGACGGTGGTATCGGGCGAAGATGTCCGAAGGAACGCCGAACCCCGCCACATGCCCGATGTGGCGTGGACCGCTCGCATAGGGCCACGCAACCGCCACGAGAATCCGATCCGCCATCGGGTTCCATCATACGAGCGGCCTCTGGTGCGGCCGGCCCGGCTTGCCACCTCCAGCGCGCCGCCACCAAGCCGACGGCGACGGCGAATCCGGCGAGGAGAAGAACAGTGCCGGCCAGTGGCGCTCGCGCACGATGCTCCGCCGGCGTTGCACGTTGCGACGGCCCGTCGAGCTCGGGCCCTTCGTCGACGACCGGCCGTCGTCCCGTTCCCACAGGCACTCGGTGCGGCTCTGCACCCGGGCGAGGCTGCAGACGAGGTCGCAGGTGGAGCCTCACACGATGCGCAGTCAATGTTGTTGCGTGACGAGCGCGTGGCGCCGGTGGGTTGACCGATGGAGTCACCGCGACCGGTTCGACTGCGACGGGGGCCCTGTGCGGCGTGGCGGGCGGCGCGCGCTTCAGGCGAACGCGCGCTGGCCGAGGAGCAGCCCGCGCTCGAACGATCAAGCCGGGGCCGGGATCGGTCTGCGGTAGGTCGTCCTCGCGAGCAGGGCCCACTGGCGGAGCGTCGACGTGCGCCTGTTCACCGCTCGCCGTCGGGACGGAAGGAAGTGTCGTCGAAGGCCCGGCGGGCTCAGTCGTCGTCGACACGGCGGCCGGTGCGGTCGTCGGCTCGGCCGGGGACGCGGCATCGGATTCGGCGTGCGGTGTGGCGGTCGGTTGCTCGACGCCTGGGACGTCGAGAGTCTCGGCGGCAGCCGGCGGCTTCGCCGACGCGTCTACCTCCGAGGGCTTGGGTGCAGTCGGCGCCGGGCCGGGGGTGGACACCGCCCCGGTTGAGGCGGACGAAGACGGTTGCGAGGGGGGAGTTTCGGGACCTGCTGTTGTCTGCGGGTCAGCAGCAGTCCGCGGCGGCAGGAAGCGCAGTGGATCGAGGTATCCGTTCTCGTCGGCCGTCAACCGGACGCCGAGATGGACGTACGGCGTCGGCCATTCCGCTTCGCCGGAATGGCCGGTCTTCCCGATCTCTGCTCCTTCCGAGACCGCCGAGCCCCGCTTCACGGCGATCGAGCCGAGGTGCACGAGCGTGACGGAGTACCCGTCGCTCGTCTCGACGGTGACGCTGAGGCCGTTGGTTGGAGTCGAGCCGGCGAACGAGACGGTCCCTGCCCTCGGTGCCAGCACCTGCTCGCCTTCGTCCCCTGCGATGTCGACACCCCGGTGCTGACCGCCCGCATACGGGTCGGCTCCGAGGCTGAACGGACGGAGCACCGGCCCGGTGGCCGGCCACGTCCACGCACCCGCAGAAGGTGGCAGCACGAGCGCCAAGAGTGGAACGGCAACGGCTGTTCTCAGTCGTGACAACAGGAGACCGATCGTAGGACGGGTCACGGTCCGTTGTCAAATGTGGTTACAGTCTTGTCACAACGAGCGTCGGTAGAGCACGTTCCGCGACACGCCTGTCAGCCTCGCGACGAGCTCTGCCGCCCGGCGGCGCGGGACGCCGACGGCGACGAGCTCCTGCACTGCCCCCACGCCCTCGCCGTCGTCGGGCGGGGCCACACTCACCGGTCCGAAGACGAGCGTGATCTCGCCGCGGGGCGGCTCGGCGAACCGGGTGAGCAGCTCGGATGCCGTGCCGCGGACGGTCTCTTCGAACTGCTTCGTCAACTCTCTGCAAACGGCGACCTGCCGCTCGGGCATCGCTCGGGCGAGGCTCGAAAGCGTCGCAGGCAGCCGCTGCGGGGATTCGAACGCGACCGCAGGCCAGCGCCAGCGTCGAAGCTCGTCCCACACGCGCGCCAGCGCGGCTGAGCCTCGCGGCAGGTAGCCCAGAAACTGATACCGCTCTGCGACGAACCCGCTCGCGACGAGCGCCGTCTCCACCGCCGATGGGCCGGGCAGCACCGTCACGACGACTCCGGCGTCGATGGCTGCGGCCACGAGGCGCGCCCCCGGATCGCTTACGCCCGGAAGACCGGCGTCGCTGACCAGTGCCACGCGGGCACCGTCCTGGAGCCGCGGAAGCACCTCCGCAGTCCGCGCCGCCTCGTTGTGCTCGTGGTAGCTGACGAGTCGCGCCGAGACGCCGTGACGCTGCAACAGCACGCGTGTGCGCCGCGTGTCCTCGCACAGCACGACCTCCGACTCGGCGAGCTCACGGAGGACGCGTAGCGTGACGTCTTCGAGATTGCCGATCGGCGTGGCGCAGACTGCGAGGGGCATCAGGCGGCAGCGGCATCGAGCGGCTCGAACGCGGCCAGCGCCGCGCCGACCATGCCGGCCGACGTTCCCAGCTCGGCGTCCACGATCCGTACCGAGTCGCGCATCGGCTTCAACGCCTCGCGCGCGATCACCTCGCGCGCAGGCGCGAGCAGCAGCTCCCCGGAAGCGGCGAATCCGCCGCCGATCACGATCAGCTCGGGATCGAAGGTGTTGATCAGGCTTCCGATCGCCGACCCGAGCTTGCGCCCGATCTCGGCGAGGAGCTCGATCGCCGTCGGATCGCCCTCGCGCGCGAGCCGGACGAGCTCGTGCGCGTCCGCATCGGGACCGAACGCCTCGCGGGCGATCGCGTCCGCCGCCGTCCCGGAGACGTACGACTCGACGTGGCCGTGGCCACCGCAGCTGCAGGGCAGGCCGTCGTGGACGAGCACGACGTGACCGAGCTCGACGCCTGCCCCGATCGACCCCCGGTACGGCTTGCCGCCGAGAATCAACCCGCCACCGACGCCGGTGCCGAGCGTGAGCATGACCATGTCGCGCGTGCCGCGTCCCGCCCCCGCGACCCATTCGGCGATCGCGGCCGCGTTTGCGTCGTTCTCGATCACGACGGGCAAGCCCAGCCGCGCCTGCATGACGTCGCGGAGCGGCACACCGACGAGCGGAATGTTGGCGGACGCGATCGCCACGCCGACGCGCTGGTCGATCCGTGAGGGGACGCCGAATCCAACGGCGGCAACGGCGTCGTCGAGCACTCCGCGAACCGCTGCCTCGAGGCCGTCGAGCAGCGCCTCCTCGGAGCTGAGTGGCGTCGGAGACTCACGCTGCCGGACAACGGCGCCGGCCCGGCTCACCACGCCGGCGAGGATCTTCGTCCCACCGACGTCCACTCCAATCACGTTCGTCTCCACAGGCGGCGGCTACCTTAACCGCCCCGGCCGAGCAGCTCACGGGCCCGGCGCAACAGGGGAGCCGTTCCGAGCGCTTCGCGCGCCGCCGCGACGAGCAGCCTTGCGCTGCCGAGTTGAACGGCCCGAGTGAAGACGTTCGAGGCGTGCCCGAGGTGGTCGCACGCTTCACGGAGGCGAGCTCGAGCCTGGCCCAGCCGTGGTGTCGGCTCGCCGAGCTGTGTCAGCAGCTCGGTGCACCCGCCAAGGTAGGTGTAGCCGAGCAGCGCCTCGTACAGGGTCGACGTGTTCTCGAGCGTGACGCGGCCGACCCCGGCGTCGGCGACTCGCGCGAGCGCCTCGTCCAGCCCGGCGAGGATCTGCGACGCGCCGCTCGCCCACTCCCGTTCGCTGACGTTGCCCGCAGGCGGGGGGCTCCCCGACCCGCAGCCCGAGAGCACGATCACCACGAGCGCGAACGCGACCGGCCGCATTGCCCTGCAACGCTGCCGCGTACCTGCGCACAGGTCAAACGAGGCTGGGCCCGTGCCGAGCGGGATGCCAGGGGCCAGGCTCCTCGCAGAGCCTGGCCCACGAGCGTCCTAGTAGCGCTCCTCTTCGACGATCTCCTCCACGTCGTCTGCCGGTGCTTCGACGTACCGGCGAGGTGCGACGACGCGGCGACGACGAACCCGGGTCCTGCCTGCCGGTCCCCCGGGCGCTTCGGCGTACCCGCGGGCGAAGTAGCCGGGCCCCGCCCAGCTCGACCAGAAGACGAGCGAGAGCAGGCCGCCGATGAAGCCGACGATCATCAGGATCACTCCGATCGCGTTCACGTCGAGTCCCGAGACGTCGGCGTTGACCGCCCAGGTCAAGATCGCACCGACTGCGATCAGTATCAGGCTGACCCCAAGCCCCATGTCGTCCTCCCGTCGTCAGGCGCTTCGGCCGGAAAGCACTCCGAACAGCGCGACGATTGCAGCGACGATCAGGATGAGGAACAGGAACTTCGAGATCGCGATGCCTCCAATCACGCCGAACAGCAGGAGGAGCAGTGCGACCACGATGAGCAAGCTGAGCATGCTGTGACCCCCTTCGTGTCATGTCGTTCGTCCGTTTTACGGGGAGTCAACGGACGAGGACGACCGGCGGATACGGACGCCGAGAAGACCACGGCGTGCGTCTCTCATGTCCGCATCGATGTGCGCCCTGGGGAGCGGATCGGGTCACCTGGCGTCTATCCGGCCGTAAACCATGGAACCAAGCACGGTTCCGCATGGTCGACGGTGCCAGGAGCGCGACGGCGGCCCCAGCCCGTTCCGACCTCACGGCTACCATAACCCGCCGGATGCCGCCGGAAGAGAAGCCCTACCGGGTCTACCGCGGCGGCCGCGTCAAGGGCAGAGTCCCCGCCCCTTCGCCGCAGGTGCCTGCGGTGCCTGGAGAGCCGCGGCGACGGCGATTCCGGTTGACCCCGACCCGCAGGTGGCTGCGCTGGATCCCCGCACTGCTCGCGATCTTCGTGGTCTTCGTGGTCGCGTGGGGTCTCGCGAGCTACTTCCAGTTCCGGGACGGCGTCACGTCCGCGAACGGGCGGCTCGACCGGAAGGTGCAACAGGTGCTGGACGAGCAGCACGGCAGCGGATCGAACATCCTCTTGCTCGGTACCGACCACGCACGCCTCGCCGGCCGCGAATCCGCCAACCGCACCGACTCGATCACGCTCGTCCGCGTCGACTCGAGCCGGCACCGGATCGCCTATCTCTCGATCCCGCGGGATCTCCGCGTGGACATCCCCGGCTACGGAACGTCGAAGGTGAACGCGGCGATGCAACTCGGCGGTCCGACGCTCGCCGTCCGCACGGTGAAAGAGCTCACCGATCTTCCGATCAACCACGTCGTGATCGTCGACTTCAGCCAGTTCGAGGACCTGATCGACAAGCTCGGCGGAATCGACATCGACGTCCCCGAGAGGATCGTGTCCAAGTTCGACTGCCCCTATCCGACCGAGGAGCGTTGCGCCCGCTGGCAGGGCTGGCGCTTCGCCAAGGGCAACCAGCACATGGACGGCCGTCGGGCCCTGATCTACTCACGCGTTCGGAAGAACGCGCTCAACCCGGCCGACACGGATTTCGCCCGCGCCGAGCGGAATCAGCAAGTCCTGCAGGCGGTGTCCAGCAAGCTGACAGGGTTCGGCACGCTCTTCAAGATGCCCTTCATCGGCGACGACCTCCTCGCGCCGATCATCACCGACATCTCCACCCACGGGTTCATCTCGCTCGGGTGGACGAAGTTCCGCTCGAGTTCGAGCCGCACGTTGCACTGCCGGCTCGGCGGCGAGGCAAGCGGCGGGGAGATCGTTCCCGTCGAGGAGAACCGGAACGTGATCGCGATGGTCACCGGCGATTCCGCACCCCAACCGCCGATCCCCGGCTCGGGCGCCTATGGCCCCGGCTGCGTGACCGGGAACCGCACCCTCGGCGTCCGCTAGCTCTCGCCGGCGGCCGCCTTCTTCTCCGGTTTGTCCGCCTTCGTCTCCTCCTTCTTCGCCGTGTCTCCGTCGCCCGCCGTCTCCCGTTTCCGCGACCCGCGGCCGTAGTCCGTCGAGTAGAAGCCCGAGCCCTTGAAGTGGACCGGCACCGGATGCAGCACCTTGACGAGCGGACCGGCGCCGCACACCTCGCACACCTCTGGATCAGGATCGGTCATCCGATGAAATACCTCGAACTGATGACCGTTCGGACAACGGTATTCGTAGATCGGCACGGCCGATCAAGGCTAGCAGCGTCGTCCGAAGGCGCCTACGCCGCGTAAGGTGACCGCCTCGTGACCGACACCGCACTTCCCGTCTCGGTTGCCTCCCACACTCGCACCGAGGAGCACGAGCTCGATCGCCGGCTGTTTCTGGCCGGCGTCTCGGTGTGCACCGTCGCCGTGGGAACGTTCCTGCTCGTCCAGCTGTCCGGCTGGCCGCCGCACGAGGACGAGACCCTACCCCTGTTCGTCGGCCGGCAACCGCTCGGCGACCTGTTCGACATCGTCCTCGGCAAGCGCGGCGGTGCGCCGCTGCACTTCCTCCTCGCCTGGGTCGTTGCGCATGTCGGCGGCGGCCTGCAGGCGATGCGCTTCCTCTCCGCCCTCTTCGCGACCGCGAGCCTGCCGGCGATCGCGGCGCTTGCCAGCCGGCTCGCCGGCCGGCGGCCCGCGCTGATCGCGACGGCGCTGGCGGCGGCCAGCTGGGTTCTGCTCTTCCACGGCATCTACGCGCGGATGTACAGCCTGTTCCTGCTCCTCTCGACGCTGTCCTACCTCGTCCTCCTTCGCGCGCTCGACCGCGGCGGCGCACGGCCGTGGGGACTGTGGGCGATCGTGATGCTGCTCGCGATCGCCGCGCATCCGTACGGCGCCCTCGTCCTCGGTTCCCAGGGCTTGTACGTCTTGCTGATCAGAGGGCGCCTGCGCGAGGCTGTTCCGGCGTTCGCCGCCGTGTTCGTGCTGGCAATCCCGCTCTGGAAGAGCAGCGTCGTGCTGGCAAACCGGTTTGAGGTCGGCGTCGGCGGCGGCGGCGGCAAGCTACGGACTCCCCGCGAAGTCCTCGACTACCTCTGGCGCGTTGCCGGCGACTCGACGTCGGGCTACACCGCCGTGCTCGTACCGATCCTTGTGCTCGCGGGGCTCGGCCTGGTCCTGCTGGCGCGCGAGCGGCCACGGAGCGGCCTGCTCGCCGCCTGTGTGGTCGCAACTCCCACCGTCTTCTTCCTCGTGGGTCGCTTCGGCGGAAACTCGGCACCCGAATCACGCCACCTCATCTTCGCGCTGCCCTTTCTCGGGCTTGCGGCGGGGACGGGCCTGCTCGCGGTCTCACGCTTCGCCGGCCCGAGGAGCGGTTGGGTGGCGGCGCTCGTGGTCGTCGGGCTCATGCCGACCGAGGTCGCCTGGGGCTGGCACAAGACGCCGGCGCTCTTCGAGCGCGAGAACCCCGTGCGCGTCGTCGCCCGCGGCCATGCCGCTGACTGGCTCGCGGCGACCTCTCGACCGGACGACGTCCTGTTCGCGTACGAGCCGGTCTACCTCGCCGCGTGGGAGCGCTCCGGCTCGGCCGTGTCGCGGATCGTCGTGCCCCGCGCCGACCCGAAGCTGGCTTTCCAGACTTTGACCGAGACGCGCAAGCCGCTCGGGCGGGGCGTCTGGATGTTCGACGCCGGGGACAACAACAACTACGTCAAGCGCACACGCATCGACCTGCGCCTGCCGTTCCCGCGCAGCGAGTTCGAAGGGCGGGTCTTCGGGCCATACCTGATCATTCGTACGCGACGCCCGACCGGGACGGTCGCCCGCTACCTCGACGACGCCCGCAAGGCCGAGCTGATCGGAAAGTCACTCGCGATGGGCGACGCAGACATCAACTACGCGACGATTCGCCGCGCTCAGGCGCGACTTGTCGTCCGCTCGCGCTCCAGCGTCTCCTCGTAACAAGGTGCCTCTTCGAAGGCGGCCAAGCCGACCGGTGTCCGCCGCCGGGGAGGGCGCTTCCGTCGGGCAGTCGCCAGGACAGCCGAGGCGCCGACCAGGCCGCCCAGCAAGAACGTTCGGAGCCGCCCGCGGCGACTGTCCTCGTCCATACCCGCGATGGTACTAGGCGGCGAGGCGCTCGATCCGAGCGGCGGCGAGAGCGAGCGCGTCGCCGTCGAAGAGGAACGGCACTGCATTGGAGATCGCGTGAAACGGCGGCCCGTCGAGCCGATCGGAGCCGGCGGCCGCGTTGAGCGCGTATCGGATCGGGATCTCGTGGCAGACGACCAGGACGCGCTCGGCGGCTCGGCTCGTCACAGCCGCGAAGCCACGCGCGTAGCGAAGAGCCGCGTCGTCGAGGCTCTCACCGCCCGGAAAGGGCCGCTTGCGACCAACCTCTCCCTTGACCTCGTTGTAGCGCGCCACCGTCCAGCCTTCCAGGTCGCCCACGTCGACGTCGTCGAGCAGCGGCTCGACTTCGATCGGCAGGGCACGATCCGCGACAGCGAGCTCCGCGGTCTCGCGCGTGCGCGGAAAGCGGGTGCAGATGCACAGGTCGATCTCGAAGTTGACGACTTGTTGGCCGAGCAGCCGAGCCTCTTCCCTTCCCCGCTCGGAGAGGGGAACGTCGACAGCTGGGTCCCCGTTCACCCGCCCCTCCAGGTTCAACACGGAGTGCGCGTGGCGCGCGAGGATGACGATCAAGCCGAGAGCTGTTCGAGCAGGTCGTCGATCTCGATCAGCTCGAAGGTCTGGAGCTTCGCGCTACCCCTGGCACCGAGCGCCACCGAAACCTTTGCCACCGTCGCCGCGTCGGGCGCCTCGACGATGTTCAGGAAGTCGTAGGCCCCGATCATGCTCCACTGGTGGAGCACTTTCGCGCCCAGCTCCTCGACGTCCCGGTTGACCTCCTTCAACCGGTCGGGGTTGGCCTGGAGCGTCTGCACGCCCTTCGCCGTCAGCGTCGTCAGCATCACGTACTTCGGCATCCCCACCTCCTAGTCGAGAGACCGAGCTTACTGCCTCGCCTTGGACCGGGCGGCCTGGTCGTAGTAGAGCAGGGCCCCGCCGAGGAAGACAAGCGGCGAGACGATCAGGTTCCCGAGAAAGAGGGCGACCCGCGCCGCCTGATCGGAGCCCGTGTGAATCAGGAGCGAGAGCAGGAGGCCTGTCGCGCCGACGACGACCACGAGAGCCGCCAGCGAGCCGAGCGAGTGCCAGTAGTCCGCGCGCCCGAGCTGGACACCGCGACCGAGCGCCGCGCGAAGAGACACGCGTTCCATCACGGCCGCCGGCACGGCGAGCCCGGCGAATGCAAGCCACGCAAGCGCCGGCAGGAAGAGGCCGAGCGCGAGGAACGGCACCGGGATCCAGACGAGCAGCGCCGTACACCACGCTGTGACGAGCGTCCGCGCCGGTATGCGCGAACCCACGACCAGGACGCACGCCACGACGAAGGTGAGACTGATCAGCAGTCCACCGCCGACCGCAGCGAGCGCAAACTGGCCCCAGCGGCCGAGGAACGTCGTGCCGACGGCGAGCCCGGCCGGTGCGAGCCCGAGCGCGAGCGAGCGCCAGAAGTGCGAGCCGTAGAACCGGATCGTCTCCGCGATCAGCTGTCCGACGGTTCGTCGCTCAGGCGGAAGCGGTGGCGGTAGGGGCTCCGCGGGGCGGGCGGCCCGTGCCACTAGTGCTCCGTCCGGGGAACAGGGTGATGAACCTGGCGAGCGAAAAGCGTGCCGGGCAAGGACGCAGGGAGCTCCGATATGCAGGCATATCGGAGCGACTGAGGACGAAGATCCGGCGCAGCTTTGCAGCCGCCAGGGCGCATCCTGTTCCCCGGGCGGAGCACTAAAACCGCTTTCGCGTCATCAGGTAGTGCGCGAGGTACGCGAAGAACCCGACGACGAGGAAGGCGGCGATGCCCCAGGCTGTTGCGTGTCGACTCCCGTGGCGGCTCGCGTGCCAGTACACCCACAGGGAGAGCGCCACCGCCAGCAGCAGCGCGACGAAAAACTGGCCGAAGGTCACGTCCGCGATCGCGTCGAAGGGCACGGGCCGAGCCTAGCTTCGTGCGAAGATGTCTGAGATGGGCTACCACGTCGTGCGTGCGGACGACCATGCCTGGGAGGAGCGCCCGAACCCGGAGGGCCGCGAAGCCCAAGCACCACGACTTGCCTCCGACCTGACGGGTGCCGCGTCGCTCGCGCAGTCGCGCGCAAGGCTGTGGCGCTACCCGCCTGGGACGGCCGGCCGGCGACATGCGGATCGCGCCCAGGAGGAGGTCTTCGTCGTCGTCAGCGGAAGGCCGACGATGCTGCTCGGCGAGCCGCCCGAGCGGGTGGAGCTCACGGCGCGGAGCATCGTGGCCGTCGAGCCCGGCACGCCGCTGCAGGTGCGGAACGACTCGGACGAGGAGGCTGTCCTCTTCATCTACGGTGCCCCACCGGTGCAGGGCGGCGCCGACTTCTTCGACGACCCCGAGTTCTAGGCCGCAGCGGCGACCGGCGCGGCCTTCCGGAAGACGAGTTCGCCGTCTGCGGCGTCGACGAGCACGGAGTCGCCCCCGGCGAACTCGCCCTCGAGCAGGCGTAGCGCGAGCGGGTTCTCGACCAGGCGCTGGAGCGCGCGCTTCAAAGGCCGTGCTCCGTACGTCGGGTCCCAGCCGGCCTCGGCGACAGCTTCCTTCGCAGCCGGTGTCAGCTCGAGTGACAACTCTCGCTCGGCCAGCCGATCGCGCAGCCGGCGCAACTGCAGCTCGACGATCTCGCCGAGCTGCTCACGGGACAGGGCATGCAACTCGACGACCTCGTCGATCCGGTTCAGGAACTCGGGTCGGAAGAACTCACGGAGCTGATCGGACGACCGGATGTTGGAGGTCATCACGATCACCGTGTTGCGGAAATCGACCGTGCGGCCGTGCCCGTCGGTGAGACGGCCGTCGTCGAGGATCTGGAGCAGCACGTCGAAGACTTCGGTGTGCGCCTTCTCGATCTCGTCGAGGAGGACGACCGAGTACGGCCGCCGGCGCACGGCTTCCGTCAGCTGCCCGCCTTCCTCGTATCCCACGTAGCCGGGCGGCGCGCCGATCAGGCGAGCGACGGTGTGCCGCTCCTGGTATTCCGACATGTCGAGCCGGACGAGGGCCCGCTCGTCGTCGAACATGAACTCGGCGAGGGCGCGCGCCAGCTCGGTCTTCCCCACTCCTGTCGGCCCGAGGAACACGAACGAGCCGATCGGCCGGTTCGGGTCCTGCAGCCCCGTGCGCGCCCGCCGCAGCGCGTTCGCGACCGCCGACACTGCCTCGTCCTGGCCGACGACGCGCTCGTGCAGCCGGTCCTCCATGTGGATCAGCTTCTCGGTCTCGCCCTCCAGGAGCCGGTCGACGGGGATCCCGGTCCAACGGGCGACCACCGTCGCCACGTCGTCTTCGTCGACCTCCTCCTTGACCATCGGCGACTCCACCTGCGGCCGCTCCTCCAGCTCCTTCTGGAGCTCCGGCAGCCTGCCGTAGCGAATCTCGGCTACCCGCTCGAGGTCTCCAGCACGCTCGGCCCGCTCGGCTTCGAGCCGCAGATCGTCGATCTCGCGGGTGACCTCGCCGACGCGGGCAAGTGCCTCCTTCTCCTTCGCCCAGCGGGCGGCGAGCTCGTCGCGCCGCGCCCTGGCCTCCGCCAGCTCTCGCTCGACGGGCTCGCGCACCTCCTTCGATTCCTTCTTCATCGCCGCGAGCTCGATCTCGAGCTGCCGGACGCGCCGGTCGGCCTCGTCCAGCTCGATCGGCGACGAGTCGATCTCCATCCGCAGGCGTGAGGCGGCCTCGTCGACCAGGTCGATCGCCTTGTCGGGCAGCTGGCGGTCGGAGATGTAGCGGTCGGAGAGGACGGCCGCCGCGACGAGCGCCGCGTCACGGATGGCAACCCCGTGGTGGGCCTCGTACCGCTCCTTCAGCCCACGGAGGATCGCGATCGTGTCCGCAACGGACGGCTGGCCGACGAAGATCGGCTGGAAACGTCGCTCGAGGGCGGCGTCCTTCTCGATGTGCTTTCGGTACTCGTCGAGCGTGGTCGCGCCGATGCAGCGCAGCTCGCCGCGGGCGAGCATCGGCTTGAGCATGTTCGCCGCGTCGACGGCGCCTTCAGCCGCTCCCGCGCCGACGATCGTGTGCAGCTCGTCGATGAAGAGGACGATCTCGCCCTCCGCGTTCTTGATCTCGGTCAGGACCGCCTTGAGGCGTTCCTCGAACTCGCCGCGGTACTTCGAGCCGGCGAGCAGCGCACCGATGTCGAGCGCCCAGACCCGCTTGCCCTTGAGTCCCTCGGGGACGTCCCCGGCGACGATTCGCTGTGCAAGCCCCTCGGCGATCGCGGTCTTGCCGACCCCGGGATCGCCGATCAGCACCGGGTTGTTCTTCGTCCGCCGGGAGAGAACCTGGATCACCCGGCGGATCTCCTCGTCCCGCCCGATCACCGGATCGAGCTTCCCTGTCTCGGCGAGCGCGGTCAGATCGCGTCCGAACTTCTCCAGCGCCTGGTAGGTGCCCTCCGGATCCTGCGACGTGACCCGCTGACCGCCGCGCACCTCGTTGATCTTCGCGAGCAGCTCGTCGCGAGGGACGACGTCGAGCGCGAGCAGCAGGTGCTCCGTCGAGACGTAGTCGTCTTCCAGCTTGCGCGCCTCGTCGAAAGCTCGGTCGAGCACCTTGGAGAGCGCGGCCGAGACCGCCGGCTGCTGCGCCATTCCCTCCGTGCGCGGCCGCTGTGCAAGCTTCGCCTCGGTCTCGGCGCGCAAGGCGTCGGGGTCGGAGACGAGCGCTCGCGGGAGGTCCTGGTCGAGCAAGGCGAGCACCAGGTGCTCGGGGTAGAGCTCTGGGTTGCCGAGGCGGCGCGCGCGCTCCTGCGCTGCGGCGATCGCCTCCTGCGACTTGATCGTCAGCTTGTTGAAGTCCATCAGGCCCTTCTCCGTGCCGGGAAATGGGTTTGCGCGTCGCGGTAGAGAACGAGATCGCGGCGGTACTGGCGGTGTACCCGCTCGATCGCATCGCGCATCTCCCGCTCGAGGCGGTCGAGACGACCCCGCATCTTGGCGAGCTCGTCCTCGAGCGCGATCACGCGGAAGACGCCGGCGAGGTTGAGCCCGAGCTCCGTCGTGAGCCGCTGGATCAGCCGGAGGCGGTCGAGATCGTGTTCGGAGTAGAGCCGGGTGCCGCCGGGGGTGCGCCCCGGCCGCACGAGCCCCTTGGACTCGTAGATGCGCAGGGTCTGCGGATGCATCCCGACGAGATCGGCGGCGACCGAGATCATGTAGCGCGGACGCTCGTGGTCGTGGCCGGCCACGCTTACGCCTGCCTCCGGGAGCGGATCAGAACGAATGCGCCGATTGCCGCGAGGATGACCGCCAGCGCGATCCAGCTGCCGAGCCGCCAGAGGTTGAACGCGTGGAACGCGAACAGCCAGATGAAGAGCTTGGAGAGCCCGCCGAGCTTCGCGGCTGCGACTCCGCCCCCGAGGATGCCGCCGCCGGCGGCACCCCAGCCGACACGCTTGCTCCGCTGCTCGGCGGTCTCCGGCTCGGGCGCCTCCCTGGGCCCCTGCCGGATGAGGTCGTCGTGCTTCGCCATCACCGGCTCACCTGCTTCAGCTCTTCCAGCAGCTCGCGCTCCCGTTTCGAGAGCTTCTTCGGGACGTCGATGCGGACGCGCGCGATCACGTCGCCACGGCCCGAGCCCTTGAGCTTCGGCGCGCCCTTGCCACGGACGCGAAGCAGCTTGCCGTCCTCGGACCCCGCCGGGATCTTCACCGAGACCGGGCCGTCGGGCGTCGGCACCGAGGCCGTCGTCCCGAGCGCAGCATCCGCGAAGGGGACGTGCACGTCGACCGCGAGATCGTCGCCGCGGCGCGTGAACGTCTGCGACGGCTCGACGCGCGTGACGACGAAGAGGTCGCCGGCCGGCCCTCCTCCCCACCCGGCCTCGCCCTTGCCCTTCAGGCGAATGCGCGTGCCGTCCTTGGCGCCGGCGGGGATCTTCACCGTGTAGCGCTTCGTCCGCCGCTCTCGCCCGGTGCCGCGGCAGGTCGGGCAGGGATCCTCGATCACCGTCCCGTTCCCGCGACATCGCGGACACGGCTGAGAGAGCGCAAAGAACCCCTGGCTCTCGGAAACGACACCGCGACCGTTGCACTGCGGGCAAACCTTCGGCGCCGTGCCGGGCTTCGCTCCTGAACCCGCGCAGGTATGACAGGCAACTTCGAGCGCGACCGGGATCTTGGTCTCCACGCCGTTCAGCGCGTCCTCGAATGAGAGGTTGACCTGCACTTCGACGTCGTTGCCGCGCTGTGCACGCGGCTCCGCGCGCCCGCGCGTGCCCCCGCCGAAGAGCCCGCCGAACAGGTCGCCGAGATCCCCCAGATCGCCGAAGTCGAAGCCTTCGTTGAAGGTCCAGCCGCCGCCGGGTCCGCCCCGCCCGTTGGCGGAGCCGACCGTGTCGTAGCGCTTCCGCTTCTCCGGATCCGAGAGGACGTCGTAGGCGCCTTGAATCTCCTTGAAGCGCTCCTCGGCCTCCTTGTCGCCGGGATTCTTGTCCGGGTGGTACTGACGGGCGAGTTTGCGGTAGGCCTTCTTGATCTCGTCCTGCGAGGCGTTCTTCGCAACTCCGAGCGACTCGTACAGGCTCTTCATTCGGCAACGACCACCCTTGCCGGTCTGAGGACACGGTCGCCGAGCCGGTAGCCCTTCTGGAGCACCTGCAGCACCGAGCCGGGCTCGGCCTCGCCTGCAGGCTGCGTGAGCAGAGCCTCGTGCACGTGCGGGTCGAATGCGCCGTCCGTCTCGATCAACTCGAGCCCTTGCCTCTGAAGCGCGTCGAGGAGCGATCGATGGACGAGCCGCACACCTTCCTCGAGCTTTGCCTCCTCATGCTGCTCGGCCGCGTCCAGAGCACGTTCGAGGTCGTCGAGGACCGGCAGGAGGTCTCTGAGGATCGCCTCGCCTGCCCGGGCGACGAATGCCTCCTGGTCGCGCGCCGTCCGCTTGCGGTAGTTGTCGAACTCGGCCTTCAGCCGCTGGAGGGAGTCGAGGTACTCGTCACGCTCGCGCTCGAGCACCTCGAGCTGTTCCACCGTCCTCGGCTCCTCGGTCGGAGCCTCGGGGACAGCCTGAGGGACTGTCCCCGGGTCATGTTCCTTCGAGACCTGTGACTTGCGTTCGGTCACGAAGTCGGCGCCTCTTCGTCGACGACCTCGGCATCCTCGATCACCTCGTCGTCCGAAGGCGCACCGTCGCCGGTGGGCTGCGACGCGGCCTGAGCCGCAGTCGCTTGCGAGTACACCGCCTCGGCCAGCTTGTGCGAGGCCTCCTGCAACGCGTCGGTCTTCGACCGGATCTCGGCGACGTCGTCGCCGTCCAGCGCCTGCTTGAGCTCCATGATCCGCCCTTCGATCGTCGAGGCTTCCGCCTCGTCGAGCGACCCGCGATGATCCTTGAGGCTCTTCTCGGTCGCGTAGACGAGTGCCTCCGCGTGGTTCTTCGCGTCGGCGGCCTCGCGGAGGCGGTGCGCCTCACCCGCGTGGGCCTCGGCGTCCTTGATCATCCGCTCGACCTCGTCGGAGTTCAGCCCCGAGCCGCCTTCGATCCTGATCTGCTGCTCGTTGCCCGTACCGTGGTCCTTCGCCGACACGTGGATGATCCCGTTCGCATCGATGTCGAACGCGACCTCGACCTGCGGCATGCCCCGCGGCGCCGGCGGAATCCCGACGAGCTGGAACTTGCCGAGCGTCTTGTTGTAGAGCGCCATCTCCGACTCCCCCTGGAGCACGTGCACCTCCACGGCGGGCTGGTTGTCCTCGGCGGTCGAGAAGATCTCCGACTTCTTCGTCGGGATCGTCGTGTTCCGGTCGATCAGCTTCGTGAACACGCCGCCCTTCGTCTCGATCCCGAGCGAGAGCGGAGTGACGTCGAGAAGCAGGACGTCCTTGACCTCGCCCTTGAGGACGCCGCCCTGGATCGCGGCCCCGACGGCGACGACCTCGTCCGGGTTGACGCCCTTGTGCGGATCCTTGCCGACCAGCTCCTTGACCTTCTCCTGCACGGCGGGCATGCGGGTCATGCCGCCCACGAGGACGACGTGGTCGATCTTCGAGGCATCGAGGCCCGCGTCCTCGAGCACGCGCTTCGTCGGGCCGACCGTGCGCTCCAGGAGCTCGTGGCTGAGCTCGTTGAGCTTCGCCCGCGTGAGCTGCAGATCGAGATGCTTGGGCCCCTCCTGGGTCGCCGTGATGAACGGCAGGTTGATCTGCGTCGTCATCGTCGAGGACAGCTCGATCTTCGCCTTCTCCCCCGCCTCGTACAGGCGCTGGAGCGCCATGCGGTCCTGCGAGAGGTCGATGCCCTGATCCTTCTTGAACTCGGCGACCATCCAGTCGACGATCGCCTTGTCGAAGTTGTCGCCGCCGAGGTGGTTGTCCCCCGAGGTCGACTTGACCTCGAAGACGCCCTCGCCGAGCTCGAGCACCGACACGTCGAACGTGCCGCCGCCGAGGTCGAAGACGAGGATCGTCTGGTCGGACTCCTTGTCGAGGCCATAGGCCAGGGACGCCGCCGTCGGCTCGTTGATGATGCGCAGGACATTGAGGCCGGCGATCTTGCCGGCGTCCTTCGTCGCCTCGCGCTGGGCGTTGTTGAAGTACGCGGGAACGGTGACGACCGCGTCGGTGACCGCCTCGCCGAGGTACGCCTCGGCGTCCGAGCGCAGCTTCTGCAGGATCATCGCGCTGACCTCCGGCGGGGCGTAATCCTTGCCCTCCGCCTTCACGCGCACGTCCTCGTTCGGGCCCTTGACCACCTCGTACGGGACGATCTTCATCTCCTCGCTGACCTCGTCGAACTTGCGCCCCATGAAGCGCTTGATCGAGGAGATCGTGTTCTGCGGATTGGTCACCTGCTGCCGCTTCGCCGGGGCGCCGACGAGCCGCTGGCCGTCCTTCGTGAACGCGACGACGGACGGCGTCGTCCGCCCCCCTTCCGCATTCGGGATCACCGTGGGCTCGCCACCCTCGATCACGGCCATGCACGAGTTGGTCGTGCCGAGATCGATGCCGATTACCTTTGCCATAGCCTGAATCCCTCCAGTTCTTGTGAGTGACTACAGAATAAAATCTAAGCCTCTACATGTCAAGTTCGCCCTGCCATGATGCCCGGCGGTGGATCCGAGGGTCGAGTCCTACGCGCGCCTGCTCGTCGAGTGCATCAAGCCGCAGCCGGGCTGGCAGGTACTCGTCCGCGCCCAGCCGCTTGCCCGACCGCTGGTCGAAGAGATCAGCCGAGAGCTCGGCCGGCGCAGCGCGCGATCGCTCGTCAGGCTCCGTTTCGAGTCGGGCGGAGACATCTTCGTGCGCGAGGCCCCGCTCGAGCTTCTGAGCACGCTGCCTGAGATCGAGCAGTACGAGATCGACACTGCCGATTCGTACATGGCGATCGTTGCCCCGGAGAACACCCGTGAGGGCACCGACATCCCGGCCGAGCGGCTCGGCGCTCGTCAACAGGCGCTACGCGAGGCCCACCTGCCGTTCCTCAGCGACGAGAAGCCCTGGGTCGGGTGCTACTACCCGACGGCGGCGGCGGCGCAGGACGCCGGGATGCCCCTCCCCGCGTTCGAGGATTTCCTCTACGGGGCCGTGCTCGTCGACTGGGAGTCGCTCCGGCGCGACATGCAGGGCATCGCCGAGCGCTTCGACCGGGCGAAGACTGTGCGGATCGTCGGCGAGGGGACGGATCTCACGTTCAGCCTGGAGGGACGCGCCGGCAAGGTCGACGCGCTGAGCGCCAACATGCCGGGCGGTGAGGTCTTCTACTCCCCCGTCGAGGACTCGGCCGAAGGGACGATCAGCTACTCGGAGTACCCGGCCTGCTACCTCGGGCACGAGGTCGACGGGGTCCGTCTGCGCTTCGAAGGTGGCCGAATCGTCGAGGCGTCGGCCACCAGGGACGAGGCGTTCCTGCTCGGCGCGCTCGATACCGACGAAGGCGCGCGACGCCTCGGGGAGTTCGGGATCGGCTGCAACCCCGGGATCACCCGACACATGAAGAACACGCTCTTCGACGAGAAGATGGAAGGGACGATCCATCTCGCCGTCGGCACCGGCTTCCCCCAGATCGGCGGTCTGAACAAGAGCGCGATCCACTGGGACATGGTCAAGGAGCTCCGAACCGGCGGACGGATCGAGCTCGACGGCGAGCTCGTCCAGGAAAACGGCGAATGGCTCCTGTAGACCCTCGCGTCACGGAGTACGCGCGGCTGATCGTCGAGCGCTCCCTCGGCGTGCAGGCCGGCTGGCAGGTGCTGATCCGTTCGAGCCCGTCGGCACGGCCCGCGCTCGAGGAGATCATCCGCCTGATCGCGCGCAAGGGTGCCTACCCGCTGCTGCGGATGAACTTCTCGCTCTGGCCGATCGACGAGGGCTGGACCGCCGAGGCGCCGGCAGAGCTCGTCGGCGAGCTCGCCCCGATCGACTTCCACGCGTCGGAGCACATGGATGCCCGGATCACGATGGAAGCGCCCGACAACACCCGGGGAGCAGCCGCACTCACCCCTGAGCGTCGCGCACTCGCGCGGAAGGGGACGTCGCCGTTCTTCCGGCGGACGATGGCCCACGAGATTCCCTGGGTCAGCTGCCAGTTCCCGACGAATGCGCTGGCGCAGCAGGCCGGCATGACGCTGACCGAGTTCGAGGAGTTCTTCTACCGCGCGGTGCTGCGCGAGTGGGACCAGGAATCGCAGTCGATGAACCGCCTGCGCGAGCGCTTCGACGCCGGCGAGCAGGTCCGGATCGTGGGTGAGGACACCGACGTGACGCTGTCTATCCGGGGGCGCCGCGGCGAGGTCGACTCGGGGCGCGAGAACCTGCCCGGCGGCGAGTTCTTCTTCGCTCCGGTCGAGGACTCCGCCGAGGGGACGATCTCGTTCGACGTCCCGAGCGACTTCGAGGGCGCGCCGGTCGACGGCGTGCGGGTGACGTTCCGCGATGGACGAGCGGTCGAGGCGAGCGCCGAGAAGGGCGAGGACGTCCTCCTCGCCGCACTCGACATGGACGACGGCGCGCGCTTCGTCGGCGAGCTCGGGATCGGGTGCAACGCCGGGATCACCCAGCCGATGCGCAGCGTCCTCTACGACGAGAAAATGGCCGGCACCGTCCACCTCGCCCTCGGCCGGAGCTACAGCCACATCGGCGGGAAGAACGTCAGCGCGCTGCACTGGGATCTCGTCAAGGATCTCCGCGGCGGTGGGCGGATCGAGCTGGACGGGGAGGTCGTCCAGGAGAACGGCTCCTGGCTCATTTAGCGTGGGGGAACCCGTGGTTCCCCCACGGACCCCCTCCTTCGGCGCGCGTGGCGGATCGCTCTTGCGCTCCGGCGAGAGCGCGGTCTCGCCTCCGCGCACGACAGGGGAGCTCACCGTCGGCGAAGACAACCCAAAGACGTCCCTCGGGCTCAACTCCACATCCGTCAAACCTCGCGTCGCCCTCGCGACCTCCTCGGAGATCCCGGAGGGTGACGACGACTTCCCGGCGCTGATCGAGGCGCTCGGCAAGCTCGGGATCCGAGCCGAGCCGACCGTGTGGGACGGCGAGTTGGACTGGAGCTCCTTCGATCTCGTCCTTCCTCGGGCGACGTGGGACTACGCGGAGCGGCGAGACGAGTTCCTCGCCTGGGCTCGCGCACTTCCCCGCGTGCTCAACCCCGTGCCGGTGCTCGAGTGGAACACGGACAAGCGCCGATATCTGACCGATCTCGCCGCTGCGGGCGTTCCGACGATCGAGACGGTCTTCGTCGCCCCGGGAGAGCCCTTCGAGCCGCCCGATGCCCCGTTCGTCGTCAAACCGTCGGTGTCTGCCGGCGGGCGGAGCTCGGCCCGGTTCGCGGCCGACGACCGGGTCGGAGCGCGTGCGCTCGTCGCTCGGATTCACGCCCAGGGCCGCACGGCGATGGTGCAGCCGTATCTGGGGGACGCCGCGGAGACGGCACTCGTCTACATCGACGGCGCCTACTCGCACACAGTCCGGCGCCGCGTTCCTCTGCCGCAGGCGGGCGACCGACCGGTCTTCTACCTCGACGAGGAGCTCGGAGCCTCTGACGCGACCCCTGAGGAGCGTGAGCTCGCAGCGCGGGCCCTTGCCTCCGCGCCCGCAGAGCTCCTCTACGCCCGAGTCGATCTGATGCACGACGTGGTGCTCGAGCTCGAGGCGACCGAGCCGTCGCTGTACCTCCAGTTCGACCCCGATGCCGCCGCACGGCTGGCGAGCGCGATCGCGCGCGCCGTGCGAGCTTCCTAGGCCGGAAAACGTCCGTTACCCTGGGCTGGTGGCGGTTCAGGACACGCTCGGTCGGCCGTTGCGCGACCTCCGGATCTCGGTCACCGACCGCTGCAACTTCCGGTGCGTGTACTGCATGCCGAAAGAGGTCTTCGGACGCGACTACCGCTTCCTCGAACGACGGGAGCTGCTCACGTTCGAGGAGATCGAACGCCTCGCGCACGCCTTCGTCGCGCAGGGTGTCGCGAAGATCCGGATCACCGGCGGCGAGCCGCTCGTCCGGCGCGAGCTCGAGTGCCTGATCGAGCGGCTCGCCGCGATCGACGGCCTCGACCTGACACTGACGACCAACGGCGCCCTCCTGCAGCAGAAGGCGCAGGCCCTGCGCGCGGCGGGCCTCAGTCGAGTCACCGTCAGCCTCGATTCGCTCGAGGACGAGGTGTTCGCTGGCATGAACGACGTCGACTTCCCCGTGCAGCGCGTGCTGGAGGGTATCGAGTCCGCCTCGGCGGCAGGACTGCCGGTGAAGGTGAACATGGTCGTCAAGCGGGGTACGAACGAGGGGAGCATCCTCCCGATGGCGCGCTACTTCAGGGAGCGCGGCCACATCCTGCGCTTCATCGAGTACATGGACGTAGGGCACTCGAACGGCTGGCGGCTCGACGAAGTGGTGCCGGCGGCCGAGATCGTGGCCGCAATCGACGAGGAGCTCCCGCTCGAGCCGATCGAGCCGAACTACCGAGGCGAGGTCGCGAGACGCTGGCGCTACCGCGACGGGAGCGGCGAGATCGGCGTCATCGCGTCGGTCACCGAGCCGTTTTGCGGCGGCTGCACGCGAGCGCGGCTCTCTGCCGACGGACGGCTGTATACCTGCCTGTTCGGCGTGCGCGGTCACGATCTCCGCGCACTTGTGCGCAGCACGGCCTCCGACGAGGAAGTCCAGGATGCAATCGCCCGAATCTGGGCCGCCCGCACGGATCGCTACTCGGAGATTCGCTCGGCCAACACCGGCGGTCTCCCAAAGGTGGAGATGAGCTACATCGGCGGGTAGGCGCTCGTTTCCCGCCCGAGGGAATGAATCCGTTGGACTCGGGCGTTAGTATCCCTATGCCTACCGGGGGCACGTCCGTATGACCGCATTCGTCCAAGCAGGCCGCAGACACTTGCCGAGAGGCTGGCTCGACCTCGGTCGCCAAGTGGCGATCTGGTTTGCCTTCCTCGGCCTCTATCAGCTTGCCCGCGGCGTCGCGGATCGCAACCCGACCCGAGCATTCGAGAACGGGCTCGGCGTGATCAACATCGAGGAGCGCGTCGGCGATCTGTTCGAGATCACGCTCGCGAACGTCATCGCCGGCTCGAAGGTGATGACGTTCCTCGTCTCGTGGACGTACTGGAACTCCGAGTTCACGGTCGTCGGGGTCGCGCTGCTCTTCGTCTACCTCCGCAGGCACGAGCACTTTCATCGCTTCAGAAACTGGGTCCTGCTCGCGAACGTGATCGGCCTGGTCGGCTATGTCGTCGTTCCGACGGCGCCGCCGCGGATGTTCCCGACGTTCGGATTCCCGGACACGCTCGCGCAGTTCGGCGGCCTGAACCACGGCAGCGGCCTCGTCGAGCTCGCCGCCAACCCCTACGCGGCGATGCCGAGCCTGCATGCAGCCGACGCGCTGATCGTCGGGCTGTCGCTCGCCGTCGTCTGCCGGCACTGGTGGTCGAAGGCGATCTGGCTCTTGTGGCCGGCCTGGGTCTGGTTCGCCGTGATGGCGACCGGCAACCACTTTTGGCTCGACATCCTCGCCGGCATCGTCGTCGCGATGCTTGCGGCGCTCGTCGTCCACCGGCGGTTGGTGGTCGGCATGGTTCGGCGCGCCGCGGCCTGAGCGCCGCTCTTCAGTGGTAGCGTGGCCCGCGTGAAGACGCTGGCGGCCGACGTCAAGGCGACGTATACCGACGGCGCGCGCCGAATCGCCTCTCGCTCGATCACCAGTCTCGCGCGAACACGCGTGACGCCGACGATGCTGACCGCCGCCGGCGTCTCCTTGTGCATCGCCGCCTCCGTGCTCGTGTACTTCGAGTATCGGAACGAGTGGCTCTTCTTCTGGGCGGGGGCGGTGGTGTTCGTCGTCGGCTCGGTGCTCGACATCCTCGACGGAGCGCTCGCGCGCGCCGGCGGAAAGTCGACCACCTTCGGCGCCTTCATCGATTCGACGACCGACCGCGTCGGCGAAGCCTTCATGCTCGGCGCGATCGCGCTCGCGCTCGCCCGGGACGGAAACGAGACCGGGCTCGCGTTCACCTTTGCGGCGCTCGCCGGCTCCTTCCTCGTCAGCTACACCAGGTCGAAGGCCGAAGCGCTCGGGCTGCGAGGAGACGTGGGCATCGGCTCGCGGGCAGAGCGCGTGGTCGTGATCACCGGCGGCCTCGTGTTCGCCCCCTGGGGCGGCCTGCAGTGGGCGATCTACGTCCTGGCCGCCACGGCGTGGGTAACGGTGCTGCAGCGAGTCGTACACGTCGGCCGGCAACTGCACGACCAGACGTAAGCCCGCCTCCTGGGATACACTGCTAGCACTGCTGTGCTAGCACCTCGTCGGAAGAACGTCTTTGTTCGCATGCCGGTCTCGCTCAAACGGCTGCTCGCCGACGACGTGAGCCGTACCGGTCGCAGCTTCAACGACGTTGCGGTCGGTCACCTGGCCGCCAGCCTCGGCGTGCCGTTCGAGCCGAGCGGCCGAGCCGGGACTCCGATGCGGGAGAGCGGCTCGGTGCTGCTGCGGATGCCGGCGGAGTTGAAGGAACGGCTGGCCACCCGCGCCGCCGAGCGCAAACAGAACGTGAACCAGCTCATCGTCGGGACGCTCTCCGAGCGGCTCGGTCTGACAGGAAAGGAATCCATGGCTTCAACGAACGGTAAGAGCAACGGCCGAGCAGGGACGTCGGACAAGGTGCGCGTCGCGATCGTGGGTGTCGGCAACTGCGCAAACTCGCTGCTGCAGGGTGTCGAGTACTACAAGGATGCAAGTCCCGAAGATTTCGTCCCTGGTCTGATGCACGTCGACCTGGGCGGCTATCACATCCGTGATATCGAGTTCGTCGCGGCGTTCGACGTCGTCAAGGGCAAGGTCGGAGCCGATCTCGCAGACGCGATCTGGGCGCATCCAAACGACACGATCAAGTTCGCCGAGGTTCCGAAGACCGGCATCAAGGTCTCACGCGGGATGACGCACGACGGGATCGGCAAGTACCTCTCCGAGATCGTCGAGAAGGCCCCCGGAGAGACCGACGACGTGGTCGGGATCCTGAAGGAGACGAACGCCGACGTCGTCGTCAACTACCTTCCGGTCGGCTCAGAGGAGGCGACCAAGTGGTACACGGAGCAGATCCTGAACGCCGGTTGCGCGATGGTGAACTGCATGCCCGTGTTCATCGCGCGCGAGGCGTACTGGCAACGCCGCTTCGAGGAAGCCGGCGTACCGGTCATCGGCGACGACATCAAGTCGCAGGTCGGTGCGACCATCTCCCACCGCGTGCTGACGACCCTCTTCCGCGACCGCGGCGTGCACCTCGACCGGACGATGCAGCTGAACGTCGGCGGCAACTCCGACTTCCTGAACATGCTCGAGCGCGACCGGCTCGAGTCGAAGAAGATCTCCAAGACGAACGCGGTCACGTCGATGCTCGACTACGACCTCGGCGCGAAGAACGTCCACGTCGGCCCGTCCGACTACGTGCCGTGGCTGACCGACCGCAAGTGGGCGTACATCCGCATGGAGGGCAAGGCGTTCGGCGATGTACCGCTGAACCTGGAGCTGAAGCTCGAGGTCTGGGACTCCCCGAACTCTGCCGGAATCGTGATCGACGCCGTCCGGATGGCGAAGCTGGCCCTGAACAACGGCATCGCGGGCGCGCTCGAAGCACCGAGCTCCTACCTGATGAAGTCGCCGCCGAAGCAGATCCGAGACGACGAGGCGCGCGAGTCGACCGAGCGCTTCATCAAGCAACACGCACGACCGAAGACGAAGGTCGCGGCGAAGGCTTAGCGGCCGCGGGCCCGGCAGGCAGTGACGGACCCAGGTCTGTCACTGCCCCAGGCCACTAATCTCTGCGCGATGAGGGTCTGCCTCGTCACGCCGTTCGCGTGGTCGGTACCGCACGAGGTCAACGACCACGTCGCCGGCGTAGCAAAGGAGCTGAGGGAGCTGGGCCACTCCGTCACCGTGCTCGCCCCGTCGAGCCGTGCGGCGGACCTGCGGGCAGGCCGCCGGTCGCTGCTGGGGAATGCCGACGCGGAGATGATCGCGCTCGGCCCGGCAATGCCGATCTCGCGCCGAAGCAGCATGCGCGTGCCGGTGGGCTCGCGGGCGGGCTTGACGATCGCCCTCTCGCGAGGCCGCTACGACGTCGTCCATGCCTTCGAACCCGGACTACCCAGTCTGTCCTACCTCGCCCTTCGCTATGCGAACACGATCGCCGTGGCGAGCTTCTTCTCGCCCGACCGGCTGGGGTATCCGCCGGGGCGAGCGCAGCGCGAGCGGCTGCTGGGCCGCATCGACGCGCTGATCGCAGCTTCGGCCGAGACGGCAGTCGCTGCCGGCGAGCGTTTCCCAGGCGACTACCGCATCGTCTCTCCGGGGGTCGACACCGAGCTCTTCCGGCCTGGTCGCAAGCGGAAGTCGATCGTGGTCGAGTGGCGCGGGCTCGACCGCCCCGTGGCACGCGGGGTGATCCGGATCCTGGCCGAGCTGCCCGGCTGGGAGATCACGTTGCTGCGGACGCGGCCGTTCTCCGGCCGTCCATACGTCCCGCGCCGACTCGTCGGCCGCGTTCACACCCGGCTAGCCCGAACGGCCGCCGATCGGGCGGCGCTCCTCGCGGACGCAGCGATCTTCGTACCCGCAATCGAGGGGAGCGCCCGGCTCAAGCTCGAGGCGCAATCGGCGGGCGCGGCGATCGCAGCCCCGCCCGGCGTCGCCGAGCAGCCCGAGCTGGCGGCGGCGGCCACCGCCCGTCTCGCCGAGGACGACGAGCTACGCGAGCGACTCGGGCGGGAGGCTGGGGAGCAGGCCGCGCGGCAGAGCTTCGTCGCGGTCGCCGGTGAGCTCGACGCCCTCTACCGACGCCTCACACGGCGGCGCCGCGCGGCCCGGCGGGACGGCGATCCCCTCGCCGGTCGGCCCTGGATCGTCTGCGACCTGCACATGCACACGTCGTGGTCCCACGACTGCTCGATTCCCGTGACCGACCTCCTCGACCAGGCCGATGCCGTCGGTCTCGGGGCGATCGCAATCACCGACCACAACCGTTTCGGCGGAGCAGCCGAGGGAGCCGAGCTCGCGCGCAACCGGCGCCTGACCGTCATCCCCGGGGAGGAGGTGAAGACGGCCGGCCAGGGCGAGGTAATCGGCCTCTTCCTCGAGGAGGAGATTCCGCGAGGGCTCTCGTTCACAGAGACGATCGACGCGATCCGGCGGCAAGGCGGGCTGGTCTACCTCCCCCACCCCTTCGACCGGCTGCATGCGATCCCCGACCCGCAGACGCTCCACCGCCACGTCTCCGACATCGACGTGTTCGAGGTCTACAACGCCCGCTTGCTTCGCGACTCCTTCAACGACGAAGCTCTGCGGTTCGCTCGCAAGTACGGCCTGACGATGGGCGCCGGCTCGGACGCGCACGTGCTCCAGGGAGTCGGAACGGGTGCGGTTCGGATGCGCGCCTTCAACGGCCCCGAGGAGTTCCTGGTCAGCCTCAGCGGCGCCGAGATCCTCCGCCGCCCGAAGTCGCTCGTCTACCTCCAGTCGCTGAAGTGGGTCGCCCAGGCCAAGGAAAGGGTCCGCTAGAGGAGAACACTGATCGTGTCCCCGTGACTGCCGTGCCCGCCGACGAGATCCATGAGAAGTACCTGCAGAAGGCAATTTCCGAGATCAACGAGCTCGGGGACGAGATCATGCGCGCAGCCGGCGGCGTTGCGGTGCCGGTCCTCGGCTCCGGACACCCCCTGGCGGACATCTTCTTCCTCAAGCACAGTCCGCAGCACTCCGAGATCCAGGAAGGCGTCGCCTTCTACGGCCGGTCGGGCCAGGCGATCCTGAAATCGCTCCAGCGGCTGCGTGTCGACCCGATGGCCGTCTACGGGACGAACTGCATCAAGTTTGCCGAAGGGGCCGCGGATGACGAAGCGCGCGGCTGGCTCGCGCGGGAGCTCCACATCGTCCAGCCCAAGCTCGTCGTGGCGATGGGTGAGGACGCGCTCGCATTCCTCAACGACGTCGAGTTCCCGCTGGCGCTGGCGGTCGAGCCGAAGCAAGGCGAGCTTCAGCGGTTCACACCCACGGTCGAGGCGCTCGTCGTCCCGGATATCGACGCCTCGCTCGACGAGCAACCCGCCAAGACCGAGTTCTGGAACGCCTTCAAGGTGGTCGGCTCCTGGTGGGCCGAGCTGCCGCCGTACTGAACCAGCCCTCGGGGCGCCGCGGGCGACCCGGTCTTTCGGCCGGGCGTCGCCGGTTTCGCCGGCGACGCTTCCAGCCTCGCGCGGTCGCGTTCGTCGCGCTCGCGGGGGCGCTCACCGCCTGGTACTACTCTGCGGACTCGATCCCGGGGATCTCGATCTGGTGGGAGGTCGCCGTTCTCGCCGCGGGGCTGATGCCCGCGGTCTTTCTGTTCGACTGGCTGATGCTGCCTCTCGCCGACGCGCGCGGGCTACTGCCGACCTCGCTCGCCGTCGGAGTCCTGGCGGTACTCGCCGAGGTGGGCGATCTCGAGGTGCTGGCGAACTTCGCGAAGCTCGGGGCGGTCACGTTCTTCGCCTTCTGGTTCCTGAACTTCTTCGAGGAGCTGTTCCTGCTCGTCTTCGTCGCCCTGATCATCCCGTTCGTCGACGCGTACTCGGTCTTCCGCGGTCCGACCGGGAACATCGTCGAGCACCACTCGTCGATCTTCAACCACCTGTCGTTCTTCTTCGCGCTTCCGCACGAGCGCGACGATCCGCGGCTCGGCATCCCCGACCTGCTCTTCTTTGCGCTGTTCCTCGCCGCCTCGGTGCGCTTCGGGCTCCGTCCGGGTCTGACGTGGCTGGCGATGATCGCGGGGCTCGGCGCGACGATCGCGATCACCGTCTGGGCGGACGTCTCCGGCCTGCCCGCGCTCCCCGCGCTTTCAGTCGGCTTTCTCGCGCCGAACGCCGACCGGATCTGGTCGCAGGTCCGACGGGCCCGTAGGGGCAGTCCCTAGGGACTGCCCCTACGCGAACCCGGAACTACTTGCAGTTCTTCTGGATCCAGGCGGTGATGTTCTGTGACGCCTGGGTGAGTTTCGCCTGGTCGATCTGCGTCGCCAGCTTCTGGAGCTTCGCGAGCACCTGCGGATCCGGCGTCTGACCGGCCTTCAGGCTGCCCGTCACGTCGGCGATCTTCGACACGTAGTCCGCGAGGACCTTGAAGTCGCCGCGGATGTCGGACGGCACTTTCTTCGCGAACTCCTGGAGCAGCTCCGAGTACTTCTTCAGCGATTGGCCGCTCGTCCCGCCCGAGAACGCGGCGGACAGCTTCTGTCCCGACTCAGCGAGATCGCGGCATTTCCCGGCCGAGAACCCGGACAGGCCGGACGTGGTTGTCGTCGCGGCTTCGGTCGTCGCCTGCTCGGTGGTTGCGGCCTCGGTCGTCGCCGCCTCGGTCGTCGCCGCCTCGGTCGTCGCGGCTTCGGTCGTGGCCTCTGTCGTCGCAGCCTCTGTCGCCGCGCTCTTGCTCCCGCCGCCGCCGCAACCGGCGGTGACGATCGCGAGCGCGAGCACGAGCAAAGCAACGACGAGCATCGACGTGCGTCGCATCAAATTGACTCCTTTACTGGGGGAAAAGCCTGCGGGCCGACGGTACCACGGCCACCGGCCGAGGAGATCACCCGAGCGAGGGAACGACCTCGCTCCCGATCAGGCCGACCATCTCCACGTCCGAGTGGTCGAGATGTTGGAGGTAGACGCGGCTCACTCCCACCTGCTCGTAGTCGCGCAGGCGCTCGACGACCTCCTCGACCGTGCCGGTGACCGTCTGGTCGCTCGCCAGGAACTCCGCCGCATCTCGGCCGGTGCGTCTGGCGACGTTCGCGGCGCGTTGTTTCAGCTCCCGTTCGTTCCGGCCCACGACGCAGCCGGTCATCAGCGAGAAGAGGATCGGCTCCCGGCGCACCTCGTGACAGGCTGCGACGACGCGCTCGCGCCGCTCCGCACACTCCTCCACCGATGCGAAGACGGTGTTGTACTCGTCGGCGAACCTCGCTGCGAGCAGGCAGCTGCGGGGGCCGGCAGCCCCGCCCATCGTCAGCGGCGGATGCGGACGCTGCACGGGTTCGGGAGACAACTCGGTCCACTGGCGCCTCACGTGTGCAAGCTGCCGTTCGAGGAGATCCATGCGCTCCCGTAGACCCGGAAACGGAAACCCGTAGGCCTCGTGCTCGTCCCGGTTCCAGCCCGCGCCGAGGCCGAGCTCGACCCTCCCGTCCGAGACGTGGTCGACCGTGGCCACCACCTTCGCGATCTCCGCGGCGTGACGGAAGGTCACGGGCGAGACGAGGGTGCCGAAGCGGATTCGCTCGGTGATCGCCGCGAGCGCCGAGATCGTCGCCCAGGCGTCGAGCGACTGGCGCTCGCGTGCGCCCATGACCGAGAGGTAGTGGTCGGATCGGAACAGTCCCTCGAGACCGCTGTCCTCGCACGCGCGGGCGAGCGCGACCCACTCCTGCCAGGTGACCCCCTCCTGGCCCTCGATCATCAGGCACACCCTCATCGCTCGAGCAGCGCCACCGACTCCACGTGTGGCGTGTGCGGGAACATGTCGACGGGTCGCACCCGCTCGAGCCGGTACCCCCACTCCCCGACGAGCTCCTTTACGTTGCCCGCGAGCGTCGTCGGGTTACACGAGACGTAGACGATGCGCGGCGCCTCGAGGCGCGCGAGCCGGCGAAGCGCCTTGCCCGAGAGACCGGCGCGCGGTGGATCGACCACGACGACGTCGGGACTCCCGGCCCGCTCGGCGAGATCCTCGAGCGAGGAGCCGACCTCGCCGGCAAAGAAGGCGGCGTTCGTGATCCCGTTGAGCCCAGCGTTCTCGATCGCACATGCGACCGACTCCTCGGAGACCTCGACGCCCCACACCGTCAAGGCCTTCGACGCCATCGACATCCCGATCGTCCCGATTCCGCAGTAGAGGTCGTAGACCGTCTCTGTGCCGGCAAGGGCGGCGTAGTCGATCGCGAGCTCGTAGAGCCGCTCGGCCATGGCCGTGTTCGTCTGCAGAAACGCGTTCGGGCGGATGCGATACCGGAGGCCGAGGAGCTCCTCCTCGATCGCCTCCTCCCCCCAGAGCAGGTTTGTCGGGAGATTCGTCACCTCGGCCGGCGAGTCGTTCACCGCCCAGTGAATCGACCGCACCTCGGTGAGCTGTCGGAGCGCCATCACCAGACGATCTGCCCCCTGCAGGTCGCCCGGCGCGGTCACGAGCACGACGAGCGCCTGGCCGGTGTTCCGCGCCTCGCGGACGACGAGGTGGCGGAGGTAACCCGCCTGGGCCTCCTGGTCGTAGGCAGGCAGGCCCTCCTCCTGCGCCCACTCGCGAACCGCGTCGCGGATCGCGTTCCCGAGGTCCGTCGTCAGCCAGCAACGCTCCACCTCGAGCACGTCGTCCCAGCGTCCAGCCCGGTGGAAGCCGAGCGCCGCGCCCTGTTGTGTGTCGGTGAACGAGTACTCGAGCTTGTTCCGGTAGTGGAAGCGCGACTCGGCGGGAACAATCGACTCCAACGGCGGGTCGGCGATGCCGCCGATCCGGACGAGCGCGTCTCGGACCTGGGCCTCCTTCGCCGCCGCCTGCGCCTCGTAGCCGAGATCCTGGAACCGGCAGCCGCCACAGGCGGGGAAGTGCACGCACGGTGCCTCGACACGCTGCGGGCTCGGCGCCAGGACCTCGGTTGCGGTCGCCTCTGCCCACCCACGCTTCACCTTCGTCACTCGCGCGCGGACCGTGTCCCCGGGCAGGCCGCGGCGAACGAAGACGACGAAGCCGTTCAGCCGCGCGACCCCGTTCCCGCCGAACGCCAGCGAGTCGATCGTCAGCTCGAGCTCGTCGTTCTTCGCGACGGGAGCGGCCATGGCCGGAGCCTAGGCGAGCGTCGTCACGTAGACAGTCCGCTCGCGCGGGCCGTCGAACTCGCAGAAGAAGATTCCCTGCCAGCGGCCGAGCGAGAGCTTGCCGCCGTCGATCGGAACCAGCACCTGGGGCCCGATCAGGGAGCCCCGGACATGCGAGGGGGCGTTCGGACCATCGGGATCCTCGACGTGCTGCCACGGCCAGCCGTCGTCGACGACCTTCTGGAGTGCCGCCTCGAGGTCGCGCGCGACGGCCGGATCGGCGCTTTCGTTGATCGTCACACCCGCAGTCGTGTGCGGGACGTACACGAGCGCTGCGGCGGCGCCGTTCGACTGGTCGAGGGCCGCCTGTACCTGCTCCGTGATGTCGACGAGCTCTGTCTTCCGCTCGGTCCGGATGGAGATCTGCCGCACGGGGGTATCCTAGGCGAGCCTTGGCCGCGGCACCGACCCCACGGGAGCTCGACGCGTACCGCGACCAGGCGGATCGGTTCGTCGCGGCGATCGACGAGGAGTACTACCTCCACTTCGCCGGTCACAAGGACTCGCTCGACCTCGTTCCGATCTACGAGCGGTTCGCGGATCTGACCAGCCTCGAGCAGGCAAACGCGATCGGCGAGGCGGTGAACGGCGATCGGCGGATCCGTGAGCTCTGGCGATTCGCGTGCCAGGGCCACCTCGGCAACCTGACCCGCGAGCACGCGGAGCGGGCGGCACGCGTCGAGGCCGAGCTCGTGGCGACGGTCGACGGCGACGAGATCCCGTTCCGCATGTTGCGCCCGACGATCGCCAACGAGCCCGATCGCGACCGCCGCCGGCGGATCGAGCAGGTGCGGAACGAGCTGACCGAGGAGCACCTGCTGCCGATCCAGCTGGACGCACTACACGTCGAGCGAGAGGCGGTGGGACAGCTCGGCGCGCCCAGCTACGTCGAGCTGCATCGGCGCTTCGGGTTCCGTCTCGACGAGCTCGGCGAGCAGTGCCGGGCGTTCCTCGACGGGACCGAGCAACTCTGGGAGCAGGCCGGCGACCGCCTCTTCCGCGCCCGCGCCGGAGTCGGGCTCGCCGAAGCGCGACGCTTCGACGTCGCCCGCGTCTTCCGGGCACCCGAATGGGATCCGTCGTTCCCCGCCGACCGGATGATGGCGGCGCTCGAGGGCACCCTTGCCGACCTCGGGATCGACCTGCGCGGGCAGGAGAACGTCGAGCTCGACGTCGAGCAGCGCGAGAAGAAGACACCGCGAGCATTCTGCGCCCCGATCGAGGTGCCGCAGCGCGTCGTGCTCGTGATCCAGCCGATCGGCGGCGTCGACGACTGGCGTGCTCTCTTCCACGAAGCCGGGCACACGGAGCACTTCGCGCACACCCGCGCCGACCTCGCGGTCGAGGAGCGACGTTTCGGCGACTACGCCGTCACGGAAGGCTGGGCGATGCTGATGGAGCACCTCGTCCAGGACGCGGCATGGCTCAACCGGCGCCTCGACGTCCCTCGCCCTGCGGAGTTCGTCGCGGAGAGTGCCAC
Organism: uncultured Actinomycetes bacterium; assembly: GCA_963836345.1. Taxonomy (GTDB): domain Bacteria; phylum Actinomycetota; class Thermoleophilia; order Gaiellales; family Gaiellaceae; genus DATBLE01. Next base: position 53,986 of record CAWIJA010000006.1, on the reverse strand, counting down.
CGGCCTGCTGTATCTCGTTCGCCGCTACTGCGCCAAGGTGCTGTACGAGCTCGAGCTGCACGAAGCCGACGATCCAGAGCCGCTGCGCAAGCGATACGTCGAGATCCTCGGCGACGCGCTGAAGATCGAGCCGAGCGGCACCGACTACCTCGGCGACGTCGATGCCGGCTTCTACTCGACCGAGTACGTCCGCGCCTGGGCCTTCGAAGCCCAGCTCAAGCGCTTCTTCCGCGAGAAGTTCGGCACGACCTGGTTCGCCCGCCGCGACGCCGGCTCCCTCCTCCGCGAGCTCTGGTCGGAGGGACAGCGCCCGACCGCGGACGAGATCCTCAAGGAGCTGACCTCGGCCGAGATCGAGCTCGAAGGCGTCGCCGAGTACGTGCGCGAGTCGCTCAGCTAGGCAGAGAGCCGATCCAGCAGCGGCGGAAGCGCCTCGGCGAGCGCGTCGAACGCCTCCTCGAAGCGCCACCGCCCCCGGTCCGCCTCGCCCGGAGCGTTGGAGACCGCGCGAAGCTCGACAGCGGGAACCCCGGCGAGCTCGGCAGCGCGCAGGACGCCGAACCCCTCCATCGCCTCGACGTCGAACGACCCGCCTCCGCCCACCCGGCCGCAGGTCGCGATCGGAAGCACGCGCGCCTCGGGTAGCGTCCGCCGGGCGGCAGCGAGCATGCCCGCGTCGGGCTTCACCTTCGTCACGCGCGGCAGCGTCGAGGCCGGGTCGACGATGTCGCAGTAGACCGCTTCCGACCCGATCACGAGTGTCGGCGGCTCCAGCTTCGGCGCGCCGGCGATCCCGATGTGCAGCAGAGCGGTCGGCTCGCGCTCGTCGATCATCCTCGCGGTCTGCAGCCCGGCTTCGACCGGCCCGATCCCGCAGCAGAACGTCGCGGCGTCTCGGACGAACGCGAGCTCACGAGCGGTGGCCGCGACGACGACCAGCACTGCCGAAGCCCGAGAGGCGCCCCGCGCCCTAGAGCGCGCCGCCGGCGGCGGGCGGAGCCGACGGATCGGCGCCCTGGTCGCCGACCGGCGTTCGGGCGAGCGAGTCCTCGGCGAGCAGGATGTTCGACTCGAGCGCCCGCTCGACGAGTTTCAGGAGGTCGCTCATCGACGAGACCTCCTCGCGCTGCTCCTTGAGGAACCAGTGCATCGCCTCCTCGCCGACGAAATCGCCCTCCTCGCGCGCGAGCCCGAGGAGAGTGGTGATCTGCTCGGTCACCCGTTTCTCCTGGGCGAGCGCGAGCGCGACCGGCTCGAGGGCGTTCGCGAAGTCGGTCTTCGGTTCCGTGACTCCCGGGATCGTCGCCGGCTGGTCGGCATCGAGCAGGAACTGGACGAGCATCATCGCGTGGTTCCGCTCCTCCACCGCCTGCCGGAAGAAGTGGGCAGCGAGCTGCGGCAGGGTCTCCGAGTCGTAGTAGACGGCGATCGCGATGTACTGCTGCGAGGCGCCGAACTCGTACCCGATCTGTTCGTTGACTGCGTCGTGAAAGCGTCCCATTTCGCCCACTCTACCCCGGCGTGGCGTACCCTCCCGGCGTGAAGCAGCGCGCGCTTTGTGCCTTCTCGCTCCCGCTGGCCCTCGCCGGGTGCCTGACGGGGCACGCGGCTGCGTATGCACTCGTCGGCTCGAGCCGGCAGGACGCACTCGTGCACGGCTACCTGGCCTACGCTCCTCAGCTCCTGGCGGTCTGTGTCGCGCTGCTGGGACTGGCGCTGGCGATGCGGGTGACCGGCAGGCTTCAGGGTCGGCCCGCAGCGTGGCCGTTCGCGCTGTTGCCGCCTGCCGCCTTCGTCGCGCAAGAACTGCTGGAGCGTCTTGTCGCAGGCCTGCCGGCCCACGCCGCGCTCGAGACTCCCGTCTACGCCGGACTCGCCGCGCAGCTGCCGATCGCCGCGATCGCCTACGTTGCAGCGCGAGCGCTGGTTCGCGTCGCCGACGACGCCGCCCGCGCTCTGAGCCCGCGCCCGCCATTTGTTCCACGACGTGAGACCCTGCCGGCGCTCGTGCCGTTCCACGCGCTCCGGAGCAGCCGGCTCGCGCTCGACCGGCTCGGGCGCGCGCCTCCCGCCCGCTGAGTCGTCGCACGACTTCGGCACCAGACTCCAAGGAGGCATCGATGCGTCTCACCTTCTCGTTCCTGCTCGCGGCAGGGGCTCTCGCGCTTGCCGGTTGCGGCGGGGGCTCGGGCTCATCCGGACAAGGCCCGGCGAACGTCACCGTCGCAGTGACGATCAAGGGCGGCAAACCCACCGGCGGCATCGTCCACGCCAAGGCGTCGAAGGGCGACCACGTCACGCTCGTCGTCCATTCGGACGTCGCCGACGAGGTGCACCTGCACGGCTACGACCTCCACAAGGACGTGGCAGCCGGCGGGACGGCACGAATCGCGTTCACTGCCGACATCACGGGGTCCTTCGAGGCCGAGCTCGAGAGCCGCGGGCTGCAGATCCTCGAGCTGACGGTGCAATGACCTGGCTGCTCGCCCACGGGATCGGGGGGATCCGCGACCTCCCGGTCCCCCGCTATGTCTTCTACTACGGCGCAGCGGGGGTCCTGGCGATCTCGTTCGCTGCGCTCGCGTTTCTGTGGCGGAAACCGATGCTTGCCGAGCGGGCAGCCGGTCGGCCCCTTCCCCGCTTCGCCCAGGATTTGCTCGACTGGCGCGGGCTCCGGGTGCTGCTCGGAGGCACGTCATTCGGAGTGCTCGTGTTTCTCTGGATCGGAGCGCTGGTCGGAAAGAACGACAGCGGCGTCAATCTCACTCCCACCTTCGTCTACGTCTACTTCTGGATCGGCATGCCGCTCGTCGTCGTCCTGCTCGGGAACGTCTGGGCCGTCCTGAGCCCCTGGCGCGCGGCGGCGGACGGACTCGGCTGGGCCGCAAGGCGGTTCGGACTCGGGCTCCGAGCACCCTTCGCATACCCGCAGCGCCTCGGACGTTGGCCCGCAGCCGTCCTGCTTCTGAGCTTCGTCACGCTCGAGCTCAGCTACGTCAATCCTTCGGATCCGCGCGCGCTCGCCCTCGCGATCGGGATCTACAGCGCGGTGACCTGGAGCGGTGCCGCCGCCTTCGGCTCTCGTGCCTGGTTCGCGAACGGAGACGGATTCTCGGTCGATTTCGAGCTCCTCTCGCGGATCAGCCCATTCGGACGTCGCGACGACGGCCAACTGGTCGTCCGCGCTCCCTTCTCCGGTCTCTCGGTCAGCGATCCGACGCCGGGGACGGTCGCGGTCGTCGCCGTGATGCTCGGCTCGACCTTCTTCGACGGCTTCAGCCGAACGAGCATCTGGCAGAACCGGTACTACAACGTCCAGGTAGACCTCCTCGACAAGCCGAGCCTCGCCGATCTCGTCGGTCAGCTGATGAGCCTCGGCGGCCTGCTCGCGTGCGTCGCATTCGTCGGCCTGGCGTTCCGGATCGCAACGGCCGGGACCGAGTCGATCGCCGGCCGTCGACCCCTGACCCAGGACTTCATCGACAGCCTGATCCCGATCGCGTTCGTCTACGTGATCGCCCACTACTTCTCGCTGCTCCTCTACCAGGGCGAGGTCGGCTATCGCCTGCTCTCCGACCCCTGGGGCCGGGGCTGGGACCTGTTCGGGACGCATAGCTTCCAGCCCAATTTCACCTTCCTGACCCCGCACACGATCTGGTACGTGCAGGTCGTGGCACTCGTTACCGGCCACGTCGCCGGGCTCGCGGTCGCACACGACCGGGCGGTCGGGCTCTTCCGCACGCCGCGAATGGCGCTCTGGACGCAGTACCCGATGCTCGTGCTCATGGTCATGTTCACGGTCGGAGGCCTCTGGGTCCTCAGCCAGGGATGAGCCCGATCCTCGCCCATGGCGGCATCCCCGGGCTGATCGCCGAGACCAGCCTCGTCTTCGTCGGTCTTGGAATCTTCGGCTACTTCATCCGGCGCTCGGCAAAGAAGGAACGGGAGCGAGAAGAGAAGGACAATCACCCCTAGGTGTAAGACCCGAGCAGGTTGATTCTGGTGACCGGGGGTTGGTGGCCGAGGGCTGAGTGTCGGCGGTGATGGTTGTAATGCCAGTGTCCTGCTTCACGAAATCTGGCAGGGGGGTTAGTGTCGGGCTCCTTCTGAAGGGAGCTGTCTGTGTCACGTCCTTCTGTTTTCTCTGTTGAAGACAAGTTCAGGCTTGTACTCGCAGTCATTAGTGGCGAGATGTCGATCGCGGAGGCGGCCCGCCGCGGGAAGGCGAGCGAGCAGTCGATCTCGACCTGGAAGCGGCAGTTTCTGGAGGGTGGCAAGGCCGGCCTGGCGGCGAACGCTTCGCTGCTTCCGAGCCAGCGCGAACGGGCCCTCGCGGAGGAGAACGAGGAGCTGAAGGCGGCGCTCGGTGAGGCGCATGTCGAGCTCCGCGTCTGGAAGAAGAGTGCCGAGCACAGGTTGGGGCCTACGAGGACCTCGAGGTGATCCGCCTCGAGGCCGGGATGACGACCGCGCGCTTTACCCGTCTGGTCGGGGTGCCGGAGCGCTCCTATCGACGCTGGCAGCGGCGTCAGCGGCAGGGCCGTCCGCCGAAGGGGCCGTGGCCTTGCCCGTCGGCTGACCGGATCGAGCCGACCGCGATCCAGTACGCCGACCGGTATCCGCAATGGGGCTCGCGGACGATCGCGACGCTGATGCGCCTGGACGGCCACCACGCGCCCGACTCGACCGTCTACCGGGCGCTGAAGCGCACAGGCAGGGTGCTGGAGGTCGACTACCAAGCGGAGCGCCGAGCGCACGCCGAGGCCAGACGGGCGGCGTTCGTGGTGCCGCCGTCGGGGCCGAACCAGGTCTGGCAGTGCGATTTCACCGAGTTCGAAACACGGATGGGCGGCGTCTGGCGGATCGGCGGGATCGCCGACTACTGGTCGAAGCTCGAGCTCGGCTGGCACGTCTCCCCGACCCAGAACCACCGCGACGCGATCGAGGCGGTCGAGCTCGCCCTCGCCGAGACCGAGCGGCTGCTCGGCCAAACGCTGCTCGACGCCATCACCGACCACGACACGGGCGAGGTGCGGCCGGTCGCCCTGGTCACCGATAACGGCCCCTGCTTCAAGTCGCGGCGCTTCGCCGCCTTCGTCGACCGCCACCCGGAGCTGATCCACATCCGCACCCGCCGCAAGAGCCCCGGCCAAAACGGCGTCCGCGAGCGCGCCTTCGGCTCGCTCAAGTACGAGCACCTCTACCGCCACGAGATCGACGACGGCCACGACCTCGGCCTCCACGTCGAGTTGAGCCGGACCGGGTTTGACGGGGACCGGGTTAGTTGGCCCACACCATCGCCTTTGCGAGCGTAATTGGTCTTTGAGGGATCTGCTGCTGCTCGTACTCGAGCGGCGGGAGGTCACCGAGGCTCTCGTGGAGGCGGGCGGCGTTGTACCAGCCGATGTACTGGACCACAGCGAGCTCGAGCTGGCTGCGTGTCCGCCAGACACGATCTCGGATCAGCTCGGTCTTGAAGCTGTCGACGAACGACTCGGCGAGCGCGTTGTCGTAGGCGTCGCCAACCGAGCCGACCGAGGCGAGCACTTGGTGGTCGGTGAGCGTCTGCGTGTAGTCGATGCTCGTGTACTGCGAGCCGCGGTCTGAGTGGTGGATCAGTTCGACGTCGGCGCCAGGCTCGCGGCCATGGAGCGCCATCCGGAGCGCGTCGAGGACGAGGTCGGTGCGCATGTGGCTAGCAAGCTGCCAGCCGACGATCATCCGACTGAAGGCGTCCAGCACGAACGCGAAGAAGACGAGTCCCTCCCAGCAGCGCAGGTAGGAGATGTCCGCGACCCACAGCTCGTTCGGCCTGCCGGCAGCGAAGTCGCGCTGGACGAGATCGGGTCGACGGACGGCCTGCGGGTCGGGCCTAGTCGTGCGCCAGGGCTTGCCGCGCCGCTTCGCGCCGACGATTCCGTTGCTTTTCATCAGCCGCTGCACCCGGCAGCGCGGCACTTGCTCGCCGGCGCGGCGGAGCGCCTTCCACATCCGCCGGTAGCCGTAGGCGTAGTAGTTGGCGGCGTGCAGCTCATCGATCCGGCCGAGCAGCCGCTCGTCCTCCACCGCCCGCGCCGAGCGGCGACCCCCACGCCGCTGGTAGTAGGCGGACACCGACACGCCCAAGGTCTTGCAGATCGGCTCGACCCCGAAGCGGCCGCGCTGCTCGTCGACGAAGCGGCTCACCTCGGTCGGTCTGGGTCGAGCTCCTTGGCAAAAAACACGCTCGCCGACTTCAGGATCTCGTTCGCGCGGCGCAGCTCGTAGTTCTCCTGCCGCAACCGCTTGATCTCCTCGCGCTCCTCGCTCGTCGGCAGGTCCGGCCTCAAGCCCTGATCGGCCTCGGCCTGACGCACCCGCTTGCGCAGCGTCTCGGAGTGGATACCGAGATCGGCAGCGACATGGGCGATCGGCCGGCCACTCTCGAGCGCCAACCGCACACCGCGCTCGAGCAGCTCCTCGGGGTACTTCCTCGGTCTCGACATGACAGCGGAGGATCTCCTCTCCCCAGGACAGCATCCTGGCTCAGAGGTCCCCGCGAAACCCGGTCCGGCTCACGACGCCAGACGGCGCCGACCCTGCCAACTGAGAGCCGCGTTACCGTGAAGCCTCATCCGGATCTCCTCCTCGGAGCCGAGTGCGTGGCAGCCCTCAGCCTCCAAGGAGGCCCGGATGAACCAACGTGCCCAGGAACTACACCTAGGAGGTTTCGCCGCCGCGCCCGACCTGCGCGGGCGCGGCACACAGCCGCCCGCCGTGAGCACGTGCTTAGGGGAAGGGGGCACACGGGGGAAACCGGCTGTTTCCCCCGTGAGAGCACGACGCCGGCATCGCGCCGCAGGGGTCACCGAACCGTTCTGCCGGCGAGTGCGAAGTAGCGGCGTACGACGGCCAACCAGAGACCCCAACCGACCGGCCGTCAGAAAGGAGCCGCACCGAATGCGCAAGAAGCACTGGGCATTCATTCTGCTGGCGGTCGTCGGAGCCGTGCTCGCCGCGCTCTTCGCCGCCCGCCTCGCCCCCGGCTCGAGCCAGGCCTCGAGCCACCGGGAGGCACCGCTGATCTCGGAAGATCCGACGGCGGACAACACCGACCTGTACGCGTTCCGCAGCCCGGACAAGCCGGACACCCTCACGATCGTGTCCAACTGGATCCCCGGCGAGGATCCGGCCGCAGGGCCGAACTACTACACGTTCTCGAAGACGGCGAAGTACAACATCCACATCGACCGGAACGGCGACGGCAAGCCGGAAGTGACCTACAGCTTCCGCTTCAAGACCCCGACCGGCCCGTACTTCCTCGGCAACACGCAGCAGACATGGTCGGCCTGGCGGAACGGCAAGGCGTTCGCGTCCGGCAAGACCCCGATCAACAACGTCGGCCCGCGCTTCAACGGGTTCGTCGGAGTCAAGGACTACGAGGCCGCGGCCGAGAAGACGATCGTCACCGCGCACGGCGTGAAGATCTTCGCCGGACAGCGTGACGACCCGTTCTTCGCGGACGTCGGCGCGATCTTCGACCTGGTCGCGATCCGGAAGGCCGGTACGACCGGGAACCTGGGCGGCGGGAAGGACTTCCTGTCCGGTTACAACGTCCACACGATCGCCCTGCAGATCCCGATCAGCCAGCTCGACACGCAGAGCCACACGATCGGCGTCTGGTCCTCGACCCAGCGCGAGAACGTGACCGTGAACGGCAAGGTCCGCAGCGGCATGACGCAGGTCTCGCGCCTCGGCGAGCCGCTGATCAACGAGGTCGTGATCCCGACCGGGCTCAAGGACCTCTGGAACCGCGTCACCCCCGACCAGGACGAGCAGTTCAAGAAGTACTACGAGACGCCCATCCTGGCCGCGGTGCTGAACAAGCTGTACAAGCTCGGCGTGCCGGAGACCGGCCGCGACGACCTCGTCGCCGTGCTCGGCACGGGCATCCCGAAGGTGACCTTCACCGGCAACACCTTCGCGGACGAGCTCCGCATCAACCTCGCCGTCCCGCCGACCCCGGCTGCCAAGGCAAGCCGGATGGGCGTGCTCGGCGGCGACAACGCCGGCTTCCCGAACGGTCGCCGGCTGACCGACGACGTCGTCGACATCGAGGAGCAGGCGGTCGCCGGCTTCCTCAAGGACAAGAAGGTCCCGCTCGGCGACGGTGTGAACGCGAACGACCTGGCGAACCTCGGCCACTTCCCCTACGTCGCGGCCCCGCACTCGGGCTACGAGAACGCGAAGGCGACGAAGTAGGACGGACGCTGGGGCCCGCCCCTCACGGCGGGCCCCACGCCCTCACCCACATGCGCACCAAGATCCTCATCGCAACCGCCGTCCTCGTCGCCCTCGCCGCAGGCGCGCTCTTCGGCGGCGCCCTGCGCGACTCGTCGCCGGCCGCCTCCGCCGCCCTTGCGAGCGCCCAGGCGAGCGAAGACTTCAAGGCCGGCTTCTCGTTGAACCAGAGCACCTCCTCGCTCGTCGCCGATCTTCAATCGCGGTTGCGCGCAAACCCGCGCGACGAGCACTCGTACGTCCTGCTCGGTCTCGCCTACCAGCAGCGGGCGCGCGAGACCGGTGATCCGAGCTGGTACCGCAGGTCCGAAGGAGCTCTTCGCCGCGCCCTCGCGCTCGACGGCAAGGACTACCTCTCCGTCAGTGGGCTCGGCGCGCTGGCCCTGTCCCGCCATCGATTCGACGTCGCGCTCCGGCTCGGAGCGAAGGCGCGCGCGCTCAACCCCGACTCGGCCCGCGCGTACGGCGTGATCGGCGACGCGCTCGTCGAGCTCGGCCGCTATGACGACGCCTTCCGTGCCTTCGACACGATGAACCGCCTCCGCCCCAGCCTTTCCTCCTACGCCCGCGTCTCCTACGGTCGCGAGCTGCTGGGTCACACCGCCGCGGCGATCCGGGCGATGAAGCTCGCGGTCGACGCCGCGACCGGCGCCGCAGAGCCGACCGCGTGGACACATGTGCAACTCGGGAAGCTCTACGGGAACCACGGCCGCCTGGCGGAGGCGGAGCGCGAGTACCGAGTCGCGCTCCAGCTCTTCCCTGGCTACGCCTACGGGCTCGACGCGCTCGCGCAGGTTCTTTCGGCGAAGGGCGAGTACCGCCAGGCGATCGCCCTCGAGCGCCAGGCCGTGGACGCGATTCCGCTGCCTCAGTACGTCACCGCGCTGGGCGACCTCTACCGCGTCACCGGACGTCCGGCGCTCGCGCGACGCCAGTACGCGCTGATCGGCGCGATCGAGAAGCTGCTGAACGCGAATGGGGTCAAGACCGACCTGGAGATCGCGCTGTTCCAGATCGACCATGGAATCGCCATGCGCCATGCACTCGCGCGCGCCAGATCGGCCCAGGCGCAGCGGCCGTCCATCGACGGAGACGACGTGCTCGCGTGGGCGCTGGCCCGGAACGGTCAGTGCCGGGAGGCGCTCGACCATTCGAAGCGAGCCCTCCGGCTCGGGACCCAGGACGCGCTGAAGTTCTTCCATCGTGGGATGATCGAGCGCTGTCTCGGCCATACGCGGGCAAGCCACGTATGGCTAGAGAGTGCGCTCGCGTTGAATCCCCATTTCTCGGTGCTGTGGTCCCCCGTGGCACGGAGGCTGACCAAGTGAAGAGGCTCACGCTTCTTCTAGTCGCGGTGACAGCTAGCGCATTCGCGCTCGCCGCGAATGCGCAGGCCCATCCGCTCGGCAACTTCACGGTCAACCGCTTCAGCCGAATCGAGGTCTCGGGACACCAGCTCTACGTGCGCTACGTGCTCGACATGGCCGAGATCCCGACCTTCCAGGCGCGCCAGTCGGGCGGCATCGACGGTCTCGCCTACTCGCGGCGAATCGCGCGGGGCGTGCGCCTGACCGTCGGCGGCCGGCCCGCGGGGGTCACTCCCATCGCTCATGTGCTTGCCTTCCCGAAGGGCGCAGGCGGACTCCGCACCACTCGGCTCGAAGTCATCCTCCGCGGCCCCAGGATCACGGCTCCGGCCCACATCTCGTACCACGACACCAACTTCGCCTCCCGCATCGGCTGGAAGGAGATCGTCGTCGGCGCCGAAGCAACAAGCCGGAGCCAGGAGCTACGTTCCTACCCGAAGGACCTCCTCCAGAGCCCCCTCGACGTCACGTCGCTGACGACCACGCTCGCACCGACGGGAGCTCTTGACACGCCGCCGTCGCTCACCCGCGGCCCGACGCTCCAGGCCCCTGACCGGGTCGCCGACGGCGGGTTCGCCGGCTTGATCTCCCGCGACCGCATCAGCGTCGGCTTCGTCCTCGTCTCGCTGCTGATCGCGATGTTCTGGGGCGCCGCGCACGCGCTGTCGCCGGGGCACGGGAAGTCGATCGTCGCCGCCTACCTGGTCGGCTCCCGCGGCACCGCGCGGCACGCCGCGCTCCTCGGGCTCACCGTGACCGTCACCCACACGATCGGCGTCTTCGCCCTCGGCCTGGTCACGCTCAGCCTTTCCGCCTTCGTCGTTCCCGACCACATCTACCCGTGGCTGAACCTCGTCTCGGCGCTGCTGATCGTCGGAGTCGGAGTCAGCGTCCTGCGCTGGCGGTTGCGCGAGTGGCGCAGGCGTGCCTCTGCGCACGACCTCCACGGACACGATCACCACCACGACCACGCCACGACCAGGCGCTGAGCGCGCGCCGCCTGCTCGGGATCGGCATCTCGGGCGGAATCGTTCCGTGTCCGACCGCGCTCGTCGTCCTGCTCGCCGCGATCTCCCTGCACCGGGTCGGCTACGGACTGATCCTGATCCTCGCGTTCAGCGTCGGGCTTGCGGCGGCGATGACCGGGATCGGCCTCATCGCCGTCACCGCGAAGCGCACGTTCGAGCGGGTCGACTTCAACGGCGGCCTGGTTCGGCTGCTCCCTGCGATCAGCGCGCTGGTCGTCCTCGGCCTCGGCCTGGCGATGACCGTTCGCGCACTCCCACACGTCACCTGATGTTCGGGCTCGACACCTGGATCGCCCACCTCTCCGACGGAGGCACGCTCCTCGTCGTCGCCGCCGTGGCAACCATCCTCGGGCTCCGCCACGCCACCGACCCCGACCACCTTGCGGCCGTGACCACGCTGATCGCCTCGGGTCGTGAGCGGACGACACAGCTCGCCGCGCGCCTGGGTCTCGCGTGGGGGCTCGGCCACGCGACGGCGCTGTTCGCCTTCGGCCTGCCGATCGTCCTCTTCCGGGCCTACCTGCCCGAGCCGGTGCAGCGAGGCGCCGAGACCGCGGTCGGAGTCCTGATCGCTGCTCTCGCGATCTGGCTGCTCATCCGCTGGCGCCGCGGCCTCTTTCATCTCCACCCGCACGAGCATGGCTCGAGCCGGCACATGCATGCCCACGGACACGCGCAGAGCGGGCGCCACCAGCACCGGCACACGGTGCGGGCGCGCTCGCCGCTGCAAGCGTTCGGGATCGGCCTTCTGCACGGCATGGGCGGCAGCGCGGGCGTCGGCGTTCTTCTGCTGGCCGCGATCCACGACCGCCTCGTTGCCGTCGCCGCCCTGGGCATCTTTGCCGCGTGCACAGCAGCCTCGATGGCGCTCCTCACCACCGGGCTCGGCCTGAGCCTGGCGAGCGGGCCGCTGCGACGCTCCTTCCCCCGGTTCGCCCCCGCGCTGGGCGCGACGAGCCTCGTCTTCGGCGTCTGGTACTCGCTCGGCGCGCTCCAGCTGGCGCCGTACGTGTTCTGATGCTCCACGAGCAGGCCGTCGGATTCGCCCTGCACGCACTCGATCCAGCGGAAGCCGCCGAGTTCGAGCGCCACCTGAGCGTGTGCCCCGACTGCGCAGAAGCAGCTCGGACCGCTCACGGCGACGACAGCGGCGCTCGCCTTTGCAGGCGAGCTGTCGCAGCCGCCTCCGAATCTACGCCATCGCGTACTCGACGTCGGCGCCCCGGTGATCCCACTCCCGCGACGCTCGGGGAGGGCGCTCCTCGCCGCGGCTGCAGTCGCTGCCGCGTGCGTGGCCATCGTCCTCGGCGTCCAGAGCTCCGGCGCGAACCCGTTGTCGGCAGCAGGCGTGAAGTCCTACGGCGTGCAGGGAATGAACGGGGCGCTGCTCGTCGGTCGCAGCGGCGAGGCAGTGCTGATCGTGCAAGACATTCCCTCCCCCGCCCCGGGAACTGCCTACGAGCTCTGGATCGTGAGAGGCAGCAAGACGACGCCGGCCGGATTCCTCCGCGGGCAGCTCGGCATGCTCACGGGACGGGTACCGCGGGGCGCAACGGTCGCCCTCTCGCTGGAGCCGGCCGCAGGCTCGAACCGGCCGACGGGACCTCTACTCCTGACCACGGAGACTGCATAGGGTCTATGCGAACGGTGAGCGATTTCCCCGGAGTGACGGACACTGGGTCGCGCCGCAAGCACGCCCATCTCTCGGACGAGGCTCTGCTTGCCCTCTGCTCACGCGCGGACGAGTCGGCTCTCGGCGAGCTGTACGACCGGTACGGGCGGGTTGCGTACGGCCTCGCTTTGAGGATCGTCCGCGATCGGGCCCTCGCCGAGGACGCCGTCCAGGAGGCATTTCTGGCCGTGTGGCGCGCTGCCGGGACGTTCTCCGCGGAGCACGGCAAGCCCAGCACCTGGATCCTCACTCTCGTCCACCGGCGTGCGGTCGACCTCGTGCGCCGGGAGGAGCGGCGTCGCAGCGAGCCGCTCGAAGACGTCGCTCAGCCGACGGGCGAGGCGACGGACGAGGAAGCCTGGCTGCGAGCCCAGCGTCAGGTCGTGCAGGAAGCCCTGCGCAAGCTGCCGCCCGAGCAGCGCGAGGCGATCGAGCTCGCGTACTACGGCGGCTTCACCCAGTCGGAGCTCGCGGAGCGCCTCGGCCAGCCACTCGGAACGATCAAGAGCCGTATGTTCACCGGTCTCGGCCGGCTGCGCCAACTCCTTGCCGAGGCCGGGCTGGAGCTCGAGGCGCACTAAGAACTCGATTCAGAATGACGCTTCGTCGTCCGGCCCGGCGGCACAAGGCTTCATTCTGAAACGAGTTCCAAAAGGAAGGGACAGGCGCCGAGCGGCGCCTGTCCCGTGTAACCCGAGTTCGGCTACGCCTTCGAGGCCTTGCCCTCGATCGTGCCCTTCGCGCCCTTGCCGATGTGGATCCGGCGCGGCTCGGGCGCCTTCGGCTTCGCGACGTGCACCTCGAGGACGCCGTCCTTGTAGTCGGCCCGGATGTCCTGCTCGGACACGCCCTGGGGCAGCCCGATCGTCCGCGTGAAGCTGCCGTACCGGCGCTCGACGCGGTAGAAGCGATCCTTGGACACCTCCTCGGCGCGCTCACGCTCGGCGGCGACGGTCAGCGAGCCCTCGTCGAACTCGATCGCGATCTTCTCCTCCGGGATGCCCGGCAGGTCGAACGCGAAGACGAGCTCGTCGTCGGTCTCCCACGCGTCCAGCGGCGGAGCCCACCGGGTGTCACCGTTCCCGCCGGTTCCGCGCAGGAAGGTCCCCATCAGGCGCTCCACGTCGTTCTGCCACTGGGCGAGCTCGCGAAGCGGGTCCCAGCGAACCAGTGTGGCCATCTCTTCAACCCTCCTTCGTAAGTTGATTGTAGTACAAGAATAAAACCTAAGTCTAGTGTTGTCAAGTCCACGGTCGACTAGCATCCGCCTGTGGGCGCGCTCACCGGACGGGACTTTCTCCGTGTCGCGGACTGGAAGCCGGAGGAGCTGGTCGAGCTCCTCGACCTGGCCGACCGGCTGAAAGAGCTGCAGGGGCGACGGGAGGTGCACGATCTCCTCCCCGGTCGCACGCTCGGGCTGATCTTCGAAAAGCCGTCGCTTCGGACCCAGGTCTCGTTCGAGGTCGGGATCACACAGCTGGGCGGGACGGCGGTGCACCTTCCCGTCGAGCGGATCGGTCTCGGCAAGCGCGAGTCGGTCCGCGACGTCGGACTGGTCCTCTCGCGCTACCTCGACGGAATCATGATCCGCACGTTTGCCCAGTCGCTCGTCGTGGAGCTGGCAGAGCACGCGACGATCCCGGTGATCAACGGTCTCACCGATGCGTCGCATCCGTGCCAGGTGCTCGCGGACGCGATGACGATCAGGGAGCGGCTCGGACGGCTCGAGGGCGTTCGCGTTGCCTGGATCGGCGACGGGAACAATGTCTGCGCATCGCTGATGGTGATCGCCGCCAAGCTCGGGATGGACTTCGTCGCGGCTGTGCCGGAGGGCCACGATCCCGACCCAGGGTCGATCGGCGCGGCGCGCGAGGCCGGCGGCTCGCCCGCCGTCGTTCGCGATCCCCGCGCTGCAGCCGACGGCGCGGACGTTCTCTACACGGACGTCTGGACGAGCATGGGTCAGGAGGAAGAGCGCGATCAGCGCCTCCTGGCACTCGGCGCCTACCGCATCGATTCCAGCTTGCTCGGCACGGCCAGGGACGACGCGATCGTCTTGCACTGCCTGCCCGCCCATGTCGGCGAGGAGATCGACGCGGACGTCCTCTACGGCAGGCAGTCGGCAGCCTGGGACCAGGCCGAGAACCGGCTCCACGCGCAGAAAGCGTTGATGGCGCTCGTTCTGCCCTAGCGCACGACGTGTTCCCGATCCGCGACAACGTGCCGACGCGGACGTTTCCGATCGTCACGGTGACGCTGATCGCGATCAACGTCGCGGTCTGGCTCTTCTACCAGCTGCCCAACCTCGACCGGTCGGTCCAGGATCTGGCCTTCCACCCCTGCGAGGTGAACGGCAGCTGCGCCCAGGTCGACAAGGGCTGGCCGCTCACGGCGCTGACCTCCATGTTCATGCACGGCAGCTGGCTCCACATCGCCGGAAACATGCTCTTCCTCTGGATCTTCGGCAACAACGTCGAGGACGCGCTCGGCCGTGTGCGCTTCCTCGTCTTCTACCTGCTGGGCGGGTTCGCCGCGACCGCACTCCAGACCTGGGTCACGTTCCACTTCGGACAGGCCGGTGACACGCTGGTCCCCAATCTCGGAGCGAGCGGCGCGATCTCGGCGGTACTCGGCGCGTATCTCGTGCTGCTGCCCACGGCAAGCGTGTTGACGATCGTCTTCTACTTCTTCGTCGAGGTCCCGGCCGTGCTGTTCCTCGGCTTCTGGATCTTCTTTCAGCTCTGGCAGGGCGGCTACTCGATCGTGCATCCCGAAGCGGGCGGCGGCGTCGCGTTCTTCGCACACGTCGGCGGGTTCGCATTCGGGGTCTTGACCGTCCATCTGTTCAAGGTGCGCGCGCCGTTACGACCGCGGTTCTGATGGGGCGTTTCGAAGACCACGTGCGCGCGGCGCTCGACTCGCTCCCGGCCGAGATTGCCCGCGGCCTCGAGAACGTCGCCGTCGTCGTCGAGGAGCAGAACGCCGAAGAGCCCGATCTCTACGGCCTCTTCGACGAGGCGCCGTACCTGCCGGCCCGGATCGCGATCTACCGGCGGCCCCTCCTGGACGACTTCGGCGACGACCCGGCCGAGCTCGAGCGGCAGATCCGCATCACCGTCCTGCACGAGCTCGCCCACTACTTCGGAATCGACGAGAAGCGCCTCGACGAGCTGGGATACGCATGACCGGCGTCCTCGAAGGGATCGCGATCGCCTCCGCCGTGGTCGGTGCAGTAGTGATCGTGATGTTTTTCATCGGGCCGTGGGGACATTGAGGAATAGCTCCACCGGGCACGACGTTTTCAAGCACCGATGAGAACTCTCGACGACATCAGAACCGAGATCGAGCAGCTGACCGAGAAGCGCTCCGAGCTGTTCCACGAGCTCTCGGGGGGTCACGACCCGGGGCTGGCCGCGGAACACGAGCAGCTCGAGGAGCGGATCGCGGAGCTCTGGGACGAGCAGCGGGCCGCGCGAGCGCAGCGTCGCTGGGGCGACCGCGACCGCATCATCAAGCGGGCACGAGCCGAAGAGCGGCTCGAGCGCGCCGCCTAGGGGCTAGACGACCTTCCGGTGGATCTCCTGGGTGAGCTCGTTCACCCGGCGGGTCAGCTCGGTGTTCTCTTCCAGCAGGCTCTTCAGCAAGTCGATCCCCTGGTCGGCAGTCCGCTGACGATCTAGGGCCCGTTGGGCAAGCGATTCGCGGTGCTTGGCGTCCGCGTCCGCGTGCGCCTTGTCACGCTCCGCCTGCCGCGTCTGCGCGAGCAGGATCAACGGCGCCGCGTACGCGGCCTGGGTCGAGAACGCGAGGTTCAGGAGGATGAACGGGTACTTGTCGAAGTGGACGAAGATCTCGAACCCGTTGAAGGCGATCCAGACGATGACGATCAGCGTCTGAGTGACGATGTACCTCGGCGTGCCCAAGAAGCGCGCGACGCGCTCGGCGGCCTTGCCGAACCGGTCGGCCCCGAAGGGGGCGGCGAGGTGCTCGTGCTCTCGGTGGTAGCGAAGGTGGTCTTCGACCACGCCAGGAGATTCGCCGTCGAAACCGCCTATTCCTTGCCTACACTGAGGGCTGCTCGGGGCGTTAGCTCAGCTGGGAGAGCGCCGGCTTTGCAAGCCGGAGGTCGCCGGTTCGATCCCGGCACGCTCCACTCGGGAAGGCCCTGGAAACGGAGCCTTTCTCGTTCTTGAAGTTGTGCCCTCAGGTGCACAACGCGACCGTTCCGGCTCGTCCGGCATGCTGAGCGCGTGAAGTACGACGCGCCTCGGAACCCGGCCGGGCACCCGGCGACGCTCACGCCCGGAAACGTCACGCACGGCCTCTACTCGAAGCGGATCATCGGGCAGCGCGCGGCGGAGATCGTCGAAGGCCTGCTGGAGCTTCCCTGGACGCAGCCGATCGATCGGCTCGCCTGCGAGGAGGTCGCCTCCGGTTTTTCGCTAGGACCGCGCGGTCCGGCGACGCACGATGGCCGTCGGCCTGTCTACTCCTCGCCCTCCCAGTAGTCGAGCTCCGGCCCTGGCTTGCCGAACATGATCCGCTCGCCGGCCACGCTCCGCGCGCCGATCTTGCCGCTGTCGAGGTACTCGACGATGTCGGGGGCGACGAGCGTCGAGAGCATGAGCACGCGGATCGGCGTGTCGGTGGTGTTCTTGATCTGATGCGCGCCCTCCTTGCCGCGCGGGAAGGCGACGACGTCACCTTCGCGTAGCTGCTGCTCGCCCTCGTGCGTGCGCAGCGTGGGCTCCCCGCGGAGGACGATGACCCACTCCTCGTTCGCGTGGTGCGTGTGGAACGGCCCCTGTTTGTCGCCAGGCTCGACCTCGTACATGCTCGCGCCGATCAGCTCGGCGTCGATGTGCGCGCCGACCCAGGCGTCCTTGATCCGCCACCCCTCGCGCTCCTCCGTGCGATCCCACTCGGGGTCGTCGTTGAGATTGAAGATCTTCATGGTGCCAGCCTAGACTCCGCTGGTGGCCGTCTGCCCTTCCTGCGGCACCGAGAAGTCCGGGCGGCGCCCCGTCGGGAGACGTGCCGACGCAGAGGGGCGGGCACCACGGGTCGAACCTGATCACGCTGTGTTGACGCTGTCACCGGCCCGCGCAATTGTCCGGCCGCTGATCGGCTGCTAGTTGCCCTGCCCGGCCTGCCATTCGTCATCGAGGTTGGTGAGCCCGAACTTCGGCAGGAGCTCCTTCAACCGCGCGTGTTGCTGTTGAAGGTGGTCGTCGGAGCCGGCGGCCCGCGCCTCCAAGACGACATGAAGCTCAACATCCCAACCGTCCTCCGCCAGAGCCTCTGCGACGGGGATTGCTTCATCGGGCGACGGAAACGTCATGTGGATCTGAATCGAGTTGTCGTCGTCGCTCAACGCGTTGCCATCCTAAAGCGACAGCGCGACTCCGGCTCTTGAGGCGTGCGCCAAAATCCCGCTTCCCCGCTGGTCGGCGCAAGAACAGCGGCGCTTCTTGCTCACGATGTGAGCTAAGCAGAAAGAGGATCCGAGAACGACGAACGCGACCGCGTCCATGATCACGATCGATGACAGGCTCAACGCTTGAAAGAGCGTCGTTGCAGGAACCCGAGGGCGCCGAGGATGATGCTCGGGAGACGCGGATGAAGAGCAAGGACGAGCCCGGGATCTGGCTCTTGCCTCTCCGCGCGCTACGCTCCCGGCGTGGGGCGCACGCTCATGCAACGCATCCACAACCCGCGGAATTACGAGTGCGGCTGTGACCCGGACTGCTGGTGTCGGCACACGGCTATCGGCAGAGCAGTCAGGTGGTGGTTCCCGGCGCGGTGGTTCGGGGTTCACCACAAGATCAGCTTCTTCGACGGTTGGACGGTCGATCAGATGGGCGACTGGAAGCGCGAGCAGGCGGACAAGCGCATGTCTCCGATGGTTGCCCAACCGAAGTACGAGGGGATCGTGCGGTTGGGGCCAAGGCGCTGGGCGATGAGCGTTCGCTTGCCGAACGGGCAGCGAGTCCTCCATCAAGTGCCTGGGCACGCGCGCGTCGATTCGCCGTGAAGGTCAAGGATCACTGTGGTCGCAGGAGCTTGATCTGGCGCCTGCGAAGGCTCTTTCGCTCGCGGTGCGAGACGGTTGTGCCTTCCTCATGGCTGGACGATTCACCTCCGGACATCGGCGTTCGCGAACCTCGACGTCCGCGGCCTGACGGTGGCGCGGGAACTGCTCTGCTTGAGCCTCCCCTCTAGTCGTCCCCCCCTGATGAACGAGTCTCTCCGGCCGGAGTCCCGGATGGGGACGTGGCCGACCGAGTCGAACTCCTCGGCATCGACCGCTGGATCGGCGGCACGCACGTCACGCCCGAAACACCTGGCGATGGGACGCCGCCGAACTGAAGCTCGTTCGACCTCTCCACGCTAGTCGAGTGCAGCGGGCGCGCGTGAGCACGAGCAGCTAGCGCCCTCATCGACGGTTCATCTCACCTTCCTAGGGTCGAGGGGAGCGGCGGGAATCCGCCCGCCGTCTGATGACAAGGAGGAATGATGCGCAGACTCTCCCTCACGGCCACAGTCGTGGCCGCACTGGCCGCGATTGTGGCCTCCACCGCCCTTGCCCGCACTGGAAACGTCGTTCACCTCAGCGCACCGGTATCCGGGCTCCGCTACGACCAGAAGGTCGTGCGTGCCCACCCCGGCCGAATCAAGATCGTGTTCGTCAACAGGTCGTCTCTCCAGCACAACGTGAACATCGAGCGTGGCGAGACCGAGCTCGGAAAGACCGCCACGGTCAGGCGCGGCACGGTGTCGATGTGGGTGACCCTCAAGGCTGGCACCTACAACTTCTACTGCTCGGTGCCCGGGCACGAAGACGCCGGTATGCACGGAACGCTCATCGTCGCGTGACGTCCGCGCAGCCCTCCCAGAGCGCTCGCGACCGAAGGCGGCGACGACTCGAACGAGTCGGCCGGCCAGTGCTGAGACGAACTGGGCCGCCCTTCCGCGTCAGGCAGCCCCTGCGCCCTGACGCCTGGAGGCGGCGGCCCATTCGCAGCAGGCCCACGCCGGGCACCACGGCCCGGCACGCGCGGCAATTCCTCGAGATCAGCTACCTGGCTGCGACGTTGCCCACTCGCGGAACCGCCCGACCAGATCGGGCGAAGCAGAGCCCACCTCGACGACCACGTCCGCGGGGACGTTCGCGTTCTTCGCCGCCGCGATGATGGCGTCCGCGGATGGCGCCTCGTAGAGGCAATACGTGCGTCGCCGGTCTGCGCTCAGGAACGAATAGATCCAGCGGACGTCCTCGTCCGCGTTGATCTCGTCGATCAGCCTGATGGCATCGCTCGTCAGGTCGAGCTGCTCGGCGAAATTCCTCTCGACGACGTAGAGCGGCATGCCCCGGGATCGTAGCGTTTGCCTCTACGCTTCGACGAGCCCGTGTCGATGAGCGTACGAGGTCGCCTCCGTGCGATTGGCGCAACGGGTCTTGCGGAGGATGTTCCGCATGTGGTTCGCGGCGGTGTGCTCGCTGATGAACAGCCGCCGTCCGATCTCGCGGTTGCTCAATCCTCGAGCGACGAGGGCGAGGATCTCGAGCTCGCGGGTCGACAGACCGTCCGGCCGGGCTGCGCTCGGCGCGACCGTCCCCAATGCCTGGATGCGCGCCAGTAACGCCTGCAGCCCGATCTGCTCTGCGAGCCGTCTCGCCTCCCCCAGCAGCGCGCCCGCGCGCCGGCCCTGGCCCCGGCCGACCAGGGCTCGCGCGTACTCGTAGGCCGTGTGAGCGAGCCAGGTGGCCGCCCCCATGCGCCGGTTCAGCGTCATCGCCTGCTCGAAGTGAGCCTCGGCCCGGTCCCACTCGCCGAGGGTGGCTGCGAGCATGCCGAGGTATCGGTCGGCGGCGCCGTAGCAACCGACCAGGTGCCCGATCATCACGTTCGTGCCGGCGAGGGGCTCGAGCTCCGGGTAGACGAGGGCAGCCGTCGCCTCGTCGCCCAGCGCAGCAGACGCGTCGGTGAGATACACGAGCGACGGAAGCCAGAGCGACGCGCGGAAGCCTTCCAGCCCGTCGGCCGCGACCTGGGCAAGCTCCCGCCGTGCCTCGTCCTCCATGCCGAGCTCGACGAGCAGCGAGACGAGCCCTGGTCTCCACGGCCCCGTGCCGGTCACGTCACCGGCCAGGAGCCTGATCACGGGGGCGAGCTCGGCCAGTCGTCCCTGCTCGCGGCGGATGCTGAACATCTGGATCCCGTGGATCCCCGAGGCGTCCCGCCCGGTCAACAGTCGGCTCCATTCGTTCGAGCGCTGTGCCCTCGTTTCGGCTTCCTCGAGGCGGCCGTCCGAGAGGGCAATCGCAGAGCCGTAGTGCTCGGCAACATGGAGGATGAAGGGCTGGGCGGTCCGTTCGGCGGTCTCGTGGAGGTCGGCGAGCTCGCGCCGGGCTGCTTCGATGTCGAGCAGGGCGACGAACGCGGGAAGGCGCCAGCACATCGCCTCCGCGACGATCTCGGTATCGCCCAGCTCTTCGCCGAGAGCCTTGGCCTCGGTCAGCATGTCGAGGATGTCCTCGAGGGAGGTCGTC
The DNA here is from genome assembly GCA_963836345.1 of uncultured Actinomycetes bacterium. Lineage (GTDB taxonomy): Bacteria > Actinomycetota > Thermoleophilia > Gaiellales > Gaiellaceae > DATBLE01. The sequence goes on along the minus strand of CAWIJA010000006.1, from coordinate 33,085 downwards.
CCCCGGGACCAGTAGGAGCGCATCAGGACGACGGCGAGGCTGGCGCGATCCTGAAGCCGGCGGGCCATCGCGATCGCGTTCGTGCGGATGATCGCCCCGCGTTCGCGATTCCCCTGGAAGTCGAGAGCACGCGCCAGCCCGCCGAGCAGCCTCACGCGCAGCGCCGAGTTCTCTTCGCCGAGCGCAGCCGCCGCCTCTTCGAGCACCTCCACCGCCCCCTGGTCGGCGATTCCCGGCCGCCAGCACGCCTCCTCGTAGCCGATTGCCGCACGTGCGAGCAGCTCGCCGTTTCCGAGCTCGCGAGCGATGTCGGATGCCGCTCGGAACGAGCCCAGAGCATCGAGGGCCTTGCCGGCCCGGTGGCTTGCAGTCCCGAGCTCGAGGTAAACCTCGGCGCGCTCGATTCGGTCCTCGATGTGGAGCTCCAGCGCGGTACGCAACCGCGCAACCGCTTCGTCGAAGGCGAGCGCCTCGGTCGCCGCGCGCGCTGCGAGAACGTTGTACTCGATTCCCCGGCCGGGGTCGCCGAAGGGCGCGGCCGCCGTGAAGTGGTGCGCGAGGTCGGCGAGCGCGCGGCCCGACCGCCCGTCGGCACGCTCGAGCGCCTCGCCGACGCGGAGATGAAGCTCGGCTCGCCGCACGCCAGTGAGCCGGTCGTACAGGGCTCTGCGCACGAGCTCGTGCGCAAACCGATAGACAAGCCCGGGCGAGGGCAGCTCCTCGATCATTCCGCTGCGCACCGCCTCGTCGAGCGCGGCCAAGAGATCGGGCTCGCCGAGACCGGCGGCGCTGCGGAGCAAGCTGAGCTGGAACTCGGCCCCAGCCGTGGCCGCGAGCTCGAGCAGGTCGCAGGTCGCGGGCGCGAGCCGCGACAACCGCTGACTCACGACCTCGCGAACGCTCTCGGGCGTGCTCAGCTCGGCCAGCGGCCGGCTGAGCCGGATCGTACCCTCGACGACCTGGACCGCCCGAGTCTCGACCAGCTCTCGCCACATCTCGCAGACGAGGAACGGATTGCCCTGGGTGACCTCGCCGATCGCGTGGGCGAGGTCGCGTAGCCCAGCCTCGAGCTCAGCGCCCGCCGCACGCTGGACGAACTCCTCGATCTCTTCGGTCGAGAGGCCGCCGAGCCGCACGCGGACGACGTCGTCGGAGCGGCGCAGGTCGGCGAGCGTCTCCGCCAGCGCCTCCGGCATGTCGGCCTCCGTGTCGCGAAAGGTGGCAAGCAAGAGCAGCCGGGTCGTCCCTGCGGCCCGCGCCAGATGGCGCAGGAGCATGAGCGTCGGCGCGTCGGCCCAGTGACCGTCCTCGAGGACGATCACCAGTGGCCGCTGATGGCTGACGGCGGCGAGGACGTCGGTCACGGCCGTATGCAACCGGTGGCGCTCCGTATCCGGATCGGCCTTGACCGGCGCCGGCAACTCCCCCACGCGCGTGGTCAGATCCGGAAGAAGCCGCGTGAGCTCGCCGCCGACCGTCCCGAGCGCCGCGCGGAGCTCCTCCGGTTCGGTGACGCGCATCAGGCGGTCGAGTGCCTCGACGAAGGGCCCGTACGGCGTGCGAACGACCGCGTCGCAGGCGCCGTAGAGCACGAGGCCGCCGTCCGCCACCGCCTCGGTCGCGAACTCGCGGACGAGGCGACTCTTGCCGGACCCAGGCTCGCCGCCCACGAGCACGACTCTCCGGCCCTCGCCTTCTGCTCTCGGGACGAGCGTTCGCAACGTCCCGAGCTCTGCCGACCGTCCCACGAAAGGGAACGCAGACGTGAGGCGGAGCGGGCCCGGCAGGTCGTGCATCTGGCGCCGCAGACCATAGTCAGATCTGACTATCGCCGCAGCCGGGGGCCCTTCGAAAGGGAAGAAGAGTGTGTCAGGCCGCGTCATGGACAGGGCGACACCGGCCCCCTAGCCTCACCGTCCAGACACGAGAGAACCCAGCCAGGAGGATGATTCATGAGCACCGTGATCACACCCGAAGACGCCGCGCGCCAACTGTCCGGCCTCCAGGGTCGGCTGATCGGCCGTGAGGATGCCGACTACGAGGAGGCGCGCAAGGTCTACAACCGGATGATCGACAAGCGCCCGGCGCTGATCGCCCGCTGCGCCACCCCCGACGACGTCGCGAAGGTCGTCGGTTTCGCCCGCGACAACCAGCTGCTCGTCGCCATCCGCGGCGGAGGACACAACGGCGCCGGACTCGGAACGTGCGACGACGGCGTCGTCATCGATCTCTCCCTCTTCAAGGACGTCCAGGTCGATCCCAAGGCTCGGACCGTCCGGGTCGGCGGAGGTTGCACGTGGGCAGAGGTCGATCAGGCAACGGGCGCGCACGGGCTGGCCACGCCGAGCGGGATCATCTCGACCACCGGGGTCGGCGGGCTGACACTCGGCGGCGGCATCGGCCACCTCACCCGCAAATGCGGCCTCGCGATCGACAACCTGCTCGAGGCGGAGGTCGTCCTCGCAAGCGGCGAGCAGGTGCGCGCGAGCAAGGACGAACACCCCGACCTCTACTGGGCGCTGAGGGGTGGCGGCGGGAACTTCGGCGTCGTCACGTCGTTCCTGTTCCGGCTGCACGAGGTCGGAACGGTTGTCGCCGGTCCCACCTTCTGGCCCGTCGAGCAAGCCGCAGAGGTGCTGTCGGTGTACCGGGACTTCCTTCCCCAGGCGCCGCGCGAGCTGAACGGCTTCTTCGCCTTCCACACCGTGCCGCCGGTGGAGCCCTTCCCGGAGGCGATCCATCTCCGCAAGGTCTGCGGCGTCGTCTGGTGCTACGTCGGCGCCGAGGACGAGGCAGCCAAGGCGATGGCGCCGCTGCTCGACGCGCTCCCCGAGCCGCTCATGCACGGCGTCGCGCCCATGCCACACGCGATGCTGCAGGGCGCCTTCGACGGGCTCTACCCGCCCGGCGACCAGTGGTACTGGCGGGCCGACTTCGTCAAGGAGATCCCCGACGAAGCGGTGCAGATCCACGCCCGCTTCGGCAGCGAGATGCCGACGATGAAGTCGACCATGCACATGTACCCGGTCGACGGGGCAGCGCACGACCTCCAGCCGACCGACACGGCCTGGAGCTATCGCGACGCAAACTGGGGCTCCGTCTTCGCCGGCGTCGATCCCGATCCGGCCAACGTCGACACGATCCGGCGGTGGAGCATCGACTACTTCGAGGCGCTCCACCCGTACTCGTCCGGCGGCGCGTACGTGAACATGATGATGGACGAGGGACAGGAGCGGGTCCGCGCCAGCTACCGCGACAACTACGACCGCCTCGCCCGGATCAAGGCGACGTACGACCCGGGCAACCTCTTCCGGGTCAACCAGAACATCCAGCCGGCCGGCTAGCGGATCAGGAGCAGGAGCCGGCACGACGCCGGCTCCTGCTCGCACTCTCAGTGATGGTCGGGTGCGGGCCCGGCATGTCTAGGGCTGGTTTGCAACTCGGGGGTCCGCGGGAACCCGAGATTCGATCTCCCGGCGAACCGATGAGGAGCGAACGCTGAAGCCAGCCACCGCGGAGCCGCGGTCCTTCGGCCGTGGAAGTCCCGTGCTCGCGTACTGGCTGGGGCGTTGCGAGGGATTCGATCTGGTCTCGACCGAGGGCGGCCAGCTGGGAGTCGTCGACCAGGTGATGCTGGACGACGCCGGGCATGCGCGGGCGCTCGTCATGCGCACGGTGCTCCTCCGCCGGCGCCGGATCGTCGATCCACGCCTGGTCGAGGCGGTCGTTCCTGAACGCGAATCGATCGCCGTCCGGGTGGAGCCGGCCGTATCTCCGCGAAATGCTCGGAAGCCCCTCCAGCCGGGCCGGCGCCGCCTTCGCACAGGGCTCGTTCCCCTCCTTCGAAGCTTGAGTTCCGCCGGAACCAGGTCGGCGTCGCTCGCGTTCGTCGCGAGCCGCTGGGCGGCCTCGAGGCTCCGGCGCGACCTACCGGTCGTCGTCAGGGTCATCGGCAGAGCGACGGCTGCCGCGACCAGGTGGGCGAGACCGCGCGTCACGGCACTTGCCCACTTGGCAGGCGCAGCACTCGTCGGTGTCGCGGTGCTCCTCGTCGTCATCGCCCGCGAGCTCGCGCTCGCGTTGAGGACCTATCGCGAGGCCCGTGCGCGGGAAGCCGCGCGGCGGCGCGCAGCCGCCTAGCAGCCGCCTTCCAGCGGCCAGATCCCCCATCGGGAGGTAGTCGAGCTCGTCGGCCGCGTCTACATTCATCCTGCTATTCGCCACAAACGGCTATTGCTGCTCGGAGGGGCGCTTCTGCTGTTCGCCGGGAGCGCGCATGCAGGGCCGGCCGATACCGACCCGATTATCGGCTACTGGAACTATGGTGGCGGCGTGGTCCAGGTGGGCGGATCCGGCCCGGCCTTCACGGGCACGATCGTCAAGCCGACCACGTTCTCGGACTGTGCGCATCCGATCGGGGAGGTGATCTGGAGGATCACGAAGACGGCCACTGCGTACACGGGCACGCATACGTGGTTCGGAAGCGCCCCACCGGAATGCAAGCTCGGTGGGCCTGCGGATCGGGGAAGCGCGACCTGGTCGATCGTCGAGAGCGGCAGCTCGCTCCTTCTCCACTTCTGCACGACGAACCCCAGCAACAGCTCCGACACCCGCTGCAACGACCTCACCCGTGCCGGCCCCGTGGCGCCGCCGTGGCCCCGCCTGCCGAACGCGCTCGTCTCCCTTGCAGTCGTCTCGAACGGATGCGGCGGCGGCGTGGCGAGCAATGAGCACCGCTTCGGCGACGTGTCCACGTACCGGAACTCGAACAATCCCGTGGGAATGCGGTACCTGGTCAACTTCCGGCTCGCCTGCAACGTCCACGACGCCGGCTACTCCGGAGCCAAGATCAAGGATCCGTTCAGCGGCGCGACCATCGACTTCTACGGCTGGTCGCAGAGACGGGTCGACGAGAAGTTCCTCGCCGACATGCGCACGCTGTGCGACCGCGCCTTCGAAGGGAAGGATGCTCCGGTGGCGCTCGCGGACTGCAAGGCCCACGGAGGGAAGACGTCCTGGGGGGCGGAATCGCGCTTCGACTTCGTCCGCTCCTTCGGTCACCTCTACTACCGCGAGCGACCGAACCTGCTCGGCACATGGACCGACGGCAGGGTGCGCGTCGTGATCACGCAGCGGCTGCGCAGCGTCCGCGGGACCTGGCAGGACGGCGAGGCGACCGGCGAGTTCAGGGGTACGTTGATCAGCCTCGACCAGGACAGCGTGGTCCGAGGCTTCGCACGCCGCACCGTCAACGGCGAGACGAAGCAGTCCGCGGTTCGGATCGGCATCGATCCCGATACGCCGAACGAGATCCTCTTCAGCGGCGCAGCCCTGCATGGCACGATGACGCGCTGACCTCGACCGGCCGTCCGAGTCCCCTCCCGAACCGAGTCACACCGCTCGGTGAGCTCATCGCGGATCCCGCGCGCGGGCTTGTCTACGGCAACCGCGGCTGCCTCCACGACGCAGCCTGGAGGATCCGCCGCCGCCACAACGGGAAGCGCTGGATCGCGTGCAGGCTCGAGTTTCGCGGCTGGCACCGCGCACCGTTGATGCAGCCGGGTCGCTTCACGGAGCTCTTCTTCCTCGACGAGGCAACCGCGTTCGCCGCCGGCCACAGACCGTGCGCCCTGTGCCGGCGAGAGGACTACGACCGGTTCGTCGCGATCTGGGGCGGCCTGCACCCCGGCCAACACGGCGCCGACCCAATCGACGCGCAACTCCACGACGAGCGGATCGACCCGCACACCCGCGAGCAGCGGCGGCACGAGGCATCGCTCGACGAACTCCCCGACGGGACCTTCTTGCTGCACCGCGGGTCGCCCTTTCTCGTGCTCGACACGGACCTCCTGCGCTGGACGCCCGGCGGGTATGCCGAACGAGTGCCTCGTCGTCCGCGCACGCCCGTCGAGACCCTCACCCCACCGTCGCTCGTCGCCGTGCTTCGACACGGGTGGACCGGCGCTCTCCCCCTCCTTCACCCGTCGGCGTTCGACGCGGTCTAGGCAGCCCGCGCGCGTCGCAGCCTTCGCACGAAGCCCAGCCGCTGGGCGGCGAGCGTCGCGACACCCGCGACGACGACGCACGCGAGGTTGAGCCCAAGCTGCTCTGCCGCGCCGCCGAGCTCGTGCCAGCTCCCGTAGGCCCACGCCACCCCGACGTTTGCCGCGGCCGGGATCGTCGTGACCGAGATCAGGACGCCCATCAACGCCCCCGATTTGGCCGTCGTCAGCGAGAGCAGGCCGGCAATGCCCGCGAGCAGCGCGACGAGCACCGAGAAGGTGCTCGGTTCGGCGATGAAGAACGTCGCAGGGCGGGCATGAGCGGCGACCGTGCCCGGAGCGCGCCCAGCCGCCTTCAGGACGAGGACGAGCACGATGGTCGCCGCGATTGCCAGGGGAAAGCCGACCGCGAGGGCGACGGCGGAGCTTCTCGCGAGCTCGGGTCGTCGTTGGACGAGCGCGACGCAGAGCCCGGCGAGCGGCCCGAACTCGGGCCCGACGACCATTGCGCCGATGATCAGGATCTGCGAGTCGGTGAGGATGCCGACAGCCGCGATCAGGGTGGCGAGCACGATGAACGCGAGGAAGCTGAAGGACAAGCCCGCGCTCTCGGACGTCCGCGCCTCAACGTCCTCCCAGATCACGGCGTCGGCAGGCGAGCCGGCCGCGGCATGCGACGCACGCGTCGCCGCGCTGGACATCGTCGAGCTGACCTGGTCGATCGCGATCGAGCCCGAGCGGTCGAGCCCCAGCTCGCGTAGCTGGCGGACGACGACGCTGACCTCCTCGCGGGCGACGTCGCAGAGCACGAGGTCGCCGGGCGGCTTGAGCGAGACATCGCCGACGCGAACGACGTTGAGGACCGCGGCCGAGTGCTCCAGGACGTCCAACACAGGCCCGACTGTCGCCGTCGGAACGATAAGACGAAGGTGGACCAATCCCGCTTCGACCGTGCCGGCCACCCGCTGATCGTAGAGCCCACCCCGGAGGGGCCTCGGGTGTCTAGCCGAGCGCTGTGGCGGGATCGACGGCCGCGCGGCGGACGTGCACCCCGTGCGATGAGCGAGAGTGCGGCGACGAGGCCGGTGAGTGCGACTCGCATGCTTTCTCTATCCGATAGCCCACCTCACCCTTTAGCGGTACCTCGTTCGAGGAGTCCGCGGCTCCCACTGGGCGCGCGAGCCGGTTCTAGGTGCTCGTCGGCGAGGCGATGTAGATGTGAACGGCCAACGGCGAGAACGAGTCGGTGAACGAGTCGCCGTTCGAGGCCAGTCGCCTGCTCTCCCCCATCACCGTGAGCGTGCGACCGTTCAGCGCCGGGAGCTTGAACGTCGCCTGTGTCGCCGTGTACCCGGAGTTCACGGCGATCAGGTACAGCGCGCCGCCCGAGGCGCGCGCCGAGAGGACGATCTGCGGGTTGTCGGCGCTCGCGGCTTCGTCGGGCCGGTAGATCGCGGGCCCGAGCCGAGCCACGTCCCGGCCGACCGCCGCGATCGCGTGTGCATTCGCAGCCGGCCACGACCCCGGCCAGAAACCGAGGCCATGGGCGCCGCCGGCGATCGCCATCCACGACTCGGCGCGAACCACCGCCGGGGTAACGGCGGTCGCTCCACCCGGGCACTTCCAGTCAGCCGCCTCGATCCACTGGAAGGTCGGCTTGGGCCCGGACAACTTGACCAGCTCGCGTTGCGAATAGAAGACGTCTGCGAGCCGATTCGGCCGACACCACTCCTGGAGCGGGTAGAGGTCGAAGCCGACCACGTCAGCCTTCGCGATCAGGCTCGGGTACGTGTCGCGGCCCCACGGTAGCGCCGCAGCGCCGGTGTAGAAGTGGTTCGTCAACGTCAGGAAGGACAGGCCGCCGACCCCTGGCGGACCGTCCGGCAGCTCGGCCGCTCTCACGTTCGCTCCGTCGGGCTCGTCGTAGTGGAACCAGCCGATCAGCCCGGCCCCTGAGCCTCCGTGACCGCCTGCAACGCCGGCCGAGTAGGCGGCTCCGTCGAGGGTGTTCAGCTGCGTCTGCAGCGTTCCGCACGCGTTCAGCGAGATGAGGTTGATCCCCGCGGCCAGGGCGGCGCCGTACTGCCAGGGGCAGACGGAGTACAGGATCATCGGGAAGAAGGGCTGGCCGTCGACCATCACGGCGCTCTCGGCCTTGGTCACGGAGACAGTCGGATGTGCCGCGATCCTGCGTGTCGTGAGCTCGATCGAGGACTGAGCTCGCTGCCCGTCGTCCGAGATCACGCGTACCCACACGCGGTACGAGGTTCCCGCGTCAAGAGCTGTCAACGACGCGGTCGACCCGTTCTCGGACACCGGCACCCACGTCGTCGGCCCGCCGAAGTCGGCGAGGCCGTATCCGACCTGAACGCTGCCCGACGCCGGAGACTCCCAGGCGAGGGTGGCGCCGTAGGTCGTCACCGAGGTCACGCGTAGGCTGCCGATCTCGACCGCCCTCCCGACCGGCTGAACCGGCAGGGGTCGCGGCGGCATTCCGGTCGCCGAGAGCGAGGCGCAGTCGATCGAGCGGGCGTTCACCTCTCCCGCTGCGCGTCGAAGCGCCTGATATGCGGGCTTCGGGGTGCCGTCTGCCCAGAACACGCCTGACTGCCAGCCGGCGAGCTCGCGCTCGTCGATCAGGTGGAAATTGAAGTACGCGCCGACTGCTGGCTGGCAGTAGGCGACCCTGATCGCGTCGGCGAGCTGCATCGCCTGGTCGAGCCCGGGACCGATGCCGGCGTCCGAAGGCTCTTGCGGCGACCAGGCCGGGACCGGCGCCGGGTCGGCCTCGTCGCCCGTGTACAGGCTTGCCTTGGCCGGGTCAGGCGCCGTCTCGTAGCCCTGGGCCAGATACCAGATCGTCGTCGAGCCTTCTCCCGGCACGGGCTGCGCAGTGCCGTGGAACCCATCGGTCAGTGCCCGCATCAGCGGTTCGTAGTCTCCGATCGAGATCGTCGACCCGGCGGTGTGCTTCGTCCACGGCCGCTCGTTCGAGCCGACCGGATGCGGGACGTAGCCGAACGTGTCGAAGATCGGCTTCGTCCTCCCGCTCGCTTTGTAGGCGGACGCGAGCTTGGCGATCCACGTGCCGGCCGCGTGGTAGCCCAGCGTGAACGAGCCCGGCGCAACCGGCGCCTTGGAGACCGCCAGCGAGATCACGTTCGCGCCCGTGCGGACCGCGTGCGCTGCATCCCAGCAGGCGGCAAGCAGCGCCTCGTAGTCGCCCGGCGCCGCGCTCTCCCCGCCCGGAGCGAACTGAGGGCTCCAGAACCTGTTGTCGTTCGGGTCGTTCCAGATCACGATGTCCTGGATCTGTGGGTTGGTCTTCAGCAGGTCGGCGACGAAACTGCAGTACTGACTGCGAGCCTCGTCCGTTCGCGGTGTATCGGCGGCCGCGCCATACACGCTGACGACGATGCGCAACCCGGAGGCATCGAGCACCAGGCGGTCGAGCATGTCCTGGTAGTTGGCGGGCACCGTCGACTGGCCCGCGTGCCACTGGAGCGTGATCCGCGCCCCCTTCAGCCCGACGGTCCGAGCGATCGACGTGTTCAGCTGCGAGTTTCCCCAGACCAGCGCGTCTTCGTCCGCGCCGACGAAGAACGCCTGCTCGGCGGCGTTGGCGGGCACGGCGCGCAGCGTCACCCCGATCACGACGGCGCTAGCCGCCAGGAGAACGCGTCCCCAGAAGCGAATCATCACCACTTCATCGGCAGGACGACGCTGGAGTAAAGAGCCGGTCATCGGGCCGGGGACCCATTGCGCTCGCGACGACGAGCGCGTACGCTCAGCCGCGGTTGCGGAACGGGGTCGACTTGGTCTGGGTGCCGGCTGACGCGACGAGGCCGGCCGGCCGCGGAAGCTCGTGGAGGGGCGCGGAAACATCGCGCCTCGAGTCCGAGAGCTTCGACGTCACCTCGAGGCTCCGGAGATCACGAACCGCTTTTCACTCGCGAGAAAGGTTGTGGCGATGCGACGGCTAACCCTCCCTCTGCTCGGTGCAATCGCGCTGCTCCTCGGCACGGCGGCGAACGCTGACAGCGAGAAGACATTCGACGCCGACGGAATCGGGATTACGTTCAAGTACCCCTCGTCCTTCAAGCCGATCAGGAAGATCACGTTCCAGAAGTCGGCCGGCTCCAGCGCTGCGGCGCGCGGCGCCGTTGCACTCGACTCGGTCAACTTGATCATCGTGTCGCGCTACAACCTCCGGCTCGCGATCACCTCGACGAACCTGGGGCGCTTCAAGGGCGAGGTCGATTCCGTGATCGGCTCGCTGGCCGGACGGCCGGTCAGCGGCCGCCGCGTCACCTACGGCGGCCTTCCCGGCTACGCATACCGGATCTCGCTGACCAAGCCCACGCGCGTGGTCAGTCACATGGCCGTTCTGTTCGATCAGGCGACCGAGTACCTGATCAACTGCCAGTCGACGGCGGCGAAGCGGACCGATCTCGAAGCGGGTTGCCGGACGGCGCTCGGCACGCTGAGGCGGAAGTAGCGTCGCACCCCGTGCGTCGGCGGGCGCTGCTCGTCCTGGTCGGTCTCGTCCTGGCCTGGGCGATCGGTGCCGCGGCGCTGTTCGTCTGGCCGCCTCGGCACGTGCCTGATCGCGCCGATGCCGTCGTCGTCCTGGCCGGCGGTCGGGCGCCCAGACTCGCGCGAGGGCTCGCACTCGTCGGGCATGGCGTTGCACCGGTGCTCGTCGTTTCAGACGGCTGGAGCCCGACCTGGCCCGAGGCGAACCGCCTTTGCGCCGGGCGGAAGGTTTCGGCACGCGTCCTCTGTCTACACCCTGAGCCGTACGACACGCGTGGCGAAGCGGAGGCATTTGCACGGCTCGCGCGCTCGAGAGGCTGGAGCTCGGTGCTGGTGGTCAGCTCCCGCTACCACCTCGTCCGAGCGAGGATGCTCTTCGACCGCTGTTTCGACGGAACGGTCTACGCCGACGGAGCGAACCAGTCGTTGGCGACCCGACTGTGGGCGAGCGTGTCCGAAACGGCGAAGCTCGCGTACGCGTTCGTCGTTCGGCGGGGCTGCTAACCGACCGACGCGTTCGGCCGACTCGAAAGAGAGAAGCTCGTGGCGAACCCCTGAGGTTCCTGCTTCGTCAGTCGCCCCAGTCGAAGTCGCGCGAGCGACCCCAGAGGCCGTCGTCGCTGTGGTCGGTGACGTGCTCGAGGCTTTCCTCGCCCGGCCATGGCACCGCTGCACCGGCAACCGCGACTGCAGGTTCGGTCCCGTCCATCGTCTCCTCCAGGCGAGCCTGCTGCTCGCTCTTGAAGAGGGGGTGATTCTGGAACGGATCCTCGGCTTCGTAGCTGGAAAGGGGCATATCGCCCTCGAGCTGCGCGTTGCGCCGCTTGAGCTCGAGATGTTCCTGGATTACTCGACTGAAGATCGACGGTGTCTCGACAGGCATGCAGACCTCCGACGTGGGGGGCACGTTTGGCGAGATTGTAACGGCTTTATTAGGACCTGGTTGAGAGCGTAGGCTCGAAAGCGGACGGAATGCCGGCTGTGTGAGGATATGGGAGTGCCGAAACTGCCACGAAAGGCGGGCCCCCTCGGGCTCGCCCTAACTGCGTACGACGTCTGGCGGCGATTGCCTCCTCACCAGCGCAAGCTCGTCGCCCAGCACGTCCGCCGGTACGGCCCCGCGGTCGCCTCGCAGGCATTGAAATCGGCGCGTGCTGCCGCCACGTCGCTGCGTCGACGCTAGCTCAAGGCGGCGCGAACGATGCGGTCCTGCTCGCGCAGGTGCGCCGTCGGGTAGCCCTCGCTCGGGCTGGCGCGCCACGACCGCCCGACGAAGCGCAGCGGCACTCCCGCAGGCCGGGCTTCCTCGAGTCTGTGCCGGATCGACCGCCAGGCACCCATGTTCTGGGGCTCCTCCTGAGCCCAGACAACCTCCTCGAGATGCGGGTACGTGCGCACGAGCGCAGCGGCCGCTTCGCTCGGGAACGGATAGAGCTGTTCGATCCTCGCCACCGCGACTGCCTCGGCAGAGGCGCGGAGCTCGTGCCCGACGACGTCGTAGTAGACCTTGCCGGAGCAGAGCACAAGACGCCGTACCCGCTCCTTGTCGGCTCCGCGGTCGTCAAGGACGGGCGCGAACGCTCCTTCGGTCAGGTCGCGCAGCTCGCCGGCTGCCTCGCGGAGCCTGAGCAAGCCTTTCGGCGTCATCACGACCAGCGGCCGAGCCACCGGGTCGAGCGCCTGCAGGCGCAACAGATGGAAGTACTGAGCGGCCGTGGAGCAGTTGACGACGCGGATGTTGTTCTGGGCGGTCGACTGCAGGAACCGCTCCAGGCGCGCGCTCGAGTGCTCCGGCCCGTTCCCCTCGTACCCGTGCGGGAGGAGAAGCGTCAGTCGCGAGGTTTCCCCCCATTTCGACCGTCCGGCCACGAGGAACTGGTCGAGGATGATTTGCGCGCCGTTCACGAAGTCGCCGAACTGGGCCTCCCAGAGCACGAGCGCCTCGGGCGCGGCGATCGAATAGCCGTATTCGAAGCCGACGGCACCGTACTCGGACAACGGCGAGTTGTGCACCTCGAAGGAGGCGCTCGCATCTCCCAGGTGTTGGATCGGAACCCAGCGCTCACCGGTCGTCGCGTCGTGGAGAACGAGATGGCGATGCGAGAAGGTGCCGCGTTCCGTGTCCTGACCCGTCAGGCGAACGGGAATCCCCTCGACGAGAAGGCTTGCGAAGGCGAGCGCCTCGGCCTGGCCCCAGTCGATGCCCCCTTCCTCGAGCGCGGTGACCCGGCGCTCGAGCTGCCGCGCCAGCTTCGGATGCACGGTGAACTGGTCCGGGACTGCCAACAGCTCGGCGTTCAGGGCACGCAGTCGTTCCGCTTGCACTGTCGTGACTACACCTGCGGACGGAGCCGGCAAGACCGGCTCCGCCGACGGAGGTACATCCCGGCCGAAGCTCGTCTTCAGGTGCTCGTGGGCTTCGCGGAGCATCGCATCCACTCGACGCTCGAGCCCTTCGGCCTCGTCTTCCGACACGATCCCCTGCTCGACCAACCGCGTGGCGAACTGGGTACGAACCGTGGGCTGCGCGGCGATCCGCTGCGCGATCAACGGCTGGGTGTAGGCCGGCTCGTCCTGCTCGTTGTGGCCGAAACGCCGATAGCCGACGAGGTCGACGACAACGTCGTGACCGAAGCGGCGGCGGAAGGCGAGCGCAAGGCGGATCGCGGAGATCGCGGCCTCGGGATCGTCAGCGTTCACGTGGATGATCGGGATGTCGAATCCCTTCGCGAGATCGCTCGAGTAGCGGGTCGAGCGACCTTCGGCGGGATCCGTGGTGAACCCGACCTGGTTGTTCGCGATCAGGTGGAGCGTGCCGCCCGTCGAGTACCCGGCAAGGCCCTCGAGGTTCAGCGTCTCGGCAACGACTCCCTGACCGGCAAAGGACGCGTCCCCGTGAATCAGGATCGGAAGGGCGACGCCGGGATCGTGGACGCCGGCGGGCGTAGAGCGGTCTGTCTGCTCAGCCCGGCTGCGACCCTCGACCACCGGGTCGACCGCCTCGAGGTGGCTCGGGTTGGAGCAGAGAGTGACCGAGATCTCGCCCGACGGCGTCTTCCGCACGCCCTGGGCGCCGAGGTGGTACTTGACGTCCCCGGAGCCGCCTTCAGGGTGGGAGACGACCGCTTCGATCGTCCGTTCCCCCTCGAACTCGCGGAGAATCGCCTCGTACGGCTGCCCGATCGTGTGCGCGAGGACGTTCAGGCGCCCACGATGGGCCATTCCGATCACGACCTCGTGTGCGCCGCCTTCCGCACCGAGCCGGATCGCCTCGTCGAGCATCGGGACGAGCACGTCGAGCCCCTCGATCGAGAACTGCTTCTGCCCGAGGAACGCCTTCCGGAGGTAGCGCTCGAAGCCTTCGACCTCGCTCAACCGCTCGAGCAGGCGCACCTTCTCCTCGACCGCGAGCGGCTGGCGGTAGGCGCCCGATTCGATCGCCTGCCGCAGCCAAACCCGGCGCTCGTGATCGGAGATGTGCTCGAGCTCGTACGCGATCGTGCCGCAGTACGTCTCGCGGAGCCGCGGCAGGGCGTCTGCCAGCGTCTCGGCGGGAACGTACAGGCGGAGAAGCGCCGCCGGGATCCTCGCTTGAAGCTCAGGCGTCAGCTTCGGGATCAGACGCTCCGGTTCGAGCGCCGGGTCACCAACCGGCTCGGACCCGAGCGGATCCAGCCGCGCGGCGAGATGGCCGTGCATCCGATGCGCCTTGACGAGCGCCATCGCGGCAGCCACACCGCCGAGGAGCAGTTCGTCCGGCCCTTCGCCGAGGCGTGGCTCCTTCTCCGGGACACTCGGAGCCTCTGCCGGGGTCGCGCCCGCCCCGCCGTTTCCGTCTGCCCGGGGACGCGCGCGCTCCAGCAGCCGCGCGAGTCCGGGGAGCCCTGCGACGACGTCGCTCGAGCCGCCCTCGAACAGGGCGCGCCACTCGGAGGGAACCGACTCGGGGTTCTCGAGATACTGCTCGAGGATCGCGCTCGCGTAGCCCGCGTTCAATCCGTCGACGTCACGCATCTCTTCCTGTTTTGTAGCAGGGCGGCCATCCCTGCCCGCGGCAGGTCAGGTGTCAGAAGATCGGGCGCTCGACGATGACCGCGATGATCATCCCGGCCAGCCACGACGCGCCGGCAATCGCGACGGCCACCCCCGCGAGCCCACGGTGGCGTCCCCCGATCCCGGCTGCGAGCAGAGCGAGAACGACCGCCGCGACCCCGACGCGGAACGGGCGCATCTCGAGGTGCGTGCCGGAGATGCTCAGGTTGAGGTTCGTCAGGCCGAGGAGCCCGACGAAGATCGCGGTCGCCGACATCAGCCCCCCGAGCGTGTCGAGGCGCTCTCGCTGAGGTTCGGGGATCGCACTCACGAACGTTGCGCCACCCGGGCAGGATCACGCCGATACCCCCGGTCGGGCCTGCCGTGCGGTCCGCGCCTCGGCGCGCGCGGCCGAGTGCGCGACCAGTGCCAGCCCGGCTTCGGGTTGTCCTCCAGCGGGGCCGTGCGCAGCGCAGGCTCGAGCGGCGCCGGCTTCGCCCGGATCGCCCACCAGACGACGCAGCAGAGGTAGACCACCGGGATCTTGAGGATGACGAGCATCCAGATGAGCTCCCAGGCCATCGCGGCATTCTAGGCAATATCAGCTATAGCGACGGCCCTCGTCTCTCCGGTAGCCCCAGGCAGCGAGTCCTGCGAAGACAGCCGACCATCCGAGCAGCAGCAGCCAGTCCGTCGCTTGCCAGAGGTGGCCTTCTGCCGCTCCCCACAGCACGTTGCCGAACTGACGTGTCGGGACGAGCGGCGATACCGCTTCGAGAGCGGAAGGCAGCTTGCTCGGCGTCGTCCAGAGACCGCCCACGAACGACAGGACGAGGTAGAGGATGTTCGCCGCGGGAAGCGCGCCGCGCGGCGAGGCCCAGTAGCCGAGCGCGATTCCGAGCAACCCGAAGGGAACCGCACCGAGCGCGAGCGCGGCCGCGAGCGCCGCCCATCGCGAAGGGGCGAGGTGCGCGTCGGTGCTCGCCACGGCCGTCGCCGCGACCAGGCCAGCGGTTGAGAGCGCGAACAGCATCCCCGACACCAACCGTGCGGCGAGACGCACGCCGACCGGCAGCGGCAGGGCGCGCACGAACCCTTCCCAGGCCGACTCGCGCTCGGAAGCGATGCCGACACCGAACTGGAAGAACGCGACGGCGAGGACCGCGAAGCCGGCGAACGACGCGAGCAGGAGCGTCGCGTCGCGGTCGTCGCGCGAGGCAACGAACAAGAGGAAGAAGAGCGCGGGGAACGCGAGCGTCGGAACGCTGAACGCCGGGTACCGGAGCAGCTCGAGGGTCGCCGCTCGTGCGTGGACGAGGACGAGCTTCACTGACGTCCCTTCGTCAGCGCAAGAAACGCATGCTCGAGACTGCCGCCATGGGCGTCGGCGAGCTGGCGAGGCGTCCCCACGGCGGCGATCCGACCGCGCGAGAGAAGGAGTACTCGTGACGCGAGCGCCTCCGCTTCTTCGAGGTGATGGGTGGTCAGGAGGATCGTGCCGCTCGCACCTGCATACGCGTTCAGCTCACTCCACAGAGCTAGCCGCGCCTCCACGTCCAGCCCCACCGTCGGCTCGTCCAGGAACACGGCACGTGGCCGCCCGGCGAACGCCAACGCGACGGACAGCCGCCGCCGCTCGCCACCCGACAGGCCGCCGGCCTGCCTACGCACGACATCGCTCAGCCCGAACCGAGCGAGCAGATCCGCCGTTTCGACAGGCTCGGCGAAATGCGCGCCGACGAACTCGACGATCTCGCAGACCCGCAACGTCGGTGGGAATCCCGTCTCCTGAGGCGTGACGCCGACGCCAGCCCGCGCCTCGGCACGACGCGGATCCATACCGAACAGCTCCGCCTGGCCCGAGTCGGGGCGGCGAAGGCCAAGCAGCAGCGAGAGAGCGGTGGTCTTGCCGGCCCCGTTCGGTCCAAGAAGCGCGAGCACCTCCCCTCCTCGGAGCTCGAGATCGATTCCGTCGAGCGCGACCACTTCCCCAAAGCGTTTGGTCACGCCCCTGAGAGCCGCCGCGATCATGGCCCTCGCAGCCGAGCGCGCTCTGCGTGAACGGCGAAGTCCACAAGGATGTTGTAGAGCGCGTGGCCCAGGATCGCTGCCGCCAGGCCTCCGGCGAGAAACGCTGTTCCGAACGCGGTCCCCGTCACGAGGTGGACGGCCGAACGACCTCCCAGCCACGGCCAGTGCCAGACAGCGAAGCCGGCAGACGATACGACGAGCGCGAGGGCGGTACCGATTGAGACAATCAGCCCGCCGAGGACGAGGCCTCTCCAGACGACCTCTTCGACGCCGGCGGTTGCCCCGAGCGTGATCCAGCGAACAACCGCCGCCCGCCCCAGCGGGCGAGGGCGCGCACGCGGAAGGCGCGCTCCGCTCAGCAGCAGAAAGGCTGCAGCGCCGGCCGCGGCGCCCAGCACGAGCCGAGGTATGGTCGCGTCGATCGTCACGCCGCCTCGGGCCCGACCGCGATGGTGTAGAGGGTCGATTCGTTGACGCCGTCGAGTCCGAGGAACGCGTCTGTGCGTCGATCGAAGAAGCCGCCGAGCGGAACGGCGGCCAGCCCGAGCGCCGTTGCAGCGAGAACGACGTTCTGCCCCACGTGTCCGGCCTCAAGCAGTGCGAACCGGTAGCCGCGAAGGCCGTACTTGAAGCGCGTGCGTCCGAAGATCGCGCCCACGAGGATGAGTGCGGCGCATGACGAGACGATTTCGGGATAGGTCGAAAGCGCTGCAAGGTCCTCCGCCGCAAGCCCCAGACGCAAGATCTCGAGGCTGGACCGCAGCGGATCGAAGTGATACAGCCCGGGCTCGACGTTCGCGACTCGCAGTACCGCCGCGTACAGCTCGAGCGGGTACAGCGCGCCTCCGGACGGGACAGCTCGGACCGTCAGCGCCGGCTCGCCCCCCTCGAGCACGCCCGTGACACCGTAGCCGGCGTGCAGCAGCCCAGCGAGCGCCCGCTCGGCGATTGGCTCGGGAGCGAACGCACGCTTGGAACGCCGTCGCAGGATCGCTTCTCCGAGCGACTGCTCGAGTGGAGCCGCGGCCGGCAGCGGCATGGTCGCTCCCCCGTGGCGTTTGACTGCCCGCGTAGAGCTGAGTTGCAGGTCAACACTGGCCGCCAGACGCCGCGCGCCCTCGAGCTGCCTGTCGACCTCGGACGGGGTCAGCTTGGAGGCTTCGTGAAAGACCTCTGCGGGATCGTCCAGAACGGGCCGTCGACCGTAGACGAACTCGAGCCACCGCGAGGTCTGACGACCGGCGACGCAGTTCACGGAAAGGGATGCGGGTCGGGGTTCAGATCCGCCACCATCAGCGGGCTGGGCAGGACGCCCGCCTCCTGGGCCGCCTCGTACATTCGACAGCCACCCAGGAAGCGCGCTCGCTCGTCGACATCGAGCTGGCAAAGCTCGGGGGCGATCGCGCGGATGACATGGAACCCGGCGCCGCGAACGTCGGGAGTCGTGACATCCACGGCATACGCGGATACGCCCTTCCGCGCGAGGCGTTCGCACGCGATCTCGATGCGATCGTAGACATCTTGCCCCGCCGAGAGGAGGGACCCCACGCGTATCGCGGCGCTCGGTCGAGGCGTCGAGGAACTCCGCTCGAGCGGCTCGCTCCGGATGCGCGTAGAACATTGTGTGGTCGTCGAAGCCGCGAATCTCCGAGGCCGGTCGTTCGACACCTTCCGGTCGCTCCAGAGCGGAGTCGCGGACCCATCGTTGCACCGCGAACGCCTCCGAGAGCGCCTTGCGCCAGGCGATCTGAACCGAGGAGGCGCTCGCCGCCCCGACGCCAAGCGCGCCGAGAATGCCAGGAGCGCCGTGGACCACGCCGAGCACGGTCGGGATATCGAAGAAGACGCTCAGGTCGATCGCCGAGTACCGAAGACCGGTCGGTGCGAAGTAGCGCGCATCGAGCCGAACGAGCTCCGGATCGCGGCTCCAGTCGAGGAGCGGCAGCGACAGCCTGTCGTACCAGGCCAGCATCACCGCATCGCGCTCGATCTGCTCCAGGAGCCCTGCCAGTACCGCTTCTTCCCGCGTGGGGGCGCAGGCGAGTCCGCTGCTCGTCGTGTACGCGATCTGCTCCTCGACCGGCATCCGCCGTTGCCAGGGCATGAAGACGAGCTGCGCCGGCAGGTACGCAGACTCGCCACCTGGCAGTGCGAAGCCCGCCACCCAGCCGACCACGGTGTCCCGCGAAAACGGCCGGAACGGAAACCCGGGTTCCGCGAGCTGGACCGCGTGGAAGAGCGCAAAC
Organism: uncultured Actinomycetes bacterium; assembly: GCA_963836345.1. Classification (GTDB taxonomy): domain Bacteria; phylum Actinomycetota; class Thermoleophilia; order Gaiellales; family Gaiellaceae; genus DATBLE01. Next base: position 14,238 of record CAWIJA010000006.1, on the reverse strand, counting down.
CGGTCGGGATCGACAGCGCCCGCCAGGTTGCCGGCCGAGGAGACGACGAGCCGCTCGACGGGCACGAACGACGCGGAGTAGCGCTCGAGAGCCTCGCCAATCGCAGCCGCCTCCGCTGCTTCGCGCAGCCAGTGCTCGCTGCCTGTGTGACTGTCGAGCCGATCGCCGACGGTCGGCCGGCCGTCGGCCAGCCCGCAGCCGATGCTGACGAGGCGTTGCTCGTCCGGAGCGGAGAGCACCTCGTCGACGCTGCTGACGACGCCCGTAAAGCGGGAGACGAACGTCCGCAACCTCGGAAGCGCGTCCGTCGGCGGCAGCGGCTGCACCGGGCGAAGCTCAACCTCCGGCAACCGAAGACTCCTTATGCCAGGGGAGCGGTGCCGCGACGTCCGCGAGCCCTGAGCACGCGGGACAGCGTGGTACGCGGTGAACGTGGTGCACGGTCACGCTGAGCGCAGGCACGAGTTCGACCGCGTAGAACGCCGACGGCACGTACTGATCCCGAAGTCCGAGCCATACGAGTGCAAGGGTCGCCGCGATTCCGGCGACGAGCGCATGCACAGAAGGAGCGGACGGATAGGACGCAGGCGCCGCCTCGAGCCGCGCGAGCTCGTCTCCGGCGTCGAGGTTGGCGGCACGTCGGAGCCGAAAGCACTCGAAGCAGCACGTCTCGTCCGGGAGATAGAGCGGTCCGATCGATGCGTAGCGTCCGTCGAACGGCAGCACCTGGAGCCAGGCTTGGCTCGATCCAAGTGCCTGACGGTTCCACTCCCCGAGCATCGGCAGCTGTGCCGGAGCAGGGGCGCAGATCGCGAGATCGACGTCGGCGGGAATGGCCTCGCAGTGCTCGACCACCACACCGCTCTGCCTGAGCAGGCGGCCGACCTCGGCGGCGGCCGAGCCGGTCCCGACAACGGCAGCGGTTCGACTGCCGAGGGCGGCGGCCACCTCGCGCGGAGCGACCTGACCCGGACGCAATGAGGCGAGCATCTCGGCGGCATCCGAGGCAGGCGCCGGGAGATCAGCGCATAGCGGCGGCCCGTCGAGCAAGAGGTCGTGCTCGTCGAGTCGCTCGAGCGCGGTCTCGATTGCGGGTCGAGCGGGCTCGCCGAGCACAGCGGCGATGTCATCGAGCGTGCGTGTACCGTCGAGGAGCGGCAGCAAGACAGGGACGAGCACCGCCGCCGCGCGCCCCTCTAGACAGACGATTCGCTGCCCATATTCGAGCACGACCTTCTCGTCTTCCGCGGAGATCCGGTACCAAGGGGCCAGGTGAGGGAGCGCAGGGATCACTGCTGTGCACACCCCCGCCTGGCTTCCCCGACTCGTTCCCTTAGTTGCCGCCGCAGCAGCAGCAGCTGCTGCCGACGCTGCTGCTGCCCCCATCGTTGCCAGTTGACGCGTACAGCGCGAGGCGGTACCCCTTCTCGTTCACGACGAGGTCGAGTAGTTCCGCGGTGAGCTTGGTGAACATGGACGCCTCCTGTGGTGGTTGCCATTCGTGGCAACGTAGCGGGCGAAAGCGAACCGATGTTTCGTCGGACTGTGTCGAGAGTGGAACTGCTCGGCTGTTCTAGCGCGTCCGCAGGGGCGGCGCTATTGGCCGAAACGGCCGATCACATGCGATTCCGCGTCGGAGCCCAGACCGGCGCGGTCAGGCCCGGCTGCAGTCGACCGTCGGGCCGGGGCGCGTCGGCCCTCAGACTGAGCGGGATCACTCCCGCCCAGACCGGCAGCTCGTAGTCCTCTTCCTCGTCTACCGGCGGCCCGGTTCGAACCTTCGCCGAGGCTTCGTCGAGCGGCAGCCTCAGGATCACCGTCGCCTTCAGCTCTAGCGGGGTCGGCGGACGGACATCCGCCCACCGGCCGGGCACGATCCGATCGGCGAACGCCTCGAGCGCGCGTAGCTTCTCTGGGGTGTCTTGCACCTCGATCGCCCGCCCGAGGACGACGACGGAGCGGTAGTTGATCGAATGGTGGAAGATCGACCGAGCGAGCACGATACCGTCGACCAGCGTGACGGTGAGGCACGCGTCCACCCCCTCTCGCAGACTGCGCAGCGTCCGGCTCGCGGCAGAGCCGTGCACGTACACCTCGTCGCCGACGCGCGCGAAGAGTGTCGGGGTCACATAGGGGTGCCCGTCGTGCACGAAGCCGAGGTGACAGACCAACGCCTCGTCGAGGATCGCGTCGATCGTGGCGCGGTCGTAGGCACCGCGCTCCGGATACCGCTTTACCTTCGTCCGCCGAGAAGCGGGCTTCGCTCCCACGGTGAGAGCGTACTCGGAGGTCTAGACGAGGATCCGGAACGCGAGATCGAGCGGGCAGCCCGACCTGCAAATCCGCCGCGCCTCGCCGAGGTCGGCGGGCGAGTCGGCGAGGAGCCGCGCGTCGACGGGCTCGAAGCCCAGCTGACTGAACTGCTCTCTCCGCCAGAGGCGCACGGCATGGTCCTCGGATTCGAGCGCCTCGACAGGGGGCTCGATCATCGCGTTCGACATGCCTGATCAACGATCTCACCTTCGAGCGGGTTACGGGGTGACTCAGTGGGGCACAAGGTCCCCATGCCTCGTCCGATCTGGTCCGGCACGATCTCATTCGGACTCGTCACCGTCCCGGTCCGCATGTTCGGCGCGATCTCGGAGCACAAGCTCCGTTTTCGTCTCCTCCACCGCGAGGACGAGGGGCCGATCGGATACGAGAAGGTGTGCAAGCTCGACGGCAGGCCTGTTCCAGAGGACGAGATCGTCAAGGCGTACGAGCTCAAGAAGGGCGAGTTCGTCTACGTCGAGGACGAGGACTTCGAGGCGGCGCAGGCAGAGGGCGGCCACGCGTTCGAGATCACCGACTTCGTCGCCGTCGAGGAGATCGACCCGATCTACTTCGAGCACAGCTACTTCCTCGCGCCCCAGGACGGCGGCGAGAAGGTCTACACGCTGCTCGTTCGCGCAATGGAGGACGCGGATCTGGCGGCCATTGGGACGTTCGTCATGCGCGATCGTGAGCACCTCGGCTGCCTACGGATTCGTGATGGCCTGATCACCCTCGAGCGGATGTATTTCGCCGACGAGATCCGCCCCGCTGACGAGCTCCGGCCGAAGCGTGCGCGGGTGACCAAGGAGGAGCTCGAGATGGCGGCGTCGCTGATCGAGCGCTTCCAGGGCTCCTTCGACCCGTCGAAGTACTCGGACACGTACACCGATCGGCTCGTGGACGTGATTCGCCGCAAGCAGCGCGGCGAGGAGGTGCACGAGGCGATTGAGGCCGAGCCTGAGCAGGCGCCCGATCTGATGGACGCATTGCGGGCGAGCCTCGACGCGCACAAGGGGACGCGGCGTCGCTCGACGACGCACCGAGCGTCGTCTTCGCGGCGATCGTCGCGCAGTGGTCGTGGTCCGCGCCGCACTGCGGGCAGCCGCTAGCAACAAAGCCGCTCGCGGGAGCGGCTCTTAGTGGAGCCGGCGGGGCTCGAACCCGCGGCCTCGACGCTGCCAGCGTCGCGCTCTCCCAGCTGAGCTACGGCCCCTAGGGCGCCCAGTCTAGCGGCGAGTTCGTAGTCCTTGGCCCAGTTGACACCGACGCGTTGATTGTTACGCGTCGCCTCGAGGCGGAGTTGGATCGCTCGATGGTTCGGAAAGGACGCGAGCGGCACGAAGTAACACTGATCGATCTCGGCGCAATACCCAGCGAACGCATCTATCTCCGTCCGCGAATAGCGCCTTGTCACAAAGCCGTGTCCACTCCGACGACGGCTCACACAAGGCACGACGATCGCGTCTCCACGCCGCACCACCCACTTGCATTGCACCCGAATGAATTTCCCGTTGAGCTCGAAGACGAGGTCGTACCGCAAGCCTTCGTTGATGGGCTTGAAGATTGCGATCCCATGCTTGATCGCCGCGGCTACGATCGCCGACTCTGCGATCGAGCCTTTCTGAGAAGGCGTAAGCACGCCTTCATCATAGTTGCCTAGTCGGACAACCTAGGCGGAGACGGCTTCGAGCTCGATCGAGGGCACGTCCCCCCAGAGGTCCTCGAGCGCGTAGTACTGGCGCGCCTCGGGGGTGAAGACGTGCAGGACGACGTCGAGGTAGTCGGCGACGATCCACTTCGCCTCCCGCGCGCCGTCCACCGAGACGGGCAGCGTCCTCGACTCGGACTTCAGCGCAGCGTGAACCTCGTCGTGGATCGCCTTCGTCTGCCGCGGGTTCTGGCCCGTGCAGACGACGAAGTAGTCCGTGTACGTGCACACCGGCCGCATGTCCAGGATGACGACGTCCTTAGCCAGCTTCTCCTGCGCGAGGCCGGCGATGCGGCGTGCTTGGTCGAGTGGTGTCAGTCGGTCAGATCTCCACGTCAGTCTGCTGTGCGTAGTCTAGCCGCGGTACAGGTCACGACTCGAGATCGCCTCGGCAACGGCGGGCGGTACGAGATGGCCGATTGGTTCCGCACGTGCGATTCGTTCCCGGATGTCGTGCGAGGAAACGGCGATCGGCTCGAACTCGAAGAACAGGACCCGGTCAGGCCGGAGGAGGCCGGCAAGCACCTGGTCGAGGCGCTCTCGCGGATAGCCCGGCCTGCTTCCCACCCCCAGCCGAGCGAGCTCCAGCACACCGTTCGGCTCCTTCCAGCGCAGAAAGTCGGCGAACTCGTCTGCCCCGACGAGGAACACCGGATCCCCCCACGACCCCTCCCGGAGCATGTCGACGGTGCGCGCGTGTCGGTCGAGCCCAACCTCCCGCCCCGGGAAGGCGGCCCGCGCGAGATCGAGGCGCGTCTCCGGCGGACAATGAACGTCCTTGTGTCCGGGGTCGGCAACGACCATCACGACCACGCCCTCGAGCCCGAGCTCTCGCTCTGCGGCCGCAGCGAGCGCCACGTGGCCGATGTGCGGCGGATCGAATGCGCCTCCGAGGAGGCCGATCACTCCAGGACCAGCGTCTCGCCGCCGACCTCGACCTCACTGCCCTTCCGCGCGCCGGCGGCACGAAGCGCGACCTCCAGCTCCTCCTCCCCGGGCGGCGAGCCGACCACCCGGAAGCCGCGATCGGTGCGCAGGATCCGGAAGGACGCCGCCCGCGGGCGAGGGCGGTAGACGAGGAACTCGGATAGGCCGTCGGATTCGACGGGGGGCACGTGCGCCAGAGGGCAGAGGGAGAAGAGCCTGCGTCGGAACTCCTCGACTCCGGCGCCGGTCGCGGCCGACATTGAGAAGACGCCCGCGACGCGCTCGTCCGACAGCTCCAGCTGCGGGGGATCGGGCAAGAGGTCGATCTTGTTGAGCACGACGATCTGCCGCCGTTGATCGAGACCGTTGCCGTATTCGGCCAGCTCGTGGTCGACCTGGCGGAACTGGTCGACGGGATCCGCCGCCGCCGCGTCGATGACGTGAACGAGGAGCTGGGCTCGCTCGAGGTGCGCGAGGAACTCGTGGCCGAGCCCGACGCCCCTGCTCGCACCTTCGATCAGGCCCGGTACGTCGGCGACCGTCAGCTGACGCCCCTCCGGCGAGTCGACGGTTCCGAGCACGGGTTGCAGCGTCGTGAACGGATAGTCCGCAACCTTCGGCTTCGCGTTCGAGATCCGACGTAGCAGCGAGGACTTGCCTGCGTTCGGCAGCCCGACCAGCGCCGCATCGGCGACGAGCTTGAGCCGGAGCTCCAGCTCCGCCTCCTCGCCCGGAGAGCCGGTTTCCGCAAACCGGGGCGTCTGTCGCGTGGGCGTTGCGAAGTGACGGTTCCCTCGCCCGCCCGGGCCCCCACGAGCGACGACGACACGGGCCCCGCTCGCAATGAGGTCGGCAACGGTCTGGTCGTCGTCGAACACCTGCGTCCCGATGGGGACGGCGAGCTCGATGTCGGCGCCGTCTGCTCCGTGCTTGCCGCTTCCGCGACCCGGTTGGCCCCGGCCTGCGTTGAATGCCCGCCTGGACCGGAACGCCGAGAGATCGCGAAGGTCGGGATCGGCGATCAGGACGACGTCGCCGCCTCGACCGCCGTCGCCGCCGTCGGGCCCGCCCTTCGGGACGTGCTTCTCACGCCGGAAGCTGAGACCGCCGTCACCGCCTCGGCCGGCGACGACGTGGATTGCTGCGCGATCGTGAAACACCGCACGAGCCTAGCCCAGCGACGGGCTGCCGATCGCGGCCCATCGCGGAGCGACGTCGATCAGGACTCGACGACGCTGACGGTTCGCCGCTCGCCGCTCGAGCGGAACTCGATCCGCCCGGTCTGCGTCGCGAAGATCGTGTCGTCGCGCCCGATGCCCGTCCCGGGCCCTGAGCGGAATCGCGTGCCGCGCTGGCGGACGATGATCATCCCGGCCTTGACCTCCTGGCCGGCGAACATCTTCACGCCGAGCATCTTGGGGTTCGAGTCGCGCCCGTTGCGCGACGAGCCTAGTCCCTTCTTGTGCGCCATCTCTACTCCGCCTTCTTTCTCGCGGCCGGCTTCTTCGCCGCGGTCGTCGTCGCCTTACTCGTCGTCGCCTCGGGCTTCTCCGCGGCGGCCGGCGTCGGGTCTTCCCCGGTCTCGGCCTTCGACCTCGCCGCGGCGCGGGTCGCCTTCTTGCCGATCGTCTCGATCTGCACCTGCGAGAGCTTCGCGCGGAAGCCGTTGTGCCGGCGGTACCCGGTGCGCTTCCTGTACTTGCCGATCCGGATCTTGTCGCCAAGCACGTGGCCGACGACCTTGGCCGTCACCTGGACGCCTTTGGGAGCAACCTCGGTCTGGCCGTCTCCGCCGACGAGCAGGACCTCCGGGTGGAACGTCTTGTTCTCGTCCACGGGTAACCGGTCCACGAGGAGCTTCTCGCCCTCCTGGACGCGGTACTGCTTTCCCCCGAGCTTGACGACGGCGTAATTCATCAGTGCACTCCGTGGTTGGCCATAGAAAGAGGCGGGGAGCCCGCCGAGCGGGCATTCTAGCCACATGCCGACCCGCGCCGTGGTTTTCGACCTGTACGGGACACTCGTCGACGAAGCTCCGAAAGCCACCTGGCAGGCGATGCAGGACGAGCTCGCCGACACGCTGGGGATCGACCGGGACACGTTCGCCCGACTTTGGCTCGAGACATACGACCTGCGCTCGACCGGGCCCTTTCCGACGTCGCTCGAAGAGCTCTGCGGGCGGGCCGGCGCCGAGCTGGATTCCGAACGTCTCGGGCGAGTGCTCGAGCTCCGGCGCGAGTACATGCGGGATCAGCTCGTTCCCCGCCCCGACGCCGAGCAGACGCTGACCGAGCTGCGAGGGCGCGGGCTCGAGCTCGGGCTCGTCACCGAATGCAGCGACGGAGTACCCGACCTCTGGCCTGAGACACGGCTCGCACCCCACTTTGCGGCGCAGGTGTACACCTGCGAGGTCGGTGTCAGGAAGCCCGCCCGCGTCCTCTACGACCTCGTCTGCGAACGGCTCGATGTCGAGCACGCCGAGTGCGTCTACGTCGGGGACGGCGGCGGGTACGAGCTCGCCGGCGCCGCGGAGCTCGGGATGCGTCCGATCCTGATCGTCGCGCCCCACGCGGAATGGCTCCATCCGGAAGCCGAGGACTGGACCGGCGCCAGAGTGTCGAGCCTGCAGGAGCTGCTAGCTCTGATCTGAGTCTGGCTGCGTCGCGGTCGTGGGCTTGCGCCGGCGCCGTCCCCCCCGGGAGCCGCGGCGTGTCTTCTTACGAGTGGGTGCCGGCTGATCGCCGTTCACCGACGCTCCGGCGGAACCGGGCTTTTGGTCGGGCGCTACTTCGACTTGCTCGCCGAGATCCTCCGCTGGAACGTGAATCGTCGGTCGTGCGGCCTTGACCTCGTCCGACCCGGCCGCGCCGTTCGCTCCTTCTGCGGCCGGCGCAACGGGCTTGGGCTTGCGCCCTCTGCCGCCTCGGGAGCCGCGATGCGTCCGTTTCTTCGGCGGCTGCCCCTCGCTCTTCGGGGGCTGCTCCTCAGCCGGTTGATCGATCGGGGCTTCCGGCTCGACGCCGGCCTCTGCGGTGGGCTCGCCTACCGCCTCGATAGGCGCCCCGGCTGTTGCGGTCGGCCTCTTCCGGCCACGCCCGCCGCGCGAGCCCCGCCGCGACTTCTTCCTCGGCGTCGCCACGGGGCCCGCCTCGTCCGCCGGCCTCTCCTCCGCTTCGGCCTCGGCGGTCGTCTCGGGAGCAGCATCCTGAGGCTCGGGCTTCTTGGCGCGCGATGCTCGCGTCGGCTTCTCGGCTTGCGCCTCGGCGGTGATCGGAACCGGCTTCGCGACGGGCTGGCCGTCGACGAGCGTCGCGTAGGCGGTCCCGTCGAGGACGCGCTCGACGCGCACACGGACCTTCTTGCCGACGAGCTTCGCCGCCCCGCCCACGGAGACTGCCCAGCCGTCGAGCTTGCCGACTCCGGCGCCGAGGTCGTGACGTCCGACCTCGACGAGCTTCAGCTCGAGCGTCTCTCCCTCGGAGATCGGGGCGTCCGGGGTCGCGAGCTTCTCGACGGTGCCTTCGTCGAGCACAACGAAGTGGTCGTGGGGAACGCCGGCCTTCCCCTGCACGAAGAATCGGCGCCTCGCATATGTCTCGATCTCCCCGAGCCGAACGGCGCCCGGACCGATCAGGTGCTCTGCGATGTGCCCGTTCAGCTCGACCTTGAAGGCTTTCGTCCTGGGCTTCGACGCCGCAAGGGCGCGCAGTCGACGCTCGGCGTCTACGACCGCGGTTGCCTCCGAGACGACTACTCCCTCGCCGGCGCAGGTCGGGCACTTACGTGTGAGGATCTCGCGCGGCCCGTCCGTCACGTTCTGCCGGGTCATTTCGACCAGACCGAGCGGCGAGATCTCGACGACGTAGGTCTTCGTCCTGTCTCGCTCGAGCTCCTGCTGCAGAGCCTCTTCGACTGCCGCTCGGTTCTTCGGGTTCGCCATGTCGATGAAGTCGATGACGATGATCCCGCCGATGTCACGCAGGCGCAGCTGGCGAACGACCTCCTTCACCGCCTCGAGGTTGTTCTTCGTCACCGTGTCTTCGAGGCGGGCGGCCGACGTCTTCGAGCGCGAGCCGACGAAGCGGCCGGTGTTGACGTCGATGACGGTGAAGGCCTCGGCGTAGTCGAAGATCAGGTAGCCGCCGGACGGCAGATCGACGCGCCGCGAGAGCGTCGAGCGGATCTCGGCGTCGACCCCGTGGGCTTCGAACAGGGGCACCTTGTCCCGGTAGCGGGAGACGCGCTCGGCCATGTGCGGTGAGGTCTTCCTGAGGTAGCCGAGGATCCGTTTCAGCGTCCGGTCGTCGTCGACGAGCGCCCGCTCGAAGTCGCCCGTGAACAGGTCGCGGATGACGCGCAGGGGAAGCTCGGCCTCCTGAAAGACCAGCGCAGGTGCAGCCGAGTCGGCGGCGTGATTCTGGATCTGCTTCCAGAGCTTCATCAGGAAGTCGAGGTCGCGCTCGACGTCCTCCGCAGAGGCCCCTTCGGCCGCCGTGCGGACGATCACTCCCCCCTGCTTCGGAGCGATGCTCTTGACGATGTCGCGCAGCCGAGTACGCTCGTCCTCGTTCAGGCGGCGCGAGACTCCGAGACCTTCGCCGCTCGGCACGTAGACGACGAACCTACCCGGCAGGGAGATCTCGGTCGTGAGCCGGGCCCCCTTCGTCTTCATCGGATCCTTGACCGCCTGGACGAGGACCTCCTCGCCACGGCTGATCAGGTCGGTGATCCTCCGCCCTCGCGGCCGGCGCCCTTCGAGCTCGGGGCCGACGATCTCGTCGACGAACAGGAAGCCGTTCTTCTCGAGACCGATCTCGACGAAGGCAGCCTCCATCCCCGGCAGCACGTTGTCGACGACACCCTTGTAGATGTTTCCCGCGATCGAGCGGCGCTCGGGGCGCTCGAGGTAGACCTCCGCGACCCGATCGTCTTCGAGTACCGCGACCCGCTGCTCGGTGACGTCGACCGAGACGAGCAGCTCGCGCTTGGCGGCCGGCAATGGAGCGCGCCGGGGAGGCTGGCGCCGGCGAGTCGCCGGGCGGCTTCGCTTCTCTCCGGACTGGGTGTCTCTGGCCGGGGCCTTCGCCTTCGGCGCTTGGCCCGAGGTGTCGGCAGCTGTCGAACCGGCGGTCGTGCCGGCCGGCTTGCGCCGATTTCGACCGCCGCGATTTCCGCGACGGCGCTTCTTCCTTGCCGCCTCCCCCTCTGTGGGCTTGGCGGGCGTCCGGGCCTTAGCCGGTTCTGCTACTGCGGCAGCCTGCACCAGTGCGGCGGCTGGCTGCTCGGGATCGTTCTTCTTCCTGCGAAACCATGGCAGGGGCAAGTGGATTCTCCTTCTCTGGCGCGCGCCAAGCCACGCCCCAGAGCGGGGCGCCGGTGCGCAGCGGATTCATGTCACAAGAGCGCGGCATGCAAAGTGCCTCGCTCAGCAGCGTAGCAGCAGCCCAGGAAGCCCCTGGTCGCGGGCTAGGCGGCGGCCGGTCTGAGCTTCGCCCGGCGCGTGCGGATCGCCCGGAGCCGCTGGTTCAGGCGTGCCCACGCCCACGGCTCGAGCTCTCCGTAGCGGGTCTCCGTCTGATTCCGAGTCGCCTCGAGGTACTCGAACCAGGCATCGGCCTCCTCGATCATGAGCAGCTCTTCGGCCTCGCGCGTACTCGCCACCGCTCTACCTCCGGGGTCGCTGACGCCCGCGATGCTAGGCAGCAAGTCGGACGGACTCGGCTCGGCTACCGGGGAAAGAGTGTTCGGGCCGCGGCGATGCGGGTGACGGGCGCGCGGCGCTCGAAGTAGCGGACGGCCGCCTCGCCGAGCGCGCGTGTGCCGCCGTAGGCGATCGCCCCTTTGATCGCCCAGCCCAGGACCGGAACGAGCCCGATCGAACGTCGAGCTAGCGCACGAAGGCCGAGCCCGGATCCGACGATGCCGAGCACCTCGGGCAGCCGCTCCCGGTCGATCTCGAACCCGTACGCGTCGGCGATCCGCAAGACGAGGCGCACCTGGTTCAGCGTCAGCACCGGAAGGTCGGCGCCGGGAACGAAGACGGCCGCGCCGACGAAGCCGTTCTGACGCGAGAACTTGCGGATCAGCTCGTCGCAGACCGCTCGCCGCAGGACGGGGAGTCGTGCCGCCAGAGGCGTCGCCGACTCGCCGAGCGCGCGGGCGAGCCGTTGCGCGATCTCGTCGACGGGAAATCCCGAGCCGCTGCCGATCCGGACGACGTTCTGGTCGAGCACGTACGGCACATGTCCGACCTCTACCTTGCCGGCGACCACGGCCACGATCGGTATCCGCGCGCGAGCCGCCTCCTTGAGCAGCTTCTCGTCGTCGCCCGCGGGTGGGCCCGCGAGGACGTGAACGACCGCGGCGGCACCCTCGAGCGGCCCCTGTTCGCGCACCGCCCCCGCTACCCCGCCGCGCACGAGGTCACGACAAAGGACGGCGGCAAGCTCCCGTGCACCCGAGACGACCAGCTGCTGGTCGCGCTGCGCGCCCGCGCGCAGCTCCTTGAGCAGCCCGAGCACCGCCGTCGGCTTCACCCGGCGCTTGGTCTTGCTCTTCACCGCCATGCGCGCCCGATCCGCCCGCGACTCCGTCCGCGAGCATGGATCGCTTGCAGGACGCCGATCGAGAGGAGGTTGGCGACCATCGACGAGCCGCCGATGCTCACCATCGGCAGCGGAATCCCCGTGACGGGAGCGACGCCGATCGTCATTCCTACGTTGATGAAGATCTGGAATAGGAACGCGAAGACGATGCCGCCTGCGGCGATCGCGGAGAACGCGTCGCGCGCCGTCGTCACGACCTTCAGGCCGCGCCAGACGACCAGCAGGTAGAGCATCAGCAGGAAGCCGGCGCCCACGAAGCCCTGGCGTTCCGCGAGCGACGCGAAAGCGAAGTCGGTGGCGTGTTCCGGCAGGAACCGCTGGCTTGTCTGAGTCGGACCGAGCTCGCCGGGGCCTGTCGTCCCGCCCGAGCCGACGGCGATGATCGACTGGTTGATGTTGTAGGTCGCGCCCCGAGGATCCTGATCCGGATGGAAGAAGCCGGTCAGACGGTTCTTCTGGTACGGCTTGAGGACGTCGACGCCCGAGGCGGGGAGCAACCACAGCACGGAGACCGCCACGAGGGCGGCGACGGCTCCGATCACGACCAGATGCGACCAGCGCGTGCCGACGACGAACAGCACGGCTCCGAGCGCGGCGACGTACACGAGCGCGGAGCCGATATCCGGCTGGATGAAGACGAGGAAGATCGGGACGGCTGCGAGGGCGACGGTGGCCAGGACTGTCCGCAGCTCCCCCGCACGACGAAATCGATTCGAGAGGTAGCCCGCGAGCGCGAGGACGACCAGCAGCTTGCCGAACTCGGACGGCTGGAAACGGAAGAAGCCGAGGTCGATCCACCGCTTCGAGCCGCGGGCGACCGTGCCGGCGAGGAATACGAGCACGAACAGCGAGATCGTGACCAGGTAGAGGTGCTTCTGGAAGCGCCGGTAGATATCGGGATCGATCGCGACCATGACCGCGAGGCCCACGGCCCCGATCGCGATGAAGACGAGCTGGCGGTAGAGGTAGTAGTGCGGGTCTCCTCGGACGTCGAGGCGTGTGATCGCCGCGATCCCCCACAACCCGTAGGCAACGATGGCGGCGACGGCCATCAGCATCACCCAGTCGAGGCTTGCGACGAGCGGAGCGGCCTGGGTGAATTCACGCCGGCGGGCGCGAGCCCGTGCTCGTGAGCTGGCGGTGTAGACGAGGTCAGCCATGCGGAGTCATCGCTAGTCGGAGTAGATGTTCCCGATCGGGGGTGCGGTCTTGTGGAAGTAGTGCTCGAAGACCTTCAGCGCAGCCGGGGCGGCTGCGGTTCCGCCGTGGCCGCCGTTCTCGATCACGGCGCAGACCGCGATCTCCGGCTTGTCGGCCGGCGCATATCCGCACCACCAGGACTGGTCCTGGAGCACGGGACGCGCGTAGCCCGGCGGTTGGACGACCTTCTCGGCCGTTCCGGTCTTGCCGGCGACCGGGATCGGGAAGCTGCCGAACACCGAGGTCGCCGTCCCGTACGAGGCATGGGTCGCGCGGTACAGGCCGTCACGCACGATGGCGAGCGCGTTCGGGTCGGCACCGCTCGGGGTCGGGACCGTGGGGTTGAGCGGCTGCCAGCCCTTCGTCCCGGGCACCTGGACGGCCTGAACGAGGCGCGGCTTGACGAGCTTGCCGCCATTCGCGATCAGCGAGTAGAACCGGACCATCTGGAGCGGCGTGACGAGCAGGTCCTTCTGGCCGATCGCGAGCTGGATCGAGTCGCCGGGCTTCCAGAGCCGGTCGACCTGCCAGCAGCACGGGTCCGTCTTCTTCGTGTAGGTGGCCTGCCGCCACTCGGGAGTCGGCAGCAGGCCGGTCTGCTCAGGGCCGATGTCGATGCCCGTCGGCCCGCCGAAGCCGAACCTGCTCGCCCAGCCCTGGAGCGGGTGCCCGCGGTCGGGCGGGAGCGCATAGAACGTGTAGCCGAGGTTGTAGAAGTACGTGTCGCACGACGCGCCAATCGCCTGGGGCAACGTCATCGGCTCGTTCGAGAAGGGATCCCAGTTCTTGAAGACCTGGGTCACGTGGCCGCTCGGGTCCTTCACGTCGAAGGTCGGCGTGCACTGGAGCGTCTGGAACGGCGAGATCAGCCGTTCCTCCATCGCCGCGAGCGCGGTCACCGGCTTGAACGTCGAGCCCGGCGGATATAGCCCCTGGGTGACACGGTTCAGCCCTGGATAGTTGTCCTTCTTGGCGACCGTGGGGTTCAGCAGCGGCGCAAGCTTCTTTGCGCTCGGCCGCCCGACGAAGATGCTCGGCTTGAACGTCGGCGCGGACGCCATCGCGAGGACGTCGCCGCTGTTCGGGTTCATCGCGACGATCGCGCCCCCGTTCGCCAGCCAGTGGTTGTCCTGATGGGCGAGGCGGATCCCGTACTGGAGGGCGCGTTCGGTCGCACGCTGGAGCGAGATATCGACGGTCAGCTGCACCGCGTTGCCGGCTCGGTAGTTGCGGGTGATCGTGCGTGCAGTCGGGTCTCCGAGGGCGTTGACGTGCACCTCGTCGACCTCGGGATCGCCGCGGAGGTACGTGTCGTAGGCGAGCTCGACGCCGCCCTGGCCGACCGGGTCGCCGGCCTGCGGGCAGAGCTCCTTCGGCTCGTGGCAGTCCTTCTGCGACTGCTTCAGCTGCGTCGGCGAGATCTCGCCGACGTACCCGAGCACGTGAGCGAGCAGCGCTTCGGTGTTGTACTTGCGGAGGTACACG
>CAWIJA010000005.1:0-706855 GCA_963836345.1 uncultured Actinomycetes bacterium | reverse complement strand
TGGCTCGGAGTCGGCACTGACGTGCAATTTCTTGCCGGCGTTCAGCATGTCGTCGGCGACCGGAAAGTCGAGCTCCTTGGCGTCACTCTGCCAATTGACCAACAACCGGTCCGTGCCGCCCGGCTTGCCCACGGAGATCTTGATCGCCGACGCTTCGGTGGTGCCCCGGCAGACCCGCACCACCCAGCCGTCCGCCGCCAGCACTGGTCCGGCCATCAACAACGCCCCGGCCACGATCGCCATCACGTCTCGCTTCAGCATCGTTGTCCCCTCCTGCGCCCCAGCGCGCGCCGGAGCCTTACTGCCGCCGCGCGCGGAGTGTCAAGGCGCTGGCGCAGCAGGAGCTGGGCATGGTGAAATGTAGCGGCGATCTGACGGTCGCCGTTTGCGGATGCCCGGCTGGTGGTCGCACCGCCGGCCACAGTGGCTTCGCACGACCGTCAGACGCCCTTGCCTTTGCCCGTGCCGGCGCTATGCGTGGCCGATGAGCCTCGCCGACGACTACCTGGGCCGCATCCTGCGCGCGCGCGTGTCTGACATCGCCATCGAGACCCCGCTCGAGCGCATCCCGCGCCTCTCCGCGCGCCTCGACAACACCGTCCTGCTCAAGCGCGAGGGGCTGCAGCCGGCCTTCTCCTTCAAGGTGCGCGGCGCGTACAACAAGATGCGCGAGCTCGAGCGAGGCGCAGCGCGCGGCGCGGCGTCATCGCCGCCTCGGCCGGCAACCACGCGCAGGGCGTCGCCATGGCCGGGACGCGCGCTCGGCATCGACGCGCTGATCGTGATGCCGACCACCACGCCGGCGATCAAGGTCGAGGCCGTGCGCGCCCTCGGCGGCCGCGCATCGTGCTGCACGGCGACACCTTCGACGAAGCGTATCGGCACGCGCTGGCGCATCGCCACGGCCGAGCAGCGCGTCTTCATCCATCCCTACGACGATCCCGACGTCATCGCCGGGCAGGGCACCATCGCGGCCGAGATCCTGCGCCAGTGCGCCGGCCCGATCGACGCCATCTTCGTGCCGGTCGGCGGCGGCGGGCTGATCGCCGGCATCGCCGCCTACGTCAAGCCGCTCTTCCCCGAGGTGCGCATCATCGGCGTCGAGCCCGACGACAGCAGCTGCCTGCACGCCGCCCTCGCCGCCGGCGAGCGGGTCGACGCTCGACTCGCGTATCGCTGTTCGCCGACGGCGTCGCCGTCAGGCAGGTCGGCGCCGAGCCCTTCCGCATCGCCCGCGAGTGCGTCGACGAGGTGATCCTGGTCACCACCGACGAGATCTGCGCCGCGATCAAGGACATCTACGACGACACGCGCGCCATCGCCGAGCCGGCCGGGCGCGCTCGGCGTCGCCGGGCTCAAGCGCTGGGTCGAGCGCGCGGCGGCGCGCGAGCCGGACGCTGGTCGCGATCGAGAGCGGCGCCAACCTCAACTTCGACCGCCTGCGCCACATCTCCGAGCGCACCGAGACCGGCGCGCACGCCGAGGTGCTGCTCGCCGTCACCATTCCCGAGGAGAAGGGCAGCTTCCGCCGCTTCTGCAACGTCCTGCAGCGGGCGCTCGATCACCGAGTTCAACTACCGCTATTCCGACCCGGCGCGCGCCGACATCTTCGTCGGCCTGAAGGTCAGCGCCGGCGACGCCGAGCGGCGCCACCTGATCGACGAGCTGCGCGCGCGCGGCTACCCGGTCACCGACATGACCGACAACGAGCTCGCCAAGCTGCACATCCGCCACCTGGTCGGCGGCCGCGCCGCGGTGCCGCGACGAGCTCCTCTACCGCTTCGAGTTCCCCGAGCGCCCCGGCGCCCTGCTGCGCTTCCTCAACCAGATGGGCGAGCGCTGGAACATCAGCCTGTTCCACTACCGCAACCACGGCGCCGCCGACGGCGCGGGTGCTGGCGGGAATCCAGGTCGCGCCCGACGGACGCGGCCTGCCTTCCGCGAGTTCCTCGCCCAGCTCGGCTACCCGCACCACGACGAGACCCACAACCCGGCCTACGAGTTCTATCTGGCGGGCCGGTAGGCCGGCCGGAGAGTGTTTTGAGCCATCGCGAATCGCCGGGGTTGGCAATATAGGTCCGTGTAGGGGCCGCCCTCCCGGGCGGCCCGTGGCGCGCGGAGCACGCCGTCGAACATCTGCATTGCTTGCGCTAGCCGTCCTGCGGACGGCTACGGGCCGCCCAGGGGCGGCCCCTACGGGTCCTGCCCAACCCGTGGCAAGATCCCCCCGCTCGGCCGGCATACTGAGACGGGAGACCGTCGGCGGCGCATGGCAGCGCGGTCAGCATGCACCACGATGTTCAGCGCGAGTTGCGGCGCGTCGACTGGGCCGACGTCGGGATGCGGCTCACCGCGTATGCGACCTGGAAAGCGCGCAACCTGCGCTGGCGAACCGGGCAGAACGCGATCTCCTCGCCGGCGGCAAGACGCCTGAGGACATAGCCGCCGACGCCGATCCTCAAGGTGCTCGGCGGCGATCGCGCCTGGGATCCCGATCGCGGTCCGCTGCTGCCGTACCTCGCAGGGTGTCGTCGACAGCCTGATCAGCCATCTCGCCGCGTCGGCCGACAACCGCATCCAGGAACGCTGGTCGGAGGCGCACGACGCGCGCCGACGACGAGCCGGCGGCGGTTGATCCTGAACGAGCGCATCGATCGGCTGCGCGCCGCGCTGATCGACGATCGACAGCAGGCTTTGCTCGCCGTGGTCGACGCCATCACGCGCATTGCGATGCCAAGCCGCAGGCGCTCGCCCAGCGCCTCGGCACCACGGTCGCCGACATCAACAACCGCCTCAAGCGCCTGCGCCGCTTCGCCCAACGCGTGCTCGACGCGCCGCGCCGGAGCACCGGAGGCATCGACCGATGACCCACGACGACACTCCGATGCGCGACGACGACGCCCGACGCGTCGTCGAGGCGCTGGCCGATCTCTTCGACGCGGCACCGCCCGGCGATCGTCCCGCCGCCGAAGAGGAGCTGCGCGAAGCCGGGATCGATGCGACCGGCGTCGCCCGGCGGATCGCCGCGCGCGTCGCCGCCCATCCCCACGTGCCCGCCGACCTCCGCCTGCGCCCGGCGCAGCTGGCGCGCGGCGCCGCGCGCCGTCCATCCGCCGACCCCGCCGCGCGCCCGCGGCGTCGGTCGATTCGCTACGCCGCCATGCTGGTGGCCGCCGGCGTCGTGCTCGGGGTCGCGCTGGCACGCACCTGGTGGACGTCCTCGCTGCGCCAGCCGGGAGCCGGCGACGAGACCGCCAGCACCCAACCGCGCCGCCCGCCGCACGTCCCACCCCGCCGCGCCGAGCCGCCGGCGGCGGGCGCAGCGGAGGAACCCGTCGCCGCCGCCGGGCGCGAGCGTCGAAGACCGCCGGCGCGGACGCCCGCCGCTCGACCACGCCGCGCAACGCCGAGCCGGCCGCAAGCGCGGTGTTCGGCGAAGACCCCGATGCCGAGAACGCGCCGGCGGGCACCCGAGGCTCCGCCGCCACGCTGCCGGAACACGGCGAGAGCTGGATCCTCGACAGCACCAACTGGCAGGACGCTCGAAGGCCTGCTGCCGCCGGTGGTGCTCGATCGAGTCAAGAGGGGCGACTATTGGTTCAAGGTGCTGCAGGTCGACCCGGACAGTTCAAGCAGAACTACTCGACGAAGTTCTGGGAGGCGAGCGAGGACAACGCGGGCAAGTACGATGTCGACCCGGAGACCTGCGGCCTGAAGGACGTCAAGACCGGCAAGGTGCCGGACTTCTACTTCGGCTACCCGTTCCCGAAGATCGACCCCAAGGACCCGCTGGCCGCGTGCAAGATGGCGCGGAACTTCGACGCGGCGAACTCCATGGGCGAACGGCGGCGGCGCGACCTTCACGCTCAACGGCATCGACAGCCAACGGCGAGTTCAAGCGCATCAAGCTGTGGCTGCACACCAAGGCCTTCCTCGGCCGGCACGGCGGCCCGATCCACAATCCCGAGAATCTGCGCGCCACCGGCTGTCCAGCGTGCTCGAGCCGCACGACGTCGACGGCGTCGGCGGGCTGGCCAAGCGCACCAACGACTGGACTTCGCAGGACAAGGCCTGGTTCTATGTCCCGGCCACGCGCCGCGTGCGCCGGCGTCAACGCCGCCACGCGCTCCGATCCGGTCGCCGGCCTCGACATCTTCGCCGACGATCTCAACTGCTACGGCGGCAAGGTCGAGTACTACAAGTGGAAGCTGATCGGCGAAGGCAACGTCCTGGCGCCGGTGCTGCAGCCCCGACCCGCTGCCGCAGCAGCCGATCAGCGCCGACCCGCTTGGAGGTCAGCATCCCGTACTTCAAGGGCGCCTATGAAACCCCGGGCGCCAAGGGCGCACCGTGGCTGATCGTCGACAACCTCATGCTGGTCCCGCGGCCGGTGTGGATTCTCGAAGGCGAGTCGAGCGATCCGTACTACAACTTCGGCAAGGTCATCATGTACATGGACAAGGACCTGTACCGCATCTACTGGAAGCTGGTCCACAACCGCGCCGGCGAGTACTTCTACAACGCCATGTGCGCGTATCACTTCGTCGAAGACCGAGGACGGCACGTTCACCGCCGTGACACCGAACATGGTCGTCGGCGTGAACGACAAGACCAACCGCGCCGCGCTCGGCGGCCGCTACAGCTCGCAGTTCATCGAGCGCAAGTTCCCGGACGACTACTTCACGCTGCGCACACTGACCCACTTGTCCGACTGAAACGGTCGGGCGACGAATCCGTCCCGGCGCGCACGAGAGCGCCAGGCCGGCTCACGGCAACGGACACCAGTTCGCCGCCGCCAGCGCAGCGCACTTCCGGCCAGTTCACTTCCAGATCGGGTGGTCCGCCAGCTTCGGCAGCTGGTTGGGGTCGAACAGCTCCTTCGGGACGTCGACGTCGAAGTTGATGGCGGTGGCCCGGTACCCGCTGGTGTAGCCGGTCTGCACGTCCTCCATGTGCACCCGCTGGGCGGTGGGAATGTCGTGCACGGCTTGCACGTCCTGGAAGCTCTCCACTTTCCACAGCCGGTTGGCGGGATCGTAATACTCGCGTTTGATCGGCCGGCCGTCATCCTTCGCCACCCAGGTGATGATGCGGGTGAAATAGTCGGCGCGCGACGGCACCTCCTGCACCTGGTAGGCGGGAGCACCGGCGACCGGCTCCTCGCCGAGCAGGCTGAGGGTCCGGTTGTTGAGGTCGACGAAGCCGAGGTCGGAATAGGTGAACTCGGTGTTGAAGAACGATTCGAACTCGTTCACCGGCAGTACCTTCCGCACCCGTCGCAGGTACGGCAGGTAGAGCCATTCGTTGCTCGTCCGGCCCTCCTGCTCCTGGATGAGCAGCGCGACCCCGCGAACGTCTTGCGGCTCGAGCAGCACCGTCACCACCCCCAGTGCCCGCTGTCGAGCTTGGCGCGCGCCTGCCCGGCCGTCCACTGCGTGCTGTCACCCGGGGCGGAGCGAATCGTCATCGCCAGCAAGCGAGTGCTGGAGTGATCGGGCTCAGCCACGCTTTCATCTGCTTGAGGATTGCGGCGGGTTGCGGCGCATCGGCCAGCGCCGGAGAGGCGACGAGCAACAGGGCTCCAGTGACCCATTCGAGTGTGCGCATGCGCCGCTCCTACCACAGAAGTCGCGAGCGAGGACACCGCGGAACAGGAGATCTCCCCGCCGGATGATCCGGTGCTACCCTTCAGTCGGCCGCGCCGGCCGTGGCGCGCTCCGCCCGGCGCTTGGCTTTCGCGCCGTATTGGTGTCTTCCTGTCGCCGTGAACGAGCGGCAGTCGGAGGGAGCGCTCGGCTGGCGGGCCGGGTTTGGCCCGCGCACCTGGTGGCGGCATTTCGTCTGGCTGTCGAGCGCGTTGGCGGCCGGCGGCGCGGCGCTCTACTTCATCTATGCCGAGCGGTGGTCGATCGCGTTCACGCGCGACCTGATGCACCGATCGCCCTATCTGCCGGCGTTGATCGCCGTGTCGGCATGATCGTGATCTTTCGGCTGCGCGACCGCGTCTTTCCCGGCACGCAGGGCACCGGCATCCCGCAAGCGATGGCGGCGCTGGTGATGGGCGAGCGGCGCGAGCGTGGCGAGGTGCTGTCGTGGCGCATTGCGCTCGGCAAACTGCTGCTCCTCACCCTGGGGCTCTTCTCCGGTGCCACGATCGGACGCGAGGGGCCGACCGTGCACGTCGCCGCCTGTTTCTCTATCTGACCCACCGCATCGCCGCCTTTCCGCGTTACCTCGTCGAGCGGGGCCTGATCCTCGCCGGCGGCGCCGCCGGCATCGCGGCCGCCTTCAATGCACCGATCGCCGGTGTCGTCTTCGCCATCGAAGAGATCGGCCGTTCGTTCGACAAGGACAACGCCGGGACGATCGTGCGCACCGTCGTCGTCGCCTGCCTGGTGTGCATCGTGCCGCTGTCCGACTACCTGTTCTACGGCCGCGTCGATGTCGAGCTGCACAGCGTGCGCGACTGGCTGTGCGTGGCGCCGATCGGTGTCGCCGGCGGCCTCCTGGGCGGGATCTTCGCCCGGCTCGTGGCGCGCACCATGCCGCGCGTCACCCGGCTCGGTGCCTGTGTGGATCAGCGTCGGCTCCTCGTCGTCGATCAGGAACTGGTTGAAGGTGATCCCGTAGGGCTCGGTCATCGTCGAGATCCGGTAGATGCCGCCGGTGATGTTGTCGATCCGTGTCTCCATCGAGGCCTCCTTTTCGATACACAGCAGTGTGCAGTGATCGAGGACTATAAATGACTGCACGCGTTTGTGCAACAATTTGGTCGTGAGCCGGAAGTACGAGCTGAAGAAGCGCGCCGAGCGCCAGGCGCAGACCCGACAGCGGATCGTCGAGGCAGCCGTACAGCTGCACCGGACGCTGGGCCCTGCGCGGACGAGCCTGAGCGACGTCGCCCGCCTCGCCGGCGTACAGCGTCACACCCTGTACCGACACTTCCCGGACGAGCGGTCGCTCGGCCTGGCCTGCTCAGGGCACTTCTTCGAGACGAACCCGCCGCCCGACCCGGAACCGTGGCGCGGGCTCCCGGACCCGTCGGCACGGTTGCGGCGCGGTCTGACGGAGCTGTACGAGTTCTTCGACCGGGGCGGCGACATGTTCGCCTGCGTCCTCCGTGACGCAGAGGTCGACCCGCTGACGCGCGAGCTCGTCGACCTCCGGGGCGGGGCGTCGTCCGCCCGCATCCGCGCCGTGCTCGCGGAACCGCTCCCGTCCGGCAGGCGAGTCGCGGCTGCGCTCGGACTGGCTCTCGACTTCCGCACCTGGCAATCGCTCGTGCAACGAAGCGGTCTCTCCAATGCGGAGGCGGCGGAGACGATGGTCGCCGCCGTTCTCACGCAAGCCGCAGGCGCGCGTCGCCGGGCCGCGTAGCAGGCGGCTCGCCGGTTCCGTCAAGCTTGACAGCATGCGGATCATCGCCGGCGCGCGCAGGGGCGCGCGTATCTTCGCTCCGAAGGGCACCGACACCCGCCCGACCGGAGACCGCGTCCGCGAGGCCGCGTTCAACCTGATCGGCCCCGTGGACGGCGCGACGGTGCTCGACCTCTTCGCCGGCTCGGGGGCGATGGGGCTCGAGGCGCTCTCGCGCGGGGCGGCGAGCGCGGTCTTCGTCGAATCCGAGCGGGAGGCCTGTCGCACGATCGAGCGCAACCTCGACAAGCTCAGGCTCTCGGCCGCGCGAGTCCTCTGCCGGGACGTGCTGCAGGCGCTCTCCTCGGACTCCCGGGTCTACGACCTCGTCCTCTGCGACCCGCCCTACGGGTTCGCCGACCACGCCAGGCTGGCGCCCTACCTGGCGCGCTCGCTCGCCCCTGACGGCCTGCTCGTCTACGAGACCCGGGCCCGAACGGAGCCGACCATCGACGGCCTGACCCTCCGCACGTCACGCACGTACGGCTCGGCACGCCTTACGCTGTTCCGACATTGATCACTGCGATTTCCCCCGGCTCGTACGACCCGGTCACGCTCGGCCACGTGGACGTCATCCGCCGCGCCGCGGCGATCTTCGACCGCGTCGTCGTCGGCGTCGTCCGCCATCCACACCACAAGGAGCCGACCTTCACGATCGAGGAACGCGTCGAGTTCGTGCGCGAAGCGCTGACGGACGTCCCGAATGTCGAGGTGGACGTCTTCGCCGAGCTCGTCGTCGAGTTCGCGCGCAGGTGGGATGCAAAGGCGATCGTCAAGGGCCTGCGGGTGATCTCCGACTTCGAGTGGGAGTTCCAGATGAACCAGCTCAACCGTCACCTCGCCCCGGAGATCGAGACCGTGTACGTGATGGCGAGCCCGCAGTATTCGTTCATCTCCTCCAGCGGCGTGAAGGAGATCGCGGCTTTCGGCGGAAACGTAGACGGGCTGGTCCCGCTCGCCGTCGCCAAGCGCTTCCGCGAGCTGTTCCCGGAAGGCCGGGGTGGTGCCCCCACCAGCCCGCAAGAGTAGACTGAGAGGCATATGGACGTACTCGTTCTGATCGACAAACTCGACGACCTCGTGCACAACGCGAAGGCCGTGCCGCTGACCGACCAGGTCCGCATCGACCGCGAGGAGATCTACGACATCCTCGACCAGATGCGGGCGACCATCCCGGAGGAGATCAAGCAGGCTCGCTGGATCGTCAAGGAGCGCCAGGAGATGCTGGCCGAGGCGAAGCGCGAATGTGACCGGATCCTCGGCGAGGCGCGCGAGCAGGCCGCGCGGGAGGCCTCGCAGACCGAGATCGTGAAGCTCGCCGAGCGCCAGGCACAGGAGATCATCGACGAGGCGCGGCGGCAGGCCCGCGAAACGCGGCTCGAGATGGAGGACTGGGCGGACGGCATCCTCTCGACGCTCGAGGTCAACCTGGACAAGTTCCTGAGCGCCGTCAAGCGTGGCCGCGAGCGGCTCCACGAGCGCTCACAAGAGACCGTCGTCGCCGGCGTCTCATCGAACGACGACCAGCCGTACTAGCCTCCGGCTGCGCCGGCGGCTAGAAGAGATCCCGTGCGTGTCGCGGCCCTCTACGACGTCCACGGAAACCTCCCGGCACTGGAGGCAGTGCTGGATGACCTCGACGAGGTCCAGCCGGACGTGATCGTGTTCGGCGGCGACCTCGCGGCCGGCCCGCTTCCGCGCGAGACGATCGAGCTCGCGCGATCCCTCGGCAACGGCAGCTTCGTCCGAGGGAACTGCGATCGCGAGATGCTCGAGGGCGTCGAGGGGCCCTTCACGGGCTGGCCTGCGGATCAGCTCGACGAGGCCCAGCTCGACTTCCTGCGGACCTTCGAATTGAGCGTCGTCCACGACGACGTCCTCTACTGCCACGCGACGCCGCACGACGACATGCCATTCGTCACCGTCCTGACCCCCGACGAGCTCGCAGCCGAGGCGATCGGCGAGGCCGAGCAGCCGATGGTCGTGATCGGCCACACGCACACGCAGTTCGACCGACGGCTGGGGGACCTTCGCCTCATCAACAGCGGCAGCGTCGGCATGCCCTCGGAGGATGCACCGGGCGCCTACTGGCTGCTCGTCGGCGACGGTGAGCCGAAGTTTCGGCGCACCGAGTACGACCTCCAGGCTGCC
Organism: uncultured Actinomycetes bacterium; assembly: GCA_963836345.1. Classification (GTDB taxonomy): domain Bacteria; phylum Actinomycetota; class Thermoleophilia; order Gaiellales; family Gaiellaceae; genus DATBLE01. Next base: position 697,288 of record CAWIJA010000005.1, on the reverse strand, counting down.
GCCGACCGCATTCGTGCGAGCGGCTGGCCGCTCGTCGTGCGCTGGATCCCGGAGAACCTGCTCACCGTGCCGGCGCCGCAAGAGCACGCGGCGTTCTTCGAGGCGCAGCGCGGTTAGGCCGCTTCGACCTCGGGCTCGAGCTCGGCGCCGCCGGTGAGCCGGCGGGCGAGCTCGACGAACGCTTCCGCGGCCCGCGTCTGCCTGCGGTCGCGATGCCAGGCGATGCCCACGAGCCGCGGAGGCAGGCGATCGGCCAGATCGACGACCTCGACCGACGTATCGGTCTCGTCGACCGTCATGCGGGGAAGGATCGCGATCCCGACGCCCGCGGCGACCAGGCCCTGGACGGTGCCGTTGTCGTCCGACCGGAACACGATTTGCGGTTCGTGCCCCGTCTGGCGGAGCCGATCCTCGACGTGCAGCGTCGTACGGCACGTGCGGAAGCCGATCAGCGGATGCTCCATCAAGTCGCGCAGGCTCGGAGTCCGCTCCTGCAGCGCCAGCGGCGACCCGGCGGGCACGACGAGCACGTAGGGGTCTCGGAGCAGCTCGACCGTCTCGTACGGGCCGGGGCCGAGCGGGAGCGTGACGAAGCTGAGGTCGAGCTCGCCCCGCTCGACGAGGCGGGCGAGCTCGGCGTCGTCTGCGGACTCGCGCAACGACACTTCCACCTTCGGCCACTGGGTGGTGAACTCGCGGAGGAGAGAGGGGAGAAGCTTCGCGCCGACGCTCTGGTACGTCCCGACGTGCAGCGGGCCGGCATCACCGGCGTCGAGCGCCGCGAGGTCGGCCTGCGCCGCCTGGAGCCGTGCTTCGATCGCGTCGGCGTGGCGTAGCAGCACGGCGCCGGCTTCCGTCAGCGAGACGGGCCGTGGCCCGCCTGGGCGGTCGATGAGCCGCTGACCGACGATCCGCTCCAGCATCGCGATCTGCTGACTGACGGCCGATTGGGTATAGCCGAGGCTGGAGGCCGCGCGTCCGAACGTGCCTTGCTCGGAGATCGCCTTCAAGGCGATGAGGTGGCGTAGCTCGAGGCCGAGCCAGCGATCAGCTTCCATGATCGATACGACACATTACACGATTTGTACTTATCGCTACGCACGGGCATCCTGGGGGCGTGGAGATCATCGTCCTCCTCACACTTCTGCTCCTCGCCGGCGTTGTCTCGATCATGGGGCCGGATTCCCACGATTTCGATGACCGCGATCGGCGGGGTTGGTGGCCCGGCCACACTCGCTAGAGGGATGGTCTCCGGGACGGGAGTGATCCTGTCCGCGAGACTGCTGCCATGGTGCTGAGCGCGTCGCGTGGCCGGGTCTGGGTCGCCCTCGCGATCGTCTACGTCGTCTGGGGCTCGACCTATCTCGGGATCGACCTCGCCGTCCGGACGATCCCGCCGTTCCTGATGGCGGCCGTCCGCTTCCTGATCGCGGGCGCGCTGCTCTACGCGTGGGCGATCCGTCGTGGTGATCGGAACGACCGTCCGACGGCGCGGCACTGGCTCTCGGCCTTCCTGATCGCCGCCCCGATGCTCGCCGGGGGGAATGCCGCCGTGGGCTGGGCCGAGCAGACGCTCGACACCGGCACCGCCTCGCTGATCATCGCCTCGGTTCCCTCTCTGGATGGCGCTCCTCGACCGCGTGTTCTACGCTCAACGACTGGCGCGCGCAGTCGTCGTCGGGCTGGCGGTCGGCTTCGGCGGCGTCGGCCTGCTCGTCGCACCCGGCGGAGCGAGCGGCGGGAGCGGGCGCGCCGCCGTCGTCCTCGTCTTCGCCTCGCTCGCCTGGGCAATCGGTTCGCTGTACTCGCGTCATGCGGCGCTCCCCCGGCGGCCCCTGGTGGGCGCGGCGATGGAGATGCTGGCCGGCGGGGTGATGCTCACCGTCATCGGTGCCGCCAGCGGCGAGGTCGGCCGCGTGCATCCGGCGTCGATCTCGCTCGAGTCGTGGCTCGGCCTCGCATACCTCGTCGCGGCGGGCTCGCTGCTCGGGTTCACGGCCTACATCTGGCTGCTCCGCGCCGCGCCCACTTCGCTCGTCGGGACGTACGCGTACGTGAACCCCGTGATCGCGGTTCTGCTCGGCGCGATGCTGCTCGGCGAGCCGATCACCTGGCGGACGCTCGTCGGCGGCGGAATCATCCTCGCCGCGGTTGCCCTGATCGTGCGCGCGCCCGCGCGCGCCGTCGAGCCGGCCGTCGAAGCCCGACCGGCCGTCGCAACCGCACGCGGGCGCTGACTCGCCGCCGGCAGGCGGAGTGACGGGGTAGGCGAGCGGTACTCTGAGCCGATGACGATGTTCGACCTGCGCAACGTGCGCGTCAGGTCGGGGAGGAGCACCGCGAGGCGGTCGAGGTAGCGATCGCTCCCGTCGAGCTCGGCGGGGAGCGCTACGTCGCCGTCCCCGAGGAGGCCCCGGCCGAGCTGGCCGTGACGCGCGCCTCCACCGGCTGGGTGTTCGAGCTGCGCTTCGGCGTGCGGTTGCACGGGCCCTGCGTGCGCTGCCTCGCCGACGCCGTCGTCGAGGAGCGGCTCTCGCTTCGCGAGTATCAGGCGACGAGCCCGGACTCGGACGAGCTGACGACGCCCTACCTCCTCGAGAATCGCCTCGACCTCTCCGCATGGGCGCGCGACGCGCTCGTGCTCGCGCTCCCGGACAAGATCCTGTGCAAGCCCGACTGCGCCGGTCTCTGTCCGATGTGCGGGAAGGATCTCAACCGCGAGCCGCATACACACGGCAAGGAGGAGCAGGATCCCCGGTGGGCGTCGCTCGCCGAGCTCAGGGATCAGCTCTGACGAGACCCCCTCGGTCAGCCGGCGCCGACCCTCGGCGCCCTCGGCCGAGCTCTAGCCGAGAAGCGGCAGCTATACTCGTCGGCCGCATGGCAGTCCCCAAGAAGAAGACCTCGAAGTCACGTCGCGACAAGAGGCGCGCGCAGCACGGGATCGAGGCGCCGCGCGTCAACGTCTGCCCGACCTGCGGCCAGCCGAAGCGGCCGCACCGCGTCTGCCCCAACTGCAAGACGTACAAGGGCCGCGACGTCGAGCCGCTCAGCTCGCCGATCCCCTAGGAGCCTTCGTCCCGTGACAGTTCGGGTTGCCGTCGACGCCATGGGCAGCGACCGCGGCCCCGGCGAGGTCGTCGCGGGCGCGGTGGACGCGGCGACGGACGGCATCGTCCCGATCCTGTACGGGGCGTCGTCGCTCGACCCGCGGGGGCTCGAGCACGTGGTCACCGAGCAGGTGATCGCGATGGACGAGAAGCCCGGCGGAGCGGTGCGCGCGAAGCCCGACAGCTCGCTCGTCGCCGCCTGTCGTGCGATCGCAGAAGGCAAGGCGGAAGCAGCAATCTCCGCCGGGAACACCGGGGCGATGCTCGCCGCCGGTCTTCTCGAGATCCGGCGGCTGCCGGGTGTCATCAGGCCGGCGATCGCGGTGCCGATCCTCGCCCGCGACGGGCCGTCCGTCCTGCTCGATTGCGGCGCCAATGCCGATGCGCGTCCCGAGCATCTCGTGCAGTTCGCGCACATGGGCGCGATCTTCGCCGAGGAGATCCTCGGGATCCCGAACCCCGAGGTTCGCCTGCTCTCGATCGGGGAGGAGCCCGAGAAGGGCAATCAGCTTGCCCTCGATGCGCACCGCCAGCTCGCCGAGAGCTCGCTGAACTTCAGGGGCAACGCCGAGAGCCGTGACCTGCTCGTGAAAGCGGCCGACGTGGTCGTCACCGACGGCTTCACCGGCAATGTGGCGCTGAAGGCACTCGAAGGCTCGGTGCGCACCGTGCTGGAGGGACTGCGCGACGAGATCTCCGCGACTGCGCTCGGCAAGCTCGGCGGTCTGTTGATCCGGCCGGCCGCCCGACGGCTCCGTCGGAGGCTCGATCCCGACACGTACGGTGGCGCCTACCTCCTCGGCCTACGCGGGATCGCGGTGATCGCCCACGGAAACTCGTCCCACGCGGCGATCGCGAACGCGATCCGCCTCGCGGCGCGAGGGGTGGAGCACGACATCACCGGCCGGCTCGCCGCCCGGCTGCCCGAAAAGGCGGAATCAACGGCGTAGGGACTGTGTATGATCGGCGCGCTCTTTCCCCCGTCTAATGTGAGGTGTCATGGCAGCGTCGAGAGAAGAAGTCTTCGAACGTGTGAAGGAAGTGCTCGTCGAGCAGTTGGGAACCGACGAGGATCAGATCACCGAAGAGGCTTCGTTCCAGGAAGACCTCGACGCAGACTCCCTCGACCTGGTCGAGCTGATCATGGAGCTCGAGGACCAGTTCGGGATCAAGATCTCAGACGAGGACGCCCAGAAGATCACCACCGTCGGGCAGGCCGTCGACTACGTCACGTCGCACCAGTAGCCGGCAGCCGTCCGGGCAAAGCCCGGCCGGCGCCGGAAAAGCCGAAGACGACGCTAGCGACGAAACGCAGGGCGCAGGCGCGCTACGCACGCTGATCGACTCGCTCCCGCCGGAGCGCCTGGAGCACGTCTTCACGCACGCCTCGTGGGCGCCTGACCGCGCCTCGTCGTACGAGCGGCTCGAATTCCTCGGGGACAGCGTCCTCGAGCTGGCCGTCGCCCGGGCGCTCTACGAGCGATACCCCGAGTTCTCGGAGGGACGGCTGGCGAAGATCCGCTCCCACGTCGTCTCGAGGCAGAGCTGCGCCAAGGTGGCCGAGTCGATCGAGCTCGGTCCCCTTCTCGCCGTCCGCGGCGAGTCGCTGCCGGCGGCAGAGCTGGAGCGGCTCGTTCGTAACCGGAACGTGCTGGCCGCCCTGCTGGAAGCGGCGCTCGCGGCAGCCTTCCTCGAATGGGGGTTCGAGCGGGTCGAGCCAGCGATCGTCGACGCGTTCTCCGAGCAGATCGACTATGCGGCGACCCAGCACGTCGACCACAAGACCGAGCTCCAGGAGGTGCTTGCCCGGCAGCGTCGGCAGGTGACCTACACGGTCGTCCAGGCCGAGGGGCCCGCCCACGATCGCCGTTTCACGTGCGCGGCACTGATCGACGGCGAGCGGCTCGGAACCGGGAACGGTCACACGAAGAAGGCGGCCGAGCAGGAGGCAGCCCGCGAGGCGCTCGCCCGACTGGAGGCCGAAGGCTAGAGGGGCCTCGGCGGTCATCCGAGCCGCCCGCGATACTTTCGCGCGCATGCACCTGCACGCGATCAAGCTGCGTGGTTTCAAGTCGTTCCCCGAGCCGGTCGAGATCCGGCTCGAGCCCGGGGTCGCGGTCGTCGTCGGGCCCAACGGGTCAGGGAAGTCGAACATCGCCGACGCGCTGATCTGGGCGGCAGGAAGCCTCGCACCGAGCGAGCTCCGGGCCGAGAAGCCGGACGACGTCCTCTTCGCCGGGTCGGCGGCTCGGCCGGCCGCGGGCCACTGCGAGGTCGAGCTCCTGTTCGACAACACCGGCGGCGAGCTCGGCGTCGACTTCACCGAGGTGTCGATCATGCGCAGGCTCCACCGAGGGGGAGAGGGCCAGTATCTGGTCAACGGCGCGCACGTTCGCCGAGTCGACGTCGTCGAGCTGCTCGCGGACGTCGGGCTGGGGTCGGCGATGGGCTCGATCGTCTCGCAGGGGCGAGTCGAGGCGATCCTCGCGTCGAAGCCCGACGAGCGCCGGCAGCTGGTCGAGGAGGCGGCAGGACTCGGACGTTTCAAGCGGCGCCGTCACCGCGCGGAGCTGAAGCTCGCGCGGGTCGCGACCCAGGTGGAACGCGCACTGGACGTCGAGCAGGAGGTCGCGAAGCGTCTGCGGCCGCTCGCGTTGCAGGCGACCGCGGCAGAGCGGGCGGAGAAGCTCGGTGTCGAGATCGCCGCCCTGCGGGCGGGAATCGCGGCGTTGGATCTCGAGGCGCTCGCAGGTCAGATCGCCGGCGCCGGCGAGCGGCGGGCCGCGTTCGTCGCCGAACGGCGAACCGCCGAGCAGGCGCTCGAGGGCCTGCTGGCCGAGCGCACCCGGGCCGAGGAAGCGCTCGCCGAGGCCGCCGGCGGTCGCGAGGGCGGAGCCGCGACGCTCTATCGCCTGCGCAGCGCATCCGAACGGCTCGAGATCCGGCTGGAGGCAGCCCAGGCGCTGCTCCAGCGCCTGCGAGACGCGCCTCCGGTGGTCGACACCGCGCTCCTCGAGCGGGCGAGCCTGGCGGAGGCCCGCGCCGCCTCGATCGAGCGGGCGATCGCCGAGCGAGAGGGCCTTCCCCCCGCCGCCCGGGCGCTTGCCGAAGAGGGGGCACAACTCGCACTCTCGCTTGCCGACGCGGAACCCGGTTACGAGCGCGCGGTCGCCGCCGCGCTCGGAGCGGCGCTGGTCGCGAGCACGCCGGAGGAGGGGCTGCGGCTCCTGGAGCAGGCCCGGGAGCGCGGGCTCGGCAACCTGACGGTGCTCGTGCGGCCGAATCGGCTCGATCCGCTCGACGGGATGGACGTGCTCGCCCCCGAAGAGCTCTTGTCCTCGACGCGGCCGGCTGTGACCCCTGCGGGGCACTTCTACGACCCCGAGCGAGGCGTCCTCTCCTTCACCGGAGACACCGCGGAGGCGGTCCTGCTCGAGTTGGAGGCCCAGCGGCGTCAGCTGGTCGACGAGGCCAAGGGTCTGCGCGACCAGGCGTCGCAGGCGCTGCCGAGATTGCCCGATCCCGCGCTCGTCGCGGCCGCGGCGGCCGTGGTCGAGGCTCTCTCCGCAGCCGTCCGGGCGGCCGAGCGGATACAGGCACCGCTGCTGGAGGACGCGGACCGCGGTGCGTTGCGCGCCGGGCAGCTCGCGGCGGAGCTGAGGGCGCTCGGCGGCCGCGAGGTCGAGCTGCGCCGCGCCCTGTCGGAGGCGTCGGAGCGCGCAGCGGCGGTCGACGTCGAGGTCGCCCGGCTCGAGGCCGAGCGCGACGAGGCGCACCGCCGGCTGGAGCAGGCCGGAAGCGAGCCGGCGGCCGGGGAGCGCGACGAGCTCGTCGCGAAGCTCGATCGCCTGGAGCGGCGCCGGGAGCAGCTCGGCGGCGTCAACCCGTTCGCGAAGGAGGAGTACGCACGCGAGAAGGAGCGGCTGACGGAGCTCCGCACCCAGCGCGAGGATCTCGAGCGGTCGCTCGAAGAGCTGCGGGCGTTGCGGGACGAGCTCACCGAGACGGTCGAGCAGCGGTTCACCGAGACCTTCGACGCGGTCCAGCGGAACTTCGCGGAGGTCGCGGAGACGCTCTTCCCCGGCGGGCGGGGGCGGCTGCGCCTGACCGAGCCGGAGGAAGAGGGCGAGGAGCTCGGGATCGAGGTCGAGCTCTCGCCTGCCGGCAAGCGGGTGACGCGACTCTCGCTGCTCTCCGGTGGCGAGAAGGCACTGGGCGCGATCTCGTTCCTGTTTGCGCTCTTCCTTGCGCGACCGTGCCCCTTCTACCTCCTCGACGAGGTCGAAGCCGCCCTCGACGACACGAACATCGGCCGCTTCTGCGCGCTACTCCGGCGCTTCGCCGACCGGGCGCAGTTCATCGTCGTCACGCACCAGAAGCGGACGATGGAGGCGGCCGATTCGCTCTACGGCGTGACGATGGGCTCGGACGGCGTCTCGCAGGTCGTCTCGCGGCGGCTGCCCCGCGAGGACGCCGCCGCGGTCTCCGCCGCCTAGCGCTTCCTGCGCCGCGGTCTTGGCCACAGCCCTTGTCACCCGAGCCTTCCGCGCGTACCAGCGGTCGGTGGCGTGACCGTGGCTATCGTCCGCCTGTGAGCCGGAGCTGGGCCGAGCTGCTCGGGGAGGAAGGTCCCGTTCCGGAAGCGGAGGGCACGGGGTTGTTCGCCCGGCTCCGCGATTCCCTGTCGAAGTCGCGGCGGGCGCTCACCCAGCAGTTGGCGGTGGCCGCGTTCGACCCGGCCGACGAGGAGTCCTGGGAGCGGCTCGAAGAGGCGCTGATCGGTGCCGACGTCGGAGTCCGTGCGACCGCAGAGATCGTCCGGCGACTGGAGGCGCGCGGAGGGTTGACGAGCCTCGAGGAGCCGCTCGCCGAGGAGCTGGCCGCGTTGCTGGGCGAGCCGGGGACGCTCGACGTCACCGCCCGGCCGTCCGTCGTCCTCGTCGTCGGCGTGAACGGGACCGGCAAGACGACGACGATCGGCAAGCTCGCGGCCAAGCTCGCCGAGCATGGTCGCTCCGTCCTCGTTGCCGCGGCCGACACCTTCCGGGCCGCCGCAGAGGAGCAGCTCGAGGTCTGGGCGAAGCGGGCGCAGGCCGATTTCGTCGGCTCGTCTCGTGGCGGCGACCCGGCTGCGGTCGCATTCGACGCAATCGAGGCCGCTTCGTCGCGCGGCCGGGACGTCGTGATCGTCGACACCGCGGGGCGCCTCCACACGCAGACGAACCTGATGGAGGAGCTGGCGAAGGTGCGGCGGGTGATCGCAACGAAGCTGGAGGGTGCCCCGCACGAGACCCTCCTGGTCGTCGACGCGACCACGGGCCAGAACGGCCTTCAGCAGGCTCGACTGTTCGGCGAGGCGATCGGGATCACGGGCGTCGCGTTGACGAAGCTGGACGGCTCGGCGAAAGGCGGAATTGCGGTGGCGATCGCGTACGAGCTCGGACTGCCGGTCAAGCTGATCGGCGTCGGCGAGCAGCTCGACGATCTCCGGCCGTTCGACCCGCGAGACTTCGCAGAAGCTCTGGTTCGGGGGTAGCCGCCGGGCGCCTGCGGCTGCGCCGAAAGCGACGCGTACACTGTCCGGCCGGTGTTCGACACGCTCTCCGACAAGCTGCAACACGCGCTCGGCGACCTCCGCGGTCGCGGGCGACTCGACGAGGAATCGGTCTCGAAGGCGATGCGCGAGATCCGTCTCGCGCTGCTCGAGGCGGACGTCAACCTCCAGGTCGTCAAGGACTTCGTCGCCCGCGTGAAAGAGCGCGCGGTCGGCGAGGAGGTGACGAAGAGCCTGACCCCCGGCCAGCAGGTGGTGAAGATCGTTCACGAGGAGTTGACCGACGTGATGGGCGGCGGCGACTCGCGCCTCGCATTCGCCGGGAGACCGCCCACGGTCATCCTCCTCGCCGGGCTGCAGGGATCCGGCAAGACGACCGCTGCGGCGAAGCTCGCGCTGATGCTGCGGAAGGACGGCAAGTCGCCGGCGCTCGTCGCCGCCGACCTGCAGCGCCCGGCGGCGATCGACCAGCTCGATCAGCTCGGCCGGCAGCTCCAGGTTCCCGTCTACACGGAAGAACGGGCAGACCCGGTTGCCGCGGCGCGGAAAGGCGTCGAGTGGGCGACCTCCCAGGGGGCAGACGTGGTCATCGTCGACACGGCGGGCCGGCATCAGGTCGATACGGAGCTCATGGACGAGCTGGGGCGGATCGCGAAGGCGACTCGCCCGCTGAACGTGCTGCTCGTCCTGGACGCGATGACAGGGCAGGAAGCCGTCCACGTCGCGGAGGCGTTCCAGGAACGGATCGCGTTCGACGGCCTCCTGCTGACGAAGCTCGACGGAGACGCCAGGGGAGGCGCGGCGCTCTCGGTCCGCGCAGTCACGGGGCGGCCGATCAAGCTCGCCTCGATCGGCGAGAAGCTCGATCAGCTCGAGTGGTTCCATCCCGACCGGATGGCCTCGCGGATCCTGGGGATGGGCGACGTGCTGACCCTGATCGAGAAGGCGGAGGCAGCCGTCGAGGCCGACGAGCAAGCGGAGATCGAGAAGCGACTCCGTGCCGGGGAGTTCACCTTCGACGACTTCCTCGCCAGCTACAAGATGCTGCGCCGAATGGGCCCTCTCAAGGGCGTGCTCTCGATGGTCCCCGGGCTGGGCAAGCAGCTCCAGGGCCTGGACGTGGACGAGCGCGAGCTCGGTCGCGTCGAGGCGATCATCCTCTCGATGACGCCCAGGGAGCGCAGCGTCCCGCACGTGATCGACGGCTCCAGGCGGCAGCGCATTGCCCGCGGCAGTGGCACGACCGTGCAGGAGGTCTCGCGCCTCTTGAACGCGCGGAAGGAGATGCAGAAGCTGATGAAGCGGATGGGGCAAGGCAAGATGCCCATGCTCCCGCCCCAAATGACCAAGGTAGGACGGAGGTAGCAATGGCAGTACGGATGAGGCTGACCCGCGTCGGGTCGAAGAAGAACCCGATCTACCGCGTCGTGGTCGCGGATTCCCGCGCGCCGCGCGACGGCAAGTTCATCGAGATCGTCGGACGCTACAACCCGCAGTTCAATCCGTCGGTGATCGAGTTCGACGAGTCGAAGGTGAAGGACTGGCTCTCGAAGGGCGCCCAGCCTTCCGATGCGGTCTCGCGGCTGCTCAAGGCGAAGAACATCGTTGCGAGCTCCTGACGCGATGACTAGTTGTGCCCACCACGTCAGGAGCTCATGAGCGCTGCGTTGGTCGAGTATCTGGCTCGTCGACTCGTCGACCAGCCGGACGCGGTGAGCGTCGAGGAGGTCGAGGAGGACGATTCGCTGGTGATCCGGCTTCATGTCGCCGAGGACGACGTCGGTCGCGTGATCGGCCGCGGCGGCAGGATCGCGCGCGCGCTGCGCACGCTCGTCCGGGCGAGTGGCGCACGCGGCGATCGTCGCGTCGTGCTCGAGATCGTTGACTGACGAGGAGATGGTCGTCGTGGGCCGAATCGGGCGCCCGCACGGGCTCGACGGCTCCTTCGTCGTCGAGCAGCCGAGCGAGAACGAGACGCTGTTCGCGCCCGGTGCGGCCCTGTTCGCCGGCGAGGAGCCGGTCGCCGTGGAAGCTCGGAAACGATCCGGTGGGAGGCTCGTGATCAAGCTCGACCGTCCGGTCTCTCGGGGCGTCGAGCTCGCCGTGCCGCGCTCCCGGCTGCCCGTCCCGGAGGAGGGCAGCTACTACGTCTTCCAGCTCGTCGGCCTCGAAGTCGTCGACGAGGACGGACGTCGGCTCGGCGTCGTGCGAGAGGTCGCGCCGGGGGTGGCGAACGACGTTCTCGAGCTCGACTCCGGCCTTGCGCTGCCGATGCACGAGGAGTGGGTCCGAGCGATTGACCTCGAAGCCGGCCGGGTCGTGGTCGCCGCCGGATTCGGAGACGGGTAACCTCACTCGCCGTTGCAGATCGACGTCTTCACCCTGGTACCGCACGCGTTTGCCTGGTTGACCGAGCAGCGTCCGCTCGCGGCGGTGCTGGGGTCGGAGCTCGAGCTGCGCCTCTTCAGCTACCGCGACACGACCCCGCTCCCGAACGGCCAAGTCGACGACGCGCCCTACGGCGGAGGTCCCGGCATGGTGCTGCGGGTCGACGTCGCAGCAGCCGCGCTTGACGCCGTGTACGGAGGAGTGCCGGATCATCGCGTGATCGCCTTTACGCCGCAGGGACGCCAGCTCGACCAGCCGGTGGTCGAGGAGCTCGCCGGCGAGGAGCGGCTGACACTGCTCTCGGCGCGGTTCGAGGGCTTCGACGAGCGGATCCTGACTCACCTGTGCTCGGATGCGATCTCGATCGGGCCGTACGTCCTCTCCGGCGGGGAGCTGCCGGCGATGGTCCTGATCGACGCCATCGCGCGCCTTCAGCCCGGCGCGCTCCGCGAGGGGTCGGCGCAGTCGGAGACGTTCTCCGCCGATCTCCAGGGCGGCTTCGAGTATCCCCAGTACACCCGGCCCCCCGACTTCCGAGGCTGGCGCGTGCCCGACGTGCTGCTCTCCGGGGATCACGGGCGGATCGACCACTGGCGAAGCGACCAGAGCCGGGCGAGGAGCGCCCGGTGAACGACTTCTATGCCGTCCTCGGCGTCAGGTCGGACGCGTCCCAGGAGGAGATTCGGGACGCGTACTACAGCCGCCTCCGCTTCCAGGAGCTCGACACCGAGGAGGATCACGCCCGCGTACGGGCAGTGCGTGAGGCCTACGACGTCCTGTCCGACCCCGAGCGGCGGCGGAGCTATGACGCCTCGAACGGGATCTGGCAGTCGGCGCCGCCGAGCCCCCGAGCCCGAGCACGTCGACCACCACCACCTGCTCAATCCGGTCGCGCGACTGACGCGCAACCTGCCGCGCGGCTGGCGGATCACGATCGACTGGATCGTCACGATCGTGGGGGCGATCGCGATCGTGCTGGCGATCAAGGCCTGGATCGTGAACCCGTATCGGATCCCGTCTTCTTCCATGGAGCCCACGCTCCACTGCGCGCGTCCCGGCCCCGGGTGCGAAGCCCGTTTCTCCGACCGGGTGCTTGCAAACCGGTTCATCTACCACTTCCGCAGCCCACATCGGGGCGAGATCGTCGTGTTCGAGACGCCGCCGCTCGCGAAGCAGCGTTGCGGCGCAGGCGGAACGTTCGTCAAGCGGATCGTCGGGCTGCCCGGGGAGACGTGGCAGGAGAAGAGCGGGGTGATCTACATCGACGGCAAGAAGCTGATCGAGCCGTACGTGAAGGCCGATCGCCGCGACACCGGTGTCTCCTACGACGCGCGGAAGATCCCGCCCGGGGAGTACTTCATGATGGGCGACAACCGGTCGCAGTCGTGCGACTCGCGCGAGTGGGGCACGGTGCCACGCAAGAATCTGATCGGCCCGGTGTTCTTCGTGTACTGGCCGCCGAACCGTCTCGGCTTCAGGTGACCGAGCCACTTCGGCTCGACCACTGCGTGATCGCGGTCTCCGACTGGGAGCGCTCGAACCGCTTCTACGCCGACGTTGTCGGAGCCGAGCTCGTCGAGCTGGACAAAGGGCGCTGGGCCTACCGGCTCGGCGCGCAGCAGCTGAACGTCCACGGCCCCGGGAGCGACGCTTTCCCGCGGGCAGTCGATCCCGTCCGACCGGGAAACAGCGACCTGTGCTTCGTCTGGGGCGGCCCGATCGAGGCTGCTGCCGACCACCTGCGCAGCAAGGGCGTCGAGGTCGAGCTCGGTCCCGTCGACCGCCTCGGGGCCGGGGGACAGGGGCGGAGCGTCTACTTTCGCGACCCCGACGGCAGCCTGCTCGAGCTGATCTCCTACGTCGGCTAGCGTCCGCGTCTCGAGGCTCAGCCGCGGCCCGCGAACGGCATCTTCGTCGCCATCACCGTCAGGAACTGGACATTCGCGTCGAGCGGCAGGCTCGCCATGTAGACGACGGCGCGGGCCACGTGCGCGACGTCGATCGTCGGCTCCTGGCGGATCGTTCCGTCCGCCTGGAGGACGCCGGTCGTCCGCATCGGCGCCGCCATGTCCGTCTCGGCATTGCCGATGTCGATCTGGCCGCACGCGATGTCGAACGCACGCCCGTCGAGCGCAGTCGACTTCGTCAGGCCGGTGACGGCGTGCTTCGTCGCTGTGTACGCCGCCGAGAGCGGACGTGGGACGCTCGCCGAGAGGGAACCGTTGTTGATGATCCGGCCGCCGGGCGGGCTCTGGCGTTTCATCAGCCCGAACGCCTGCTGGGTGCAGAGGAAGACCCCAGTCAGGTTCGTGTCGACGACGGCGTTCCAGTCGGTGATCTCGAGGTCCTCGAGCGGGACGGCCGGGGCAGCCACGCCCGCGTTGTTGAAGAGGAGGTCGAGGCGCCCGAACCGCGCCTCGACCTCCGCGAACAGCGACGACACGGACGCGGCATCCCGGACGTCGCAGGCAACGGTCGTTGCGGCGGCACCCGCCTCGGCGGCGGCCAGTTCGAGCGGCTCCCGCCGCCGACCGGCGAGGACGACTGTGAAGCCGGCGTCCGCGAGCGCGACCGCCGTCGCGCGGCCGATGCCGCTGCCGGCTCCGGTCACGAGTGCGATCCCGGTCACGCCGCCCCCATCGTGATCCGCCCCCCGAGCTCGTCCTCGACGTGGGCGCGGATGATCTCCTCGAAGTCCTCCTCCGCCCGGAAGCCGAGCGCGTGCGCGCGCCGGGCGTCGAAGCGCCCGGGCCACCCCGCGACCATTCGCATCGTCGTCTCGTCGGGCTCGCGCCGGATGAGCGACACGGCCGCGTCCCCCGCAACCCGGCGCAGAGCCTCGATCTCCTCGCCGACGGTCGCCGAGACGCCGGGCATCGTCAGGCAGCGGCGGTCGCCGAGGGCGCCGCTGTCGAGAGACGCTGCGTGGACGAGGAAGCCGACGGCGGCGCGCGGCGACGCGAACCAGTGCCGGACGTGCTCCGGAACGGGCAGGACCGCCTCCTGCCCGTTCAGCGGTTCGCGAATGATGCTCGAGAAGAATCCGGACGCGGCAAGGTTCGGCTCCCCCGGCCGGACGCAGATCGTCGGCAGGCGGATGCCCACGCCGTCCAGGAATCCGCGCCTGGTGTAGTCGCAGAGGAGTAGCTCTGCAATCGCCTTCTGCGTGCCGTAGCTCGTCAGCGGCGCGGGGCACTGGTCGTCGCCGATCACCTCCGGGAGCGGCGGGCCGAACACGGCGATCGAGGAGGTGAAGACCAGCCGGGGCCGGTAGCCGCCGGCCCCCTCCCTGACGGCGTCGAGCAGCAGCCTGGTCCCGTCGACGTTGACGCGGTAGCCCTTGTCGAGGTCGGCTTCGGCCTCGCCGGAAACGACCGCGGCGAGGTGGAAGACGACGTCCGGGCGGTCGGCGACGAGCTCCCGTGCGGCGCCGGGCTCTGCCACGTCGGCGACCACGGTCTCGACGTCGAAGCCCGCGCCGGACGGCGGCGCAGGCTCGACCACGTCCACGATCCTCGCGTGGGAGATGGGGCGGGCGCCGAGAGCTCCCTCCCGGGCCAGCCGTTCGGCGAGCTTGCGACCGATCATCCCCGCCGCGCCCACGATGAGGATCCGCACGGATGCGGACCGTACACGAGGCCCCGGGGGGAGCACGCGCCGGTGAGGCCTCGTGGCGACTCGGTGCGAGTAGATCGCCCTTTCTTCATACGATAGGGTTTTACTGACGCTCCGTCAGTCGACGAAAGGACCCGGAATGCCGACGATGCGCGACGGCGGCTACGAGCACGCGAACGGGCGCCGAAGCTCGACCTGGCTCGACCGCCGCGACCTCGACGGGTTCCTGCACCGCTCCTGGCTGAAGTCGACCGGCGTCGGCGACGACACCTTCCGCGACCGGCCCGTGATCGGGATCTGCAACACCTGGTCCGAGCTCGTCAACTGCAACGTCCATCTCCGCGGGCTGGCGGAGGCGGTGAAGCGGGGCGTGCTCCAGGCCGGCGGCTTCCCGCGCGAGTTCCCGGTCATGTCGCTCGGCGAGTCGCTGATGAAGCCGACGACGATGCTCTACCGCAACCTGATGGCGATGGACGTGGAGGAGTCGATCCGCTCCTACCCGCTCGACGGCGTCGTCCTCCTCACCGGCTGCGACAAGACGAACCCGGCGGCGATCCTCGGCGCGTGCTCCGCCAACATCCCGGCGATCGTCGTCACCGGCGGGCCGATGCTGAACGGCCACTGGCGCGGGAAGGAGCTCGGCTCCTGCTCGGATTGCTGGCACTACCACGAGGAGCTCCGCGCGGGCCGGATCACGGACGAGGAGTTCGTCGAGATCGAGAACGCCATGTCCCGCTCCAACGGCCACTGCATGACGATGGGGACCGCCTCGACGATGGCCTGCGTCACCGAAGGACTCGGGCTGACGCTCCCCGGAGGCGCTGCGATCCCGGCCGTCGACTCCCGCCGCGCACATCTCGCCGAGGCGTCCGGGCGGCAGATCGTCGACCTCGCCGCCCGAGGCATCAGGCCCTCGGACATCCTCACCGCCGAGGCGCTCGAGAACGCAATTCGCGTCCTCCATGCGATCTCCGGCTCGACGAACGCGATCCTCCACCTGATCGCCTACGCGGGCCGGCTCGGGATCGACCTGCCGCTCTCGCGCTTCGACGAGCTGTGCGCGACGACCCCGTGGCTCGTCAACCTGAAGCCCGCGGGCGAGTACCTGATGGAAGACTTCTTCTACGCGGGGGGCCTGCCGGCGGTTCTCGAGCAGATCCGCGACCTCCTCCATCTCGACGTGCTCACGGTCAGCGGCCGGACGCTCGGAGAGAACCTCGACTCCGTTCCGACCTCGATCGTCGACGAGCGCGTGATCAGGCCGCGCTCGAACCCGATCGGCGGCGGCGGTTCGCTCGCCGTTCTGCACGGCAGCCTTTGCCCGGACGGCGCGGTGATCAAGATCTCCGCCGCCGACCCCCGCCTGCTCAAGCACGAGGGCCGGGCAGTTGTCTTCGAGGACATCCACGATCTCGCCGCACGGGTGGACGACCCGGACCTCGACGTCGACGCGAGCTCGGTGATGGTGCTCCGGAACGCGGGCCCGGTCGGCGCGCCCGGAATGCCGGAGTGGGGACACCTGCCGATCCCGGCAAAGCTCCTCAGGCAGGGTGTCTCCGACCTCGTCAGGATCTCCGACGCGCGGATGAGCGGCACCTCGTACGGTGCGGTCGTCCTTCACGTCGCTCCCGAGTCGGCGGTCGGCGGGCCGCTGGCGCTCGTCGAGACCGGCGACCGGATCAGTCTCGACGTCGATGCGCGGACGCTGGACCTGCTCGTCGACGAGGCCGAGATCGATCGCCGGCGGGCCGAGTGGACGCCCCCGCCTCGCAAGGACGAGCGCGGCTACCGGCGACTCTACGAAGACCACGTTCTCCAGGCCAACGAGGGCTGTGACTTCGGCTTCCTGCGCGGCCGCTCGCCCGTCGTGACCGACGCGGTGACCTACCTCTAGCCACCGAAGGGAAGGGCGGCGATGGCGACAAGGAGGCTGGGGGCGGACGGGCCCGAGCTGACCACCTGCGGTCTCGGGACGTGGGCGTTCGGCGGCGTCTACGAGTTCGGTTGGGGCCCGCAGGAGGACGCCGACTCGATCGCTGCCGTCCGCCATGCGGTCGGGCAGGGAGTGAATTGGATCGATACGGCGCCCGGCTACGGCCTTGGGCGCGGGGAGGAGGTCGTCGGTCGCGCGCTCGCGCCGTTCCGGATCGGCGAAGAGGTGTACGTGTTCACGAAATGCGGCCGCGTGTGGGACGAGCGGGGCCGCTTCTCCACGGATCTCCGCCCTGCCTCGATCCGGCGGGAATGCGAGGACAGCCTTCGGCGCCTCGCCGTCGAGCGGATCGACCTCTACCAGTTCCACTGGCCGGACACGGTCACCGGAACCCCGGTCGAGGAGTCCTGGGCGACGATGGCCGAGCTGGCGGCGGAGGGCAAGGTCCGCTGGCTCGGGGTCTGCAACTTCCCTCGAGACCTGCTCGAGCGCGTCGAGCAGGTCCGTCACGTCGACTCGGTGCAGCCTCCGCTGAACATGATCGAGCGTCGAGCGGCCGAGCAGGTCCTGCCCTGGGCGCGCGCGCACGGAAGCGGGGTGATCGCGTACAGCCCGATGGCCTCAGGGCTCCTGTCTGGCAGCTTTCGGGCCCGGCTCGACGAGCTCGCCGGGGACGATTGGCGGCGCACCGGCACCGCTCCGCCAGCCTGGAAGTTCAAGGAGCCGCACCTCTCTCGTGCACTCGAGCTGGTCGAGCGGTTGAGGCCGGCCGCGAACCGGCTCGGCGTCTCCGTCGGCGTGGTTGCGATCGCCTGGGTGGTCGCGCAGCCCGGTGTGACCGGCGCGATCGTCGGCGCGCGCCGGCCGGATCAGGTCGACGGCTGGCTGCCGGCGATGGGGCTCGAGCTCGACGAGAGGACGACGGCTGAGCTCGACGCGACGATCGCGGAGGCGGTGCCCGAGCCGGTGCCTCCCGACGCGCCGCCCGGTGGCCCGGTGTTGCCTCCGCAGGCGTCTAGAGTGGACGCGTGACCCGAGCCCAGATGTACCCGCGTCGAGGCCTCCATGGAGAGGTCGTCCACCGGATCGGCCTGATGATCCTGCGCGGTGAGCTCCTCCCCGGCGAGCTGCTGCCGAACGACGACGAGCTCACGGGCGAGCTGGCGGTCAGCCGAACCGTTCTCCGCGAGTCGGTGAAGGTTCTGGCGGCAAAGGGGCTCGTGGAGGCGCGACCGAAGACGGGAACGCGGGTGACGCCGCGGCGGAACTGGAACCTACTCGACCCGGACGTCCTCGCCTGGCGCTTCGAAGCCAGCCCCGACGGCGACTTCTTCCGCAACATCGTCGAGCTGCGGCGCATCGTCGAGCCCGAGGCCGCCCTGCTCGCCGCCGAGCGGGCGACGGACGAAGAGGTCGCCGAGCTGCAGGCGGCCTTCGCGGACATGGAATCGGCGATCGACGACCCCGATGCCTACCTCGAGGCCGACCTGCGCTTCCACGAGCTGATCCTGCGCGGATGCCACAACGAGCTGCTGGAGCACATGGCCGGGATGATGCGGGCCGTATTCCGCGCGCTCTTCGTCGCGACGCGCACCGCTGAGTCCGCACGGCAGGCGACGGCCGTGCACGGCGAGATCGCGGCCGCTGTCGCCGCCCGGGACGGCGCGGCCGCCGAGAGGGGGACGCGCGACCTGATCGAGGACACCGCCCTGCGCCTGGAACGGACGCTGGCCCGGCGGCGGCCTAGAGCGTCACGCCGACGGGCCAGGGGTTGAACTCCTCCTCGCCGACCCCGGCCAGCTCGCTCTTCGTCTGCTTCCCCGATGCGACTGCGAGCAGGTCCTCGAAGATCTCCCGTCCGACCTCCTCGACTGACGCTCCGTCCAGGATCCGGCCGGCATTCACGTCCATGTCGGGTTCCTGGGCCTCGTAGAGGGCCGTGTTCGTCGCCACCTTGATCGACGGCGAGGGTTTGAACCCGAAGCAGGAGCCGCGGCCGGTGGTGAAGACGACCACGTTGCACCCGCCCGCCACCTGACCGGTGACCGAGACGGGGTCGTAGCCGGGGGTGTCCATGTGCACGAGCCCGCGCGTCGAGATCCGCTCTGCGTACTCGACGACGTCGTTGAGCGGCGTCGACCCCGCCTTGGCGATCGCGCCGAGCGACTTCTCGTAGATCGTCGTCAGTCCGCCGGCTTTGTTCCCGGGCCCGGGGTTGTTGTCGATCGAGGCGCCGAACATCGCCACGTGCTGCTCCCACCACCGGATCCGCTCGAGTAGCTTCTCGGCCACCTCGCCGCTGCGCGCACGGCGCGTCAGCAGGTGCTCGGCGCCGTAGATCTCGGTCGTCTCGCCGAGCACGACCGTCCCGCCCTGCCGGACGACTTCGTCGGCGGCCCGCCCGAGAGCCGGGTTGGCGGTGACGCCGGACCAGCTGTCCGAGCCGCCGCACTGGAGGGCGACGACGAGCTCCGACGCCGGCACCGGCTCTCGCACGGCCTCGTCGGCGAGCGGCAGGAGGCGCGTCACCGCGTCGATTCCGGCTTCGACGGTGCGGCGGAAGCCCCCGTCCTGCTGGATGGTCAGCACGAGCGGGCCGGCGCCGTTACCCGCCAGCCCCGCGAGCTCGATCATCTCGTCGGGCTGGTTGACCTCGCAGCCGAGCGAGAGCACGACGTAGGCGGCGACGTTCGGGTGGTCGACGATGCCGCCGAGTGTCCGCTGGAGCTGCGCGAGGTCGGGCGAGCCGTGGTGGGCTCCGCAGCCGCCCTTCGTCGCGAAGGCGAGGACGTCGTCGACGTTCGGGTAGCGCGCGAGCACGCCGCTCGCGCGGATCTCCTCCGCGATCTGCCGGGTCGCCGAGGACGAGCAGTTCACGGACGCGAGCACGGCCACGTAGTTGCGCGTTCCGACCCGGCCGTCGGTGCGGCGGAAGCCGAGGAACGTTCGCCGTTCCTCCTCCGGAACGAGCACGGCCGGCGCACAGCTCTCGCCGACCGCGTAGTCGAGCGGGAGCGGACCGTCGCCCACGGTCAAGTTGTGGCTGTGGACGTGCTCGCCCGCCACGATCGCGCGAGAGGCAAAGCCGATGATCTGTCCGTACCGCCGTACAGGCGCCCCGCGTTCGACGCCGTGGAGCGCGATCTTGTGGCCGGGAGGGATGGCCTGCTGCACCGGCATCAGGGCCCCTGCCCCGGCGAGGAGGGTTCCGGGGACGAGCATCTCCTTCGCGATTGCGACGTCGTCGGCGGGATCGAGGAGCACTGCTGCGTGCCCGAGCTCGACCGGCTCTCGCGGGGCCCTGCTCAGCGTCACGCGCTGGCCACCCTTGCCGGCGCCGGCGCTCACCTCACCCGACCTCGGCGAAGACGGTGCAGGGACTCGAGTCTGCATCGGCCGCGAAGAGCGGGATCGCGTACACCCGTTGCGCTCCGGGCGGATAGCCGGAGAGGTCGACGTCCTCGATGATGATGACGTAGCGGTCGTCGCGGCCGACGCCGCAGAGGATCTGGTGCGCCACGATGCCGTCCGGGTCGAGCTTGCCGTAGGACGCGAGCGAGATGAAGTCGAGCGCGATCGCCTTCAGGCCGGGCTGCTCGATCAGGTACTCGCAGGCTTCGGGGGAGACTCCCGGCCCGCGGCTGGCGTAGCGGTCGGGGTCGTCCGAGCGGATCCGACTCCACCCGCTCCGGATCAGCAGCAGGTCTGCGTCGCGGACGTCTGCATCGTGGGCCTCCAGCTCCGCCCGCGTGACGAGCTCGCCGTCCCCCCTTGGGACGTCGATGAGCCGGGGTCGCTCGTAGACGAACCGGTCGATCGGTACCTCGGCGATCTTCGGTCCGCGCTCGTTGAAGTGGTTCGGCGCATCGAGGTGCGAGCCGAAGTGGTCGCACAGATGGAGGATGCCGAAGTTCGCGACGTCGCCGCCTGCGATCGACGAGGTCTGCTCCCACCGGTAGGTCGGGTTTCCGGGCCAGCCCGGGTCTTCGGGCTGGATCTCGTACGAGAGACGGACGAGTTCTGCCATCAGCCGAGGGGGGCGGCTAGGACGCCTTCTGCACGCCCGGATCGCGGCTCATATTGACATATCATCGCACTATTGTCTCGACGGCGGCACCATGTTATACCTCCCGAATTCGGCTAACCGCGACCAGCCGGGCGCCCTGCGTTCACGCCCGAGAAGGAGGGACACCACTATGAGCAAGCGGCTCCGCTTGGTCCTGCCCGCGTTGGCCACGCTGATCGTCGCCGGTGTGGCGATCACCGCCGCCTTCGCCCAGGGTGACAGGAGCGCCGCCCCTGCCGCGCCGCAGAAGAAGCTGCGGATCGCGCTGTCGAACTCGTTCATCGGCAACAAGTGGCGCATCGAGATGGAGAACCTGTTCAAGGCGGCGTGCAAGATGCCGCCGTACTCGACGCAGGTCGACTGCTCGGTCTACAACTCGGGGAACGACGTCAGCAAGCAGACGCAGCAGATGTCGAACCTGATCTCGCAGCACGTCGACGCGATCGTGATCAACGCCGCGTCGCCCACCGGCCTGAACGGGATCATCGGCCAGGCGTGCGCCCGCGGAATCCTCGTCGTCTCGTACGACAACGTCGTCACCGCGCCGTGCGCGCTGAAGGTGAACACCGACCAGTTCAAGTTCGGGCAGGTGCTCGCGACCGATCTCGCCAAGCGCATCCACGGGAAGGGCAACGTGATCATGGTCACGGGCGTGCCCGGCACGTTCGTCGACGAGGAACGGAACAAGGGCGCGGACTCGGTGTGGAAGAAGAACCCGGGCATCAAGGTCGTCGCCCGGTACACGGGTATGTGGGACTCCTCCACGGCGCAGCGGAACACGGCCGGGCAGCTGCCGTCCCTCCCCAAGATCAGCGGGATCTGGGCGCAGGGCGGCACGGACGGCGTCCTGAAGGCGTTCATCGACGCGAAGCGGGTGCCACTCCCGCCGACTGCCGGCGAGGCCGAGAACGGCTTCCGGAAGTTCATGCTTCCGAAGGGCTACCTCGGACAGCACGTCGTCGGCATCTCGATCGGCCAGCCGCCGTTCCTGGTCCTCGCCGCGCTCGAGCTGGCGCGCCAGGTGCTGAACAAGCAGCGCCCGAAGGGTGACATCGAGATCCCCTTCCCGACGGTGACGGAGAAGACGGTGAAGAACGGGGTGACCGTCTTCCCGGCCCTCCCGGACAGCTTCTTCACGGACTTCACCGATTCAGGCCCGAAGGCGACGGTGAAGATCTGCGTCCAGGCGGCGCTCAGCGGCAAGGCCTGCCCCGGGACGTTGAAGGTGAGTCTGCCCAAGTAGAATCCTCGCGCTGGCGGCGGCCGGGAGACCGGCCGCCGCCCGTCCGCTTCACAGGAGGCAACGTGAGCACATCCGGCCCGGCGATCGAGGGGATCGGCATCTCGCGCTCGTTCGGCGGGGTGCGTGCGCTGAACGAGGCCTCCTTCGATGCCCGGTTCGGCGAGGTGCATGCGCTCGTCGGCGAGAACGGCGCCGGCAAGAGCACGATGATCAAGATCCTGAGCGGCGTCCTTCGCCCGGACCACGGCACCGTCCGGATCCAGGGGAAGGAGGCCGAGTTCCGCAACCCGCACGATGCGCGCGCCGTCGGGGTCGGCACCGTCTTCCAGGAGCTGACGCTGATGCCGTGGATGACCGTGGCGGAGAACCTCTTCCTGCGCATCGAGCCGCTCGGGCCCGCGCGGCTCATCCAGAGGCGCGAGTTGGCCTCCCGCGCCGACGAGCTCTTCGCGCGGCTGGGCGTCCGCGGCATCGACCCGTACGAGTTGCCGGCGTCGCTCTCGCTGGCGCAGCGGCAGGTGATCGAGATCGCCCGGGCGCTCCTCCGCGACCCGGACATCCTCTTCCTCGACGAGCCGACCTCGGCGCTCGCGGAACAGGAGGTCGAATGGCTCTTCGGCCTTGTTCGCGACCTCCGCGAGCGTGGCAAGTGCGTGATCTTCACCTCCCACCGCTGGGGCGAGGTCGCGAACATCGCCGACCGGATCACGATCTTCCGCAACGGCGAGCGCGTGGCGACCCGCGAGCAGCTGACCGAGGGCGAAGCGGTGACGTTGATGACCGGCCGGACGATCGACCGGATGTACCCGGAGGTACCGGCGCTCGAGGCGGAGCCGACGGTCGCCCTGGACGTCCACGATCTCCACGGCGAGCGGGTCAGCGGCGTGTCCTTCAAGCTTCACTACGGCGAGATCCTCGGCATCGGGGGGCTGGCGGGCCAGGGGCAGCGCGACCTGTTCATGACCCTCTTCGGCGCCCGGAAGCTCTCGGGCGGCGAGATCCGCATCGAGGGCAAGCCCGTTCGGATTCGGCGGCCGTCGGACGCGATCAAGCATCGAATGGGGATCGCCCTCGTGCCCGAGGATCGAAAGACGGAGGGCCTGATGTTGCCGATGTCGGTCCGCGACAACCTGACCCTCGCGGTGCTCGGCCGTGTGGCCTTCTACGGCATCCTCAACCCGGCGAGCGAGCACGCCCACGTGAGGCGCGCCGTGCGGCGACTCCAGATCCGCACGAGCCGGCCATCGGTGCAGGAGGTGGGCACGCTCTCCGGCGGGAACCAGCAGAAGGTGCTGATCGGCCGGTGGTTGCTCGCCCAGTCCGACATCCTCCTGCTCTACGACATCACCCGCGGCGTCGACGTCGGCACGAAGCACGACATCTACGAGCTGATGATGGAGCTCGTCTCCGAGGGAAAGTCGCTCCTCTTCTACTCGAGCGAGACCGAGGAGATGGCGCGGCTCTGCCACCGCGTCCTCGTCATGCGGGAGGGCCGCGTCGCGGCCGAGCTCACGGGTGAGGGCACGGACGCCGAGGCGATCGTCGCCGCCTCGCTGCGGGAGCACGCGGCATGACGGAGGCCGGTGGGGTGACAAGCCTGACCAACCCCCCGCCGTTCCGGAGCCGTAGCCGCCTGCAGCACTTCACGATCCAGTCGGCTCCGCTCCTGCTCGCGCTGATCATCCTCGCCGGGATGGTCGGCCTCTACATCGGCCTCTTCTTCCGCCAGCTCTCGCGCTTCCCGGGCACGTTCGAGTGGACGTCGGTCGTGAACACGTCGATGCCGCTCGTCTTCGCCGCCGTCGGCCAGAGCATCGTCGTCCTCACGCGGGGCCTCGACCTCTCGGTCGGCGGGATGATCGACCTGACGAACAGCCTCGTCGCCACGCACATGCACTCGGGCACCGGCAGCATGCTCGCGTGGTCGCTCATCGCCCTCGCCGTCGGCGCCGGCGGAGGAGCGCTCAACGGAATCCTCGTCGCCTACGGCCGGCTCCAGCCGATTCTCGTCACGCTCGCGACGCTGTCCATCTACCAGGGGCTGGCGATCAAGGTCCTGCCGCAGCCCGGCGGCGCCGTCCCGCTCGAGTACACGAAGATCCTCGCGAACCCGAACGGGCCGACCGGCCTCTTCTTCGTGGCCGCAATTATCGTCTTCTGGCTCGGCTTCCGCCGGACGCGCTTCGGCACGGGCGTGTTCGCGATCGGCAACGACGAGGAAGCTGCGCGGGCGCACGGAATCCCCGTGCGCCTCGTCAAGATCGGCGCCTACGTCCTCGGCGGCATGTTCGCCGCGGCCGGAGGCCTGTTCCTCGCGGCCACGACTACCGCGGGCGACGCCACCTCCGGTGACGTCTTCGTGCTCACGTCGATCGCGGCGGTCGTCCTCGGTGGGATCAGCTTCTTCGGCGGGCGCGGGAGCGCGATCGGGACGGTGGCGGGGGCGTTCGTGCTCACGCTCCTGATCAACGTGCTCTTCTTCGCCAGCATCGACCCGCTCTACCAGTCGTTCTTCCAGGGCCTCTTCCTCGTCGTCGCCGTCCTGCTCGGGACGCTCATCCGGCGCGTCGTGGGGATGCGGGCATGACGACCGGCGCCGAGAGCGTCGGGCCGGAGCCGCGCTGGCGGCAGGTGCTCGCCAGCCTCACGCCCGACCGGCGGCGCGTGCTCTACGCCTTCGGCGCCGCGATCCTCGTCTTCGTCGTCGGCGATCTGCTCCATCCGGGCTTCGCGAGCGCGGCGAGCGTGAAGTCGCTTCTCGTGATCGCGTCGTTCGTCGGCTTCGTCGCGGCCGGGCAGACCTTCGTGATTCTCGTCGGCGGCATCGACCTCTCGGTGCCCTGGGTGTTGAACGGTGCGGCGATCCTGCTCATCACCTCCTCGCTCGGCCGCGACGGACGTGCCGTTCCCGCTGTCTTGCTCACCCTCGGCCTCGGGCTCGTGACCGGGTTGGTGAACGGCATCGGGATCGCCTACCTGGCCGTACCGGCCGTGGTGATGACGCTCGGGATGAACGGGATCATGGAGGGTCTGACGCTCGGTCTCTCGAAGGGCCTCACGTGCTCGTCATGCGCGTCGTACGCTCCGAAGGCCGTGCAGGACGTCATCAGGACCACCGTGCTCGGTGTGCGGGCGGATCTCTTCCTCTGGCTCGGGATCGCGATCCTGATCACCTTCCTGCTCAGCGCGACGAGCTTCGGTCGGCGGATCTACGCGATCGGCAACAACGAGACGGCCGCGTACCTCGCCGGGATCAACGTGCGCGTCGTCACGGTCGCGCTGTACATGCTCAGCGGCTTCTTCGCGGCGCTCGGTGGCATCGTGCTCGTCGCCTACGGAGGCCAGGCGACGCTGGGGATGGGCGACCCGTACCTGTTCCAGTCGATCGCGGCTGCGGTGATCGGGGGCGTGTCGATCCTCGGCGGCCGCGGCCACTACCTCGGCACGGTCGCCGGCTCGATCACGCTCGTCGCCCTGGTCAGCGTGCTGCTCGCCGAGAACATGCCGGACTGGGGCCGGAATGTCGTCTACGGCGTCGCGATCCTGTTCATCCTTCTCCTCTACGGCCGTGAGCGGCGACAGCTCTAGCGCACCCGCCCTGGACGCCGTTACGGCGATCGACCTCAGCCAGCCGCTCGAGGAGGGGATGCCGGTGTGGCCGACGCTCTCCCGCTTCTTCCGGACGCTCTGGTGCTCGATCCACTACGGCGACGAGGCGACGGCCTACCAACTTCTCCTGAACGAGCACACCGGCACGCATGTCGACGCGCCGGCCCACTACCTGCCGCCCGGCCACCCCCACCACCGTTGGGTCGACGAGGTGCCGCTCGAGCAGTGGATGGGGCCGGCGTGCCTCGTCGGCTGCGATGCGGTCGAGCCGAGGGGCGCTGTCACGGCCGACCTCGTGCTGGCCTGGGAGAGCAGGCACGGACGGATCCAGCGCGGAGACATCGCCGTGTTCGAGTTCGGCTGGTGGCGCAAGTGGGCGGTGCGCCCGGATGACACCGCGTTCCTCGTCGATTGGCCGGGGCTCGGGCCCGACTGCGTCGAGCTCCTGCTCGATCGAGGCGTGAAGGCGGTCGGTGTCGACACGCTGTCGCCGGACGTGTTCGGCGACGACGCGAGCCCCGTGCACAGGGCGCTGCTCGGAGAAGGGGTGGTGATCGTCGAGAACCTGGCGAATCTCGACCGGGTTCCGCCTCGCTTCCACCTGATGGCGCTCCCGCTCAGGATCAGGGGCGGAAGCGGCGCGCCCTGCCGCGCGAGCGCGCTCGTGCCGGCCTAGACCGGGAGCCGCTCGAGCGCGTCTCCCGGCCCGCGGTGTTCCGCTACCATTTCGCCTCGGCCCCTCGGGCCTTTTCCTATGAGCAAGACGATCGAGCTCCTCGAGCAGCGGCAGCTGCGCAAAGACCGCCCGCGCTTCAAGGCAGGCGATACCGTTCGGGTGCATTTCCAGGTGATCGAGGGCCAGCGCCGCCGGATCCAGGTCTTCGAGGGGATCGTGATCAAGCGGCAGGGACCCGGCGTCCGCGAGACGTTCACGGTGCGCAAGCAATCGTTCGGGGTCGGCGTCGAGCGGACGTTCCCGCTGCATTCGCCGAAGATCGAGAAGATCGAGGTCGTCCAGATCGGCGACGTCAATCGCGCCAAGCTCTACTACTTGCGCGAGAAAGTAGGGAAGAAGGCGCGCGTCCGGGCTGTGCAGCGGAGGGACAAGCTATCCTCGCCCGATGGCGCCGAGGCAGCCGCCGCCGAGCCCGAGGAGCCCGAATCCCAGGTCGAGGAGCCGGTCGCCGAAGCCCCTGAGGGTGAGCTCGAAGGCTCTGCAGAGCCAGAGGCGGAGCTCGAAGCAGCCACGGCAGAAGCTCCGGAAACCGGGGAAAAGGCTTCTTAGCTTCGACCGCCGTCTCGGCGTCCGGTTCGTCGCCGGAGCCGACGAGGCGGGCCGAGGCTCACTCGCAGGGCCGCTGGTCGTCGCCGGTGTCCTGCTCGACTACGCCGAGCTCCGCGACCATCGTGTCCGGCCGCTCGCGCTCCTGAACGACTCGAAGCAGCTCGACCCCGCTCGGCGGGAGGAGCTGTTCCGGGCGGTGCTCGGGTGCGCGCGCAAGGTCGCGGTGAGGGTGATCTCTCACGGTGAGATCGACCGGACCGGCCTGCACCGCTCGAACCTCGCCGGCCTGCGTGCCGTGCTGTGGGAGCTCAGCCCGCCGGCCGAGGCCTGCCTCGTGGACGGCTTCCGCCTGGGGCCGTCTGCCCCCGCCCATCGCGCGGTGGTCGACGGCGACGAGAAGAGCGCCGCGATCGCGGCTGCGTCGGTCGTGGCGAAGGTGACGCGAGACCGCCTGATGCGCCGGCTCGACTCCCTCTTTCCGCACTACGGCTTCGTCTCTCACGTCGGCTACATCACGCCCGGCCACTCCGCGATCGTCCGAGAGCGCGGTCCCTGTGAGCTCCACCGCCGCTCGTTCCAGGCCCTCTGCTACGTCCCCGCCGACGAGGCGCTCGCCGCGGTCGACGAGTAGCGCCGGTCGCGAGGCCGAGCGCCGCGCTCGTCTCCACTACCGGCTGCGCGGCTACCGGGTGCTCGACGCGAACGCGTGGGCCGGCGGCTACGAGCTGGACCTCGTGCTCCGCCGTGGCCGGCGGCTCGTCTTCTGCGAGGTGAAGGCGAAGCGCGGGCGCGGGTACGGCGACCCGCTGGAGATGATCGGGCCAGAGAAGGTGCGGCGGCTGGTTCGGGCAGCGGAGTCCTGGCTTGCGACACGGCCGGGCTGCGCCGGCCTGGAGATCTCGTTCGAGGCGATCGGCATCCGGGCCGGGCGGCTCCAGCGAGTCGCTCTGGTACCCTGAATGCTGCCGAGGGGCACTATCCCCAAACGGGCGTCGCTCGTCAGAACGGTCGCAAGACCCGGGCGCGCCGGCCACCACTTTGGCGGGAGAAACCTTCGGCTGTTCGTGTAGCTAGCGTTCAGCCGAAAGGAGTGCCGTGAACGTCAATCGAGCGAGCTTCAGCACCAAGGCGCGTACCTGGCTCCTGCTCGCCGCGCTCACCGCCCTGTTCATCGGGGTCGGAGCGGCGATCGGGGGAGCGGTCCTGTGGTTCTTCGTCGTCTTCTCGGTGCTGATGAACGTCGCCGCCTACTGGATGTCGGACAAGTTCGCGATCCGGGCGGCCAGGGCGCAGCAGGTCTCCGAATCGGAGGCGCCGGAAATTCACCAGATCGTCGGCGAGCTTGCACAGCTGTACGACCTGCCGAAGCCGCGCGTCTTCATGATTCCGTCCGACCAGCCGAACGCCTTCGCGACCGGCCGCAACCCGGAGCACGCGGCGGTGGCCGTGACCCAGGGCCTGCTCCAGTTCATGCCCCGCGACCAGGTCCGCGGAGTCCTCGCCCACGAGTTCGCCCACATCAAGAACCGGGACATCCTCGTCTCGTCGATCGCGGCGATGATCGCCGGCGCGATCTCCGCGATCGGCAACATCTTCTTCTTCGCCGCGATGTTCGGCGGGGACGACCGGGACAACCCGCTCGGCGCGATCGGCGCGCTGGCGACGATCATCATCGCCCCGCTGGCGGCATCCCTGCTCCAGCTTGCCGTTTCCCGCCAGCGCGAGTACCTCGCCGACGCAACCGCCGCCCGCATGCTCGGTACCGGCGAGCCCCTGGCCGAGGCGCTCGAGACGCTCGAGCGCGGCCGCCAGGCGGTCCCGATGCAGGTCAATCCTGCGACCTCGTCGCTGTACATCGTCAACCCGCTGAAGGCGGTCGGCGTCGCGAACCTCTTCTCGACGCACCCGCCGCTCGAGGAGCGGATCGCGCGGCTCCGCGAGTACGACCGCTCACGCGGGCTCGCCTGAGGCGTCGCCCGCTTCACGGGGGAAACGGCCGGTTTCCCCCGTGAGCCCCCTTCCCTGACCCGGCTCGCATCCCAGGGGCCGCTGCTGCCGCGCCCGCCATGTCGGTCGCGGCGACAACGCGCCGGATGCGGACCAGGAGTCCTCGTCGTAGCGCCGAAGTTCAACTCGGTGGCGCGGACGCAGGACGCCTAGAGGTGTGCGTCCGCCGCGGTCCATAGACTCGGTTCTCGTGGCGGGGAGGACACAGGAGGCGCTCTACGCCGACATTGATCTCGAGTTGTCCTGGTCGGAGGATGAGCTTCCACAGGTTGAGCGGACGAAGCACGTTCACAGCCTTCACCCGTATCTGGGCAAGTTCATCCCTCAGCTCGTCGATGTCTTCCTCCATCGCCATTTCAGTCCGAATGACTGCGTGTACGATCCCTTCGTCGGCTCCGGGACAACCCTCGTAGAGGCGAATGTCTACGGGGCACGCTCTGTTGGGTGCGACATCTCGGCCTTCAACTGCCTCCTCTCTCGCGTCAAGACGGCTCGGTACTCGCTCGGTGCCCTCGAACTGGGACTGAAGGGCGCGCTCGAAGAAGCGAAACGACACGAACCGGCGCCAGACGAGCAGGGGACCGACTGGCTCCGGGCTTGGTACTCGAGGCGGGCTCTTGGCGAATTGCTGGCGTACCGAGCCGCGATTACGAAATGCGACGGCCCTATCTCCGATGTCGGGAGCGTCATTCTGAGCCGGTCTGCGCGCTCGGCTCGCCGGACCACACACTTTGATCTCGATTTTCCGCGTGTGCCTCAGCTTGAGCCGTACTGGTGCCACAAGCATCGCCGCACCTGCCGCCCAGTCGGTGAGGCATCGAAGTTTCTGCGCCGTTACACCGTCGACACGATTCGGCGTCTCCGCGAGTTCTCTTCGATGCGGGGGGATGCCGATGCTCTCGTACTGCATGAAGACTCTCGCAGTGTTGAGCTTCCTCTCAAGGCCACCGGGATCATCACGTCACCGCCCTATCCCGGGTTGATCGACTACCACGAGCAGCATCGCTACGCCTACGAACTCCTGGGACTCTTGGATCGGCGCAAGGAAGAGATAGGTTCCGCGGCTCGCGGGCAGTCGCGTCTTGCCGTTCGCACGTACGTCGAGGACATGATCGCCGTGTTTGCCAACGCGAACCGACAGCTCCCCAACGGGGCGCCAGTCGTAGTTGTCGTCAACGACTCGAAGGGCCTCTATCCCGAGATTCTCGAACGCGCGGGCCTATCGCTTGAAGAGAGGGTGACGCGGCACGTCAACCGAAGAACGGGGCGCCGCGCTGGCGAGTTCTTCGAGGACGTGCTTGTCTGTGCCGCAAGCGGGTAGTCGTTCTATCAGTCTCGTTGCCAATGTCGGCGCCGCACTTGGCGTCAGCACGGCAATTGCAGAAGAGATCGTTGTTGCTTTCGAGCGGCATGTCGCCGAGCCGCTCGAGCAGAACCTCGCAAGACTCGACGCTTACAAGCTCGCTAAGCGTAATCCGATGATCTACACAGCCCGTGGGGCGACGACTGTCGATGAATGGGTTGATAGTCGTCTCGACGACTGGGAAACGTCGGCCATCGAGGGCCATCTCGGGACGTGGCAGGAGGAAGTTGCGAGGATCGTCTCGCGCGGCGTCAAGCCTGGAAGCGGTGTAGATCTTCAGCTTGATCGTTCCGGGGTCATCGAGCTTTACGCACTTCAGTCAGCACCGAACACGAAGAGTTCTGGCGGAAGACGGTCAGACGTAAACGCGCTTCGCGCAGGGGCGGCGGCGATTCGGGCAAGCAGGAGGCCGGTCGAGATGTTCATCGCAGTTCTCTCAGGCAGAAGCAAGAGCCGGCCGCTCACCCAGGACCCCAATGTCGTCGTCCTTGCGTCGGACGAGTTCTGGCTTCGCGTCAGCGGCATCGGCGACTTTAGAGCGCGCCTGCTCAGAGCTACCGTCCTGCTCTCAAGCCTCATTTCGGCGCGCGCGTTCTCTGAAGTCGCACGCATTCGCTCCGAGGCACAGGCAGTGTTCGGCGACGCAGCCGGCAACCTCGACCTCGACAAGCTTGCAGATCCACCTGCGCGTCCTCGCCGCCGTACGTAGCAATCGGAGGCAGCAAGACAGACGGTATGTCAGTGGGGTAGTAGCCTTTGCGCACAATGCGGCCCGGCGAGACGGTCGTCGCGACACTGGACGAGGCGCCGGTACAGGCGGCCTACGTGCCGCTCGGCGTGCACCTGGTCGGCAGCGTGCCGCTCGCGAACGCAGACGAGGTCTTCCGCACGCTCGGCGAGGAGCTCGGCGACCGCCTGCGCCGGATTCCGGACGGCGAGACGGGACCGCGTGCCGACTGGATCGTCTGGCAGTACCCGGTGTTGAGCTCGCGTCCGCAGTTCGAGGTCGCGCCGCCGACGCCGTACTCGTACCGGGCGCTGCCGCGACTGCGCCTTCGGGAAGGGGAGGACGGCTCCGAGCTCACGTTCGAGCAGCTCGGCTACGCCGAGGCCGCCCTGTCCTCGTTTCGCGCCTTCAGCGTGCTCAAGCGCGACGGCGTCCTTCCACGCGCGTGCCGCTTCCAGGTGTCGCTCCCGACGCCGCTGGCGCCGATCAGCGCGTTCGTCGCCCTCGAGAACCAGCCGGTCGCCGAGCAGGCCTACGAGGCCGCGATGGTGGTCGAGCTCGAGCAGATCCTCTCCGGAATCCCCCATGACCAGCTGGCGCTCCAGTGGGACACGAACTTCGAGTTCGGAATGCTCGAAGGCGACGTCCCGGTCTGGTTCCCCGACGCGAAGGGCGGAATCCTCGAGCGCCTGATCCGGATCAGCCGGCTCGTGCCCCCGGACGCGGAACTCGGCTTCCACTTCTGCTTCGGTCACGACGAGACCTCGCCGCGCCACGTCCCGGCCGACATGAGCCGGATGGTCGAGATCGCGAACGCCCTCGCGGCAAGCCTCGGCCGGCCGTTGAACTGGGTGCACATGCCCGTCTCTCGCGACGCCGACGCCGCGTCTCTGACGCCGCTGCGCGATCTGCGACTCCAGGCGTCCACGGAGCTCTATCTCGGCCTCGTGCACCCGGGCGAGCCCGAGGAGGACGCCCGCCGGCGGATCGCGGATGCGTACACGGCGGCCGGGGACTTCGGCGTTGCCACCCCGTGCGGATGGGGCCGTCTCCCTCCGCGCGACGTGCCGGCGCTCGTCGCGACGCACGTGGCGCTCAGCCGGCCGATCGCCGATCCGTTCGGGACGCCCGATTTCAGGTTCTCCTGGCCGGAGGGCTTCCCGCGGATCCCGGACGAGGACTGGGTCGAGCAGCCAGTCGACGCCTTCGGGCTGAACTACGACACGGTCGAGAACCACGGCTGGTACGACAACCTGGACCTCACGGTCGAGCAGCTCGCCCAGGACCTGCGCGAAGGTGACGTCCTGATCGACTACTCGGGCGGCACCGGGATCCTGCTCGACCGCCTCCGGCTCCGTGTGTTCGACCGTCAGGTCGGCATGGTGATCGTCGACAGCTCGCCGAAGTTCCTCCGCGTCGCCGTCGAGCGATTCCGCGGCGACGAGCGGGTCGCCTTTCGGCGGCTGCTCTTCCTCAAGGACGGGAAGCGGCTGCAGTACGTGGACGAGGTACTCGGTGACTCGTTCCCCGGTGCCGACGAGCTCGTCTCCACGAACGCGATCCACCTCTACGACGACCTGGAGCAGACGCTGCTCGCCTGGGCCCGCGTCCTGAAGCCCGGCGGGCGAGTGCGTATCAACTCGGGCAACCTGCGCAATCCGCGCGCCGCCGAGAACGAATGGATCATCGACGAGACGGTCTACGTCGTGCACGAAGTCGCCACCGGGCTCGTCCGCACCGACCCGCGCTGGGCCGCATACCGCAACGTGCTCGAGGACCCGGAGCGCATGCAGGCGTACCTCGACTGGAGGGACCGGGTCTTCCTCGCCCCGCGGCCGCTCGACCACTACCTCGATGCGCTCGGCGGAGCGGGGTTCGCGATCGAGGACGTCACGGAGCGGACGATCGAGGCGCGGGTGGACGAGTGGTACGAGTTCCTGGCCGCGTACGCGGACGCCGTCCTCGGCTGGGTCGGCGGGTCGGCGAAGGTCGATGGCGAGCCCGCGGCGCCCGAGGCGGCGGCTGCACGGCTCGAGCTGCTCCGCGAGTCGCTGAACACGATCTTCGGCGGCAGGCCGACTTTCCGCTGCTGCTGGACGTACATCACCGCGACGCGTAGCTGATCGGCACGGTTCCGGCACAGACGCGTCACGCGTCGCCGGGTTCCATGGCTGGGTGCTCGCTCGCACGCTCACGTACGCGCTGGTCGGGCTCGAGGCACGCAGGGTCGAGGTCGAGGCGCACGTCGAGCTCGCCGTGCCCGGCTTCACGATCGTCGGCCTCGCCGATCGCGCCTGCCAGGAGGCGAAGCACCGCGTTCGGAGTGGTATCGCCTCCGCCGAGCTCGACTGGCCCTCGCGCCGCATCACCGTCAACCTCGCGCCTGCGGCGCTACGGAAGGAAGGATCCGGGTTCGACCTGCCGATCGCTCTCGCCGTGCTCGGCGCCTCGCGTCAAGTGCCGGCCGACCGGCTGGCGGTGCATGCGGCGATCGGCGAGCTCGCGCTCGACGGGCGCGTGCGCCCCGTCGGAGGAGTGCTCGCGGCGGCCGAAGGCGCTCGCCGGGCCGGGGTCGAGCGGCTGCTCTGCGCAGCCGAGTCGGCAGCCGAGGCTGCGCTCGCGGGGATCGAGCCGGTGCCGGTCTGGCATCTCGCCGAGGCGGCTGCCTACCTGCGCGGCGAGTACGAGCCGCCGTCATGCGAGCCGCCGACGAACGGCGACTCGCCGATTGCCGTCTACCCCGATCTCGCCGACGTGCGTGGGCAGGAGCGCGCACGGCGCGCGCTGGAGCTCGCGGCCGCCGGCTGGCACAACCTTCTCTTCGCCGGCCCGCCGGGGACCGGGAAGACGATGCTCGCGCGAAGGCTCCCGGGTGTCCTGCCGCCGCTGGAGCCCGACGAGGCGCTGGAGGTCACGCGCATCCATTCGGTGGCCGGAATGCTCTCTCCCGAGCATCCGCTCGTCCGCGACCCGCCGTTCCGCGCCCCGCATCACAGCGCGTCGATGGCGGCGATCGTCGGCGGCGGGAGGAGCGCGCGGCCCGGAGAGGTGAGCCTCGCGCACCGTGGCGTCCTGCTGATGGACGAGCTGCCCGAGTTCCAGCGACCCGCGCTCGAGGCCCTACGCCAGCCGCTCGAGGACGGTGTCGTCGGCATCGCCCGCGCGGAAGGGCGTGCCGTCTACCCGGCCCGCTTCCAGCTGATCGCGACGATGAACCTGTGTCCCTGTGGGGCGCGCGGCGACTCCGCGCACGAGTGCTCGTGCTCGGCCCAGAGGCTCGCCTCGTTTCGGGACAAGCTCTCCCGCGCCTTGCTCGACCGATTCGATCTGGTCGTCACCGTCCCGCGACCCCGAGCGGCGGAGCTCGCGTCCGGCCCGTCCGAGTCCTCCGAGCCGGTCGCCACGCGTGTAGCGGCCGCACGTGAGCTGTTACGGAGGGCTCCGCTTCGCCGCACCCCGGAGGCGGACGACCTGCTCGGCCGCGCGGTCGAGCGCCTACCGCTGTCGGGGCGGGGGCGGGCTCGCGTCGCCCGCGTCGCGCGAACCGCGGCGGCCCTGTGTGGGTCGGAATCCGTCCTGCCGGAGCACGTCGCCGAGGCGCTCGGCTATCGCTCGCCGCGTGAGCTGGAGGGCGTTTCGTGACCGAGCTGGCGCTCGCCGCGTTCGCCGCCGAGACGGGCAGTCATCTCGTCTCGGAGCCCCGGGGCCGTCGCTTCGAGCGTTTTCGCGAATCGTTCGACGCAGACGGGTTCCGCGCACGCCTCGCGGCGGCTGGGCTGCGCTGGGTCGGGCGGTCGGAGCCCGCGTTTCCGCCGTCGCTCGGCTCGATCTTCGATCCACCGCCGGGGCTGTTCGTACGGGGCGAGGCACCGCTCGAGCTCCTCGACCGTCCGGCCGTTGCGATCGTCGGCGCCCGGGTCTGCTCGGCATACGGCGCCCACGTCGCCAGGGCCTTCGGCCGAGAGCTCGCGGCTGCCGGTCTGGTCGTCGTCAGCGGAATGGCGCGCGGCGTGGATGGCGAGGCGCATCGGGGTGCCCTGGAAGCAGGCGGTGCGACGATTGCGGTCCTCGGCTGCGGCGTCGATCGCGACTATCCCGCCGCTCACGCCGAGCTTGCCCGACGGATCTGTCAAGGCGGTCTCGTGGTCTCGGAGTATCCACCCGGGGTCGAACCGGCGCCGTGGCGGTTCCCTGCTCGAAACCGCATCGTCGCGGGTCTTGCCCAGGCAACCGTCGTCGTCGAGGCCCGGGAGCGAAGCGGTGCGCTGATCACCGCCGATCTCGCCCTCGAGGAGGGGCGCGAGGTGTTCGCCGTTCCCGGCGAGATCACGTCTGCGCTCTCGGTCGGCACGAATGCCTTGCTCAGGGCCGGCGCCACGGCGGCAACGTCTGCCGCCGACGTGCTCGAGGCCTTCGGCCTTGGTCCGCCCGAGCCGGCTGCACCGATGCTCTCCGCTGCGGGTGAGGCAGTGCTCGAACGGCTCCGCGACGGCCCCGCTTCCGCCGACGAGCTCGTCCGGTCCGCGCGTCTCGATGCCGCCGCGGTCGTTGCCGCGCTGACCGAGTTGGAGCTCCACGGACTACTCACCGAGGCGGCCGGCTTCTACCGCGCTGCGGCCGGTTCATGAGTCCGCCGACATGTGACTGTGAGTAACCTCGCCTTCGTGCCGACCGCGCAGGCGACCTCCCTCCTCGGCTGAGCAGCTACTGGCTGGACGAGCCGGCGCCGCCGATCCCGGCTCGGCGTCTCGACCGCGCCCCCGACGTGATCGTGGTCGGCGGCGGGGTCACGGGCTGCGCCGCCGCGCTCGCCCTGGCCGAGGCGGGGCTTCGGGTGCGGCTGCACGATGCGCGCGAGATCGCCGGCGGCGCCAGCGGGCGAAACGGCGGCTTCGCCCTCCGGGGCGGGGCGGCGCCCTACGACGTCACGGCGGAGACGATCGGGCGCGAGGAGGCCCGACGGTTCTGGCAGCTGACCGAGGGCGCGCTCGACCGCCTGGCGACGCTCGCCGGCGACGCCCTCCACCGCACGGGCAGTCTGCGCCTCGCCGCCGACGACGAGGAGCGCAATGCGCTCCGGGTCGAGTTCGAGCTGCTCCGCGAGGACGGTTTCGGCGCCGAATGGGTAGAGGAGCCGCTCGGCGGCCGCTTCCGTGCCGCGATCTTCCACCCGGGAGACGCGGCGCTCCAACCGGCGCGATGGGTCCGTCGGCTCGCCGTCCTCGCCGCCGAGGCCGGGGTCGAGATCCGCGAGCACAGCCGCGTCGATTCGATCGACGGCGCGGACGGCGCGGAGGTGCTGGTGGCGACGGACGGCTACCCCAGCGGCCTCCTGGGCGTGCTCGAAGGCTTGATCGTGCCGACTCGTGGCCAGATGATCGCCACCGAGCCGCTCTCCGAGCGCATCTTCGAGTGCCCGCACTACGGCCGCCACGGCTTCGACTACTGGCAGCAGACGCCGGACGGTCGCATCCTGGCCGGGGGCTTCCGCGACTTCGCGCTCGAATCCGAGTTCACCGCCGAAGAGGAGACGACGCCGCCGATCCAGCAGGCGCTCGAGTCCTTCGTGGCCGAGCTCGTCGGCCGGCCGGTCCAAGTGACGCACCGTTGGGCGGGGATCTTCGGGCTCGTGCTCGACTTCCTCCCGGTCGTCGGCCGCGTGCCCGGCGAGGAGGGAGTCTGGGTCGCGGGCGGCTACTCGGGCCACGGCAACGTGCTCGGGCTGCTCTGCGGTGAGCTGATCGCGCACGCGATGCTCGGTCGCGAGGACCCGGAGCTCGCCTGGTTCGATCCCGGGCGTCTGCTCTAGCTGTCGACGGACTCGCCGGCCTTGATCGACGGCGCCATCCGTGATCGGATGGCGCGCACTCGATCAAAGGAGGCTTCGAATGTCAGTGCTGATGACGCTGGTCGCTCACGGCGACGCCGCCGAGCTGGAGCGCCGGGCGGCAGCCGACCCTGGCGCGATCGCGGCGATCTCCGCCCGCGCCAGGGAGCATGGGCTGATCGCGCATCGCTTCTACGGATCGGAGGACGGCCGGATCATGGTCGTCGACGAATGGCCCGACCCCGAGAGCTTCCAGCGCTTCTTCGGGGAGATGCAGTCGGAGATCGAGCCGATGATGCAGGCGGTCGGCGTCACGGCCGAGCCGGAGATCACGTTCTGGCGCAAGCTCGATACGCACGACGACGTCGGCTGGGAGGCCTAGGCCCGGTCGTCAGGGGCTGCGCTGGGGGAGGTCGAGCTCGCCGATGCCCGTCGGCGGGCTAGCCTCCGCCGCCACCGATCGGCGGCGAAGCCTGGAACGTCTTCGTCAGCCCGCGATCAGCTGCTGCTTCTCCGCCTTTGAGAGCGAGGCCTTCGAGTGGAGCAGCCGGTAGTACCAGGGCGGCATCCCCCCGCCGTTGATCGCCTCGGCCATCTCGCCGACGTCCACCTCTTGCGGCTGGTCCCACTCCGAGAGGTTGAAGGTCGAGCGGCCTTCGTCCACGTCACGCTGGATCAACCAGGACTCGGGGGCGATGTTGCTATACCACGGCCAGGTCGTCAGGTTGCTGTGGCAATCGAAGCAGGCGCGCGCGGCCAGCGCCCGCGTTTGCTGAGAGTCCCAGACAGGCTCCTTCGTCACGGGCGGATTCGAGTGCCCGCGGCCGTACGGGATCGCCTGCGCAAGGCGAACAAGCCGACTGCCGCAACCACGACGAAGAAGAGGATTCGCTTGACGCGGCCCTTGGGGACGAATCGCACGAGCCTGATCGTCGCGCCAGACGCATGCGGCCGGCATCGGCCCCGCCGCGGATCGGCTCCTGTGGCGTACTACTGACCAAACCGAGCTCACGAGCGGGTAGCGCCCTCGCCGGTGGGTGGCTAGAGATCGACGGCCGGCAGGTCGAGTTCGTCCGCCCGCTCCATCGCCGCCAGCGCGATCGCGAGGTCCTGGATCGCGAGCCCGGTCGAGTCGAAGGCGGTGATCACGTCGTTCGACTCTCGGCCGGGCGCGTCACCGGCGAGCACTCGCCGAACTCGGTGACGCTCCTCGCGTCCCAGGACGCCCCGCCTCGACCGCGTGCTGGCCTCCCCAGTCTCGCGTCGTTGTCGGCTCGCCTGCGTCCAGTCGTCGCAGAACACCCGCGTGCGCGCGAGCTCGGCGACCGCGATCTCCGCTTTCCCGGGTCCGTCCGCGCCCATCAGGCTGACGTGCTGGCCCGGGTGCAGCGCGCCCTCGTCGAGGACATGCTCGTGCCCGGGCGTCATCGTTACGAGCAGGTCCGCGACCAGCGCCTCTTCCCGGCTCGCCGCGAGCCTCGCACCGAGCTCGGACGCAGCCGCCTCCGCTCGCGACCCGTCGACGTCCCAGATCAGCACGTCATGGCCGCGGGCGAGGAAGGTCCGCGCAGCAGCCTTCCCGTTCACCCCGGCACCGATCACCGCGGCCGTCCCACCGCCGGCCGAGCGTCTCGGCGGCGAGAACTGCGGCTGCGCCCGTACGCAGCGCCGTCACGGCGGCCGCGTCGAGCACGGCGACGAGCCGGCCGTCCGAGGCGTCGGAGAGCAAGACGACGCCCATCACCGTCGGCAGGCCCCGAGCCGGGTTCCCGGGGAACGAGGTCACCCACTTCAGCGCGGCGTGGCCGGCGCCGAAGGCGGGCATCGCGCGGAAGTCACCGGCTGGGTAGGCCGGCACGTACACCTTCGGCGGCATCGTCCATTCGCCGCGCGCGTAGGCCAGGAAGGCTGCGCGCACCGCTTCGACTGCGCGCTCGGGGGAGACCGCCTCGTCGACATCTCGTCCCCGGAAGAGAGGGATCACAGAGCTCCTAACGTGATGGGTACTCGTCCTCGGGGTGCGATGGGCGAGTGCGATGCAAGGACGCAGGGAGCGTCCATAGCTGGATGCTATGGGCGCGACTGAGGACGCTGCAGCGTGCCGCCCAGCGCAGCCCGAGGGCACAGATGCTCATCCCGTTAGGAGCTCACAAGCTCTTGACGGCCTGGACGAGCTTGACGACGGACTCGCGTGCGTCGCCGAAGAGCATCTGGGTGTTCGGCTCGGTGTAGAGGGGGTTGTCGACGCCGGCGAAGCCCGGCCGCATGCTGCGCTTGAGCACGACGACGTTGTGGGCCTTGTCGACGTCCAGGATCGGCATCCCGTAGATCGGGCTCGCCCGGTTGGTCCGTGCGTCCGGGTTGGTGACGTCGTTCGCTCCGATCACGAGCGCGACGTCGGTGCGCTCGAACTCAGGGTTGATGGCGTCCATCTCGACCAGCTGGTCGTACGGCACGTTCGCCTCGGCGAGCAGCACGTTCATGTGACCGGGCATCCGGCCGGCGACCGGGTGGATCGCGTACTTGACGTCGACGCCACGCTTCTCCAGCTCGTCCGCGAGCTCGCGGACGGCGTGCTGCGCCTGCGCGACGGCGAGACCGTAGCCGGGCACGATGATCACGCGGTCCGCATAGGCGAGCATGACGCCGACGTCCTCGGCGGTCGCCGACCGCACGGTCCCGGTGCCGGACGTGCCCTCTGCGCCCTCGGCGACCTGCAGCTGCCCGAACGCGCCGAAGAAGACGTTCGCCACCGAGCGTCCCATCGCCCGGGCCATCATCAGCGTGAGCAGACTGCCGGATGCGCCGACGAGCATGCCGCTGACGATCAGGACGTTCTGGTCGAGCACGAAGCCGGTCGCGGCGGCGGCAACACCGGTGAACGCGTTCAGCAGGGAGATCACGACGGGCATGTCCGCACCGCCGATCGGCAGCACGAACAGGACCCCGAAGGCGAGCGCGCCGACGATGATGATCGCCAGCAGGAAGAGCTTCTGCGGGCCGGCGACGATCACGATCCCGATCGCGAGCAGCGCAGCGAGCAGGGCCAGGTTGCCGACCTGCTGCCCCGGATACGTGATCGGGCGGCCGCCGATCAGCTCCCGCAGCTTCGCGAACGCGATCATGCTGCCGGCGAAGGAGACGCTGCCGATCAGGCCCGAGAGCACGATCGAGACGGACTCCTTCGCGCTGAGCCGGCCCGGGTCCGGGATCGTGTTGTGGAAGTCGGCAAAGGCGACCAGCGCCGCCGCTCCGCCGCCGACGCCGTTGAACAGTGCGACCATCTCCGGCATCGCGGTCATCTTCACGGCGCGCGCCGCGTAGGCACCGATCGGCGCGGAGATCGCCATCACGATGGCGATCGACGCGAAGTTGGTCAGGCCAGGGGTGAAGAACGTGGCGACGAGCGCCACGATCATCCCGAAGGCGCCGACCCAGGTGCCGTACCGCGCGCGGGCTGGATGGGAGAGGAACTGGAGCGCGATGATGAAGGAGACGATCGTGACCAGGTAGCCGACGTAGATCCAGTCGGAGCGGCTCACGAGGCTTCCTTGTCCGGTTCCGCCTCGCGCTTCTTCCGCGGCTTGAACATCTCGAGCATCCGGTCGGTGACGACGAAGCCGCCGACGACGTTGCCGGTTCCGAGCGCCACGGCAGCGAGGGTGATGATCCGCAGCCACGTCGGCTGGCCGGGGACGCCGGCGACGATGATCGCGCCGACGACGACGATCCCGTGAATCGCGTTCGTCCCCGACATCAGCGGTGTGTGCAACAGCGTCGGCACCTTCGAGATCACCTGCACGCCGAGGAACGCGGCGAGGATCAAGACGGTCAGCTGAAGGAGGAAGCCACCGCTCACGCTGGCAAGGACGCTCATGCAGCGACGCTGTCCTTGCGGGTCACGCAGGCTCCCGCTGTGATCTCGTCCTCGAAGTCCAGCACGAGCTCGCCTTCAGGGGCGAGATGGGTGAGGAGCGCCTGGACGTTCCGCGCGTAGAGCTGACTGGCGTGGTAGGGCATCTCGCTGGGCAGGTTGAGCGTGCCGACGATCAGGACGCCGTCGCGGACGACCTCGTCGCCGGGCTCCGTCAGCTCGCAGTTGCCCCCGGTCTCGGCGGCCAGGTCGACGATCACCGAGCCGGGGCGCATCGCCTTCACCGCCGTGGCGGGGATCAGCTTCGGCGCCGGGCGGCCCGGGATCGCCGCGGTCGTGATCACGATGTCGTAGTCGGGCAGACGCTTCTCCAGCTCGGCCTGCTGCTGGGCCTGCTGCTCGGGTGTCAGCTCCGTCGCGTAACCGCCCGCCGTCTCCTCGCCGCGAACGCCGAGGTCGAGGAACTTGGCGCCCAGCGACTCGACCTGCTCCTTGACGACCGGACGGACGTCGAAGCCGTGGACGACCGCACCGAGCCGGCGCGCGGTTGCGATCGCCTGGAGCCCGGCGACGCCGGCTCCGAGCACGAGCACCTTCGCGGGCTGGACGGTGCCGGCTGCAGTGGTCAGCATGGGCAGGAAGCGGGGGAGGCGGTCGGCGGCGATCAACGCCGCCTTGTAGCCGCCGACGGTCGCCTGAGAGGAGAGCGCATCCATCGACTGCGCGCGCGTGATCCGCGGCACCGATTCCATTGCGAACGCGACGACGCCGCGTTCGGCCAGGCGGTCGATTCCCTCGCGGTCGGTCAGCGGCTGGAGGAAGCCGATGAGCACGGTCCCCTTCTGTAGCCGGCCGACCTCCTCCGCCGTCGGAGTCTGGACCTTCGCGACCGCGTCGGCCTCCCAGGCCGAGTCGACGAGCGTCGCTCCAGCGGCTTCGTAGGCCGAGTCCTCGAACGACGCGGCGCTTCCGGCGCCGCGTTCGACTACGACCTCATGTCCGGCCTCGACAAGCTTGGCGACCACCTCCGGCACGAGCGCAACCCGGCGCTCGCCCTGGGCAGTCTCTTTCGGGACGCCGATCTTCACGTGGGCAACTCTAGTGAGGGACTCCCCTGGAGCGTAGTCAAGATCGCGCAGCCGCGCGCCTGCGCACCCACCGGATCACCTCGACGCCGAAGGTGATCGTCAGGGCGATGCCGAATGCGACGAGGAAGCCCTTGAACGGGCTGTCCTTGAACGTCTTCCCGCCGAAGTACCCGAGCAGGGCTGCATAGGAGCCCCAGATCGCGCCGGCAGCGACGTCGAAGACGATGAAGCGACGCCAGGCCCAGTCCAGGCTGCCCGCGGCGAAGGTCGCCGCGGTCCGTCCGCCTGGGATGAACCGGGCGATCACGATCAGGTACCCGCCTCGCTCCTCGAGCATCCGGTGCGCGCGGTCGAGATGGCGGCGCCGGTCGCCGGCGAAGAGCTTGCCGGCGATGCGCTCCCCCAGGGTCCGGCCGACCCAGAACGAGACGTTGTCGCCGCACACCGCACCGAGGGCGGCCGCGGGGATGATCAGCTCGATTCGCAGGTCCCCGTTGGCGGCGAGCACGCCCGCGGCGATCACGGTCGTCTCGCTCGGCACGAGCGGGAAGAACGCGTCGAGCGCGGCGACTCCGAAGACGATCGCGTAGCTCCACGACGAGCCCGAGATCGCGTCGACGATCGACTGGAACACGAGGCCATTCTGACTGCAGGGGCATCCCCCGAAAGGGGTAGACCGGTGTCACCCGACAGAGGGATACGCCTGTGCGGGGCGAATCGATGCCGCGTGAGCGCGCTTCTTGCCCTTTCGGAGGCAATCGAGGCCAGGGACCCCTACACCCGCGGCCACTCCGCTCGCGTGGCGAGGATGGCCCACGCGGTCGGCGTCAAGCTGGGCTGTGACCACCTGCGCCTCGCCGCCATCGGTCTCGGGGGGGCGTTGCACGACGTGGGGAAGCTTGCGGTCTCCGAGTCGATCCTGAGCAAGCCGGGGCCGCTGACCGAGGACGAGGTCGCCGAGGTGCGCCGCCACCCCGAGGCGGGCGCGCGGCTCGTCGTGCTCGACGACGCACTGCGTCCGGCAATCCCGGGTGTCCTCTACCACCACGAGCGCTGGGACGGGGCGGGCTACCCGAGCGGCCGAGCAGGCGCCGAGATCCCGGTCGAGGCGCGCATCCTCGCCGTCGTCGATTCGTTCGACGCGATGACGTCCGACCGTCCGTACCGGACGGCCCTGCCTGCCGAGCGGGCGGTCGAGGAAGTCGATCGGTGCGCTGGCACCCAGTTCGACCCCGACGTCGCGCTCGCGTTCCTCGAGGCATGGGAGTCCGGAGCGCTGGGAGCCACGACCGCGCTTCTCGCGGCGACCAAGAACTCGTTCCAGAACGAAGCCTTGTGCCGCCGGGACACGCTGGACGGCGCGCTGCTTCGTCCTCAGTCGCACCAATAGCGCTGCTATTGGTGCTCCCTCGTCCTTGCCGCGCGCTCGCCCATCGTGCCCCAGCGGCGAAGCGTCATTCTGGAACGAGTTCAGAGCGTCGACCAAACCTCGAGCTTCGACCGCACCCTCCGGATCACCTCGTCGGTGAACTCGGTCGTGCCGACGTGGCCGCCGAGGTCGGCGGTACGCACGCCGTCGGCGACCGCCTCGAGGCACGACTCCCGAATCGCGCGAGAGGCCTGAGCCGCCTCGTCGCCGGCGTGGGCGAGCAACGCAGCGCCGGCGAGGATCATCGCCATCGGGTTGGCGACGTTCTTGCCCTGGAGGGACGGGGCCGTCCCGTGCGCTGCCTCCGCCATCACCGCATCAGGCTCGAAGTCGTCGCCGAAGGCGACGAGCAGCGACTCCGCGCCGGCGATCGAGCCGAAGAGCGGTAGGACGAGATCGGAGAGGATGTCTCCGTCCCGGTTGAGCGCCGGGATGATCAGCGGGTCACCGGTCGACGCGATCAGCAGGGCGAGCGTTGCGTCGATCAGCTGCGGCTCGTAGGGAACGTCGGGATGGCGCGCGGAGGCGGCGTCCATCTCCTCCTTGAGCATTCCCTCGTACGTCGGACTGACGGTGTACTTGGGCCCGCCGAAGACCTTCGCGCCCGAGCGTTCGGCTTCGCGGAACGCGAACTCGGCCACCGCGTGGCAGATCCGCCGCTCGATCCGCTCGGTCCGGAACGCGACCTCGTCGTCGCCTTCGCCTTCGCGCCATTCCTTCGCTCCGTACGCGTCGCCGACGGCCATCCGCACGACCGAGATCGGGGCGTGCACACCGCCGAAGGGGACGACTCCCGGAATGCGGCGACCGGTGCGGACGATGACCTTGCCCCCGATCTCCTCGCGGAGGATCCGGTTCGGCGAGCCGACGTCGTCGCGTCCCTCGGGAGTGATCGTCGCCGCCTTCAGCCCCAGTCCCGCTTCGCGAATCGCGGCGGCGGCCGCGTAGACGACCCGA
The DNA here is from genome assembly GCA_963836345.1 of uncultured Actinomycetes bacterium. Classification (GTDB taxonomy): domain Bacteria; phylum Actinomycetota; class Thermoleophilia; order Gaiellales; family Gaiellaceae; genus DATBLE01. Next base: position 653,213 of record CAWIJA010000005.1, on the reverse strand, counting down.
TTGTCCGTCGCCTGCCGGTTTGCGAGCGACAGGTCGAAGCGGAGAAACTCGAGCTCGGCTCCGCTCACGTCGGAGGCGAGCACGCGAACAGCCTCCTCGAGCAGCTCCTGCCCGGTTTCGTCCCCTTCGAGCACGACGATCGTCGACGAGTTCACGACCCGGATTGTGTCAGGCAGCCCGCTTCAGGTCGCTCGCCCGTCCGTCGAGCAGTGCGAGGACCGCCAGCTCGATCTCGCCCTGGATCGCCGGCGCTCCGAGATCGACGTCGCCGAGCGCGTCGAGCGCACCGGCGATCGTCGCGCCTGCGTCGAACCGGTCGAAGACGCGCGGATCGATGTAGGACGCCCGGCAGACCGCCGGTGTGTTCCCGAGGTAGAACGCAACCTCTTCGACCGCCCGCGAGACGGCCCGTCGTCGGGCCGTGCGAGACCGAGCTGCGCGGGCTGAGACCGCCATGGCGACGGCGGCGAGCACGGTGGCGCTCCAGGTGCGGAAGTCCTTCGCCGTGAACTCGCCACCGGTGTGCCTCCTGATGTACGTGTTGATGTCCGACGAGCGGACGTCGACCCAGCGGCCGTGATCTTTGTAGGCGAGCAGCTCGTCGCCGCCTCCGCGTCGGTGCTTGAGCTGGTCGACCAATCGATGGACCTGCGGATCGACGACCGATTCCAGACGCCGTTTGCCGCCCTTCGCCCGATAGTCGAAGACGAGGACGTTGCCGGGGTGGAGCGTCACGTGCCGTTTTCCCATCGTCGCGAGCCCGTACGTCTCGTTCTCTTCTGCGTACGTCTCACCGCCGATCCGGAAGAACCCCCGGTCGAGCAGGCGGACTGCCCCGGCGAGCACTCGGTCTCTCGTCGGCTCGCCGCGTCGCAGGTGCCGGGCTGTGACGTCACGCAGACCCGGCAGGGCGCGTGCGAACTCCAGCATCCGGTCGAACTTGTCGGCATCGCGGCGTTCCCGCCACCGGTCGTGGTAGCGGTATTGCCTTCGACCGCGCGAGTCCGTACCGACCGCCTGAATGTGACCGTTCGCGTGGGGGCAAATCCACACGTCCTTCCACCCGGGCGGAACGACGAGCGCTCGGATGCGGGCAAGCGTCTCGGGATCGTGGACCCGGGCGCCGTCTCGCTCGTTCACATAGGCGAATCCACGACCGCGCCGGACGCGGCGAATTCCGGGTGTTGAGCAGTCGGCTCGACGTAATCGCGGCATCCGGCCTCCATGCCCTGCACCCGGCGTGCGAAACGTTGACAGGTGTAAATGGAAGCAGTTCAATCACCACATCATTCCCGCTGCATTTCGGTTACGCTGGTGCTACCCAGAACGGAGACGACCGGGAGGTAATCGTGGCTAGAAAGACAGTGCTCGTCTGTGACAGTTGTGGAAAGGAAGTCGACGAAGGAAAGGGCGCGACGATGCGCCTCAGCTTTTCGGATGCCCGGCGCGGCGCAAAGGAAGCCGATCTGTGCGACTCCTGCGCCGGCGGCATGCCCGGGCGCGCCACCGCGCGGCGAGGCCGGCGGCCGAAGGCCGTCGCGGCTTAGCTCCAGGCGATCGGGGCGTCGCAAAGGCGCCCCGATTTTTCCCGCACGTTCCTGCATTCCGATCCGGCCGCCCATAAGGGGTCGTCAACCGCCGGGTCTACTATGGGTCGATGGCGCTGACGTTGCTGGTCGGGCCGGCGAACGCCGGCAAGGTGGCGCTGCTGCTCGATCGGTATCTCGCGGATCTCCCGCGTGAACCTGTCCTGATCGTGCCGAACCGGTCGGACGTCGAGCGGGTCGAGCGCGACCTGCTCGGGCGCGCCGGAGCATTGCTCGGCGGCTCGATCGGGACGTTCGACGACGTCTTCGATCGCATTGCCGGTGGGGCAACGGATCGCTGCCCGGTTCTCGGTGATGCCCAGCGTGCTCTCGTCCTCAGGCGCGTCGTCCAGGATGCTCGACTCGGCGCACTCGGAAGCTCGGCCCGCTTCGCCGGGTTTGCCGACGCGCTCGGTGCCGTGATCTCGGAGCTCGAGTCGGGTCTGCTCGAACCGGTCGATCTCGACGGAGAGCTCGCCGAGCTCTACCGGCGGTATCGGCAGGAGCTCGCACGGCTCGCGCTCTGGGATCGAGAGCTTCGGCGGGGCGCCGCAGCCGACCGGCTGGCGGGCGAGCTCGACGCCTGGGACGGTCGACGCGTCTACGCATATGGGTTCGAGGACCTGACGGCCGCGGAGTGGCGCCTCCTGGAGGCCTTCGCGGGGCGCACGGACGTCAGCGTCTCCCTGCCGTACGAGCCGGGCCGGGCCGCCTTCGCGTCGCTGGAGCGAACGGCGGGCGATCTTGCCCGCCTGGCGGACGGCCGGATCGAGGAGCTTCCCCCGCGCTACGCGGAGTATGCGCATCCCGCGCTCGCCTATCTCGAGCGTGCCCTGTTCCAGGACTTGCCTCCGCCCGCGCCGCCGTCCGAAGGGGCGATCCGGTTCCTCGAAGCAGCCGGCACGCGCGCGACGCTCGAGCTCGTTGCGGACGAGATCCTGCAACTGCTTCGCTCGGGAACGCCCGCAGACGGGGTTCTGCTCGTCTGCCCGTCCGTCGATCGGATCCGCGCGCCGCTCGAGGCGGCGTTCGGATCCCTCGGCGTGCCCTACGCGCTCGACGGCGTGCTTCGTCTGTCCGGCGTACCGTTCGGTCGCGCGCTTCTTTCCCTGCTGCGATTTGCGTGGTTGGGCGGGAGCCGGCGCGATCTGTTCGGCTTTGTCCGCTCGCCGTACTCGGGCCTGCCGCGATCGCACGCCGACTTCCTCGAGGGCCGGCTGCGGGGCAGAGGGATCCGCTCACCGGAGCGAATCGAGGCCGAGACCGTCAAGCTTCGCGGCCAGCCCCTCGTCTTCCTCGACCGCCTGCGCGCGGCGCCCTCGTCGATCGCGGCGGTGCGCGAGCTGGCCGCCTCGATGCTGCGGTCGGCGTACGGGCTCGAGGCGCCGCCCGCAACCACCGCCGCCCAGCTCGACCTGCGCTCGTACCAGGCGACGCTCGGCCTCCTCGACGAGCTCGAAGGCTGGCTGGAGCTCGTAGGAGAGCTGTCGGTCGAGGAGGTCGTCGGTGCGCTCGAACGGGCGCCGGTGAGGACCGGTCCGCCGCGGGACGGGCACGTCGTCGTGGCCGACCTGCTGCGCGCGCGCACGCGACGGGCCGAGGTGGTCTTCGTGCTCGGGCTCGAGGAGGGAGTCCTGCCCCAGCGCACGCAGCCCTCGCCGTTTCTCGACGACGATCGGCGCCGCGAGCTCGACGGACAGGCGCGGATCGTCAAGGCCGACCCCGTCTCGCGTGCCCGGTACCTGTTCTACACCGCCTGCACGAGGCCGTCACGACGTCTCTACCTCGTGCGCGAGGCGGCGACGGACGACGGCGCCCCCCGCCAGGCGAGCCCGTTCTGGGACGACGTCTCCGCCCTCCTCCAGCCGGAGGACGTCGTGCGCTGGACCCGGCGGCGGCCTCTCTCGCAGCTCGTCTGGCCAATCGAGGCGGCGCCGAGCGAGCGAGAGCGTCTCCGTGGGCTCTCCTGGCTCGCGACCACGGACCGCTCCACGGCCGACGCGCTCGCACGGGCGAACGAGTGGGATCGCCGTCTCGATCGCGCGCTCCGCGCCTTCGACCGGCCGACCCGACTGACCGACGCGACCGTGCTCGAGCAGCTCCGAGCCAAGGGCGTGTTCGGTGTGACGGAGCTCGAGTCGTTCGCGGGCTGCTCGTCGATCTGGTTCGTCGAGCGGCTGCTCGAGCCCAAGTCGATGGACGCCGAAGTCGACGCCCGGATGCGTGGGTCGGTCGCCCATCAGGCGCTGTTCAAGTTCTTCTCCGGGCTCCCGAAACGCCTCGACTCGGAACGCGTGCCGTCCGAGCGGCTGGACGAGGCGCTCGACTTCATGCGGGAGTGCCTCGCGGAGGCGATCGCAGGCGGCGCCGAGTCTCGACTCGAGCTGACGGATCTCGCTCGCCGCGAGCTGGAGGAAGGGCTCTGGCGCGACCTCGAGGGTCTCGTCCGCGCGGAGGCCGAGTCCGACCTGCCGCTCGTCCCGCGCAAGTTCGAGGTGTCCTTCGGGTCCGAGCGGTCGGCGCCCGAGCTGCAGCGAGGGCTCGACCTCGGTACCTTCCGGCTCTCGGGAAAGATCGACCGGGTCGACCTCGATCCGTTCGCCGCGCGGGGCATCGTCTGGGACTACAAGTCCGGCAAGAAGGCCCACTCGGCCGCGGAGATCGAGCGCGAGCTGCGCCTCCAGGTCCCCCTGTACATGCTCGTCCTGCGCGACCTGGTCGGAGTGGAGCCGCTGGGCGGCCTGTACCGGCCCCTCGCGGGCGACCGCAAGGCGCGCGGCCTGTTGCGCGCCTCGGCCCGCAACGACGGCGTTCCCGGCTATTCCTCGCGGGACTACGTCGACGAGGACGACTTCTGGGGAACGGTCGGCAAGGCGGAGGAGGTGGGCCGGGCGATCGTCGCGCGGATCCGCGACGGCGACGTTCGCCACGATCCGCGCGAGGGCTCGTGTCCGTCGTGGTGCGAGCTGGGGTCGATGTGCAGGATCAGGCGGGCATGAGCGTCGCTCGCCTTCGGCTCGCTCCCGCTCATCGGCCGGGGGCCGGCCGATGAGCGCCACCGTCGAGCGCCCCCCGACTCCCGAGCAGCACGCGGCGATCGAGACGCCGGGGCTCGTCTTCGTCTCTGCGGGGGCCGGGACCGGAAAGACGACGGTGCTCGTCGAGCGGTTCGTCCGTGCCGTCGACGCAGGCGTCGACGTCGCGTCCATCCTCGTGATCACCTACACCGAGCGCGCGGCGGCAGAGCTGCGGACGCGTATCCGGGCGCGCCTCGCCCAGCTTGGCCGTCCCGATCTGACGCGCGACCTCGACGGCGCGTGGATCTCGACCATCCACGGCTTCTGCCTGCGGCTGCTGAAGCAGTACCCGTTCGCCGCCGGGCTCGATCCCCGCTTTCGGGTGCTCGACGAGAGCCAGGCGGCCGTGCTTCGCGTCGAGGCTTTCGACGAGGCGCTGACGGAGTTCTGCGCTCTCCGCAGCGACGCCGGGCCGAGCCCGGCGTCGCGCATCAAGAGTGGTGCCGAGCCGGAGCGCCTCGCCCTGCTCGCCACGTACGGCTCGAGGGGGCTGCGGAGGATGCTGACCGGCGTCTACGAGACGCTCCGCGCAGCCGGGCGGCCGCTCGAGCTCTCCCTCGGCGAGGTGCCCACGCTGGACGAGCGTGTGCAGGAGCTGCGGACGGTTGCAGCCGAATGCTCGTCCGACGCCGCCGCCCGACTGGTCGAGTTGCTCGATCGGCGAACCTCGCCCGACGTGCTGCTCGAGCTCTCCGGCTACGCGATCAAGGGAGACGAGGACTACGAGCGGGCGAGGCTGGCCGTCGAGCAGGCGGCGCTGAACACGGTCGCGGCGCGCGACCGCGACCTGCTCCACCAGCTCCTCCGGGGATTCGAGGGTGCCTACCAGGCTGCGAAGGACCGCGAGTCGGCCCTCGACTTCGAAGACCTCCAGCTCCGTGCGCGCGACCTGCTTCGCGACGACGAGACGATCAGGGAGCGCGAGCGTCTCCGCTTCCGCCAGGTCTGTGTCGACGAGTTCCAGGACACGAACAGGCTCCAGTGCGAGGTGATCGACCTGATCGCGGGCGACGAGCTCTTCTTCGTCGGCGACGAGTTCCAGTCGATCTACCGTTTCCGGCACGCCGACGTGGACGTCTTCAAGGAGCGACGCGACCGGGTCGAAGACGTGCTCCCGCTCACCCAGAACTGGCGCTCGCGGCCCGAGGTGCTCTCGGTCGTCAACTACCTCTTCGCCTCTGCCTTCGGCGGTGAGTTCCAGAGGCTCGTCGCCGCGGGACGATTCCACGACCCTGCCGCGGGCCCTGTCGTCGAGCTCCTCGTCACCGACAAGGCGAGTTACAAGGGCACGAGCGTCCCCTGGCGGCGCGGCGAGGCGAGGGCGGTTGCCGGTCGCGTTGCCGAGATCGTCGAGTCCGGCGAGGCGGAGGCGGGTGAGATCGTCGTCCTGTTCGCGGCGGGCACGGACGCCGAGCTGTACGAGGAGGAGCTGCGGGCCGCGGGCCTGCCCACCTATCGCGCGACCGGCCGTGGCTATTTCGGCCAGCAACAGGTCGTCGACCTGCTCGCCTACCTCCGGCTGCTGCACAACCGCTACGACGACGAGGCGCTCGTCACCGTCCTCGCTTCGCCGTTCGTCGGGGTCTCGAATGACGCGCTCGTTCTGCTCCGTCGCGCCGCTCCACGCCGCCCCCTCTTCACGGGGTTGGAGAAGGGGTTGCCCGAGGGCCTGAGCGAGCGCGACGCGCGGCTCTTCCACGCGTTCCGGCAGCGGTACGACCGGCTTGCTGCGCTCGCAGGCACGGTCGGGTTGGAGCGGCTGTGCGAGCAGATCCTCGTCGAGCACGACTACGACCTTGCGGTGCTCGCGCAGTGGGATGGGCGCCGCCGGTACGCGAACCTGCGCAAGCTCGCGCGGCTCGCCCGCTCGTACGAGGAGCTGCGCGGGCCTGACGTCGAGGGATTCGTCCGCTTCGTGCTCGAACAGGACGCCGCCGGCGTGAAGGAGCTCGAGGCGGTCGCGGAGGAGGAAGGGGCGGATGCCGTCCGGCTCCTGACGATCCACGCGGCAAAAGGTCTCGAGTTCAGGGTGGTCGTCGTCGCCGACGCAGGCCGCGATCGGCCCCGGCCGACCGGTGAGGAGATCATCTGCCTGCCCGACGGGCGCTTCGGGTTCAAGGTCGTCGATCCCGCGACCGGCAAGCGCAGGGCGGCCTTCGAGTACGACGAGGTCCGGAGCGCGGAGGAGCGCGCCGAAGAGGCGGAGCGGCTCCGCTTGTACTACGTGGCGATGACCCGCGCGATCGATCGGCTGATCGTCGCGGGCTCCATCGACCCCGAGCGGAAGGATGCGCGCACCCCGATCGCCTGGGTGCTCGACCGGCTGGAGCTCGATCGTCTCGACGACGACGAGGTCATTCGCGACGACGCCCGCCTCGTGGTCCGCGTCGATCGCTTCGCGATCCCCGCGGACGAGGGAAGCGAGGCGCCGGCGGCGGCGGACGAGGAGGAACGCCAGCTGACCTTGTTCGACACGGAAGGCGCCGCCCCGGCTCCGCTGATTCCTTCCCTGCCGGCGCTCGAGCCGATCGCGGTGCCTCCCGTCGAGCGGGTGCGCCGTCTGTCGTACAGCGCGCTTGCGCTGTACCAGCGCTGTCCCTACCGGTTCTACGCCGAGCGGCTCGCCGGGATGCGGCCCGTCGACGGGAGCGGCCGGATCCCGGGGCAGGCCGGCCTGGCCGCGACCGAGATCGGAGACGCGGTGCACCGGCTGCTCGAAGGCGTCGATCTCGGCGCGCCGGCGTCGCCTCCCGTCGACCTGGTCCGCGGGTGGTATCCGGGGGCGACCGACGCCGAGCTCGAGCGGATCCGGGGCCTGGTTGCGGCCTACTGTGGGTCGGGGCTGGCGGCGCGGCTCGCGTCGCTCCCTGGCGCCGCGTCAGAGCGGCCCTTCGCCTTCGAGCACGACGGTGTGCTCTTCCACGGCGTCCTCGACGTGCTCCATGCGGCCGAGGCGCGGGCCCTGGTCGCCGACTTCAAGTCGAACGTCCTCGACGGCTCCGAGCCCTCCGACGTCGTCGAGAGCGAGTACCGCCTCCAGCGTCTCGTCTACGCCATCGCCTGCTTCCGCGCGGGTGCCGACGAGGTCGAGGTCGTCTACCAGTTCCTGGAGCGGCCGGAGGAGCTCGTCTCCGCGGTCTTTCGGCGTGACGAGCTGGCTGCGCTCGAGACCGAGCTGTCCGGGGCGATCGCCCGCATCCAGTCGGGCGCGTTCCCGCCTCGACCGAGCGAGTTCGCCTGCGCAGGCTGCCCGGCGCTCGACGTGGTCTGCGCCGGCCCGGCGCTCCGCGGCTAGCGCGTCTGGCGATCACGTAACACGGCGTCACAAGGTTGATGGCAGGATCGACCGGTGGCACGGAGCTTTGTCGGAGAAGCGAGACGTCGCGTCGGGTCGAAGAAGGCCCGCATCCGGCCGATCGTGGAGCGGCTCGCCGCCGAGCATGCCGACGCCGCGATCGCGCTTCGCTTCCGCTCCGACCTGGAGCTGCTCGTCTCCGTGATGCTCTCGGCGCAGACCACGGACGTGAACGTCAACCGGGTCACGGAGACGCTCTTCCGGAAGTACCGGCGGCCGGAGGACTACCTCGCCGTGCCGCCCGAGGAGCTGGAGCGCGATATCTACGCCACCGGCTTCTACCGCCAGAAGGCGAAGGCTCTGCGGGGCACGATGAAGATGCTGACCGAGGAGCACGAGGGTCGTGTTCCGCGGGGACTCGAGGAGCTGGTGCGGTTGCCGGGAGTCGCCCGGAAGACCGCGAATGTGGTCGCCGCCGAGCTCGGCGACCCGCAGGGCGTCGTCGTCGACACGCACGTCAGGCGGCTCTCACAGCGGCTCGGGTTGACCAAAGAGGATGACCCGGTGAAGATCGAGCGCGACCTCCAGCGCCTGGTGCCGCGTGAACACTGGGGCGTCTTCCCCCACCTGCTGATCTGGCACGGCCGCCGGGTCTGCATCGCCCGGGCACCGCGGTGCCTCGACTGCGTCGTCAACGACCTCTGTCCCGCCTCCCGGGTCCCGGTCTGAGCCTCGTGCCCGACCTGACGACCGACAGGCTCCTGCTCCACGCCCTGACGGTCGAGGAGGCGGATGAGTTGCATGCGGGGAGGCCGCTCGAGGCCTGGACGTACGGGCTCGGCTATCCCCTCCCGGACACCCGCGACGGCGTCAGCTTCCTCGTCCGGCACCGCGTCGAGGACTTCGGCTTCTACCTCGTCGTTCGGCGCGACGAGGAGCTGGTGATCGGCGAGATCGGCTTCACCGGCCCGCCACGTGCCGGCACCGTCGGGATCGGCTACGCGATCGTCCCGTCCGCGCGGAGGCAGGGATACGCCACGGAGGCGATCCGGGTGGTCACGGCCTGGGCGCTCGCGCAGCCCGGTGTGAGCGAGGTCTCGGCCCAGACGCTCCGGGACAACGAAGCCTCCGTGCGGGCCCTCCTGCGTGCCGGGTTCACCGAAGCGGAGCCGAGCGAGACGGTCCGCAGATTCAGCCTGCGCGCGGGCTGAGGGCGACCAGAAGACCGCCGTCGTCGTCGTAGGCGGGGAAGAGGTCGGCGATCACAGGCTTGACGACTCCCGCCTTCGTCCGTAGCTCGAGCTGTTCACCCAGCCGGCGCACGCCCCACTCGAGCGCGAGCGAGACCGGGTTCTTCGATTCCTCGAAGCCGGCGAGCCCGAGGCCCTCGACGACGTCGTGGCCCATCAGGTCGCCCTCGCCCCAACCGGTGAGCTCGAAGACGCCACGCCCGGAGGCGAGGATCCGCCCCTGCCGGTCGCACACCACGAGCCCGGTGTTGGGCCCGGGGTAGTAGTCGTCCATCAGCTCGAACAGGAAGCCGAAGCCGCAGCGCCGGCACGCAACCGCCTGGCGGGACATCCCTTCGAACCCATCGATGTCGATCGAACGGTCCTTGCAGTTCGGGCAGATGTAGAACGGCACGCGCTCAATGTAGCCAGGGGCCCGCGCGTCGAGGCTGCCGCAGTGGTTGGCTAGTACTCGCGGGGCGCGGTCTCGGCCGCCATCAGATGGCCTTCACGCGCCGCCAGGAACCGCTCGGCGTCGAGGGCGCCCATGCATCCCGAACCGGCCGCGGTCACGGCCTGCCGGTAGACGTGGTCCTGGACGTCGCCGACCGCGAACACGCCGGGGATGTTCGTCTCGGTCGTTCGGGGCTTCGTGACGAGGTAGCCGTTCTCGTCGTGGTCGAGCTCGTCGAGGAAGAGCTTCGTGTTCGGCTCGTGCCCGATCGCGACGAAGAATCCCTGGGCCTCGAGCTCCCACGTCTCGTCGGAGACCGTCGAGCGGAGTCGCACTGCCTCGACCTTCTCCTCGCCGAGCACCTCCTCGACGACGGCGTTCATGACGAACTCGATCCTCTCGTTCGCCCGAGCGCGGTCGAGCATGATCTGCGAGGCACGAAACTCTTCGCGGCGGTGGACGATCGTGACCTTGGTGCCGAAGCGAGTCAGGAAGAGCGCTTCCTCCATCGCCGAATCGCCGCCGCCGACCACGACGATCGCCTTCTCCTTGAAGAAGGCTCCGTCGCAGGTCGCGCAGGCCGAGACGCCGCGGCCCTGGAGCCGCTGCTCGGACTCGAGCCCGAGCCACCGGGCGGAGGCGCCCGTGGCAACGATCACCGCATGCGCCTGGTACTCGTCGTCGCCGACCCACACCCGGAACGGCTGCTCGGAGAAGTCGACTCGGGTGACGTCGTCGGTGACGAACTCGGCGCCGAACCGTTCCGCTTGCCGCCGGAAGTCGGCCATCATCTCCGGCCCCATCACGCCGTCGGCGTAGCCGGGGTAGTTCTCGACCTCGCTCGTGATCATCAGCTGGCCGCCCCACTGGAAGCCCTCGATCACGAGCGGCCGCAGGTTCGCACGAGCGCTGTACAGGGCCGCGGTATAGCCGGCGGGCCCCCCGCCGATCACGATCAACTCACGAATATCGTTCATTGACTGATTAAACGAAATACCCCGGTCGAAGCTTCCTAGGCGGCGTCGTGTCCGCAGAGGAACAACCGTCCCTCACGATACTCCGCCCCGGCAAACGGCCGATGAGCGTCGGCATGACCGGGGCGGACCAGGTGAACGACGTCGTGGCCGCGGGCGACGAGCAGCTCGGCGATGAGGCGCCGGTGGCAGCGCCACCAGAGCGTCTCCGCGCACAGGAAGCACGGCGCCGGCTCGGCCAGCGCCTCCGCGAGCGCCTGCTGCCAGGCAGGCGTACCCATGCGAGCCGCGTAGCTGCGGAAGGCGGCGACTCGGATGCAGTCGAATCGCTCCTCGCCCGGCTCGGCGCTCCGTCGCCCGCCCAGCTCCCCGAGGTGGCGATAGCGGATGCCCGCCGCCGCGGTCGACGCTGCGAGCGCCGGGCCGTTGAACTGTGGGTGGCGTCGTGAACCCGCGAAGCGCCGCACGTCGACGAGTGTCTTCGCACCGGCCTCCTCGAGCGTCTCGATCAGCTCGGCTGCCGTGCGGGTGCCGTGGCCGACCGTGAAGACCTGCATCGCCGGAGCGCACGGGTGACTACAATCGCGCGGCGGCGGGCTAAGGTGCGGACTGAGAGATGGCGGCGACGGTCAGCTGGGATGCACTGCGCGAGCTCGCGGGCTTTCGCGCTGCGAAAGGCATCGCTGTCAGCTTCTACCTGAACCTCGACCCAGGTTTGACGCCGACCGCAGCTGACGCGCAGACGCGCGTCAACTCGCTGCTCTCCGAGGCAACCAGGCGGCTCGACCGAAACGACCTGACCCACGACGAGCGTCAGGGACTGAAGGGCGATCTCGAACGCATCCGGAGCTACTTCCAGCAGGACCTCGTCCGGGACGGTGCCCACGGGCTCGCGGTCTTCGCGGCGGAGCTCGACAACCTCTGGCGTCCGCTCACGCTCACCGAGGCGGTCGGCGACACCGTCAAGGTGAACAGCGAGCTCTACCTCACGCCGCTCATCCCCCTCGTCGGCCGGGGGGAGGGCGCTCTCGTCGCGGTTGTCGGTCGCGAGCGCGGAGAGGTGTACCGGCTCCGGGGTGGTCGCCTGCAGCCGGTTGCCGACCAGACGGAGGAACAGCCCGGACAACACGACCAGGGCGGCTGGTCGCAGGCCAACTACCAGCGGCATATCGAGCAGCTCGTGCTCGAGCATCTCAATCGCGTGGCCGACGAGCTCGACCGCCTGCTCGGCCGGCGCTCGGAGCAGATCGTCGTCGTCTCGGCCGAGAACACCCGCTCGACCTTCGAGGGGCTGCTCTCACGCCGGGCGAGGGACTCGATCATCGGCTGGACGACTGCCGAGGCGCATGCGGGCGCGCCCGAGCTGCTCGCCGAGGCGGCGCCGGTGCTCGAGGCCTGGCGCGTCCAGGAAGAGCAGACCGCCGTCGAACGCTGGCGAGACGAAACAGGTCGAAGCGGGCGCGCTGCAGCAGGTTGGGAGCAGACGCTCGAGGCTGCGTCGGACGGCCGCGTCGACCTGTTGCTCTACCGCGACGGGGTTGAGCACTCCGCCTGGCGCTGCCCGAGCTGCGGCCGCCTCGCCGTCGCCGACGGGACGTGCCCGCTCGACGGCACGCGGATGGAGTCGACCGACGCCGGTCTCGACCTGGCCGTCCATCAGACCCTCTCGAACGGCGGCACCGTGTGCGCGGTGATGGAACGAGCCGACCTCGACCCGGTCGAGGGCATCGGCGCGCTGCTCCGCTACTGAGGGCTCGTCGGCGCCCTGCTCGGCTACTGAGGGCTCATCTAGGCCGCGTCGGCGGCCGGGCCCAGCTGCCGTTCTTCATCGACGAGTTCGGGTGCCGTAGTCGACCTTACGGCGAGGTCGATGGGCGCGACGGGCGCAAGCTCGGTCTTCGCCGAGACACCGAGCTCCGGGAATCTGCGAGCCGTCGGCAGGACCCGGTTCTCGAGCGAGCCGAGCGTTTCGTTGAATGCCTCGACTGCCTTGCTCAAGCGTCGCCCGAGATTGCCGAAGTGGCCTCCCATCGTCGCCAATCGCTCGTAGAGCAGGCGGCCATGCTCGCTGATCTCGCGCGCGCTCTCGGCGACTGTCTCTTCACGCCAGGCGGCCGCGGCCGTCATGAGCAGCATGATCAGCGTCGTCGGGCTCGCCAGGATCACCTTCTGCTGGGCGCCGACCTCGAGCAGGCTTCCGTCGCGTTCGATTGCGTGGCGGTAGAAGCTCTCGGACGGGAGGAACATGATCACGTACTCGGGCGCAGGCATGAACTGACGCCAGTACGCCTTCTCTCCCAGTTGGCGCATTCGGCTACGAAGGTGCTTCACGAAGTCGTCGAGATGACGCTCCTTGAGATCGTCGTCCTCGGTCTGGAACGCCGCAAGCAGCGCTTCGAAGCCGGGGACCTTTGCGTCGACAACGATGTTCTTGCCGCCAGGGAGGCGAACGACGACGTCGGGCCTCAGGATGCCGTCGTCTGTGCTCGTCGAGCGCTCGCGCTCGAAATCGCAGTGATCGAGCATGCCCGCAAGCTCGAGAGTCCGCTCGAGCTGCAGCTGACCCCACTGGCCGCGCACCTCGGAGTGACGAAGAGCCGTGACGAGACTGGCCGTCTCGCCGCGCAGCTCGTCGGTTCCCTGCTTTAGGACGAGAAGCTGCTGAGCCAGAGCGCCACGCTCCTGCTGGCGGGCGCGCTCGAGGCCCTCGACTTTCTCGTCGAATCGCTGGAGCGATTCCTTGATCGGAGCGAGCTGAGCCGTGGCGACTCCCTCCAGCTTGTCCTTGGCGAGGTCGAGGAACGACGAAGTCGTCTGCTGCAGGGTCTCGGCGGAAAGCGCCTTGAACGTTGCAGTGAGCTCGGCGGCGCCGTGGCGCTGCGCCGTCAGTCGCTCGCGCAGGACGAGCCAGATTGCGAACCCGCCGAGGATTGCACCGACGATGAAGGCTGCGACCACCATCCGAGCCGCAAAACGCTACTGATCGGGTCGGACGGCGCCGGGCGGAGATCCGGCTCCGCCCGGCGGGTTACGTCTGGCTAGGAGGGGCCTCCTGCCGGCTCCTCGTGTTCGTGCTCGTGCTCCTCGCCGTGCGGATGCTCGTGCGTGTCTTCAGCAGCCGGCATCGACGCGGGCGGGGGCGCTGACTGCATGCCCTCGGCGTCGTCGCTCTTCTTGCGGCCGAGCAGCTTGTCGAGGAAGCCCATCTGGTCTCCTGTCTTCGTGGGGCGAAGAATGGAGTATCTGCAATGGGCGAAAAAAAAGCCAGATCCGGCGAGCCCGAAGGCCTACCGGATCTGACGGACACGACCGTAACCCACCTCGCGGCGGCCTGTCAAGCCGGAAAACCCCGCTCCGAGCGGCAATTTCGACCGCAGTGGGGCGAACACGTGTTCCTCCGGCCGCAGCCGTCCGTAGGCTTGCCGCGTGCGGGATTTCTTCGGTGACGGCGGGCGACTCGCGCGGGTGCTCCCCGGCTACGAGTCGCGACCCGAGCAGGCCGCCCTCGCCGAGACGGTCGAGGCCGCCCTCGGCTCGGGCGAGCACCTGCTCGCGGAGGCCGGAACCGGAACCGGGAAGAGCCTCGGATACCTCGTTCCCGCGATCGCCTCCGGCCGGAGGGTCGTCGTCTCGACCGCGACCAAGGCACTGCAGGAGCAGCTGCTGACGAAGGACGTTCCGGTTGCCGCGGCGGCACTGGGCCGTGCCGTCCGGGTCGCCGTTCTCAAGGGCCGCCAGAACTACCTGTGCCGAAACGGTCTCCACGGGTTCGGGCTGCTCGGCGGCGAGCTCTTCTCGAGGGCCGAAGACGCAGCGGCCTTCGAGGCGATGCGGGACTGGATCGCCTCGACGGAGACGGGCGACCGCGCCGAGCTCGAGGTCGAGCCTCCGGAAGCGGTCTGGTCGGAGATCGCGGTCGGCGCCGATCGCTGCCTCGGCCGCCTGTGTGCCTTCGCGGGGTCGTGCTTCTCCGAGGCAGCGCGTGAACGCGCGTCGCATGCAGAGCTCGTGATCGTGAACCACGCGCTCTACTTCGCCGACCTCGGGCTGCGGAGCAGGACGGATTCGCCGACCGTGCTGCCCGAGCACGACGCCGTCGTCTTCGACGAGGCACACCGTCTCGAGGAGTCGGCGGCGACGTGGCTCGGCGGGCGCGTCAGCGGCCCCGTCCTGCACCGCCTGCTCCGCGACGTCGACCGAGCCTGCCGCGAGGCGGCTCTTCCCGTCCCCGCGCGCGCCCTCGACCGCGTCGAGGCGGCCGGCCGGCGGCTCCTCGCCGCCGTTGTCCCCGCGACCGGCAGGCGTCGCTTGCTCGAAGTCCCGGCGGAACCGGCCCAGACGCTCGGTGTCCGACTCGGCGAGCTCGCCGCGGCGCTCTCCGGGAAGAAGGACGAGGTCGACGCCGTCGCCAGGCGCGCCCTGCGTCTCGCTGCGGACGTCGGCGCATGCCTCGAGGTGGACGGCAACCGCGTCGTCTGGGCGGAGCCCGACCTCCTCGCCTGGGCCCCTGTCGACATCGCGCCGGCGCTGTCCGAGCTGCTCTGGGATGCCGGGCCGACGGCGATCCTGGTCTCGGCAACGTTGACCGCCGGCGACGACTTCGGCTTCGTTCGGGAACGTCTCGGCCTGCGCGACGCGCGCGAGCTGGCCGTCGGTTCCCCCTACGACTACCGGTCGCAGGCCCTCCTGTACCTGCCGGCCGGGCTTCCCGACCCGCGGGCCGACGAGGCGCTCGACCGCGCCGTCGACGAGATCGCGGCGCTGTGCCGGATCTCGGCCGGCCGCGCGCTCGTGCTGACGAGCTCGTACCGGGCGCTCGAGGCAATCGCCGCAGGCCTGCGCGGGCGTGTTCCGTATGAGGTGCTCGCGCAGGGAGAGGCACCGCGCGAGCGACTCCTGGAACGCTTCCGGTCGGAGGTCACCTCCGTGCTGGTGGCGACATCGACGTTCTGGCAGGGAATTGACGTCCCCGGTGAGTCGCTGTCGCTGCTGGTCATCCACAAGCTGCCGTTCGCTGCCCCGGGCGATCCCCTCGTCGAGGCCCGGTGCGAGCGGATCGCCGAGCTCGGCGGCGACTGGTTTCGCGAGTACTCGTTGCCGGCGGCCGTGTTGCAGCTGCGCCAGGGGGTGGGGAGGCTGATCCGCTCGCACGGCGACCAGGGCGTGATCGCGATCCTCGATCCTCGCGTGCGCTCGCAGCCCTACGGCCGGGCGTTCCTCGAGTCGCTTCCGGCATGCCCTGTGGCCTCCGACCGATCGGTCGTCGAGGATTTCTTCGCGCAAGATGCCCTGATGTCGGCCTGATACAGTCGCGCGCCGTGGCGAAAAAGTCCCGCACGCCCGATCCACCGCGTCGGGTCCAGGCTCCGAAGCAACGTCACGCTGCGCGCCAGGGCCTCACTGAGCAGCAGCGGCGCTTCATCCTCTACGGCATCGCGGCGGCGGGGATCGCGGCACTCGCCGTCGTGCTCGTCGTGATCACCGGCGGTGGTGGGAAGAGCAACGCCTCGGCCGGCGACGCGAACGCGATCGCGTCGACGTTGAAGGCCGGCGGCTGCACGCTGTCGACGACCCCCGCCTCGCCGTCGAACCAGCACATCAGCAGCCTGGGCACCCTCGTCACGTACTCGACGTATCCGCCGGTCAGCGGCAGGCACTACTACCAGCCGGCGATCTGGGGCAACTACACCCAGGAGGTCGACCCGCGTGTCGCCGTCCACAACGAGGAGCACGGAGCGATCGACATCTGGGTCGGCCCGAACGTGTCCGCCACGGAGCGGAAGCAGATCAGCGACTTCTACGACGAGAGCCCCGACGCAATTCTGGTCACCCCGATCGCGGACACCGCGAAGGGCGTCAAGTACCCGAAGCACGCGCCCCCGGGATCGAAGATCTACCTGACCGCGTGGACGGTCGAGATCAAGGGCGGGAACGTCGTCAGCGGCAAGAACGTGATCGCGACGTGCACGCGCTTCGACGAAACGGCGTTCAAGGCCTTCCGCGACGAGTTCAGAGGCAAGGGCCCGGAGCGCTACCCGATCAGCCAGCTGACGCCCGGCACCTAGAGCCCACCGCAAGGGGCGCCTCGGTTTCGGGGGTCTGCCTGCGTCACGCATCCGATACATCCCTTAAGGTTGGGGCGCTACGCCCCAGTGGCCCATGCTCCTCGCTTTTGCGATCGGCGCGTGGTTTGCGTTGTCGATCGTCAGCGGCCCGCTCGTCGGGCTGCTCCTGCGTGCCCGCGGGCTCGCCTCGTCTGAGTCCGACTCGGAGTGGCCCGCCCGGAAGAGGGCGGCTGCGCACTCGCGGCTGCGTTAGGCCGAGCCGGCCGTCCCGCCAACGGTCGCAGAGATGAGGGCACGGTCCGGCTGTGCTGTCATCGCCCTTCGTGTCTCGAGGGGATTGACACCGCTCCGTCGACAACCTAGAAGGTGAAGGCAGGGCCGGGGAGCTTGGCCTAGGGACTTCCGGGAGTAGGTATTGCCGTCTTTGAGCGGAGGTATCTGGAACGGAGATTCCTCGGGCGCTCCTAGGCCCTGCATCCTTGTTCTTGCCTTCGCCCTGACAGTCCTCCGCTGGGGAACCATGGCGCGGCTCGTCGGCGTCAGCGGACTCTTCTTGTGCCGGGGGAGGGACTCGAACCCTCACGCCCCCTGGGGGACACCTGGTTTTAAGCCAGGCGCGTATGACCAGTTTCGCCACCCCGGCCGCAGCCAGGATAACCGCGCCTAGGGGTTCTTCCCGCCGCCGTCCCCGAACGAGCTCTCGGCCAGGCCGGTGACCTTGGAGAGCAGCCCGGTCAGCTCCATCGGGACGACGAGCTTGGTCGCCGGCGAGTTGCCGATCTGCTTCAGAGCCTCGAGGTACTGCAGGCTCATCGTGTTCGCGTCGATCGTCTGCGCGACTTCGAAGATCTTCGCGAGCGCGAGGGAGAAGCCCTCCGCGCGCAGGATCGCCGCCTGGCGGTCGCCTTCGGCGGTGAGGATCGCCGCCTGCTTCTCGCCCTCGGCGACGGTGATCGACGCCTGCTTCGACCCTTCGGCTTCGGTGACGACCGCGCGTCGCGTCCGCTCGGCCGACATCTGCCGCGTCATCGCCTCCTGCACGGTCGGCGGCGGGATGATCTCGCGGACCTCGACGTTCGTCACCTTCACCCCCCAGCGCTCGGTGACCTCGTCGAGCTTCGTCCGCAGGACGAGGTTCATCTCCTCGCGCTTCGAGAGCACGTCGTCGAGCGACATGTCGCCGACGACGCTGCGCAGCGTGGTCGCGGCGATGTTCTGGGCCGCGCCGGCGAAGTACTGCACCTTCAACACCGAGTCGACCGCGTCCACGACCCGGTAGAAGATGATGAAGTCGATCGTGATCGTCGCGTTGTCCTTCGTGATCGCGGTCTGATGAGGGATCTCGAGGTAGAGCTCCCGCTGGTCGACCCATGAGGGCCGGTCGATCACCGGGATCAGGAAGACGAGCCCCGGCCCGCGCGTCCCGACGCAGCGGCCGACGCGGAAGAGGACGATCCGCTGGTATTCGCGGACGATCTTGATCGAGGTGAACGCCCACACCACGATCACGAGGACGGCCACGGCGACCAGGATCAGCGCAGTGGTCACAGCGCGAGTCTGACGTATCCGTCAAGCAGATGCGACCCGGCCGCTAGCGGCGGCGCCAGAGGAACGCAGCCGCGCCGCTCGCGTAGGCGACCAGCGAGAAGAACGCGCTCAGCTTCAGAGATCGTGTCATTCGGAACCTCTTGTTCGACGCCAAGAAGATCGGCTCCTCCGCCGGGTACCTTGAGCGTCGGCGAGGGTCGCTCCATACACTGCCCGCGTGCCAGGCGCCGACCCGCTAGTCCAGGAGAGCACGCCGCTCGAGTGGGAGACGCCGCTCTTCCACACCGCTCTCACCCAGTTCGAGCAGGCGGTTCCCGATGCGGAGATCAGCGACGCGATCGCGGAACGCCTGAGCATTCCGGAGCGCTCGGTGATCGTCGCCGTGCCGGTGAGGCTGGACGACGACAGCCGCACGGTGTTCGCGGGCTACCGCGTCCAGCACTCGACCGTGCTCGGACCGACGAAGGGCGGCATCCGGTACGACCCCCACGTCTCCCTCGGCGAGTGCGCGGCCCTCTCGATGTGGATGACCTGGAAGTGCGCCCTCCTGCGGCTGCCGTACGGGGGCGCGAAGGGGGGGGTTCGCTGTGACCCGCGCGCGCTCTCCATGCGCGAGCTGCAGGCCGTGACCCGCCGCTTCACGGCGGAGCTCCTGCCCGTGATCGGCCCCAAGGAGGACATCCCTGCGCCGGACATGGCGACCGACGAGCAGACGATGGCGTGGATGATGGACACCTACTCGATGCAGGTCGGCCACGCCGTCCCGGAGATCGTCACGGGCAAGCCGATCTCCATCGGCGGCTCCGTCTTCCGGGCCGAGGCGACGGGCGCGGGCGTGGTGATGGTGATCGAACGGGCGTGCCAGCGGCTCGACTGGCCGCTTGCGGGCCGGCGCTGCGTCGTGCAGGGCTTCGGGAAGGTCGGCGCCGTGGCGGCGCTCGAGCTGGCAGAGCGCGGAGCCGTCGTCACCGGGGTCTCCGACGTCTCCGGTGCGATCCACGACGAGAACGGCCTGGACGTCGCGGCCCTCCACGCGCACGCGGTCGAGCACGGCCACGGATCGCTCAGCGAATTCAAAGGCGAGCACCTGACGAACGACGAGCTGCTCGAGCTGCCGTGCGACATCCTCGTGCTCGCTGCCCTCGAGGACCAGGTCACCGGCGAGAACGCTCCTCGCGTCAAGGCGCGGATGATCGCCGAGGGCGCGAACGGGCCGACCTCGCTCGAGGCGGACGCGATCTTCGCCGAGCGGGGCATTCCCGTGCTGCCCGACATCCTCGCCAACGCCGGCGGTGTGACCGTCTCCTACTTCGAGTGGGTGCAGGACCTCGGGCGGTTCTTCTGGGATCGCGACGAGATCCGCGGCCGCCTCGCCGACAAGATGGCGGATGCGTTCGACCGGGTCTGGGAGCTCGCGCAGGAACGGGGCTGGACGCTTCGCCAGGCGGCGCTCGTGACGGGGATCCGCGAAGTTGCGGCTGCGCTCGACGCGCGCGGTCTGTATCCATGAGCGCCGGCCTCGTCCGCGACAGCATGCTCTCCGACCCGGCAGTGCTGCCGGCCGGCGTGTCCGTCCAGGAGGCGGCTCGGCATCTCGTCCGTCCCGACGTCCGCGCGGTGCTGGTGGTCGACGACGCCGGGGTGCTCGTCGGCCTCGTCACGCCTGAGTCGCTCGTCAGCCGCGTCGTCGCGGCCGGCCTCGATCCTGCGACGACGCCGGTCTCCCTCGCTGTCGACGCAGCGCCGTTGACGCTCGACGCGAGCCTGCCGCTCGAGGAGGGGTACCGCCTGCTGGAGGAGGCCGAGGTCGAGCGTGCGCCGGTGCTCGAGGGCGGTCGGCTCGTGGGGGTGCTTTCGCGCTCGGTCGTCCAGCGCCGCCTCGCCGAAGACGAGCAGCCCGACGACGAGGGCCAGCGCTACTCGTAGACGTAGACGCGCTCGCCGACGGGCGTCTGCTCGTAGAGCCAGTCGGCGAGCCAGATCGGGATCCGCACGCACCCATGGCTTGCGGGGTACGCGGGCACCGACGGGAATCCGTGGATCGCGTAGCTGTTCCCGCGGAAGGTCATCGTCCGGTAGAGGATCGCCGAGCCGAGCCAGGTGGTCGTCGCCGGCGCCTTCCAGCGGATGTGGTAGTTGCCGACCGGCGTGATCCCGCCAGCGCCCGACGAGACGGGCAAGTAGGCGATCGTGTCGCCGCCGCGGACGACCATCAGGATCTGGCGGCTCTTGCTCACCTCGATGTGCGTGTCCCGTGAGCGGTAGCGCGGCGCCGGAACAACATCCTGGCCCAGCGCCCGCCACGTGGCTTCGTCGACGACACCCGTCCGGGAGAGGCCGCGGGCCTTCTGAAAGGCCGTCACGGAATCGGACAGCTCGGACCCGAAGGTCGTGGACGGCCAGGGTACGTGGACGCGAAGCTGCGCGAGGCGGGCGCGGAGTGCGACGACGTCCCGGCCGGTGGAGCCGTAGGCAAGCGTGCGCGCGGTCGCGTGCAGGGGAACGGTGACGACCCGGCCCGCGACCTCGACGCGGGCTGAGAAGGTGCCGATCCCCGGAGTCGGGACGGTGAACGGGTGCCCGACCCTCCCGCGCCCGTGCCCGACCTCTCGGCCCGCGCGGAGGACGGTCACGCTTGCGGGGGCGCTCGTCCGCGGCCGCGCCTCGATCAGGACCGAAGCGCCGAGGAACGCGGTGCCGGCGCCCGCTCGGACATCGAGCTGAGGGGCGACCGTCAGCTCGGCCGGCGCCGACCGAAGCGCGCCGATCCGTGCCCGCCAGGTCCCGCTGCGTCCCGGCAGGAGGCCGGCGTTGAACCGCCCTGCGCTGTCCGTGCGCGCGGACTTGGCTGCTTGCCACGACGAGCCCACGCGACGCTCGAGCGTCACTCGGACGCCTGCTGTGGCCGGAACGAGCGCACCTCGGGCGACGACGCGCTTCCCGAAGACGACGCGGGACGGCGAGAGCGCGAGGCGAAGGCCCTGCGCGCGAATCTGGGTCGTCGACGACGCGGTCCCCCCGAGCGCGTCAGCGACGGTCAGCGAGACCGTGTAGCGGCCGGGCTTGACGAATCGATGGGCGACCGTCTGGCCGGAGGCCGTAGCGCCGTCGCCGAAGGTCCAGGCGTACGAGACGACAGCGGGCGATGGATCGGTCGCCGGCGCATCAGCCTGAAAGTGGATGGTGAGCGGCGCGGGTCCGACGAGCGCGGAGGCGACGATCGCGGGCGTCGAGCCGGCCGACGCCGAAGCGGGGAGGACCAGTGCGACGAGGACGAGGAGCCGGCGCATCGCCTGGACTGTAAACGCCGATTAGCAGCAGGTATAGGCCCCAGGAGGGGCATTTCCCTCGACCGGCTCGGGGAGCTCGGCGGCCGCGAGGGCGACGCCGTGGAGCAGATCGTGCTCGCTCGTCTCGATCGCCTCGAGCCGGTACCGGCGCAGGATCTCGCGCAGGATTGCGGTGCCGGGAACGATCACCGGTGCGCGCTCCGGATCGAGACCGGGGACACGCCGCCGCTCCTCGAGCGGCAACGCAGCCAGGCGTGCGAGCTGCTGTTCGACCGCGGCTGCCGTCAGCACGTGACCATGCACCCGTGCCGGGTCGTAGTCGACGAGCCCGAGGTCGAGCGCTGCGAGCGACGTGACCGTGCCGGCGACGCCGATCGCCGCGTTCGCCTGGAGGTCCGGGAGCAGGCCGGCCACGTACGCTCCGGCTGCGTCGGCGTCGTCGTGGAAGCGCTCCGCCAGGCGGACGCAGCCGACATCGAGGCTGACGTGCTCCTCCGCGAGGATCAGCTCGGTCGAGCCGCCGCCGATGTCGACGATCAGCGTCGCGGGTGCGAGCATTCGACCGGCCGTGACGCCGCGATACGTGAGGCGTGCTTCGTCGTCGCCGCTGAGGAGGCGAGTCGAGAACCCGTAGCTCCACTCGACCTCTCCGAGGAACGCCTCGCCGTTATCGGCGTCGCGGACGGCACTCGTTGCGACTGCGAGCGCGCGCTCGGCTCCCAACGTGTCGAGCGTCCGGCGAAAGTCGGAGAGAACGTTGCGGACACGCGCGACCGGAACCGGCAGGAGCCGTCGCCGCCCGTCGACGCCCTCGCCGAGACGGGTGATCTGCAGCTCGCGCGCGACCTCCTCGATCGTGTCTCGCGTCACGTCGGCGACCAGCAGGCGCGTCGAGTTCGTGCCGAGGTCGATCGCGCCGACGCGCATTACTTCCGTGGCACGACGCCGCCGATCGTGCGCAACAGGTCGCCGGCCTCGCCCAACGCTCCGAGCAAGACACGGCTGCGCGCGGTCGAGCGCTCGAGGCGCTCGACGGCCGTCATCAGCACCTCGCTGCGGGAGGCGACCTGCTCGGCCCGTGTGGCGAGCTGATCGACCGCGCCCGCCAGCCGCTCGGCGCCGGCGCCGCCTGCGGCGGCAAGGGAGACGAAGGCGCTCCATGCCTGCCACGCGCGGACGCCGAGAAACGCGCATCCGCCGACCGTCGCGAGCACGAGAAACCCCAGCGCAGCCCAGAAAAACGCCGCCACAGCCTGGTATACTGCCGGTCGCGACGCGGGGTGGAGCAGTCAGGTAGCTCGCCGGGCTCATAACCCGGAGGTCGCAGGTTCAAATCCTGCCCCCGCTACTCGAAAGGCCGTGCTCGGCAGCGCCTTGTCCCTGGTGCGGCGGGCACGGCGCTCACCGCGCTTCGAGGTAACTGAGGACGGCGAGACTCGTAGGGGAGCTCGGGAGTCGCAGCTTGGCGAAGATGCTCCGACGCGACAGGCGGCGTCCCCGAGCGAGAGTCAGTGCGCGACGACGTGCCGGTAGCGCCAGATCGCCAGGGCGCCGCAGACGAGCGCGATCCCGACCGACCACAGCGTCGCGAGCCAGACGTCGTTACCGGCGGGCGTGCCGAGGAAGAGGGCGCGCGTCGCGTTGACCATGATGGTGAACGGGTTGTTCTCGGCGACCGGCTGCAGCCAGCTCGGCATCGACTCCACCGGCACGAACGCGGACGAGACGAACGTGAGCGGGAAGAGGATCGTGAACCCGTACGCGTTCGCCGCCTCCGGCGACGAGGCGGTGAGCCCGATGAACGCGAACACCCAGGAGAACGCGTACCCGATCAGCAGGAGCAGCGCGATGCCGGCGAGGATCTCGCCGACACGTGTCTTGAAGTCGAAGCCGACGAGCAGCCCGACGACGAGCATGACGACGAGCTGGATCACGTTCGTGCTGATGTCGGCGAGCGTTCGACCGGTGAGGACGGCGGAACGGGACATGGGCAGCGAGCGGAACCGGTCCATCAGCCCCTTCTTCAGGTCCTCCGCGAGCCCGAGCGCCGTTACGAAGCCGCCGAAGGCCATCGACTGGACGATGATCCCCGGAATCAGGAAGTCGACGTAGTCCAGTCCCGGCGTCGAGATCGCGCCGCCGAAGACGTAGACGAAGAGCAGCACGAACATGATCGGCTGGACGGTGAAGCCGACCAGCAGGTCGGGCTGCCGCGGGATCCGTTTGGCGCTGCGGATCGCGAGCACCCACATGTCCGACAGCTCGCGTCCGATCGCGCTCATTCCGTCTCCTCCTCGGCGTTGACGGCCGCGCGGCCGGTCAGCTTCAGGAAGACGTCGTCGAGCGTCGGGCGCCGCGTCGCGATGTCGTCGATCGGAACCCCGGCGGCGTCGAGACGACGGACGGCCTCGACGACCGCGCCGGCTCCGCTCGTCAGGGGCAGGAACACGGTGTCGTCGAGCGCGACTGCGCGGCCGTCCCCGACGCCGTCCAGCGCACGCAGAGCCACGTCGGCGTTCGCGCCGTCCGCGAGGTGGACCTCCAGCCTGATGCCGCCGATCCGCCGCTTCAGGTCGTCCGGCGTCCCCTCCGCGATCACGACGCCGTGGTCGACCACCGCGATCCGGTGCGCGAGACGGTCGGCCTCGTCGAGGTCGTGGGTGGTCAGGAGAACCGTCGTCCCGGCTTCGACCAGCGCGTCGATCGAGTCCCAGAGCGCGATCCGGCTGCGGATGTCGAGCCCCGTCGTCGGCTCGTCGAGGAAGAGGATCGGCGGGCGGGCCACGAGCGCCGCGGCCAGGTCGAGCCGGCGGCGCATACCGCCCGAGTACGTGCGGACGAGGCGTTTCGCCGCATCGGCGAGCCCGAAGTCGTCGAGCAGCTCGACCGCCCGCTGCCGCGAGACCCGTCGGCCGACGTGGTAAAGGCGGCCGACCATCTCCAGGTTCTCGAAGCCCGTCAGGTTCTCGTCGACCGCGGCGTACTGGCCGGCGAGGCCGATCTGCGTGCGCACACGCCCAGGCTCCTTCGTCACGTCGAAGCCGGCAACGCGCGCTGTCCCCGCGTCCGGTTCGAGCAGCGTGGTCAGAATCCGGACCGACGTCGTCTTCCCGGCTCCGTTCGGGCCGAGCAACCCGAGCACGCTTCCCGCCGGGGCGCAGAGATCGACGCCGCGCAGCGCCTCGACGTCGCCGTAGCGCTTGCGCAGCCCTTCCGCCTCGATGGCGACCGGAACCACCATCTGAGTATCGCTGCCGCGCCCGGCGAGAGCCTCCGCGGGAGTTCCACGTCAGCGGCTCAGCGGGTCGGGCCGCGCCGGTTCCCCGACCAGTACTGTCGTCCGTGGGAGACGCACGTCCACTGGACCCAACTCGCCTCACGCCCTGGAGGAGGAGACCATGAACGTTCCCTGCGAAGGTGGCTGCTCGTGCGGCACCGTGCGCTATCGGCTCACGTCGGAACCGCTCTTCACACACTGCTGTCACTGCCTGAACTGCCAGCGGCAGACCGGAAGCGCCTTCGTCATCAACTTGCTCATCGAGGCCGACCGGGTGGAGCTGCTTGCGGGCGCGCCGGAACCCGTCGACGTACCTCGTGACCATGGCAGTCCACAGCGGATCTTCCGCTGTCCTGGCTGCCACGTTGCCCTCTACAGCCAGTACGGCCGGCCCGATGTCCAGTTCGTCCGCGCCGGGACGCTCGACGATCCCTCACTGGCCACGCCCGACGTGCACATCTACACGAGGTCGAAGCTGAGCTGGATCGCGCTGCCAGAGTCCGTACCGGCCTTCGAGGAGTACTACGACACCAAGGCCCTGTGGCCGGCCGCCAGCCTCGAGCGCCTCGCGGTGCTCAAGGCGGCGACCCAATCCGGGGCCTGAAGAGATAGCCGCTCCGTCAATCGGGAAGCAGCGGCATCGCGAGGTCACGACTGCGGCCGAGCAGCCTGGCCCGGGTGATCGCGCTCGTGCCGAAGCGCTCCCGCACCGCGTCGACGGCGGCGTCGAGCGCCTCCCATTCGGTCTCGTAGATCGGCAGCGCGAGCTGGGGTGTGCGGGCGTCGTCGAGGTTGGCGACGGCGAGGCCGATCAGCGTGAGGCCGCGGCGCTCGATCGTCGGAAGGGCTGCCACGAGGAGCTCTCTCGCAGTCGCGAGGACCAGGTCGCTGCTCGCGGTCGCCTTCGACAGCGTGTGCGACCGCGTCGCGCGCGTGTAGTCGCCGAAGCGGAGCCTGAGCACGACGGTGCGACCGACCCGTCCGGCGGCACGCATGCGCCGGGTGACGCGGTCGACCAGGGCGACGAGGTCGGCGTCCACCTCGTCGAACGTCCACGGACGGCGTCCCCGCGCATGCTGCGAACCGATCGACCGCCGCCGCCGGCGTGGCAGCACAGGCCGCGGGTCGAGGTTGTGCGCGAGCGCATGCAGGTGGCGTCCCGCGGCGCGCCCGAGCATCGTCACCAGGGCCGCCTCGGGAACGAGCGCCACCTGGCGCACGCTCGTGATTCCCCGGTTGCGAAGCTTCCGCGCGGTAACGGGGCCGACGCCCCAGAGGCTCTCGACGGGGAGCGGGTGCAGGAAGGCCAGCTCCTCGTCAGGCGGCACGACCAGCAGCCCGTCCGGCTTGGCGACCGCGCTTGCCACCTTGGCGAGGAACTTCGTCCGCGCGACTCCGACCGTGATCGGGAGCCCCACCCGTTCGCGCACCTCGCGCCGAAGCCGCCGCGCGATCTCGATCGGCGTGCCCGAGCATCGCTCCATCCCGCGGACTTCGAGAAAGGCCTCGTCGATGGACAGCGCCTCGACGAGCGGCGTGGTGTCCTGGAACACCTCGAAGACGTCCTTGCTCGCCTCGGCGTAGGCGGACATCCGGGGCGGGACGACGACCGCGTGCGGGCACAGGCGACGCGCACGTGCTTCGCCCATTGCCGTTCGCACGCCGTACGCCTTCGCCTCGTAGCTCGCCGCGAGCACGACGCCTCCCCCGACGATCACCGGCCGGCCGCGAAGGCTGGCGTCGTCGCGCTGCTCGACGGACGCGAAGAAGGCGTCCAGGTCGGCGTGCAGGATCGACGCATGCCCGTGCACGAACATATGTTCGCATAGGCGGAGAGCCATATGAGCTGCCGCTCGCCGGCGGCAACCGACGGACGGGTCGCTCAGAGCGAGGTCGACGAGGGGCGCAGGCGGGCGCGTAGGATGAGGTCGTGCAGGAGTCGACGCAGTCCGTCGCGCCCGCAGAGCTCGAGCAACGGCTCGAGCAGCACCGCCCGGAGCTGACGGCGTACTGCTACCGCATGCTCGCCTCGCCCTTCGAGGCCGAGGATGCCGTGCAGGAGACGCTCCTGCGCGCGTGGCGGAGCTTCGACCGCTTCGAAGGGCGGGCTGCGCTGCGCTCGTGGCTGTACCGCATCGCGACGAACGTCTGCCTCGACATGCTGAGCGGCAGGGAGCGCCGCGCCAGGCCGATGGACCTCGGCCCCGCGCGGGAACCGGTCGAGTCGAACCTGAACGCGCTCCCCGAGGTGACGTGGATCGAGCCGATCCCCGACGGTCTCGTCGTTCCGGAGGGCGACCCAGCCGACGTAGCCGTGGCGCGGGAGACGATCCGGCTCGCCTTCGTCGCGGCGCTCCAGCACCTGCCGCCCCGCCAGCGCGCGGTGCTGATCCTCTGCGAGGTGCTGCGCTGGAAGGCGAGCGAGGTCGCCGAGCTGCTCGAGACGAGCGTCGCGTCCGTGAACAGCGCCCTGCAACGGGCGCGGGCGACGCTCGACGCGGCCGACGTGAGCACGGCGGATCCGGCGGAGCCGCTGGACGAGGTCGACCGGGAGCTGCTCGCGCGCTACGTGGCGGCGTTCGAGGCCTACGACATGGACGCTCTCACCGCGCTGATCCACGAAGATGCGACGCAGTCGATGCCGCCGTTCGACCTGTGGCTGACGGGTCGCGACGACATCTTCACGTGGTGGCTCGGGCCCGGGATCGCCTGTCGCGGCTCGCGCGTGATCCCGACGACGGCTGCGAACGGCAAGCCCGCGTTCGGCCAGTACAAGCCGAGCCCGACCGGGGACGGCTACGAGCCCTGGGCGCTCCAGGTGCTCGAGATCGTCGACGGACGGATCGCAGAGTTCACGTTCTTCCTCGACACCGAGCGCGTGTTCCCGCTGTTCGGCCTGCCGCTCAGGCTCGACTCCTGAGAACGGCACCGGGGCCCTCACGGGGGAAAGTCCGGCTGTTTCCCCCGTGCCACTAGCCGCCGCTGATCGCGGCGATCACGTCGACGCGCGAGCGCGGCTCGAGCGGCGTGTGGAGCTCTGCACGCTCGCGGTCGACGTAGACGTTGATGTGCCGGCGGAGGACCGGCCCGGGCTCGCAGAGCCGGTCACGGAACCCGGGCCAGCGTTCGTTGAGGGAGTCGATCGCCTCCTGCACCGTTCCGGCCTCGATCTCGAGCCGGCGCTCGAGCCCCGGGAAGAGCGGCGGCAGCGTGGAGGGGAGGTGGAGCTCGGCCATCGTACTTGAGGACCGCCACCTCGACGGAGGAGATCGCCGGCAGGTAGTTCGCGATCTCGGTCCAGCTCTCGCCCTCGTCGGCGCTCGCGTAGACCTGGCCGGTGCTCGTCCCGAAGTAGAAGCCGGGCGTGTCCAGCGAGTCGTTCGTCATCCCCTCACGCAGCACGCCGAGGTGAGCGTCGCTCTGAGGGAGCCCGCGGTCGAGCCGCTGCCAGCTCGCGCCGGCGTCGCTCGTGCGCCAGACGGCCGCCTTGCCCTCGGGCATGCAGCGGGCATGGCCCGGGTCGAGCGGGATGACGTAGAAGGTGTCGCGGTCGTGGGGATGCACGGCGGCTGCGAAGCCGAATTCCGTCGGCAGCCCCTTCGTGATCTCCGTCCACGACTTCGCCCGCGTCGTCGCTGCGGTGCATTCCGACGTGGTTCTGCTGGTACATCCGGTCGTGGTCGGTCGGCGACATGACCACCTTGTGCACGCAGAACCCGATGCGCTCGTCCTCCGGCGGCGGCCAGTCGCGGCGCAACCCTTGGTTTCGGGGCGTCCACGACTCACCCCCGTCGGTCGTCTCGAACAGGCCGTAGCCCTGGACGATGATCCAGAACCGCGACCGCTCGTCTGGGTGCGGGATGATCGCCGACAGGCCGAGGTGGCCCGGCGGCTGCTTGTCGGGGTCGTTCCAGTCCCCGCGACCGGGCTCACCGTCGAGCGTGGTGAGGAGCGACCACGTCTTGCCGCCGTCGCCGCTCTCGAACAGCCCGACCCCCTCTGCGCCGGCGAGTAGGCGACCGTGCGCCGCGGTCATGTTCGATACCTTCGAGAGCTTCAGATCTCCGCCGTCGGCGTAGTTGAGCCCTTCGCTGGAGTGCTCCCACGTCTCGCCGAGGTCGGAGCTGCGCCAGACCGCGGAGCCGTGCCACTCGCTTCCGGCGGCGGCGTAGATCGTCCCGGCATCCTGGTCGAAGACGGCGTGGTAGACGGGCCAGCTCTCGCAGAATGGGCCGCGGGCGCTCCAGTCGCGCCGATCCTCGTCGCTCTCCAGCACGAAGCATCCCTTGCGCGTTCCGACCAGCAGAATGACCTGCGACATCGACTTCACCTCCGGGCTCGACGGTTGCCGTTGGAGATTGGACCGACCAGGCGGTCGAAACTCATCGGTCTCGGTCGCGCGAGGATACGACGCCGCCGGTCAGTCCGGTAGGACGTCGGTCAGCCCCATGAACGCGACGAGGTCGAGCAGGTCCGCCGACGCGTTCCGAAGCCGCACCGTGCAGCCACGTCGCTTCGCGGCCAGTTGCAGGCGCGCGAGCGCGTCGACGGTCACCGCGTCGGGCTGCACGCCGCGGACGTCGCAGAACGCAACACCAGCGCTGCTCCGCTCGAGCAGCCGGCAGATCCGGTTGCACACGCCCGGGAGATCCCCGCGGGCGATCGGTCCGTGAACGGCGAACGCGACCGCGTCGGGCGCTCGAGCACTCATCAACAGGTAGACCCGCGGCCCCTTGGAAACTCATCGGAGCGTCGCCCGATGAGTTCCGGCGGCCGGAGCGGTCCAACTGATAAACCGACAGGAACAGCACCGAAGGGGGGAACGGACGAATGACCGTCGCCGACAGCCGCACGCGTTGGATTGCCCTGATCGTCCTCTGCCTGGGCACCTTGATGATCGTGCTCGACACGACGATCGTGAACGTGGCACTGCCGTCGATCCGCGAGGACCTGGGCTTCTCCGAGACGTCGCTGGCGTGGGTCGTGAACGCGTACCTGCTCACCTTCGGCGGCTTCCTGCTGCTCGGGGGACGGCTCGGCGACCTGCTCGGGCACCGGCGGCTGTTCGTGATGGGGATCACCCTGTTCACGCTCGCCTCGCTCGCCTGCGGACTGTCCACGAGCCAGGGCTTCCTGGTCGGAGCGAGGGCGGTCCAGGGGCTCGGCGGAGCG
Source organism: uncultured Actinomycetes bacterium (assembly GCA_963836345.1). Lineage (GTDB taxonomy): Bacteria > Actinomycetota > Thermoleophilia > Gaiellales > Gaiellaceae > DATBLE01. The sequence goes on along the minus strand of CAWIJA010000005.1, from coordinate 623,246 downwards.
GTGACCTCGGCGGTGTCGCTCTCGCTGATCATGATGCTGTTCACCGACGTGGCGGAGCGGACGAAGGCGATGGGCGTCTTCGGCTTCGTCGCGGCGGGCGGCGGTAGCGTCGGCGTGCTGCTCGGCGGCGTGCTGACCGACGTGCTCAGCTGGCACTGGATCTTTCTCGTCAACGTCCCGATCGGTGTAGCCGTCTGCGCCCTCTCGCTCAGGATCCTCCCCGCGGCACGCATGCCCGGCAGGCCTCCCAGCGCGTGGACGTCGCCGGCGCGGTCACCGTCACCGCCTCGCTGATGCTCGCCGTGTACGCGATCGTGAACGGAAACCAGGTGGGCTGGGTCACCACCCGCACGCTCGGGCATGCTCGCCGCAGCAGTCGTGCTGATGGCGCTCTTCCTCGCGATCGAGGGTCGGATCAGCTCGCCGCTCGTGCCGCTTGGGCTCTTCCGCCTGCGCAATGTCGCCATCTGCCAACGTCGCCGGTGTCCTGTGGGCTGCGGCGATGTTCGCCTGGTTCTTCCTCTCGGCGCTCTACCTCCAGCAGGTGCTGGGCTACAAGCCGCTGCAGGTCGGCCTTGCCTTCCTGCCCTCGTGTCTGATCATGGCCGCCTTCTCGGTCGGCCTCTCCGCGAAGCTGGTCATGCGCTACGGGGTGCGGTCGCCGATGGCGACCGGGTTGGTGCTCGCCGCGATCGGTCTTGCGCTGCTGGTGCGAGCTCCCGTGGACGGCGCCTACGTCGTCGACGTCCTGCCGAGCATGATCCTGCTCGGGTTCGGCGCGGGCATGGCGTTCAACCCGGTGCTGATGGCTGCCATGAGCGACGTGGCACCGACCGAGGCTGGACTGGCCTCGGGGATCGTCAACACCTCCTTCATGATGGGTGGCGCCCTCGGGCTGGCCGTCCTCGCGAGCGTGGCCGACCAGCGGACAGCCAGCCTGAAGGCTTCGGGCGACGGTCCGCTCGTCGCGCTCAACGGCGGATACCACGTTGCGTTCGTGATCGGCGCGGCTTTCGCGATCGGCGCTGCTGTGATCGGGGGCGCACTGCTTCGCTCCGAAGTGCCGGTCCCGGCGCACGAAGGCGAGGCCGTGGGCGCGCCTGCCGCGGTCGAGGTCGACTAGCCCAGGAAGCGCACGACGTCCTCGGCGTCGCGGGCAAGCATCGCCGAGTCCTTCGCCGTCAAGCGGGCGAACGGCTTTAGCTCGGGCTTTCCGGCCTGAAGCTTCCAGACGCCGACCGTGCGCCCGCGGACGAGGACGAACGGTCGGAACAACCCGCCCAAGACGACGTCACCGTCGTGGGTGCCGAGCACGGGCGCTCGCGACGTCCAGCCGAGGAGCAGCGGCTCGAACGCGCCGAGCAGGCGCGGCGCCGGAGGGTCCGCTGCCGAGGCACGGTCTGCGAGGTCGATGAGTCCGTCCTCCCGCTGTTGGAGCCGCGACGCGATTGCGCCGAGACCGGCCCGGGCATCGCGCAGCGGCAACCCGGCCCACTTCGCCAGGTCCCGATCGGTGGCCGGGCCGTGGCCCGCGAGGTAGCGACGAGCCAGCTCCGCCAGGCTCGCGTCGCGATCGGGGGGCCGGGTCGAGCCGAGCCAATCCCGGACGAGCGCGTAGGCATGCTCGCGACCGATCGTCGGACCGCGAACGACTAGGCCGCGCAGGCTCGCGAGCATCAGCAGGTGCACGAGTGCCTGCCCCTTCGTGGGCGCACCGGCCCAGTCGAGCCGCTCTCCGAGCTGGCCCCGCGTCAACGGGCCTTCCTCGCTCAACGACTGCTCGATCGCGGCCACGCCGCGGTCGGCGACGCTCGGCGAGAGGCCCAGCTCGGCGAGCCGCCGGGCGTTGCCGGTGAAGAGGGACGGGGTCGTCAGCGCGTGAAGCCACGGATAGTCCTCACGGCGGACGAGGTGGAGCGTTCCACGGTTGAGCCACGAGACGACGAGTGATCGTTCCGCGGAAAGGGCGGCGTCGACGTCGGAAGCCCTCGCCCCCTTCGTGCGAGCGCGGACGGCCAGGCGGAAGCCGCGCGGGTCCTGAGCCTGCACGGCGAGCAGCCGTTCGGCGACAGCTACAGGGTCACGCCCCGGAGCCCCGGCAAGGAGCTGTGCGGTGAGGCGCTCGGCAAGCACGGCTGCAATCTAAGCCGCTCGCTTTCACAGAGCACTCCTCAGGAAGGCTCGCTAGCGTTTCGGCCATGGACGACGTCCGTCTCACACGCCGTGGGACCCTTGCGGGCCTCTTGGGCGCAGTTCTCGGTTGGGCCGGGTGGAAGGCGGCGCCGGCCGGTGCCGGCTCCGGCCCTGCGGCCGTCGCCTCCGGGATGGTCTCCTGCGTGCTCGCGCCGGAGCTGACCGAAGGGCCGTACTACATCGCCGGCGAGAAGCTCCGCCGGAACATCACCGACGGCCGGCCCGGGGTTCCGCTCATGCTTCGCCTCGGCGTCGTGGACGCCTCGACCTGCAAGCCGATCAAGGGCGCCGCGGTCGACATCTGGCACGCCGATGCGGGTGGCGTGTACTCGGGGTTCGGCGCCGGCAGCGGCAGCCGGACCTTCATGCGCGGGATCCAGCGAGCGGACGCGAACGGGATCGCGACCTTCCAGACTGTCTACCCGGGGTGGTATTCGGGCCGGGCCGTGCACATCCACGTCAAGGTGCACGTCGCCGGCAACGTGGTGCACACGGGCCAGCTGTTCTTCTCCGACGCCGTCACCGACGCGGTGTATCGCCGCCTGCCGTACTCGAAGCGGCCGAACCGCGACGTGCGGAACGCCGCCGACTCGATCTTCGTCAACGGCGGCAGCAGGTCGCTCCTGAAGCTGCGCAAGCAGGCCGCGGGCTACGTGGGCACGATCGCGATGGGCGTGCACACGTCGTAGACCGCGTCTACGACGTGCGGCGGACCGAGACCAGCTCGTTGAGCTCGTCGCCGCCCTTGACCGTCCGCTCCAGGACCGTGCCGGTCCCGCGAACGTAGAGCTTGTGGTCGAGAACACCGGGCTCGAGCGGCGTCCACTCCTCGATCAGCAGTGCGTTCTTCCCGAGGAAGCCCACCACGCGGAAATGATCCTCCGCATGCCCGGCATAGCGCTCCTGGCTACCCGACCGGCCGGGCCGCGGATTGGCAGGCATGAAGATGCCCGCCTTCGCTCCGTCGATGCCGGCCCGCCACGTTCCCTCGGTGCTGGTTACCCGGCCGTGAGCGTCGAGCTCGGCCGTTGCCTCTCCGAAGTACCAGACGTTGCCGGCCCGGTCCTGCGTGTACCAGTCGGTGGTGCGCTCGGCGAGGTGCCCGGCCAGATAGAGGCGATCCTCCACGACGACGCACGGCGCCCCTGCGATCGCCCTCGTCCTGTGCGTGACGGTGAGGAGCTCGCGTGAGCTCTTACCGTCCTTGACCCCGTTGTAGACGTAGGTTGTTCCCGGGGTCAGCGGGAACCACGGATTGTCGACGCGCGCCGTGAATCCGGGGCCGGCGCCGCCTGCGGCCGAGCCGCTGGTCAACGCTGCGGCGACGGCGAACAGGAGGAGCGCTCTCCTACGCACGATGCTTTGGTCAGGCTAGCGGATCGGTCCACACGGGCACCCCTGCGAGGCTTGGTTTGGAGCCTCGTTCGTACGCCTGCGGAGCTAGCCGGGCTCGTAACAGCCGCGGCAGCGGGCCTCGTACGAGTCCAGGCCGCCGATCACGACCGTCTCGCCGCTGAACGGGGCCGGACGGTCGTCGACCAGCCTTTGCGTGTACATCGCCGGCTCCCCGCAGGAATGGCAGACCGCCTTCAGCTTCGCGACCTCGTCCGCCATCGCGAGCAGGCGCGGCATCGGGCCGAACGGCTCGCGCCGGTAGTCGAGGTCGAGCCCGGCGATCACGACCCTGATCCCGTGCTCGACCAGCTGCTCGCACACGTCGATCAGGGAGTCGTCGAGGAACTGGCCCTCGTCGACGCCGACGACGTCGCAGCCGGCGGCCAGGCTGAGGATCGCCTCGGGAGACCGGACGACGCGCGCGGCCATGCGCTGGCCCTCGTGGCTGACCACCTCGTCGACGCTGTAGCGGTCGTCGATCGCGGGCTTGATCAGGATCGCCGACTTCCGTGCGTAGCCGACTCGCCGCAGGCGCCGCATCAACTCCTCGCTCTTGCCGCTGAACATCGGTCCGCAGATCAGCTCGAGCTGCCCGTGGGGCCGGGCGCCGGCGGCGACGAGAGAAGGAACGGCACTCACGTGGCGCGATTCTCGCAGGGTCCCCTGACGGCACCGAGCTGGGGGCCACCGCGGTTAACAATCGCTTACGAAACCGAGACCAGCGCGACGCAGACGGCTATCGTCAACGAGATGAAGGGCCTCGTCGTTCTGGCGGCTGTTCTCTCCGCGCTTGTCACCGCGGGCGCGGTCGGTGCGCTCCCATCCGCCCCGGCACCCGTTGCCAAGCTGAAGACGAAGGCGTTCGGGCAAGTGCTCACCCGCCGCGACGGCCAGGCGCTCTACTACTGGAACGTCGAGAAGAAGGTGGGCGGGAAAGTCCGCTGCACGGGCAGCTGCGCGGCTGCCTGGCCGCCGCTCCTCGTCACCTCCCGTGCGGCAGTCCCGAAGCGCGTCCCCGGCATCACCGGCCTCTTCGGCGTTGTCCGCCGTCCGGACGGCAAGCTGCAGGTCACGCGCAACAAGCTGCCGCTGTACACATATGCGCACGAGGGCCGGCGGCAGGTCCTCTGCAACAACGTCGACGGCTGGTTCGTCGTACGCCTCTAGCTCGCCGGAGCCTTCATCCCGATGCCGTGCAGCCTCGACGTGAACTCGGTCAGGACGTCGCCGAGCGTCGGGGTTCCCGTCTCCTCGATCTCGTAGGTGACCCGCGTCGACGGCTTCTTGATGTCGATGATCCGGCCGAGGTCGATCGGCGTCCCGACGATGACCGCGTCGCAATCGACAGCGTCGATCGTCTCCTCGAGGTCCTTCAGCATCTCGTCGCCGTAGCCCTCGGCGGGCAACAGGTTCGTGAGGTGCGGATAGAGCTCGAAGATCCCGACCAGCCTTCCCTTGAGGAACGGGCGAGGGTCGACCAGCTCCGCGGCGCCGAACTTGGTTGCGGCGACGACGGCGGCGCCGGTGGTCATGTGGCCGTGGGTCACCGTCGGGCCGTCCTCGATCGCGAGCACGCGCTTGCCCCGGATCACGGCCGGATCGTCGACGCTCACCGGCGAGGCCGCCTCGATCACGGTCGCGGTCGGGTTCACCGCCCGGATGTTCTCGCGGACGATCTCGAGCCCTCCGGGCAGCGCGCTGTCGACCTTGTTGATCACCACGACGTCGGCGAGTCGGAGCGTGACCGCGCCCGGCCAGTACGAGAGCTCATGGCCGGGGCGCAGGGGATCGACGACCGTGACCATGAGATCGGGCTTGTAGAAGGAGAAGTCGTTGTTGCCCCCGTCCCAGAGGATCACGTCGCAGCCGCCCGGGTCGTCCTCGGCGGCACGCAGGATCGCCTCGTAGTCGACTCCGCAGTAGATGACGTTGCCGCGTGTGACGTGCGGTTCGAACTCCTCCATCTCCTCGATCGTGCAGTTGTGCCTTTCGAGGTCGGCGAGCTCGGCGAAGCGCATCACCTTCTGAGCGACGAGGTCGCCGTACGGCATCGGATGACGGACGGCGACGATCTTCAGGCCGTGCGCCATCAGCCGCTCGACGATCGCGCGTGACGTCTGGCTCTTTCCGGCTCCGGTCCGCACGGCGCCGACGGCGATCACCGGCTTCGAGCTCTTCAGCTGGGTATCGGCAGGGCCGAGCAGGACGTAGCTTGCACCGGCGGCCTGGACGACTGCGCCGAGCGTCAGCACGTGCTGGAATGAGACGTCGCTGTACGAGAACGCGCAGTCGTCGACCTGGAGCTCTGCGATCAGACGCGCGAGGTCGGCTTCCGCGTACACCGGGATCCCGTCCGGGTAGAGGTCGCCTGCGAGCTCGGCCGGGTACGTCCTGCCGGCGATGCCCGGAATCTGGTTCCCGGCGGTGAAGCCGACGACGTCGTACGCAGGGTTGCCACGGTAGTACGTGTTGAAGTTGTGGAAGTCCCGGCCGCCGGCACCGATGATGATCACGTTTCTTCGCTTCACGGGCGCACCCCCTCGATTGGACATGGTCCTGTCTCGATCATGCGTGAACCGCGGTCCCGGCATCGCCGGCGACGCCGGCCTCGATCTCGTCCAGGTGGCACAAGATCGCGCGCTTGCCGGTCGCCTCGGCGAAGCTCGTCATTGCCGCGATCTTCGGGCCCATCGAACCTGCGGCGAAGTGGCCCTCTTCTGCGTAGCCCTGCAGGTCGCGTAACGGCACGTCGCCGACCAGGAGCTCCTGCTCCGGCTCGCCCCAGGAGAGCGCGGCTGCGTGGACGTCGGTCGCGATCACGAAGAGATCCGCGCCGATCTCCCGCGCCAGCAGCGCGCTGGCCAGATCCTTGTCGATCACGGCCTCGACCCCACGATGGCCCCGGCCGTCCTTGACCACCGGCACGCCGCCACCGCCGGCACAGATGACGATCCAGTCCATCGCGACGAGCCTCTTGATCTCCTCGACCTGGACGATCGCGGTCGGCTCCGGAGACGCGATCACGCGGCGCCAGCCCTTGTCCGTCCGAACGAGCGGGTGGATCTTCGTGGCGGCCGCCCCTTCGGTGTAGACGGGGCCGATCGGCTTGGTCGGGGTCTGGAAGAGCGGATCCTCGGGATCGACCTCGACCCAGGTGATCACCGTCAGGAAGTTGCGGTCGAGCCCCGCTTCGGCGAGCTCGCGCTCGAGCGCATGCTCGACGAAGTAGCCGATCTGGCCCTGGGTCATCGCGCCGACGACGTCGACCGGCATCCGCGCGACCTCGTCAGTCGCCTCCTGCTGGAGGAGGATGTTGCCGACCTGCGGCCCGTTCCCGTGGCTGATCACGACGCGATAGTCGGATGCGAGCCCGACCGCCTTCCGCATCGGGAGCGCGATGTTCTCCATCTGCTCCTCGGCAGTTCCCTCCTGGCCCTGCTTGATCAGGGCGTTCCCCCCGAAGGCGATGACGACGATCGGTTTGTCGCTCACCGGCGCGATCATGGCCATGAGGTCGGCCAGCAACTGTCGCGCTGCTTCGGCCGAGCGCCCTGAGCAGGAATGGCTACCCGAGCACGCGCCGCAGGATCCCCAACGCCTCGTCGACCTCCTCCGCCGAGACGACGAGGGGCGGGGTGAGGCGAAGCGTGCGCGGCCCGGCTGAGGTCGTCAGCAGGCCCGCCGCCAGGCACGCCTCCACCACCTCGGCGGCAGGACGATCGAGGTCGAGCCCGAGCAGCAGCCCGGTGCCACGTACGGGCAGGGCCGCGGCGATCTGCGCTCCCCGCTCGCGGACGTTCTCCAGGAGTGTGTCGTCGATCGCGTCGACGACGGCGCAGGCGGCGGCGCAGCACACGGGGTTGCCGCCGAAGGTCGAGGCATGGTCGCCGGGCTCGAAGCCGCGCGGGGCGTCGTCCGAGACGAGCAACGCGCCGATCGGGAGGCCGTTCGCCAGCCCCTTGGCCAGCGTCACCGCGTCCGGCCTGACCTCCGCCTGCTCGAAGCAGAAGAAGGACCCCGTGCGACCCACGCCGGTCTGCACCTCGTCGAAGACCAGCAGCGCGCCGAGCTCGTCGGCGAGCAGCCTCGCCGAACGCAGGAACTCGGGCGTGGCGGGATTGACGCCGCCTTCGCCCTGAACCGGCTCGAGCAGGATCATGCCGGTGCTCGGCCGGACTGCCGCGACCAGCGACTCCTCGTCGTTGAGGCGGGCGAAGGTGACGCCGGAAACGAGCGGCTCGAACGGCTCCTTCTTGCCGGGCTGCCCGGTCGCGGAGAGCGCTCCGAACGTCCGCCCGTGGAACGAGCCCTCGAGCGCGACGACGCCGTGCCTTCCGGTCGCCTTGCGGGCGAACTTCATCGCGGCCTCGTTCGCTTCCGCGCCCGAGTTGCAGAAGAACGCCTGGGCGCCGCCGAAGCGCGCCGACAGACGCTCGGCGAGTCCGGCCATCGGCTCGGTCCAGTACAGGTTCGAGACGTGCCAGAGCCGCTCGAGCTGGGCCTGAGCAGCCGCCAGCGGTGCTGGGTGCCGGTGCCCGAGCGCCACGACGGCGATCCCGGCCGCGAAGTCGAGATACCGGCGGCCGTCCGCGGCGGTGAGCCGGCAGCCTTCGCCCTCGACGAACGTGACGCCCGCTCGGGCGTACACGGGGAGCACGGCCGAGGGGTTCAGGCGACGACCTCTGTCGCTCCGATCTGCACCTGCAGGCCGAGCCGCGCTGCGTGCACGGCCGCCCGCAGCTTCGGGACGATCCCTCCTTCAAGGCCGTTCGCGAGCAGCTGCTCGGCGTCGTCCGTCGCGATCGAGCCGACCACGTCGCCCTCGACGAGAAGCCCGGGTACGTCGGTGAGGAACACGATCCGGTCGGCGTGCAGCCCCGCGGCCAGCGCCACCGCCGTCTCGTCGGCATTCACGTTCAGAGGGCCACGCGCGAGCGGGGCGACGACGGGGATGCGCCTCGCGGCAAGCGCTTGCTCGACGGCCGCCGGCCGGCTCGGCTTTGGCTCACCGACGAGCCCCAGCTCGGGCACCTGGTCGGCCTCGATTCCGATCTCGTCGCCCATCAAGCCGACGGCGCTCGGTCCGATCGCAGCGCAGAGCGCGGCGTTCACCTCGGCGAAGGCTGCTCGCACGACCTCGAGCGCGGCGGCAGTCGTCACCCGGCGTCCCTCGACGAACTCGACCTCGAGCCCGCGGCGGGCCATCTCCGCGGAGATCTGCGGACCGGCTCCATGAACGATGCAAACCTCGTCGCCCGTCTCGTAGATCGACAGCGCATGGGCGGCCGCCTCGTCGGCGACTGCCCCGCCGACCTTGAGGACGACCCGGCCCATACGTCAACAGAAAAGGTACACCGAGCCGGTGGCGCTTTCATCCACCGTCCCCGCTGGCTTTCCGACTGGGCCTTGCGGCCTTCCCCGTACAACCCTCGGAGACGACTTCGACTTACTCGCGCTCCGTACTCGGTGCATCGCCGAGGCTATGGCAGTTGCCCGGGTCGCACAAGGCCCGGGCCGGGTCGAAGTTCGCAAAATGCGGAAACTTCCTTCGACAGGCGGCGCGGCTGGTACCGTGTGTCCACGGACGGCAACGGGCTGTCCTGTGAGATCGAGCTTCTCGTTCCTCCTTCGGGCGTTCCGAGTCGGTCATCTCGAACCCCAAGCAAGGAGTCGAACACCATATGTCTCAACACTCTTTCCGCGCGCTCGGCGTCAGCGTCGAGGTCGCGCACGCTCTCGAGGAGAGCGGTATCTCCGACCCGTTCCCAATCCAGGAGCTCGTGTTACCCGATGCTCTCGCCGGGCTCGACGTCCTCGCGAAGGCGCCGACCGGGTCGGGCAAGACCTTCGCCTTCGGACTGCCGATCGTCGAGCGGATCTCCGCCGCGGACGCGGCGCCCTCCGCGCTCGTGCTCGTGCCGACGCGCGAGCTGGCCGCCCAGGTCGCGAGCGCGCTCGAACCGCTGGCGAAGCGGAAGGGCCTGCGGGTCGCGGCGGTCTACGGCGGGGCGTCGATCTCGGGTCAGTCGAAGCGCGCTCGCGGCGCGCACCTGCTGATCGCGACACCGGGTCGACTTCAGGATCTCGTCGAGCGGCGGATCGTCTCGCTCGACCGTGTCCGCACCCTCGTCCTCGACGAGGCCGACCGGATGCTCGACATGGGCTTCAAGCCCCAGGTCGACCGGCTCGTCCGGCGGCTGCCGCGCGAGCGCCAGACGATGCTGTTCTCGGCGACGCTCGACGGCGAGGTGGGCGACCTGGCTCGCGCCTACACCACCAGCCCCGCCCGCTTCGAAGCCCATCCACCCGAGGATGTCGAGCAGGGCGAGGTCGCGCACACGTTCGTAGCGGTTACGGCCGAGAGGAAGCTCGACCGGCTGATCGAGGAGCTCGAGGCCGAGCGCGGGCTCGCCCTCGTCTTCGTTCGGACAAAGCGCGGCGCCGACCGTCTTGCCCGCAAGCTCCATGCCCGCGACGTCCCGACGGTCTCCCTGCACGGCGACATGTCGCAGGGTCAGCGCGAACGGGCGCTCGGCCGCTTCCGGTCCGGCGCGGTGACGACGCTCGTCGCCACCGACGTCGCCGCACGGGGCCTCGACCTGACGGACATCACGCACGTGATCAACTTCGATCCGCCCGAGGACGACAAGGGCTACGTTCACCGCGTCGGCCGGACGGGGCGGGCCGGTCGCGGCGGGACGGGAATCACCTTCGTTCTCCCGGAGCAGCAGGCCGACGTCAGCCGCGTCGCCGCGCGCCTCGGACACCGCGAGCAATTCGAGCGCGAGGGGATGCGTGTCGCTCCGGCGAAACTGCTCTACACGAGCCGCCGGGGGCGACGCTCGCGCTGGTAGGCGCTCCTAGGCCTCGGGCTTGACTGCGTCGCCGAGACGCACGCGCCCCGGCTCCGCGACCTCGCCCCACACGCCGAACGGCAGCGGCTCGGTCGTCTCGACTCCGTCCCGATACTCGGCGATCACGTCGAGGGTCGGCAGCGTCCGCTCGCCCGTGTCGGGATCGCGGCTCGTGACGATGCAGCGTCCGACGTTGCCGCGCACCACCACAGCCGCCTCGCCGATCCGCACGCGCCGTCCCAGCCAGGTGTCCTCCTCGTGGGCGGCGACCCCTTCGACGCCGAACAGCATTCGAAAGCGCCGCGGGTCGACCGGCGCGGCTGACCTCGCCGCCGCTCGTAACGCATCGAGCGACGTCGTCGAGAGCAGGGACACGGCTCCGCGGCCGCGGTCGACGCCGGCGCCCAGCTGCACTGCCTGGACGATCCGAAGGGGGCGCCCCACGAACGAGGAAAGCGCTTCCGCCCATGGGCCGGCGACGAGGCGGCCGGCGACCTGCCGGCCGTAGAAGCCCGTCGTCACCTGGTCGCCTAGCTCGACCGTGCCGACGACGGCGCTGCCGTCCGGGAAGCGAAGTTCGAGCACCCGTGTGTCCTCGTCCCACTCGGCCGCGACGCGGACGAGCGGGCCGAGCTGCTTGCCGTTCAGCAGCCGTCCGTCGTCGCCGATCAGGTGGAAGCGCCTGTTCTCGCGGACGCCGAACGATTCGAGGGCGACATCGTTGCGGTGGGCAAGCGCGAGCCCCTTCACGGGAGCGACGGAGATCCAGGCGACCTGGGGCACGGTTCCAGTCTTCCATCCGGGGATAGACTTGCGTAATCGCAACGAGGCCAAGGAGGTCGGCCATGATGCGGATGAGGCTCCGGCGGAACGCACCGAAGAACCACCGGGCGCGGCGGGCAGTGCTCGCCGCCGGTGCGATCGGCGCGGCCGCAGAGGGTGTCCGGCGCTTCCGGCACCGGCGCCACGAGGAGCATCCGGAGCACTGACGCGTGACGTGCGGGGACAGTCCCTCGCGTGAGGGGCTGTCCCTACACTCGCCGCCGGTCGCTGCTCGCCTACGACCGGGTCGAAGTCCGTGTCGGCGAGTAGGGAGACGCCTCGACGCCGATCTCGCCCATGCGAGCGACGTAGGTCGCGTAGCAGCGGCGGGCCTCGCCGTGGTGGCCTGCCTCGGCGAGTGTCTTGACGAGGGCGAGATGCGCGCGTTCGTCGTACGGATCGCGCTCGAGAACCCGGAGCAGGTAGCGCGCCGCGTCCGCGAGATCGCCCTCGGCTGCCGCAAGCTCCGCGAGCGCGTGCCCGACGGCGATGTAGGCGAGCCGCGCTTCCTCGCGAAGTTGCGTCGCCCATTCTGCGTAGAGGTCTTCCTCGAGAAAGTCGCCCGCATACGTCGCCTCGGCGGCCAGCAGGCGTTCGCGCGCCTCCCCGAGCCTCCCTTCCCGGACGAGCTGCAGACCTGCCTCCGCGTCGGTCAGGAATTCCTCGACGTCGACCGGAAGTGACTCACGGCGAAGCGCGACGCCCGTCGAGCCGCCCAGGACGAAACAGTCGGGACCGGATCGCCTCTCGGGGTCGAGGACCGAGCGAAGGATGCTCAATGCCACCGAGAGGCGGTTTCCGAGGCGAGCGGGATCCTCCCCCGGCCAGAGCGCGTCGATCAGATAGTCGCGTGGAGCGGCGCGCCCTCGCCTGGCGATGAGGATCTTGAGGAGATCTCGCGCCTTCCTCGACTGCCATTCGCCGACCGGCAGCGCCTGGCCCTCTCTCAGGAGCGCGAACGAGCCGAGCGTGCGGACGCGTACGGGCTCGGGCTCGTCCGGCGGCAAGCAGCCAAGGAGACCCGCCGCGCCTGCCGCCTGCTCGCGTACGCCCGCGGCCCTCAACTTGCGCCTGGCTCGGTCGTATCGAGGCCGGTCGTTGCTCAGCCGTCCGATTGCGAGCTCGACACGCGCGACGGCAACCTCGTTCCCGACCTCATGCCATACGGCGAGCGATTCCTCGAGCAGCCCGGCGGCCTCGGCGTGATTCGCACAGGTCATCGCCCCGAGCTCGAGCGCCTCTGCGTATTCGAAGCGTGTCCGTTGCCTGTGTGTCTCTGCCATTGCCTCGCGCCCATACGCGAACGCCGCATCACGATCGCCCCGTGCGAGGGCCACCCACCCCGCCGCCAGCAGCGCCACGCTGAGCATCGGCGCAAACCGCCGCCCGTCCTCGACAGCCGCGGCCGCAAGCCGCTGCGCTTCCTCGGGGTCGTCGTACGCGAGGACGCGGGCGAGACCGCTTTGCGCGTTGATCGAGCCTTCCGCGTCGGTCGAGGCCTCGAGTGCCTCCCGGTAGGCGACCCGCGCATAGGCGAGGTCGCCGCGGTGGCGTGCCACCGATGCGAGGCTCATGAGCGCCCACGCCCGGCGCGCCGATCCGTGTCGCTCCCAGAGCGAGAGGGCCCGTCGGAAGTCGGTGACCGCGTCGTCGAACCGGCCCACGGCAAGGTAGTTCTCGCCTCGCGCGTTCAGGGCGCGAGCCAGGTAGAGCCCCGCCCCGGCGAGCTCTGCGAGCGAGATCGCGGCGCCGAGCAACTCGATTGCCTCGGTTGGTTCGGCCGGGCCGCAGCGGTTGATCGTGAAGCGGATCAGCTGGAGCACGTCTCCGCCGGTCTCGGCGGCGTCGAGCGCGGCCGACATGTGGCGCTCGAACCGTCCGTTGTCGAGCCCCAGGTAGGTGAGAGCGACGGCGTTGTGGGCTGCGCCGAGCGCCCTCGGCGAGCCGGACGCCTTCGCCGCCTGCAGCGCGCGGTCGGCGAGCTCCCGCGCGCGTTCGGCGTCTCCGGCGCTCCAGTACGGCGAGCTCGTCCACGCAAGCAGGAGCGCTTCGTCCGTCGAGCCCGACCCGTCGATGCGGCCTCGTTCGAACACGGCCTTCGCCTCTTCGATGTTTCCCCGGTCCCAGTGCAGCCGGCCCATCCGCCAGGCGAGGCCCGCGGAGAGATCGTGCTCGTCTCCGGCAGAGCGCTTGTAGCAGTCGAGCGCCTCTTCCCAGTTCCCTTTCAGCGAATGCGCCTCGCCGAGGATCGCCTCCACGCGTGCGTCGCGGAGGTCCGCGTCGAGCAGGGCGCCGGCCTGAACGACGGGATCTGTCGAGCCCCGGATCAGCAGCTCGTTGCCGCGATCGGCGAGAAACCGAGCGAGCTCCGGCGTGTTCCTGGATTCCATGTGCGAGTGAAGGGCGTCCTCGAGGCGTCCCTGGGCCTCGAACCACGACGCCGCGCGGCTATGCAGCTCGCGAAGCTCCTCCTCGCCGGGGTGGAGCCGCTCGCGGGCGAACTCCCGGATCAACGCGTGGAGCGTCAGGAACCCGTCACCGCGCTCGTCGGCCGCCATGAAGAGGCCCCTCCGCCGCAGCGAGTCGAGCGCCGCCCCGGACTCGACGATTCCGAGCGCCTCGCACAGCTCGGCCGTGAAGTGCTCGAACGGTGCGACGGCGGCGATCACCCGGCGGACTGCAGGCGGCTCCCGGTTGAGCACCTCCTCGGAGAGATAGTCGAGGAGAGGTCCTTCCGGCCGGTGCAAGCGCTCCAAGGCGTCGGCACGGCCCTCCTTGCCGGTCTGCTCGAGCGTCCGGATGGCGAGCCGGACGGCCGCCGGCCATCCGCCTGTCAATTCGACGATTCGAGGTGCGAGCTCGCGCGCGTCCGCGTCGACGTACAGCTCGAGCAGGTCTCCGACTTCGTCGGGCTGGAACGCAAGCTCGGACGCATCGAGCTCGAGCACCTGGCCCTGCCCGCGCAGGCGCTGAACGGGGAACGGCGGATCGCTGCGACCGGACAGGATCAGGTGCAGCGTGGGCGGCCCCTGACGGACGAGGCCTTCCACCAGTCGCGCCGACGGTGCGCCGAGAAGCTCGTCCACGTCGTCGAGGACGAGGACGAAGTCGTGGTGGAGCGCATCCTCGAGCTCGCCGGCGATGCGGGCCGCGATCGCGTCGGCCCGCATCTCCTCGTCCGGAGGCGACACCTGGAACCCGGTGTCGGTCGAGACGTCCGCGACGAACGGCTGCAACGTTCGCACGAGCCTCCTCGTGAACGGGCCGAGGCGCCGGTCGGTCGAGGTCGCCGTGTGCCAACCGGACTCCACGTCGCGGGCCCAGTTGGCAAGGAGCGTCGTCTTCCCGAAGCCCGCGCCTGCGACGACCGTCGTCAGCCGCTTTCCGAACGCCTCGTCCAGTCGCGTTTCCAGCCGCGGGCGCTCGAGCAGCACGGGTCTCGACGTTCGCGCCGGACGATCGTGCCGTCCCGAGCTGCTCATCCCTTCCCCCTTCTGCGACTCCGATCGAACTGCCGCAGCGCAGAAAGTCTACGCAACGGGTCCCCGACCTATCCGCCCGGGCAAAGGGCTCGTATCGTACGGGGCCGCGCCAATCCGACCTGAACGAAAGTGAAAGGTGCGAGGCGGATCATGTCGAGCATGCGCCGGGCAGCGTCGAGGCGAGCTTGGATCGCGCTTGCGGCAGTCGCCTGCCCCCTGGTCGCGGCGGGGGCTGCCTTCCCGCGGGCTCAGGTCTCGCCGAAGGCGCCGAAGCCTGCCGTCCATCGCATCGGTGTTCGAACGGTCGGCGGCGCCGCGGAGCTCTTCGACCGGAAGACGGGCCTGCGGCTCGTGTTGCGGGGCAACAACTACCACCGCGTCGACTCGAGCCAGCCGGGAACGGATCAGGTCACGTTCGGAGTCGGCCGCTACGACGCCGCGCGCGCCGAGTCGGCTCTCGCCGCGATGCAGGCGCTCGGCTACAACACCGTGCGGGTGTTCATGGCGGGCGAATGCCCCCGTGGCTGCATCGGGAACACCGGTACCGGGCGGCTCTCGGGTCTCTATCTCGCGAACGTCGCCGACTTCCTCCGCCGGGCGAAGCGTCATCAGATCCTCGTGATCGTGACGATGGGCTTCCTGCCGGCGGGAACGGTCTACGACAAGCTGCTGAACCGGGACACGAGCGATCTCGTCCAGAACGTCAACATCAACTACCTGACCCGCGGCGGCATCCAGGCATGGCAGCTCTTCTGGCAGGACGTGATCAGAGGGCTACGGGCTCGGAAGGCGCCGCTGGACGACGTCCTTGCCTACGACATCCGCAACGAGCTGGCCTACGTGCGCGATGCGCCACCCTTCAGTCTCGGGTCGGGTCGTCGTCCGCGCTCCGAACGGAACGACGTACGACCTGGCCGACGCCGAGCGCCCGGGTGCGGCTCATGGACGACGGGCTCGTCTACTACGTGAACCAGGTTCGCGCCGCAATTCGCAAGGTCGACCCCACCGCGCTCGTCGACGCCAGCTTCTTCGTCCCGGAGGCGCCGAACCCGACCCGGATCGGCGACACGCGCATCCTCCGTATGCAGGGCGTCGTCGAGCGGTCGCAGGCCGACCTCGTCGACATCCACATCTACCCCGGCTTCGACCTCACGCTCGCCCAGTTCATGCAGAACTTCGGGTTGTCAGGACCGACGAAGAAGGTCGTCTTCATCGGCGAGTACGGAGCGTTCCGGGATGCCTACCCGAGCGCTGCGGACGGCCTCGGAGCGATGAGGGCGCTCCAGGCAGGCTCCTGCTCGTACGGCATCGACGGCTGGCTGCTCTGGACCTGGGACACCGACCGAATCCGGCGAGTCGCTCTGGAACGCGACGGACGCGGGCGGCCTGCTCGCAAACGGCCTCGCGCCGAAGAGCAGGCCCGATCCCTGCGCCCCGTAGAACCGCTCGACGAGGCCGGATTCGGGTCGTGAAGCCGAGCCGACGCTTCCTTAAGGTCGACTGAAAGGGCCTTCCCCGACCATCCCGGCGTGAAGGTCAATCGTCGACAGGCTCGGATCGTCGGCACGGCCGCGAGCGGGCTCGACTCGTCGAAAGGGACGCCATGAAGCCGAGGTCAGATTCCCGAATCCGACTCCGATTCTCGCCGGCGATGGCGATCGCGTCGATCGCGCTCGCGGTCTCGCTCGGCGGTACCGGCTACGCGGCATTCAAGCTGCCCGCGCACAGCGTGGGCACCGCCCAGCTCAAGGCGGGCAGCGTAGGCCCAGCCCAGCTGAAGACGGGAGCGGTCACGTCGCTGAAGGTGAGGAACGGCTCGCTGCTTGCTGCCGATTTCAGGGGGGGCCAGCTGTCCGGCGGGAAGTCTGGGGTCGCCGGCCCCCAAGGGCCGCAGGGACCCGCAGGCCAACAAGGCGCCAAGGGCGACAAGGGCGACAAGGGTGACAAGGGCGACAAGGGCGACACCGGCTCGTCAGGCGTGAGCGGGCTCGAGCTCGTGACGGCAAATTCGGCGAAGGACTCGACCGACACCAAGTTCGCTACCGCGACCTGCCCCTCCGGCAAGAAGGTCGTCGGTGGTGGCGGGGGCATCTCCACCCCGCTCGGCAGTGGCTCGCCGAGACTCTTCGGGTCAGCCGCGAGCTCAGATCTCACCCAGTGGGTTGCCGGCGCGGCCGAGACCGGCACGTTCACGTCGAGCTGGTCGGTCGGCGCCTATGCCATCTGCGCGAAGGTGGCGTCGTGATGTCGGGCGCGACCCTCTGGAGGCTCGGACAGGTCGGAGTCGCAGCCGTCGTCGGCGGGCTTGTCGGAGCCGCCGTCGTCCAGGCCGGCGGAGCCGCGGAACGAGTGGCGGCCGCCGAGATCACCGCTTGCGTCGACCCCGCCACGCAGCACCTCTACCTCGGGCCCTGCGGCCGGGGCGCGTCGACGGTCAGCTGGAACAAGGATGGCCCTCAAGGCCCCGCCGGGCCCGCGGGACCCGCCGGGCCGCAGGGCGCGCCCGGTCCTACGGGGCCGCAAGGCCCCGGCGGGCCGCAAGGGGCAACGGGTCCCGCGGGACCTGCTGGCCCGACCGGCCAGGGGCAGGCGACCTCGCTGAAGCCGAACAGTATCCACGTGTACGGGAAAGGGCTGGAACCCAAGAAGGTGGGCGGGTACACGCTGTACGTGTTCTGCCCGCACGGCTGGCGAGCGGTCGGAGGCGGCGCCGACCTCACAGGCGGCGGCAGCGGCGTGCCCGGCTTCGACTATGAGGGACACCTGACGTCAAGCATGTACAAGGGCCCCGACAACCCCGGGCAGCCGGACGGCTGGAGGGCGACGGCGTGGGTGACGAAGGTGGTGGGTCAAATGCACTTCTCCATCGCGGTTGTCTGCGTCCGCGTCGTGCTGTCGAAGGTGCCGCCGCCGAACGCCGTCGTGAAGCCCGTCGGCAGCGGAGGAGGGACGAAATGACGCACGTCCGGACGATCTCGATGCTCATGGCGGCTCTACTTGCACTCGCCCTCGCCGGTGGCTCGGCGGCGAGGACGAGCGTGACGAAGACGATCGTCGTCACCGGTCTCGGCGACGCGCCGGATCCAAAGCCCGCGGACGGAGTGTGCAAGGTGGTCGCCCTCGCGAAGGGCGGGCCGAAGAGCTACTGCACGCTGCGCGCGGCGATCCAGACCGCGAACTTCGGGCCGCGCGGCAGCTACCTGATCAAGCTCCCGGCCGGGACGTTCCACCTGGCGGTTCCCGGGAAGAACGAGGGCAAGGCGGCGAAGGGCGACCTCGACGTGCTCCAGGCCGATGTCACGCTGATCGGCCAGGGCCCCGCGAAGACGACGATCGACGGCGGCGGGATCGACCGCGTCTTCGACGTCTCCGCGTTCGCAGGGTTGACCGCGAAGGACCTCCGAATCACCGGGGGCAAGGCAGCAGGCGGTGGTGCGATCTCCGTCAGCGGCACGCTGACGCTCGAGAACGTCCTCGTCGAGAACAGCACGGCGCAGTACGGGGGAGGCGGGCTCTACGTCGGCACGACCGGCGGCGTGGACCTGAAGCAAACGACGCTCTCCCACAACGTTGGCAAGATCGGGGCGGGGGTCTTCCTGGACGGGCATCTAACGATGACGAACGTCACCATCAGCGGCAACAACGCGACGAGCGACGGCGGCGCTCTGCATGTCGCGAACCACGCCAAGGCGTCCCTACTCCACGTCACGATCGCCGGCAACACGGCCCAGAGCTACTCGGCGATCAGCGTCGGCGGCACTCTCGCCAACGTCTCCCTCCGAAGCTCGATCGTCACCGGCACGTGCCTGCCGCCTCAGCCGCCAGCCGACCATTTCCCCTTCCCCCAGCGGAACATCCTCACCAGCGCGAGCTGCGGCGACGACCCGCCCGTGGGCGATGCCGGCCTGCTGGCGCCGGCCGCCCAGGGGAACGTCGTGCCGACGGTCGCCCTCGCCCCGACGAGCCCGGCGATCGACTTCGCGTTCGCCGACACCTGCCCGAAGCTCGACGCCCGCGGCGTCAAGCGCCCCCAGGGGGCGGGCTGCGATTCCGGTGCCTACGAGCTCGTCAAGCCATGAAGTCCTTCATCGTCCGAGTCTGGACGTCCGACGACCCGCTCGACCCGGGCGACGACGGGCTGCATGGGCTCGTCGAGCAGGTCGGCAGTGGCCGTTCGACCGCGTTCGGAGACGTGGGCGAGCTCGTCGCGTTCCTCAGCCAGCCCGCACCTCCCGGGCCGGCAGCCGTTGTCTTACCGAGAGAACCACGAACTCAAGGAGGCCCCCGATGAAACGACTCGTCCCCGTCCTCGCGTTCTCCCTCGCCGCCGGTGCCTTCGCAGGCAGCTCGGGTGGAGCGCCGTCGCGTCTCGCGTGTACTGCCGGGCCTACTACGATCGGCGGCGCCGCCGCGCACGCCTGGTGCGGGCCGGCGAAGGCGACCGTGCGCGTCGCCGGCAGGACCTACCACTTCAGCCACGGGCTCTGCCAGAAAGCCGAGGGGTTCTCGAAGGGCACGAAGGTCCTCGCGGTCAACATCGGCACGCAGACGCTCCCGCCGTCAGCTCCCAAGTCGTCGTACTTCGGCGTCCTCACCGACAAGGCGAAAGCGGGCGTCTATCACGACCAGGCGGTGAGCTGGCAGGTGCCCGGCAAGGGCTTCGCCGAGCTGACGAACAAGGTCGTCGTCGGCGCGAACCTGAAGAAGGGCACGTTCAGAGGCCAGGCGTCGATGCGAATCAACGGGAAGATCAAAGATGTCGGTGTTGCAACCGGCTCCTGGACCTGCTGAGAGCGGCGGCCGGGCCTGTGCTGGGCTTCTGTGCGGAACCGCAGTCGTGCTCGCCGCCCTGGCAGCTGCGGTACAGGCGTGGGGCGCAGGAGGAAGCGATCCCAGGAAGCTGGTGCTCGCGCGCTCCGATCTGCCGGTCGGAGCGAAGGTGATCGCGGAGCGGAGCGGGGCGACGCCCACCCTGCCGGGGACGCATGGGGCGCAAGCGTTCTTCAAGGTGTCACGCCACTTCGAGGCCACCTACCGCTTGCCGACGAAGGATGTCTACAGCGGAGCCTTCGTCTTCGCCTCGCAGGCGTCCGCTCGATCCGGGTTCGCGAAGCTCTCGCGTTCGCTGGAGGCGGGCCATCGCCCGGCAACGATGCCTCGGCTCGGTGACGCGCAGCTCACGACATACGTGGTTGCCGACGGCCTCGAGCATCAGTTCATCGTGCGCCGTCGCAACGTGGTCTGGGAGCTCGACGTCGTCGACTGGAACGCCGTGTCGAGGGGGAAGTCGAGGGCGGCGGCGTTCGCGCTCGCGCGCAAGCAGCAGGCCCGGGTCGGCTAGCGTGCCGGTCGCGTTCGCAGCGCGGCTGATCGTGCCGCTCGCGCTGCTGCCCCTGGAACCTGGTGGTCGGGGCGCGCTTCGTCCTTCGTCCGTAATGCCGTCCTAGTCGGACCAGCGCCTGCTCCAGGTCGACAGAAGCCCTCCACAGGCGAGCCCTGCTGCGACGACCAGCGCAGAGGCGCCCACGTACCCGAGCGCGGTGCTGCGCGCGAGCGGCGCGATCGCGGTCAGCTCCGCGCCGACGGCGAACGCCGCCGCCTCGGCGAGCCAGACGCGGCGCGGATACAACGCTTCTTGCTTCGGCCTCGGCCCCGGGGGCCACCAGACCCAGAGCGACAGCGAGAGCACCTTGCCGAGGTGGCCGAGCGTGACGCCTCCGGCCCAGCCGAGCAGGAGCAGGACGACGTACGAGGTCATCGCCGTGTAGGGCGAGAGGGCGCCTCCCAGGACGAGGAAGCCGATGGTCGCGGCCTGGAGCAGGAACAGCGCGCCCGCGAGGATGTGCGCAAGGGGGGCCTCGAGCGCCAGTCGGCGCGTCCGAGCGACACCCAGCATCTGGCGCACGAATACCGAGAGCGCGCCCAGGACGAGAGCCGCTCCGGCGAGCTCGGCCGCCTTGGACGCCGCCGCCAGCCCCGCGAGCAGTGTCCAGAGCCCGACCGTGACCCCCGACTCGCCGAGCGGCAGCCGCCGGGTCGGCGGTGTCGGCGCGAGTGCAAGCATCGGCCCGAGCGTGCGCCCGACGGTGACGATGAGCAGGGCGAGCCAGCCGATCGCTCCGAGGTGAAGGTGGACGAGGAGCCAGCGTTCGTGGGGAACGCCGCCGAACGGGGCGTCCTCGCGGGAAAAGACGATCGCCCCGAGGACGAGAGCCGCAGCGACGTGCAGCGCGACCAGCGCGACGCCGACGCGGCTGACGACCAGCACGCGATCGCCCGGCGCGCGCGCGACGAGGCCCAGCATCTCGACCAGGATCAGCACGAGGCCCGCGGCGACGAGGGCGGCTCCCGCCCAGACGAGCCGCTTGTGGTCGAAGGCGATTCCGGGTGCGACGAGGAAGCCTCCACCGAGAAGCGGAAGGGCGGCCTTGAGCAGGCCGGGATGGCGGACGTCGTTGCGGAGCATCACCGGCAGGAGATGGAAGGAGGCCCCCGTCACCGCGAAGGGCAGGAACCCGAGCGCGACCAGATGTGTCGCCAGCACCGGCCGCTCCGCAAGGAACGCCCTCCCGGCGATGTCCGGTGCGGCAAAGACCAGCGTGATTGCGGCGGCGAGCCAGCCCGCGAGGCTCACTGCGAGGAACGACGCGAGCAGGCCCAAGGCGATCGGCCCGCCGACCGCGCGAGCGTTCGCGAGGGGAAGCGCCCTTGTGCCCGGGCGGCCGCGAAGCGGTCGGCTCTCCACCCCGCAGTTCTATCGCGGAACCGGATTCTCGGAACGGGCTAGACGGAGACCGGAGACCTCAGCCTCGTCGAGGCGCCGGACTCTTCCTCGAGCGGCTCGCGCTCCGTCTTCGACCAGTCGCGCCGCTTGCGAAGCTGGCGCCCTGTCGCCCGCAGGAGCACCGGCCAGAGCAGCCACGTGTAGAGCATGTAGACATGGCCGACGAGGAAGCCGACGATCACGCCACGGGGGCCGTCGCCTCTCCGGCCGGCGATGCAGCCGAGGATCGTCCCGCCGAAGGCGAGCACGTAGAAGAGCAGCAGTTGCCAGCTCGGACCGCTGTTCCAGAAGGGGGCAACGCCGATCGCGGCCAGCGTGACCGCGCCGACGAACGCTGCGCCGACGAGGCCCTGCCAGACCGGCATGAAGAGGTACAGGAGCAGCTCCGCTCTCGCCGCCCGAGGAAGTGGGGCCCGGATCAGCTCTCGTGTCAACCTCATCGCCTGCAGGTTCCCCTGTGCCCAGCGGGTGCGCTGGCGAAGGAGCGGGCGCAGCGTTGAGGGCCCCTGTTGCGAGATCGCGGCGCGCAGCTCCTGACGCCCTTCCCAGCCTCGGCTGACGAGACGGAGACCAAGATCTTGATCCTCCGTCAGGCGGTCCCGCCAGGGACCGGCCGAATCGGCGACCGTGTCCAGTGCGCTGAGGCGGTTGAACTGGCCGTTACCCCCCATGCCTGCCGTACCCCAGTCGTTGCGGCCTGCCTGAAACAGATGGCCGTAGACGGAGAACTCGATGTCCTGGCACCAGGTCAGCGGCCGGTGCTTGTTGTAGATCCTGACGAGCATCTGGACGCCCCCGACCGAGGGCTCGGCGAAATGAGCGGCTGCGTAGCGGGCGGCGGCTGGGTCGAGCCTGCCGTCGGCGTCGACCACGGCGACGATCACTCGGCTCCGGTCGGCAAGGCGAAGCGAATGGGCAACCATTCGAACGGCGTGATTGAGTGCGGCCGCCTTGCCGCGCCGGGCATCCGGCAGCTCGCGGCGGACGACGACGAGGTCGGGGTGGGCAATCTCGTCGAGGATCGCAGCCGTTCGATCGTCCGATGCGTCGTCGATCACGACGACACGCCGCCGTGCGACGGGGACGGCGAGCAGGCGCCCGACGCTGTCGCGAATCGTCACTTCCTCGTTCAGCGCAGGAACGAGAAACAGCCACGTGAAGCGATCCGCGGCGTCGACGGGCGCCTGCGGCGCACACGCACGCGCGCGCCATCCCCGAAGGAAGAGGAGGATCGTCCAGACGTCGAGGGCGACGACCACGACGAACGTCACCCAGAAGAGCGCTTCCGCCGCAGGGGGCAGCCCTGCGAACGGCGACGTCAGACCGACGGGAATTCCTCCGCCTCCAGGCCGGACGCCTCTTCGACGTCGTCGAGATCGGCCAGCGTCGGCGCCGGGAGCTCGAACCCTCCCATACGGGCGATCTCGGTCCGGCTGTAGCCGGAGCCGAAGGGAGTCGGAGGCTCGCCTCCGAGCAGCACGTGCTCGAGCGCACGCACGATGCGATCGGCGGCCCTGCCGTCCCCGTACGGATTCGGCGCCTCGGCCATCTCGGTGTAGGCGATCGGGTCGTCGAGCAGCCGGGTTCCCTCGGCGACGATTCGTTCGGGGTCGGTACCGACGAGCCGCAGCGTCCCGGCCTCGAGCCCTTCGGTGCGCTCGGTCTCCTCGCGCACGACCAGCACCGGCTTCCCGAGCGAGGGAGCCTCTTCCTGGATTCCGCCGGAATCCGTGATCACGAAGTGCGATCGTGCCAGGAGCCGCGCAAACGTCGCGTATCCGAGCGGCTCGGTGAGCAGCACGTTCTCGAGGCCGCCCAGGCTCTCCGTCAGGCTGTGGCGTACCCGTGGGTTCGGATGCAGCGGCAGCACGAAATGGACGTCGGGATAGTCCTGGGCGAGCCTGGCCACTCCCTCGGCGATCCCGGCGAGGCCCTTCCCCCAGTTCTCCCGGCGATGCGCGGTGACGACGACGAGCCGCCGGTTGCCGTCGTGGAGGGCCTGCAGCTCGGGATTGGCGAAGCGAACGTCGATCCCAGATGCCCATTGGAGGGCGTCGATGCCGGTGTTGCCCGTGACGAAGATCTGCCCGACCGAGACGTTCTCACGGATGAGGTTCTCCAAGTTGGTCGGGGTCGGAGCGAAATGGAAGCCTGCGATGGAGGAGATCAGCCGTCTGTTCAGCTCTTCGGGAAAGGGGGTGCGGTTGTTGCCGGTGCGCAGGCCTGCTTCGACGTGCATGACCGGGATGCGGAGGTGGAACGCTGCGAGAGCGGCTGCCATCGCCGAGGTCGTATCTCCGTGCACGAGCACGGCGGCCGGGAATCGGCCGTTGAGGATGTCATCCGCCGTCGGCGTCCCGTCCGGGTTGACGTCGAAGCGCTCTGCACAGAAATCCTCGAAACGCCGCATCACGGACGCGACCCGTTCGTTGAGCTGAGATCGCCTCGAACCGGCCCACAAGACGACGTCCGGCTTGATCCGGGCGAGCTCGAAGATGTACGCCACCATCCTGTGGTGCTGGCCCGTCGAGACGACGAGCGGCTCGTAGTGCTCGCTCTCGCGCAACCTGAGGATGATCGGCACGAGCTTGATCGCCTCCGGCCGCGTACCGACGATGATCGGGACGACGAGCTTCGAGGCCCGCTGCGCCAACGGCGAAGGCGTGATCGGACGTGACGTGGAAGACAAGTCGCTCACGAGTGATTTCTTCAGATGCCTCGAACGGGGTATCGGCACGCGGCTCGGCCGCCTTGAACGGCTCTCGGCGGAAACGAGTGGATCGCGGCGTCCGAAACGGGGGCGCGAGATGAGGGAGCTTGCGCACTCGAGACCAAGGGTGGACAGCCTCGCCGAGTAGCGGCACTCTTCACCGGGTGCGTCAAGTGATCACCACACCCAACGCTCCCTCTTCGCCGCTCTACAGCCAGGCAGTGAAAGCCGGCGACTGCATCTATGTCTCGGGGCTGGTCGGCGTCGACGTGACTACCGGAGCTGTCGCCGGGTCGACGATCAGAGAGCAGACACGGCAGGCGCTCGCCAATTGTGAGGCGGTCCTGCATGAGACGGGCGCAACGCTGGACAACGTCGTCGAGGTTGGCGTACTCCTGGCGAATCCGGACGACTTCGCGGGCATGAACGACGAGTACGGAGCGTGGTTTCCAAGTGCGCCGCCGACTCGCTACGTCGCCAAGCTCGGCGTCGAACTGCCCGGAATCCTCGTCTCGATTCGCATGACGGCGTTCGTGAGCTAGGTCCGACACCTCGACGGCGAGCTGACGCGAGTCGAGATCCCACTACTGTCCGAAACGGACGATACGGTCCCGCGCCGTGCGGTTGATCGTCGCGCGCTGCGAGGTGCGGTACACGGGGCGGCTCAACGCCGTGCTTCCCGAGTCGACGCGCCTGCTGATCTTCAAGTCGGACGGGTCGGTGCTCGTCCACGCCGACGCCGGCGGGTACAAGCCCCTGAACTGGATGACGCCTCCGACCGCGATCGAGGAGGTCGAGGACCGGATCGTCGTCCGCAAGCACGCCGGCAAGGCGGAAGACCGCCTCGAGATCCGGCTCGTCGAGGTGCTCAGCGACGTCTCTCACGAGATGGGGGAGGCCGCCGGCTTGGAGAAGGACGGCGTCGAGCGGGATCTCCAGGAGGCGCTCGCGGCCGGCCCGGAGTCGCTCGGCGAGGAGCTACGGCTCGTGCGTCGCGAGTGGCCGACGGACATCGGGCCCGTCGACTTGATGTGTCGCGACGACGCCGACGGCTGGGTGGCGGTCGAGGTGAAGCGGATCGCGGGGATCGAGGCGGTCGAGCAGCTCGTCCGCTACCTGGAGCGGATCAGGCTCGATCCTGCGCGCAGCGACTGCCGCGGCGTGCTCGCCGCTCAGCGGTTCCGGCCGCAGGCGGTGACGCTCGCCGAGTCGCGTGGGATCCGTTGCGTCGAGGTCGACCTCGCGGTCCTGCGCGGCGAACGCGAGCCGGAGCTCACGCTCTTCAGGTGAGCGACGAACCGCCGGAGGAGGGGGCGCAGGTCGAGGGGCGCCAGCTCCTGTCGCTTCCATTCGGCGTGGAGCTCGGCCTGTGAGCGGGGGGTGTCCGAATTGAATAGCACGACCGTTCGTTCTCCAAGTGGAGAATACGAACGATCGTGCTATTTTGTCAAATCGTGAGCGCGACGAAGCGCAAACGCGCGGACGGCGAGCGGAGCCGCGCCGCCATCCTCGATGCGGCGACCAAGCTCGCGACCCTGGAGGGCCTCGACGGGTTGTCGATCGGACGGCTCGCCGAGGAGATCGGCATGAGCAAGAGCGGCCTCTACGCTCACTTCGGCTCGAAGGAGGACCTCCAGCTCGCGGCAATCGACACGGCCGTCGAGATCGTCCGCGCCGAGGTGATCCTGCCGGCCCGCGAGCCGGACAGCCCGCTGGCCCGGCTCGAGTCGCTGTGCGAGCACTTCCTGGCCTACCTCGAGAAGCCCGTCTTTCCGGGCGGGTGCTTCTTCGCCTCCGCCGAGGCCGAGCTCGACACGCACCCGGGGCCGGTGCGCGAGAAGCTCGTCGACGTGATGGGGTCCTGGCTCGGGCTGATCGAGCGGCGGGTGCGGCAGGCGCAGGGGGCCGGTGAGATCGATCCCGACGAGGATCCAGCCCTGCTCGCCTTCGAGCTGGACGCGTTCATGAAGATGGCGAACTCGGTCACGCTGCTCCGCGGCGGCCGCACGGGCCTCGAGCAGGCGCGCCGGGCCATTCGCGGGCGGCTCGACCGCGCCCGTCCGAACGCGTCCTAAGTTTCGGTCGCGAGCCGCTCGCCCGTCTCGGGGTCGAACAGGTGTGCCTCGTCCGCCCGGGGACGCAAGGAGACGCGCGCGTCGCGAGCAGGGGCGGACTTCGTCTCGACGCGGGCAACCAGCTTCACTGGGCCCTGGCCGAGGTCGGCGGTGCAGAACACGAAGGCGTCGGCTCCGACCTCCTCGACCACCTGGACGCGAGCAGGGAGGCCGTCCGGGGCGAGCTCGAGTGACTCGGGCCGCAGGCCGACGATCAGCTTCGACCAGCCTCGGCCGGATGCGCTCGCAGCCGCGTCGGCCGGCAGCGGAATCTCGGTCCCGCCCAGAGTGACGGAGCCGTTCGAGCCGAGTCGGGCCTCGCAGAGGTTCATCGCGGGCGAGCCGATGAAACCGGCGACGAACGTGTTGGCGGGTCGCTCGTAGAGCACGCGCGGCGAGTCGCACTGCTGCAAGCGACCCTCGTTGAGGACCGCGACGCGGTTGCCGAGCGTGAGTGCTTCGGCCTGGTCGTGCGTGACGTAGACGGTCGTGACGCCCAGCCGTGACTGCAGGGCCGCGATGTCGGCCCTCATCTGCACACGGAGCTTGGCATCGAGGTTCGACAGCGGCTCGTCCATCAGGAACACCTTCGGCTCACGCACGATCGCGCGACCCATCGCCACGCGCTGGCGCTGGCCACCGGAGAGCTGGCCCGGCTTGCGGCCGAGGTAGTCCGTGAGCGCAAGCAGCTCGGCGACCTCGCGGACCCGCCGCTCGCGCTCCTCCTTCCGCACGCGGGCGACCTTGAGCGGGAAGGCGATGTTCGCCGCGACGGAGAGGTAGGGGTAGAGCGCGTAGTTCTGGAAGACCATCGCCACGTCGCGGGCCTTGGGCGGCACGTCGGTGACGTCTCGTTCGCCGATGAAGACGGCGCCCGCGTCCACCTCCTCGAGGCCGGCGAGCATGCGCAGCGCGGTCGTCTTCCCCGATCCCGACGGGCCGACGAGGACCATGAACTCCCCGTCGGCGATCGCCAGGTCCAGATCCCGGACGGCCGGCACCTGCGTTCCCGGATAGAGCCGGGTGGCGCCCACGAACCTGACTTCAGCCACGGTCGGGTCCTCCAACGCTCAGCGGCTCGGGTGGGATCGCCGCGAGCTGGGAGCGCAGCCGGTCGTACGCGTCCGGGGCGGCGCCGAGCGCATCGAGGCCGAGCAGCGCCGCACCCAGGATCGGCGCCGCCGAGGTTGCCCGCGCGCTGATCGCGGGGCCGACCCCGGCGAGGCCGGCGGCGATCGCGGCCATCAGCCTCGGGTCGCCGCTGCGAAGCATGCCCCCGCCCAGCAGGACCTCCACCGGCTCGTTCTCGAGTCCGAGCTTCCTGATCGCCGTGCCGGCGAGCGCGACGACCTCGGCCGCGAGCACGTCGACGATCTCCGCTGCGACCGGGTCGCGGACAGCCTCTGCGAAGACGACCGGCGGGAGCTCGACCGCCCGGGCGCCGTCGATCCGCCGAAAGTGCATCGCCTTCGCCAGCTCGCTCGGCGAATCGAGGCCGAAGTGGGCCGGGATCGCCCGCTCGAGCGTCGTCTTCGGTCCGCGCCCGTCCTCGCTTCGTGCGGCGGCGAAGACCGCCCGCTGGCCCACGTCGACGCCGCCGCCCCAGTCGCCGGTGATCCAGCCCAGCGCGGGGAAGCGGACATGGGTTCCGTCCGGCCCGACCCCGACGCAGTTGATCCCGGCGCCGCAGACGACCGCAACGCCCCAGCCGGTGTCCGTCCCGGCACGGAGCACCGCGAACGTGTCGTTTCCCGGGAAGACGCGAGCGGCCCAGCCTCGCTTCTCGACCGCTGCCCTCAGCGTCGCCTCCTCCTCCGGGAAGTCGAGCCCCGCGAGAAGAAGCTGGGCGACGTCGACGGCCTCGTCGACTCCCGCCTCGTCGAGCGCCTGGACGCGGAGCCGGTCGATCACGTCGAGCGCGCCCTCGAGCCCCAGATGATGCGGCGAGC
This sequence comes from uncultured Actinomycetes bacterium, assembly GCA_963836345.1. Lineage (GTDB taxonomy): Bacteria > Actinomycetota > Thermoleophilia > Gaiellales > Gaiellaceae > DATBLE01. The sequence goes on along the minus strand of CAWIJA010000005.1, from coordinate 594,943 downwards.
TCCCGGCGCCTCGCGCGGTCGCAAACACCTCGCCGTCGTGCCGGACGAGCGCGAGGTCGGTCTTCGAGTTCCCGCCGTCGACAGCCAGGACCAGGCTCATCGAGCTGCTCCCGAGAGTGTCAACCGCTCGAGCAGCTGCTCGGAGAGCTGGTACTGGCCGATCAGCGGGTGGGCGAGCAGCGCCTTCTTCGCCGTCACCGGGTCGCGCGTGACGGCCGCCTCGGCGGTCAGCCGCTCGTACGCGGCGACGTGCTGGACGAGCCCGAGCAGCTCCGGCGCGAGCGGTGACTGCTCGAGCGGGACGATTCCGTCAGTGCCGACGCGCGCGGGCACCTCGACCAGGTCGTCGGGCGCGAGGCCGGCGAGCGTGCCGTTGTTGCGCAGGTCGACCTCGTGGACGTTGCCGTCGCCGTGGACGAGCGACGCGACCAGACCGGTCGCCGCCTCGCTGTAGAAGGCGCCCCCGCGCCGTTCGAGCAAGGCCGGCTTCTCGACCAGGGTCGGATCGCGGTAGAGCTCGAGTAGCTCGCGCTCGATCTCGGCCACCTCGGCTGCCCGCGGCACGCCGTCGCGCTGTGCGGCGAGGATCTCGTCGTGCGCGTAGAAGTACCGCAGGTAGTACGACGGGATCGCGCCCAGCTCCTCCAGGAGCCTGGCCGGCAGCCCGTCGGCGAGCTCGTCCCCGTGGTCGGCCAGGAGCTCGGGGAGCACGTCCCGGTCGTCGAGCCACGCGGCACGGACCCAGGTGAGGTGGTTGAGCCCGACCTGGTCGACGACGACCCGGCCCGGATCGACACCGAGGATCCGAGCGACGCGGCGCTGCATGCCGATCGCCACGTTGCAGAGACCGACGGCTCGATGCCCGGCGTCGAGGAGGGCGCGGGTGACGATCCCGACGGGATTCGTGAAGTCGACGATCCACGCGTCGCCGGCTGCGAGCTCGCGCACGCGCTCGGCGATCTCGAGCACGACCGGCACGGTCCGCATCGCCTTGGCGAACCCACCCGCGCCGGTCGTCTCCTGGCCGATGCAGCCACACGCGAGCGGGGCGGTCTCGTCCGCGAGCCGGGCGGCCTGGCCACCGACGCGGATCTGGACGAGCACGAAGTCGGCACCCTCGACCGCCTCGTCGAGGCTCTGGGTCAGCGTCAGCTCGCCCTGGTGACGCTGCCGCTCGAGCATCCGGGCCGCAAGCGCGCCGACGATCTCGAGCCGCTCCGCATCGATGTCGTGGAGGGCAAGGTCGGCGGCCTCCAGCCGCGACAGGTTGGACACGAGCTCCGGGGTGTACGTCGAGCCTGCTCCGACGACCGAAATCTTCATCCCTTCACCCCGGTGAGGGTCACGCCCTCGACGAAGACTTTCTGGGCGAGGAAGAAGAGGATGATCACGGGCGCCATCACGAGCAGCGTCGCCGCCATCGTCAGGTTCCACTGCACCTGGTGGAGCGAGCGGAACTCGGAGAGGCCGATCGAGAGCACCCAGTGGTGCGACGCCTCGCCGACGTACAGCAGCGGCAGGAAGAAGTCGTTGAAGGTGTAGAGGAAGGAGAAGAGGGCGACGGCCGCGATCGCCGGCTTCGCGAGACGCAGGACGACCGTGCCGAGGATCCGGAGCTCGCCGCAGCCGTCGACGCGGGCAGCGTCGAGGTACTCCTCCGGGATGGTCATGAAGAACTGGCGCAGGAGGAAGATCGAGAATGCGTCGCCGAGCCAGTTGGGGATGATCACCGGCCAGAGCGTCCCGACCAGGTGCAGCTTCGCCCACATCACGTAGAGCGGCACGACCGTCACCTGCGGCGGCAGCATCAGGGCGACCAGGACGACCATGAACGCAAGCTGCCGGCCGCGCCAGCGCAGCCGCGCGAGGGCGTACGCAACGGGAACGCTCGAGATCAGCAGGCCGAGCGTCGCCAGCGTGGAGTACATCAGCGTATTCAGCGTCCAGCGCCACAGCGGCGCCTTCGTGAAGACGTCGACGAAGTTGTGCCAGGCGAAGGGATGCGGCCAGAGGCGCGAGGACAGCGCCTGGTCGTTGGTCATCAGCGAGGTGAGGAGCATGAAGGCGAACGGGGCGAGGAATGCAATCGCGGCCGCGATCAGCAGGCTGTGGTTGGCGACCGCGAGCAGGAATCGCTGCCGGCGCACGCTCGCGGGCGGTCGACGGCGCACGAACGGCACCGAAGCTTCGACCGTGCTCATCTCAGCGTGCCATCCCGCCGTAGTGGACCCAGCGCCGGGAGTTGACGACGATCAGCAGCGTGACCGAGAACGAGACGGCCAGCAGGAGCATCGCCATCGCGGATGCGTAACCCATCTGGAAGTCGGAGAAGCCGTGCTGGTAGAGCAGTACGGGGTAGAAGAGGGTCGAGTCCTCGGGATAGCCGAGGCTCACGGCCGTGACGTCGGCGGCCTGCGAGGCCTGCCCGGCGGCGACGCCGGCCGCCACGTATGCCTGCGTGAAGTACTGGAGCCCCTGGATCACCCCGAGGATGACCGCGAACAGGATCACCGGGCTGACCGTCGGGAGCGTCACCCAACGCAGCCGGCGGAGCGGGCCCGCCCCGTCGAGCTCGGCCGATTCGTAGAGCTGCCTCGGAGCGTCCAGAATCGCTGCGAGGAAGATGATCATCGTGTTGCCGACACCCCACACTCCGAGGGCTACGAGCGACGGCTTCGACCAGGCCGGATCCTGGAACCAGAGCGGCCCCTGGATGCCGAGGTGCCCGAGGATCGTGTTCAGCGGGCCGGTGGCGGGGTTGAGGATGTAGACGAAGCCAAGGGTCGCCGCCACCGGCGGAGCGAGGGCGGGGAGGTAGAAGATCGTCCGGAAGACGCCGACGCCTCGTCTCGCCCGCGCGAGCATCAACGCGATCCCGAACGCGAACAGCACCTGGAGCGGGACGGCGACGGCGATGAACCAGAGCGTGTTCTTCACGGTGGTCCAGACCTGCGGGTCGACGTTGAAGAGGTAGCGGTAGTTCGCGAGGCCGATCCAGCGGGGCGAGGAGAGCAGGTCGTAGTGCGTGAACGACAGGTACGCGCTCATCACCAGCGGGTAGCCGAAGAAGACCGAGAAGCCGACGAGCCAGGGGCTCATCAGCAGGAGGACGAGCCTGCGTCGCTTCCAGGCTGCTCGCCTCCTGGCCCGTCGGCGGTCTGCCGTCGGGACCGCGGCGGGAACCGCTGCGTCCGCGGCGGTCATCGACTCACGGCACTCCGGGTCCCTTGGCCTGGGCAGCCTGCGCGTCGAGCTGCTTGTCGAGCTTGGCGAGCCCGCCCGCCAGGTCGTCGACGTGCCCGGCCTGCCACTTCGTGACGAAGTTCTGCACCAGGTTCGTGTACGACTGGCCGGAGGCCATGATCGGCGAGGTGCTCGACTTCGGATGCGTGAAGATCTTCAGGAACGTCGAGAAGTGCGCGTCGGGGATCAGTTCCTTCGAATGGGTCGACGCGCTCGTCGAGGGGACGTTGCGAAGACCGTTCGAGAGCTGAGCGAGCGCGTGCGGGTTGGTCGTCAGCCACTTGACCAGGTCCCATGCCTGGTCCGTGTTGTGGCCGTTCTTGGGAATGCCGATGATCGTCCCGTTGATGTAGCCCGATCCGTACAGCTCGGGATGGGCGTCGTCCACCGGCATCGGCGCCGTACCGTAGTTCAGCTTCGGGTGCTCGGCGGCGATGAACGCGACGCGCCACTCGCCGTCGAGGTTCATCGCGACCTTCCCGGCCTCGAACGCGTTGGAGGCCGAGAACTCGTCCCCCAGCCCTGCCTGGAAGCGGACGACCTTGCTGTACCCGTACCAGTCGAGCAGACTCTTCTGCCAGCGCAGCCACTTCGACCAGGCGGAGTCCTTCGACAGAACGGAGTGGTTGCTCGAGTCGAGCCACGTGCCGCCCCAGGAAGTGACCCAGCGCTCCGGCACGTTCTCGTAGAAGCCGATGAAGGGGGAGAGGCCCATGACCTTGAGCGAGCCGTCGGAGTTGCGCTTCGTCAGCTTCTTCGCGTCCGCCGTCAGCTCGGAGATCGTGCGCGGCGGCCGGGTGATGCCGGCTTGCTTGAAGAGCGTCTTGTTGTAGTAGAGCCCGTACGTGTCGGCGAGCAACGGGAGCGCGCACCGCTTGCCGCCGTACTGCGTGTAGTACCGCGTCGCGGGCGGGAAGTCCGAAGCTTGGATCCCGGACTTCTTCATGTAGGGCGCCAGGTCGATCCAGCCCCCGGTGCCGCAATAGATGCCGACGTTGTAGGAGTTGAACGAGCTGACGACGTCCGGAGCGTGCCCGGCGCGGATCGCGGCCACGATCTTGTTGTCGTTGATGCCGCCGACGAGCTTGATCGCCACGTCGGCGTGCATGGCGTCGTACTCGCCGATCACCTTCTTGAAGACTCCGAGCTCCCGGGCGCTCCAGCCGACCCAGACGGTGAGGGTGACCGGCTTGGCGCTCGTGGCGCTCTTTCCGTGGCCCGCGAACCCGGCCGCGACGAGAGAGAGGCCGAGCGCCGCGACCAGCGCGAATGCCACCGCCGCGCGTTTCATGTGCGTTCCTCCTTGTCGGAAGAGTGGACAGCGGTTAGTTAACTTTCCGAACTACGATTAATGACACTCCTGTCAACTGCCGTCAAGCGGGGCGTAACGCTGGGCACGATCCGGCGTTTAGGTTAGGGTTACTGACGAGATGGCGCCTCGACGGGCAATTCCCCCGCTCCTGCGCGACCTGAACGAGCGGACCGTCCTCGAGACGATCCGGGACGGTGCACCGATCTCGCGCGCGGAGATCTCTCGCCGGGCCGGGATCTCCAAACCCACCGTCTCGCTCGCGCTCCAGTCGCTGCTGAGCGCCGGGCTCGTGCGCGAGATCGCGCACGACCCTGGCGGCCCGAGCTACGGAGCGGTGTTCTTCGAGCCGGTGTCCGAAGCGGCCCTCGTCGTCGGACTCGATCTCGGGGCCCGCTTCCTGCGCGGCGCAATCTGCGATCTCGGCGGGAACGTCCGCGCTCGGCAGGACGTCCAGCTGCCGGCGGCCGGGGCCGACGCCGCGGCAGACGCGATCGACGTCCTGCGCTCCGCCCTCGTCGCGGCGTCCGGTCTTCCAGGCGACCTGGTCGATGACGTGGTCATCGGTGTGCCCGGAGTCGTCACCGGCGACGGCAGCGTCGAACTGGCGACGAACGTCCCGGGGCTCGACGGGCGGGATTTCGGCCGCGAGCTCTCGTCACGCCTGGGGCTGCCGGTGACGATCGAGAACGACATCAACCTGGCCGCGCTCGGGGAGCGCTGGGCCGGCGTCGCGCGCGGGGTGGACGACTTCGTCTTCGTCTCGGTCGGAACCGGGCTCGGCGCCGGACTCGTGCTCGGCGGCGAGCTGCACCGAGGCCACAACGGAGCCGCCGGCGAGCTCGACTACGCCTTCGGCAGCCTTGGGCCGAGCATCGATCCGTGCGCCGGCGCGCTCTCGGCGCTCGTCGAGGGCCTCAGAGCGGAGGCGGGTGCCGACACCACGCTTCGTCCCCCGTACGACGCCCGCGAGGTCTTCGAGGCCGCCCGTGCAGGCGACTCGCTCGCGCTGGACGCCGTCACCGAGGAAGCCCGACGGATCGCCTTGCACGCCGCGCCGATCGCCGCCGTGGCGGATGTCGGTCTGGTCGTCCTGGGCGGTGGGATCGGCTCGAACGGCGATCTCCTGCTGACGCCGGTGCGCTCGCTGCTGCGCGACTGGCTCCCGTATCCGCCCCGCGTCGAGATCTCCAGCCTCGGCGATGCCGCCGTCCTCAGCGGCGCCCTCGCGGTCGGCCGCCGAGCCGCCCTCGACCGTGTCTTCGAGGATCGGCGTCGGCCGGAGGCTGCGGCGCGGGCCGTGCCTAGTCCGTAACGACTCCTCCACATAAGCCGTTCTCCGCGCGCGGCGCGGCGATCCTGGGTCGGTGCAGCGCGCGCTCGCTCTGGCCGCGGGGCTCCTCGCCCTTGCCCTTACGGCGATGCTGGTCTGGCGCAGCGCAGGACCGCACCCGCCGGCGGTCACGGCGAGCTGGACGCGCACACCCGGCGTGCTCAATCCGGACGTGCGTCAGGAGACGATCGGCGAGACGATCTGCGTTACGGGCTGGACGCGGACGATTCGCCCGCCGACGAGCTACACCTCGATGCTGAAGGTCGAGCAGATGAGGGAATACGGCCTGGGCGGGTCGCCTGCCGACTACCAGGAGGACCACCTGATCAGCCTCGAGCTGGGTGGCCATCCAAGCGACCGGCGGAACCTCTGGCCCGAGCCCCGCCCACACGCCGAGCGGGTCGACAGGGTCGAGAACGAGCTGAACCGGAAGGTATGCTCGGGCGAGATCACGCTCGCCGAGGGGCAGCGGCGTGAGTCGGAGCTGAAGCATCGTTCGGGGTGACATGATCTGCGCGTGCGTCTCGAGCTCAGTCCCGACGAGCTGCTCTCGACCACGCGCGCGGTCCGGAAGCGCCTCGACCTGGAGCGGCCGGTGGAGTGGGAGGTGCTGGAGGAGTGCCTCCGTCTGGCGCAGCAGGCGCCGACCGGCAGCTACAAGCAGGACTGGCACTTCGTCGTCGTCACCGATCCCGAGTTGCGTGCAGGACTGGCGGATCTCTGGCGCCGGGGCGGCGAGCGATATCTCGGGCGAGTCGACCGCTCCGACGAGATCCCAGGGATGATGGGCCGAGTCCTCGGCGGCGTCTTCCACCTCGTCGACCGCCTCCAGGACGTGCCGGTTCACGTGATCCCGTGCATCGAGGGCCGCACCGACGGGAAGGGCGTCTTCGCGCAGGCCTCTCGGTGGGGCTCGATCATGCCGGCCGCCTGGAGCTTCATGCTCGCAGCGCGCTCGCGTGGGCTCGGCACCGTATGGACCAGCTTCCATCTCGCTCACGAGCAGGAGGCGGCGGAGTTGCTCGGGATCCCCTACGACGAGGTGATGCAGGCCGCCCTGATTCCGGTCGCGTACACGGTCGGAACGAGCTTCAAGCCCGCCGTGCGGGCCCCGCTCGAGACGCTCGTGCACTGGGACCGCTGGTAGCCGCCCTCAACGTCCTCGCGGACGTTCCTCCGCCGACGACGTCGTCCGCTCCACGGCCGGCGCGGGATCGGGGCTGCTCAGGAACGTCGTGGTGCCCGCCTGGGGCGGACGCGTAACTCGAGCACGTCCGGACGGTGGTAATGGCCTGCCGGATCGAACCGCTGGCGCTCCTCGTCGAGTCGCTGGGGGTCGAGCTCGGCGTACAGGATTCCTTCCTCGCCGTAGAGCGGCCCGGCGAGGTACGTGCCGTCCGGCGCGAGGATCGCCGACCCGCCGCGCCCGAGCATGTCGATGCCGGCGAGCTCGTCCCGCAGGGGGAAGTCATCTGGATACGAGCCCGCACGCTGGAAGTGGCACGGGCTGACGACGAACGCCCGCGACTCGCGGGCGATGTGGACGAGGGTCGACTGCCACGCGTCGCCGTCGTCCGCGGTCGAGGCGATGTAGATCTCGACTCCGGACTCGTAGAGCGCGAAGCGGGCGAGCGGCATGTAGTTCTCCCAGCAGATCAACCCGCCGATTCGCCCGAGCGGCGTCTCGACTGCGCGCAGCCCGCCGCCGTCTCCCTGGCCCCAGATCAGCCGCTCGTGATTGGTCGGCACGAGCTTGCGGTGGTGCACCGCCAGGCGGCCGTCCGGGGCGTGGTAGAGGAGTGCGTTGTAGAGCGTCCCGGGCCGCTCCGGGTCGCGCTCGTTCACACCCGTGACGAGCCAGACCTCGTGCTCGCGCGCGATCTCGCCCAGCCGGTCGGCGTCCGGGCCGGGAACGTCGACCGACTCGCGGACAAGGCGGGCGAACGCACCCTTTGCGCGCGGGTCGGCCCAGCCGGCCAGGAACTTCGCCCACGCCGAGCTTGGGTATGCGGCCACGAACGTCTCCGGAAAGACGACGAGGCGAGCACCGGCGGCCGCCGCCTCGGCGGTCAGGGTCGCGAGCTTGTCGAGCGTGCGCTCCCGGTCGAGGACGGCCGGCTCCGCCTGCACGCACGCGACGCGGATGGTCTCCTTCACAGGCCGTAGACCGACACGTGGCGGGGGCTGGTTTCGGTGAACGGCTCCCGCCGCCAGCCGCCCCAGCGGTTGCGCAGCTCGAGGCCGGCCAGCTGCGCCATCAGGTCGAGCTCCGACGGGAACGCGTAACGGATGCTCACCGGGTAGAGCTTCGCGCCCTCCTCCGTGACGACGACGTGCTGGCTGTCGACCCGTTGGGCGACGCGATCGTGCGTCGAGACGTCCAGCATCACGCGACCCACCTCGACCAGGTTGGTCTGAGTGCGCTGGCCACGGTCGAAGCGGGCGAGGTCGGGAAAGAAGGTCTCGAGCACGAAGACGCCGTCGTCCTGAAGGTGTTCGGCCGCGTTGGCGAAGCACCGCACCTGGTCTTCCTGGGTGAGGAGTGCGAAGAAGGTGTTGAAGGCGACGAAGATCAACCGGTAGCGGCCGTCGACGGCGACCTCCGCGAAGTCGCCGAGCGTCACCGGGATGCGGTCGCCGCCCTGCTTCTCGCGAAGCTTGGCGACCATCGCCTCCGAGGCATCGATCCCGTGAAGCTCGATCCCCCGCTCGACGAGCGGGAGCGCCAGCCGGCCGGTGCCGATCGCGAGCTCGAGCGCTGGGCCGCCCGCCGCGAGCTCGGCGAGCCGTTCGACGGCGCCCTCGGTATCGAGGTGCGGATAGATCGTCTCGTAGACGTCGGCGATCCGGTCGCCGTAGGTCTCCGGCCCGTAGCCCTCCATTCGCGGAGGGTATCGGCCGGGGTGCGGCGGAGCTACGGGCTCAGAAATAGGTCAGGAAGAAGAACACGAACGCGCCGACGACGCCGGCGATCGCGACCGTGAACAGCCACGCCCAGAGGATCGTCTCGGACACGTGTCGCGCTGGGGTCTGATCCGGCTCGTTGTCGGGCATCCGTCACTAGTGATGTCGGTGTGACGGAGGCCCGACGAGACACTCGGTCGAGTCAACCTAGATGGTTGATCGGCAATTCCTCGCCGCGTCTCAGCCATCCCCGCATCGGCGTCAATTACCGATCGACCATCTGACGCAGGGCGTCGATGTTCTGCTGGAAGCCCTCCGCGAACGACCAGCCGGCCCATTCCGCGGGCAGCTCGTGGTCGCCGGGCTCGACTGCCAGCGCCAGGAGTCGTTCGATGTAGGCCCGCGCGGCTCCGATCGCCTCCGCCCCGGCCGGTGAGCCGTGCCCCGGCACGATCTGCCTGGGGCCGAGCGCCTCGAAGCGGTCGAGGGCGCGCAGCCAGTTCTCCGGGTCGCCGCGCGTCAGGTTGAGGTGGCTCTCGACGGGTACGAGGTCGGCAGCGAAGAGAACCCCGGCCTCCGAAAACCAGACCACGGCGTCGCTGGCCGAATGCGCTTTCCCGCAGTCGATCACCTGCACCGGCCAGAGGTCGCGCTCGTCCGTGAAGGTCTCGGTCGGGACTCTCAGCTGCAGGCCGGGGATCTCGGCGGCGATGCGCCGGCCTTGCTCGAGCTCCCAGTCCGGGGCGCCGCGTTCTTCGAGCTCTGCCATGTACGTCTCGAACTCGGCTTGCAGGCCGCTCACCCGGCCCGGCCCGTTCTCGGCGATCACCGCGCGTGTTCGCTCCGAGGCGAGGATCGGAACATCGGCGAAGGCCTGGGCGCCGCCGTAGTGGTCGAAGTCGCCGTGGGTGATCGCGACGCGCTCGATCGGCCCGACGAGCGTCTCCGCGGCCGCCCGCACGTCGCGCGCTGCCGCGGGGGTGTAGCCGCAGTCGACGACGAGCGCGCGTCCGCCCAGGTCGGCGATCCCCATGTTGCCGACGCCCGCTCCGGAGTCGATCGCGACCGCCGCCCACGCCCCCTCGGCGACCTGCACGAACCGGTAGTGGACCGACTCGCTCGTCACGTCAGGAGGCTACCCGGCGTCGAGGGCCGTCCGGAGCGAGTGGACGTAGCGCTCGAGCGCAGCCGGCCCCTCGTCGGCAACCTCGAGCGCGCGCGATCCGACGACGACGCCGTCCGCCAGGTCGGCGGCGGCGGCAGCGTGCTCGGGAGTCGAGATCCCGAAGCCGGCGTACAGGGGGAGATCGGTCGCGCGACGAGCCCGCTCGACGAGCGGGGCGAGCACAGGGGAGAGGGCCGACCGGGCGCCCGTCGTGCCCGTCAGCGTGACGAGATACAGCCAGCCGTCCGTCTCCGCAGCAGCCAGCGCGAGCCGCTCGTCCGTGGAGGTCGGGGCGACGAGCTGGATCCGCCGCAGGCCGGGGCGGTCGCCCGCCGGCAGGTCGGCGACGATCAGGCTGGCTGCGCCCGCCGCGCGCGCGTCGGCGGGGAAACGCTTCCACCCGTACGCCTCGAGCAGAGAGGAGTACGTCATCGGGACGATCGGCACCTGGATCCGGGCTCGCGTCAGTGCCAGGCACTCGAGGCAGGCGCGCGTCCTCATCCCGGCGGCGAGAGCGCGTTCCGCCGCGCGCCGGATCACCGGCCCGTCGGCGAGCGGATCCGAGAACGGGAACCCGATCTCGACGAGGTCGGCTCCGCCTGCCTCCGCCGCCGCAGCGAGGTCCGGCGTGTCCTTTCCGGCCATCAGGTAGATGACGAGCGCCTTCATGGGAGGAACGACCTCGCGACCTTGGCGACCACCGTGTACGCGGGATCGAAGACGTTCCCGACGTCGTACTCGAGGCATTGGCCGAGGAGCGCAGAGCTCGCCCGGTAGGAGAGCCCGTGGTCGTCCTCGAGCATGCGCATCAGCTCGGTCGTCGCATGCTGTGCCGCCTGGTCGAGCGGCCGCGCATTGCCGACCGTCATCAGGTACTCGTCGCCGTCGATCCGGGGCCAGCCGATCGTCTTGCCGTGCAGGACGCGCACGGTCATCGTCACGTCGAAGGAGACCTCGATCCCGGTGCCGACGACCTCTCCGTCGCCCTGACGGGCGTGCCCGTCGCCGACGTGGAGGAGTGCGCCCTCGACGGCGACCGGAAGCTGGACGGAAACGCCCTCGCGGAAGCCACGGTAGTCCATGTTCCCGCCGTGAGGGCCGGAGGTGGCGGCCGAGATCGCCTGACCGCCGGCAGGCGCGACGCCGAAGCAGCCGAGCATCGGTTCGAACAGGAGCTCGCCGAGGCTCTGCAGGCCCGGTGGTGGATCCTTCAGCCGTGCAGTTCCCCGGCCGAGGTCGAGCGCCCACAGGTCGTGTTCCCTCTTCTCGTAGGGAAGGCCGGCGGCGAAGTCGGGATCGACCGTGTGCGGCGCGACGAGCCCGTTCGAGAAGCCTTCGTCGCGGTTCGGCCAGAGCCGGTCGAACCGAACCTCGAGGGTGTCGCCCGGTTTCGCGCCGTCGACGAAGAACGGGCCGGTCTGCGGGTTGCCGCCCGGATGGACCTGTTCGAGCTGCCGGTCGCGACCGCCGGCGTCGACGCACCAGGTCTCGATGGTGTCGCCGTCGGCGACGCGGAGCACGGGCTCGTGCGAGCCGATCGTCGCGTGGAAGTGCGCGGGCTCGAAGGTGTGCTTCACGTCAGGTGGCGGAGCGCCTCGTCCAGATCCTTGTCCCCGCGGCCGGAGAGGCAGACGACGACCACCTCGCCCTCGAGCTCGGTTGCTCGTGCGAGCGCATGCGAGGGCTCGAGCGCCGGGATGATCCCCTCGGTCCGGGCGAGCCTGCGAAACGCGGCCAGGGCCTCGTCGTCGCTTGCGGCCAGGTACTCGACCCGCCCGCTGTCGCGCAGAAACGCGTGCTCGGGGCCGACCCCCGGGTAGTCGAGTCCCGCGGAGATCGAGTGCGCGTCGAGGATCTGACCGTCCTCGTCGGCGAGCAGCGACGATCGCGCGCCGTGGAGCACGCCCGCCCGGCCGCTGCCGAGGCTCGCCGCGCCGGCCGCTTCGACTCCGTAGAGGCGGACGTCATCGTCGTCCAGGAAGCCGGCGAACATCCCGATCGCATTCGATCCACCGCCGACGCAGGCGATCGCCGCGTCCGGTAGACGACCCTCGGCTTCGAGCGCCTGCGCGCGCGCCTCGCGGCCGATCACCGCCTGGAGCTCTCGCACGATCTCCGGGTAGGGCTCGGGGCCGACGCAGGAGCCGATCAGGTAGTGCGTCGTCTCGACGTTGGTGATCCAGTCGCGGATCGCCTCGCTCGTCGCCTCTTTCAACGTCTTCGTGCCGAACTCGACCGGCCGGACCTCGGCGCCGAGCAACCCCATCCGCTCGACGTTCGGATGCTGCCTGCGCATGTCTTCGGCGCCCATGTAGACGACGCACTCGAGCCCGAAGCGGGCGCAGACGGTCGCGGTCGCCACCCCGTGCTGTCCGGCGCCGGTCTCGGCGATGATTCGGTGCTTGCCGAGCCGGCGGGCCAGGACCGCCTGTCCCAGCGCGTTGTTCAGCTTGTGCGCGCCCGTGTGGAGCAGGTCCTCTCGCTTGAGATAGAGGCGCTTGCCCGGCGCGAATCGCTCCGCCAGGGTGAGTGGGGTCGGCCGGCCCGCGTACTCGCGGCCGAGCCGGTCGAGCTCGGCTGCGAACGCCGGGTCGGCCCGGGCCTCGCGCCAGCCCGCCTCGAGCTCGTCGAGCGCCGGGATCAGCGTCTCCGGGACGTAGCGTCCGCCGTAGTCGCCGTAGCTCACTGCGGTGCCGCTTCCTGGGCAGCCGCCACGAAGGCTCGCACGCGGTCGCGGTCCTTGATTCCCGGCGAGCTCTCCAGGCTCGAGCTGGCGTCCACCGCCCAAGGCGTTGTCGCGCCGATCGCGCTCCGCACGTTCTCGGGCCCCAGGCCACCGGCGAGGACGAGCCGGCCCTCGACGGCCCGCGCGCGCGCGAGGTGCTCGGGGTCGTCTTCCTGCCAGGGCAGGTCGACGACGGTCGCGACCTGCTCTCCGTCGCGCAGGAGGACGGCATCGCGCCCGCGCACACGTCCGTCCTCGCGTCCGTAGAGCTGGACGAGGTCGGCCCCGGTCTCGCCGGCTTCGCCGACGAAGACCGCGACCGAGAGCGTCGTCACGGGGACAGGGAGGACGGACTCGGCCGCCCGCGGGCTGGCCGGCTCGAGCACGAAACCGCAGAGATCCGCGCCGGCCTCGACCGCGACCGCAACGTCCTCTTCGCGTGTGAGCCCGCAGACCTTGACGAGCGGCCGCGAGATCAGCTCCCGGAGCCTCGCGGGCGGATCGTCCGCACGCATCAGCGCCGTGCCGACGAGCACTGCGTCGGCGCCGGCGAGCTCGGCTGCGGCGCCCTGGGCACGCGAGTGCACGGCGCTCTCGGCGATCACCACCCGGTCGCGCGGCGCCTGGGCGACCAGCTCGAGCTGGGCCTCTCGGTCGATCGCGAAGGTGGAGAGGTCGCGCGCGTTGATCCCGATCGGATCTGCGCCCAGCGCCGATGCCCGAGCGAGCTCCTCGCGATCGTGTGCCTCGACCAGTGTGTCGAGCCCGAGGTCGGCGGCGCGGGCGATCAGCCGCCGGACGGCGTCGTCGTCCAGATCGCGCAGGATCAGGAGAACGGCATCGGCGCCGGCGCGCCTCATCTCGACCAGGTGCTCATCGGTGGAGAAGAACCCCTTTGCCAGGAGCGGCAACGAGCTCGCCGCCCGAGCGGCGGCGAGATCCGCCGGCGTGCCGTCGAAGCGCTCGTCGACCAGGATCGAGACGGCCGCGGCGCCTGCCGCCTCGAAGGCAGCCGCCAGCGCAGCCGGATCGGCTGCGGGCCGCAGCTCGCCCGCCGAGGGAGACCGTCGCTTCACCTCGGCGATCGCCGCCAGCCCCGGCCCGGCGAGCGCGTCGCGGAACCTACCCATCACGCGAGAAGGCGGCGAGTGCCTCGAGCCGCTCGGCGGCCGCCCCGGAGTCGAGCGCCTGACGCGCGACCTCGAGCCCGTCGCGCAAGTCGTCTGCGTGCCCGCCGGCGGCGATCGCGCCGGCCGCATTCAGGAGGATCGCATCGCGCTTCGCGCCCTGATCCTCGCCCGAGAAGACGGCGCGGATTACCGCCGCGTTCTCGCTCGGCGTCCCCCCGCGGAGCTCGTCCGGCCCGCACCGTGCGAGCCCGAGCTCGAGCGGGTCGATCTCGCGACGGCGAACGCCGCCGTTCACCACCTCGCAGACGAGGTTCGGCCCGGCGGGGGAGAGCTCGTCGACGCCGAACGCTCCATGGACGACGAAGGCGCGGCGCGCACCGAGCCGGGCGAGCACCTCGGCGATCGTCGGGACGAGCTCCGGGTCGTAGACGCCGACGATCTGCGCCCGCGCACCGGCGGGATTCGTCAGCGGACCCAGCACGTTGAAGACCGTCCGCGTCGCCAGCTCCCTGCGCACGGGTGCAGCGTGCCGGAAGCCGGGATGGTAGGTCGGCGCGAACAGGAAGCCGAACCCCAGCTCGTCGATCGAGCGGGCGATGCGTTCGGCCGGGGCCTCGAGCGAGAATCCGAGCGCCTCGAGCACGTCCGCAGAGCCCGAGGCGGAGGAGACGGCCCGGTTGCCGTGCTTCGCGACTCCCGCTCCTGCGGCTGCAGCGAGGAGCGCGGCCGCCGTCGAGATGTTGATGGTCGCCTGTCCGTCGCCGCCCGTTCCGGCCGTGTCGACGAGGTCCTCGCGCACGGGCTGCACCGCCAGCACATGGTCGCGGATCGCCTCGGCGAAGCCGGTGATCTCCTCGGGCGTCTCGCCCTTGATCCGGAGGGCGACGAGCAGGCCGCCGATCTGCGCCGGCGTCGCCTCGCCGGTCATGATCGTGCCCATCGCGTCGCGTGCCTGCTCGCGCGACAGGTCGCGTCCTTCGAGCAGTCGCGCAAGCGCCTGCTGGATCATCGGCCCTCCAGGAAGTTGCGGCAGAGCTGCGGCCCGTCCGGCGTGAGGACGGACTCCGGGTGGAACTGGACGCCGTCCACGCGCAGGCTGCGGTGCCGGACGGCCATCACCTCGCCGTCCGGAGTCGTCGCCGAGACCTCGAGCTCGTCGGGGACGTGGGTCGCCGCGAGCGAGTGGTAGCGCCCGGCCTGGAACTCCGGCGGCAGTCCGGAGAAGATCCCGCGGCCGTCGTGGGAGACAGGGCTTGCCTTCCCATGGACGAGCACCTGGGCTTGCCCGATCTCACCGCCGAAGGCCTCGACGATTGCCTGGTGCCCGAGGCAGACCCCGAGCGTGGGCGTCGTCGGCGCGAGCCGACGGACGATCTGGAGGGTCGCGCCCGAGGCTTCCGGGCGGCCTGGCCCGGGGGAGACGACCAGATGCGACGGCTGGAGGCGCTCCGCCTCGTCCGCGTCGACCTCGTCGTTTCGCTGGACGACCACCTCGGCCCCCAGCTCCTGGAACAGGTGGACGAGGTTGTAGGTGAACGAGTCGTAGTTGTCGACCAGGAGGATCATCGCTCGGCAAGGGTAATCGCGGCCTCCAGCGCGGCGAGCTTCCGCAGGCACTCCTCGTGCTCGGCTCGTGGATCCGAGTCGGCGACGATGCCGGCACCGGCCTGTAGATGCGCGACGCCGTCGTGGAGGACGATCGTCCGGATCGCGATGCAGGTGTCGAGGTCGCCGTCCGGGAGCGCGTAGCCGACCGCGCCCGCGTACGGCCCGCGACGGTAGCCCTCGAGCTCCGAGATGATCTGCATCGCCCGCACCTTCGGCGCGCCGGAGACGGTTCCGGCGGGGAAGCAGGCACGCAGGAGATCGAAGGGCCCGACACCCTCCTGGAGCTCCCCGACCACCTCCGAGACGAGGTGGGTGACGTGGGAGAAACGCTCTGCCTCCATGAAGCGCTCGACCCGCACCGTCCCGGAGGTGCACACGCGGGACAGGTCGTTCCGGCCGAGGTCGACGAGCATCACGTGCTCGGCGCGGTCCTTCTCGGAGGCGAGCAGCCGCTCGGCGTCGCCGGGGCCGGGCTGGATCGTCCCGGCGATCGGGTTCAGGCTCGCACGGCGCCCTTCCACCTTGACGAGCGTCTCCGGCGAGGAGCCGACCAGGGCCAGGTCGCCCAGCTCGAGGAGGAAGAGGTACGGAGACGGGTTCACGCGCCGCAGGGCTCGGTAGAGCTCGAGCGCGGACGCCGAGGTGGGCCGCTCGGCTCGCTGCGAGAGCACGATCTGGAAGGCGTCACCCGCGCGGATGTGCTCTTTCGCCGCGAGGACCGAGCTCTCGTACTTCGGGCGATCGGGGTAGCGACGCATCGGCCCCGGCCTGCCGCCGCCGGTCGGGAGCTCGCCCCGAGGAGCCTCGAGTCGCTGCCGCAGCTCGTCTGGATCGCCGCAGAGCACCTGAGCGAGGCCGGCTGCATGGTCGAAGCGCACCAGGGTGTCCGCGACGATGAACCGGCTCTCCGGCAGCGACGGGCCGGACGGCGGGAGCGGCACCGTCGGCTCGAGGACGGCTGCGTGGTCATAGCCGAGAAAGCCGACGACAGGCAGATCCGACCGCTCCGCCTCGCCGAGCGCGACCATCCGCGGGCCGCAGCCCACGAACGAGTACCGGCCGAGCCGCCCGCGCTCGACCGACTCGAGCAGGAACGTGCCCTCGCCGGCGTCACGCAGCCTGACGTACGCCCCGAGGGGGGTGATCAGGTCGGTGGGGATGACGGTCGTGAAGTTCATCGGCAAACGAAAAAGACCCTCCGAGCTGGAAGGTCTGCGAGCGGGGACGGATCGGAGGTGAGGTCAGGCCAGGCTGCCGCCCCGCTCGTGGCGCCGTGACCAGGCCCAGCTGCGAGGCGAGGAACTCATCTGCCGTCGAGTGTACTCGCCCTCGCGGGCGCGCGCGACCCGGTCTGGGTGAAGCTAGATTGCCGCCGTGCCCCGGTCCGTGATCGTCTCCGCCGTGCGCACGCCCTTCGGGAAGCTGGGCGGCGGCCTCGCCGCCTACGAGGCGACCGAGCTCGGCGCGATCGCGATTCGCGGGGCCCTCGACCGGGTCGACCTGCGGGACGACGAGGTCGAGTACGTGATCATGGGCCAGGTGCTGCAGGGCGGCGCCGGACAGGCACCCGCACGCCAGGCGGCGATCGGCGCCGGACTGCCGATCGAGACGCCCGCCGACGCGGTGAACAAGGTCTGTGCGTCGAGCATCCGGGCAGTCGGCATCGCCGACGCGATGATTCGCTCCGGCGACCACGGCGTCATCGTCGCCGGCGGGATGGAGTCGATGTCCAGTGCGCCCTACGCGCTGAAGAAGGCGCGGTTCGGGTACCGGCTCGGTGACGGGGCGCTGATCGACCTGATGACACACGACGGGTTGATCTCGACGTTCGACAGGCGGCACATGGTCGAGCAGGCCTCCTTCGTGTCGCGCGAGCTCGGGATCGGGCGAGAGGAACAGGACGAGTGGGCGTTTCGCTCGCATCGCCGGGCGGTTGCGGCTATCGACGAAGGTCGGTTCGCGGACGAGATCGTTCCGGTGGGGGAGGTCGCGGTCGACGAGGGTCCCCGCCGGGACACCTCAATCGAGCGGCTCGCAGCCCTGAAGCCGTTGTTCGATCCCGAAGGGACGACGACGGCGGGCAACGCGCCGGGAGTGAACGACGGCGCAGGCGCGCTCGTCGTCACGAGCGAGGAGTTCGCCAGAAAGCGAGGCCTCGAGGTGCTGGCGACGATCGTCGCGCAAGGCTACGTCGCCGACGAGTTCGCCTACCTGGCGCGGACGCCGGCGGGTGCGGGTGCCATTGCTCTCGGCAAGGCCGGGAAGGCGATCGGCGACGTGAGACGGGTCGAGGTGAACGAGGCGTTCTGCTCGGTCGCGCTCAACTCGGTGCGGATGCTCGATGCCGACCCGGAGACGGTGAACGTCAACGGCGGCGCGGTGGCGCTCGGGCATCCGATCGGCGCCTCGGGTGCGCGCATCCTCTCGACCTTGGTCTACGAGCTGCGCCGCCAGGGCGGCGGGCTCGGCCTGGCGGCAATCTGCTCGGGCGGCGGGCAGGGCGACGCGATCGTGGTCGAGGTCTAGCCTCCGGCCATGGCGTTCGAGCACGTACTCGTCGTCGGGGCGGGCCAGATGGGGGCTGGAATCGCCCAGGTCGTCGCCGCGTCGGGGCGGCGCGTCTCCCTCCACGACGCGGCGCCCGGTGCGGTCGAGCGCGGGCTCGAGGGAATGCGGAGGAGCCTGACCAAGCTCGCCGAGAAGGGAGGACCGGATCCCGAGGAAGTGCTCGCGCGCGTCGAGCTCGCCGACGGAGTGGTGACAGCCGACCTGATGGTCGAGGCCGTCGTCGAGGACGAGGGCGTCAAGGCAGAGATCTTCCGGCGCGCCGACGAGGTGCTTCCACCCGGTGGCGTGCTCGCCTCGAACACGTCCTCGATCCCGATCGCCTCGCTCGCCGCGGTCACGGGCCGGCCCGACCGGGTGATCGGCATGCACTTCTTCAATCCGGTGCCGGTGATGGCGCTCGTCGAGGTCGTGCGGGGGCCGGCGACCTCGGACGAGACGGCAGCCGCGATCGTCGCGCTCGCAACGGAGCTGGGGAAGACGCCTGCGGAGGCGAACGACTTCCCGGGGTTCGTCTCCAACCGCATCCTGATGCCCTTCGTCAACGAGGCGGTCTGGGCGCTGCACGACGGCGTCGCGGAGGCGGTGGCGATCGACACGATCGCGAAGCTCGGCTTCAACCATCCGATCGGGCCGCTCGCGCTCGCCGACCTGATCGGGCTCGACACCTGCGTGGCGATCATGGAGGTCTTGCAGCAGGGTCTCGGCGACGAGAAGTACGCGCCCTGTCCGCTGCTGCGCGAGCACGTCGCGGCGGGCAGGCTCGGCCGCAAGAGCGGCAGCGGCTTCTTCGACTACTAGGCGAAGGGCCTTTTCGCCGCCGCGCCCGACCCGGCGGGCGCGGCACACAACCGCTCGCCGTGAGGAGGTTCGGGGAAGGGGGCCCGCGGAAACCGGCTGTTTCCCCCGCGAGAGCGAGCCGGCGGCGAAGCCGCCGCGAGCGTCTAGACTCGGCGGACCGTGGACTTCGAGCTCACGCCGGAGCAGCGCGAGATCCAGTCGCTGGCACGCGAGTTCGCCCGGGCCGAGATCGAGTCCCACGCGGCCGACTGGGACCGCGAGCACCGGTTCCCGCACGAGCTCTTCCCCAAGCTGGCCGAGCTCGGCTTGATGGGCGTGTGCGTGCCCGAGGAGTACGGTGGCGCGGGCGCCGACTTCGTCTCGTACATCCTCGTGCTCGAGGAGCTCTCCCGCGCGGACGCGGGGGTCGGCGTGACCGTCGCCGTGCACACGAGCGCCGTGACGTTGCCCATCCTCGCCTTCGGGACCGAGGAGCAGCGCGCGCGATTCGTTCCGGCGCTGGCGCGCGGCGAGTCGATCGGCGCCTTCGCGCTGACCGAGGCCGAGGCCGGGTCCGACGCCGGCTCGTTGCGCACCTCGGCGACTCGCGAAGGAAGCGGTTGGCGGATCTCGGGTTCGAAGCGCTTCATCTCGACAGCCCGCTACGCCGGGACGTTCCTCTTCTTCGCCAGAACCGATCCGGCGGTCGCGGACGCCGGCGGCGTGTCCGCCTTCGTCCTCGACGCGGACCACGTCCGGGTGACCAGAGACGAGGAGAAGCTCGGGCTGAACTCCTCGACGACGAGCGACATCGTGGTCGACGCCGAGGTCGACGACGACCGCCTGCTGCACGAGGAAGGCAAGGGCTTTCACGTGGCGATGGCGACCCTCGACGGCGGTCGAATCGGCGTCGGCGCACAGGCGGTCGGGATCGCCCAGGCTGCGTTCGACGCCGCGCGCGCATACGCGCTCGAGCGGAAGCAGTTCGGCACGGCGATCGGAAAGCTCCAGGCGATCCAGCACAAGCTCGCGAACATGGCGATGGAGATCGACGCCGCACGCCTGCTCGTCCTGCGCGCCGCGTGGCTGAAGCAGCAGGGGCGGCCGCACAGCGAGGAGGGCGCGATGGCGAAGCTGTTCGCGTCCGAGATGGCCCGTCGCCAGACGAGCGAGGCGATCCAGATCTTCGGCGGCTACGGGTACACCAAGGAATTTCCCGTCGAGCGCTACTACCGCGACGCGAAGATCACCGAGATCTACGAGGGCACGAGCGAGATCCAGCGGCTCGTGATCGCCCGCTCGGTGCTCGGGCTCCGCAAGCAGGCCCTCGCGTCCGGATAGGTGTTCCACTGATGCCCCGCCGCAGGGACGAGCCGGTGCGGCTGACGCGCATCTACACGCGCGGCGGGGACAAGGGAGAGACGAGCCTCGGCGACGGCTCGCGGGTTCCGAAGACCGATCCGCGGATCGCGGCGGTGGGCGCGATCGAGGAGCTCAATGCGCACCTCGGACTCGCGCAGATGGGCGAGCCGATCCCGCGTATCCAAAACGAGCTCTTCGATCTCGGTGCCGACATAGCGGTGCCGTATACCGAGGGCGACGGCAAGCTCCGGATCGAGCAGGGACAGGTCGACCGGCTCGAAGCCGAGTGCGACAGGTTCAACGAGCAGCTCGAGCCCTTGAAGAGCTTCGTCCTGCCCGGAGGAACGGAGACGGCGGCACGCCTGCACCTGGCGCGAACGGTCTGCCGCCGCGCGGAGCTCGCTGCCCTTCACGTCGACCCCGTGAACCCGATTGCGCTGACGTACCTGAACCGGCTCTCCGACCTGCTCTTCGTCCTCGCACGCGCGGCCAACGAGGGTCAGGAGCTTCTCTGGAAGCCGGGCGCGTCTCGCTGAGGCCCGTCCCGCTCGCGACGATCGCGCGGGAGTGGGGGCGGATCGGGGTAATCGGGTTCGGCGGCCCGCCCGCCCACATCGCGCTCCTTCGCCGGCTGTGCGTCGAGCGGAGCCGGTGGATCACGCCGCAGCAGTTCGAGGACGGGATCGCGGCCACGAACTTGCTGCCCGGACCCGCGTCGACGCAGCTGGCGATCTTCTCCGCGTGGAGGCTGCGCGGCGTGCCGGGAGCCCTGGTCGGCGGCGCCTGCTTCATCCTGCCTGGACTGATCGTCATCCTCGCGCTCGCCGCGCTCTTCCTCGGATCGCCGCCGCTCTGGGTTCGTGGAGCGGGCGCCGGGGCCGGCGCGGCCGTTGCCGCCGTCGCGGTCCAGGCCGGCCTCGGGCTGCTCGGCCCGGCCTGGCGGCGTGCTCAGCGCTCGGTGCGGCCGCGGTTCCTCGCCTACGCGGCGGCCGGAGGCGTCGCGGCGGCGCTCGTCGGATCGTGGCTCGTGCTCGTGCTGCTCGGCTGCGGTGCGGTCGAGGTCGTCTGGCGCTACGCGGCGGGCCGCATCGCGGCTGTCGGCGCTCTCCACCCCGGCCTGCTGCTCGCCTCCGCCGCAACCGGTGGCCTCGGCGCGCTCGCCTGGGTCGCCTTCAAGGTCGGCGCGCTCTCCTACGGCGGCGGCTTCGTGATCGTTCCCCTGATGCAGCAGGACGCCGTTCACCACTACCACTGGATGACGAACGGCGAGTTCCTGAATGCCGTCGCGCTCGGCCAGGTGACACCCGGCCCGGTCGTCCACACGGTCGCCGTCGTCGGGTATGCGGCCGGGGGTCTCGGCGGGGGACTGCTGGCGGCGCTCGTGGCCTTCGCACCGTCGTTCGGGTTCGTCCTGGTCGGAGCCGAGCGCTTCGACCGGCTGCTGGGCAACCGCACCGTGCGGTCGTTCCTCGACGGCGCAGGTCCGGCGGCGATCGGGGCGATCGTCGGCTCCGCAGTTCCGCTCGGTCTCGCGCTGCACGAGACCTGGCAGGTGGTCGTGCTCGCCGGCGCGGCCGTCTCGCTGCTCGCTCTGCGTCGCGGCGTCGTCTCCACCCTCGTCGTCGCGGGCGGCGTCGGCGTCGTCGCCGTCGTCCTCGGCGCTCCTGTGAGCCGTTAGCGGGACAACGGCAACCGGCAAGACGGAGAGAATGGCGCGGACGATGGAGCCGCCGCCCCCGATCAGGCTCAGTCGATCGCTGCTCGCCCCGGGCCTCTTCGTCGGTGGCGCCGTGATCGTCGCCAACGGACTGAACGCGGTCTTCCAGATCGCCCTTGCGCGCATCCTCGACCCGGCGGAGTACTCGCTCCTCGTCGCCCTCGTCGTCATCACCTTGATCGCCGCCGTCCCGCCGCTTGCCTTCCAGGCGGGGGTCGCTCGGGAGGTCGCGGTCGCGCTCGCCGACGGCCGGAGATCCGAGGCCGGTGCCTCGATCCGTGACACCGTTCGCGCGCTCCTCCCGTGGGCGGCGGCGGTGCTCGTCGTCGGCGGTGCCGGAGCGGGCGCGCTCGCGGCTGCCGGGCTCGGCGATGCCGGAGCGACGATCGCCACGGCGGCGACGATCAGCGCGGCGCTCGTGATTCCCGCCGTCTGGGGAGGGCTTCAGGGCGCGCGCCTCTTCGTCGTGCTCGGGCTCGCGCATCTGACGTTCGCAGGCACCCGCCTCGGAGCCGGGGTCGGCATCGGGCTGGCCGGCGGGGACACCGCGGCGGTGATGGCGGGCGTTGCCGCGGCGACGGCCTTCACCCTCGCTCTCACGCTGCTCCCGCTACGCGATCTGTGGCATGCGGCGCAGCGCTCGACGGCGCGGCGACTCGCGACGCTGCCGAATGCCTCGGCCGCCACGGGTCTGACCGTCCTCACAGCTCTCGCGAGCGTGGACGTGCTGGTCGCGAAGCTCGCCTTTCCGTCGGCGACCGCCGGCGCCTACGGAGTCGCCTCGGTCGGCGCACGCGTTCTCCTGCTCGTGCCGATCGGAGTCACCACCGTGCTCTTCCCCCGCGTCGCCGTCCTGCGCGACCGCGCACGCGAGCGGAAGCACCTGCTCGCGGGGCTGGGCGTGGTCGCCGTGCTCGGGGCTGCGACGACTGCACTGCTCTGGGTCGGCTCCGGCCCGTTGATCCGGCACGTCTTCGGACACAAGTACGAGGCGGCGATCCCGTGGCTGGGGCCGCTCTCGCTGGCGATGGCGCTGTACGCGCTGGCCACCGTCTACGTCTACCACTTCCTCTCGCTCGCCCGGACCAGGTTCTCGCTCGTCCTCGTCGCCGTCTTCGTCGCCCAGCTGGGGGCGTTCGCGGCACTCCATGACCGGCCGGCGGACCTGATCGGCGTCCAGATCGCCGCCGGGGCGGTCACCTTCGTGGCGGCAGAGGCGTGGTACCTCCTGCGGCATTGAGAGCTCCTGGCCGAGAGATCCGCCCACCCGTACGGCACAATCCTCTGAACGTGGCCACGACAGAGGACACGCCGGACACCAGGCTCTTCACCACGATCTCGGGTTTGCCGGTCGAGCCGCTCTATTCGCCGGAGAACGTCGAGATCGACTACGAGCACGACCTCGGGATGCCCGGCGAGTACCCGTTCACGCGCGGTGTCTACCCGTCGATGTATCGGGGGCGCCTCTGGACGATGCGGCAGTTCGCCGGGTTCGGCACCGCTGCGGAGACGAACGCCCGCTTCCGGTACCTGCGCGACCACGGCCAGACCGGCCTCTCGACCGCGTTCGACATGCCGACGCTGATGGGCTACGACTCGGACCACCCGCGGGCGCTCGGCGAGGTCGGGCGCGAAGGAGTCGCGATCGACTCGCTCGCCGACATGGAGACGCTCTTCGAGGGGATTCCGCTGGGCGAGGTCTCGACCTCGATGACGATCAACTCGCCGGCGGCGATCCTGCTCGCGTTCTACGTCAGCGTCGGCGACGAGCAGGGTGTGTCGCGCGACCAGCTCCGCGGGACCGTGCAGACCGACATCCTCAAGGAGTACATCGCCCAGAAGGAGTTCATCTTCCCGCCCGAGCCGTCGATGCGGCTCGTGGTCGACATGGTCGAGTTCTGCGCGCGCGAGTTGCCCCGGATGCACCCGATCTCGATCTCCGGCTACCACATCCGGGAGGCCGGCTCGACCGCGGCGCAAGAGCTCGCCTTCACGCTCGCCGACGGCTTCGCGTATGTCGACGCGGCGGTCGAGCGCGGGCTCGACGTCGACGACTTCGCCCCGCGGCTCTCATTCTTCTTCAACGCGCACATCGACTTCTTCGAGGAGATCGCCAAGTACCGGGCGGCGCGCCGGATCTGGGCGCGCGAGCTCCGCGAGCGCTACGGCGCGCAGAATCCGCGCTCGTGGCTGATGCGCTTCCACACCCAGACGGCCGGCGTGTCGCTCACCGCGCAGCAGCCGCACGTGAACATCGTCCGCACCGCGATCGAGGCACTGGCGGCGGTGCTCGGGGGCACGCAGTCGCTGCATACGAACTCGTACGACGAGGCGCTCGCGCTGCCCACCGAGGACGCGGTCCGGATTGCGCTCCGCACCCAGCAGGTGATCGCGCACGAGTCGGGCGTGGTGAACACGACCGATCCGCTTGGCGGCAGCTGGTTCCTCGAGGACCTGACCAACCGGCTCGAAGCGGAGGCCTACGACTACTTCCGGCGCATCGAGCAGCTCGGCGGCGTGATCGCCGCGATCAAGGAGAACTTCTTCCAGCGCGAGATCGCCGAGGCGTCGTTCCAGTTCCAATCCGAGCTCGAGGCCGGGCAGCGGGTGATCGTCGGCGTCAACCGCTACGGGCTCGAGGACGAGCCTCCGATCGAGTTGCTGCATATCGACCCCGCGCTCGAGCGCAAGCAGGTCGAGCGGGTTCGGGCGCTGCGGGCCCGACGCGACTCCGCCCAGGTCGAGGCCGCGCTCGCGCGGTTGAAGGAGGACGCCGCGATGGAGGGTCGCAACCTGGTCGAGCCCATCCTCGCTGCCGCACGGGCGTACGTGACGATGGGCGAGATGTGCGACGCGTTCCGCGACGTTTGGGGCGTGTGGCGCGAGACGCCCGTGTTCTAACTTCGTGGCTACTCTGAGCGTCTGAGGAGGCAGTTGGAATTCACGACGTCCAAACTCGGATCGCGCCGGCCGCAGCGATGGCTGCTGTGGGGGTCGGGACTCGTTCTCGCCGCCGGCATCGCCGCGATCCTGATCGTCTTCCTCGGCAACACCGGCAGCTCCGTCCAGGCTCCGTTCTCGACGAAGCCGGTGGACGTGGTCACGACGCCGAAGAGGGTGCCGCTTCCGAAGGAGGCGCGAGTCGTCGCGGGACGCTTCGTGCTCACGGCCGTCCAGCGCAAGAACCTCGCCGAGGCGTGGAAGATCTCCGGCCCGCAGATCCGCCAGGGAATGACCTACAAGCAGTGGCTGACCGGCAACATCCCGGTCATTCCGTACACGGACCAGATCTCGCTCGCCCCGATGAAGGTCGACTTCTCGAGCAAGGACTACGCCCTGGTCGAGATCATCCTGCTGCCCAAGGACACGAAGAAGAAGTCTGAGATCTTCACGCTCGAGATGGTCCGGGTCGGCAAAGGTGCTGCGAGGCATTGGGTCGTCAACTCCTGGGCCCCGCGCTCCCACCCGACGATCCCCAACAACCCGAGCGGCTGATCGCCCCGGGGGTCGGCGGGCGATGTTCGGCGTGCTGACCTTCCAGGGACCGTGATTCGGCTGCTCCGCTCGCCGCGCCGCCGCCGCCGGCTTGCCTGGGTCGGCTCCGTGCTCGTTCTCGCCGGCACACTCGCGTTCCTCGGCGTCCGGTTCGCCAACACGGGGCACAGCTTCAACTCGCCGTTCCTGCCGGGACCCGTTCAGCGTGTGGAGGCGGCGCCGAAGCCCGACCCCTTCACCGCGGTCGAACGGCGCCAGGTTCGTGCTGTCGCGGTGCAGTTCATCTCCACTGCGGTGTTCCGCAAGAACGTCGACGCCTCGTGGGAGATCACCAGCCCGAAGCTGCGGCAGGGCTTCACGCGCGGCGCGTGGGCCACCGGGTCGATCCCGATCGTCCCGTACCCGGAAAAGGCGATACAGCAGGTCCGCTGGCGCGTGAACTACTCGTTTTCGGGTCGCGTCGGCCTCAAGGTCGCCTTCTACCCCAAGCCCGGCGCAGGAATCGGTCGACAGGTGTTCGACATCGAACTGCTCGACGTCGGCAAGGCAGCGAAGCACCGGTGGATCGTCTCGGACTGGATTCCCTCGGGGGGCCCGCAGATCGCGGCGGCGGCTCCGGGCGCGCCCGAGGCCGTCGTCGGACCGCGGAAGGGCAAGGTGCGTGCCGTCTGGCTCCTGGCACCGATCGGCCTGATCGTCGGCTCGCTCTTGGGGCTGCTCGCCTGGCTCGGCGTCCGCGGCTGGCTCCGGCAGTCCCGCGCGAACCGGGCCTACTCGAACATGTCCTAGGAGGGTCGAACCTCCTAGACGTCGACGGCGAGACCGTCGTGCGCGAGTTCGACGCCGTCCGGCGCCTTCAGCTCGTCCGGGCGGTGCGTGATGAGGAGCCTGCGGGCGCCGGATGCGTCGAAGGCAGCCACCGCCTCCTCCGCCGACAGGTGCCCCCGCGGCTCGTCGTCGAGCTCCCCCGCCGCGAGGGTTGCTTCGCAGACGAAGAGATCTGCATCGCGGGCGAGCTCGGCCAGCCGCTCCGTCGGCGCCGAGTCGCCGGAGTATGCGAGCGTGCGGTCGCTGTTCGTCACGCGCATCCCATAGGTCTCGATCATGTAGTGCGGGAGTCGGGTCGTCGTCACCTGGAGCCCGGCGGCGGTCGGGAACGGCTCGCCTTCTGCGTACTCGGCGACCCGGAACACGTGCTCGAACATGCTCGGCGTTCCGAGCTGTTCGCCGAAGCGGGAGAGGACCGACGCACCCCCCGGAGGGACCCACAACTCGGGTCGTTCGGCCTCACGACCGAGTCCGAACATGTTTCCCCAGACCCAGGGAACGAGGTCTCCCCAGTGGTCGAGGTGCCAGTGGGTGATCGCGATCGACGCGACCCGCGGCCAGCCGGCGTCGCGCTCGCGGAGCCGCGCGAGCACCCCCGGTCCGCAGTCCAGGAGGAGACTGCTGCTGTCCTCGACGAGGTACCCGGAGTGCGCCCCGCCCGGGTTCGGCCAGGCCGGCGAGCAGCCGACGACGGTCAGGTGCATCGCCGTATACTGCCGCCCCGATGGCGCACAGGATTCGGGTGGTGATCGCCAAGCCCGGGCTGGACGGGCACGACCGGGGCGCGAAGATCATCGCTCGGGCGCTTCGCGACGCGGGCATGGAGGTGATCTACACCGGCCTTCATCAGACGCCCGAGCAGATTGTCGAGACGGCGATCCAGGAGGACGCAGACGCAGTCGGGATCTCGATCCTCTCGGGCGCGCACATGACGCTCGTCCCGAAGATCCTCGCCGGTCTGCGTGAGAACGGAGCCGACGACGTGCTCGTCGTCGTCGGCGGCACGATTCCAGTCGCCGACGCGGAGGAGCTGAAGCAACGCGGTGTCGCCGCCGTGTTCACGCCGGGCGCGCCGACGAGCGAGATCGTCGACTTCCTGCGGTCGAAGGTTCCGGCATAACGGTCGCTCGCCTTTGGCTCGCTCCCGCGGGGGAAACGGCCGGTTTCCCCCGCGAGCCCCCTTCCCCAAAACCTCTCGCACCTAATCGACGGTCGGGGGCCGCGCCCGCCATGTCGGTCGCGGCGACGAGATCTCTCGAGATCGCCGGGGTCGATCGATGAGTGTCCACATCGCACGGCGCGACGACGGGGTCGTCGTCGTGACGATCGATCGTCAGGACGCGCTCAACGCCCTCAACCGGGAGACGCTCTCCGAGCTCCGCGATCGACTCCGCGAGGTCGCGACCGATACGGAGACGAGGGTCGTGGTACTCACCGGCGCCGGCGACAGGGCGTTTGCGGCCGGCGCGGACATCAAGGAGATGACCGAGATGACGGTCCTCGAAGGCCATGCGTGGGGCGCCCTGGGACACGAGTGCTCCCGGCTCCTCGAGTCGATGCCCAAGCCGACCCTGGCCGCGGTGAACGGATTCGCGCTCGGCGGCGGCTGCGAGCTCGCCCTCGCGTGCGACATCCGCTACGCAGCGGAGCGGGCCATGTTCGGCCAGCCCGAGATCAACCTCGCGATCATCCCGGGCTGGGGCGGGACGCAGCGTCTCGCGCGCGCCGTGGGCGCAGGCCTCGCGAAGGACCTGATCCTGACCGGGCGGTCGATCGACGCCGCGGAGGCACTCCGGATCGGCCTCGTGAGCGCCGTCTACTCCGGCGAGGAGCTGCTCGGCCGCGTCCTCGAGACCGCTGCGTCGCTGGCGGCGAAGAGTCCGCTGGCATTGTCCGCCGCGAAGGACGCGGCGAACCGGGCGCTGCAGGGCGACCTCGGCGCCGGCCTGTCGTACGAGGCGATCCTCTTCTCGGCGCTCTTCGCGAGCGAGGACCAGACCGAAGGTATGCGCGCCTTCGTCGAGAAGCGGGATCCGGACTTCCAGGGGCGTTAGCGCAGGACGACGCGCGCGACGGAGAAGGCGAGGTCCTTCGCCGCCTCCGTATCGAGCGACGTCTTCTCCGGCTCCGTGAGCACGACCACCGACCGCCCGGCGAGCGAGCCGACCGTGGCGAGGTCGCTCGTCGCGCCCCCACCGTCGACGAGCGCGGTCGACGGCAACTCGAGCGCCACGGGCTTGCGCAGGCCGAGCAGGGTGATTCCGAGTGGGAACACCGTCACCGTGTCGACCTTCACCGAGATGCGGTCCGGAGCGGCGACGACGATCTTGCCCTTGAGGGAGAGCGTGACGGCGCTCCCCGGCGGAGCGGCGAAGAGCACGCGCGTGGCGCGGTTGAGGCGCGCAAACGGGTTGACCGCTCCACCGTCGTTCGGATGGACCTCGAAGTGGAGGTGGGGGGTCCCGTCGGCGTCGCCGGAGTCGCCGACGTAGCCGATCGCCTGACCGGCGACGACCGTCGCCCCGTCTTTCAGACCGGGCCAGTAAGAGACGCCGGGGACGCACTTCCCCCGGTTGTCGTTCTTCTTCGTCAGGTCGTTGTTGAGGTGGATGTAGAGGTAGGTCGTGCCACTCGCGCCGTACAGGTAGAGCATGCAGCCGGCGCGCGCCGAGGTCGTCCAGAACTTGATCTTCCCGTCCTCCACCGCGACGGCCGTGGCTCGCTTCGGCGCCAGGATGTCGTTGCCCTCGTGCTGGCCCTGCGCGCGGGGATCGCCGAAGTCGTTCGTGTAGCGGTACGGGCCGACCACGGGGAAGACGATCGGGTTCGGGACGCTGGCGCCTCGGTCGGGGGAGGCGACTGCCGGCCCGGCGATGAGGGCGGCGAGCAGGAGCGTCAGGGCTCCACGGGCTGTGTGGCGGCGATGCACAGGCTTCCAATTCGACCGCGAGCGGCCCGACCCTAGCAGGGGTTCCGGCCTTCCTGGAGCCCGAGCGCCGCTTCGTCAGTCGGCCGAACGAGGGAGCCCGTGGGGGAACCACGGGTTCTCGTACGCTTATAGAGTTGCCGCCGGTGAAGATCGCGGTCTGCGTCAAGGAAGTTCCGGAAGCGGGTTCGGCACGCCGAATCGACCCGCAGACGAACCGGCTCGACCGCTCCGGTGAAGGCGTCCTGAACGCGTTCGACGTCAACGCCGTCGAGGAGGCGCTGCGCCTGAAGGAAGCAGCCGGCGAGGGTGAGGTCGTCGTCATCTCGCTCGGTCCGGCCGGCGCGCTCGACTCGCTGCGGAAGGCGCTGGCGATGGGCGCCGATCGGGCCGTGCTCGCCAACGACGAGAACGCGGCGGGCTCCGATCTGGTCGCCACGAGCCGGGCGCTGGCCAAGGCAATCGAGCGCGAGGCCCCCGACCTCGTCCTGTTCGGGCAGCAGTCGTCGGACTCCGACGGGGCGGTGCTGTGGGCCGCCGTCGCCGACCGCCTGCGCCTGCCGACGGTTTCGCAGGCAGCCGAGCTGACCGTCGCGGACGGGACCGCGACCGTCAAGCGGCAGACGGAGTTCGGCTACGACCGGATCGCGGCGCCGCTGCCGGCCGTGATCGCCGTCTCCGACGCGATCAACGAGCCGCGTTACCCGTCCCTCAAGGGGATCATGGGCGCCAAGTCGAAGCCACAGGAGACGCTCTCGCTGGACGATCTTGGCCTGAGCGCCGACCAGGTCGGGGAGCTTGGGTCGAGGACCGAGGTGCTGGCGCTGAATCCGCCGCCGCCGCGCGGCGACAGCCGCAAGATCGAAGACGACGGCTCGGCCGCGCAGCAGATCCTCGACTTTCTCGTCGAGAGGAAGCTGGTCTGATGGCGACTCTCGTCTTCCTCGAGCACCACGGCGACGAGCTCCAGAAGGGGGCGCTCGGCGTGCTCTCGAAGGCGGCCACGCTCGGCGACTCCGACGTCGGCGCCGTGATCGCGGGGTCTGGGATCGGTGCGCTTCCATCCGAAGCCGGCAGGTTCGGCGCGACGAAGGTGTGGCTCGCGGACGACTCCGCGCTCGAGGCGCCGCTGCCGCAGCCACGCGTCGACGTCATCGCCAAGGTCGTGCGGGACGGCGGGTACGACACGGTTCTCTTCGCCGCCTCGGTGCTTGCCGCCGACGTCGCTGCCGGGCTCGCGGCGCGGCTGGACGCGGGGCTCAACTGGGATCTGGTCGACCTCGTCCGTGAAGGAGATCGCGTGGTCGGGAAGCGGCCGGCCCTGGGCGACTCCGTCTACGTCGACGTGGGGTGGAAGGGCGAGCCGCGCCTGGGGCTGATCCGCTCGGGCACGTTCGAGCCGGTCCCGAGCGGGGGAGAGCCGGAGATCGTCCAGGTCGCGGTCGAGCTGGAGGACTTCTCGACGAAGGCGACGATGCGGGAGCAGGCCCACGAGGAGCAGGCGGGTCCATCGATCGAGGATGCGGAGGTGATCGTCGCAGGCGGCCGAGGGCTCGGCAGCCCGGAGGGGTTCGCGGTCGTCGAGGAGCTGGCGAAGGCGCTCGGCGGCGCGGTCGCCGCGACGAGGGCGGTGGTCGACGCGGGCTGGTACCCCTACTCGGCCCAGGTCGGCCAGACCGGAAAGAACGTGGCCCCCAAGCTGTACGTCGCTTGCGGCATCTCCGGCGCGATCCAGCACAAGGTCGGCATGCAGAGCTCGAACGTGATCGTCGCGATCAACAAGGATCCGAACGCGCCGATCTTCGAGTACTCGGATCTCGGCGTGGTCGGCGACCTGCACCAGGTTGTCCCGAAGCTGGTCGAGCTCGTCCAGGCCCGGAAATCCAGTTAGGTGCCCGTTCCCGCGCGATACCCGCCGCCGTGGCGGACGAGTGAGGCGATCGGCACGCCGACCGACTCCGATCCGATCGAGGTGGGCGTCCTGGTCGTCGGCGCCGGTCCCGCCGGTCTCGCCTGTGCGATCAGGCTCGGTCAGCTGCTCGCGGACGACCCGGACACCGCGGAGCGTCTCGGCGACGTGCCCGTGGCGGTGCTCGAGAAGGGGAAGCAGCCGGGCTCGCACCTCCTGTCCGGCGCCGTGGTCAATCCGCGTGGGCTCCGCCGCCTCTTCGGCGCGCGGAAGCGGATCGACGAGATGCCCTTCTACGGAGAGGTCGCCCACGAGTCGGTGTACTTCCTGACGCAGAAGCGGGCACTTCGCATCCCTGCGCCTCCGACGATGCGGAACCACGGCAACTACGTCGCGTCGCTCTCGGAGCTCGGCCGGTTCCTCGCGGGGGAGGCCGAGACGCTCGGTGCGACGATCCTCCCCGAGACGCCTGCCGTGCAGCTGCTCGTCGCCGACGGGCGCGTCCGTGGCGTGCGAACGGGCGATCGCGGCCGGGGCCGCCGGGGAGAGCAGCTCGGCAACTTCGAGCCAGGCTCGGACGTGCTCGCGCGCGTGACCGTCCTCGCCGAGGGGACGCAGGGCCACCTGACGGGCGCGGCGCTCGATCGCTTCGACCTCGCCGGCGTGAATCCGCAGGTGTGGGCGCTCGGGGTCAAGGAGGTCTGGCGGGTGCCCGCCCCGCTCGACCGCGTGATCCACACCATGGGCTGGCCGCTGCGTTCCGCTGCAAAGTACCGCGAGTTCGGAGGCTCGTTCGTCTATCCGATGGGCGAGGAGCTCGTCTCGATCGGAATGGTGGTCGGGCTGGACTACCGCGACACGCAGCTCTCCGTGCACGACCTGCTCCAGGAGCTGAAGACGCATCCGCGCATCCGCCCGATCCTCGAGGGCGGTGAACGGCTGGAGTGGGGGGCGAAGACGATCCCCGAGGGCGGCTATCTCTCGTTGCCGAGACAACTGAACGCGCCGGGCCTGCTCCTCTGCGGCGACGGCGCCGGCTTCGTCAACGTGCCGGCGCTGAAGGGAATCCACTACGCGATCGAATCGGGCCGGCTTGCCGCCGAGGCCGCATTCGCCGCGGTTCAGCGCGGCGAGGCTCCCGGGCGGAGAGGCGCGCTTGGCTCGTACGACGACGCGATCCGAGACAGCTACGTGTCGACCGACTTGCGTCGAGTCCGCAACATGCGACCCGCGTTCGGCCGCGGTTTCTGGGTGGGAGGCGGGCTTGCGGGCGCTATGACGGTCACGAGGGGCAAGTTCCCGCCGCGGGACCTGCGGCTCGAGCGTGACGCCGAGCACGACCTGATCACCACCGACCGGGCCACGCGCTATCCCGTCCCGGACGGGAAGCTCACGTTCGACAAGCTCTCCTCCGTGTTCGCGTCCGGCAACAAGACGCGCGACGACCAGCCGAGTCACATCCGCGTCGAGACGCGGGTTCCGCGCGAGGTGGCGGAGATGTGGACGCGGCTCTGTCCGGCGGCGGTCTACGAGGTAGGCGAGGAGGACGCGGGCAGGGTCCACGTGGCCGTGACGCCGTCGAACTGCGTCCAGTGCGGGGCGATCACCGCCAAGGGCGGCAGGCTGACGCCGCCCGAGGGCGGCTCAGGGCCCGAGTACACGCGTACGTAGCGCAACGCGTCGTTTTACGCGCGTTTTACGCACCGCACACGGTCCGCTCACCGCTCCGCCCGATCGTAAGGCGCACACGATCCTGCAAGGGAGGTATCCGATGCGCATGAAGCTCTTTCTCGCCGCTGCCGTGGCGGCCCTGGTCTCGATCACTGCCGGCATCGCCGCAACCGCCGACGCAGGCGCGGCGACCCGGGGCGTTCTCTACTCGTTTCTCGGTCGGCTGACGGCTGTTCCGGACAACGGTCATGTCTCGATCACGGTCGAGGGCGGTAACCGACCGGCCCTCCGTGCCTTGCTCGGCCATTCGGTCGACCAGACGCTCT
Source organism: uncultured Actinomycetes bacterium (assembly GCA_963836345.1). Classification (GTDB taxonomy): domain Bacteria; phylum Actinomycetota; class Thermoleophilia; order Gaiellales; family Gaiellaceae; genus DATBLE01. Next base: position 561,947 of record CAWIJA010000005.1, on the reverse strand, counting down.
CCTACGGAGACGCGACCGAGTTTCTCAAGTGGTCGAACGGCGTCCCGACAGTCGTCCACGCGTCCGATCTCGACACGGGCGACTACGTCTGGGTGCACGTTCGCGCTCCCCGTGGCAGTTCTCTCGCCACGATCGAGGACACCGACGCGGGCGTGGTCGGCGACCGCGGAACCGAGCTGAATCCGCCGAGCAAGCCGCTCTACCTCTTCCGCGGGATGGTCACGGCGGTCGGCTCGAACACCGTCTCGGTGCACGTTGCCGGCGGCAACAGGCGGGCCCTCCGGCTGCTGGTGGGCAACTCCGCCGACCAGACGTTTGCGGTCGGTGATTCGACGATCTTCCTGAGCTGGCACGGGAAGGTGCCGACCGTGATCGAGCGCTCGGACCTCAAGGTCGGAGACCGCGTCGTCGTCCGGATCCGCACCGACGCGGGCTCGACGCTCGGCCAGGTCGAGGCGACGCCGGCGGTCAAGGTCGCCGAGCACGAGCCGGCGAGCCAGTCCTGACCGCTTCGTTCCACCGCCGCAGGGGCGCCCGTCGCGGGCGCCCTGCGGCGTTTGACGTTTCGCCCATGCGCGAGTCCGACGGGAGGGCGAACATATGGCCATGAACTCGAAGCGTTTCCTCCTGCTCGGCGCGGTGCTCGTCGCGCTGAACGGGTTCTTCTGGCTGGCGCAGGGCGGCTTCGCCCTTCCCCAGGCGTTGATCGACCGCTTCTTCGGCCCGCGCATGATTCGTGCCGAGGTCATCCTCCAGGGCGCGCGGGGCGTCGTGAACGACTTCCGGCTCGACCGCGGGGTGATCACTGCCACCGGACCGGGATCGATCACGCTCCGCGAGCGGGACGGCACCCTGGTCACGATTCCGGTCGCGGCCGGCGCACGGGTCGTCGGCTCGCCGCGCTTCACCGACGTCTCGCGGCTGCGACCGCCACTGCGCGTGCTGGTCGTCCGCAAGGCGAATACGCCTGCGAACGTGATCCAGGTCGAAGGTCGAGGCTGACGGTCTTGACCGGAAGGGCGCGCGGCGGCTGCCTTCTCCTCGTCGAGGACGACGACGCGATCGGGCGGCTCGTCAAGCAGTACCTCGAGCAGAGGGACGGCTGGCGCGTCCTCTGGCTGAAGACCGGGGAGGAGGCGCTCGGCGAGCTGCGCCGGCACCCGATCCGGCTCGTCGTCCTCGATGTCGGCCTGCCGGGGATCGACGGCTTCGAGGTCTGCCGTCAGATGCGTGACTGCTCGAAGGTGCCGATCGTGATGCTCACCGCGCGCGACGAGGAGGCCGACCGGGTCGTGGGCTTCGAGCTCGGCGCCGACGACTACGTCCCGAAGCCGTTCTCCCCGCGCGAGCTGGCGGCCCGGATCAGGGCGATCCTGCGCCGGGCCGAGCAGGGCCCAGCCGACGACGTCCTCGCCGCCCGCGAGATCGTTCTCCGGCGAGACTCGCACGAGGTCACCGTCGAGGGCGAGGCGGTCGAGCTGACGGGCAAGGAGTTCGATCTGCTCGCCTGCTTCCTGGAGCATCCCGGCATCGTCCTCTCGCGCGAACGGCTGCTCGACCTCGTCTGGGGAATGGCGTATCCCGGCGGCACGCGCACGGTCGACGTGCACGTCGCGCAGCTCCGCCGGAAGCTCGGCGTCCCGGCGGCGATCCGAACCGTCCGTGGCGCCGGGTACAAGCTTCAGCCGGCGTGAACGTCAAGCGCAGCCTGCGCGCGCGGCTGTTCCAGGCGATCGGCATGATCGTCGCGCTTTCCGTTGCGATCACGCTCGGGCTCGGCCTGATCCTCACTCGCCGGGCGGTGCAGGACGCGACGCTCAAGGACATCGAGCACCAGGCTGCGCTGATCGTGGGCGAGGAGCGCAGCGCGCTGTCGCCGCTCACCCACCTGCCGCAGCTCCGTCCCTATCTGGCCAAGCAGCACGAGCAATACCGGCTCGACCCCACGATGCTGCCGCACGGAGCCCAGAAGACGCTGGCCGCCGGGAAGCCGGCCACCGGCACGGTCACGATCGACGGCACCGACTACTACTTCGCTGCAGAGCCGGTCGGTCAGCGTGCGTTCATCCTGCTCCGGCCTCGAAGCCTGACGAACCCGCGCTGGGCACCGTTCGTCGAGAGCATCGTGATCGCCGCCCTGGCCGGCGGGGCGCTCGCCGCCGCCGCTGCGTACTTCCTCGCCCGCCGGATCGTCCGGCCGGTGGGTCGCGTCGCCGCGGCGAGCCGCAGCCTGGCGAAGGGCGCACGGCCCGAGCCGATCCCGGTCGAGGGCGCCGCCGAGCTGGGGACGCTCGCCGAGGCGTTCAACGACCTCGCGGAGCAGCTGACGAAGGCGCGCGAGGCCGAGCGATCGTTTCTGCTCTCGGTGAGCCACGAGCTGAAGACGCCGCTGACCGCGATCGCCGGCTACGCGGAGGCGCTGCGCGACGAGGCGGTCAGCCCTGCGGATGCCGCCGCGACCGTGGCCGCCGAGGCGGAGCGGCTCGAGCGACTTGTCGGCGACCTGCTCGACCTGGCCCGCATGAACCGCACGGATTTCAGCGTCCGCACCACCGAGATCGATCTGGGCGAGGTCGCGGACGACGCCGTGCGCCGCTATCAGCAGCAGGCAACGTCCTTCGGAGTGTCCCTCGCCGCGATCTCCGAGGGGCCGGCACCCGCCGAAGCCGACGCGGATCGCGTGTTGCAGGTCGTCTCGAACCTGGTGGAGAACGCTCTGCGGCTGACACCCCCCGGAGGAGAGGTGCGCGTCGTCTCCGGGCCGGGCGTGCTGCGGGTCGAGGACACCGGTCCCGGCCTCCGCGACGAGGATCGCCAGCACGCCTTCGAGCGCTTCTACCTCCATTCGCGCTACGGCCACGAGCGGCCGGTGGGGACCGGCCTGGGCCTGGCGATCGTCAAGGAGCTGACGGAGGCGATGAGTGGGAGCGTCGACGTCGAGAGCGAGCCGGATCGACTGACGGTGTTCACCGTCCGGCTGCCGGTGCCCGCCGCCGATCCGGCGCGCGTCTAGCGGTCCGAGCCCGTATCGTCCCCGCGCATGCGCCGCGCCTGGGCACTCGCGATCGTCGTCGGTCTCGGAGGCGCTGGCTTCGCCGCGTCGTCGTGGGCCACGCAGGCGACGAAGGCTCCCACGGTCGTGCGAGTCGTGGCCCGTGACTACTCGTACACGCTGTCGAGGCGAAGCGTTCCTCCCGGCCGCGTTCGCTTCGTCGTCACGAACAAGGGATCGAGCGTCCACGACTTCAGGATCGCCGGTCACAAGACGCCCTTCCTCAAGCCCAACGGTCGCGCGGTCCTCGACGTCGTCTTCAGCCGATCCGGCGCCTACCGGTACCGCTGCACGGTGCCGGGTCACGCCGCGCTCGGAATGAAAGGCGTCCTGACGGTGACGAAGAAGCCGAGGCCCGCTCCGGCGCCGCCTGCGACGACCTCGACGGCAGGCGGGACGACCACCACGAGCCCGGTGACCGCGCTCCAGCTCGTCAAGGTCGGTGACTTCCAGCGGCCGGTCTACGTCACCGCACCGCCCGGAGACGAGCATCGCCTCTTCGTCGTCGAGCAGCGCGGGACGATCCAGGAGGTCGTCGACGGGCAATCGGGGTCGACCGAGTTCCTCGACCTGACCGACCAGGTGCAGATGGTCAGCGAGCGCGGCCTCCTCTCGATGGCGTTCGCGCCGGACTACGCCGACAGCGGCCGGTTCTACGTCGACTACACCGACCGCGTCGGCAACGGCAACGTCAACGTCGTCGAGTTCCAGCGCTCAGCGGCCAATCCGCTGCTCGCCGACCGCAGCTCGGCCCGCCCGATCCTCGAGGTCGTGAAGCCGTACGAGAACCACAACGCCGGGATGCTGCAGTTCGGCCCCGACGGCGACCTCTACGTCTCCGTCGGCGACGGCGATTCGGGCGTCCTCCACAAGCCGGGCGCGTTCGCCCAGACCCTGGACGACCTGCTCGGCAACATCCTCCGCATCGATCCTCGGCCGTCGGGCGGCCTTCCCTACTCGATCCCGGTGTCGAATCCGTTCGTCTCGAAGGACGGCGCGCGCGGCGAGGTCTGGGACTACGGCCTGCGCAACCCGTGGCGCTTCTGGATCGACGCGCCGACCGGCGACCTGTACATCGGCGACGCCCAGCTCGGCGGGCCGGAGGAGATCGACTACTCCGCCGGCAACAAGGGCGGCCTGGACTTCGGGTGGCCGTGCTTCCAGGGGGCTGACCCCTTTGACGCGACCGAGACCTGCGCCGACCCGGTGGCGCCCATCTACCAGTACGACCACGGCGGCGGCCGCTGCACGGTGATCGGCGGCGTGGTCGTGCGCGATCCTCGGCTCCCCGGCCTGGCCGGTCGCTATCTGTTCGCCGACTACTGTGACGGCAAGATCATGAGCACGCTGGTCGCGGACGGGAAGGCGACCGACCTCCACGAGCTCGGCTTGCAGGTCGCGGCGTTGAGCTCGTTCGGCGTCGACGGCCTCGGCCGCGTCTACGTCACCTCGACGGACGGCGGCGTGTACCGCATCGACCCCGCTTGAACCGGCTGCCCTCGCTCGACGACGTCCTGGCGGCTCGCGACGCGATCGACGGGCGCGTCCACCGCACGCCTATGCTCGGCTCGGCCACGCTCTCCGAGCTGGCGGGCGCGCGCGTGCACCTGAAGGCCGAGCTCTTCCAGCGAACAGGCTCGTTCAAGCCGCGTGGCGTGTTCACGAAGCTGGCCGCGCTGACCGACGACGAGCGCGCCCACGGGGTGATCGGCATCTCGGCCGGCAACCACGCGCAGGCGCTCGCCTACTGCGCGCGCGAGACCGGCCTCAGCGCGCTCGTCGTGATGTGGGCCGATGCGAATCCGGCCAAGATCGCGTCCACCCGCGGATACGGCGCCGAGGTCGACCTCGTTGCGCCCGGCCCGGCCGAGGCGTTCGACCGCCTCGGCGAGGTGATCGAGGAGACCGGCAGGACGCTCGTCCATCCCTTCGAGGACCCGCTCGTGATCGCCGGCCAGGGCACGGTCGGCCTCGAGCTGGTCGAGGACGTGCCCGACGTCGACGTCGTCGTCGTCCCCGTCGGAGGCGGCGGTCTGATCTCCGGCGTCGCGACCGCGGTGAAGGGCCTGCGCCCGCAGGCGCGCGTCGTCGCCGTCGAGCCCGAGCTCTCGCCCGCGCTGCACGAAGCGCTGAAGGCGGGCCGTTCGGTGCCGGTCCAGCCACGCTCGGTCGCGGACGGCCTCGGCGCGCCCTTTGCCGGCAACCATGCGGTCGAGATCTGCTCCGGCCTCGGGGTGGAGTCGGTGCTCGTCACCGAGGCCGAGATCGAGGACGGCTTCCGCTTTCTGTACGCCCGCGCGAAGCTCGCGTGCGAGCCGGCAGGGGCGGCCGCGACCGCCGCACTTCTCGCCGGAAAGATCCCGTTGGAGCCCGGTCAGAAGGTCGTCGCCGTCGTCTCGGGTGGCAACGCGGCGCCCGAAACCGCCTCTGCTATCCTGGCTCGGAGATGAAGGCCGGGATCCATCCTGACTACGTGCTCGCGACCGTGCACTGCGCGTGCGGGAACGAGTTCCAGACTCGCTCGACGAAGCCCGAGCTCCACGTCGAGATCTGCTCGGCCTGCCATCCCTTCTATACCGGCAAGCAGAAGCTGGTCGACACCGGCGGCCGCGTCGAGCGCTTCCAGCGCAAGCTCGAGCGGGCTGCCGCGCGCCGCGGCTAACAGCGCGATGGCGACAGCGATCGGCGGCCAGGCCGTCCTCGAGGGCGTGATGATGCGCTCGCCGTCGAGCTGGGCGGTCGCCGTCCGCAAGCCCGACGGCGCGATCGCTCAGGTCGTGAACGAGATCGCCTCGCCGATGGCGAAGCGCCGCATCTGGCGACTGCCCGTGATCCGCGGTGTGATCGCGCTCGGGGAGTCGCTGGCGATCGGCTTCCGCGCGCTCGCGATCTCGGCCAACTACGCGGCCCAGGAGGAGGACGAGAACGGCGAGGTCAAGACCGAGCTCTCCCGCGGCCAGATGATCTTCGCGTTCGCGATCGCAATCGGCTTCGCGCTCGCGCTGTTCAAGATCACGCCGGCGCTGATCACGAACTGGCTGCCGATCGAGACCACGGGATGGTTCGTGATCGTCGAGGGTGCCATCCGCGTCACGCTGTTCATCGTCTATCTCTCGGTGATCTCGCTCCTGCCCGACCTGCGCCGGGTCTTCCAGTACCACGCCGCCGAGCACAAGGCGATCAACGCGTACGAAGCCGGCGACGACCTGACCCCGGAGCGTGTGCAGCTCCACAGCCAGATCCATGTGCGCTGCGGAACCGCGTTTCTCCTCTGGGTGATGGTGATCGCGATCTTCGTGTTCGCGTTCTTCGGGAGGCCCGCCTGGTACTGGCTGATCGTCACCCGCATCGCGCTGCTGCCGGTGATCGCCGGGCTGGCCTACGAGCTGATCCGATTCGCCGGGAAGCACGCCGACCAGCGTTGGCTCCTCTGGCTGCTCGCGCCGGGGCTGTGGCTACAGCGGCTGACGACGAGACAGCCGACGCTGGATCAGCTCGAGGTCTCGATCCGCGCGCTCAGCGAGGTTCTCGAGCGCGAGCGCGAGTCGGTTCCGACCGGCCAGCGGGTCGAAGTGATGGCCTAGCGCCGCCCGTTTACCCGAGCGGAGGGTGGATGTCCCTACACTCCGCTCAGGGACGACGTCTCGTGGAGAAGCGCGGGGTGGCTCCGTCGGTAGAGTCAGTCGCCGAGACCAGAGACGAGGAGGCGCAAATGGCGGCTGAACGGCATGCAGAGGTGACGTGGCGGGGAAGTCTCATGGACGGCTCGGGCACGATCGAGTCGACCGGGAGCGGAGCGATCGGGGGCCTCGAGGTGACCTGGGCGTCGCGGTCGGAGCCCGATGAAAGTGGTCGCACGAGCCCGGAGGAGCTGATCGCCGCCGCGCACGCTGCCTGCTTCTCCATGGCGCTGTCGCATGGGCTCGCCCAGGCCGGCAACCCGCCGGAGAGCCTGCGCGTCGGCGCGACCTCGACGTTCGTCCCCGGCACCGGAATCACGCAGATGAAGCTGGACCTAACCGGCCGCGTCCCCGGCCTCGACGAGGAAGGCTTCCGCGCCGCCGCCGAGGGTGCGAAGGAGAACTGCCCCGTCTCGAAGGCGCTGGCCGGGAACGTCGAGATCACGCTGGACGCGCGGCTCGAGGCGTAGCTAGTAGACGCCGGCCCCGGTCTCGGGGTCGAAGAAGTGCAGGCGGCTCGTGTCGACGGCGAGCTCGAGCCGCTGGCCTTCGCGCGCGCCCGTTCCGCGGTCGAGCCTGGCGATGAACGGGACGCCGCGCCGCATCCGCTCGCGAACGGCTCCGGCGACGTCGTCCTCCTCCATCGCCTCGAGCACCTCCTGCGTCTGGACCGGTTCGGCGGCGACCGCGAAGTGGGCGAACACCTCCGAGCCCATGTCCTCCCGGATGTCGACCTCGACCGGCAGGACGTCATGCACGCCCTCCCGGGCGAGGGAGGCATCCTCGAGATCCTCCGGGCGAATTCCGACGATCACCTCCCGGCCCTCGAACGAGGCGAGCGACGGCCTCGCCGCGGAGACCGGTGCCGGCACCGTCAGGCTCCCGCCTGCGAAACGGACCTGCACGACCCCGTCGCTGCGGACGAGGTTCGACCGGATCAGGTTCATCGCCGGCGAGCCGATGAACTCGGCGACGAACAGGTTCGCCGGCCGGTCGTAGAGCTCCTGAGGAGAAGCGACCTGCTGGAGATGTCCTCCGCGCATGACCGCGACGCGGTCGCCCATCGTCATCGCCTCGACCTGGTCGTGGGTGACGTAGATCGTCGTCACCGCGAGGTTGCGCTGGATTCGCGAGATCTCGGCGCGCATCTCGACGCGGAGCTTCGCGTCGAGGTTCGAGAGCGGCTCGTCCATCAGGAAGGCCTGCGGCTGGCGCACGATCGCCCGCCCCATCGCCACGCGCTGCCGCTGGCCGCCCGAGAGCGTCCGCGGCTTCTTCGTCAGCACCTCGGAGAGGCCGAGCACGCGGGCGGCTCCGCGAACGCGCACGTCGATCTCCCCTCTTGCGACGCCCCGCATCTTGAGCGCGAACCCCATGTTGTCGTAGGCGCTCATGTGCGGGTACAGCGCGTAGTTCTGGAACACCATCGCCACGTCGCGGTCCTTCGGCGGGAGCCTGTTCACGACCTCGCCGCCGATCCGAACCGTTCCGTCGGTGATCTGCTCGAGCCCCGCGATCATCCGTAAGGCGGTCGTCTTGCCGCAGCCCGAGGGCCCGACGAAGACCATGAACTCACCGTTCTGAATCACGAGGTCGAGCTCGGAGACGGCCTGCGTCCCGTCGCCGTAGACCTTGGTCAGCTTGTCGAGCTCGATTTCCGCCACGCCGGCCCCCTTGGGGATCTGAATCTAAACGAGTAACGCAGTTCCTTGCTTCACCGCTTCTTCACTCGTACGATCCCAGGCCGTGGCGGTTGCGACGGGGGGCGTTGCGGTTGGGCGCCGACGGTGGCGCAATCTGCTCGAGGAGCGGCGGGTCCTCGGGCCCGTCCTGATCGCGCCCGCGGTCATCTTCGTCGTCGTCGTCGTAGGGGTCCCGCTCGGGTGGGCGATCTACCTGAGCCTGACGAATGCGATCGGCGGCTCCCTGAGCGGGAAGTTCGTCGGATTCGACAACTTCACCGCAGCCTGGCACGACCAGAACTTCCGAAACGCGCTCGAGAACACGTTGATCATCACGTTTTCGGCGCAGGTGATCGTCGTCGTCGGCGCTGCGATCCTCTCGCATGTCCTCGTCCGCAACTTCCGAGGGAAGTGGTTCGTGCGGCTGCTGGTGATCCTGCCCTGGGCGGCTCCCGTGTCGCTCGTGACGATCGGCTGGCTGTGGATCTTCGACTCGCTGTTCAGCATCGTGAACTGGACGCTGAAGCAGATGCACCTGCTCGGGGTCGTCTGCGGTGCATTCGGGATCCAGGGCTGTGGACCGAACAATCCGCCGCAATGGCTCGGCAACGACAAGCTCGCGATGTTCGCGATCATCGTCGTGCACGCGTGGCGGGTCATGCCCTTCGCGGTCGTGATCTTCATCGCCGGTCTCGCCTCGATCCCGACCGAGGTCGAGGATGCGGCGAAGATCGACGGCGCCACCGGGATCAGGAAGCTCTTCTACGTGACGCTGCCGCTGCAGCTTCCGATCGCGCTCGTCGCCGTCCTGTTCGGAATCGTCTTCACCGCCGCCGACTTCGCAGTCGTGTTCGTCCTCACCCATGGCGGCCCGTTCAACTCGACCCAGGTGCTGACCACCTGGGCTTACCAGATCGGGATCGAGTCCGGATCGCTTGGCGAGGGAGCGGCGATCTCGCTCTTCCTGTTCCCGCTGCTCGCGGCGGTCACGGTCCTGATGCTCTTCTTCGCGAAGCGGGCACAGGTCGCATAGTGCCCCTCCAGCAACGCATGTCTGGGCACTGATGGACGTGCTGCGGGCGATCTGGCGCAGGACGGGCACCTGGGTGGTAGTCGGCCCGTTCGCGATCGTGCTCGCGTTTCCCTTCTACTGGATGCTGACGACGATGTTCAAGCGCGACCTCGATCTCTACAACGCAAAGAACGTCCCCTACGTCTTCAACGACAACAACGGGCACGCGCACTGGGACTTCTGGAACTACATGACGTTCCACCACGTCTCGTTCCTCTTCAGGCACACCTCGTACCCGACGTGGCTCGAGAACACGGTCATCGTCGGCGTCGCGGTCGTCGCGATCACGCTCGTGCTCGCCCTGCCTGCCGGCTACTCGCTAGCGCGGCTCTCGGGCGGCTGGGGACAGAGCGCCGGCGTCGGCATCTTCCTCGTCTACCTCGTCCCGCCGACCCTGCTCTTCCTGCCCCTCTCGCGGCTCGTCGCCGAGCTCGGCTTGCGCGACAGCCTCTGGGCGATGATCCTCGTCTACCCGTCGTTCACGGTGCCGTTCGCGACCTGGCTGCTGATGGGCTTCTTCAAGACGATCCCGCAGGAGCTCGAGGACGCTGCGCTCGTCGACGGGTGCTCGCGGCTTCGCGCGTTGTGGCGGATCGTCTTCCCGGTCTCGCTGCCGGGAATCCTGACGGTCGTGATCTTTGCCTTCTCGCTCTGCGCGAACGAGTTCATCTACGCGTTCACGTTCACGTCCTCGACGTCCGAGCGCACCCTGTCCGCCGGCGTCCCGAACGAGCTGATCCGGGGCGACGTCTTCTTCTGGCAGTCGCTGATGGCGGCGGTGCTGATCCCGAGCATCCCGCTCGCGCTGCTCTACAACTCGTTCCTCGACCGCTTCATCAAGGGCTTCACGGGTGGTGCCTTCCGGTGAGTACGTCCAACGAGAGGAGGGAGGGAAAGATGGCGGAAGCAAGTGACGAGCCCGGGCGGACAAGCTCGGGGCTGACCAGGCGAGAGCTGGTCAAGAGGGGAGCGGCCGGCGCGTTCGCGGTCAGCATGTTCGGCGGCCTGGCCGAGAGCTCCCACGCGTTTGCGGGGCCGCTCAGGTTCAAGCACAAGCAGCTGAAGGGCGACCTCTCGATCATGCAGTGGGCGCACTTCGTGCCCGACTACGACAAGTGGCTGGACAACACCTACCTCAAGAAGTGGGGCGAGAAGAACGACGTTCAGGTGAAGATCGACCACATCAACAACGCCCTGCTGCCGAGCGCAGCCGCGTCGGAGGTCTCGGCGCAGAAGGGCCATGACCTGTTCCAGTTCCTCTTCCCGCCGTCTGCGCTCGAGAAGCAGACGCTCCCCCTGAACGACATCGTCCAGGAGGTGACCAAGAAGCTCGGGAAGATGACCGACGTCGCCCAGAAGTCGACGTACAACCCGAAGACGAAGCGCTACTTCGGGTTCGCCGACAACTACGTCCCCGACCCGATCCAGTACCGGAAGAGCATGTGGTTCAACGCCGGAGTGGCGCCGAACACATGGGACAACGTCCGCAAGGCCGCGGCTGCACTGAAGAAGGCGGGTCACCCGGTCGGCCTCGGCATGTCGAACGAGCTCGACTCGAACATGTTCCTGATGTCGCTCCTGTATTGCTACGGAGCGTCGCTTCAGGACAAGAACGGGAACCCGTCGATCAACAGCAAGGGCACGATCGACGCCCTCAAGGTGATGAAGGAGATCTACCAGAACGGCGAGTCGGACGAGGTCTTCGCCTGGACGGCCGCGTCGAACAACCAGGCCTTCATCGCCGGCCGGCTCTCGCTGGCGGTGAACGCGATCTCGATCGCCCGTTCGGCCGAAGACTCCGGGAACACCGCGCTCTCGGACGACACGTGGCTCGCCCCGATCCCGCGAGGCTCGGTCCGTGCGCTCGGCAACGAGCACGTCATGGGTGTCTTCTTCATCTGGAAGTTCGCCCAGAACAAGGAGGCGGCGAAGCAGTATCTGGTCGACCAGCAGCTGGGCTACCGGGACCACTTCATCCAGTCGAAGTTCTACAACTTCCCGGGCTGGACGAATGCGGTCAAGGGTGGGTTCCCGGCGATGAACAAGCTGGCGGCCGCCGACACGCACAAGCCACGGGGCAAGTACACGATCCTCACCACGATCGCCAAGAAGTACACGACGAACGTGGGCTACCCCGGGTACGCCAACGCGGCGATCGGCGACATCTTCAACCAGTTCCTGATCCCGCAGATGTTCGCCCAGGTCGCCCAGGGCAAGATGAGCCCTGAAGATGCGGCCCGGTCGATGCAGGGGCAGTTCAGGACGATCTTCGCGAAGTGGAAGGCGCAGGGATTGCAGTAGCTCCGGCCCCGGGCGAGGGGCGGATCCTCGGATCCACCCCTCGCCCGTCTACGCTTGACGCATGGCCTCGATCGAGCAGCTCCTGGACGAGCTCGAGCGCTCCTACCGCGAGACGCAGGAGCGCATGTCCGACCCTGCCGTCTACAACGACCACCGTGAGGCGGCGGAGGTCGGTAGGCGCCTGAAGGAGCTCGAAGGGCCCTACAAGCTCGCCCAGGAGTGGCGATCGGCGAGCGCCGACCTCGTCGACGCGCGAGGCGACGGTGACCTCCGCGAGCTCGTGCCCGAGCTCGAGCAGCGCATCCGCGAGCTCGAAGAGGAGCTGCAGCTGGCCCTCGTCGAGACGGATCCGGCCGACCGGAAGGACGTGATCGTCGAGATCCGCCAGGGCGTCGGCGGCGACGAGGCCGCGCTCTGGGCCGGCGACGTCTTCCGGATGCTGACCCGGTACGCGGAGCGGCGCGGGTTCAAGTGGGAGCAGCTGTCCGCCAGCCCGAACGACGGCGGCGGCTTCAAGGAGCTCGTCTTCGCCGTCAAGGGCGACGGCGCGTACTCCGTCTTCAAGTACGAGGGTGGCACCCACCGCGTGCAGCGGGTGCCCGAGACGGAGTCGCAGGGCCGGATCCACACCTCGACGGCGACCGTCGCGGTGATGCCTGAGGCGGAGGAGGTCGAGGTCGAGATCGACCCGAACGACCTGAAGATCGACGTCTACCGCTCGACCGGCCCCGGCGGCCAGAGCGTGAACACGACCGATTCCGCGGTGCGGGTCACCCATCTTCCGACCGGCCTGGTGGTCGCGATGCAGGACGAGAAGTCGCAGCTGCAGAACCGTCAGAAGGCCCTGCGTGTCCTCCGCGCGCGGCTTTTCGAGCTCGAGCGCGCGAAGCAGCAGCAGGAGCTGGCTGCGACGCGCCGGTCCCAGATCGGCGGCGGCGAGCGAGCGGAGAAGATCCGCACGTACAACTTTCCGGAGAACCGGCTCACCGACCATCGCGTGAAGCTCACGGTGCACCAGCTCGACCGGGTCCTCGAGGGCGACCTGGACGAGTTCACCGACTCGCTGACAGCCGAGGACCGCAGGCGAGCACTCGAAGCGTGACGGTCGGGGAGCTGCTCGCCGAGGGCGAGGCCGAGCTGAAGCAGGCGGGAATCGACACGGCCCGCCTCGACGCGGAGCTGCTCGTCGCCAGGGCGCTCCGCCGGACCCGAGTCGAGCTCTACGCCGATCGAGCGCGTGAGCTCGTCCCGGCTCAGGTCGCCGGCGCGCGCGAGCTGCTCGAGCGCCGCAGCCGGCGTGAGCCGCTCGCCTACGTGCTCGGCGAGTGGGGCTTTCGGCGGCTGACCCTGAAGGTCGACCACCGCGTGCTCGTTCCCCGGCCCGAGACGGAGGTCGTGGTCGGCCGGTGCCTCGAGCTCCTCGAGGGAATGGACTCTCCGGCGGTTCTCGACGTCGGCACGGGATCCGGCGCGATCGCGCTGGCGATCGCCGACGAACATCCGGGTGCACGCGTGAGAGCAACCGACGTCTCGGAAGAGGCGCTCGAGCTGGCCCGCGAGAACGCCGTTGCGAGCGGCGTTGCGGTCACGTTCGAGCGCGGCGACCTGACCCTGGGGCTCTCCGGGACCTTTGACCTCGTCGTCTCGAACCCGCCCTACGTAAGCGTGGAGGAGATCGAGGAGCTCCAGCCCGAGGTGCGCGACTGGGAGCCTCGGCTGGCCACCGTCGGCGACACGCACACCGAATCGATTGCACGCGCCTCACGCAGGGTGCTCCGCCACGGCGGCTGGCTCGTGCTCGAGGTCGCCGCCGACCACGGCGAGGCCGTGTCGAGCCTCCTTCGGGATCTCGGCTACGACCGGGTGCGGTCGAGCAAGGATCTCGCCGGCCGAGACCGGGTGGTTGAAGGCCAATGGGCTCCGTCGACGACGCCGTAGCCGCAATCCATTCGGGCGGTGTGGTGATCCTCCCGACGGACACCGTGTACGGCCTGTGCGCGACTCCCTATCGTGAGCAGCCGGCGAGCCTCCTGTACCGGCTCAAGGGCCGCCCGGAAGGGATGCCGACAGCTCTGCTGTGCAAGGACGTCGAGCTGCTGTTCGAATGTGTACCGGAGCTGCGCGGCCGGACAGCGGACCGCGTCCGCGCCCTGCTGCCCGCGCCCCTTACGCTGATCCTGCCGAACCCGGCGCGGCGGTTCCCATGGCTGAACGGACCGCGCCCCGACGCGATCGGCGTGCGGGTGCCCGCAGTACAGGGGGCTGCCCGCGACGTGCTCGAGCAGGTCGGCGCCGTGACGGCAACCAGCGCCAATCTCCACGGCGGCCCGGATCCGAACCGCCTCGCGGATGTTCCACACGAGATCCGGCGGGGCTGTGTGGCCGAGATCGACGGCGGCGAGCTCCCGGGCATCCCCTCGACCGTGCTCGACCTGACGGGGCCCGAGCCACGGGTCGTTCGCGACGGCGCGGTTCCCGCTGCGGAGGCCCTGGAGCGCCTCGGTCGCGTGGACTGACGTGCGCTCCGCAGATCCGGCCATGCCGCTCAGCCGTGTCCGCGAGTAGCATCCGGAGGCGCATGGCCCTCGCCTCGCACGAGACGCTGCAGGATCTTCGTCGTTCCGGTCTGGCCGACATCGATCCCGAGGTCGCCGAGCTGATCGGGCGGGAGCTGGAGCGGCAGCGCGGCCAGATCGAGCTGATCGCTTCCGAGAATTTCACCTGGCCGAGCGTGCTGGAGGCGGTCTCGAGCGTGCCGACGAACAAGTACGCCGAGGGCTACCCGGGCAAGCGCTACTACGGGGGCTGCGAGGTGGTCGACGAGATCGAGCAGCTCGCGATCGACAGGGCGAAGGAGCTCTTCGGAGCCGGGCACGCGAACGTCCAGCCGCACGCCGGTGCCCAGACGAACATGGCGGTGTACTCGGCCGTGCTGGAGCCGGGAGACACCGTCCTCGCCCTCCGTCTCGACCACGGCGGGCATCTCACCCATGGCCTGAAGGTGAATTTCTCGGGCCGGCTCTACACGTTCGTGCACTACGGGGTCGGCCGCGAGACGAACGTCGTCGACTACGACGAGGTGCTCGCGCTCGCGAAGGAGCACTCGCCGAGGATGATCGTCTGCGGCGGCTCCGCCTATCCCCGAACGGTCGATGCAGAGCGCTTTCGCGCGATCGCGGACGAGGTCGGCGCCTACCTGCTGTGCGACATGGCGCACTTCGCCGGGCTGGTCGCAGCCGGGCTGCATCCGAGCCCGGTGCCGCATTGCGACTTCGTCTCCTCGACGACGCACAAGACGCTGTCCGGCCCGCGCTCGGGCTTCGTACTCTGTCGTGAGGAGCACGCTCGGGCACTCGACCGTGCCGTGTTCCCGGGCATGCAGGGCGGGCCGATGGAGCATGTGATCGCGGCGAAGGCGACCTGCTTCCGGATTGCGGGTACGCCGGCGTTCCGCGACTACCAGATGCAGATTCGGGCAAACGCGGACGCGCTCGCCGACGAGCTTCAGGCAGGCGGGCTCGACGTGCTCACGGGCGGCACCGACACACACCTGCTCCAGCTCGACCTGCGCCGCAGCGACTGGACGGGGAAAGACGCCGAAGAGCGCCTCGCCCAGGTGCTGATCACCGTCAACCGCAACACGGTCCCGTTCGACGAGCGTCCGCCGACGGTGGCATCGGGCGTCCGGATGGGAACTCCCGCCTGCACGATGCGCGGCTTCGACGAGGAAGACTTCCGCGAGGTCGCCCGGATCGTCGTCGAGGCACTGGGGCCGGAGCCGGACGTTGCCGCCCTCGCCGCGTGCAGCAGCGCATTGTGCGAGCGGCGGCCGCTCTACCCCGGTTTCCGGGGCTGGGCCGCCTACGGCAAATGAGCCGCCGCCTCACCGTCGTCACCCATCCGCTCGTCCAGCACAAGCTCTCGTACCTCCGGGACAAGGACACGCCCACCGTTCACTTCCGGA
Organism: uncultured Actinomycetes bacterium; assembly: GCA_963836345.1. Classification (GTDB taxonomy): domain Bacteria; phylum Actinomycetota; class Thermoleophilia; order Gaiellales; family Gaiellaceae; genus DATBLE01. The sequence goes on along the minus strand of CAWIJA010000005.1, from coordinate 546,196 downwards.
AGCTCGTCAACGAGCTCACGCTCCTGCTCACGTACGAGGCGACAAAGGACTTCCCGACCGAGCCCGTCGAGATCGAGACGCCGCTCGAGCGAATGGAGACACGGCGGCTCTCGGGGAAGAAGGTCGCCGTCTGCCCGGTGCTCCGCGCGGGGGTGGGGATGCTCGAAGGAACGCTGTCCCTGATCTCGAGCGCGCGCGTCGGCTTCATGGGCATGTACCGCGACGAGGACACCCTCGAGGCGATCCAGTACTACGTGAAGCTGCCGGACGACCTCGAGGAGCGTGACGCGATCGTGCTCGACCCGATGCTCGCGACCGGCAACTCGAGCGTCGCGGCGATCTCGATGGCGAAGGACGCGGGCGCCCGGTCGGTGACGCTCGTCTGCCTGGTCGCCGCGCCGGAGGGAATCGAGACGGTGCACTCGAAGTACCCCGACGTGCACATCGTGTGCGCCGCCGTCGACCGCGGGCTGAACGAGCGCGGCTTCATCGTCCCCGGCCTCGGCGACGCCGGCGACCGCCTCTACGGGACGAAATGATCCTCCACGAGCTGCGCGACCACCTCGAGGTGCTCTACGGCGCGGCGGCCGCACTTGCGATCGTCGTCTTCCTCACACCGGCCGTCGCCGGGATGGCCCGGCGGCTCGGAGCGGTCGATCTCCCGGACGAGCGCCGCGTGCACCGGCTTCCGATTCCGCGGCTCGGCGGCCTCGCGATCTTCTTCGGGGTGATTGTCCCGTCGCTTGCCTTCCTCGACCTGAGCCGTTCGGTGCGCGGCCTGCTTCTCGGGGCGGCGATCGCCACCGCGGTGGGGGCGATCGACGACTTCCGCGGCCTGCGCTGGTGGGAGAAGCTGAGCGGGCAGGTTCTCGCCGGTGCGATCCCGCCGATCTTCGGGATCTGGATCGACCACTTCACGTTCCCCTTCCTCGGCGTCTACGACCTCTCGGTCTGGCTCGGCGCGCCTCTCACCGTCCTCTGGATCGTCGCGGTGATGAACATGGTCAACTTCCTCGACGGGCTCGACGGGCTCGCAGCCGGCGTCTGCGGAATCGCCGGCTTCACGTTCGCGGTGATCGCGCTCTCGCTCGGCAAGCCGACCGCGGCCGCGTTCTCGGCGATCCTACTCGGCGCAACCCTCGGCTTCCTCCGTCACAACTTCTTCCCGGCGCGCATCTTCATGGGCGACTCGGGGGCGCTCCTGCTCGGCTTCTCGCTCGCGGCGGTCTCCGTCGACGGCCTGCTGAAGACTGCAGCGACCGTCGCGCTGTTCCTCCCGCTCCTCGTGCTCGCGGTCCCCATCCTCGACACCGGTTTCGTGGTTGCGAGGCGGCTGAAGTACCGGCAGCCGATCACGACTCCGGACAAGACGCATCTCCACCACCGCTTCGTGGACATCGGCTTCTCGCAGCAGCGCGCGGTGGTCTACATCTACGTCTGGGTCGCGACGCTCGCCGCCGCCGCGCTCGGCACCCGCTTCATCCCGTTTCGCGAGAGCGGCCGGTGGCACGCCTGGCCGACGGTCGGCGCAGCCGCGCTCGGCCTGGTGGCGGTCGGTGCGTCGGTGTACATGGTGTACTTGCTCGAGATCGTCAAGCTCGCGAACCCGCGAATCCGACGCCGACGTCGCGAGCTGGAGCAACGCGAGCGCCGCAGCGCCTGATGCCGGAGTGCCGGTCTACTTCCTGACGACGAACGAGAACGACTCGACACAAGGTGAGGGGGAATCACCGGTGTAGAGCGATTTTCGCCTGTCACAAACTCCCTTGATATGCTCGCCGCGCAGATGGAGCCTGCGCGCCAGACGTTCGAGCCTGCCGGCGCGGGCGCCCTGCTGATCACTGGAACCGCGGTTGGCATCGGTGCGGGAGCATTGATCGGCTGGGCGGCCGGGTCGACCTCCTACGGCCTCCTCGGTGGGGCGCTCGCCGGCGTGCCGCTCGGCGTCTTCGCCGTCTATCGCCGCTACAAAGGCGCGTTGTGAAGACGGAGCTGCTCGGAACGTCGCGGCCCGTGCCCGGCCGCCTGCTGCCCGCCGCCGGCGCAGGCGTCGTGGTCGCCCTTGCGCTGCCCGTCTTCCTCGTCGCTGGCTGGCCGGTCAAGGGCTGGGCGCTCGGCGCTGCGCTCTGGGTGGGGTCGACCGCGCTCTCGCTCGTGATCGCCCGTCTCCGGACGAGGACGAGCGGTGTCGCCTCGTCGAGCCTCCAGGGGATCGAGCTGCTCGTGAAGGCGCTGGCGGTGCTCGCGGTCGTGCTCGCGGCGGCCCGCTCGGACGCATCCGTCGCGGTCGCCGCGATCCTGGTCTTCGCGCTGGCGTACACGCTCGAGCTCACGCTCTCGGTCGCCTCGTACTTCGGGAGCGAGCAGTGAAGCGCAAAGGAGGACTCGCCGCGCTTCTCTTCACCTTCGCTCTGGTTGCGCCCTCGGCGGCGATGGCCAAGGGTGACTTCCACCCGGAAGACGAGTGGGAGCTCCACGACTGGCTGCCGATCCACCTCGGCCCGCTGAACATGTCGATCAACAAGGCCGTTGCCTATCTCCTGCTCGGCACGCTCGTGACGATCGTCTTCGGAATCGTCCTCATGCGCATCCGTCTGCGCGTCTCTCCCGACCGCCGTCAGACGATCGGCGAGTCGATCTACGAGGCCGCTCAGTCCCAGATCGCCGAGCAGGGCCTCCCGTCGAAAGCGATCGGGCGGTGGTTCCCCTACGTCGCCACCCTCGCCCTGTTCATCTGGATGCTCAACCTGCTCAGCTTCATCCCGCTTCCGCTCTCGGACGAGAAGTTCCACCTTGGCGGGGTCGCGCTGCCGACCTGGGGGATCTACGCGGCGACGAGCTCACTCTCGGTCACGCTGACGCTCGCGCTCATCACGTTCGTCTTCACGCACTTCGAGGGCATCCGCTGGAACGGTCCCGTCCGCTACTTCCGGAGCTGGATTCCCGAGGTGCCGAAGGTGCTCCTGCCGCTGATCGTTCCGCTCGAGATCCTCGGGCAGTTCATGCGCGTGATCTCGCTCTCGGTCAGGCTCTACGCGAATATGCTCGCCGGCCACATGTTGATCCTTACCTTCATCGGCCTGATCTTCGTGCTCGAGTCGGTGGCGCTGGCTGTTATCTCCGTGCCCGCCGCGGCGCTCTTCTACCTCTTCGAGGTGATCATCGTCGTCACCATCCAGGCGTTCATCTTCGCCGTCCTGTCCGCCATCTACATCGGCTCGGCCATCGAGCCCGAACACTAGGAGGGGAAACACATCATGCTCAGCGTTCTCGCCGCCGCCGCGAACGTCGACGCCGGGAAGGCGATCGCGCTCGCGCTCGGCATCGGCCTCGGCTCGCTTGGTGCCGGAATCGGCATCGGCAACATCTTCGGCTCGATGATCCAGTCGGTCGCTCGCCAGCCCGAGCTCCGGGGTGAGCTCCAGGGCATCCAGTGGCTCGGCTTCGCACTGACCGAGGCCGTCGTCTTCTACGGCCTGGTCGGCGGGCTGCTCGCCTACGTCCTGATCTGATGCTGGTTGCCTCCAGCGGGCTGATCAAGGTCGTTCCCGGCCTGATGATCTGGACGCTGATCGCGTTCGGGATCACGTTCTTCGTCCTCCGGCGTTACGCGTTCGGCCCGATCCAGCGCGTGATCGACGAGCGCCGGGAACGCATCCGCCAGTCGATCGAGGAGGCCGACCGTGCCCGCGAGGAGGCGCGGAACCTGCTCGACGAGCATCGCAAGCTGATCGGCAAGGCGAAGTCGGACGCCGAGGAGATCCTGGCCGACGCCCGGCGGATCGCCGATGCCCAGCGCGACCGGGTGCGCGAGGAGACCGAGGCCGACCGCCAGCGGCGGCTCGAGGAGACGAAGCGTCAGATCGATGCCGAGACACAGCGCGCGCTCGAGCAGATTCGCGCCGAGGTCGCCGAGCTCGCGCTCGTCGCCACGTCCAAGGTGACCGGGAAGGTGCTGGACCGGGACGACCACCGGAAGCTGATCGAGGACGCGATCGGCGACCTCGACTTCTCCGTGCTCGAGAGGGAGCAAGTCTGAGCGTCGTCCACCGCACCTATGCACGGTCGTTGTTCGCGGCCGCGAAGGAGCAGGGCCGCGTCGCGCGGGTCCGCGAGGACCTCGGCGACTTCGTCGAGGTGACGAGGCAGGTACCTGAGCTGCACGAGATCCTCCGCAACCCGCAGCTCGACAGGCGCGCGAAGGCCGCAGCCGCAGACGTGGTCCTGGACGACTCCGATCCCCTCGTCCGTAACCTCCTGCGCCTGCTGGTCGAGAAGGGTCGCGCCGCCGAGGTGGACGAGGTCGCGGCCGAGTTCGAGCGCCTCGCCGCGGTCGAGGAGGGGCAGCTCTCGGTCGAGCTGACCACCGCCTTCGAGCTCACCGACGACGAGGCGCGGACGATCGTCGAGCAGATCGAGCGAGCCTCGGGGCGAAAGGTCGAGGCGAGCCGCTTGGTCGACCCGGGCCTGATCGGCGGGATCGTCCTCCAGGCCGGCGAGCGCCGGGTCGACGCCAGCCTGCGCGGCCGCCTCGAGCGCCTGGGCCGAGAGCTTGCTACCCGAGCCTGACACGACAAAGGAGTTCTGAGTGAAGCTGCGTCCTGAAGAGATCACCGCGATCCTCAAGGAGCGGATCAAGGAGTTCGAGGTCGAGACCGATCTCGCCGAGGTCGGCACCGTCCTCCAGGTCGGCGACGGAATCGCCCGTGTGTATGGGCTGGAGAGCGCCGCCTCGATGGAGATGCTCGAGTTCGAGCACGGCGTCACCGGCGTCGCGCTGAACCTCGAGGAGGACAACGTCGGCTCCGCGCTGTTCGGCGACTGGGAGTCGGTGAAGGAAGGGGAGCCCGTCCGCCGTACCGGGCGGGTCGCGAGCGTCCCGGTCGGCGACGACCTGATCGGCCGGATCGTCGACCCGCTCGGCAACCCGCAGGACGGCGGGCCGCCGCTGAAGGGGGCGGAGACCCGTGCGCTCGAGTTCAAGGCGCCCGGCGTGGTCAGCCGCCAGCCGGTGAAGGAGCCGCTGCAGACCGGCCTGAAGGCGATCGACTCGATGATCCCGATCGGTCGCGGGCAGCGCGAGCTGATCATCGGCGACCGGACGACCGGCAAGACGGCGATCCTGGTCGACACGATCCTGAACCAGCGCGGCCAGGACGTGATCTGCATCTACGTCGCGATCGGCCAGAAGGCCTCGACCGTCGCGCAGGTCTACGAGCGGCTGAAGGAAGAGGGCGCGATGGAGTACACGATCATCGTCAACGCCGCTGCCTCCGAGGCGGCCCCGATCAAGTGGATGGCCCCGTACGCGGGCTGTGCGATGGGCGAGTACTTCATGTTCAACGGGCGGCACGCCCTCTGCATGTACGACGACCTCTCCAAGCACGCCGACGCCTACCGGCAGATGTCGCTCCTGCTGCGTCGCCCGCCGGGCCGCGAGGCGTATCCCGGCGACGTCTTCTACCTGCACTCGCGGCTGCTCGAGCGCGCCTGCAAGCTCTCCGACGAGCTCGGCGGCGGCTCGCTCACGGCGCTGCCCGTGATCGAGACCCAGGCCGGCGACGTCTCCGCGTACATACCGACCAACGTGATCTCGATCACCGACGGGCAGATCTTCCTCGAGAGCGACCTCTTCTACTCGGGCGTTCGCCCGGCGATCAACGTCGGCATCTCCGTCTCCCGCGTCGGCGGCAACGCGCAGGTGAGGGCGATGCGCCAGGTCGCGGGGCGCCTGAAGCTCGACCTCGCGCAGTACCGCGAGCTCGAGGCGTTTGCCCAGTTCGGGTCCGAGCTCGACGCAGCGACGCAGCGGACGCTCGCCCGCGGCGAGCGGATGGTCGCGACGCTGAACCAGCCGCAGTACAGCCCCTGGCCGTTCGAAGAGCAGGTGATCGCGATCTTCGTGGGCATCCACGGCTACCTCGACGAGGTGCCGACCGCGCAGGTGCCCCGGTTCCAGGACGAGCTGCGCGAACACCTGCGGGCGGACGCGTCGATCCTCGCCGAGATCCGTGACAAGCGCGAGCTCTCGGACGAGCTGACGGAGAAGCTCCACGCCGAGGTGAAGCGCTTCGCCGGGATGTTTAACGTGCAAGAAGAGACCTCCCTGGTCTGACGCGACGTGGCCACCGTCCAGGACCTGAAGCGGCGGATCCGCTCGATCCGCAACACGCGCAAGATCACGAAGGCGATGGAGCTCGTCGCCAGCGCCCGGCTGCGGCGAGCCCAGGCGCGCATCGAGGCGATGCGCCCGTACGCGGACCGGATGATGGAGCTGATGGTCGGCACCGCCCGCGCGAGCGCCTCCGTGCGGGGCCTACCCCTGCTCCAACGTCGCGAGCAGGAGGTCGCGGTCGCGATCCTGCCTCTGACAGGCGACCGCGGCCTCGCCGGAGCGTTCAACGCGCAGGTGCTCCGCCACGCGTTCGCGCTCAGCCGCCGGCTCGAGAGCGAGGGCAAGCGCGTCCGCTGGCTCGTCTCCGGCCGCCGGGGAGCATCGACGCTCCGCTTCCGGCAGTACGAGGTGGTCCAGGCCTGGACCGGGTTCAGCGACCGCCCGTCCTACCACCACGCGCAGGCGCTCGCACACAAGGTCGGGGAGCTGTACGTCGAGGAGGAGGTCGACCGGGTCGTCGTGATCTACAACCACTTCGTCTCGCCGCTCGTCCAGCAGGTGGTGGAGCAGGACGTGCTCCCGATCCCCGAAGAGCTCCTGGAAGCCGGCGAGCAAGCGGAGCAGCACGAAGCGCTGCTCGGCGACTTCATCTACGAGCCGGAGCCGGAGCAGATCCTCGAGCGCCTGCTGCCGGTGTACGTCGAGACCGAGCTCTACCGTGCGCTGCTCGAATCGGCCGCCTCGGAACAGGGAGCACGGATGACCGCGATGCGGAACGCCTCGAAGAACGCCGGCGAGCTGATCGACACGCTCACGCTCGCGATGAACCGCGCGCGGCAGGCGGAGATCACGCAGGAGATCCTGGAGGTGGTCGCCGGCGCCGACGCGCTGACGGCGTAGCCCAGGGACAGGGCTGAAGCCTGTCCTGGTTGCCGGACTAACTTTTCGTGCGGCGGAGAAGTCTCAGGAGATAGCGCAGGCACCAGCCCGCGCTATGCTCCGACTCTCGCTCGTGGCCACTAGCCAACGCCCCGAACTCGTCTCATCAGGTGCAGGCCTTGCGTCGACCGTCGCGGTCGAGACGCACGGGGAGCTCGGCACGGCCGAAGCGGTTCGCGCCCGCGGCTACTGGGAGGGTGTCTGGCTTCGGTTCCGCCGTGACAAGTTCGCGATCAGCGGCGGCGCATACATCATCCTCGTCTTCCTGATCGGGTTCGTCGGCGCACCGATTGCCGCGAAGCTGCTCGGGCACGGACCGAACGACCAGTTCGCCGGCGGGCTCGATCCGACCACGACGCTTCCGGTCGGCCCCTGGACGCACATTGCGGAGGCGCCGTACGTGGGCGCTACGGGCGACTTCGGGACGACGCTCTTCGTCCTCGGCGGCGACGCGAGCCAGCTCGGCCGCGACGAGTTCCTCCGGCTTCTCTACGGCGCGCAGACCTCGCTCGAGGTCGCGGTCGGCGCGACGATCGTCAGCATGTTCATCGGGGTGCTGATGGGCTCGGTCGCCGGCTTCTTCGGCGGCTGGACGGACACCATCATCTCCAGGATCACCGAGATCGTGATGGCGTTCCCGATCCTGCTGTTCGTGATCGCCCTGGCAAGCACCGCCGGGGAGCGCCTCGACGGGATCACCCTGGGCTTCCTCGGGAAGGGGGTGGTCACCCTCGTCCTTGTCTTGGGCCTCTTCGGCTGGTTCTACCCTGCGCGCATCGTCCGGGCCCAGGTGCTCTCCCTCCGCGAGAAGGAGTTCGTCGAGGCCGCCCGGATGGTCGGGACGAACGACTGGAAGATCATCCGGTCGCACATCCTGCCGCACCTCGTGGCGCCGATCATCGTCTACTCCACGCTCGTCGTCGCGCAGAACATCCTCGCCGAAGCCGGCCTGTCGTTCCTCGGGCTGGGGATCAAGGCACCCACGGCGAGCTGGGGCAACCTGCTCTCCGGTGCGGCCGATTACTACCTCACTCAGCCCTGGCTGATGGTGTGGCCCGGGGCAGCGGTCCTGCTGGCCACGCTTGCGTTCAACCTGCTCGGCGACGGGCTGCGCGACGCGTTCGACCCGCGCTCGTCGCTCTAGATGAAGCCAAGGGCCGGGCGGCGGCGGCTCGTTCCCGCGGTCCTCACGGCGTTGCTCGTGCTGGCCGTCTGGCCGGTCTCGACCGGCGGAGCAGGCTCGGCAACGGCTCGCGCGCAGACGCTTCGGATCGTCTTCACCGGGAAGGGCGGCGGACGGTATCTCGACCACACCCGCTGGCTCCGCGAGGACACCCGGCTGTGCTACGCGCGCCGAATCGCCGACGAGACGCTCTCCGTGCGCTGGCAGATCGTCTGGACGGCATCCGCTGGTTCGGAGCAGCACCGGGTACTCCCTCACCTCGCCGACGAAGCGCGAAGGCGCGATCGACGGCTCTGTCGAGGGGACCTCCGTCCGCGACAGCTGCGACTCGGCCGACGTGGATCCCGGCTGGAACGGATCGACGGTCTGCCGGACCGGCCTCGACACCCGTGGGGACGGCGGGCTCGCTGCCCGCGCGACCCGCAGTGGACTCTCGATGAGGTTCCGCGGCCCGGTGTTCACCAGCCCGGGCAGCCCGTGCGAGCTGGACATCCGCAACGACCAGCTCGTCACGGCGGCCGTGCTGCCTCCGGACACGCTCGCCCGTCTGGCTGCCGGAAAGCGGGTGTCGATCGCCGTCGGCACACGCCATCCTGCACCGGGCGTCGACTACGAGGCGACTCGGAGCTGCTCGCTCTTCCCGCACATCTACGACGGCGTCGTCTACCTGTACGAGTGCGACGACACGCTGATCTGGAGCGGCGGGCTGACTATCAGCCCAGCCTGAGACGGTCATGGCGCCCCGGGTGAGGCGGGGCCTCGGCGTCCCCATCCTCGCGCTGCTGGTCGCAGGGTGCGGTGGGTCCGCCAGGGACGCCTCGGCGCTCGACAGGACGTGCCGCGACGTCAGAGCCTCGGTCGCCCGCATCGAGCCCGTCAGTCGCCTTCGCGACGCTCCGCCGGCGCTGCGGCGGACGATCGCGATCGAGCGCGCTTTGCTCGCAGCCCTCCCTCGCGATCATCCGCTGGCCGGGCGGCTGAGCGCAGCGATCGCCGGCGGCCGGGGCGCGCTGAACTCGCTCGTGCGCACCGACCCCCTGCGGGCGGGGACGATGAGCCCGCTCGGCGCGGGCGTTCCCGCTGCGCGACGGGCAGCACGTGAAGCACGCGACCTCGTCCGAAGCGTCTGCGTCCGCTAGATGGTTGATCGGAATTACCGATCAACCATCTAGCTACCGGTGCCGCAGTGGCGGAGGCGGTTCAGGCACGAGGCGACGAGCGACGCCAGTGCCTTCTGATCCCAGGCGTTGAGGAAGTCCGCGTGCCCCGAGAACTGCCCGCCGGAGGCGAGCTCGACCGACTGCCCGGCGATGGTGGTCGGGTAGCGGAACACCAGCGAGAGCGCGGGCAGGGCCACCGGGAACTTCGCCGGGCAGCGCCCGTTGACCGAGTAGGTCATGTGCCGCTGGTTCGCGCTCAGCAGGCTCTTGCCGTCCCAGCAGTCCGGGAAGTTGACGTGCAGGCTGAGTGCTCCGTCCGTGCATGCGGGAACCTCGCTCGAGCGCGGGACGTTCACCAGGTCTCCGCAGTCCCAGTACGTGACGAGGAGGCTCTGCGGACGGGTTGCGGCCGCGTTCCCCGCCACGATCTGGAGCCCGGCCGGGAACGGCTTTACCGCTGCTCTCGTTGCCCGCCGATAGTAGGCGATGGCGGTTGTCGGGATCACCGGATCGCCTCGAGCCAGCAGGCTCGGGGCCCAGTAGGCGGCGGTGTCGGCTCGTCGGCGACAGGTCGTTCCGGCCGCGCGCAGGCTGGCCGGCGTGGAGAAGGCATTCGTCGAGGTGTTGCCGACGAACGTGTGGTCGTGCGACAGGCCCGGCTGCCGGGGCAGGACGATCGGGTCGTCCTGGGCCGTGATGGCTGTAAGCCGCATACGCTGATGAAGTTGACGCCGTTGAGCGAAGGCGTGGCGCCGTGCCCGCCGCGCGCGACGGCCGGTACGGTGACGATCGCCAGCGCGAGCACGCCCCCGACGACCCGCCGGTGCCGCCTCCCGAGCATTCGCACAGGGTACCCGGGGCGCGTCTTCACATTTTCGTCACGTGCCAACTAAAATCCGCGCGGCTCGTCTAACGGGTCGAGGATGCGTCTACCGACGAACCCGGTGTTCTCGCCGGGTTCGTGCGTCACCGAAAGGAGTTGTATGCGGAAGAAAGTCTGGCTCTCCGGCGCCATGGCGACGCTCGGGGCCGCGATGCTGATCGCAGCCGCCTTCGCCGGGCCGGCGTCGAGCAAGGCCAACAAGCCCTCTGCCTCCGGGCAGAAGAAGGGCGGAACGATGAACGTCAACATGTCGGGAACCGACGTTGACTACATCGATCCGACCCTCGCCTACGGCACGAACTCTTGGCAGATCCTGGATGCGGTCTGCATGAAGCTCTTCTACTACCCCGACAAGCCGGACCCGGTCGGGGCCAAGCTCGCGCCCGATGCTGCCACGGGTCTGCCTGTCGTCTCCAAGGACGGGAAGACCTACACCTTCACCGTCAAGAGCGGCATCAAGTCCAACACCGGCCAGACGTTGACCGCGGCGAACTTCGCCTTCGCGATCAACCGCATCCTCAATCCGAAGATGCAGTCGCCGGCCGTGGCCTTCATCACCGGAGAGAACGGCATCGTCGGTGCACAGGCCGTCGTCGACGGCAAGGCAGCGACCGCGAGCGGCGTCAAGGCCGCCGGCCAGAAGCTGACGATCAACCTCCTGAAGCCGGACGGCTCGCTGCTGTCGAAGCTGGCGATGAACTTCTTCTGCCCGCTCCCGACGAACACGCCCGTCGACGCGAAGGGGATCAACACGGTCTCGTCGTGGGGCCCGTACTACGTTGCCAGCCGGCAGGTCGGGCGGCAGCTGATCGTGAGGTCGAACCCGAACTACAAGGGCCAGCGCCCGCACAACGTCGTCGACGTTCGTCTTCACGGCCAACACGAACCTCGACCAGAGCCTGCTGCAGGTGAAGGCGGGTCAGGCCGACTACGACGCGGGCGGTCTGCCGGCGACGGCGCACGCCGACCTCGCGAAGCAGTTCGGCATCAACAAGGGCCGCTACTTCCTTCATGGGGGTCTGAACGTCGACTACGCCGCGATGAACACGAGCCGGCCCGCATTCGCGAACGCAACGCTGCGCAAGGCGGCGAACTACGCGATCGACCGCCCGGCGATGGTGCGCCAGCGCGGGTACCTCGCCGGCCACCGCGATGACCAGGTCCTGCCTCCGGGCCTCGGTGGGTACAAGAACTTCAACCTGTACCCGATCAAGGGCTCGAACTACACGAAGGCGAAGCAGCTGGCCCAGCAGGCCGGCGGCTGCAAGGACGTGACCGTCTACACCGGCAGCACGCCCGTCGGGCAGAACCTCGCTCAGGTGCTGAAGTACAACCTGAGCCAGATCGGCTGCAACGTGAACGTGAAGCTCTTCCAGGGCTTCCAGATCTACATCGCAGCCGGCACGAAGGGTGAGCCGTTCGACGTCGTCCTGGCCGGCTGGTTCGCGGACTACGCGGACCCGTACGACTTCATCGACATCCTCCTGAACGGCAACAACATCCACGAGGCGAACAACAACAACCTCGCCTACTTCAACGACGCCTCCATCAACAACCAGATGAGCGGCGGCGAACGCGCTGACCGGCGACAAGCGGTACGCCGCGTACCAGGCGCTCGACCTGAAGATCAACCGCGACTACGCCCCGTGGATGGCGTACGAGCAGCGCAACCAGCGCGAGTTCGTCTCTGCTCGCACAGGTGGGTACCTCTTCCAGGCAGCCCATGGCCTGGCGAACCTCAACACCTTCTTCCTCAAGTAGGAGAGAAGGATTCGATTCGCAGGAGCGGGCGTCGGGTCTCACGACCCGGCGCCCGCTCCCTGCACGACCAACGGAACCCGTCATACGTTCGCAAAACCTGACCCGACTCTGACGCAACCGTGATCCGCTACCTCATCCGTCGAGTGCTCTGGGCGGTGCTGCTCTTCTTCGCCGTCACGATCGTCAGCTACATCCTGTTCTTCATCATCCCCGCCGACCCGGCGCGGCAGTTCGCCGGAAAGGGCGCGTCGCAGGAGACCATCGCCAGCGCGCGGCACTACCTCGGGCTCGACAAGCCGATCTACGACCAGTACTACGTCTTCGTCAAGCGCCTGATCGTCCACCAGGACCTCGGCCACTCCTGGTACAACCGCGAGGGCGTCAACCGGATCATCAAGGACGCGGCCCCCGTCACCGCCTCGCTCGTCTTCGGCGGCGCCTTCTTCTGGATGTTGCTCGCGCTTCCGATCGGGATCATGTCCGCGTTGCGGCCCCGATCGATCGATAGACCGGGCCTCGATGACGTTCGTCCTCATCGGGATCTCCGCGCATCCGATCTGGATCGGGCTGATCTTCGCGTGGTTCTTCGGGTACCACTTACGCGGCTTTCCGATCCACACGCCGATCACCGGACTACGCCGACTTCTTCAATCCGCCGCCGGGGCAACCGGGCGGGCCCGTGCAATGGGCCTACCACATGATCCTGCCGTGGATGACCTTCATGATCCTCTTCGCTGCGCTCTACGTGCGGATGATCAGGGCGAACGTGATGGAGACGCTGAACGAGGACTACGTGCGGACGGCCCGCGCGAAGGGGGCGCCCGAGATCATCGTCATGCGCTCGCACGTCCTCCGGAACGCGATGCTCCCGATCGTGACCATGCTCGGGATGGATATCGGCCTGGCGCTCGGCGGCGCCGTCTTCACCGAGACCGTGTACAGCCTGCCGGGCCTCGGCCGCACCGCCGTCCAGGCCCTCCAGAACTACGACATCCCGACGGTGCTGGGGGTCATCGTCTTCGCGACCATCATCATCATCGTCTTCAACCTGATCATCGACCTCCTCTACGCATGGATCGACCCCAGAATCCGGCTGGCGTAGCTACCCTCCCCGCTCACGCATGCCGCTTCTCGACGTCAAGGATCTGAAGACCTCCTTCCGGACCGACGACGGCATCGTCAAGGCCGTCGACGGCGTCAGCTTCGCCGTCGAGAAGGGCCAGACGCTCGGAATCGTCGGCGAATCCGGGTGCGGGAAGAGCGTCACCTGCCTGACGATCATGGGGCTGAACAACCGCCGGACGTCGTTCTCGAGCGGGGAAGCGCTCTGGAAGGGCGAGAACCTGATCGGGATGAGCCCTCGGCAGTCTGCGCGATATCCGCGGCAACGAGATCGCGATGATCTTCCAGGACCCGATGACCTCGCTGAACCCGGTGCACACGATCGGCCGGCAGCTCGTCGAGGCGATCCTCCTGCACCAGGACGTGACGAAGGCGGCCGCGCGGGGGCGGGCGCTCGAGCTGGTGAAGGCGGTCGGCATCCCTCGCGCCGATCAGCGCGTCGACGACTATCCGCACCAGTTCTCCGGCGGCATGCGCCAGCGCGTCATGATCGCGATGGCGCTCGTCAACAACCCGGACCTGCTGATCGCCGACGAGCCGACGACGGCCCTCGACGTGACCACACAGGCGCAGATCCTCGATCTGATGAAGCGCCTCCAGAACGAGTTCGGCAGCGCGATCATGATGATCACGCACGACCTCGGCGTGGTCGCCGAGATCGCCGACGACGTCGTGGTCATGTACGCCGCCCGCGTCCAGGAGGAGGGCGAGGTGCGCCAGCTCTTCCATCGCCCGAACCACCCCTACACGTGGGGCCTGCTCGGCTCGCTGCCGCGGCTCACCAGGACACGAGCGGCTCGCGCAGATTCCCGGCCAGCCGCCATCGCTGCTCTTCCCGCCGCGGGGCTGCCGCTTCAACCCTCGCTGTCCCTACGTGATGCCGATCTGCCGGGACGTCGAGCCCGAGCTCGCGGCAGTCCCGGGCGGAACAGGCGGACACCGGGTCCGATGCCACCTCGACCAGGAGACGAAGGACCGCGAGTCACAGAAGGTCGTTGCCGGGGCGCTGGCGGAGGCGAGCTGATGGCGATCCAGCCGGAGCAGGCGGCCGCCCCCGACCGGACGGAGCTGGCGCTGAGAGGTGACGAGCTCCTCGTCGTCGAGGACGTGAAGAAGCACTTCCCCGTCACGCGCGGAATCATCTTCCAGAAGGAGATCGCCTCCGTGAAGGCTGTCGACGGAGTCACCTTCACGCTCACCGAGGGAGAGACCCTGGGGATCGTCGGCGAGTCCGGCTGCGGAAAGTCGACGCTGGCGCGATGCATCATGCGCCTGCTCGACCCGACCTCCGGCCGGATCGTCTTCCAGGGCCGCGACATCACGCGCCTGTCCCGCGCCGAGATGCGGCCGATCCGGCGCGAGATGATGATGATCTTCCAGGATCCGTACGCGTCGCTCAACCCGCGGAAGCGCGTCGGCTTCATCGTCGGCGAGCCGCTCGAGGTGCACGGCATGGGCACGGGCGCCGAGATCAAGCGGCGTGTCCAGGAGCTGCTCGAGATCGTCGGCCTCAACCCTGAGCACTACAATCGCTTCCCGCACGAGTTCTCCGGCGGCCAGCGGCAGCGCATCGGCGTCGCCCGCGCACTGGCGATCAATCCGAAGCTGATCGTCTGCGACGAGCCGGTCTCGGCGCTGGACGTGTCGGTTCAGGCCCAGATCCTCAACCTGCTCAAGGATCTGCAACGAGACTTCGGCCTGACCTACGTCTTCATCGCGCACGACCTGAACGTCGTCCGCCACATCTCGGATCGGGTGCTCGTCATGTACCTTGGCCATGCGGTCGAGGTCGCGAACCGCGTCGACCTCTATGCCGAGCCGAAGCACCCCTACACCGGTGCCCTTCTCTCGGCCGTGCCGATTCCCGATCCCGATCTCGGACGGGCGCGCAAGCAGGTCGTGCTCGAGGGTGACGTCCCCAACCCGATCAACCCGCCGAGCGCGTGCTGGTTCCACCCGCGCTGTCCGCGGTTCCACCGAGGTCACTGCGACGTCGAGACACCGATGCTCCGTCGCCTGGGTGAGGGCCACTTCGCAGCCTGTCACTACCCGCTGGAGCGGTGGCCGCTGAACGAGGTCGAGTTTCGCGGTACCGGACAAGCCGCTGGTCTCACTGCGGATCAGTAACCACCGGGCGATGCTCGTCGCCGCCGGCAGGCGGTTCGCCATCCTCTTCACTGCGATCAGTGGGGCGGTGGCGCTGTGCTCCGTCGCCGTGGGAATGATCGGCGGGTTCTCGCTCAACCGGTCGCTTGCGAACGGCTTCGAGGCCTTCGGGGCCCTGATGCTCGTACTGGGCTTCTTCGTCGGAAACCGCGGCCCCGTGCGTCTGAAAGGGGAGGCTCAGCTGCTCTTCGGCCCGCGGTTTCTGCGGTGGGCGACACCGGACGAGCACCGGCGGACGATCCCGGAATCGGCCTTCTTCGTCGTCGTCGGACTCCTGCTGATCCTGGTCGGCCTGGTCATCGACAATCGATACCGGATCGTCTGACTCGCGTCTCGGGTAGGGAAACGCCTAACAAGGCGCCTCCTCTCGCCGTCTTAGAGAGTGATGTCGCTCCAGCCGACGCCGGCACGGTGCGAACGGGCCCAGGCCTGGGCTTCGCTGCGCCTGGACGGAGAGCTGTCGGAGCTCGAAGACGCGCTGCTCGCCTCGCACATCCGTCGCTGTCCCGCCTGCTCCGCGTACGCAGAGAGCGTCGGCGACCTCGTGCGGATGCTTCGCTCGCAACCGCCTGAGCAGCTCTCGCATCCGGTTGCGGTCCCGATCCGGCGCGGGTCGTCGGTCCTGCGCGCGGCCACGCTGACCCGGGCGGCGGCCGCGGTCGCCGCAGTAGCTGGAATCACGACCATGCTGAGCCTGCAGTCGTCGCGTCACGTCGATCCCGGTCCCTCCTTGCTCGGCCAGAACACACCGGCAACCACAGACCGCGACTTCGTGCAATTTCGCGCCTTGCGAGTGATCCAGCAGGGCGGCGCCCCGCCGCGGCGATCGGGCATAGGCCAGTTCGGGGCGGTCCTGGCGCAGCGTCCGTAGCTCCTGCGGTCCCGCCCCGGCACCCAGGTACGCTGAGGTGGATGATCCCGTCGCTCGTCAGCTCGTACTGCTGAGCGCACGACCACGAGGTCCGTGTGGCCTCGCTCACGCAGGAGTACCGCCCGCTTCCGAAGGGGGTTCGGGAGCAGTCGCCCTTCGATAGACTCCCCCGGGCGCTCGCCCGCCGGGCCTTCCCTCGCTGGGTTGGGCGCCGGGGAGGGCGTCTGTCGGTGCAACCCCCTCTTCAGGAGTCCAATGGCTAACGAGCAAAGCGTCGGCAAGGTGGTCGAGGTCAAGGGCGTCGTGATCGACGCAGTCTTCCCCGGCACGCTGCCCCGGATCAACAACGCCCTGCGCATCGCCCTGCCCGGAGCGGACGGCGCCGCCGCGACCGACCTGATCGCCGAGGTCCAGCAGCACCTCGGCGACGATCGCGTGCGCGCGGTCGCGATGGACTCCACCGACGGCCTACCGCGCGGCGTCGACGTCGTCGACACAGGCGCGCCGATCAGCGTCCCCGTCGGCAAGGAAACGCTCGGACGGCTCTGGAACGTGCTCGGTGAGCCCGTCGACCAGAAGGATGCCGCCCAGGGCGAGCGCTGGCCGATCCATCGCGACCCGCCCGAGTTCCGCGATCTCTCGCCGAAGGCCGAGATCTTCGAGACCGGGATCAAGGTCATCGACCTGATCGCGCCGTTCGTGCGCGGCGGCAAGATCGGCCTCTTCGGCGGCGCCGGGCTCGGGAAGACGGTGCTGATCCAGGAGCTGATCCACAACGTCGCCGAGCAGCACGGCGGGGTCTCCGTGTTCGCCGGAGTCGGCGAGCGCACGCGCGAAGGCAACGACCTCTGGCTCGAGATGACCGAGTCCGGCGTGATCGACCGCGTCGCCCTCGTCTACGGGCAGATGAACGAGCCTCCGGGCGCGCGCCTGCGCGTCGGCCTGTCCGGCCTGACGATGGCGGAGTACTTCCGCGACGAGGGCCAGGACGTGCTCTTCTTCATCGACAACATCTTCCGCTTCGTCCAGGCGGGCTCGGAGGTCTCCGCGCTGCTCGGCCGCATGCCGAGCGCGGTCGGATACCAGCCGACGCTCGCGACGGAGATGGGGCAGCTGCAGGAGCGCATCACCTCGACGCGAGTCGGGTCGGTCACCTCCGTGCAGGCGATCTACGTCCCGGCCGACGACCTCACGGATCCGGCGCCTGCGAACACGTTCGCCCACCTCGACGCATTCATCGTCCTCTCGCGCGCGATCTCCGAGAAGGGGATCTATCCCGCGATCGACCCGCTCGATTCGAACTCCCGCGCGCTCCAGCCCGGCGTCGTCGGCCAGGAGCACTACGAGACCGCGACGCGTGTGCAGGAGGTGTTGCAGCGCTACAAGGATCTCCAGGACATCATCGCGATCCTGGGCATGGACGAGCTCTCCGACGAGGACAAGCTGGTCGTGCAGCGTGCCCGCAAGATCGAGCGGTTCTTCTCTCAGCCGATGTTCGTCGCCGAGGCGTTCACGGGCCGCCCGGGCTCGTACGTGAAGCTGGAGGACACGGTCACGGGCTTTGCGGAGATCCTCGACGGCAAGCACGACGATCTGCCCGAGCAGGCGTTCTACATGGTCGGCACGATCGACGAGGCCGCGCAGAGCGCCCGCGAGGCCGAGCCGGCCGCCGCGTAGTGGCTGACGGATCCTCGACGTTCGCGGTCGCTCTGGTCACCCCCGAGGGCTCTGCGTTCGAGGGCGAGGCGGAGATGCTGATCGTCCCCGGCGCCGACGGCGAGATCGGCGTCCTTGCGCGCCATGCTCCGCTCGTGGCGATGCTGAAGGCGGGGTCGACGCGCGTGCACGTCAGGCGCGGCCAGGACGTTCGGGAGTTCGCCACCGGGACCAGGGTTCTTCAAGGTCGAGCAGGACCGCGCCCTGGCACTCGTCGACGACGCCGTCGACATGGACGACATCGACGCCGGACGCGCCCAGCAGCAGCTCGAGGCCGCACGGGCCGAGCTCGCGAAGGTCGAGGCGGGGGAGTCCGACGCCGACCGCTGGCAGCTCGAGCAGCGGATCAAGCACGCCGAGAATCAGCTTGCCGTGGCGAGCGGGGGCGGCGAAGCCGCGTTCCGCCCGCGCACCGCAGCCGGGCCGGAACACATCTAGGTCCTTTCGGACGCTCATTTCGTGCGCGGCGCCGTGCGGCCGAAGCCGGGCTTTGCCCGGCGAGAGGCCCGCTACGGTTAGGCAATGACCGCGAAGAAGGAGGGGGACCACGGGGGAACCCTGGGTTCCCCCGTGCGTGAGTTGAAGCGCCTACTCGAGGAACGGATCGTCCTGCTCGACGGCTCGTGGGGCGTCCTGATCCAGCGGGACGTGCGTGGCGAGGAGGCCTACCGCGGCGAGCGGTTCCGTGATCACCCGCGCGACGTCGCCGGCGACCCGGACTTGCTCAACTTGACCCGGCCCGAGGTGGTGCTCGACATCCACCGCCGCTACTTCGCCGCGGGCGCAGACATCGCAACCACCAACACGTTCACCGCGACCCGGATCGGCCAGGCCGACTACGCGCTCGAGGACCACGCCGCGGAGATGAGCCTCGAAGGGGCGCGCCTCGCACGGCAGGCCGCCGACGAGGCGGGCGGGTTCGTCGCCGGCTCGCTCGGTCCGCTGAACGTCTCCCTCTCCGTCTCGCCGAAGGTGGACGACCCGGCTTTTCGGACCGCCACGTTCGACCAGGTCCGAGAGGCGTACGCCGAGCAGATCGTCGCCCTTGCGCAAGGGGGCGTCGACGTCCTGCTGATCGAGACGATCTTCGACACGCTGAACGCGAAGGCGGCGATCGCCGCGGCGCTCGAGGTCGCCCCGGAGGTCCCGCGCTGGATCTCGTTCACGGCGATCGACATCAGTGGGCGCAACCTGTCCGGCCAGACGGTCGAGGCGTTCTGGGCCTCGATCGAGCACGCCGAGCCACTGATCGTCGGCGTGAACTGCTCCCTCGGCGCGGCGCAGATGCGGCCGTACGTGGAGTCGCTCGCTCGGATCGCGACGACGTACGTGTCCTGTCATCCGAACGCCGGGTTGCCGAACGCCTTCGGGGAGCACGACGAGCTGCCCGCCGACACGAGCCGCTACCTCGCCGAGTTCGCCGAGGCGGGGCTGGTGAACGTCGTCGGAGGCTGCTGCGGGACGACGCCCGCTCACGTCGAGGCTATCCGCACGCTCCTTCAGGGGCATGCGCCGAGGAGGGTCCCGAAGCTCGAGCGCCGCACGCGATTCAGCGGCCTCGAGCCCTTCGAGATCGGCCTCGACACCGGCTTCGTGATGATCGGCGAGCGGACGAACGTGACCGGCTCAGCGCGTTTTCGCGAGTTGATCGAGGCGGGCGACTCCACGGGCGCGGTCGAGGTCGCGCTCGAGCAGGTTCGAGGCGGGGCGAACGTGCTCGATGTGAACATGGATGCCGACCTCCTCGACTCGGAAGAGGCGATGACGACGTTCCTCAACGTGATCGCGACCGAGCCCGAGATCGCACGACTGCCGATCATGGTCGACAGCTCACGCTTCACCGTGCTCGAGGCCGGGCTGAAATGCCTGCAGGGCAAGGGGATCGCGAACTCGATCAGCCTGAAGGAAGGGGAGGAGGCATTTCTCGCCCAGGCGCGCACGATCCGCCGTCTCGGCGGCGCGGTGCTCGTGATGGCCTTCGACGAGCAGGGCCAGGCGGACACAACCGACCGCAAGGTCGAGATCTGCGAGCGCGCGTACCGGCTGCTCGTCGACGAGGCCTGCTTCGCACCCGAGGACATCGTCTTCGACCCGAACGTGCTCGCCGTCGCGACGGGCATCGAGGAGCACTCGAGCTACGCGAAGGCGTTCATCGACGCGCTGCCGCTGATCAAGCAGCGATGTCCCGGCGCGCGGACCTCCGGGGGGATCTCGAACCTGTCGTTCTCGTTCCGCGGGAACGACGCCGTCCGGGAGGCGATGCACTCGGCCTTCCTCTACTACGCGATTCGGGCCGGGCTCGACATGGGGATCGTCAACGCCGGGCAGCTCGCTGTCTACGAGGACATCGAGCCCGATCTGCTCGAGCGGGTCGAGGACGTCCTCTTCGACCGCCGCCCGGATGCGACGGAACGGCTCGTGGACTACGCGCGGGACGTATCGGGCGAGGCGACGAAGCGAGAGATCGACCTGTCCTGGCGGGAGTCGCCGGTCGAGGAGCGGCTCTCCTTCGCGCTCGTGCATGGGGTCGTCGACTTCATCGAAGAGGACGCCGAGGAGGCGCGGCAGCGCTATGCACGTACCCTCGACGTGATCGAGGGTCCGCTGATGGACGGGATGAAGGTGGTCGGCGACCTGTTCGGCTCCGGGCGGATGTTCCTGCCGCAGGTGGTGAAGAGCGCGCGGGCGATGAAGCGCGCGGTCGCCTACCTGGAGCCCTTCATGGAGAAGGAGGCAGACGGTGCGGAGCGGGCACAGGGGAAGATCGTGCTCGCCACGGTCAAGGGAGACGTCCACGACATCGGCAAGAACATCGTCGGGGTCGTCCTCGGCTGCAACAACTACGCGGTCGTCGACCTCGGGGTGATGGTCCCTGCCGACCGCATCCTCGACACCGCGATTGCGGAGGGCGCCAGCGCGGTTGGGCTCTCGGGGTTGATCACTCCCTCGCTCGACGAGATGGTCAACGTCGCGAAGGAGATGGAGAGGCGCGGCCTCGAGCTGCCGCTGCTGATCGGCGGCGCGACGACCTCCAAGCAGCACACTGCCGTTCGTATCGCGCCCGAGTATTCACGCCCGACTGTGTACGTCCTCGACGCTTCGCGCGTCGTCGCCACCGTGGCGAGCCTGATCGACCCGGCACGGGCCGACGTGTTCGACCGGGAGAACCGCGAGCTGCAGGAGCGGCTGCGCCGCCAGCACGCCGAGCGGGACCGGAAACCGCTGCTGCCGATCGAGGCCGCCCGGGCGAGACGGCATCGAGTCTCGTTCGAGAGCCTTGCGCCGCCACCGTTCACCGGACCTCGAGCCCTCGAACCGAAGCTGTCGACGATCTCGGCGTACGTCGACTGGCAGTTCTTCTTTCATGCTTGGGAGCTGAAGGGCAAGTTCCCCGCGATCCTGGACCGGCCGGAGGCGCGCGAGCTGTACGACGACGCGCTCGCGCTCCTCGACGAGATCGTCGGCGAAGACCTGCTGCACGCCCGCGGGGTCTACGGGTTCTGGGTGTCCCGCTCGGACGGTGACGACGTCGTCCTCGACCAGGGCACACGGTTCTTCTTCCTCCGCCAGCAAGCCGACTACGGCGGCGACCGCCCGAACCGCTGCCTGGCCGACTACGTGGCGCCGGCGGGGGACGCGATCGGTGCCTTCGCAATCGGAATCCACGGAGCGGACGAGCTCGCCTCCCGGTTCCAGGCGGAGCACGACGACTACCGCGCAATCATGGTCAAGGCGCTCGCCGACCGGCTCGCCGAGGCGTTCGCCGAATACCTGCACGCGGACGTGCGTCGCGCGTGGTACGCGCCGGAGGAGCAGCTCGCAGCCGACGACCTGATCGCGGAGCGCTACCGCGGCATCCGCCCCGCCTTCGGCTATCCGGCCTGTCCGGACCACAGCGAGAAGGGGAAGCTGTTCGAGTTGCTCGGGGCCGCCGAGGCGGGCCTCGAGCTGACCGAGACGTACGCGACCGCCCCGGCGGCGAGCGTCAGCGGCGTGTACTTCGCGCATCCCGAGGCGCGCTACTTCTCGGTCGGCCGGATCGCGCGGGACCAGGTCGAGGACTATGCGCTCCGGAAGGGCGTCCCCGTCGCCGACGCCGAGCGCTGGCTGCGGCCGAACCTCGCCTACGACCTCACCGAGGCCTCGGCGGTAGGATGATCCGCCTGGTGAGGCGGGCGGTCTTCACGGGAATCCTGGCGGCTGTGCTCGTACCGACCGCGTTGGCGTCGAACGGCGAGCCCCAGAAGAAGCTGACGAAGGCGGGTCAGGCACAGGCGCGGGCGGCGTCGCTCCGCCGGTCCGACTTCGGGCCCGGCTGGAAGGCGACGCGCTCGCCGAGCGACAATTCGAACCCTCGCTGCTCGACCTACAACCCGGACAACTCGGACCTGGTCGAGACAGGGGATTACGACTCGCCCGACTTCGGTCTGGCGGACGGCTCGACCGTGTCGGTCTCGACGGGCGTCTTCCTGACCGAGAAGATGGCGAAGACGGCGTACGGACGCGTCGCCGCGCCTGGCCTGCCGGGCTGCTTCGCGGAGATCTTCCGCAAGGGAACGGGCACCCCGAACGCGGTCAAGATCGCCTTTGCCGGCCCGATCGGCTTCCCGAAGCACGGCGATCGCTTGAACGCGTACCGCGTCCGCGGGACGGTCGCCGCGCAGCAGACGGTGTCGTTCACGATCGACCTCGTTTTCTTCAACAAGGGCCGGATCGACGTCGCGATGCTCTTCCTGGGGATCGGCAAGGCGCTGCCCGGTGCCATGGAGCGATCCCTGGCCGCCAGGGTGGCCGCGCGGGCGGCGTAGGCACTCGATGAGCCACCGCCGAGACACCTGATCCGGCGGCAGGCTCGGGTATCCTGACGCGCGGCAGCGCCCTCGCTCGGGGCGCGTCTCATTTTTCGGATGCGGACAACGCTCAAGCGAGGAGTTGGCCGAGGCAGTGGCCTCGACGGCAACGGCCACTCGATCCTGCCCCCGTCGACGCTGACGGCTATGCGGCGGTACAGGCAGCCCGAGCCGCCTCGCCGCTCGGCGACCCGCCTGATCGGTCGGATCCTCGTCTGGGTCGTCACGGTCGTGCTCGTGCTCGTCGTCGGCGGTGTCGCGGGTATCTATCTCTGGCTGCACGAGAGCGTGGCAGCGGTCAAGGCGCATTCGGAGGACGCGAAGGCGGCGCAGAAGCTGCTCGGGGAGCCGCCGCCGCCGGGCCACGCCTCGATCGCGCTGGTGATCGGCTACGACCATCGCGCTGGCGAGGCCAAGGGGACTCCGTCCCGCTCGGACACCGTCATGCTGCTCCGCGCCGACCCGGCGACGAAGACGATCTCGATGATGTCCTTCCCCAGGGACATGAGGGTGAACGTCCACTGTCCGGGCAGTCGACCGTTCGCCGGGAAGATCAACTCGGCGTACGCCAACTGCGGTTCCAAGGGGACGTTGCAGACCGTGCGCGATCTGATCGGGCTGCCGATCAACTACCTGATCACGGTCAACTTCCGCGGGTTCAAGCAGATCGTCAACAGGCTCGGCGGGGTCTGGATCGACGTTGACCGCCGCTACTTCAACGACAACGCCGGCCTGAGCTCCAGCTTCGGCTACGCCACGATCAACCTGCAGCCGGGCTATCAGCTCCTCACCGGTGGGGCCGCGCTCGACTACGTGCGCTACCGGCACACGGACTCCGACTTCTACCGCGTCGCCCGCCAGCAGCAGTTCGTGAAGGCGACGAAGTTCCAGTTCGCCCACAACTTCAGCGTCCTCTCCGTTCCGAAGATCATCGGCGCGATCACGAAGAACGTCGAGGTCGGGGTCGGCGGAGGCGGGGAGCTGTCACCGAGGACGGTGGTCAGCTACGCCTTGTTCGCGTACCGGCTTCCACACGGGCACTTCTTCCAGACGCAGATCCAGGGCCTGACCGGCTACTCGGACCTGCAGACCGATCCGTCGAACATCCAGGCGGCGGTGCAGGACTGGCTCAATCCGGACGTCGAGGCGGCGACCGTCGCGACCGACGTCGCCCTGGGTCGCAAGGTCAAGACGAAGACGCCCACGCCGGCCCAGACGACGATCACCGTCCTGAACGGAAACGGCGTCGCAGGCTCGGCCGGCAACGCGGGGTACCTGCTCGGCCAGCGCAGCTACCGGATCGTCCAACCTCCTGCGAACGCGACCGGCAACGCACCGAGCTTTGACTACTTCCACACGACGGTCTACTGGAATCCGGAGGCCCGGCGCTCGAAGGCAGCCGCCCTGTCGGTGGCGAAGCTGTTCGCACCGGCGGACGTGAAGAAAGTCACGTCCGCGATTGCGCCGCTCGGCAACGGCGCGATGCTCACCGTGGTCGTCGGGCAGACCTTCAAGGGCACGATCACGCCGACGCCTCCGCCGCGCGCTCCGACGAAGCGTGAGCCGGCGCACGTCGTCTCCAACCCGTACGACACCTCGACGCTGCTGCGCGCGGCCCAGAAGAAGGTGCCCTTCAAGCTGATGGTGCCGACGGTGCTCGACAGCTCGTCGGCTCCCGACTCGACGAAGCCGATGCGTGCATATCGGATCGACAAGGGCAAAAAGGCCGTGCGGCTGGTCTTCCGGAACGCCGGGGGGACGTACTGGGGCATCGAGGAGACCGACTGGGAGGACGCGCCCGTGCTCTCGGACCGCAGCTTCCGGCACGTGCTCAACGGCCGCGCGTACGACTTCTACTACGACGGGCCGAAGCTGCACATGATCGTGCTCCGCTACGGCGGGTCGAGCTACTGGGTCGTGAACTCGCTCCTCGACAATCTCTCGAACGAGACGATGATCGCGATCGCGAAAGGCCTCAAGCCGCTCAAGGTCAAGTAGGGCGTCGGCCGAAGTAGGCTTCAGTCCATGGCGAGAATCGCATTCTTCGGTGCCGGCTACGCAGGCCTCGTCAGTGCGGTGTGCCTGGCCGAGCTGGGGCACACGGTCGCGCTTCGAGACATCTCCGAGGAGCGGATCGCCGCGCTTCAGGCGGGCCGGGTGCCGTTCTACGAGCCGGGCATGGAAGAGCTGATCGCGAAAAACGCCGAGCGCCTCTCGTTCACGACCTCGATGGACGAGGCGGTCGCGGGCGCCGAGTTCCTGTTCGTCTGCGTCGGCACGCCGCCGACCTACTCCGGCGACGCCGACCTGTCCGCCGTCTGGTCGGTGATCGACGAGCTGCCGCCGACCCTCGAGGACGCGGTTCTGGTGATGAAGAGCACGGTCCCGGTCGGCACGGGCGAAAAGGTTCGCGCTGCCCTCGACGCCCGCGGACTGACGCGCGTCGGGTACGCCTCCTGCCCCGAGTTTCTCGCCGAGGGGACCGCGGTGCGCGACTTCATGGAGTCGGATCGTGTCGTGGTCGGCTCCTTCGAGGAGACGGACGGCGAGGCGGTCGGGGCCCTGCACGAAGGGCTCAATGCCCCGATCGTCCGCATGGACGTCCCATCGGCCGAGATGGTCAAGCTGGCGGCGAACGCGTACCTCGCGACGCGGATCAGCTTCATCAACGAGATCGCGAACGTCTGCGAGCTCGTCGGCGCCGACGTCGAGCGGGTCGCCCAGGGCATGGGACTCGATCGGCGCATCGGCACGCACTACCTCCGCGCCGGGATCGGGTACGGCGGTGCCTGCTTCCCGAAAGACATGTCTTTCCTGAAGCTGCTCGCGGGCAACTCGGGATATCACTTCCACCTCGTCACCGCCGTGATGGAGGTGAACGAGCTGCAGATGCGCCGGCCGGTGGCGAAGCTCCAGAAGCACCTCGGACCGCTGCGCGGCAAGCGGGTCGCGCTCCTCGGGCTGGCTTTCAAGCCGAACACCGACGACCTGCGGGAGGCACCGAGCTCGGTGCTGACCGCACGCCTCATTGCCGAGGGGGCCGAGGTTGTCGGCTGGGATCCGGTCGCCGACGCGAGCTCCGTCCTTCGCGGCATCGAGCTCGTCGGCTCGGCGGTCGAGGCAATCGCCGGAGCCGACGCCGCCGTGATCGTGACCGAGTGGCCGGAGCTGCGCGATCTCCCCTGGCAGGAGCTGCGCGGCACCATGCGAACGCCGCTCGTGATCGACGGGCGCAACCTCCTCGATACCCACGCGATGCGCGAAGCGGGCTTCACCTACGAGGGGATGGGGCGGACCGCATCGCCGTTCGCGTCGCTCCCGGAGACGGTCGAGCCGCGCGCCTCGAGCTGAGCTAGTGGAGGCCATCATCCTGGCAGGCGGCAAGGCGGAGCGCCTGGGAGACGCCGCGGGCGGACGCCCGAAATCGCTCGTCCCGATCGCCGGCAAGGCGCTGGCCGCATACCAGGTCGGGCGCCTCGCCCGAGCGGGCGTGGAGCGCGTGATCATCTCGTGCGCGGCCGAGCAGGGGAAGCTGTTCGCCGCCGAGCTGAGCGGGCTCGGCCCCGAGATCGTCTGCGCCGAGGAGCCGAAGCGGCTCGGCCGGGGCGGCGGCATCAAGTTCGCCGCCCGTCAGCGGCGTGAGCCGGGCGACGTCCTGGCCTTGAACGGGGACGAGCTCGTCGACGTCGACTTTGCCGCTCTGATCGCTCGTCACCGGCAGACCGGGGCTGCGGCAACGGTTGCCGTGGCGCGCCCAGCCTCGCCGTTCGGCGTCGTGGAGCTGGACGACGACGACCTGATCTCCGGATTCAGCGAGGGCGGGCGGATCCCGTACTGGGTGAACTGCGGCGTCTACGCGCTGTCGGCGGAGACGATCGAGCGATTTCCCGACCAGGGCGATCATGAGTCCACGACGTTCCCCGAGCTCGCCGCCGAGGGCTGCCTGCGCGCGTACCGCCACGAGGGTCTCTGGCTGACGGTGAACACGCCGAAGGAGCTGCGGCGCGCCCAGGAACACGTTTCCGCCCACCCCGAATGGCTGGACGGTTGATCGGCAACCGCCACCGCCTCGGCTGGGGGCCTGCACACGGCGCATTGCTTGGTGCATGCCCTCCCCGCGGCGATGGGGGTCACCGACCAACCATCGGAGGAATAGGATCGCGATGTCGTGCCGCCGGACCTCTCGTCTCCGAACTTGACCGGAGTGGACCGCTTCGTCTTCAGTCCTCGGACGGTTGACAAGCCGTGGGGCTCCGAGCTGATCTGGGCCCACAGCGAGGACTACGCCGGGAAGATCCTCTTCGTGCGCGCCGGGCAGTCGCTGAGCCTGCAGTTCCACAAGGTCAAGGACGAGTCCTGGTACATCCTCGAGGGTCGGGCGAGGCTCGAGCTCGGCAAGGCGGGGGAGAGTCTGATCGAGGAATCCGTGGTCGGGCCCGGCGAAGCCTTCCGCTTCAGACCCGGGACGGTGCACCGGGTCACCGCCCTCGAGGACACGCGCGTCCTCGAGGTCTCGACCCCACAGCTCGACGACGTCGTCCGGCTCGAGGATCGGTACGGGCGGGAGGGCACGAGCGAGCCTTGATCGGCGCCACCGCGCGCCTGCTGGCGTGGGACGGTTGCATCAACGTTCGCGATCTTGGCGGGCTTCCGTTGGCGGACGGCCGGGAGACGAACTTCGGCGTCGCCGTTCGGGCCGACTCGATCCGAAGGCTGACGGACGCCGGCTGGCGATCGCTCGTCGACTACGGCGTGCGGCTCGCTGTCGATTTCCGCGGAGACGACGAGCTGGCGAACGATCCGCCGGCTGAGCCCCCGGTCGAGATCGTGCGCTTCGCGATGCCGGGCCGGGAGGTGCCGGTCGTCTGGGAGTGGCCGACCATGCACGACGCCTACGTCGGCCTCCTCGGCCGCTTTCAACCCGAGCTGGCGTCCGCCGTGACGACGGTCGCCCGAGCGGAGGCGCCGGTTGTGATCCACTGCCACGGCGGGCGCGATCGCACCGGGCTCGCGTGTGCCCTGATGCTCAGGCTCGCGGGCGTCCCGCTGGAGGCGATCGCTGCCGACCACGCGCTCAGCGACGAGAGCTGGGCGCCCTACAACGAGGAATGGTGGGCGGAGGCGCCCGACGAGTGGGAACGGGAGCGCCGGCGGCGGGTGACGAAGCGCGCCGGGACGACGATGGCCGACGTGCTGGGCGATCTCGACGTCGTCGCCTACCTGCGCCGGGGCGGGGCCATGTCCCAAGACCTTGACACACTTGTGCTAAGGTTGGCCGGGTGAACGGGTACACGGTCTCCGCGGCTGCTAGACACACGGGCTGGTCGGCGCGGATGCTCCGCTACCTCGAGCAGACCGGTCTGGTGGTGCCGGCGCGACTCCCCTCCGGCTATCGCGTCTATGGTCTCCGCGAGCTGAACCTGCTCAAGTCCCTCCGGGAGCTGCGAGACCGGTTCGGCGTCGAGCTGTCCGAGTTGGCGTTCGCAGCCCGGCTGCGCAGCGAACCGGGGCTGCGCGACGCCGTGCACACATGGCTTTCCGGAACAGACAACGCGCTCGAATGGGAGCAGCGCAAGCACGAGCGGCTGCTGGCCGCGTAACCGCAACGAGAGGATTCGATGGCGACCACGAAGCGATATGACGTGAAGGATCTGGCCCTTGCGCCGGAAGGCGTAAGGCGCATCCAGTGGGCCGACCGGCAGATGCCGGTTCTGGCGGCGATCCGCGAGCGGTTCGAGCGGGAGCAGCCGCTCAGCGGGTACCGGATCTCGGCGTGCCTGCACGTGACGACCGAGACCGCGAACCTGGCCCGGACGCTCAAGGCGGGCGGGGCGGACGTCGTGCTGTGCGCGTCCAACCCGCTCTCGACGCAGGACGACGTCGCCGCCGCGCTCGTCCAGGAGTACGACATCGCGGTCTTCGCGATCAAGGGTGAGGACAACGACACCTACTACTCGCACATCGAGGCTGCGGTCGACCACAAGCCGCAGCTGACGATGGACGACGGCGCCGACGTGATCGGTGTCCTCCACTCGGCGCGGCGGGAGCAGCTCGGCGACATCATCGCCGGCACCGAGGAGACGACCACCGGCGTGATCAGGCTCAAGGCGCTCGAGGCGGACGGCAAGCTCGGCTTCCCGATCATCGCCGTCAACGAGGCGAAGACGAAGCACCTCTTCGACAACCGCTACGGGACGGGCCAATCGACCATCGACGGGATCATCCGGGCGACGAACGTGCTGCTCGCCGGCAAGCGGTTCGTGGTCGGCGGCTACGGCTGGGTCGGCCGAGGCGTCGCCTCCCGGGCCCGGGGGATGGGTTCACACGTGATCGTCACCGAGGTCGAGCCGATGAGGGCGCTCGAGGCGGCGATGGACGGCTTCGAGGTCTTGCCGATGGAGCGCGCGGCCGAGATCGGCGACATCTTCTGCACGGCAACGGGAGACAAGGGCGTGATCACCACCGCGCACATGCGGCGGATGAAGGACGGCGCAATCCTCTCCAACACCGGACACTTCGACGTGGAGATCGACAAGGGCGCTCTGCGCTCGCTGGCGGCCGAGACTCGGCAGGCGCGCGAGTTCGTCGAGGAGTTCACGCTCGAGGACGGGCGGCGCCTCTACCTCATCGCCGAGGGGCGTCTCGTGAACCTCAGCGCGGCGGAAGGCCACCCCGCGCTCGTGATGGACATGTCCTTCGCGAACCAGGCGCTCGGCGCCGAATACGCGGTGCAGAACGCCGCCTCGCTCGAGCGGAAGGTCTACCCGGTGCCGGACGATATCGACCGCGAGATCGCGCGCCTCAAGCTCGCGACGATGGGCATCGAGATCGACCAGCTCACCGAGGAGCAGGCCAGGTACCTCGCCTCCTGGGACGAGGGCACCTAGGCAGCACGGGGGGAAACGGCCGGTTTTCCCCGTGAGCCCCTTCCCTTTGGGCTGAAGGCACGCGGCTGTTTGCGCACCCGGGCGAGGCCCGGGTGCGCGGCGATCGGAGGCGGCGGGGCGTCAGGCGCTGCGCTGGGTGCGGAGCTCGAGCGGCTCGACGGCTCGGCCGCCGAACTTCTCGCCGTACATCGAGCGGTCGGCCTGCGCGAGCAGCTCCTCGACCGAGCCGGGCGTGCGCGGGTCGATCCGGCAGGACCCCACACTCACCGAGAGGTCGAACGGGAGCGACCGCGCCTGGCGGGCGGCGGCGGCGGCGCCCACGATCCGCTCGACGACGTGCTTGGCGGCCGCGCAGTCGTCGTCGAAGAGGAGCATCGCGAACTCGTCGCCGCCGATCCGTGCGGCGATGTCGCTCTCGCGCGTCACGTCCCGGATCAGGTCGGCGAGGGCGCGGATCGCCTCGTCGCCGGCGCTGTGGCCGAGCGTGTCGTTGATCTGCTTCAGGCCGTCGAGGTCGAGGAAGAGCACGACGACGCCTGTGCCGTTGCGGCGGGCCGTGTGGAGTGTCTGCTCTCCGACCAGCTGGAGCCCGCGGCGGTTGAGGAGCCCGCTGAGGTCGTCGACGAGGGCGAGCTGCTCCAGCTCCCGTGCCTGCTCGGCCAGCTGCTCCGCTTGCGCGGCGAGTTGCTGCTCGGCGTGCTTCCGCTTGGTGATGTCGCGCGAGATCCCGAAGAGGCCGACGATCCCACCTGAGCGGTCACGGAGCGGTACTTTGGTTGTCGAGACCCAGGCCTCCCGGCCGTCCGCCCAGTTCTCGCGTTCCTCGATACCGACCAGCGACTCGGACGTCTGCATCAGACGCTGTTCGTCTGCGAACGCCTCGCGGGCGTGCTCGTCGCCGAAAAAGTCGAAGTCGGTCTTGCCGATCGCGTCCGCCGGATCCTCCAGTCCAAGCCGGACGGCGAGAGCGCGGCTGATGCGGATGAACCTGCTCTTGTCGTCCTTGAAGTAGACGGAATCCGGGGTGTGCTCGAGGAACGTGTCCAGCAGATAACGGTCGTTCACGAGCTCCTCCGGGCCCGGCCGCAGCGGCATGACGTTGTCGTCCATCGTCTTTTCATCATCGGTCGGCAGGCGCCGGCAGGAATCACCCGTCCGGGTGGGAGCCGTCGCTCTGCCCCGCCGCTCCTGCGGAGGCGCGCCTACACTCCGCCCATGCTCGAACCGGAGCGGATCATCCGCCTCGAGAACCACGCAGTCGTCCTTCTCGACCAGCGCCGCTTGCCCGACGAGGAGGTCGAGCTCGTCTGCCGGTCGGCGGGCGAGGTCGCCGAGGCGATCCGCACGCTCGCGATCCGGGGCGCGCCGGCGATCGGGATCGCCGCCGCCTACGGCTATGCCCTCGCCGCTCGATCCGGCGAGAACCTCGAGGCGGCGACCACCGTCCTCGCCGAAGCCCGCCCGACGGCGGTCAACCTCGCCTGGGCGCTGGAGGAGATGCGCCGCTGGACCGGCGATCCGGCCGAGCGCGCGCGAGAGATTCACCGCGAGGAGGTCGAGCGCTGCCGGCAGATGGCCGAGCACGCTGCTGCGCTCTTCGAGCCCGGCACCCGGGCGCTGACGCACTGCAACGCCGGCGGGCTCGCCACCGGCGGCTACGGCACCGCGGTCGGCGCGCTCCGGGCGGCATGGGAGCAGGGGCTGCTGGCGCACGTGCTCGTCGACGAGACGCGGCCGCTGCTCCAGGGCGCGAGGCTGACCGCCTGGGAGCTCGAGGAAGCCGGCATCCCGCACACGGTGATCACCGATTCCGCCGCCGGCCTCTTGATGGCCCGCGGCGAGGTCGACGCGGTCGTGACCGGCGCCGATCGCATCGCCGCCAACGGGGACACTGCGAACAAGATCGGCACGTACACGATCGCGGTGCTCGCTTCGCATCACGGGATCCCGCTGTACGTCGTCGCCCCGACCTCGACCGTCGACCTCGCAACTCCGACCGGCGAGGAGATCCCGATCGAGGAGCGCTCCGGCGACGAGGTCTCGACGAGATTCCCCGCTCGCAACCCGGCGTTCGACGTGACGCCGGCCGGTCTGATCACGGCGATCGTCACCGAGCTCGGCGTTCACCGGGCACCGTACGCGGAGTCGCTCGCGGGCGCGGTCACCGTATGAAGGCCGTCATCCTCGCTGCGGGGTACGCGACGCGTCTGCGCCCGCTCACCGACTCGATCGCGAAGCAGCTGCTCCCGATCGGCGGCCGGCCGATGATGGACTGGGTGTGCGACAAGGTCGAGGAGGTGACGGGCGACATCCACGTGGTCACGAACGCTCGGTTCGCCGGCGACTTCGGGCGTTGGGCGAACGGGCGGGAGGGAGTGACCGTTCACGACGACGGCACGACCTCCAACGACGACCGCCTGGGGGCGATCGGCGACATCGCCTTCGTGCTCGACCGGGCCGGTAGCGACGACGACCTGCTCGTGATCGCCGGCGACAACCTGTTCGACTTCAGCTTGTCCGACTTCGTCGACTTCTGGCGTACGAAAGGAGTCGCGAGCGCGGTCACGGTCTACGACTGCGGCGACCTTGAGCTGGCGACGCACTACGGGGTCGTGGAGGTGGCGGAGGACGACCGCGTCCTCGGGTTCGAGGAAAAGCCGTCCGAGCCACGCAGCACGCTGGTTGCGACGGCCTCGTACCTCTATCACCGCGACCATGTGCCGCTGGTGGGCCGTTACCTGGCCGAGGGCAATCCGCCTGACCAGCCCGGTCGGTTGATCGCCTGGCTCCTCGGACACGAGCCGGTCTACGGCTATCGGTTCACCGGGGCGTGGTTCGACATCGGAAACCCCGAGCAGCTGCTCGAGGCGGACAATCGCTGGCGGGTACGGCTCGGGCACCCTCCGCGCGAGACGTATTCGACGCTGAGTTAGGCGCCTTTCGGCGCGAAGGCGTCCCACAGGGGTGCGTCCGGGCTGCCTACGGTGACCGGGGACGTGCTGCTCGACCTCCTGCTCCCCCGGCGTTGCGTCGTCTGCGGGCTTCCGGGCGCCGCCGCGTGCCCCAGGTGCACGTCGTCGCTCCCGAGGATCGGCCGACCCTTCTGCGCCCGCTGCGGTGCACCGGTCGCCTGGCCTGTCGACCGGTGCCGCGAGTGCTCGGGACGCCGGCTCGCGTTTGCGTCCGCGCGCGCGGCAGTCGAGTACGACCCCGCGGTCCGGGCGCTTGTCGCGGCCTGGAAGGAGCGGGGACTCCGGGGGCTCGCCTCGCTCGCGGCCGACCTCGTCGACGAGGTCGTGGAGGCTCCGGCGGTGCAACTGATCAGCTTCGTCCCTCCCGACGGAGACCGAAGCTTGCAGCGCGGCCATCACCCGCCCGAACGTCTGGCCCGCGAGCTCGCTCGACGCTGGGAACTTCCGGTCGAGCCGCTGCTCGAACGCACGCGTCCACTCGCGCGCCAGCGTGGTCTCGCGCGCGCCGAACGGCGCCGCAACGTCCGGGGCGCCTTTCGGGCTTCGCCGATACGCGGCCGGATCATGCTCGTCGACGACGTGTACACCACGGGCGCGACCGTCGCGGCGGCCGCAACCGCACTCCGCGCGGCCGGCGCCACCCGAGTCGAGGTCGTCACATTCGCCCGTGCCGTTCGGTAGCAGGAAGGATAGATTCCACCCAGAGACCCGCTTTGGAAGGGGGACCGAGATGCGCTTGCAGGTGAAGGGCAAGAACGTCGAGGTGAGCGAGGCGATCAGGACGTACGCCGAGGAGAAGCTCGGCCGGCTCGACCGGCAACTGGCCGATCCGACCCGAGTGGAGCTCGAGCTCGCCGTCGAGAAGAACCCGTCGATCGCCGACAACCACGTGGCCGAAGGCACGATCTGGACGAAGGGCCCTGTGTTGCGGGCCAAGGAGGCATCGACGGACATGCGCGCGTCGATCGACCTGCTCACCGACAAGCTGGAGCGCCAGGTCACGCGCTACCGGGAGAAGCGTCAACGGCGCAGCCATCGCGGCAACGGCACGGTGCCCGAGCCGAGCGTTCCGATTGCCCTGGACGAGAAGCACGGGCCCCTGATCGTGAAGACCAAGCAGTTCGCGCTCAGGCCGATGACGCCCGAGGAGGCCGTTCTCGAGCTGGAGCTGGTCGGCCACGACTTCTTCGTCTTCCGAAACGGCGAGACGGAGCAGATCAACGTCGTCTACCGCCGGCAGGACGCCGGCTACGGCTTGATCGAGCCCTCGTAGCGCCGAGCCGTGCCGCTCTTCCGGCGACGGGAGCCGCTCCACGAGAGACTCGCTCGAGAGGGTGGGATGACTCCGGGTCCCCTCCCCGAGCCGGGGCGTCCCGGCTGGATGGAAACCGGCATTCACGGCGTCCATCGCGCCCGCGAGTGGGATGCCGTGGTCACCGTCGACGCGGAGGGAGTCAAAGGCGACCGGGCGCGATTCGTCGCACTTGCCGACGAGTCGCTTCTGATCGAGGAAGGCGACGAGGTCGACCCGCTTGCGGATGCGCTCGAGGGCGTCGTACCGCCGCCGTACCGAGCCGAGGCCGTGCGTCGGGGGGAGACCCAGTGGGCAGTGGGAATTCGGCGGATCGCCGTCGTCGAGCTGCCGGAGGATCCAGGCGGTGACCAGCTCACTCTCACGGTGCGGGACGGTGAGCGGACGCTGCTGGTCGACGGTGCTTCGATCTTCGGCTCGATCCCGGCATTGGAGGAGCTCGGCGCGTCGCGCGGCGAGTCGTATGTCGTCGAGGCGCACCGCCTCGAGGGTGCCCTCTGGGAGATCCGGGTGACCCCGCTGTAGACGGTTGACCGTCTAGCGGGCGAGCGCTGCGAGCACGTACGCCATCGCGACCGAGTGCACCCGGGTCCCGGCGGCGTAGCTGAGCCCGTTGTGCTCGAGTTGCGCGAACGTTCCGCGCCGGAGCAGGGCGTCCTTGCCGGTGCTCACCCGGCGGGCGCGAAGCTGGTTTCCGAGCTTGTAGAGGAGCAGGTGCTGCGCGAAGTCCAGCATCCGCGCCGGTGCCGGGATCCTCAGCTTCGTCACGGCAGAGCCCCTGTGGATCTCGACTCGACCTCCCGGCAGCTGCACGACGAGGCCGATCTCGACGAGCGCGAACTCCTGCACCGCGCCGGGTGGGAACGTGTACGTCTGCCGGACGGAGCCGGACGGTGACAGGACGAAGCACCGGCCGCCCTCGACGAAGACGGCCACCTGCCGCCCGTACGCGGTCGAGTTCGTCACCTGCGCCGGCGCCTGCCAGCGATACAGGAGCTTCCCATTGTCGGCGAGGACCTTGACCGTCGATCCGACGGAGTACGGGAGCACCGACTCCGACCCGACGCCCACGGCGATGGGTGGCGGCGCATCCACGTCGACCGTTCGGAGCTCCAGCTGCCGCTCCGTCCGGCGCGTGGTCGTCGCCGTGAACAGGAGCCAGTCCCGGTTGTTGCCACCCGTGTAGGCGAGCCAGAGCACCCGCGTGCGTGAGACGGCAAGGTCGGTCACGCCGCTGCCAGTCGAGGGACCGTCCCGGCAGATGTCGTCGGTGTGCCGGCCGAGCCGGTAGACGCCGCCCGTGGCCAGGTCCCACAGCTCGACATGGGCTCCGCAGTGCCCGTCGTAGGGCCCCGAGAGGAACGCGACCGAGTAGCCGCTGCGGGCAATGCCGAGCACCTTCCCGGGACTCTTCACCGTACGGTCGGCGCTCGCGCCAGAGGCGACTGCGGCAACCGCGAAGAGCGCCGCGAGCGCCGCCACGACACGCATGCGAGAACTCTAGCTCCCGCCGTCCAGCGGCTACCCTGTGTCGATGGCCGGTCAGGATCTGGGAGGCTTCGAGAAGGTACTGCGCGCCGGTGAAGGCCGGCGCGTCAAGCGGCTCGCCCAGCAGGCTGCCTACATCACGACCCTCGAGCAAGACTTCCGCGCGCTCTCCGACGACGAGCTGGGCGGCAAGACCGTCGAGTTTCGCCAACGCCTGGAGAACGGCGAGTCGCTCGAGGAGCTTCTCTTCGAAGCGTTCGCCGCGGTTCGCGAGGCCCGGCTACGAGAGTCGGACCAGCGAATGTTCGACGTCCAGCTGATGGGCGGGATCGTGCTCCACGAGGGGGACATCGCCGAGATGAAGACGGGCGAGGGCAAGACGTTCGTCGCGACGATGCCGCTCTACCTGAACGCTCTCGCAGGGAAGGGCGTCCACCTCGTCACGGTCAACGACTACCTCGCCAAGCGCGACGCCGAGTGGAACCGCGGCGTCTTCGAGCGCCTCGGGATGACGGTCGCCTGGATCGAGAACATGATGCCCTTCAGCGAGCGGAAAGCCTCGTACGACTGCGACGTCACCTACGGGACGAACTCCGAGTTCGGGTTCGACTACCTGCGCGACAACATGGCCGTGTCGCTGGAGCAATGCGTCCAGCGCGGGCACACGTACGCGATCGTGGACGAGGTCGACTCGATCCTGGTCGACGAGGCGCGTACCCCGCTGATCATCTCCGGCGAGCCGGAGACGGCGGCGCAGGTCTACCACGACTTCGCGCGGGTCGCCCGCACCCTGACGGGGATGCCGCAGCCGAAGGCGAAGCCGGGCGGAGGAACCGAGGACATCCCGCCGGGGGTCGACTTCCTCTTCGACGAGAAGTTCAAGACGATCGCCCCGCTCGAGTCCGCGATCGAGCGGGTCGAGCGAGCGCTCGGAGTGGAGAACCTCTACGACCCCCGCAACGTCCAGCTCGTCAACCACCTCAACCAGGCGCTGAAGGCGGAGGCGCTCTACCAGCGGGACGTCGACTACGTCGTCCAGGACGGCGAGGTGAAGATCGTCGACGAGTTCACCGGCCGGATCATGGAGGGGCGGCGCTGGTCCGAGGGTCTACACCAGGCGGTCGAGGCGAAAGAGGGCGTGCGAATCCAGGAGGAGCACGTCACCCTGGCCACGATCACGCTCCAAAACTACTTCCGCCTCTACGAGAAGCTCGCCGGGATGACCGGGACCGCGAAGACCGAGGAGAAGGAGTTCGTCGAGATCTACGGCACGCACGTCGTCGAGATCCCGACGAACGAGCCGGTCGCCCGCGACGACAAGAACGACTACATCTACAAGACCGTCGACGCCAAGTTCGCGGCGGTGATCGACGACATCAAGGAGCGCCACGCGAAGGGACAGCCCGTCCTCGTCGGCACGATCGCGGTCGAGACCTCGGAGTACCTCTCCGAGATGCTCACCCGCGCGGGGATCGCGCACAACGTCCTGAACGCGAAGCAGCACGAACGCGAGGCGGAGATCATCAAGGACGCCGGCCAGCGCGGCGCGGTGACGATCGCGACGAACATGGCCGGCCGCGGGGTCGACATCAAGCTGGGCGAAGGCATCGTCGAGCTCGGCGGGCTGTACGTGCTCGGCACCGAGCGCCACGAAGCCCGCCGGATCGACAACCAGCTGCGTGGGCGCTCCGGCCGTCAGGGCGATCCGGGCGAATCGCGCTTCTACCTCTCTGCCCAGGACGACCTGGTCCGCCTGTTCGCCGGCGACCGGATCTATCGGATCATCGAGCGCTTCAAGATCCCGGAGGACCAGCCGATGGAGGCGAAGATCCTCTCCCGGCAGATCGAGACCGCGCAGAAGAAGGTCGAGGAGCAGAACTTCGTCATGCGCAAGAACGTCCTCAAGTACGACGACGTGATGAACAAGCAGCGCGTCGTCATCTACGAGCAGCGGCGCGCCGTCCTCGAAGGCGCCGACCTCTCCGAGGAGGTCAAGAGCTGGATCGAAGAGGTCGTCGAGCGATCGGTCGAGGCGTTCGTCGATCCGGACGGCGGCGATGTCGATCTCGACGCGCTGACCACCCACATGCAGCAGCTCTACGGCAGCGAGATCACGGCCGACGAGCTGCGCGAGGACAACGTTCTCGACCGCGGCGCCCTGGTCGAGGAGTTCATCGAGGACGCGCGCGACGAGTACACCGGCAAGGAGGAGGAGCTCGGCGAGGAGCTCATGCGCGAGCTCGAGCGGTTCGTGATCCTGCAGGTCGTCGACACCCGCTGGCGCGAGCACCTCGAGAACATGGACTACCTGCGGGAGGGTGTGCACCTTCGCGCGATGGCCCAGAAGGATCCGCTCGTCGAGTACACGGCCGAGGGCCACGGGCTCTTCCTGGAGCTGAACGGGCAGATTCGCGAGGAAGTGCTGATGACGCTCTACCACGCGCAGCTTGCGCCGGAAGACGCGGAGCAGCTACGGATGGCTCAGGAGGCCGCCGCCTTCGAGAACGGCGGGGGCTTCTCCTACGAGCACGAGTCCGCGGCCGGTGCGGAGGCGATCGCGGCCGCAGGGGGCGGAGCCGAGGCGGGCGCGGTGCTCACGGCGACGCCACGTCCGCAGCAGCGCACGGTCGGCGATCACGAGAAGCTGGGCCGGAACGACCCGTGCTGGTGCGGCTCCGGCAAGAAGTTCAAGAAGTGCCACGGCGCCTAGCGCATAGCCGGCTGACGCCGCCTATGCGCTAGACACCTGCGTCAGCGCTCTCGCGCGCGCGAGTTCCGCGACCGACTGCAGGTGCGCGAAGGCCTCGAGCGCGTTTCCGAGATCGGTCGGGTCGCCTGTCAGCTCCGCGAGCTGCAGCCGCGAGCACGCCTCCTCCCAGACGGCGCCGAGCGAGGCGAAGCCCTCGGCCGATCGACGCAACAGGCCCGGGTCGCGGTGAGCAAGCCCGTCGAGACGGTCGGCGAAGTACGGCACCGCGCGCAGCCCGGTGCTCTGCGACTCGTCGCGGGCGCGCTGGATCAAAGCGGGCGCGCCGTCCCAGTCCTCCGCGGCGGCGGCGAACTCGCACAGCGCTTCGAGGAGGATCGGTGTCCCTTCGCTCGGGTCGCCGAGCGGAAACCGACGCACCTCGTCGAACCCGGTGCCGCGATGGACCAGCGCGCGCAGGTAGTACGCGACTGCGCCGACCAGCCCCGTCCGGCTGCCCCCCTCGTCCAGGAAACGGCGAACGAGGTGGAGCAGGCGGTTCGACTCGTCGTGCTCACCCCGCAACTCCCGGCAGAAGGCGATCAAGGCGTACGCGCGCATGTAGGGACCGGGTGGAAACTCGCGCGGGTCGTCGGCCAGGACGCGCTCCATCTCCGCGTGGTCGGCGAGCGCCCCGGGCCAGTCGCCGAGCATGTACTTCGCCCAGATCCGGTAAACCAGGCAGTGGGCGTACGTGCCCGGGTTCTCCCTCGAACGCTCGACGCCCTCCGACGCATGCGCCAACGCCTCGCTGTACAGGCCGAGATAGAGCGCGCTCCAGGCGGCCATCGCGTAGGCGTCGCCGATCTCCTGCGAATCGGTCAGGCGGGGCACGAGCTCCAGGCGCATGCAGTCGCGGATGTGCATCTCGCCGTACCGGCCGGCCGACATCAGCAGCGACGTCTCGGCATCGAGCGCGCCTGAGAGGAGATTCGGATCGCCGAGCCGTTCCGCGATCTCGACTGCCTCGCGGGCTGCGTCGCGCCCTCGCTGGTCCTGCTCCTCGTAACCCTGGATCTGCATGAATGCCCGGCTGATCAGCAGGAGCGCCCGCTCCGCGCTGTCGGAGGGCCCCGCGGCGGCGAGCCCGTCGCGGATGAGGGCGTGAAGCTCCTCCGCGCTCGGATGCTCGTGCATCAGCCCGAACCATCGCGTCGGCACGACGACGGCGCCGGCGACGAGGCGAGCGAAGTGCGGTGACTCGCGTCCGGCCGCGGCGATCGCCTGCTTCAGCGTCAGCCAGACGTCCTCGCCCCTCGACGTGAGCAGGTAGACGCCGGCGAGCGCTTCCAGCGCCTCGAGCTGTTCGTCCTCTCCGGCCGAGAGCTCGACCGCACGCCGCCCGAACCGCTCTGCCGGGAGCGCGGCGAAACGGCCGGCCAGCTCTCGTGAGACGTCCAGATACCTTTGCCGGGCCCGCCGGCGAAGCTCGTCGTCCTGGTTCAGCCTCCAGGCGAGGTCGTAGTGGCTGGCGAGGAGCTCGCCGAGCCCGGCGGCGCGCTCGCCCGCCATGCTCTCGATCCAGGACGCGATCGCGGCGTGTGCGGTCGCGCGCTCGCGGCGGGGGAGGCTCTCGTACGCCACGTCGCGGATCAGGATGTGTTTGAACGCGTACTCCGGATCGCCGCCGAGCGACGAGGTGAGGCGCTGCGAGATCAGCTCCCGGTGGGAGAGCGTCCGGAGGATCGGCTCCAGATCCTCGTCAAGGCCGAGCGCTTGCACCGCTCCCGGCCAGAACTCGCGTCCGACGACGGCTGCGAGCTGGAGCGTGCGCCGCTCGACCGTGGAGAGGAGGTCGATGCGGGAGAGGATCACTCCCTGCACCGTGTCGGGGATCTCGAGGTCGGAGACCGCCTCCTTTGCGACCCAGCGGCCGTCCTCGTGGGCGATCAGGCCTTCGTCGATCAACCGGCGGACGATCTCCTCGAGGAAGAACGGATTGCCCTCGGACCGCTCGAGGATGCGGGCGCGGAGCGCCTCCGGCATGTCGTCCACGTCGAGCAGCCTCGAGACGAGCTCGGCGCTCTGTTCGGCCGTGAGCGGATCGAGCGCCAGCGACGAGAAGTTTCGGCGACCGCCGCCCCAGCTCGAGCGCAACCTGAAGAGATCCGGCCGCGTGGTGCACAGGAAGAGCACCGGCCCGGCGAGCTGCTCCGAAAGATCCTCGAGCAGGTCCAGCATCGACTCGTCCGCCCAGTGCAGGTCCTCGACGACGACGAGCAGCGGCTGCTGCGCGGCGAGCGCGGCGAGCAGCGCTCGCCATGCGGCAACGAGCTCGCGGTGGATCCGTTTCGGGTCGAGCGAGGCAAGCGGGTCGTCCGGCAGGTGAAGACCGATCGTCGAGGCAAGCGCCGCTGCCGTCAGCTCGCGATCGTGGGCGAGCTCGCTCGGCACCGCCTCCTCGACGAGCGCGCGGATCTTCACCACCGCCGACTCCGGCGGATCGTTCTCGAGGATGATCGCCTCGGCCTTGAGGATCTCGGCGAACGGCCAGAGCGTGATGCTCTCGCAGACTGCGACGCACCGGCCGACGACGACCTTCATGTCGATCTCCAGCGACCCGATGAACTCGCGGCTCAGACGCGACTTGCCGACCCCGGCATCGCCGACGACGGTGACCAGGTGTGGGGCGCCGTCCTCGTGAACGCGCGCGAAGGTCGTCTCGAGCAGGTCGAGCTCACGTTCGCGGCCGACCATCGGAGTGGGGAGGCCCATGATTCCTCGCGGCTCCACAGCGTCCCGGGCGGCCCCGACGAGCCAGGCCGGAACCGCCTCGGCTTTCCCTTTCAATTCGAGCGGCTCGACCCTGCGGAGCTCGAACCAGGTTTCCGCGATGCGGGCGGTTCGCTCCCCGATCAGGATCTCTCCGGCGCCCGCGGCCTGCTCCAGGCGGGCCGCGACGTTGACGGCGTCTCCGGTGACCAGCAGGTCGTGTGCCGGCCCCGCGGCGGTGATCACCTCACCCGTGTTGATCCCGATCCGGATTGCGATCTGCTCGCCGCCGGGGCGATCCCGATTCCAGCAGTCGAGACGGACGAGCATCCGGCGAGCGGCCCGAATCGCGCGCACGGGATCGTCCTCGTGTGCCGTCGGCACCCCGAAGACGGCCATGATCGCGTCGCCGACGAACTTCTCGATCGTGCCTCCCTCGGCGCGGATCTCCTCGGACATCGCGGCGAAGAAGCCGGCCATCAGGGCGCGGGCGTCCTCCGGGTGCATCGCCTCTGCCCGTTCCGTCGACCCGACCACGTCGGCGAAGAGAACCGTGACGAGCTTCAGCATCTCGCCTGCCGGTGGGCTCACCTCGACTCCCGAGCCGCAGGCGGGGCAGAAGCGGGCACCCGCCGGCAGATCGGCTCCGCAATTGGCACAGACGGTCATGCTCGTTCGAGGATAAGTGCTCGGTTACGCTCGAGAAATGCGGCACCGCCTCCGGCGACCCCCGACGGCGCTCTCCGACGGGATCGTTCGGCTCGAGCCACTCGACCGTCGCTTCGTGGAGGACTTCGATGCGCTCAGCGGCGACCCGGACGTGATCAGGTTCACGCGCGTCCCGGCGAACCGCTCGGCCGAGTTCGCAGCGACGTGGATCGACACCTACGTCCGCTCCTGGGATGACGGAACGCGCGCCGGGTTCGCGATCGTCGACGAGGCCGGCGATGCCTTTCTCGGCATGGCCGCGCTCGTCCAGGTCGAACTCGACATGGGCGAGGCCGAGCTCGGCTACATCGTCGCTCCCGGCGCGCGCGGACGCGGAGTCGCCGGTCGGGCGATCAAGCTACTGGCGCGCTGGGCGTTTCGCGAGGTCGGGCTCGCCCGGCTGGAGGCGTGGGTCGACGTGAGCAACGAGCCCTCCAAGCGGGTGGCGGAGCGTGCGGGGTTCACGTTCGAAGGGATCAGGCGCTCCGTGCACTTCAAGGCCGACCAGCGCGCCGACATGGCGATCTATTCGCTGCTGCCCCACGAGCTGGACTGAAGCAGGGAGCGACTGCCTTCCAGGCGCTCGGCTACGCTTGATCCGTGGCCGAGACAACCGACCAGCCGCTCGACGAACAGCTCCGGGAGATCGGGGTCCAGCTTGCCTGGGTCCGTGATTACCTTTGACCCGGATCGCCTAGAGCAGCGTTCGGCTCAGCTCGAGGAGGAGATGGCGGCTCCCGGGTTCTGGGACGACCAGCAGCACGCAGCTCAGATCTCGACGGAGCATTCACGGGTGACGAAGCGGCTCGAGCGCTACCGCCGGCTGCACGACGACTTCGAGGACGCCCGGGAGCTGTTCGAGCTCGACGGTGAGATGGCCGCCGAGATCGAGGCTCACATCAGGCCGATTCAGCGCGAGCTCGACCGGCTGCGCGAGGATGCGCTCTTCAACGGCGAGTACGACGGCGGCGACGCGGTCGTCACGATCCACGCCGGAGCGGGTGGGACCGATGCCCAGGACTGGGCGGAGATCCTCCTGCGCATGTACCTGCGCTGGGCCCAGCAGCGCGGCTTCGACGTGGAGCTGATCGAGGCGAGCCCCGGCGAGGAGGCGGGGCTGAAGTCGGCAACGCTCACCGTTCGCGGGGAGAACGCGTACGGCATCTTCAAGGCCGAGCGGGGCGTGCACCGGCTCGTCCGGCTGTCTCCCTTCGACCAGGCCCATCGCCGCCACACGTCGTTCGCGCAGGTGATCGTCAGCCCGCTGCTCGCCGACGACGGTGGTGCCGAGATCGACGAGGCCGACCTCCGGATCGACACCTACCGGGCGAGTGGCGCCGGCGGCCAGCACGTGAACAAGACCGACTCGGCCGTGCGGATCACGCACGTCCCCACCGGCATCGTCGTCCAGTGCCAGAACGAGCGCTCCCAGACCTCGAACAAGCAGACCGCACTGCGCATCCTCCGCTCACGGCTTGCCGAGCTCGAGCAGGAACAGCGGGAGGCGGAGCTCGCGAAGGAGCGGGGGGCCGTGCAGGAGGCCGACTTCGGAAGTCAAATTCGCAACTATGTGCTCCACCCGTACCAGCAGGTCAAGGACGTCCGCACCGGCCATGAGGTCGGAAACGCGCAGGGCGTCCTCGACGGCGACCTGGACGGATTCGTCCAGGCCTACCTGCTCGCCAAGGCCGCAGGCAAGGTTGTCTAGCAGGAGGTTCGGCCGTGGACTCGGGTAGACTGGCCCAACCCCCGACCGGTGCGGCCCCGGGCCCGGCCGCGTTTCTTCGAGCCCCGGTGCAGGATCCAGACCTCCAGATCGAAGCCCCCGTCGTGACGGCGGAGCCAGAGCTGCACCCGGCGCCGTCGCCTTCGTCGGCGATGATCGTCTTCGAGTCGGTGACGAAGGTCTACGAGCCGGATGTGGTCGCGCTCCGCGACGTCTCCTTCGTGATCGAGAAGGGCGAGTTCGTCTTCGTGGTCGGCCCTTCCGGCTCGGGGAAGTCGACAGTCGTCCGGCTGCTGCTGAAGGAGCTCGAGCCGACGCGCGGCCGGATCCTCGTCGGCGGCCGTGACCTGAGCAGGCTGAAGCGCTCGAAGGTGCCGCTGCTGCGCCGCAACCTCGGGTGCGTCTTCCAGGACTTCAAGCTGCTCCCGAATCGGACGACGTCGGAGAACGTCGCCTACGCGCTGAAGGTGCAGGGCGAGCGCCCCGAGATGATCCGCAAGAAGGTGCCCGAGGCGCTCTCGCTCGTCGGGCTCGCTCACAAGGCCGGCTCGCTGCCCGACGAGCTCTCCGGCGGCGAGCAGCAGCGCGTCTCGATCGCGCGCGCAGTGGTCAACCATCCGCCGCTCCTGATCTGCGACGAGCCCACGGGCAACCTCGACCCCGATACCTCGGTCGGGATCATGCAGCTCCTCTACCGGATCAACCGCGCGGGCACGACCGTCCTGATGGTCACCCACGACCGCGAGATGGTCGACAAGATGCGCAAGCGCGTGATCGCCCTCGACGGCGGCCGGCTCGCCCGCGACGAGCGGCGCGGAGGCTATACGACCGAATGAACCGCGCGAAGATGATCATCGCCGAGGCGGCTCGCTCGATCCGCGCGAGCATGTCCACGACCGTCGCGGCAACGA
Source organism: uncultured Actinomycetes bacterium (assembly GCA_963836345.1). GTDB lineage: Bacteria > Actinomycetota > Thermoleophilia > Gaiellales > Gaiellaceae > DATBLE01. The sequence goes on along the minus strand of CAWIJA010000005.1, from coordinate 501,968 downwards.
TGACGGTTCTCGTCGCGATGCTCGTCCTCGGCACGACGATCGGGCTGGGAACCTGGCTGCTCTCGTACAGCGACCACATCAAGCGCCAGCTGGTGGTCAAGGTCTACTTCGACACGAATCCGCAGGCGACGCCGCGGCAGATCAACGCGATCGGCGCCAGGTTCGATCCGAAGGCCAACCCACTCGTGCAGAAGGTCAAGTTCGTCTCCAAGACCCAGGCGCTGAAGATCATGCAGCGCCGGAATCCCGACCTCTTCAAGACCGGCCTCGCCTTCAACCCGCTTCCCGACGCGTACGAGATCCAGCCGAAGAAGGCGGAGTACATCGACAAGATCCGCGACGAGCTCCGGCCCAAGCCGGCCGGGGTCGACACGATCAACGACGGCGGCAAGACCTCGCACCGGGTGCTGCGGGTCGGCGGGATCATCTCCGTCGTCTTCCTGATCGGCGTGATCCTGCTGCTCATCGCGTCGACGCTGCTGATCGGGAACACGATCAGGCTCTCGATCTTCTCGAGACGCCGCGAGATCGAGGTGATGAAGCTCGTCGGCGCGACGAACTGGTTCGTGCGCGGCCCGTTCATGGTCGAGGGGATGATCTGCGGGGTGGGCGGAGCGATCGCCGCGGTGATCCTGCTCGTCATCGGCAAGGCAGTGATCCTGCCGCTGATCGGCCTCACCCACAGCAAGGACGCGCACGCGATCGCGTTCGAGCTCAACGCGCTGATCCTGATTGCGATCGGCATCCTCCTCGGTGTCTCGGGCACCGGCCTGACTCTCCGCCGATTCCTGCGGGTCTAGAACCGCACAGCTTCGTCGTCGAGGTCGCGACGCGCGGCAAGCTGGTCGTCGGGGAGCCGTACTTCACGCCGGGCGTTCCGATCACCCTCGACCGGAAGGCGCTGCGCGGAGCGGAGCGCGGAGATCTTGCCGTGGTCGCGAGCGGGCGAGGGCGGGCGAAGGTCGAGCGCGTGCTCGGGCGGGCAGACCGGATCGAGGCGGTGCTCGAGGGCCTGCTCGTCGACAGAGGAGCCCTGACCGGCTTCGAGCCGTTCGATCCGCCTCCGTCCGACCTCGAGGGCCGGGTCGACCTGCGCGACCTGCCGACGTTCACGATCGACCCGGATACGGCGAAGGACTTCGACGACGCGATCTCGGTTCGGCGTGAGGGCGAAGGTGTCCGGGCGTGGGTGCACATCGCCGATGTCTCCCACTTCGTGCAGGCAGGCGCTCCGCTCGACCGCGGGGCAGCGGAGCGCGCATTCTCGACCTATGTGCCCGGCCTCGTCGCGCCGATGCTGCCTCCCGAGCTGTCCGACGAGGCCTGCTCGCTGCGGCCGCATGTCGACCGGCTCTGCGTCACCGTCGAGTTCCCTCCGGACGGGGAGCCGACCTTCTATCGCTCCGTGATCCGCAGCGACGCGCGGCTCACCTACGGCCAGGCCCAGCGGCGTGAGGTGCCGCCGGAGGTCAGCGGCGAGCTCGAGCTCGCCGCCGCGTACTCCGCGGAGCTGCGCCGGCGACGGTTCGCGCGCGGGGCGCTCCGGGTGGAGAGCCCCGAGATCGAGTTCGAGTTCGACGGCCGCGGAGGTGTCGCCCGGGCGTGGCGTCAGGGCGAGCCCGAGGCGCATGCGCTCGTCGAGGAGCTGATGATCATTGCGAACGAGGCCGTCGCGGGCCTGCTCGCCGGCCGCCGGCGGGACGCGCTCTACCGCGTGCACGAGCGGCCGGATCCGCAGGCAATCGAGCTTCTGCTCGCGAAGCTCGCCGACCTCGACGTCCCCACACCGCCGGCGCCGGACCGGCTCTCGCCCGCCGACGCGGCCCGCGTCGCCGCCGAGACGAGCGAGCGCGTGAGCGAGTACGTGGAGCAGTCGGGGCGGGGGAGGGAGGCGTTCCCGGCGCTCGTCCTGCGGGCGCTGAAGCAGGCGCGCTACGACCCGCGCAACCTCGGCCACTCCGGCCTCGCCAGCCCGGCGTACTGCCACTTCACGAGCCCGATCCGGCGGTATCCCGACCTCGTCGTCCACCGGGCGCTGCTCCGCGAGCTCGGGGCGGCGGACGAGCCACTCGCCGGAAGACCTCGAGCTGGCTTGCCGACCACACGTCTCGCCCGCGAGCGCGAAGCGGCGCAGATCGAGTACCTCGCCGACGACATCTGCCTCGCCTGGCTGCTCGAGCGGGAGCTGTTCGAGCGCGGCTGGGAGGAGCCGTGCGAGGGCGAGATCATCGGCGTGATCCCGCTCCGGCCTGTTCGTCCGCTTCGGCGACGTCTTCGAGGGCTACCTGCCCGCCCGGCGGCTTCCCGGCGACTACTTCGAGCTGAACACGCTCGGCACCGCGCTGGCGGGACGGCGTGGGGGAGGCGTCTTCCGGCTGGGCGACCCGATCAGGGTGCGGGTCGAGGAGATCCGGCGCTGGGAAGGAAAGGTCGAGCTTTCACTGGCTAGCCGTGCATGAAGTACGGCGGCCGGGAGGCTTTGACCGACGGCTTCGTGTCTACCCCGCGGTAGCGTGAGTCGATCTGGCCAGGTCGAGCGCCTCTTCGATCGTGAGACGGCGGCCGGACTCGGTGGCCCGGGCGGCTTCGTCGGCCGAGAGCGCCGCTCGCGCCAGGTCGACGAGCTCACGCCCGGGCGTCTCGTCGGAGTAGACGACGACGATGCCTTCGTCCTGGGCGTAGACCTCCGCCGCGGCAGCGATCTGCACGGCACGCTCGGGTCGGTTCTCGACCGCCTCGGCGGCGGCGAGCCCGATGAGCGAGAGACCCACACCGCGCACGCTGGCGACGTCAGTGTGCGCCTGCACCGAGTCGAAGAAGTAGCGACGGGCGAGCGCAACCTCGCCGCCGCCGAGGCAGGCCCAGGCCATCTCGGACAGGATCCGCGCGACCTCGCCGCGGTCGCCGACCGCCTCGAACGCGGCCAGGGACTGCCGGTAGAGGTCGAGGGCCGCAGGCGATTCGCCGCGGCCGGCGGCGAGCTGCGCGAGACCGCCGAACGACGTGCCGGTCCCTTCGCAGTCGCCGAGCCGCTGTTGGATCCGGAGCGCCTCGAGATACCGCGCCTCAGCCACGTCGACCTCGCCGCACAGCGCGTGGGCGATGCCGCTGAAGCTCAGGGAGAAGCCCAGCGCCCAGTCGAACGCACGAGCGAGGCTCAACTCGATTCCGCGCGCCGTCCACTCGAGCGCGCCCCCAGCGTCCACTCCGAGCAGCCCGAGCCCCCGGCACAGGGCCCCAAGGCACAGCTCACGATCGGCCTCCAACTCCTCGGCGATCCGGTACGCCGCACTCCATTCCTCGTCCGCGCGCTCGAGCTGGGCGGTCATCCAGAAGGCAAGACCGACGTTGAGCAACGCCCCTGACCGACCCACGCTGGGGGGCAGACCCTCACCCGTTGCGAGAAATGCCTCGGAATACTCGCGCGCGCTGACGTTCTTGCCGCGGATGTGCCAGTACATCCACAGGTCGCCGCAGAAGTGCATGCCCGCTTCGCACGCTGCCTCCTCTCCCTTATGAGCTGCGGCGAGGAGCGTGTCGAGCGCGGCATGGAGGTTGCCGTCGTCGGCGATGCCACGCTCGACGGACGCAACCTGGGTGGTGCCTTCGATGCCGTCCCGGATCTCGCGGGCGACCGCCGCATAGTGGAACGCGTGGCGTTTCGCGACCTCGTCAGCCTCCGCGGCAGCATCGAGCCGCTCCTTTGCGAACTCGCCGATCGTCTGCAGCATCCGGAAACGGCTGCCATCCGCCTGGACCAGTGCCTTGTCGACGAGAGACTCCAGCTCGTCGAGACACGTCGTGCCGGGGTCTGCGCCGACCGCCTCGAGATCTGCGAGCGTGCAACCTCCGGAGAAGACGGCCATCCGGCGGAACAGCCGTTGCTCCCGGTCGCCGAGGAGCGAGTGGCTCCAGTCGATCGTGGCGCGCAGGGTCTGCTGCCGCTCGGGGGTATCGCGAGGGCCCGACGTGAGGACGTCGAGAGCGTGGTCGAGCCGCTGGAGCAGCACATCCGGCGAAAGGAGCCGCAACCTCGCGGCGGCGAGCTCGAGCGCGAGCGGCAGCCCGTCGAGGCGCCGGCACAGAGTCTCAACGGTCGCCGCAGTCTCGTCGGTCAGCTCGAAGGTGCTGCGGGTCGTCCTTGCCCGCTCCGCGAACAGCGCGACGGCAGAGTCGATCTCGAGCGGAGCAAGCGGGTACTCCCGTTCGGCAGAGATCCTGAGCGGTGTCCGGCTGGTCGTCACGATCCGAAGCTCCGCACAGCGCTCGACGAGTCGGGCGACCTCGGGGGCGGCGGCGACGATCTGCTCGAGATTGTCGAGCAGCAGTAGCGCCCTCCGTTCGCCGATCAGTCTGGATATTCCATCTTCGACCGTTCGTCCCTCGGCCTCCTTGACGTCAAGAGCTTCCCCGAGCGCGGCGAGGAAGTCGGCGGGATCGGTGACGTCGGCCATCGCCACGAATGCGACGCCGTCCAGGAACTCGGGTGCGAGCACCCGGCCGAGCTCCACGAGCGTGCGGGTCTTGCCGACCCCGCCGGGGCCGGTGATCGTCACGACCCTGTGTTCGCGCACGAGCTCGACGAGCGACGCGAGGTCTGCTGCACGCCCAACGAGCGGCGTGACCAGGTCGGGCAGGTTGCTGGGCAGGCTCGTCCATCGCTCGCCCTTGCCTTCGAGTGCGGCAGGATCGGGCACGACGACACCGTCAGCCGACACGGCGTAGAGCTCGAACGGCCGCCCGACGTTCTTGAACCTGAATTGCCCGAGCGGCATAACGGAGACGTCGCTCCGGTTCTGGATCTGCGCGTACGCCGAATCGGACAGCAGGACACCCCCGGGCGCCGCGAAGGACTCCACGCGGGCGGCGATGTTGACCGCCTCACCTGTCAGCCGCTCGGGCTCGACGAGCACCTCGCCGACGTGGATGCCGATTCGCACCGGAATCTCCTGCGCCCCGAGCTCCTGCTGGATCGCGACCGCGGCGAGCACCGCGTCGAGCGAGCTCGGGAACATGCTCATGCTCCCGTCTCCGAGCCGCTGGACAACGGTCCCGCCGAAGGCGTCGTGATGGCGGTCGAGCGCCGTCCCATACCGGTCGCGCTTCCCGACGGCCAGTTGCTCATCCGCCTGGATCAGCGCCGTGTAGCCGACCATGTCGGTGAACATCACGGCGACGAGCCGACGATCGAGGCGCTCGCTCACCCGACGACCCTAACGCGCCCGAGCGTTGCACTTCTCGCAACGGGCGATGCTGAGCGGACTCGAAGTCTGAAGAAGACTGGTAATCGCCGGAGCCCGATTCGGCGGTATCCCGACCTCGTCGTCCACCGCGCTCTGCTCCGCGAGCTCGGCGTCTCGGACGAGCCACTGCCGGAAGACATGAGCTGGCTCGCCGACCACACGTCTGCCCGCGAACGCGAGGCGGCGCAGGTCGAGTACCTCGCGGACGAGATCTGCCTCGCCTGGCTGCTCGAGCGGGGCTGTTCGAGCGCGGCTGGGACGAGCCGTGGCCCGGGGAGATCATCGGCGTGATCGGCTCCGGCCTGTTCGTCCGCTTCGGCGAAGTCTTCGAGGGATATCTGCCCGCTCGGCGGCTTCCCGGCGACTACTTCGAGCTGAACACGCTCGGCACCGCGATGGCGGGACGGCGTGGGGGAGGCGTGTTCAGGCTGGGCGACCCGATCAGGGTGCGGGTCGAGGAGATCCGTCGCTCGGAGGGGAAGGTGGAGCTCTCCCTCGAACAGTCGGCAAGCTGAGACGAGCAGTGGTCGTCGGAATCGACACACCGCAGGGGTTGGCACGCGCCCACCTGCGTCCCGCCGAAGAGCCGCGCGCAGCTCTTGTTCTCGGTCACGGCGCTGCCGGCGGGATCGAGGCCCCGGATCTGGCGGCGGCGACGGGTGCGGCGCAGTCGGTGGGATTCGCCGTCGCGCTGGTCGAGCAGCCCTATCGCCTCGCCGGCCGCCGCTCTGCACCTCGGGCGCCTCAGCTCGACGCCGCCTGGATCTCGGTCGTCGAGCACTTGCTCGCACACGAGCTGGCCAATCTGCCGCTGGTGGTCGGTGGTCGCTCGTCCGGCGCTCGGGTCGCTTGCCGTACAGCCGAGGCGACGGGCGCGGTCGCCGTGCTCTGCCTGGCTTTCCCGCTCCAGCCGCCCCGACGTGCAGGCAAGCCGCCACAGAGCCGCCTGGCCGAGCTCGATGCGGTGACGGTGCCGACGCTGGTCGTCCAAGGTGAGCGCGATCGTTTCGGCATGCCGCCCCCGAGCCCAATTCGGAAAGTGGTGAGGGTGCCGGGGGATCACGGCCTCAAGTCAGACCTCGGGGCTGTCGCCTCCGCGGTCGGCGCGTGGTTGCCGAGTGTCGCCGGCGGGGTCGAGCAGCTAGGCGCTACGTAGTTTCGAGTCGGAGCGATCAGCGCCGGCCACGATGGCGCTCGCCGGCGCCGGCGGGATGCTTGATCCCCCTCGGAAGGAGGTGATTCGTCATGCCGACCGAGACCGTCACGACGAACGAACGGGTCGCCCCGGAGGATCTTGCGGCGACCGTTCGGAGCCGCGACGAGGCGCTCCGGAAGCTCGCGCTACGGCACCTGGATGATGTCCGGAAGGTCAAGGTCTACGCGTTGGCGTACCTGGTCGGGATGATCGTCCTCACGCCCGTCTGGATCGTCACGCAGTACGAGACCGCGGACGGCTGGCCGAAGCACCTGAGCACGCGGTCGCGGTATGCCGGGGATTGGGATCCCTGGATCAGCTGGGTTGCGCTCATCGGCGGCTTCCTGGTCGCTCTCGCCGCCTTGCGCGCGTATCGCTCCCGGGCCCAGACAGAGGCCGACATCCAGCGCGAGATCGAACGTCTCGAGTCGAAGCGCTGACGGCGTTCTCCACGCTCTGACGACGAAAGGGCTGAAGCCGCCCTTCGTCGTGCGTAACGAGGGCGGCCTCGTACCCGTTGTGAATCAGACGTCTATGACTTCGGAGGTAGACCTGTGGTGACCTTCATCGTGCTCCTCGCGCTCCTGGCCGCGCTCTTCATCGGGCTTGGATTCGTGATCAAGTGGATGTTCATCCTGGCGATCGTCTTCGGCCTCGCCTGGCTGATTTCGATGTTCGCCCACGGCATCGGCCGATCTCGCGCCTAGCAGGGCGCGAGCTGCGCAGCGCCGGGGCCTGCGGGGTCGCGGCCCCGGCGTGTCGCGTGGCGGGTGAGTGTCTCGACCCTTTTCGAACGCTGGGGCCGGCGGAGGTCGAGGTGGCCACACCCGCGGACACCTGGAGGCCGTAGCGACATGTCGTCCGGCGAGTCGTATGGTCGAGTCATGCCGATCGCACTCGCCTACCTTCTCGGTGCCGCACCGCTTGCGACGATCGGCGCCAGCCTCTTCCGGCTGACGCGTCCCTAGACTTGATCCCGGCATGGCCGGAGAGAAGCTGATCGTCGACAACCGGCGCGCGCGCCACGATTACGAGCTGCTCGAGCGGTTCGAGGCGGGGCTCGTGCTCACCGGAACGGAGGTGAAGGCGCTGCGCGAGGGGCGCGCGTCGCTTGCGCGGGCGTTCGCGGACCTGCGTGGGGCGGAGGTGTGGCTCGTCGGCGCCAACATCGCGACCTACGAGCAGGGCAACATCGCCAACCACGACCCGGATCGCGACCGGAAGCTCCTGCTGCACCGGCGGGAGATCGCATCGCTGATCGGCAAGGTGCGCGAGCGCGGCCTCACCCTCGTTCCGACGAGGATGTACTGGAAGGACGGCCGCGCGAAGGTCGAGCTCGCGCTGGGTCGCGGCAAGCAGACCATCGACAAGCGCCGCGACATCGCCAAGCGCGACGCAGAGCGGCAGATCGAGCGCGCGCTCAAGGCGCCGCCGCTGACGCCGCGGACGAGCTCGAACTCGAGCTCCTCTCCGTCCTCGTCGTCCCAGTGGCGGCCGACCTCCTGGAACCCGAGACGCCCGACGAGCGCGAGCGACGCGGCATTGTTCGGGAGCGATCGACGTATGAACGGTGGATGTCCTGCCGCTCGGCCCATGCGATCAGGCTCTGGGACCGCCTCCGTCGCATAGCCTCGCCGGCGGTAGCCGGAGAAGATCGTGTAGCCGACCTCGACCGCCTGCGGCTCCCGCGGGCGTTCTGGCCGGGCGGGCCGTGGAAGCCGGCATGGCCGGTCATTTCGGGCGTTCCGGCTCGCGCAGCACGACCGCCCGCACGAGCCAGCGAGTCTCTCCGGCGTCCGGCGCATCTGGTCGAGCCGAAACGCCAGGAATCGACCGTCGTGCTCGTCCGGCCAGTCGGTCGGAAGCGTGAACCCGCCGAGCGCCTCCGCCTCGGCGCGATGCCCTCCGAGGAGCGCGGCAACGAAGTCCGGTTCGAGCAGGACAAGGTCGAGCCGCTCGGAGACGATCGTCTCGATGGCCACGCGGCTACAATAGGCAGACAAACATACGGGGGCGACCAGGTCTCGACGTGGTCGGTTCTCCGGCTGAGCTGCAGGTCCAGGTCCCCGGTCGGCCTCGTAAAACAACCGGGAACCAACGTAAGTGCGGATAACGAACTCGCACTCGCTGCCTAACTGAGTTAGGCAACGCGTCGCTCCTCGCTCGGCCCGTGGCGGGTCAGCGGCGTCATAAACGGGCTGGCCCCGAAGGAGAGCCAATCGCCGGAGGGGTGAGACGACAGGATGGCTGGCCCGGCGGTAGGTCGCTCACCAACCGGCCGTCCGGGCGAGACTGAAACGGTGAGCTAAACCTGTAGAGGCTCTGTCCGGTGCGGCTGCGGACGCGGGTTCGATTCCCGCCGCCTCCACCTTCTGGCTCAACCGAGCCGTTTCAGTAGTTAGCCTCGGGGGGAACCATTTCGTCCCCCCGTTGCTGATCTAGCCAACGCGCGTACGCCTCCATCGCCGTTTCCAGGTCGGACCGCCGCAGGATGCACTTCATGAAGGAACATTTCTGAACACTCGCGCACCGCACGCTCCCGTCGCCGGAGTTGGGGCAGGACCCTAGGCTGGGCCAGTGTTCGGGAATGTCCCCTGAATCAGGCTTAGGAGTCTGGCTCGAGCCTCAACTACCCAGAGACAGTTCGCCTCTTGCATCGAGCAGTGACCTCAAGTAATCCTCCACCTTGTCGAAGCTGTCTTCCTGGCCGTCGGACTTGGTCATGTGGTCACGGCCGGCCTTGTCGCGGAACGCCAGCTTCATCGTCAGCTTCGTCACTCCGTCCGTTTCGTGCAGATCGACGGACTCGACGGCGTCCGCATCTGGCCACCCTTCGAACAGCCACGTCTGCGACGGTCCGGGTCGGCGGCTCGACCTCCAAGTAGGTGCCCCGAAACGAGCACTCGGTTCCGTCTTCGGTCACGAAGACGATGTGGTAGTTCCCTCCGACGCGCAGGTCGATCGAGCACTCCGTCACCTCATCACGCGAATGGAGCGAACCATTTGCTCACATGCTCCGGCTTCGTCAAGACGTCGAAGACGAGTTCGATCGGAGCGTCGAACTCTCGAGTGGTGACGATCTCGAGCTCGTTCGGGAATTCGATGACTGCCGATCCATGCCGATTAGGTGTCACTGCGGCTCTCCTTGTTGTTGTAGTTCTTTGAGGTAGTCGTCCATCCGATCCAGCCGGTCGTTCCACGCCTGCTCGTACTTGGCCAACCACTCGTGAAACGGCCGAAGGCGCGCGGGTTCCAGGCGGTACAGCCGACGACGTCCCTCCGCCCGGCAGCTGACGAGTCCCACCTCGCTGAGCACCCGTAGGTGCTTCGAGACCTGAGGCTGGGACATCGAGAGGTCGTTCACGATCGCCCCGACCGCCTTCTCGCCTGCGATCAGCGCGTCCAGGATCTCGCGACGGTGCGCCTCGGCGATTGCATTGAAGACATCCGACGTCGTGGAAGAGCGGGCCACGGTCGCGCGCATCATATTCCGATATCGGCATATGTCAAGCGCGACAAGGGGGGTGGAGCTTTCGGATGGCTCGTCCATCCGTGGGGTCTGCAACGCCGACATCGGCCGCGGCGCTAAGACGCTCCGCTGCGTCAGCGTTCAGGAATGTCCCCGGACGAGAATCGAGCTGCACGGCTGCTTCGGGGCGCTAGGCGCGCGGCGGGTAGTCGACGTCCCGAACGGCCACTCGGACGCGAGCCACTCACTCACGGCGCGCCAGAGCGGAGTGTCCAGCTGCGCGTGGCTCGCCCGTACCCAGGAGAGCGCACGAGCGTCGTAGTCGCTGTCGTGCAGCGGGTAGATGTAGACGCACCCGATCACCTCGCGGCTCGCTGGATCGAGCACCGTGTACGTGAACCCCGTTCGGTTGCGGAAGTCGTCGGCGTGGCGCTGCAGGTCTGCCCGGTTCTCGTCAGGCGACATCTCCCGCGGCCAGCTGCTGTCCTCCCACCCCGGCGTCGCGTGGATGTGCTCCCGCGACGAGGTCCACGCGTCGTAGTCCTGGTCGTTGTGCTCGGGGCCGAGCGGCTCGAGGACGAACTGCGGCGTCTCGAGCCGCCGAGGGACGTCGAAGTCGCGCGGGACGAACTCGTCCACGCGACCGATGGTAGAACGTTGGCCAAGCCGCCTCGTACGAGTCATGGCGACGAACCCAGAACTGGGTACGTGTTGATGCGCTCACCTCCGCGCTGGCCGACAACCGTCACCGCGGCCACCGCGACGACGACTAGGCCCGAGCGCGACGAGAGCGGCGGGTGTTCGCAAAGACACCCTGACCGCCTACGTGCGGGGCCAGGTTCGTCCCCGCGTCGTACTCGCGCGGATCAGGCGAGGGCGCGTTCGAGAGCCGCGCGGTCGGCGGGCTCGCCGTGCGTCGGCAGCACGAACTCCACGGGCTTGTCGAGCAGCGGCCTCAGCCCGGTTGCGACCTGCTCGACCGTGACGCCTTCCGGCAGCCAGCTCGCGGGGATCTCGAGCCCGTTGCCCAGGTCGATCAGCGTATCGCCGGCGATCACCGCGCGAATCCGCTCGCTCCAGAGCACGAGGTCGAGCTGGCCTTCACGGCCGGGATACGCCTCCATCCCGAACAGCGAGTCGCCGATCGCGTAGCGCGTCGCCGGGACGAGCTGGTCCTCGGGGCGATCAGGCGCCGGGGCCCACACGGGAAAGCCGAGCGATGCGGCGTCGCGCTCGTGCCACGTGGAGGTGAGTACCGTGACCACCTCGCGCGATCCGAACAGCGCGCGCACGTCGTCCGGAACGGCGATCGGGTCGATGAGGATCAGCCGCTCGCCGTCGTCGATTGCGTACGCCGACACCGGCCCTTCCCACTCGGGATGCGTCGCGGTCCAGTGGTACACGCCCTCGGGAAGCATTCTCGGATGCTAAGCACTACCGACTCCTCGCGCCCGGCAACCGCTCCCTGGACGGAGCGAGGCGAGGGCGGTCTCCGCACCCTGAGCGTCGTAGCCGGATTACCCGGCCACGACGGCGACGAGAGTGCGCTCGCCGCTGAGGTCACGCCACTCGCACCGGACGCGCGTGCCAGGCGCAAACTCCCGGTTGCTGACGAGGCCTCCAAGGCCGTACGGCGCTCGGTTGGGCAAGCGTCCTCTCCCTCGATCGCTAGTCAGGTATTACCGCTACTCCGTAGTCACGCCGAGGACTCTCGTCTGGGCGAGTTTTCGGGAATGTCACCCGAGCTCGAGATAACGCCCACGGCGCTGCCGCCTCGCGGCGGACGGCCCAAAATGGCCCAACACCAGGGCGCTTCGGTAGCGTCCGATGCACCGCAGACGGAAGAAGGGAGACCCGCTCGTGGGCGAGAGAAACGGATTTCCGGCCGGCACTCCGTGCTGGGTCAACGTGACAACGACGGACATCGAGGGCACCAAGGCCTTCTACGCGACGCTGTTCGGCTGGGAGGCCTACACCGATCCGAGCCCCGAAGCGGCGGATACACCACGTTCCGTCTTCGCGGCAAGGACGTCGCGGGGGCTTCACCGTCGCCGCAACAGGACGCGCGGACAGGGTGGAACACCTACATCACGTCAGACCTTGTCGACGCGACCGCCGCGAAGATCACGGAGGCCGGCGGCTCGGTGCTGGCCGAGCCGTTCGACGTCCTGGACGCGGGTCGCATGGCCTTCGCCGGCGACCCGACCGGCGGCGTGTTCGGCGTGTGGCAGGCCGGCGCGCACAAAGGCGCGCAGCTCGTCAACGAGCCAGGGACGTGGAACTGGAGCGAGCTCGCGACGCGCGACGTCGCGACGTCGCGCGCCTTCGACTCGGCGGTCTTCGGCTGGGCGTCCGAGGAGCTCACGGACGTGCCAGGCGGCTACCACGTGCAGACGATCGACGGCCATCAGGTGGCCGGGATCCTCCCGATCTCGCCGGAGATGGGCAACATGCCGACCGGCTGGGGCGTCTACTTCTCGGTCGAGGACGCCGACGCCTCGACAGCAAAGGCGCAGGAGCTTGGCGGCACGGTCGTCGCCGAGCCGTTCGACGTCACGGTCGGCCGGACAGCATGGCTCCTCGACCCGCTGGGAATGCCGTTCCAGGTGATCAAACTCGCTGTCGTGGACGACTAGCCGAGCCGCGCCGGGAGGGGTTCGCATCAGGCGCGCGGGCCCCGCCCGCGCATGTCGGACGTGGCGACGATGTGGCCGTGCCAGACGTGGCACCGGTGGTTTATTGGCGTCGACGGAGGTATGAGCTGGGGCGGAGATCAGCTCGTCCTCGTTGAAGGTCGAACGTTGGGCCCTCGAAGTACGGAAAGGAGAGCACGTTGAGCAACGAACAGGCGGCACCTGAGACGAAAGGTGTTACGGCGGAGTTACTTGCAACGGTTGACCTTGGTCCTGAGATCGAGGGCATGGCAGGGCGCCAACTTCGAATGCGTATGGTGACCATCGAGCCTGGAGGCGTCTTCGGCCCGATTCACGACCATAAAGACAGACCAGGCATCGTCTACATACTGCAAGGAACGATCACTGACCATCGAAATGGAGTCGCTACGGACTATGGGCCGGGGGTGGGCTGGCCCGAGGATAGGAACACCACACACTGGCTCGAGAACAGAGGAACGATTCCGGCGGTGGAAATCTCGGTCGATATCGTCAGGCAAGAGTAGGCTCAGGCCCGACATCTTCCAGTAACTTCCCTGGGGAACGCCGCGCGGGTTCGATTCCAGGCCACCTCCATTTTGTTGTCGCTTCGACAACGTGCTATACAAGCCGCTCGCTCAGGGGAGAGCACGCTCACCCAGGCGAGACAGCCGTCGCTTGGACTGCGAGAATCTGCTGCGTGAACGAAGCGAGGCTTGAGGACGCCGGCTCCGGGCTTGCCCCCGTCACGGAGGGTTGGTTTGTCGTCAACGTGCGCGATGCCGAGTGGTTCTCGTCGCAGACGAGGGGCGCGGCGTGTTGGTTCGCCAACGAGTACGGCGAGTCTCCGATCGAGTTCGCGCAACTCGGGATCAATGTGACCGTCCTCGAGCCCGGCCAGAGCAGCGTTTACCACGCCGAGGCGAATCAGGAGGCGTTCCTCGTTCTGGTCGGTGAGTGCAGGCTGCTCGTCGAGGGCGAGGAGCGACTTCTCCGAGCCTGGGACTTCTTCCATTCACCTCCCTGGACGGAGCATGCCTTCGTGGGAGCTGGCGACGCGCCGTGTGTGGTCCTGATGGTTGGCGCGCACGTAAACCCGGAAGTGCGGTATCCCGTGTCGGACCTCGCAGCGCGCTACGGCGCGAGTGTGGAGAAAGAGACATCCGATCCGGAGCAGGTATATGCGACGGCCGAGCGTTTCCGGCGAGAGCGGCCGTCGTACTGGTCACGGCTGCCCTGGGGCTAGAGCCGTTCGCGGTAGCCGTCAGGCGTCATTCCCGAACACTCGCTCACGCGATGCGTCTATTACTGGAGGTCGTCCTACCGTGCCGCGTAGTCGAGCTCGAGGAAGTCGCTTACCTCGGACAGCCAGCGATCCTGTACGAAGCGAACATGAGCTGGATGGTCGTTATAGCGCTCGTATGCGGCTCGGTCTGCGAACTCCATCGAGATCCCGAACCGGTAATCATTCTTCGGGCTGACCTCGGCCAGCAGCTCGAACCTCTCGACGCCAGGAATAGCCGCGAGTCGCTCGGCGGCCTCGAGGAAGGCGCGCTCGCCGTCGGATGCTGGCGGATGAACGAGCGTGAAGGAGACGGTATGCCGAATGCGTTCCGCGTCCATCCGGGAAGACTACTTTCACGGTGTAGGATCGCCGAGGGACCTCGCCGAGGCACGGGGCTCGGGCGACATTCCTGAACACTCGCGCACGCCTGTGTCTCCTTCGCCAGGCGAGCTGGTCTGCACGGCTACTCGGGCTGGAAGAGTGCGAGCGTGTTTCCGTCCGGGTCCTTGAACCAGGCCGACTTGCCGATGCCTGGCGTTGCGGCAACGTGATCGACGGTCTTGAGCGTAGGAACGTCGTAGTCCTCAAACACAGCGCCGCGGCTCTCCAGCTCCCGAACATCGCGCTCGACGTCGTCGGTCCAGAACCGCACCTGTGTGTGATCGGCTTTGTTTGGTGCGGGTCGTCCGTAGACAAGGAGCGTGGTCCCGTCACCGCACTCGAATAGAAGGTGGTTTGGGATCGTGTCCGGCGACAGCGTCAACCCCACCACCTGCTCATAGAACGTTTGGCTCTGCCCGAGATCGCCCGAGCAGAGGACTGCTGAGATCCTGCGCGCCTTCATGGCAAAGCTCCTGTTCGTCGATTCGGCAACCCGGCGCCGATCATCTCAGACACGCGACGGCCGCTGGACCTGCTGCGTTGCTCTCGCGGTGCACCGGGTGAGATAGTCGCGCCCGTGGGGTCACCCCGCCACTGAGAGGAGCTGTGATGCCGACGGTGTTCGGCTACCACGACGTCAAGGACACAGACCATTGGCTCGCGTCACCGAAGCGGGAGGAGTTCTTCGGTCCGCTGGGCGTCACGAACATTCGTACCTTCGTGGATCCGGAAAAGCCGACGCGGGTCGGGGTCTTGATGGACGTTGCTGACATGGACCAGGTCATGGCAGCGATGGAGACCGAAGAGGCGGCGGAAGCGATGGCGTTTGACGGGGTCCTGCCCGACACCCTGGTACTCCTAGTCGAGCGCTAGTCGCCCGCGGCCCCCCCCCCTCCCCCCCCCCACACCCCGAACAGTCGTCCAACGCCTCAGGAAAGGATGCGCCGATGCTCTTTCACGTCACCTGGGAATTCATCGACACGAGCGAGGACGGAATTCGCCGGTCGCTCGCAGTCTTCTCGAAATGGCAGCCGCCGGCCGGAGCGGAGTTCAAGGGCTTCTATGGCTTTGCGGACGGTCGCGGGGGTGTGGCGCTGATCGAGGCCGATAGCGCCGCGACGATCTCCCGCACCACCGCACCGTGGGCGCCGTGGCTGCGCTTTTCGATGACCCCGATCGTGCCGATCGAGGAGTCGTCCGCGATCGCCGGAGAGGCAGTCACCTACCGCGACTCGGTCGCCTAGGCACAAGACGCGCGGGTGGAGGACGTCCCTCCTCCACCCGCAAGGCTCCAACTCCTCAGGGAATATTCCTGAACGCTGGCGCAGGCGAGGCCCCTGTTCCCCAGGTGGGACAGGAGCGCGCCATGGGCCAGCGTTGCTAATGACGCCCGGTATCGAACGTCAGTGATCGCCGTGAAAGACAGCTTCTACGTTGTTCCCATCGGGGTCGAGGACGAATGCGGCGTAGTACCCGGAGTGATACTGAGGTCGCAGCCCGGGCCGTCCGTTGTCAACCCCTCCCGCCTCGAGGGCTGCGGCGTGGAACGCATCAACCGTTTCGCGGTCTGGCGCGGCGAACGCAATGTGCACCGAACTGGCCGCCACTTCCTGTTCCATGATCCAGAAGTCTTGATCGTCGAGCGCGAAGCCGGGCCCCAGCGAGCTTTGGACGACCCTGACACCGAAGGGCCGCAGGGCCCGCTCGTAGAACGCGCGACTCCGTGCGATGTCGCGTACCGGCAGCCTCACATGATCAAACAAGAACCGTGACCCACCTGGCACGGGTCAAGTATCCCGCACTAGGGAAGGCTCGCTCTCATGCGCCGGTGTTCAGAGTCCCTGACGAGAAGGGCGCACCAGCTACGCCTATGCGACTCTCCGCCAAGATGCCCTAGCCTTGTGACCATGCGCGTCGTAAACGCCTAGAACGTTCTCGCGTGCAGTAACGACTCCGGAAGGCACCATGAAGCTTCTTCTGACGTCCAGCGGCATCAGCAACAAGAGCATCCACGACGCCCTGGTCGACTTGCTGGGCAAACCGATCGCCGAGTCCAGCGCGCTCTGCATTCCCACCGGGGTGCAGCCCTTCCCCGGCGGTCCTTCGCACGTCTACCAGTTCATCAGCGGAACGACCTTCGGCCCGATGTGCGGCTTGGGTTGGAAGTCGTTGGGAGTGCTGGAGCTCACCGCGCTGCCCAGCATCAAAGAAGAGAATTGGATCCCTGCTGTTCAGGAGGCTGACGCTCTGCTGGTTTGGGGTGGCAGTCCTTTGTATCTGTGCTACTGGATGCGGCAATCCGGGCTGGCCGATCTGTTGCCGTCGCTGCGGCCTGAAACGGTCTATGTCGGGACGAGCGGCGGAGCCATGGTGGCCACTCCCGACTTCGGAGGAGAAACCTACGACGAGAGTGAACCACTCACCGGCAGCGACAAGGCGCTGGGGCTGGTCGATTTCTCGGTGTTCCCACATCTTGATCGCGAGGATGGCATTCCGGCTAGCCCTCCGGAAGAGATCGAAGCATGGGCCGCCGGGTTATCAGTTCCGGCGTACGTGATTGACGATCAGACCGCCATCAAAGTGGTCGACGGCACCGTCGAAGTCGTCTCCGAGGGGCGCTGGAAGCTGTTTACCCCTAGCCCGGAAGGAACCTAGTCGGCGGGATCTTTCGCGGGTTCGATTCCCGCCGCCGACATTTTGTTGTTGTGTCGACAACGTGCTATACAAGCCGCTCGCTCAGGGAGAGCACGCTCACCCATGCGAGTGTTTCGTGTGTTCCCTGAATGGGAGCAGCGGCGCGGCCGCGCGGGGCCAGCTCCCGAACGCCCTTCCCTCACCAGGCGTCAGCACGAACCGCCCAAGCGAGTAGCGCCTGAATGCAGCGATCAGTGGTCGAGGCCGTTGCGCCACTCGCTCCGAGGGACGACCGCGAAGACTTCCCCTTCCTTCGGCTCGCGGCCGCTCACATCCCGCACCGCCTCGGCCCGCGACTTACGAGCCGGTAGCCCAGGTCGGCGATCCGCCTCACCAACCATGCGCCACTCGTCACGCCCAACCTGTTGGAGGACCACGTAACCCCCGTGTCTCGGTGAGGTCATTCGTCGCCTCTTCCTCGATCGCTCCCGGCACTCTTATCCGAGAGTCTCAACGCACGACCCTACGCATTACGCAGTTCCTCGTGCCTTTGGGGCGGACGTAGCTGAAGCCGGCCCGCTCGTAGAGGGACCGTGTGCCGTTGTAGAGGACGGACACCTTCTGGCCGCCGGTGTCGTGCGGGTACCCCTCGACGACCCCGCCGCCGGCCTGCGCAATCAGATCCAGGGCACCACTCAGGGCGGCCGCCGTCACTCCTCTGCGCCGGTACTTCTTGTCCACGAAGATGCAGGTGATCCGGTAGTCGGGCGGCCTGTCGAGAGCGGCCTCGTACTCCTTGCGGTGGTGGATGTTCGGCAACTCCTCCGGGGTGCCGTACTGGCACCACGCCACTGCCTCATCACCTTCGAAGACCACCGCGGCGTGTGCGCGTCCCTCCTCGACCAGCCGCTTCTTGAGGGCGCGGTTGCCCTCGGCGGTGAACGTCTTCTCGGCATGGAAGGTGTGGAACCAGGTGCACCAACAGCCACCGAACACACCGTTGTGCCGCTCGACGAGCCGCGCGAATGCATCCCAGGTATTCGCATCGAGCGGCTTGACCACATAGTCCGTCATTGGGTCTCCTTGGCTCTGGTGCGCGGAGCGTAACCCGACTTCGACAGGCGCTGAAGGGCCGCCGTTGGATGAGCTACGTTGCGCTTCATGGTCGAGCCGGCCTACGCCATCAAGGCTCTCGATGAGTCGACGTGGGCGGCGTTCGCTGCATTTTGTGGAGCACAACAACGGCGTCTTCGGCGGCTGCTCGGCGCCGCGGTCGAGTCGAATCAAATGGCGACAAGAACCCAGCGAGAAGGGAGCTGCGTCCATGAAGCTGACCACCATGACCCAAGTCACCGTCGATGGAGTGATGCAGGGAAACGGCGGCGCGTCGGATGAGGACCGCAGGAACGGATTCGAGCGCGGCGGATGGGCCTTGGGGGTGGGCGACAACGACACCATGACGTTCATCAACCAGACCTACCAGCGCGCCGACGCGTTCCTGTTCGGCCGGCGGACCTACGAGCTCTTCGCCGGCTACTGGGGCGCGGAGGAGCGGGCTCGCGCCGCGGCGGAAGATCCGCGCAACCACCCGATCACAGATGCCTTGAACACAAAGCCCAAGTACCTCGTATCGAACACACTCACCGAACCGCGCTGGGCGGACACGACCGTCCTCTCCGGCCACGTCGCGGAGGCCATCGGCGAGCTGAAAGCGAAGCCGGGGGGCGAGCTGCAGGTGCACGGCAGCGGCGCCCTGATCCGGTGGCTGCTCGATAACAGCCTCGTCGACGAGATGACCCTGCTCATCGTCCCCGTAGTCCTCGGCCAGGGCGCGCGGCTGTTCCCCGACGCCGGCCCGGACATTGCGCTTGACCTGGTCGACTCGCGAGCCGACTCCAAGGGCGTAACGATCCAGGTCTACCGGCCCACTGGGCGACCGCGGTATGCAACCGCCACCGCCGACCACGACGACGAATGACCCCCGCGGCTGCGTCGGGTGACATTCCCGAACGCTGGCGCATGGGGATGACCGGAGAACATGCGCTGACCCGTCCAGACGGCTCAGGGAACATTCCAATACTCTCGGGCACTCTGCCGTCGTCCCGCCACGAAGGGAGCCGTCCCGCGCAGCGGCGCGCTACGAGCCCATTCGGTCCATCTGCATCATGGGACTGCTCCCAGGGATCGTGAGGCCCGGGACCGCGTCGGGTGCGGCAAGCAGGAGCAGCCCGAGCCCGAGGAGAATCACCGCGGTCCCATAGGTGGCAACGCGACGCCAGGGAATGGTCTTCTCGGCCGCGATCAGCCCTGCGACGAACGCCATCCAGGCGATGCTCATGACCCCGAGGGCGAAGAGCGACGCCATCAGTGCCCAACAGCACCCCACGCACCAGGCGCCGTTCTTCGCTCCCATATGCAACGCTCCGGACCAACCGCCGCGCCAGGAGCCCAGCAAGAAGCCGAGTGGGCTACGGCACTTCCCGAGACAGACGTCCTTGATCGGCGTCAGCTCGTACACCGCAGCGACGAGAAGCGTCGCACCCGCCACCCACCGGCCTGCGCGTTGCCACGAGAGGACGTCCCCGACAACCGGCCGCGCGGCCACCGCGATCCCGAAAGCGAGCAAGCCTGCGCCGCTCCAGGTGACGAGATAGCCCGTCGCGAACAGAAGCGGCGACGCCGGCGAGCGCTCCCTGGTCATCCGGGAATACAGCGCGACCGTCGGCGCGACCGACGGGAACATCATCGCCGCCATCATCACGGCCCAGACGCCTATGAACCAGCCGAGCCCCCCGAGACCGGTCCAGGGCCCGTTGTCCATGCCCGCCATCTCGTCCACCGTCCACCACCACCCGACGGCGGCAAAGACAAACAACAGGGCGACCAACCCGAGACGGGCCCGCGCAGCCGCGAATGCCGGGGTCAGCCCCTCAGGCGGGGCGCCTTCCTGCGCCGCAACGGCCATGCGCTCAGGCGGCCCAGGAGAACTCGGCGGTCGAGAGCCCGGTCTTGCCCTCGTACTCGATGCCGAAGGCGTTGATCCGCGAGCGCGTCGCCTCCGCAATCGTCAGGTTCGACCCCACAGGGTGGAACATGCCGGAGAACCGGATCGGCTCGCCCGTCTCGATGCCGAACGGCACGATGTCCTCGATCTCGAAGTCGATCACATCCCCGACCCGGACGCTGTGACGGACACCGTCGTCGACAACCTGGATCGACGCCCGCTCGACACCGAGCATCTCGCCGACGAGCGGAGCAAGCGCACCCATCGGCCCACCGAGCTGCCCACTGAAGACCTGGACGAGCTTCTCGAGCTGGTCGTCCGTCGCCTGCTCGTCCACGAACACCCCGAGCCGCCAGTTTCCCTCGGTCATCACCTTCGGCGTATCCGCTATCGCGGCCACCTTGAGACCGCCGATGTCCGTGCCGTCGACCTGACCCTCACGGATGTTGAAGACGAGGACAACGCGACAGAAGTCGTAGGTCGCCCCGTGGTCGAAGGATGCGTTGCAGGGGCAGATCAGATCGCACGAGCACGTCTCGACATAGCTTCCCTTGAGATGCCAGGACATTCATGCCTCCTCCGTCTGGAAGATCGGATTCTCAGGCCTCGCCTCGCAACCGTCAAGCCACCGACTCGGCCGCTCAGTCAGCACCTGGAGATGGCGCTCCGGTCCAGCGAGGGTGACGATGCCTGGGCGAGTCTTCAGGAATGTCGCTTGAGCGCGTGCGGGCGAGAGAGACGACGTAGTGCTAGAGACCGATTCGCGTCTTCCGGTGGACGCCCGTCCGTTCCTGAACCGCGCGATCCTCCTCGCCGTCTTTCTTCGCCGCCCAGATGGTGACCCAGAACAGGACGACGACGCTGATCACCGCGATCAAACAGAGCACGACGCCGAGGACGATCGTCATGCCGGAAGTGTTCCCGTTTCAGCGCGTACACGAATCGCATGAAGCTGATCCCGGCAGACGTGCTTGCCAAAACGAAGATGCCCGGGACGCAGTTCCCGCCAGGCGGACATGCCTCAGCAGGCGGCGTGCCGAGGCTGGGCTGTCCGAGTGTTCAGGAATGTCCCTTGACGGTGACACCAGTGGAGAGTCGCAAAGAAGATGAAATAGGCTCTTCGCCGTGGCTGACGACCTCGGGATGAGGCTGGTCCGGGCAATCGCTGAGCAGGATGAGGCGGCGCTCAGGGAGTGCTTCGCCGCAGATGCCGAGTTTCGGGCGCTGATCCCGCGTGGGCTCAGGGAGCGGAGCGGCGCGGTCGAAGCGGCGTCGTTGATTTCTCAGTGGTTCGGCGACTCGACCGAGTTGCATCTCCTCGACTCAGACAGCGAGGAGATCGGGGACCGCCTGCACGTCTCGTATCGGTTCGCGGGTGTCGAGGAGGGAGAGTCGTACCTGGTCGAGCAGCAGCTCTACTGCACTGTCAGCGACGGCAAGATCGCACGAGTCGATCTCCTTTGCTCGGGCTTTCGGCCGCGCACCGTCCGGGGCGCTTAGCTCGTTCGAGACGACAGTCCTCCTGACCGTCGACGAAACGATGGAGCCCTACGTAAGGCCGAGCAAGTCCAGTACCGAGGGCCTGGCGCGTAGGGGTCCGATGAGGTCGCCGTCGGATGGGCGAGTGTTCACAAATGTCCCTCGAAGAGGGAGCTACCAACTGTGTCGCGCTTGGTGGAAGGGCGACACGGCGGTCGGCTGCTCAAGAGGGCTCCTCACGCCCCACGCCCGCTTGACTCCAAAGCTGGCAAGCGTTCTACTGGACGTGCAGACGAGAGGCGGTCTCGTTGGCAGCGCTCACGGGCGCTTAGCGAAAGGGCGTCAGCATGTCGCACATGGGGAAATCGCACCTCGTGATCATGTTCACGGTGGGGCCTGATGACGTGGCCGAAGGAGATCGCCTGGTTGCGAGCCACGGCGCGTGGATGAAGGGGCATCCCCGCGAGGGCGATGTGGCGCTGCTGGAGTACACGTTCTCCAAAGGCCCGGAACTGTCGAATCCGTTGGACCCGAACTCGGAGCCGACCGGCAAGACGATCTTCGTGCTCGATGAGTACTACGAGTCACCGGCCGGCATCGCCAGGCACTGGCAGGACGGGATGGACAACTGGCCGGACCTGTCCGCCGTGATGGCGTGGAGCGCTAAGGGCACGGTGACGACGCTGCACAACGGCACGGCTGTCCAAGCACTCTGGTAAGGCCGCCCGACCGCTACGCTGCTCCCACCGCCGAGCCAACGTCGCTCTTTGCGGGAAGTGCGACAGCCGGCCGTCGTGGTCGAGTAACCGACCGCGCGTTCAGGCGATAGCCGCGTGACGTGCGCGAGTGTTCAGAAATGTCCCTTGACCGGGGCGACTCTGACTCGGCAGGAGTACGATGGCCAGAGAGGCGAGATCATGAATCAGCACCACTGGCTTACGTTCGGTATCGCGATTGGTGCCGGCGTGGGCACCGTTGTTGGCATCCTCGTTGGCAACATCGCCTTAGGCATTGCATTCGGTGCAGGAGTTGGCGTCGCTTTGGGAAGCGCGTTCGACTACACGCAGCACCACAGGTGACGACTTTCAGACCGTCAGCAGGCGGGTTAGCCGCCGCTGTCTGGGGACCCCGCGGGTCTTGATCCCCTCCGCCGCACTCGGATGCGCGAGGGTTTGAGGTAGCCAGGCCACGAGAGCGCCAGACGAAGTCATCGCTCGATGCGCGAGTGTTCAGGAATGTCTCTTGAGCGCCAGCTGTCGCACTTCCCGCATTCCGCGACAGTCAACGGGGCAGAGCTCTCATGGAGGCTTGCGAGAATTGGCGAGCTAAACGGATCGGAGAGGACGACCGCCGGAGCGGTCGCCCTCTCTGTCCGCTTTTGCTCTGGCGGCTACTTAGGCTGCCGCGCCGATCTGCTTGAGGAGAGTCATCGAGTCGAAGTATTGGCGGCTCTCCTTGACCTTGCCTTCCTCGAAGGTGAAGAAGAAGGCAGCGGGTGTCTCCTGGCGCTTGCCCGACGCCGGGATCGTTCCTTCTGCGGTCACAAGCGGGCCGGTGTGCGTGCCCTTCCAGGTCACTTCCAGGGCCGCCTTGTTGCCGCTAGCCATGGCGCTGGTTACCGTGCCAACGACATCCGGGAACGCCGTCTTCCAGGCCTTGAAGAGCTCGACGATCTTCTCCGGGACCCTCGATCTTCCGCTGAGTTCCAAGCTCGTCGTAGAGGGAGTCGGCCGCGAGTCCTGCTTGCAGCTGCTCCCAATCGCCAGTATTGAAGGCGTCCACCTGTCTGCGGGCGAGCTTGACGATCTCGTCCGTGGTCAACGCTTCGGGTGCCAGTGTGGTCATTCCTAGCTCCTCTCGATCGTGGTTCGAGCAGGCAACACTCGGGGAGGCGTGCTCTCCCATCGGCTGCCTCAGCTCGGCTGAGACGTGGTTGCAACGAGAAAGAAGAGCTGGCGACTTGACGGACAAGATCGAGACCGTCAGCGCGACTGGCTCGGTGTTTCCAACATCACACTCTACCTCATCTGCTCCGAGGCCGAGGGCGGTCGATCCCGCGGCCGCACACCAGACTCGCAACGCGGGGTGACGCAACAGTTGCCGCAGGGAGGAGTCGAGCGGGTCGTCGCGTTCCCACCAGATCGCGACAACTCATGACCGGGGCCTAGCGACGCCAAACCTGCCTGCCCCAGTGTGCGGGAATGTCCCCTGACGGACAGGGCCTCGACTCCTAACGAGACGCGCTTCGCCTGGCGCGTCGTACGATGGGGATCGCATCCCATGACGGCGCATTCAGCGTGCGAGAAGGGAGGACAGGATGACAACCGTGCTCATCTACCACCGGGTTGCCGACTACGACGCATGGAAGGCTGCATACGATCGCATCGCCGCCGGGCCGCTCGGCAGCGACACCCACTCCTATCGGATCTGGCGGGGCCAAGACGACCCGCAACTCGTCATCATCGAGGAGACGTACGACTCCCGGGAGATCGCAGAGGCTGCACTCAACGACCCGGACTTGCCGGCCGAGATCGCGGGCGCGGGTGTGGACATGTCGTCCATCCGCATCGACTATCTGGACGAGGCCGCTTCCGGCACGCACTGACCGTAGAGCGTCCAACTCCAGCCCGCCTCGGGCTAGTCCTCGCCACGGTGGGCCAGTGTTCAGGAATGTCTCTCGAAGGAGCCCGCGCATTCAGCGCGGCACGAGACGAAAGACGGCGTGTCTTGGAAGCTCAGCCGCGATCGCCTCGTCGGTCGAGTCGGGGTTCGCGTCGAAGTAGGCACGGGTAACGCGAATCTCTCGCATGTACCTGCGGAGCACCGGAACCGCGGCCGCCGGAGCTACCTCCTCGGCCTCGAAACGATCTGAGTGACGGCCGCGGCTGAGCGTCACCTCGCCCGCGGCGCGAGCGTTCGCAATCCAGCTCGCGGGGCCGTAACCGGCGACGAGCCACCGCTGGCCGTCGAGTTCGATCACGTCGACCGGTGTCGAGTACAGCCGGCCAGTCTTCCGACCCGGCACGGTGAGGATGTGTCGGTAGGACGCTCCGAGGCCAAGCTGCGTCAAGGTGCGAAAGAGCACGTTGATCAGCCGCGCCCCGCGACCCAGGCGGTAGGCCTTTGCCATCGCCGCCAGGTTCGCCGATCCACGGTGACGAGGCAAGCTCGAGACGGCGGGTACAGGTGCCTGACGTGGGCCAGTCTTCAGGAATGTCTCCTGAGTCCCGAGCTCGCCTACGACGTGGGCTCGACGACTTTGGTGACGACCCAGCGGTGCTTGCCGATCTTGCGGTCGCGGACGAATCCCAGCTTCTCGTAGGTCGACAGGGCGCCGTTGAAGAGGAAGCCGGCAGGAACCGATCCCGCGTCCTCGGGATAGCCCTCAACGGTGCCGCCGCCGAGACGTGCGATCAATTCGACCGCCCCGGCGAGCGCGGCCGTGGCGACGCCCTTGCGGCGGTGCCCCTTGCCGACGAAGTTGCAGGCGATGCGCCAGTCCGGCAAAGTCGTGAGGCTCTTCTCGTAGGCCGCTCGGTTCTTGATCTTCGGCACTTCATCCGGCGCGCCGAACTGGCACCAACCCACACAGTCGTCGCCATCGAACACAAGGGCCGCATGCGCCCTCCCCGCCCGCACCCGTGCCAGCTTGCGTTCCCGGTTCAACGCCGGATCGCGGCTGTCATCCGGATGAAAGCCCATGCACCAACAACCTCCGAAGACGCCGTTATTCGCCTCAACCAGTCTGGAGAACGGATCCCAGCTCGACTCATCGAGAGCCCTAATCCTGTACCGCGACCCCACCACCAGCTGAGCCTAGCCCGCCGGGACGCATGGCACTGGTCTGTGCGAGCGTTCAGGAATGTACCCAGATGCCCCAGGGTTCGTGGGCAAGCCCATTAGGCTCTTGACAAATGGTTCGTCGCTGGGCGCCCTGGTTGTTGGCTCTCGCGTTTGTGGGTGGGTGTGGCTCGTCGGCGTCGCTCGTGGCGGCAGACGACCTTTCGATCAAGCAAGAGCTGCTCCGCGGTGTCGGTCGAATTCGCGCGATGCATGATCGACACAAGCTCAATGCGGAGTTGGCCCGCATTCTCGTGAGGCTCGGCCACGCACGAGGATCGACGGAGGCTGTGCGGCACGCGAGAGAGTTGGCCATTCAGGGGTTTGAGTTGACAGTGAAGGGGACTCGAAGTCAGCTCGACTTCAGCGAGAACGACAGCGGCGAGGTCGCTGCTGCGACGCGGGATGCAAGGCAAGCCGACCGCTACCTGACGCTTGGTGCGAATCGATTACGTGCGGCGGGGCGGGCGCTCGGGATTCAGATCGGCAAGCTCAACCAGCATTGAGCCGAGAGCCCTGCGAGCCCGCGCAACTCAGCACGGGGAGCAGCTCTCCTCTTCCCCGCCGGCCTCCTTCGGGTCGGATGGCGCGTACTACAGAGCGGGCCAGCCTCGCTCGCCTGCGCGAGAGTGCTGTCGCCCGAACCGAGCCCATCCGTCTAAGCGGTGGGAATCTCCGCGGGTTCGATTCTCGCCGCCCCCATGAAAGCCCCGCTCTGCGGGGTTCTCTCTAGCGCCGTGGAAACGATTCACAACTCGTCCGGTGCGAGCACGATTCGAATTGTCTCCGTGAGCTGTTCGATGTCCCAATCGGTGCAAGGTCCGCGGTCGTCTGGATCGAGGCCTCGCCTCGTGTATTCCGCTCGCCCCCGGAGACGCCACGCCCCTGTGCGACGACGCCGGCACGCGCGAGGCAGCGGTACCAACAGGCGCCGGTCTGCCCCGCGGCCCTGGCGGGCGCCAGGCGAGCATCCCGCCTGGCTAGTCTGGGCTTGCATGGTCGAACCGGAGTACACCATCAGGGCTCTCGATGGTTCGACGTGGGCGGCCTTCGCCGCTTTGGTGGAGTGCAACAACGGCGTCTTCGGCGGCTGCTGGTGTATGGGGTTCCACCCCGAAGGGGTCGGCAAGGAGACCACGCCGGCCCTGAACCGCGAACGGAAGCTCGGTCGTGTTCGGGCAGGAACAGCCCATGCGGCGCTCGTCTTCGCAGGGGACGACTGCGTGGGCTGGTGCCAGTTCGGCGCACCGGACGAGGTGCCGCGGATCAAGAGCCGCGGGGCGTACGAGAAAGGTCGGACGACCGCGCCGGACTGGCGGATCGCGTGTTGCTACGTCGGTAAGGGGCACCGGCGTCAGGGCGTGGCCACAGCAGCGCTGGCCGTGCGCTCGATCTCATCGCCGGCCTGGGCGGGGGGACCGTCGAGGGATACCCGGAGGACGCCGGTTCGGTGCCCGCAGGCTTCCTCTACAACGGTGCTCTGTCCACGTACGAGAAGCTCGGGTTCATCCGGGACCGCAAGATCGGCAAGCACCGCTGGGTCGTGACCAGGGTCGTCGAGCCGCGAGGTCGTCGGAGACGCGGTCAGACGCCTAGAGGGGTCACTTCGCGTGCGTAGCAGGCCGCGAACGTCAACGATATTCGTCGGCCCGAGCCGGTCGCGGCGATTCTCGGTCCAGCACGACAACGCCTGACAGCGAGGAGGACGCATGCCTCGAAGAGGGTTGGCGGCCCTGGCGTAGCCGTCCTCCGTCGGGCGTCGGATCCAGCGGAAAAGAGGCGGGCCGGCTGGCCAACGCACCGGCGTTCCTCTCTCCGTTAACCCGCCGGCCCGTCATTCTGAACCTTCCGCCGTGCCGCGGCGGGATGTCAAGCCCGAATCTGACCAAAACCGCGCATCGACGCCAACCAGCTTCTCGCTAGCGTACGAAAGGGGGTGAGCTCGCTGGCCGGCGGTTGCCTCTCCCCCGCCGGTTCGACTGCGGCCCGCCCCCTCTTCTCTCAGCTTCCTCGCTCGCAGCGCAGTGTCGAGAGCTCTGGAAAGCCGGGCGGCGCCGCCACTCCTTCCGCTAGCCGACGAGTTCGCGAAACGCCGGCTCGTCCCGGAGCGGGTCGAGGTCGGTGTCCTCTTTCGCGACGTCACGGAGGCTCGGCCGCCGCTCGAAGGCGACCCGAAGGTGACCGATCGCGTCCTCCTTGCGGCCGGCCAGTGACTCGCAGCAGGCGAGGTTGTAGAGCGGCGAGGCGTACCCACTCGCCTCCAGCGTCTCGCGGGCGCGGTCGATCACTGCGTCGTATTCGCCCGCCTCGTACGCGGGGTGGAACTCCGCCCAGACCTCCCAGCCGCCGGCCTCGTACGCCTTCCCGACCGTGCTCCCGATCGCGAGCACGGTCGTTCCGGCTTCCTCCGCAAAGGCGGTCCGGGTGACCTCCGGCAGGACGAACACGAGCGTGCCCTCGGGCGCGTCCACGGTGTCGCCGTCGATCTCGAACCGCGCGCGGCCGCGGAGGACGACGTAGAGCTCCTCGCTGCCCTCGTCCTCCTCGTGCTCGGGCATGAGCCGGTCGCCCTCGTTGGCGGCCGTCCACGCGTTCGTCCCGAAGGCGGTGATCCCGAGGTGGTGACGCACGGGCCGCATGTGCGTGTCCTGGCGGTAGGCGATGTCCTGCAGTTCGTCGATGGTCGCGACCCGATAGCTCACAGCACCCACCTCGTTTCTGACCTTATCGAACGCGGCGAGCGTCCGGTCGGGCGCCCGTGTCGCAGTTTGACGAGCGAAGTGAGAGGATGAGCGAGCGACCCCGACTCGCGTGGGCTGGGGCGCTCGGACGATGGAAAGGAGGCTCGTATGGCTGGACTTCAAGTCCGTGCTTTCCACACACCTGACGAAACCCGGACGCCTGACAAGACTCAGGTAGACGTCGTCAAGATGGGCGGCACCACTGCAGCTCGCTTGACGCTCGAACCCGGATGGAAGTGGTCGGAGTGCATCAAGCCGGTCGCCGGGACGGAAACCTGTCAGGTGCGGCATGTCGGCGTCGTTCAATCCGGCAGGATTCACATCGCCCACGAGGACGGCACCGAGGGAGAGATCGGAGCAGGCGAGGCGTACGTCATCGAGCCCGGCCACGATGCATGGGTGGTCGGCGACGAACCCTTCGTCGGCTTCGAGTTCGAGTCCCCGACGGCCGAGGTGTACGCCAAGGGCTAGACGCCTTCGGGCGCGCAGCACGAATCGGGGCACCGCGAGGCGCCCCTTTTCGTTCCCCTATGGTTCCACGCTGCCTAGCGCCCGACGGCGTTGTTGGCAGGGCTCCCGCCCGACACCGCCTCCTCCTGCGGCCGCCCGAAGTCCAGCCGCTTGTAGGCGAAGAGGCTGTGGACGAGCTGGGCGGCGATCGAACCCTCTCCCACCGCCGAGGCCACGCGTCCAACCGAAGCGTGTCGCACGTCTCCGGCCGCGAGGACGCCTGGCATGCTGGTTTCCAGTGAGTAGGGCCGGCGCTCGAGCGGCCAGTCGGAGCCGTCCGGAAGCTCCTCGCCCGTGAGCAGGAACCCGCCCGAGTCTCTTGCGATTGCCCGGGGCAGCCAGTCGGTGTGCGGGCGGGCCCCGATCATCACGAACAGGGCGTCGGCCGCGACCGTGTCCCGGTAGCCGGTGGCGCTCTCGCGCAGCACGAGCTCCTGGAGACGGCCCTCGCCACCCCCGCCGACCACCTCGGTGCCGGTGCGCACCTCCACGTTCGGCGTGGCCTCGACTTCTCGCACGAGGTAGTGCGACATCCCGGCTGCGAGCGACTCTGCGCGCACCACGAGGGTGACGCGTCGAGCGTACCGGGCGAGGTGCAGGGCCGCCTGGCCGGCGGAGTTGCCGCCGCCGGCAATGTACGCGTCGTTGCCGCTCAGCGCCGGGGCCTCCGAGACTGAGCCGCCGTAGAAAAGGCCGGCGCCATTCAAGGCCTCCAGCGAGGGAATACCTATACGGCGGTAGCTGGCACCGGTGGCCAAGACTACCGCTCTCGCGGTGACGCGCCGCTCGTCCGAAAGTGACACGCTCAGATGGTCCTCTGAACGAGCGAGAGCGATCGCTCGGTGCATGAACACGAAGCGCGCTCCGAAGGCGGACGCCTGCTCGTACGCCTGCTCGGCGAGTCGGCTGCCGCTCACGCCCTTGGGGAAGCCCAGGTAATTGCGGATGAGCGAGCTGGACCTGGCCTGTCCACCGATTCCGCCCTCGTCGACCACGAGGACGCCCAATCCCTCGGAGGCGCAGTAGACGGCTGCCGACAGGCCCGCTGGCCCTGCACCGACGATGACGACGTCGTGGGCGCGCTCCTGGAAGTCAGTCGGGGCGCCGGCGGCCTCCGCGAGCTCGGCATTGGAGGGGTCGCTCAGGACCGTGCCATCGGGAAGGACCATGAGCGGAAGCTTCGCGTCGGGCCCAGCTTTGGCGAGCAGCTCCCGTCCCTTGTCCGAGTCCGCCAGGCAGAAGGCGTGCGGGGCCGCACAGCGCTCGAAGACCTCCCTGAGTTCGTAGGCCCTGCCCGACCAGGCCTCGCCGACGATGTGAACGGTGTGCGGAACGATGCGCCGATCGCTCGCCCACTCGAGCAGGAAGCTCGAGACGGCTTCGTGGAACACCTCATCCGGCGAACCCGCCGGTCTCACCACGTAGTAATCGATGCGCCCGAGCGCAATCGAGCCGCGGATCGCCTCCGCGCTCGGCTCGTCCGTCCACGCATTCGGCGGAACCAGGAGCGCGCGCTTCGCGTGCGGGTGGAGTTCACGCACGTGCTCGAGCAGCCCACCGTCAGCCGCACCTGACAGCGACTTCCCCGCGAGGACCAGCGCCACCTCCTCGCCGAGGTCTGCCAGCTCCGTCAGCGTCCGTAGCGCCTCGCCTGGATCGCCGAGACACTGGACGCGGTAGTCATGGGCGTACCGTTGGACGAGTTGAGTCTCGACAGCTGCGAGGGCATCCAGATCCTCGTCGACGGCGAGCAGGACAGGAAGTGACATGGTTGGCCATCCTATTCGGCCGGCGCAGTAGCCACGGCCATCGTGGAGGGCCTGCATCAAGGCGAGCGCGGCTAGTGTCCTGCGGGTGAAGGTCACTGCTGAGGCGGCGCGTCGCTTTCTCGTCGCGCGGCACTTCCTCGCGCCTGCGAGGTCTCTCGCTGGAGGGCCCGAAGCCGTGCTGCAGGTCTTGCGCAAGTTCGGGTCGATCCAGTTCGACCCGATCGCGGTCGCCGGCCGGAACCACGACCTCATGCTGCACGCGCGTGTCGCCGGCTACGAGCCAGCGTGGTGCGACGTGCTCTACGAACGCCGTGAGATCTTCGAGGCGACCAACAAGGCGCTGTCGTTCGTCCCGACGAGCGAGTTCCCCTGGTTCCGTCATGTCTGGGGCCGCAAGGGTCCCCGGTTCCACGGCGGAATCCTCGCCGAGAACGCCACGGTGGCCGAGCGCGTGCTCGGGCGGATCCGCGCGGAGGGCGCGCTGTCGACGCTCGATTTCGAGCCCGAGCACGGAGCGCCGAAGGACTGGTTCGGGATGCCGGAGAACGTGGTGCGCGCCGTGCTCGAGGCATACACCGTCACGGGCGTGATCGGCCTCGCGCGACGCGACGGCAACCGCCGGTACTACGACCTCCTCGAACGGCTGCTCCCGGCCGAGCTGCTCGCGCACGAGGTGTCGGAGCGAGAACAGCTCCGGCACAAGCTCCTGTCCCGGTACCGCGCCCACGGCCTGCTTGGCGCCGGCGGCGCCGGCGGCACGTTCGCCCGCATCGCGCCGCCGAATTCGACCCCGGAGTGGACGGGGCGCAACGAGCTCCGCGAGGAACTGGTCGAGCTCGGCGCGCTCGTGCCCGTCGACGTCGAGGGCGTGCGCGGCAAGCGCTTCGTCCTCGCCGAGGACCTCGCGCCGCTGCAGGCGCCGCCGGACCCGACGCCCTCCGTCGCGTTCATCGCCCCATTCGACTCGCTGCTGTGGGACAACGCCCTCGTCGCGAGCCTGTTCGACTTCGACTACGTGTGGGAGGGCTTTTTCCCGCCGGCAAAGCGCCGGTGGGGCTATTACGTGCTCCCGATCTCCTTCGGCGACCGCTTCGTCGGCCGGATCGAACCGCGGATCGACCGGGACCGAGCCCGCGTGGAAGTGCTCGACGTCTGGTGGGAAGACGGCTTCGCGCCGCGCCGCGCCGACGGGTTCGTCGACGCGATGCGCGACGCGCTCCGCGCCTACCTTGGCTTCGCCGGCGCCGACCGCCTCGACTGGGCACCGCACCTCGCAACGGAGAAGCGGCTCTTCCTCACCCGCCCGTGACCGAGACGAGTTGCGTACGAGTGGCGCGAGAGGTTCGACAACGCCGAGATGAACGCCCTTCGTGCCGAGGCGCGACGCATCGCGCGCTCGCCACGATCGGCACAGCGACCTTGGAGGACCCGGACGGCGTGCCGCGATTGCGCAGGGTCATTGTCGTGCTGGCGCCCTTTGTGTCTTCCCGGGTGTGAGTCGTTTCCGCCAGTGACTGAGCCTCAGAATCCCAGCGGCGTCGGCATCGTCCCCCAGTTGTCCGTTCGGCGCGGCCGCGAGGCCGTTGAGTTCTACAAGCGAGCGTTCGGAGCGGTCGAGGTCTATCGCGTCGGCGGCACCGACGACAACCCCGATATCGTCAGTCAGCTTTCAGTCGAGGGCGCGTCCTTCTGGGTCGCGGACGAGGCACCGGCAAGTGCGAACTTCAGCCCGGAGTCGGTCGGTGGAGGCACCGTGCGGCTGCTCTTGATCGTTGACGACCCGGGTGCTGCGTTCGAGCGGGCGAAGGCGGCGGGAGCGGCGGAGGTGTATCCGGTCGCCGAGCGGCACGGCTGGCTCCTGGGCCGTGTCGAGGATCCGTTCAGCCACCACTGGGAGATCGGCAGGCCGCTAGTTCCCTGGCCGCCGCCCGGCGGTCGCGCTCACGCAACGCACTAGGACTACGGCGGTTCGTCGAAGAGGTCCCCCAGCTCTGCGCCGTCCTCGAGCTCGGACGCCCGGAGCCGGACGAGGGGCGGGCGGCGTGTTACGACAGCGTCGAGCCCGGCCGCCAATCCGTCGCCGACTGTCGACGAGCGTGGGCCTACCGCTTGATGATGTTGTGGACCTCGACCACCTCTGGCGGACCCGCGAGCTCGATGCCGCTCTCGCTGAGGATCGGCATCAGGCGCTCGCCGAACGCCTCGAACTGCTCCATCGAGTCCCAGATCTCGCTGACCCGGAAGCTGCCACCGGAGCTGAAGGCGACGTGGTACTCCAGCCCGTCAGGCGGGAACTCGCCCGATGCCTCGATGCGCGGCATCGTCCTGTCGTAGTCCTCTGCTGTCAGGCCCGGCGCTCCGGTAAAGCGGACGAGGATGCTCATGGGTGCTACTCCTTGGCTCGGGGGACGCCGTACCCTACTCCAGGCGACCGGCCTCGCGTTCGCGACCTGCGGCATACGCGTACGGGTGGTTGTAGAGGTCGAGAGGGTTGTCCTCCGGGTTGATCAGCAGCTCGAAGCGGTCACCGGTCGCCTCGTCCTCGACGGCGACTGCGGCGCGCCCGGTCCGCTTGCTCCAGAAGAGGGCGATCTCGGTCGTTCCGCTCCGCCGGAGCGCGAGCATCTTCGGGTTGTGGTCGAAGGTGAGGTGGCGGGTCATGTCCGTCCTCCTTGCGACGTCGTTGGCGCCACTTTCTACTGCGGCCGTGGTGAGGAACCGGACAGCGAACGGCTCGGGTTTCTCCCGCGGACGTGAATGAATCGGGAAGGGCCGGCTCAGCCGGAGGGACAGCTGCCGCGCTTGTACACCGCGAAGTCGGCCGGCTGGAGAATCCAGCGCCACTTTCCGTCGACGAGCACCGCGTGGAGGGTGGCGGTCGTAATCCCGTCGTCCGAGGTGACGCGCACGCTCACCGCGGTCGAGCGTGTCTGCGTGCCGGCGACGTCGATCGTCTCCTCGTAGCTGTCGAGCAGCTTGACCTTCCGCAGGCCGAAGCCCTCGTTGCGCTCGCACTGGATGAATCGCGTCCTCGCCACGACCGCTTGCTCCGCCGGATGGAGCTCGTCCCAGAGCCGGCCCGTCTGGCCGCGGGAGAACTCGAGCGTGATCCGCTTCACGAAGCTCGAAGCCGACTCGGTGCTGCCTGCGCCCCCGCCGCAGCCGGCGGCGAGAGCAGCGCCCGTCGCGAGAGCACCGGCTGCAAGCGACGCACGGCGGAATCCGGGCCTCATCCGACCGCCTCCGCGGCGAGACTCGGCCGCGCGAGGGGCAGCCGGCCGAGAGCGACAGGATCACCCTCGTCCGGAACGAGGAGTGCGGCCAGGTGTGGGCGGGCGGCCACGTACATCTCTGCATCGGCAGGATCCGTAACGGCGAGCGCGGTCGCGTGCGCTTCGGCCTCGACGGGCTCGGCGGCGACGACAGTGACGGCCAGCGGACCGGAACGGGCGGGGACGCCCGTCGCCGGGTCGATCAGGTGGTGGAACGTCCGGCCCGGCCCGAAGCGGCGGGTGTCGCGCCCCGAGGTCGCGACCCCTCCGGCTACGAGCTCCAGCGTCCCGAGGGTCGACTCCGGCCGGCGCGGATCGGCGATCGCGAGGCGCCACGAACCCTCGGGAGACCGGCCCCACACGGCGATATCGCCGCCCAGGTCGGCGAGCCCGCCCGGCAGCGCCGGCCACGCGGCCAGCATCGCGTCCAGTGCCCGCCCGGCGGCGAAGCCTTTCGCGATCCCGCCGAGGTCGACCGCGGAGCCGCGCGCGACCCGGGCGCTGCCGTTTCCGTCGAGCTCGACCTCGGCGCCGGGACGCCAGCTCGCGACCTCCCGCGGCGGGCGCTGCTCGAGGAGCTCGAAGGACCGGTCGTACCCGGCTGCCTGAAGGGCGGGCAGGATCGTCGGATCGAACCGCCCGGCCGAGTCCTCCCGTGCGCGCAGGGCGAGGCGCAGCGCCGCCTCGAGACGCGTGCCGACCTCGACCCACTCGCCGCCCGCGGCATTCAGGCGCGACAGGTCGCTCGCCGGGTCGAAGCGCGAGAGCGCACGTTCACACGCCTCGATCTCGGCGCGGCCCGCCGCCAGGGCGCGATGCGTCTTCGAGCCGTCGAGGGGGCCTGCGGTGACGGCGATCTCGCACAGCGTCCCCATCGCCCTGAAGGACTCTCGCCAGAGCCGGGCGATGCTCATGCGGCTACGCGAGGCACGTTCGCCGACGTCCGGGCGGCGGGCGGTGGGGCAGGACGGGGCGGGACGCGGAGGATCAGGATCCGGGCGAACGCCAGCCAGAGCACGGGGCCGCCGGCGAGCGCTGCGACCAGCAGTCCCGTCGTTCCGCGGACGTCGGTGCCGACGGTCAGCAGGTGGCCGAGGCCACACGCGAAGCCGGCAAAGCCCGCGTAGTGGAGGAGTCGCCATTGCCGCTGCCCGATCCTCCGGCGGACGTGGAACGAGAGCGCCAGCGTGAGCATCAGCCAGGCGGTGACGACCCCTGCCGCGACGGCGAGCGGTCGCCATGGGGCGGTGCCGGGCACGAGGACTGCGAGAAACCCGAAGTGCAGGGTCGGATCGAGCAGGAGGGCAATGCCGTGGAGCGTGACCATGCCGAGCCCAGTCCAGAGGAGCGTCTGGTGCCACCCGAGCAGCGTCTTCTGCCGCCGGGATGCGAGCAGCCGCGTCGACATCGCGAGGCCGAGCCAGACGGCAAGGGTGAGGAGGCCGAATGCGACGAGCCCGGCAGCGCGGGCGATGAGCCAGGCGACGGGTACGCCTGCGGTGGCAGCCTCGATCATCCGGCCGGCACCGGCGACGTCCGGGTCGTTGCATGCGTCGGCGACGTCTTGCCGGGCAGGACGACGAGCTGGCGCTTGCCGTTCTTGCCGACGACGACTGCCGCCGTCGGCCCCTGCGCCGGTGCGCTCGCCGGCTGCTGCCGCGTCCAGGCGAGGACGGCGACGATTACGAACAGGGCCCAGACCGAGAGCAGCGTGGCCCAGATGCCGCGCATCAGTCCCCCGGCTCCACTCGTCGAGGTGTCGTCGTAGCGGGCACCGCCGGCGTGATGATCTGGTCGACGGTGGGGACCGGGGCGGGCGGTGCGCCCGGCGCCCGGGTGAGACCGGCGATCGCGGCGCCTGCGGTCAGCGCAGTGGCGGCGAGGACCGAGGCAAG
The DNA here is from genome assembly GCA_963836345.1 of uncultured Actinomycetes bacterium. Taxonomy (GTDB): domain Bacteria; phylum Actinomycetota; class Thermoleophilia; order Gaiellales; family Gaiellaceae; genus DATBLE01. The sequence continues at coordinate 466,600 of CAWIJA010000005.1, read as the reverse complement.
GGCGAAGAGCTCACGCCGGCTCGGAGCTCGTCCCTGAGACCCCGTGGCCCGACCGTCTTTGTTTGCGGGCGTCATGCAACCGTGTCCTTCTCGACTTCGCAGAGGGTCCTCGGAGATGGCGTGCGGGGCATCGTGGAGCGCACTGATTGGGCGTCGGTGCCTTCTACGGCGCTCCTAAGGGGCTCGCGCCGGCTTTGCCGAATCTTTGCCGTTTGCGGCGAAAGGCTTCCCGTCTGCTTGCCCGCCGCTCGATCGAGCCGGCCTATCGTCGGAGCGTCCACCCTGAAAGGAGCAAAGCCGTGTACCAGATCGTCATCGACCGCTCGCTGTGCAGCGGGTTCGGCGTGTGCGCCGATCTCGCCCCGGACGTGATCGAGGTCGGCGCCGACGGGATCGCATCGCTGCGGGTCGGATCGAGCGCAGACCCGAAGGTCATCGAAGCGGCCGCGCAGTGCCCGATGGGTGCGATCAGCGTCTTCGAGCAGGAAGCCGCGTGAGCGCCCAGGCCGGGAGAGGCTCCCGGACGGCCTCTCCCGGCACGGTCTGATCGCGCGCGCCGCGCGCAACCGCCGGAGCTACGTGACGTCCCGGCGGCTCGTCACGAGCCCACCCGCGATGATCAACGCGGCTGCATAGCCGGCCAGCAGCGCACCTCCGGTGGGCGCCGAGAGCAGGTGCACGGACGAGTCACCGACCGTGCTGCCCGTCATCGCGGTCCCTGCTGCGCCCGGCGCATACCGGCCCACCCCGGGCAGGTACTGGAAGAGGAGGATCTCGACGACGAACACCCAGGCGAACAGACCGACGATCGCCATCACCTGGTTGCGGAGCACGGCGCCGACGCCGACGCCGGCCGCGGCCCAGAGCGCGGACATCGCGATCGTGCCGAGCAGCAACCGGCGGACGTCGCCGGAATCGATCAGCAGGTCGAAGCCGCGGCTGCGGATCACCACGACGCCGGTCCCGAGCGAAAGTCCAGCGCCGAACGCGCCGAAGCCGGCTCCGACGAGGAGGCTGGCGAGCACCTTGGCACCGACCACGCGCATGCGGTCGGGTGCGAAGACGAACGTCGCACGGATCGTCCCGTGCCTGAACTCGCTCGTCATCGCCATCACTCCGATCATGGCGGCAAAAGCCGCAGCGAAGCCGCCGTTGCCGATCACCTCCCTCTGGTTCTCGGCGAGCGAGAGATCGGACTCGCTGCTGAAGCTGCCGGCGATCACGCCGAACAGGATGAGCGCGACCAGGCCGAGCAGCAGGCCGAAGTTCGTCCGGGTCGTCCGCATCTTGCGAAGCTCGGAACGGAGCTGGGCGATCACGGCTCGCTCCCGGACGTGAGCTCGAGGAAGACCTTCTCGAGCGTGGAGGACTCCTGTACGAGCTCGTGGAGCGCGATTCCCGCGCTCGATGCGAGCTCTCCGACCTGGGCAGCGGACGCGCCCCGGACGAGGAGCTCGTCCCCGTCGAGCGACGGTCGCCTCGATGCCCGCCGGCAGCGAGCAGGGGCAGAAGCGCCTGGATCCCCGGCGCACGCACGCGGACGCCGGATGCCATACGCGCCGTCAGCTCGTCGAGCGCGGCGATCTCGACGAGGCTTCCCCTGTCGATGATCACGACGCTGGTCGACCGTCTGCGCGACCTCGGCCAAGACGTGGCTCGAGACCAGCACCGTCTTCCCGGCCGTCGCGAAGCTCCGCATGAAGGTGCGGAGCCAGTGAACGCCCTCGGGGTCGAGGCCGTTCGCGGGCTCGTCGAGGATCAGGAGCTCCGGGTCGCGAAGCAGAGCGGCCGCGAGGCCGAGCCGCTGCCGCATCCCGAGCGAGTAGCCGCCCACCCGGCGACGGCCGGCGGGCGAGAGCTCGACCAGTTCGAGCACCTCGTCGACCCGGGACGCCGGCAGCCGTGCGGCCGGGCGCCAGCGTCATCAGATGCTCCCGTCCCGAGCGGCCGGGGTGGAAGTCCGCCGCCTCGAGCACCGCGCCGACGCGTCGCGCCGGATCCGGGTCCTCGCGGTACGGGGCCCGAACAGCAACGCCCTGCCCGCGGTCGGCCGGACGAGCCCGAGCAGCATGCGCAGCGTCGTCGTCTTGCCGGCGCCGTTCGGGCCGAGGAAGCCGGTCACCGTGCCTGACTCGAGGCGGAAGGAGAGGTCGTCGACCGCGAGAACGGGCCCGAAGCGCTTGGTCAGATGGTCGACGACGATGACGTCTTCGGGCCCCACCGAGACGGCTGGACCAGACGTAACTGTTCCGAAGGAGGTTCGTGTGGGCGCGGTGGTCGCCATCTACCTCGCCGAGGGCGAGTCTCGCCGACTGCGTCCGGACGCGCATGGCCATTCTTGAGCGGCTGCGTTTCCGGTTGACACCTCCGCGAATGCGTCCCCGCACGCGGCACTACCTATGCTCCGGGAAGTGCCGGTGGACGAGAGCGCGAGCGACGGTTTCTTCGGCGAGCGGGTTGCGTCCCGCTACGACGAGGACACAGCCATCTCCGACCCGGCGGTTGTCGGGCCGGTCGCCGATCTGCTCGCCCAGCTCGCCGGCGACGGCGCGGCGCTCGAGTTCGGGATCGGCACCGGCCGGATCGCGTTCCCGCTCGCCGAGCGCGGCGTGCGCGTCGCGGGCATCGACAGCTCCGAGGCGATGGTGGCTCGGCTGCGGGCGAAGCCGGGCGCCGAGCGGATCGACGTCGCGATCGGCGACTTCGCCACGACCCGCGTGGAAGGGGAGTTCTCGCTCGTCTACCTCGTCTTCAACACGATCTTCAACCTGGTGACGCAGGACGCGCAGGTCGCCTGCTTCGAGAACGCCGCCGCGCATCTCCGAAAAGGAGGGCGGTTCGTGATCGAGACCGGCGTCCCGGGCCTCCAGAGCCTGCCGCTCGGCCAGACGATCATCCCGTTCCGCGCCGATCCGGATGGTGTGTCCTTCGACGTCTACGACGTGGTCACGCAGCGGTTCAGCTCGCAGCACTACGTGATCGTGGACGGTCGGCTCGAGGCGTTCCCCGTCGAGCTCCGCTATGCGTGGCCGGCCGAGCTCGACCTGATGGCGCGCATCGCCGGGCTGAGGCTGGAGCACCGGTGGGCCGGGTGGCAGCGGGAGCCGTTCACGAGCCTCAGCCGGTCCCACGTCTCCGTCTACGAGCAGCCCTGATCGGCACGCGGCCTCGTCCGACTTGCCTGCCACGCTTGCAGGCATGAACAGGCAACGCTGTCGGCAGTGGCCGAGTCCGTCGGCCGGGCGCGGTTGGATTCGAGTTTCGTCGCGATCCTGACCCGGCCGAGGCAGGCGGGGCATGTCTGAAGCCGGCGGGCGGCACCTTTCTCGTCCCCTGCGGCACGTGCTTCGCCGTCGCGGGCGCGGCTCGGAAACCGCGCAGACAGTCGAGTGGGAGGCGAGGAAGACTTTCTTCAACGCGGCCGCAGGCCTGACGTCGTACGTCGGCGACGACGTGGACGGACTGACGTTCATCATCTCGACGCAGGATCGGGGCCGAGGACGTCTTCTCTTTACGAAGAGGGCGCTCAAAGAGTGGCGTCCGCTGGACCGCGCGCTCGCTCATCTCGACGCCCGCGGCCTGGGGGACTACGCGCGCGAGCGGGTTTTCGTCGACGTCGGCGCCAACATCGGATCGCCGTGCATCCCGGCTGTCCGCCGGCACGGATTTCGCTGTGCCCTGGCTCTCGAGCCGGAGCCGGCGAACTTCCGGCTCCTGCGCGCGAACGTGGCCATCAATCTCCTCGAAGACCGGATCGACTCATATCCAGTCGCGGCGTCCGAGACTGGTGGTGTCGTCCCGCTGGCGATCCATCGAGGCAAGTCGGGCAGGCACTCGGTGCGGCCGCCCCAGCCAGGCGAACCCTCCATTCAGGTCGAGGCGGTCGCCCTCGACGACTTTCTTCCGAAAGTCGGACTCGGTCCAGCCGACATCGGCTTGCTCTGGATCGACGTAGAGGGCCACGAGACGGAAGTGCTGCTCGGCGCCTCGGCGCTCGTTCGTGCGCGAGTACCGATCGTCGTCGAAGTCACCAGGAAGAGCTCCACGCTGATCGCCCTCGTCCCGCATTACCCCGAGTTCGCAGATTTGCGCGAGGACAGCCCCATCACTCCCATCAGTGGTCTCGAGATGTCGATCGAGGGCCTTCGAGGCAAGGAGGCAACGGACGTCCTCCTCATCCCCCCGAAATCGACAGCAGAGCGCTCCCAAGCCGCCGCCTAGGCCGATCACGACACGACCCGCATCGGCGCTTGGCTCACACGTGAGTCAGCACCTTGTCGAGCGGCCGGGGCACGTGTGCGAGATCGAGCGTCTCGACGAGCAGGCGTGCGTAGCGGATCTTCCGGCTCCCGCCGCTGCCCATGAAGCGCCGTAGCTGCTCGTCGACGGGGCGTCCTCGCCACACCGACTGCTTCTGGAGCGTGCGGAACGATCGGAGCTCGCCCTGAGCCTCGACGACTCGTTCGACGGCGTCGGTGCCGAGTGCACGGATGAGCTCGTCCTCGAGGTCTGCGTCGCAGACGTAGAAGCCGAGCCGCTCCATGTCGTCGCGGGTGAGATCGGAGCCGAAGCCGGCTCGCTCGAGGCCGCGGCGGACGTCATCCGCCTCGCCCGCGTCGCAGAGACCCGCCAGCCTGAGTTCGAGGCCGCGGGGGCCGTAGCGCTCGAGGAACTTCCGGATCGCCTGTGCGCCTCCGATCGGCACGACGGCGATGCCCTCGGCGTCGAGCTGCCGACCGCGGCGCCGGGCGAGCGCTTCGAGCGCGTGCCGGTCGCTCGTTCCCTCGACGAGCACGACCGCGTGCACGTCGCTTGCAGCCGGCGCCTCCATCGCGAGCCCGCCTACGGGTCGGGCAGCCGGCCGTCGCGACAGCATGGCCGGAGGGTACCGGCCTGCCGTCGCACCGCGAGGTGTCGCCCGCATGCGCTTGCGGCGATCATTCAGTGACCATTCGGAGAGAGGGTCGTTCCGGCTCCCGCGCCGGGGCGCCCGACCTTCTAGAATCACGGCGCTTCAGTCACGCCGACTCAGAGGGGGAAGATGACGAAGCCGATTCCAGACGGGTATCACTCCGTGACTCCGTACCTGAGCCTCGACGACGCCGCCCGGGCAATCGAGTGGTACCAGCAGGCCTTCGGTGCGAAGGAGCGCGCGCGGATGAACGGACCCGACGGGAAGATCGGGCACGCCGAGATCGAGATCGGAGATTCCGTCGTCATGCTCGCGGACACGTTCCCGGAGGCAGAGACCAAGCCGCCGAAGGAGCTGGGTGGCACGACATCGAGCGTGTTCCTCTACGTCGATGACGTCGACGCAGTCGTGCAGCGTGCGGTCGCGGCGGGAGCGACGGTCACGATGGAGGTCGCGGATCAGTTCTGGGGCGACCGCTTCGGTGCCCTCAGGGATCCGTTCGGGCACTCCTGGTCGATCGCCACGCATGTCGAGGACGTCGCTCCGGAAGAGATGGCCAAGCGCGCCGAGGAGTGGATGGCGTCGATGAGCAACTGAGCGCCGCGATGCCTTCGTTGGCGGAGACGGTAGAGGAGCTTGGCTCGGACCGCACTCATGGGGGTAGCTGGATGGCGCGGCGCGCGGTCGAAGCTCTGCTCGAGGTGGCTGCGGAGCCCGCTTCGTCGAGCGCAGAGTTGCTGGAGCGGCTCCTCGCCGCGGGGCGCGAGCTGGTCGATGCCCGCCCCGCGATGGGGGCGATCGCGCATGCCGTCGGGCGCCTCGTCGCCTCGGTGCACACCGCGTCGCACCTACGCCCCGACGAGCTCCAGCGTCTCGTCTCCGAGGAAGGGAGTGCGCTCGTCGAGGCTCGGAACCGCGCCGCGCACTCGATCGCCGTCCAGCTGGCGCCGCTGTTGCGGGACGCCCTCGTCCTCACGCACTCGGCTTCGGCGACCGTGCGGGAGGCGGTGATCCACACCCCTCCGGCTCGCCTGTCGTGCACGGCGTCCGCTCCGTTCGAGGAAGGTCGGGCCTTCGCCGAGGACCTGCGTGCCCAGGGCATCGACGCCGGCGTCGTCGAGGACGCAGACGTCTTTCCGCGGCTCGCGGGGGTCTCGCTGGTCCTGGTCGGCGCGGACACCGTCTACGAGGACGGCTCGATCGAGAACAAGATCGGGACGCGACCCCTTGCCGAGGCCGCACACCAGGTCGGTGTCCGGTTCGTCGTCGCGTGCGAGGTGCTGAAGCTTGCCCCCGTGCGGCCGGCCGGCGCCGACGAGCCGGAGCTCCGGGACATCACGCCGCCCCAGCTCGTCGACGAGATCGTCACCGAGGAAGGACCGGTGGCCCCGGAGGAGGTGCGGCTCGTGATGGATCGGACCCCGTTCCTGCGAGACGGGTACCGCCTCCTGAGGGATTGAGCCGCCAGTTCGCTTCTCCGATATCCGCCGTATGTCGCGGCGGGCATTGATCGTCCTCTGTGTCGTGGCGCTCGCTCTGCCGGCGACTGCTGTGGGCGCCTCGAGCTGGGTGCACTGGCAGGGGCGCTGGTTCACCTGTTGGGTCCCGAACGGCGGGTGGCAGGTGGTCGAGGGGCAGAACAACCTGAACGTCTCCCTCACCGACCGGCACCGACATCGTCACCTACCAGTACGCCACGAACGCGCCCGCGCCGGTCACGCCCCTCTGGGTGGCCAGCCTCGTCTTCCGGTACCAGAACCAGGATCTGCACACGTTGAGCAACGTCCAGGTGATCGGGCGGGGCAGCGTGTCCCGCATCGCCGGCGGACAACGGCAGGTGTTCGAATCGACGGGGTGCGCCACGACCTCTCGCCCCCTCGAGCCCGTTCACGGGCTCGTGATCGCGGAATCCTTCGCCGACTCCGCCACCGGAGCCTACGCCTACCAGGCGTACGCGAAGGCCTCGCCGGAACGAACGTGGCGGGCGCACCAGGCGCAGCTCGAGTACATCCGCGCGCACATGTCGTTCTTCGGTGTGCCCCGCCCGTGAGCGGGAGACGCGCCCGGAGGACGGGCGCGCCTCCCGCGTCGTGCTAGCCCTGGCTCATCTGCGCCATCCGGAAGTGGTTCCCGGACGGGTCGCGGAAGCCGGCGTCGATGCCGTACGGCTGCTCCGTCGGCTCCTGCAGTGAACTCGACGCCGCGGCCCTTCAGCTCCTCGTACGTCGCGCGGCAGTCCTCGACCGCGAAGAAGAGGCCGCCGGCCGCGCCCTTCGCCATGAGCGCCTGGATCTGCTCCCGCGTCTCCTCGTCGAACACGGGCGGCCCGGGGACCGCCATCAGCGTGATCGCGACGTCGGGCTGGCCCGGACGCCGACGCTCAGCCAGCGGAAATTGCCGAGCTCGGCCACCGTGACGTCCTCGCGGACCTCCATCCCGAGCTTCTCGGTGTAGAAGGCCAGCGCCTCGTCCTGGTCGTGCACCCACACCTGCACGTGCGTGAGCTGCTGCAGCATGTCGATCCTCCTTGGTGTCGAGTGGAGGTTGGCGCGACGTTAGCCGCGCTGCAGGCGGCCGTCTTCTCGAAAGCTGCTGAAGTGGGGCCGGCATACGCCTGGAGGACGCACGTCGGGACGCGCGCCCGCTCGGCCGCGGCGGGTACGCGGCCCGGTAGGCGGTCGGTGAGATGCCGAACGCGCGCCCGAAGCTCGTCGTGAACGAGCCGACGCTGCGCAGCCCGACGGCGAGGCAGATGTCGGCAACCGACCGGTCGGTGTTTCGCAGCAGCGCAGCGGCCCGCTCGAGCCGTCGCGTCAGCAGGTACTGGTGCGGCGTCTCGCCGAACGCGCGGCGGAACTCGCGGCTGAAGTGGGCAGGGGAGAGGTGGGCGGCACGCGCCAGCGCCGGCACGTCGAGGGGCTCGCGGTACCGCGCGTCGATCAGATCCTTCGCGCGAAGGAGGTGCCGGACCGGGTGGACGAGGGTCATTGGCTGCGCACCGGCAGGCGAAACCGAAGCGTGGGGCCGAGCGGCTTCGCGCCCAGCTGCCACGTCACGCGGTACAGGCCCGTCCCGACGAGCGGGAATTGGCGCGCGTACTTCACGGACGATCCCCAGCCCGATCCGCGGCGGCCGACGGGAAACGAGCCGCAGCGAACGGCGCCGGCGGCGCCTCGCCCCGGCGGGCGAACACAGAGGCGGTAGCGATCGAAGTAGCGCGCGGCGAGCGAGAGCTCGAGGTAGACCGCGCCGCTGCGATCGATCACGCCGAAGCAGAGGTCGCCGCTCGGGCTGCAGTAGCTCGCGAGCGACCTCGGCCGTGCGGCAGACGCGACCGGGGCGACGATGCTTCCTCCGACCAGGGCGGCGACCAGCACGAGCAGGCAGCGACGGCGCATCATCGGTCGTCAGTTGGATGCGTGAGCCGCTCGGAGCGCGTCCAGCGCCGCTCCGACCACAGCAACGAGCTCGAGGACGAGCTGCTCGTCGCGCTCGTCGAAGTCGGCGCCGCCGGTCTTGTCGGACAGCTGAAGCAGCCCGTACGTGTGCCCACCCTCACCGCAGACCGATGCGGCCAGCCAACCACGCAGAGGAGGATGGGACGGCGCCTGCTCGCCGAAGGCCTGCCATGCAGGATGGGCCTCGACCTCGGCCTGCGTGAGCCGTACCGCCTGACCCGGCGGAATGTCGATGCCGTGCAAGCCGAGACCGTGCGGGTCGACCCGGTACTCACGCCACCGCTCGTAGGCGGGGCTGAGGCTGAAGTACTTGCGCGTCAGGCCGGGGTCGTCGTCCACGTCGAGCTTCAGGGCGGCCTGCTCGGCATGCGTCAGGGCTCGCGCCAGGTCGCACGTACGTCTGAGCATCTCGTCGATCCGCGCTGCGGTCGCCGTTGCCGCCGCGTCGGCGCCGACGGCCAGCGCGGGCGCGATCTCCGTTCCGACCTCACCACGGTGCATCAGCAGTCCCCCTCCTGCCTCGCAGTGCCCCCCACAGCGGCAGGATACGGATGCGGCCCCGGGCTGTGCCCGTCGGCGTCGGCTCAGATCGAGCCGGAGAAGGTGTCGCACGCCGCCGGCTTGCCCTGCTCGTAGCCGCGCGCGAACCATCTGCGCCGTTGCTCGGAGGACCCGTGCGTCCAGGTCTCGGGATTCACCTGCCCCTGTGTGCGTTCCTGGATGCGGTCGTCGCCGATCGCCGACGCCGCCTGGAGCCCTGAGTCGACGTCGCTCTGCGTCAGCTCTTCGATCAGTCCCGTCTCGACAGCGTGCGCCGCCCAGACGCCTGCGTAGCAGTCGGCCTGCAGCTCGCTGCGGACCGCCTTGCTCTCGGGCCCCTGCCGGTCACCGCGAATGGCGTCGAGGACGCCGAGCTGGTCCTGGACGTGGTGACCGTACTCGTGGGCGATCACGTACGCCTGGGTGAACGGCGCCGCCCCGACGCCGAAGCGAGACTGGAGCTCGTCGAAGAACCCGAGATCGATGTAGACGAGGTGGTCGACGGGGCAGTAGAACGGGCCGACGGCGGCGTCGGCGTTGCCACATCCCGTCTGGACCTGGTCGGTGAAGAAGACCGTGTCGACGTACTGGTAGCGCTTCTCGCTGCGGGTGAAGACACCGTCCCAGAACTTCTGCACGCTGTTCACGACGGCGACGATGCGGCAGTCCTCGCGGGTGTTCGCGTCCTCGCCGGTTCGGCAGCTCTCCGAGACCTGCCCGGGGGTGTCGCCCCGGCCGACGCGCTGGTCGTCGAGCGGCGCCAGCTGCCCGAGACCGCCGCCGCCGGAGAGGAGGGAGATCAGCAGGTAGACGACGAGGCCGGCGACGCCGAGCCCGCCGCCTCCGAGTGCGAGGCCGCCTCCCATCCGCCGGCCGCGAACGTCGGTGACCTGTCCTGGATCGAGCGTTGCGCCCCGCCGGAACCGCATCCCACCTCACACTACGACAGCTGATGGGCGGGCGCCGACGATCCCCCAATCGGCCCGCCGGAGCAGACGGCGACGTAAACCCCGGTGGCGCGTGCTCGTCGCCTAGTGCTCGGCGCCCGCCGAGGTGATTGTCACCGCTCGTACGCCGAGTAAACGGCCCGCTATCGGGCCAGAAGCGTTCTCGTGTCGATCGTCGCCGCGGTCGCACCGTTCCGGGTACGCACCACGAGCGTGCGGCCGTCTTTCGTCAGCCGGAGGCCGCCGCCGAACTCATCCGTCCTGCCCCGCCAACGCGGGAGGTCGATGCAGAACGCCGAGCGCCTCGCAGCGTTCAGTGCGTGCACGAACGGCATCTGGCCGTTCGTCGGCCGGATGTACAGGGTGTACACCCACGCCCCCTTGCTCGAGGTCGCCCGCGCGACGGGATACCCGCGCATCGTCTCGTCCGGCGCCCGCTTGTCGACGATCGCCCCGGGCACGAGACGTCGCGCGCGCAGGTCGTACGCCCGAACCGCGTACCTGACGAGATCGGCGCTCGAGGTGTGCTGGATCAGGTACAGCGTCCGGCGGTCCGGGGAGACGGCGTCGAACCCGAACTCGCCCGGGAGGGTGATCGCCGCGACCTGAGACAGCGAACCCGTCGCGAGCACGAGGAAGCTGCTTCGCTCGCGCAGCCCTTCGTAGGTGGGTGGCTCAGCGAGCACGAGCAAGCGTCCGTCGGGAGACAGCCCACCGGCGACGCCGGTGCTCGTGACGGCGGGGATGCCGTACGCGCCATCGAATCTTGCCGAGGCCAGCAGGCCGCCGGCTCCGAACGCCTTGACCGTCGTGGTGCCGTTTGCCGTCGTCGCCGAATACCGCACCTTCGCGGCCGGTGCGGTCACGCTGCGTGCCAGCCCGGGCCACGGACCGACGGCCAGCGCGGCCCCCGAGATCGCGGCTGCGGCTACCAGGGCAGCACCCAGAACAGGCCAGCGTCGGATCGCCATCGCGTCGCCTCCTTCGAGTTGTCGACGCTACTACACCGCCGCCGCCGAGCCGGTTCCCGCCGGCTCCCTCGGGCGAGGGCCTGCCTCAGGCCACGCGCGTTCCGTCGTTCATCCAGTTCGTCAGCCAGGTCTCGCCGTCGTCAACCGAGAACGACTGTTCCCAGTGCCACGCATCGGGTGGTTTGGGCGTCCAGTCGAACCGGACCCTGACCGCTCGCCCGAACACGACGTCGTCGCATTCGAAGCGGCCGTGGCCGTTCACGAACCTGCCGACCACGGGCTCGTCGAGTCGTCCCCCGCTGATCGACGACGTCCACCAGATTCGCCACAGGCCCGTCTCGGGCTCGAAGAGGCGAAGCGTGAAGCCCTCGAAGTACCCTCGGCCGGGGAAGTCCTGCACGACGAAGGTGTCGCAGTTGCCCAGCCCGCAGACGATCGGGTCCGCCTCGGAGGTAGCCTCGAACTCGACCCAGCCCGAGTCCTCCTCGAATAGGTCGGTCAGCTTGCGGTTGGCGAGCCGCCAGCGTCCGAAGAGGAAGTCGAAGTCGTTCCGACCGTCGGCAACCTCGCTGGATTGGGTCGCTACCTGGCTCATCTCGCTCCTTTCTCGATTGCTGCGACTATGCCCGCACGCTGGCCTTGTGAGAAGATCCACAGCAGTGCAATTTGATGAGTCCAGCTGGCTAACGCTGAAGCCGGCTGCGGGAGAGACACTGCGGGCCGCGCTCGAGCGGACTCTGCGGGACGCGATCCGGTTGGGCGCTCTCCGCGAAGGTGTGCGCCTCCCCGCCTCGCGCGTCCTGGCGCGCAGCCTCGGGGTCTCCCGCGGGGTGGTCACCGACACGTATGGCCAGCTCGAGGCGCAGGGTTTCCTCGTCGTTCGGCCGCGAGGCGCGCCCGTCGTGGCCGCCGTTCCGGTCACGCCCCGTTCTCGCCGGCGGCCGGAGCCACAGGCAGCGCCGGTTCGGTACGACTTCACGCCGACGACACCCGACGTGACGCTTTTTCCGGTTCGCCGCTGGCTTGCAGCCGGTCAGAAGGTCTTGCGCAGCGTCGGCTCGGCGACGCTCGACTACGGAGATCCCCGGGGCGAGCGCGTGCTCCGCGAGACGCTCGCAGACCACCTGGGGCGGACGAGAGGAGTCACGGCCGACCCGGATGACACCGTCGTCGTCCAGGGGACGGCGCAGGGAATCGACGTGCTGTTGCGGCTCCTGAAGGAACAGGGGGCGACGCGCGTCGCCGTCGAGGATCCGTCGCACGCCAGACAGCACGAGCGCATCCGGGCTCTCGGCCTGGAGCTCGTTTCCCGCGCGGTCGACGGAGACGGGATGGTCGTCGCCGGGCTCGAGGCGGACGTCGTGGTCGTCACACCTGCGCATCAGTTTCCGGTCGGCTCCGTGCTGAGCGGCAGCCGGCGCCGCGAGCTGCTGGCCTGGGCCGAGCGCACCGGAGGGCTGATCGTCGAGGACGACTACGACTCCGAGTTTCGCTACGACCGCGAGCCTGTTCGGTCCCTGCAAGGCCTCGCACGGGATCACGTCGTTCACCTCGGCACCGTCTCGAAGAGCCTTGCCCCCGCACTCCGGCTCGGCTGGCTCGTTCTCCCGAGCCGCCTCGGAGCAGACGCCGCGCGCGTCAAGCGTCTCGTGGACGGCTTCTCGCCCTCCCTCGACCAGCTCACGCTGGCTGAGCTGATCCGCAGCGGGGAGTACGACCGTCACGTCCGCCGGGCGCGTGCCGCGTACCGCGCTCGCAGGGACCGTCTGCTCGCGGCGTTGGCCACCCACCTTCCCGAACTACGGGTCGAAGGCGTCGCCGCCGGCGTGCACGTCCTGGTGTGGCTGGAGCCTGGCGTCCACGATGCAGCTCTGGCAGCCGCCGCCGAGCGGGCCGGAATCCGCGTGCCGCCGTTGTCGGCGTTCAGGATCCGGCGTTCGCGTCACGGCGGGCTCGTCGTCGGCTACGGGCGACTCCACGAGTCCGCCGTCGAGCCGGCCGTGCGGGCGCTCGCGAACGTCATCCGCGGCGGACAGGCGTAGCAAGCCGTCAGGTTGTTCCCTGATGCCCGCCGGCGCGTTTCGCGCGATCCTGAAGGGCGAAGGGAGGTCAGTCATGCAGGTCTACGAACCCTCACATCGCATCCGCCCTCTCGAAGAGTTGCGCGCGATCGACGCGATGCACCCTGGGATGATCTCGTGCCCTCCCGAGACCCCGCTCCGCACAGTCGCCAGGATGATGGCGACCTACCGCGTGCACGCGATCATCGTGCACGCGCTCGGCGAAGACGAGCTCCCTGGTGGAAAACACTGGGGCGTCGTCACCGACGCCGATCTCGTCCGGGCGTCGCTCGAACGAGGGCTCGACGAGGTCACCGCCCAGCAGGTCGCCGCCACGCCTGCTCTTGTCGTCGGGACTGCCGAGCCGCTCGGACAGGCGATCCAGCTGATGGTCGAGCACGAGGTCTCGCACATCATCGTCGTCGAGCGTCATTCCGGCCGGCCGGTGGGCGTCGTCTCGACTCTCGACGTGGCACGGGCCCTGGCGGGGCTTGCGTAGGCAGTAAGCCGCCAGATCGCAGGCGGGGCGTCCTCGAACCCCTTCAGCGGTACGTCGACGACTTCGGCAGGAAGGGACAGCGCTCGAACCTCGGGGTCGGCGAGGACCGCATCCGAGATGACGACGTCGTTGCCCGACGAGACGCCGGCGAGGCGGGCTGCGAGGTTGACCGCCGAGCCGAAGTAGTCCAGCACGCCGTTCTGGTTGATCGCGATGCACGGCCCGTAGTGGATGCCGACCTTCAGCGCGAGCGGACGGCCGTCCACGGCTCGCTGCGCCGCCTGCATCGCGCGGACAGCCGAGACCGGTCGCGGAAAGACCGCCATGATCGCGTCGCCCATTGCCTTTACGACCGCGCCCCCTTCGGCCCTGACTGCGTTCCGGAGCACGTCGAGGTGCTCGAGCACGGACCCGAAGGCGGGAGCGTCGCCCACGTCGCGGTAGTAGCGCGTGGAGTCTTTGAGGTCGGTGAAGACGATTGCGAGCGTTCCGACCGAGATCGGCTCGCCGGGACGGAGCGCCTCGGCCGCGAACAGGTCTCTGAAGACCTGGAGTGCCGTCACCTCCGCCGCAGTCGCCGCCCGGTCGCTCCATTCAGTCCGCTCGAGAACGACGAGCTGCTCGCCCGCGGTCCCGTTCTCGACCTGGAGCATCGCGTCGCCGGCGAGCTCGAGCCGCTCCGGGTTCCAACCGGTCGGCGCTGCACGCACGGCGGTTCGCGACCGGCCGCCTGGTCCCACGGTGACCCTCACTGCGCCCGGTACGCCTAGCGATCGCGCCCGGTAGCTCCCCGGCTCGAGACGCAGATCGAGCGAACGCGTCTCGGCGGGCCTGAGGAGCTGCTGAGCGACCACGGACGGGGTTACCTGCGGGCCGGCGACGCAGAAGTCCACCGCCTCGACTTCTCGAACCGCGGCAGAAGGACGAAACGTGACCTCGACCGAGCGGGCAAAGTCGGCTGTGAAGTCGATCAGGCACGTCTCGCAGTGGATTTCGTCGGCCACGTGGTCGAGCGAGCTTTCCACCGACGACGGGCCCCGGCAGAGCGGGCAGAGAAGCTCCCAGTGAAGCTCGAGCAGCCCGGCCCGCGTTGCGTGTAGACAGAGCTCGAGGGCCTCGCGCCGCTCGAGTCCCCAGCGATCCGCGAGGTGGTAGGGGCGAAGCCTCGCGACGTCGAGGGCGTCGCCCTCTCCGACCAGTGCGCAGAGCCCGGTGACGCCGCGCTCGTCCAGTCCAGCCTCGAGCAGGGTTCGGCGGACGCGCTCGACCCTTGCTACGGCGCCGGGCGCGAGCCGAACCGGCGCGCGTGGGAGTTCCCGGTGAGCATGCGACGACGCGTCGTAGCTACGGAAGACCGATGCGAAGCGCCGCCGGCTGACGAGGCCGATCGCGACCGGGATCGCTATCCGGCCGAAGAGCGTTCGCGGCCTTGCCCGCACCTCGTACGTGAGTCGGGTGCCGCCGCCTCGTCGCGAGTCGAGCACGAGCGCGCTGTGCATCGTGTCGATCGGGCCGGCCGCGTACTGCCGCAGGACGCTGAAGCGTTGCGGGCTCAGCCACTCGAACGGCTGCTCTTCCCATTCGAGGTGGAGTCCGAGCTTCGAGAGCCGGAGTCGCCGCCGCGCGTTGGCGCCGACGCCGCGGCGCTCCACGGCCGGGATTCCTGCGTCCCGGTTGAACCGGTTCGTGTCCGAGACGAGCGGCCAGAGGTGCTCGGGACTCGACTCGAGGTCGAGGGTGAGCCGGTAGACGAGCGTCTTCAGGCCGGTTGCGGCGTCGCCTCGAGGCGACGCGGGCCCCAGAGGACGGCTCCGAGCCAGACGAACAGGATCGGGTTGACGACGAAGCCGACGAGGACTGCGGCGGCCAACAGGCCGGGGCTCTTCGGATTCAGGATTACGAGTCGCCCGGCGTAGACGAAAACGAGCAGGGCGCCCGAGAGAAACGTCAGGTACCCGAGCCGGCGGGGCAAGCGTCCGCCCCGCAGAGCGAGGACGCCGGTGACTGCGACACCGACCGCGGTGAGCCCGAACGTGGCAAGCCCCCGAGGATCCGTCGCATTCGGCAGGTCGCTTGCCAGTGAGGCGGGTGGGTTGACCAGGTTCGCGAGATCGTAGGCGCCGTGGAGCGCGGCACCGAACGAGCCGACGAGCGCGAAGATCAGGCCCCAGAGGGCCAGACCCTCATCCGTCGACCGCACGCGCTGGTAGACGGCGACGAACGTCGAGGTTGCGAGCAGACCGCCCGCGAGGAGCAGGATCGCGTTCGCGTAGGCAGCACCCCGCGACGAATCGTGCAGGAAGACGAGGAATGCGATCGAGTATCCGACGCCGAGCGCGCCGACGGCGGCGGCACAGAGGGCGGCGAACCGCTCGAAGGAAAGCTGAGTGGTCGATCCGTTCATCGGGAGACTCCTTCAGTCGGCCGGCTAGACCTTCCTATTTCGCAGGTCGGCCGTCAACGGTTCGCGCGCTGCGACCGCACGGGGAGCGACGCCTCAACCTTCGCGGCGCGCGCCCGCCGGGCTGAAGGCCGGAACGCAGACCGCGAGGTACTCGGCTCCATGCGGCGTCGAGTAGCGCACACGCTCGCCGGCTCGAGCCAGCACAGCCTCGCCTGCCCGGACCGTGATCGAGCCCTCGTCGTGCTCCACCACGACCTCGCCGTCGAGCACGACCGTCACCTCGTCGAACTCCGGCGTCTGGGCGGGCTCTTCCCAGCCCGGAGGGCTGGTCATGCGCGCGACGCTGACGCCGTCGGTCTCGGTCTTCACGCGCCCGACGAACTCGCGGATCAGCTTCTCGCCGACTCCCGGGACCGTCGCCGGCGACGTGACGTGAACAGGCGGCACCTCAGGAGGGAGGCCGGCGCTCCGGATAGCGGGGCAGCCCATCGTCGGGGATCGCCTCCCAGGGCGCCGCGTAGGCGACGAACTGGCGATACGAGGGGCGGATTCCCGGATCGGCGTCGAACGTGCCCATCCGGACCGAGGTCGCGTCGGGATCGTCTGGATTCTGCGCCCAGAGCGCGCTGCCGCATGCCGAGCAGAACGCCTTCTTCCAGCCGCCCGGCGGGTCGAACGATGCGATCAGCTCCTCGCCGCTGGTCACGCGCAGCGAGCCGGGAGCGACGAGCGCCGAGATAGCTGCGGCACTTCCGGTTCGACGCTGGCAGCGCGTGCAGTGGCAGTAGCCGGCGGAGACGAGCGGCTGCGCGACCTCGTAGCGAACACTTCCGCAGAGGCATCCTCCGGTGAGAGGCAGTTCGGGCATGGCGGGACACTAACGTGCTCCCAGTGCCTCCCTGTCGGAGCACTAGACTCGGTCGATGCCCCGGGCCGCCGATCTCGAGCCAACCGGGGCCGTTCAGCGCTCGCCGAGCATCGGCCGCCCGTCGTACGCGGTGCGCGCCCCGCTCGTGGCCTGGTTGAAGGCCGAAGCGGAGCAGGAGCACACCCGTCGCGGCCGCCCCTACCGCGTGCTCGACGTCGGCTGCGGAGAGAAGCCGTACGAGTCGTTCTTCGCGCCGTTTGCCAGCGAGTACGTCGGCGTCGACACGGTGGAGACTCCTTCGGTCGACCTGGTCGGAACGATCGAGTCGCTCCCGGTCCCGGATGCGAGCTTCGACGTGGTCCTGTGCACGCAGGTGCTCGAACATTGCGACGACCCCGTGGCCGCCGTGCGAGAGCTGCGTCGAGTCGTCGCCCCCGGCGGCTGTGTACTCGCCTCGACCCACGGCGTGTACGTCTACCACCCGGTTCCGCACGACCGCTGGCGCTGGACGCACGAGGGCCTCGAGTACCTGTTCACGCAGCACGCCGAGTGGGGGTCGATCTCGGTGAGACCCGGCTCCGGGACGACGGCCTGCCTGGTGATGCTCGTCACGGTCTACTTCGACATCCTCTGCCAGTGGATCCGCATGCGCTGGCTCGGATGGCCGCTCATCGCCGCGCTCAACTGGACGGCTCGCTTCCTGGACGACCACGTCGCGTTGCTCCGCGACCCGGTCCCCGGCTCGTTGTTCGCCAACCTGCACGTCAAGGCCGAGCCCTGAGGTCGATCCCGGCCCTGCGCACCGAGGTGTTCTAGGAGGCAACCCTCAGCGCAGCGAGTCGCGCCTGCTCGATCTTGGCGGCGGTCCCCGCGTCGTGGGACCACTGAGGCCAGGAGAACTTGGTCGGGCTGCGGAGCTCGCAGCCCGCCGAGCACGCGAGCTTCACTCCGCTGCGGCTTGCGCTGAACAATCCCGCGCCCGCGAGAATCGCTCGCACCGCAGACGAGCCCCGCTTGCGGCGAACGATGTCGAACAGGGCCCAATCCTCGATGCCGTCGCGGATCTGCTCCAGGCGGGCGCTTGCGATCGGGCCGGTACGACCCGGATAGAGGAGGACGAACTCGCCGTTCGCCGCCTCGCTCTCGAACGGGTTGGGCGTCCGGTAGGAGGTCATCCCCTGCCCGTAGAGGGTCCCGCGGATGCCCTCGAGCGCGTTCCAGAGCAGGAAGACGCGTGGGTTGGAGAGCGGCTCGGACGCGCTGTACCCCGGTGTTCCCCCGACGCCGTCGTAGGTGTAGGACCAGATGATCTTGCCGGCTCGGCGAGCCTTCTCGATGAAGGTCAGGTTCTCCCGGGCGCGCCGGAACTGGCCGTAGTACCGGCGCGAGAGGACCGTCCACACGTCGACGTCGTCGTGGTCGAGGTCGTCCCACAGGAAGCGGTTGTCCTTGCTCGGGATCCCGGTGAGCAGCACCCGCGCGCCGGGGAAACAGCGGTGCCCGGTCGCGGCCTGCGCGGCGACCCACCTCATCCCTTCCGCGCTCGGCTCGTCGAAGGCATACAGGTAGGGGATCCGGCCGGACAGCCAGCCGTGCTGTTCCCAGAAGCCGCGGACCGACTGGAGGTAGCCGCACCAGGGCTCGAGCTCGAACGGCGAGATGCCGGCGATCCGGTTGCGATGACTCGCACGCTGGTTCGAGATCGGGATACGCATCGTCGCGAAGCCGACCTTGTTCTCCCTGACCATGTTGCCGGACGCGTCCAGCCACCACTTCGGCGACGACGTGTACCCGGCGGGATTCCTCGGCTCGCCGAACCCCCACCCTGCCGGCGAGATGCGGTAGCCGGAGAGGAAGGAGAAGAGCGCCTCGTTCGCCTGCACCCGGGCCGCGTTCGACCCGAGGTGGTAGAGGGCGTCCACCTTGGTGACGTACGTCTCAGGCACGACGTGGAACGAGGTCAGCAGGTTGCCCGAGACCGCATTCGGCGGTGGCAGCCGGACGCCGAAGACCCTGATCGTCACCGGGACGTCGGTAATCCGGCCGTCCGCGGAGACGTGAACGGTCGCCCGGTAGCCACCGGCTCGCGCGTCGCCCGGAACGAGGATCTGGAGGTAGAGCGGCTGATTCGGCTTCTCCACGGCCCGGACGGCGCCGTCCCAGGGAAGCAGCGCGTCGGGCACGGAACGCCTTCCGAAGGCGACGAAGTGGCCGAAGTAGACGGCTGCCTTGAGCGGGCCGAGCTGGGAGCTGTCAACGGTGGCCGAAACGTTCGTCGCGCCGGTGACGACGATCCAGGCGCCTTCGCGTTCGCCGATCGCGGATGCGAGCGCGATCGACGGCCGCCCTCCCTGCGGCAGCGATCCCGTGGCGGGAATCGTCTGTGCGGAGGGGTACGCCGTGACGCCTGCGGAGGCGGCCGGGGCGAATGCAAGGGCTGCAGCCGCAGTGAGGAACGCTCGGAGCATCGTCTTCACCTATGTCGTCACCCGCGCGCCTGGATTTGAGGCTCGCTCGAGTGAGGGGCTACCGCACGCTGTCTCGCCAGGTGAGCACTCGCTCGAGGGGAGCGAGGTTCCAGTCCGGGCCGGGGATGCTGACGACGAAGTCGGTGAAGCCGAGGTCCAGGTAGTCGTCGGCAGAGCTCACCTCGCCGCTCAGCCTGGCAACGGTCGTCGAGCGCTGGATCTCGGCGGGGTCGCGGCCGACCTTGTCGCACCACTCGTCGAGGATCGCCGACTTGCGTCTCATCGTCTCCGGGTCGCCGAAGGCGTGCCAGATGTCCGCGTGCTCGGCGACGATCCGCAGCGTCACCTTCTCGCCGCCGCCGCCGATGAGGATGGGAATCCGGCGGAGCGGGGGAGGGTTGAGCTTCTCCCAGCGCGCCTTGATGACCGGCAGCGCACGGTCCAGGTCACGAAGCCTGCTGCCGGCTGTGCCGAATTCGTAGCCGTACTCGTCGTAGTCCTTCTGGAACCACCCCGAGCCGATCCCGAGGATGAAGCGCCCACCCGAGATGTGGTCAATCGTTCGCGCCATGTCCGCAAGCAGGTTCGGATTGCGGTACGAGTTGCAGATGACGAGCGACGAGATCTCGGCGCGCGTCGTCAGCGCCGCCATCGCCGCCTGGATCGTCAGCGACTCGAAGTGCTTGCCGTGCGGGTCGCCGCTGAGCGGAAAGAAGTGGTCCCAGTTGTAGATCCGGTCGACCCCGAGCGCGTCGGCTTCGATCCACGCTCGCTTCATCGGCTCGTACTCCCCGTGCTGCGGAATCAACTGGACGCCGACCGTGACGCGCACGGGCCAAACGCTACCTGCGCGAACGAGCCCTACCGATCGGGTCAGTCGAAGAAGGTGTCCTCGTGCCGGTACGCCGGGGCGCAGCAGCAGAGGAAGCGGAGCGGCTCGGCGCCGTCGGCTCGTATCTGGTGCCAGGCGCCGGGTGGGATCAGGGCGGCGTCTCCGGGGCGAAGGCGGCGGCGCTCGCCGTCCAGCTCGAACTCGCCGCTTCCCTCGACCACGTAGTAGATCTCCTCCGCCTCCCGGTGGTAGTGGCGTTCGGTCGCCTGCCCCGGCTCGAGCGTGGCCTCTGCCAGGCTCTGGTTGCGGACCGGCGCAGTCGGCAGCCCGAGCAGCTCGCGAATCGTGCTGCCGTCGGCGGTGGTGAAAGCCTCGGCCTCTGCGAGCGAGCGGACGATCACCTGTCGAACGCTACTCGACCCCGAAAACGTTCGGTCTCTTCTGCTTCGCCGTGAACGTGATCGCGTCGGGCGAGAAGCGTGTGCAGTCGACGCGGCCGCCGGATACCGCCCTCACGGCCTCCTTGAAGGGCTGGTAGGACGGTTTGGGGGTCAGGTCGGCCCAGAGGAGGCCCGACTGCCAGCCGGCCAGCGCAGGCTCGTCCGCGAGCTCGAAGTTGAAGTACGCACCGACTGCGGGCTGGCAGTAGGCGAGCTCGAGCGCGTCCCGAAGCTGCGTCGCCTGGTCGGGGGCGAAACGTCCGAACGTCTGGCCGAGGGGAGTGACGAGCCAGGGAGGCAGGAGCTGTCCCGCCGTCTCTCGACCGTGGTAGAGGGTGCTCTTCGCCGGCTCGACCTCGGTCTGGAAGCCCTGCTCCATGTACCAGATGCTCACTCGCCCCTCGCCGGGAAGCGGCTGGCCGGTCCCGTCGAATGCCTCGGAGAGGACGCCCATCAGCTTGTCGTAGTCCCCTTCGCCGATCGAGCGCAGGTTTGGATGCCGCGTCCAGGGCCGCTCCGCGTTCGTACGGGGGTACGGGTTGTGGCCGACCGTGTCGAGGATCGGCAGCCGGCGTCCGCTCGCCCGGTATGCCTCGCCCAGCCTGAGATAGAAGTTGACCGGCGAGTGGGCGACGTTCGAGGGCGCCGACGGATTGTCGTTGCCACGCGGGGCGGAGGCGGCGATCACGTTCACGCCCCGCCGAACCGCGTGCAACCCGTCCCAGCAGCGGGCAAGGAGGGCCTCGTAGGCTGCCGGGGCGACGCTGATCCCGTTCGGCGCAAACTGCGGGCGCCAGAAGCGGCCCGAGTTCGGCTCGTTCCAGATCACGACGTCGCTCACGCCCGGGTAGCGCTGCAGCAGGCTCGCAACGAAGGTGCAGTAGTCGGCCTGCGCGGCAGTCGTCGTCGGCGTATCGGCCGCCTGGCCGTAGACGGCAAGGACGACGCGCAGACCGCGACCCCAGGTCGCGAGAATCATGCGATCGACGGGCCCTCGCTGCGCGACCGGAAGCCGGGTCTCGCCGGACTGCCACGGCACGGTCACGCGGACCGCGCGCAGGCCGAGATCGCGCGAGTACGTGATCGCGGTCTGCGCCTGGGACCTGGCGTTCCATTTCAGGGAGTCGTCCGCGACGCCGACGAGGAGCCCGCGCCCGGCCTGAGCCGGGCCGGTCAGCAAACCGGCAGCTGCAACGATGACGAGGATTCGTCGCACGGTCACTCAATCGGCGTCCGCGCCTCCTCATTTGAGGACCGAAATAGGTGAACGCGCCGCCTATCCGTGATCGTCGTACGTGGACGAGGCGGCGTTGCGCCCCGAAACGCGAGCGGATCTTCCGTCCGGCCGAAGGTGACGGAGGCGCTCACCTGGTAACCGGCCCGCGGGCCGGGCCTGTTGCTACGGTCCCCGACGCATCGGGAAAGCCAGACGGCTCTGCGGCCCCGGCTCGCCCCCAGGCGTGCGCCCCCACGTGGTCTGCCGCTCTCCGCCGTCGCTAGCGACACGAAGGAGAACGCGCGTTGAGACACGCATGCCTGCTTGCCTTGCTCGCAGCGCTGGCAATCGCCCTCGTCCCCCAGGCGGGCGCACGCGAGCAACGCGGCACGCGCTCGGTCGCCGCGAACCGTCTCGAGATCTCGCAGCTCGCCCAGCGCATCGCAGTGCACCGGGTCGAGGCCCGGCGCTGGCAGCGCGTGATGCGCCCGTCGCGCACGCTGTACAGCACCACACCCGGCCGGATTCGAACCATCGCCTCCGGAAGACGGGTATTGAGGATCTGGCGTCTGCGCGCACTCGTGGCCAGACGCCAGGCGCACAACCCGCCGCACAAGCATGCGTGGCTCTGCATCCACAGCTTCGAGGGCTCGTGGCGGGACCCGAGCGCGCCCTACTACGGCGGGCTGCAGATGGACCTCGAGTTCCAGACCACCTACGCCCGTGACCTTCTCCGCCGGAAGGGAACCGCCGAGCACTGGACGCCGCTCGAGCAGATGTGGGTCGCCGAGCGCGCCTATCGGACTCGCGGTTTCTGGCCGTGGCCGAACACGGCGAGGTATTGCGGACTCCTGTGATGTTGTGCATCACAGCGTGGTTCAGTACCACCTGAATCGCTTCGGCCTGAACACTCGTCATCGAAGGAGGCAGTGCCGCTGCCGCGCGTGCAGGTTGGGGCGGGACGGCTTCGAGACGATGCTCGCACAAGGTCTGACGCGGACCGAGATCGCACGGGCGCTCGGTTACAAGACACGAAGCGCCGTCACGTACCACCTCCGCAGGTTTGGCCTCGGCACCGTTCCTGATCCTAGGCCCGAGCCTTGCTCAAGCGGTTAAGGTCCACGTCGACTGGGCACCCACCGTCGGGAGTTGTGATGGACCGACTGACGGCGCTGATCGATCGGGCCGAAGAGCAGGGCTGCGTCAACCTGACGCAGTTCAACGACCTCATCCAGGAACTCGATCTCGACGAGGACGACGTCGCGCGCGTGTACGAGCAGCTCGACGAGCGCGGAATCGAGCTCACCGACGACTGCGGTCACGTGCGTGAGGACGACGCAACCTTCGTCAACGGCGATCTCGCACAGGCGACGACCGACGCGCTGCAGCTCTTCCTGAACGAGGCCGGCCGGTACAAGCTGCTGACCGCGGAGGACGAGGTCGAGCTCGCGAAGCGGATCGAGCGGGGTGACAAGGAGGCGAAGGATCTGATGATCAACTCCAACCTCCGGCTCGTGGTCTCGATCGCGAAGCGCTACCAGGGGCACGGGTTGTCGCTGCTCGATCTGATCCAGGAAGGGATCATCGGGCTGATCCGTGCGGTCGAGAAGTTCGACTACCGGAAGGGGTTCAAGTTCTCGACCTACGCGACGTGGTGGATCCGGCAGGCGGTCCAGCGTGGTGTCGCGAACAAGTCACGGACGATCCGCATTCCGGTCCACATCGTCGAGCGCGAGCAGAAGCTCGCGCGCGCCGAGCGAGAGCTGGTGGGCAAGCTCGGACGCCAGCCGACCGACCAGGAGCTGGCGAAGGCCTCCAAGCTGCCGCTGAAGCAGGTCCGCGAGGTCAGGTCTGCGGCACGAGCCGTGACAAGTCTCGACCGGCCGATCGGCGAGGACGACTCGGGGTCATACGGTGAGCTCTTCGCGGCACAGCAGGCCGAGACCGAGGAAGAGGTGGAGGTCAGCCTGCGCGAGGAGACCCTACGCAAGGCGCTGGGCGAGCTGCCCGAGCGTGAGCGAACCGTTCTCGTGCTGCGGTACGGGCTCGAGGGCGACCGGGAGCCGATGTCGCTCGAGGCGATCGGCAAGGAGCTCGGCATCACGCGCGAGCGCGTTCGGCAGATCGAAGCGAACGCGCTCGAGACGCTGTCGATGCTGCGTGAGGTCGCCGGGCTCCGCGAAGCCGCCTAGTACTTACGTCGCCGCGACCGACATGGCGAGCGCGGCAGGCCAACGTCTGCCGTGAGGAGACCTGATCCGCCGGAAGTCGTGAGACTTCCGGCGGCTAGTGTCCGACGACCTGGACGAGCCAGCGCCGGTCGCGCTCGCGGTCGAGCTCGAGGAACAGCACCCGCTGCCAGGTGCCGAGCATCAGCTCGCCGTCTCGGATCGGGATCGACTCGCCGGCGGTGCCGAGCAGCATCGCCATGCAGTGCGAGTGGCCGTTCCCGAAGTCCATGTCCTCGGGGCAGATGTTCTCGGTGCGCCGATCCCAGTCGTCGTGCGCGTAGTAGGTCTCGCGCGGGACGAGCCGCAGCAGCAGCTGTGCGAAGTCCTCGAGAAAGCCGTGCTCGAACTCGTTGACGCGGACGCAGCAGGTGGTGTGAGGAGAGTAGACGCAGGCGATCCCCTCCTGGACGCCGCTCTCCCGAACCGCCTCGATCACGTCCTCGGTGATATCGCGGACGGCCAGGCCGCCTGCCGTGCGCACGTGCTGCTCCCTCTGGAAGACCTTCACTCCTCGCTCACCCCCGGGACTGGGTTGTGTCGGACCGCGCGTATTGTGCTCGATCCGGGCCGCCTCCGCCAAGACGGAGTGCGCCCCGCGGGCACGTCAGTCCGGATGGAGGGTGTAGGCACGGCCGTCGAGCTCGACTCGGGCCGGGCTCCGCCGCTCGGCGACGTACTTCTCGATCGCGTTGAGCGTGGCGATGATCGCGTTGTCGCCGCCGACGAGCGTGACCCGGACCTGATACGTGCCGTCATCGGTCTCGAGGAGCTCCGGGTGAAAGTCCGCGAGCGCGCTGTAGAGACCTTGCGCCACTTCCAGGCTGCCGGCGCCGACGGTGAAAGATCGCACGATGACCCCTCCTCGCTGTGGATTGCTGGCGCGAGGGGGACCGGCTCGCTCGACCGGCCATGGTAGCCCGGCCGGGCAATGTTCGCTCCCGGGACGAGTGGGCCCGCCTGGATTCGAACCAGGGACCAACGGATTATGAGACCTAGCCGCTGCGTGCTTCTGCGGCGTGCTCGGCGTTCTTAGGTGCTCTTGGGTGCGCTCAGGCACCCTGAATTTCCGGAGTTCGGGACACGGTTCGGGACACGGTTCCGCCGCGACGTGCTGCGAGGCTGACCGGCGCATAATGGGGAGGCGTGGCGTCAGATGTCGAACTTCGCCCGCTCCTGACGAAGCGCGAGCTGTGCTCCCTGTTCCGGACGAGCGCGCGAACGATCGACCGCTTGATCGCGGCCGGCGTGCTGACCCCGGTTCAGCTCATCCCGAGGGGGCAGCTCCGGTTCCGCTCTGAGGATGTCGAGTCGCTGATCTCAGGTGCTGGCCGTGGCCGGTAGGCCACGCCGCCGATGGTCGTATAGCGTGCCGGTAGTAGCGGCATCGACAAGACGGCGAGTGGACGCCGGCGTTCCCAGGGCAGCGGGAGCCTTTTCGGCGGAGGAACGACCTGAGCACGGACCACTACTCCTATGCGGTCGTGCATCTCGCGCCGCGGGCTGCCGAGATAACGGACGACCTGCGCGAGGTCGTGCCGGCGTACGCGCCGTCCGACGAGCCGACGCTCGGTCTCCTAGGCCTGGTGCTCGCCCGGATCGAGAAGGCGACCGCTGCGCTCGACAAGGTCGACGAGATGAGCGAGGCGAACCCGCTTGCCGCGTACACGGTCGGCGAGGCGGCGAAGCTGCAGAGGCTCCGCGAGGACGCGCGCGGCTGGGTCAACACTGCGCGCCGGCTCTGCAACGACCTGGGTCTCACGCCGACGTCACGGGCGAAGCTGGGCCTGAACGTCGTGAGGGCGCGGGCGGAGGCCGAGGCGACACTCGCGAACCTCGAGGCGGGCGGCCGGAAGCTCCGTCTCGCCGCGGACGAGGAGAGCGGCGCGTGACCGGGCTGCTCGACCGGAGGCTCGGCATCCTCGGCGCTCTCCGGCTTGAGTCGGGTGATCGGTGGGGCGACGTCGCGCATCCGTTCCAGCTTGAGACGGCGCGGCAGGTGCTCGACCGGGAGGCCGTGGCGCCGTACTCGTTCACCGTCCGTGCGCGCGGCGGCTCGAAGACGAGCGACCTCGCGGGCTGCGCGACCGCGCAGCTGCTGACCGCGCCGGCTCGCGCGCGCCTGTACTGGGCCGCCGCCGACCTCGACCAGGCGACCCTCGGCCTGGACGCGATCGCCGGCTTTCAGGCGCGGACACCGGAGGTC
The DNA here is from genome assembly GCA_963836345.1 of uncultured Actinomycetes bacterium. GTDB lineage: Bacteria > Actinomycetota > Thermoleophilia > Gaiellales > Gaiellaceae > DATBLE01. The sequence goes on along the minus strand of CAWIJA010000005.1, from coordinate 440,551 downwards.
GCGGGCGCCCTGGAGCTGCAAGCTCGGCGCGTCGTCGCCGTGGCGACCGGCGCGACGCTGGAATTTCTGCCGGCGGACGAGTCCGGATCCTGGGGGCTGCTGCCGCTGGCCGTGTTCGTCGACGAGCTCGCCGCCTGGGCGGACGCGCGCGGACCGCGCCGCCTGCTCGACGCGCTCCTGACCGCAGCGACGAAGGTGCCCGGCGCTCGCGTGTGCGTGCTGACTTCGGCGGGCAGCCCACGCCACTTCGCGTACGGGCTGCTCGAGCACGCTCGGGCAGACCCTCTGTGGGCGACGTTCGAGCGGACTGGCCCGCCGCCGTGGGCGGACGAGGAGCGGCTGCGCGAACAGCGGCGCAGGTTGCCGGAGCCGCTCTGGCAGCAGCTGTTCGAGGGCCGCTGGGTCGAGGCCGAGGGTGACTTCCTCAGCGAGTCGGCGGTCGACGCGGCGTTCTCGCTCGCCGGTCCGAGCGAGCGGCCCGCGGATCGCGCCGGGTACGTGGCCGCGCTCGACCTCGGGCACGTCCACGACCGGAGCGTCTTCGGGGTCGCGCACCGGGACGGGCAGGGCCGGGTAGTGCTCGACTACCTGCGCGTGTGGGCGGGCAGCCGCGCGAACCCGGTCTCGTTCGACGAGGTCGAGGAGCACATCGCGCTCACCTACGGGCGCGGCTACCGATTCACGCTACGCGCCGACCCGTGGCAGGGCCTGCACCTGTTCGAGCGGCTGCGCGCGCGCGGAATCCGGGTCGAGCCGTTCACGTTCTCGCCCGCGTCGAAGACACGGCTGGCGAGCACGCTCCTGCAGGCGATCGGCGACGGAGCGCTCGCCCTCTACCCGGTGGACGGGCTGCGCGACGAGCTGATCGGCCTGCGGCTCAAACAGGGCTCGGCGGGCTCGTGGAGCTTCGACAGCGCTGTCGGCGGCCACGACGACATGGCCGTGTGTCTGGCGCTTCTCTGCGTCGCCGCGCTCGAGCGAGGCTCGCAAGGCGGCCCGATGCGCATCGCGAGCCCGGTGGGGAAGCGGATCGACTACGACCCGGCCCGTGCAAGGACGTACGCGGACCGAGTCGCGCGCCGCCGGGGCCTCGCCGCCGGGGTCGGCCGTGATCCGCTCCTCGACGCGCTCGCACGCCAAGGCGTGCCCCTTCGCGAGCGTGATGGGCAGGCCGAGCTCGCCGAGATCCTCGCCCGCGCCCGAGGAGCCGAGCGGTGAGCGCGACGCGCGAGACTCGAACGGCGCCAACCTGCCAAGTCTGCGGCGTCGCCGGCGCCCGCTTCCGCGTCCGCCGCGTCCGGGGCCACGAGCTTCGCGCGTCGGTCGCGCCCTGGATCAAGGTCATTTGTGCCGCTTGCCGGGCGCGGTTCGGGTCGCGGCTCGAGGAGGACCAGTGACGTTCTCGGATTCGGGCGCAGTCGACCGGGTCAACGCGGGCTACGCCGCGCCGGCGTCCGTCTTCCGAGTTCAGTCGGCCGACAAGCAGACGGCCGGCAACCCGGCCGGCGCAGGACAACCACCTAGTGGTCGTCCCGCTGTCGGCCGCACCCTCGATGAGCTCGCCGCCCGGATCGGCGTCGGCCGCGACCGCCTGGCCGCCTTGCTGCGCGAGGATGAGGTGCGCGGCCTAGTCGAATTCCGCGGCGGCCGCTGGCGGCTGACGACTCCCGCCGAGCAGGAGTTCGGCCAGGCGCTTCGATGGCTGGGAGAGCCGGAACGAGACCAGCAGTAACCCGACGAAAGGAAGTGGCATGGCTGTCACGGATGTTGTGAAGAGGAAGACGAAGCGGCAGGCAGCGCCGAGTCGCGACCAGCTCGTGACGATCCGCGCCGCGCTGGGTCGGTGGACGACCCTCCGCGTCGACACGGGTCGCCTCGACGCCGACGAACAGCGCGCGCTGATTCACCTGTGCGGGCTCGCGTCCACGTCGGAGGAGGGGGCTCGCGGCGGGTTCAACCCTGATCGCCTGTCGAAGAGAGATCGGGCGAAGCTGGAACAGATCGTCGAGCGGAGCGCCGACCGACCGGGCGCCTTCGAGGCTGCGCGGCAATCGGCGAAGGTCCGGGAGGAGGCCGAGAAGATCATGCGCAGCGCCCTGGCATTTCCGGTCAGCCGCAAGGCCGAGCAGGGCTTTCTCGCTGAGGTGTTCAGGCAGTGCGCCGCCGGTTGCCTGCACGTCGAGCACGTCGCCACGTTGACCCTCGTTGTCGCGGTGCTCCACGCGGGCGAACCGCTGCCCAGGTCTGGGCCGACCTTCGTCGAGAAGATACCCGGACACGGGCGAGGCCGTGCTGCGGTTTGATGCGACCCACGGTGCCGTCTTCGGTCTCGCGCAAGGCGAGCGGGGCCTCGGCAACATCCCGGATGTCCTCGGCCACCTTCAGGCGAATGCGTGGGTCGCGATCACCCGTCGCGGCAAAAGTGTGAGCGTGAGGCTTGGCCCTCGGGCCCGTCGCGTCCTGGAGCTCGGGAAGCCGAAGTGACCGGCAACGGCAAGCCGCGTGAGGTCGAAGCCACGGCGGCCGTCTGGGATCGTCCGCGCCCGCCGGTCTCGTTCGGGCCGAAGAAGATGTCGCCCGCCGCATTCGTGGCCGCCGTCGAGCAGGCCGCGGACGCGCTCGAGGTGGAAGCGCTCGGCCCGGACCTCGCCGACGTGCTTCGGTTGGCGCGCAGCCCGCTCCCGGACCTCGTCGAGGCCCGCGCCATCCTCGCGCTCGCGGCGCAGCGGGAGGCCGACGACGTCGACGGCAGCGAGCGGTTCATGATGATCCTCGCAGGCTTAGGCAGGCGGCCGCGCCGGCCCGCTCTGGGACAGCGCAAGAAGCCGAAGCCGCCGCGGCTCGTGCTCGCCGCCGCGCCGCCGCCGCGCGTCGGGCCGCCGAAGCGGGGGGACGTGTGGCGCGTGTTCGGTCTCATCGACGTCGTACCGCCGGTTGTGGCCTCGTCCGCGAAACCTAGGCCTCGGCACCGATGGATAGTGCGACATAGGCGCAAGCGGCCGTAACTGCCTGCCGGACGCAGCCTCAGCGCCCCAGACGCCGCTGTAGGAGCCCGCCTCGTCCGGTGCTTTCTCGGTCCGGCGGCAGGTGAGCGCCTCCGCAACGCGTACTAGAGTAGGAACAGGGCGACGATGGACAAACGCGACTGGCTGGTGCTTCTTCTCGGGTTCAAGGGTGCGGGCGACAGCCCGGCGCTCGATCCCGTGCGCGTCCAGAAGGGCATGTTCCTCGTCACCCAGGAAGTCGGCCTATCAGACGAAGAGCGCTACGACTTCGAGCCGTACAACTGGGGCCCGTACTCGCGCGAGGTGCGCAACGACCTCGATCGACTGGTTGCCGACGGCTACGTGCAAACGCGCGATGTGCCTGGCTACTCGTGGAAGCGTTATGGCTTGACTGCGGCCGGCATCGACTACGGGCGCCACATCCTTGAGGACGCGCCACGCGAGGCGGCCCATCACGTGGCTGAGATCAAGCGCCGCGTGACGGGCGTCACCTTCAACCGACTGCTTGAGGACGTCTACTCGGACTACCCCGAGTACGCAGTGAACAGCGTCTTCCGTTCGTGACCGTCGTCGTCGCCGTGAAGTGCCCTGACGGCGTCGTCCTCGCGACGGACAGCCAGGCCGTATCGCACCTACCGGGGAACATCCCGGTCAAGCTCTTGACGAAGAAGGTGCAGCGGCTGGGGAAGCATGTGGTCTACGGCGGAACAGGCGGGCAAGGCGCCGGGCAGCGCATCCACGCGGCGCTGAGCGATCAGGCGTCGAAGCTGTCGGTAACGAAGTCTGCCGCGGAGATCGCGAAGATCATCCGGGAGACTGTTAACCCGATCCAGCAGCAGGTCCGCCAAGAGTGGGTTCAGCTCCCGAACACCCAGCCGGAGTCCTGGGGCGCGATCTTCTGCGGCTGGTCAACCGAGGGGCCTTGGATCTTCGAAATCGACCCTGCCGGGGCGTCACAGTTCCAGGAGCCGTTCGCCGCCACAGGCAGTGGCCATCCCCTAGCGCACACGGCCTTGATGAGCGTGGCGCACTTCGAGGTCGGGAAGCAGTCGCTGGAGGGCATCAAGGCGCTCGCCTACCGCGCAATCGAGAACACCTGCTCGTCGGCCGCGTTCGGTGTCGGGATGCCCGTGCAGATGGCGGTCGTGACTACAACCGGCATCGAAGAGATCAACCTCGGCGACGCGAACCATACGGAGCTGAGCGATCTGATCGATCTCTGGAAGGCGAAGGAGGTCGAGACGCTTGGGGGTCTTGCCCCAGGCAACGGTCAGGAGCTCGAGGAGGCGACATCCGGGGATCCCGAGCCGAGCATCGATGAGGCGGAGATCGACGCCCCGAAGGACTAGGGACGGCCGGACGCGGGTCGAAAATTTTTCGGCCGCAGCGCCGTCACCTAAGCGAAGAAGGGTTCTCGACCCTTTCGGCCTTGGCCGAACGAGCGACTAGGCAGCCGGGGAGGCGCCGGGTAGCGTCCTTAGCGGGCCGGAGATTGGCGGGGAAGCGCTCGACCGCGCGGCGAGAGTTCGACCCCGCCTCTGGCCCTTACACCCGGCGCAGATCGCTCACTGTGAGCTTTGGCCGCGTCGCTTCAGGTGCGGCCGCAACCTCGCCAGCCCGACGTATGAGCGCCTTGACGGCCGCCTCAAGCCAGGCGCGCTCGGGGCCTGTGATCGGCCTCAGCTTCGCCGTTGCCTTCCGAGCGGTTCTCCGCGGGTCACCCGTCTCGGTCGAGAGGTGCCGAAGCTTGCTGAGGACTCCAGTCGAGACTGAGAATCGAGCCGCGGCTCCCGAGTCTTTGCCATGCATCGTAAGCACCGTCAGGCAGAAGTAGGCCATCGTCTGGAGCGGCTCGCGTCCATGGACGTATCCCTGCCACCGGTGCCAGAGCGTCTCGGTGTCCAGGTCGAGCGCGAAGTCGTCTGGCAGCTCAGGATAGGAACCGTGTTCGATGGCGGGCCTCCCAGGGAGCGCGATCGCGACGGAAGCCGCCACCCTCGACATGACGATCACGTCGCCGGAGGCCGTGTCCCTGTCGACCACATCTGCGTCTACGTACTCGAAATCGAATTGGGGCCGGCCGTTCTCGAGCGCCGCCGCTACACGCCACGCATCGAGGTAGGGCTGGACCGCGGCTTCTGCCTCGGCTGTCGACGCATAGTGATCTCGAATCGTCACCGTCAGCAGGCCGTCCGCGAGCCTGATGCGGAACGCGCCAAGATCGCGCTCAACGGGCGCCACGCCTTCGCGGTAGCTGGTCCCTTCGCGCGGGACGAGGTTGTACCGAAGCGCTTCGACGTGAGGGTCGGTCATGGGAGTCTGCTCAGCGTCGGGTCGCCAAGTGCCAACCTAGTTTGATTCACTTCCGGGCGTGACACTTGATGACATTCTCGGAATCTACTTCGGCTCGTCCGAGAGCGACTGGCATCAGGTCTCGTGGCGCGAGTTCCCTGAGTCCCGCCTATACGAAGCCATCTTCGTCTACAGGAACGATGTTTCAGTTGCCGTCGGCTGGCGCTTGTCTGAAGACGCCTACGAATGGGATTTGGTCGAGAAGTTCCCGGATCCCCACGCGCGCAAGTTCATGATCGAACTGCTCTACAACGGAGTGATCGTTTACGAGGAGCTCGCCGTGTCAGTCGACGGCGGCCGCGCTGACCTCCCGTCGCCGATCGGCCATGTCGACTCGAATGACCCCGCGAGCGGTTGGCTAGTCAAACGTCAGGAGTACGACTTCGTCCGCCAGTTTTCGGTGATGCGCGGGCGCGCCGCGGAGTTTGACGATTACTTCGAGCGTGCCAAGCAAGGCTCTGGTTTCACCATCGAGTGATCCTCAACCTGCGCGCCAGTTGCGCGCCAGTAACCATCCGGCCGGAGCGCGACGTCCATGAGCTTGGGAAGCCGTCTAGGGCCGCTCGCTTCCCCTTCCCGACGTCGGGAACCCTCAACCGCGGCTTGAGGCTGCTTCCCGATATCGGGAAACGGGTGACCTCCGATCCGGAGGCTATCGTTGAGCTGCCAGTCGCGGAGTGCGACGGTTCACGTAGTTCGGAAGGCGGCCTCGGCGGGCCGCCTTCTGCTTCGTCGGTCGAAGAGCCCGAACGGTTCCGACCGATCGCCTCGCTAACCTCGCTGTGTGAACCGCCGCCGACACCCGCGCCGATGGCTCGTGACCTAAATCGGCGCCGCGCTCTCGTTCGTGTGCGGCCGGCCGAAGGCAAGGCTTGGGTCGCGACCGCGAATGGCATGGCGCCGCTGCGACCGGCGTTGGCGCGTCGGCTGAGCTCGGCGAAGAACGCTCCCGAGGTCTCCCGCGTCCTGCGCGGCTTCGCCTGTGAGCAGCGACGTAGCCAGAGCAGGCTACGCATGCCGCAGCGTCGGTCTATGCGAGTGCGGCATCAACGCCCTGCGATTCGCAGGGCGCGCACGAGCCGGACAAGCCGTGCAGGACCTCGATTACCGGCCGACGGCGATTCTGAACCAGAACTCAGGTCCGCTTCCCGATGTCGGGAAGGTGGCGGCGTGAGCGGGCGGCCGCTGCACCCGTTCAACTACGCCACGTACCCGCGCGCGCTCAACCGCGCGCTCAGGCGGGGACTGCTCACCCGCGACGATTACGTGATCCTGGTCTCGCTCTACGCGCGGGCCAACCGCGTCGCGTGGACAGTAACGACGACGCTGGAGCAGATCGCGGAAGCCATTGACTGGAAGCGGTCGATCGACTGGCTTTACCGGCGGCTCGCGGACCTCAAGCGACGCCGCTGGATCGCATTCCAGGCCGAGCCCGGGAAGAAGCACCCGAGCTACACGATCCGACTGCTCTACGAAGCCGACGAATCGCCACTGACCTCCAGCTCGGACCCGTCCGAGGAGACTCCGAGCACGCAGTCGCTCAACGATGCGGGTTTGGGTTCCGGCGATGCTCGGATGGGTCCGAGCACAGAGCTACCGGGTCCGAGCACCGAGGACGGTGGAAACCCACTTCCGGAGCCGCTTTCCGAACGCGGCCACGGCGACGGACTCCGAGCATCTAGAGACGTTCTAGAAAAGACCACACCTCTCATTGAAGAGAAGGTTCTTTGTGAACGTCTCGACAAGACCGCGGCTCTTGGTGAAGCGGCGATGGATGACTCGCGGTTCCTCGCCGCCCTGAACGAGAAGCGGGAGGCGGACGCCCAGGGATTCCCGCTTCCCGGCGACCACGACTTCGTTGAGCGGCTGCTCGCCCGCCGCCGGGTGCTCACCCAGGACGAGCTCCTCGAGCAGCTCCGGATCCATCGGCTCACCGCACCAGCAACCGAGGGAACCCTCGACGGCGCCCTCGCTGGCGAACTCGCCGAGCTCCTCATCGAAGGCGTCCTCATCGACCGGGACGCCGCATCACCGACGCGACCGACCACGCCTACCTCTCGGGTACCTGCAAGGCCTGCCGAGAGACGTGGGCGAAGAAGGGCCAGCTCTGCAGGTACTGCCGCGCCACCGACCAGGCAGCCGCGACGCGGCTGGCCTCGTCGCTGCCTGAGCCTGGTACTGCGCAAACCCCGCGCGCGCGAGGCGAGCGGTGACAGCGCGTCTGGTCGATGCGAAGGCGGCGGGTGTGCTGCTCGGCGTGCCTGCGTCGTGGCTGCTTGCTCAGGCTCGACGGGACGCGGTGCCGCACGTGCGACGAGGGCGATACGTGAGGTTCGATCCGGCCGACCTCGAGCGGTGGATCGAGACCGTGAAGCGTGGGCCGAAGTGACGCCAGCGGACGCCGAATCCGTGGGAGAGGCGGCCCGCTCCGCACGGCAGAGCGGTTTCGCGGGTCCGTGTCCCGAGCCGAGTCCCGGATTAACTGGTCGTAGGACAAGAAAATCGCGTGGTCGGCCGGTCGCGGCGCGGACGCTCGCGATCAGGGACGCCCTCCTTCGCGCTGCAGTACGACTACGACCAGGTCACCGTCCGAGGCGCGTTCTACGCGCTCACCGTCCGTGGCGTCGTGCCGAAGACGGAGGGCGGCTACAGGCAGGTGCAACGGCAGGCGCTCTTCGTGCCGGCGCGAGGGCTGGCTGCCGTGGTCGTTCATCACGGATGGCACCCGCTGGGTACGCGCCGGAGACTTGGGACGGCACCGAGGACGCGCTGCGGGAGACCGCGCGCACGTACCGGCGGAACCTCTGGCGCTCCCAGGGCGTCCGCGTCGAGGTGTGGCTCGAAAAGGACGCACTCGCCAGCCTGATCGCGGACGTCACCTACCGGTGGGGCGTCCGGCTGATGGTCAGCCGCGGGCAGTCAGCCGACACGTTCGTCTACAACGCCGCCCGGGACGCTGCCACAGTTCGTGGGAGGCCGCCTACGTCGAGACGTACGTCTTTGCTCTCTACGACGCCGACCGCAGCGGCCGAAGCTGCGCCGACCAGGTGGAGAGGAAGCTCCACGTCTACTCCGACGAGGCGCCGATCGCGTTCTCGCTCGCTCGCGGTCACGGACGAGCAGATCGAAGCCTGGCGGCTTACCAACGCGGCCGGCGAAGGAGGACTCGAACGAGGTCGCGGTCGAGCTCGACGCAATCCCGCCCGACCGCCTCAAGGGTCTGGTCGAGGAGGCGATCGTTGGGCTGATCGACGCCGACGCGTGGGAGAAGGAGCAGCGAGTGGAGGCCAGCGAGCGGGAGCTATTGCTTCAGCTCGCCCGAGAGGACGTGGAGTGACCCCAACGCTTGCCGAATCCGTCGGGGGCGTCGTCGACTCCGCTCGGGGAGCGGGCTCAGGGCTTTCGTGTGCCGAGCCGAGTCCCGCGCGAGCCGCGTGGCTCGCAGCCTTACACTCGCCGGGTGCGCGTAGCGATCGCCGTAACACTTGTCCTTCTCGCGCTGATCGTCGGCGGCTTCGTCGCCACCTGGCTGACGATTCCGAGCGGTCGCTACGAGCTCAGGAACCTCACGACCGGCCAGTGGGAGTCGGGAAGGGTCGTTTATCCGGCGAAGCTCTTTCGGACAGGTCTGGTCGAGCGAGTCGATTGTCGCGTCGGCTCTCGATCGTCGCCGCGCTGCTCCTACGGGAGCGTCTACCGGCAGGTCGATCTACACACGCTCCGACAGCGCGTCGTCGTCGCGTACGGCGGCCTCGTCTTGGTGGTCGGCCTTCTTGGGCTCGCGATAGCGGCGCTTCGTCGGCGGCCGCCTCGATCGCCCCGCCCGGACGCCGTCTAGCTCTCTCCTCGGCGCTAGAAGCCGGTCCGGTGTTTGAGGAACGTGTTCACCTTGACACCTATCCATCGTCGCAACCGGCGAAGAGGCCGCATGATCAGCCCACCCGTCGGTTCTGCCGCGTACAGAGGGTGCCACTCCGGTTTTGCACGGATGGCCATGCGCAGACGCTGAAGGTAGCTCTGCTGCTTGACCGGGAAGACCTCGCGCCAAGCTTCGACCAGCCGCGGCCTGAGGGGCCGCATCGGCTCCCCAGGCTTGAGGAAGAGCTTCGATGCTCCGCTTCGCAGCTTGTATCGAAGCGGCGCCCGTCGCCGCATGTGCATCGTGATGGGATGCTGGATGTGGAAGAGACCTGTGTACGACCCTTCTGCCACCGACACCGAAAAGCTCGAGGGAAGCGGGCGGATCGTCTCCGAAGAACAAGTACAGCTCCGTCGTAAATGGCGCACTTCCGATGTCCGTGCAATCGATGTGCACGTGATCGAGTGATGCTTGAAGGTCTCGCCCCTGGCGGGATCGCGAAAGACAGAGATATCCAGAAAGACCTCGTCACCGACGGCAAGCACCCCGTGGCCCCGTGGGGCTGCGAGGGTCGACGGCGGAAACGACATCGAGCGCCGAGCCCGATCCGGCGTTACGTATCGGCAAGTACAGCCAGTACGCGGAGCGCCCAGACCCTCTTCGAGCCTACTCCGATCCACAGCGTCTATCGCCGAACGAGTACCGGCCTCTCCATAATTTCAGATCCTGCGCGTATAGCGGACCATCCGCCGTGTTACGAGCGCCAGCCCGCGTCGCGAGGCAAGAAGCACAGTGCCGATTGCGACCAGCGCTTCCCACCCGAATGTCCATCCGCTCGTCCCAACGTGATTCGCAGCGTATGCCCGCGATAATGGCTTCGTTTACGTCAAATGGCCGGGCAGCGCGCAACGCCCCCGCCCCGGCACCAGGAGGTTGAGTCCTGATGCATGGCCATTCTGACCTCTCCGCTCCGATCACGCGGGCACGTTTACTTGAAGCGCGGCGCGCGCGGCTCGTCCTGGTACTACCGGGCTCGCATTCCGCGCGAGGTCGGAAGCGGCTCGGCCTGCGTGGACGGGAAGGGCCGCCCGCCCGCCGGCTACTTCACGAAGGACCGCGGAGCAGGCGCTCGCACGCGATCCTCGCCGACGCCCGCCGCGGACGCTCGCGGCGCGGTCAAGACCGGCGCGACCTTCGCGGACGCCTCCGCCGAGTGGCTCCGCTACGTCGAGCACGACCGGAAGCGCCGGCCGTCCGACGATCGCCGACTACCGCGGCGTCGTCGAGCATGCGCTCGAGCCGGAGTTCGGCGAGCTGCGCGCTCGAGGCGATCACCGTCGAGCGGATCGACTCCTACCGCGCCCGGCTCGTCGAGGAGGGGAAGCTGTCGGCGCGGACGATCAACAAGCGGCTCGTCGTCCTGCACGGGATCCTCCGGCGGGCGATGCGCGTCTACGGGCTCCGGTCGAACCCGGCGGCGCTCGTCGACCGGCAGCCGCTTCGCCGCTCCGGCGACTTCGCGGTCCTCGACCCGGCCGAGGTCGAGGCGCTCGCCCGCGCCGCCGAGAGCGACCAGGACGCGGCGCTGTTCCGCGTCGCCGCGTTCACCGGTCTGCGGCTCGGCGAGCTGCGCGCGCTCCGCTGGCAGGACGTCGACTTCGCCAAGCGGCTCGTCCACGTCCGCCGGAACTTCACGCACGGCGCCGAGGGCGCGCCGAAGTCGGGCCGGGTGCGGTCGGTGCCGCTGATCGACCAGGCGGCGAAGGCGCTCGACGGGCTCAGCCGCCGCGACGGTTCACCGACCCGGACGACCTCGTCTTCGTCGACGAGCTCGGCCGGCACCTCGACGACTGGCGGCTCCGCGACCGCTTCCACGACGCGCTCGACACAGGCTGGGCTGCCGCGGCTGCGCCTGCACGACCTCCGGCACACGTTCGGCACGCTCGCCGTTCAGGCGTTCCCGCTGACCGACGTGAAGGCGTACATGGGCCACGCCGATATCTCGACGACGATGATCTACGTCCACCACGTCCCGCGCGTCGACGCCGCCGATCGGCTCTCGCGGCTCGTCGCCGCGGCCGAGTCGGTGCCGCGTCTCCGACCGGTTTCGGGACACGTTCGGGACACGATTGCCGAATCGGACGAGGCACCTGAGGCCGAAAGTGGCTCGGGTGCAGCGCTTTTCGAGTGGGCCCGCCTGGATTCGAACCAGGGACCAACGGATTATGAGTCCGCTGCTCTGACCAGCTGAGCTACGGGCCCGGTTGGGGCAGGGTAACGCAGAGGTCGAACGCCTATCCGCCGGGCCCGGTGAGGAGCCCCTCGGCCGCGGCGTCGGAGCTCAATCCCGCGAGTGTTCGGTCGAGCCTGTGGAGCAGCTCCGCTGTCTCCGCCTCGGTGATCGTCAGCGGGGGCGCCACCATGAACCAGTTGCCGTGGGGTGCCCCGGCCGTCGAGCGGGCGTAGAGCATCAGCCCGTTTCGTTGCCCGTGGATGAGCGCCTTCTCGTTCGGCTGGAACGCTGCCGGGAGGGGCTGCTTCGTCTCTCGGTCGGCGACGAGCTCGACCGCCCAGAGGAGCCCGATTCCGCGGACGTCGCCGACGATCGGGTGGGTCCCCTCGAGCTCGTGCAGGCCCGCGCCCAGCTGGGCGCCGCGTTCGCGGGCGCAGGCGACGAGGTCGAGCCGCTCGAACTCGTCGAGGACGGCGAGCCCGGCTGCGCACGAGATCGGGTTCGCGTTGGCGGAGTACGAGAAGTTGAAGCCCGAGATCGTCGCGAGCGCATCCACCAACGCGGCCGGCGCGAGCATCGCTCCGAGCGGCGTGTAGCCGCTTCCGAGGCCCTTCGCCAGGACGACGATGTCGGGCAGCGCGTCCGGCCAGTTTCGCGCGGTGAGGAACTCGCCGGATCGGCCCATGCCGCAGAGGATCTCGTCGTAGATCAGGAAGACGCCGTGCCGGGTGCAGATGTCGCGAATCGCGCGGAAGTAGGAGGGAGGCGGTACGACGGCGCCGGTCGAGAGGCCGCCGACGGGCTCGACCAGGAAGGCGAGCACCGTTTCCGCCCCGAGCGCCAGGATCGTTCGCTCGAGCTCCTCGGCGCAGAACGCGGCGTAGCCCTCGGCGGAGTGCCCGTCCGGAATCCGGTACGACACCGGTGCGGGAACCTTCTCCGACCGGGTGACGAAGCCGTCGAGGAAGCGGTCGAGCGTCGGGTCGCCCCCCAGCGCGAGCGTCGAGAGGGTCGCCCCGTGGTAGGAGGGGTCGAGGGCGATCACCCGCGTCCTCGATTCCTGCCCGGTTGCGACCGCGTACTGGCGGGCGAACTTCACGGCGTTGTCCACTGCCTCGCTGCCGCCCGAGGTCAGGCTCACACGCTCGTACCCCGGCCCGGCGAGCCGGGCGAGACGCTCCGAGAACTCGAGGTTTCGCCGGTTGCGGGCGACGAGCGAGTAGGCGTAGTCGAGCTGTCTGGCCTGCGCGGCGATGGCGTCGACGACGCGCTCGTTGCAGTGGCCGATCGCGCTGACCATCGGTCCGGAGGAGGCGTCGATGTACTCGCGCCCGTCGTCGTCCCACATGTGGATCCCGGACGCTCGGACGATCAGCGGGCGCGGAAGAACGGTCCTCGCGTAGAAGAGGTCCTGCGTACCCCCCGGCCCGGGACCGGCGGGTCCCTCCCGGGAGGGAGGCACTAGCCGAAGAATGCGGCGTCGTGCTCGCAGCGGTCGACGAGAGCTTCCCAGTCCTCGTCGATCTCCGCCTGCAGCGCGGCGACGGTCTCGCGCGCCTCGGGGCCGTGCAGGTGCGAGAACCGGGTCTGCTGCCGCAGGAACTCCTCGATCGGCACCGGCTTGTCGGGCGAGTACGTCGAATCGGTAGTGGCCGTCGACGACCTCGAAGAGCGGCCAGAAGCGACTCTCGACCGCCGAGTGGAGGATGCGGGGTCCGACCCGCGACTCGTGGCCCCAGCCGACGGGGCAGTCGCTGAGAACGTTCAGGAACGTCGGGCCGTCGGCGCGAGCCGCCTTCGCCGCCTTCTCGCTCAGGTCCTGCCAGTGCGGTCCGGCCGCGGCCTGCGCGACGTAGGGAATGTGGTGGGCGACCGCGATTCCGGTCAGGTCCTTGCGCTTCTGCGCCTTGCCGAGCGAAGCTCGAGCCGGCCGGGCTGGTGGTCGTGTTCGCGAAGTGGGGGGTGGCGCTCGAGCGCTGGATCCCCGTGTTCATGTACGCCTCGTTGTCGTAGCAGACGAAGATCGCTCGATGACCGCGCTCGAGGGCGCCCGACAGGGACTGGAGACCGATGTCGTACGTGCCCCCGTCGCCGCCGAAGACGAGGAAGGTCAGCTCGTCCTCCTGGGGCAGAGCACCGCGACGACGGAGCGCCTTGTAGGCGGCTTCGACGCCGCTGCCGACCGCTGATGCGTTCTCGAACGCGACGTGCATCCACGGGAGGTTCCAGGACGTCGTCGGAAAGCGGGTGGTCGCGACCTCCAGGCAGCCGGTCGCGTTCACGACCACTGCGGGGCCTCCGATCGAGTCGATGATCGTGCGGACGACCATCGGGATCCCGCAGCCCTGGCACAGGGCGTGGCCGCCACGGATCGGCGGGACGCCGTTCTCGTTCCGGACGAGCTCCTTCAGACGGGGCACGATTGGCTCCTCAGTCCGACGTAGTGATCAGCGGTGCCGGCGAAGACGGCGCGGAGGTCTTCCGGATGCATGTCGCGCCCGCCGAGGCCGTACACGTAGCCCTCGAGCGCCGGCCCGGCGTCGTAGAGGACGCTTGCGATCTCGGCGTGCAGCGGCGCAGCGCCACCGGGCGAGTCGGCCCGGTCGAGGACGGCCACCGAAGAGAGATTCTCGAGTGCGGCGAGGAGCTCGGCTTGCGGGAGCGGCCGGAACGAGTGGATCTGGAGCACCCCGACGGCCTCGCCTTCGTCGCGCAGCTCGTCGACGACGTCCTTCGTCGTGCCCGCGGTCGAGCCCAGGCAGACGATCGCGCGCTCGGCGCCCTCCATCCGGTAGCTCTCGATCGCCGAGTAGCTGCGGCCGGTCAGCGTCGAGAGCTCGGTCGAGACCTGCTCGAGCACGTCGAGTGCGGCGAGCATCGCCTCGTCCAGCTGGTACTTCAGCTCGAAGTAGTAGTCCGGCATCGCAAACGGGCCCTGCGACGTCACGCGGCTCACGTCGAGCAGCGGGTACGGGATCGTGTATTCGCCGATGAACTCCCGCACCTGCTCGTCGGACAGCATCGCGACAGGCTCGGCCGAGTGGGTGATCGTGAAGCCGTCCTGACAGACGAGCACCGGCAGCAAGACGTCCGGATGCTCGGCGATCCGTGGGGCCATCACCATCAGGTCGTAGGCCTCCTGCGCGTTCTCGGCGAAGAGCTGGATCGCGCCAGAGTCGCGGATCAGCATCGAGTCGGAGTGGTCGCAGTGGATGTTGATCGGGCCGGACAGCGCGCGGTTTCCGAGGGCCATCACGATCGGCGCGCGCATCGCGGCGGCGATGTAGACGACCTCGGCCATCAGCGCGAGGCCCTGGGAGGAGGTTGCGGTGATCGTCCGAGCCCCGGCGAGGGCGGAGCCGACCGCGGCGCTCATCGCCGAGTGCTCGGACTCGACGTTCACGATCTCCGTCGTCGCCTTCCCGTCGGCGACGAACTTGGCGAAGCCCTGGATGATCGGGGTCTGGGGCGTGATCGGGTACACCGGGACGACGTCCGGATTGATCTGGCGCATCGCGTGGGCAACCGCCTCGCCGCCCGTCATCACGCGCAGGTCAGCCATCGTTCTCGTCCACCATCTCGATCGCGCCGGTCGGGCACATCTCCGCGCAGATCTCGCAACCCTTGCAGTGGTCGTGGTCGAAGCCGACGAACCGGGTGCCCTGGACCAGGACGGCCGCGTCGGGGCAGTAGAGCCAGCAGAGGAGGCAGTTGACGCACAGGTCGAGGTCGACCTCGGGCCTGAGGCCCGTTCGCCAGCCGCCGGTGACCGGCTGCTCTGCGTCGTCGCGGACGACGGTGCCGCCGATGGGGAGCTCGTGCCATGCCTTCAGCTCAGGCACAGGGCCTCCTTCGCTGCATAGTCGTAGCCGGCCGCGATCGCCGACCGCAGGGCCTCCGGATCGGCCTTCTTGCCGAGGACCTCGATTGCGGCGCCGACGATGTCGTCGAGCGGCGGCTCGCCGAGGACGGCGGCGAGCGCCCCGAGCATGACCAGGTTCACGGAGCGTGCCGGTGCGAGCGCGGCGGCCGGGACGCAAACCGCGCCCGGCAGCTCCTCCTCGGTGTTCGCGACGATGATGCCGTCGTCGCCGAGTCCGGCGGTGACGGCCGCGTCGTGGAGGAGCGACGGCTCGAGGACGACGACGACGTCGGGATGGTCGATCGAGTCGTGGCGCCTGATCGGCCGGTCGTCGACGCGGGTGTACGCGCGCATCGGCGCCCCGCGCCGCTCAGGGCCGTACTCGGGGAAGGCCTGGACGCTCTTGCCGGCGCGGAGCAGCGCCACGGCGAGGAGCTGGGATGCCGTCTTCGATCCTTGCCCGGCGCGGGCGTGCCAGCGAATCTCCTTCATCGCGAGCCTCCCTGGGGCGCCGTAGGCGCCCGGTCTTCCGGCCGGGCGGCGCCGGCTTTGCCGGCGGCGCGCCCAGCCTTGAGCACGGCGTCGATCGCCCGAGCGGCGAGCTTCGCGCCCCGGACGGCTTCGACGACGGTTGCCCCGCCGTTGACAGCGTCCCCGGCGGCGAAGTACTTGGGATTGGACGTACGGCCGGTCTCGGCATCGACCCGGATCAGGCCGCCGTCGAGCTCGAGGCCCTTGATCCAGGAGAGGAGCTCGTTCCGGGGCTGCTGGCCGATCGCCTTCACGACGGTGTCGACGGGAAGCACGAACTCGGTGCCGGGTACCTCCTCGGGGCGGCGACGACCGCTCTGGTCGGGATCGCCCAGACGCATCGAGATGCACTCGACGCCTTCGACGCGGCTGGTGCCGACGAAACGAATGGGATTCGTGAGCCACTGGAAGCGCACACCCTCGTCGCGCGCGAACTCCACCTCGTGCGCGTATGCGGGCATCTCGGCCTCGGTGCGCCGGTAGACCATCGTCACGTCGGGGGCTCCGAGCCGGCGCGCCTCGCAGGCGACGTCCACGGCCGTATTGCCGCCGCCGATCACGGCCACGCGGCGACCGACCGCGGGCGGCTCTCCGTCCTTGATCGCCTCGATGAAGGGGAGGGATTCCCAGACGCCGGGAAGATCGTCGCCGGGGTAGGAGACGTCGGCATCGGCTCCCATTCCGACGCCGAGGAAGACCGCCTCGACGTCGGCCTCGATCGCCCGCAGGACCTTCGGCGAATCGACTCGTACCCCGAAAGCGAACCGGACTCCGAGCTCGGCAAGTGCGAGCGCCTCCTCGGGAAGGGGGTCGCGGATGATGCGGTACGGAGCGATCGCGAAGCGGACGAGGCCGCCGGGCTCCTCCCGTTCGTCGTAGACGGTGACGTCGTAGCCGCGGACCGCGAGCTCGCCTGCGCAGGTGAGGCCTGCCGGCCCGGCGCCCAGAACCGCGATGCGGCGGCTGTTGTGCGGCGCGCGAACGCGGCGAAGCGGTACGCCGGCCGCCAGCGCCCAGTCGGTCGCGTACCGCTGGAGGCGGGCGATCTCGACGGGACGGCGTCCCTCGTGGACGAGGACGCACGATCCCTCGCACAGCTCCTCGACCGGGCAGACGCGCGAGCAGGTCGCGCCGAGGAGGTTCTCGGCGAAGATCGTCTCGGCCGCCTCCTCGGGGTCGTCGGAGGCGATCGCCCCGACGAAGCTCGGAATGTCGATGTGGGCGGGGCAGGCGAGGACACAAGGTGCGGATGCGTATCCGCCGCACTCGAGGCAGCGGTCGGCCTCGACGACTGCTTCCGCGTCGCCCAGAGGCGACTTCAGCTCATCGAAGACGGTGGTTTCGAGGGTTTGCATCCACCGCCACTGTGGAGGTGGAGGAGGTGGGGTTGCATCAGTGCGGACACGGACGGCGGTCGCGGGAAGTTCGCAAAATTCCGGCTCGCCGCAAATTGCGGCAAATTCTCTCCGAGCACCCCTTGCGCGGACGAGTCCGCCCTCGTAGGGTGCTGCTTGCGCCGAGCACGGAGCGCGACTAGGTCGAAGCCCCGCCGGGCAGCGGTACGCGCAAGCGGAACGTTGGCCGGTTGGGTGGACGAAAGCGCCACCGGCTCGGCGAATTCTTGGTCCCGTTTCGGCGCCGTCCGATCTCCTCTCTAGCCTCCCGGAGCGTGCAGGGCGACTACCTGAGGCGCGGCACGGCCGAGTTCATCGGGGCGTTTGCTCTGACCTTCTTCAGCGCGGGCGCGATCATGGTCGGCTCGGCAGGGCTGTTGGGCGTCGCGCTCGCCTACGGTCTCGCAGTCGCGTTGATGGTCAGCGCCTTCGGGCACATCTCGGGTGGTCACTTCAACCCCGCGATCACGCTCGGCTTCGTGGTCACGAAGCGAATCGAGGCGTCTCTCGCCGGGGTGTACTGGGTGATGCAGTTCGCCGGCGCCACGGTTGCGGCGCTGCTGCTCTGGTGGATCTTCCCGAACGAGGCGATCTCGCCCGCTCGCCTCGGTGCACCGCTCCTCCATCCCTCGATCGGCCAGGGAGCAGGCTTCGTGCTCGAGGCGATCATGGCCTTCTTCCTGGTCCTCGCCGTGTTCGCGATCGCGGTCGACGAGCGTGGTGCTTTCAAGGCGATCGCGGGCTTCGGGGTCGGGCTCGTGATCACGCTCGGCGTGCTCGCCGGCGGTCCCCTGACCGGCGCGGCGATGAACCCGGCGCGGGCGCTGGGCCCCGAACTGGTCTACAACGTCTGGGAGAGCTACACCTGGATCTACTACGCCGGCCCCGCGGTGGGCGCCGCACTCGCTGCGCTCCTGTACGAGTGGCTGTACCTCCGTCCGAGGTCACGCCCGGAACCGGTGGGCCCGCCCGAGACGGGCCATCAGGAACCCGGCCCGGGCAACCTCGCCGCCTCCTAGCGATTAAGGTCGCCCTGGTGGAGTCGTTCGTGACGGCCGACGGCCGGACGCTCGCGTTCCGGCGTGAGGGGGCAGGGCCGACCCTCGTCTGCCACCCCGGCGGACCCGGGTTCTCGTCCCGTTACTTCGGCGACCTGGCGGGGTTGGGACAGCGGTTCGAGCTGATCCTGCTCAACCCGCGCGGTACGGAAGGCTCCGACCGCCCGGCCGACCCGCGCGCCTATCAGACCGGCGACTACGTGTCCGACCTCGACGAGCTCCGGGTGCACCTGGGCCTCGAGACGATGCTGCTGCTCGGCCACTCTCACGGCGGGGTCGCCGCCGCCGCGTACGCGTCGGCTCATCCGAACCGGGTCGAGAAGCTCGTCCTCGCGAGCACGCTCGCGCGCTTCGCCGAGGAGCAGGAAGCGGCGATGGAAGCCGGGATGCAGGCGAAAGCCGGCGAACCCTGGTACGAGGACGCGCGCGCTGCTCTCGAGGACGAGCAGGAGGGACGCTTCGCGGACGACGCCGAGCTGGCCGATCTGGCCTTGCGCGAGTTTCCGTTCTACTTCGCCTCCTACGGCCCGGGCGAGCGTGCGTACCTCGACACGCTCCGCGGGGAAGTCCCCGTCGCCGACGCGCTGCTCCTCTTCAACCACGAGATCTTCCCGACGTTCGACCTGCGGCCTCGCCTGCCCGAGATCGTCGCGCCGACCCTCGTGATCACCGGCGAGGACGACTTCATCACGGGGCCGGCGTGCGCGGCGGACTTCGCGACCATTCGCGATCAGCGCACGGTCGTGCTGCCGAACTGTGGCCACTTCATCTTCGTCGAGGCGCGTGACCGCTTCCGCGACGAAGTGGCCGCCTTCCTCTACGACTAGAATTGGCCCTGATGGCCGACATCGGGACGATGCGGGTGAAGAGCGGCCTCGCCGAGATGCTGAAGGGCGGGGTGATCATGGACGTGGTCGAGGCCGACCAGGCCCGCATCGCCGAGGACGCGGGAGCCGTCGCGGTGATGGCGCTCGAGCGCGTGCCCGCCGACATCCGCCGGGACGGCGGCGTCGCTCGGATGTCGGATCCCCAGAGGATCAAGGAGATCCAGGAGGCCGTATCGATCCCCGTGATGGCGAAGTGCCGGATCGGGCATTTCGTCGAGGCGCAGATCCTGGAGGCGCTCGAGGTCGACTACATCGACGAGTCCGAGGTGCTGACGCCGGCCGACCTCGAGCATCACGTCGACAAGTGGCAGTTCACGATTCCGTTCGTCTGCGGCGCCACGAACCTGGGGGAGGCGCTACGTCGCATCTCCGAGGGCGCCGCGATGATCCGGACGAAGGGTGAGGCGGGCACCGGCGACATCGTCAACGCCGTCACGCACATGCGTGCGGTCTTCGGTGGCATCCGGCGTCTCGCCGGCTTGCGACCCGACGAGCTGCACGCGGAGGCGAAGAACCTCCAGGCGCCGTACGAGCTGGTCGCCTGGGTGGCCGAGAACGGCCGACTGCCGGTCGTCACCTTCACGGCCGGCGGGATCGCCACTCCGGCGGACGCGGCGATGTGCATGCAGCTGGGTGCCGACGGCGTGTTCGTCGGATCCGGGATCTTCAAGTCCGGCGACCCGGAGAAGCGGGCAAAGGCGATCGTCGAGGCGACGACGCATTTCGCCGATCCCGAGATCCTCGCCCGCGTGTCGGCCGGCCTCGGCGAGCCGATGGTCGGCATCTCCGCCGCCGAGCTCAAGCCCGAAGAGCTGCTCGAGACCCGCGGTTGGTAGGATCCGGTCGCGCGTGAGGGCGCACCCGGTCCGCGGGAAGGGCTGAGCCCACCTCCTCCGCATCACCGCAGCGCAAACCCGATCTTCTTCCCGCCCGAGCGCGGACACGGGCCCGATGGGAGGAGGTCGACATGAATCTCGAACAGCTGCGCAAGCAGGCGAAGGAGCTCGTCCGGTCGGCCCGCGCAGGCGATTCGGCAGCGCTCGGCCGCCTTGCCGGCCTGCCGGTGCGGCTCACGAGCGCGCAGCTCGTGATCGCACGTGAGCACGGCTACCCGAGCTGGCCGAGGTTGAAGGCATACCTGGAGCGGCTCGAGATGGAGCAGCCCTTCCGCACCGACCTCGACTACTACGAGGGCCGTGCGGACGGCATCGCGACGACCGGCGACATGAGTCGAGCCGAAGCCAAGCGCGAGCTTGCCCGCAGGCACGGCTTCGCCGGCTGGTCGCAGCTTCGCCGGCACGTCCAGGCGCTGGGGAGCGGGGAGGTGCCGCCGTCGCCGTTCATGCTTGCGTACCGCGCCGTCGAGGCCGGTGACCGGGACGAGCTCGCCCGGTTGCTCGACCGCGACCCGGATCTCGTCTGGCAGCGCGGAACGAACGGCAACGATCTCCTCGGCATGGCGGGCGACCTCGACCTCGTCCGGCTGCTGCTCGAGCGGGGCGCCGACCCGAACCGCGGCAACGACTACGGCTGGACCAAGCTCCACCAGGCGGGCTACGGAAATCGGCGCAAGCTCGCCGCGCTCATGCTCGAGGCGGGGGCACGAACGGACCTGTCGGCGAGGGGCGATGGCGGGACCCCACTCGTGTGCGCGCTCTTCTGGGGCCATCGCGAGGTGGTCGACCTCCTCGGCAGAGAGCCCGAGAACCTCCGAGTCGCGGCCGGTCTCGGCGACCTCGACCTGATCCGCGACCTCGTCGGCACCCCGGCGGCCGGCGTGCATCGCGAGTTCTACCGGCCGCACGGCGGCTTTCCCGCCTGGAATCCGTCAGACGACTCGCAGGAGGTGCTCGACGAGGCGCTCGTCTGGGCCGCGAAGGCGGATCGAGCCGAGGCCCTGCCGCTCCTCGTCGAGCTCGGGGCCGAGGTGGACGCGGATCCGTACCGTGGCACGGCATTGACCTGGGCCGCGGCCAACGGACGAGTTGCCTCCATCAGGGCACTCGTCGGCCTCGGAGCCGACCCGAATCGGCGCGGCACGTTCGGTGGCCCGACCCACGGCGAGGGCGTCACGGCCCTGCATCTCGCGGCGCAGTCGGGTCAACGTGAGGCGGTCGAGGTCCTGCTCGAGCTCGGTGCCGACCCGCGCCTCAGCGACGCGCTGCACGGTGGCGACGCGTCCGGCTGGGCGAGCTACGGCGGCCACGAGCAGCTCGCGGAGATGCTGAAGGCCTGAGGCTCCGTCCGGAGCGGGCGCCATGCTCATGGCGTGAAGATCGTCCGGGCAGGCTGGACGAGCGCATCGTTCCTCGTCTACGCGGGTGCGCTCATGGCGCTCTTCGCGGCGTTTGCCTGGCAAGGCGTGATCTCCGCCGAGCACAGCCAAGGTGCATTTGCGGGCTGGTCGGTGCTCTTCTACGCGGTCGCCGGGACGATTGCGTTGATCATGCTCGCGCGGGGTCGTCGCCTCATCGCCGGGCTGTTCGCGTTCGTATCCGTCGGCCTGTTCGGCGTGATGGTCGGTGCCTTCTTCGACTGGTTCGGCTGGTTGTCGAGCGACGACCCACTTCACGGCTTCCACTGGGGCAACCTCGGCCTCGAGCTCCTGATCCTCGTCGCCGCAGTCGTCGCCCTCCGCATCTTCCGCTTCCCGCTGCTCGTCCTTCTCGTCGCCGGCGTGAGCTGGTACTTCCTCACCGATCTCGTCTCCAGCGGCGGCAACTGGAGCGCGACGGTGACGCTCCTGTTCGGGATCGCACTGTTCTTCCGCGGGATCGGGCTCGACGGGGGCGACTCCCGCTGGTACGGATTCTGGGTGCACGTCGTCGCCGGCCTGACGTTCGGCGGGGCCCTGCTCTACTGGTGGCACTCGGGCGACGGAGAGTGGGCCGGCACCCTGATCGTCGCCCTCCTCTACATCCTCGTCGGCGCGGCGATCCGGCGGTCGAGCTACGCCGTTCTCGGCGTCGTCGGGCTCGTCCTCGCCACCGGGCACTACTCCCTGGAAGAGACGTTCGGCTTCGGCAACGTGTTCAGCCGGCCGACGACGTGGGCCGGCCCGGTCGCCTACCTCTGTCTCGGCCTGTTCCTCGTGCTCGTCGGAATGGTGCTCCGCCGGCGGAACGCGGCGGCCGAGTCCGCCTAGCCCCAACTACGATTTCGGCATGAAGGTCGGCGTCCTCGCCGTGCAGGGCAACTTCCGCGAGCACGCGGCCATGTTGCGGCGCCTCGGCGCCGACGTGGTCGAGGTGAGGCTGCCGGAGGAGCTCGAGGGTCTCGACGGGCTCGTGATCCCGGGCGGCGAGTCGACCGCGATCGGGCGGCTGATCAGGCTGTACGACCTGGAGGAGGCGATCCGCCGCTTCCAGGGCGCGGTGTTTGGCACGTGCGCCGGGATGATCCTGCTCGACCGGGAGCACCTCGCGCTCGTCGACGTCGAGGTCGACCGCAACGCCTACGGGCGCCAGGTGGCGAGCTTCGAGGCCGATCTCTCGCTCGAGGGCGACGCGCGGCCGCTGCGTGGCGTCTTCATCCGTGCGCCCCGGGTGCGGGACGTCGGTCCGGAGGTCGACGTGCTGGCGGAGCTCGGAGAAGAGCCGGTGCTCTTGCGACAGGGCCGCATCCTCGTCGCCTCGTTCCATCCCGAGCTGACGGACGACACCCGCGTGCACGAACGCTTCCTGGATCTGATTCGAGAGGAGACGAATGTCGGGGCATAGCAAGTGGTCGTCGATCAAGCACAAGAAGGGGGCGGCGGACGCCAAGCGCGGCCAGCTCTTCACGAAGCTGACGCGGGCGCTGATCGTCGCCGCCCGGGAGGGCGGAGCGGATCCCGCGGCCAACCTCGCGCTGCAGAACGCGATCGAGAAGGCACGCGCGGCGTCCATGCCGAAGGACAACATCGAGCGTGCGATCGCGCGCGGCAGCGGCACCGCTGACGACGCGGCGGCCTACGAGCAGATCTCGTACGAGGGGTATGCACCGGGCGGCGTCGCCGTCTACGTCGACGTCCTGACCGACAACCGCAATCGGACCGCGGGGGACGTGCGGCACATCTTTGCGAGGCACGACGGCAACCTGGCCGAGTCCGGGTCGGTCGCATGGCTGTTCGAGCGGAAAGGCGTGATCCTGGTCGACGCCGACTCTGCGGACGAGGAAGCGCTCACGCTGGCCGCGGCCGACGCGGGTGCCGAGGACGTCCGCGAGGAGGGGTCGAGCTACGAGGTGACGTGTGCACCCGAGGATCTGCACGCGGTGCGCGAGTCGCTGGAAGCTGCCGGGATCGGCGTCAGCGAGGCCCAGGCGACGATGCTCCCGAAGACGACCATCGAGATCGAGGACGAGGCGACCGCCAAGAAGGTCCTGAAGCTGATCGACGCGCTCGAGGACAACGACGACGTCCAGGACGTGTACGCGAACTTCGACATTCCGGAGCGCATCCTCGAAGTGGTCGCAGCCTGAGGGATCTCCCGTACGTCGCGGCGCCCGACCTGTGCGGGCGCCGCACACAACGGTTGATGGCGTGCGAGTCGGTTAGGGAAGGGGGCCCGCGGGGGAAACCGGCTGTTTCCCCCGCGTGGAGGAACGTCCGGTCGGGTGCCTAACCTCTTCACGTGAGAGTTCTGGGCATCGATCCAGGGACTGCTGCGTGCGGGTACGCCATCGTCCACGAAAGCGACGGACGCCTACGGGCACTCGACCACGGCTGGTGGCGGACAACGGCGCGCGAGCGTCCGGAGCTTCGGCTGAAGACGATCTTCGTCAACGTGCAGGAGCTGCTGGAGCGGTACGAGCCGGATGCCGTCGCCATCGAGGAGTCGTTCGTCGGCGTCGACGCCCGCACCGCGCTCTCGGTCGGTCAGGCACGGGGCGTCGTGCTCGCCGCCTCCGCACTCGCCGGCGTCGCGTGCACTGAGTACCCGCCGACTCGGGTGAAGCAGGCCGTCTGCGGTTACGGTCGAGCCGAGAAGGCGCAGGTGCAACGCATGGTCAAGGCGATCCTCTCGCTGCCCGCTCCGCCGGGCTCGACCCATGCCTCCGATGCCCTCGCAGTCGCGATCTGCCACGCGCTCGCCCCTCCGCTCCTCAGGGCCGTCGGATGATCGCCCGCCTTCGGGGCAAGCCCGTCGCACGCAGAGCCGACAGCCTCGTGGTCGACGTCAACGGCGTCGGGTACCTGGTCGCGGCGACGCCCGGTGTGCTTCGACGCGCCGAGGACGGCGGGGAGGTCACGATCGAGACCTACCTGCACGTTCGAGAGGACGCCCTGCAGCTGTACGGGTTCTCGGACGCGGCCGAGCGGGAGCTGTTCGAGCACCTGTTGTCGGTGAGCGGCGTCGGGCCGAAGGTGGCGCTCGCCATCGTCTCGGGCTCGAGCCCCGGCGAGCTGCGCCGGGCGATCGTCCTCGAGGACACCGCGCGTTTCGAGGCGATCCCCGGAATCGGCAAGAAGACGGCGCAGCGGGTCGTGCTCGAGCTGAAGGAGAAGGTAGGCTCCGCCGTTGACACGCCGGAGCCTAGCGGACACGGCGGAGATCGTTTCGCTGCCCGCGATGCACTGGTGGAGCTCGGTTACTCGCTCGTCGAGGCCGAACGCGCGCTCGCGGACATCGACCCTGAGCTCGCTCCCGAGGAGCGCGTGCGTCGAGTTCTGAGGAAGGCAGCGTGAAGCAGAGCCTGCTAGTCCCCGTCCTCCAGGACGGGGACGAGGATCCAGATCGCTCCCTTCGCCCGCGACGGCTCATGGAGTTCGTCGGCCAGGACCGCCTGAAGGAGCAGCTCGAGGTTTCCCTGACCGCCGCCACGACGCGAGGAGAGGCACTCGACCATGTCTTGCTGGTCGGACCGCCCGGGCTCGGCAAGACGAGCCTGGCGTACATCGTCCGCGAGGAGCTCGGGGTCGGGATCCGCTCGATCGCCGGCCCGGCGCTCGAGCGGAAAGGCGACCTGGCGGCGATCCTCACGTCGCTCGAGGAGCGCGACGTGCTGTTCATCGACGAGATCCATCGCCTGAATGCGGCGGTCGAGGAGATCCTCTACCCGGCACTCGAGGATTTCCGGCTCGACATCGTCGTCGGTCAGGGACCGGCGGCGCGAACTCTCACTCTCGATCTGCCGCCCTTCACGCTCGTCGGCGCGACGACGCGAACCGGCCTCCTGACCACTCCTTTGCGGGACCGGTTCGGCATGACGTTCCGACTCGGCTACTACGAGGCCGGCGAGCTGGCGGAGATCGTCTGCCGCTCGGCCCGGATCCTGGATGTCTCGATCACCGACGAAGCCGCCGACGAGATCGCGAGGCGCTCGCGCGGAACGCCGCGGGTCGCCAACCGGATCCTGCGGCGGGTCCGCGACGTCGCCCAGGTGCGGCACGCGGGAGAGATCACTTCCGAGATCTCCGCCGAGGCGCTCGAGCTGCTGGAGGTCGATCAGGAGGGCCTCGAGCGGACCGACCGGGAGCTGCTCCAGGCGATCGTCCACAAGTTCGGCGGCGGCCCGGTCGGCCTCTCGACCCTCGCGGTCTCGCTCGGTGAGGAGCCGGACACGATCGAGGACGTCTACGAGCCGTACCTGCTCCAGCTCGGATTCATCCAGCGGACACCCCGCGGCCGCATCGTCACCGACCTCGGCCTTGCCCACGTCGCGGCGGGCCAGGCCGCGCGCGCGGACAGCCTCTTCTGACGTGTCCAACCTGTGGGTGCCGGGGTTCGCAGGACCGCTCGACGACCTCGTCGACCGCATTCACCGCCGGATCGAGCAATTCGCCGAGGAGGCCGGCGTCGAGCAGGCGTACGTCGAGATCGAGCTCGCCGACGGCGCGCGCTACGCGGTCGAGTCGCTCAGCGCCGCGCCGGGTTACGGCTTCGTGACGATCCGTCCGCACCCCGGCGAGGACGTCCCGGGCGAGGTGATCGCCCCGATCGGCTCGATCAGGCGGATCGAGCTCAGCCGGGCGGCGGAGCAACGAGCCCGCCTCGGCTTCTCCGTGCCGAGCCAGTGATTCGCAGGCTGGGGCCTGGCGACGGCGAGGAGCTCCGGGAGCTCAACAGCCGCTTCAAGGAGCATGTGCCGTCGCTGGAGACGGCGGAGGCGTTCCTTTCCGACGCCGGGCATGTCGTGCTCGTCGCAGGCGAGCTCGACGGGTTCCTGCTCGCCTACATTCTTCCGCGCGTCGACGGGCGCACCGGCGTTTTTCTGTACGAGCTCGGGGTCGCCGAGAGAGCCCGCCGGCGCGGGATCGGGACGTCGCTCGTCGAGGAGGCGAAGCGGATCGCGAGCGAGGTGGGCGCCTTTGAGATGTACGTACTCACCGAGCCGGAGAACGGAGCGGCCAACAGGCTCTACGCGTCGACGGGCGCCACCGACGAGGCCGCCGTCATGTGGGCCTGGGAGGTTGAAGCGCACTAGGTTTCCGTCGCCGCGACCGACCTGGCGGGCGCGGCTACCCCCGGCCACTGAGGTGCGAAACGGTTAGGGAAGGGGGTCCACGGGGGAAACCGGCTGTTTCCCCCGTGAAGCGAGCGGAGCGAGCGTCAGGGTCGGTACTGCAGCTCGTGCCAGCTCGGCACGGGGGCGAGCTCGAGGAGCGCGCGACCGCCGCGTGGGTCGCGATACGCGAACTCCGACCGCTCGTCGTCCCAGACCACTTCGAGCAGGCTCTCCTTCACGCGGTGGTCGAGCCAGGCGCCGCGGAAGATCAACTTCCGCAACCAGTAGACGAGTGACTCGCCCCCGACGAGGGATATGCGCTCCCAGTGGCGAACGAGGTACCGGCCGAGCGGGCTCCGCGGTTCGTCGATGCGGCCTTCCGCAGCCAGCTCGACCAAGTCGGCCGTCTCGTCGTCGTCGAGCTCGTTGGCTTCCAGGAGCCCGAGCTTGACGGCGGCTGCCGTGACTCGCTGCTCGAAGTCGGCACCGTTGAAGCTGAACCGGTACCCGAGAAACTCGACGACGTAGTCGTCTCCGGATGAATAGTTCGTGCCGTTCACCCGGCGCCGCTCTCCACCGAGCCAGGATACCAACGGGTCTTGCGCCTACACTCGGCGCACATGCGGGCCCGCGCACTCGCCATCTCACTCGCCGCTTGCGCCGCCCTGACAGCGCTGGCCGCGTGGCTCCTCGACTGGTCGTTCGAGCGGGCGGTGATCCTCGCGCCGCTCGTCGTCGCGGTCGCCGGAGCACTCGCGTTCCTCGTCGTCCTCTGGGCGCGAGTGGCGTGGGAGTCGGTGCGCGCTCGCCGCCGCCCCTAGGTCGCGTCTTTTTCGTCGCCGCGACCGACATGGCGGGCGCGGCACACAAACGTCACTGGGGTGCGCAGGAATAGGGAGGGAGGCACACGGGGGGAACCGGCTGTTCCCCCCGTGAAGCGAGCGGAGCGAGCGTTTCCGTCCGGTGCTCTGCGTACCGTCGCTTGTCCATGCGCGAGGCGACGTGGAGGATCAAGTCCTGCGATCCGCGACGAGCTGCGGGGCTCGCGCGCGAGCTCGATGTGAGCGAGACGGTCGCGAGTGTGCTGATCCGTCGGGGGTACGACGATGCCGCGTCCGCGTCGGCTTTTCTCGCGGGCGAGCCGCCCGGGCACGACCCCTTCATGCTCGGTGACATGACAGCGGCCTGCGAGCGCATCCATGGGGCCGCCGCAGCGGGAACGCGAATCTGCGTCCACGGCGACTACGACGTCGACGGGATCTGCGCCACTGCGCTCGCCGTCCTCGTGCTTCGCGAGCTCGGTGCCGACGTCGCGTGGCATCTGCCGAGCAGGTTCGAGGAAGGCTACGGCGTGTCGAGCGAGACGCTCGCGCGGCTCGCCCGAGAGGGGTTCGGTCTCGTGCTCACCGTGGACTGCGGGATTACGGCTGTCGAGGAGGTCGCGGAAGCGAAGGCTGCCGGACTCGATGTGATCGTCACCGACCACCATCGGCCCGGGGATGAGCTGCCCGACTGCCCCATCGTCGCCACTCGGCCATCCGACTACCCGTTCCCGGAGCTTTGCGGCACCGGCGTCGTCTACAAGCTCGCCGAGGCGCTCCTCGGCTCCGGGGCTGGAAGCGCCGCCGGCAAGGCCGGCGACGCCCGGCCGGAAGACCGGGTCGCCTTCGGCGCCCCCGGGGCTGGAAGCGTCGCCGGCAAGGCC
Organism: uncultured Actinomycetes bacterium; assembly: GCA_963836345.1. Lineage (GTDB taxonomy): Bacteria > Actinomycetota > Thermoleophilia > Gaiellales > Gaiellaceae > DATBLE01. The sequence continues at coordinate 412,237 of CAWIJA010000005.1, read as the reverse complement.
GGCGACGCCCGGCCGGAAGACCGGGTCGCCTTCGGCGCCCCAGGCGACGAACGGCTCGCCCGGCACCTGGACCTGGTCGCGCTCGCGACCATCGCAGACGTCGTCCCCCTCGTCGACGAGAACCGTGCGCTCGCGATCGCAGGGCTTCGCCGGCTGGCGACGACGACTCGGCCCGGACTGCGGGCGCTGATGCGGGCCGCGCGCGTCGACCCCGCGGTCGTCGACGAGGGAGCCGTCGGCTTCCGGCTCGCTCCCCGAATCAACGCCGCCGGACGGCTCGGCCGCCCGACCGCTGCGCTGGAGCTCCTGCTGACCGACGACGCGGAGGAGGCGGGTCGCGTCGCCGCAGAGCTCGAGGAGCTGAACCGAGAGCGACAGGGAGTCGAGGATCGGATCCTCCGTGAGGCAAGCGCGATGATCGAGGCGTGGCCGGAGGCGAAGCGCCGCCGCCGCGGATACGTCGTCGCCGACGAGAGCTGGCACGAGGGCGTGATCGGGATCGTCGCCTCCCGCCTCGTCGAGCGCTACCACCGGCCGGTCGTCCTCATCGCCGGCACCGACCTCGACTGGAAAGGCTCGGGTCGCTCGATTCCGGCTTTCGACCTTCATGCCGGGCTCGCGGCATGCGCGGACCATCTCGAGCGGTTCGGCGGACACCGGGCCGCCGCGGGGCTGTCGATCAAGCCCGACGCCGTCGAGGCGCTCGGCGACGCGTTCGCCGCCTACGCCGACGAGCGTCTGGACGACGAAGAACTGCTTCCGGTCACGACGGTGGACGCGATCGTTCCCGGCGCGGCACTGACCCTCGATCTCTGCGCAGAGCTCAGACGCCTTGCCCCCTTCGGGCTCGGGAACCCGGGAGTCACGCTGCTCGCCGCCGACTGCGAGCTCGGCGAGCTCTCGGCCGTCGGCGAGGGGAAGCACCTTCGCTTCCGCGTCCGCGACCACGGGCGCCCCGCCGGGAGCGCGATCGCCTTCGGGCTCGGCAGCCAGCTCGATCGCTACCGCCGGGTAGGCCGGTACGACGTCGCCTTCCGCCTCGAGGAGAACACCTGGAACGGCACGTCGTCGCCTCAGCTGGTCGTGCGCAGGATCTTCGAGACGCCCGACCGCTACGCCGAGCTGCGCGACCGGTTCGCACGCGAGTGGCGCGCGAAACAGCCGAGCGCAGAGGGAGCGGCGATCTTCGCGGAGCTCGACCTCGAGGAGGGCGGGCCGTGGCGGAGCCTGCTCGAGTCGGAGACGTTCCGCGTGCTGCTCGAGGCTCCGCCGCTCGCCCAGGCTGCGTAGGAGCTCAGCGCGCGAGCAGGAGCTCGAACAGGCGAGCCAGCCGCTCGGCTCTCTTTCGGCGTCGGCGCATGGGCCCAGTCATTCGATGCAGAAGGGGTTGCTCCTTCGACACGCGGCTGAAGGTTTGCCCCGAGAGCCCCGAAGTACACTGTGAAGATGGTTGTTCTCGAGCTATCCGAGCGTCATCAGGAGCTCGTTGACGAGCTGCTCGAGTCGGTCGAGGCGTACAAGCCGGAGGTCGACCGAGACCTGCTCAGACGGGCGTTCTCGTTCGCGGCGAAGGCGCACGAGGGGCAGCAGCGCCGCTCGGGCGAGGAGTTCATCAACCACCCGTTCGGAGTGGCGAAGATCCTCGCCGAGCTGCACCTCGACGAGCAGACGATCGCGGCTGCGCTCCTCCACGACGTCGTCGAGGACACGGAGGCCGACTTGAAAGCGGTCGAGGACGAGTTCGGCGAGGAGATCTCGCGGCTCGTCGACGGCGTGACCAAGCTGACGCGGATCCAGTTCCAGAGTCGCGAGCATGCGGAGGCCGAGAACTACCGCAAGCTGATCGTCGCGATGGCGCAGGACGTGCGCGTGATCCTGATCAAGCTCGCGGACCGCCTTCACAACCTCCGGACGATCGAGTACCTGGGCAAGCAGAAGCAGGTGCAGAAGGCTCGGGAAGCGCTCGAGATCTACGCTCCGCTCGCTCACCGGCTCGGAATTCACGCGCTGAAATGGGAGCTGGAGGATCTCTCCTTCGAGACCCTCCATCCGCGCAAGTACGCGGAGATCAAGACGATGGTGAACGAGCGCCGCGCCGACCGCGAGGAGCACGTCCGCGAGGCGAGCGTCGTCCTGCAGCGCGAGCTCGACAAGGCGGGCATCCCTGCCCAGATCTCCGGACGGGCGAAGCACTTCTACTCGATCTACGACAAGATGGTTCGGAAGGGGCGCGAGTTCAACGAGATCTACGACCTGACCGCGATGCGCGTTCTGGTCGAGCGGACGCGCGACGAGGGGACGCGCGACTGCTACGGCGCGCTCGGTCTGATCCACTCGCTCTGGAAGCCGCTCCCGGGGCGGTTCAAGGACTACGTCGCGATGCCCAAGCTCAACCGCTACCGGGCGCTGCACACGACCGTGATCGGGCCCCAGGGGCGCCCGCTGGAGATCCAGGTGCGAACCGTGGACATGCACGAGACCGCCGAGTACGGGATTGCCGCCCACTGGGCGTACAAGCGCGGCGGCAAGCCCAAGAAGAGCGACGACGCCGACTGGACGGCCTGGATGAAGCAGCTGATGGACTGGCAGCAGGACGAGGTCGATCCACGCGAGTTCATCAAGACGCTGCGCACCGACCTCTTCGACGACGAGGTGTACGTCTTCACGCCGAAGGGCGAGGTGAAGACGCTGCCGGCCGGTTCGACGCCGATCGACTTCGCGTACTCCGTCCACACGGACGTCGGTCACCGCACGGTCGGGGCGAAGGCGAACGGGCGCATCGTTCCCCTTCACTACCGCCTGCACAGCGGAGACATCGTCGAGATCATGACCTCCAAGTCGGGCCGAGGCCCCTCGCGCGACTGGATGTCGCTGGCAAAGTCCTCGCGGGCGCGGAACAAGATCAGGCAGTGGTTCTCGCGCGAGTCGCGCGCAGACGCCGAGGCGAAGGGCCGCGAGGCGCTCGAGCATGCCTTGAAGGCGCAGAACCTCCCCTACCGGAAGATCGCCGGCTCGGCGGTGCTTGCCCAGGTGATCCGAGAGACGGGCTTCAAGAAGGCAGAGGACTTCTACGTCGCGCTCGGGTCGGCCAAGCTGCAGCCGGGCCAGATCGTCAACAAGGTGATCCAGCGCCTCAAGACCACGGAGGTGGCGGAAGAGGAAGCGGTTCCGCTCAAGCCGCCGAAGGCGAAGGACACCGTCGGGAGCCAGAGCTACGGGATCAACGTCGCCGACGTCGAGGACGTGCTCGTCAGGCTCGCGAAGTGCTGTACGCCCGTTCCCGGCGACCCGATCGTCGGCTACATCTCGCTCGGTCGCGGGATCACGATTCACCGCGAGGACTGCCCGAACGTCCGGGCGCTCCGCAAGAACGCCGAGCGCTTCACCGCAGTCGACTGGGAGGGAGGCGGCTCTCAGAGCTTCCGGGTGCAGATCGCCGTGGACGCATGGGATCGCCCGCGCCTGCTCGAGGACGTCGCGCGGACCTTCGCCGAGCACGGGGCGAACATCGTCGCCTACGGCGGCGGGGTGCAGGACCAGCTCGCGAAGAACTGGTACACCGCCGAGATCGGCGACATCGGCTCGCTGCGGGCACTGCTCACCGCCCTGCGGAATATCGAAGCGGTGTTCGACGCCTATCGGGTCACCCCGAACTAGCGCGGCCCTCCCTCGGACGAGGGATTTCGCGTACCAGCCGGCGCCATCCGACGTTTCGAGCTCGGGACGACGGGAGAGGCGAACCAGATAGCGCTCGTTCGACTTGGGGGGAAGTCGGACGAGCGCGCTTACTTTCTAGGCGAGGTCGTCGCCCTCGAACGCCTTGACCTTCTCCCGCCACCAGTCCGGGATGGGATTGGGGCGGCGCGAGCCGAGGTCGACCAGGACGGCCGTCTGGGTTGCCGTCACGGCGAGCACGCGGCCCTCGAGGAACGCGGCGAACTCGTAGGTCACGCTGGACGTTCCGATTCGCGCGATCCGCACGTCGACCTCGATCATGTCGTCGAAACGCGCCGGGGCGTGGTACTCGACCGACATCGCGCGCATGACGAACTCACGGTCGTGCGGCCCGGCGCGCAGCATGTCGAGGTGACGGTGGTACTCGACCCGGGCGAGGTCGAAGTACGGCATGTAGCGGCCGTAGTAGACGACGCCCTGGGCGTCGGTGTCCGAGAAGCCGACCCGAGTCGAAGCCGAGAACTTGAACGGCGGGTCAGGCACGGATGAGGGCGAGCACCTCGTCGCGCTTCCGCTCCATCAACGACTGCGAGCGGGCCTCGAGGTTGAGCCGCAGCAAGGGCTCCGTGTTCGACGGCCGGACGTTGAAGTGCCAGTCGTCCGCGTTCACGGAGACGCCGTCGAGGTGCGACACCGTCCCCTCCGAGCCGAACCGGGCTTCCAGCTCCCGGAGCTTGGCGTCGACGTCGGCGACGGGAGTGTTCAGCTCGCCGGTGATGAAGTACCGCTCCCGGTAGGCCTGGAGGAGCTCCGAGAGCTTCATGCCGGCCTTCGAGATTCGCTCGAGCATCAGCAGGAAGGGGATCACGCCGGAGTCGGCCTGGGTGAAGTCTCGGAAGTAGTAGTGGCCGGAGACCTCGCCGCCGAAGGCGGCATGCTCCTGGCGCATTCGCTGCTTGATGAACGCGTGTCCGACGCGATTCACGAGCGGAATGCCGCCGGCCTGCTCGATCGTCTCCGGCACCGCCCAGCTCGCCCGCACGTCGTAGAGCACCTTCGCGCCCGGCTCCTTCTCCAGGACTGCCTCCGCGAGGAGAGCAGTCGCGAAGTCGCCGGGGACGAACTGGCCCGTGTCGTCGACGAAGAAGCAGCGGTCGGCGTCGCCGTCGAAGGCGACACCGAGGTCCGCACTCTCCGCGAGCGTCTTCCCGACGATGAACTCGCGGTTCTCCGGCAAGAGTGGGTTCGGCTCGTGATTGGGGAAGCTCCCGTCGGGCTCGAAGTAGCAGCGGACGGCGTCGACGGGGAGTCGCTCGAGCACCGGGGGCAGCATCGCGCCGGCCATGCCGTTCGCAGCGTCGATCACCACGCGCAGCGGGCGGATCGCGTCAAGGTCGGCGAACGACAGGACGCGCTCGACGAAGGCGGGGTAGACGTCCTCCTCGCGAACCTCGCCTCGTTCGGACACGGCCGGGGACGGTTCCCGGCCAATCGCTCGATCGCGCACGTCCAGAAGACCCGAGTCGCCCCCGACCGGAAGCGCGCCGCCGCGGACGATCTTCATTCCCGTGTAGTCCTTCGGATTGTGCGAAGCGGTGACGGCGAACCCGCCGTCGAGCCCGAGCTCTCCGACCGCGAAGTAGAGCATCTCGGTTCCGACCATCCCGATATCGATCACGTCGGAGCCGGCGTCGGCCGCGCCCTCGATCACCGCCGCGGCCATCGCCGGTCCCGAGAGGCGCATGTCGCGGCCGACTGCGACGCGGTTCGGCCGAAAATGCTCGACGTAGGCGCGGCTGATCGCGTACGCCCCTTCCTCGTCTAGCTCGGATGGATAGAGGCCTCGGACGTCATATGCCTTGAAGACCTTCGGGTCGAGCATGAGCCGTAGGCTAGACGGAGGCGACCAAAAGCGGAGGCGCCGGCTTCGCCGGTGCCGGAGCGGATGCCGCCCGGATGCTATCCAGGTCGCGCTGCGTTTCTACACTTCAGGTATGGAGCGAAAGCTCGCGACAGTCCTGTTCGTCGATCTCGTCGATTCGACGGCGCTCGTGTCGGCATCCGACCCCGAGGTCGTGCGCCGCCGCGTGACGCGCTTCTTCGACCGTGTCCTGCACTGCGTGACCACGCACGGCGGCATCGTCGAGAAGTTCGCCGGCGATGCAGTCCTCGCCGCATTCGGCGTCGCCCAGGCGCACGAGGACGACGCGGAACGAGCCGTGCGCGCCGGGCTCGGGATCCTGGAGGGGATCGAGGAGCTGGAGCTGCAGGCGCGGATCGGGATCGAGTCGGGTGAGGTGGTCGTCGACACGACGGAGTCCACGTTCGCGACCGGGGAGGCCGTCAACCTCGCTGCGAGGCTGCAGCAGGCGGCTGCGCCGGGAGAGATCCTGATCGGGCCTGCTGCGCGCAGCCTCGCGCTCACCAGCGTGGAAACCGAGCCGGTCGATCCGATCCGGGTGAAGGGACGTGCCGATCCGCTCCAGGCCTGGCGCGTGGTCTGTGCGGCGGATCGCACGCAAACCGCGCGGCCGGCCGTGGCGGCCCCGCTGATCGGACGTGAGGCCGAGCTCGATCTGCTCGCGAATACGTTCGAGCGGGCTCTCCGCGACAAGCGAGCGCACCTGGTGACGATCTACGGCGAGCCCGGCGTCGGCAAGAGCCGCCTCGCGCGGGAATTCGTCGCGACCCTCGAGGGCTCGACTGTCCTCGGCGGGCGCTGTCTTCCGTACGGCGAGGGCATCACCTACTGGCCGCTGGCCGAGATGGTCAAGTCTGCCGCGGGCATCTCTGACACCGATCCGGTGCACGAAGCGATGGAGAAGCTCCGGGTGTGCTGCGAGGACGACGCGGTCGCCGACCTCCTCGGCCTCGCCTCCGGCGTGCTCGAGGCGGTCGAGTCCGACCGGAGCGCCCAGGAGATTGCCTGGGCGGCACGCGAGTGGGCCGACCTCCTTGCGGGCGTACAACCGCTCGTTCTGGTCTTCGAGGACATCCACTGGGCCGAGGACCCGCTGCTGGAGCTGATCGAGCATCTCGCGACCTGGGTGCGCGAGGCTCCGCTGCTGATCATCGGCCTGGCGCGCCCCGAGCTGCTCGACGTCCGCCCGGGGTGGGGCGGAGGCCGTATGCGGGCGACGGCGATCGAGCTCGATCCGCTGCAGGCGTCGGAGAGCGAGCAGCTGCTCGAGGCGCTTCTGCCAGGTGACGGGCTGAACACCGAAGCGCGCCGAAGCCTGCTCGAGAAGACGGAAGGGAATCCGCTCTTCGTCGAGGAGACGATCCGCATGCTGAACGAGAGCGACGGGTACCTGCCCGAGCGGATCCCCGACACGTTGCAGGCACTGATCGCGGCTCGTATCGACCACCTGCCGCCACGGGAGAAGTCTCTCCTGCACCGGGCGGCGGTGATCGGAAGGGTCTTCTGGCGCGGCGCGCTCGAGCACATCTCGCCGGGGGACGACGTGGAGGAGCTGCTGGAGGATCTCCTCCTGCGCGACTTCGTGCTCGCCGAGCCACGGTCGACGATCATCGGCGAGCGCGCCTACCGCTTCAAGCACGTGCTGATCCGGGAGGTCGCCTACGGTGGGCTGACGAAGGCGGAGCGGGCGGGGCTCCATGCCCGATTCGCGGAGTGGCTCCGCGAGCGTGCCGGCGACGAGCTGCTCGAGATCAGGGCCTACCACCTGGACCACGCGACCCAGCTACAGGCCGAGCTCGACGGGGCACCGCCGGCCGAGCTCGCACGCGAGGCGGCCGCCGCGCTCGAAGAGGCGGGCCGGCGAGCGCTCGCACGCGAGGCCAATCGCTCCGCCCGCAAGCTGCTGCTACGTGCGGTCGAGCTCGAGCCGACGCTGGAGCGTCGCTACCACGCGGCGCGCGCGGCGTGGCGGATGAGCGACCTGCCGGCGGTGGCGGTCGAGATGCGGAGGGTGAGCGAGGAGGCTCGCGAGGCCGGCGACGCGACGATCGAGGGGAAGGCGCTGACGGCGCTGGCCGAGGCGACCTTGCTGCGCGAGGCCGACCTGCCGAAGGCGACCGAGCTGATCGACGCCGCGCTCGAAGCACTACCGGTCGAGGGCCGGTTCACCGCGCTCGGCGTGCGTGGGCGCGTCGCGTACTGGGTCGGCGACTTCGAGACGCAGGAGCGCGTCGCCGACGAGGCGCTCGAGATCGCGCGCAGGATCGAGCGCAAGGACCTCGAGGCGCACGCGCTCAACGACCTCGCCACCGCGTACCGGCATCAGCAGCGCCTCGACGAGGCCGAGGAGCTGCTGGCGCGTGGGCTGGAGCTCGCCGAGGAGAGCGGCAGCATCGTCGGCAGGGCCCAGGCGCTCCATCTGCTCGGGTTGATTCATCTCGACCGCGGCGAGGCGGCGGAGGGGGAGCGGTTGCTGGAGGACTCCCGCGTCCTCTTCGCGGAGGTCGGCGACGCCTGGATGCTCGGCCGGACGCTGAACGGGCTCGCCTGGGTCGCCGAGCTGCAGGGCGACTACGCGAGATCAGAGCGCTGGCTTCGCGAGGCGATTCGCCTGCTCAAGCCGCTCGAGGACCGCGGAGCGCTGTGCGAGAGCCAGCGCGCGCTCGCGGAGGCGCTGATTCACCAGAATCGCCTCGACGAGGCGGAACGGGTCGCGCTCGAGGCGGTGGAGACGGTCGGCGAGCACGATCTCAGCTCCCGCGCGACGACGACGATGACCCTCGGGCTCGTTCGGGTCGCCCAGGGTCGCGACGCCGAGGCCGAGGAGCTGCTCTTGGACGCGCTCGCAATCGTCGAGTCGAGCGGCTTCCTCGGTCTCCAGATACTGGTCATGTCGCGGCTCGAGGAGTTCCTGAGCGAGCGGGGCCGCGAAGACGAAGCGGCCGTCTACCGGGAGCGTCTCGGCGAGGTGTCGCCCGCCTCCGCGCTCTCGGCCGCATTCGCCAGCAGGATCGAGCGAATCGCCTGAGACGCTCGCTCTGCTCGCTTCGTGGGGGAACCCATGGTTCCCCCACGGACCCCCTCCTTCTTCGCTTCGACTGACCGGCCGCGGGTGGGCTGCGCTCGGGCAAAGCCCGGCTCCGCCCGCCGACGGCGGCGATCGCCCTACCAGTCTGCGTTTGCGGTGGCCACCAGGATTGACCTGATCGCCTGAGACGACGCCTCGTCGGGCGATTCCGAGATCACCGTCGCCGGGCGCTTGAAGCGCTCGAGCGCCTCTGCGAGCGGCTCCGCGCGGAGGGTTCCCTCCCCGTACGGCAGGTGCTTCGTCTCGTTGCGGTTTGCGAACTGAATGTCGCTGAAGTGGAGGTGAAACGGGGCGTCCGGTTGCAGGACCGTGTCTGCGGCGCCGAGCACGGCTGCGAACTGCTCGACGTCGATGAACGCTCCGTCCGTGACCGCGTGCAGGTGGGCGAAGTCGATCACCGGCCTCACCCAGGGCAGCTCGGTCGCGATCGCGAACACGTCCTCCGCAGTGCCCAACTCGCGGACGCGGCCCATCACCTCGACACCGAACGGGACCGCGCGGCCCTTTCCCTCGAGTCGCTCGCGGAGCTCCCGCAGCTGGTCGACCACCGCCGCGAGGGCCGCTTCCCGGGTCCGCCCGAGCAGGAACCCGGGGTGAAAGACGACGAGCTCCGCGCCGCACGCGGCGGCAACACCGGCCGAGTGGTCGAGCATGCCGATCGCCATCCGGTGCTTCTTGTCGCGCTCGACGTGACCGAGGAAGCCGGCAAGCGGCGCATGAACGGAGAGGACGATCCCGGCCTCGCGCGCCAGCTCGCCGAATCGGCCGGCCCATGGGTACTCCATCCAGAAGCCGCCCTCGAAGTCGATCTCGCAGGCGCTGTAACCCCGTTCGAGCAGAACCTCGACCGCCGCCTCGGGGCTCTCCCGCGACGGGACCCGAGCCGGGCCGAACCGGATCGTGGACATCCCGGCGAGCATAGATGGTTGACCGATGACTCCTCGCCGCGCGGCTGGTGGCTGATACGCATCGCCGGATCACCACGCTCGTGCGCCGCCCGTAGCCTCTGCTACGAGCGACGCATGATCGCGGCGCCCGGCTCGGTTTCAGCCATCCCCGCATCGACGGAACTCATCGATCAACCATCCCCCGATGTCGTCCGGAGCGCCCCCTATGGTGACGCCGTGGCACGTCGACCTTCCCGAATCGACCTTCTCGAGCTCGACATCGACCTGCGCCTCACCGACCTCTGGCGGGAGGCGAGCGAGATCTCCGAGTGGAGCCTCGAGGTCGTCGGCGCCTTCATGCGCGCGGCTTACGGTAAGGGCTACTGTGACGCTCTCACGGAGGACTCTCCCGGCGCGCTGTGCGTCGACCACGGGTACCGCGTCCCCGAGCGCCGTGATCGCATGCCCGTCGAAGACCGCTAGCACAGGGCTAGACTTCCGCCGTGGCTCGGAGGCGTAGCCCCGTCCGGCTCGTGATTGCGCTGTCGGTCGCCGCGGTGCTCGCGGTCTTCCTGCTGTATTCGTCGATTGCCGGGGGCGGAACACCGTCGCTGCGTCCGAGCTCACTGTCCGGCCACACCGGGCGGGTCTCGCTCACCGGGCGCGTGGTCGGGAAGCCGACCGGTGACGCGCACGGAGCCGGACTCCACTTCCGTCTGCGTGACGTCCAGGGCCGGGAGACGGTCCCGGTCGTCTACAAGGGCTCCGTCCCCGACCTGTTCCGGCCGGGACGCGACATCGTCGTCGACGGCACGCTCCAGAACGGCGTCTTTGTCGCCGTGCCCGGCACGCTCGTCACGAAGTGCCCCTCGAAGTACACGCCGAAGAACACCTAGCGCTCGTGCATGCACGAGTTCGGTAACGACGTGACGCGTTCTTCCGGCTGTTGGGACATCGCGAGTGGTCGCCGGAGCCGGGCTTTGCCCGAGCGGAGGCCTCCCGCGGATGACATGTCGATGCGGCGAAGGAGGGGGTCCGTGGGGGAACCACGGGTTCCCCCACGTTAGATGCCCGAGCTCGGTAGGGCAGCACTTGTCGTCTGTTTCGGACTGGCGGTCTACGCCGTCGTGGCCGGATTCTGGGCGGCGCACACGCGCCGCCGCCGGCTCGCGCTGTCGGCCCAGAACGCCCTGGTCGCCTCCTTCGTCACGGCTGCCGTGGCAACGGGCGTCCTCCTGCGGGCGTTGGTCTCGAGCGACTTCTCGTTCACCTACGTCAGTGCGTTCACGAGTCGCGAGCTGCCGCTGACGTACAAGCTGACCGCGCTCTGGGGAGGCCAGGAGGGCTCGCTGCTGCTGTGGCTCCTGGTGCTGACCGGCTACGGCGCGGCCGCCGTCCTCCTCGATCGGAAGGCCGGGCGAGAGCTCGTCGTCTGGGTCGTGCCGGTGCTCGGGATCGTCGCGGCGTTCTTCTCGCTGCTCGTCGTCTTCGTCGCGAGCCCTTTCCATACCCAGGTCGCGCCACTCGACGGCCGCGGGCTGAACACGAGCCTGCAGAGCCCGTACATGCAGGCCCATCCGCCGATGCTGTACCTCGGGTACGTCGGGCTGACCGTGCCCTTCGCGTTCGCGATGGGCGCGCTCCTCTCGGGGCGTACCGACGAGCGCTGGATCGTCGCCACGCGCCGCTGGACGCTCGCGGCCTGGATGTTCCTCGGGATCGGTCAGCTGCTCGGGGCCAAGTGGGCGTACGAGGAAGTGGGGTGGGGTGGGTACTACGCGTGGGATCCGGTCGAGAACGCGGCGCTGATGCCATGGCTCGCCTCGACGGCGTTCCTCCACTCGGTGATGGTGCAGGAGAAGAAGGGGATGTTGAAGGTCTGGAACATGCTGCTCGTCGTGCTCGCGTTTTCGCTGTCGCTGTTCGGGACGTTCCTGACGCGGTCCGGGGTGCTCAACTCGATCCACTCGTTCACGGAGAGCTCGATCGGCCCGTGGTTCCTGGGCTTCATCTGCTTCGTCGTCACGGGCTCGCTCGTGCTCTTCCTCGTTCGACTGCCGCTCCTGCGCGCGAAGACGAAGCTCGAGTCGCTCGTCTCCCGCGAGGCGACGTTCCTCTACAACAACCTGCTGCTCGTCGCCCTCTGCCTGACGATCCTCTGGGGGGTGACGTTCCCGATCCTCTCCGAGGCGGTGCGCGGCGAGTCCGTCACGGTCGGTCGCCCGTACTACAACTTCTTCCTGCGCAGCTTCGGGCTGCCCCTGCTCTTACTGATGGGCATCGGCCCGCTCGTCGCCTGGCGCCGTGCGTCGTTGCGTTCGCTCGGCAAGACGTTCCTGTGGCCGTTCGCGGTTGCCGTCGCCGGCGGGATCGCGCTCCTCGCCGCGGGTGCCGGCTCGTCCATCCCGGGCCTGATCGCGTACACGTTCTCGATCTTCGTCGCGTCGACGATCGTGCTCGAGTTCGCCCGCGGAACGCAGGCGCGGCGGGCGATCGCCGGAGAACCGGTGCCAAGGGCCTTCGCCTCGCTCGTCGCGCGCAACCGGCGCCGATACGGCGGTTACGTCGTCCACGCGGCGATCGTCATGCTTGCGATCGGGATCGCGGGATCGAGCGCGTACGACACCTCCCGGAGCGCCCGCCTCGCCCAGGGGCAGTCACTGAAGGTGCGCGACTACACGCTCGTCTACCGCGGGCTGAAGAGCGCGCGCACCCAGAACGCCGTCGAGACACGGGCGACGATCGACGTCTACCGCGGCGGCGACCGGATCGCGGTCATGCACCCGGGCAAGAACAACTACCCCGTCGAGCAGCAGGTCTCGAACGAGGTCTCGATTCGATCCGACTGGCTCACCGGCGAAGACCTCTTCCTGATCACCGAGCAGGTCAACCGAAACGGCACGATCGACTTCAAGGCGATCATCAACCCGCTCGTCAACCTGATCTGGCTCGCCGGCTTCGTGTTCCTGGCCGGCTCGCTGGTTGCGCTCTGGCCCGACGCGCGCGAGGAGCGACGACTCGCCGTGCGGTACGGGCAGCTCGCCCAGGAGGCGTAGAACGCTCACCGCCGCGCTGATCCTCGGCGGGCTGCTCGCCGTCGCTGCGGTGTGGTTTGTCGCACGGCCGTTTCTGGCCCGCTCCGCAACCGACGATCGGCTCGACCCCCCTCCGGACCGCCGCCGGTTGGCGCTCGAGGAAGAACGTGACCGCGTGCTCTCCGCCCTGAAGGAGGTCGAGTTCGACCACCGCACGGGCAAGGTCTCCGACGAGGACTACCGCAGGCAGGTCGGAGACCTGCGGCGGGCCGCTGCGAATGCGTTACGCGCGCTCGATCGGGGAACAGGGCAGACCGATGCGGAATCCAGCCAGTAGCAGTCCGTGGGGTGACGCGATCGAGCTCCCGCCGGCCGTGCCGGAGCCCGAACCGGCTCCGCACGAGCCGCCCGGCCCCGTGATCGTTCCGGAGCCGGAGCCCGTCCCGCACGTGCCGCCCGGCCCCGTGATCGTCCCCGAGCCCGAACCGCCCAGGGAATCGGCCAGAGCTCCTGACGCGCTGAGCACCTGTGTCCTCGGGGCGCGCCGGGCGGCGCGCCCCGAGAACGAGTACCCAGTGCGCCAGGAGCTCTAGCGCTCGGGGAGGGTCGTCGGGCCGGCCGCCGAACCTCGGCGTGTGACCCGTTTGCCTCGCCGCCTCGTCCTCGGCGCCGTGGTCGTGCTCGCGGTCGCGGCTCCGGCGACGGCCGGAGTCATCCAGCGGAAGCACTCCGTCGACCAGCGGATCGCAGAGCTTCGCGACCGCGTCGAGGCGGCGAAGCAGAAGGAGGCTGTGCTCGAGCGCGAGATCGACTCGGCCTCGGCGCAGATCCAGAGCCTCGAGCAGCAGGTCGGCGACGTCTCGCAGCGCCTCGCACCCCTCGAGAGCGAGCTGCGCCTCCGCGAGCTGAAGCTCAATCGCCTGAACGCGCTGTTCCAGATCCAGAGCGACCGGCTGGCCTTTCTTCGCATCGAGTACCGAACGGCTGTCGGAAGGCTCAACGAGCGCCTCGTCCAGGCGTACGAGTCGGACGCACCAGATGCGCTCGCGGTCGTGCTCTCCTCGCGCACGTTCGGCGACATGCTCGACGCCTTCGAGTACGTCCAGACGATCGCGAGGTACGACCGCCGCGTTGTTCAGGAGGTTGGCGACGTCCGGCAGGACGTGACGCTGGCCCTGGCGCGCACGCGACGGGCGCGCGTGACGGTGAAACGGCAGGCGGAGATCGTCGCCGTCCGCGTGCACCAGGTGCGCGTCCTCCGCGACGGGCTGGTCGCGAGCAAGGGCCAGCTGGAGGACGCACGGACCCGCAAGAAGGCGAGCCTCGGCTCGCTCTCGGCGGCGGAACGCGCCGATGCGAGCGAGATCGACTCCCTGCTCGCCGTCAGCGCGTCACTGGCCGCGAAGATCCAAGCCGCTCAGGCGCATTCGACCGTCCAGCGGACGGTCTCGGGGGCAGGCTTCATCTGGCCCGTGAGCGCACCGATGACGAGCCCGTTCGGCTGGCGGTGGGGGCGGATGCACGAGGGCGTCGACCTCGGCGCGGCGTACGGGACTCCGATCGCGGCGGCCGCGGCCGGAACCGTGATCTACGCCGGTTGGCTGGGCGGGTACGGAAATCTGACCGTGATCGACCACGGCGGCGGTCTCGCAACCGCGTACGGCCATCAGTCGAGCATCGGCGTGGGCGTGGGGCAGAGCGTGGCGCAGGGCGAGATCATCGGCAACGTCGGCTCGACCGGCCACTCGACCGGCCCGCACCTCCACTTCGAGGTCCGCGTCAACGGGCAGGCCGTCGACCCACTGGGATATCTCTAGGAGCACGGGGGAAACAGCCGGTTTCCCCCGTGAGCCCCCTTCCCCAACCCGTTCGTACCCCAGATGCGCCGGTGTGCCGCGCCCGCACATGTCGGGCGCGGCGCCGGACACCAGGCTGGGGCCGGTCAGGCAGCGTTCGTGTACAGGAGCGACCCCGGCGTCGTGAGCGTCTCGCCGGTCTCGAGCAGCGTCTTGAGCCCGGAGAGGATCTGCGGCCAGCCGCCGTAGACCTCGCCATGTGCACCCTCGCGGAGCTGATCGTGGGTGACGACCAGCTTGCAGGAGTCGCCGACCGGCTCGATCTCCCAGGTGACTCGTGAGGTTCCCTCCGCCTTCACGTCGTCGCTCCAGAGCGCGTTGAAGCTCTGGACGAGGCGGCGCGGCGGGTCGACCTCGAGGTTCTCTCCGGCGGCGATGTCGATCACGCCTGGGACCGAGGCCGTGTAGCTCGAGCCGGGCGTGTAGTCCGAGTGCGTCTCGACGCCGAAGCTGTACTTCGCCCTCAGCTTCGGGTCGGTGATCGCCTCCCAGAGACGCTCCGGCGTCGTCTTGATGTAGATCTCGAACACCTTCTCCATGCGTTCCCCCTCCAGGTCGTGTTTGAGCGCGCTGAGGCCTGCCGCCCAGGGCTCGGCGTACTTGCTCACCCACCGGTCGTGGACGAGTCGGATCGGCACGGAATTCAGGAAGTGGAGCTTCTCGCGACCGCGGCGGCGTGTGACCACCAGACTCGCCTCCTCGAGCATTCGCAGGTGCTTCATGACGCCGAAGCGGGTCATCTGAAAGCGCTGCTCGAGCTCGCTGAGCGTCTGGCCGTCCTGCCTGAACAGCTCGTCGAGAAGGCTGCGGCGGGTGGGATCGGCGAGTGCCCTGAAGACCGTGTCCATGGCCGGCGACTATATGTGACCAAAAGGTCACATGTCAACCATGGGCCCGCCTCAGGCCGGACGGGTGTTCAGAACGTGGAGGTCTGGCAGGTTCCGGTACCGCTCGTCGATGTCGAACCCGTAGCCGACGAAGAACTCGTCGGGGACGGTGAAGCCGACGTAGCGAACGGGCAGGTCCTCGACGAGACGTCGGTAGGGTCGGTCGAGGAGCGTGACCGCCGCGAGCGAGCGGGGGTTCCGGAGGCGGAAGCTGCGGACGAGGTAGTGGAGCGTCAGCCCGGTGTCGATCACGTCCTCGACGATCACCACGTCGCGGCCCCCGATCGCGGTGTCGAGATCCTTCAGGAACCTGATCGCAGGCGTCCCACCGGTCTGATCGGACGTGTAGCCGGCGAGCTCGACGAAGTCGACCTGGTGGACGATCGGGAGCGCCCGCGTCAGGTCGGCGAGGAAGATGAAGCTCGCCTTCAGCGACGCGACCAGAAGCGGCTCTCGACCCTCGTAGTCGTCGGCGATGTCCGCGCCGAGCTCCGAGACGCGCGCCGCGAGCTCCTCCGCGGAGAGGTACACCTCGCCGACGCGGTCGTCGATCGGTTCGCGATGCATTCGGCCCGACGCGTCGTGGCCGATCAGGAGGCGAGCTTCAGTCCGTATCGCTGACCCAAGCGCTCGATGTCTCGTTTGTAGAAGAGCTTGATGTTGACCTCGGGATACCGCTCGCGGAGCTTGCGCAGCTTGCGGTTCTTCCGGGTGACGAGCGACTGCTTCATCACGGTGATCTCGAGGTAGAGATCCTGCTCCGGCAGGTAGAAATCGGGCGAGAACGCCTCCAGGACCCGGCCGTCCCCGTCCTCCTCGAGCACGAAGGTGTGCGGCTCGTACAGCCAGGGGACGCCGTAGTAGTCGAGGACCTTCGCACACTCCAGTTCGGCCTCGTTGGCGAACTGAGGAGGCGTCGAACCACGATATGCCTGGAAATCGGGTGCGTCCGACTTCAACGCAGTCAGGATACCGGCCGGTCCGGACACCCTAGGGGCCGGTCCCTAGACTTCTGCCATGGGGGCCAACGGCCGCTTCACGATCGCTCACATCTCCGACCTCCATTGCGGGGGCCCGTACTTCGTTCCCAACCTGATGGAGCGAGCGATCTCCGAGGTGAACGATCTCTCGCCCGACCTCGTCGTCTGCTCGGGCGATCTGACCACGTTCGGGTTCAAGCCCGAGTTCGTGCAGGCAAAGGAGTATCTCGACCGGCTGCAGTGCAACTCACTTGTCGTTATCCCGGGAAACCACGACGCGCGCAATGTCGGTTACGTGCATTTCGAGGAATTTTTCGGTGAACGCAGCTCGGTGCTGCGCATCGGCGGAGTGACAGTCGTCGCCGTCGACTCGACCGAGCCGGATCTCGATCACGGCCAGATCGGCCGCGGGCGGTACGCCTGGATCGAGGAGCAGTTCGCCGACGACTCCGACCTGCGCGTCTTCGTCCTCCATCACCACCTGCTCCCGGTTCCCGGCACGGGGCGCGAGCGGAACGTCGTCTACGACGCCGGCGACGCGCTCGAGTGTCTGCAGCGGGCAAAGGTTCAGATCGTCCTGTCTGGCCACAAGCACGTCCCGTACGCGTGGCGGCTCGAGAACATGTTCATCCTCAACGCCGGCACGGTCTCGTCTCTCCGTCTCAGGGGAAACACCCGCCCCTGTTACAACGTGATCGAGGTCGAGGGAACGCACGTCTCGGTCTGGCGCCGCTATCCCTTCCACGGCCAGGAGCGGATCATCCAGTTCTCGACCGAGACGCTGGAGTTCGAGAAGTACACGGCCCGGATCGAGGGGGAGCTCTCGTCCCGGAGCGGGAGCTCCTAACGTCATGAGCAGCTGTGCCCTCGGGCCGCGCTGGACGGCGCGCTGCCGCGTCCTCAGTCGCGCCCATAGCGTCCAGCTATGGGCGCTCCCTGCGTCCTTGCATCGCACGCGTCCATCGCACCCCGAGGACGAGTACCCATGACGCTAGGAGCTCCGGCTCTGCGTGCCGTCGCAGTGATCGACGGGGAGCACTACCCGCCGGTCGTCCGCGACGCGCTCGCTGTCCTCCCCTACCAGTTCGTCGCGGTGGTGCTCGTCGGCGGAACCGAGAAGCTGCGCGACGGCGAGGGCTACGGCTTCCCGCTGGCGGACGGGCTGGAGGAGGCGATCGCCGCGCACGGCCCCGACGTCGTCGTCGACCTGTCCGACGAGCCGGTGCTCGGGCCGCGAGCGCGCTTCTTGCTCGCGAGCCGCTCGCTCGCCGCCGGGGTCCCGTACGTCGGCGCGGACTTTCGCCTCGATCCGCCCAGGTTCGAGCCCTACCCGCTGCCCTCCCTCGCCGTGATCGGCACGGGCAAGCGGGTCGGCAAGACGGCCGTCACCGGGCACGTCGCCCGCCTCCTTGCGCGAGAACGGGACGTCGTCGTCGTCGCGATGGGCCGCGGCGGCCCGCCGGAGCCCGAGATCGTGGAGGTTCGCCCGACCGTGGACGAGCTCCTTGCCCGCTCGCGGGCCGGCCGGCACGCGGCATCCGACCACCTCGAGATCGCCGCGCTCGCAGGAGTGCCGACGATCGGCTGTCGACGGTGTGCCGGAGGGCTCGCCGGGGCGACCTTCGTCTCGAACGTGCTCGAAGGCGCGCGCCTGGCTGCGAGCCGATCGCCGACCTCGTGATCTTCGACGGGAGCGGCGCGGCGGTGCCTCCGGTCGCCGTCGGGGCGAGGATCCTGGTTGCACACGACCTCGAATCGGGCCTCAACGCCTACCGTCTCCTGATCAGCAACCTGATCCTGACGATGGACGCCGAGGTCGAGCAGGCAGCGATCGCCCTCGGTCGGCGCGTCATTCGGTTCGATCTCCGCCTGGAGCCGACAGAGCCGCTTGCCGGGCGGCGGGCGGCGATCTTCACGACCGGCGCGGCGCGCACCGACCACCTGGACGGAGTCGTTGCCACGTCCCGGAACCTCGCCGACCGTGAGTCGCTGCGGCGTGACCTCGAGCACATCGACGCCGAGGTCTTCGTCGTCGAGGTGAAGGCGGCCGCGATCGATCTGGTCGCCGAAGAAGCTGCATCGCGCGGGATCGACGTCGTTCTCGCCGGGAACGAAATCCTCGCCACGGGCCTCGACGAGGCCGTGCTCGAGCTCGCCGACCTGGCAACCGCGAGCATCACCGGCGACAATCCCTCGCGATGACGGAGCCGCGTCACTTCGAACCGCTCCCGCTCGGCGGCTCCGGCGGGCTCCCGTACTCTCGGGGACTGATGGCGCGAGCGTTGATGGCCGCCGGGGTTTCGGCGGTTCGCGCCTATGACCTGGCGCAGCGGGTCCAGACCGATCTCGCCGAGCGGGGTGAGCAGACGATCGACCTCGATCGTCTGGAGGAGCTGGCGCATCAGGTCCTCGGAGAGAACGAAGGCGCGCAGGTCGTCGGCCGGTTGCGCCGCTACGAGTCGCTGCGCGAGCTCGACCTGCCGGTCATCCTCCTGATCGGCGGTGCGACCGGGACCGGCAAGTCGACAGTTGCCACAGAGGTCGCGTACCGGCTCGGAATCACGCGGGTGACCTCGACCGATTTCGTCCGGCAGACGATGCGGGCCTTCCTGTCGCGCGAGTTCATGCCGTCGATCCACTACTCCAGCTTCGAGGTGCCCGACGAAGGCGAGTTCGGCAGCGTCGTCGACGGCTTCCTCGAGCAGACCCGCAACGTCCTCGTCGGCGTCCGCGCGGTAGTCGAGCGCGCGCTGCAGGAGGGCTGGTCGGTCGTCCTGGAGGGCGTCCATCTCGTGCCCGGGATGCTGCCCCCGATCGACGGGGCGCTCGTTCTGCACTGCGTGCTCTCGATCGAGGATCGAGAGCTGCACGAGTCCCATTTCTGGGTTCGAGACGCCCACTCGGACGGGATGCGGCCGGTTCAGAAGTACCTCGATTCGATCGGGGACATCAGGCGGCTCCAGGACTTCGTCGTCGAGCGGGCCAGGAGCATCGGTGTCCCGGTCGTCGAGAACGCGAGCATCGAGCTGACAATCGGTACGGTCATGGAGCTCGTACTGAGCGGCGCCGAGCGGTACGCACGGGTCTGATGAAGGCAGAGGAGACGGTGGACAAGCGCGAGGCTCTCCCACAGGACGGGAGTGGGCCGTGTCTGTGCGTGACCTATCTGCGCGCGACCGAGCGAGCGGCACTCGCCGGTGCGCGCTGGCTCGGACGTGCCGACCAGGAGAGCGCCGAGGAGGCCGCATTCTCCGGGATGGAGGCCGCGCTCAACCTCCTCCCGATCACGGGCCACGTCGTGATCGGGGCGGGCGACGCGGACGCCGGACCCACGCTGGGCGGCACCGTGGGCGGAGGCGGGGAGGAGGTCGACCTTGCGCTCGATCCGCTCGAGGGGCGCGGCGTCGTCGCGCGGGGAGGCAACGGAGCGATCTCGATGATCGTCGTCGGGGAACCGGGGCATCTCCGCCGGCTGCCGGACATGTACATGCGGACGATCGCGGTCGGGCCGCGGGCGCGCGCGACGATCGGGCTCCTCCGCCCGGTGGGCGACAACGTGCGCGCGATCGCCGACGCGTTCGGCCGCACCGTGGGCGACGTGACCACGATCGTCCTCGACCGGCCTCGCCACCACGACCTGATCGAGGAGATCCGCGGCGCCGGTGCGCGAATCAAGCTGATTCAGGACGGCACGGTCACGGCCGCGATCTCGGCCGCGATCCGTGGCACGAACGACCATCTCGCGATCGGGATCGGCGGGACCCGGCAGGCGGTCCTGACCGCCGGCGCCCTGCGCTGCCTGGGCGGCGAGCTGCAGGCACAGCTCTGGCCGACCTCTCGCCGCGAGATCGAGGCCGCGCAGGAACACGGGATCGACGACATCGAGCAGGTCTTCACCACCGAGGACCTCGCGTCGGGAGAGATCATCGTGGCTGCGACCGGGGTCTCGAACGGCGACCTCCTCCGCGGCGTGCGATTCCTCGCCGACAGCGCGCGGACGCACTCGCTGGTCATGTGCACCCGCTGCAACTGGGTGCGCTTCGTCGACGGGATCCACTTCTTCGCACGCGACCGCCGCGAAGAGGTTCGACTACTCGGCTACTAGAACCCGGCCGGGTACACTCGGACCGTGCCCACCAAGGACGAGGTCGTCGAGGCGCTGCACCAGGTCGAGGATCCGGAGCTCGGCATGGACATCGTCGAGCTCGGGCTGCTCTACGACGTCGAGATCGAAGGCCCGAAGGTGAAGGTGATCCACAGCCTGACGTCGATGGGGTGTCCTGCCGGGCCGATGATCCAGGAGGACATCCACCGGGTCGCGTCCGAAGTGCCCGGGGTCGAGGACGTCGAGATCGAGTTGACCTGGGATCCGCCCTGGACGCCCGACCTGATGTCGGACGACGCCAAGTTCATCCTCGGCTTCGGCTAGCGCCGAAGCCCAGCTGGCGGCTTGATTCGAGCCCGCGTCCGGGCTTCACGACGCTCGGGGTGGTGGCCGTGCCAGCTAGCCAGTCCCGGCGTCAGTCGGGAATGGCAAGCAGGATCTTGCCGAACTGCTTCCCGCTCTCGAGTCGCTCGTGCGCCACGCGGGCCTCGGCGAGCGGGAACACACCGTCGATCACCGGCTTCGCCCCCTTTGCGACGAGATCGTAGGCGCCCTCGAAGTCCGTCCGGGCGCCCATCGTCGAGCCGAGAATGTCGATCTGCTTCCACCACATCCGATGGAGTGCGGCTGGAGGGTTCGGCCCGGACGTTGCTCCGCAGACGACCACACGACCGGTCGGCCGCACAGCGTCGAGCGAACGCTTCCACGTGGCCTCGCCCACGGTCTCGACCACGACGTCGGCGCCGGCGCCCGTCGCCTCCTTCACCGCGGCGACGACGTCGCCCGTCGCATGGTTGACCGCGACGTCTGCGCCGAGCTCCGTCGCCTTCGCCAGCTTCTCGTCGCTCGACGAGGTCACGATCGTCCGCGCTCCCAGCGCCTGGGCGATCCGGAGCGCCGCCGTCGCCACCCCGCCCCCGATTCCCCATACCAGCACCCACTCGCCTGCTTGGAGGCCGGCCCGGGTGACCAGCATCCGGTAGGCGGTCTCGAAGACGAGTGGGAACGCGGCTGCCTCCTCGAACGACACGCCATCACGGAGCGGGTAGACGTTCGAGGCGGGGATGACGGCGAGCTCGGCGTGGACGCCCTCCGTGTGCTCTCCGATCACGTGGATGACGCCGCCGTGCTCGAGACCGGGGTTGATCACGACCGGCTGACCCGGCTCGAGCCCCTCGACTCCCGGGCCGAGGGCCTCGACCTCGCCCGAGCCGTCGGCGCCCAGAATGCGGGGCTTCGGGACGGAGGGAAGCCCCTTGCGCGTCCACACGTCGAGATGGTTCAGCGACGCGAAGCGCATGCGGACGAGCACCTCGCCCGCGCCGGGCTGCGGGTCGGCGACATCCTCGTAACGTAGGACCTCGGGCCCGCCGTCCTCGTGGATGACGATCGCCTTCATCGCCGCGATCGTATAGTCGGCCCATGCGGACGGGGGCGGTGGTTGTCGCCGGGGTCGCGCTCCTCGCCGCGGGGTGTGGGAGCGGTCACCGACCCGTGCCGCCGCTTTCCCAGAAGTCCTTTGCCGCCGCTGCGAATCGAATCTGTGCGCAGGCGACGACGCGCAGCGGCCGGCTGGCCGGACTGCGGGCCCTGCGCCCACCGTCGAGCGCGGCTGATCTCTTCGGTCACTGGCTTGCTGCCGAGCGGGACGCCCTGGTGGCAACGCGCACTCGAGCGGCGCCGTCGGCGAAGAGCGAGCTCGACCCGACGGTCGTGCTTGCGATCGCCGAGGGCAAGATCTCGGGGTACGCGCGCCGCCTCGGGGCCGTGACGTGTGCGATGCGCACAATCGGCACAATGCCGCAGTGACCCACTCGGAGCTCGCCGGTCTCGCTGAGGAGCTCGGGATCGACGTCGTCGGTGCGGCCACAGCCGAGCCGTACGAGGAAACCGAACGGACGATCCGCGAGCGTCGCGACCGCGGTCTGTTCGCCGACATGCGGTTCACGATGGCGCAGCCCGAGGTCTCGTGTCATCCCGAGTCGCTGCTGCCGGGCGCCCGAACCGTTGTCTCGGCGGCGCTCTGCTACTACGCGCCTGGGCCCGAGCCCGGCCCGGGCGAGGCGCGGCTTCCCCGGTATACGTGGTACGACGCCTACGCAGAGCTGAGGGAGAAGCTCGACGCCCTCGGGCGCCGCCTGGGCGGGAGCCACCGCGTGCTCGTCGACGCCAACCAGCACGTCGACCGGGAGGGAGCGGTACGCGCCGGCATCGGCTTCTACGGCAAGAACACGATGCTGATCACCCGGCGGCACGGTTCCTGGGTGGTGCTCGGAACGCTCGTCACAGACGTGGAGATCGACCCGAGCCCGCCGCTCGAGCTCGACTGCGGCAGCTGTCGGCTCTGCGTCGATGCCTGTCCGACGGACGCGCTGGACGAGCCGGGAACGCTGGACGCGACGCGGTGCTTGTCCTACTGGACACAGTCGTCCGAGCCGATACCGGAGGAGTACCGAGCAGCACCTCGAGGCAATGGTGTACGGCTGCGACATCTGCCAGGACGTCTGCCCGTGGAACCGCGGAATCGAGCGGCGCCGCGCGGACACCGTGCCGCCCTCGTCTGCCGAGCCGACGGTCTCGCTGCTCGACTGGCTCCGGGCGGAGGATGCCGACCTCGGGGGCCGCTACGACCGGCTGTACGTCCCTCGAAACGACGTCAGGTACCTGCGCCGGAACGCGCTCGTCGCACTCGGTAACAGCGGCCGGCCCGAGCTTGCCCCGCTCGCCGAGCCGTACGCTGCAGGGGACGATCCGGTGCTGCAGGAGCACGCGGCCTGGGCGCTCGAGCGGCTGCGAGGGGCGTCGTGCTGAGCGAGGCCGCCCGGCTCCGCACCGGGGAGCGCTGGCTTGCGTGGGTGCGCGTCGGCGCGGTGCCGTTCGCGATCTTCCAGTCCGCGGTCGGCGGTCCGTATCCCGCGGGACACGAAGCCTGGTCGTGGATCACGACGGCAGTGCTCGCGGTCGGCGCCGTCGCCTTCGTCAGGCTGACGGGTCGCGAGCTGACCGCGAAGCGCCTGGCGCGGGTTGGCTTCGCGGCGCTCGCGTTCGACTTCGCCGTGGTCAGCTCGTTCGTCCTCGACCTCTCGTTCCAGCGGGGCACGCCCGTCCGGCAGACGATGATCATCGTCCTGATCGAGGCGGGCTTCCGCTACGGCATTCCCGGCGCTCTGGGCGTGGTCGCCGCCGGTGCGCCGGTCGTGACGATGTTCGAGTGGATGCGCCACAACACCTTCGACGATCGCTTCCGGTTCGAGAACGTCACCCTGCAGCTGGGGATCGAGGTGCTGATCGCGCTCCTCGTCGGCTGGCTCGTCCACTTGCTGCGAAGCGAGGCACGGACGGCGGCGGCGCAGGCTCGCGAGGCAGAGCACTTTCGCGACGAGCTGGGCCGTCGCGCCGACCTGCTCGAGGCGGCGAACCGTTGTGCTCGTGCGCTCGGCTCGTCGCTCGAGGTCGACCAGGCGTTCGGAGCGTTCATCAGGGAGCTTCAGGGGCTGATCCCGTTCGACCGCACCGCGATCGTCCTCGCCGACGAGGGGCACATGCACGTGATGGCAACGGCCGGCATCGGGCACGACCAGGTGCTCAACCCGGGGACGACGATGCCCCGGGGCGCGCTGATCGAGGAGATCATGCGCACCGCCGAGACCGTCTACCGGCGGGACCTCAGCGACCACCTCTATCCGGAGGAGGTCGAGCTGACGAAGCTCGGCCTCGAGTCGCGCATCGTCGCACCGCTGCTGCTCGGCGCGCGGCCGATCGGGATCCTCGCGATCCTGCGCTCGCGGACGAATGCGTTCGGGCCGGACGAGATCGAGCTCGCCACCCTGCTCGGCCGGCTCGTCGCGACGGCCGTGCAGAACATCCGGGCATACGAGGCGGAGCGCGAGACGGTCGAGGAGCTCCGCCGTCTGTCCGCGCTCAGGGCCGACTTCGTCTCGCTCGTCTCCCATGAGCTGCGCAGCCCGATGGCGGCCGTGATCGGCGCCTCGCGAACGCTCCAGGAGCGCTGGCGTGAGCTCTCACCCGAGCAGCGCTCGTCGTTCCTCGCCCTGATCGGCGACGAGACGAGCCGCCTGGCGTCGTTGATCGGCGACGTGCTCGACACCTCGCGAATCGAAGCGGGGACGTTCTCCTACTCCTTCTCGGACGTCGACCTGATCGCCCTCGTCAAGGACACGGTCGCGACTGCCCAGTTCGGCCAGGACGAGGTCGAGGTCACGGTCAAGGCTCCGGAGCAGCTCGTCCCGGTGCGCGGCGACCGCGAGCGGCTTCGCCAGGTCCTGGTCAACCTGATCGACAACGCCGTCAAGTACTCGCCGCCCGGAGATCGGGTGGAGGTCTCCGCTTCGGCCGAGAACGGCCGCGTCTCGATCACCGTCCGCGACCACGGTCCCGGCATCCCTCGCGAGCACCAGGTCCTGATCTTCGAGAAGTTCGGCCGTGCGAACGTCGGCGGCGGAAAACCCGGTACCGGGCTCGGCCTCTTCATCGCGCGCTCGATCGCGGAGGCGCACGGCGGCTCGCTCGCGATCCGCTCGGCACCGGGTCAGGGCGCGGCGTTCACCCTCGAGCTGCCTCTGGAACGCCCGGCGGGGTGAGCTCGGAGCCCGGTCAGGCGGAGGCGGATGCTCTCAGCCGGATGACGCCGAGCTCGCGGGCGAGCGTCTTGGCTCGCTCGGCGATCCCGCGCCGAAGCTCCGGGGGCTCGAGCAACTCCGCTTCGCCGCGATAGCGGAGAATCTCGCCGACGAGCCATTCGAGGCTGCCGATCTTCTGCTCGTTGATGGCGGAGCCGTCGGCGAGAGGGGTAGCGCCGCGCTCGATCTCCCAGCGTGCGACCGCCGGCGAGTAGAGGACTCGGGCGACGAGCGTGCCGCTGAGGACGCCGGGCTCGAACGTCTCGCGCGGCTCGAACTCGTCGTCCGTGAGCCGGGCGCTCCGCATCCGGTCGAGCCGGAAGCTGCGTTCGTCGTCGCGCGTGCGATCCCAGGTGTGCACGTACCAGTGCGGAAGCCGCCGTTCGATCGTGTACGGCTCGACGAGGTGGACCGCCGGGGTCCCTTCCTCCTCCTTCAAGTACTCGATCTCGACGAGCCGGCGCAGGCGGATCGCGTCGCTGAGGGTCGCGACCAGACCTTCTTCCTCTCTGCCGATGCTCGGCTCCGGGGTCTGCGAGAGCTCGAACTCCCCGAAGGTCTCCTCGAGCTTCTTCCGCACCCGGTCGAGCGGGCGGTGGGCCTCCGCGGCGATCAACGGGCCGACGAACTCGAGCGCGAGGCGGATCGCACGGGCCTCGAGCGGCGTCAACCTGGGCGCGGACCGGAACGTGTCGCCGAAGAGCTCCTTGTCGACGTGGACGGCGTCGCCGTGGAGCTCGGCGTAGACCGCGTAGCAGCCGCCACCGAAGTTGACGAGGTTGAGCAGCGAAAGGTGGTCCTCGAGCTCCTCATGGGGGATCTGGAAGCGCTCCACGATCTCCGCGGCCGGAATCACCGCCTCCCGGTTCTCGCCGCACGCCGCGAGCAGATAGGCGAGCAGTGCCTGGAGGAGGCCGAACCGCTCAGGGGTGACCGGTCCGGACGAGCGCTCTGCGGTGACCTCGACCTCCGTCGCAGGGGCCTCGCGTGCGGGCTTCGAGGGCGGGCCCTCGTGGCGCATCCGCACGCGCCGCAGGCTGTCCGCGACCTCACGCCGCAGCTCCGGGGGCGAAACCGGGGAAGCCCTGCCGTCCTGCCGGAGAACCCACGACGCCAACAGCGGGAGATTCGAATACGGAGTGACGAAGACGCCGTCCTCGAGCTGACCGCTTCGTCTGAACGCACGCTCGACCCACCACGCGGTCTCCGGCCGGACCTCGATTCGCGCCTCGCCGGCGGGCTCGCCGAACTGCCACGAGGCTCGTCCGCGGTACTCGTCGATGTCGAAGTCGGGCGGGACGCGGAAGTCACGCTCGCGGCGGGTGGCGAAGCGGATGTCGCCACGAATCCGGGACACGCGGAACGTTCTGCGTGCATCGCGGTCGAGGTCGTCGCCGACCACGTACCAGACCCCCCGGTCGTGCAGGAGCCCGTACGGGTTCAGCGTGCGCTCGGTCTCCTTGCCGCTCGTCATCGCGCGGTAGGCGAACTTCACCGTCCGCTGCTTCGAGATCGCCGTCTCGAGCTTCGCCAGCCGCCCGGGCATCTCGGGCGAGTAATCGGGGTCGCGCATCTCCACGCGGACGGCGGTTCCCGACGGCGTCTCGTCGGCGAGTGCAGGCCGGCCAAGGGCCAGGTTCTGGAGGGCGAGACGGAGCGGCTCCGCGTACGCGAACTTCCCCTCGAGCAGGTAGAAGCAGGTTTGGAGGGCGGCGAGCTCGTCGTCGGTCAGCTCGAGGGCAGGCAGGAAGTACCGCTCGGACCGGAGCGTGTAGAGCTCCTCGCCTGTGAACTCGTCGCGCTGGGACTGAAGTGGGACGCCGAGATCGCGCAGCTCTGCCCGGTCGGAGTAGAAGCGGCGCGCGAAGGCCTCGTCGGACATCTCCGAGTAACCCTCGACGTTGCTCTTCACGTCTCTCGCGGTCAGCGGGCGACGCTCGGCCATGAGAAACGCGACCAGCGAGAGCTGACGGATCAGCTTGTCGGTGTCGTGCGACATGCGCTCGCCGAGCTTATCGCTCGCCGAGCGCTAGCAGTTGAACCCCCTTCTAGCCGAACGGCCGAAGGCCGTTGGCTAGGCGGCGACGCGCGAGCGTTCGAGGTGCTGGTGCGACGGGCAGTAGTCCCGCTCGGGCAGAGGCGTCCGCTGGCAGGGCTTGCCCTTGCGCGTGGTCGCACGGCAGCGGGCCACCCCGCCGTCGAAGGCGCCGGCCTCGATCTGGGTCTGGACGAACGCGACCGCCGCGGCGACGCCCTCTTGCACCGCCCACGCGACCTGAGCCTGCTGCGTGATCGGGAAGTAGCGCCGGATGTCCTGAAACAGGGTCTTGTCCGGGTTCGCGAAGTAGTGCGGATCGCTCGCCAGGCGCTCCATGGTTTCCTCGCAGGCGGTGAGGACGGACCGGCGGTATTCCAGCTGCTCGTCCTGGTCGGCGTACGGGTCGATCAGATCCTTGATCGAGCGATAGATCGCCCGCGAGTACTGATACATGCAGTTACGAATTTGTGCGCTCAACTCGTCCATTTCCAGTATCCCGGTCTCCTGTTAAGTCGCCGAAAACCTTTGTTGCGGCCCTGTTAAGCGGGCCCGAGGCCGCCTCCGCGGTGAGTCTACTCTTTTCAGCTTCGTGTTACAAAGTCGGGCCCTTTGTTGCCAATGCCGAGTACAGACGGTGCCTCTCGACCGGCTGTCGCAGGCGGCGCATCGCGGTTATCGGGTGATCTGTCGAGCGTAGGCGTTCGGGAACTTCGAGGTCACGCGGCCAACAGCCGTCTGGGCATCTTCGAGCGAGCTGTAGATGCCCGCGAAGACGACGTAGTAACCCGGGTGGAGGCTCGCGAATCGCGAGGAGACGAGCACCCCGACCTCGCTGAGTCCACGGGCGACTACCTCCTTGGCGGTCGCGTTGGCGTCCTTGAGGCCGGTGCCACGTGCGGGAATGGAGGCGATCACGACGGTGAAGCCGTCTCGAGCAGGCCACTCGATCAGGGCACTTCGAGTCTTCGGCCGCGAACGAGTCGGCGCGTTCGCCGTGGTCGTGGTCGGGGGTGGGGTGACGAGCGTGGTGACCGGAGGTGCGGTGACGACCGGCGACGTGGCGACAAGCGTCTCCGACCCCGGACCGGCGCCTGCGTCCCGCGTGGCGACGATTCCGGCCGTTGCCGACCCCGCGGCGACGAGGAGGAGCACGAGCGACGCCCAGATCCAGTCACCGGGGTAACGTCCGAGCTTGCGCTCCCAGGCGCGTCCCACGCTGCTGACCCGGGGAGCGGGAACGATCCGAGCGCCACACTCGAGGCAGTACTCGTGGCCCGGGCCTACCGGCGTCCCGCACGCCGGGCAGGCTTCAGGCGGCGCCTTCACCGGCTTCCGGGGATGCGCTTTCGGGCGAGGCTCCGGCGCCCGTCGTCTCCTTTTCGGCCGCGTCCGTCCCGTTCTGCGAAGGCGCACCGCAGCTCGCGCAGAACTGGGCGTCGCCGGGAAGCGGGTGACCGCACTCGACACAGGAGATCACGGCCCTCTCGCCGGCGGGTCGCCCGCAGTTGGGGCAGAAGTGCGATCCCCACGGCAGCGGTGCACCGCAGTCGCAGCGTCCGGCCATGACGCGATGCCTGGCTGCGGCAAGCATCTCGTCGAGCTCGCGTAGCCGCGCGTCCAGCCCGAGCAGCTCGTTGCAGCGGTGTGCGAGGAGATCCTCGCGGAAGACGTCGCGCCGGTACATCTCGAGCATCAGCCCGCCGAGATCGCGCAGCTTCTCCTCGCGCAGCTGCGCGAGCGCTCGGCGCTCGCGCCGGATCACGCCGGGAGCAGGCAAGGCGCGGCGGGCAGGGCGGATCCCGGATGAGCGGCGGAGGCGGCTGAGCAGGCCCATCGGCCTCGCCGAGTCTAGTAGCACGGCGAAACCGACGGTTCGCTCGCGGGGGAACACTCCTACAGGCGAGGCCCCGGCTCCGGCCGCATCGGTGGCTACTGTCGAGTTCCGTTCGCGTTCTTCTGCGAGGGTCTACAACTGGAGGACGACGAGGCGCTCGGTGGTGAGCTCGCGCACCGCGTACGCAGGACCTTCACGGGTGTTGCCCGAGTCCTTGACGCCGCCGTACGGCATCTGGTCGGCGCGGAACGTCGGCGCCTCGTTGACGGTCACGCCGCCGAACTCGAGCGACTGGGCGGCACGGAGTGCGTCTTTCGCGTTTGCGGTGAAGATCCCAGCTTGAAGCCCATAGCGGGTGCCGTTCGCGAGCGCGATCGCCTCGTCGAGCGAGTCGTAGGGCGTCACCGTGCAGACCGGGCCGAAGATCTCCTCACACGCGACGTGCGCGTCGGGCCG
Organism: uncultured Actinomycetes bacterium; assembly: GCA_963836345.1. Lineage (GTDB taxonomy): Bacteria > Actinomycetota > Thermoleophilia > Gaiellales > Gaiellaceae > DATBLE01. The sequence continues at coordinate 382,835 of CAWIJA010000005.1, read as the reverse complement.
TGGCTGGGCGATGACCGTCGGCCGGATCAACCCCTCGTCGGTCGTCTCCCCGCCGGCGAGGAGCTCGCCGCCCGATTCCGCGATCCACTCGAGGATCCGCTCCCGCGCGCCGCCGTCGATCACCGGGCCGACGTCGGTGGCCTCGTCCGCAGGATCGCCGACCTTCAGCGCCTCGACCCTGGGGAGGAACCGCTCGAGAAACCCGTCGAACGCGCTGCGCTCGACGTAGATCCGCTGGACGGAGATGCAGCTCTGTCCGGCGAACGAGAACGCGTTCCCCGCGAGCCTCGCGGCGGCGTCGTCGAGATCCGCATCGGCCGCGACGATCACCGGCGTCGCGTTCCCGAGCTCGAGCGAGACATGCTTTCGCGGCGCGCGCTGCTTGAGGTCCCAGCCGACGGTGCCGGATCCCGTGAAGGTCAACGCTGCGACGCGCTCGTCGCCGATCAGCACGTCGCCGATCTCGCTCGAGGGGCCGACGACGACGTTCAGCCAGCCCGGCGGCAGCCCGGCGTCGGTCTCCAGCTCGGCGAGGAGGAGCGCCGAGAGCGGGGTCTGGGAAGCCGGCTTGAGCACGACCGCGCAGCCGGCGGCGAGCGCGGGTGCGATCTTGTGGGCGACGAGGTTGAGAGGGAAGTTGAAGGGGCTGATCGCCCCGACGACGCCGACGGGCACACGGAGGGTGAAGGCGAGCTTGCCGACCCCCGCCTGCGAGGCATCCATGGGAACCACCTCGCCCGCCAGCTTCCTGGCCTCGACCGCGGCCATCGTGTAGGTCGAGATCGCGCGAGCCGCCTCGACCCGGGCGGCCTTCAACGGCTTGCCAGCCTCGGCGCAGATCGTGCGAGCTGTCTCGTCCTGGCGCTCCTCGAGCAGGGCGGCGACGCGCACGAGGATCTCGGCGCGTTCGTGGGCCGGGAGCGGATCCCGCATTGCAGCTTCCGCGGCGTCGATCGCGCGACGAGTCTCCTCGCGGCCGGCCTTCGCCACACGAGCGACCGCATCGCCGGAATAGGGAGAGCGAACCTCGACCCAGGCGCCGGTCTCGACCCACTCGCCTGCGACCAGCAGCTTCCGTTCGGCCACGGTCGTCGCCATAGTTGCAGCCTATGCATCCCGAGACGCGGTATGCGCGGAGCGGCGACCTCAACATCGCCTACCAGGTCGTCGGAGAGGGCCCCTTCGATCTCGTGTACGTACCCGGCTGGGTGTCGAACGTCGAGGAATCGTGGGAGGAGCCGACGCTCGCCCGTTTCCTCGGCCGGCTTGCCTCGTTCTCGCGCTTGATTCTCTTCGACAAGCGCGGCACCGGCCTCTCCGATCGCCTCCCGAACGAACGCCTGCCGACGCTCGAGGAGCGGATGGACGACCTTCGCGCGGCGATGGACGCGGCCGGCTCCGAGCGGGCCGCACTCTTCGGCGTCTCCGAGGGCGGGAACATGAGCGTGCTCTTCTCCGCGACCTATCCGCAGCGCACCGCGTCGCTCGCCACCTTCGGGATCTTCGCGAAGCGGTTGCGCTCCGACGACTATCCGTGGGCGCCCACCCGCGAGGAGCGGGAGGCGGGAATCGAGCACATCGCGCGGGAGTGGGGAGGCGAGATGGATCTCGCCGATCTCGCCCCGTCGGCAGCCGGAGACGAAAGCTTTCGCCGCCGTCTGCTCACCTACCTGCGACGCAGCGCGAGCCCCGGGGCGGCCGTTGCCCTCCTGCGGATGAACACTGAGATCGACGTCCGAGCCGTGCTTCCGGCGATTCGCGTGCCGACGCTCGTGCTCCATCGCACGGGTGACCGCGATTCGAACGTCGAGGAGGGCCGGTGGATTGCGGGGCAGATCCCGGGAGCGAGATTCGTCGAGCTCCCCGGCCATGATCACTTGCCCTGGGTCGGCGACCAGGACGCTGTCCTCGACGAGGTGGAGGAGTTCCTCACCGGTGCGCGCCGAGGGCCGGAACCCGACCGCGTCCTGACGACTGTGCTGTTCACCGACGTCGTCGCCTCGACCGAACGGGCGGCGGAGATGGGCGATCGCGCCTGGCGTGAGCTGCTCGACGACCATCATCGGGCCGTCCGCGAGGCGCTGGAGCGCTTCCGCGGGCACGAGGTCGACACCGCCGGGGACGGCTTCCTGGCGACCTTCGACGGTCCGGCCCGCGCGATCCGCTGCGCACTCTCGGCCGTTCAGGCGCTGCGGGGCCTTTCGCTCGAGATTCGCGCCGGAGTCCACACGGGCGAGGTCGAGCTTGCGGGGGACGACATCCGCGGCATCGCCGTGCACACCGGCGCGCGCGTGGCCGCTCTCGCCGGTCCCGGCGAGGTGCTCGTGTCCGACACCGTGAAGGCGCTCGTCGCAGGCTCCGGCATCGAGTTCGAGGATCGCGGCGAGCACGTGCTGAAAGGAATTGCGGAGCCGAGGCACCTCTTTCGGGTGCTAAATTGACTGGGCAGTCAATGCGCGACGCCTTGATCATCGATGCAGTCCGCAGCCCCATCGGCAAGCGCAACGGCACGCTCGCCTCGGTTCGCGCCGACGAGCTCGCCGCGCAGGTCCTGAACGGCCTCGTCGAGCGAACCGGAGTCGATCCGGGTCTGGTCGAGGACGTCCAGATGGGGTGTGTCACGCAGATCGGAGAGCAGGCCCTCAACGTCGGGCGCGTCGCGGCGCTGATCGCCGGTTGGCCGGAGACCGTCTGCGCATCCACGGTCGATCGTCAATGCGGCTCGTCGATGCAAGCGGCGATGAACGCCGCGTCGGCGATCCAGGCCGGTCATCTCGATCTGGTGGTCGCCGCGGGCGTCGAGTCGATGTCGCGTGTGCCGATGGGCTCGAACCTCGGCGAGGCCGGCTGGTCCGGATTCTCGGACAAGCTGCTCGACCAGTGGCAGATCGTTCCGCAGGGGATCTCGGCGGAGGTGATCGCAGAGGAGTGGGAGCTGTCGCGTGACGAGCTAGACGCGTACTCGTACGAATCGCACCGGCGCGCGGTTCGCGCGATCGACGAGCGTCGCTTCGAGAAGGAGATCGTGCCGATCGAGGTCTCGAACCCGCACGCCGGGGTCCTCTTCGCCGTCGACGAGACACCGCGCCGCGACACCTCCCTCGACAAGATGGCCTCGCTGCCGCCTGCGTTCAAGGAGGACGGCGTCGTCACGGCCGGCAATTCGAGTCAGATCGTCGACGGGGCCGCTGCGATGCTCGTGGCCAGCGGCCAGCGCGCCTCCGAGCTGGAGTTGGAGCCCCGCGCCCGGTTCGTCTCGTTCGGCCTCGCCGGCGTCGACCCCTACCGCATGCTCCACGGCAACCCCCAGGCCTGCGAGCGGGCGCTCGCGAACGCAGGTCTCGGCTGGGACGACATCGCGGTCGTCGAGGTGAACGAGGCGTTCGCCTCGGTCGTGCTCCAGTTCGTCAAGGACACCGGTCTCGGCGGGCGGCTCGACGACGTCAACCCGAACGGCGGCGGAATCTCGCTCGGGCATCCGCTCGGCGCGACCGGTGCGCGGATCACCGCGACGCTGCTGAACGAGCTCGACCGGCGCGACGCGCGCTACGGCATCGCGACGATGTGCATCGGGCAGGGCCAGGCGATCGCCGCGGTGATCGAGCGACTCTGATCCACTGGTTGCTCGTTCGCGGCCGAGGTGACCGGCCTCTCGAGCGGACCGTTCGTCCCGAGCAGATCCAGGCGCATGCGTCCTCGAGGCGGCCGTCGCTGGAGCCCGGCGAGCGGGCGATTCTCTACGCCTCGGTGTGGCAGGCGATCTTCGGCGTGGTCGAGATCGCGGGCGTTCCGGAGCACGACCCTGAGCGGACGCGCTGGGCGTGGCGCTTGCCGATCCGGCCGCTCGTTCTCGTGCGAGATCTCGACCTCGCACCGGCGGTCGAAGAGGCGGGGATCTTCCCCCAGAGTCTGTGGCGCCATTCGTACATCCGGCTCAGCGACGAGCAGTACGAGGTCGCGCAGACGCTGATCGAGGATGCGGCCCGAGATGGATGAGCGGCCTCAGGACATCGTCGCGCGCGGATACGACCGCGGCGCCGATGCGTTCGCAGCCTGGCAGCGCAGGATCGCGGGCTCGACGCGCCTGGAGCGCCTCGAGGAGCTGCTCGGCTTGCTCCCTGCCCGCCCCGCCGTCCTCGAGCTGGGCTCCGGGGCGGGTGTTCGGTCGACACGGATCCTGTCGCAGCGCGCCCGGTTGCTCGGCATCGACATCTCGGCGGAGCAGGTGCGCAGGGCCCGTGAGCGTATTCCGAACGCGCGCTTCGTCCAGGCGGATCTCACCACCGTCGAGCTGGAGTCAGATTCCTTCGACGCGGTCGTTGCCTTCTACGTGCTCAACCATGTACCTCGAGACGAGCTCGGCCCGCTGCTCCAGAGGGTGTCCCTCTGGCTCAAGCCGCAGGGTCACTTGCTCGCCACCTTCGGTGCATCGGACCTCCCCGGCTGGCGGGGGGAATGGGTCGGCGGCGTCGAGACGTTCTTCAGCGGGTACGAGCCTCGCGTGACGTTGCGGCTCGTCCACGAGGCGGGGTTCACCGTCCTCCGACACGACCTCGAGACAATCGACGAACCGGAGGGCCCTGCGACGTTCCTGTGGGTGCTCGCGCGAACAGCGCATGTAGGATCGCGCGCCGTGGAGATCCGGACCGTCGGCGTCGTCGGGCTCGGAACGATGGGCGCCGGGATCGCCCAGGTGTGCGTGCAGGCCGGGTTCGAGACGGTCGGACGGGAGGTCTCCGAGGAGCTCTGCGAGCGGGCCCGAAGCACGATCGGCCACTACCTCGCCCGCAGCCTCGAGAAGGAGCGGCTGACGCAGGCCGAGCACGACGCGGCGCTTGCCCGGCTCACGCTGACGACCGACCTGACGGCTCTCGCGTCGTGTGACCTCGTGATCGAGGCGATCGTCGAGGACGCCGGCGCGAAGCGGGAGCTCTTCGCCGAGCTCTCTCAGGTGGCCTCCGCAGCGATCCTCGCGACGAACACCTCGGCGCTCTCGGTGACGGAGATCGCGGCGGCTGCGGCACTGCCTGAGCGCGTGGTCGGGATGCACTTCTTCAACCCGGCGCCGGTACTGCCGCTCGTCGAGATCGTCCGGACGGAGCTGGTCGACGAGGATGTCTACGAGGCGGCGTTCGCATTTGCCGCCGCCCTCGGAAAGGAGCCGATTCGCTGCCACGACACACCCGGCTTCGTGGTCAACCGGATCCTGATCCCGCTCCTGAACGACTGCGTTCGAGTGCTCGACGAGGCGCGCGTCACGCCGGAGGACCTGGACAAGGCGATGCGCTTCGGCACGAGCTGGCCGATCGGCCCGTGCGCGCTGATCGACCTGATCGGGATCGACGTGCACGTCCATGCCTCCGAGGCGCTCTGGCACGCGCTCCGCGAGCCCCGGATGGCGCCGCCGGCCCGTCTGGTCGCGATGGCGAAGGCCGGATTGCTCGGCCGCAAGAGCGGCCGCGGCTTCTACTCCTACGCCTGACGAGGATCCGTCAGAGGCGCGTCGTACTCTGAAGGGGTGATCACGTGCTCGCTCTGCGGACGGAACCTGCTGCTCGGCGAGGCGTTCGGCCACTGGCGGACTGACGGCGTCGGCAGCGAGCAGGTCGTCTGCAGGCTGTGCGAGGAGGATGCCGAGCAAGTCGGCTGGGTACGTCTCGAGCGCCCGCCCGAGCGTCGGACGACACTCGCCGGCACCTGGCACGCCCGCAAGGTCGCCTAGATGCTTGACCGGAAATTGCCGCGGCCGCGGTTGGTGGCTCCTGCGCGGCGCCGGATCGCCACGCTCGTGCGCCGCCCGTAGCGCTGCTACGAGCGGCGCATGATCGTGGCGCCCAGCTTGGCATGAGCCATCCCCACTGGGGGGCGCCAATTTCCGGTCAAGCATCTAGGGGGAGCGCTCGCCGAACAGCCTTCGCAGGGCGTCGAGGTCGTCGAGGTCGGCAATGACGGTCAGCTCGTCGTCTGGACCGACGACCGTGGAGCCGCGGACGTTGATCTCGGCGCCGTCCCGGCGCAGGGCCTCGACCCACGTGCGCTCGGCCAGTGGCAGATCTCGAACCGCCCGGCCTTCCGCGTGCGAGCCGGCCCCGACCCTGAGCCGCGTGCGACCGCGGGGCTCCGCGATCCGCATCGGCACCCCGAGCGGTCGGGCAAGGAGAGGAATCGTCGTTCCCTGCACGACGACCGAGAAGAGCACGACGACGAAGACGATGCCGTAGATCTGATCGGCATCGTCGGCCCCGGCGATGACGGCAAAGGCGGCCAGGAGGATCGGCACCGCTCCCTTCAGTCCGCCCCACATGACGAAGAGCCGCTCGCCGCGCCGGAGGCGCGCCGGCACGAGCAGGGCTCCGGCTGCGAGGGGCCGGGCGACGAACGCGAGGATCAGGGCGAGCAGGATGCCGTCGACCCACACCCGCCTCGCATCGAGGCCGCCGAGGTCGATCGTCAGCCCGAGCGCGACGAAGACGACGATTTCGGCCAGGCTCGCGAGCGACGTGTGGAAGCGCTCGATCTCGCCCTTGTAGGGGGCGCGTGCCGAGCCGACGAGGACGCCGGCCACGAACACTGCGAGAAAGCCGGAGCCGTGCGCGACCGACGTGACGCCGTAGATCGCTCCGGCGACTGCGAGTGTCCGCAGGGGATAGAGCGCCTCGTTCGGAAGCGCGACGCGGCGCATCAGCGGCAGCAGCACGGCCGCGCCGGCGATGCCGATCGCGAGCCCGACCGACATCTCCACCGCGAACTCTCGAACGACGGTCCAGAAGCTCGCACCTTCGTGCGTGGCGAAGTCGAGCATCCCGATCATCAGTGCGATGCCGACGGGGTCGTTGGCGCCCGACTCGCCCTCGAGGATCGTGCCGGTCCGGCCGCCGATCTCGCGCTTGCCGAGCACCGAGAACATCACCGCCGGGTCGGTCGGGGCGAGCGCGGCGCCAACGATTCCCGCCGTCGTCCAGCTGAAGTCGAAGAGCCAGTGTGCGGCCAGCGCGACGACGCCGGCCGTCGCGAACGTTCCCAGCACGCCGAGCGTCGTGATCGGCACTGCGGCCGCCCGGAAGCGCCGCCAGCCCACGTGCATGCCCCCGTCGAAGAGGATCGCGACGAGGGCGACGACGGCGATCCGCTCGACGTCGACGGTCGACAGCCGGCTGAGCCCCGGCCAGATGTCGGACGCCACGGCGGCGGCCATCAGGAAGAGCGCGGGCGCGGGGACCGGAAAGAGCTCGGTCAGCTTGTAGCTGCCCACGGCGAGCGAGAACGAGCCCGCGACGATCAGGACGATCAGGCCGAAGTCCGTGAGCTCGCTCACGCTCGATACTCTCGCATTCCCTGAGCACGTACTCCCTCCTTGCCGATCTGCCCCTGCGCGTCGACGCATGCGAGCTCGAAGGGCTCGAGCAAGCTGTCTCGGCCGACTTCGTCCGCCACACGACCGTTGTTCGGCTGCGTGGAAGCGGGCAGGAGGGCATTGGCGAAGAGGTCGGCTACGACGCCGAGGAGCAGGCCCGCTTCCAGAACGACGGGCCCGGTGTCGAGCCCGTCGGAGAGCACACGATCGATTCCTTCTCCGGGCTGCTCGGCGGACTGCACGAGTTCCGGCGCTGGGCGTTCGAGAGCGCCGCGCTCGACCTGGCCCTCCGCCAGGCGGGCCTGTCCCTGCACGGGCTGCTCGGCCGGACGCCGCAGCCGGTCGGGTTCGTCGTCTCGACCGCGCTCGGCGATGAGGGCGCCGAACGCCTTCGCCGGCTGGAGGGCATGCGGTTCAAGCTCGATCCCGTCAGCGACTGGGACGACCAGCTCGTCGCGGCGTTGGCCGAGCTGAACAGCGTCGACGTCATCGACTTCAAGGAGGCGTACACCTGGCGCGAGCCCGAGCGCGCGGCGCCCCCTGCTCTGTACCGGTTGTTGGTCGACGCGCTCCCGAACGCGCTCATCGAGGATCCGGACGTCGGCGATCAGAACAAGGCAGCAGTGCTGGAACCGCATCGCGCGCGCATCACCTGGGACGCCGTCATCCACTCGGTCGATGACGTCGACTCGTTGCCGTTCCCGCCTCGCTTCTTGAACTCGAAGCCGTCCCGGTTCGGCTCGCTTCGGCGCCTGCTCGAGTTCTACGACGTCTGCGCCGCCAGGGGCATCAAATTGTACGGCGGCGGCCAGTTCGAGCTCGGCCCGGGGCGCGGGCAGATCCAGTACCTGGCCTCCCTCTTCCATCCCGACGCGCCGAACGACGTGGCTCCGAGTGGGTACAACCTCGTGCCCCCACCGGCCGGGCTACCACGCAGCCCCCTCGATCCGACACCCGATAGGATCGGATTCCGGTGGTTGCAGGGATAACGTCGCGGGCATAGCGTTCAGGGTTCGCGTGCCGAATTACATCCATCCGCGCCTGGATCCGAACGAGCGGTTTCGGGAGCGGCGAAGGCAATCGATCCGGCGCCGGCGGAGAAGACGGCTCGGCGCGGCAACGGTTCTGCTCGCGGTGGGTGCTGGCCTGGGGCTCGGCGCCACCCAGATCACCGGCACGAAACGACCCCCGGCGGCCTCTGAGGTCGCGCCGATCCGGGTCGACAAACCCACGATGCCTCGTTCGTATCCGCGCGAGGTCCGAGGCGTGCACGTGACGATGGCGCTCGCCGGGCTCGAGGGGAAGGTCGACGAGTACCTGGCGCTGAAGGGCTACGGCCTGAACACGATCGAGATCGACGTGAAGGACGAGAACGGCAAGATCGGCTTTCTCTCGCCGGATCTGCCGCAGCTCGCGCGCGACGTCGGGTCGGCTCAGCCGTTCTACGACGTCGAATCGGTCGTCGGAAAGGTGCACGCGGCCGGCATGTACCTGATCGGCCGCGTCGTCGTCTTCGAGGACCCCACGCTCTCCGCGGCACGCCCTGACCTGGCGCTGCTCCGCCCGGACGGGTCGCGCTGGTTGAGCAACGGCGGCCTTGGCTGGGTGAACGAGTACGACCAGCGGGTCTGGCGCTACGTCGTCTCGGTCGGCGTCGCCGCGGCCAAGGCAGGCTTCGACGAGATCCAGTTCGACTACGTTCGCTTCCCGAGCGACGGCGACCTTTCTCAGGTCGTCTACCGGCACAAGCGGAGTGAGCCGAAAGGAACGACGATCGCGCGGTTCCTCCAGTACGCGTCGTCACGGCTTCATCCGCTCGGCGTTCGCGTCTCTGCCGATGTCTTCGGACTCGCCGCCACCCACGACCTCGGGATCGGTCAAGTGCCGAAGCGCCTTGCGCCCTATGTGGACGCCCTCTATCCGATGGTCTACCCGTCGCACTATTCGTCCGGGGAATACGGGATCGCCGACCCGGACGCCTACCCGGGGCGGACCGTCGCCCGCGCCCTGCTCGACTTCCGGCGGCAGCTGAAGAGCGCCGGAATGAGCTTGATCCCGTGGCTCCAGGACTTCAGCCTCGCGCACCCCTACTCGCTCGTCGAAGTGAGCGACGAGATCGCCGCCACACGACGCCAGCATATGCGTGGCTTCATGCTGTGGAACCCCGAGGGCCTGTACACCCGCGAGGCGCTCTCGGGCTAGCTCGCTCCTGCGTCACCCAGCGGGGCGCGATCCGGCAGGATGCGGTCGTGGTTGCCGCGGCACCGCCGCCACCTGCGCAGCTGGCGCTCGTCGCTCCGGCGCCGCGCGAGGTCTCCTTCGGACGGATCGCCGGTCGCGTGCCGCGCGGCAAGTGGGCGGTCGTGGTTCGCGCGGAGGGTCGCCTCCTCGCCGTTCGCACCGTCGTCGGCGGCAGCTTCGACTTCCAGGTCTCGCTCCCACGGAGGGACGCGACCGTCCGCGTGACCGCCTACGCCGGGCACGGCAGGCGAGCGAGCGCGGCGGTGGACCACGTGCTCGGCCTGCCACGCTCGGCGAGTCCTCGGGCGGTTTCCAGTGCACGCGATCCGGGTCTCGACCGAGCGGTCCGATCCCTCGCCGGTGGCTTCCCCGGCACGAGCGGGGTCTTCGTCCAGGACCTCGTCACCGGGAGAGGAGCGGCGTGGAACGCTCGAGCGCGGTTCCCCGCCGCCTCGACGCTCAAGGTCGCAATCGCGGTGGAAGCGCTCCGCGCCCATCTCGGCAAGCCGGAGCCCGGCTCCGATCTCGACCTGCTGCTGCGGCGGATGCTGATCGAGTCGGACAACGATGCCGCAAACCAGGTCGAGTCGCTGTTCGGCGGCGGCAGCCGGGTCGACGAGCTGCTGCGTGGCGTCGGCGTGCACGAGACGTGGATGGGCGGCGGTTACCTCCGAGGCACGGCCGCCCGGCCGCCCATCGCGCTGCGGGTGGAGAGCCAGCCCTCGTTCGGCTGCTGCAAGTACACGACGGCGTTCGACCTCGCGCGGTTGCTTACGTATGTCCACCTGGCAGCGGGCGGTCGAGGGCCTTTCATTCGACGCTACGGACGAGACTTCACGCCGTCGGACGCCCGGTACCTGCTCTACCTGCTCGCGCACGTCTCCGATCGCGGCAAGCTGGGCCGGTTCCTCGTGGGTGGCCCGTACGCCCTGCTGCACAAGGCTGGCTGGATCTCGAGCGCGCGGCACGATGTCGGGCTCGTCTACTGGCCGGGAGGTGTGTTCGTCGCCGCGGTGATGACCTGGGGGCGCGGGGTCGGACTCTCGTCCGACGTCCTCGCCGGGCGCATTGCCGACACGACGGTGAGGCGGCTACGGCAGACCTCCTAGCTACCGTGCCGGCGTGAAGGCGGTCCTGATCGGCCTGCTGCTGGTCGTGCCGGCGGCGGCGCCGAAGCCGGCGATCGTCTGGAAGCCGATCCCGTTTCCCACCGTCAGGAAGGCGGAAACGGCGGCCTACGCGCAACGGCACTACGGCCTGCGTACGTGGCGGCTGGTCAACCCCCGCGTGATCGTGGAGCACTACACGGCCTCGACCACCTTCTCGTCGGCGTACGCGACCTTCTCGGCCGATGCTGCCGATTCCGAGCTGCACGAGCTGCCCGGTACGTGCGCGCACTTCGTGGTCGACCGTGACGGAACCGTCTACCAGCTCGTTTCATTGGAGACGATGTGTCGTCACACGGTCGGCCTGAACTACACCGCGATCGGCATCGAGCACGTGGGCACGAGCGACGCCGAGATTCTCCGCAACCCGCGTCAGCTCGACGCCTCGTTGCGGTTGACCGTCTGGCTCATGGATCGGTACACGATTCAGCTGCGCAACGTCATCGGGCACAACGAGAGCCTGACGAGCCCCTACCACCGCGAACGCGTAGCCGCCTGGCGCTGCCAGACACACGGCGACTGGACGCACGCCGACATGGTCGTCTACCGGCGTCGCCTGGCCGCGCTCGCGCGGCGCCTCGATGTCGCGCTCGGACCCAGGGCGGCGCCGGTTGTTCCACATTGTTGACCCCGACCGGGGGATGACCTAACACTCTCCTTACATCCCGCTTAGACCCTTCACAAGACACGAGCCGATACTGAGGACGTAATGCGGCGACTTGCATTGATCATCGGCGTGCTTGCGCTCACTCTGCCCCCGGTGGCAGGGGCGCTGATGCGTGGCCCGGGCGACGGGACGCTCGTCGTCGACAACGCGCAGGGCACCATCGTCCTCCGTGTCCGTGGAGGCATCATCGGTCGGTTCGACCAGGGGACGATCGACGTCACGGACGTCGTCGACGGTGACGGACCTCCGCCGGTCATCCGTCGCTGCGAGGCGAAGGACCTGATCGGTCCACGACGGACGCTGTGCAGCAGCGAGACCGAAGTCCGCTTCCGGCTTCTCGGCGGGCTGTACCGAGTGCGGATCGAGGCGATCGGTCTCGACCTCAGCGTGGTCGGACGAGGCACCGCGGTGCTCGACGGCAGCCTCTACACCGACCAGACCGGGCGCTACGCGCTCAACGGCGGGAACTACCAATCGTTCCCGCACACGCGGACGCAGCTCTCCCTGGGCACGCCTCTGCCCGCTACGCTCGGGTCGAAGTGAATGCACGTACGACGCAGACCGTGCTCGTCGTCGAGGACGAGAGCTCGATTGCATCTTTCGTCGCGCTCTATCTGAAGAACGCCGGCTACGGGGTCCGCACGGCCGCGAACGGGAGCGAGGCGCTCGCTCAGGTTGCAGCCTCCCAGCCCGCTTTGATCGTCCTCGATCTGATGCTGCCCGACATCGACGGGATCGAGGTCTGCCGGCGGATTCGCAAGACCTCCGACGTTCCGATCCTGATGCTGACCGCGCGGGACGAGGACGTCGACAAGATCATCGGGCTCGAAGTCGGGGCGGACGACTACCTGACGAAGCCGTTCAATCCGAGGGAGCTGGTCGCCCGCGTGAAGTCGATCCTCCGCCGCGCGACTCCCGAGCGACGCCAGATCGAGAGCAAGCAGCTCCGCCACGGCGACCTCGTCATCGACGCCGGCCGCCGTGAGGTCAGGGTCGGAGAGGAGGAAGTTCAGCTCGCGCCCAAGGAGTTCGACCTGCTCTGGGAGCTGCTCGACCACCGCGGGCTCGTGCTCACCCGCGACCAGCTGCTCGAGCGTGTCTGGGGCTACACCTTCGCGGGAGACACCCGCACCGTCGACGTCCACGTTCGCCAGTTGCGCCGGAAGCTCGGGGACGCGTCCCCGGTCGTCACGGTCTGGGGGGTCGGGTACAAGGTCTCGCCGGCGAAGGACGCCGTGCGCGCGTAGGACCAGGGATGTTCCGGTCGTTGCGCTTCCGCCTGCCGGCGTTCTTCCTTGCAGGAGTCGCGCTCGCCGGGATCGTCTCCACGGCGATCGCCGTACAGCTCTTCCAGCAGCACATCCACTCTCAGTCGATCTCCGAGCTGAAGCGCGAGGCGCGCGGCCTCACCGAGCTCTATCAGGAGGCGGCGATTCGTTCGATCGACGAGGGCCGCTCCGCGCCCGAGTTTGCCGCGACCGAGCTCGAGCGTGCGACGGGCACGCGGCTCTTCTACGTCGGCGCACCGGTGTTCTTCCGCGGCGGGTCGGGGCTACGCGACCTCACGCGGGCGGAGATCGAGGACGCTCGCTGGCAGACACTCGTCGAAGGCAAGAGGGTGATCGCCTTCGACTTCACCCCGCCGGGTGAGCACAAGACGTTCCTCGCAGTGGGACAACCCCTGCAGCTGAAGGGCCAGAACTTCGGCGCCCTCGTCGTCTCGAAGAAGAAGACCGAGCTCACGCAGGGTTGGCTCTCCCTCGTCGAGCTGTTCCTCGTCGCCCTGGGTGTGGGGCTCGTCGTCGCGGGGATCCTCGCGTGGTACCTCTCACACCGCCTGGCGCGGCCGGTCCTCGCGCTCTCGGCCGCCGCCGACCAGGTCGCGAGCGGGAAGTACGACGTCGACGTGCCAGACGTTCCGGGTCGCGGCGAGGTCAGCCACCTCGCCGGGCGATTCCGGGAGATGGCCGCGCGGCTGTCCGAGGCCGAAGAGCAGGAGCGGAACTTCCTGATGTCGGTCTCGCACGAGCTGCGTACGCCGCTGACCGCCATCCGGGGTCACGTCGAGGCGCTCCGCGAGGGCCTCGTCGACGATCCGGACTCGCGCGCCGAGTCGCTCGCTGTTCTCGCAGCCGAGACCGCACGGCTCGAGCGGCTCGTCGGCGACGTGCTCGACCTCGCCAAGCTCGACGCGCACCGCTTCACCGTGCTGCACGAGGAGGTCGACATGGGCCGGCTGGTGGATCAGGTCTACGCCGCCTTCGGCGAGGAGGCCCGGCGCCGGGGGATCGACTATCGCTGTCACACGGGGAGCAGCCCGGTGATCGTCTCGGACGGCGACCGCGTCTTCCAGATCGTCTCCAACCTGCTCTCGAATGCGTTCCGCTGGACGCCGGACGGTGGCAAGGTCGACGTTGCGCTCGCCTCGGAGAACGGCAGCGTCTCGGTCTCGGTGGCGGACACGGGGCCGGGAATCACCGCGAACGAGCAGGAGCGGATCTTCCGTCCGTTCTGGTCGCGTGACGGCAGCGGCACGGGACTCGGGCTCGCGATCGCGCGCGAGCTGGCGGCGGCGCTCGGGGGCCGAATCGTCCTCGACAGCACAGTTGGGGCGGGAAGCCGGTTCGACCTCGTGCTGCCCATCACGCCACCCGTGTAGCGCCCGTACGATCCAGCCGTGGCGGTTGCCGTTCTCGATTCCCCACGGTCGCGCGTGCGTGCCGCGGTCGCGGCGCTCAGGCCGCGCCAATGGTCGAAGAACCTCCTCTTGTTCGCCGGGCTCATCTTTGCGGCCAAGCTCGGCGACACGATCAGGTGGCTGGAGGCGCTCGCGGCGTTCGCGGCCTACTGCGCCGCCTCGAGCGCCGCGTACCTCGTCAACGACGTCCGTGATGCTGCCCACGATCGCGATCACCCCGTCAAGCGGCTCCGTCCGGTTGCCAGCGGCGAGCTGCCGGCGAAGGTGGGGCTTGCGGTCGCGGCCGGGCTCACGGTCGTCGCGGTCGGGGCGGCGGCGGCTCTCGGCCCGTGGGCGTTGCTGTTCATGGGCTCGTTCCTGGCTCTGCAAGGCGCGTACACGGTCGGTCTGAAGCACGTCGTCCTCATCGACGTGCTGGCGATCGCCGGCCTGTTCGTGCTCCGCGCGAGCGCCGGCGCCGAGGCGGTCGACGTGCGGATCTCTCCGTGGCTGTTGATCTGCACCGGCCTGCTCGCGCTCTTCCTCGCGCTGGCCAAGCGACGCGCCGAGCTCGTTCTCGTCGGGGCCGAGGAGACGCCCGGCCGACCGGTGCTCGCGGGATACTCGCTCGCGCTCGTCGACCAGCTCGTCTCGGTGGTCGCCGCCTCGACCGTGATCGCCTACTCGCTGTACACGTTCACGGCCCGCGACTCGAAGGCGATGATGGCAACTGTCCCATTCGTCGTCTACGGCGTCTTCCGGTACCTCCTCCTTCTGCACCGTCACGACCTGGGCGAGGAGCCTGAGAACGTCTTGCTCGCCGACGCGCCGCTGCTCCTGACGATCGCAACCTGGGCGGCGACCTCCGCGGCGATCCTGGCGCTGACGTAGCGTGGGGGAACCCCTGGTTCCCCCACGGACCCCCTCCTCTTGCCCCGCGTGGCAGATCGCTCTCACGCTCCGGCGAGAGCGCGGTCTCGCCTCCGCGGGCGGCAGGCCGGTCCTCCACCATCCTCTAGCCAAGACCGGTCGGCGACAGCCGAGCGGTTTTGGCTAGGAGGCTTCGCCGATGCGATAGACGGTGGCGCCGCGAGGCGCCGGTGGGCGTCCTCGATCCGGCGCAGCCGCTCGTCCACCGCGCGCCAGCCGGAGTCGATCAGGTCGACGAGGAGCGCCGAGATCGTCGACCCGCGAGTTGCGCTCGGCGAGCAACTCGGTCTCGATTCGCTCGAGCCGCCTGATCGTCTGGTTCGCGAGCCCGCGCACTTCGGCGAGCTGGCGCGAGACCGGCCGCGCCTCGACCCGGATGCCCTTCGCGGACCGCCTCGCCGACCCGGTCGGGCAGCGAGGACTCGAGCTCGGCGGCCGTCTGGGCGAGTGCCTCGATTTGCGGCCCGGGCCCGCTCGAGCGCGGCCTCGACGTCCGCCGGCGCTTGCCTTGCCGGCGGCGGCCTCGGCGAGCCGCTCGCGGGCTCGCTCGAGAGCGTCTTCGTCCATGCGGGCGACGATAGCGTGTCCGCCGGATGAAGTCAGCCGAGCTCGACTACGAGCTGCCGCCGGAGCTGATCGCGCAGCGCCCGGCCGCGCGTCGCGACGAGTCACGCCTGCTCGTCTACGAGCGGCGCGACGGCGTCGTTCGCCACCGCCGCTTCGCCGACCTCCCGAGCGAGATCGGCGAGGCGATGCTCGTCGTCGTCAACGACACGCGCGTCGTGCCCGCGCGCATTCCCGATCGAGACGCCAGCGCGGCGAGGTGCTGCTTGCTCGAGCCGCTCGGCGACGGCCTCTGGGAGGCGCTCGCACGACCGACGAGGCGGCTGCGGGCCGGCAGCCGCTACGGGCCGGTCGAGCTGCTCGAGCACCTCGGCGAGGGTCGCTGGCGGGTCCGGCTGGACGGCGAGCCGGCCGGGGAGACGCCGCTGCCCCCGTACATCACCGAGCCGCTCGCCGACCCCGAGCGCTACCAGACGGTCTATGCGCGCGAGCCCGGCTCGGCGGCCGCGCCGACAGCGGGGCTTCACTTCACGCCGGAGCTGCTCGCCCGCGCTCGACGTCGAGCGGCGTGACGCTGCACGTCGGGCTCGACACGTTTCGGCCGATCGCCGTCGAGGACCTGGCCGACCATCGGCTGCACGGCGAGCGCTACGAGGTGACGCCGGAGGCCTGGGAGCGGATCCGACGCGCGGGGCGCGTGCTCGCGGTCGGGACGACGACCGTGCGCGTCCTCGAGACCGCTCGCGCGCGGCGCGCCGCTCTCGGGGCGCACCGACCTCTTCGTCACGCCGGGCTTCGAGTTCCGCCGCGTCGACGCGCTGCTGACCAACTTCCACCTGCCGCGCTCGACGCTGCTCGCGCTCGTGATGGCGTTCGCGGGAGTGGAGGAGACGCGACGCCTGTACCGGCTCGCGATCGACGAGCGGTACCGCTTCTACTCGTTCGGCGACGCGATGCTGATCCTGTGAACGGCATTCGTACGTTCACGCCGTGACCGCCACCGACGGGGCCGCCGCGGGACGGCGGGAGCTTCTGCGCACGGTGCCCACGGCGACGTGCCGACGCCCGCGTTCATGCCGGTCGGGACGAAGGCGACCGTGAAGAGCCTCCACCCCGACGAGGTGCGCGCGGCCGGCGCGCGCATCCTCCTCGGCAACACCTACCACCTCCACTTCCGGCCGGGCGCCGACCTGATCGCCGAGCTCGGCGGGCTCCACGCGTTCATGGGCTGGGACGGGCCGATCCTGACCGACTCGGGCGGCTTCCAGGTCTTCTCGCTCCGCGACACGATCGCCGCCGTCGACGACGACGGCGTGACCTTTCGCTCGGTCTACGACGGCGCGACGCGCGGTTCACGCCCGAGCTCGTCGCGGACGTCCAGGCGCAGCTCGGCTCGGACGTCGCGATGTGCCTCGACGTCTGCCCGCCGGCAGGCGTTCCGAGACGCGAGCTCGAAGAGGCCGTGCGTCTGACGACGGCGTGGGCGGCGCGGCAGCGCGAGCGCGCCGCGCGCGCCCGGGCAGCTCGTGTTCGGGATCGCCCAGGGCGGCTCCGACCGGGAGCTGCGCACGCGCTCGATCGAGGAGGTCGCCGTCGCTCGGCTTCGACGGCCACGCGCTCGGCGGGCTGTCGGTCGGCGAGCCGCGAGCCGAGATGCTCGAGACGGTCGGCTGGGCGGCGCCGCTGCTCCCGGCGGACAAGCCCCGCTACTTCATGGGGATCGGCGATCCGGCCGGGATCCTCGAGGTGATCGCCCGCGGCATCGACATGTTCGACTGCGTGCTGCCGACCCGCATGGGGCGGACCGGGACGGCGCTCACGTCGCACGGGCGGCTCAACCTCCGGAACGCGCGCTTCGCGCGCGACCCGAGGCCGCTCGACGAGCGGCTGCGGCTGCCCGGCGTGCACGCGCTTCTCGCGCGCGTATCTCCGCCACCTCGTCAACCAGCAGGAGCTCCTCGGGCTCCGGCTGCTCAGCCTGCACAACCTGCGCTTCCTGCTCGACCTCACCGCCGGCGCCCGCGCCGCGATCGAAGCCGGAACGCTGGCAGACTTCACCGAAGAGATGCTGCGAGGCATGGATTCCGGTGAGCTCCGGCCCGAAGGGACGGGGATGGCGTGAACGGCGGTTTCTTCGTCCTGATCCTGCTGGTCCTGTTCGTCCTCTGGCTGTTGATCGTCCGACCGCAGCGCCGCCGCAGGCAGGCGCAGGAGGCGATGATCGACCACCTCCGTCCCGGCGACGAGGTGATCACCGCCGGCGGGCTGTTCGCGCACGTCGTGCGGATCGTCGAGGACGAGGTGACCGTCGAGCTCGCTCCCGGCGTCGAGGCCAGGCTCGCGAAGCGCGCGATCGCCGCTGTCGTCCCCTTCGAAGAGCCGCCGGGAGGCGATCCCGAGCTTGAGGCGCCCGAACCCACCGAAGCCGCCCGGCGCTAAGCTGATCGACCCGTGGGCCAGCGCCGTAAGCACCTCACGCTCGTCGCCCTGATCCTGGCCGCGCTGATCGGCGTCGGCCTGATCGGGATCCCCGGCTCCCCTGCGCACAAGAAGGTCGTACTTGGCCTCGACCTCCAGGGCGGGCTCGAAGTCGTGTACCAGGCGGTGCCTCCCAAGGGGCAGAAGGTCACGCAGCGGGGGCTCGACAACGCCGTCTCGATCATGCGGGACCGTGTCGACAAGACCGGCACGAAGGAGCCGGAGATCCGCAAGCAGGGGAACGACCAGATCGTGATCGAGCTCCCCGGCGTGAAGGACGCAAAACAAGCCGCTGCCCTGCTCGGCAAGACCGCGAAGCTCGAGTTCTACGATCTCCAGGCCGACCTGACCGGCCCCTCGGTGACCTCGCAGGGCTTCGTCCGAGTCCCGGTCGCCACGGTGAGCCTGTTCAACCTGCTCGCGAGCCAGCAGGCGAAGGCGAAGCAGGGCCGCCCGACCGCTTTCTACCTGTTCGGCAAGAACAAGCGGCTGCTCGTCGGGCCGGCCGAGACCCGCGCCCGGCTCTTCACGGGCAAGTACCGAGAAGGTCCCGAAGGGTGGCACCGTCTTCGCGGTGCCTGCAGGCACGGTGGTCGCGAACTGCACGCCGACGAACGCGAACCCGTGCCCGGGCAACGCGGCCGTCGGGCAGACGTACTACTACCTCTTCAGGTACGACCCGACGAACCCGAACGAGGCGCGTCGCGTCCCGGAGATGACCGGCGCCGAGCTGAAGTCGTCGGGCACGCAGGCCGACTTCGATCCAACCACGGGCGAACCGATCGTGACGCTCGCCTTCACCTCGAAGGGCAGCAAGATCTTCCAGCGAATCACGCGCGAGCTGTACGTGCGCGGCCGGCTCTGGAGAACGCCGCAGCAGTTCGCAATCGTCCTCGACCGAGAGATCAAGTCGTTCCCGCAGATCGACTACACCGACCCGTCGCTCGCGAACGGAATCTCAGGCGGCGGCCGGATCACCAACATCGGCTCGAGCGGTGAGGCGAAGAACCTGGCGATCGTCCTCCAGACGGGCGCGCTGCCGTACGACTTCAAGCAGCTCGAGCAGACCCAGGTATCGGCGACGCTGGGGAAGGACTCGCTGAACCAGGCCAAATTTGCGGCGCTGATCGGTCTCTTGATCGTCGCGCTCTTCCTGCTTCTCTTCTACCGCTTCCTCGGCTTGATCGCCGTGATCGGGCTCGGGATCTACGTGGCCTTCCTCTACGGGGCGATCCTGATCCTCAACGTCACGCTGACCCTGCCGGGCTTCGCGGGGATGATCCTGACGATCGGCGTCGCCGCAGACGCGAACATCGTCATCTTCGAACGCATCAAGGAAGAGGTGCGCGCCGGGAAGTCCGTGCGCGCCGCAATCGCCGCGGGCTACGCCAAGGGCTTCCACACGATCGTCGACGCGAACGTGGTCACCGCGATCACGGCACTCGTCCTGTTCGCGGTCGCAACCGCGGGCGTGAAGGGCTTCGCCCTGATGCTGCTGATCGGCACCGTGATCTCGCTGATCACTGCGGTGGCGGCGACACGCGCGATGCTCGGGCTGCTGGCCGGCTTCCGCTGGTTCGACAACCCGGCGTTCATGGGCGCGAAGGGCCAGCAGCGCGGCCGGTTCCTGCAGATCGACTTCATGCGACGGCGCTACCTCTGGTTCGCCATCTCCGGCGTGGTGATCGTGATCGGAATGGTCTCGCTCGGCACCCGCGGTCTGAACCTCGGGATCGATTTCAAGGGAGGCACGCAGGTCACCTTCAAGACGCCCCAGTACGTGTCGCTTGCCAAGGTGCGCGACCAGGCGGCGGCGATCGGCCGCGGCGATGCGGTCATCCAGGGCCGGGGCTCGGCTCAGGGCGACTCGTACAAGCAGTTCCAGATCCGGACGAAGTCGTTGAAGCCTGCCGACCAGGAGGTCCTCTCGACCGATCTCCAGCAGAGACTGGGGGCGGCCTCGATCGGGATCAAGAACGTGTCTTCGAGCTTCGGGCGCCAGATCGCCAGGCTGGCGATCCTCGCGGTGATCGTCTCGCTGATCCTGATCATCATTTACATCGCAGTCCGCTTCGACTTCAAGTTCGCGCTACCGGTGATCATCGCCCTGCTGCACGACATTGCGATCACCGTCGGGGTGTACTCGCTGAGCGGGAGCGAGGTGACGACCGCGACGGTCGCCGCTGTGCTGACCGTGCTCGGCTACTCGATCTACGACACGATCATCATCTTCGACCGCGTGCGCGAGAACATCCCGCTGATGCGCAACACACGGGCGTCCTTCGCGACGATCGCGAACGTCTCGCTGTGGGAGACGATTCGCCGCTCCCTGGCGACGACGTTGATCACGCTGCTGCCGGTGACCTCGCTATTCCTGTTCGGCGGCGAGACGCTGAAGACGTTCGCGCTGGCGCTCCTCGTCGGGATCACGGCCGGCGCGTACTCGTCGATCTTCATCGCGGCGCCGCTCCTGACGATCTGGAAGGAGCGCGAGCCGGAGTACCGTCGCCTGATCGGGAGCGCCGAGATCACCGGCGGGGTCGGCGGTCAGCTGGCGCTCGATCGGGCCGAGCAGGCGGCTGCCGGCGTGCCTGCTCCGGAGACGCCGCTCTTGCCCGAGATCGAGGCTGCCCCGGCCGTCGCCGGCGGCGACGGCGCAATGTCGAAATCGCAGGCGAAGCGGGAACGGCGCCGCCAGCGGCGGAGCACGCGTCCACATGGCCGAGCCCGGTAGGAGCTCCGACGCCCTCGAGCGGCTCGCGCTGGCCGCCGTCGGCGCGGTTGCGCTCACGGCCGAGCGGCTCGACGAGCTGGCCGCGGACCTGAGCGAGCGCGGCGGTATCCGCCGCGACGAGGCGCGCCAGCTCCTCGACGACGCGGTGGCGCGGTGGCGAGGTGACGCAGGCCGAATTGGAGAGCGGGCGAGTGAGAGCGTCGCCGGCGTACTGCGGCAACTCGGTCTGGTCACCCGCGACGAGCTCGAGGAGCTCGAGCTCCGCGTTGCGCAGCTCGAGCACCGTCTGCGGCTGGTCGAGGGGCCTCGCGCCGTGCCCCCACCGCCGCCCGCGTAGCCTCACCGGCAGGTTTTTCGTCTCCACCGTGCAACACTGAGCGCATGGCGCAGCCCGCGCAGCGGAGCCTCGGCCGTATCTCCGAGATCGCGCAGGTCGCGGTCCGGCACGGGTTCGGCTACTTCCTCGAGACACACAAGCTCACCGACCTGCTCCCATGGCCACGCACCCCCGTGGCCCTCGAGGCGGAAGCGTCGTCGAGCGCTCGCGGCCAGCACCTGCGCGAGATGCTGGACGAGCTCGGCCCGACGTTCGTCAAGTTCGGCCAGCTGCTCTCGACCCGGCCGGACATCGTCCCTCCCGACATCATCGCGGAGCTGCGCGCCCTCCAGGACGACGTCACTCCGTTCTCCCTCGTCGAGGTCGAGCGTGTCGTCCGCGAGGAGCTGGAGCTGCCGATCGAGAAGCTCTTCCTCGAGTTCGAAGAGCGGCCGATGGCGGCGGCGTCGATCGGTCAGGTGCATCGCGCGGTGCTCCCGAATGGGCGGCGTGTCGCGGTCAAGGTTCAGCGGCCGGAGGCGCCGCGGCAGATCGAAGCCGACCTCGCGCTGCTCTACCAGGCGGCGCGGATCGCAAAGGAGCGGATCCGCGCACTCGACTTCATCGACGTCCGTCAGCTCGTCGACGAGTTCGCGCGCTCGATCCGCCACGAGCTCGACTACCGCCAGGAGGCCCGGAACGCCCAGTCGTTTCATCGCGACTTCGCCGGCCACGCCCACGTTCGGATCCCGCGGGTCTACTGGACCTACACGCGTCAGCGGGTGCTGACGCTCGAGCTGCTCGAGGGCGCTCAGCTCGCCGATCTGGACCTCGAGGCCCACACGCTCGACGAGCGTCGGCGCCTCGCCTACCTGATGACCGAGGCATGGATGGCGATGATCTTCCGCAACGGGTTCTTCCACGGCGACCCGCATCCGGCGAACATCCTCGTCCTCGGGCCCGACCGCCTGGGCCTGGTCGACTTCGGCCAGGCGGGGAAGCTGAGCGACGACGACATGTCGAAGCTGACCGGGCTCTTCATCGACGCAGCCGAAGAGAACGTCGACGCGCTGGCGAAGCGCCTCGGCGACCTCGGCGTACGGTTCGACCGGGCCCGAGAGCCACAGTTGACCGCCGACATTCGCGAGCTGTACTACCGCTACTACGGCGCCCGGCTCGCCGAGATCGACCCGCTGCAGGTGATTCGCGAGGCGTTCGCCCTCATCTACGCGCACAACCTCCGACTTCCGGCGCGGTTCGTCATGCTCGACAAGGCAATCGCCACGCTCGGCTCGGTCGGGGTCGAGCTGTACCCGGACTTCAACGTCTTCGAGGTCGCGAAGCCGTATGCGCGCGACCTGATGCTTCGCCGCTACACGCCGCGCAGGATGATCGCCCGGGCGCGGAAGGAGACGCGGGCGCTCGCGCAGGTCGTGCGCGAGGCCCCCTACCAGGTGCACGACGTGCTCGAGTCGCTCCGCGACGGCCAGATCGAAGTCGGTTTCGTGCACAAGGGCCTCGACGAGTTCATGCACAAGCTCGATGTCGCGTTCAACCGGCTCGTCGTCGCTCTCGTCGTCGCGGGCGGACTGATCGGCTCGAGCCTGATCGGCATCTTCGCCAAGAACGGGCCGCACATCCTGGGCCTGCACGTGATCTCGGCCATCGGCTTCGCGCTCTCCGGACTGCTCGGGTTGTGGCTGATGGTCGGCGTCATGCGCTCCGGCCGCCTGTAGCTCCGGCGCGCGTCGCTACCCTTTCGGCGATGACCGGGATGGGCGCTCGCCCTCTCGCTGCAGTGCTCGGGTCGACGGTGGCGCTGGCTCTGCTCTCGACCGGCGCTGCCGCACACCGAGCCGTCGAGCCGAAGCTGGGAACGGCGCTCAGCTCAGGCGGCCTGGTTCTCGTGGTCCGCCATGCGATGACGGATCAGTCGAAGCAGGACGAGACGCCCGTCGATCTGAGCGACTGCTCCACCCAGCGGAATCTTTCGGCGCAGGGGCGCGCCGACGCGCGGACGATCGGCGAGGGCATCCGGCGTCTGAAGGTTCGGGTCGGCCTCGTCCTGACGAGCGCCTTCTGCCGGACCCGTGAGACGGCGCGGCTGGCGTTCTCCGGCCGTGGGAGGGTGAGCAGGGCACTGTCGAATACCGTGAGCGCCGCCCACGACGCAGCCTGGCAGGCGCAGGTCCGTGCCTTTCGTCGGCTGCTGGGGACGAAGCCCGCCCCCGACACCGTCACTGCTCTCGTCACCCATGGGATCCTGACGAGCGAGGCGACCGGCCTGACGCTCGAGGAGGGCGAGACGCTCGTCTTCCGTCCGCTCGGCCACAGCCGCTTCAGGTTGGTCGGCCGTATCCTGCCCGCCGACTGGGCGGCTCTCCGAAGGACGGCGGCGAGAACGACGGCGGGCGTTTCGCCGCGCATCGAGGAGTACCCCGTCCCGCCGGGTTCCGGTCCCCACGACGTCGCGCCCACCGCCGACGGCGCGGTGTGGTACACGGCTCAGGCCTCCGGGAAGCTCGGGCGCCTCGATCCGGCGAGCGGCAAGGTGACCGAGGTGTCACTTGGGGAAGGCTCCGCTCCGCACGGCGTGATCGTCGGGCCCGATCGTGCAGCCTGGGTGACCGACGGCGGCTCGAACGCCATTGTCCGCGTCGATTCGGTGACGCTTGCCCTGAAGCGCTATCCGCTGCCGGAGTCGGCCGGCTACGCGAACCTGAACACCGCCGCTTTCGACCGTCGGGGCATGCTCTGGTTCACGGGCCAGAGCGGCGTCTACGGCCGGCTCGACCCCAAGACCGGCTCGATGCGCGTGTTTCGCGCCCCGGGCGGGCCGGGCCCGTACGGGATTGCGACCACGCCTCGCGGCGACGTGTGGTACGCGTCGCTCGCGGGGAGTCACGTCGCGCGCATCGACGTTCGCTCGGGCAAGGCACGCGTCTTCCGTCCGCCGACCCGCGATCAGGGTGCGCGCCGGATCTGGTCGGACTCGCGGGGGCGGCTCTGGGTGAGCGAGTGGAATGCCGGACGCCTCGCGCGTTACGACCCCGCGGCTCGACGCTGGCGTGAGTGGCGAGTACCCGGCTCGGCGCAGCCATACGCCGTCTACGTCGATCGCGCGGACGTCGTCTGGCTGACCGACTTCGCGAGCAGCGCGATCCTCAGGTTCGCCCCTTCCACGGCGATGTTCACGAGCTTCCGGCTGCGGCCAGGGGCGAACGTGCGGCAGCTGCTCGGCCGCACCGGCGAGGTCTGGGGTGCCGAATCCGGCGCCGACCGGCTGGTCGTGGTCCGCACCGGCCGACTGTAGACAGCTCGTCGCAAAGTCGCGCGAATGGACAACTAGCCGAGCCCACAGGCCGTCGGTACCTTCGGCGCCATGTCAGCCGCCTTGATCGTCGCCGAGCCCGAGACCTCGACGCGCGGGTACCTCGAGCGGCAGCTCGCCGGCGACGGCTTCGAGGTGATCGGAGCCAGCGCCCCGTCGGAGGCGCTCGCGCTTGCGGAGCGGGTGCGGCCCGACCTCGTGCTCGCCTCGGAGCTCGACCTCTGTTGTCGGCTGCGCGAAGGGGAGCCGGGCCGCTCCTGGGACCGCAACGTGCCGGTGATCCTGCTCGGCAGCGTCGAGGCTGACGTCGTCGATCGCGTCCGCGCCTTCGAGCGCGGCGCCGACGACTACGTCGGGCGGCCGTTCTCCTACGAGGAGCTGCGGGCGCGGATCCACGCGGTGCTCCGACGCAGCACGCGCCACACCGAGGACGCCGTGGGCGCGGGGGAGATCTCGATCGACCTCCCGACCCGCTGCGTCCGTGTCGGCGGCAGTCGCCTTCAGCTCCCGGCGAAGGAGTACGAGCTGCTCGTCAAGCTTGCCGAGCAACCGACCCGCGTCTTCCGGAAGGAGGAGCTGCTCCGTGAGGTCTGGGGCTTCAGGGCGATGGGGCGGACGAGGACGCTCGACTCGCACGCCTCCCGTCTGCGCCGCAAGATCGCCGCGGTAACCGACACGCCGTACGTGCTCAACGAGTGGGGCGTCGGCTACCGGCTGATGCTGCCGGCGTGACGGGCTCGGTCGTCGAAGAGGCGGAGTAATCGGCGGTCGCCGTCCCCCCGGCGACGTTCGCGTCGATGCTCACGCACCCACGGTACAGAAGCCGTTTCCGGACGACGCTCGACTGCGGAGTCAGTCGCCGATCGCCTTCAGCAGGACGCGTTTGCGGCGCCGACCGTCGAATTCCGCGTAGAAGACCTGCTCCCACGGCCCGAGGTCGAGCCGGCCATCGGTGATCGCGAGCACGACCTGATGCGCCATCAGCTGGCGCTTCAGGTGCGCGTCGGCGTTGTCCTCGCCGGTGTTGTGGCGGTAGCGCGAGACCGGCTCGTGAGGCGCGAGCTGTTCCAGCCAATCGTCGAAGTCCTGGATCAACCCGTGCTCGTCGTCGTTCACGTACACGGCCGCAGTGATGTGCATCGGGTTGACGAGGCAGAGGCCGTTCGCGATCTCACTCTCTCGCACGAATTCCTCCACCTCCGAAGTGATGTTCAGATAGCCACGCCGCTCGGGGACTTCGAACCAGAGCTCCTTGCGCGCGTGCCTCACACGCCGCCCGCTACGTGCGTGCAGACATCGCGACCGTGAGCGTCTGGCCGGCGAGCGCGACTGTCTCGAGGTCCCACGGGTTCGGCAGGTGAAAGATCAGACCGTCCAGGCCGGCGTCGAACAGGGCCTGCACCTGCTCGCCGACCTCGTCGGGATCGCCGAGGGTGAGCACGTTTCGAAGCCGCTCCTCGGGCAGATTGGCGCGGTCGGGCCACGCGGCGAGCGCGCGGGCCGCTTCCTCGTGGGTGGGAGCGATCGCGAGCGTGCCGAGGCGCGTCTTCGTGATCTCGGCCGGATCACGACCGACCGTCTCGCAATGGTCGTCGAGCACGCCGAGCAGGTGCCGGACGGTAGGGGGATCTCCGAAGATGTTGCTGCCGTCCGCGTACTGCGCGACGAGCCGAAGGGTCTTTCGCTCACCGCTGCCGCCGACGAGGATCGGGACGTCTCCCCGGAGAGGGCGCGGATTGTTGAGGGCGCCTTCGACGCGGTAGTGACGCCCTTCGAAGCTCGCCGATTCCTGCGTGAACATCGCGCGCGCGATCTGGAGATGCTCTTCGAGCCGTTCGAATCGCTCGCTCAACGATGGGAACTGGAATCCGTACGCACGGTGCTCGTCCTCGAACCACGCCGCCCCGATCGAGTGAATCGCCCGCCCGCCCGAGATCACGTCGAGCGTCGTCGTGATCTTCGCGTGCAGCGCCGGGTTGCGATACGTGACGCCTCCGACCATCAACCCGAGGTGCAGCCGCCGGGTTCGTGCGGCGAGCGCGGCCAGGATGGTGTTGCCCTCGAGCATCCAGTTCGTCTGCGGCCCGACCCCCGGGATCTGGTGCAGGTGGTCCATGACGAAGAGCGAGTCGAAGCCGGATGCCTCGGCCGTCGCGGCGATCTCGGTGAGCCGCTCGAAGAGGCGGTCGGGGGCGACCTCGGCGAAGTTGAAGCTCGGGATCTGCAGGCCGAGGCGGATCGGAGCCCTCATCGCTCGAACGCTACCGATCGGCGCCGTGTCGAGGACGTGGCGAGCGGCGCGTCGCCGGATCGCTCCGGTCAGGTTCGGGCTCGGACATGCCACGCCGACAAGCGGAGGCTGAGACAAGCCCAATGCGAGCCGGCTCGGGCGGCGGCCGGCAGGACCACGTCGGGTGCGCTTAGAACGGCCCCCGCGGCTCGTAGCTGCCACGGCGGGCGCCGATCCCGAGAAACGTCAATCCCTCGTCACCGGCGACCGGGCAGCGCGTGGTGTCGGGATCGAACCGTATGAACGTGCCGGCGCGAACCGGCACCTCCTCACCGTCGATGCGCCAGATCCCCGAGCCCCGAAGCACGACGTTGACCTCTTCCTGGCCGGTGTCGGTCTCGTCGTGCTCGCGGCCCTCCGTGTTCGGCGGCAGCTCGTACCAGTTGACGCCGAACGCCTCGAGTCCGAGCTCGCGGCGGACGAAGCGAACTGCGCCGCCCGGTCCGGATCCCTCGATCTCGTCCACGTTGACGGTGCTGTAGCCCATTAGCCCTCCGTTGCCTTGGTGAAGTAGGGGAGCACGCTGCCCCATCCGGAGTCATAACCGGACCGCCGCTCGGCCGCTTGATCTCCGAACCGCTCCCAACCGCGATGCTCGAGGTCGAGGCGAGTGGACTCGCCCTCGGCGCTGAAGCGCA
Source organism: uncultured Actinomycetes bacterium (assembly GCA_963836345.1). GTDB lineage: Bacteria > Actinomycetota > Thermoleophilia > Gaiellales > Gaiellaceae > DATBLE01. The sequence goes on along the minus strand of CAWIJA010000005.1, from coordinate 355,449 downwards.
CCTCGAGCTCGGTCGCGTCAGCCGGCTCGCCGCCGGGATACCAGCTCATGACGAAGCGGCGTGGGGGATCCCACTCGACGACGCGACCCCATTCACCTTCGCCGCCGTCGGAGTGCCGCTCGAAGATCCGGCCGCCCACACGCTCCTCGAAGACCACTTCGCTGACCTTGTCCTCGCCGATCGAGTGCATCGCCAGCGGCCACCAGCTGCCGATCTCACGCGTGAAGACCTGAAATGCGCGCTCAGGGTCGCAATTGACGACCAGGGTCTTGTGGATCGCCTCCACGGCGCTCCGCATGCTGCTCACCTTTCCCTCCCTCCTTGCTCGGCCGCCGCCTTGAACCCGGCGAGCGCCTGCTCCCAGAAACTGTCGAAGTAGGCGCGCAGGTCGGCGAGCGCTCTCGGCTCGATCCGGTACAGCCTGCGCGTCCCGTCCTTGCGTTCGGTCACGAGCCCCGCCTCCCTCAGGACGCGGAGGTGCTGCGAGACGGCCGGCCGGGAGATCGGCAGGCCTGCCGCGATCTCGCCGACCGCGCGTGGGCCGGTGCGCAACCGGTCCATGATCTCCCGACGGGTCGCGTCTCCCAGCGCATCCAACGCCGATGCGTAAGCCATTACTTACGTAAGTCTAGGCTTACTGATAGCGAGCGTCAAGCCGAGCGTGCCTTAGGGGAGGGCGCCCTCCAGGCGCAAGAGCGCCTCTTTCCGGTCGAGGCCGCCGGCATAGCCGACGAGCGAGCCTGTCGAGCCGACCACTCGATGGCAGGGAAGCACGATCGGCACCGGGTTGCGGTTGAGGGCGCCGCCGACTGCTCGCGCGGCGCGCGGCTTGCCGATCCTGGCCGCGAGCGCGCCATAGGTCGTCACCTCCCCGAACGGGACTCGCGCCAACTCGTGCAGGACGAGCCGCTGGAAGTCCGGCAGGGGGGAGAGGTCGGTCTCCAGGTCGAACTCATGGCGCCGGCCGGTGAAGTACTCGTCGAGCTCCCGCCGGATGTGGTCGACCCGTCGCGGGATCCGGAGGACCCGGGCGCCGAAGTCCGCAGTCAGCTCGTCCAGTGCCTCGTCGGGGCGGTAGGCGATCGTGCAGACGCCGCGCTCGGTGACCGCGAGGAGCAACGCGCCGACGGGCGAATCGGTCAGGTCGTACGCGACGTCGACGAGTCCTTCGCGTTCGGCAGCCTCGTGGAAGCGGCGGTCGAGATCGACAGGGATGGTCATGCAAGCTCCTTTCTGCGTAGCCGCCGAACGCCGGCCGATGCGGCCTGGCGTGCGGCCTCCTCGCTCGAGCCGAGCGCTGCGCCGATGGCGGCGTACGGCAGGTCGTAGGCGTAGCGGAGCACGACGGCCGCGCGCTCGGTCGGCGGCAGCTCGGCGGTCAGGTGTTCGAGCTCGGCGTAGGCGGGCCGGCGCGGGAGCTCGACCGGCTCGTCGAGCTCGACCGCCGGCCGCTCGCCGCGGAAGGCGTCGACCGCGACGTGCCGGGCGATCGTCAGCACCCACGCCCGGAGGTAGTCGCCGTGGCGCAGCGCCGGGTAGGCCCGCAGGGCGCGAAGAAACGTCTCCTGGAAGGCGTCCTCGGCGCGCTGCCTGCCCAATCTGCGGACGAGCACTCCGAAGACCTCGTCCCGGTGCTCGACGTAGAAGCGTTCGAATGGCGGTGTCACAGCGGCTGCCATCATCCGGGGAAACGCCGCGCCGCGTCTCTCTGTGAGGTCTCGTCTACTGCGCCAGCCAGGCGTCGGCGATTGCGGCGATGTGCCGGTGATCGGTGCCGCAACATCCTCCGACGACGTTCACGGCCGGCAGGCGGGAACGAAAGGCGAGGTACTCGTCCGCGAGCTCGGCTGGATCGCCGTCGTCCAGCACCTCCGCGGCGTCGAGCTCGGCATGACTCTTCCGTGAAGCGTTCGCGCGCACGCCGCCCAGCCGGTCGAGCCAACCCCCGCTGTCCTCGATCGCGTCGGCGAAATGCGTCGGGTGTGCGCAGTTGATCATGAAGTAGGCAGCCGCTCCATCGGTCTCCGCGTCGACTCGCTCGATCGCTTCGCCGAGCGGGGTGCCGCTCGGCAACTGCCCGTCCGTCTCGACGGTGAACGAGATCACGACCGGCATCTCGGCCTGTCGCGCAGCTCTGACGATCCCGATCGCCTCCTCCGGATACGCGAGCGTGAGCGCGGTGACCACGTCGGCGGCCGTCTCACTCAGCGTCGCGATCTGGGGTAGGTGGTATCGCTCGGCCTCCTCGGGCTGCATCAGCTCGGTCGGCCGATAGGCGTCGCTCCGCGGTCCCAGGCAGCCGCTGATCACGATCGGCGTCCCCTCGGCTTCGAAGTCGGCGCGGAGCTGCTCGAGCAGCGCCGCGCCCTTCCGGTTGACCTCGGCGAGGTCGTCGGCTTCGTAGCCGAGCTCCTTCCCCCAGTCCGCATTCGCTCGCCAGGTGGGCGTGTCGAGGACGAGACCGACGTGACGGTCGCGCGCGAGCACCGCGTAGGGCTCGAAGTACGCCCTCAGCTCGCTTCTGCCTCCGTCGCTCGTCAGCAGCGGAAAGCTCGCGAAGGAAGGGAGGTCGAGTCCGCGATGGAAGACGAGGACGGTCTCCATCCCGCCGTCGGTGACACAGGTCGTGCCCGTAGTCGGCGGAAGCGCCTCCCGGTAGCTCACGTCCGCAGCTTAAGCGTGCTTGGGTTCGGAAGCGAAGAGCGTGAGCTGCATCCCGTCCGGGGCGAGAAGCCGCACGTTTCGATCGTTCCAGGGCGTCACGACCGCGCCGGCCAATTGCTCGGCACCGGCCTCGACCAAGCGTTCAGCGACCGCCTCGCTGTCGTCGACCTCGAAGGCGATCCGCACCGCGCCGGCCGTACGCCGGCCAACCTCGATCCTGTCGATCTCTGCTGCCTGATCCTCGTTGACGAGCTCGAGCGTCGCGTGTCCTGCCTCCAGGATCGCGACCCTCGCGTCGCCCTCCGACTGCCACGCCCGCTCCTCGGAGAGCCCGAGCGCATCTCGGTAGAAGGCGACCGCCTGTTCGAAGTCGTCGACGGTCAAGACGAGGCGCAGTTCCACGCCCGCATTGTGCCCGAACTAGCGGCCTCGACCGTTTGGGGGACTTTGGGACGAAAGGGTTGTGTTGTGGGGTCTTGTGGGGTAAAGTGGGGCGGCGTGGAACCATGCTCCTGGGCGAGTACGAGCACACCATCGACGACAAGAACCGGCTCACGTTGCCGGCGAGATTCCGTGCGGCCATGGCCGGTGGTGTTGTGCTCACGCGCGGCCTCGACGCGTGCGTCGAGGCCTATCCGATCGACGGCTGGACCAAGCTGGTCGAGGCGCGACTCGCCGGGCTCAATCCGCTCAGTCGGGAGGCGCGCGTCCTGGAGCGCTTCTACTACACCGGCGCGGTCGAGGCGCAGCCGGACAAGCAGGGTCGCGTGATGCTGGCGCCCGCGCTGATCGAACACGCCCGGCTCGGACGTGAGGTGGTCGTCGTCGGCCTGCGCGAACGGCTCGAGATCTGGGATCGCGCCGCCTGGCGAGCGCAGCTGAAGGAGGTCATGGGAAGTGCTGAGGATGTTGCCGAACGCCTTGCAGCCCAACACGACTGATCACGTCCCCGTCCTCGCGGACGAGGTGCGCGAGCTCCTCGGCCTCGAGCCCGGGCACACGCTGGTCGATGCCACCTTCGGGGCGGGAGGCCACGCTTCGCTGTTGGCGCTCGACCTGAAAGGCGAGGGGAAGGTGATCGCGATCGACCGCGACCCGTCCGTCCGGCCGTACTTCGAGCGCTTCCGGCGCACCGCCGGCGTCACGGCCCGCTTCCTGCGTGGCGATTTCGCGATCGTCCTCACGCAGCTCGCCGAGAACGGTGTGCGTGCCGACGCGGTGCTGCTCGACCTCGGTGTCTCGAGCATGCAGCTCGACCGGCCCGAGCGCGGCTTCTCGTACGCGACCGACGCACCGCTCGACATGCGCATGGACCCGTCCGCCGACTACTCGGCACGCGAGCTGGTCAACGAGGCGTCGGAGCGTGAGCTCGGGCGCATCTTCCGCCAGTACGGCGAGGAGCGCTACGCACGTCAGATCGCCCGTGCGATCGTCCGCAGGCGTCGCCAGCGACCGTTCGAGCGCAGCGGCGACCTCGTCGACACGATCAAGGCTGCGATCCCGGCTCCGGCTCGATTCGGCGACGGCCACCCGGCCAAGCGGGTCTTCCAGGCCCTCCGGATCGCAGTCAACGACGAGCTCGAGGCGCTCGAGACGGCGCTGCCGTCCGCGCTCGAGATGCTCCGTCCCGGCGGCCGGCTGGCCGTGATCAGCTTCCACTCCCTCGAGGACCGGATCGTCAAGCACACCTTCCGGCAATGGGCGCGCGGATGCACGTGTCCGCCCGAGCTTCCCGTCTGCGTGTGCGGGCATGAGCCCGAGCTGCGCGTGCTGACCCCGAAACCGGTCCGTCCGAGCGCCCGTGAGGCGGCGCTCAATCCGCGCGCGGCATCCGCACGACTCCGGGTCGGCGAGAAGGTCGAGTAGTGGCGGCGGTTGCTCCCCACGCGCGCCCAGCGGCGCGAGCCCACGCGCCTGAGATCCCGGTCGCACGGCCCCGGCCTCGATCGCGTCCCGAGCGCCGGCCTCGCGTCGCGGGTGGCGTCGTGCTGATCACGCTGATCGGCGTGCTGCTCGTCGGGATCGTCTTCATGAACGTCGCCGTGCTGCGCCTGAACCTGCGTCTCGACCAGCTCGGGCGTGACCGTGCCCGGCTGCGTGCCGACATCGCACAGGTCTCCTCACAGCTCTCGAGTGAGCAGGCGGCGGCCAGGATCCGGGCGCAGGCGCGGAAGGAGCTGCACCTGGTGCCGGCACTCGCGAGTGGCACGACGTTCGTCGACCTTCCCGCGAAATGAGCCAGCGCCTGGCGAATCGCCGGATTCGCCTCGTCCTCGCGATCCTGATGCTGGGCTTCGCGCTCACGTTCGGCCGTGCGGTCTGGCTGCAGCTGATCCGGGCGCCGGCGCTCGAGCGCCTGGCCGCGAGGCAGCAGCACGAAGTCGTCACGACGCCGGCCGGGCGCGGGACGATCTACGACCGAATGGGCGTCCAGCTCGCGATCGGCGAGCAGGCGACGACCGTGTACGCCGATCCACGCCAGGTGCGCAACCCTCAGCAGGTGGCCGTCGAGGCGGGCAGGGCGCTCGGCATCGACCCGAACAAGATCTATCCGCAGCTGCTGAACAAGAAGCGCAGCTTCGTCTACGTCCAGCGCAAGGCCGACCCGGAGCGGGCTGCGGCGCTGCAGCGCCGAGGCTTCGCCGGGCTCGCGTTCTATCCCGAAGAGCGGCGGAGCTACCCGCAGCACACGGTGGGTGCGCAGGTACTCGGCTATGCGGGCGTGGACAACAAGGGCCTTGCCGGGCTCGAGCTCGGACTCGAGCGCGACCTGTCAGGACGGCCGGGCAAGGAGACCATCGTCCGCGATCCATTCGGGCGCACGATCGACGTGATCAGCTCGACGCCTGAGCAACCAGGGCACGACGTCTTCCTCACGCTCGACCACACGCTCCAGGCCGACGTCGAGTCTGTTCTCCGGTCGACGGTGACGAGATGGCATGCCGCCGGCGCGACGGCGGTCGTCCTCGACCCGACGACCGGCGGCATCCTTGCGATGGCGAATGCGCCCGGGTTCGACGCGAACGACTTCTCCAAGGTCCCGGGTGCCGTGCAGCGAAACCGGGCCGTCACGGACACGTATGAGCCGGGGTCGACGTTCAAGGTCCTCACCTATGCGGCGGCGCTGAGCGACAAGGTCGTCAACCCGAATACGACATTCACGCTGCAGCCGACGATCGAGGTCGCCGACCGCAGGATTCGCGAGGCAGAGGACCGGCCGACCGAGACGATGTCGGTCGCCGAGATGCTCGCTCGCTCGTCGAACGTGGGCACGATCACGCTCGCGGAGCTGCTCGGGAGGAAGCGGATCGGCGAGTGGATCGACAGATTCGGCTTCGGCCACAAGACCGGGATCGACTTCCCCGGCGAGAGCCCCGGAATCGTGCTCCCGGTCGACCGCTGGTCGGGATCGACGATCGGCAACGTCCCGATCGGCCAGGGAATCGCGGTCACCCCGATCCAGATGGCGGCCGCCTACGCGGCAATGGCGAACAAGGGAGTGTGGATCCAGCCGCACCTCGTCGACCACGTCCGGGGCGAGAGGGCCGCCAAGCCGAAGCGGCACCGAGTCGTCTCCGCTCCGGTCGCCAGCCAGCTGCTCGGCATGCTCCAAGGGGTGGTCTCGGGAGGCACCGGCGAAGAGGGCGCAGTGCCCGGTTACACCGTCGCCGGCAAGACCGGCACCGCCAACAAGCCCGACGCCTCCGGCGGCTACTCCGACACCAAGTACGTCGCCTCCTTCGTCGGAATCGTGCCGGCGAGCGCCCCGCGCCTCGTCGTCCTGGTCTCGGTCGACGAGCCGCAAGGACAGATCTACGGCGGCCTGGTCGCCGCACCCGCATTCCGAGACATCGCCCGATTCGCCCTGCAGTACCTCGACGTGCCGCCCGACGATTCCGCCTCGCTGCGGAGCTCGGGCGGCGCGTCAACCGGCTAGTCCCTTTTGGACGGCGGCGCTCTCCTGGTGCACCCAGCCTCCTCCCCGCGGCGAGCATAGTGCCGAGCGGCACGCTTGCGCGAGTGTCTGTTTCGGAAAATGCCCGCAATTGGGCTACTTTGGTGACGCATCGCGCGCCGGGTGGCGGCGGAGGCCCCTGTTAGACTCGCCCGTCGTGGACCTGGAGCGGCTGATCGCCGCACTCGCGCCGACGGACGTCGTCGGGCGCGCCGCGACTGACGTACGCGAGCTCGCATACGACGCTCGAGGGGCCTTTCCGGGAGCGCTGTTCTTCTGCGTGCCGGGGATGACGGTAGACGGCCACGACTTCGCCGCCCAGGCGGTCGAGAACGGGGCGGTCGCGCTCGTCGTCGAGCGGCAGCTCGACATCGCGGTCCCTCAGCTCGTGGTTCCCGATTCGCGCGCGGCGATGGCGGTCGCGGCCGACGAGTTCTTCGACCGCCCGACGGCTGATCTCGCCGTGGCGGGCGTGACGGGCACGAACGGCAAGACCACGACCGCCTTCCTGCTGTACGCGGTCATGGCGGCCGCCGGGCGCCGGCCGGGGCTCCTCGGGACGGTCGAGACCAGGGTCGACGGCGAGCGTCGCCCGGCGACGCGGACGACGGCCGAGGCGATCGACGTGCAGCGTCTGTTCCGCGAGATGCTGGACGCAGGGGACCGCAGCTGTGCGATGGAGGCCACATCGCACGGGTCTGCGCTCCACCGGCTCGATCGCGTCCGGTTCTCCGTCCTCGTCTTCACCAACCTGAGCCAGGACCATCTCGACTTCCACGACGACATGGAGGACTACTTCCAGGCGAAGCGGCGGCTCTTTCTGGGCGAGGGCGCACCTCCGGCGGCCGTGAACGTGGGCGACGCGTGGGGCCGGAGGCTCGCCGGCGACCTCCGCGCGCAGGGCGCGCCGCTGGTCACGTTCGGCTTCGCCGAGGACGCGGAGGTCAGGCCGGACGGCCTCGAGCTCGGGCCTGACGTGACCGAGCTGACTGCCGGCGGGATCCGGCTCAAGACTCGGCTGCGCGGCCGCTTCAACATCGAGAACGTGCTCGCCGCCGTCGCCGCCGGACGGCTACTGGAGCTGCCGGACGAGGCGCTCGCCCGCGGGATCGAGTCGGTCGCGGGCGTTCCCGGGCGGTTCGAGACGATCGACGAGGGGCAGCCGTTCACGGTCGTCGTCGACTACTCGCACAAGCCGGGAGCGCTCGAGACGGTGCTGCGCACCGCGCGTGAGCTGACCTCCGGCCGGCTCGTGTGCGTCTTCGGATGCGGCGGCGACCGCGATCGCGGCAAGCGACCACTGATGGGGCGGATCGCGGCCGAGCTCGCCGACGTCGCAATCGTCACGTCTGACAACCCGCGCAGCGAGGATCCGCTCGCGATCATCGAGGAGATCGCCGCCGGGATGCCTTCCGAGCCCGAGATCGAGCCCGACCGGCGACGGGCGATCGAACGCGCAGTGGAGCTTGCAGCCCCGGGCGACGTGGTCGTGATCGCCGGCAAGGGACACGAGCGCGGTCAGGAGATCGCGGGCCGCATGCTGCCGTTCGACGATCGTGAGGTGGCGGGGGAAGCCCTTCGCGCACTGCGAGCAACGCTGTGATCGCCCTCTCGCTGGACGAGGTCCGGGAGCTGGCGCCGGGGCGGCTCGAGACTGCAGCGGCGGCGGAGCAGGTGACCGGCCTGCAGACCGACTCGCGCCGGGTGGAGGCTGGCGACCTGTTCGTCGCCGTCGGCGCCGGCGCGAGCTTCGTCGAGCACGCTCTTGGACGCGGAGCGGCGGCCGCTCTCGTCCCGGACGACGCTTTTGCCGCCCTTGCGGGTCTCGCCGGTCGGGTTCGGGAGCGTAGCTCCGCCCGCTTCCTCGCGATCACGGGCTCGATGGGGAAGACCTCGACGAAGGACATCGTGGCGGCGATCTGCACGCCGCAACGGCGCACGGTCGCCGCCGAGCGAAGCTACAACGCCGAAATCGGCGTTCCGCTGACGATCGGGCGCGTCGAGCCGGACACGGAGATCTGCATTCTGGAGCTCGCGATGCGTGGCTTCGGCCAGATCGCCGAGCTGTGCGCTTTCGCCCGTCCGCACGTGGGCGTGATCACAAACGTCGGGCCGGTCCACCTCGAGAAGGTCGGTGACCTCGCCGGTGTCATCCGGGCGAAGAACGAGCTGATCGAGGCGCTTCCACCCGGCGGAACGGCAGTCGTGCCGGCCGATTTTCCGGTCGCGCGGGACGACCTCCACGTTGTCCGGATCGGCATCGACACGACGCTCGAATCCTTCGAGCCACCCACGCTCTCCACCTCGCTCGGCACCGTCGAGGTCGACTTCTCCGCGCGCCACCTCGCCCTCAACGCGCTCACGGCGCTCGCGGCCGCCGACGCGCTGGGGCTGGCCGCGCCGGCGCGGCTCGAGGTGGAGTTCACCGAGTGGCGCAACCAGGAGCTGCCCCTCGCGGGAGGAGGCGTGCTCGTCAACGACGCCTGGAACGCCAATCCGGTCTCGGTACGCGCCGCGCTCGAGCATCTCCTCGCGGTTGCCGCCGGCCGCCGCACGGTCGCCGTGCTCGGAGACATGGCCGAGCTGGGCGACTACAGCGACGAGGGGCACCGCGAGGTCGGACGCGCGCTCGAGGAGCTCGGGATCGACGAGGTGATCGCGATCGGGCCGCGCTCCCGTGCATACGGCGGCCGCTGGGTCGCGACCGTCGAGGAGGCGCTCGCCGTGCTCGACGAGCTGCTCCAGCCGGGTGACTGCGTCCTCGTCAAGGGCGCCCGGATGATGGGGTTGGAGCGCGTAGCCGAAGCCCTCATCACGGTGAGCGCCTGAGATCACGAATGGGCATGGGCGGCAGTTGGAGACATAACCTCTCGCGCGCGGAGGCGGGACCGTGCTCTCGCCGGAGACGCAGGTGCCCCCGTGTGCCCCCTCCGCAGAAGCGAAGGGGGAGCGGTTTCCCCCATGTGGGGAACCACGGGTTCCCCCACGCTAGTGGTCACCGTCCTGATCGCCGCGATCGTCGCGATGGTGATCTCCATCGTCGCCGGGCCGCGCTTCATTCGGTTCCTGCGCCTCCGGGAGTACGGCCAGCAGATCCGCGAGGAGGGGCCCGCGGCGCATGTCACGAAGCAGGGGACGCCGACGATGGGCGGCCTGCTGATCCTGTTCGCCGCCTCCGCTCCGTTCCTGATCCTCACGAACTATTCGACGCCGGGGCTGACGGTGTTCTTCTGCATGGTGGGGTGTGGCTCGATCGGGTTCCTGGACGACTACATCAAGCTCACCCATCGCCGCTCGCTCGGTCTGAACGGGCGCTGGAAGCTGCTCTTGCTGCTCGTGATCACGGGGGTGGTCGCTTGGGTCGCATACCACCGCGACTTCTCCACCGACCTCTACATGCCCGGATTCAAGATCCCGCTCTCCTGGGCCTGGTACCCGTTCCTGTTCCTGATCATCGCCGGGGCTGCGAACGGCGTGAACCTGACAGACGGGATCGACGGGCTCGCGGCGGGGACGGGGATCATTGCCGTCTTCACGTTCACGGCGATGACGGTGATCGCGTACATCCGCTCGGGGCCGCCCGGCCACCGCGAGGTGCGCCTGCTCGACCTGTCGATCATCGGCGCCGCGCTGATCGGATCGATCATCGGCTTCCTCTGGTACAACGCCTTCCCCGCGGAGGTCTTCATGGGCGACACCGGCTCGATGGCGATCGGCGGAGCGCTGGCCGGCTTCGCGATCATGACGAAGACGGAGGTGCTGCTCCTGCTCGTCGGCGGGATCTTCCTCGTCGAGGCCGTGTCCGTGATCCTCCAGGTTGCGAGCTTCAAGTACCTGGGGCGGCGCATCTTCCTGATGACGCCGATCCACCACCACTTCGAGATGAAGGCCTGGTCGGAGACCAAGATCATGGTGCGCTTCTGGATCCTCACCGCGATTCTCTGCGCGTGCGGCTTCGCCCTCTACTACCGCTACTACTTCACCTTCTTCAGGGAATGACGATCCTCGTTCTCGACGCCGATCTCGTCGGCGAGGCGCTGGCAGAGCTCGCGGAGGACGAGCTGCTGATCGTGGTCGACCCATCCGCCGATCGCCTCGAGGAGCTGTTCCGGAGCTTCCCCGACCCGCGGATCACGTACCTGATCGGCGACGGCTGGGTAATCCCGATCCCGGACCAATCAGTCGACCGTGTGCTCGGCGATGCCTCTGATTCGGAGCTGCGGCGCGTCCTGCGCAGATGAGGCGCGCAGTCGTCCTCGGGATGGCGCGCTCGGGCGAAGCGGCGGCCGCCCTGCTCGAGCGGCGAGGGATCGAGGTCGTCCGCGCCGACCGCACGCTCGGCAACGACGCGGACATCTCGCTGCTCGAACGCGCCGACGTTCTCGTCAAGAGCCCCGGAGTCCCGCGCGACAACGCGCTCGTCCGGGCCGCGCAAATCCCGATCTGGAGCGAGGTCGAGCTCGGCTACCGCCTCCTCCCGAACCCGATCCTGGGCGTGACGGGGACGAACGGAAAGACGACCACGACCGAATGGCTCGGGGCGATGTTCCGGGCCGCCGGCAAAGAGGTCGCCGTCGCGGGAAACGTGGGGAGAGCACTGACTGCGGTGGAAGCCTCGCCCGAGGCCTGGATCGTCTGCGAGCTGTCGAGCTTCCAGCTCGAGGACGTCGCCGAGTTCCGGCCCCGCGTCGCCGCACTGATCAACCTGGAGCCCGACCACCTCGACCGGCACGGGAGCTTCGATGCCTACCGGGAAGCGAAGCTCCGGATCTTCGAGAACCAGGGGGCAGAGGACACCGCGGTGGTGCCACGCGGCTTCGGCCCGGTCCCCGGGGCGGGGCGGCGCATCGAGTTTGCGCCGACCGACCCGTTGCCCGCGGAGCCGTCGCTTCCCGGGCGCGCACAACCGCGAGAACGCCGCAGCGGCGACGGCGGCCGCGCGCGCCGCCGGGGTCGCCGAGGAGGCGATCGCCGAGGCGCTGCGCGCCTTCGGAGGCGTCGTCCATCGGCTCGAGGTCGTCGCCGAGATCGCCGGCGTGCGCTACGTCAACGACTCCAAGGCGACGAACACCGCAGCGGCGCGGCGCGCGCTCGCGTCGTACGACGAGCCGCTCCACGTCATCCTCGGCGGCTCGCGCAAGGGGGAATCGTTCGACCAGCTTGCGCACGAGCTCCACGGCCGCGCGTACGTGATCGGCGAGACGGCCGACGAGCTCGCCCAGGCTCTCGATCGCGCGAGTGTGACGTATGTCGTGTGCGGCGACCTCGCGACGGCGGTCGCGGCGGCGTCACGAGCGGCAGTCGCGGGCGAGGTCGTACTGCTCTCGCCCGCATGCGCGAGCTACGACCAGTTCCGGGACTTCGAGCAGCGCGGCGAGGAGTTTCGGCGGCTGGTGCAGAACCTGTCCGGGTGAAGCGCGGACATCTCGAGCCGAACGTCCTCGTCCTCGTCACCCTCTCACTCGTCGCCTTCGGGATGGTGATGGTCTACAGCGCCACCTCGGCGTCGGCGACCATCGGCGGCGGCAACCCCGCCTACTACCTGAAGCGCCAGGGCGTGTACGCGGCCCTGGGTGTCGTGCTCCTCGTCGTCGCGATGCGGTGGAACTACCGCACCCTCAGGCACATGGCACCTGCCTTGGTTCTCGGGAGCCTCTTCCTGCTCGCCCTTGCGCTCGTGGCAGGAGACCGGGTGAACGGTGCGAGCCGCTGGCTGCAAGTCGGGCCGGTGACCTTCCAGCCATCCGAGCTCGCGAAGCCGGCGCTTGCGATCTGGATGGCGCTCTACCTCGCTCGCCGGCCCGTCCCTCGGACGCTTGCAGAGCTGACGAGGCCGATCGGGCTCCTGACGGCGGTCTTCTGTGCGCTCGTCCTCGCCGAACCCGACCTGGGAACGGTGATCGCGCTCTGCGTGATGGTCGGGGCGATGCTCGTTGTCGCCGGTGCACCGATCCGGATGATGAGCGCGGCGACGACGATCGTGGGCACGGTCGTCCTGTTCGCGATCTGGCTGGAGCCGTACCGCCGGAGCCGCGTCTTCAGCTTCATCAACCCGTGGCACGACGCGCAAGGGGCCGGCTACCAGACCGTGCAGGCGATGGTCGGGCTCGGTTCCGGCGGTGTGTTCGGCCGCGGGCTGGGCGAGAGCGTCGCAGAAGGTCTTCTACCTCCCCGAGGCCCACACGGACATGATCTTCGCGATCATCGGAGAGGAGCTCGGGCTCGTCGGATCGATGCTCGTGATCGCGGCGTACGCAGCGTTTGCCTGGGCAGGCACGCGTATCGCCCTGCGCTGCCGGGACCCGTTCGGGAAAGGGCTGGCGACCGGGATCACTACGCTCGTGTGCGGCCAGGCGGCGCTCAACCTCGCTGCGGTCGTCGGGATCGCACCCCTGACCGGAATCCCGCTGCCGCTCGTCTCGTACGGCGGCACGAGCCTCGTGGTCATGCTCGCCTCCGTCGGAATCCTCCTTAACATCGCTCGCAGCGATGTCGTCGAAGCCGCAGCTGACGTGCGTAATCGCCGCCGGAGGAACAGCCGGACACGTGATGCCGGCACTCGCCGTCGCGCAAGCGCTTCGCGCCCGCGGCGTGAACGTCAGCTTCGCCGGCTCGCCTGATCGGATCGAGGCACGTCTCGTCCCGGCGGCCGGGTTCGACTTCGACCCGTTCCGCATCTCGGGCCTGCCGCGCCGGCCCGGGCTCGCACAGGCGCGGGCTGTGCTGCTCGCCGGGCAGGCGCCGAGGGCGTGCGCCGGAATCCTCACCGAGCGGCGCCCGGACGTCGTGCTGGGCGCCGGCGGCTACGTTGCCGGACCGATGGTGTACGCGGCCTGGCGGCGGCGGATTCCTGCGGCTCTCACGGAGGCGGATGCTCATCTCGGGCTCGCCAATCGTCTGGCTGCGCCGTTCGCGAGGCGCGTCTTCCTCGCCTACGCGGTGCCGGGCCGCTCCGGTCCGAAGTATCGGGTCGTCGGCCGGCCCATCCCGCCGCGCCCCTCGGTCGACCGCGACGAGGCGCGGCGCCGATTCGGCCTTTCGCCCGTGGGGCACGTGCTCCTCGTCTTCGGAGGAAGCCTCGGCGCGCAGGCGATCAACGAGGTCGCCGTCGACGCGTTCGCAGCGGAGGGGCCGGCCGTGCTCCACGTCTGCGGCGAGCGGTACCTGGAGGAGCTTCAGGAGCGGGTCATGCGTGCGGAGTACCGGCTGCTTGCCTGGACGGACGATTTCGGCGCGGCGCTTGCGGCGGCAGACCTCGTGCTTGCCCGCGCCGGCGGATCGGTCTGGGAGGTCGCGGCCGCCGGCCGGCCGGCCGTGCTGGTCCCCTCGCCGAACGTCACCGCCGACCATCAGACCAGGAACGCCCGCTACTTCGAGGCGGCCGGGGGCGCGGTCGCAGTACCCGAGCGAGAGCTGGCGCGAGTTCCGGAGGTGGTGCGGGGGTTGCTCGCGGACGACGGTCGCCTGGCGGCGATGGGCGAGGCGATGCGCCGGGCTGCCAAACCAGAGGCGGCCGACCAGATTGCGGAGGAGTTGATCGCCCTTGCCCAGAGCTCCTGACGCCATCGAGCCGTGGACGAATGCCTAGTTCGGTAGGAGCTCCGCTCGAGGGCCGCCGCATCTGGCTGGTCGGCATCGGCGGCGCCGGCCTCTCCGCGTACGGACTGCTTGCAAAGGCGTGGGGTGCCGAGGTGGGCGGCTGGGATCGGAACGAGACGCCCTATCTGGAGGCAGTACGCCGAGCCGGAATCGAAGTTCGCGTCACGCCCGAACCGGACCTCCCGGCGGGTTGGGAGGTGTTCGTGTCGAGTGCCTATCCGGGCGTCGAAGGACGTCCGCGAGCGGACCTCCTCGCGGAGCTCGTCTCGCTGCGGCCCTCCATCGTCGTCGCCGGCGCGCACGGCAAGACAACGACCGCCGCGATGATCGCGTTCGCGCTCCGGGAGACGGGACGCGATCCGAGCTGGATCGTCGGCGGCGAGGTGCCCCAGCTAGGTGCCAACGCCGGTGCCGGCGAGGGGTGGCTCGTCGTCGAGGGCGACGAGTCGGATCGCTCGGTCGCGGCGCTCCGCCCGCGGATCGCGGTCGTCACCAACATCGACCTCGACCATCACGCTACGTTCGCCTCCCGAGCTGAGGTCGAGGCGCTGTTCGACGGCTGGCTCGCCGACGTGCCCGACGTCGTGCGGGGCTGGGAGCTCGAACCGGTCGACATCGGGCTCGCGGTCCCGGGGACGCACAATCGCCTCAATGCGGCGGCGGCGCTGGCGGCACTCGAGCGTGCCGGGGTTCCGGGAGACGACGCAGCAGATGCGCTGGCTCGGTTCGCGGGTGTGGGCCGTCGGTTCGAGCGGGTCGGGGAGGCCGCAGGCGTATCGGTCTACGACGACTACGCGCACAACCCGGCCAAGCTCGCCGCGGCCCTGGCGACCGCTCGCGCGCGGGCGAAGGGCCGCGTGCTGGTGCTGTTCCAGCCGCATCTCTACTCGCGGACGCGCCACCTTGCGTCCGAGCTCGGGCGCGAGCTGGCTGAGGCTGACGTCGTTGCGGTCACGGACGTCTACCGCGCCCGGGAGGAACCCGTCACCGGCGTCAGCGGGAAGCTCGTCGTCGACGCGCTCTGTGCGACTCGCCCCGGCTTTGCTCCGGGGTGGACCCCGCGGCTGGAGGACGGTGCTCGGTTTCTCGCCCGCCGAGCGAGGCCGGGCGATCTTGTCCTGACCGCCGGCGCGGGCGACGTCGACCGCGCAGCCGCGCTGATCCTCGCCGAGCTCGGTGGGTCCGCCGAGCCGGGTCGCAGGCCATGACCGACCAGAGAGCGCGCTGCCCGGGGATCGGACACGGTTCGGGCACCTTCTCGTCGAGAACTGGCACCGACGCGGCACAGACACGTGTGGCGCCGCTCGATAGGCTCGCGCCATGGGTCGGGGAGGAGGGGTCTTCCCAACGGTGTCCTCCGCGTTCGCGCTCCGTTTCGACGGCATGGAGCCGACAATGAAGATCGAGGAAGGCGTTCTGCTCTCGCGACTGACCACGGTCGGCATCGGAGGACCGGCCGCGGCGTTCGCCCGGCCGCGAACGCTCGAGGAGCTCGCAGAAGCGCTGGGGTGGGCGGCGGGCCGGGGGCTCCCCGTGCTCCCGGTGGGGCTCGGCTCGAACCTCCTCGCGGCCGATGACGGCGTCGAGGCACTCGTCGTCCGCCTCGACGGCGAGCTCGCGGCGGTGGACGTGCGTGGCTCGCTGCTCGTCGCAGGGGGCGGGGCGTCGAACGCTGTCTGCCTCCACCGCGCGCGTGGGGCCAGGCTCGGTGGCTTCGAGTTTGCCTCCGCGATCCCGGGGACCGCCGGCGGTGGCGTGCGGATGAACGCCGGCGCCTACGGAAGCGACTGGAAAGCCGTGCTGAACCGGGCACTGGTCGTCGACGCGACCGGGGCGCGCTGGATGACGAACGAGCAACTCGACCTGTCGTACCGCCATTCCGCTCTGAAGCCGGGCGAGGTGGTCGCGCAGGTCGAGTTCCGGCTCTCGCCACGGCAACCGGCCGAGATCAAACGGATCGCCTCCGACCTGCTCGCGCAGCGAAAAGCGACCCAGCCGACGAACAAGCGCACGTTCGGGAGCGTCTTCAAGAACCCCGACCACGAGCTCGGCGCCGGTCGGATGATCGAGGAATGCGGCCTGAAGGGCTACGAGATCGGCGGCGCGCTGATCTCTCCGCGCCACGCGAACTTCATCGAGAACGCAGGCGGCGCGACCGCGGAGAACGCGATCTCGCTGATGGCCGAGGCTCGACGTCGTGCGCTCGAGCGCTTCGGCGTCGTGCTTGAGCGCGAGGTCGAGCTCCTCGGCGACCTCGAGCTCCCGCCCGTCGGCGAGGCTCGCTGAGCACGACGCGCCGCGCGCTCGCGTCACGGTGCGCCTAACTCACCGGTCCCAGCGCAGGACCGTGCACCTGCGCGGCGAAGCGAGTCTCGCCAATGGCCGTTCGCCCCCGGAACAGGCCGGCTCCTCCGGTGACACGCCGGGTGCTGCCGGCCGTGCTCGCCGCTGCCGCCATGGTCGCAACCGCGGCCGGTGCCTACTTCGTCGCGCGAGAGACGGCGATCTTCGCCCTCGACCGGATCGAGGTCGAAGGGGCCTCGCCGACAGTGGCGAAGGAAGTCCGCAGCGCGCTGAAGACCTACGTCGGCCGGAGCCTTGTGCGCTTCGACGCCGACGCAGCTGCCCGTCGCCTGTCCACGGTCGCAGAGATTGCCGACACGCACTTCGACCGTGCGTTCCCGCACACGCTGAAGGTCCGGGTGCGGCTCGAGCGGCCCGCTGCCGTCCTTCGTCAGGGAGGCGATGCCTGGCTCGTCTCGTCGAGCGCGCGGGTCCTGCGGAAGGTCGGCCACCCCTACCCGCGCCTGCCTCGGATCTGGCTTCCACGCTCGGTCGATGTCGCGGAGAACTCGACCCTCGGCGGTCTCGGGGCGAAGGGGGTCGCAGCACTCGCACCCCTACGAGCGTTGCACGTACGCGCCGACGTTCGTCAGGTTGTGGTTGCCGACGGCGAACTCACGCTGGTGCTCCGCTCGGGCACGGAGCTACGGCTCGGCGACAACGGCGATCTGCGTCTGAAGCTCTCGATCGTCAAGCAACTCCTGCCGCTCACGACGGGCGCGCGCTACGTGGATGTCAGCGTTCCGGAGCGGCCCGTTGCCGGCTACAACCCTCAAGTCACAAGTTGAGGTTGAGGGTTTCTCCCTGCAAATCGCGTTGACAGCGGGAGTAAGACGACCTACCCTGAAGCGTCGATAGAGGTTTTTCAGCCCCAATCCTGAAGTAGACATTGAGACACGAGGACTGGACGTCATCATGAGCATGAGAGATCAGAGCGGGAGCTACCTCGCAGTCCTGAAGGTGATCGGTGTGGGCGGAGGTGGGACGAACGCCGTCAACCGGATGATCGAGGCCGGCCTGACCGGCGTCGAGTTCATCGCGGTGAACACCGATGCGCAGGCGCTGCTGATGAGCGATGCGGACGTGAAGATCCATATCGGCTCCACCGTGACGCGAGGTCTCGGTGCGGGTGCGGATCCGGACGTGGGACGCGCAGCGGCGCACGAGTCGCGCGACGAGTTGAAGGATGCCCTCAAGGGCTCGGACATGATCTTCGTCACCGCGGGCGAAGGCGGAGGTACGGGAACGGGCGCGGCGCCCACCGTCGCCGAGATCGGCCAGGAGATCGGCGCGCTGACCGTGGGTGTCGTGACCAAGCCGTTTGCCTTCGAAGGGCGGGTGCGATCGGAACGCGCCGAGACGGGAATCGGCGAAATCCGCGAGTTCGTCGACACCTTGATCGTGATCGAGAACGATCGCCTCCTCCAGGTCGTCGAGCGCAAGACGTCGGTCGTCGAGGCGTTCCGTCTCGCAGACGACGTGCTCCGCCAGGGCGTCCAGGGCATCACCGACCTGATCACGGTGCCCGGGCTCGTGAACCTCGACTTCGCCGACGTGCGGACGATCATGCGGGACGCCGGATCGGCGTTGATGGGAATCGGCAGCGCGGCGGGAGAGAACCGCGCCGGAGAGGCAGCGCGGATCGCCGTGTCGTCGCCGCTCCTCGAATCGTCGATCGAGGGCGCGACCGGCATTCTCCTGAACGTGACCGCCGGCCCGGAGGTCGGGCTGTTCGAAGTCAACGAGGCCGCTCAGGTCGTCACGGCTGCGGCCGATCCGAACGCCAACGTCATCTTCGGGGCGGTGATCGACCCCTCGATGGGTGACGACGTGCGGGTGACGGTGATCGCGACCGGCTTCGGCCAGTCCCGTCGACGGGCGCGCCGGCACGAACGGCCGCGGGTAGCAGTCCCGGAAGCGCCGAGCACCCGAGAACAGGGCGAGGGCTTCGACATCCCGGCGGACATGCTCGACGTTCCGTCCTTCCTGCGCGACAACTAACCTCGCGGGCGGGCCTTCCGGGGTGGAGTACCATCCGCCCCGGTGCAGACCCTCCGTCGTACGCCCCTGCACGATCGGCACGTCGCCCTCGGTGCGCGCATGGTGCCCTTCGCCGGCTGGGAGATGCCCGTTCAGTACACCGGCGTCATCCAGGAACATCGCGCGGTCCGCGAGGACTGTGGCGCTTTCGACGTGTCGCACATGGGCGAGCTGGAGGTCGAAGGCCCACGAGCTCGCGAGCTGCTCCAGTCGCTGCTCTCAAACGACCTCGACCGGATCGAACCGGGGGGCGCCCAGTACACGCTGCTGACGAACGAGCGCGGAGGAATCGTCGACGATCTGATCGTCTACGAGCTCGACCCCTTCCGTTTCTTCCTGATCGTGAACGCGTCGAACAGGGACGCCGATTTCCAGTGGCTGAAGGAGCGGGAGATCCCGGGCTCGGACGTCCGCGACGTCTCGGACGAGTACGGCCTGATCGCCGTCCAGGGGCCTCGGGCGATCGAGCGGCTCGGGCTCGAGCCCGAGCCGGCGTTCACGTTCGCAGAGAGCGAGGTCGCCGGGATCACCTGCATGGTCAACCGCACCGGCTACACGGGTGAGGACGGTGTCGAGCTGGTCGTGATGGCGGACGAGGCCGCCGCCCTCTGGGACGCAGTGCTCGATTGTGGCGCGACGCCGTGCGGGCTCGGCGCGCGGGACAGCTTGCGCCTCGAGGTCTGCTTTCCACTCCACGGGAACGACATCGGCCCGGACACAGACGCGATCTCGGCGGGTCTGGGTTGGGTCTGCGCCCTCGACAAGGACTTCACCGGCGCGGACGAGCTGCGCCGGGTCAACGAGGCCGGCCCCGAGCGGCGGCTGGCTGCTTTCGTGATGGAGGAGCGCGCCGTGCCGCGGCAGGGAATGCCGATTCTCGAGGGCGGTGAGGTTACCTCCGGAACGCACTCACCCATGCTCGACCAGGGGATCGGAATGGGGTACGTCCCCGCGGAGCTGGCCGAGCCCGGCAAGGAGCTCACGATCGACGTTCGCGGCCGGCATCGCCGCGCCCGCACCGTCAAGAAGCCGATCTATCGACGAGAGGAGCACGCACGTGGCGGCTGAGAGCTACCCCGACGACCTCAAGTACCACCCGGAGCACGACTGGGCGCGAGTGGAGGGAGACACCGCCACCTTGGGTATCACCTGGTACGGGCAAGACGCGCTCGGCGAGCTCGTCCACTACGAGCCGCCCGACGTCGGTGCGACATTGACCAAGGACGGCGCGTACGGCGAAGTCGAATCGGTGAAGGCGGTATCCGACCTGATCGCACCGCTCTCCGGAGAGGTGCTCGACGTGAACCAGAAGGTCGTCGACGAGCCGGAGACCGTGAACGAGGATCCCTACGGAGAGGGCTGGCTCGTCCGAATCCGCATCAGCGATCCGAGCCAGGCTGACGGGCTGATGGACGTCGGGGCCTACAAGGCCCATCTCGCCCAGCTGTGAGCTTCCTCGCGCTGACGGACGCTGACCGCGAGGAGATGCTCGCGGCGATCGGCGTCTCGTCCATCGAGGAGCTGTTTCGCGACATCCCGGAGGGGGTGCGGTTCCAGGGGCGGCTCGACCTCGAACCTGCGCTGTCCGAGCCTGAGCTGGTGTCGCACCTCGAAGCGCTCGCGGAGCGAAACGTGCACACGGGCGCGGAGCTGTCCTTCCTCGGCGCAGGCATCTACGACCACTACGTGCCCGCCGTGGTCGACGCCGTGCTGCAGCGCGGCGAGTTCCTGACCGCCTACACGCCGTACCAGCCGGAGATGAGCCAGGGCGTCCTCCAGACCATCTTCGAGTACCAGACCGCAATCTGCGAGCTGACCGGGATGGATGTCTCGAACGCGTCCGGATACGACGGCACCACCGTGGCCGCCGACGCGTGCTTCATCGCCAAGCACGCCACCGGGCGCACGAAGGTCGTCCTCGCCGAGACCGTGAATCCGCAGGTGCGCCAGGTCGTGAAGACCTACGCACCCGGGTTTGGCCTCGAGGTCGTCGAGGTGCCGCACCGTGGTGGTACGACCGACCCGGACGAGGTCGCCGCAGCTGCCCGGGACGCCGCCTGCGTGATCTTCCAGCAACCGAACTTCTTCGGCTGCCTGGAGCCGGCACCGGACCTGGCCGCCGCGGCGAACGAGGCGGAAGCGCTCGCGGTCGCTCACGTCGACCCGGTCTCACTCGGTGTGCTGGAGGCGCCGGGCAACTACGGATGTGCGATCGCGATCGGCGAAGGCCAGAGCGCAGGCAACTACCAGTCGTTCGGCGGTCCGCACTATGGATTCGTCGCCGCCCGTAGCGACTACATACGTCGAATGCCGGGCCGCATCGTCGGCGAGACCACTGATGCCGCGGGGAAACGCGGCTATGTCCTCACCCTGCAGACCCGCGAGCAGCACATCCGCCGCGAGAAGGCGACCTCCAACATCACGACGAACCAGACGCTGCTCGCCCTCGCCGGGCTCGTCCATCTGACCTGGCTCGGCCCGCAGGGGTTGCGAGAGGTGGGGGAGACCTGCCTCGCCCTCGCCGGATACGCGAAGGAACGTCTCGCCGCGAACGGCGCGGAGCTTCTGTTTCCAGAGAAGGCAACGTTCAAGGAGTTTGCCGTCCGGGTCGGACGAAGCGCTCGCGCGGTCGTGCAGGCCGCCCGCGAGAAGGGCGTTCACCCCGGCTATGCCTTGGGACGCGACTTCGCCGGAATGGACGACGCGTTGCTCGTCGCCGTCACCGAGAAGCGGACGCCGGCTGACGTCGACCGGCTGGCCGCGGTACTCGCGGAGGTGGCGTCGTGACCAAGCTGATCTACGAACGCTCCAAACCTGGCCGCCGGGCGTCCAGCCTCCCGCGGTACGACCTCCCGCAGGTCGACGTCCCGGCCGAGCTCGCGCGTGCTGCGCCGCCTCGACTCCCGGAGGTCTCCGAGCCCGAGCTCGTCAGGCACTTCACCGAGCTCTCGACACGGAACTTCGGGATCGACACCGGCTTCTATCCCCTCGGCTCGTGCACGATGAAGCACAACCCGCGTGTGAACGAGCGCGTCGTGGGGCTTCCCGGCTTCCGCGACCTGCACCCGCTGCAAGAGGAGGAGGGCGCGCAAGGCGCGCTCGAGCTGATGTGGCGCCTCCAGGAGATCCTCGCCGAGGTCTGCGGACTGCACGCCGTGTCGCTCCAGCCGGCGGCGGGCTCGCAAGGCGAGCTGACCGGGCTGATGTTGATGCGGGCCTACTTCGCAGATCGAGGCGAGGTCGAACGCCGCGAGATCGTCGTCCCGGACACCGCGCACGGCACCAATCCGGCCTCCGTGACGATGGCCGGCTTCCAGCTCGTCGGCGTGAAGACGGATCCTCGCGGCAACATCGACGTCGAGGACCTGCGCGAGAAGGTCGGCTCACAGACCGCCGGCCTGATGCTGACCAACCCCTCCACGCTCGGTCTGTTCGACGAGAACATCGAGGAGATCGAGCGGATCTTCCACGGCGCCGGCGCGCTCATGTACTACGACGGCGCGAACCTGAACGCGGTGTGTGGGATCTCCCGGCCCGGGGACATGGGCTTCGACATCGTCCACATCAACCTGCACAAGACGTTCTCCCAGCCGCACGGGGGCGGCGGTCCCGGCGGCGGCCCCATCGCCGTCGTCGAGGCGCTGGAGCCGTTCCTGCCGGTGCCCGCAGTCGTTCGCCGCGGCAACGACGCCTTCGGCCTCGACTTCGACCGGCCGAAGTCGATCGGCAAGGTGCGTGCCTTCACGGGACCGTTCGGCGTCTTCGTCCGGTCGTACGCCTACATCCGCTCCTACGGGCCACTCCTGCGGGAGATGTCCGAGGCGGCCGTGTTGAACGCGAACTACCTCCTCGCGCGACTCAAAGACGCCTACGACCTGCCCTTCGACCGGCTCTGCATGCACGAGTTCGTGCTCTCGGCGCGCACGCTGAAGCGCGAGCATGGGATCTCCGCGCTCGACGTCGCGAAGCGCCTGATGGACTACGACATTCACCCTCCCACGATCTACTTCCCGCTGATCGTCCCGGAGGCGCTGATGATCGAGCCGACCGAGACCGAGCCGAAAGAGCGGCTCGATGACTTCTGCTCCGCGATGCTCGCGATCGCACACGAAGCCGCCGTCACCCCCGAGCTCGTTCACGAGGCACCCCATAGCCGGCCGGTCCGGCGGCTCGACGAGGTGAAGGCGGCGAAGCGCGCAGTCGTCCGCTACCGCTTCGAAGACCATCCCGATCTGTCGGACGAGGCGGTGCCTGCCGCGGTCGCGGGAGCTCCAAAGGGCGTCTGATGGATCGCCGCGAACGCGAGCGCATCCTCGGCGAGCACGGTCCTCGGAATCAGACGGTACGCGAGCGCCGGCTCGTCGACCGGCTCGAGGCCGATCTCGAGGGCAGTCCGCTCCGTGGCCG
This sequence comes from uncultured Actinomycetes bacterium, assembly GCA_963836345.1. Lineage (GTDB taxonomy): Bacteria > Actinomycetota > Thermoleophilia > Gaiellales > Gaiellaceae > DATBLE01. The sequence continues at coordinate 332,441 of CAWIJA010000005.1, read as the reverse complement.
GCCCCTCGCTCGGCGCCTGCGGAACTTCTCGGTCTCCGCCGATCGCTACGCCCTCTCGCTCGCCGGCCCGCCAGCGCACGTTCGCCGGTTGCGGGAGATCGAGGATGCACTCGCGGCGCACGAAGAGGCCCTGCACACGGCCTGGGTAGACCTGTCCCGGCGAGTCGCTGCCGGTTCGGCCCAGTTCGCGCGACAGTGGCGCGAGCTCGCGGCGCGCCGGCGCTTCGATGCGGTCAACGAGCTCATCCGCCTGCACAACCTCTGGTATCCGGCCGAGGCGAAGTTGCCGATGGATCCCCGCACCCGAGACTTCGTCCTCGTCGGCGGGGCGCCGTACCGCCGCCGACCGCTCGACGCGGCCTGGATCCTCGAGCGCTTCCCGGCCGAGTCCGCCCAAGCCGCGTAGACGATCGTCTCACTGGGTCTCGAGGCACGCAAGTTGAGCCGGACGGCCCATTGACCGCGCCTGCGGACGCGCCGATTCTGTCTGCATGTGGTGGGCGCGGTACGTCGGCCAGATCGAGCGCGTCGAGCAGGCGCTCGCGCGGTTGCGCGTGCGGTTGCAGGGGCAGCCTGAGCTAGAGGTCGCTCGTCGGGCGGACGCGACCGACGGCGAGGATCTTCGGCTCTTCCCGATCGTCGGCCGGGATCTCTGCTACCCGGTCGCCTCCCTCCTTGCCCGGGGCAAGCTCGACGAGGCTGGGCAGCTCGTGTCCGAGCGCGCCTGGGTCGCCTCCGTTCCGCTGTACGGGTAGCGGACTCCTTTCCGGGGCTGGGCCGTCGCGTTTCGCTGACGCCGCTGCCATCTGATTCGGCGAGAAGGGAACACCCTCTCGGGCGCCTGGAATGGCCGGATCGGGGTTACGACGAGATGATGACCCGCACGAGTCCGTCGCCTCCGGCAGGCGCCTAGGCGGCCGTGGCGGCGAGCTGGCCGCAGGCGGCGTCGATGTCGCGGCCGCGAGTCAGGCGGACTGTTGCGGGAACCCCGGCTCGGTCGAGCACGGCCTTGAACGCGGCAATTGCGGCACGGGACGATCCTACGAACGCGCCGGTGGGGTTGTACGGAATCAGGTTCACCTTGAAGGCGCTCGAGCCGAGCAGGCGGGCGAGCTCGGAAGCTTGCTCGACCCGGTCGTTCACGCCTGCGAGCATCACGTACTCGACGAAGACCCTCCGGCCACGGAGCTCGACGTACCGGCGGCACTCGGCGACCACGGCTTCCAGCGGATAACGCTCGTTCACCGGCATCAGCTGCGAGCGCAGCGCCGGGTCGGCGGCGTGGAGCGAGAGCGCGAGCCTGATCGGCTCCTTGACCTCGTCGACGAAGCGGCGCAGCCCGGGCAGCCAGCCAACCGTCGAGATCGTCGTCCGTCGGTGCGTGATCCCCAGATCCGGCAGCCGCCGGGCTGCTTCGAGAACACCGTCGAGGTTCAGCATCGGCTCGCCCATGCCCATGAAGACGCAGTGGTCGACCGGCTCCAATCGGCGGAAATGGAGTGCCTGGTCGAGGATCTCCGATGCCGTCAGGTTGCGGCCGAACTGCATCTGACCCGTTGCGCAGAACGTGCACGTCAGCGGACAGCCCGACTGCGACGAGACACAGATCGACCGGCGCCCATCGCGGTAGCGCATCAGGACTGCCTCGACCGGCCTGCCGTCGGTGGTTCTGAACAGCGTCTTCACCGTGCCGTCGCGTGAGCTCGACTCGCGTTCGACGGCGAGCGTCGAGTACGGCACGCGCTCGGCGAGAGTGTCGCGGAGCACCGCCGGCAGGTCCGTCATCCCCTCGTAGCCGGCGGCGCCGGACGTCACCCAGCGCCAGATCTGCCGCGACCGGTACGTGGGCTCGCCGCGCTCCGAGAGGAACGTGTCGAGGGAGGTGAGGTCCATGACTCCACGGTAGCTTCGGCGTCTCGCGCCCGCGCCGCGCGCCGACCCGAAGTCGTTCGACAACCGTTACTGAAGGGGCACACGGGTGCCGCTAGCATCGATCGCCGAGGGCGGAGGGATGCGACCCCGCCCTTGGGTGGGGGTGCGGTCGGCCGTGTCCCCGCCGGTACGCTCCGCCTCGTGATCGATCTCCGCTCCGACACCGTCACCAAGCCGACGCGCGAGATGCTCGCGGCGATGGCAGGCGCCGAGGTCGGTGACGAGCAGGAGCGGGAGGATCCGACCGTGAACGAGCTACAGCGGCGCGCGGCCGAGCTGGTCGGCCAGGAAGCGGCACTGTTCCTCCCGACCGCGACCATGGCGAATCAGATCGCGCTGCGCGTCCAGACGCGGCCCGGGAGCCAGTTGATCGCCGAAGAGCGGACGCACATCCTCATCTTCGAGGCCGGCGGCCCGGCTGCCCACTCGGGGCTGATCACCCGCGGCCTGCCCGGGCAGGCGGGCCGGATCAGCTCGAAGCAGGTGCGCATCGTGGTCGAGACGGCCGACTGGCTCCAGCCGGCGGGGATCGTCGTCCTCGAGCAGACGCACCGCAGCGCGGGCGGCCGCGTCTGGCCGGTCGACGAGCTCGCGGAGGTCGCGACGACCGCACGCGACCTCGGCCTCGCCGTCCACCTCGACGGCGCGCGCCTCCTGAACGCGGCCGTGGCAAGCCGGATCGCGGCCGCCGAGTACGGTCGCGTCGCGGACACCGTGACGCTCTGCTTCTCGAAGGGGCTGGGCTGCCCGCTGGGCGCGATCCTCGCCGGCTCCGAGCAGACGATCGACCGCGCGTGGCGGGCGAAGTTCCTGTTCGGCGGCGCACTGCGCCAGGCCGGCGTGGTCGCCGCGGCGATGCTGTACGCGCTCGACCACAACGTCGAGCGCCTGGGCGAGGATCACGCGCGAGCCAGGCGGCTCGCGGAAGGGCTTGCCGCCGCCGGGCTGCCGGTCGACGTCGACGCGACCGAGACGAACTTCGTCGGAATCGACGTCGGCTCGATCGGAGTCGACGCGCACCAGGCTCGGGAGCGCATCGCAGAGCGCGGCGTTCGCGTCGGGATGCTTCGCCCCGGTGTGCTGCGCGTCGCGACGCATCTCGACGTGACCGACGAAGACGTCGATCGCGCGATCGAGCTGATCCCCGAGGCTCTCGGTGTCCTCGTCACCGCCTGAGGCGCTCTCGCGGACCCTGCGCGAAGGGCAGGCGCGCTTTCGGCTACCGAGCGTCTCGGCCGCCGCCTACAAGGGCGGCGAGATCGTCTGGGAAGACGCGGTCGGCCAGGCCGAGGAGGGCGGCGGCGAGCCGCTTCCGGAGACGCAGTACCGGATCGGCTCGATCACGAAGACCTTCACCGCTGCGGCCGTCATGACGCTCCGCGAGGAGGGCAAGCTGGAGCTCGACGACACACTCGGCCGGCACATACCGGAGGCGGCGCACGCCTCGCTCACCCTACGGCGGCTGCTCGCCCACAGCTCGGGCCTCCAGCGCGAACCACCCGGCGAGGTGTGGGAGACGCTCGAGTTCCCCGACGCTGCCGAGCTTCTCGCCGACCTCGACTCGGCGGAGCTCGTACTCCCTGCCGGGTCGTTCTTCCACTACTCGAATCTCGCGTATGCACTGCTCGGCGAGGTCGTTGCCCGCGTCTCCGGTATGCCCTTCACGACGTTCGTCGACGAGCGCCTGATCGGGCCGCTCGGCCTCGGCCGAACGACCTGGGAGCCGGTCGCGCCTGTGGCCCGTGGCTACTACGTCGATCCGCACGCGCACACGCTTCGACCGGAGCCGGACTTCGCCGGGGGAGGAGTCGCCGCGGTCGGCAGCCTCTGGAGCACACCCACCGACCTCTGCCGCTGGGCCCGCTACCTCGCCACGATCGAGCCCCTTCACCAGGTACAGATCATGGACGACCCGGAGAGCTGGACGCTCGGTCACGGCCTCGGCGTTCAGCTCCTGCGCAAGGGCGACCGTGTCTTCTTCGGCCACGGTGGGGCGATGCCGGGCTTTCTGGCAATGCTGCTCGGCCGTCGCAAGGAAGGGATCGGCGCAGCGGTCGTCACGAACGCGACGGCGCCGCCGATCGGCATCGAGACGATCGGCGTCCAGCTTGCGGAGCAGGCGGTCGAGCTCTGGGTGGACGGTGTGGAGGTCTGGCGGCCGGAGTCGGACCCGCCGCCGGAGGTCGCCGAGCTGCTCGGGGCCTGGTGGAGCGAAGGGATCGAATTCGTCTTCTGGTGGGAAGGTGGACGTCTGCGTGCGCGGCCGAGAGAGGTCGACAAGCCGCGGGCGGTGTCCGTCTTCGCCCAGGAGGGCACGGATCGATTTCGGGTCGCGGAGGGCCGGGAGCGCGGGGAGCTCCTGCGAGTGGTCCGCGACGAGGACGGCCGAGCCGTGAAGCTCTACTGGGCGACGTATCCGGTCACCCGTGACGCCCGAGCCTTCTCCGGCTAGCGGCTACCCGCCTTGTAGAAGATCACGGCCGCGCCGATGTAGCCCGCCACGAGGACGGCACCGCGCCAGCTGCTCGACCGGCCCTGTGCAAGCAATAGCGCGGCGAGCAGGGCGGCACCGCCCATCACGGCGATCTCGACCTGGCGGAAGGCGAGCGTCAACGGCTTGATCGCCCAGGCGAGGATCGCGACCGCTGGGATCAGGAAGACGGCCACCTGGGCGCTCGACGAGAGCGCGATCTCCGTCGCGAGCTTCACCTGACCGCGTCGGGCGACGACGACCGCACCACCGTGCTCGGCAGCGTTGCCGACGATCGCGACGATCACCGCGGCGACGAAGAACTCGCCGAGGTGCGCCTTCTCGGCGAACGCCTCGATGGAGTGCACGAGGATCTCCGCGACGATCGCGGTGATTGCAGTCGCGATCGTGAGCACGACCAGCGCCACCTTGAGCGACCACGTGGTCGCTCTCGTTTCCGTCGACGCAAACAGCGCACGGTGCCTGCGCAGTTGTCGCCACGTGACGACCACGTAGACGAGGAGGAGCGCAATCGCGACCGGCAGCGACAGGAGCTGGAGGGAGTGCCTGGTCGTGTCGCCCTCCCAGCCGGGAATCGCCGGAATCAGAAACAGGAGCGTCGAGATGAGAACCAGCCCGATCGAGATCAACCCGGAGCGCCGGTCGATCTCCTCCGTCGGGCCGAGAAAGAGGGAGAAGCCGAGGACGAGCAGGAGATTCCCGACGACGCTGCCGGTCAGGGATCCCCGCACGACCTCGAAGAGCCCGTCGCTGACGGCGAACAGGGCAATGATCAGCTCGGGCGCGTTCCCGAAGGTTGCGTTCAGGAATCCGCCGATCCCCGGGCCAGTGTGCTGCGCGGCGTGCTCGGTCGCCTCCCCGATCAGCCAGGCGAGCGGGACGAGCGCCGCCGCCGCGAGCACGAAGAGCGTGACCTTGTCCGGGTGAAGCGCGTAGTTGACGACGATCGTGATCGGCGCGAGGCCCAGCGATGCCCAGAGAAGCCTTCGCGCCACGAGTTCCTAGCCTATCCACGCGACGACGGCGCAGCTGCATGCCTGAAAACACCCCGCTTGTCAAGACTTGCGGAGCGGAAAACCCCTCACCCACAATCTCGGTATGCAGTCCCAACGCAGCGCGTCCCAGGCGCTCCCGCTCAGGCCCCAGGACGAGGTCGAGTGCCGGCGCTGCGGGGTGCACTGCGACAAGGTGGTCTACCCGGCCGCCTGCCTCGACCGCGCCTGCCCGTTCGTCTACGCGTACGAGGAGTTCGGTCACACGTACATCGGGTGCATGCAGAAGGTGTTCGAGGTGGAGATCGACGTCGACCTCCTCCGCGACGCCGAGCGGCACCGCGAAGGATTCGGCGCCGTGCGATCCGTCCGTCAGCCGCTGCCGATGTGCCGCGTCGAGGTCGAGGAGACCTACCGGCACCGAAGCGGCGAGCTCGGCTGCGTCAACCCGGAGTTCTCGGAGCTCCCGGTGGGACGGCCGACGTTCCGCGTCTTCGCCCAGCTGCGCTGAGTCGTCAGGCCCAGCGTGCGTGCAGCTCGCGCAGCTTCCGAACCTCGCCTTCGTCGGGGCCGTGGTTGTCGGGCCCCGGCACCTCGAGCACGGCCGGGAGCCCCTGCAGCTTCGGATGGCCGAGGAAGACGCCCAGCTTCTCGCCCATCAGCCCGTCACCGATGTTCGCGTGCCGGTCGCGGTTGGATCCCAGCGGTGCCTGTGCGTCGTTGACGTGCAGGGCGCGCAGCCGGTCGAGCCCGATCCGTCGGTCGAGGTCGGCCAGGAGCTCGTCGAGCTGCTCGCGGTCGGTGACGTCGAAGCCCGATACCCAGAGGTGGCACGAGTCGAGGCAGACGCCGAGTCTTGGATGCTTGCCGAGTGCCTCGTACAGCGCGGCGAGCTCGTCGATCGAGCGCCCGATCGTCCCGCCGGCGCCCGCTGAGTTCTCGAGCAGGAGCCAGGTCGTGTCCGAGCAGCGCTCCAGCGTCTGCATCAGGGCCGGGACGACCCGCTCGAGCCCGGCCTCGAACCCGGCGCCCTGGTGCGACCCGACGTGGAACACGACCCCGTCCGCGCCGATCGCGCAAGCGGCGTCGACCGTGGAACGCAGCGTGCTGACGCTCTTGCCGTAGAAGTCCTCGTTCGGGCTCGCGAGGTTGACGAGGTAGAGCGCGTGGACGAGCACGCCGCCGATGCCGAGCTCATCGCGTCTTTCGCGGAAGGCGGACAGGTCGGCCGGGTCGTGATCGGGGAACCGCCAGGTGCGGGGACTCTGGACGAAGAGCTGGATCGAGTCGACCCCGAGCTCGGCCGCACGATCGAGCGACTTCTTCACTCCGCCGGAGCAGTGGGCGCCGAGCAGCACGAGCCTTACGCTACCCGGTCGTGTCCACGATCTCCCTCCGCGGGAGGCTGGGTCCGCTCGTCGAGCGCGAGTACCGCCTGCTCTTCTCTGCCACGACGATCACGACGCTCGGAGATGCCGTGGCCGGGATCGCGCTGGCGTTCGCCGTGCTCGATCTGACCGGACGCGCGACCGACCTCGGGATCGTGATCGCGACGAGGCAGGGCGCGAACGCCGCGGTGTTGCTCTTCGGCGGCGTCCTCTCCGATCGGCTGCGGCGGAACCGCGTGCTCGTCGCGGCCTCGCTCGTCCAGGGCGCGGCCCAGGCTGCGACCGCCGCCGTGGTTCTTTCGGGGAGCGGAACGTTGGGTCTCATCGTCGCGTTCCAGGCGCTCTACGGCGTCGGGAACGGCTTCGTGATCCCGGCCGAGACAGGGCTCGTTCCGCAGACGGTGACCGCGGCGAGATTGCAGGAGGCGAACGCGCTCCGCGGGCTGTCCCGGAATCTGGTCTTCGTCGTCGGGCCGGCGATCGGCGGAGCGATCGTCGTCGCGGGGAGCCCCGGCCTGGCGCTGGCGATCGACGCCGCGTCGTTCCTGGCTGCTGCGCTCCTGCTCGCGAAGATCCGGATCCCGGCGCGGCTCGACGTGCTCCCGCAGTCGAGGTTCTTCCACGAGCTTCGGGAAGGGTGGCGCGAGTTCGTCTCCCGGACGTGGCTCTGGTCGACGGTGATCCTGTTCGGGATCGGGAACGTCTTCTTCATGTTCTGGCCGGTTCTCGGCCCAGCCGTTGCGAAGGAGCATCTCGGCGGAGCGGGGGCGTGGGCGACGATCCTGACGGTGAACGGCGCCGGAGCCGTGGTCGGCGGGCTGATCGCGCTCCGGCACCGGCCGCGGCGCCCGCTCGTCGCCGCGATCGTGTGGCCGACGATGTGCGCCCTGCAGTTCGGCGCGCTCGCCCTGCGCGCGCCCACATGGGTGATCGCCGGCGCCTCGTTCTTCGGCGGGCTCGCGCTGGCGGTGCACCTCACGCTCTGGTTCACGATCTTCCAGCGTGAGATCCCCGAGCACGCGCAGTCGCGCGTCAGCGCCTACGACTCTCTCGGCTCGTTCGTCCTCATGCCGCTCGGGACCGCGATCGCCGGCCCGGTCGCCGCGCTGATCGGAACACCCGAAGCGCTCTGGCTTGCCGCCGGCGCGCTGCTGGTCGGGAACACGAGCATGCTCCTGATCCCGTCCGTGTGGCAGATCCGGCGCGTCGAGCGCTGACTACGATCACGACATGACCGTCCGCGTGCGCATGGCGCCGAGCCCGACCGGATTCCTGCACATCGGCGGCGTGCGGACGTTCCTCTTCAACTGGCTGTTCGCCAGGCGTCATTCGGGCGAGTGCCTGCTCCGCATCGAGAACACCGACACGAGCCGCGAGGTCGCCGAGGCGACGGAGCAGATCCAGCGATCGCTGCAGTGGCTGGGGATCGACTGGGACGGCCCCGTCACGTTCCAGCTCGATGCGATGGACCGCTGCCGCGAGCTCGCACGGCAGCTCCTCGCGGAGGAGAAGGCGTACGAGGACGAGGGCGCGATTCGCTTCCGGATGCCGGACGAGGGCGTGACCGCCTGGGACGACGCGGTTCTCGGCCGGATCGAAGTTCCGAGCGAGCAGCTCGAGGACGTCGTCCTCGTTCGCTCGGACGGCCGTCCCACGTACAACTTCGCCAACCCGGTCGAGGACATGGACGACGCGATCACCCACGTGATTCGCGGCCGGGACCACGTCTCGAACACGCCCAAGCAGCTCCAGATCCTCGCTGCACTTGGCCACGAGCCTCCGGTCTACGCGCACGTTCCCGACGTGCTCGGCGACGACGGCAAGAAGCTCTCCAAGCGCCACGGCGCGACGTCCGTCGACGAGTTTCGCGGCGCCGGATACGTCGCACCGGCGCTGATGAACTTCCTCGCGCTCCTCGGCTGGGCTCCGGATGGCGAGACGACGATCATGCCGCCCCAGGAGCTCGTCGCGCGGTTCTCGCTCGATCGCGTGGGTGGGAGCCCGGCGACGCTCGACTATCAGAAGCTGGATTGGATGAACGGCGTGTACCTGCGGGCGATGACACCGGACGAGTACGCCGACGCGCTCGTGGCGTACCTGCGCGAGCAGGGCTACGAGTGGGACGAGCGGACGATCCGCGCCTCGGCGCCGCTCGTGCACGAGAAGATCGCCCGGCTCGGCGAGTACCCGGCGTTCGCCGGGTTCTTCTTCGAGCGGCGGGACGGCGAGGCTGGGGGGGAGCTCGATGCCGGCATCCTGGACGAGGCCGCCGACACGCTCCGCGACGTCGAGCCGTTCAACGCCGAGGCGGTCGAGGCAGCGCTCCGAAGCCTGTGCGACCGGCTGGAGGTCTCGCCGCGCAAGGGCCTGCAGCCGATCAGGATCGCGGTCACCGGCTCGAAGATCTCACCGGGGCTCTTCGAGAGCATCGAGCTCCTCGGACGGGAGGAGACGCTCGCTCGGATCAGTGCCGCTCGGGCGGGAGGGGCCTAGGCCGAGCCAGCGGGTCGAGGGCACGCTGGAACTCCCGCCAGGCTCGGCGGCGGAAACGCGGCGTCGGCTTGGGCAGCTGGACGTCACGGGTGGTTTCCTCACGTTTAATGCCCATTCAAAGTGGCAACGGGCCGGTCGCGGCGGAGGTTACGGGCGATAGACGAGCAATCCGCCGGCGACGAGCGCGAGACCGGCTGCCCAGATCGGCCAGAGGAGCAAGACAGCCCCGGCCGCGAAGGCGGTGGCGCCGAGCAGCGTCAGCCCGGTGGCGGCTGCGGCGCTCCTCGTTGCCGAGCGCTCGGGAGCCGGTGCCGGCGGCGGCTGGGCGGCCGAGCGCATCCGAGCGAGCCGGACGCGGAAGAGCGACCCGCGCCACTCGAGCAGGAACGCCGAGGCAGCCGCTTGCCCGCCCGTCTCGATCGCCTCGATCATCTCGCCGGTCGCGTCGCGCGCTTCCACGAGAGCGTCCGCGAGCTCTTCGTGCCCGGCGCGGACGCCGGCCGGCGGCTCCACTCCGGCGAGAACCTCGCTCGACCAGTGCAGCCGGTACTGCAGCGTGCGAAGTGCGTCGACGGTGTTGGTGTCGGCGTCGAGCCGACGCGAGTCCGCCGCGAGAGCCTCGAGTCCGCGCAGCGTTGCCGACAGCCTGCTCCAGAAGCCGGCCATGGTGCCCGCGTACTGGCGGGCGGCGCTCGTGCCGGAACTCGGGCCCAACCCGGGCGATCATACCCCCGACCAGCCGTTAGACTGCCGCCGCGGTGGGGTCAGGCGGCGGCAAGACCGTTTTGGTGGTCGACGACGATCCTTCCCTGCGGCTTCTCTGCCGGGTCAACCTCGAGTTGGACGGCCACCGCGTCGTGGAGGCGGGCTCGGTGGCCGAAGCCCGCGAGATGCTCGCCGGCGAGAACGTCGATGCGATGCTGCTCGACATCCATCTGGGCGACGGCGACGGCCGTGACCTCGTCGAGTCGCTCGGCGGCGACCGCCCGCCCGTTGCGTTCTTCACCGGGTCGGCGCAGATCGACGACCGGCTCCGCGCGCTGGTCGACGACGTTCTCGCCAAACCCTTCACGCTCGACTCGCTGGCCGAGACGGTTCGCCGGCTCCTTTCGGTGCGGCGGCTAGGTACATTGCCGACGGTGACTGCGGCGGGGGTTCTTGCTCCTGTTGACTACGAGGAGCGGCTCAGGCAATACCTCTTCGAGCGCTCCGAAGAAGGCCGCGCGGTCCGGGTCGGGGAGAAGGAGATCTCCGAACAGGCCGAGATCGTCGCCCGCTTCGCCGATCTCTTCAGCCGAGAGCAGCTGGACGCCCTCTGGGATGCCGAGCGCGAGGCCGAGGGCGAGGAGCGCGAGCAGCTCTACCGACTCCGCAAGGTGTGCGAGGGCGGGATCGTCTCGGCCGAGCTCGTCGAGCGCGAGGACGAGCTCGAGAACCGCCAGCTGGCAGCCCGCCTCAGCTTCCAGGACGAGGAGCTGCCCCTTCGCGCCGCTCAGGCGAAGCTCGCCGTCATCAACGACTACCGCGAGCGCGAAGCCCTCGGCGAGCTCCATGCCGACCTGAACGCGACGTTCAACGACGAGCGCCTCGACCTCGCGCGCGCAGGCGAGGAGCTGGCCGCCGAGCTGTCGCAGGAGCCCGACCCGGTCGCACGCAACGAGGAGGAGAAGGGGATCTCCCTCCGCTCCCTGGCGGCGGCGCTCGCCGAGACGTCGGCAGCCGCCGAGCAGGCGTATCTCCGGATGCGTGGGCGCTGGTTCGATCGCGTGCTCGGCTCGGACCGCGACGACCAGCCGAGCTCGTACCACTCGGCATACGTCCGGCGGATGTCTCCGCTCGAGGCCACGTACACGAAGGAGCGGGCAACGGACGTCTGCCTCGAGACCCTGAAGGCGATCGGGTTCGACCTCGCCGCCGACCCCAACATCAAGCCCGACCTCGACGACCGCCCGCAGAAATCGCCGCGGGCATGCGTGATCGCCTCCGACCCACCGCAGGTCGTCCACCTGATCACCCGGGCCCAGGGCGGCTTGCACGACTACCAGGCGTTCCTCCACGAGGCCGGGCACGCGCTCCACTACGCGGGTTGCGATCCGGCGCTCCCGTATACGTTCCGTCGGCTCTCGCGCGACCACGCCCTGACCGAGATCTACTCGTACATCCTCGAGGCGATCTCCCGGGAGCCCGGCTGGCATGCCCTCCACTTCGGGCTTTCGGACGCCGAAGCGACGGAGAACGCGGAGGCGACGACGTTCCTCGAGGCACTCCTCTTCCGCCGGTACACGGCGAAGCTGGAGTTCGAGCTCGAGTTCTGGGGGCGGTTTGCAGACGACGGCGGCACGTCCGCCGGGTACGCCGAGCGGCTGACGGCGGCAACCGGCGTCCGCTATCGGCCCGACGGGTTCATCTCCGACATGGACCCAGGCTTCTACTCGGCGGACTATCTGCGCGCCTGGATTCGCTCCGCCCAGCTCCGGGCGCGGCTGACGGAGGAGATCGGCGAGGACTGGTGGCGGAGCCCCGAGACGGGTGAGCGGCTCCGGGCTCTGTTCCGCGAGGGGACGAAGCCCTCGAGTGAGGAGATCGCGGGGCGGCTGGGGTTTGATCCCCTGGATACGAACCCGCTCCTGCACGAGCTCGGAGTGCGGTAGGACTCGATGCCGGCACGGAGAAAGGCGGTGCCGTGAAAGAGCAGAGCCAGATCGACGCGATGCGGGAAGCGATCCGCGGTGACATCGAGCGCAGCCGGGCTCGCCGGGAACCGGACGAGGTGGGCGAACCGGAGCCCGCGCCGATCGAGATCCGTGCGCGGCCCGATGAGTCGGCGCCCTTCTCGATGCGGAGGCCTGAGCCGGTGCCGGTCGAGGAGCCGGCGGCGGCGAGCCCCGCTGCGGAGCCCGAGGCGGAACCGGAGCCGGCAGTCGAGCCTCGCCGCGGTGTGCTCAGCCGGCTGTTCCGGCGCCGCTGAGCCGTCCGCGGACGGCGCGCGGGCTAGGAGCTCTCGCCGTTCTCGTCGAGTCCGACGGACTCGAAGGCCGCGCGGAGATGGGGGTAGTCCTGGACGCGCACGACGCGGCCGTCCTGGATCGTGACCACGGCGAAGTACCGCTCGACGCTGAACTTGCGCCGCGACTGGAGAGGCCGAGGATCGGTTGCGTCGCGCTCGTCGCGGGAGGCGCGGAATCCGACGACGACCTGGTCGCCGACGCCGACGCACCGGTCGAGCTCGACGCGGTACTGCTCGCGGTAGCGCTCGGCGACGACCCCCAGCACCTCCGCATGGTCGACGAAGGAGTACGGCCCGGCGTCGAGCGGGTACCAGGCGACGCCCGGGTCGAGCAGTTCGGCCATTGCGTCGAAGTCGCCGTCGATGAAGGCGCGGTATCCGCGGACGACGACCTCGACCGACTCCAGGCTCATGCGCTGAGCCTAGCGAGGTGTTGACTTCACGTCCCGGGCGAGGAAGCTGAGTAGCAGGGGACGGGCTGTGAGTCCGGCCGGTGGTGGAGGCGATCCGAGGTTTCCACCGGGCGGCAGGCCCGCCCCCATTCACGCATTTGTGCCTGGGCGCCCCTGCGGTCGCAAAGGCCGTGCAGCGGGCTCGCGCGCCGATCCCTCGAACGGGGGAGGCCGTCCGGCCGGTCAGCGAGCACGATGAGTCGGAGAGAGGCACGGGGGCGGGCTTTGACCCGCCTGGCTTAGGGAGAGGCAGATCGCCAGGCCGCAGGCCCGCCCCCAATTGATCCGGTTCCCTGGCGGCCCTGATTTTCCTGCACGCCTCGCGGGAGCACACCGCAAGAAAGGAGGCGAACTCCGACTCTGCTGGGTCGGAGAGGGGCGAACACGCCTGGCCGGAGCGGGGCTCTGCTCCGGCTGGCGCCCCAAGGTTCGCCCTTCTCCAGATTCCCCCCGTGCCAACGCGCCGTTCGCTGCCGACCGGGCACCTACGCGTTTCTCCCGATGCTTCCAGACCGCTCCGGAGCGATCCTTGCTCCAAGGATCACAAAGAAGGGAGGAATCGTGCCTGTCTGGGCTTGGATCTTGCTTCTCGTCGGCGGGTTGGGTCTCGTCGGCGCTGTGCTCATCGTCGCAGCGATGTACGAATTCACCTGGATGCGGTTCCGGAGGTGGGACGCCCTGCCGTAGGGCTTCGCGACCAGTGCGCAAAAGGGCGGCTCCGCGTCAGCCCGTTGGTGACGCCGGCAACCCGGCGATCTCCTACGTGCTTCTCCTCTTGCCTGGCCACACGCCGGTGGCCCGGAAGAACCCCGTCGCCCCGGCACGGTCGATGAGCGCTTTGACACCGCCGAACACGGCACCCTGTGCCGCTGCGGCGGCGATCACCTCGCCCCAGCTTCGCTCGCGGTCCTTCGCATCCGGTGTGTCGCGCTCATGCGCAACCACGCGCCAGAGCCGCTTGAACAAGGCTCCCGCGATCATCCCACCGAGGACGCTGACCAGCAGACCAATCGGCTTGTAGAGAAGCTTCATTTGACCAGGAAGTAGCCGGCGACCGGCCGGGCTAAACGGAGCGCCGGCTGCGCGGGGGGCCATGCAGTTCGAAGAGGCGCCGAGTCGCGCACACGCGGACTGCTCTAGTTCCGCGCGTCGTCATACAGCTCGGACTCCTGCGACAACGTCGCGAGCGCGTGCGCCTCGATCTGCCTGACCCGCTCGCGGGTCAGGCAGAGCTGGCGTCCAATCTGCTCGAGCGTCTGCGGCTCGCCGTTCAGGCCGTAGTGGCACTCGAGGACGATCCGCTCGCGCTCGGGCAGGGTCTGCAGCGCACGGCGCAGGACCTGGCCGCTCTCGAGCTGCTCGAGCTCGGCCTCCGGGCTCTGCACGCGGGTGTCGGGGAGCAGCTCGCCAAGCTCGGTCGGGTCGCTGTCCCTCCCGACCGTCTGGTTGAGCGAGAGCGTCGTGCGGGCGAGCCCGAACGCCTCGTCCACCCGCTCGACGGAGACGCCCGCGGCCTTGGCCAGCTCCTCCCGCGTCGGGTCTCGCCCGAGCTCGGTCTCGAGCCGGCGCATGGCGAGCTCGACCTCGCGGCGCCGCTCGAGCACGTGGATCGGGATGCGGATCGTCCGAGCATGGTTGGAGATCGCGCGCTGGACCGCCTGGCGAATCCACCAGGTCGCGTACGTCGAGAACTTGAAGCCCTTCCGATAGTCGAACTTTTCTGCCCCGCGCACGAGCCCGATCGCCCCCTCCTGGATCAGGTCGAGCAGCGGGAGCCCGCACCCCCGGTAGCGCTTCGCGATCGAGACGACTAGGCGCAGGTTGCACTCGACCATCCGATCCTTCGCCTCGAGGTCGCCGCGTTCGATCCGCTTGGCGAGGAAAACCTCCTCCGACGCGGTCAGCAGCCGGTGCGAGGAGATCTCTGAGAGCAGGAGCTGGAGACTGTCGTCGAGACCGGTTCCGCGGTCGGCCTCGGCAGCCTCGGCGGGCTGCTCGGCGAGCGACTCAGCGGTCTCGATCACCACTTCATGCTGCCGACCGGGCCGGTCCACTACATCGGGGCGCTCCCTGACGCGATCACGGAAGGCAGCGCCGGCATCGTGGTACGCCTCATGTCCAAATCACTCGCGATTCTGAAAGCATTGTCTTGACCGATTTCGGTGTCCGTGGCCTCCTTCGCACGGATTCGCTGCGTCCCGTATGGAAGTACCTATCGCCGAGCGGCTAGCGTCTGCGGCGTGACTCGGTTCGTCGTCGACTGCGACACGCTGCTCCGCATTGCGGCCGGCGAGATCGAGGTCGCCGCCGAGCACACGCTCGTCGCGCCGACGCTCGTCCGCTCGCAGGCACTGGCCGCACTGTACGAGGCTGCCCGCCGGGGTGAGATTTCGGCCGCTGAGGGAATCGAGAGGGTGACGCGGATCAACTCGCTGAAGGTTCGCTTCCTCGGTGACAAGGTGCTTCAGCGGACCGCATGGAAGGTCGCGGATCAGCTGGGGTGGCCGACAACGTACGACGCCGAATTCGTCGCGCTGACGCAGCTCCAGGCGGACGTTTTCGTCACCTCCGACCGCGCCGTCGCACAGGCGGTCTCGGGCCTCGTCGAAACGGCGACGACCGACGCGCTCCGCACGGTCTGACAAGGCCAGGCGAGGGCCGCCTCGCCTGAGCCTGTGTTCGGGAATGATGCTCCTATGACTTGTCAAGTCATTGCTGGCTGCGTTTCGAGGAGTCGGTAGAGGTGGCGGGCGAGGTAGCGCTTCAGTAGCCGGGTGGCGTCGCGGCGGCTCTTGCCCTCGGCGATCCTGTTCTCGATGTAGTCGCGGGTTGCCGCGTCGTGCTGGCGGCGGTGGAGAGCGATCGTGTGCAGGGCGCGGTTGAGTTGGCGGTCGCCGCCGCGGCTGAGCCGGTGCCGCTGTGTCTGGCCGCTGGAGGCGGGGATCGGTGCGACGCCGGCGAGGCGGGCGAAGGCAGCTTCGGAGCGGACGCGGCCGTGGTGCGACCAGGAGACGATCAGCTGGCCGGCGACGATCGGTCCGATGCCGGGCTCGTCGAGCAGCGCCGGCGCGAGTGCGCGCACGTGGACGAGGATCTCGCGCTCGAGCTCGTAAGCTTCGCTGGTCGCCGCTTCGGCCCGGCGGGCGAGGCTGCGCAGGACGAGCCGGGTCGTGACCGCGTCGGCTGCGCCAGAGCTGCGGCGGAGGTGGCTGCAACGCTCGAGCAGCGCTCCGGTGGGCAGAGCGCGCAGCTCGCGGCGGAGCTCGTCTGGCGCAGTGACGATGACAGCCCGCAGCTGCACGAGGGCCTGGCGACGCACGTCGACGGCGCTGCGCCTGGCGATCAGCAGCAGCCGCAGCGCTTCCCGCCGGCCGCCGCTGCGCGGCAGCGCGAGCCTCTCGGCGGCGAGCGCGGCTCGCGCCGTCTCGACCGCGTCGAGCGTGTCGTCCTTGCCGTGCAGACGCCGGTTGCTGCGAGGCGTGCGGCTGACCTCGAGCACCGTCTCACCTCGAGCGGCAACGAAGCGGGCAAGCCCGGCGCCGTAACTGCCGCTGCCCTCGATCGCCCAGGCTCGCCCGCCCGGCGCGTGCCGCTCAGCGACGCGAAGCAGCTCGCGGTAGCCGCGCCCGCTCGCGGCCGCGGCCGCCCCGGCCACGACAGCACCCGCCGGCGCCGTGATCACCGCGAGCACGTGCTCGTCGCGGTGCGTGTCGACGCCGACCACGTAGTCCAGCTCGTCTGCAAGCATCCGACCGATCCTCCGAGTCCGCTTGGTGGGTCGGGTGCCGGTCTGGATGCGAGGAAACCGCAGCGGCAGGACTGTGATGAGTCACGCCCCACGGGGCGGACGAGCTCCTGATCAAGCCAGCAGCGGGCGCCAGACCGGCGCCGCCGTGCCGCCCGGACAGATCATTCCCAAGGCACGCAGCGCGGCCAGTCACCAGACGAGTCACAAGCAGCACGGAGACACCAGGCTGGCGAGCGTCCCAGACAGACACCCTCGTCGAGTCTCACAGTCCCCTGAATGCTTGAGGCGGGGGCAACGCACTTGCGCGTGTGGGAGGATCCGATCCGACCTGGCGGTTACCAATCGCCTTTGCGGCGTATGAGGAGGGTGTAATGAGACTCTACGTGGGCTTCACCGCGTTCCAGACGTACATCGATCCGACGGACATCAGCCGCCTTCGGTCCAAAGTCGGCGAGAAGGTACAGGCGTGGCAGCAAGCGGGGAAGCTCGAGACCGGCGGGGTCTTCGCCGGCAACCGCAAGGGATTTGCCGTACTCAACGTCGTTTCCGAAGACGAAGCCTTCGAACTGCTCGGCGACATCGCCGACTTTGCGGTCATCGAGACCCACCCGCTCGTCTCCTTCGAGACACTCGGAGAATTCTTCGCTGAGCATCCTCTGAGCTGAAAGCGACGTGAGCCCTGCGCTGCCGCTCCGCCTGCCAACGCAGGGCCTCTTCCGCGGAAACCCGGTCGTCCAGCGGTATGAGACCGGCGTGGGCCAGTGTTCACGAATGTCCCTCGAAGAGGGAGCTACCAACTGTGTCGCGCTTGGTGGAAGGGCGACACGGCCGTCGGCTGCTCAAGAGGCTCCTCACGCCCCACCCGCTTGACTCCAAAGCTGGCAAGCGTTCTACTGGACGTGCAGACGAGAGGCGGTCTCGTTGGCAGCGCTCACGGGCGCTTAGCGAAAGGGCGTCAGCATGTCGCACATGGGGAAATCGCACCTCGTGATCATGTTCACGGTGGGGCCTGATGACGTGGCCGAAGGAGATCGCCTGGTCGCGAGCCACGGCGCGTGGATGAAGGGGCATCCCCGCGAGGGCGATGTGGCACTGCTGGAGTACACGTTCTCCAAAGGCCCGGAACTGTCGAACCCGTTGGACCCGAACTCGGAGCCGACCGGCAAGACGATCTTCGTGCTCGATGAGTACTACGAGTCACCGGCCGGCATCGCCAGGCACTGGCAGGACGGGATGGACAACTGGCCGGACCTGTCCGCCGTGATGGCGTGGAGCGCTAAGGGCACGGTGACGACGCTGCACAACGGCACGGCTGTCCAAGCACTCTGGTAAGGCGCCCGACCGATACGCTGCCCCCACCGCCGGGCCAACGTCGCTCTTTGCGGGAAGTGCGACAGCCGGCCGTCGTGGTCGAGTACCCGACCGCGCGTTCAGGCGATAGCCGCGTGACGTGGGCAAGCGTGCTGTCCCCCGAAGTCACGACGTTCCAATCGCGTCCCCGAAATAGACAACACCTCGAGGTATGCGCCGGAGTCTGAACGCGACGCACTTTCGGGCACACCTGTCAGAAAATGACCTTCTCAGCAAAGCCAAGACGGCTGCACTTTGTGACGTAGAAAGGCGCATACGGGATTCGAACCCGTGCCGCCGCCGTGAGAGGGCGGTGTCCTAGGCCACTAGACGAATGCGCCGCGGCGACCAGTGTAGCGCGGGCGCCGAAAGCTACGGAGCGGCGGGATCGAGGCGCGGACCGGCGTCGGGATAGCGGCTCGTCAGCAGAAACAGGTACGCGTTTGTCTGCCCGTTGTAGCGGAGCCCGTAGGCGCCCAGATTGCGGAGTCCGTCGGGCATCCGGCCGAGGACGAGCGCCGCGAACCACCCGAGCACGCCGATGGTGAAGACCGCTCCGGAGAGGCCGCCGCCGACGATGAACGCCGGGAACGTGAGGAAGAAGCGGAAGAACGTCACGAGTCGCCTCTGAGGCTCGGGGCCGGCGATCTCGAGGTCGACCGGGTAGCTGCCCGGCTTGCCGACGAAGCCCGGGAACGGATTCCCGACGAGGAACAGGAAGGCGGAGAGGTGCGTCGTGTAGCGGAGGTACGCGGCAAGGAAGCGGTGGAACGGCTGCGGCGATCGACCGATGACGAGCGCACACAGCCAGTTGATCAGGCCGACGATCAGGGCGACCAACGTCCACAGGATCGCCCAAACCAGGTGCGGGATCGCGATCGGGAGCCGGAAGAAGACGAGGAGCCGGGAGCGGCGCAGGTCGTCGGTCACGGTCAGCCGCACCGGGTGAGGCTCGTCGTCGCGTGCCGGCGCAAACGCGTTCGGCCCGCTGTAGGGGTAGCGGTCCGTGAGCAGGAAGACGTACGCGGAGACCTGGGATGCGTACCCGATCGAGTAGACGATCAAGTCGCGCAAGCCGCGCGAGGCCCGCGCTCGGAAGACGCCGACGAACCAGAGGAGGAAAGCGGCCCCGCAGGCGACGCCGCCGGCGAAATACGAGCTGCCCCGCGGCCCGCCCCACAGCAGGCTGCTGCTGATCACGAACGCGGGTATGGCGAGGAAGAGCCGGAAGAACGTCTTCCAGCGATTCTGACGCGCGGGTGGGTCGATCTCGATGTCGACTGGATACGGCTTCTCGCCGAGCAGATAGAAGCCCGGAAACGGGTTGGCCGCGAGGAGGAAGTACGCCTCCAGCTGCGCGATGTAGCGCAGGTAACCGGCGATGAAGTCGTGCAGGCCCTGCGGCGTTTGCGCGCGGACGAGCAGGACGAACCAGTTCGCGAACACGCAGATCGTCACCGCGACCCCGATCAGCACAGCCCAGATGTAGTGCGGGATCGCCAGGAAGAACCGGAAGAAGACGGTCAGCCGCGAGCGCTGCAGGTCGTCGGTGACGACGATCCTGACCGGGTACGGGACCGGCACAGGCGGCGCAGGTCGCACCCTCAGGCGGAAGCTCGCTCACGGACCGCGAGCATATGCGTTCTCCTCCTCGGGCACCACGACCCGCCGCCAGCGGAACGTGCCGCATCATCAGAAACAGGCAGACGAAGCCGACGACGGCGCTGAGGATCGTCGTCGCGATGTACATTCCGACGCTGAAGCTGAGAAGCAGCGCCCCCGCGATCCCGGTTCCCGCCCGGTCGAAGACATAGACCAGCAACCCCTGCTGCGTCCCGACTCCCCCCGGCGTGAAGGGGAGCAGGGTCGAGAGGCTCTGGACGGCGAGCACGAGCAACGCGTTGTGAAGGGTCGCCGGCACGCGGAACGCCTCGAGGAAGAAGTAGATCGAGGCGAAGCGGAAACCCCACGACAACCCCTGCCAGCTCGCGACCTCTCGGACGTACCGGCCACGGTCGCCGAGGATCGCGAAGCCCTGCCGCACGCGTTGCTTGAACGCCCGCGCCTTGCGGATCCCGATCACCGTGAAGAGTGCGAGCACGACGAGCCAGACGATGAGAACGATGAGCGTCTCGCGCTTGTGGCGAAGCGGCCAGCTCCAGTCGACCTGCGGGAGATGAGGGAGCACGTCGAGGCTGGGAAGGACGCCGATCGTGAAGGCCCAGATCAGGATCCCCCCGGCGACGACCGAGTCGAAAAGGGTCTCGGCGATCAGCGTCGCGGTCAGCGTCGGGTAGCTCGTCTCCTCGACCTTGTGCCTGACCAGATAGAGCTTGAGCACGTCTCCGCCGCGCGCCGGAATGATCGAGTTCACCCCGACCCCAGCGAGGTAGGCGCCCAGCACCGTCCGGCGCGGGACGTTCAGGCCCGGGTAGGAGGCGCGGATGATGTTCCGCCAGGCCGGAGTTCGAGCCACGAGCCGGGCGAGCTGGAACCCGAGCGCGATCGCGAGCGGTAGCCAGCGCACGTCCGCCAGGTGCTGGAAGAACGTGCTGGCGGCGTCGATGATCTTGCCCACGCGCCGCCCAGGTTAGAAGAACCTCAGGGACAGACCGAAGCCTGCCCCTGGGTGCGTCTCGGCCGGCTCGGCTGCCTTTCGTCGCGTAGACCGGCGGGACGACGAGGCGCCGGCCATTGACATCCGGTGCCAGCCGAGGAAGCTGAGAACGGGGGCGGGTCCGACATTCCCCGCTGGCGCAAGTCGGCATCACCCGCCCCCAGCATCGTCGGCGCCGAGGCCGCGCCAGCCTCTCCCGCTACGTCGCGGAGAAGTCTCGGTCCGTGATCAGGCCGGCTACGGCCCTTCCCAGTCGAAGGGGAAGTGCTTGTCGAGCGGCCGTCCCATTCCCACTCGAAGCCGAATGCATCGGCATGGTCCGAACGTACTCTCAAGGATTCGCGGAAGTCGAAGGCCTCCTGGGATCGAGGTTCAGGCGCGAGCACATGCACGCAGCGACGCACGCCAGGCGTCGACCTGCACGCGTCGACATGGGGACCACCGGGCAGGTACAACCCGGTGCGTGGCGCCGCGGTCGGTCCGCCTCTCGAGTCCGGAACGCGTCCTGTTCCCCGACGAAGGGATCACGAAGCAGGATCTGTTCGAGTACTACCGCGCGATCGCACCGGTGCTCGTCCCGCACCTGCGCAACCGGCCGTTCACGATGAAGCGTTCGCCCTACGGAGTGGCCGGGGACGTGTACTTCCAGAAGCAGGCGCCGAAGGGGATGCCCTCCTGGATCTCGACGCGCACCTTCCGCACCTACCCGCGAGAGGGCGAGTCGCGGCTCGTCGACTTCCCGCTCGTTAACTCGCCGGAGGCGGTGCTCTGGATGGTGCAGATGAACTGCATCGACATGAATGCTTGGTACTCGCGCGTCGACAAGCCGCACCGCCCGGACTTCGTGCTCTTCGACCTCGACCCGCCCGACGGCGGCTTCGCGCTCGCGATCCGCGTCGCTCATCTGATCCGCGAGGAGCTCGAGCGGCTCGAGTTCGAGTCCTACGTCAAGACGAGCGGTGCCGACGGGATTCACGTGCTCGTACCGATTGCGCGCCGAGCGACCTTCGAGCAGACCTACGCGTTCGCGGAGCGCGTGGCGCGCAGGCTTGAGGAGCGGCACCCAGGGTTGGTCACGACCGAATGGCTGAAGCGCAAGCGCGAGGGCGTGCTCGTCGACCACCGTCAGAACGCACGGGGGAAGACGATCGCCTCGGTCTACTCGGTGCGGCCAAAGCCGGGCGCGCCGGTCTCGACGCCGCTTCGCTGGGACGAGCTAACAGAGGACCTGACGCCGCGCCGCTTCGGGATGCGCGAGGCGCTCAGACGGGTCGAACAGCACGGCGACCTGTTCGAGCCCGTGCTCGCGGGCGGCCAGGCACTCGGACGTGCTTTGAAGAAGTTGCGCTAGACGGGGACTGATCGGCGAGGTCGAGAGCACGATCCCAGAAGCGGTTGTAGGCACAGCCAGTGCCGCCACAAGCGCCACGAGGGCAAGGATTCTTCTCCTCAGTGAGGAAGCCTGACGGTGATGCAGGCTCTGGGTGCCCATCTTCGTGAGGTCCGGCTCCGGCAGGGCGTCGAGCTCCGCGAGGTCGAGCAGAACATCAAGGTCAGGACGAAATACCTCCGCGCTCTCGAGTGGGAGCGCTTCGACCTCATACCCGACGAGGCCACCGCAAGGTGGATGCTGAGTGCTTATGCGGCATCGCTGAAGCTCGACGCGGATTCGTTTGTACGGGAGCTCGAGACGCGACTCCGGAACGGCGAGACGGTCGGCCAGGGGTGCCCAAAGCGAAGGCTGGTTCGCGATAACCTCGTCATGATCCCTGTCGTCGCCGCCGCGATCGCATTCCCAGTCGTGGTCGGTCTTCAGGGACGCTCAGGGGCGCCGAGCGTCTCCAGGGAGCCCGCCGCCCCGCAGGTACCAGCGCCTCGTCCCGAACGCGCCAGAGAGGCGAAGGCTGCTGTCGGCTCCTCTGTCGCGGGTTCGGCTGGTGTTCGGACTGCGCGTCGAGCCGCTCTCCCAGCGCGCCGGTCCGAACCCCGCGGTGTCGCCAGTCTCTGGGTGAAAGCCTCGGCCGGCGATTCTTGGCTTGAGGTCAGGGCAGGCTCCGAGCGTGGTCCCGTGCTGTATGCGGGCACTCTCAGACGCGGCCAGACGGTTTCGTTCCGGCGTCCTCGGCTCTGGGTTCGGCTCGGGGCGGCAAGCAACGTGGACGTGATGGCCAACGGCCGTCGCCCCACTCGGCGTCTGTTCGGGACGCTTGACGCAGTCATCGCCCCAAGCGGCTTTCAACAGGTCCCACTGGCGCTTAGTCAATGACCATCGAGCCGGTCGAGATCCAGCACGTCAAGCTCCGTAAGCGAGCGTTTGGGTACGACCCGAGCGAGGTGGAGCGTCTGCTCGAGGACGTCACAACGAGCTTCGAGCAAGTCTGGCTCGAGCGCGACGCGCTCCGCAGGCAGGTGGAGCAGTTGCAGTCGATGTGCGATCAGTCACGCGCGGGTGAGCGCGAAGTGAGCCAGGCGCTCCTCTTAGTCGAGCAGATCGCCGAGAAGCGGCGGATCGAGGCGAGCAAGAGCGCCGCAGAAACCCTTGCCGAGGCGCGTGACGAGGCGGCGCGGATCCTCGCCGACACAGAGCAAGAGCTCCAGCGTCATCGGGACGAGATCAACCGCCTGGAGACCATGGAGCGTGCTCTGCACGAGCGCTACCGCGCCTTCGTCTCCAGCGCCCAGCGACTGCTCGCCGAGCGGCTGGAAGAGTCCAGCAGTGGTTTCGTAGACGCGGCAGACCGGGTCTCTGCGTCCTCAGACTAAGGGGGCGGCGCCCGCTGTGGATCCGGCTCGCGGCCCGCCTCGCGTTTGCCACGCCGCCAAGAGGCCGGGGCTGGACGCGCTCGTCGCGGCGCTGATTGGGCACAAACGGGCACAAACGGCACTTCCTCTCAACCCCGACGTCTGCGGTGACAACAACAAACCGCGCCGAAGCGCGGCTTTCCTGAGGCTGCGGGGCAGGGATTCGAACCCCAACTTCCTGATCCAGAGTCAGGCGTCCTACCATTAGACGACCCCGCAACGGGCCGCCGGGCATTGTAGCCGGGCGCCCGCGTCGCCTCCCGAGGCCCGACCCGGTCTTCGGTCGGCAAGATCACGGTTCATGGAGCTCGGCCTCTACACCTTCGGCGAGGCGACCCCGGACCCCACGACCGGGGCGGCGGTCAGCCCGCGGGAGCGGCTCCGCGACCTGATCGAGGAGATCGAGCTCGCCGACCAGGTGGGGCTCGACGTCTTCGGCGTCGGCGAGCATCACCGTCCCGACCTGACGGTGTCGGCCCCGGCCGTCGTCCTCGCTGCGGCCGCCGAGCGCACCGAGCGGATCCGACTGACGAGCGCCGTCAACGTGATCAGCTCGGACGACCCCGTTCGCGTCTTCCAGCAGTTCGCCACGCTCGACCTGCTCTCGGGCGGCAGAGCGGAGATCATGGCCGGCCGGGGGTCGTTCATCGAGTCGTTTCCGCTCTTCGGCTTCGACCTCCACGACTACGACGAGCTCTTCGCCGAGAAGCTCGACCTGCTCCTGCGGATTCGCGAGTCGGAGCGCGTCACTTGGGCAGGGACGCACCGCCCGCCGCTCGACGACCGCGGTGTCTACCCGCGTCCCGTGCAGGATCCGCTACCGGTGTGGGTGGCGGTCGGCGGCAGCCCCGAGTCGGCGGCTCGCACCGGCTACCTCGGCCTGCCGATGGCGCTGGCGATCATCGGGGGCATGCCGGAGCGCTTCGCTCCCTTCGCCCAGCTTCATCGGGAAGCGGCCCTGAAGGCGGGGCACGACGACCCTCCGGCCCTGAGCATCAACTCGCACGGATTCATCGCCGACACCTCGCAGCAGGCCGCGGACGACGCCTGGCCGCCGTTCGCGACGATGATGAACCGCATCGGGCTCGAACGCGGCTGGCCGCCGATGGCGCGGCAGGACTTCGAGGCATCGCGGACGCTCAGGGGCGCGAACTTCGTCGGCAGTCCGCAGGAGGTGATCGAGAAGATCCTCTTCCAGCACGAGATCTTCGGGCACGACCGGTTCCTGCTCCAGTTCAGCGTCGGCACACTCCCGCACGAGAAGGTGCTGCGGTCGATCGAGTTGTTCGGCGCCGAGGTCGCTCCCGTCGTACGGAAAGAGGTCGAGCGCCGCCAGACGGCGCCGCCGGAGACTCAGGTTTCGAGCCGGTAGATCGGGACGAGCCGCTTCTCGGCCTCGGTGTCGATGTGGGCGAGCACCTCGACATACGGCTCGAGGCCCGAACCGACCAGCTTCGCCTTCAGCAGACCGTCGACCTGGTACAGGCCCGACGAGTTGTTCATCAGGATCTCGATCAGGATCGGCTTCTCTTCGCCGTCCGCGATCGAGACGTCGTCGATCGCTGCCGCCGAGAGCGAGTGCATCGAGACGCGACCCCGCTCGAACGGGATCCGCGACCGGCCCTGCGCCATGTCGAGCGCGTCCGCTACGCGAACGATGCCGGCCTCGAGCGAGAAGGGCTCGCCGCCGGAGCGGTGGGAGATGATCGCCTGCAAGACCTCCGAGGCGACGACGGTCAGCTCGGGTTCCTCGTAGACGCCGTCGAGGAGCTGGCGGATCTTCGGCTCGACGAGGAAGAGGCTGAACTCCTCATGGCCCTCGCGGTGGATCGCCATCCCCACGTCGTGCATGAGGGCGCCGAGCACGACCACGATCTCGGCGTCTTCGTTCGTCATCCCGAAGTCGCGCACGACGGACGGCTCGATTCCGTGCTTGGTGAGCTGGCGGAGGAGCTTGAGCGCGATGTTCGTGACGATCTGGATGTGCACCCACGAGTGGTCGTTGATCTCCATGCGGACGGTCGCGTTCACGTTCGCGACGTGCCACCAGCCCTTGAGCTGCCGGTCTTCGTTCACGCGCTCGATCAACGTGCGGAGCTTCCGGTTGGCCCGCTCGGGCGCGCGGATTCGCATCTGGTCGACCGCCTGGGCGGGCGTAAGGCGGGTCTCTCGCTCCGCCTGTTCGGAGACCGGCTGCTCGATCCGCTCTTCTGTCTCCTTGTCGAGCGCCATGGCGTGGACTCTAGATCAGGCCACGTCCGCGGCCCAGTCGCCGTACAGCGACGTGTAGAGGCCGCGGCGGGCCATCAGCTCTTCGTGCGAGCCCTGCTCCACCACCTGGCCGTGCTCGAGGACGACGATCAGGTCCGCGTCGCGGATCGTCGAGAGCCGGTGGGCGATGATGAAGGCCGTCCGGCCGGCGAGGAGCGTCCGGAGCGCGAGCTCGATCCGCCGCTCCGTCCCGATGTCGACCGACGAGGTCGCCTCGTCGAGAACCAGGATCCGCGGGTCGGCGAGCAGCGCCCGGGCGAAGGCGACGAGCTGCCGCTGGCCGAGCGACAGGCGCGAGCCCCGTTCGCCCAGCTGCGTCTCGAAGCCGTCCTCGAGCCGTTCGATGAAGTCGTGAGCGCCGACCGCCTGGGCAGCGGCGACGACGTCTGCCTGCGTCGCATCCGGCCGGCCGAAGGCGATGTTCTCCCCGACCGTGCCCGCGAAGAGAAACCCCTCCTGTGGGACGACGCCGAGCTGGCGGCGTAGCGACTCCTGGGTGACGTCGCGGAGGTCGAAGCCGTCGATCGTGATCCGGCCGTGGGTGGGGTCGTAGAAGCGGGCGAGGAGCTTCGCGATCGTCGACTTGCCGGCCCCGGTGTGCCCGACCAGGGCGACCGTGGTTCCCGGGGGCACGTCCAGGTCGATTCCATGCAGGACCTCGGCGCCGCGGCCGTACGCAAAGCGCACGCTCTCGAACCGGACGTGCCCCTGCACCGCAGGCAGGACCGAGGCGCCCGCCTGGTCGCGGACGTCGGGCTCCTCGTCGAGGACGTCGGTGATCTTGTCCAACGCGGCAGTTGCCGAAAGGAACGTTCCGTAGAGCTGCGAGAGCTCCTGGATCGGGTCGAAGAAGTTCTGGACGTAGAGCATGAAGGCGAAGAGCGTCCCGATCGTGAGCGCGTCCTGGAAGTAGAGGTGGCCGCCGTACCCGAGCACGACCGCCAGCGACACCGTCGAGAGGAGGTCGACGAACGGGAAGTAGAGCCCGTTCAGCACCACGGTCTGCTGATTCGACTGCCGGTAGCGGTCGCTGATCTCACGGAAGTTGCGGATGTTCGCCTGCTCGCGGGTGAACGCCTGGACGACGCGCATCCCGGCGATGTCCTCGGCGAGCGTCGCGGTGACCAGCCCGAGCCGCTCCCGTACCTGGCTGTACGCGCGCGCCGAGTACTTGCGGAAGATCGCAGTCCCGATGCTCATCAGCGGGATCACCGCGAGTGTGGCGAGCGCGAGCCGCCAGTCGAGGACGAAGAGGAGAATTGCCGTGCCGACCAGGGTGAGTGAGCTCCGGACCAGGCTCGAGACGCCGTCGGTGACGAGCTGGTCGAGCGCCTCGACGTCGTTCGTCAGGCGGCTGATGATCACGCCCGCTCGATTTCGCTCGTAGAACCCGAGCGACAGCCGCTGCAGGTGCCGGAACAGATGCGAGCGCAGGTCGGCGAGCATTCGCTCTCCGACCCAGCCGGTCAGGTACGTCTGCGCGTACGTCATCCCCCAGTTCGCCAGCCCGGCGCCGAGGAAAACGGCGACGACGAGGTACAGGCGCCCCTGGTGGTTCGTCCGGATCGCGTCGTCGAGCGCGTACTTGGCGAGAAACGGCGGCGCCAGCGCCGTCGCCGTGGCGGCCAGCAGCGAGAACACGGAGAGGATCGCTCTCCGCTTGTACGGCCCGATCAGGCGCGCCAGCGTCCCCAGTCGCTTGCGCGTCTTCGGCCACGACCAGTCCTGCACCTTCGCGCCGCGACGGTCCGTGAGATGACTCCCGGGCTGGTGGATCCTCACGCGACCTCTTCCACGACCGCACGCGCCTCGACCGCGTCCGCGAAGCCCCGTTCGAGCAGGCCGTGCTCGTAGATCTCACGGTAGACGGGGCTGGTCTC
Organism: uncultured Actinomycetes bacterium; assembly: GCA_963836345.1. GTDB lineage: Bacteria > Actinomycetota > Thermoleophilia > Gaiellales > Gaiellaceae > DATBLE01. Next base: position 305,018 of record CAWIJA010000005.1, on the reverse strand, counting down.
GATCAGCTCGGCATGCGTCCCGCGCGCGGCGATACGGCCGTCGTCGAGAACGACGATCTCGTCGGCCAGCGCGATCGTCGACAGCCGGTGGGCGATGATGAACGTCGTCCGCCCCTCCATCGCTCCGCGGAGACCGACCCGGATCAGCGCCTCGGTCGACGCATCGACCGAGGCGGTCGCGTCGTCGAGGATCAGGATCCGCGGGTCGACCGCAAGCGCACGGGCGATCGCGAGCCGCTGCCGCTGACCGCCGGAGAGGGTGATCCCACGCTCGCCGATCACCGTCTCGTAGCCCTGCGGGAGCCGTTCGATGAACTCATGGGCCTGCGCGGCACGTGCGACGAGCTCGACCGCCTCGTCGGGGAGCTCGCCGGCGCCGAAGGCGATGTTCTCGCGAACGGTTGCCGAGAAGAGGAACGGATCCTGCGAGATCACGCCGATCGCCCGCCGCAGCGAGGCGAGCGTGACGTCGCGAACGTCGACGCCGTCGATCGTCACACGCCCGCCGGTCGCGTCGTAGAAGCGTGGCACGAGCGAGGTGAGGGTCGTCTTCCCCGAGCCGGTGTGGCCGATCAGGGCGATCGTCCGGCCGGCGCCGACATCCAGCGTCACGTGGTCCAGGATCGGCCGGCCGGGGAGGTACTCGAACGAGACGTCCTCGAAGCTCACCCGACCGGGCCCGGTCGGGAGCGCGATTGCTCCCGGGCGGTCTGCGACCTCGTCGGGCTCGTCCATCACCTGGAAGATGCGCTCGCCGGAGGCGGTCGCCCGCTGCGCCTGTCCGATCCACATCCCGAGCGAGCGGAGCGGCATCACGAGCATCCCGAGGTAGAGGTTGAAGGCGACGAAGCCGCCGACCGACAGGCTGCCGTGCTGGACCATGCGCGCACCCGCCAGCAGCACCCCGGCCTGGGCGAGCATCGGCACGAACGAGATCAGCGGTACGTAGAGCGCGCGCTGGCGGTTCGCCCGCAGCGTCTGCTCGAAGACCGCTTCGGAGCGAGTTGCGAACTTCGCCTCCTCGGCCGGCTCCTGCGCGAACGCCTTCACCACATGGACGCCGACGATGTTCTCCTCTGCCACCGTCGCGACGTCCGCGAGCTTCTGCTGCACCTCACGCAGCGTCGGGTGGGCGATCCGGCTGTAGCGGTAGGCGAGCGCGACCAGCAGCGGCGTGATCGCCAGCGCGATCAGCGCCAGCCGCCACTCGACGAAGAAGAGCACGGCCGTGACCGACACGACGGTGAGGATGTTCTGGAAGAGGAAGATCAGGCCGTAGCCGAGGAAGAACCGGACGCCCTGGAGATCGACCGTCGCCCGCGACATCAGCTGGCCCGTCTGATGGCGGTCGTAGAACCCGAACGAGAGACGGACGAGATGCGCGTACAGGCCGTTGCGCATGTCCATCTCCACCCCGAGCGCCTGCCGTCCGGAGATCAGGCGGCGTCCGACCATCAGAGCCGCCTTCAGCGCGCCGAGGCCGACGATCGTCCAGACGAAGATCCAGAGCGCGTGCGAGTCACGCGGGCGGATCGCCTCGTCGACGATGCGCTTCGTCACCCAGATGAGCGCGATCTGCGCCGCCTGCGAGCCGACTGCGAGCACGATCGACACGACCAGCGAGACCCGGTAGGGGCGCAGGAACCCGAGCAGGCGGGTGAGCGTGCTTCGGTAGGGCGGCCCTTCCGTCACCGTTCGAGCATAGCCAGCGGTGTTCCGGCTACAGATGCGCCCGGACCAGGGCGATCGCCTCCTCGAGGCGCGCCCGGTTCGCGGGCAGGTTCAGCCAGCGGCTGACGCCCGACGGATGGGGCAGCGGGACGACGGTTGCGCCTGCGTGCTCGAAGGTCGTGCCGATGCACTGGTCGAGGCTGCGCAGCCCGAGCAGCCGGCGCGCGGCGAGCCCGCCTGCCGTGACGATCAGCTCGGGTCGGATCAGGCGGAGCTCCCACTCGAGCCAGAAGGAGCAGAGCTCCTGCTCGCGTGGTGTCGGCGTGCGGTCGCCTACGCCCGGCTGCGTTCGGCCCGGGTAGCACCGCGTCACCGAGGCGCAGTAGAAGGTGGCGTAGAACGACTCCTCGTCGAGCTCGAGCCAGCGGCGGAGGTTCTGCCCGGCCCGACCGCGCCAGGGCCGGCGCTCGTGCCCCTCGAGCACTCCAGGCGCCTGTCCGAACATGTACGCGCGCTGCCCTTCGTGCCCTTCGAGCACGGGGAGCGACTCGAGCGGGTAGCCGGCCTCGGCGCAGGCCCGGCAGCTGCGGTTGTCTCGTTGCAGCGACGCGAGCGAGCGATAGGAGGAGCGCCGGCGGGTCACCCGCCGGGAACGAGCTCGAGCCTGACGAGATGCCCATGGGACTTGAACTCGGTGTCGGGGTCCAGCATTCCGGTGACGATCTCGAACGAGAGCCCGCGCTGACGCACCGAGGTCGCGCTCTCTGCGAACGAGCCCGCGATGGCAAAGGCTGCTGCCCTCGCCTCGGCGGGTCGAGGAGTACCGGGCCAACCGATGCGGACCGTGAAGACGGCACCGTCGAGCCGGTGGTCGAGGAGCTCGAGCCCGCCCTCGCCGCACGCGTGCTCGATGTGCCGAAGCAGATGCGTCTCGGGATCCTCTGCGATCCAGTCCTCGATCGAGAGTGCGTCGACGAGCTCGTGGACGCCCGGTGCGAGCGCCGCTCCGTCCGCGATACCCCGGCCTCGCTCGTCCGTGTCCCAGCGGCGATCTTTCACGGCGAGGCGACGAGCACGAACCAGTGACCCTCGTGGAGCAGCCGGCCGCCGCCGAGCTCTGCGAGCAGGCCGCCGGCGGTGAAGAACCGCTTGTACACCGTCCACCGCGACCCGTCGCTCAGGACGCGCTCCTGCCACTCGGCGCGGGCGTGACCGCCTTGGAGCGCCGCGTCGAAGACGACCAGCTCTGGAGCGACACGGCGTGCCTCCTCGAGAAACCGCTCGCGAGCCGGCCCTTCGAGATGCCCGTAGAAGTGGCTCGTGAACACGCGCTCGAACGACCCGTCTTCGAAGGGAAGCTCGGTTCCGTCTCCCTGGACGTAGCTCGCATCCGGAGCCTGGTCGCGGGCGACGTCCAGCATCGACTCGCTCTGGTCGAGCCCGACCACCTCTCCGTCGAGGAGGCGGGTGACGAAGCCCGTGCCGCAGGCGACGTCGAGCGTCCGTTTCGCCGGCAGCGCCGCGACCGCCCCGAGCGCGAGATCCCGTTCGCCCTGCCACTCCTCGTCCCAGCGCCCGGCGTAGAGCCCCCGCTGCTGCCACCAGTCGTCGTACTCACGGGCCCGTGCGTGGTAGTAGGCCTTCACCTCTGCCTTCTAGGGTATGCAACGTGCTCCCGCTCGAGTCGGTGCCGAACTTCTCCGAGGGGCGCGACCCCGCGACGATCGACGCGATCGGCCAGGCGCTATCCGGCGGAGCGAGGGTCCTCGACGTCCATGCCGATCCCGACCACAACCGGTCCGTCTTCACGCTCGTCGGGGACGGGGCCCGGCTGGCGGAGGCGCTCGTCGCCGGCGTCGCCTGCGCGCGCGAGCGCATCGACCTGCGCCGCCACGAAGGCGCGCACCCTCGCATCGGCGCCGCAGACATCGTCCCGCTCGTACCGCTGGTCCCGAGCCGACATGGGTCGCGCACGCGCCGCCGCGCTGGAGATCGCCGAGCCGGATCGGCGACCTCGGTCTGCCCGTCTTCCTCTACGGCGAGCCCGGCCGGGGACCGGCCTTCTTCCGGCACGGCGGACCGGAGGAGCTCCAGCGTCGCATCGACGCGGGAGAGCTCGTCCCCGACTTCGGCCCCGCTCGGCTCGATCCCGGCGCGGGTGGGGTGCTCGTCGGAGCACGGCCTCCATTGGTCGCGTTCAACGTCAACCTGCTGACGGACGACGTCGAGGTGGCCCGCGCGATCGCTGCGACCGTCCGCGAGACGGGCGGCGGGTTCCCGGGAGTCCGGGCGCTCGGCCTGGATCTTCCCCGGGCCGGGCTCGTTCAGGTGAGCATGAACGTCGAGGACTGGGAAGCGGCCGCGCTGCACGAGATCGTCGCGCGTGTGGCCGAGGAGGCGGCGGCACGGGGGGTGGACGTGGCAGGCTCGGAGCTGGTCGGCTTGATGCCGGCGGGGGCGGCCGCCGCGGCCGCCGGCGCGATGCTGCGGATCGACGGGTTCGACGCGTCGCGCGTGCTCGAGCTTCGCCTGCTGGACTGAGGCACGCTCTTCGGCGGGCACCGCGTGGCGAGGTGTCTCGAAGCCGGCACACAATCGGCAAGGAAACCCGGCGTGCCGGGAGGTACCGTCCATGGCAGGGGGTCGTCGCACCCCTTGGGGGCCTGTGGGGGCCCGCGCGATCCGGAGCTAGACTCGCCGCGTGGCCCGGAGCACCGCGATCGGCCTGACCGGCGAGGATCTCGAGGTTGAAGACGTCTGGGCGGTAGCGGTCGAGGGTGTTCCGGCGGCCCTTGCCGACCAGGCACGGGCCCAGATGCTCGCGGCGCGGGAGGTCGTGCAACGCAGCGTCCACGGGGCGACCGAGCACACGTACGGCGTCAATACCGGTTTCGGCCGGTTCGTCTCGAAGTCCATCCCCGAGGAGCTGACCCAGGAGCTCCAGCTTCGGCTCTTGCGCAGCCACGCGTGCGGAGTCGGCGAGCCCTATCCGGACGAGGTCGTGCGCGCCGCGATGCTGTTGCGGGCCAACGCGCTGGCAAAAGGCCGCTCGGGAGCGCGCCCGGAGGTCGTCGAGGTGCTGCTGGAATGCCTGAACCGCGGCGTTGTCCCGCACGTGCCGAGCCGCGGGTCGGTCGGTGCCAGCGGCGATCTCGCTCCGCTCGCGCATCTCGCGCTGCCCCTGGTCGGCGAGGGTGAGGCCCGGTACGACGGTGAGCGGCTACCGGGCGACGAAGCGCTGGCGAGGGCCGGGCTCGAGCCCGTTCGGCTGGAAGCAAAAGAGGGGATCTCGCTCGTCAACGGGACGCAGTTCATGGCTGCCTTCGCCGCCCTCGGTCTCGTTCGGGCCCGTCGGTTGACCAAGGCGGCCGACATCGCCTGTGCTGTATCCCTGGAAGCGCTTCAAGGCTCCCAGACAAGCTTCCTGCCGCAAGTGCACGCGCTCCGGCCGCTTCGCGGACAGCAGGACGCCGCGGCGAACGTCCTCACGCTGCTCGAAGGCTCCGCGATCATCGAATCCCATCGCTGGTGCGACAAGGTGCAGGACGCCTACTCCCTGCGGTGCGCCCCCCAGGTGCACGGGGCGGTGCGCGACCTGCTCGACTACGTGGATTACACCGTGTCGGTCGAGCTGAATGCCGCCACCGACAACCCGCTCGTGCTCGTCGAGGAGGGGCTGCTCGTCTCGAACGGCAACTTCCACGGCCAGCCGGTCGCGTTCGCGCTGGACGCGCTGGCGATGGCGGTCGCCGAGCTGGCGAGCATCTCCGAGCGCCGCGTCGAACGGCTCGTGAACCCGAACCTCTCCGACGGGTTGCCGCCGTTCCTGACCCCGGACGGCGGGCTCAACTCGGGCTTCATGATCCCGCAGTACGTCTCCGCTTCGCTGGTGAGTGAGAACAAGGTGCTCGCGCATCCGGCCAGCGTGGACTCGATTCCGACCAGCGCCGGTCAGGAGGACCACGTCTCGATGGGGAACGCCGCAGGGCTGAAGGCCTGGCAAGTCCTCGCCAACGTCGAGTGGGCCGTCGCGATCGAGTTGCTTGCCGCAGTTCAGGCGGTCGAGTTCCTGGCGCCGCTCGAGCCCGGTCGCGGCGTCGCGGCCGCGCGACGCTTCGTCCGCACGCTCTCGGCGCGGCTCACCGACGACCGGCCTCTTGCCGGAGAGATCGACCTCGTCGCCGCCGCGATCCGCGACGGGACGCTTGTGGCGGCAATCGAGGACGACGCAGGGCCGCTGCGGTGAAGGCGTTCCGCTGGGAGAGGCCGAAGCGTTCGCCCAAACACCCGTATCGGGACAGCGCCGTGCTCTACGCAGTGCTCGTCGGCGTGCTCGTCGGCGCGACCGCCCTCACCGGGGGCGACGTGCGGCGGGCGATCTACATCGGCGTGGCTCTGTTCGTGGTGGCTACCGCCTACAGCTGGTGGCGGTGGCGCGAGCGGAGCCGGCAGGAGGACGCCGAGTGAGCACGACCGAGACCCTCGATGCCCGCGTGGAGGTGCTCTGCGGCGACCTCTCTTCGATTCGCGCCCCGCGTGGACCGGAGCTGAACGCGCGCTCCTGGGCGACGGAGGCGCCGCTGCGGATGCTGCTCAACAACCTCGACGGCGAGGTGGCCGAGCGGCCCGACCAGCTGATCGTGTACGGCGGCTCGGGACGGGCTGCTCGCAGCCACGAAGCGCTGCGGGCGATCGTTCGCTGCCTGCTCCGGCTCGAAGAGAACGAGACGCTCCTCGTCCAGAGCGGGAAACCGGTCGGTGTCTTCCGCACGCACTCAGGTGCGCCCCGCGTGCTCATTGCGAACGCCCTGCTCGTTCCGAGGTGGGCGACCTGGGACGAGTTTCGGCGGCTCGAGGCTCTCGGCCTGACCATGTTCGGCCAGATGACCGCCGGGAGCTGGATCTACATCGGCACTCAGGGAATCCTCCAGGGCACGTACCAGACCTTCGCCGCTGCCGCGGGGAAGCACTTTGCGACTGCGGACCTCGCCGGACGGTCGATCCTCACGGCGGGCCTCGGGGGGATGGGCGGCGCGCAGCCGCTGGCAGGGTCGATGCTCAACGCGGCGACCTTGTGTGTCGAAGTCGATCCGGCCCGGATCCAGCGTCGCCTCGAGACCCGCTACCTCGACGAAGCCACGGATTCGATCGACGACGCGCTCGCGCGGATTCGAGCGGCGCAGCGCGAGAGCCGCGGCCTGTCCGTCGGACTGCTCGGGAACGCGGCCGACGTCGTACCGGAGCTCGCCGCCCGCGGAGAGACGTTCGACCTCGTCACCGACCAGACGGCGGCCCACGACCCTTTGAACGGCTACATCCCTTCCGGACTCGACGTCGCGGAAGCTGCCCGTCTGCGTGCGGAGGATCCTGTGACGTATCTGCAACGAGCCCGTGCCTCGATCGCGATACACGTGCGCGGACTGCTCGAGTACGTCCGCGCAGGCAGCTATGTTTTCGATTATGGCAACAACCTGCGAGGTGAGGCCCTAGAGGCGGGCGTCGAGGACGCGTTCACATACCCGGGCTTCGTCCCGGCCTATATCCGGCCGCTCTTTTGCCTGGGCTCCGGGCCGTTCCGATGGGCTGCATTGTCCGGCGACGAGGAGGACATCGCCGTGATCGACGCGGAACTGCGGGAACTGTTCCCCGACGACGCCGTGCTCCAGCGCTGGCTCGAGCTGGTGCCGGGGCGGGTGGCATTCCAGGGGCTCCCGGCGCGAATCTGCTGGCTCGGTTACGGAGATCGCGCCCGTGCAGGCCTCGCGATCAACGAGCTCGTCCGGAGCGGACGCGTGAAGGCACCGGTGGTGATCGGGCGTGATCACCTCGATGCCGGCTCCGTCGCCTCGCCGTATCGTGAGACGGAGGCGATGGCCGACGGCTCGGATGCGATCGCCGACTGGCCGATCCTGAACGCGTTGCTCAACGTCGCCGCGGGCGCGACGTGGGTGAGCGTCCACCACGGCGGGGGCGTCGGAATCGGCAACTCGATCCACGCCGGCATGGTCGTCGTCGCAGACGGTACGGTCGACGCCGCGGAGCGGCTCGGGCGGGTGCTGACCACCGACCCCGGGCTCGGTGTTCTTCGTCATGCCGATGCCGGCTACGCAGCTGCCGTCGAACAGGCCGACCGGCACGGGCTCGCCGTGCCGATGCAGCCGACCGTACGTGACGCCTGACCGTCGGGCAGTCCGGCAGTGACCCGGCTTCTGGTTCGCGACCTGGCGCAGGTCGTCAGCCCGGCGGGAACCGGAGCGCCGCTTCGTGGGAACGCGCTTGGACAGGCCGACGTCCTGGAGGACGGCTATGTCCTCTGCGACGACACGAAGATCGTTGCGGTTGGCCGGATGCGCGACCTCGCGCCGCTCGCGGGCAGCGACGTCGAGGAGATCGACGGGCGGGGCCTCTGCGTGCTGCCCGGTCTCGTCGACTGCCACACGCACGCGTGCTTTGCGGGCGACCGGGTCGACGAGTTCGCACGTCGCGCTGCCGGGGCTACCTACGAAGAGCTCCACGCAGTCGGAGGCGGGATCCTCTCGACGGTGCGCGCGACCCGCGCGGCCGGGGAGCAGGCGTTGGTTGACGGGGTCGAACGGCATGCCCAGTGGATGCGCTCCGCCGGGACGACCACGTTCGAGGCGAAATCCGGCTACGGGCTCGACCGCGAGACCGAGCTCGCGCAGCTCCGGGCCGTCAAGGCCGCCGGTGGCGTCCCGACGTGGCTGGGGGCGCACGCCGTGCCCCCGGAGTTCGAAGACGGAGACGCTTATCTGGACTTTGCGCTCGCGGAGGTCCTGCCCGAGGCCGCGACGATCGCCGAGGCGGCGGACGTCTTCGTCGAGCGCGGTGCCTTCGACGCCGCCCAGGCCCGGCGCTACCTCGACGCCTGCCGAGAGGCGGGGCTGGCGCTTCGCCTGCACGGCGACCAGTTCAGCGAGCAGGGGGCGATCCCACTCGCGATCGAGCTCGGGGCTCGCTCCGTCGACCACCTGGAGGCGACCGGCGCCGCCGGGATCTCCGCGCTCGCGGCAAGCGAGGTCACAGGCGTGCTCCTCCCGGCGAGCGCGCTCTTCCTCGGCCGGCAGATGCCGCCGGCACGTGCACTCGTTGACGCAGGGGCGGCGGTCGCGCTCGCAACCGACTTCAACCCAGGCAGCGCCTTCTGTGAGAGCCTGCCGCTCGTCTGCTCGCTCGCGGCGACGCAGCTGAAGCTCGCTCCGGAAGAGGCGCTGGCCGCTTGCACGATCAACGCGGCCCACGTCCTCGGCCGCGCCGCCCAGAAGGGCCGGATCGCACCGGGCTATGACGCCGACCTCGTTCTGCTCGACGCCCCGGACTGGCGCTACCTCGCGTACCACCTCGGTCACGACCACGTCGCGCGGGTGGTGCGCGGCGGCGAGCTACGCTAGGCCGCGATGCCGACCAGGAAGCAGCGGCGTCGGCGGCAGAAGGATCGCCGGCACGAATGGGAATACGTCTACGTCGACGGCGAGGGCCAGGAGGTCGAGGTCGACGAGGCCGACGCGCGTCCTGTCAAGGCGACGAAGGAGACGGCGAAGGCCCCTTCAAGAAGAAGACGGGCAAGACGAGCCGTCCGGTCCGCGAGCCGCCGGTCCCGTCGTGGAATCGAAGCTTCAAGCGCGCGTTGCCCTGGCAGGTCCTGCTCATGCTCGCGCTGCTCCTCGTCCTCAAGAGCGGCCCGCTCGTCAGCCGCATATCGGTCGGCCTCTTCTACGCGATCATGCTCGTCCCGTTCATGTACTGGACGGACAAGCTGGCTCGGCAGCGCTACCTGAAGCAGACCGGCCAGCTCCCGCCGAAGCAGAAGCCCGGCTCGAAGAAGAGCTAGACCTACGCGTCGCGGTAGTGGCCCTCGCCCGGCCACGGCGCGAAGAACAGCAGGATCCGCGCCCCGCCGGGTGAAGAGACCGCATGACGCTCGCCCGGTTCGAACCGCACGAGCGTTCCCGCCGGCGCGGACATGGCCTCGTCCGCTGCCCTGATCGCGACCTCGCCGTCGACCACGTGCAGGTAGGCGTACTCCTTCACCTGGTGGTCGCCCAGCTCCTGACCCGGTTCGAGCCCGATGAGGACCGCACGGCCCTCGTCGTCGGAATGGAGGACGACCGGCGAGCGACTTCCGTCGGGCGTCTCGATCTCGCTCAACCGCCAGCTTTGCACGAGGGCCTCTTACCCCGGCCTCGTTAGACTCAATCGCGGGATGCCTCTCGTCGTCGACAGGTACGAGCTCGGCCCGCTCGGGACGAACTGCTACGTCGTCCGGGCGGAGCGAGGCTCCGCAGAGGCAGTGGTTGTCGATCCCGGCGGGGACGTGGCCGCGATTCGTCTCGAGCTCGCGCGCATGGGTGCTCGTTGCGCCGCGATCCTGATCACGCACACGCACTACGACCACATCGGCGGGGTCGCCGATCTCGCCGAGGGAACGGCGGCGCCGGTACATGTCTCGGATGTGGAAGCCCCGGTGCTCGCGCGTCCCGCCGACTACTACTCGGGCATCGCGATCAGGCCCTACGACGCCGAGGTCCTGCTCTCCGGCGACGAGACCCTCGATCTCGCGGGGATCTCGTTCGAGACGGTCGTGGTCCCGGGGCACTCGCCCGGACACCTCGCCTTCTATGCCGAGCAGTGCCTCTTCTCCGGCGACGTGCTCTTCGCGGGATCCGTCGGTCGAACCGACCTGCCCCGAGCCGACTGGGACACGCTCGTCGAGTCGATCCGCACCCTCTTCGACCGCTTCCCTCCGGACACGGTCGTCTATTCCGGTCACGGCCCGCCGACGACGCTGGGCGACGAGCTGGCCCGGAACCCGTTCCTCGCAGAGCTCCGCGCGTGAAATACGAAGCTCCGCGCGGAACCCACGACATCCTCCCGTCGGAACAGCCTCGCTGGCGGCAGGTGATCGGCGAGTTCGAGCGCCTCTGCGCCCTCTACGGCTACCGGCGAATCGACACGCCGGTCTTCGAGGACACGGACCTCTTCGTGCGTACGTCCGGTCTCGGCTCCGATGTCGTGTCCAAGGAGATGTACACGTTCACCGACCGCGGTGAGCGCTCGCTGACGCTGCGTGCCGAGGCGACCGCGCCGATCATGCGCGCGTATCTCGAGCACGGCCTTCATCGTCAGCCGCAGCCGCAGAAGCTCTACACGTACGAGACGATCTACCGGTACGGGCGGCCGCAGAAGGGCCGTTTTCGAGAGCACTGGCAGCTCGACGTCGAAGCGATCGGCTCCGACGACCCCGCCGTCGATGCCGAGGTGATCCACCTCTACGACCGGCTGCTCGGGAACCTCGGGGTGACGGAGTACCGACTCGAGCTGAATTCGATCGGTGACCAGGCTTGCCGGCCCGCGTATCTCGACCGCCTGCGGCCGTGGCTGGAGGAGCATCGGGGCGACCTGGACGAGGCAACCTGGGAGCAGGCGTCGCGCAACCCGCTGCGCGCGCTCGACAACATCGCAGCCAAGCCCCCGGCGGTGCAGGAGGTGCTCCGGGAGGCGCCGACGGTCGGCGACTCGCTGTGCGCCGCGTGCCGCGGGCACTTCGCCGAAGTGCGGCGTTACCTGGACGCGTTCGGCGTCCGCTACGAGCTCGTTTCGACGCTCGTCCGCGGGCTCGACTACTACACCCGCACGGCCTGGGAGTTCGTCGGGCCCGAGGGCGGCGCGACGAGCACGCTGAGCGGCGGGGGGCGCTACGACGGCCTCGCCGAGCAGCTCGGCGGCAGGCCGACGCCGGGGGTCGGCTTCGGAGCCGGCATCGAGCGGCTGCTGCTCGCGCTCGACCAGGCGGGTCTCCCCGATCCCGAGGACACGGGCATCGACGTCTTCTTCGTCTGTGCCGACGGCGCCGACCGGGCCGCGGTGCTCACGAAGATGCTCGAGCTGCGGGCTCTCGGCGTCCGAGCGGACGCCGATTTCGCCGGGCGCTCGGTGAAGGGCCAGCACACGCAGGCGAGCCGCCTCGGCGCCGAGCGGGTCGTCATGGTCGACGCGAACACCGACCTCTCCGCGGTGACGCCGTGAAGTGGCGCGATCTCCGTTGCGGCGAGGTTCGCGTCGAGCACGTGGGCCAGCGGATGACCCTGTCCGGCTGGGTCGCCACGCGGCGCGACCACGGAGGACTCGTGTTCATCGACCTGCGCGACCGCGCCGGGATCTGCCAGCTCGTGATCAACCCCGAGCGGTCGCCCGACGCGCACCGTCTCACCCACGAGATCCGAAACGAGTTCGTGCTGAGAGTGGAGGGCGAAGTGGTCGCGCGAGCGCCCGACGCGATCAACCCCGGCCTCCCGACCGGCGAGATCGAAGTCCATGTCGACGCGCTCGAGATCGTCTCCAGGTGCCCGCCACTGCCGTTCCAGCTCGACGAGGAGAACGTCGACGAAACGCTTCGCTTCCGTTACCGCTGGCTCGATCTGCGGCGCGAGCGCCTCCAGCGCAACATGCGGCTCCGGGGACAGATGGTCGGGATCATCCGTCGCGTGATGGAAGACGCCGAGTTCATGGACATCCAGACCCCGATCCTGTTCAAGCCGACTCCGGAAGGGGCGCGCGACTTCGTCGTGCCGAGTCGCCTGCAGAAGGGACGGTTCTACGCGCTCCCTCAGTCGCCCCAGATCCTCAAGCAGCTGCTCGTGATCGCTGGCTTCGACCGCTACTACCAGATCGCGATCTGCTTCCGCGACGAAGACCTGCGCGCCGACCGCGTCCAGGAGATCACCCAGCTCGACGTCGAGATGGCCTTCCCCGACGTCGAGTTCATCGTCGGGCTGATGGAGCAGATGTGCGCGCAGATCTGGCGTGACTGCATCGGCGTCCAGCTCGAGCCTCCGTTCCGCCGGATGACCTACGGGGAGGCGATGGCCCGATACGGCACCGACAAGCCCGATCTCCGCTTCGGGCTCGAGATCGAGGACGCGACCGAGCTCACCCGCGGCTCGACCTTCAAGGTCTTCGCGGACGCCGCCTGCGTCCGCTACCTCACCGTGCCGCAGGAGCTCTCGCGGGCCGAGCTCGCCGCGTTGGAAGAGCGCGCAAGGGAGTGGGGAGCGAAGGGGCTCGCCTACCTCGTCTACGGCGAGGAGGGCGAGGTGCGGTCCCCGATCGCGAAATTCCTGTCCGAAGCGGAGCTCGCATCGTTCCGCGCCGACGCCGGCTCGACCGTGCTCTTCGGCGCCGACGAGCCCGAGGCGGTCGCCCGGGTCCTCGGCGCCCTGCGCAGTCATCTGGGGGACACTCTCGGGCTGATCGACCAGGACGCGGACGCGTTCGTCTGGATCCTCGACTTCCCGATGTTCGAATGGTCGGACCAGGACGGGCGCTGGACCGCGAAGCACCATCCCTTCACACGCCCGACGCCCGAGTGGGAAGAACAGTTCGACGCCGACCCGGCCAACGCGCTCGCATTTGCCTACGACCTCGTGGCGAACGGCAACGAGATCGGCGGCGGGTCGTTCCGAATTCACGAGCCGGATCTCCAGGCACGCGTGTTCGACGTCCTCTCGCTGAGCGCCGAGGAGCAGCGGACGAAGTTCGGCTTCCTCCTCGAGGCCCTGGGAATGGGGGCACCGCCGCACGGCGGGATTGCCTTCGGGATCGACCGCATGGTGATGGTCCTCGCCCGGGAGGCGAACCTGCGCGACACGATCGCCTTCCCCAAGAACCAGGCCGGGGTCGACCCGATGAGCGGCGCGCCCTCGGAGGTTCCGCCGGAGCAGCTCGAGGAGCTCGGGCTCGAGATCGTCGCGCCCGAGCCAACGCCAGGCGCCTGAGCCGGGGCGCCTTCGCTCCGGAGGCGCACGCCCCGAAACGCCTTCGATCCGTCAGGTCGAATGCGCTCGTCCGCGGGAAGAATGGCCTCATCGACCAAGTACGGCTGGGAAACTCGGGCCTGCACGTCTCGAGACTTGCGCTCGGGATGATGAGCTTCGGCGACACGTCGAAGCGTCGCTGGATCCTCGACGAACCCGCCGCCGAGCCGATCGTCCGGCGGGCGATCGAAGGCGGGATCACGTTCTTCGACACGGCGGACATGTACGCCGGCGGTGCGAGTGAGATCGTGACGGGACGGCTGCTTCGGAGGCTGATCGGACGCGACGAGGTCGTCGTCGCGACGAAGGTCTTCTATCCGACGACTGCTGGCCCGAACGGCCGGGGACTCTCCCGGAAGCACGTTCTGTCGGCGATCGACGCCTCGCTCACGCGGCTCGGACTCGACTATGTCGATCTGTACCAGGTGCATCGCTGGGATCCGACGACTCCGATCGAAGAGACGATGGAGGCGCTGCACGACGTCGTGAAGGCGGGAAAGGCGCGATACCTCGGCGCGAGCAACATGTCCGCCTGGCAGTTCGCGAAGGCTCAGACCGTCGCCGAACGCCATGGCTGGACTCGGTTCGTCTCGATGCAGAACCACTAGCGACTTCGACGTCATCGACCGAGTCGCCGACGTCGCTGCGGCGTGCGGCGTCGCTCCTGCCCAGGTCGCGCTCGCCTGGCTCCTCCTGCAGCAGGCTGTGACCGCACCGATCCTCGGCGCGACGAAGACCTCGCACGTCGAGGACGGCCTCGCGGCCACGACGCTGCAGCTCTCGACCGACGAGATCTCGCAGCTCGAAGAGCCGTATCTGCCGCATCCGATGCTGGACTGAACGCGCCGGTCCTGCCGACTACACTCAGGTCATGCCGGAGGGCTTCGCGCCGCGATTCGCACTCGAAGCCGGCTTCCTCATCCTGCTCGGCGTCGGCGCAGGCGTAGCCGACCTCAGGCCGATCGTGATCGTCGCTGTGCTCGCCGCGGGCTGGCTGCTCGTGTCGATGATCGAGCTCGCCGTGTGGATCTCTCGATCCCGCTCCGTCATCCCGTTCGTAGCACCCCAGCCGGAGCCGGAGCCCGTGCCCGAGTCTCGGTCCGAGCACGGGTGGCCGGTTGAGACGGAGGAGGAAAGCGAGCCCGAGAGCGCCTACCCGCTTCGGGCCGACGCCGGCTCCGAGCCCTCCGACGAGGTGGAGGCGTACACGCGCGTGCTCGAGGCCGAGCGCGATGCACCAGCCGGATGAGCGCGGTCCTGGCTCAGCGGCTGATCGCGCTCGCGGCCGCAGCCTTGCTCGCCGTGGTCGTCGCACTCGCGGTCGCCTCCCGGGATGCGACGACGGTGAAGGCGGTACGGAAGCTGCCCCAACCGGCTGTTTCCGACGTCAGCGGCTGGTACGCAGCGCGCGCCGGCGTCCGCTCGCGACCCCTGGCCGGACATCCGTCGGACTGCGGGACGCTCCTCGACCCGAACACGCTCGGAGTCGACCATCCGGTGCTCCCGTGCGGGACGAAGCTCTTTGTCCGCTTCAAGTCGAAGACCGTGCTCACGCAGGTCGTCGACCGCGGGCCGTTCGGACCGGGACAAGCCTTCGAGGTCACGCCTGCTCTCGCCGACGTGCTCGGGCTCAGCGGTGTGCAGGCGATCCGCTGGAGCTTCGCCCGGGCGGGGTAGCCCCCGCTACAGTGGAGTCGGTGCCCGACCCTGTTCGTGGCTCCGCCATCCAATGTAGAACCAACAGCCAAAGCGAGGGAGTCTGCGTCGGTCATGGCGAGTCGGGAGACGAGCCGGACCGCAAGACACCCACCTGGTTCGTCCAGGTTCGCTACGGGGCGGAGGCATCGGCAGGGTGGGGCACTTGAATACCGTGAGGCCCCGTTGATCGGCACACTGGGTCGATGATCGAGACCTCGGGCGACTCGACGCGCGACGGCTGCTGGGCGCTCGTCCGGCTGCGCATCGACGGCGAGCGGATCGCCGACGCGGATGCCGACGGGCTCGACACCGACCTTCGCGGCCTGAGCCTGCGCGAGGCGGCCGCGGTCGGCGGCGAGACGCTCGCCGTCGACGCGCTTGCGAACGCGCTCGGTCCAGTCTTCCGTGCCTCCCCGCGGGCCGGGAGGGTGGCGGTCGCAATGAGCGGGGGCGTCGACAGCGCGGTCGCCCTCCTGCGGGCGGGGCCGAACGCAGTCGGTGTGACCCTGCGCCTGTGGACGGATCCGGAGGGGCCTCGCTCCGAGCGGGCCTGCTGCTCGCCCGAGGCCGTGCTCGCGGCTCGCGAGACCTGTCACGGCCGGGGGATCCCGCACGTCACGCTGGACCTGCGCGAGGAGTTCCGGCGCGCGGTCGTCGAGCCGTTCGTCCGTGGGTATGCGCGCGGCGAGACGCCGAATCCGTGCACGCGGTGCAACGGCGGCTTTCGCTTCGCGGAGCTCCTCGCGTTCGCACGCCGCGCCGGCGCGGAGCGGCTCGCCACCGGGCACTACGCACGAATCGTCAGCCACCGTGGCCGCCTCCTGCTCGCACGCGGCGTGGATCCGGCGAAGGACCAGTCCTACATGCTCGCCCGGCTCGATCCGGCTCGGCTCGACCGGATCTGGTTCCCGCTCGGCGAGCAGACGAAGGAGGCGACGCGTGGCGAGGCAGCGCGGGCAGGACTCGGCGTCGCCGCGCGCGCGGAGAGTCAGGAGGCCTGCTTCCTGGCCGGCGACGACTACCGCCTCTTCCTCGAACGTCGGGGGCTCGAACCTCGGCCGGGATCGATCGTGGACGAGCACGGCACGATCCTCGGCGCGCACGCCGGCCACTGGCGGTACACGCCCGGGCAGCGGCGCGGGCTCGGAGTGGCGAATGGCCGTCCCCTGTACGCGCTGCGGACGAGCGCGAAGACGAACACCGTCGTCGTGGGATCCCGAGAGGGGCTCGCGCGAACGTCGGTGAAGGCTCGCGGGCGGCTCTTCGTGCCGGTCGAGCGGGTTCACGCGAAGGTGCGGTACCGGTCGCCCGGCGCTCGAGCGCGCGTCGAGGCAACCGAGCGCGGCTTCAACCTGCAGCTGGAAGAACCGGCATACGGAGTCGCGCCCGGTCAGACGGCCGTGCTCTATGAAGACGACGCAGTTGTCGGCTCCGGCATCGTCCTGTCGACCGCGTCTGCCTAAGATCCACTCATGCTTGCCTCGTTCGGCTGGAGTGACTTTGCCTATCTCGCCCTGGCCGTCTTCCTCCTTCTGGTCGGACTCGCGGTCGCCTACGGGGCGCTCCGGCTCGGCGGAACCCTGGGCAGGGCTTCGTCGTTGTTACAGGGAACGGAGAAGGAGCTCCTACCGGTGATCTCCAAGGTGGGTGGAACCCTGGACCGCGTGAACCAGCAACTCGACAAGGTGGACCAGATCACGGACAGCGCCGTCGACGCCGTGGCCAGCGTCGATACGGCGGTGCGTACCGTGAGCGGCGTCGTCACCCGCCCCGTCGAGAAGATCGCCGGCCTGGTCGCGGGGCTGTCGCACGGCGTGTCGTCGCTGCGCTCCCGGGGTGACGTTCGAGAGGCTGTCCGAACCGGAAGGGAGGAAGCCGGTCGCCGCGAGCAGGATCTCGCGGACGAGCTCGGGGGGGAATGACCGACGAGATCGTCTTGACGCTGCCGCGTGAGCGCCGGTTCTACGACGTTGCGCATCTCGTGGTGGGAGGGCTTGCCGTCAGGCTGGAGCTGACGGTCGATGCCTTGTCCGATCTGCAGCTCGCACTGGCCGGGCTGCTGCCGCATGCCGAGACCGACGGAGAGGTCACCGTCGTGCTCCGGGTCGGCGACGAGGTGCTCGACGGACGGATCGGGCCGTTCCAGGCAGACGTCCTGCAGCGCGAGCTCGAGCGCGAAGGCGGCGACGGATACGGCCCGCACCACGTTCTGGAGACGGTCTTCGACAGCTACCGGCTCGAGGTTCGGGACACGTCGGCCTGGGTCGAGTTCACGCTTGCCACGCCGTCCGCGAGGAAGGGGAGCTGATGGCCTCCGGCTCAGGCGACCGTGAGCTCTTGCGCGCATACCACGAGCGCGGCGACCTGGCCGCTCGCGAGCAGCTGATCGAGCGGTACATGTCCCTCGTCCGCTCGCTTGCGCGACGGTACTCGTACCGGGGCGAGCAGCTCGACGACCTCGTCCAGATCGGTGCGATCGGCCTGATCAAGGCGATCGACCGCTTCGACCTCGACCGCGGTGTCGAGCTCACCACGTACGCCACTCCGAACATCATCGGGGAGATCAAGCGCCATTTCCGGGACCGGGGCTGGTCGGTGCGTGTCCCGCGAGGCCTTCAGGAGCTGAACGTGCAGCTCTCGAAGCTCGTCGAGGAGCTGACCGTGCAGCTCGAGCGCTCGCCGACGATCCCTGAGCTCGCGAAAGCGGCGAACGTCGAGGAGGAGGCGGTGCTCGAGGCGCTCGAGAGCGGTCGCGCGTACAGCTCGCTGTCGTTGTCGGTCGGCGCATCCGGAGACGACGACGAGATCGATCCGCTGGAGGCGATCGGCACGGAGGAGCACCAATACGAGGTGTCAGAGGATCGGGCGATCCTCCAGCCGGGGTTCCGCGTGCTCGACAGCCGAGAACGACGCATCCTTCACCTTCGCTTCTTCGAGGGCCTGACCCAGTCTCAGATCGCCCAGCAGATCGGCATCTCGCAGATGCACGTGTCCCGGCTGATCCGCCGGTCGCTGGAGAAGATTCGGGACGAGATCGCCTCGGAGCAGCTCGAGCAACCGCCGCGGCACGCCGCTTCCTCGTAGTCGCACGGGGGAAACAGCCGGTTTCCCCCGTGAGCCCCCTTCCCAGGCCCGTGCTCACGACACACGGATGTGTGCCGCGCCCGCCATGTCGGTCGCGGCGTCGCCACCCGGCTGTCCGCAGCCGGAGCTCATGTCCGGGCCCGGCCTAGAATCCTTCGGATGCAGACGACTGCGGAGCTCCGGGAGGGCTTTCTGTCCTTCTTCGAGGAGAAGGGCCATCTCCGCTGCCCTTCGGCGTCGCTGATCCCGCGCGCCGACGACCGCTCGACGCTGCTGATCAGCGCCGGGATGCAGCCGCAGATGCCGTTCTTCCTCGGTCGCGAGCAGCCGCCGGGCCCGCTGACGACGACGGCGCAGAAAGTCTTCCGCACGGTCGACATCGACGTGGTCGGGCTGGACACCTACCACCTGACCTACTTCGAGATGCTGGGCAACTTCTCGTTCGGGCAGTACTTCAAGGAAGGCGCGATCGAGTTCGCGACCGAGTTCATCCGCGAGCGCATGCGGCTTGGCTGGGACCGCATCTGGGTCTCCGTCCACGCGGGCGACCCGGAGCTCAAGCTCGGCGCCGACCAGGTCGCGATCGACCTCTGGGAGAAGATCGGCATCCCGCCCGAGCGGATCGTGCCGCTGCCCTCCTCGGAGAACTTCTGGTCGGTCGGCGGCCCCGGCCCGTGCGGCCCCGACTCCGAGATCTACTACGACTGGGGCGAGGAGGCCGGCTGCGGCACCGACGACTGCCTGCCCGGCTGCTCCCGCTGCGAGCGCTTCCTCGAGTTCTGGAACCTCGTCTTCATGGAGTACGAGCTCCACGGCGACGGAACGCTGACGCCGCTGCCGACCCAGAACATCGACACCGGGCTCGGGCTCGAGCGGGCGGCGCGGATCGTGCAGCAGGTGCCGTCCGTCTACGACACGGACGGCTTCCAGAAGATCATGGACTGGGTCGCGCAGGAGTCCGGCGTCGCGTACGGCGACTCCGAGGACGCGACGAAGGCGCACCGAGTCCTCGCCGACCACGGCCGCGGGATGACCTTCATCACGGCCGAGGGAGTGACGCCGTCGAACGAGGGTCGCGGCTACGTCCTCCGCCGCATCATCCGCCGAGCCGTGCAGCACGGACTGCGGATCGGGATGCGGGCCCCGTTCCTCGTCGGTCTCGCCGACACCGTGGTCGCGCAGATGGCCGACGCATACCCCGAGCTCACCGAGCATCGCGAGCAGATCGCACGGGTGCTCGGCGCGGAGGAGGAACGCTTCGGCGAGACGCTCGAGCGTGGGATGAAGCTCTTCGAGGAGGCGGCCGAGCGCGGGGCGATCAGCGGCGAGGATGCGTTCGTGCTCCAGGCGACCTACGGCTTCCCGATCGAGTTGACCGTCGAGCTGGCCCGCGAGCGCGGCTTGACCGTCGACGAAGACGAGTTCGACCGGAAGATGGAAGGGCACCGGGAGATCTCGCGGGCCGGAGGCGGCAAGGGAGAGATCCAGCGAGCGGCCGAGTTCGCGGCCGGTGCCGGCTTCAAGACGGACTTCGTCGGCTGGGAGAAGACGGAGGTGCGGACCCAGATCGGGGCGATCGAAGAGCTCGAAGACGGATTGTTCCTCGCCAAGCTGTACGAGTCGCCCTTCTATCCCGAAGGGGGCGGTCAGGTCACCGACGCCGGCGAGCTGGAGAAGGAAGACGGCACGCGTGCCGTCCTGCGTGCCGCGTACCGGCTCGAGGACGACCAGGCGCTCGTCTTCGAGGGCTCGGGCTTCGCAGCGGGCGATCGCGTCAGAGCGATCGTCCCGTGGAGGGTCCGGTTCCCGACGACGGCGAACCACACGGCGACGCACCTGCTCCACGCGGCGCTGCGCGAGGTGCTGGGTGATCACGTCCACCAGGCAGGCTCGGCGGTTCGGCCCGACAAGCTCCGGTTCGACTTCACGCACCCGCAGGCGCTTGCTGCACAGGAACGCGCCGCGATCGAGCAGCGCGTCAACGAGGCGGTGTTCGAGAACCACCCGGTACGGACGTTCATCGTTCCCATCGAGGAGGCGCGAACGCTGGGCGCGATGATGCTCTTCGGCGAGAAGTACGGTGACGAGGTGCGGGTCGTGGAGGTGGAGGGCGTCTCGCGAGAGCTCTGCGGAGGCACGCATGTCCGCTCGACGGCAGAGATCGGACCCTTCGTCGTCCTCTCCGAGAGCTCGGTCGGCTCGGGCGTGCGCCGGATCGAGGCGGTCACCGCGGGCGAAGCCTTCGCGTACCTGCACGAACGGGCGCGGGAGGCGGACGAGCTCCGCGGCGAGCTCGAGCGCGTTCGAAAGGACGCCAAGGTCAAGGGTGCTGGCGCCGAGGCGAGCGCCGAGATCCGCTCGCACGATCACGGGATCGTGATCGCCGAGGCGGCAGGCGTCACGGGCGGCGCTCTACGCGATCTCTCGGACCGCCTCCGCCAGCAGGAGAAGGCGGACGGAGCGATCGTGGGATCCGTCGACGACGGTCGGGCGTACCTCGTCGTCAACCTCGCCGAGTCCCTGGTCTCGCAGGGACTCGATGCGGTCGCACTGGTGCGCGAGGCGGCGAAGCACATCGGCGGCGGGGGCGGAGGCAAGCCGACGCTCGCCGAGGCTGGTGGCAAGAAGCCCGAAGCTCTCGGCGACGCCCTGAACGCCGCCAGGGACTCCCTCCTGGCCAAGCTCGCTTGAAGGTTCTCGCCCTGGACTACGGCTCCGCCCGGACCGGGGTCGCCGTCTCCGACCCGACCGGCACCCTCGCGCGACCGCTGTGCGTCGTCCCGCAGGCTGCGAGCGAGGCGGGGCTGGCCCGGCTGCGCGCTCTCGTCCGCGACGAGGGCGCCGAGCGAGTGGTCGTCGGGCTGCCGCTGACCCTTCGCGGCGAGCGGGGAGCGCAGGCGGAGGAGACTGAGCGCTTCGTCGACGTTCTCCGCGCGGTGGTCGACGTGCCGGTCGAGACTTTCGACGAGCGCTTCACGACGTCACTCGCAGGGCCGGGCGAGGGCGAGGATGCACGCGCCGCCGCCCACCTCCTCTCGAGCTACCTCGAACGGTCGAGCACCAGCTGATGCGGCCGACCGCCGACCAGGTGTACCGGCGCCGGCTGGTCGCTCTGACGCTGGTCGCGCTCGCGGTCGGCGCGGGTCTCTGGGCCGGCTGGACCGCGCTGAAGCGGGACGACAAGCAGGCCGTGGCGCCGCCGACGCAGACCGCGCCCCCGAAGATCGTCGAGGTCCTCTTCCCCGAAGGCTTCACGCGCGCAGAGATGGCGATCCGCGCCGCTCGGCGGAGCTCGACGATTACCGAGCGTGGGTACTTGCAGGCGACGGCCTCCTCGTCGCTTCCCGGCGAGTTCGCCGGCGACGGCAAGGCCCGCAACCTGGAGGGCTTCCTCTTCCCGGCCACCTACGAGCTGTACGAGACCGATCCCGCGGCCAGGCTCGTCGCCAAGCAGCTCGACGCGTTCCGCCTCAACTGGGGCAAGGTGAAGCTCGGCTATGCGCGCTCGAAGAACTTGACCCCGTACGACGTGCTGATCATCGCGTCCATGATCGAGAAGGAGGTCCGGGTGCCGCGCGAGCGCGCGCTCGTCGCCGCCGTCATCTACAACCGGCTCCACGCGCGCATGCCGCTCGGAATCGACGCCACCCTTCGATACGGGCTCGGGATCCCTCCGACGAAGGCGATCACGACCTCCGATCTCGCCTCTGACTCGCCGTACAACACGCGGAAGTTCCGCGGCCTGCCCCCGACTCCGATCGCGAACCCGGGGCTCGCCTCGATTCAGGCGGCCGCACATCCGGCGAAGGTCGACTACCTCTACTTCGTCCGGAAGCCGGACTGCCGCAGCCACTTCTTCACGGCGAACGCCGACGAGTTCCTCGCCTACACCCGTCAAGGCTTGACGAATTGCTGACCGGAGAGACAAAGCTGGTCGGGCTGATCGGCTACCCGGTCGCGCAGTCGCTCTCGCCGGCGATGCAGAACGCGGCATTCGCGGCGCGGGGGCTCGACTGGGCCTACCTGCCGCTGCCGGTGGGGGAGGATCGCCTCGGAGAGGCGCTGCGAGGGCTGCTCGCGCTCGGTTTCCAGGGCGCGAACGTCACTGCCCCCTACAAGCTTGCCGCGGTCTCCTTCTGCGAGACCGAGCTCGCATCGGTGAACACGCTCGCCGTCCGGGGCGGGGAGCTCGTGGGGTTCTCGACCGACACCGCGATCCTCGCCGGGCTCCACCCGGAACGGCCGGTGATCCTCGGCGCGGGCGGCGCGTCGGCGGCGTTCCGGGAGGCGCTGCCAGATGCGCAGGTGTTCTCCCGCCGAGGCGATTGGCCGCCGCAGGTCCATCACGCAGACCTCGTGGTGAACGCCACGTCGGTCCGGGACGAGGTGCTCGTCGGGCTCGGTCCGGGGCAGACGCTCATCGATCTGCCGTACCCCGAGACGGCGACGGCGCGAGCGGCGCGGGAGGGGGGAGCCGAGGTCGTGAACGGCGTCGAGGTGCTCGTCGCCCAGGGCGCGGCGTCCTTCGAGCTCTGGACCGGAATGCCCGCACCCGTCGAGGTGATGCGTGCAGCCGTAGGCTTGTCGCAATGACGCTCGAGCTGGTCACCGCCGGCGAATCGCACGGGCCCGGCCTGGTCGCGATTGTCTCCGGCCTCCCCGCGGGTCTCGTCCTGGACCGCTCGGCGATCGACGCCGACCTGCGCCGGCGGCAGCAGGGCTACGGCCGGAGCCCGCGTCAGCAGATCGAGACCGACGAGGTCGACGTGCTCGCCGGCCTCCGTCACGGACGAACGCTGGGAACGCCGCTCGCCCTTGTGGTCTGGAACCGCGACCACAAGAACTGGACGTGGGGGATGAACCCCTGGCCTCCGGAGGGGGAGCCAGCGGGAAAAGGCAAGGAGGCGGTGACGTTGCCTCGACCCGGGCACGCCGACCTTGCCGGTGTGCTCAAGTATGGCCTCGCCGACGTTCGCGACGCGCTCGAGCGGGCGAGCGCGCGGCACACGGCTGTTGTGGTCGCGGCCGGCTCGGTCGCGAAGGCGCTCCTGCGCGAGATCGGGATCGAGGTGGCAGGCGACGTAGTCGATGCGGGGTCGCTTCCTGCCCGTGTCGACGAGGCGCGGAAGGCGCGCGACACGATCGGCGGCGTGGTCGAGGTACGCGCGCGCGGAGTGCCGCCCGGCCTCGGGTCGTACGCAGCTCGCGATCAGCGACTCGACGCCCGCCTGGCCGGTGCGCTGATGGGGATCCAGGCCGTCAAGGGCGTGGAGATCGGCGACGGCTTCGCACTGGCCGCGCTGCGCGGCTCCCAGGCGCACGACGAGATCCACCGCGACGACCGCGGCCTGTATCGCGAGACGAATCGGGCAGGCGGGATCGAAGCAGGGGTCTCGAACGGCGAGGAAATCGTCGTTCGCGCGGCGATGAAGCCGCTGCCGACGCTGATGCAGCCGCTCCAGTCCGTCGATCTCGAGAGCGGGCAGCCGGCGAGCGCGCTCGTCGAGCGGAGCGACACGGCCGCCGTGGAGGCGTTGGCGGTGGTCGCCGAGGCGTCCGTTGCCTTCGAGCTTGCCCGTGCCGCTCACGAGAAGTTCGGCGGCGACGCGATCGGCGACTTCGTCGGCGCATACAACGCCTATCGGGAGCGCATCGATTGGCAACCGCGCTAGACCGGCACCTGGCCCTGGTCGGGTTCATGGGCGCCGGGAAGACGACGCTCGGCCTGACGGTCGCAGAGCGGCTCGGGCGTCCCTTCGTCGATCTCGACCGGGAGATCGAGCGCGAGGTTCGCGAGACGAT
The DNA here is from genome assembly GCA_963836345.1 of uncultured Actinomycetes bacterium. Classification (GTDB taxonomy): domain Bacteria; phylum Actinomycetota; class Thermoleophilia; order Gaiellales; family Gaiellaceae; genus DATBLE01. Next base: position 280,932 of record CAWIJA010000005.1, on the reverse strand, counting down.
CCCGGAGATCTTCGACCGGAGAGGCGAGGCCGAGTTCCGAGTGCTCGAGCAGGTCGCCGCACAGGAGACGCTCTGCGCTGCGAAGCCGGCGGTGATCGCCCTCGGCGGGGGCGCGGTGACGACACCGGCAATCAGGAGCGCGCTGCGGGAGCACGCGCTGACCGTCTACGTCGAGGTCGCGCCGAGCCTCGCCTGGCAGCGGGTGCAGGGCTTCGACCGGCCGCTGGCGCGCGACGAGGAGTCGTTCCGCGTCTTGCACGAGCAACGCGAGCCGCTCTACCGGGAGGTCGCCGACGCCACCGCGGAAGACGTGGACGACGTCGTGCTCGCCGCCGCCGGAGTCCACGTCGGTGTGGGCTCGCTGGAGCTCCTCGGCGACCTGGTTCCCGGAAACGGGCCCGTCGCGCTGGTGGCCGACGCACACGTCGCCGGCATCCACGGCGCCGACGCCCAGCTCGCCCTGGGGGCCCGGCTCGCGTCCGTGCACGAAGCGACGGCCAAATCGTCCGCCGAGCTCGAGGCCCTCTGGCACGCGCTGAAGCTCGACCGCAGCGGGAACCTCGTCGCGCTCGGCGGCGGGACGACCACCGACCTCGCCGGCTTCGCGGCCGCGACCTACATGCGGGGGATCGACTGGGTAGCCGTCCCGACCAGCCTCGTCGGCCAGGTCGACGCGGCGATCGGGGGCAAGACGGCGATCGATCTCCCGGCCGCGAAGAACCTCGTCGGCGCGTTCCACTGGCCGGTGCGGACGGTGATCGACCCCGCGCTCCTCCGGACGCTTCCGGAAGCCGAGCGTCGAAACGGCCTCGCGGAGGTGGTGAAGACGGGCCTGCTCGCGGGCGAGCCGCTCTGGAAGCTGCCGGACGCGGAGCTCGTGCGGCGTTGTGCCGCGTACAAGTCTGCCGTCTGCCTCCGCGACCCGCACGATCTCGGGCCGCGGCACGAGCTCAACCTGGGACATACGTTCGGCCACGCGCTCGAGGCCGCATCCGGGTACCGCCTCCAGCACGGCCAGGCGGTCGCGCTCGGGCTGCTCGCCGCGTTGCGGCTGTCGGGTCGTGACACCGCCCCGGTCGACGAGGTGCTCGCACCGAAACCGATCAGGGTGGATCGGGAGCGAGCCTGGGAGGCTCTGCTTCGCGACAAGAAGGGACGTCTGCGCATCGTCCTCCTCGGCGACGACGGGCCGTACGAAGACGAGCTTGCGGAGCGCGACGTGCGCGGGGCGCTCGACGAGCTGATCGCCGGATAAGCTGCCGTGCCGTGCAGATCGAGGTCCTGAACGGTGTCAACCTGAACGAGCTGGGACGGCGCGACCCCGAGCTCTACGGCGGCCTGTCGATCTCGGAGCTGGAAACCCGGATCTACGAATGGGCGAATGAGCTCGATCTCAGGGTCCGCTGTCGCCAGACGAACGACGAGGGTCAGTACATCGACTGGTGCCACGAGGCGCTCGATATCGCCGACGGCGTGATCGTCAACCCCGCCGCGTGGACGCACTACAGCTACGCCATCCGCGACGCCGTCGAGTTGTTCCGTGTGCCCGTCGTCGAGGTGCACCTCTCGAACATCGAGCAGCGTGAGGAGTGGCGGCGGCTCTCCGTGATCGCAGATCTGGCCACCAAGCGGGTGATGGGGAAGGGGCCGGAAGGCTACCGGGAGGCGCTCGAGTTCCTGGCGGGGCGAGTATGAATCGGCGTGTCGACCGCGTCCGGGCGCTGATCGAGGCGCCGCTCCTCGTCACGAAGCCGGTCGACGTCAGGTACCTGATCGGGCTCGACAGCTCGAACGCAGCGCTCCTCGTCGAGCCGGACGGCCTCCGCCTCTTCACCGACTCTCGGTACCGCGAGAAGGCCCGGGGGCTGGGCGTCGAGGTCGTCGAGGTGCCCCGCAACCTCTACTCGGGCCTGCCGGACCACCTCCCGCGCACGATCGAGTTCGAGGCGGACAACATGACGTACGCGGCCTGGGCGATGCTGGACGCGGCCGGAATCGGGCTGGTCGCCCGCCACGAGCTGCTCCAGGGGATCCGGGCGGTGAAGGAAGACGAAGAGCTGGCTGCGATCAGCCGTGCGTCGGCGATCACCAACGAATGCTTCGCGCGGCTCGCGGAGGAGCCTTTCACCGGCCGCACCGAGCGCGAGCTTGCGTGGTGGATCGAGTCGCTGATGCACGAGCTGGGCGCAGACGGTGCTGCGTTCGAGGTGATCGTCGCGGCGGGACCGAACGGCGCCCTCCCGCACGCGACCCCGGGCGACCGCGTGATCGAGGAGGGACAGACAGTCGTCGTCGACGCCGCCGCCCGGTTCGGTGGTTACTGCTCCGACTGCACCCGGACGTTCGCGACCGGCGACCTTCCGGCTGAGCTTGCCCGCTCGTACGAGATCTGCTTGCGTGGTCAGGAGGCAGGAGTCGGGGCCGTTCGTGCGGGCGCCGGCGGGCGCGCGGTCGACGCCGTGGCGCGTGAGGTGATCGCCGCCGAAGGGCTCGGGGAGCTGTTCGGCCACGGGCTCGGCCATGGTGTGGGCCTCGAGATCCACGAGCAGCCGCGGCTCCGGCCGGAGAGCGAGGACGTCCTCGCCGCGGACGGGGTCGTCACGGTCGAGCCGGGGATCTACCACCCCGGGCTCGGCGGGATCCGGATCGAGGACCTGGTCGTGATCGGCGACGACGGGGCAGAGGTGCTCACGACCTTCACCAAGGAGCTGGTGACGGTTCGCTAGATTGCTCGGCCGATGGCCGAAGTCGTCAACACCAACCAGTTCAAGAACGGCATGCACATCGAGGTCGACGGTGAGCCGTGGCGCATCGTCGAGTTCCAGCACGTGAAGCCGGGCAAGGGCGGCGCGTTCGTCCGCACGAAGCTGAAGGCGCTCGAGTCGGGTGCCGTCGTCGACCGCACGTTCCGCGCCGGGGAGAAGTTCAACCGCGTCCACACCGAGGTCAAGAGCGTCCAGTACCTCTACGACGCCGGCGAGGACGTCGTCTTCATGGACGAGGAGAACTACGAGCAGCTGAACCTTTCCCGCGGGTCGGTCGAGGAGGCGCTCGCGTTCCTCCAGCCCTCGAGCTCGGTCCAGCTGCTGATGGTCGACGGCAAGCCCGCCGGCGTCCAGTTGCCGTCCTCGGTCGAGCTGGCTGTCTCCGACACGGAGCCAGGGGTGCGGGGCGACACCGTCTCCAACGTGACGAAGCCGGCCACGCTCGAGACCGGTGCGGTCGTCCAGGTGCCGCTGTTCGTGAACGTGGGCGACCGGATCAAGGTCGACCCGCGCGAGAAGCGCTACATCTCCCGGGCCTGACAAGGGCGATAGGCTCCAGCCGGTGCCGACGCTCGTCGACACGACAATTCGGCTGCTCGGTCAGGAGCCGCTCGCCGGCGTCATGCCGACCGCTGCGCAGCTGCGGCTGGCGGAGACTCTCGACTCCGCCGGCTTTGCCTACCTCGAAGTATCCGGTGGGGGCTGCTTCGACTCGGCCGTCAAGCGGGGCCTCGAGAGCCCATGGGAGCGGATCCGCGCGATCCGCGCCCGGACGAAGACGCCGCTCGCGCTCGCGCTGCGTGGCCGCTTCCTCGTCGGCTCGCGCCCCGTCGGGACCGACTTCGTCCGCCGATTCGTGGCATCGGCGGCGGAGAGCGGGATCGACGTCTTCCGCCTCCACGACCCGCTGAACGACGTCTCCAACCTCCGAGAGGCGAGCGAGGCGATCATCGCGGCCGGCCGTGAGCTCGACGCGGGCCTCGTCTACAGCCCCGGCCCGTCCGGCGAGACCGAGCCGCTCGTCGCGCAGGCGCGACGGGTGCTGGACCTCGGCGCCGCCCGCGTGCTGATCCACGATCCATCCGGATCGCTCGAGCCCCACCGAGTCGGAGAGCTCGTCGAGATGATCCGCGACGCCACCGGACTTCCGGTCGGCCTCTACTGCCAGGGGGCGGGCGGGACTGCGCTCGCGGCCGCGATCGAGGCCGCCCGTGCGGGAGTCGACCTGATCGCGTGCGCGGTGTACCCGGTCGCGCTCGTCCTTCATCGGACGTCCGGCGAGGCGGCGGCAGAGGCACTCGCAGGCCTCGGGCTCCGTACCGGCGTGAACGTCGACGCGCTGTGGCGGGCCGCCGACCTGATCGACGAGCACATCGGCGACCAGCCGGTGGCCCCGCTCGCGCCGCGGATCGCGACGCGAGCCGCGGAACACAGCCTCCCGGCAGGCCTGGTCGCGGCCCTCGACGTCCACCTGCGCGCGCATCGAGCGGGCGACCGTCTCGACGAGGTGATCGAGGAGCTGAGCCGCATTCGAGCCGAGGCCGGTTGGCCGCCGCTGGCCGCGCCGATCGGGCAGGTGCTCGCCTCACAGGCTCTGCTCCACGTGCTCGGTGCGGAGCGCTACCAGACCGTCGTCGACGAGCTTCGCGACCTCTTTGCCGGACGCTACGGCACACCGCCCGGCGAGGTCTCGCCCGCCGTCAAGCGGGCGGTCGAGCTCGTCACGGACGGCTCTCCTCTCCCGGCGGACCCACCCGATCTCGACGAGCTGCGAGAGCGATCCGCGGGACTCGCCTCGAGCGAGGAGGACCTGCTGCTGGTCGGGCTCTTCGACGAGGCCGCCGAGCCTCTGCTGCGCTCGATCCGGAACCGTGGCAGGGAGGACGCGCTCGAGACGGCAAGCGTCGACGCCTCGCGCGCGGAGCGGATCCGGGAGATCGTCCACATCGTCCAGGAATCCGGGGTGGCAGAGGTGACGATCGAGGACGCCGGGCTCCGAGTCACGGTGCGACGCGCGGCCGAGCCTGGCGAAGGCATCGTCGAGCAGTCGGCGATTCCGACGGCCGAGGAGGAGACGACCGCCGCCGCTCCGGCCGGCCTGCCTCCCGCGCCGGGGACGATCCGGATCGAGGCCCCGATGGTGGGCACCTTCTACCGCGCGCCAACGCCCGGAGCGCCGCCGTTCGTCGAGGAGGGCGACGTGGTCGGGCACGGCCAGACGCTCTGCATCCTCGAGGCGATGAAGCTGATGAACGAGGTGAAGGCGGAGGCGGAGGGAGTCGTGCGGCGAATCTGCGCCGACAACGCCCAACCGGTCGAGTACGGGCAGCTCCTCTTCGAGCTCGAGCCCGTGAACGGGCGCCCAGCAGGCCTCTAGGCGTGTTCAGCCGAGTCCTGGTCGCGAACCGCGGCGAGATCGCCGTCCGGGTGATTCGTGCACTCCGCGAGCTGGGGATCGAGGCCGTGGCCGTCTACTCGACGGTGGACCGCGAGGCGCTCCACGTCCGCATGGCAGACCGGTCGATCTGCATCGGCCCGCCTGCGCCGGCCGAGAGCTACCTGAACATCGCGTCGCTGGTCGCGGCGGCGAACACGACCGGCTGCCAGGCGGTCCATCCCGGCTACGGCTTCCTCGCAGAGAGCTCGGCGTTCGTCCGGGCATGCGTGGACAACGACCTCGTGTTCATCGGCCCGGACGCCGAGGTGATGGCGCGGATGGGCGACAAGGTGCAGGCGAAGGCGGCGATGCGGGAGGCCGGCGTTCCGCTCGTGCCCGGGACGGAGGGTGCGACCACGCTCGCGCAGGCCCGCGGGCTCGCTCCCGAGATCGGCTTCCCGATCCTGCTGAAGGCCGCGGCCGGCGGGGGCGGCCGCGGCATGCGGCTCGTCTCCTCGGCCGACGAGCTCGACAGCGCGTTCGCGACCGCCTCCGCGGAGGCGGACGCCGCCTTCGGCGACGGGAGCCTGTACGTCGAGAAGGCGCTCGTACCGGCGCGACACGTCGAGATCCAGGTCCTCGCGGACCCCCTCGGCGGCGTCCTGACTCTCGGCGAGCGGGAATGCTCGATCCAACGCCGGCATCAGAAGCTCGTCGAGGAGTCCCCGTCACCGGCCCTGACGCCGGAGACGCGCGAGGAGATGGAGTTGGCCGCAGAGCGTGCCTGTCTCGCCACCGGCTACACGAACGCGGGCACGCTCGAGTTCCTCCTCGGAGAGGACGGCGCGTTCTACTTCATCGAGCTGAATGCCCGCCTCCAGGTGGAGCACCCGGTGACCGAGCTCGTGTCGGGAATCGACATCGTCCACGAGCAGTTGCGGATCGCGGCGGGCGAGCGGCTCGCCGTGACCGGACGCGCTCCGCGCCGCGGGCATGCGATCGAGATCCGGATCAACGCCGAGGACCCGGCGCAGGGATTCGCCCCGTCGCCCGGACGGATCGAGCGGCTGCGGATTCCAGCGGGGCCGGGCGTCCGGCTCGACACACACGTCGAGAGCGGCGCGACGATCCCGCCGACCTACGACTCCCTGATCGCCAAGCTGATCGTCTGGGACGCCGACAGGCCGGCGGCGATCGCGCGGGCGCTGCGCGCGCTCGGCGAGCTCGAGATCGAAGGCGTGGCGACGACGCGGAACTTCGCGATGGACGTCCTCCGGAGCGGCGCGTTCACGAGCGGCGCGTACAACACCTCGTACGTCGAGGAGCACTGGGAATGAGCCTCTCGCGGCGCGCGGCGCGCCGGACGGCTCTCTTCCTCCTGTACCAGTGGGACCTGACCGGTCAGCCGCTCGGGGCGAACTACGAGGGCGAGGTCGACGACTTCGCGCGGACGCTCGCCGAAGCAGTGGCCGGTCGCGCGGACGAGCTCGACTCGAGGATCTCCGAGGTGTCCGGCGACTGGCCGGCAAAGCAGCTCGGCACGCTGGAGCGGAACATCCTTCGGATTGGCGTTCACGAGTTGGAGGAAGGTACGGTCCCCCTCGAAGTGGCGATCGACGAGGCTGTGACCCTCGCGAAGCGGTACGCGTCCGAGGACGCGGGCCGGCTCGTGAACGGCATCCTCGGACGGATCGCCCGGGAGGCGGCGTGATGGTCGCTCGCCTCCGGCTCGCTCTCATGGGGGGAACGGCCGGTTCCCCCCATGGACCCCCCTCCCCAAACCGGCTCGCTCCCCAGCGACGATTGGGTGCCGCGCCCGCCATGTCGGTCGCGGCGGCGAAAACCGGCAGAACCGGTGAGGACGTCCGATGAGCACACTGGACGAGAAGGTCGCGCGGCTCGAGGAGCTGCGCCGCCGGGTCGAGGCGTGCACCGACCTCGAGCAGGCGATCGAGCTGCTGACCGAGGTCGAAGCGGCCGCCAAGGACCTGCTCGAAGCGGTAGACGATGCGCAGCGGGAAGCCGATGCACGGCCCTGAGGAGCTGAAGGGCCTCGTCGACGAGGCGCTCGCGCAGCTCGAGCTCTGGCCCCAGCTCGAAGGCCAGCGCGAGTCGACCCGCTATGCGCTCGTCGAGATGGGCGGCAAGCGCATCCGACCGGTGATCTCGCTGGCGGTGGGGGAGGCGCTCGGCGCGCCGCCGGAGGGCGTGATGCCGGCTGCGCTCGCGCTCGAGATGGTGCACAACTTCTCGCTCGTCCACGACGACCTGCCGGGGCTGGACAACGACGAGGAACGGCGTGGCAAGCCGAGCGTCTGGGCGGCGTACGGCGTCGGCACTGCCGTGCTCGCGGGCGACGCTCTCCTGGCGGAGGCCTTCCGGCTCGCCTGCTCGTACGCGACGCCGGAGGTTGCACGCGAGCTCGCCGAGGCGACGCTGGGCATGATCGGCGGTCAGTACCTGGACACGATGGAGCCGGACGCCGACCTCGAGTGGGTGCACAGGCTGAAGACCGGGCGTCTCTTCTACGCGTCCGTGTCGATGCCGCTCTGGGCGACCGGCCTGCCCGAGGGGGAGCAGGCGCCGTGGCGGGCATTCGGCGAGGAGCTCGGCCTGCTCTTCCAGATCGTCGACGACATCCTCGACGACGACGGCTATGTGGTCGCCTACGGGCCCGAACGTGCGCGCGAGCTCGCCGACGGCGCGGCCGGACGCGCCCAGGCCCAGCTCGCCGAGCTGGACGCGGACACCTCGGTTCTCGAGGAGATCGTCGCCGGGCTGGCCGTGCGCACGGCCTAGCTTTGTAGCCTGGTCGTGTGATCCTGCGCAACCGGTCGATCGCGGCGCTGCGGGCCTGTGGTGGCCGGTGAAGAAGCGTCTTGACGTCCTCCTCGTCGAGCGCGGGCTCGCGGAGAGCCGCGCCCAGGCGCAGGCGCTGATCCTCGCCGGCCTCGTCCCCGGGCACTCGAAGGCGGGAGAGCAGGTCGACGACGGAGCAGAGCTCGCGGTCGAGCGGCCGCCGAGGTTCGTCTCTCGCGGCGGCGAGAAGCTTGCTCATGCGCTCGATACCTTCGAGGTCGATCCGACGGGGCTCGACTGCCTGGACATCGGCGCCTCCACCGGCGGCTTCACGGATGTCCTCCTTCAGCGAGGCGCGGCCCGGGTGATCGCCCTCGACGTGGGCTACGGCCAGCTCCATCCGAGGCTTCGCGCCGACCCGCGCGTGACCGTGCTCGAGCGGACGAATGCACGCACGCTCGCCGAGCTGCCTTTTTCGCCACAGCTGGTCGTCTGCGATGTCTCGTTCATCTCGTCGCGGAAGGTGCTGCCGCCTGCTCTCGAGCTCGCCGCGCCCGGGTGGGAGGCGCTCGTGCTCGTCAAGCCGCAGTTCGAGGCCGGCCGCGAGGAGGTCGGAAAGGGCGTCGTCACCTCGAACGAAATCCGCGCGAGAGTGGTGCGAGAGGTCGCAGAGGCGGCCCTCGCGTGGGATGCGGAGACGCTCGGCGTCGTAGACTCGGGATTGCCCGGCCCGAAAGGAAACCGTGAGCTCTTCCTCCACCTCGCCCACAGACCGGGAGCGCGAATCCCCGCCGAGCTCGATCGCTGGATCGATGCCGCCGTCGGCTGAACGGGTCCGCACCGTCGCAGTCGTCAGCCACGGCGACCCGGGCGTGATCGCAGGCGCCGTCGCCCGGCTCGAGACGATCGCCACGGAGGCCGGAGTCGAGATCGTCGACGTGGACGATCCCGACCTCGCGGTCGTGCTGGGGGGCGACGGGACGACGCTGCGCGCGTTGCACAGGTTCCTCGGCACCGGCGTCCCCGTGCTCGGCGTCAACTTCGGGCGCGTCGGCTTCCTGACGACCATGAGCCAGGACGACATGGAGGCAGGGTTGCGCCGCGCGTTCTCCGGCGAGTACCGGATCGTCGAGCTGCCCACCCTGGAGGTGAACGTCGACGGGCTCGAGGCGGTGGCCGTCAACGACATCGTGTGCGGAACGTCGACGATCGGACGGATGGTCGAGCTCGCCTGGGCGGTCGGAGGCGAGGACCTCGGCATCCTTCCGTGCGACGGCCTGATCTGCGCCACCTCGACCGGCTCGACGGCGTACAACCTGTCGAGCGGAGGCCCGGTGCTGATGTGGGGCCTGGACGCGATCGCGGTCACGTTCGTCTCGCCGCATTCGCTGCACGCACGCCCGCTGGTGATCCCACGCGGCCTCGACCTCGTCGTGCGGAACGAGACCAGGAGCGCGTCCGCGCGGGTGATCGCCGACGGCTCCCCGATCGGAGAGCTCGCCAAGGGGCGGCAGGCGACCGTCCGGCTCGGCGAGCGCCGCTGTCTCCTCGCGCTCCTGCCCGAGATGACGTTCTTCCACCGTTACCGCGACACCTTTGCTTCGTAGCCTGCGAATCGAGAACCTCGTCCTCATCCGGGAGGCTGAGCTCTCGTTCGCGCCCGGCCTGAACGTGATCACCGGCGAGACCGGCGCCGGCAAGACGATCCTCGCGCAGGCGATCGGCCTCCTCCTCGGCGCGAAAGGCGAAGCGGCGTACGTCGGCCCGGGCGGCGCCGATGCCTACGTCGAAGCCGAGTTCGACCTTCCGTCCCGGCTGCTCGAGGAGGAGGCGTTCGAGAACCTGCTCGAGCTGAGGCCGGAGGACGAGGAAGGCGTCGTGCTTGCGCGTCGCATCACCTCCGAGGGGCGATCGCGTGCGTACGCGTGGGGGCGGAGCGCTGCCCGAGAGGACGTGGCGGCTCTCGGCGAGCGGCTCCTGGCGATGTCCGGACAGTTCGAGCAGCGCCGGCTCGCCCGGCCGTCGTACCAGCTCGTAGTGCTCGACACGTTCTGCGGCGAAGAGCAGCTGCGGCGCCGCGCCGAGGCGCGGCTCGCCTGGCGCGAGCTGAGCGCCGCCCGGGGGAGGCACGACGAGCTCACGCGGCGGCGTCGCGGCGGCGGAGGCCCGGCTGGGCGAGCTCCGCGCGCTCGTCGAGGACACGGCGGGAATGGAGCCCGGCACCGACGAGTCCCTGCGAGAGGAGCGTGAGCGCCTCCGGCACCTGGCGGAGCTGATCGAAGGGGCCGGCGACTGCCGGCGACGCGCTGGATCCCGAGGACGGGGAGGGCGCGGCAGCGCTGACAGCGCTGGCGGAGCGTGCGCTTGCGCCGGTGGAACGCCTCGCCCCGGAGCTCGAGAAGGCCGCGAACGAGCTGCGCGACGCCGAGCTCAGGCTCCGGGAGGCGGCGAGCGCGCTGCGGTCGTTCCTGACCGCGCTGGAGGCGGATCCGCGTCGACTCGAGCAGGTCGAGGCGGAGCTCGACCGGATCGCCGAGGCGCGACGGCGGTTTCGCTGCAGCTCGTACGAGGAGCTGCTCGCCCGCGCGGCCGAGGCGCAAGCGGAGCTGGAGGCGCTGGAGGAGGGCTTCGACCCGGTCGCTGCCGCAGAGGAGGCCGTTGCGCAGGCCGAGGGCCGCGCGGGCGAGCTGGCCTCCGCCCTCGGCACAGCGCGAGCAGCGTCGGCGGAGTCGTTCGCCGGAGCCGTCGCCGCCGAGCTTCGGGGGATGGGCATGGGCGACGGTGAGTTCGTGGTCGAGCTCCGGCAGCGAGAGCCGAGTGCGACAGGGACCGACGAGGCCGTCTTCCTGATCCGTCCGAACGCCGGACTGCCGTTTGCGCCGGTTGCGGAGACGGCGTCCGGCGGCGAGCTGTCCAGAGTCGCTCTCGCGATCGCAGCAGTCGCCGGCGGCGAGACGATGGTCTTCGACGAGATCGACGCCGGGATCGGCGGAACGACGGCCCACGGGGTCGCCGAGACCCTCACCCGGCTCTCGGCGCGGGCCCAGGTGGTGACGATCACCCACTTGCCCCAGATCGCGAGCCGTGCCGACACGCACTTCCGCGTCGAGAAGATCCCCGGCGATCCGACCCACACACGGATCCAGCAGCTCGGTGCCGACGAGCGCAAGGAGGAGATCGAGCGTATGCTCGGCGGCCGCGAGTTTCTCTCAACGCTCCGACAATGAACACCTTCGTCGAGTTCACCGGCTCCGCGAAGCTCGATCGGCGGACGAAACGGCTGGTCCACCGGCTCGGGGAGAGCGACGTCGCGATCGTCGACCACACCGACCTCGACCGGGTGACGGCGGAGGAGCTGCTCGAGACCGGAGTCCGGGTCGTCGTCAACGTCGCCGAGTCGCTGTCCGGTCGCTTCCCGAACCCGGGGCCGCTGCTGCTCGTCCGCGGCGGAGTGACGCTCATCGACGCTCCGGGCGCGCCGCTCTTCGAGGAGGTCTCGGAAGGAGAGCAGCTCACGGTTCGAGGGGCGAGCGTGTTCCGGAACGGAACGTGCCTCGCGCGGGGACGAGCGCGTCACGCACCCGAGCTCGAGCAGGCGCTTGCCGAACAGCGGGGCCGCGTCACCGAGTCACTCTCGGACTTCGCCGAGAACACCCTTCTGCATCTGAAGGCCGAGGGCAGCCTGCTCGCCGAGGGGATCGACTTTCCGCCGCTTCGGACCCGCTTCCGCGACCGGCACGCGCTCGTCGTCGCGCGGGGGCCCGGCCACAAGCGCGACCTCCGGATCGTGCGGCCGTACGTGCGGGACTTCAAGCCGGTCCTGATCGGGGTCGACGGCGGCGCGGACGCGCTGCTCGAGGCCGGCTACAAGCCGGACGTGATCGTCGGCGACATGGACTCCGTGTCGGACGCGGCCCTGCGGAGCGGGGCAGAGCTGGTCGTCCACGCCTATCGCGGGAACGGCGCCGCGCCCGGTGCGGAGCGAGCCGGGACGCTCGGCCTCGCGTTCGAAGTCGTCCCGGCGATGGGCATCAGCGAGGACCTCGCACTGCTCCTTGCCTACGAGAAGGGCGCGGAGCTGATCGTCGCCGTCGGAACGCACTTCAACCTGATCGAGTTCCTCGAGCGGAACCGTGACGGCATGTCGTCGACGTTCCTCACGCGCCTTCGCGTGGGGGAGATCCTGATCGACGCAAAAGGCGTGTCGCGGCTCGTGTCTCGCCGGGTCGGGTTGTGGCCCCTGGCCGCGCTGGGAGTGACCGGCCTCGGCGCGATCGTGGTGGCCGTCGTCGCCTCGCCGGGCGTGCGGCACCTGATCGAGCTGATCGTGCTGCGGTTGCGCGACTGGCTCGGCATCGGCTGACCAACGTGAGGGAACCCGGGGTTCCCCCACGCACCCCCTCCTTTGGGCGTCGCGTGGCGGATCGCTCGTGCGCTCCGGCGAGAACGCGGTCTCGCCTCCGCGCGCGGGGCGGATAATCCTCCATCAGTGAGTGCGGCGGGGGACGCGGCGGCGTGAAGGTCCAAGCGGAGCGTGAGCTGTTCGCACCTCGCAACGACGTCTGGGGCTTCCTCGCGGAGCCTCACCACCTTCCGGATTGGTGGCCCGGCGCGTCGGCGGTACAGCCCGATCGGCGAGGATCGGCCGCCGGTGCCCGCTGGCAGGTCGTCGCCGGGCGCGACCCGACGCTCTTTCGGCGCCCGGAGTCGAGCGGCACGCTCGTCGTCACGGCCTCGGATCGACCCCGACTCTTCGCCTTTCACCTCGTCCAGGACCGGCTCGACGTGCACGTCGCGCTCGAGGCACCCGCCGCCGATCGAACCCTCGCGACGATCACCGTCGAAGGTCCGTGGCTGATCGCCTACCGCCGGACCCTCGCCCGCAGGGCCGCCGGCCGCCTGTTCGCGTTGTGCCAGACTGCGGCGGCCCTCTAGATGTTCGATCTCCGTTACCACGTCGCCTCGCTGGCGGCGGTCTTCCTCGCCCTGATCATCGGGATCGTCGTCGGCGTCGGGATCTCCGGGAAGGGCTTCGTCTCGGACAGCGAGCGACGGGTGTTCAACGAGCGGATCGCCGATCTCAACCAGCGGCTCGACTCCGCGAACCGGCGGGGAGCGGAGCTCGCTCGCGCACAGCGCGCCGCCCAGACGTTCGTCACCGACGCGTACCCGGTCCTGATGGAAAGGCGCATGACCGGTCTGCACGTCGCACTCGTCTTCGCCGGCCACGAGGACGGCCGGATCCAGTCGCCCGTGGAGCAGGCGTTGGCAGACGGCGGCGGGGATCCTCCTCTGAGGACGCGTGCGCTGAAGCTGCCGGTCGACCTGCCGACCTTGCGCCGCGCGCTCGCGAAACGCCCTGCACTGGCTGCCCTCGCCACCAAGCGACGGATCGGCGAGCTCGGCCGGCGCCTTGGCGCGAGCCTGGTCGCAGGCGGAGACGACGCGCTCTGGCAGCTCCTGTCGGACGAGCTGATCGAGGAGCGATCCGGGAACGACAAGCCGGCGGTCGACGGGGTCGTGGTCGTACGCACGGTCCCACCGCAGACAGGTCCGACTGCGAGGTTCCTGGCCGGCTTGTACGCGGGCATCGCGGCGACAGGCGTTCCGGCGGTGGGGGTCGAGCGGACGAACGCCAAGTCGTCGGCCGTCCAGGCGTTCGCGAAAAAGGATCTCTCGACCGTCGACGACATCGACACCGAAGCGGGACGGCTCGCACTCGTGCTCGTCCTCGGCGGCGCCTCGCCGGGTCACTACGGCGTCAAGCAGACGGCCGAGGACGGCGTGTTGCCGGAGATCCTGCCCGCTGCGCCCGGTGGCTGAGCGCTTCGAGCCGCTCACGATCCTCGTGGCTGCCCGCGACGAGGAGGAACGGATCGGCGCGACGGTTGCGGCGCTCCGGAAGGACTTCCCGGACGCGGAGGTGATCGTCGTCGACGACGGCTCGCGGGACGACACCGCCGGCGCGGCCGAGGTTTCGGGGGCGCGCGTCGTCCGGCTTCCCCACCGCGGCAAAGGACAGGCGCTCTCGCTCGGCGAGCAGGCCGCGCCGGAGGGGCGCCTGCTGCTGTGCGACGCCGACCTTCGCGGCGACCTGCGCCCCTTGCTCGAGAGCGATGCGGATCTTGCGATCGCCGCCTTCTCGGACCGGCAGGGCGGCGGCTTCGGGATCGCGAAGCGGACGGCGCGTGCCCTCCTCCGCCTCACGACCGGCCGTGAGCTCGGCGAACCTCTCTCGGGCCAGCGCGCGCTCACGAGCCCGGCCCGGCGCCGGTGCTTCCCGCTTGCGGCCGGGTTCGGCTGCGACAGCCGGATGACGCTGGACGCGCTCTCCTCCGGGCTCGCGGTCGAGGAGATCGAGCTTCCGCTGCAACACCGGGCGACCGGCCGGGATGTCCGGGGCTTCGTCCATCGCGCGCGACAGTTGCGCGACATGCTGCTCGCGTTCGGCCCCGTCGCCGTCAACCACCGAGGCCTGCGACTCCCGCTCGTCGGGTGGTTCGTCGGCGTCCTCGAGCCGCACGTCGCGCCCGTCGCCGCGCTCGGTCTCGCCGACGATCTCCTCAGCGGTCCGGAACGGGGGTTCGCCGGCCACCTCCGAGCGGGGCGCACGACCGGCATCCTCAAGCTCGTCGGCATCCCGCTCGCCGGGCTGCTTGCGACCCGCCGGCTCTCGGGGGCGCTCCTCGTCGGTCTGGCGGCGAATGCGTTGAACCAGCTCGACACCCGCCCCGGCCGCGCGCTGAAGGCGTATGCGATCGCCGCGATCCCCCTCCGGGCGCCGCTTCTGCCCGCCGTCATCCTCGCCCCCTACGATCTTCGCGAGATGGCAATGCTCGGGGACTCGGGATCGAACGCGCTCGGCGCCCTGCTAGGCTTGAGTTCCGTGGATCGATTCACGGGACCGAGGAGATGGCTTGCAATCGGCGCACTCGCCGGCCTCAACCTCCTCGGCGAGCTTCGTTCACTCGGTGAGCTGATCGATCGGTCGCCCTCGCTGAGCGCCGTCGACCGCATCGGGAGGCAGTCGTAGACACCGTCCGGGCCACGAAGTACGTCTTCGTCACGGGCGGGGTCGTGTCGTCTCTCGGCAAGGGGATCACCGCCGCGTCGTTGGGGCGCCTCCTGAAGGCTCGCGGCCTGAAGGTCGACGTTCAGAAGTTCGATCCGTACCTGAACGTCGATCCCGGGACGATGAGCCCGTTCCAGCACGGCGAGGTGTTCGTCACCGAGGACGGGGCGGAGACCGACCTCGACATCGGGCACTACGAGCGGTTCCTCGACCAGAACCTCTCGCGGGCCGCGAACCACACCGCGGGGGCGATCTGGGATCGTGTCCTTCGCCGCGAGCGAAAGGGCGACTACCTCGGCAAGACCGTTCAGGTGATCCCGCACATCACCGACGAGATCAAGGAGCGCGTTCGCCGCTCGGCCGAGCAGAGCGACTGCGACGTGATGATCAGCGAGATCGGCGGCACGGTCGGGGACATCGAGTCGCTGCCGTTCCTCGAGGCGATCCGGCAGTTCCGCCGGGAGGCGGGCGCCGAGAACGTCTTGTACATCCATGTCACGCTCGTCCCCTTCGTCGACTCGGCCGGCGAGCTGAAGACGAAGCCGACGCAGCACTCGGTCAACGAGCTCCGGAGAATCGGTATCCATCCGGACATCGTCGTCTGCCGATCCCGGGACGGCATCTCGCCTGAGGTGCGCGACAAGATCGCGCTCTTCGCCGACGTCGAGCCGGAGGACGTGATCGCGAACGAGGACGTCTCCGACGTCTACCTCGTCCCCGCCGCGCTTCAGGCCCAGGGGCTCGACAACCTCGTCTGCCGCAAGCTCCACCTTGTCTCCGAGCCCGCCGACCTCGGCGAGTGGCTCGACCTGACCGAGCGGATCCAGCAGCGCGAGACGGTCGTCGAGATCGGGCTCGTCGGCAAGTACGTCAAGCTGCACGACGCCTACCTGTCGGTCCACGAGGCGCTGAAGCACGCCGGGATCCATCACGGCTGCCACGTCAACGTGCGCTGGGTCGACGCCGAGGGAATGTCGCTCGAGGAGGCGCAACGCGAGCTCGAGCAGGTCGACGGGGTGCTCGTGCCGGGTGGATTCGGCTCGCGCGGCTGGGAGGGGAAGATCCTCGCCTGCCGCGTTGCCCGCGAGCGAGAGATCCCCTACCTCGGGATCTGCCTCGGCATGCACGTGGCAGTCTCCGAGTTCGCCCGCCACGTCGTCGGGCTCGACGGCGCGAACTCGACCGAGATGGACCCGGAGACGCCCTACCCGGTAATCGACCTGCTGCCCGAGCAGAAGGAGGTCGAAGACCTCGGCGGGACGATGCGCCTCGGCGCGCAGGCGGTCGAGGTGGTCGAGGGGACCCGCACCTACGCCGCCTACGGCGAGCCGGTCGTCCACGAGCGCCACCGGCACCGCTACGAGGTGAACAACCACTACCGCCAGGCGATCGTCGACGCCGGCCTGGTGGTCTCCGGCACGTTCCAGGAAGGACGTCTCGTCGAGATCGTCGAGCTGCCCGGGCACCCCTGGTTCGTCGCCAGCCAGTTCCATCCGGAGTTCAAGTCGCGGCCGACCCGGCCGGCACCGCTCTTCCGCGAGTTCGTCGGCGCTGCCCACGCCCGGGCGCTGGGTCGGCAAGCCGTCGGCGTAATCGCCTCGTAGACGTACGATCGCGCCGGATGGGCGCCCTTGACCTCTTCCTCGAGCTCGCCGCGATGCCGAGCCCGCCCGGCGAGGAGCGGGCCGTAGCCGATCGGGTCGCCGCCGAGCTGCGGGGTCTCGGGCTCGACGTCGACGAGGACGACGCCGGCGCCCGGATCGGCTCCTCCGCGGGCAACCTCTACTGCCGGCTGGCTCCGTCCGTGGAAGGGACGCCGCTCTTCTTCTGCGCTCATCTCGACACCGTGCCGCCTGTCGGGGCGATCGAGCCCGTGGTCGACAGCGGGGTCGTCCGCAACGGCGCCGGCACGATCCTCGGCGCCGACAACAAGTCGGCGGTCGCAACGCTGGTCGAAGCGGCGCGTCGGCTCGTCGGCGAGCGTCGTTCGCACGCGGGCATCGAACTGGTCTTCACCCCGAAGGAGGAGGTCGGGCTCAGAGGCGCGGACGCGTTCGACTCCTCGCGGCTCGAGGCGCGTGTGGGTTACGTCTACGACCAGGCAGGACCGATCGGCGAGGTGATCCTCGGCGCCCCTCATGCCTTCGCTCTCGAGATCACCTTTCGCGGACAGGCCGCGCACGCCGGGATGGCGCCGGAGGAAGGCCGCTCGGCGATTGCGGCGGCCGCCCGCGCGATCGCCGACATGCGTCTCGGCCGGCTCGACGACGAGACCTCGGCGAACGTCGGCACGATCGCCGGGGGTGTTG
The DNA here is from genome assembly GCA_963836345.1 of uncultured Actinomycetes bacterium. Taxonomy (GTDB): domain Bacteria; phylum Actinomycetota; class Thermoleophilia; order Gaiellales; family Gaiellaceae; genus DATBLE01. The sequence goes on along the minus strand of CAWIJA010000005.1, from coordinate 263,610 downwards.
CACGCAACATCGTTCCGGATACATGCGTGCTCCACGCCGAGGCACGCTCCCACGACGAACGCAAGCTCGCCGACGTGGTGCAGGAGATGCTCGAGGCCTGCTCGTTCGCGGCCTCGCTCACGGGCTGCGAGGTCGAGACGGACGTTGAGCGCTCCTACCGCGGCTACCGCTTCCGCCAGGACGACGAACCGGTCCGACTGGCCCGCGTGGCGCTCGAGCGAACCGGGCATGTGCCGAGCTTCGCGCTCTCCGGAGGTGGAGCGGACGCGAACGTCTTCAACATGCGCGGGCTGGCGTGCGTGAACCTCGCCAACGGGATGGCGGAGATTCACACGCCGCAGGAGCACATCGCCGTGGACGATCTGGAGCGAATGGTGGAGGTCACGCTCGCGCTGGTCGAGGAGGCTCGTGCCGCTTAGCCTCAGGCGCGGCGTGGTCACCGCTGTCGTCGAGCGGCACGAGGGGCTCGCGAGGGTCGAGGTCGACGGCGTCGCGTGCATCGCCTACCCGCAGCTGACGGGCCCGGTGGCGCTCGGAGACGAGGTGATCGTGAACACCCAGGCACGCGGGCTGCAGCTCGGCTCGGGCGGCTTCGACGTCCTTCACGCCAATCTGACGCGAGGCCTCGATCTGGCATCAGAGCCCGATGCGCACGTCATGAAGCTCCCGTACACCTCGGTGCAGGCCGCGATCCGGCATGCGGAGGAGGGCGAGAGCCAGGCCACGTCGCTCGACGGGATGCCGGTCGTGTGCTGCTCGCTGCACAGTCAGCTCGTGCCGGTCTGCGCTGCACTGGCGGGGCTACGGGTCGCCTACGTCCAGCTCGAGGGGGGTGCGCTCCCGGTCGCGCTCTCGGACGCCGTACGGGCGTTGAAGGAGCGGGGTCTGCTCGGCGAGACCGTCGCGGTCGGTGCGTGCCTCGGCGGGGACGTCGAGTGCGTCACTCCGTGGTCCGCGCTCGCGTGGGTGCGTGCACGGGGCTACGACGTCGCGGTCTGCGGGATCGGCCCCGGCATCGTCGGGACGGCGTCCCGACTCGGCCATGGGGGACTCGCCGCCGTGATCGCCGCGAACGCAGCCACCTCGCTGGGCGGACGCCCGGTGATCGCCGCCCGAGTGTCCGAGTCGGACCCGCGAGACCGGCATCGAGGTCTGTCGCACCACACGCAGGCGGTGTTGGACCTGTGCCTGGGCGAGACGCTCGTCGCGGGGGAGCGACATGCAGAGGGCTGGCGGGAGGCATGCGCGAGCCTGCCGCTGTCGCACATGGGCCGCGGGCCGGACGAGGATCCGTCCTTCTTCGCCGCGGCGTTTGCCGCCGGCCGCCTCGCGCGGGAGCTCCTCGCATGAAGCCGAAGCCCGACGACGCCCGAACGGTCTACGACGGCCGCCTGATCTCGGTGACGTGCGAGCGCTGGGGCGGGCACGAGCGCGAGATCGTCGAGCATCCGGGCGCGGTCGCGATCGTCGCCGTCGACCGCGAGGACTGTGTGACGCTCGTCCGCCAGTTGCGCGAAGCGACGCGGGGTGAGCTCCTCGAGCTCCCGGCCGGAACACTCAAGCCGGGGGAGTCCCCGTTGCAGACGGCCCGGCGCGAGCTCGCCGAGGAGACCGGGCTCCACGGCGGCGAGTGGCGTGAAGCCGCCGTGTTCTGGACCACACCCGGGTTCTGCCGGGAGCGGATGACCCTCTTCTTCGCGGAGGATCTCGACGCGGGCGAGCCTCACCCCGACGAGGACGAGTCGTTCGAGCTCGTCCGTTGGCATGTCGGCGAGATCGACGAGCGGCTGGGCGAGATCGAGGACGCGAAGTCTCTGGCCGGCCTGCTCCTGTACCTACGCGACAGGTCCGCGTAGGACACGCCCTGCCGGTAGCCCAACCTCCTCCCCGAGGCGAGCGTAACGAGGATCTCGTGACCCGTGGGAAACGTGAATGGACCGAGAGGGTGACCCTGTCCCTCGGTCGAGCGTTCCGGGAGACGCTAAGGTCCCGCCGCTTCCGATGAAGGTCGGCGTCGTCACCGAGATCAAGTCCGACGAATACCGCGTCGCATTGACGCCCGCCGGCGCGCGGGAGCTCGTCGGGCGTGGACACGAGGTGCTGGTCGAGGCCGGTGCGGGGGAGGGGAGCGCGTTTCCCGACGGCGCCTACGTGGCGGTAGGCGCCCGCCTTGGGTCGGTCGACGAGGTCTGGGCCGAGTCGGAGATGGTGCTGAAGGTCAAGGAACCCCTGCCCGCGGAGTACCCCCGGCTGCGAGCGGGGCAGATCCTGTTCACCTATCTCCATCTCGCCGCGAGCAAGGAGCTGACGCAGGCGCTTGCCGAGAGCGGCGCTTCGTGCGTCGCGTACGAGACTGTGGAGACCGCCAACGGCGCGCTTCCGCTGCTCGCTCCGATGAGCGAGATCGCAGGCCGCCTCGCTGCCCAGGCCGGCGCCCACTTCCTCGAGAAGCCGCTCGGCGGGCGGGGCCTGCTCCTCGGCGGGGTCGCGGGGGTCGCGCCCGGCAAGGTGCTGGTGATCGGCGGCGGCATCGTCGGCTACAACGCGGCTGTGATCGCACTCGGGCTCGGCGGCAACGTGACGATCCTCGAGCGCTCGATCGACCGGATGCGCCACCTGGACGAGGTGCTTTCGGGGCGCGTCAGCCTGGTGATGTCCTCGACCCTCCAGATCGAGGAGTCGGTCCGGGAGGCCGACGTCGTGATCGGAGCCGTGCTGATCCCCGGCGCGAAGGCGCCGAAGCTGATCACACGCTCGATGCTCGGCGAGATGAAACAGGGCGCGGTCTTCTGCGACGTCGCAATCGACCAGGGCGGCTGCGCCGAGACCTCACGGCCGACGACCCACAGCGAGCCCGTCTACGCGGTCGACGGAATCATCCACTACTGCGTCGCGAACATGCCCGGCGCCGTGCCGATCACCTCGACCAAGGCTCTGACGAACGCGACGCTCCCGTACGTGGAGGCGATCGCCGTGCACGGCCTGGCGGAGGCGGTGGCGCGCGATCCCGCACTCGCCGGCGGCGTCAACGTCCTCGGCGGAAAGGTCACCTACGAGGCCGTCGCCGAGGCGCACGACCTCGACTATGTGCCCCTGGCCGACGTCCTGCCGCTCGCGCCGGTCTAGCCGGCCTGCTCCGGCTTCTTGTTGGGCGTGGGCGAGATGCGTACGACTGTGGCCGTGACCACCGCCGCCAGCACGATCACGCAGGCGATGAAGACCACGAGTCCGACGACACCGAGGAAGGTATCCACCCGCTCGTAGAATAGCCCGGTGAGTCGCGCGTGCGTGATCGTGCTGGATGCCGTGGGGGCGGGGGCGCTGCCGGATGCGGGTGATTTCGGGGACGAGGGCTCCGACACGCTCGGAAACGTCGCGCGGGCGGTCGGCGGTCTCGATCTTCCGAACCTCGAGGCGCTCGGTCTCGGCAACGTCGAGGATCTCGACGGCTGTCCTCCGCAGGCCGGTGCTCCGGCGGTCGCGGGACGATTGATCGAGCGCTCGAAAGGCAAGGACACGACGCTCGGCCACTGGGAGCTGATGGGGATCGTCACCCCCCAGGCGCTACCGACCTATCCGCACGGCTTCCCGCACGACGTGATCGACCCGTTCATGCACAGCACCGCTCGCGGCGTGCTCGGGAACAAGCCGGCCTCGGGGACGGAGATCATCCAGGAGCTTGGCGAGGAGCACCAGAAGACCGGCAAGTGGATCGTCTACACGTCCGCGGACTCCGTCTTCCAGGTCGCCGCTCACGAGGAGACGATTCCCCTGGAGGAGCTGTACGACGGCTGCCGGGCAGCGCGAGAGATCTTGACCGGCAAGCACGCCGTCGGGCGGGTGATCGCTCGGCCGTTCGTCGGCGAGCCCGGCAACTACGAGCGAACGCCGAACCGCCACGACTTCTCGCTCGAGCCTCGCAGGCCGAACTATCTGACGCTCCTCCGCGAGGGCGGCGTCACCGTGCACGGCGTCGGGAAGATCGGCGACATCTTCGCGGGCTGCGACATCGACGAGAGCCACCCGACGAAGTCGAATGTCGAGGGGATCACGAAGACCGAGGAGCTACTCCACCAGCTCGAAGAGGGCTTCGTCTTCGTCAACCTCGTCGAGACCGACATGCTCTGGGGCCACCGGAACGATCCGGTGAACTTCCACCGCTGCCTGCAGGACTTCGACCGGCGGCTGCCCGATCTGCTCGAGGCGCTCCGCCCGGGCGACCTCCTGATTCTGACCTCGGACCACGGCTGCGACCCGACGACTCCGTCCACTGACCACTCGCGCGAGCATGCACTCTTGCTCGCGTACGTTCAGGGTAAGAACGCGGACGCCCGCCGCCACGAGGGTGAGTTCGCCGACGTCGGCGCGACCGTGAACGCCTGGCTCGGCGGCAAGGCGCCCGGCCGCAGGCTCCCCGGACAGCCGATCGTCGAGAAGTGATTGTCGCTCGCCTTCGGCTCGCTCCCACGGGCCGCCCCTGGCGGCCCTCTGGGGCTCTGCTTGCTGGCCGCTTTGCCGGCTGCCGGTTCCTCCCGTGAGCCCCCTCCCGAAGCAGCTCGCACCCCTGTTGCGGATCATCGGCCGCGCCCGCCATGTCGGTAGCGGCCGCGAAACCCGCCAGACCCGCACGAGCTGGCGTATGAGCGCGCTCAACGACCCCGCGCTCGTCCGGCGCGAGTATGCGGACGAGTCGAGATTCGCGGTGCGCGCGGCCGCGTGGGACTCGGCGACCGGCCGCGACCCGAAGCAGGTCGCCTTCGAGGCAGTGGCCGAGGTCGCGCCTCGCCGCGTGCTCGAGGTCGGATCCGGGCGCGGCGAACTGGCCGAGCGGATCGGCAGCGTGCTGGGCGCAGAGGTCTTCGCCGTCGACCAGTCGCCGCGCATGGTCGACCTGACGCGGGCGCGTGGCGTCCAGTCCGTCGTCGGCGACGTCCAGGAGCTTCCGTTTGCCGACGGCGTGTTCGACTGTGCGGTGGCGGCGTGGATGCTGTACCACGTACCCGACGTCGACCGCGGAGTGCGCGAGCTGAGGCGGGTGCTCCGACCGGGAGGCCGCCTGGTCGCCGTGACGAACAGCGAGGACAACCTGATGGAGCTCTGGAGCCTGTTCGGCGAGCGCGCCCGCCGCGAGCACCCGTTCAGCGCCGAGAACGGAGAATGGCCGCTGCTCCGCTGGTTCACGATCGTCGAGCGCCGCGACGTCCGCGGAACGGTCACCTTCCAAGACCGAGACGCCGCCCGAGGCTACGTGGGCGCCTCGACCAGCCGATCCCACCTCGCCGACGAGTTGCCGTACTTCGACGGCCCGCTTACGTGCATCTCGGCACGTCGTCGTCTTCGTCTGCGAGCCGTGATCCGGCCGGCCGAGCTCATCGAACGGAAGCGCGACGGCAGGGAGCTCGCGGCGGACGAGCTGCGCGAGCTCGTTCTCGGCTACAGCCGCGACGAGGTCCCCGACTACCAGATGGCGGCGTTTCTGATGGCGGTGTACTTCAAAGGCCTGTCCAGCGCCGAGACCCATGCGCTCACCGACGCGATGATCGCGAGCGGGGAGACGATCGACCTCGGGCGGTCGCTCGGCCGCAAGTGCGTGGACAAGCACTCGACCGGAGGCGTCGGCGACAAGACGTCGATCGCCGTCGGGCCGGTCGTGGCAGCCTGCGGCGTGCCGTTCGGGAAGATGAGCGGCCGGGGCCTCGGCCACACCGGGGGCACGATCGACAAGCTCGAGGCGATCCCCGGCTACCGGGTCGAGCTGACCACGGAGGAGTTCGTCGACCAGGTTCGCTCGATCGGCCTGGCGATCATCGGCCAGAGCGCGAACCTCGTCCCGGCCGACAAGCGTCTGTACGCGCTTCGGGACGTGACCGCCACCGTCGACAACCTCTCGCTGATCGCCGCCAGCATCATGTCCAAGAAGATCGCCGGCGGCGCCGACGCGATCGTCCTCGACGTCAAGGTCGGCGACGGCGCCTTCATGAAGACGATCGAGGATGCCCAGGCTCTTGCCGAGGCGATGATCGAGCTCGGCCGGCGTGCGGAGCGCGAGGTCGTGTGCCTGCTCACCGACATGGACCAGCCCCTCGGGCAGGCGGTCGGCAACGCACTCGAGATCCGCGAGGCGCTCGCCACGGTGCGAGGTGAAGGTCCGGCCGACTTCACCGAGCTGGTGCTCGCGTCGGTCGCGCACCTGCTCGCGCTCTCCGACCTGGAGATCGACGAGGCGCAGGCCCGGCATCGCGCCGAACAGGCGGTCGCCGACGGCTCCGCAGTCGTCGCCTACGAGCGATGGATCCGTGCTCAGGGCGGCGATCCGGACGAGGCGGCACTTCCCAGAGCACCGGTCGTCCGCGAGGTGCCGGCTCCGCGCCCGGGGTTCGTCCGGCGCCTCGGGGCGATCCAGATCGGGGTCACCGCGCTCCACCTCGGCGCCGGCCGGGCGACGAAGGAGGACGACGTCGACCACGCGGTCGGCATCCTCTGCCGGAAGAAGCGGGGCGACGAGGTCGAGACCGGCGACGTACTCGCCGAGGTCCACGCGCGGAGCGAGGCGGCCGCGGAGGAGGCTGCGAGGTCGGTGCTCGCCGCGTACGAGGTCGGTGACGAGGCTCCTCGCGGGCGGAGGATCATCCTCGACGTGATCGGCTAGTGCCCATTCCAGTGATGGTCTCGCGTTCCTGGCGAGCGCACGGGGTCGCCAGGCAAGGACGCAGGGAGCGCCAATATGCAGGCATATTGGCGCGACTGAGGACGAAGGATGGCGGCGCCGGGCGCCGCCAGAAATGCCCTGACTATTGCTGGAATGGGCACTAGGGCGCTCATGCCCGAGCTCCCGGAAGTCGAGACCGAGCGCGGCCGCCTCGCCGAGAGGGTCGCCGGGCGGACGATCGCAGCGGCGCACATCGCCGACTCGAGGCTCACCCGGCCCGAGGACCCGGCCTGGATCGCTGCGACGCTCGAGGGCGCCGCAGTCGAGGCGGTCGAACGGCGGGGCAAGTACCTCGTCGTCCGGCTCGCGAGCGGCCAGGTCCTGCTCGTCCACCTGCGGATGACGGGCGGATTCCGGTACGAGCCGGCCACCCACGAACGGGCCGTGCTCGAGCTCGACGACGGGACTCGCATCGCCTACCGCGACCTTCGACGCTTCGGCACGTGGCTCGCTCGTCGAGGCGGACGAGGCGGAGCAGCATCTCGCGGTCAGGCTCGGTCCCGAGCCGCTCGGCCCGCGCTTCACCGCAGCGTTCCTCGCCGGCCGTCTCGCGGGGCGTCGCGCACCCGTCAAGGCGGCGATCCTCGACCAACGGACAGTCGCAGGGCTCGGAAACATCTACGCCGACGAAGCCTTGTGGCACGCGCAGATCCACCCGCTGCGCCCGGCCGGGGAGCTCTCCGTCGAAGAGGTCGCGGCACTCAGGCGCGGCGTCCGAGCTGCGCTCCGGCGTGGCATCCGCCGCCAGGGCGCCGACCTCGGCGACGGCGCGTACGCGGGCGGGCAGATGCAGCGCGAGTTCCGCGTCTACGGGCGCACAGGTGAGCCGTGCGACCGCTGCGGGACGCCGATCGAGAAGACGCGCGCGGGCGGCCGCGGAACGTGGTTCTGCCCACGCTGCCAGCGGTAGGGGCCGCTCAGGTCGCGACCCCGTCGAGCGCGTCGGAGCGGTCGAGCGCCCACAGCTCGGCATAACCGCCGATCGGGCGCCCGTCGATCAGGATCTGAGGCACGGTCCAGCTTCCGGTGAGATCCATCAGCTTCTGGCGGAAGCGCGGATCGGCGTCGAGCGAGACCTCTTCGTAGGGAAGCCCTCGCGCCTCGAGCAGGGCCTTGGCGCGGACGCAGTACCCGCACCATTCCGTCGTGTAGATCTGGATGCGCGGCATATCTGTTTCAACGCATACGGCCGCTCGATCGTTCCGGGTTCTGTCCGGACTAGACTCGAAGCGTGGGGCGGACGTACAAGACGGAAGCAGTCGTGCTGCGCTCGCTCCGCTACTCGGAGGCCGATCGCATCCTGCACCTGTACACGGCCGATCGTGGACGAGTGGGCGCGATCGCGAAGGGCGTGCGGCGGACGAAGTCCCGCTTCGGCGGCCGGCTCGAGCCGCTGGGGCACGTCGAGGTCATGCTGCACCAGGGAGGCGGCGAGCTGCACACGGTCACCGGGGTCGAGCTCGTGCGCTCGCACCATGCGACGCGAGAGGACCCCTACCGGCTCGCCGTCGGCCTCATCGGCGCCGAGTCGATGCTCCGTCTGTTCACCGAGCAGGAGGGAAACGAGCGCGCGTTCGTCGCGCTGACGAGGTTCCTCGACCTCCTCGACGTAACGCCGCCAGGGGCGCCGCAGGCGCCCCGGTCTTCCGCGGGCGTCGCCGGCTTTGCCGCGACGCTTCCAGCCTCCGGCCCACGGCCCGAGCTGGACGCGCTCGGCCTCTCCTTCCAGCTCAAGCTGCTCTGGCTGTCCGGGTACCTGCCCCACATCGGCAGCTGCGCCGAGTGCAGCTCAGCAGGCCCGCTCGCCGGATATTCGGCTCGGGCCGGGGGAACGGTGTGCCGGTCGTGCAGCGCGGGAGCGCTGGTGCTCTCCACGGACGGACTCGTGGGGATGACCGCGCTCCTGAAGAGCCCGCTCGCGGACGCCGGCTCGGCCGGGCTGACCTCCCGCGGCGCCCGCGACGTGCTGGCGGTGATCACGTCCTCGTACGAGGAGCACGGCGGTTTCCGGCTGCGGACGCTTCGCGCCGGATGAAGCGCGTCCTCGACGGCGGCTACGAGCTGGACGACGACCCGGCCCGGGTCGACGTCGACGCAGTCCACGACTACCTCGCGAACCACTCGTACTGGGCGAAAGGACGAGCCTATGAGGTCGTCGAGCGGCTCGTGCGCGATGCAACCCGCGTCGTCGGCGCGTACGCGGGCGGACGGCAGGTGGGGTTCGCGCGGGCGTTCTCGGACGGCGTGGCGAACGCCTACCTCGCGGACGTCTACGTGCTCCCCGAGCATCGGGGCCGTGGGCTCGGCGTCGAGCTCGTCCGGGAGATGATCGAGAACGGCCCCCTGAATGACGTCAAGTGGATCCTCCACACCTCCGATGCGCACGAGCTGTACCGGAAGTTCGGGTTCGGCGCGCCCTCGGAGCTCGTGATGGAGCGGCGACCTGCTTGACCGGAACCGACTGCTGACGGTCGCCGTTTCGGCCTCCGTCGCGGTCGCCTTCGCGGACTCGTCGATCGTCGTGCTCGCGCTTCCGAGCCTGTACGGAGCCTTCGACACGACCATCGTCGGCGTCTCGTGGGTGGTCACGTCGTACAACCTGGTCGTCACCCTCGTGGCGCTCGTCTTCGTCCCTTTCGCCCGTCGGGCGAACGTCAGACGAGTGGCCCGAACAGGGCTCGGCCTGTTCACGCTCGCCTCGATCGGTTGCGCGGCGTCGTGGTCGCTCCCCGCCTTGATCGTCTTTCGCTGCGTGCAGGGATTCGGCGGCGCACTCCTGCTTGCCGCTGCACTGCCGCTCCTCGGCGTCCTCACGCGGTCGAGCGCGCGTGGGGCAGGGGTGTGGACGGCTGCGGCCGTGTTCGGCGCGGCGATCGGTCCGGCGCTCGGCGGCGTTCTCACGCAGCTCTTCGACTGGCGTGCGATCTTCGTCGTCCAGGCGCCGCTCGCGGCTGTCGCGCTGCTTGCCACGGAGAAGGCCGAATCACTCCCACTGGAGCAGACGTCGTTCCGAAGGCGTGGCGCCCTGGCCGCCGACGCAGCGCTCGCGCTCCTGTTCGCCGGGCTCGTCGGCGCCCTGTTCCTCGCCGTCCTGCTCGTGATCACGGTCTGGGGCCTCGACCCGGCAGCCGGCGCGCTCGTCGTCAGCGCGTTGCCCGCCGCGACCCTGGCGGTGCGGCCCCTCGCCGTTCGTCTGGCACCCGCGACCGCCGTCGTCGGTGGTGCCTGTCTGCTCGCCGCGGGTCTCGGCTCCCTCGCGCTCCTACCGCGGGTCTCGAACGTCCTCGTCGCTGTCTCGCTCGGATTCTGCGGCGCGGGCGTCGGCCTTGCGGTGCCGACGTTGACGCGCGCCTCGCTCGACCCGGAGGCAGGACTGCTCCGGGGCGGTGCGCTCACGATCGCCGCTCGTCATGCCGGCCTCGTCCTGGCGCTCGCGCTCGTCGCCCCGCTGCTGACGAGCGCGCTCGACCGGGGCGGCGAACGGGCGCTGCTCGGAGGGACGAAGGAGATCCTCGACGCGAACGTGCCGCTGACCAAGAAGGTGCCGATCGCGCTCGCGCTGCGGGATGCCCTCCAGAACGCGCCGAAGGGCGAGGTTCCCGATCTGAACAAGCCGTTCGACGAGGCGGGGGCGCGCTCGAACGCCGCGGTGCGTGACGCACGCGATGCGCTGCTCGGGACGCTGAAGGCGGCGCTGACACGGAGCTTTCGCTCGGCGTTCGGCCTCGCCGCGCTGTTCGCCCTTCTGGCGGTTCTCCCGGCGCTCCGGCTGAGGGCGGCCGGATGAGACGGGTCCTCGTAGCCCTCCTGGCCGCGGCTGCAGCCTTCTTGATCGTCGAGCTCTCGCTCGGCGCGTTCAGCTTCGGCCGGCCGAGGCTCGCCGACCCCTGCACGTCGAAGCCGGCGTTCGAGGGAGGTGGGCTCGACGGGGAGGTCCAGCGGTTCGCCCTCAGCGGGCTCAACGGCGCCGCCTGCAAGCTGCATACGACGCGCGAAGAGCTTGTTCTGTCGTTCGTCCCCGCTGCGGGGACGAAGCGGGTGCGCTGGGATCGCGCCACGATCGAGGACGCTCTTCGGTCGGGCTTCGACCAGGCGTTCGAGGACACCGAGCGCCGCGGAATCGCCGGCTACGTCATCGGCCACGTCCTCGAGGTCGTGATCGGGGCGCCGATCGACTTCTTCCTCGACTAGCGCGGGGGAAACGGCCGGTTTCCCTGTGTGCCCCCTTCCCTGATTCGCGACCGTTCCGGCCGTCGTGTGCCGCGCCCGCCATGTCGGTCGCGGCGGCGAGATCGGTTAGGACGCGTAGACATCGTGGCAGGCAAACCAGCGGCAGCGGCACGCGATCGTCAAGCTCAAGCGCTGGCTCCGGGGAGCAACGCGGCGCCTCGGATCCCTGCGAAGATGGCCCGTGGCTCGAATCGGGCGTGACAGGCAGCCCCAGGCGGATATGGACGCTCGTCGCGTCCTCGAGGTGCTCGACCATCTCGCAGCGCGCAACCTTCAAGCCTGGCTCGACGGCGGCTGGGGCATCGACGCGCTCCTCGGCCGGCTGACACGGCCACACGACGACCTCGACTTGATCGTCCAGCTCGACGACCTCAGCCGGGTCGAGCAAGCCCTGCGCGAGTTGGGCTACGTCTTCACCGGCTGCGAACGGCCAGGGATCGTCGAGTACCTCGTGGACGCCGAGGGACACCAAGTCGATGTGCATCCAGTCAGGTTCACGGAAACCGGTGAGGCCCTCTACACCATGACGAACGGTGAGGACTGGATCTACCCACCCGGCGCGCTCACCGGCATCGGGGACATTCTCGGCCGCGCGGTTCCGTGCCAGACACCCGACGTGATACTCGTTGCCCACGCGACCGGGTATGGGCTGGACGAGGCGCATGAGCGCGACGTGATCGCGCTCAGCGAAAGCTTCGGCATCCCGCTCCCCGAATACCACACCGCGTCGGACTCCTAGTCAGGCTTCGGCGTCTCCCAGGGCTTGCGCAGTTCTTCGGCAAGTCGGGCCGCGACCTGGGAGAGCGCGATCCGCTCCTGGGCGAGCGAGTCGCGGTCGCGAATCGTGACCGTGTCGTCCGCGAGTGTCTGCTCGTCGATCGTGAACGCGAACGGCGTGCCGATCTCGTCCTGCCGGCGATAGCGGCGGCCGATCGCGCCGCTCTCGTCGTACTCGACCATGAAGTCGGCCCGAAGCTCCTCGTACAGCGCTCGCGCCTTGCCTACCATGCCGCCGTCCTTCGCGATCAGGGGCAGGATCGCCGCCTTGACCGGCGCGATCTGCGGATGGAGCCGAAGGACGGTGCGCTCGCGGTCGGCGACGATCTCCTCGTCGTACGCGTCGACGAGGAACGCGAGGAAGGCCCGGTCCGGGCCGCCGGCCGGCTCGATCACGTGCGGGACATAGCGTTCGCCGCCGTCCTGCCCGACGTACTCGAGCTTCGTCCCCGAGTGCTCGGAGTGCTGCGTGAGGTCGTAGTCGCCCCGGTTCGCGATCCCCTCAAGCTCGGACCAGCCGATCGGGAACAGGTACTCGATGTCGCTGGTCGCGCTCGAGTAGTGGGAGAGCTCCTCCGGGCCGTGCGGCCGGATGCGAAGTCGGCTCGCACGCAAGCCGTACCGCAGGTACCAGGAATGCCGCTCCTCGATCCAGTAGCGGTGCCACTGCTCGGCCTCCGCAGGCGGGACGAAGAACTCCATCTCCATCTGCTCGAACTCGCGGGTTCGGAAGAGGAAGTTGCCCGGGGTGATCTCGTTGCGGAACGACTTGCCGATCTGGGCGATCCCGAACGGCGGCCGGCGACGGGCGAGCTGCAGGACGTTCTTGAAGTTGACGAAGATCCCCTGCGCCGTCTCCGGGCGGAGGTAGGCGAGCGAGCCCGTCTCCTCCACGACGCCGATGCGGGTCGAGAGCATCAGGTTGAACTGACGGGGCTCGGTCAGGTCGCACTCGGAGGCTTGCCCGGGGCGCTTGCTCGGCTTTCGGCCGCACCGGACCTCGTCGTGCTCGGGGTCGTCGATGTGGTCGGCGCGAAACCGCAGCTTGCACGTGCGGCAGTCGACCATCGGGTCGCTGAAGCCGGCCACGTGGCCCGAGGCCTCCCACACGCGCGGGTTGAGGATGATCGCCGAGTCGAGCGCGACGATGTCGTCCCGCTCCTGCACCATCGCCTCCAACCAGCGTGCCTTGACGTTGTTCTTCGCGAGCACGCCGTAATGGCCGTAGTCGTAGGCGGAGCCGAGCCCGCCGTAGATCTCGGAGGACGGGAAGACGAAGCCCCGCCGGCGGGCGAGCGAGACGATCTTGTCCATCGTGACGACGTCGGCCATGAGTCCCTAACGTAATGGGTATTCGCCGACAGCCGCCGCGGCTACGAACGCGTACCGAGACGCAGCCGGAAGACGGCGCCGCCGTCCGGCGTGTTCTCGGCCGTCACCTCGCCGCCGTGCGACTCCGCGACCTGCCGGACAATCGCGAGGCCGAGGCCGGAGCCGGGCAGGTGTCGGGCGGAGGCGGCGCGGTAGAAGCGGTCGAAGATCTTGGGCAAGTCCTCGTCGGCGATTCCCGGCCCGTGGTCGCGGACGACAACCTCTGCGCCGCTCACGGCCACGTCGACCGAGTCGCTCCACTTGGCGGCGTTGTCGAGGAGGTTCGAGACCGCCCGCTCGACATGGACCGGCGCTGCGCGGACGACGGATTCCTCGAACTCGGTCCGGAACTCGACGTCCGGGGAGTGCATCCGGGCCCGGTCGACCGCGGCGGCGACGAGCTCGTCGAGCCGCACCTCTTCGAGCTCGGGAGCCGCGTCGGGATCGAGCTCGACGAGCGCGGCGACGAGAGCCGAGAGCTCCTCGACCTGACCGATCACGTCGCCAAGGAGTTGCTGGCGCTCCTCGGCCGGCAGGCGCTTGCGACCGGCCAGGACCTCGATGTTCGTCCGCAGGCTCGCGAGCGGCGTCCGCAGCTCGTGCGAGGCGTCGGCGATCAGCTGGCGCTGCGCCTTCACCGACGTGTCGAGCGCTCCGAGCATCTGGTTGAACGTCGCCGCGAGCCGGCCGAGCTCGTCGCGCGATCCCGTCTGGATCCGGCGGGACAGGTCGCGAGTCTCCGCCACCTCTTCGGCGACGGCGGTCAGGTCGCCCACGGGCCGCAGCGTCGCGTGCCCGACGAGGAGACCGAGTCCGCTCGCTATCCCGATTCCCCCCAGGCCGATGAAGAGCAAGTACAGGCGGATTCGGTGCAGCGTGTGGTCGACCTCGTCGAGAGGCCGGAACACCTGGACGGCGAGGCCGTCTGCGAGCTGTGCGGAATACACGCGCACGTGGACGTCCTGGACGCGGCCGTCGGAGAAGAACGCGTCGCCCCCCGTGCCGGCGAGCCGTTCCGCGTCCTTCAGCCCCGGCAGGTCGAAGAAAGCGCCCTCGCCGTCCGACCTGATCACCTGGAGGTATGTCGGCGAGCCCGCCAGGCTGGCTCGCGGTCCGGGCTGGATGAAGCCGATGTCGGGGCCGGGCCGGCGGGCGAAATCGCGGGCGCGGTTGACGAGGCTCGTGTCGACCTCGCCCCGCAGCTGGTGGCGGACGACGACGTAGACGACGCCGGAGGCGGCCACGACGGCGACCGCGACGGCAGCGGTCGCAAGCAAGGTCACGCGCAGGCGGAAGCTCATGTCTCGCGCAACGCGTACCCGACTCCACGCACGGTGTGGATCAGGCGAGGCTCGCCTGCCGCCTCCGTCTTGCGGCGGAGGTAGCCGATGTAGACCTCGAGCGAGTTCGAGCTGGGGCCGAAGTCGTAGCCCCAGACGCGGTCGAAGATCACGTCGCGGGTCAGGACCTGGCGCGGATTCCGGAGGAACAGCTCGAGCAGCAGGAACTCGGTCCGGGTCAGCTCGATCGCCCGATCGCCGCGCCGGACCTCGCGCGTGCCCTGGTCGAGCGTCAGGTCCGCGAACGCGAGCTCGCCGTCGCCGCCCGTCGTTCGCCGTAGCAGCGCCCGCAGGCGGGCAAGCAGCTCCTCGAGCGCGAACGGCTTGACGAGGTAGTCGTCGGCCCCGGCGTCGAGGCCGGCGACGCGGTCGCTGACCTCGTGGCGCGCGGTCAGCATGAGCACGGGGGTCCTGTCCTCGCGCCGGCGGAGCATCCGGCACGTATCCAGGCCGTCCATCACCGGCATGAGCACGTCGAGGACGATCGCGTCCGCGCCGCGCCGCGCGAGCGAGAGGAGCGCGTCCTGCCCGTCCTCGGCGAGGTCGACGTCGTACCCTTCGAGCCGCAGGGCACGGTCGAGCGCATCCCGAACCGGGCGCTCGTCGTCGACGACGAGAATGCGCATGGTGCAAGTGTGCTCCATCCACCTGAGAGCATCGTGAGATGACATCGCTCGCCCTCCGGCTCGCTCTCGTGGGGGAAACGGCCGGTTTCCCCCACGAACCCCCTTCCCCGACTCCGTTTGCACCTCAGCGACCGTCGCGAGCCGCGCCCGCCATGTCGGTCGCGGCGGCCGGACCCCTCCAAACTGAGGGTCGTCGATGACGGCTCCGCCCGTTGAGCTCCACATCGTCTCGGATGCGACCGGAGAGACCGCCACGCGGCTCGTGCTCGCGCTCGAGGCCCAGTTCCCCGAGCAGCCGTTCGAGGAGGTCCGGCACCCGCGCGTGGAGACGGTGGACGATCTGCGCCTCGTCATCGACCGCGCGAAGGGACGTCCTGCGGTGGTCGTGTACACGATCGTGAAGCCGGAGCTGCGCGAGGCGATGCGCGACTTCTGCCGCCGGGCGAAGCTGCACTACTGCGACATCCTCGGCCCGCCGCTGGCCTCGATCGCGAAGATCTCCGGGCAGGCGGCCCGGATGGCCCCCGGCGTGCGGCACCGTCTGGACTCCGCCTACTTCCGCCGGATCGCGGCGATCGAGTTCGCGGTCAAGTTCGACGACGGCATGGGCGGCGGCCTACCCGAGGCGGACATCGTCCTCGTCGGCGTCTCCCGGACGTCGAAGACCCCGCTCTCGATGTACCTCGGCAACATGGGCTACAAGACCGCGAACGTGCCCGTCGTCCACGGAATCGAGCCTCCGCACGAGCTGTTTCGCGTCGACGCCGCGAAGATCGTCGGCCTGACGATCGACGCGGCACGGCTTGCCGAGATCCGGCAGGAGCGCGTCCGTCACATGCGCTCGACGCCGAGGGCGTATGCCGAGCTGGTCGAGATCTACGAGGAGCTGGAGCAGGCCGACGCGATCCACCGTCGCCTCGGCTGCCCGGTGCTGGACATCACCGAGCTCTCGATCGAGGAGACCGCCTCGCGGGTGATCAAGCTCGTCGAGCAGCGGAAGGCCTACCGATGAGAGACGAAGCCGAGCACATAGGCGACAGCGAAGCTGTCGGCATTGGTGCGAGGCGAGGTCGTGACGCCGAAGGCGTCAAGCCCAAGCCGCCTGTTCCGCTGTGGCGCTGGGGGCTCTGGTGGGTGCTGCTGGCGCTCGGGATGTTCATCTTCTACGTCGCGTTGACGCCGATCTGGATCGGATTGCGCGCGCTCGCGTGGATCGCAGAGTTCAGGGCGCGGCGCCGGCGGTAAGCCGGGTCGCAGCGACACCGGGCGCGGGGGCGGCGCCGTAGTTGTCCGCAGCAGCCTTCCGGCGGCACGCGGATGCCCGCGCCGCCGCCTGTCCAGACAATCGAAGCGTCTACCTGGGAGGACCCGTGTCCATTGGAACCGTTCCTGTGCCGCCACTTCGTGAAAAGATGGCCGCCGCAATGCGCTTCGTTTACGACTTCGACGAGCCCTGCGACGGGGGTCGCGCGCTTCTCGGCGGGAAGGGTGTCGGATTGGCCGAGATGACGCAGCTCGGCGTTCCCGTGCCCGCCGGCTTCACGATCACCACCGAGGCGTGTCGCGCCTTCCTGCGCGAGGGCAAGCAGGTCCCCGCCGGGCTCGAGGACGAGATCGAGCAGCACGTCCAGGCGCTCGAGACGAAGTCCGGCAAGCGCTTCGGCGACACGGTCGATCCGCTGCTCGTCTCGGTTCGCTCCGGAGCGGCGATCTCGATGCCGGGGATGATGGACACGATCCTCAACGTGGGTCTCGACGACAAGTCGGTGGAAGGCCTGGCGGCCACGACCGGGAACCGCCGGTTCGCCTACGACTCCTACCGGCGACTGGTCCAGATGTACGGCGAGACCGTGGACGGGATCGACGGCCACCGGTTCGAGGAGGAGCTGAGCCGGCTCAAGCAGGAACGGGGCGTCGACCTGGACTCGGACCTGTCCGCGGACGATCTCGTCGAGCTGGTGAACCGGTTCAAGCGGATCTACGGCGACGAGACGGGACGAGTCTTCGCGCAGGATGCGCGCGAGCAGCTGCGTCGCGCCGTCGAGGCCGTCTTCGATTCATGGGACACGCCGCGGGCACAGGTCTACCGCCGTGCGCACGAGATCCCGGACGACCTCGGCACGGCCGTGAACGTCGTCCAGATGGTCTTCGGGAACAAGGGCGACTCCTCGGGCACGGGCGTCGCGTTCACGCGCGATCCCGCCACGGGCGACCCGGATGTCTTCGGCGAGTTCCTCGTCAACGCCCAGGGCGAGGACGTCGTCGCAGGGATCAGGACCCCTGAGCCGATCGCCCAGATGAAGACGAAGCTCCCGGAGGCGTACGTCGAGTTCATGGAGACGGCGAAGAAGCTCGAAGCCCACTACCGCGACGTCCAGGACGTCGAGTTCACGGTGGAAGAGGGAACGCTCTACCTGCTGCAGACGCGGACCGCCAAACGGACGGCGGCTGCGGCGCTGAAGGCGGCGGTGGACATGGTGGGCGAAGGCCTGATCTCGCGTGACGAGGCAGTCGCGCGCATCGATCCGGCGCAGCTCGACCAGCTGCTTCACCCGATGATCGACCCGAAGGCCGAGCTCGCGGTCGCCGCGCGTGGGCTGAACGCCTCACCGGGCGCTGCGACGGGCGTGATCGTCTTCGATGCCGATACCGCCGAGGAGCGGGGTCTCGCCGGCGAGAGCGTGATCCTCGTCCGCTGGGAGACGACGCCGGACGACATCAACGGGATGATCCATTCCCAGGGGATCCTCACGGTCCACGGCGGGATGACCTCGCACGCGGCGGTCGTCGCGCGCGGCATGGGGAAGCCCTGTGTCGCCGGCTGCGAAGGGCTGACCCTGGACGTCGACGCGGGAACGGTGCGCATCGGCGAGCACACGCTCGCCGAAGGCGACGTGATCACCATCGACGGCGGGACCGGCCGGGTGATCGTCGGCCCTGTCGAGCTCGTCTCCCCGCAGATCAACGAGGACTTCCAGACGATCCTCACGTGGGCCGATGAGTTCCGCCGGCTCGACGTGCGGGCGAACGCCGATACGCCGGAGGACGCGTCCAAGGCGCGGGAGTTCGGCGCCCAGGGGATCGGCCTCTGCCGAACGGAGCACATGTTCTTCGGCGAGGAACGGCTCCCGATCGTCCAGGAGATGATCCTGGCCTCGACCGAGGAGGAGCGGCGCTCGGCGCTCGAGCGGCTGCTTCCCCACCAGCAGGTCGACTTCGAGGGCATCTTCGAGGCGATGGCGGGACTGCCGGTGACGATCCGGCTGCTCGACCCGCCGTTGCACGAGTTCCTGCCCCCCGAGGAGGAGGCGACGGACGAGCAGATGCGCGACCGGATCCGCTCCCTCCACGAGGCCAACCCGATGCTCGGCACCCGTGGCTGCCGCCTCGGGCTGATGTACCCGGAGATCTACGAGATGCAGGTTCGGGCGATCGTTCGGGCGGCAATCGCCGTGCGGGAACGCACGGGCGATGCGCCGGTCGTCGAGATCATGCACCCGCTCGTCGCCTTCGAGGAGGAGCTGCGGCGGTTGCGCGAGCTAACCGTGGCAGTCGCCACGGAGGAGGGCGAGCTCGACTACCTCGTCGGGACGATGATCGAGCTGCCCCGCGCCTGCGTCCGGGCGGACGAGATCGCACGCCACGCCGACTTCTGCTCGTTCGGGACGAACGACCTCACACAGACGACGATGGGATTCTCCCGAGACGACGCCGAGGGCAAGTTCCTGACCCGCTACCTCGAGACCGGGGTGCTGGAGCGAAACCCGTTCGAGGTCCTCGACGAAGACGGCGTCGGCGAGCTGATGCGGATCGCAGTCAACCGCGGCCGCTTCATGAACGACACGCTGAAGATGGGCATCTGCGGCGAGCACGGGGGCGAGCCCCGCTCGGTCGCCTTCTGCCACCGGATCGGCCTCAACTATGTCTCCTGCTCGCCCTACCGCGTGCCGCTCGCGCGGCTCGCGGCGGCCCAGGCGGCGCTGACCGAGGCCGGCATCCACGCGGCTGTCGCCGGCGGCTAACGCCATCCGAGAGGTTTTCCCCGCTCCCGGAGCCGTCAGCCGGGAGCGGGGCAAGACCTTGCCCTAGGTCAGGCCGCGGACCTTCAAGTACGCGATCAAGACACTCGCGAGCGCGATCAGGACAAGGCTCGCGGCCCCGAGCACGTCGAGACGCGTGTGGGCGACGCGGCCGCGGCCGAAGCGCGCGAATGCAAGCGTGATCAGGATGCCGCCGATCAGGCCTCCGATGTGCCCGCCGACGGAGATGTTCGGGACGGCGAAGCTGATCGCCAGGTTGATCACGATCAGGGTCAGGTAGTTCCCGGCGAGCGAGCCGGTCGCCTGCCACTCGAGAATCAGGCCTGCTCCGAGGAGCCCGAAGATCGCCCCGGACGCGCCGACGGTGACCGCCGTCGGATTCGCGACGAGGGCGCCTGCCGCTCCGGCGAGGCCGGAGACGAAGTACAGGCCGAGGAAGCGAACACGGCCGAGCACCATCTCGACCGGAGCGCCGAGCCACCAGAGGGCGAGCATGTTGAACGCGATGTGCAGGACGCTCCCGTGGAGGAACGCGGATGTGATCAGCCGCCACCAGTCGCCCTGATCCACGAGGGGTCCGAACAGCGCCCACTTGTTGAAGAGCGAGCCGCCGGGATCGTTGAGGCCGGCGCCCTGTGCGACCGTGATCAGGTAGACGACGATGTTGACCGCGACGAGGATCCGCGTGACGATCGCGTCGGAGGGGATGACGAAGCCGCGCCGCGCAAGCGGCCGCTGCACGCTGCGGACGGCGCGGGGGGTCCCGCGTGCCGGCTTGCCCGCGTGATCAGGGCAGCGGAGGCCGACCGGGGCGAAGGTCACGCAGTCGGTGCAGATCGGCCGCCCGCACTCCGAGCACGAGAGGCCTGTCTCCCGGTCGGGGTGGCGGTAGCAGGTCGGCACGTCGCGGTTAGCGTACCCCTCGCCATGCGCGTCCACGTCGCCTTCACGCCGGCCGAGGAAGCCTCGGCGGCTCTCGGGATCGTCGTCGACGTCCTGCGCGCCACCTCGACGATCGCGCAGGCGCTGACGGCCGGTTATCGCCGCGTGCTCTGCTGCACCGAGATCGACGACGCACGGCGTCTGCGGGCCGAGATCGAGGGCTCGATCGTCGGCGGCGAGCGGAACGCCGTGCGGATCGAGGGCTTCGACGTGGGCGCGTCGCCGCGCGAGTTCCTCGAGCCTCGAGCCGAGACGCTGATCCTGTCGACGACGAACGGGACTCGGACGATCCTGACGGCGGCCGAGCGTTGTGAGCAGGTGCTGCTCGGATCGCTCCTCAACCTCGAGGCGGTCGCGGAGGAGGCACGTCGGCGTGGGGTGGACGTCGCGATCTTCTGCGCCGGCTTCAAGGGTGCGTTCGCGCTCGACGACGCCTACTGCGCGGGGCGCATCGTCGGCCTGCTGGGAGCAGAGCGCTCCGACGCGGCGATCGCCGCCGAGCTGGTCTCTCGGTCGTTCGCGAGCTCGAGCGAGGCGTTGAACGCGCGGACGTACGGCCCGCCCGGCCTCGAGGAGGACATCGCCTTCTGCGCCCGCGAGAACGTCGTCCCCGTCGTGCCCCGCTTCGCCGGGATGGTCGGCAACGCCGCCGAGATCGTGCTCTACCCGCCGTAGAAGGCGCGGACCCAGCGGTGCGGTCGAAGGCGCTCGAGCGTGTCGGGGGCGAGGGGGCCCTCCTCGACCGCGTCGGCATTCGCCTCGACGTTCCGAAGCGAGCGCATGCCGGCAATCACGGTCGAAACCGCAGGATGCGAGAGGCAGAACCGCAACGCGGTCTCGGCGAGTCGCTCGACCGGAACGTCCGCGTCGGCGGCGATTGCCTGCGCGCGTTCCCAGACCTCCTGCTTGCGGTCGCCGGCGAAGTACACGTTGCGAAAGTCACCGTCGGGGAAGGTCGTGTCCGGCCTGACGTTGCCGGTGAGGCCTCCTTCGTCAAACGGGACGCGCACGATCACGCCGACATTCGCCTGCTGCACGGCGGGGAAGAGCTCGTCTTCGGGGCTCTGGTCGAAGATGTTGTAGATCACCTGGACGGTGTCGACGACGCCGGTCTCGACCAGCTGGACCGCGTTCGCCGGCTGGTGGTCGTTGATCGAGACGCCGAAGAAGCGAATCTTGCCCTCGCGCTTCAGCCGCTCGATCGCCTCCAGCCAGTCCCCTTGCCCGACCCACTCGTCGGACCAGACGTGGAACTGGAGCACGTCGATCGTCTCCAGCCCGAGGTTGCCGAGACTCTTCTCCACGCACTCGACGATCCAGTCGCCGGGAAACGCTTCCTCGGCGCGGACGCCGGCGCGTGCCGGCCATTGCATGTTCTTCGGAGGCGTCTTCGTCGCCACGTGGACGGTCTCCGCGGACTCGCGGACGACCTGGCCGACGAGCTGCTCGCTGTGGCCTTGTCCGTACCCGAGGGCGGTGTCGATGAAGTTCACGCCGATCGCGACCGCCCGGTTCAGGGCGCGCAACGACTCCGCGTCGTCGGCGCCGATCCACATCGTCTTGCCGATCCCCCAGGCGCCGTAGCCGAGCTCCGAGACTTCGAGGCCGGTCTTGCCGAGTGTGCGGTAGCGCATCGACCCTGTTCTAACAGAGGCCGGCGGTCGACGAACCCGGTTACGCCGGCTCGGGCGGCTTACGCGCTCGCGGCGAGGAGCTCGACGATCGTCGCGCGCCAGACGCCCCGAGGTGCCGGGACCTCGACCGTCTCGCCGACCCGCCGACCGAGGACGGCACCGCCGAGCGGGGAAGAGGGCGACGTCGTCCCCTTCCCGCCGAGCCCAGAGACCTCGACGTGCAGGCGGTCACCGTTTTCGTCCTCGATCACGACGTGCGAGCCGACAGACACGATGTCCGGATCGGTGCCCTCGACGATCACCGCGTCCTCGAGCCGGGCACGCAGGATGGCGATCTTGCGCTCGAGCAAGCCCTGCTCGTTCTTCGCCGCGTGATACTCGAAGTTTTCGGAGAGGTCACCGTGGCCACGAGCGGCGGCGATCGCCTCGACGATTTCTCTGCGTCGCGGCCCTTCGAGCTCGGCCAGCTCGGCGCCGAGCTGGCCGCGCTGACTCGGCGTCAACTGCTCTCCCATTCGCGGAGGGTAGCGACGATCCGCGACGGCAGCAGACCGGCTGAGCGGCGAGTGGCCGTCGGGATCTAGCATCACGGCATGATCGAGAAGGTCAATCTCGTAGAGAAGCTCGCGCTGTTCGACGAGCACTGGAGCCCGAAGATCGTCGCCGAGCTCAACGACACGTACGTGAAAGTCGTCAAGCTCGAAAGGGAGTTCGTCTGGCATCACCACGACGACGAGGACGAGCTCTTCCTCGTCGTTTCCGGCCGTCTGCGGATGCAGTTCCGCGACGGCGACGTGGTCGTCGAGCCGGGCGAGCTGATCGTGGTGCCGAAGGGCGTCGAGCACTGTCCGCTCGCGGAAGGCGAGACGCACGTCGTCCTGGTCGAGCCGAAGACCGTCCTGAACACCGGCAACGTCCGCAACGAACGGACGGTCGAGCAGCTCGAGCGGCTCTAGGGCGCTAGGTCGCGCGGATCTCGACCGGCGCGAGCCCGCGTGCCTTGCGGCTCGCGGCGGCGCGACGCTTCTGCACGGAGAGGACGGACTTCCGCAGCCGGACGTTGAGTGGGGTGACCTCGACGCACTCGTCGTCGCGGATGAACTCGAGCGCCAGGTCGAGTGGGAGAGGACGCGGCGGAATCAGGCGGACGAGCTCGTCCGCGGTCGAGGAGCGCATGTTGGTCAGCTTCTTCTCCTTGGTCGCGTTGACGTCGAGATCGTCCGAGCGCGCGTTCTCGCCGACGATCATCCCCTCGTAGACGGCGGTGCCGGGGCCGACGAACAGGGAGCCGCGCTCCTGCAGGTTCAGCAGCGCAAACGCGGTTGTCTTCCCGGCTCTGTCGGCGACGAGCCCGCCGGTCGGGCGAGTCCGCAACTCGCCGTGCCAGGGCTCGAAGCGGTCGAAGACGTGATGAAGGATGCCGGTGCCGCGTGTTTCCGTGAGGAACTCGGTGCGGAAGCCGATGAGGCCGCGGGCGGGGACGAGCACCTCCATCCGCACCCAGCCCATGCCGTGGTTGACGAGCGCCTCCGTCCGCCCCTTGCGCAGTGCGAAGAGCTGCGTGACGACGCCCAGGTACTCCTCCGGGGCGTCCACCGACACGCGCTCGACCGGCTCGTGAACCTTGCCGTCGATCAGCCGCGTCACGACCTGCGGCTTGCCGATCGTCAGCTCGAAGCCTTCGCGTCGCATCTGCTCGACGAGCACCTCGAGCTGGAGCTCGCCGCGACCCTGCACCTCCCAGGTGTCGGGACGTTCGGTCGGCACCACGCGCAGCGCGACGTTGCCGACGAGCTCTGATCGCAGCCGTGCCTCGACGAGGCTCGCGGTCACCTTGTCGCCCTCGCGACCGGCGAGCGGCGAGGTGTTGATCCCGACGGTCATCGAGAGCGACGGCTCGTCCACGGTGATCATCGGCAGCGGCCGCGGGTCGTCCGGGTCGGCGAGTGTCTCGCCGATCGTCACCTCGGGGATCCCGGCGACGGCGACGATCTCGCCGGGGCCGGCCTCCTCGGCCTCCACCCGGTCGAGGGCCTCGGTCACGTACAGCTCCGTCACCTTCGCGCGCACGATCGTCCCGTCGGAACGGCACCAGGCCACCGGCTGGGCACGCCGGATGCGGCCCTGCTGGACGCGGCAGAGAGCGAGGCGGCCCACGTACGGGGACGCGTCGAGATTGGTGACGAGCGCTTGCAGGGGATGCCCGTCCTCGTAGGTGGGGGCAGGGACGCGCGTGACGATCAGGTCGAGCAGCGGTTGGAGGTCGGGGCCGATCTCGTCGGGATCCGGGTCGACCGACGACCGTCCTGCCCGAGCGTTGCAGTAGACGATCGGGAATTCGATCTGAGTTGCGTCGGCGTCGAGGTCGAGGAAGAGCTCGTAGACCTCGTTCACGACCTCGTCGATCCGTGCGTCGGGCCGGTCGACCTTGTTCACGACGAGGATCACCGGGAGCCGTGCCTCGAGCGCCTTGCGCAGCACGAAGCGCGTCTGCGGCAGCGGCCCCTCGCTCGCGTCCACGAGCAGCAGGACACCGTCCACCATCGTCAGCCCTCGCTCCACCTCCCCGCCGAAGTCGGCGTGACCGGGGGTGTCGACGATGTTGATCTTCGTGCCGCGGTAGCGGACGGCGGTGTTCTTGGCGAGGATCGTGATCCCCTTCTCGCGCTCGAGATCACCGGTGTCGAGGACGCGCTCGGCGACGTCCTCGTTCTCACGGAACGCGCCTGACTGCCAGAGCATCGCATCCACCAGCGTGGTCTTGCCGTGGTCGACGTGGGCGACGATGGCGACGTTGCGGATGTCGGAGCGCTCGGGCACCTTTCGAGGGTATCCGCGATCCCGTTCGATCCGGGGAGTCGTGTACTAGAGGGGATAGTCGGCGCCATCTACCGCTCAAGCCACGAACGCACAGCTGCCCTTGACGGCTGGCTCTGGCACTACAACCATCGACGTCGACACTCAGCCCTCGGCCACCAACCCCCGATCAGCAGAACCAACCTGCTCGGGTCCTACACCTTAGGAGGGAGCTTCGTACGTGACCTCGCCGTCGCCGCCGCTCGAGGGGGAGTTGCCGTTGCCGGCCGCGTCGTGCGCCCTCCCTGCCTGGACCGCCACGAGTACGGTGCCGCTGCTCGACATGCCGGTGACGGCGACGCCGTAGATCGCGCCGCTGCCGGTCACGGTCGCGGTCGTCGCGCCCGCGGTGCCGCTCACGGTCACGTCGCCCGCTGCAAAGTCGTCAACGGGCTCGCTGAAGACGACCCTGAACTCAACGGGCGATTTGTCCGTCGGGTCGTCCTGCCCGGACGCCCGCTCGACGGTGACGGTCGGCCCGGCGGCGTCGACGGTGAACGTGTTCGTCGAGCTCGTGCCGGTGTTGCCGGCCGCGTCCGTCTGCGAGGCCCGCGCGGAGTAGGTGCCGTCGCCGAGCGCAGGCGAGGCGTCGACGGCGTACGTGCCGGAGGAGCATGTCGCCGACCGCGTCTGGACCGTCGTCGAGTCGCGGGAGACGGTCACCGTCACGGTGCCATCGCCGGCCGTGCAGGCGCCGCCGAAGCTCGGGGTTGCGTCGTTCGTGACGGTGCCTCCGGAGGGCGCGGTCAGGGAGACGAACGGCGGCGTGTTGTCGACCGTGACCGTCGTGGTCGCGGAGGTGAAGGCGTTGCCCGCCCGGTCCGTGGTCACCACCTGCAGGTCGTAACGGCCGTCCGGGTAGCCGTCGGTCGTGTTCCAGTCGACGCCGAAGGGGCCGGTCGTATCGGCTTCGCCGAGGTCACTGAACGAGCCGTCGTGCGGCGCGACCCGGAATTGCGCGGAAGCGACTCCCGAGAGCGCGTCGTCGGAGCTGGAAGAGACTGTGACGGACGTTCCGCGCACCACGGCACCGGCCGCAGGCGCCGTGAGCGAGCCGGTCGGCTTCGTCCTGTCGATCCTGATCGGACCAAACGAGGCGCTTGCGCTGTTCCCCGCCCGGTCGGTCGCGCTGCCGCTGGTCGAGGCGGTGACTCCCTCCGCAGCGAAGACCTGGTTGTCCGCGCAGGCGACGGGCGCGGAGCCTTCGTCCGAGCAGGTGTAGAGGACGGTCACGGTCTGGTTCGCCCAGCTGCCCGCGGCGTAGGCGCTGTCGGCGGTGACCGCGCGGGCGCTGATCGACGGGTCGGTCTTGTCGAGCTTGACGACCTGCGTGGCGACGGCCTCGACGTTGCCGGCGTTGTCCCTCGCGTGGAAGCTGACCGTGGTCGTTCCCTCGGCGGTGATCATGGAACGGCCCGTCGTACGTCGTCGCCGCGATCGTCTGCGCGCCCGTCGCCGAGTACGTGATCGCGTCCACACCCGACCCGCCGCCGTCGTTCGCGCTCAGCGTGACGGTGACGTCGGCCTTGTTCCAGCCGGCCGGGTTCGGCGCCGGGCCGAGCGAGGCGTGGGAGGACGGCGCGGTGTTGTCGACCGTGACCGACCGGACCGCCGAAAGGGAGCTGTTGCCCGCCACGTCGGTGACGACCGCCTGCAGCCGGTAGACACCGTCGGCGGGCTGCGAGGCCCAGTCGACCGAGAAGTCGGGGCCCGCCTTGCTCGATCCGATCGGCGTCGCCGGAGTGCACGACGCTCCGGCGCAGTAGCGGTAGCCGACCGACTCGACGCCCGAAGACGCACCGTTCACGGTCGGGTCGGTAGCCGGGTTCGTCAGCGCCTGCCCGTCCCTGACGTAGGTCGTGCCGTCGCCGGCGTACGCCCCTGCGAGCCCGATCGCAGCCGGATCCGGGGCGGTCTTGTCGATGTGGATCGCCGTCGCGGCGGTCCTGGCCGCTTCGGCGTTGTCGAGGTTGTCGACCGAGCTGTACCTGACTGTGTAGACGCCGTCTTCGGCGAGCACGACCGAGGTACCCGTGCCCGAGCTCGCCGTCGGCGGCGAGCCGTCGCTCGTGTGGTAGGTCGCGGAGACACCCGAGCCGTCGCCGTCGTCGGGCGAGAGCGCGACCGTCTTCGTCACGTTGAACCAGCCGTCGCCGATCGATGCCGAGTTGTCCGAGGTGGACGGCGGCGAGTTGTCGACCCTGACCGGCCGGATCGGCGAGACGGCGACGTTGCCGGCGGCGTCCGTGGCCGTTGCCCGGATGCGGTACGTGCCGTCGGCGGGCTGCGAGGCCCAGGCGACGGCGAAGTCCGGCCCCGACGTGCTCGTGCCGATCGGAGCGGACGGGTCGCAGGAGGCGCCCGCGCAGAAGGCGTACGACACCGACTCGACGCCCGAGCTCGCGCCGTTGACGGTCGGGTCGGTCGCCGCGCTCGACAGCCGCTGCCCGTCCCTCACGTACGCCGTCTCGGCGTCGACGTATGCGCCCTCCAGGCCGATCGGCGCGGGCGTCGGGTCGGTCTCGTCGATCAGCACCTGGCGGGCCGCGGTGACGACGCCCTCCGCGTTGCCCGCCCTGTCGACGGAGAAGTATTTCAGCGTGTAGACACCGTCGCCCGCGAGCAGGACCGACGCGCCGGTGTCCGAGCTCGTCGTCGGCGTCGAGCCGTCGCTCGTGTGGTAGGTGGCGGCGACGCCCGATCCCCTCGCGGGGGCGCCGGGATCGGTCGGGGCGAGCGTGACCGTCTGGTCGCCGCGGTGCCAGCCCGACGGCGCGTCGTCGCCCGTCATCGGGCTGGTCGCGTCGATCTTCACGGTCGCAGCGTCTACGGCCGGCTCGTCGTTGCCGGCGGCGTCGGTCGCGTGGAAGGCGATCGTGTGGACGCCGTCGTTCGAGCCGTCGGGCGGGGCGGGGATCGTCACGTCGACGTTTGTTGCGGCGACCGTGTGCTCCGGACCGCCGTCGACCCGGTACGTGATGCTCGAGACACCCGAGCCGTCGCCGTCGTCGGCGCTCAGGCCGACCACGACTCCGGACGTGTGCCAGTCGGCGTCGGCGCCTGCGGCTGCGCTCGACGGCGGTGTGGTGTCGACGAGGATCCGCGCGCTCGCCTCCGACGGGGAGGGAGCCGAGTCGCCCACCGCCACGACCTCGTGCGGCCCGTCGCCCGTCTCCGGCGGGATCGTGACGTAGACGCTCGCTCGACCCGAGGCGTTGACCGCGGTCGGCGAGGCCGCGAGCTCGGGGCCGGCGGGGCCGTCGAGATGGAAGGTGACGGGCTCGTTCGCTACGAAGCCCTTTAGCCCCGCGTCGGGCAGCTCTCCGGCCGCGACCGCGCCGCCCGAGCCGTCCTCGAAGTCCGCCGACGAGAGCATCACCTCGTCGAGCTCCAGGCTCGCCGCCTCGATCTCGACCGGGTCGCTCCCGGCGCTCTCCGCGCCGCGCCAGTTCTGCCCGATCACCGGCGTGACCGTGTACTGCCAGCTCCCTTCAGGGACGCCCTCCTCGATGCAGGTGAGCCCCGCGACGGTGCCGTCGCAGCCCGGAAGCGGGGTCGTGCCCGGCCCCCCGCCTGCCTCGAAGCGCGTGACCACGTAGCCGTCGACCGCGTGGCCGTTCGCGAGGGTCGCCACGGCCCAGGTGAGCGTCACCGAGCGGTCGTGCTCCACCGCGACCGGCTTGGCCCCCGGCCCGACCGACGTCGCCGCCGCCCCGCCCGCGCTGCCTGCCGTCGCCGCGCCGCTGAAGTAGGCGATCAGCCCGCCGGCGAGTCCGCCGGCGACGAGGAGCGCGGCGAGGACGACCAGCGGGCGGCGCCTGCGGGCGAGCATCGTCAGCAGCCACCTCATCGCTAGGGCCCCGTCTGCAGGTGGATGGTGAACACGGCGCCCTGGCAGGCGTTCGCCGCCCCGAGGGCCATGCTGATCGCGTTCGTGAGCGTCAGGTTGGGGACGGTGGTGTTCGCCGGGACGTCCCAGCCCAGGTTGCCCTGGGTCGTGAACGTCAGCGCCGAGGTGTCGCAGCCGGAGTGGGCGCCGTCGGCGTCGATGCCGGTGGCGACCAGCGAGTTGACCCGGACGCCGTAGGCGTTCGGGTTCGAGATCGACAGCTTCACGTTGCCGCTTCCGCCCGGGTAGAGCAGGTTCGTGCTGGGGGTGACGGCGGTGATCGTCAGCGGGAGGGGGGAGCCGGTCGGGCCGCTGCCCGTGCCGCTGCTCCCGTTCGTCCACCACGCGCCCGCCCCGGCGGCGACGACAAGCGCGACCGCGAGCGCGACCAGCAGCTTCGTCCGCCGGCGGTGGAGCAGCCTGTGCAGGCGGGCGCTCATCCGGTCGCCTCCCCGGTGAAGGCGAGGTCGACGGTCGCGTCCTGGCAGGCGTCCTGATCACCGTTGTCGATCATCCGCAGCTTCGGCCAGTGGTCCTGGTTCGCATCCAGCTGCGAGAGCGACCTGGTGGCGTCGCCGGGGACGACCAGCGCCGGGGTGACGACCAGCTGCCGGTCGACCGTGAAATCGCCTGCCGCGCAGCCGGCCGCCGAGGTGCCGCTGATCGTGACCTCGACGCCCGTGATCATGATCGGCGCGCCGTTCGGGTTGATGAAGACGAGGTCGACCGGGACGGCCGCGCCTCCGGGGTAGAGCTTCACCCCGGCCGGGGCGCCGCCGGTGATCGTAAACGGCAGCCCGCCGGCGGAGACGGTCCAGGTGTGGCCGGCCTCATTCGAGATGTTCGCGGCCCAGTCGATCGCGACCACCCGGAAGGTGTGCGAGCGGAGCGAGAGACCCGCGTAGGTGCGCGGGCTGGAGCAGGGGAGCCAGAGGTTGCCGTCCAGCCGGCAGAGGTAGGCGGCGATCCCGCTTCCCGGCGCCGGGTCTGTGTCCGTCCAGGCGAAGGTCGCGCTCTGCGAGGAGGTCGGGTCGGGCGGCGTCTGGGTCAGCGTCGGCCGGTTCGGGTCGATCGTGTCCGCGAACCAGACCCATGGCGCGGAGGGGGCGGAGTCGTTCCCGGCCGCGTCCCTGGCCCTGACCCGGAAGCTGTGGTGTCCCTGGGCCAGGCCGGAATAGGCCTTCGGCGACGAGCAGGGCTCGTAGGCGCCCCCGTCCAGGCTGCACGAGAAGCTCACCCCGCTCTCGCCGTCGCGGAACCGGAAGCGTGGCGCTCGTCCACGGCCACCCGACCGGCGGGTAGGGCAGCGGCCCCGAGGTGACCGAGGGCGCCGGCGGCGGCGAGCCGTCGACCTGAAACGTCGAGGAGGCCGCATAGGCGGAGCCGACCTGGGTGTTGCCGAGCGCGTCGGTCGTCCGCACGTGCACGACGTAGCTCCCGTCGGGCGGCAGGACCAGCCCGTACGTCCACCTCGTCGTCCCGCTCGCGGCGAGGTACGTCTCGCTGCCCAGGCTGAAGGCGGAGACGCCGTTCCAGTACTTGCCGGTCGAGCTGCGCCTGACCGACACCCGCACGGACGAGACCCCGGACGGGTCCGCCGCCGTCCCGCAGGCACCGGCCGGCGAGCAGCCCACGCCGTACCCGCCTGCGGTGTACGCGCCTCCGTTCGCCGGGAACGCGATCGCCGCCGCCGGCGGCGTCCGGTCGACCAGCCAGCTGTAGGACGCGTCGCCGCTCATCTGGCTTCCCACCTTCGCGCGCACCCTGAACGTGTGCGACCCGGCCGCCAGCCCCGAATACGACTTCGACCCCGACTTCCCGGACCCGCAACCCGCGTACGAGCCGCCGTCCAGCCTGCACTGGAAGCTCACCGACTGCGCATCCGTGTAGGTGAACGTCGCGCTCGCCGAGCCGGTCGGGTTCGCCGGCTGCCCCGTGATCGACGGCGCCGGCGGGGCCGCCTGCGCCTTCACCGCCACCGCCAGCGCCGCCCACACCCCGAACCCGGCCAGCACGAGCACACCGAGCAACGCCGCCAGCGGCCTCCGCCTGGCGCTCCCCGCTGCGCTCCTCACGAACCTCCCTGCCACCTACACCCTTCCTCTCGCTCCTCTCGTCTCCACCGTTGTCCTCTCGAAGCGGAGGAGGGGCGGCCGGAGCCGCCCCTCCAGCGGGTCCTGCTAGCTCGCGTACAGGTACAGCGGGACGGCCAGGCTCTTGCAGTTGTCCTGGTTTCCGCCGCCGTCGATCATCCGCATCTGGAACGACTTCGACACGCCGCCACCGGGAGCCTTGTTTCCTACGACTGAGCCCTCGTGTCGTCGACGCCGACGTTCCCGGCGTACCAGTTCGTGCCGCCGTCGAGCGTGATCTGGAAATCGGCTCCCGTGCAGGCCGGCTTCCCCGGGTCGGTCTGCGACGACCACGCGCTGCCGTCGGCGTTCGCGACCCTGATGTTGACCTTCGTCAGGTACAGGTACCCGGTGCCGTTGTTCCGGACCGTGTAGCCGATCTGCTCCTTCGTCGCGCCGCCGCCGCCGGGCGCCATCGGCCCACCGCTCGCGGCGGCCGTCGTGACCAGCCACGGCGCGGGCGTGCCGACCGTCGCCGTGCCCGTGCCCGAGCCGGTCGACCTGAAGTACGCAAACGCGGCCGTCCCGATCCCGATCGCGAGCGCGACCAGCCCGAGCAGGATCACCCGCTTCCTGGTGAAGTGCTTCCGCATCTGCCTTCTCCTGCTCCCGGACCTTCCCTTCACGAAAACTCTCTTTCTTTCCGCCGCCGGTGGAGGGGCGCCCGAAGCCGTCCCTCCACCGGCGTCAGCGCTAGTTACTCGTCACGTGCAGCGTCAGCGGCGCGCCAGCGCACGCCGTCTGATCCGTCGTGGGCAGGTTGTCCCAGACCAGCGTTCCGGTGCCGGCCAGGTCGACGTCCAAGTCACCGCCCGGAACGGTCGTGTTCGACGTCACAGCGGCCATGTGGAACTGGGTCGGAGCCCCGGTGATCACGTCCTGGCAAGTCGAAACCGTCGAGCTCACCGACCCGAACGAGATCGTCGTCACCCGCAGGTCGGTGCCCGTCGCGTTGTCGGCCGTGAACGTCACGGCCTTGTCTGTGCCCGGCACGAGACCGTTGTCGAAGGTCGCGTGAATCGTGACCGCGCCGGTGGCCGCCCCGGCGGTCGCCGTGCCGCTACCGCTACCGCCCGCGGTGAAGTACGCGAGCGCGCCCGCCGTGATCCCGATCGCCAGCGCGACGATCGCGAGGACGATCACCCGCTTCTTGGTGAAGTGCTTCCGCATCGTCGATCTCTCCCCTCTCTGCCTAGCTCGCGGCCAGGTACAGCGGAACGGTTGCGTCCTGGCAGTTGTCCTGATTGACGTGGGTCTCGATCATCCGCACCCTGACGCGGCTTCCGACCATGTCGCCGGCCGCCAGCGGGTTGCGGGCGACCGTCATATCGTCGATCGGAGGCGCGGCGAAGGCGCCGGCGGCGCCCACCGCCAGCTCGAAGTCGGCAGCGGTGCAGGCCGGCTTCCCCAGATCGGTCTGCACCGACCAGGGATTGCCGTCGGCGTCGGCGATCGAGATCGTGACCTTGTTGAGCTGCAGCGCAGCCGCGGTCTGGTTCGCGACCGTGTACGTGACCTCCATGTACGTCGATTCGCCGCCGCCCGGCAGCATCGGCCCGCCGGTCGCAAGGTTCACGGTGACCGTGAAAGCCCCGGAGTGTCCGACGGCGACCGCGCCGGTGCCGTGGCCGCTCGAGTTGAAGAACGCATAGGCGCCCGTCCCGATGCCGATCGCCAGGGCGGCGACCGCCAGGACGATCACCCGCTTCTTCGTGAAGTGCTTTCGCATTTGTCGATCTCCCCTCGAATTCCGCAATTCGCGGCCGCCCCGGTGTTGTCGCGCGGGGCGGTCACGGTTCAGTCGCGGCCCGCTACCCCTAGCGGGCGGCGACGCTGGGCCCGCGAAGGGCCTACGCCTGTTCGCCGTTGATGTCTCTGCCCTCCCTGCCGCGCCGCGAGGGGCCGGCGGACACGCGCCGACACGTCAGGTCGGCGCTGCACGGCAAACGTGCGAACGCCGTATACGTCCCTGCCGGACGGCCCATCTCCCGTCTCCCTGTCGGTCCTTCGCCGCAGACGCCGAAATCGGCGGTGCTTGCGGTCAGACAAATAGTCCAGCTGAGAGGAAAGTCAAAGGTTAATAAGGATCAGGGTGGGATATTTCGAGTATTTTCCCGCAGGCCTTCGTCCGCAGTTAACCCTCTGGTTCTATTCGATCAAGGTGTGCCGCGGCGCCCGCAAATCCCGGCGCTTTCTTTGAGCAAAGGGCTAGCCAATCCCGCCGGCAACGCAACCACCCGCCGACGACGACGCCCGCAAGGGGTTCCCGTCCGACCGGCGAGCGCCGATCGGGGGACTGTCCCTGCAGGCGCTGCTCGAGATCCTTGAATGCAAGGCTTGACAGACGAACATGTGTTCGTGTAGAACATGTGTTCGGTGATCGCATGCATCCTCGTCTCCGGGTTCGAGCTCCGCGCCGCGTTGCGTGAGCGGCCGCGGCTCGGGCTCCGCCCGGCGGCGCTCGCTCCGTTGCCCGGGACCGAGCCTGTGCTCGGCCCCGTCACCGCAGCCGCGGAGGCGGCAGGCGTGCGGCCCGAGATGCGGCTCGGGGAGGCGCTCGCGACGTGTCCGTCTCTCGTCCTCGTCGAGCGCGATCCGCCGGGTCGAACAGGTGTGGGAGGAGATCGTCCGCCGGCTCGAGGACGACGGCTTCGCGGTCGAGCCGGTCGAGCCCGGGTGCCTCTACTTCGAGACCAGAGGGGTCGAGCGCCTCTACGGTGGTGTCGCCCCTGCGCTGAAGCGGGCGCTGCGCGCGGTCGGTGCCTCGTGGGATGCCTGCGCGGGAGCAGCCGACCGTCGCTTCGCCGCCCTGGCTGCCGCCGCGATCGCTCGCCCGGGTCAGGCGTTGGTCGTCTCCGACGAGCGCTCGAAGGAATTCCTCGCACCGCTGCCGTTGTCCCTGCTCCCGCTCGAGCAGGAAAGGCGCGATGAGCTCGAGCACCTGGGCGTGAAGAGAATCGGACAGCTTGCCGGGCTGCCGGGCGCCGCCGTAGCCGAACGATTGGGGCCGGACGGCCGGCGCGCCTGGAGCCTGGCGAGGGGGGAAGACCGCGGACGGGTGCGTGCTCGCCGACCGCCTGCAGAGATCGCCGAGCGGCTCGAGTTCCCCGAGGCGGTCGGCAACGAGCTCACGCTGCGGCGAGCCCTGAACGCACTGCTCGACCGGATCCTCGCCCGCTCCGAGCGCGGCGGGAGAGAGATCCGCAAGGTCGCGCTGTCGGCGCGACTCGTGGGCGGAGGCTCCTGGCGTCGCACCGTGACGCTGCGCGAGCCGAGCGCGGAGCGGGGGGTTCTGCGAGCGGCACTCGGGCCGAAGCTCGCAGAGCTTCCCGCACCCGTCCTCGCCTTCGGAATCGAGCTCGTCGGGCTCGTCGAGTCACCCGGGCGCCAGCTCGCGCTCGTCCAGCCGGAGGGTGAGGAGCTTCAGTCACGTCTGCAAGAGGGCCTCCGCCAGGTGCGTGCGAGCGCAGGATCGGGAGCAGTCTCAACCGTCGTCGAGGTCGCACCGTGGTCGCGTATCCCGGAGCAGCGAGCGCTCCTCATCCCGCGAGACGGATGAGCGAGTGGTGTTCGAAGGCGGGATTCGAGATCAGGTACAGACGGCGCCCCGCACCACCTCGCGCCTGAACGAGCCGAGGCCGGCGCTCGTCGAGGAGCGCTTCGACGGGACTCCGTGCCGGGTGAACCGGCAGCCGGTCGCGACCGTGCGCGAGGAGTGGCGCGTCGTCGACCGCTGGTGGACCGCGGAGCCGGTCAGCCGGCGGTACTTCGAGGTCGTCCTCGAGAGCGGTCAGAACGTCGTCGTCTTCCGCGACCAGGAGCAGGGCGGCTGGTTCTCTCAACGAGGGGCTTGAGCTGGCCGAGCTCGCGAACATGGACGCTCGAGGGCTGACCCCGGAGGAGATCGAGGTCACGAAGCTCGCCGGGCAGGTCTACCTCAGGTTCAAGGAGCTTCCACAGGCACACCCGTCGGATCACGACCAGGTGGTCTGCCATGTGCACGCCATTCAGCGGATCGTGATGACCCGGGCAGCGATCCGGGCCCATCCCGAGCACTGGACGTTCAAGTAGCTACCCGCGACGAATTGCGGCAGCGAAACCGGTATCGGGCGCGTGGACGTTGAGGAAGTCGGTCCGTTGCCCAGGGGTGTTGCTGATGCCATGTCGGACTCCGGGCGGCGCGGCGTAGAACGAACCCGCCCCTGCCCGGCGTACCTCGTCGCCGGCGACGAGTCCCGTCTCTCCCTCGAGCACGAAGAAGACGTCGACGTGGTCGGAGTGCTCGTGCGTGGCGACTCCGTCCCAGGCCGGCTCGACTGCAAGCTGGAAGGCCGACAGCTCCGGCAGCTCGCACTTGATCAGGTTGACGCGGTCCTCACGCACGAACCGCTCTCCTTCGCCTGGCAGGCTGACGACCGCGAGCGACGTGGGCCTCCCTCCGTCTGCAGGTGGGTCGAAGCTGTCGAAGCCGTCTGCTCGACCGCGGATGTGCTCCGCGAAGCCGCCGCTCGGCGAATGGAAGTTCAGATAGACGGCGGTGTCGTTGCTCGCGTTGCGAAAGGTGTGGACGACGTTCTGCGGCACCGAGACGAACGTCCCTGCGGGCGCGCGGACCTCGTCGACGGCAGGCCCCACCCCGAAGACGAGCTCCCCTTCCAGCACGAAGAAGGAGTCGACGTGCTCGCGATGGACGTGCGGATCTGGCCCTTGCTCGCCCGCCTCGTACCGAGACCACGTCACGTCGAGCAGGTCGTGTGCGAGCAGCAAGCGCACGGTTCGCTCGGCCCGATCGGTGATCGTCTCACCCTCCCCGGGACCTAGGAGCAGGGCGTGGGATACGTCGAGCTCCATTGCCATTCAGGGTACTCGTTCCTCGACGGCGCCTCGCAGCCCGAGGAGCTGGCCGCGCGAGCCGCCGAGCTCGGCTACGAGGCGCTCGCGCTGACCGACCACGACGGCGTCTACGGGTCGCTCGAGTTCGCTCACGCAGCGAAGGCATTCGGCGTCCGTCCGATCACGGGCGCGGAGGTGACGCTGGCAGGCGGCGCCCACGTGACGCTGCTCGTCGAGACGCCGAAGGGCTACGCGAACCTCTCCAGGCTGCTGACGAGAGCGCATGCGGAGACGAGGCCGAAGGAAGGCGCAGAGCCGCTTCCGCCGGCACTACCGCTGGAGTCGTTGCTGGAGCTGAACGACGGGCTCGTCTGCCTCTCCGGCTGCCCTCGCCACGGCCTGGGGGTGACGAGCCCGAACGATGCCGCGCTCGTCGCGGCCGCCTTCGGGCGCGACCGTTTCCTCGTCGAGCTGCAACGGCCGTACGAGCGGGGCGACGTCCGCCGGAACGCCTCGCTGCGCGAGCTCGCGCGTGACCTCGGTGTCGCCACCGTCGTCACCGGGGACGTCCACGCGCACGCAGAGCGTCGAGCGGCGCTCCAGGACGCCCTCGTCTCGATCAGGTGCCGTACCTCGCTGGACGGCTCGGAGCCGGAGCGGCGCGGTAACCGGGAGTTCGTGCTCCTGCCCCCGTCGGCGGTGCTCGACCGGTTTCCGGACGACCGAGACGCCGTCCGGCGTACCGCAGAGCTCGCCGCCGGCCTCACGTTCGACCTGACCGAGGAGCTCGGCTACCGCTACCCGGACTTCTCGGACGGATTCGAGACACCGGACGCGCAGCTCGCCCGCGTGTGCTGGAAGGAGTTCGACGAGCGCTACAAGGGATCCCGCGATCGCAGACGGGCGAAGGCCCGCTTGCACGAGGAGCTCGCTCTGATCTCCGAGCTGAAGCTCTCCGGCTTCTTCCTGCTGCACTGGGAGGTGCTCGAGCTCGCCCGCGAGGTGGCATGCGAGGTGCGCGGCCCCGGCTCGCCCCGGCACGCCCTTCCTCCCGGCCGGGGCCGCGGGAGCTCGGTCGGCTCGCTCGTCTGCTACCTGACCGGGCTCTCGCACGTCGACCCCGTCGAAGCCGATCTCTCGCTCGGCCGCTTCCTCAACCGGGAGCTCGGATCGGTTCCGGACATCGATCTCGACTTCCCACGGGACATCCGCGAGAAGCTGATCGTCCGGGTCACCGAGCGCTACGGCACCCGGCATGCGGCCCTCGTCGCGAGCTTCTCGACCTACCACTCGCGGGGAGCGATTCGCGACCTGGGCAAGGCGCTCGGCCTTCCGTTCGCCGAGCTCGAGCGCCTCGCGCGCGTCACGGAGGGCAACCCGCACCGGGTCGCGGAGGAGGTCGAGCGCCTGCCGGGCGACCACTCCTCGCCGCGCTGGCAGGCGCTGGGCGAGCTCGCCACGGAGATCGCCGGCCTTCCGCGCCACATCTCCCAGCACCCGGGCGGGATGGTGATCTCCAGCCGGCCGCTGGTCGAGCTCGTTCCCGTCCAGCCGGCGGCGATGGAGGGGCGGCAGATCTGCCAGTGGGACAAGGATTCGTGTGCCGACGCGGGCTTCTTGAAGATCGACCTGCTCGGGCTCGGGATGCTCTCGGCGGTCGAGGACTGCGTCGACCAGATCGCACGGCTGCGCGGGAAGCCGATCGACCTGTCGCGGATCCCGCTCGACGACCGGGCGGTCTACGAGGAGATCCAGCGCGCCGACACCATCGGGGTCTTCCAGATCGAGAGCCGGGCCCAGATGCAGATGCTGCTCCGCACGCGTCCCGAGAACCTGGACGACCTGACGATCGAGGTCGCTCTCGTTCGCCCGGGGCCGATCCAGGGCGGCGCCGTCCACCCGTACATCGAGCGCCGCGAGCGGCTGCGCAAGGACCCGTCGTTCGTGCCCGAGGTCGACCATCCCTCGCTTGCCGAGCCGCTTCGCGAGACGCTGGGCGTCGTCGTCTTCCAGGACCAGGTGCTGGAGGTGGCGATTGCGCTCGCCGGCTTCACCGTCGGAGAGGCCGAGGGGCTCCGCCGGGCGATGAGCCGCAAGCGCAGCGAGGAGGCGATCGAGGCGATGCGCTCCCGCTTCGTCGAGGGTGCCGTCGAGAACGGTGTCGACACCGAGCTGGCGGACCGCATCTACGACAAGCTCGCCGGCTTCTCCGGCTTCGGCTTTCCGAAATCGCACTCGGCCGCGTTCGCGCTCCTCGCATACCAGTCCGCCTGGCTGCGTCACCACTACCCGGCCGAGTTCCTCTGCGCGCTTCTGAACGCGCAGCCGATGGGCTTCTACCCGCCGGCGAGCCTCGTCCGCGACGGGCAGCGGCGCGGAGTGGAGGTGCTCTCTCCCGACGTGAACCTGAGCGCCGCAAGGTGCACGAACCAGGAGGGCGCCGTCCGGGTCGGGATCGGCTACATCCGCTCGGTCGGAGAGGACGAGGCGGGAGCGATCGAAGCCGGGCAGCCCTATGCAGACGTCGTCGACCTCGCCCAGCGCGCCCCGGTGAGCAAAGCCGCCCTTCACGCGCTGGTTACGTCGGGCGCATGCGATTCATTCGGACCGCCGAGACGCGAGCTGCTCTGGCGGCTGGGCGTCGCTCCACGCCCGGCCAGCGTCCCCGGCGGGGCGTCTCGACAGCTCGCGTTGCCGCTGGAGCCCACTGCCGAGGTGCCCGACCTCCCGCCCCAGACGCCGTGGGAGGAGATGCTCGCCGACTACAGCACGACCGGTTTGTCGACCGGCCCGCATCCACTGGAGCTCCTGCGCCCCCATCTGCCCGCGGCCACTCTTTCCAGCCGCGAGCTCGCCGACCACCCTGTTGGTGAGATCGCAATCGCCGGCCTCGCCGTCGCCCGTCAGCGGCCGGCGACCGCGAACGGTGTCGTCTTCATGCTGCTCGAGGACGAGTTCGGCCAGGTGAACCTGATCGTGCCGCCGCCCATCTACGAACGGTTCCGGCCGCTGGTCCGTGGCGAGCCGCTCCTGCTCGCCCGCGGCAGGCTCGAGCGGTCGGGCCGCAACGTGAACGTGCTCATCCGGACGCTCGAGTCGCTCGGTGCACTTGCACGTGAGGTCGCCGGCCAGGCGGAAGTCGCGGCCTCTCTGCCCCGGGCTCATCACTTCGGACATCGCTGAGCCGTATCGAACGATGTGGCTCCGCGTGTAGATCGGGGTACGACGTTGCCATGCGAATCGACGGGTATGCGCCGATCCGGGATTACGCGGCCATCGGAGACGGTCGGACCGTCGCTCTCGTCGCGAAGGACGGTGCGCATCGACTGGCTCTGCCTGCCGGATGCGGATTCCCGGCCGGTCTTCGCGCGGATCCTCGACCCGGCACGAGGGGGCGCATTCCGGCTCGAGCCGGTCGATCCCTTCGAGGCCGAGCGTCGATACCGACCCGGATCGAACGTGCTCGAGACCGTCTTTCGCACCGCCTCCGGGGCCGTGCGCGTCACCGACGCGCTCGTCCTGGCCGATCGCACCATCTGTTCCCCGATGCGTGAGCTGGTCCGGCGGGTCGAGGGGCTGGCCGGACGGGTGGGTATGCGCTGGTCGATCGAACCCGGCTTCGACTTCGGGCGAACCGAGCCACGCATCGAACGCAGACACGACCGCGTCGTCATCCAGGCCGGACGAAACGCGCTCGCCGTCTCGAGCTGGGGGAGCGGCGAGCACCGGATCGAACGGGACAGGATCGACGCCGCCTTCGACGCAGAGGAGGGGCGACCGGTCGTTCTCTCGCTGGCATCGGCACACGGCGAGCCCCTGGTCTTCGTCACCCGCGATCACGTCGAGAGAGCACTCGATCGCACGGATCGCTTCTGGCGCGATTGGAGCGCTCGTGCGCGGTACGGCGGGCCGTGGCGCGACGCGGTCGTGCGCAGCGCGCTCGTCCTGAAGCTGCTCGTCTACTCACCGTCCGGCGCGAGCGTCGCGGCGCCGACGACGTCGCTTCCGGAACGACTCGGAGGCGAGCGGAACTGGGACTATCGCTTCACGTGGCTCCGCGATGCGACCTGGACCCTCGACTCGCTGCTCTCGCTCGGCTATCACGACGAGGCGACCGCGTTCTTCTGGTGGCTGATGCACGCCACGCGCCTCACGCAGCCCCGCCTCCACGTCCTCTACGGGCTCGACGGAGGGGTTCAGCTGAAGGAGGGGGAGGTCGACCTGCCCGGGTACCGGGGCTCCCGGCCGGTGCGTGTCGGCAACGGTGCCGCGAGCCAGGTCCAGCTGGACGTCTACGGCTCGGTGCTCGACGGGATCTGGCGGTATGCCAAGGAGGTCGGCCGGATCGACGGCGATACGGGCAAGGAGGTCGCGCGGATCGCCGACTACGTGGCGAAGGCGTGGAGCGATCCCGACAGCGGCATCTGGGAGGGCCGTGACCATCCGAGCCACTACACGCAGTCGAAGGCGATGTGCTGGCTTGCGCTCGACCGGGCCGCGCGGCTGGCCGAGGAGGGCGTCATCCCCGACCGAGCCGACACGTGGAAGCGCGCCGCGGAGGACGTGCGTCGCTTCTACGAGGAGCATGGATGGGACGACGACGTCGGCAGCTACGTCCGTGCGCCAGACCGGCGCGAGGTGGACGCGAGCCTGCTCACGCTTGCCCTGCTCGATTGCGTCGATCCGCGAAGCGAGCGCATGGTGAAGACGATCGATGCGATCCGGCGCGACCTCGGAGTCGGCCCGTTCGTCTACCGCTACCTCGGCAAGGACGGCCTCCCGCCGGGCGAGGGCGCGTTTCTCCCCTGCGCGTTCTGGCTCGCGGCAGCGCTCGCACGCGCCGGGCGCCGCGACGAGGCAGCGGAGCTGATGGAGGAGCTGATCGCGGCCGCCAACGACGTCGGTCTCTACTCGGAGGAGATCGATCCCGACACCAACGAGTTT
This sequence comes from uncultured Actinomycetes bacterium, assembly GCA_963836345.1. Classification (GTDB taxonomy): domain Bacteria; phylum Actinomycetota; class Thermoleophilia; order Gaiellales; family Gaiellaceae; genus DATBLE01. The sequence goes on along the minus strand of CAWIJA010000005.1, from coordinate 223,287 downwards.
CTCGGCAACTTCCCGCAGGGTCTGACGCACCTCGCGCTGGTGAACGCGGCCGTTGCGATCGAGGAGACAGACGCGTGATCGTCTGGGGCTCGCTCGCGGGTGGCCTGATCGGGACGATCATCCTGACCAGCGGCCTGCGCGTTTCGCAGGAGCTCGGCCTCACGCGGATGGACCTGCCGCTCTTGCTCGGAACGGTGTTCACGGGCGATCGCAGCAGGGCGAACGTGATCGGCTACGCCGTCCACCTCGCGAACGGCCTCCTCTTCTCACTCGCCTACGCCGGGATCTTCGCCGCAGTCGGCCGAGCAGGCTGGGACATCGGTCTCGGGCTCGGCGCTGCCCACGCGCTGTTCGCCGGAGGGGGGCTCGTCACGGTCCTCCTACCCGCCGTGCACCCTCGGATGGGCACGCCGTGGACGGACGCGGAGGAGACCCCGCTGCTCGAGGCCCCCGGGTTCCTGCTGCACAACTACGGTCGCGCCACGGCGGTGCTCACCTTCGTGATGCACCTTGCGTACGGGACGATCGTGGGGGCGTTCGCGGCAGGCTTCTAGCTAGATCCAGATCTGCCACTTGAAGCGTCCGCAGGCGCAGTGCTTGTTCTTTGCTCCACACGCGCGGCAGTCCCAGTACTCCCACCAGATCCAGCGGAGGTGCTGAACCTCGAGGAAGATCATCGACACGATCGCAAAGAGGAGGAGTCCGGGGCTCACCCGTTCCAGGATCGCACCGTTTTCGTCCGCCCGCAATGGGCCGCCCGACCCATGCCGACGCTCCTACAGACCTAATCCGAATCGCGGCAGCTGGCGGTTGACCTCGCGCTCGAACGCCGCCTCGTAGGTCTCCGCCTGCTCGGGTTCGAGCGTCTGCGCATACGTATCCCGGATCTCGACGAGTGCTTCGGCGCCCTCCTCGACGAGCTCGAGGTACTCGGCGTACCGCTCCTCTGCATCCGCGCGCGCCGCACGATCGTACGCACGCTCCGCCTCGTCGCACTGCTCGATGAGATCGGCGTAGTCGGCACGGAAGAGGCCGAGCTGTCGCTCGATCAGATCGACGAACGGCCTCATACGATCTCGCGGTAGAGGGCGACGTGGGCGCTCGCCGACGCGTCCCACGTCAGCGTCGCACGGGCGCGGCGGGCTCCCTCTCGAGCGCGCTCCAGGGCTTCGCGGTCGTCGAGGAGCTCGCGCGCTGCCGCGGCGAGGGCCTCGAGATCGCCGGCGGGAACGACTCGTCCCGCTCCGAAGGCGCGGACAGGCTCGGCGAGGCCGCCGACGTCGTACACGACCGCCGGCATACCCGCTCCGAGCGTCCGGAGGAGGGCGCCGGACTGGTCGAGCTCGGCGCGGTACGGGAAGAGGCCGACAGTCGCGTCGCCGAGCGCGCGGTCGAGCTCACGCTCGGGGAGGTAGCCAAGGCGCCACTCGACGCCGACCCCAGCCGCCGTCCGATACGGGGCGACGGGCTCGATCGGATCTCCAGCCACGATCAGCCGCGCGTCGAGCCGGCGCGCGACCTCGATCGCGTCCCCGAGCCCCTTGTAGGGCCGGATCGTTCCGAGGCAGAGGAGCGTCCTGCCGTCGTCGGCCCTCGCCGGATCGCTGGGGAAGACCGGGTGGGGGATGACCCGCAGCCGCTCCGGCTCCACGCCGAGGCGCGTGAGCGTCTCCAGCCCGCGCTCGCTGTGGACGACGATGCGGTCGAACCGCGCAAGCAGCCGGCGCCACAGCTTCTCTCGGCGAGCCGTGCGGCGGGGCAGGAGATCGTGCGCGGTGAACACGGCAGGCGAGCGCGGCCGAAAGAGCCCGTCGTCGACCTGGGGAACGGCCAACCACTGGACGTGGACGACGTCTCGAGGGACCGCCGCGAGCCAGCCCATCCCGAACGGGTGCTCGAGCAGCTTGAGCGGGACGCGCAGCCGCGACCGCCGGAAGACCTTCGAGCTGAGCGGGTAGAAGACCTCGCTACGCGTGTAGCCCGCGGGCTCGGGTGCGGTGCCGAAGCGGAAGCGCGAAGTGACGAGCTCGACGTCGAGGCCGGACCGAGCGAGCGCGGCGGCGAGCTCGTGGTCGTACTGCGGAGTGAATGCGGGTGGGTCGGCGAGAACGACGCGCACGGCGGTCGTACAGTAGTGACGGTGTCGTGCTGATCCGCAGCTGGAACCTGTTCCACGGCAACACGTGCCCGCCGCGGCGCCGCTCGTTCCTGAAGCAGATGGTGCAGCTCGTGACCGAGGACGAGCCCGACGTCGTCCTCCTGCAGGAGGTGCCGGTGTGGGCGCTCGACCGGTTGGGGGACTGGAGTGGGATGGAGGCGATCGGAGACGTCGCCCGGCGACCGATGCTCGGGCCGGTGCCGATCCCGGTCGAGAGCGGACGGGTGCTGACCGCGTTGCATCCGGGGGTGCTGCGATCCGCGTTCAGCGGCCAGGGCAACGCGATCCTGCTCGCAGGCCGGCTGCGGCCTGTCTCGCATGATGTGGTGACGCTCAACCCAGGGTCATTCCGTCGCCGGCTGTCACGGGAGCTCGGCCTGCCCGTCCGGAGGCGGCTCGCGTGGGCGAAAGAGCGGCGCATTTGCTCGGTCGTCCGCGTCGACCCAGGCCTCGTGGTCGCGAACCTGCACGCGACGAGCTTCCCGTACGACACACGGGTACCGGCGGCGGAGCTAGCCCGTGCGGTGGCTTTCGTCGAGGAGGGTGTCCGAGACGGAGACGTCGTGGTAATCGGCGGCGACTTCAACGTGGACCGGGCGAAGGCGGCCGTGACCGGGTGGTCCGCCCCCGGGCCGTGGATCGATCACCTGATCGTCCGGGGCGCGCATCCCTCGCCCGTCCGCGTCTGGCCCGACGACCGCCGCCGGCGAGCAGGCATGCTCCTCTCCGACCACGCTCCAGTGGAGCTCGACCTGTGAACTTCGACGACGCCCGCGCCCAGTTTCCCGTCCTCGATCGCATCGCCTACCTGAACGCGGGCTCGATGGGGCCGCTCGCGCGGCAGACGATCGAGGCGATGACCGCCCGTCAGCAGGGGGATCTGGAGCAGGGCCGCGGTGGACGGGTCTACATCGACGAGATGCTCGCCCTCCGGGAGCGCGTCCGCGCCGGGCTCGCGGCGATCATCGGCGTCCAGCCCGAGAAGGTCGCATTGACGACGTCGACGACGGAGGGGTGCAACATCGTGCTCTCGGGCCTCCGGCTCCGCCCGGAGGACGAGGTGGTGACGACCGACACCGAGCACTTCGGCCTGCTCGGCCCGTTGCACGCGTCCGGGGCGCGCGTGCGCGTCGCCCGCATCCGCGAGCTTCCGCCGGAGCAGGCGCTGGAGACGATCCTCGCCGAGGTGGGCCCGAAGACCCGCCTCCTCGCGCTCTCCCACGTCTCGTGGCAGACGGGGAACGTCCTGCCCGTCGAAGAGCTCCAAGCCGAAACGGGCTTGCCGTTGCTGGTCGATGGTGCGCAGACCGCCGGCACGATCCCGGTCGACGCCACCCGTTTCGACTTCTACACCGTCTCCGGGCAGAAATGGTTGTGCGGCCCGGATTCGACGGGGGCGCTCTACGTCCGCGAGCCCGGCGAGTTGCACGTTGCGCTGCCGACGTACTTCTCCCAGGACGAGTACGAGGACACGGGCGAGTACAGGCCGAAAGCGGGAGCGGCCCGTTTCGACCGCGGCTGGATCCCGACCGCATCGCTGGCGGGTGTCGACGCTGCGCTCGGCACGATCCCCCATTGGGCGGCGCACCACGCGAGGGAGATCGCCGCCCGCTGCTGGTCGATGCTCTCGGATCGCTTTCGGGTGATCACCGCGCCGGGACAGGCGACGCTCGTCTCCTTCGTCCCGGAAGGGGATCCCGCGGAGGAGGCCGTGCGCCTTCTCGGCCACGGCGTCCTGGTGCGAGACATGCCTGGAACCGGCTGGCTTCGGGTCTCGTGCGGATGGTGGACGAGCGACGGCGACCTGGAACGGCTCGTCGGCGCGCTGTGACGCGCTAAAGCGTTGGGCTCTTCCAGTCGATTCTCTCTCCGTGAAGATTCTCGTCGCCCTTGTCGCCTGCGTGGCCGTGGCCGCGACCGTCGTCGCCTCCTCGGGCGCCGACATCAAGAAGCTGACGCTCAGCCTGAGCGAGTCGTCGGCCTACTCGTACGTGTCCGGGACGACGCTGTACTACGCGGCGACGGGCTCGAACAGCGGCAGCTTCACCGTCACCGCAACCCCCAAGACCGACGACGGCACCGATATCGACAACGTCGAGTTCCCGGCACTGTTCGGCTCCGACGCGCTCGAAGTCGACGACGCTAACGACGGCGCGTACTCGCGAACCTACGACTGGACGGCGAGTGCGGCCGACAACGGTGCGAAGACCGTCACCGCAACCGGAACGGGCGTCGACGAGACGAAGGACGCCACGTTCACCGTCACAGCCGACAAGACAGCGCCGTCCGGCCAGACCGTGAGCCTCTCCGGTGGCCCCGGCTACGCGACGTTGTCGGTGCCGCTCCTCTTCGACAACGGCACCGACGCCGGAGCCGGCGTGGACAGCTCGAGCGGCGCCGTCGAGCGGGCGTCTGCGACGCTCGCGAACGGAGCGTGCGGCACCTTCGGGTCGTTTGCGGCGATCACGCTGTCGGCCGGCGCGGACACGACGGTCGCCACCGGCAACTGCTACCGCTACCGGTACAAGATCGCGGACAAGGTCGGCAACGTCTCGACAGCCTCGACGCCTTCGGCAGATGCCAGGGTCGACGCAACGCCGCCGACGACACCGTCCCTCTCCTTCGGCGGCTTGACGAACGCGACCGCCTCGGGCTCCGTCGTCTACGTCCGGGCCGGCGTTCCCGGGACCTTCACGGTCGCCGCCAGCTCGGCCGACGGGGAATCGGGGATCGCGTCGTATTCGTTCCCCGACGTGCCGGGCTTCGTCTCCGTGGGGAGCGGGGCGAGCCGCACGTACACCTTCTCAGGCGGCGCGATCGCCTCCCTCGGCCCCTTCTCCGTCGGCGCCACCAACGGCACGGGTGTGGTCGCCGCCCCGGCGTCTTTTTCGCTGGCCCCGGACGGGACCGCCCCCAGGGTCGTGATCAGATGCAACGGCGCACCCTGTCACGCGGGCGCGTATCCGAAGGCGGTCACGGTCACGCTGAGCGCGACCGACACCGCCGGTTCGGGCGTGGGGTCGATCCGGTACACATTCGACGGGCGTGCCCCGACGGGGGACGGCGGCGCCCAGTACGAGGGGCCGTTCACGGTGAAGAGGCTGACGCACCTGAAGGTCCGCGCGTACGACAAGGTCGGCAACCAGAGTGCCCTGGCTGCGGCGACGATTCGGTCGCTTGCCGACCGGCTCGTCTTCGTCGCGCCTCTTCAGGTGAGGGTCACCGTGGGTGCGCGGTACCTCTCGGCACGAGTGACCTCCAGCCACCATGCGCTCGCCACCGCGACGCTCAGGGGGCCCGGACTCAAGAAGCCACGGCGCTGGCGCTTCGTCCTCGGCTCCGGAACGTCGATCGTGCAGTTCAAGCTGCCGAAGCTCTCCAAGCCCGGTCGCTACACGATCGTCTGGACCGCCAAGGCGGGAACCCGGTCGGTGGCCAGGACGACGCACGTCGTGCTGAAAGCGAAGCGCTAGGAGCTCAGCCCCGCAGACCGAGTTGAGGCGCGATCGGGCGCAGGGCGTCGATCACATTTGCGATGTGCTGGTCGAGCTCGATGCCGAGCAGGTCCGCACCGGCGTAGACCTCGTCCCGGTGGACCCCGGCCGCAAACGAGGGTTGCCGGAGCTTCTTCAGCACCGACCGCGGCTCGAGCGTCGCGATGCCGTCCGGCCGGACCAGGCCGCATGCGTGAACGAAGCCCGAGAGCTCGTCACAGGCGAACAGCGTCTTCTTGAGAGGCGTGTCGCGCGGCAGCGCGAGGTGCTCGGCGTGCGAGAGCACGCCCTCGATCACCACCTCCGGGTACCCCTCGTCACGGAGGATCGGTGCCCCGTCCTGCGGGTGCTTGTCGAGCGTCGGATGGATCTCGTAGTCGAAGTCGTGGAGGAGCGCCGTCACGCCCCACAGCTCCTCGTCCTCGCCGAAATGCCGCGCGTACCAGCGAACCGAGGACTCGACCGCGAGGGCATGACGGAGGAGCGCCTCGCTCTTCGTGTAACGAGTCAGCGTGTCCCAGGCGTGCTCACGGGTCGGACTCGACATGTCCGCTAGCCTACCCCGGTGCCCGCGGCGGCCGTTGCCCCGAAGCTGATGGAATCCTTCCTGATCGAGGGCGGTCACCGCCTGTCGGGAACGGTCCGAGCGGCCGGAAACAAGAACGGCGCGCTCCCGATCCTCGCGGCGACCGTGCTGACCCCCGAACCCGTCTTGCTCTCGAACGTCCCGCGGATTCGCGACGTCGACACCATGCTCGAGCTGCTCGGCGACATCGGGGTGGACGTTGCCTGGACGGGCGCCAACGAGGTCCGCGTGCAGGCATCCGAGGTCACGAAGACAGACCTCGACCCGGCCCTCTGCAACCGGATGCGCGCGTCCTTCCTGCTCGCGGGCCCCCTGCTCGCGCGCCTCGGCCGGGTGACCGTGCCCCCTCCGGGAGGCGACGTGATCGGCAGGCGGCGCCTGGATCCTCATATCCGCGCATTCGCACGGATGGGCGTCGAGATCGCGATCGACGACCACTACGAGATGCGCGCGGAGACCAGCCTTCGCCCGGGGCAGATCTTCCTCGACGAGGCGAGCGTGATGGGCACCGAGAACGCGGTGATGGCCGCGGTGCTCACGGAGGGCGAGACGGTGATCGGAAACGCCGCCTGCGAGCCGCACGTCCAGGACCTCTGTCGCTTCCTGGTCTCGCTCGGAGCCGAGATCGAGGGCATCGAGTCGAACGTCCTGCGCATTCGGGGCGTCCGGTCGCTCTCGGGTGGGCAGTGGCGGATCGGCCCGGATCACATCGAGGTCGCGAGCTTCATCGGGCTCGCAGCGATGACGTCGAGCGACATCACGATCGAGGACACGGAGCCGAAGGATCTCGTCTCCATCCTGCCCGCGTTCGAGCGGCTCGGTGTGCGGACGCAGACCGAGGGCACCTCCGTCCACGTGCCGGCGAAGCAGCAGCTGATGGTCGAGGACGACCTCGGCGGACACATCCCGAAGATCGAAGACGGTCCCTGGCCGGCGTTTCCGGCCGACCTGACGTCGATCGCCCTGACTGTGGCGACGCAGGCCTACGGCACGGTGCTGATCTTCGAGAAGATGTTCGAGAGCAGGCTGTTCTTCGTCGACAAGCTCGTGATGATGGGCGCTCGGATCATCCTCTGCGACCCCCACAGAGCCGTCGTCACCGGCCCGGCCCGACTGGTCGGGCAACGAATGGAAAGCCCCGATATCCGCGCCGGGATGGCGATGCTGCTCGCCGGCCTGTGCGCCGAGGGGCGTTCCACCATCGGTGCCGCGCACCAGATCGACAAGGGCTACGAGCGGATCGACGAGCGTCTCCGCCAGCTCGGCGCCCACATCGAGCGCGTCGAGGGATAACTCCTAGCCGGCCTGGTGCAAGCGGGCGACGGCCGCCGCGTGGACGCGTGCGGCGATGTCAGGTAGCTCGCGCTCGAGCAGGCGGAACTGGGTGCCGAACATCGCGAGCAGCTCGACCGCCGAGGTGGCCGTCACACTCGCCGTGCGTCGTCCGTCCCCGGTGAGCGCGACCTCTCCGAAGAAGTCCCCGGGACCGACGGTCCCGACCTCCTCGTCCCCCCGCGTCACGACCGCGGCGCCTGTCAGGAGGACGAAGAAGGAATAGCCGGAAGCTCCCTCGCTCACCAGGCGCTGCCCTGCTTCGAAGCGCCGTAGCTCGAGCCAGCCGGCAACGCGCGCCAGGTCGGCCGGCGACAGCACGTCGAAGAGTGGGAGAGAGCTCAGCTGTTCGGGTGTCGGCCGTGTCTGCACTGATCCAAGGCGACCGTAATTGCTCGTCCAGCGGTTGTCAGCCGCTTCGGCCTTGCCTTCACCAGGACGTCACCGAAGGGTCACCAGCCGGATACGGATCGCGCATCTGCGGGATCCGGCAACCGGCTCGCCTCGCCACTGCGATACCCTCGTCGCAGATGGTTCTCGCACCGCTTCAGAGACGCCAGAGCAATGGCGACCGCTAGGCGCGCCCGCGTCCGCGTCACCGTTGCCGGCACCGGTCGCGCCAACGTCGACACGGGCTTCCCGGTGCTCGATCGGCTCCTCGTGCTCCTGGCCGAGTACGCACGATTCGACGTGGTGGTGGCGCTCCCACCGGGCGAGTCCGCGGCGGAGGCGGTCGGCTCCGCCGACGGCCTGGGTGCGACCCTGTCCAAGCAGCTCCGGGCCCGTGGCGCCCGTGGGTACGGCTCGGCCGTTCTTCCGGTCGAAGAGGCGCTCGCTCACGTCGTCCTCGAGGTGTCGGATCGGCCCCTCCTGGCCTCCAACGTCGACCTCTCCGAGGCGCGTGTCGGCGGCCTCGAGACGGACCTCGTCACCGACTTCCTCCGCCGGCTCGCCGAAGGCGCGGGCATCACGCTTCACGTCCGGCTGATCGCGGGCGACGATGCGCAACACGTGCTCGAGGCGATGTTCAAGGCGTTAGGCGTGGCACTCGCCCAGGCCTGTCGCCCGCGAGAAAGGGGCAGGAGCTCCTAACGCAATGGGCAGTTGTGTCCCCGGGCCGCGCTGGACGGCGCGCAGCTTCGTCCTCAGTCGCCCCGATAGCGTTCAGCTATCGGGGCTCCCTGCGTCCTTGCATCGCATCCACCCAGCGCGCCCCGGGAACGAATACCCATCACGTTAGGAGCTCCAAGAGTGGCTGAGAAGGAGGTCGTCCGCACCGAATCCGCGCCGGCGCCGTTCCAGGGCGCCCCGTACTCCCAGGCGATCCGCGCGAACGGGCTCGTCTTCGTGTCGGGGCAGCTCGCGCTCCGACCGGGCTCGGTGGACATCGTCGGCGAGGGGATCGAAGAGCAGACCGAGCAGGTGTTCACGAACCTGCGCGCAATCCTCGAGGCCGCCGGCAGCGGGCTCGACCGAATCGTGAAGACGACCGTCTACCTGCGCAACCTGGGCGATTTCACCGGGATGAACGAGGTGTACCGGCGACACGCCGGCGAGGTCCCGCCGGCCCGCGCGACGCTGGAGGTCTCCGCGCTCCCGTCCGGTGCGCTCGTCGAGATCGACGCAATCGCCCTCGCCGACTGATCCGCCCGACACCCGGAGGCACAATCTGGGCATGCAGGCCTCCACCGTCATCGCCACGCACACGAACACGGACTTCGACGCGTTCGCGTCGCAGCTCGCCGCTCGCCGGCTCTATCCGGACGCCGCCGTCGCGCTGTCGGGCTCCCTGAACCGCAACGTCCGCGACTTCTACCGCCTGCACGCCGACGAGCTGGGCGTCGTCGAGGTCTCGAGAATCGACCCCGCGGCGGTGCGTCGTCTGATCGTGGTCGAAACGGTGAGCGCGGGACGGCTCGGCGAATTGGAGGCCGTCGCCCTCGACTCCGCGGTGGAGAAGGTGGTGTTCGACCATCACGCCGCCGAGCTGCCCCGGTGGGCGGACCCGGCGACGTCCGTGATCTCCGACGACGGCGCCCTGACCACGACGCTGGTCGGCGTGATCGCGGAGCGGGAGCTCGGCGTCACGCCGCTCGAGGCGACGGCCTTTGCGCTCGGGATCCACGAGGACACCGGTTCGCTCACGTATCCGACTTCGACGTCCAGGGATGCCGACGCGCTCGCCTGGTGCACACGGCACGGCGCGTGGCAGCAATCCATTGCCTCGTTCCTGCATACGCCGCTGGCAAACGACGAGCGCGCGCTGCTGAACGCGTTGATCGACGCGGTCGAGACGCACGAGGAAGGGGGAGTCGAGCTCCTCCTCGCAGCCGTGGAGTGGCCGGGCTACGTCGAGGGGATCTCGAACCTGGCTCACAAGATCGTCGACCTGACGGACTGCCGCGCGCTCGTCGTGCTCGTCGCGATGGACAACCGGGTCTTCGCGGTGACCCGCAGCCGGGCTCCGGAACTCGACGCAGGCATGCTCGCGGCAGCTCTCGGGGGCGGGGGGCACGCGCCCGCTGCGTCGGCGATGTTCAGAGGGACGCTGGCCGAGGCCCGGGAGCGCGTCCTCGCCGCCCTCCCGGAGGCCCTGCGCGGGCCGCCCGCCGCGCGTGACGTCATGTCGAAGCCGGCGCGGACGGTTGCCCCGGAGGAGACGGTGGCGAAGGCAATGGTCGCCTGCCAGCGTCACGGCGTGAGCGGCATCCTCGTCGCGGAGGCCGGACAGCTCGTCGGCGCGGTCAGACGCGAGGATCTCGACAAGGCGATCGGCCACGGCCTGTCGCACGCCCCCGTCAAGGCGATCATGAGCGGCCGTGTCCCGACGGCGACCGAGGATACGCCGACGGCCGAGCTCCAGCGCCTCCTGACCGGGGCGGACGCCGGGCGGATCGCCGTCGTCCGCGACGGGAAGCTCGTCGGAGTCGTCACCCGCAGCGACGTGCTCCGCAGACCCGAGCGAGAGCCGGGCGCTCCGGCGCCGTCGATCGCGACGGAGCTGAACGAGCTCCCCCGGCTGCGGCCGGCGTTCGAGGCGATCGCCGCGGCGAGCGAGGGCTACGACGGCGTCTACCTCGTCGGCGGAACCGTGCGGGACATCCTCCTCGGCGAGGAGAGCTTCGACGTCGACATCGCCGTCGAGGGCGATGCGATCGAGCTCGCGGGGCGGATCGCCGACGAGCTCGACGGGCGCTGCCGGCCACACGAGAAGTTCGGCACCGCGGTCGTGCTCTACGGAGAGCACGAGCGGATCGACGTCGTCACCGCCCGGACGGAGTTCTACGACGCGCCGGCCGCGTTGCCGACCGTCGAGCACGCGACGATTCGGGAAGACCTCTTCCGCCGCGACTTCACGCTCAACGCGATGGCCGTGTCGTTGAAGGGCGAGGACTTCGGTCGCCTCGTGGATCCGTTCGGCGGGAGGCGCGACCTGGGTGAAGGAACGATCCGCGTCCTCCACAACCTCTCGTTCATCGACGACCCGACCCGGATCTTCCGGGCGATCCGCTACGAGAACCGATACGGCTTCCGCATGGACGCGAGCACCGCGAGGCTCGCGCGAGGCTGCATCGAGATGGGGCTCGTCGGCGACCTGTCGACCTCGCGTCTCCGCGACGAGCTCATCGCGCTGCTGGAGGAGGGGGACGTCGCTCACACGATTCCGCGGCTGGCCGAGCTTGGCGCCGATCGCGCGATCCATCCTCACCTCAGCGCCGACGAGGAGACGGTGGGGCTGGCCGCTCGCCTGCGGGAGCTGAAGGACGAGCTACGGGTCGAGGTCCCGGACTGGCGGCTTCGGCTCGCCGCCCTGGCCCGCCGGTTGCCTCCCGACGAGGCGTACGCCTGGCTGGAGCGGCTGTCGATGCGACGCCGCGATGCCGAGCACGTCGTCTCCGCGATCACGGTCGGCCCACGTCTGGTCGAGCGCCTTCGGACCGGCAATGCCGACCCCGCCGAGGTCGTGGCGCTCGCAGATCCCTATGCGCCGGATGCGCCGCTCTTCGCGCTGGCGCTCGCGGAGATGCCTGCGTTGCGCGAGTACTTCTCCCGTCTCCGCAATGTCCATCTGGACATCACCGGCGGCGACCTGGCTCAGCTCGGCCTGGCCGAGTCGCCGCGAGTGGGGGAGGTGCTGGACGAGCTTCGACGCCGGAAGCTGCGCGGCGAGCTCGACGGCCGCGAGTCGGAGCTGGCCGCCGCCCGAGCGCTCATCGATGGCTGAGCCCGCGCTCCCCCTCCTCCACTGGGACGCGCCCGGGCCATACACCGCTGCGTTCTCGACTCGGCTCGGCGGCGTGAGCGAGGCCCCGTTCGACACCCTCAACCTGGGCCGGCTGACCGACGACGACCCGGAGCGTGTCTCCGAGAACCGCCGCCGGTTGTGCGAGGAGGCGGGGGCGGGGCCCGAGCTCCTCCGCTACGGACGTCAGGTGCACGGCTCTCTGGTTCACCGTGCCGACATGCACGGGCAGCCGGGCGACGGGCTGTGGTCGGACCGCCCCGGCGAGCCGCTGCTCGTCTTCGCTGCCGACTGCCTGCCCATCGGACTGGCCCGCGCAAACGGCGCGAGACCGGCGATTGCGGCGCTCCATGTCGGCTGGCGCGGGCTACTCGCCGGCATCGTGCAGGCGGCTGCCGCCGCGCTCGGGGGCGGTCGCCTCGCCGCGGTGATCGGACCCGGAATCGGTCCGTGCTGCTACGAGGTGGGCGAGGACGTCGCCGATCGCTTCCGCGGCCGCTTCGGCGCCGACGTGCTGCGGCGGGGACGGCTCGATCTCTGGAGGGCGACGGAGACTGCGCTGCGCGCGGCCGGTGCGGTCACGATCGAGCGTGTCGATCTCTGCACGGCGTGCCATCCGGACCTGTTCTTCTCTCACCGGCGCGACGGTGCGAAGACGGGCCGGCAAGGATTGATCGCGTATGTCTCCTGACGGCGTGCGCGAGCGCTACGAGGCGGTCGAGTCGGAGGTCGGGCCGGGCGTCACGATCGTCGCCGCAACGAAGTACGTCTCCCTCGAGGACATGGCCATCCTCGCCGAAGCCGGCGTCCAGGTCGTGGGCGAGAACCGGGCGCAGGACCTGGAGGCAAAGCACGCGGTCTACGGCAGCGCGTTCCGGTGGCATTTCATCGGGCACCTCCAGAGCAGGAAGGTGAAGATCGTCAACCGCACGTGCGAGCTCGTCCATTCGCTCGAATCGGACTCGGCCGCGCGACGGCTCGAGATTCCCGCGCTCGTCGAGGTCAACCTGGCCGGCGAGCCGACGAAGTCGGGAATCGTCCCCGAGGGGCTCGACGCGTTCCTCGCCCGTTGCGCCGATGTCCGCGGGCTGATGACGATGCCGCCCCTGGCGCAGGACCCGGAGGCGTCGCGGCCGTACTTCAGGCAGCTGCGCGAGCTCGCCGAGGCCCATGGGCTCGCCGAGCTGTCCATGGGGACGAGCCAGGACTACCGGGTAGCGGTCGAGGAAGGCGCGACGCTGATCCGTGTCGGCAGCGTCTTGTGGGGTTCGTAGCAAGGGGCTAGGAGAGCCGCTCGGGGCGTTACCATTCGGGGCGAAGTGGGCTTCGCCGACCTCTGGAGTCGTACGCTCGTGTACTTCGGCATCGCCGAGGAGGACGAGTACTGGGACGAGGACGGCTACGTCACGAACGAGGAGCTCGAGCGAACGTACAACGACCGTCCGAACGTGCGCCGGCTTCCCCGCCGGCACCGGGACGAGTACGACGACTGGACCGACTCGGAGCCGGCGGCGGCACATAGCGAGGTGGTCCGCCATCCGTCGCGTGCGGCCCGCGAGCGCGAGCCGGCGCCTCGGCCGCGCCGCCTGGAGGCCGCACCCACGCCGAGCGTGCGCGTGCACCTGGTCGTCCCGCGGAGCTTCAACGACGCCCAGCAGATCGCAGACAAGTTCAAGGACACCGTTCCGGTGATTCTCAACCTGCAGACCACCGACCAGGAGCTCTCCAAGCGGCTGATCGACTTCGCGAGCGGGCTCACCTACGCGCTGAACGGGGGCATGCAGCGCGTCGCCGACAAGGTGTTCCTCCTGACGCCACGGAACGTCGAGGTCTCCGCAGAGGAGCGTGCGCGCCTCCTCGAGCGCGGCGGGTTCTTCAACCAGGCCTAGATGGTGTAGGGAAACGCAGGTTTGAGCCGAATTCCGGCTCATGGGCGTGCCTGTCGCCTTATTTCGCCTACTCGCGGACGCGGTGTCGACCGCGCAGAACTTCGTCGACGTCTTCATCGGCGTCTACGTGCTGCTGATCTTCGCGTTCATCCTGATGTCATGGGTTCGCCTGCCGTATTCGGTGTGGCTGAGCCGCATCCAGCGCTTTCTCTACGACGTCTGCGAGCCATACCTGCGGCTGTTCCGCCGTGTCCTGCCGTCCATGGGGCCGATCGACTTCTCGCCGATCGTCGGCGTGATCGTGCTCTTCGCGCTCGACCGGATCCTCACCAGGCTCCTGGAGCTGCTGCACTGAGAAGGGAGGACCGATGTCGTATACACCCGTAGAGATCAGGCATGTGCGCCTGAAGCGAGGACTCTTCGGCTATCGCCGCAACCAGGTCGACCATCTCCTCGACGGCGTCATCGAGAGCTTCGAGGGCGTCTGGCGCGAGCGCGCCGACTACGCGGACAAGATCGAGCTCCTCGAGGAGGAGCTGAAGCGCTACCGCGACCTCGAAGCTCTGCTCCGGACGACGCTCGTCTCCGCCGAGCGAGCCTCGCACGAGCTCAAGGATCAGGCCAGACGAGAGGCCGAGACGATCGTCGCCGAGGCGAACGCCGAGGCTCGAATGGTGACGCGAAAGGCGCGGACCGAGCGCGAGAGGCTGGCCACGGAGGCTCGCCGGCTGCGGCTGCTGCTCCGCGCAGCCTTGGACGCTGTCGACGAAGCCGGCGTGGACGAACGACGGGAAGAAGCGCCGAGGCAGGAGACGAGGGCCGCGTAGGGACAGCCAGCCGGCCGACCTATACTTGGATCGAGATGGCGAAGCCGACCACACGCCTCCGACTCCGGGTCTCGCCGGGGGCTACGCGAACCGAGCTCGCAGGCCGGTACGGAGATGCCTGGAAGATCCGGGTGAGCGCGGCACCTGAGCGGGGCCGCGCAAATCAGGCCGTGGTCCGACTCCTCGCCGACCGTCTCCGCGTGCCCCGTGAGTCGCTGTCGGTCGTCTCGGGTCAGGCATCACGCGACAAGGTCGTCGAGCTTCGCGGCCTCGCCCGCTCCGAGGCAGAACGGAGGCTCGAGCGAGGATGAGCGCACTCGACACCCAGCACTTCCGCGAGCGACTCGAGGACGAGCGCCGGCGCGTGCTCGACGCGATCGAGAACATCCACACCGAGAACCCCGGCTCGCTCAGCGACGAGACCGAGGAGCTGACCTTCCAGGACAATCACCTCGGCGACGTCGCCACCGCGACCTTCGATCGGGAGATGGCGAGCACGCTCGAGGAGAACTCGACCCACGTGCTCGGCGCGATCGACGAGGCCCTCGCCCGGATCGAGGAGGGAACCTTCGGGGTCTGCCAGCGGTGCGGGAACCCGATCGCCGAAGAACGCCTCGAGGCGCTACCGTGGGCGATCCTGTGCATCGACTGCAAGCGAAAGCAGGAACGAGGCTGAGCCGGACGACCTCCCGGAGATGAGCTCCGAACCGGCCCGAAAGCTCGAGTTCGCGCCCGGAGCACGCACGGATGGCATCGCCGCCGTCTCTGTCGCCGCGCGATCGCTGGCCGCGCATCCCGCGCACTGGTTCGGCCTTGCTGCTGTGGCCGTGTCGGCCCTGTTCGCCGACCAGCTGACGAAGCATGTGGTCGCCAGCGAGGTGTCCCTCAACGACGAGGTCAAGGTGTTCGGGCCGTTCTCGATCCACCACGTCCAGAACTCCGGGATCGCCTTCGGATTGTTCGCGAGCGCGACTGCCGCAGTCATCGTCCTGACGACGGTCGCGGTTGCGTGGATGCTCGCGTACTTCGCGCGCTCCGGCGCGCGTCATCCGCTCCTGCCGGTCGCGGTCGGTCTGCTGATCGGAGGGAGCGTCTCCAACCTCGTCGATCGCGTTCGCCTCGGCCACGTCACGGACTTCCTCGACTTTCGCTACTGGCCCGCGTTCAACCTGGCCGACAGCTTCATCGTGATCGGCGTCGCCGTCCTCCTCGGCGCCCTCGCAGCCGCCGACCGCGCCCCGCGCCGGCCGCGTGTCCGTCCCGCTCAGCCGCGTTCCTGAGAGCGCGGCGGGCGAGCGGCTCGACCGCTTCCTCGCCACCCTCCCGGAGGTCGGCTCGCGTGCAGCGGCGGAGCGCGTTGTCAGGGCGCATGCCGTCCTGGTGGACGGAGTTGCCCGTCCGAAGAGCCACCGACTCACGGGCGGCGAGGAACTCGTGGTCGACGTGAACGTCCTCGACGAGGAGCCGGTGCAGCCCGAGCCGCTCGACCTTCGGATCGCGTACGAGGACGAGCATCTTCTCGTCGTCGACAAGCCCGCTGGACTCGTCGTCCATCCGGGTGCCGGGCACCGGACCGGAACGCTCGTCCAGGCGCTGCTCGATCGTGGACTGACCGGAGGCGATCCCGAGCGGCCCGGAATCGTCCACCGGCTCGACCGCGACACATCGGGCCTGCTCGTCGTCTCGCTCAGCGAAGACGCTTACAACGGGCTTCGGGCGCTCGTCCGCCGACGTGCGATCGTGCGTGAGTACCTCGCCCTCGTGCGGGGCCGTCCACGCTCGAGGAGCGGGCGAATCGAAGCGCCGATCGGGCGCGACCGGCGTGATCCGACTCGGGTCTCGCTCGACAGCGACTCCGCGAAGGAGGCGGTGACGCACTTCGAGGTGGTCGAGCTGCTGCCCCACCATGCGCTCCTCCGCGTCAGACTCGAGACCGGCCGTACGCACCAGATTCGGGTGCACCTGGCGGCGATCGGGCTTCCCGTCGGCGGCGACCCCCTCTACGGCGTGCCCGAGCCCGGCTTGGGCCGGCAGTTCCTGCACGCCGCGCGGCTCGCGTTCGCGCATCCGATCACCGGCGAGCCCGTCGAAGCGACCTCGCCGCTTCCCCCTGACCTGGAATCCGCGCTTCGGCACGCCCGCGGCTAGGATGTAGCCGTTCAAACCCACCACCCGGCGGGGCAACTCGCGCGGTGGTGCCGGCGGTACGCGCCTGCAGGCGCGTGTCCCGGTTCCGCATGAGTCCGCCGGAGCATCGCACGCAACCGAAAGGAGCAACACCGTGGCTGTCGTCTCCATGCGAGAGCTTCTGGAGGCCGGGGTCCATTTCGGCCACCAGACCCGCCGCTGGAACCCGAAGATGCGCCGGTTCATCTTCTCCGAGCGCGGCGGGATCTACATCATCGACCTCCAGCAGACGTCGGCGCTGCTCGAGGAGGCGCACGAGTTCGTGCGCAACCTGGCCGAGCGGGGCGGCTCCCTGCTCTTCGTCGGCACCAAGAAGCAAGCCCAGGACGCAGTCGAGGAGCAGGCGAAGCGTGTTGGCATGCCATACGTCAACCATCGTTGGCTCGGCGGGCTTCTGACCAACTGGCGAACGATCTCGGACCGGATCGACCGCCTGCACGAGCTCCGCAGACTTCGCGACGAGAGCCAGCTCGAGCTGCTGCCGCCGAAAGAGCGCATCGCGATGCTCGCCGAGCTCGAGAAGCTCGAGGCGAACCTCGGGGGCGTCGCCGACATGAAGCGGCAGCCGGAAGCGATGTTCGTCCTCGACCTCCGCAAGGAGGCACTGGCCGTGCGCGAGGCTCGCCGTCTCGGCATGCCGATCGTCGCGCTAGTCGACACCAACTGCGATCCCGACGAGGCCGATTATGTGATCCCCGGCAACGACGACGCGATCCGCTCCTGCAGCCTGATCATCCGAGTGGTCGCGAACGCGATCGAGCAGGGCAAGCAGAAGGTGAGTGCGGCCGAGCTGGCAAGGCAGCCGAAGGCGCAACCCACGGAAGCTGCCGAGTCCGAGCCCGCGCCGGAGCCCGAGGTCGAGCCGGCCCCGTCGCCCGAGGCGACCGGACCGTCCGAGACCGAGGAGGTGGAGGCCTGATGACCGCGATCTCGGCTGCGCTCGTCAAGGAGCTCCGTGAGCAGACGAGCGCCGGGATGATGGACTGCAAGCGCGCCCTCGAAGAGACGGGCGGCGATCTGGAAGCGGCAGTCAAGCTCCTTCGGGAGAAGGGGATCGCGCAGGCCGCCAAGCGCTCGGGCCGGGAGACGACGGAAGGGAAGGTCGCGATCGAGCTCGGTGATGCC
Organism: uncultured Actinomycetes bacterium; assembly: GCA_963836345.1. GTDB lineage: Bacteria > Actinomycetota > Thermoleophilia > Gaiellales > Gaiellaceae > DATBLE01. The sequence continues at coordinate 205,446 of CAWIJA010000005.1, read as the reverse complement.
TCCGCCGCGATGGTCGCGGTCGGATGCGAGACCGAGCCCGTGTCCAACAACGACGACTTCCTGGTCTTCGTCCGGCGCGTGCTCGACGCCGTCGAGCATCACGGCGAGGATGCGGCGTCCGAGCTGGAATCGGAGCGGGTCGAGCTAGCGTCGAAGCTCGGCGAGAACCTCGTCGTGCGCGGCGTAGTGCGCTTCGAGGCCGGAGACGGCGAGGTTCTGGCCGGCTACGTGCATCCACCTGCGGCCAAGATCGGTGTTCTCGTCCACGGGCGCGGCAACCCGGACGTCGCCCGCCCCCTGGCGATGCACATCGCGTTCGCCGCCCCGAACTACCTGACCCGGGGTGACGTGCCGGAGGCCGAGGTGGATGCGGAGCGAGAGATTCTCTCGAAGCAGCCCGACGTCGCCTCGAAGCCGGAAGAGGTCCGCGGCAAGATCGTCGAGGGACGCATCCAGAAATGGCTCGCCGACCGCGTGCTTGCCGACCAGGAATGGATCCACGAATCCGGCAAGAAGGTGGGGCAGGTGCTGCAGGAGTCCGTGTTCGAAGTGATTGAGTTTCGCCGCTTCGCCCTGGCAGAGTAAGCGCGTGGCGAGCGCAACGAGCCCTCTCTCGAAGCCGGCGGGCCCGTTCCGGCGCGTCCTGCTGAAGCTGTCGGGCGAGGCGCTGATGGGCGACCTCGCCTACGGCGTCGATCGCAACCAGATCGAGTCGCTGGCGCGCGAGATCGTCTCCGTGCACAGACGTGGCCTCGAAGTCGCGATCGTGATCGGCGCCGGAAACATCGTCCGCGGCATGGAGGCGGCGGCGTCGGGCATGGATCGCGCCACTGCCGACTACGCCGGCATGCTCGCCACCGTCCTCAACTCGCTCACGGTCCAGGACGCGCTCGAGCGGCACGGGGCGGACACCCGGGTCCTGTCGGCGATCACGATCGAGGAGGTCGCCGAGCCCTACATCCGCCGGCGGGCGATCCGCCACCTCGAGAAGGGCCGGATCGTGATCTTCGCGGCCGGCACGGGCAACCCGTTCTTCACGACGGATACCGCCGCGGCGCTCCGTGCGCTCGAGATCGGCGCGGAGGCGATCCTGATGGCCAAGAACGGGGTCGCCGGCGTGTACAACGGAGACCCGCAGCTCGATCCGAATGCGGTCTTCCTGCCCGAGTTGACGCACCTGCAGGCGATCGAGCGGGGCCTCAAGGTGATGGACACCACCGCACTCTCGCTCTGCATGGACAACCACGTGCCGATCTACGTCTTCGAGCTCGCCGAGGGGAACATCGAGCGCATCGTTGCGGGCGAGCGCGTCGGCACAATCATCTCCACCGCAGCGGCTGGAAGCGCCGCCGGCAGAGCCGGCGACGCCCGGCCGAAAACCCAGGGGCTGGAAGCGCCGCCGGCAGAGCCGGCGACGCCCGGCCGCAAGACCAGGGAGCAACCTGATGATCGACGACCTCATCCAGGACGCCCAGCGTCGCATGGACAAATCGGTCGAAACGACCCAGCACGAGTTCAACGGCATCCGCACCGGGCGCGCCTCGGCGGCCCTCCTCGACCACGTCTCGGTCGACTACTACGGCACGCAGACTCCGCTCAACCAGCTGTCGACGATCAACGTTCCGGAGCCGCGCATGCTGACGATCCAGCCGTTCGATCCCAGCTCGGTGAAGGCGATCGAGAAGGCGCTGATGGAGTCGGATCTTGGTCTCACGCCGTCGAACGACGGCAAGATCATCCGGCTGCCGATTCCGCAGCTGACCGAGGAGCGGCGGAGGACCTCGTCAAGGTCGTCCGACAGCGGGCCGAGGAAGGCCGGGTGGCAGTTCGCAACGTCAGGCGGGACGTCATCCACCACCTCAAGGAGCTCGTCACGGGCGGGGACGTCCAGGCAGACGAGGAGCACCGCGCCGAGGAACGCGTCCAGAAGCTCACCGACGATCACGTGCAGAAGATCGACGAGCTGCTGAAGCGCAAGGAAGCCGAGATCCTCGAGGTATAGGACGCTTTCTCGGGGACAGGATCGATCCTGCTCCCGAGGCCTCCACATGCCTCGCGCTTTCCGCGGAGATATGTTCGGACACCCGTGAGCCTGCTGGCGAGGATACGAGGCCTTCGCGGCCTGAGGCCCAGCGAGCCCGAGACGCGCGACGTTGCCCGCTCGATCGCGATCATCATGGACGGCAACGGCCGTTGGGCGAGCAGACGAGGCCTCAGCGTCGCCGAAGGCCACCGTGCGGGCTCCCGGGCCTTGCGACCGGTGGTCGAGACCGCCATCGACCTCGGTGTCGAGTCGCTGGCCGTCTACGCCTTCTCGACCGAGAACTGGACCCGGTCCGAAGAGGAGGTCGGCGCGCTGATGGAGATCTTCGCCGAGACGATCGAGCGCGAGCTCCCGGACCTCGTCGCCCAGGGCGTGCGAGTGCGTTTCATCGGACGGCGCGACCGCGCTCCCGCCGAGCTCCAGCAGCGGATGGAGGGGCTCGAGGCGGAAACCGGCGGGAACGCGCGGCTCAGCCTCTGGATCGCGTTCGACTACGGCGGCCGGGCGGAGCTCGTGGAGGCGGCCCGCCGTCTCGTCGCCGCGGGCGTGCAGCCCGAGGACATCGACGAGAATGCTTTCGCGGCGCAGCTCTACGCACCCGAGCTCCCCGACCCGGACCTGCTGATCCGTACGTCGGGCGAGCTGCGGATCTCCAACTTCCTGCTCTGGCAGCTGGCCTACTCAGAGCTCGTCTTCGTCGACACGCTGTGGCCCGATTTCGGCTCGCAGCAGCTTCGCGACGCGCTCGCCGCATACGCGCGCCGCCGCCGCCGCTTCGGTGGCCGTTGAGCAACTTCGTCTCTCGCCTGCTGGTCACCGTGATCGGGCTCCCGCTCGTGCTCGGGTTTGCGTGGCTGGGCGGGTGGTGGCTCTTCGTGCTCGCCGCCGGGGTCGGCCTGTTCGCACTCCACGAGTACTACGCGATGATCAGGCCGCTGCGTCCGATCGCGCTCGCGGGGCACCTCGGTCTGCTGCTCACCCTGCTGGCCGCGCAGGCGGGCGGCTTCCCGTGGATCGTCGGCGGCTTCGCGACGACCTTCGCTCTCGCGTTCCTGCTGAAGGGGGTTGCGGAGACGCGACAGTCGGCCACCGTCGCGGTGAGCGGGACGGTGCTGGGCGTGGCGTGGATCGGGCTCGGTCTGGTCTCGATCCTCGTGTTGCGCGACCTGCCCGTGCACGGGCGCCTGGCGGTGTTCACCGTGCTGCTCGCGGTGTTCGCGAACGAGACGTTCGCGTTCCTCGTCGGCCGACTCGTCGGCCGGCACAAGCTGGCGCCGCGGATCTCGCCCGGCAAGACGTGGGAGGGGTTCGTCGCCGGAACCCTCGCGACCGTCTTCGTCGCCTTCGTCGCGTTGTACGACCAGCGGGACGAGTTCCTGTCGATCGGCCAGGCGATCCTGCTCGGGCTGACGATGGCCGCGGCAGCACCACTAGGAGACCTCTTCGAGTCCATGCTCAAACGGGACATGGGCGTGAAGGACAGCGGACGAGCCCTCGCCGGCCACGGCGGGATGCTCGACCGGATCGACTCGCTCCTGTTCGCGTCCATCGCGGCCTTCTACGTGATCCTGGCTTTCACGACGTAGCCCTTCTCAGGCGTGTCGCTTCATGCGGGCCCGATGGTGCACCCAACCTCCTCCCCGTGGCGATCGTAACGAGGCAAACCGGGCAGGTGTGAAACCCGAAGGTGACAGAAGAGTGACTCCGCCGGCCCCGGTCATACTGTCGAGGTGAAGAGAGTCGCCCTCATCGGCGCGACGGGGTCGATCGGCCGCCAGGCACTGGAGATCATCGAAGCCCATCCGGGTCTCGAGCTGGTGGCGGCCGTGTCGGGAACGACTCCGATCGACGAGCTCGCTCCCCTGACGCAGGTCGGAGGCGATCCGACCGAGCTGCTCGAGCGGGCGGAGCCCGATGTCGTGCTCAACGCCGTCGTCGGCTTCGCGGGGCTGCCCGTCACGCTCTGGGCGCTCGAGCGCGGTATCGACCTCGCGCTCGCGAACAAGGAGAGCCTCGTCGCCGCCGGAGACCTCGCGCTCGCGGCGCAAGCACGGGGGGGAGGGCGCCTGCTGCCCGTCGACAGTGAGCACTCGGCCGCGTTCCAATGCCTGGAAGGTCGACGACCGGAGCAGGTCGATTCGCTCGTGATCACCGCCTCCGGGGGGCCGTTCCGGGGTCGCACGCGCGAGGAGCTCCTCGACGTTACCGTGGAGGAGGCGCTCGCACACCCGACGTGGAGCATGGGACCGAAGATCACGATCGACTCGGCAACCCTGGCGAACAAGGGGCTGGAGCTGATCGAAGCCCATTTCCTCTTCGCCCTGCCCTACGACCAGATCGAGGTCGTCGTGCACCCGACCTCGGTCGTTCACGCGCTCGTCCGCTTCCGCGACGGAGCGGCACTTGCTCACCTTGGCTATCCCGACATGCGTGTGCCGATCTCGTATGCGCTCACGTATCCCGAGCGGGCTTCGACGCCTGTGCCTCCCCTGGACCTGGCCGGGGGTCTGTCCCTGGAGTTCCACGCTCCCGACCTCGAGACGTTTCCCCTCCTGGCACTCGCCCGGCGCGCCGGGGAGCTCGGCGGAACCTATCCATGCGCCTTCAACGCTGCCAACGAGGTCGCAGTGGCCGCGTTCCTGGTAGGACGCTTGCCGTTTCTCGGCATCGCAGACGCGGTCGAGGAGACCCTCGACGCCGTCGACGGCGCACCCGCAAGGGACCTCGAGGATCTGGTCGAGGCAGACGCCGACGCGCGGCGCTTGACCGAGCGGAAGGCCGCCACAGCGTGAGCGTCTTCATTGCGATCGTCGGGCTCGCGTTCCTGATCCTCATCCACGAGGCCGGGCACTTCTTCACCGCCCGCGCGGTGGGGATGCGGCCGCGCCGCTTCTACCTCGGGTTTCCGCCGGCGCTCGTGAAGACCCAGCGCAACGGCATCGAGTACGGGATCGGCGCGATCCCGCTCGGCGGCTACGTGAAGATCCCGGGGATGCACCGGCCGGCGCCGGGTGACGTCGACGTGTACTTCGGGCGGGCGTTGCAGCAAGCGCCGGAGCTCGTCGGCCCGGTGCAGCGGCTCAAGCGAGCGCTGGCCGAGGAAGACGAGGGCGGAGCCCAGGCCGCGCTCGCGGAGCTGAAGAGCACCGGGAGCGGCAGCGAGACCTTCGAACGCGGACTTCAGGAGGTGGGCGACGGGCTCGCGCCGGACGCCTACTGGCGTCAGCGCACCTGGAAGCGCGTGGCGGTGATCGTCGCCGGGCCGGCGACCAACCTCGTCCTCGCCGTCATCCTGTTCACCTGCCTCTTTCTCGTCGGGGGCGGGAAGGCGACGACGACCGTCGACCAGGTGCTGCCGGGGCGCCCTGCAGCTGCGGTCGGCCTCCGTCCCGGAGACGAAGTCGTGGGCGTCAACGGCGAGGCAGTCACCGCGCGCGAGATCTCGACCAAGATCTCCGGCTCGCAGGGGAAGCCGCTGACCGTGACCGTCCGGCGCGGTAACGACCTCCTCACGCTCGGCCCCGTTCGCCCGGCGCAGATCGAGGGCGCCTACAGGCTCGGGTTCGTGCTCCGCGGCGAAGAGCTGGGATTCGGCGCGTCCGCCTGGCAGTCGGTGAAGCTCACCGGGATCGTCACGCGCGAGATCGGCAAGTCGCTCGGCCGACTGGTCCACGGTGAGGGCCGCAAGGACATCTCGAGCCCGGTCGGCATCTCGCAGACGCTCGCGCAGAGCTCGCGGCAAGGCGCAGAGGACTACCTCTGGGTGCTCGGCCTGATCAGCCTCTCGCTCGCGCTGATGAACCTGCTCCCCCTCCTGCCGCTCGACGGCGGTCACATAGCCTTCTCGCTGGTGGAGGGCGTTCGAGGCCGCGCGGTCGCCCGCGAGGTCTACGAGCGTGTATCGGCAGTGGGAATCGTGCTGGTCGTCCTGCTCTTCTTCATCGGGATCTCGAACGACGTCAATCGCCTTGGCGGCGGCTAGAGACTCGAAGATCCGCGTAGCGCGCCGCTAGACTCACCCCGAAATGGCCAGCACAAGGCAGATCTCGGTCGGCGGCGTGACGATCGGCGGTGGTGCGGCGGTCGTCGTCCAGTCGATGACGCTGACGAAGACGCACGACGTCGAGGCGACGACCGCCCAGATTGCGGCCCTTGCGTCCGCCGGCTGCGAGGTCGTGCGCGTGGCGGTGCCGAAGACGGAAGACGCCGATGCGCTCCCGCGGATCGTGCGCTTCTCGCCGATCCCGGTGATTGCCGACATCCACTTCAACGCCTCGCTCGCGCTGAGGGCGATCGAGGGCGGTGTCGCAGCCGTGCGGATCAACCCCGGAAACATCGGCGGCCCGGACAAGGTCGAGCTGGTCGTCAAGGCAGCCAAGAAGGCGGGGATCCCGATGCGGATCGGCGCCAACTCGGGTTCGCTCCCCAAGCACCTCGAGGACGTCGCCCATCGCGACCAGGCGGAGGCCCTTGTGGCCGCAGCGATCGAAGAGGTCGAGCTGCTCGAGAGGCTCGACTTCCACGACTTCAAGATCTCGGTCAAGTCGAGCCACGTCCCGACGATGATCCGCGCCTACCGGATGCTTTCCGAGAAGGTCCCGTACCCGCTCCACCTCGGCGTGACCGAGGCGGGAACGCCGTTCTCGGGCTCGATCAAGAGCGCGGTCGGAATGGGCGCGCTGCTCGTCGACGGGATCGGCGACACGCTGCGGGTCTCGCTCACCGCCGACCCGGTCGAGGAGATCAAGACCGCCTACGAGATCCTCAAGGCGCTCGGCCTGCGCGAGCGAGGGCCGATCATGATCGCCTGCCCCTCCTGCGGCCGGGACAACGTCGGCGTCCAGCAGCTCGCCGAGAAGGTGGAGGAGCGCCTCGCGACGTACGGCGAGCACTTCGAGGTCGCAGTGCTCGGCTGCGCCGTCAACGGACCGGGGGAGGCGGGCGACGCCGACTTCGGGATCGCCGGCGGGCGCGACGTCGGCTTCGTCTATGCGCACGGCCGGGTGCTGAAGAAGGTCTCCTCGGACATCCTCATCGACGAGCTCTTCTACGAGATCGACAGGTGGATCGCCGAGGGAATGCATCGCCCGAAGCGCCTGAAGATGGCCAAGCCCGCCGCGCTGGCGATGGCCGAGGCGTCACTGATCCCGCTCAACGACTAGGCTGCCGACGTTGGCAGTCCGGGCATCACAGCTCTTCCTCCCGACCCTGCGCGACGACCCGTCCGACGCCGAGGCGGTAAGCCACAAGCTTCTCGTCCGCGGCGGCTTCGTCCGTCAGGTCGGCGCGGGGCTCTGGTCCTACCTGCCGCTGGGCTGGCGAGTACACCGCAAGGTCGAGCAGATCGTCCGCGAGGAGATGGACGCGATCGGCGGCCAGGAGTTCCTCTGCCCGCTGCTGACGCCGATCGAGCTCTGGCAGGCGACCGGGCGCGACAAGATCCCCGAGCTCTTCCACGTCACCGACCGGAACGGCCGCCGCTTCATCCTGCCGCTGACACACGAAGAGACGTTCACCTTCCACGCGCGCGAGATCCGCTCGTACAAGGAGCTGCCGCAGCTCTGGTACCACTTCTCGGTGAAGGACCGCGACGAGCCGCGCCCGCGTGGCGGCCTTCTGCGCCTTCGCGAGTTCATCATGAAGGACGCGTACTCGTTCGACCGCGACTACGAGGCATCAGTTGCCAGCTTCGAGAAGAACCGCGAGGCGTATCACCGGATCTTCGAGCGCTGCGGCGTCGAGGCACACGAGGTGCAGGCGGAGAGCGGGATCATGGGCGGCAAGCTGACGTTCGACTTCCTCGCCCCCTCCGGGTCCGGCGAGAACACGCTCGTCCGCTGCGAGCAGGGCGACTATGCCGCCGACGCCGAGATCGCCCAGGGCGTGCCGCGCGCGCCCGAGTTCCCGAAGCCCCTCGGGAGGCCGGAGGAGGTCGAGACCCCCGGCGTGACCACCTGTGAGGCGCTCGCCGAGTTCCTCGGCGTCGACCTCGCCGCCACTTCGAAGGCCATGCCCGTGACCACGGAGGACGGCAAAGTCGTGCTCGCGCTCGTCCGCGGGGACGACAGGCTCAGCGAGTCGAAGCTGCTCTCCGCGCTCGGAACCGGCTCACGCCCATCGACCGACGACGAGATCCGCGCCGCGTTCGGCGCCTCCGGCGGCTCGCTCGGCCCCGTCGGGTTCGGGGGCGAAGTGGTCGCCGACGAGACCCTCCGCGAGGGCGAGTTCGTCGCCGGCGCCAACAAGGACGGCTACCACCTGCGCGGCGTCGCTGCGGGCCGCGACTACCAGCCGCGCTTCGCCGACATCCGCGAGCCCATCGAGGGCGACCGCTGCCCCGAGTGTGGCGGCGCGCTCACCTTCCAGACCGCGATCGAGGTCGGCCACATCTTCAACTTCGGCGACAAGTACAGCGCCGGGCTCGAGGCGACCTTCCTCGACGCGGACGGCAAGGAAAAGCCGCTCCTCGGGGGAAGCTACGGGATCGGCCCGGCGCGCATCATGGCGGCGGTAATCGAGCAGAATCACGACGAGCACGGGATCGCCGCGTGGCCGAAGTCGATCGCGCCATACCACGTCCATGTCGTTGCGCTCCCCGGCCTCGAGGAGCAGGCCGGCGCCGTTGCGGACACGCTCGAGGCCGGAGGCGCCGAGGTGCTTCTCGACGACCGCGAGCTGCGAGCAGGGGAGAAGTTCGCCGACGCCGATCTGATCGGCTGTCCGGTTCGCGTGACAGTCGGCCGCAAGACGATGGATGATGGCGCCGTGGACGTTCGCGACCGCAAGACGGGAGCCGAGCGACGTGTAGCAGTTGCCGACTTGGGCAAAGAGGTGGCTTGATGGCGAGAAAGAGGAAGTTCAGCGAAGAGCCGTTCGGGAGCACGATCGAGCGGCTGATGGACGAGACCGGAGTGACCTACAGAGGGCTGGCAGCGAAGACGGACCTGTCGGCCGGGTATCTCAACCACCTCGTCCACGGCAACCGGCCCGTCCCTTCGAACGACGTCATCGAGCGCCTCGCCGGCGCCCTCGGGGTCGAGCCGGCGCACTTCCGTGAGTACCGGCTGCGGGTGATCACCGACCGGCTGGAGCAGGTCCCCGCGATGATCGACCGGCTGTACCGGCAGCTCAGCACGCGGGCGGCGAAGTAGCTAGGCGGTATCCGGCCGTGCAGGCAGGAGCTCGCCGACCGCCTGGATCAGCTGCTGCTCGGTGAACGGCTTCCGCAACCACGGACGCCCGGCGGATTGTGCGAACTGGTCGCCGTAGTCGCCCGTCATCAGGAGGACGGGCACGTGCGGCTTCAGCTCGTGGAGGAGATCGGCGACCGCGTCGCCGCTGACGCCGGGCATGAGCACGTCGAGGATGAGCAGGTCGACCTCCTCACGCTCGATCAGAGCGGCCGCCGCCAGACCCGAATAGGCGGCGACGACGTCGAAGCCGGCATCCTCGAGGGTCGCGCGGAGCATCTCGACCAGCTGTCGGTTGTCGTCGGCGACGAGCACCCTGGCCATGCCCCGCACTCTATGAGCGGAGGCGCTGCGACCGCCAGAGTGTCGCGAGCGTCAGTGCGCTGATCCCGGCGAGTGCCGCGTAGGGGACGACGTCGGCCGTGGCGGCGGCGACCCGGCTGCTCAGCCATGCGCCGCCCGCCTGGCCCGGCGCCCATGCCAGGCTGACGAGGGCGAAGGCGTACCCGTAGTCGAGTCCCTCGGCCTCAGCCGCGTCGGACAGGAGAGACATCGCCGGCGCCCACAGCGAGCCGAAGGCGAGCCCCGCGCAGACGACGAGCGCGGCGAGCAGGAAACGCTCCTCCGGCCACGCGAGGAGGAGAACGACGGCTGCGGACGCTCCCAGGCCGAACATGATCGGCTTGATCCGCCCGACCCGGTCGGACAGGTGCCCGAGAACGGGGGAGAGGGCGCCCTCGAACGCCGCCGCGATGAGCCAGGTCGCTCCGATCGCGACCGCCCCGAACCCCAGGTCGTAGAGGCGAAGCGGGGCCAGGACGCCGAGCGTCCCGAAGAGCAGCGCGGGGAGCATCACGAACCAACCGGCCGCAGCCACGCGCCGCGTGCGCAGCGCTCCCACGAGCATCGACAGCGGTTGCGGCTTGCCGGGTCGAGCGGCCGGGGTGCGCCACGCCCAGATCGCCTGTGCGAGGGCGACGACCGCGACCGCGGTGAAGGCCGCGCCGGTGCCGACGAACGATGCCGCCCCGCCGAGGATCGGCCCGAACAGCGCGCCGGCGATCGCGAGCGCGAACGCCGTTCCGATCAATGCTCCTCGGCGGGCTGCGGGCGCGGCCGCGATCAACCACGCAAACCCGCCCGTCCACGAGAAGGCGCTCGCGAGCCCCTGCGCAAAACGCGCGAGGTCGAGCTGCCAGACCGAATCGGCGAAGCCGAACGCCGTGCTCGTCGCTGCGATGCAGCAGAGACCGATCATCACGGTCGGCTTGACGCCCACGCGCGCTGCGACGAAGCCGCTCGGGACAGCCGCGAGGAACACGCCCGCCGGATAGGCCGCTTGCAGCAGGCCCCATCCCGTCTTCCCGATCCCGAACTCTTCGGCGTAGTGCGGCAGCAGCGGCGTCAGCGCCGCGAAGAACACCGTGTCGACGAAGACGATTGCGCTGACGAGGACCAGCAGACGGCGGGTCGATTGCACGACCCGCAGTCAACACGACCGGCGAGCACAGGTCAGAGTGGTGCGGTCCCGTCGCGCAGCTGACGAGCGATCGCGAGGATGTTGGCGACATACCGCCGGCTCGAGCGGTAGATGCCTTCTGCCTGCACCGAATACTCACCCTGGAGGTAGGCAGCGAGAGCGCGTTGGGTGTTACCGAACGTGTTCAGCAGGTGGCGGAGATAGGCGAGGCCGATGCGCACGTTCCCATCCGGTGTGTGGGGGACCGGCCGCCCGACGAGCACCGTCTCGACGTACGTCCAGGTGTGTGGCATGACCTGCATGACTCCGACCGCTCCCGCTTCGGAGACCACGTGCGCCTGGTGGCCGGACTCCTGCCAGGCGAGCGCGAGCGCGAGCGCGCGTGGGATCCTGTAGTGGTCGGCCCAGTGCCTGATGGAGGCCCGGATCGTCTGTTTGGCCGGGCCGGCCGGCAGCATCAGGCGGCGTCCTGCGACGAGCAGTCCAGCAGGATCGAGGTTGTTGAGCCGCGCGACCTTCTCGACGGCGAGGCCGTGCTCGAGAGCGATGCCACTGAGCGTGTCGCCGAGGCGAACGACGTAGGGGGTCAATCGCTCGCGGTGACGCGGCTGCGGCAGCCGGAGGACGCTTCCTGCCGGAAGGATCCGGTTCGGGTCGAGCTTGTTGAGGCGGGCCAGGATCGCGATGCTCGTGTGGTGTTCGGCCGCGATCGCGGTGAGCGTGTCTCCGGGACGGACTCGGTAGCGATCGTTCGCCGCAGCGCGTTCGCACACGGTCCCGACAACGACGGACGCCGCTGCGAGCGCGAGCAGCACCCGGACGAAAGAGCGCGCCGGTTGCACCGTCCCGAGAGCACATACTCCTGCCACGTCCCGATGTATCGGCGCGACGTGTCCCTCACTTGAGGGATCGTTCGACGGCATGCGACGTTGTGAAGATCTCCAACCTGTCCGACTCCTGGTTCGCGGCCACTACGTCGGCGCCCGGCGAATCCTCTAGTCGAAAGGAGCCGCGTGTCAATCCACGACGATCACGACGACCGCGACCCCGGGCGCGAGCACCGGGCCGTTGGCGACGCCGCGGCAACATCGCTGGCGCGCACCGCGGCTGCTGCCACGTTGCACTGCCTGACAGGCTGCGCGATCGGCGAAGTGCTCGGACTGCCTTCCTCGTCGCCTGGCCGGTGAACCGCTGGCTGATCGCACGCGGCCAGGGGCACGCCGTCGTGCACGCGTTCCACCACGCGGGGACGGTGGGGACCCCGACGGCGCCGGCGAGATGCCGAAGCTTCACGTTGGCCGCTCTGGCGCTCATCGGCGTGGCGGCCGTTGCCCTGACCGTCGGCGTGGGCGTCGCCGCCGCACAGATCGCCGAGCAGACCGGCGACGACGAGAAGGCGCACTCGGATGCCTTCGACCGCGCCTTCATCGACGCATTGGTGCCGCCACCATCGCTCCGCGCGATAAGGCTGGGATGGCGGCTGCCTGCTCCGCCGCGCCGAACCCCACGACGCCGAGGGCATCGCCCAGTCTGCGCCCGACCGGCTGGCGGGACACCTACCACGGCATCAAGGAGCCAAAGCGGATCGATGCGGTGATCGCCGAGTACTACACCCCCGAACGAATCAGTCGCGAGATCGCTGCGCCCGAGGGCTGGGACGGCTGGATCGTGGCGGTCGAGGGCGACAGTGTGATCGGCGCCGCCCCGCGGCTGGGCATGACCGAGCCCGGTGTCGGCGAGATCTTCGTGCTCTACCTCGACCCGACGCGCCGCGGCGAAGGGATCGGCACGCTGATCCTCGACGCGATCACCGAGCAGCAGCGGGCGCGGGGCGTACTTCGAGAGCAATGGGTCAGCGTCGAGCCCGAAAACACGAAAGGACTTCCCTTCTACATCGCCCGCGGCTCGAATACGCGAGGAACGACCCGAATGGGGCACCGGCTCCGAGGGCAGGTTCTCTCCGGCGCATGCGACCACTGGAACCCCAGCAGCCCTGACGCCCTCGAGCTTCCCCTCAACCTCATTCGAATCAGGAGCTCTCAGGCTCGGGCGCGCCAGCATCGGCGACAGCCTTCCCGCTCTTTGCGGGATTCTTCGATCACACGGCCTTGCCTCGGCCTCGCCGGTGTCGTAGGTTGCGCTGAGGCACCGAGTACGGAGCGCTTCTAGGTTGAAGCCTCTCCTGCGGGTCGTACGCGGAAGCCTTCGGGCCAGGCGGAAAGCTTGTGGGGGTGGTGGACGAAGGCGCCACCGGCTCGGTGTTCTTTGTTGCGGCCGTTCCGGGCGGTTCAGTCGCCGACCGGCGCGGCCGATTGCAACGTCAATCGGGGCCCGATCGTCCATAGTTGAGCGTGCTCTGGCGTGTCGTCCCTCGTTCAGCCGGCTCTCACAGGATCTCGTCTTCGGTCCGCTTCAGTTCCGGAATGACCGCGGGCCGAGCGTCGGCTGAAAGGGCCCGACCGGTACCGGCCTTGCGGAGGGCTTCCGCGAGCGCTATCGAATTCGGTTCTTGACCACGCTCCGCTACGATCAGCCCACGGGGCGTGGCGCAGCCTGGTTAGCGCGCTAGTCTGGGGGACTAGAGGTCCCGAGTTCAAATCCCGGCGCCCCGACGGCAAAAGGCCCCGGTTCCAGGGCCTTTTGTTTTGCAGAGTGTTGCGTACGCTAACCGCGCGTACGCGGGTAGTACGAGTCCTCTCGAGTAGGCTCTGCCTGCATGCCGCTTGGCGACGGGAAGTGGGTTCGGCTCGACGGGGCTCGCTTCGATCAGCAGGAAGTGGCCGAAGCGTTTGAGGATCCGCCGCGGGTCTCATTCGCGCAGACCTACGACGGTTTCTGGTGGATGAAGTCGCAGCTCTTTGATTCGATCAACGATGCGACGGAGATCAAGAGCGCCGCGGAGTACCTGCTCGCCACCATCAACGGCTGCGCGAGGCTTCTCTGGGAGAACCACGAGCAGATCTCGGCAGGTAACGCGATCTACGTCAAGGATGCCAGCACAGGCACGAACAAGCAGATTGTCATGGTCGGTTCGGCCACATCGCGGGCGCGCGCCGGAATGGTGACAGTGGTTGGGGGTAAGCAACCATCAGGTCCGCCAGCGCGGATCGCGTGGCTCCGCGCGGCGGTGGCGAACCCTGATGTCGCTGCCGCTCTGAGGATCTTTGGAAAGCCCGCCCCTACCTGGAGTGAGCTCTACCACCTCGTCGAGCTGATCGAGGCGCAGATCGGCAAGACGGTCACAGCGGCGGCGGCCTGACTTGTCGGGCGGCGTCGGGGTCGGGGCGGGGCTTGTGCTGGCACAGCACGAGGGCTTCCGCCTCGTCCCGGGCGACTGTCTCGTCCGCCTCGTGTGGGAAGATGCGTCTATCAGTAGTTGATAGTGGAGAGCGACTCCACCGAACCGGGGGCCAATGCGCCAGGGTCTGTCCTTCAGTCTCAGGGCGCTCTCTTGTCCTTGGCTGAGCCGTTTGCCGGATGGGATCGCTCAAGCAGCAGTGAAGCGACCTCACGGGCTTTTTGTGCCGCGTCTCGATCACCATAGGCTGCAGCGATGAAGGAACCCCACATCAACATCTGCCACTGCTGGGCAAAGCTGTTGGGCTGATGGACTCCTGCCTCCACAGCTAGGTCGCGTATGAACGCGCGTACGTTTGCGGGTGTGCCACGCAGGCGGCGCCGATCGACGTCGCCGGGTCACGAACCTCGAGGCGTTCGACAAACAAGCAGCCTTCGTAGTCGTTGCTCTCGAACCAGATCTCCAGGACATCGAAGACTGCGAGCAGGCGGGCCCGGGCCGGGCCTCCTCGTCGCTCGACTTCCCGCTCGAGCCAGGTAGCCGTCCATCGTTCTTCACGGCGCTTGAGGACGGCGATTACGAGGTCGTCCTTGCTGCGGAAGTACCGATAGAGGGTCATCTTGGCGACCCTCGCCTCCTCGCTGATCCGATCGACGCCGATCGCCTGCATCCCGTGCACGGAGAAGAGGTCGTAAGCGGTGCGGATGATCCGCTCGAGCGCGCCGCCCTCGGCGGACTCGGCACCGTAGAGCGTCGAACCGACAGCGCTGGACCGTCTTCTCGGCGTCACCGCCACTTCCTGATCTGCGGTGGCGTGAGCCGCTCGAAGTTACAGACCGGTCTGTATAATAGGGTACAGATCTGTCTGTATAGCACGAAATGGGTCTAGGAATCAGCATCTCAGGATCAGGCGCGACCCTCGCGGAAGGGTCGGGGATCAGCTGCGTGGTGGCTGACGATCATCCGATCGTCCTTCAAGCGTTCGCGCTGCTCTTACCCGAACGTGGCATTGACGTTGTCGCTGAGGCAGCCACCGGCACCGATGCGCTGGCCGCGATCGAGGCCCACAAACCGAAGGTGGCGGTTCTCGACTCGGTTATGCCGCGACTCGGCGGCATCGAGGTTGTCAAGCAGGCGCGGAGTGTGGCTCCCGAGACTGCCGCGATCCTGTATGCCGAACGTACCGAGCCCGGGCTGCTTGTTGAGGCGCTCGATGCCGGAGCTGCCGGGTTCGCGTTGAAGGAGTCACCAGTCACCGACTCGTGGAAGCGGTGCTGAGTGCGGCCGCGGGCGATGTCTACATCGATCCGAAGCTTGCCGGGTCGCTCGTCCGTCCCCGAAGGTCTCATCTCGCGAACGAGAGATTCTGCGCCTGCTCGCGGACGGAAAGTCGAATGCCGAGATCGGTAAGGCGCTGTCCATCGCGCCCGACACGGTTCGCACCTATATCCGGCGAGCGATGACGAAGCTTGAAGCGGGCACGCGGACACAGGCCGTGGCGACCGCGATCCGCCGGTCGCTGATCAGCTAGACGGCCGCGTCGCCGAATCGGGTGATCACAGTCGGTCCGAATCGGCGACACCAGAACACGCACACGCAGGCCGACACAGAACGTGTCGGAAAGACACAACCCGCGATGACCAGCAGGCGTTCCCGCACGTTCGCGCACCAACCCTCCCTAGCCCGGAACGAAGTCGCATGCACGCCGCAGACAGATGAGGTCGATTTCCGCGCGATCGCAGAATCGCTTCCGCACATGATCTGGATGGCCGCTCCCGACGGTACCACAGAGTACTTCAACCGCCGGGGACGCCGTTCACCGGCCTCCCGGCCGAGACGAACTACGGCTGGGGTTGGCTATCGCTGATCCATCCCGAAGACGCGGATCGAGCGCGACGCGAGTGGGAGGAGTCGTCCGCGGCCGGAATGGAGTTCGAGACCGAGTGGCGTGTGCGACGCACCGACGGCCAGTACCGCTGGCTGTCGATCCGGGGCGTCCCGATCCGAGACGCGGCCGGCCGTCTGTGGAAATGGGTGGGCACCTGCACCGACATCGAGCAGTCGAAACGGCTGGAGGCAAAGCTTCGCCGCTCCGAACAGGAGACCGCGGAGACGCTCACCCTGCTGGAGGCGCTGCAAGCGACAGCCCCGGTCGGTTTCGCGTTCGTCGACCGCGAGTTTCGCATCGTGCGCATCAACGAGACCCTCGCTTCGGTGAACGGCGGCGCGGTCGAAGATCAGATCGGTCGAACCGTGGCCGAAGTCGTTCCTGCGATCTGGCCCGAACTGGAAGCTGAATACCGGCGCGTGCTCGAAACGGGCGAATCCATCGTCGGCGCCGAAATCGTCGGGCCGAGCGCCGCAGCGAGAGGAGGACTTCGATACTGGCTAAAGAGCTTTCACCCGGTCCGGATCAACGACGAATCGTTGGCATCGGGTACTCGCGTTCGACATCACCGAGCGCAAAGATGCCGAGAATTTTCGCTCCACGGTGCTTGACCACATGGCCGAAGGGGTGTACGCGCTCGACGGCGAGGGCCTGCTGATCTACATGAACGACGCCGCGTCGAAGATGCTTGGCTGGACCGAGGAGGAGCTCCGCGGCAAACGGATGCATGACACGGTTCACTACCAGCACATCGACGGCACGCCCTGCCGGGAGGCGAGTGCCCGCTCCTCGCGGTCCGAGCGCAGGGGCAGCCGATCTGGGTGGCCGAAGACGCCTTCACGCGCAAAGACGGCATCGATCTTCCCGTCGCCTACTCCGCGGCGCCGCTTCGCGACGGCGCCATGAAGTGTCCACGGCGTCGTCGTCGTCTTCCGCGACACCACCAGGAGAGCGCCGAGCGAGTCTGCGTCCAGCGCGAGCTTGCAACACCTGGCCTGGGTCGGACGCATCCGTGACGCACTCGACGAACAGCGCCTGGTGCTCCACACGCAGCCGATCGTGCCCCTCCGCGACGGAGAGCCCCGCGAGGAGCTCCTGCTTCGCATGATCGGGGCCAACGGCGACCTCATCCCACCGGGAAGCTTCCTCCGGGTCGCCGAGAAATACGGCCTCATCGGTGAGATCGACCGGTGGGTTATCGGCAAGCCGCCCGCTCGGCGGCCCGGACGACGGGTCCAAGCTAACCTCTCCGCCCGCTCGATCGCCCACCTCGACCTCCTCCCGCTGATCGAACGAGCTCCACGACCGTAGGCGCCGATCCCGCAACCTCGTCTTCGAGATCACCGAGACCGCACTGATGGAGGACATCGAAGCGGCAGGGAGTTCGCTCGCGGGCTGTCGACCTCGGCTGCGGCCTTGCCCTCGACGACTTCGGTACCGGCTTCGGCAGCTTCACCTACCTCAAGCGACTACCGCTCACCTACCTGAAGATCGACATCGACTTCGTCCGCGACCTCCCCACGAACCAGGCCAACCGGCACGTCGTCAAGGCATTGTCAGCCTCGCCAGGGCTTCGGTACCAGACGATCGCGGAAGGCGTCGAAGACGAGGCAACACTCGAACTCCTTCTGCAGTTCGGGGTCGACTACGCCCAGGGTTTCCTCTACGGGCACCCGGAACCACTCCTAGAACCGGCCCAGGTTCGAGCCCGCTGAGACGCTGACTGCAGCCGCCCGGAGTAGCGTCGACGACTTGTCGCGTTGGTGAAGAGGCCGAGGGCATTGCAGCGGTAGTTGACATCTCCGGCCACAAGACGTTTCAGGCGCAGCGACTGATCCGGCAGGCGCTCGTCGAAGCCGGTCTTGCGGAGGGGATTGACGCTGACGTGCTCGAGCTGCTCGAACAGTGAGCGAGCGATAGGCTTGTTTCGCCGTCCGGCCCCCACCGGGAGGGCTGTTGACGGAGCAGGGCAATCCACGGGCGATCTTCAAGCGGGCTGTCGAGCACGGCAACGCTCGGGCCGCAGAGATGGCCGCTCGCGACATGGGTAACGTGACGCTCGCCGAGTCGCTCACGCTCACGGCCCTCGTCGTGCAGAAGGACCCGGGCGCCGCTCCCGGTACACGGTCCGGTGGGCCTGACTCGATCGTCAAGACGGAGGCCAATCCGCAGTGCCAGCTGCCGTCGAGGAGCGGCGGAAGCTGATGCTCGAGGCCCTGAACGCGCTGCACGAAGCAGAGGCCGACCTCCCCAAGTTCAGGGCAATCGCGCGCGCGGCTCTCTCGTGAGACGGTTCGATGCGTCACTCCGCGTACGAGTTGTAGTACGGGCTTGCCGCGAGAGCCCTGCAACCATCCGCAATCGGCTTCCGGTGGCTGACGCGGACTAGATGTCCCGAGTTCAAGTCTCGGCGCTCCGATGGAAGTGCCTGCAAATTGCACCGGCGGTCAGAGAAGCCGCTAGGGCTGTGCCCATACAGCGCCCATACGTCCATCCACATGGCGCTGGTTTGGCTTACGCCGTGGCAGGGCAACAGCGAGACCAGCATGGGTGGTGGGCGATGGAACCGCCTCCAGAACCCGTGCAGCGGATGACGCGGTTTCCTTTCTGCGCCAAGCCTGTAGCGGGCGACCGATCGACGTGGTGTGTGTGCTGACGGTCGATGTGGACGAGCCGACCGAGCTCACTGCCCACGTTGCATGCCTCGATCGGCAGCTGCATTAATCAGCGAAGCGGCACCTGGGGTTGATCCGCCGATCCGCTAGTGCTTGCCACGAACGTGTCCAGCGCCGTGCGGACGGTCAAGGGCATCGGGCAGCAGGTGGCCGCAGGTGGCGTCGAGCATGCTGGGCTGGTCGCCATCAGCCGCGAGAGTTCGATCCGAGAGCGCGGAATTCATCTCCCAAGTGCCGCGCACCACTGACCACGCGTTTCCTCGCGATCTAGGGGCGGTCGAAGGCCGCGGAGCGCGTGCGCCTGGCGATGTCGGCCGGGTCGAGAACGAGTGTCTTTCCCCGCGCGAGGCGTAGGGTGCCGCGCTTCTCCTCGGCGCGGAGGACGCGGTTGGCGGTCGCGCGCGACGTGCCGGCGAGCCCGGCGATGTCTTCCTGTGTGAGCGGGATGAGGGTGTCGGGCGCGGATTTCCCGTAGAGCTCCACCAGCTCGCGAAGTCGCCGGAGGACCCTGGCCTCAGCCGGTACGAAGAGCGCCTCGAGCAGGCGGTCGCTCGAGCGTCTGAGGCGCGCTGCGAGCAGGCGAACGAGCACCTCGTTCACCTCCGGGTGCTCGCGGCGCACTCTGCCGAAGTCGTCCCGGTTGATCGCAAGCGTCTCGCCGGCTTCCACGGCTGCGACCGTCGTCGAGCGCATGGCACCCGCGTCAACGAGGGCGAGCTCGCCGAATGCCTCTCCGGGACCGTGGATCGCGACCGTCACCGTGTCCCCGAGCTGCGTGGCGACGCGGGCTGTAAAGCGTCCCTTCACGACCAGATGGAGGCTGTCGGCCGGGTCTCCCCCATGGAAGACGACCTCACCACGGTCGAACCTGCGTCGCCGGGCGACCGATACGAGGCGGCGAAGCTCCGCCTCGGGCAAGCCACGAAAGAGCTGGCTATCGATCACAGGCGAAGTGTCACCGTCGTCACACGCCGAGTGTCACGCTTACGACGAAGCAGGAAGAGAGCACGCCGCCCTTCGGTCTTCTCGGTATCAGGCAATGCACGGAGGATAGGGAGGAGAGAACGATGCGTCGCAGGCAATTGAGGATCCGGAGATGGTTGGTAGTGGCATCGGGCCTCGTAACCCTCGGCTTCGCCTCGTCAGCGTCGGCGATTCCGCTCGTCGACAACGACGGTGGACCCACCGTCGCGTACCAGCAGCCCCAAACCGTCGTCAGCCGCCCGCCCGATGTACAGGACGCCGCGACCGCCGTTCAGCCGCAGGCCGACGTCCTCGAGCGCTACGCGTCGGTGCACCCGTACGGCGCGGGAGTGACATCAGCACCTTCCTCGTCCGACGTGGTCCGCCCGCCAGACGTCCGTGACGCCGCGTACGCCACGAGGACGACCGTGCCGACCCAGTCGAGTGGGTTCGACTGGGGTGACTACGGCATCGGAATCGGCAGCGGGATGGGCATCGTCCTTCTCTTGGCAGGGGGCCTCGGCTTTGGCTCGCAGCAACGGCGTCGAATGCAGACCGCATAGCTTCGGCGACGGGGAGGGGATGGACGAGCGGGCCTCCGGGCCCGCTCGTTCTGCGTCACACGACTCCTACGCGTAAGAGTGAGAGCATGTCTCTATCAGAGGCCAGAACGTGATTCCACGCCCGTAGGGCAGGCAGCGGCCGCCCAGCGTGGTCGCCCTCGGGGCGATCCGATCGAAAAGCTCCTCGAGCAGGCGGGACTTGCCGACGCCGGCCTGGGCGACGATCGTCACCAGCCGGCACGAGCTCGACAGCACGGCCGTCTCGAGCTCCGACTCGAGCGTCGCAAGCTCCGCCTCGCGGCCGACGAGCGGGAGACGGCGGCGCTCCGCCGTCCCGACCTCCTCGACCGAGAGCAGCCGGTAGGCGGGTACCCGCTCGGCCTTGCCCTTCAGTTCGAGCGGCTCGACCTCCTCGACCCGAACGCTGGTACGAACGAGCCGGAAGGTCGGCGCGCCGATCAGGATCTCCTGCGCGTCAGCGGCCTGCTCGAGGCGTGCTGCGACGTTGACAGTGTCGCCGATCACGAGGCGCTGACCGGCGCTGGGATCACCGGCGACGATCTCGCCGGTGTTCACGCCGGTGCGGTTCTCGAGGGTGACGCCCCAGCGTCGCTCGAGCTCCGCATTCAGGACGGCAAGGCGCCGCTTCATCTCCGCGGCCCCTCGGACCGCGCGCAGAGCGTCGTCTTCGCGGATTCGCGGCAGACCGAAGACGGCCATGATCGCGTCGCCGATGTACTTCTCGATCAGACCGCCGTGCTCCTCGAGCGCACCGCGCATCTCGTCGAAATAGCGCGTCATGACCTCGCGGAGCGCCTCCGAGTCGAGTCGCTCGCCGAGGCTGGTCGAGCCCTTCAGGTCGCAGAAGACGACCGTGACGGTCTTTCGCACCTCCTGGGCAGGCAGCGGCGCAGCCAGCGGCGTGCCGCAGTACCCGCATAGCCTGAAGCGATCTGGATTCTGCTCCCCGCAACTGGGGCAAACGGCCATCGCATGAGTTTAGGAGGGGATCGGCCCGAGTTCTACGAGCGATTCGTCTCCACGTCGCTCGTGACGATCTCAGGAGCCGACGAGGCGGAGGACTTCGGCGAGCTGCCCGACCGATTCCTCGGTGATCGGAGTGACGACCAGGATCGCCTCGTCCGCGCCCGCTTCCGCGAGCGCGCGGAGATGCGCGGCGATCACCTCAGGGGGGCCTTCGACCGGCGGCGAGCTCTTTTCGATCGGCCTCCCCGGCGACGTGCGGTCGAGCACGACGAACACGCATGCACTTCGGGCGATCGCCGCAGGATCGCGACCGGCGTCGGTCGCGGCACGGTCGATTCGGGCGTTCAACTCCGCGAAGCCCTCGACCGTGTTTCCGTACGAGCTGTACCACGTGTTCCACGCGTCCACGTGCGGCAGTGCAATCCCCAGCATCCGATCGCCGTTGGAGCCGATCAGCAGCTGCGGGCGGCGGAGTGGGGGCGGCAGCAGGACCGCGCTGGCGACCGAGCAGAACCGCCCGGCGTACGTGACCCGCTCGCCGGCCAGGAGGCGGCGAACGATCTCGAACGACTCCTCGAAGCGAGAAACGCGATGGTCGAACGGAAGCCCGAACGCTTCGAACTCGACCTCGTTCCAGCCGGCGCCCAGCCCGACGACGAGCCGGCCACCCGAGAGCTCGTCGACCGCCGCGGCCGCCCTCGCGAGCAGGCCCGGATGGTGGAACGCGGTGCACGCGACGAGCGGCCCGATCGCGACGCGCTCGGTGACGGCCGCGAGTCCGGCCAGCATCGTCCACGCGTCCCACGGCGCTCGCTCGGGAAGGCCATCGGCTCGGTACAAGAGATGGTCGCCGACCCAGAGCGAATCGAACCCGGTGCGCTCGGCCGCACGGGCGATCGCCGCGACTTCCGGCCAGCCGACGACACGCTCGACCTCCGGCAGCTGGATACCGACCCTCAGCGGTCGCGCCACGTCGCCAGTCTAGGTTGAATCCATGCGCCCGCCCGGGGCCGAATAGAGGAAGGGCGGGCGCTTGAACGCCGACTGGCAGCGGGAGAGGCAAGCCTGCCAGGCGGCGGGCCCGCCCTATCGCAATTGATTCAGCCCGGCCGGGCTTTCTCCTGCACGCGGTCCCGCGTCACCTGGAGCTCGTGACGTGGGAGCTGTCTATGCCTCCGAGGGCACGTCGTGCGCGGCGCGATAGCAGACGTGGCCGCACGCTGCGCCCCGGTCATCCTCGGGGCGCAGCGCCGGCGACTCGAGCGGCATGGGAGGGTCCTGAACAGAGCCCCTATCGAGCCGCTGTGCGTCCCGTTCCCACCTCACGATTGCGCTGGCCGTCATCGGGTCCATCTGCCTTCTCCTTCCCCTTCGTCGCGGCTCATTCCCGCAACCGGTTGCAAATCTGGCCAAAAAAGAGGACTCATGCCGATTCCCGGATCACGAGCTCCGCCGGGATGGTCACGCTCGTGACCGCCCCGGTCAGGATGTGCTGGATCAGGTTCTCCGCCAGGAGTCGACCGGCGAGCGGCCCGTTCTGACGAACGGTCGTCAATGGAGGGGCGCTGTGCCGGGCGATCGACACGTCGTCGTAGCCGATGACGGCGATGTCTTCGGGAATCCGCCTGCCCCGGTCGCGGACGGCCTGCATGGCTGCGAAGGCGAGGAGATCGCTGTTTGCGAACACCGCATCGACGTCCGGGACGCGCTCGAGCAGCTCGAGCATCGCCGCCCTGCCCAATGTGTCGGGGTGCATCCAGTTCGCATGGGTGACGAGTGCAGTGTCCACCTCCAGGCCGGCTGCGCGGTGGGCCTCTTCGTAGCCGCGGTACCGCTCCTGGACCTCAGTCGATCGAGCCGGGCCGCCCAGGAAGGCGATCCGCGTCCGTCCTGTGTGCAGAAGGTGCTCCGTTGCGATCCTTCCCCCGGCCACGCTGTCGCCGACGACGGACGAGAAGCCGCCATGCGAGCCGGCCGGGATCCCCCAGACGATGAACGGCGCTCGCAGATCGGCAAGCGCGTCCAGGTGCTGTGGCGTGCAGGTGACCGAGAGCAGGATGAAGCCGTCGACACGTCCGCTCTCGAGGTATCGGCGTGCCCAGTCAGTCTCGCTGGGGTCGATGTTGACCACGAGCAAGTCGTAGTCGTTGCTGTGGAGGCCGCTCGAGATTCCGCTCATGATCTCGAGCATGAACGCGTCCGGGAGACCGACTCCCGACTTGTACTCGTACGTGACGAGAGCAACCGTGCGACTCTGCTTGAGGCTCAGGCGCCGGGCGGGGACGTTGATCTGAAAGTCGTGCTTGCGCGCGATCGAGCGGATCCGCTCCTTGGTCTCGCTCGCAATCAGCGGGCTGTCGCTCAGCGCGCGCGAGACGGTCGACTTCGAGACGCCCGCGAGACGGGCGACGTCGGCGAGTGTCTTGACGGGGCCTTCGGGTTGATTGGTACCAGTCATTGCAACCGGTTGCAGGATAGCTGTCGGCGGGGCGTCACGTCAAGGGAAACCTCCTCCCTGAAACGCGAAACGCCCCTTGCCGCATGAGGGGCGTTTCGTTCGGCCGCGAGGAGTGCCGGATCGCCGGCCGCAGAAGCTGACGACGTTGCTCGGTGGCGGTGCTCTCTCACCGAAGGTCGGCGTGAGCGCTCCGCCCACCCCCTTCTGGGGGATCGATCCACCGGATCCCTCGTTCGAGGGATCGCCAGCTCCTCGGATCGCCATACGGTGAGATCGGGGTGGAGAGGGAGTGAAGGATGTTTTGGGGACTCGCTGATCATTTCGTGGGAGAGGTGATCCAGGTGTATCGGTCACGGGCGCGCGCCGAACGCGCGCTCGCGGCCGTCCTGGCCGACGAGCCAGAGTGGGAGGGGATGGTGGAGATCATCGCCATCCCGCAGCCGTGCGACCGCGACTGGATGCCGCGGGGCCGCGCGGTCCGGCGGCCGCGCTGCCGCCAGCTGTAGCGCATCGGCTTGTACGGGCGGACGAACGGAAGCCCCTCGAAGAGGGGAGGAATCGACCTTTTCTCTCGCCGGAGGGGGTGCGATGATCTGAGTGATCGACCTCCCCCAAATCGTGAGATTCCCCCGCCTGATCGCAGTCGTCGTCGCGCTGCTGGCACTTCCGGCCACCGCACAGGCTGCGCCGCGCGTCTCCATCTTCTACTACCCCTGGTACGGCACGCCTGCGGTCGACGGCGGCTGGACACATTGGTACGTCCCAGGAACCGCCACGCTCGACCTCGCCTCGAACTACTTCCCCGCGCGAGGGCTGTACTCGAGCTCCGACCCGCGTGTCCTCAGAGCGCAGATGCTCGAGATAGCCGGCGCGGGGGTACGCGAGATCGTCAGCTCGTGGTGGGGGTGGGGATCGCCTGAAGACCTTCGGCTGCCCGGTGTCCTACGTGCAGCGCATGCGGCCGGCCTCAGCGTGGCCGTCCACCTCGAGCCCTATCCCGGCCGGACGATCCAGACGGTCGAGGCAGACATCCTGCACCTGAACACGCTCGGAATCACGCGCTTCTACGTCTACCGCCCCTTCGACATCTCCGAGGCGGACTGGGTGGAGTTGCGCGAGCGGCTACCAGGTTTCCACCTGTTTGCGCAGACCGCGCTCGTCGGACACGCGGCGCACGCCGGATTCGACGGCGTGTACACCTACGACGTCTTGCTCTGGGGCGCCGAGTCCTTCCCACGCCTCTGCAAGCAGGCCCACAAGGTCGATCTCCTCTGCCTGCCATCCGTGGGGCCGGGATACGAGGCCGAGCGCGCAACGGGAGACCTCCGCATCAAGTCGAGGCGGGATGGAGCGACGTACGACGGGATGTGGCGGTCGGCAATCCGTTCGGGTGCCGACGGCGTGACGATCACGAGCTACAACGAGTGGCACGAAGGGACGCAGATCGAGCCGGCCCGCGCCCGACCGGGGGGCGCGGCGGCCGCGACCACGTTCGAGAGCTACGAAGGTGCGTACGGTCTCAGCGGGCGGGCCGCCGAATCGGCCTACCTGAAGCGCACAGCCGTCTGGTCGGCTGCATTCGAGCGCGCGCAGCAACTGCGTCCGCGTCTGCTCGACGACTGAGCGCTCACGCGAACACGTCGGCGGAGCAGCCGAACACGAGTGCCGCGAGCACGTCTGCCTCCTCGATTCCAAGGAGAGAGCGATGGCTCAGGTCGATGGTCGCGTCGGGCCAGGCAGCCAGGCCGAGCGCCGCTGCGCCCTCGTCGGCTCCGAAGGAGAGCAGCGAGCCGACCGAGACGATGTTGCGGCGGCCTGAGGCCCGGCGGGCGATTCCCTCGAGCTCGCGAAGCTCTTCCAGCGGATCGATGCGCACGTTCGAGTCCGAGCCGATGCAGATTCCGAGGCCACGCTCGCAGAACGACGCCACGGGCGCGTAGCCGTCGCCGAGGTTCGCCTCGGTCGTCGGGCAGACGCAGACGCGCGCGCCGGCCTCCGCGAGCAGGTCGAGCTCGGCCTGGTCGGCGTGGGTCGCGTGGACGATCGTTGTCTGCGGTCCGAGGCAGCCTGTTCGGGCAAGCAGCTCGATCGGTCTGACGCCGTGCTCCGCGAGGCACTCCTCGACCTCACGTGGCTGCTCGTCGGCGTGGACGTGCAGCGGCAGCCCTTCGGCGGCGGCGTAGCCGCCGATCTCCTCGAGCCAGTCCGCGGGGCAGGCGCGCACGGAGTGGGGGGCGAGACCGACGTGAGGTGTTTGCGCCCGGACCGACTCCACTTGACGCAGGTAGCCGGCTACCGAGTCCTGCCGAAACCGCTCGAGACCGCCCCGCGCGTACGCGGCGAGTAGCAGCACGAGCTCGATCTCGGCTTCGCGGGCGGCTTGCACAGCGGCAAGCGCCTCGTCGAGGCCGAGGTAATGGAACTCACCGACAGCCGTGTATCCCGCGGCCCGCATCTCCCGGTACGTCGCTGCGTAGCCGGTGCGGACGCCGTCCACCGTCTGACGTCCGGCCTCCTCGAGCATGGCGTCGCGCCACGCCCAGAAGTCTCCGCCCTCGCTCCGGCCGCGCAGGCTGCGCTGGAACGTGTGCGAGTGCGTGTTGACGAATCCGGGGAGGGGGAGCCGTTGGGCCACAGGTTGATTCTCTGCCTTCCAGGAGGTCGCAGGAAAGGGGACTATCCTTGGTGTCCGTGGTCGCCGCTTCGGCACCGACACCTGCTCTCGCTCACCTCCCGAACGCGCTGACGATCGCGCGCTTCCTGCTGATCCCTGCCTTCGTCGCGCTGCTCACGAGCGCACACGGGGGTCACGACTGGACGTCGGGCATTCTCTTCGGCGTCGCCGGCATCACCGACCAGGTCGACGGGTGGCTTGCGCGACGGTGGCGTGTCGAGTCCGAGTTCGGCAAATACGCCGATCCGCTCGCCGACCGTCTGATGATCGACGCGGCGGTGATCCTCCTGTTCATCGCAGATCGCCTGCCGTGGGCGGCGCTCGCCGTGATCGTCGCCCGGGACGCACTCCTGCTGGTCGGGACGAGATTCGTCCTTCCACGGGGCTACGAGTTCTCGGTCAGCTTCCTCGGCAAGGCGGCGACGTGGGTGCTGTACGCAGCGGTCGCGTTCGTCATCGTCACGCGGGAGGGGACGAGCTGGCCCCTCTGGGTCTTCTGGATCGGACTCGGAATGGCGGTCGGCGCCGGCGTCCTGTACATCGCGAGCGCCTGGCGGTCGATCCGCGGCGGCCGGCGCATGGAGGTCACCGAGACGTGAGAGCCGTCGTCATGGCCGGCGGCGAAGGGACACGCCTTCGACCGCTCACCTCCAATCAGCCGAAGCCGATGGTCCCGATCGTCGGCAAACCGTGCATGGAGCACATCCTCGAGCTGCTCAAGCGGAACGGCTTCGACGACGTGATCGTCACGCTCGCGTTCCTCCCGCAGGCGATTCGCAGCTACTTCGGAGACGGCGACTCACTTGGCCTCAACATCGAGTATTCGGTCGAGGAGGCGCCCCTCGGCACGGCGGGCTCGGTCCGGCTCGCCTCGGGGAGGCTCGACGACACGGTGCTCGTCATCTCGGGCGACGCCCTCTGCGACATCGACCTGCGGAGGCTGGTCGACTTCCACCGCGAGCGGGAGGCAGCGGTGACGATCGGCCTCAAGTCGGTCCCGAACCCGCTCGAGTTCGGGATCGTGGTCACCGACGAGGACGGCCGAATCGAGCGGTTCCTGGAGAAGCCGTCGTGGGGTCAGGTCTTCTCGGACACGATCAACACGGGCATCTACGTGCTCGAGCCCGAGGTGCTCCAGCACGTGCCGACCGATCGACCCTACGACTTCTCGAAGGAGCTCTTCCCACTGCTCCTGGAGATGGGCCGACCGCTGTACGGCAAGGTCTGCGACGGCTACTGGCAGGACATCGGGAATCTCGACCAGTTCCGCCAGGCCAACTTCGACGCGCTCGACGGACAGGTCGCGCTCGACATCCCGGGCATGCGCCTGCGCGGCAACCTCTGGATCGGGGAAGGGGTCGAGATCGACGATCTCGAGGACGTCGAAGGTCCCGCCTTCATCGGCAACTACTGCCGCATCTCGCCGCACGCCTCGATCGGCCCGTACTCCGTCCTCTCGGCGAGCGTCACCCTTCGCGAGCGGGCGCGCACCGTCCGGTCGGTGATCGACGCGAGCACCCACCTCGGCCGGAGCGCGCTCGTCGAGGGAGCCGTGCTCGGCAAGAACTGCGACGTGCGCGCCCATGTGCGGATCCAGGAGGGCGCGGCGATCGGCGACGAGGTCGTGCTGGGCGCCCAGAGCATGATCCTGCCCGGCGTCCGCATCTACCCGTACAAGGAGGTCGAGTCAGGCGCGCACATCCACGAGAGCCTGATCTGGGAGTCGCGCGCCACCACCGCGCTGTTCGCCAAGGAGGGCGTCTCGGGGCTGATCAACGTCGACCTCACGCCCGAGGTCGCAGTGCGCCTGGCCGCCGCGCTCGGCACGGCGCTCAAGCGTGGCGCGCGGGTCGTCGCGAGTCGCGAGTCGCCGCGCGCCTGCCGGACGATCAAGCGGGCGATGATCAGCGGCCTCAACTCCGCGGGGGTCGACGTCGCCGACCTGCGGGTGCTGCCCTCGCCCGTCGCCCGCCATCTGCTCAAGACCCATGGGTACGACGCGGGCTTTCACATCGGAGTCAGCCAGACCGATCCGGAGACGATCCAGATCCGATTCTTCGAGCAGCCTGGGATCCAGCTGACGCCTGCGCTGGAGAAGGAGATCGAGAAGCACTTCACTCGGCGGGAGCTGCGCCGCGTGCCGTTCGGAGACATCGGCAACGTCACCTATCCGGCCCGGACGCGCGAGAGCTATGCGCAGGATCTGCTGTCGAACCTGGACGTTGCGGCAATCCGCGCCCGCGGGTTCCGGATCGTCGTCGACTACGGCTACTCCGCCTCGTCGTTCGTGCTGCCGCTCATGATCGGACCGCTCGGCGTGGAGGCGATCTCGGCCCACGGCTTCACGACCGAGGCGGCCGCGACGACCGCGTCGCTCCGCGAGTCGATCGGCCAGGCAAAGCAGCTCGTGGGCGCGATCGGCGCCGACTTCGGGGCCGTCTTCGATCGGGCGGGTGAGCGGCTGTTCCTCGTCGACGAACGCGGACGGGAGATCTCCGTCGAGCAGACGCTCCTGCTGTATCTGAAGCTGATCGGCTCGAACGCCCAGGCCGGCAAGGTTGCGGTGCCGATAACCGTCACCAACCGGGTGGAGCGGCTGGCACGCGACGGCAGCCTCGAGGTCGTGCGCACACCCGCGGCACCTGCGGAGCTCACGCGAATCGCCTCTGAAGACGGCGTCGTCTTCGCCGGTGCCGTCGGCGGCGCGTATGTGTTCCCACAGTTTCTCGCGACGTACGACGCGGTCGCGAGCCTCTGCAAGCTTCTCGAGCTCCTCGCACCGGTGACCACGCCGCTGTCCGAGCTCGTCGCCGAGCTGCCGGCGTCGACCGTCGTTCACCGTCAGCTCGCGTGCCCCTGGGCGCTCAAGGGCCTCGTGATGCGGGTGCTCACCGAGCGGCTGAAGGATCGAGAGCTCGACCTCACCGACGGCATCAAGGTGATCGACGAACGCGGCTGGGTCGAGGTCTTGCCTGACCCCGACGAGCCGCAGGTCCACATCTATGCCGAGGGCGAGAACGACGAGGTCTCCGGCGAGCTGGAGCGCGAGATTCGAGCACTGGTCGAGGATGTGATGCACGGGCAGGAATCCTCGGTCGGGGAGCAAATCTCAACTTGAGGTTGAACCTTGCCCCGCTGCCTGCTTCAATGGCAGTGCGGCCAGCCAAGCCGACCGAAGGGATGTGATGGAAGCGTTTCCCGACCTCGCGAGCCTCTCCGACTCCGAGCTGAAGGACCTGATCCACTCGCTCGAGGAGGAGGAGAACGAGATCTCCTACAAGCGTCGGATCCTGCACGGGAAGCTCGACATCCTGCGCGCCGAGCTCGTTGCGAGGCTCCAGAAGAAGGGCGAAGGCGAGCTCGGCCAGGTCGACATCGACCGGCTCTCGGAGATCCTCGCCGGCAAGGCCGCGCCGCCGCCGGTCGAGTGAGCCACGTCTACTGTCCCGAGTGCGGGTTCCAGAACCTGGAATCTGCGAACTACTGCTCGCGCTGCGGTGCGCTCCTCGTCACGGAAACCGAGCCCGACGACGTGACGATGACCTTCTCGGCCGAAGAGGTCGAGGAGGAGAGGGGAGACCTCCTCGAAGAGCTCGGCATCGAGGGCCCCGCGCTCGTCGTGCGCTCCGGCGGCGGACGGTCGGGCGAGCAGTTCCCGCTCGAGCGGACGCAGACGACGATCGGCCGCTCGCCCGACTGCGACGTCTTCCTCGACGACGTCACGGTGTCCCGACGGCACGCGATCGTCGCGAAGGGCGACGAGAGGTTCGCGATCGAGGACCTCGGCAGCCTGAACGGAACGTTCCTGAACCGCCGGCGGATCGAGCGGTCGGACCTGGAGAACGGGGACGAGGTCCAGATCGGCAAGTACCGGCTCATCTTCCTCGAGCGATGACGACGACCGCCCCCGCCACACGCCTCCACACGATCGGCTCGGTCTGCCGCCGGCTGCAGGGCGACTTCCCGGAGATCTCGATCTCCAAGATCCGGTACCTCGAGGACCAGGGGCTCCTTGCGCCGAAGCGAACCCGCGGCGGATACCGCCTGTTCAGCGAGGAGGACATCGAGCGTCTGGAGACGATCCTCCGCCTCCAGCGCGACGAGTTCCTGCCGCTTCGAGTGATCCGCCAGGAGCTGGCATCGCCATCGTCGAAGGAGCGCAGACGCCGGCGGGCCGGCCTCTCCGCAGAGGAGCAGGAGATCGATCTTTCCGACCTGTGCGAGCGGGCGGGGATCGGCGCCCAGCAGGCACGCGAGCTCGTCGAATACGGGATCCTCGAGCCGCCGTTCACAGAAGCCGACGCCGACACGGCCACCGTCTGCGCGCGCCTGACGAGCGTGGGGGCGGACGTGCGGCATCTGCGGAAGTTCGCGACCGCCGCAGGGAACCAGGCCGATCTGCTCGAAGCCCTCGTCCCCAAGCTTCGTTCGCGCAACCCGGAGGCGCGGCAGGGAGCCTTGGAGGACCTGCATGCCCTGGCCGAGCTGGCGCAGGAGCTCAACCAGCTGCTCTTCTGGCGCGCGCTGAGAACCAGAGTCGGACCGTGAGCGTGGATCTGAGCGAGAAGATCAGGGACGTCCCCGACTTCCCGAAACCCGGGATCGTCTTCAAGGACATCATGCCGCTGCTGGCCGACCCGGCGGCGTTGCGCGAAGCGGTCGAGCAGATCGCGGCGTGGGCAGAGCCGAGGAAGCCCGACCTCGTGCTGGGGGCGGAGGCGCGGGGATACATCACCGGCGGCGCGCTGGCCTGCCGCCTGGACTGTGGATTCGTCGCCGCACGGAAGCCCGGGAAGCTGCCCTGGCGCACGGTCGCCGCGAAGTACGCGTTGGAGTACGGCTTCGACTCCCTCGAGGTGCACGCCGACGCGATCGTCAAGGGTCAGCGCGTGCTGATCCACGACGACGTCCTGGCGACCGGCGGGACCGCGAAGGCGACCGTGGAGCTCGTCGAACAGCTCGGCGGCGAAGTCGTTGGGTTGCCGTTCATCATCGAGCTCGAGTTCCTGAAGGGACGCGACCGCCTGGTCGGCTACGACGTCTTCTCGCTGCTCCAGTACGCAGACTGAGCTGTTTACGCTCCGTCCGGCGGAGCGACTACATAGGAGCGATGTACGACGTCCTGACAACGCGGTACACGTTCGCGTGCCCGACGCGTGGGGAGACCTCCGTCGCGCTCTCGTCGTTCCGGCGGCTCGAGCGCCTGGAGGGTGCGAGGCATCCGGCCGTCTTCCACGTCAGCTTCGACTGTCCGTGCGGTGAGGAGCATCCGGGCCTCGTCACCCACGACGACCTCGACTGGGCCCCGCTGGGGCTTCGGAGCGGCCGGTTCCTCAACCTGATGACCGCGAAGCTCGAGGAAGTTGCCGTCGAGCTCGGTGACCTGGCAGCGCAGCGGATCAGGAGTGGGGAGTGGCCGTGGAGCTTCTTCTGCTACCCGGAGGGACGCCCACGACCCGTGTTTCCGTCCTCGTTCTTCCTCCTCGCCCCGGGCGAGCGCGAGGCACGGCTCGGGATCGCCGTGCGCTGCCCGGCCTGCGAGCGGCTCTCGGTCAACCTGGTCACGAACGAACACGTCGACGTGCCGTTCCACAACGACGAGACCGTGGGGGTGGTCGAACACATGTTCGCTGCCGACCTCCTCCAAACGGTCGAAGAGTTCGGCGAGGAGCTGTATTCGGCTGCGTTCGACACCCGGCGGATGCAACTCTCCTAGCTGAATACTCTGCGCGCGTTCCGGGTACACGCGAATCGAGGTGATTCGAATGGTCGGAACAGTACGTGGTGTTTTCACCCTTGTCGGTGCGGGGGTTGCCGGGCTCCTGATCTGGGTCTCGACGCAGATCGGCGAGGGGGCGATCGGCGGGTACTGGGCGGTCTACGGCATCCTGGCCGGCGCCGGACTGACGATGGCGCTCTCGCAGCTCGTCGGCGGCTGGACGAAGTGGGGGCCGCCGCGGCTCTCGATCGGAGTGTTGCTGATCGGCTTCCTGCCGGCGCTCGTCGCCGCGGGCTGGGTGTTGCTCGCCAAGCAGCCGGATGCGAACTGGTTCCAGCAGCACATCACGTCGTGGTCGGGGCACGCGGGAATCGGCGGTCTGGTCGACGACGTCGGGCAGTACCTCGGCGTGCTCGCGTTCGGCCTCGGGCTGGTCTTCGGGCTCACATTCGACACGTCAGGCCCTGTGACCGCTGTCGAGCCTGAGCCGCTGGCGGAGCCGGTCGAGACGCCGGTCGTGACCGATGGGCACGAACCCGCCGCCGGCCTCGGAACGACAACGGTGCCGGCGCGACGGGACGGCGTGCGCGAGGAGCAACCCGTCCGCTAGCGCGCTGGCGGGGGTAAGACGGTCAGTGTTGGCGGCGACGGCGAGGCTCGTCCTCGCCGTACAGCCGCACGTACAGGAAGATCGCGCAGGCCGCGACCGCCGCGACGATGAACGCCGTGGGCTTCGACACGCCGACGGCCAGCATGAAGGCCCACAGCAGGATGCCGAGCACGAGCGCCCACACGAAGGAGACGATCCCGTGGTCGATGCTCGGCGGTCTGAGGTGGAACACGATCGCGATCCTACTGGAGCAGGCGGGACCAGGAATTCGCCGAGCCGGTAGCGCTTTCGTCCACCGAATCCACCGACTTTCCGCTTCCGCGTATTGCCGCCCGACTCGGTCTCGACCTACTCGCGCTCCGTGCTCGGCGCAAGCGGCAATCTAGAGATCCGCACGCTCCGGTTCAAGAGGGGGAGAGACGAAAAACCACGCAATTTGCGCGTCCGGCCTCTCGCGTCCTTCGACTTGACATAACGTTGATTCTCGTGCGCTGGGACGGAACTCGACTTTCCTTCCGGAACGTGTTTGAATCGATCACGGGGGCGGGTACACCGACGTACCCGAGATGATGGAAGCGCCAACAGCCGTGATCGACAACGTCGTCCAGACGGAGGAGCTCCAGCAGCTGCTCGAAGCTGCAGAGCTGACCGGCTCGGTGCGATCGGGCGATCTGCTCGAGGTGCTCGAGCCGCACGCACTCGAGCCGCTCGAGGTGGACGCGATGTACCGGATGCTCGAGGAGCGCGGGATCGAGGTAGTGGAGGACGATCGTGAGCCCGCGCCTCCCCCACCTTCGGTGGCAGCACCGCTCGAGTCCACGACCGACGCACTGCAGCTCTTCCTGCGTGAGACGGGCCGCCATCCGCTCCTGACGGCAGCACAGGAAGTCGAGCTCGCGAAGAAGATCGAGCGCGGCGACATGCCCGCGAAGACCCAGATGATCCAGTCGAACCTCCGGCTCGTCGTCTCGATCGCCAAGAACTACCGGAACCAGGGTCTCCCGTTTCTCGATCTGATCCAGGAAGGCACCCTCGGCCTCATCCGCGCCGTGGAGAAGTTCGATTGGCGCCGCGGCTACAAGTTCTCCACGTACGCGACCTGGTGGATCCGGCAGGCGGTCGCGCGTGCGCTCGCCGACAAGGCACGGACGATCCGGATGCCCGTTCACATCGTCGAGCGCCTCCAGAAGATGAACCGCGCCGAGCGCCATCTCTGGACGCAGCTCGGCCGGGAGCCCTCTCTCGAGGAGATCGCGGACGAGGCCAGCCTTCCGCTCCAGCAGGCGCGCGAGGTGCGCGCCGCCGCCCGGGCGGCAACCAGCCTCGACCAGCCCGTCGGCGACCAGGACGACGCGGTCCTCGGCGATTTCGTCGCCGGCGAAGGACTGCTGCCGGAGGAGCAGGTCGAGCTCTCGCTGCGCAGCCAGGCCCTGGCCACGGCGCTACGAGCGCTCGGCGATCGTGAGCGGGAGGTTCTCGTCCTCCGGTACGGGCTCGCGGACTACGAGCCCAAGACGCTCGAGGAGATCGGTCGGCGGCTCGGCCTGACCCGCGAGCGCGTGCGACAGATCGAGGTCGAGGCGCTGCGCCGCCTTGCGACGCTTCGAGAGATCGAAGCGGTCGCCCACTGAGACGCTCGCTCCGCTCGCTTCACACGGGGGAAACGGCCGGTGGCAAGTGACCAATCTCTGTAGAGGTCACGGCCATCGGCCTGTTTCCCTGACGCGGTCACATCTAGAACGGGATGTCGTCGTCAGCCGCTGACGCAGGGAAGTCCTCGGCGCCCGCAGGGACGAAGTTCGGAACGGAGTCAGAGCTTGGAAGTGAGAACAAACCGCTCTCGTCCTTCTCCAACTCCCCATCCTTCACAAGCTTGTTCAGGTGGTTCCGGACCGCATTTCTTCCTGGCTCGATGGTGTTCACAGACGACTGGGGCGGCTATGACCCGCTTTCCCGCGATCCGCGTTTCACGCATCGGCGGATCAATCACTCGCAGCGCGTCTACGTCAGCGGCGATACCTACACGCAGACGATCGAAGGGTTCTTCGGGCACTTCAAAACAGATGTACGCGGGACACACCACTCGATCTCGACCCGCTGGCTCCCCGGCTACCTGAACGAGTGGGTCTGGAAGTGGAACCACCGCCGCGACGACGAAGCGATGTATCGCTCGCTCCTTCTGAGCGCAGCGACACGTTAACGCCGACTCGCTCATCCTCCCGCCTCGCCGAGCGTGAAGTTGACCGAGTGCTCGAACCGCCTCTCAAGCGCGGGCGATGCAACGGTTAGCCGCGCCCGAAAGTCGCCCGACCGGCAGGGAACCACTCGGAAGAAGATCAGTCGATTCTCGCCTCCGGGGAATGAGACATTGCCGTTCCAGAAGCGCTCGTCTTCCCGCCAAAACGCGCCCTTGTGTTCTGGCACGTTGACATCTCCCTCCGGCGTGCAGCGCTTCACTTCTTCCACGAAGTCCGGCACCACGAAGTTGACGAGGGCGTCGGCGACGTCTTCACGCCCCTCGTTCTTTACGTTGAGGTGAACGACGAAGTAAGCGAGCGTGACCTTCCTCACGTGCGCTTCAACGACAACGAGCCTCGCCTGAAACGCCCTCGCCACCGCCGTCGTAGGCAGCCACCATCCGACATATACGCCGCCGAGTAAATACAAGCCAGCAGCGGCGCACACCGCCCCCACAATGACCGCCGCGGTCGGCGCGAGCAGGCCGAGGATCACAGCGCCGATCCCCAACAGGATCGCCGCGAGCGCAACGTTGATGCCTTCGGATCTGTGCATGGCCCGACCCTAATTCGGTCGGGGTCGGGAAGCTCTACTTGCGACGGGGTTTCCGGGCAACTTTCTCGAACGCCGCTATCACGTCCCCTTGAGCGGCAGCCCGATCTTCAGCCCCTTCTCCGTAACCTCGGTCGGCTCGTCGGGCGGGAGGTTCTTCGTCGCGTCGTAATCCTTCTTCCCAGCCATCTCGCCTCCACGCTAGCAGGGGTAGAGGCCCACGCTTGCCCCATAGGTAAGGATGTCGATGGGCACAAGCGCTGGCTTCTCCCTCTCCCAGTCCAGCGCTGGTCGGGGGGGCGTCAGATTCCTCGTCTGACGTTCCCCGCCCCTCTACAGAGAACGGCCATTTGCCACGGCCGGTTTCCCCCGTGGCCCCCTTCCCTAGACGGTCCGCACACTAGTTGCCGCTGATTGCCGCGCCCGCCATGTCGGTCGCGGCGACGAACCGAGCTGCGGTCGATCGTCGGTTTCTAGGCCTCAGGCGGTGCGCAGGTACAGATAGAGCTCGGGCGCCTGTGCGCGTAGCTCACGCAAGGCTCGCGACTCGAGCTGGCGCACCCGTTCCCGGGTGATGCCGAGCTCAGACCCCACCTGCTCGAGCGTTTGCGGTGCCTGGCCCTCGAGGCCGAAGCGCCGCGAGATGACGAGGCGCATGCGCGGGTTCAGCTGGTCGAGCGCCTTCGTCAGCTCCGTCGAGCGCATGGTCATCGCGGTCGACTCCTCCGGGAGCTCGGCGTTCACGTCCTCGATCAGGTCGCTGTAGCTCGACTCACCGTCGCCGACCGGCGACTCGAGGCTGATCGGATCCTCGATCAACTCGAGCAGGTCTCGCACCTTGGCCTCGGTGAAGCCGCTCTCCTTGGCGATCTCACGCAGGACGGGCTCGCGGTTGAGCTTCTGCGAGAGCACGCGTCGCGCGCGCATGACACGGCGCACCTGCTCGGCGACGTGAACCGGCAAGCGGATCGTGCGCCCCTGGTCGGCGAGCGCCCGCGTGACCGCCTGACGAATCCACCAGGTGGCGTAGGTCGACAGCTTGTACCCCATCCGCCAGTCGAACTTCTCGACGGCTCGGATCAGGCCGAGGTTGCCCTCCTGGATGAGGTCGAGGAGCGGAACGCCG
The DNA here is from genome assembly GCA_963836345.1 of uncultured Actinomycetes bacterium. Taxonomy (GTDB): domain Bacteria; phylum Actinomycetota; class Thermoleophilia; order Gaiellales; family Gaiellaceae; genus DATBLE01. The sequence goes on along the minus strand of CAWIJA010000005.1, from coordinate 168,981 downwards.
GCCTTCGTGTAGTTGCGCGTGATCGACATGACGAGGCGGAGGTTCGCCTCGATCAGCCGTTTCTTGGCCTCGTCGTCGCCCTCGTCCTTACGCTGTGCGAGGGCACGCTCCTCGGCGGCGGTCAGGAGTCGACCGTCGCCGATCTGACGAACGTAGAGCTTGAGCGGGTCCTGCGTCGGCCCGGCTTCGTCGAGCGGGTCATGCTGCTCCTCTTTCTCGGCGTCCTCAGCGACCGCATCGGGCTCGTCGAGCGCGGGGACCAGCTCGAGCTTCGGCTGGTCGAGCGCAGGGTCGGTCGCGGGCCGCTCCTCCATCACTTAGGAGGTATCGGCACCCTCCCTTCCGCCCTGTCGTCACTCTTTCGAGGGACACGGTGGCTGCCTCAGCCACTAGGAACCGCCGATTTCCCGACTACGATGAGTATCGATGTGCGGTATCGCCGGTTATAGCCTCAGCCCTCGAAGCGGGGTCGACCGGACACGCGCAGCTCAGGCGCTCCTCGCCGCGATCGCCGAGCGAGGAGCCGACGCGGTGGGATACGCATACCGGTCCTCGGGTGGCCACGTGTCAGTCCACAAGCAGCGTACGGGCGCCAGCGCGGTGCTCGAACGGCTCGCGATCCCCGCAGACGTGCACCAGGTCCTGCTCCACGTGCGTGACTACACGAAGGGTCATCCGCGGGTCGCCGCCAACAACCACCCGGTCCGGCACGGGACTGTCGTGGGCATCCACAACGGCACGATCCTGAACGACGACGAGCTCATGTCGCGTCAGGGGTTCCAGCGCGCCGAGGCGGGAATGACAGTCGACTCGGAGGTGATCTTCGCAACTGCCGAGGCTACGGGCAGCAGCGCGAGCGGTTTCGAGGACTTTCGCGGGTCGATGGCCGCCGCGTGGCTCGACGAGCGCCACCCCGAGCTCCTCTACCTGGCGCGTGGAGTGGGTCGTCCGCTCTGGGTGGGGACAACGCGGCACGAGCTCTTCTTCGCGTCTACGAGGCACGCGCTCGAGATCGCCGAGGGGTACACCGGCATTCGGCTGCGCAAGCGCGAGCTGGCGGAAGGGACGCTCGCAGCGCTTGCAGGGACGAAGATCGTCCGGCGTGAGCGGTTCACGCCCGACCCGACCTACGAGGCCGACCCGTTGCCGGCCGTCCGCGCGCCTCACGAGGGCGCGTTCTGCCTGCAGCGGCTCGCCGCGCTCGCGTCAACCTAGGCGACCGTCGCGCTCGACGCGTTCCCCCTCGTCGCGCAGGCGCTCGCGCACGAGGTACTGAAAGGTCGACCAGGCGCCCCGGCGGGCGTCGAACATCCGGTACACCTGCCATTCCGTCAGCAGATCCGGCTCCGCTCGGCGGGCTGTGGCCCAATCGTTGAACTTCGGTAGGCGCCCGAGCCGACGGGCCAGAGTTGCCCCCTGCTCGATCGCCCGCTCCAGTCGTTCCTCCCCTACCGGGACGTCGAAGCCCGCCTCGCGCAGTGCGTTCGTCAGCGAGCCAAACGTATGCCAGTACAGCGACTTCGACGGCATCCAGCCCCGGTTGGCGTCGACGTCCTTCGCGGTCGGGACTCGCCCCAGCCGTTGTCCCAGCTCCTGGAGCACGCCGAGCAACTCCTCGCGCGTTGCGAACCGCCTCGGGACGAGGCCCGCCAGGCGCTTCGCCTTGTTCCAGCTGCCGAAATGCTCGATCACCGTTTGCGGATGCACCCTGGTCTCGGGGTCGTCCGCGAACTCCTTCATCGTCGGCGAGCGTCCGAGTCGCTCCGCGCAGGCTCTCAGCTCGTCGAGGATCTCCTCGTCGGAATAGCGGCGCCGGATACCGGCCTGGAATGCGGCCAGCTCTGCCGGGTCGATGCTGGTGATCGCCCTGTATGGACGTTTTCTCGCCATCGGGGCCAAAAAGAATAGAGCAACTTGATCAGAATGCAAAGAACTGCGTAAACACGATCAGAGCATCCTGGGTCGGGTGCAAAATCGAGATAGAGCTCCGACCCTGTGATGTCGGCTCAGCCCGCCGCGAGCAGCTGCGCCCGATCGGCGCCGCCGTAGACGTCGAGGAGTTGCTCGACGGCGTGTACGCATCGCGGGCAGAACTGCGTGCCGGCCCCTGCCCGCAGCTCGGCGAGCGCGTCCGCCTCGGACATTGCCGGGCGGTAGACGCGCGAGGTCAGCATCGAGTCGATCGCATCCGCGACGTGGATGATCCGCGCTCCGAGGGGGATGTCGTCCCCGGCGAGCCCGTCCGGATACCCCGATCCGTCGTAGCGCTCGTGGTGATGCCTGATCGCGGGCACGGCGTCTGCGAGGTAACCGAGACGATCGACGATCTTCGCCCCCTCGTCGGCGTGGCGGCGCATCAGGCGCCACTCTTCCGTGGCCAGCCTGGCAGGTTTCAACAGGATCGCGTCCGGGATTGCGAGCTTCCCGATGTCGTGCAAGAGGGCGGCGTGACCGAGCAGGTCGAGCTCGACCTCCGATAGATCGAGCTGCCGACCGATCGCAAGGGCGAGTCGGCGCACCCGCTGGGAGTGACCCACAGCCTGCGCGTCGCGGGCGTCGACGGTTGCGGAGAGGCTCTCCATCGTCTCGGTGGACCGTTCTCGCAGGAGCCGGTTTGCCTTCGCAAGCGAGGCATTGAGCTTGTGAGTCCGGTCGGCGGCTTCCCGAAGCTCTTCGGGGTCGCGAACGCTCTGTCGAGAGCGCCGTGGCAGGGACGCGAGCAGCCGCCTGATGCCTCGCGCCGGAACGCCGCCTGCCCGGCGGCGTTCGAGCTCGACCGACATGTGCCGGCGCCGCCGCTCGCGTGCCGCCTCCCCCGAGCTCTGCGCCATGGTGTGCTCGATCAGTCGCGGCGCCCGCTCCGTCTGAACGAGCAATCCCTCGAGGTCGGCTCCGAGGACCCGATTCCTCCCCTGGAGCTTCGCCCGGTACACGGCGAGGTCGGCGCAGTGAACGAGCTCGTTCGGACTCGTGCCGTCTCGTGGAAAGGAGGCGACGCCCATCGAGATCGTCACGCGAAGCGGCTCGTCCACACCTTCGACGTCCAGCGCGCGGGCCGCCACCGCCGCTCGGATCCGCTCGGCGACCTCGAGAGCCTGGTCGCGGCCGGTTTCGGGCAGGAGCAGCGCGAACTCCTCGCCTCCGAAACGAGCCGGGACGTCGTAGTCGCGCAGCTCCTCGCGGAACACATCGGCGACGCCGGAGAGAACGGCATCCCCCACGAGGTGGCCGTGCGTGTTGTTGATCTCTCGGAGGAGGTCGAGGTCGGCCATGATCAAGGCCGCCGGCCGGTCGAAGCGCTCTGCGCGCGCAAGCTCTTCGGCCAGCGCTGCGGAGAAGTGCCGAGCGTTGAAGAGCCCCGTCTTCGGGTCGATGCGTGCCTGCTCCTCCAGTCTCGGAACGTGCAGCGACCGATGGATCAGGAACAGCGGCGCAAGCGAGAACGGGATGAGCCACGGATTCAGGTGCCAGAGTGCGGCGACGCCGATCCCCACCGCGGCGAGCACGAGCTCCGTCGCCAGCATCGCGAATCCGAAGAGCTCCGTGTCTCGCGGATGATGACCGCGCGCCAGGTACAGCATGGCCGCCATCAGCACGTGGTTCAGGGCGACGAACACCACGCATGCCGCGAGGCCCGCCAGCCCTGACGCGACCCCGTGAGAGACCCAATCCGGCGACCGACCCAGCACGAGGCGCGCCACCCCCCACGCTGCAAGCCCGTCCAGCGTGAAATTGCAGATGTTGAACGTCTGGATGTACCAGGCGTAACGGTGCTTGATCCACTCTGGAATGTGCTGGACCACCCCCATCAGGACGACCAGCTCCGGCGGCAGCAACAGCGCGCCTGCGATCAAGAACGCGGTCGAGGTGTGGTACGACTGGTCGCGCGTCGTCCTGACCACGAAGAGTTGAGCGAGCGCGGCGCAGGCGGAGAGGATGAGGAACGCGGTCCACTCGTCCGTTCGCCGATCGATCCCCAGAGTGAGCGGGATCGCGGCGGCGAGCGCCGCCCCTGAGACCCCAACGAAGTAGAGCCAGGCTCCGGTTGGAAGGCTCGACGCCGGCCTGGCTGTCGATTCACCCAGACGGATCTCGCCCGGGACCGTGGTCATCTAACCGTCGCCTCTGCCGTCGAGGTCCGCCCCACTCGACCATGACGCCAAGGTCCAGGAGGCGCTCGACCACGACGCGGAGCTCCACGACGCGCTCGACCACGATGCGGAGCTCCACGAGGCGCTCGACCACGACGTGGAGCTCCACGACGCGCTCGACCAGGAGGCAGACGACCACGAGGCCGCGTTCCAGCTCGCGTCAGCGGAGGCAACGCCGATCCATCTCTTCACGTCGAAGACTGGCAGCCTGCCTCGCGCAGGATCACGCACGAGGAACTCCTCGAGCCCCAGATTCGGGTTCGGGGGGCCCGAGAAGTCGATCGGCGACCTGATCGAGCGGTAGAGGTTCACTTCTCCGACGCCGACCGAGCCCGGTACTGCCGGATCCAGCCCCACGGCCGAGCGCATCAGCTCGCCCTTGACTTGGTCGGGCGTCCAGGTCGGATGAACGCCGAGGAGGTTGGCGGCCATGCCCGACACCGCCGCTGCTGCGAACGAGGTCCCCGAGAGCTGAATCATCCCGCTCGTCGGATCGAGGACGTTCGCCGGAAAGTCGGTCAGCAGCGTCGCCAGCGGGGACACCTGCTCGATCAGGTAGCGGCCCGGCGCACCGACCTCCGGCTTTGCGAACCCGTCGAGCGTGTACCCATACGCCGACCACGGTGCGTTCGTGTCGTCCATGGTGTTCGAGGAGCCGTTGACGTCGACGGCGCCGACGGTGACGACGAACGGATCGTTGGCGGGCGCGAACAGCACGCCGCTCGGCTGGCCACCGGTCGCATAGTTGCCGGCAGCCGTGACGACCACGACGCCTGCGAGCCACAGGCGTTCGACCGCCCGGTCGAGCGGGTCGTAGAGGAAGCTGCCGGGCTGCGAGCTCTGAAGCGAGAAGTTCGCGACCCGGATGCCGTACAGATCCTTGTACTTCAGGATCCAGTCCGCGGCTCGGATGACGTCGCTCGTCTTCCCTTGGCCCTTGCCGTCGAACACGTCGAGGGAGACGAGCCTCGCGTCCGGGGCCACGCCCGTGTAGGAGCCGTCCCCGGCGGCGACGCCGGCGACGAACGTGCCGTGGCCGCGCTGGTCGCCGGCCGACGAGCCCCCGCCCATGTCGACCTGCCTCAGGACGCGGGTCGAGAGGCCGCTCGAGCCGGCGTCGATTCCGGAGTCGACGATCGCGATCGTCGCGGCCCGTGTTCCTACTCCGTAGCCGGAGCGAAGGAACCAGTCCGCGCCGATCGCGGACGGCCATTTCTGGGGGTTGCCGGTCATCGTCACCGTCGCGTCCGGGACGATCGAGAGGACGCCCTTCTTCTTCCGCAGCTTGAGGATGTCCTTGCCCTGCAGCCCTGCCGCAAAGCCGTGGACCGAGGCGAACGTGGCGCGCACCCTGCCGTCGAAGGGCTTGGCCGGCGCGTTCTTCTGGCCCTTGTCCTTCGCGAGCTCGCTGCTCAGCCTGCCGGCCAGCCCGCTGCTGTCCTCGGCTCCGTCACCCTCGACGATGATCGAGAAGCTGCCCTCGGGATTCGCCTGGATTGCATCAAGGAGCTCCTGCGGGATCGGAGCACCTGAGTCTCTCTGGGCCGAGCTCGCAACGCCGGGAACGAGAAGGGCGAGGTTCAGTGCCACCGCGGCAATCGCAACCGCGCGTCCGCGCGTGCGTCGTCGTCTCGTGCGAACAGATGCGCTGCCGCAGAAGCTTCTCATTGAGTTGCTCTCCCTCCCAGGAGTCGGATCTTCATTTCCTGCCCTCTATGACCAACGTAGGCGCGGTGCCGCGACACGAGCCTCCCTCTGAAGGGGTAGGCCGGGCCCAGACCGCGTGGAATCCCTCGTCCGGGGGATACAGGTGTGCCGCACTACACTGGCCGTCAGATGCGACTCGCGCTCGAGCTCGCCGCCGCGCGAAGCGTTGGCCGTCTCTCCCGTCTCGCGGGTCGTGGAGGCGGGACGACGCTTCCCGGGAAGCTCCTCGCCAAGGTCGATCCGCAGGCGTTGTCGACGCTTGCCGCCCGCCTCCCACAGGGGGCGGCGATCGTCTCGGCCACGAACGGGAAGACGACGACCGCTGCGCTCGTCGCATCGATCTTCACGCCACGGGTGCGCCTGGCCCACAACCGCGCCGGCGCAAACCTGATCTCGGGCGTCGCCTCCGCGCTACTGGATGCTCGCGGCGCAGAGCTGGGGTTGTTCGAGGTCGACGAGGGCGCCTTTCCGGACGTCGCGAATCGGATCCGGCCACGGGCGGTTTGCCTCGGCAACCTCTTTCGCGATCAGCTGGATCGCTACGGCGAGCTCGAGCGAATCGCCGAGCGGTGGCGTCTGGCCGTCGACCAGCTGCCCGCAGACGCGACGCTCGTGGTCAACGCCGACGACCCGCAAGTCGGGGACCTCGCTGCCGAGCGACGCGGGAGCGTCACCTTCGGCCTGGACGACCCCAGCCAGGCGCGACCCTCCCTCCAGCATGCGGCCGACTCGAAGTACTGCCTCCGCTGCGGCGCGCCCTACGCCTACGCGGCGGCGTACGTGGGTCACCTCGGCGACTACCGCTGCCCGCGATGCGGACACGGCAGGCCAGCGCTGCAGGTCGCGGCGGGAGGGATCGCCCTCGAGGGCCTCGAGCGCGCGGTGTTCGACCTCGCTACACCCGAGGGAACGCGCCGGATAACGCTTTCCCTCCCCGGGCTCTACAACGTCTACAACGCGCTCGCAGCGGCCTCGCTGGCCCGCGCGCTGGGCGCAAGCCTGGACGAGATCGAGCGCGGGCTCGGCGCAGCCCGCCCCGCGTTCGGCCGGTTCGAGCGAATCGACATCGACGAGCGGCGACTGCTCCTCCTGCTGATCAAGAACCCTGCCGGCGCCAACGAGATCGTCCGGACGCTCCTGGAGGGCGGCCCACCGACGGTAGCCGTGATCGCGCTCAACGACGCGATCGCCGACGGCCGAGACGTCTCGTGGATCTGGGACGTCGACCTCGAGCCGCTGCTCGAGAACCTCGAATGCGTGGTCGTGTCGGGCGACCGTGCCGCCGAGCTCGGGTTGCGGTGCAAGTACGCCGGAATGCCCGACGAGCGGATCGAGGTGATTCCCGACCTGGAGCAGGCGCTCGACCGCGGCCTCGAGCTCACGCCGCCCGGTGCCGAGCTCACCTTCCTGCCCACGTACACGGCCATGCTCGCGCTCCGCCGGATCGTCGCCCAGCGGGGCCACGTCCCGCAGTACTGGGAGCACGCGGCGTGAAGATCCGAGTCGGACATCTCTACCCCGACTACCTGAACATCTATGCGGACCGGGGCAACATCGCCGTACTCACCGGCCGCGCCGCGTGGCGCGGGCTGGAGCTCGAGGTCACCCCGATCGGGATCGGCGAGACCCCGCGACCCGGTGCATATGACCTGCTCTACGTGGGCGGCGGACAAGACCGGGAGCAGGCCCTCATCGCTCCCGACATCGCCGGCAAGGGAGCCGCGCTCCGCGAGGCTGTCGACACGGGTGCAGCCGTGCTCGCGGTCTGCGGCGGCTACCAGCTCCTCGGACGCTTCTACCGTGACCGATACGGCGCCGAGCTTCCGGGCGCAGCCGTTCTGCCGCTCCATACCGTTGCCGGAGAGCGCCGGATGATCGGCGACGTCCTGCTCGAGTGCGAGCTCGAAGCCGGTGAGCGGCGAACGCTCGCCGGCTTCGAGAACCACGCGGGCAGGACGCTGCTCGACGAGGACGCCGAGCCGCTCGGGCGCGTGCTCGCGGGCTTCGGCAACGACGGCTCGAGCGGCTTCGAGGGCTGCCGCCTCGGACGTGCGCTCGGCACCTACCTTCACGGTCCTCTCCTCCCGCGAAACCCGTGGCTCGCGGACTGGATCCTGGCTCAGGCGGCGGCACATCGCACCGGAGGCGATCCACCGGACTTCGAGCCGCTCCGAGACGACCTCGAAGCCGAAGCGCATGCGGTCGCCGCCGGCCGGGCTCGCGCTCGCGGCGGCCGCTACTGAGCGGCCGCTACTACGGAGCCCACAGAGGACCGAGATAGACCGTCGGATCGCCCGGCCGCCACCGCGCGACGAAGCGTTGAATCGGTGGATGGAGGACGATCTCCTCGAGCTCTCCGAGCGTGAACAGCCGGTGCCCGCGCACGGCGGCGTCCGCCGAGGTAACCCGCTCGAGCGAGCGGCCGCCGAGATCACCCGAGAAGATGATGTGCACGACGTGCTTCGCGGCGAAGCTGTGCACCGGAGCGATCGAGTCGACAACTGCGATCGGCCCCTCCAGCGGGACGAGATCATCGATTCCGACCTCTTCCGAGAGCTCGCGCCGAAGAGCGTCGACCAGCGACTCACCCGAGTTGACGCCGCCTCCGGGCAGAAGCCAGTACTCCTTGCCCGGCTTCTCGTGCCGACACAGCAGGATTCGATCCCGCCACCGCAGGAGCGCGGACACGCGAATGCGAGGCTCCACGGTCATTGAGGGCCCACTCAGTGGCCTGACGAGCCGAAGCCGCCCGCCCCACGTTCGCTCTCGGGCAGCTCGTCGACCTCGCGCAGCGCCGAACGCGGAACCGCGACGACGACGAGCTGGGCGATCCGCATTCCCGGCTCGACGAGGAAGGGCTCGGCCCGGTCGGTGTTGTGGAGGATCACGCGCAACTCGCCACGGTAGCCCGAGTCCACGAGCCCGGGCGTATTGACAATCGTGATGCCGTGCCTCGTCGCCAGCCCAGAGCGAGGCGTGACGAAGCCGGCATGGCCGTCCGGGATGGCGACCGCGATGCCCGTGCCGATGAGCGCTCGCTCCCCCGGGCCAATCTCCCGGCGCTCGCAGGCAGAGAGGTCGAGGCCGGCATCCCCGTCGTACGCCCTCGAGGGCAGGACGGCGTCGTCCCGCAGCCGCGTCACCGCAATCTCGATCACGCGGCGGGTGAAGCCCTTCGGCCCGACGACCCGGCAACGAGGAAGGGCGCGAACCGCCGGAGGTCCCGCTCCGGCAGGCGCGCGCGGATCAGCACGCCGTCCTCGCGGTCGGTGCGGGACTCGATCGGCGGGCCCAATGCATACAGCTCGGCGAGCTTCCCTCCCTCCGAGTACGGCACGAGCAGGTCGACAGTCGCGAACCGATCCTCGAACCGCTCGGCGATCCGCCCACGGAGCGCATCGAGCCCCTCCCCGGTCCGCGCCGACACCTGGAGCGCGTCGGGGAACCGATTCCCCAGCCGCCGGCGATGAAGCACGCCGACGGCGTCGATCTTGTTCAGCACGATCTCGACCGGGAGCTCCTGCGCCCCGATCTCCTCGAGCACGGCGTTCACCGCGCGCAGCTGCTCGTCGAGAACCGTCTCGGGCACCGACGCGTCCACCACGTGGAGGACGAGATCGGCCACGAGCGTCTCTTCCAGCGTCGCGGCGAAGCCTTCGACCAGCTGGTGGGGCAGCCGGCGGATGAACCCGACCGTGTCGGTGACCAGGTAACGGCGCCCCTCGTGCTCGAAGCCGCGTGTGGTCGGATCGAGCGTTTCGAACAGGCGGTCGTCGACAGAGGCACCGGCGCCCGTCAGCGCGTTGAGCAGCGTCGATTTGCCGACGTTCGTGTAGCCGGCGAGTGCGATCGTCGGCGTCTCGGAACGGCGTCTCGCCTTCCGCCGGGTCTCGCGCTGCTTGCGCAAGCCGCGCAGCCGTTCCCGGAGCTGGGCGACGCGGCGCCGGGCAATACGCCTGTCGGTTTCCAGCTGGGACTCGCCGGGGCCACGTGTCCCCACCCCGCCGCCGAGCCGCTCCAGATGCTGCCACATCCCACGCATCCGCGGAAGGTTGTATTCGAGCTGGGCGAGCTCGACCTGGAGCTTGCCCTCGGCGCTTCGTGCGTGCTGCGCGAAGATGTCGAGGATCAGCTGCGTTCGGTCGACAACGCGTGCCTGGAGCAGGTCCTCGAGCCTGCGCTGCTGAGACGGATCGAGCTCGTCGTCGACGAGCAGCGAGTCTGCACCGGATTCTGCGAAGGAGCGCTCGAGCTCGTCGAGCTTCCCCTTGCCGACATACGTGCGGGGGTCCGGTCGAGAGCGGATCTGGACGAGCTCTGCGACAGGCTCGACCCCTGCCGTGCTCGCAAGCTCCCGGATCTCCGCGAGCTCCCCCACGGGATCGGCACCCTGCGCCAGCACGGCGAGGACGAACCCACGCTCCGGATCCGCCCCGGGGGCGGGATCGGGCTGCCGATGGGTCACCGCATGATTATGACGCGAGGGAGCCGCTGACGAACAGCGGCTCCCCCTCGTCGATGCCTACCCGTGGAGATTGACGTCCACGGACACCAGGCGGTAGGCCGTGATGCCGGCCAGGACGTTCTCACCCGACTTCCTCGCACGCAGGAACATCGCCAGGATGCCCTGCTTGTTGTTCACCGGGAAGTTCGTGAGCCGGTTGAAGGTCAGCGACGCCCAACCGTCGGCGCCGGTCGGCTGCTCGGTCACCGTGAACTGGTTGAACGGCGTCGCGGTCCCGTAGACGAGCGCGCCCTGCACCGGGCCACTGCAGGTCGAGGTCACATGGACGCGCAGGACGAAGCTCTGCGTGCCAGATGTGACCACGTTCGGGTTGGACTGGAACTGATCGATGATCAGCTTGGCCGGCAGCGACAGCTGGCCGACCTGGTCCGGGTTGCCGCCCGACGGGCAGCCGTTGCCGCGCGACGGCGTCGTGGTCGTCGTCGTCGGTGGGGCCTTCTTCTGGACGACGGCCGTCGGTACCGAGGTCGCGGTCGTCGAGCCGTCGGCGTTCTTGGCCTCGACCCGGAACCGGAGCGTGTTGCCGAGATCGGCCGAGGTCAGCGTGTACTTCAGGGCGTGCGCTCCGCTGATGTTGGCGCAGCTTCCGCCCGTCTTGTCGCACCGCCGCCACTGATAGTTGAAGTCAGTCGGCTTGTTGTTCCAGTCACCCCGATCGGCGCTGAGAGTCTTTCCTTCCTCCGGAGTGCCGGAGATGGTCGGCGGATCGGTGTTCACGGGCTTGTCCGTGCGTGCCGCGACACCGGCGCCTGCGAAGAGGGTGAGCGCCGAAACCACGATCGTCGCAATCCCGGCGCCGAACGTCCCGCCGACGATCATCCACCGTTTCCTGTGTGTCGTGTGCAAGTTCGCCCTCCTTTCGTCATGTCGCCTGGGCTGAATACCCCGCAAGTTGGATGAGAAACGGCGCGTGTTCCCGCCCTTACATTTCGCGAACTTCCTGCTTAACTGGCGCCCGTGGCCGTTCGGCTCGCCGATCTGACGCTCTCGCTCGTGAACATCCCGTCTCCGAGCCGCGAGGAGTCCAGGCTGCTCCACCACGTGGCCGAAGGCGCCCCCTTGCCGCTCGTCTACCGCACCGACGAGGCGCTGCTCTACGCGACCGAGCGGACAGGGCGGCCGCTCGTCCTGCTCGCCGGGCACCTGGACACAGTCCCTTCCCAGGACAACATCCCGGGACGGATCGAGGACGGCTGGGTGATCGGGCTCGGAGCCAGCGACATGAAGGGCGGGTTGGCGGTGATGATCGAGCTCGCGCGCTGGGCGGCAGACCGGCGCGATCTCACCTGCGACCTGGCGTTTCTGTTCTTCGTCCGCGAAGAGCTGCCGAACGAGGAGAGTGCGTTGCCCCGGGTGTTCGCGGAGGCGCCATTCGTCCTCGAATCGGACCTCGTCGTGATGCTCGAGCCCACGGACAACGCGATCCACGCAGGGTGTCTCGGGAACCTCAACGCGACGCGTCGTGTTCCGGGGGGAGAGCGCTCACTCCGCCCGTCCCTGGCAGGGCGTGAATGCGATCGACGTAGCCGTGGAAGGGCTTCGACCCGTCGTATCGTCCGCGCCGCTCGAGGTCGAGGTCGGCGGACTGTCCTTCGTCGAGGTGCTGAGCGCGACCAGGATCTCCGGCGGGATCGCCGACAACGTCATCCCCGACTCGGTCGAGGTGCATCTGAACTACCGCTATGCACCCAGCCGGACGCGCGAAGAAGCAGAGGAACGGCTCCGCGACCTCGTCGGCTTCGAGGTCGAGGTGACCTCGAACTCGCCGCCCGCCGCCGTCGCCACCGACTCGGCGCTCGTTCGTCGCCTTCGCGGGGCTGGCGCACTGGAGATCGAGCCGAAGCAGGCTTGGACGCCCGTCGCGGAGTTCGCCGAGCAAGGCCTCGACGCGGTCAACTTCGGTCCGGGCGCGACGCGATACGCGCACCGCCGAGACGAGCGTGTCGCGATCGCAGAACTGGAGCGCACCCTGGACGCCCTCCGCCGATTCGCGAGCGGCTAGCGTTCCCGAGCGTGCAGCTCTCCCCCGTCCTCTCGGCTCAGGGCACGTACCCGTTCGTGAGGATCGAGCGCGCGAAACGCGAGGCAGCGGCCCGGGGTCTCGAGATCATCGACTTCGGCCAGGGCGATCCGCGCGAGCCGACCGACCCGCTCATCCGCCAGGCGCTCGTCGACGCGCTCGAGGAGCGGATGGGTTACCCGAAGGCCGAGGGCCTGCCCGAGCTACGAGAGGCGATCGCCGCCTGGTGCCTGCGCCGGTTCGGCGTCGCAGTCGATGCGGACGCGGAGGTGATCCCGACCTATGGCAGCAAGGAGGCGATCTTCAGCTTTGCGCAGCTGATCCTCGATCCCGCGGGGCCACGGGACACGGTCCTCGTCACCGAGCCCGGCTATCCGGTGCCCGCTCGAGGCGCCGCGTTCGCCGGCGCGCACGTGCTGGCGCTCCCGCTGCTGGAGGAGAACGGCTTCCTGCCGGATCTCGCCGCAGTCGAGGATTGGGACCGGGTCGCCCTCTTCTGGGTCAACTACCCCAACAATCCGACCGGCGCGACGGCGCCGCTCTCCTTCTACGAGCACGTCGCCGAGCTCGCGGCCGCGCACGACTTCCTCGTGTGCTCCGACGAGGCGTACAGCGAGCTGTGGTTCTCCGAGCCGCCCGCGTCCGCGCTCCAGGTCGTCGACCGCTCCCACGTCGTCGCGTTCCAGACGCTGTCGAAGCGGTCGTCGATGACCGGCTATCGCTCCGGGTTCGTCGCCGGCCCGGCGGAGGTCGTTGCCGCACTGCGTGCGTACCGGCCCTCCACGGGCGCAGCGCCGCAGGAGTTCGTACAGCGGGCATCCGTCGTCGCCTGGCGGGACGAGGAGCATGTCGTCCGCACGCGCGATGCGTACGCCCACAAGCGCGACGTCCTGCTCGGCGTCCTGCACCGGAAGGGGTGGCGGGTGGCGGCGAGCGAGGCGACGATGTACCTCTGGGTCGAGGTTCAGGGCGAAGAGACGTCCGAGGCCTGCGCGGAAAGGCTGCTCGAGCACGGTCTGGTCGTCGCTCCCGGCTCGTATCTCGGCGAGTCCGGGGAGGGGTACATCCGGATCGCGCTCGTCCCCACACTCGAGGAGTGCGAGCGGGCCGCGACGATCCTCGAGGAGGTTCTGTGACGACCGAGGAGACGATCGCCGCACTCGACCGGGGCGAGGTCCGCGTCGCCGAGCGGGACGGCGACGACTGGATCGTGAACGAGGAGGCGAAGCAGGCGATCCTCGACTACTTCCGGGAGCGGCGGATGGAGCCGATCGAGCTCGGCCCCTTCGAGTACCACGACAAGATCCCGCTCAAGCACGACTTCGCCGCCCAGGGCGTTCGGGTCGTTCCCCCTGCGGTCGCCCGCTACGGCTCGTTCCTGTCAGAAGGGGTCGTGATGATGCCCAGTTACGTCAACATCGGAGCCTGGGTCGGCCCGCGGACGATGATCGACACGTGGGCGACGGTCGGGTCGTGCGCGCAGATCGGCGCCGACGTTCATCTTGCGGGCGGCGTCGGCATCGGCGGCGTGCTGGAGCCCCTCAATGCCCGCCCGGTAATCATCGAGGACGGGGCCTTCATCGGCTCGCGCTGCATCGTGACCGAAGGCGTCCGGATCGGGGAGGGCGCGGTCCTCGCGCCCAACGTCGCGCTCACCGCGAGCGTCCCGGTGATCGACGTCACAGGCCCGGAGCCGGTCGAGTACCGGGGTCACGTGCCGCCGCGCTCCGTTGTCGTGCCGGGCACACGGCCCAAGGAGTTCCCGGCCGGCACCTACCAACTCGCGTGCGCGCTGATCATCGGCCGGCGCAACGAATCCACCGACCTGAAGGTCAGCCTCAACGACGCCCTACGCGAGTACGGAATCGGCAGCGGTTAGGGCTCAGCTCAGGCTTTCGAGGCGGTCCACGTCTGATCGCCAGACGAGCAGCTGTACCCCTGGCCGTTGCTCAGAGTGAACCCGGTGTCGATCCGATAGGTACCCGACGCCGTCCCGCCCGCAATCTTGCCCGTGATCTTGATCGAATCGGTCAGCGGGACCCCTTCGATGGTGCCGGTCACCGTCGTGGCGATCGCCCAGCTGCCGTCGCGCGCGACGGGAGTCGGACCCGGAAAGGTCAGGTTGCCACCTGACAGGTAGGCGGGCGGATCGCACGACTCGTTGATCTGACCGGTTTGGAGATTCGTCAACGAGAGGCCGTCGGCGCCGATATCGAAGGTCCAGAGCTCGTTGTCGGCAGTCTTGCCGACGTAGTGCCCGGGAGCGGCTGCCGGCGGCGGAGGCGGCGGTGGCGCGGGCGGCTCCGGTGGAGCGGGCTCGCTCCAGAACACGCTGACCTTGGTCGACCGACCCAGCGTCGTCGCCTTCCGCCCGGTGCGCTTGATCGCCGATGCCTGGAAGGCGACGCTCTCCTCCCGTGAGTCTCGATAGCTGCCCGAGCACGGGGAGCGCAGGCACTCGGCGACCTTCGCCGGCTTTCGGGTCGGTGCAAACGCCTGAATCAGGAGATGCGCGCCCTTCGGCAGCTTCGCCGTCGCGGTGAGCTTCGCAGGCTGCCCCAACTCGCGATCGGACGGGCCGGTCAGCTTCAGCGCAACCGGCACCGCCGACCCGGCTGCGAATGCTGCCGTACCGACGACGAGGCTCGCCATCACGCCGACGAGAATCATCCGCCTGCCGCGAATACTCCGATCCATCGCGCCTTGACGGTAGTCAGCCCTCCGGGGAATCGTCAATGGGCCAAACGCACTAGTGCGCGGAGGCGCCCCCGCTACTCCACCCGCTCGGCCGAGCCTGTGAGCCGTGCATGGCCGTTCGACAGACGCACCGCCAGCTCACCGCCCGGGAACGACACGCTCACGTCGCCGTCGCCGTGTGTCGCGGCTGCAACTGCTACGGCGCTCGTTCCGGACGAAAGCGTCTCCCCCACGCCACGTTCCCAGACCCGCGCGGTCACGCGCCCCGGGCCGTCGACGCGGACCACCTGGACATTCGTCCGCTCGGGAAACCGCGGGTGCGTCTCGAGCAGGGGGCCGATCAGCCGGATGTCGTTCGGGTCGCCGACGACGACTGCGTGCGGATTGCCGACCGAGACCGGTACGACCTCGAGCCCGGCGATCCGCTCGCGGTCGTGAACCCGAACCTCTCCGAGCTCCTGCTCGATGCGTCCGTCGTCGAGCACCCGGGCGGAGACCGTTCGGGGGCCGACGCGAATCCGGACGCTCTCCCTACCGGTGCGATCGGCGAGCCAACGGGCGGCGATCCGCGTTCCGTTGCCCGACATCTCGGCTGTCGATCCGTCTGGATTCCAGATCACGATCTCCGCCTCCTCGCCGGCGGCGGAGACGACCTCGAGGATCCCGTCCGCGCCCGCCACCTCGGCGCGCACGCGCTCGGGGGTCAGCGGCTCGCCGAGCTCAGCCCGGTCGACCAGCAGGTATTCGTTGCCGGCCGCGCGCCAGCGTGAGCACCTCATCAGCCACCTCGTCGGGGGGACGGTCTCCGCGCACGGTAACGAGCCCCGGAATTCGCCGCATCCACTTTCGCTGGTAGGCGGCCAGGCGACGCGTCCTCGCGACGAGGGCGGCTTCCGCCTCGTTGCGGGGCAGCTCGGCGACGTCCCGCAGCCCCATAATCTTCTTGGCCGTGGCCGAGATCGGTCCCGCAAGCGCTCGTCGAACCTCTTCCTCGACGCCCGCCCCGAACATCTCGCGCGTCCGGGCGGCGATCCTCCGATTGAGCTCTTCGGCCGGCACCTCGATGCCGACCACGAACGTCGGGTGCCGTGTTTGTGCTGCCCACAGGCGATCGCCGGCCAGCGAGCGGCCGGACTCGGCGAGCTCGAGCGCGCGGACGACTCGCCGACGATCGTTCGGATGGACGCTCGCCGCGGCGGCAGGATCTCGTCCGGCGAGGACGGCGTGGGCGGCTTCGGCACCCTGCTCGTCGTACAGCGCCTGCCAGCGCTCCCGCGCGCCGGGCGCCGGCGCCGGTGGGACGTCGAGCTCCGCGAGCGCCGCGCGGAAGTAGAGACCCGTGCCGCCGACGACGACCGGTGTCCTCCCCGCTTCGAGCGTGGCGTCGATCGCATCGTGGGCAAGCGCCTGGTACTCGGCGACCGACGTCTGATGGGCGAGATCCCAGACACCCACGAGCGCAGCGGGCGACTGATTGGTCAGGATCGGCAGACCACGGTAGAGCTGAGCCGAGTCGGCGGCGATCAGCTCTGCCGGGACCCGGGCGGCGATCGCTCCGGCGACGGCGCTCTTCCCGCTCGCCGTCGGTCCGAAGATCCCGAGGACAAGGGTCATTCCCGGAGGCGTGCTCGCACCGTCTCGAGCAGGTCGGCGTCGAGGCCGCCCTCGATCAGGTACCGCTCGACGCCGCCGTATTGCTCGTCGAGTGCGGCCAGGACGCCTCGCATCGTCGCGGCGGGCGTGCTGGTGATGCGCTCGAGTCGCGTGCGCTCGTCGTCGTTCTCGGCAGTGGCGAGCCACTCGTCATGCCGCGTGCGGAGACGCTCGCCGCTGAGGGCGTAGTCCTCGGCGATCGCCTCGACCGGCACGCCTACGAGCCTGAGGAGGAGCGCGACGACGAGCCCCGTTCGATCCTTCCCCCCGTGGCAGTGCACGACCACCGCACCGTTCGCCTCGGCGACGGCCGCCACCGCCTGGACGAAGCGAGGCCGGCAATGGTCGAGGAAACGGAGGTAGACGAGTCGCTGCGCCTCGGCGTGCGTGGGCGCGGTGCGAGAGAGCGCCTCGATCTCCGCCCACCCGGCCTCGTCGAATCGATCGAGGATCGGGACGTGAACGACCTCGACGGCGAGCTCGCGCGGAGGATCGGCTGCCTGCTCGAAACCCTCGCGCAGGTCGACGATGCGGCTGATCCCGTCTGCCGTCAGCGCGCCCCAGCCGTCCCTGCTGAGGAAGCCGACGCTGTCGGCGCGGATGACCGAGCCGAAGCGTGTCATTCGGCCGTCCTCGGTCGGCAGCCCGCCGAGATCACGGACGTTCAGGCAGCCGTCCCAGTCGAGGTCGCGGACGGCCACTACGCGGCGGCGAGGATCGTCTGCTCGCCGCGCAGCGTCGTCGAGGTGGCGGCGGTGATCTGAACCTGGACGAGCTGTCCCGGTGCGGCCGGCCCTTCGAAGTTCACGGTCGTATTGCGCCGGGTGCGACCCCGGAGAAGCGACGGATCGTTGCGGCTCGGCCCTTCGACGAGGACCTGCTCGATTCGCCCGATCCGCTCGACGTTCCGGTCGGCGGCGGTCCGCTGCACGACGTCGATCAGGCGCTCGATCCGTTCTCGCTTGACGTCCTCCGGCACCTGGTCCAGCATCGAAGCTGCCTCCGTGCCGCTCCGCGGCGAGAAGACGAACGTGTATGCGCCGTCGTAGCCGACCTCCTCGACGACCTCGACCGTCTGCTCGAAGTCGTCCTCGGTCTCACCGGGGAAGCCGACGATGAGATCGGTAGTCAGCGCGAGATCGGGAATCGCGGCGCGCATCTCCGCGACGAGCTTCAGGTAGCGCTCCCGTGAGTACGTGCGCCGCATGCGCTTGAGCACGGGGGTCGAACCGGATTGGAGCGGCAGGTGCGCGTGCTCGCAGACGGAGGCGCACTCGGACATCGCCTCGATCACGTCCGGGCGGAAATCCTTCGGGTGCGGGCTCGTGAAGCGGATCCGCTCGATCCCGTCGACCAGGTCGCACACCCGGAGCAGCTCGGCGAAGCCGGTCGTGATCCCGGGCCGCAGGTCGCGGCCGTACGAGTTGACGTTCTGGCCGAGGAGGGTGATCTCGCGCACCCCTTCGGCGGCGAGCGCACCGACCTCCGCGACCACGTCGCCGGGGCGTCGCGACTGCTCGCGCCCGCGGACTGCCGGGACGATGCAGTATGCGCACTTCGAGTTGCAGCCCATCGAGACCTGCACCCAGGCCTGGAACCGACGTTCTCGCCGCACGGGGAGGTCGCCGGCGAAGTGACGCCACTCGGCGAAACGGCCGCGCGGGACGCTGGAGGCGTCCCCGCTCGGTGGCCGGGCGTGGCCGGCTTTGCCGGCGACGCTTCCAGCCCTGAGCGCCTCTCCTCCCGTTCCGAGCCAGTCGGCCAGGTGCGGGATCGATCCGGGGCCGAACGCCACGTCGACGAACGGATACAGATCGAAGATGCGCTCTCGCTGCGCCTCGGCGTAGCAGCCGCCGACGGCAATCACTCGCTCGGGGTCGCGATCCTTCAGCGCCTTCGCCTGGGCGAGGTGCGCCGCGAGCCGCTGGTCCGGCTTCTCGCGGATCGTGCAGGTGTTGAAGACGACCACGTCCGCCTCGTCCTGGGAAACCGCCTCCCCGAAGCCGAGCGACTCGAGCATGCCCTTGATCCGCTCCGAGTCGTGCGCGTTCATCTGGCAGCCGAAGGTCGTGACCCAATACCTGCGCACCGCCGTAGGGTAGCCGCGCGCAGACCGACGCTCGCTCGGTCAACCTGTGGATGCACCCTCGACGCGAACTCTCTGGCTACCCCGTTCGACGAGTCGCTCTTTCGACCATGGCAGAAAGCGTCGAGTACGCCTGGTCGTTCATGTTTCCGCCAAGCGCCGCGAGCGCCGACGCAGCCGAAGCGGCCTCCTCGAGCGACAGGCTGGGATCCTCGTCGAGCAAACGGCGAAGCGTTCGCGCCGCATAACGGACATGGCTCTCAGGGGTTCTGACAGCGATCATGGCAGTGACGGAAAGCTCCTCTTCGAGCGTGATCTCATCGGCTCTCGCCTTCATCAGCGCAGCAGCCGCCTCCTGCTGGTCGAGCGCGTCCCAAAGAATCGATCGAGCGCGAGCCCGCGCCTCGCTCTCGACTACATCCGTGGAGGGCACGGCCTCGGCAAGTCCGTCGAGCTGCTCGCCGGGAAGCTTGGGGCAGAACTCGCAGCTCCCGATTCCGCCGCAGACTGCACAGACAGGTATACCCCCACCATTGGGAGCACCCCCACTCGACTGATCCATCGCGCAACCGTCCCTGCCGCAGCCTCTCGCCGCTTGATCTGGCTCTTCGACTTACACATGCGCTCTCTGCATCCAGGGCAGCGTCCCCCTCGCGAGGGATTCCCGCGCATTTGCGTTCGGCGCCCAGCCGGGCCGGGCGTGTTCAGGACACCAGGCGGCCGATATGGCGGTCTGCGATCACGTGGTGACGAAGTACCTCTTCACGGCGGGCATGGTACCCCCGGCACGGCCGACCCTTGCGTCTACGCGGAATGCTCGGGGTCAGGTCGAGGCGATCGCGCGGCCGACCGTGAGCGAGTCCTTCAGGGCGGGCTCGAGCTCGTTGTAGGCAGCGTCCGGCTCCACACCGAGCGCATCCAGCGTCTTGCTGAAGAAGCACCGGACGGCAGCCGCCAGGACGACGTCGAGCACGTCCTCGTCCGACAGCCCCAGCCCCCGAAGGCGATCGACGTCTGCCTGGGCGATCGAGTTCGCGTCGGCCGCGACCTTCTCGGCGAAATCCATCACCGCGACGTCCACCTCGTCGAGCCCGGCGGACCGATGGTCGCGGGCGATTGCCGCCACCTCCGGAGCCGTGTGGAAGCGGTCGGCGAGCACCTTGCCGTGGGCGAGGGCGCAGTAGCTCGAGCCGAGCCGGCGTGCCGCTGCCACGGTGGCGAGCTCGTATCGGCGCTCGTCCATGGCCTCCTTGATCGCGCCGTTCAGCTGCTTCCACGCCGCGTAGGCCGTCGGCCGATGCGCAAAGACGCGCGCGAAGTTCGGCAGGTAGCCGAGCCGCTCGCGATCGGCGGTGCAGACGTCTGGCATTTCGTCTTCTGGAACGACAGTGATGAAAGCCATCTGCGCCCCTCCTCCCGAGAACGGGCCGACCGTACCAGCCGCCCGCTTCCGTTGGCTACTTGGCGAACTCGATTGCGCGAGACTCGCGGATCACAGTCACCTTGATCTGCCCTGGGTACTCGAGGTGCTCCTCGATCTCGCGGGCGATCTCGTGCGAGAGCAGGACCGCCTGGTCGTCGTCGATCTCCGCCGGCTTGACGATCACCCGGATCTCACGGCCCGCCTGGAGCGCGTACGCCTTCTCGACACCCTTCTTCTGCATCGCCAACTCCTCGAGCGACTCGAGCCGCTTGATGTAGCCCTCGAGGCTCTCGCCGCGGGCTCCGGGTCGAGACGCCGAGATCGCGTCTGCGGCGATCAGGAGCACTGCCTCGACCGTCTGGGGCTGAACCTCGTAGTGGTGGGCCTCTATCGCATGGACGACTCCCTGGGACTCGCCGTAACGGCGCGCGTACTGAGCTGAGATGAGCGCGTGCGAGCCCTCGACCTCGTGGGTGAGCGCCTTCCCCAGATCGTGGAGGAGCCCGGCTCGCTTTGCCGTCTTCACGCTCGCGTCGAGCTCGCTGGCCATGATCCCGGCGAGTTGGACGACCTCGAGCGTGTGCTTGAGGACGTTCTGACCGTAGCTCGTCCGGTACCTGAGCCGCCCGAGGATCTTGACGATCTCCTCGTGGAAGTCACCGCAATTCGCCTCGAATACGGCCTGTTCGCCCGCCTGGCGGATGTGATCCTCGAGCTCGGCCTTGGACTGGTAGTACATCTCCTCGATGCGTGCGGGATGGATGCGGCCGTCCTCGATCAGCTTCGTCAGGGTCATCTTCGCCACCTCGCGGCGGATCCCGTCGAACGACGAGAGCACGACCGCACCCGGCGTGTCGTCGATGATGATGTCGACGCCGGTCAGATGCTCGAGCGCCCGGATGTTCCGGCCTTCCCGGCCGATGATCCGCCCCTTCATGTCGTCGGAGGGCAACTCGACGAGCGACACCGTCGTCTCGGCCGCATGGCTCGCGGCAACGCGCTGAAGCGCGTCCGCGACGAGATTCCTGGCTCGACGCCGTGCCTCTGACTGCGCCTCCTCCTCCAACTGGCGGACTCGCCGGGCCAGCTCGTGCCGGACGAGATCCTCCGACCGGGAGAGGACTTCTGCCTTCGCCTCGTTCACGGTGAAGCCGGAGATCCGCTCCAGCTCGGCCAGCTCGCCGTCCTTCACGGCTTTCAGCTCTTCCTGGAGCTGGCGTGCATGGGTCTCACGGTCCGCGATCCCCTGCTCCCGGCGCTCGAGCTCGTTCAGCCGGCGATCGAGCTCGGCCTCCTTCGTCGAAAGCCGCTCGTGCGCGCGCAGAGCGTCGGCCTGCCGCTGCTGGAGGTCGCGGTCGATCTCCTCTCGAAGACGAACGGCCTCCTCCTTGGCCTCGAGCTGGGCTTCGCGGCGCATCGTCTCGGCTTCGCGTCGAGCATCCTCGATCAGCTGATGCCGGGTTCGCCGCGCCGCCGCCAGACGAGAGCCGCCGGTGAAGGCAAGGGCGAGGGCTGCGAGCACGGCACCGGCGATGAGGCCGATGAGAATGCCGATGACGACAGCCATGCGCGCTCCCCGTCCCAGGTCGGTTGTCCCGCGGCGACCGCCGTGGGGCTACTCCGCCGCCATGCCGGCGCGGGCGCATCGCGCGAATCGAACTGCAGCGAACGGCGGCCCGCAGGGCCGCCCGGGGCACCTACCTCACCCGGTCGAAAGCCTCCAGAAAGCCGTCGCGTGCATGAATCGGATCGTGAATATCAGGCGAGCTGTTTTCGGTCGATTCGGAAATGCGTCGTATGCAGGCAAAACGTCGAATGTTGCTTTCCTATCCTACTCGCGGTCAGGGGTCGTCCGCAACGATCCGGGCAAAGATGCTTTCGAGCGAGCTTGCCGAGAAGCCTCGGCGCTGCAGCATCCGCGCCACTCGAGCCGGCTGCCCGAGCCGTGCTGCTTGCTCGCGTGCACGCGCAGCCTCGGGTTCGAGCTCGCCCAGCGCCTGCTCCACGACCTCGGTCGAGACGCCGTGTGCCCTCAGGTCACCCCGAATCCACTCGTCGCCGTAGCCGCGGGTCGCAAGGTGCGTTGCGCGTGAACGTGCGTAGCGCTCGTCGTCGACGTAGCCGGCCCGAACCAGCTCGGCCAGTGCGCTCTCACGTGCATGCTCGGAGAAGCCTGCCCGCTCGAGCCTGGCGAGGAGCGATGCGCTCGAGTGATCGCTCCGAGCCAGCGCCCGGACCGCGCGGTCGAGCGCCAGTTCGCGCTCGTCGCGGTCGGTCATGCTACGCCTCGACCGGCTCCTCGATCGACGAAAGAACGCTCTCCTCGCCCGCGGCCGCTGCGGCAGCGGCCTTCTTCTTCGCCGCTGTCTCCTGGTCGGCCCGATCGGCGACCGGCAGCAGCCGCGCGGAGGCGATCTGGTCTTCGCCGAGCTGTGCCTGGATCCGTTGGAGCACGACCTGAGTGACGTCGGGATGCTCGCGAAGGAAGGCTGTTGCGTTCTGGCGTCCCTGACCGAGGCGCTCGTCCTCGAAGCTGAAGTAGGAGCCCGACTTCTGGACGATCTTCCGCTCGAGCCCGGAGTCGAGCACGGTGCCCTCCCAGGAGATGCCCATCCCGTAGAGGATGTCGAACTCGGCCTGCTTGAACGGGGGCGCGACCTTGTTCTTCGCAACCTTCACGCTGAACGCGGTTGCCGATCGCCTCAACGCCTTCCTTCAGCGTCTCGATCCGCCGGATGTCGAGGCGCACGGAGGCATAGAACTTCAGCGCCCGACCGCCCGGCGTGGTCTCCGGGTTGCCGAACATGACGCCGATCTTCTCGCGCAGCTGGTTGGTGAAGATGCAAATCGTGTCGGTGCGGTTGAGAGTGCCGGCGAGCTTGCGCAGCGCCTGGCTCATCAGCCGTGCCTGAAGGCCGACATGACTGTCGCCCATCTCCCCCTCGATCTCCGC
Organism: uncultured Actinomycetes bacterium; assembly: GCA_963836345.1. Classification (GTDB taxonomy): domain Bacteria; phylum Actinomycetota; class Thermoleophilia; order Gaiellales; family Gaiellaceae; genus DATBLE01. The sequence goes on along the minus strand of CAWIJA010000005.1, from coordinate 145,766 downwards.
CTTCGGAGTGAGCGCAGCAACCGAGTCGATCGCGACGACGTCCATCGCGCCGCTGCGGATCAGCAGCTCGGTGATCTCCAGTGCCTGCTCACCGGTGTCGGGCTGCGAGACGAGCAGCTCGTCGATGTTCACGCCGATTCGCTTCGCGTAGGTCGGATCCATCGCGTGCTCGGCGTCGATGAAGGCGCAGATCCCGCCGCGGCGCTGCGCCTCGGCGATCACGTGGTAGACGAGGGTCGTCTTGCCGGACGACTCCGGGCCGAAGATCTCGACGATCCGGCCACGCGGGAGACCGCCGATGCCGAGCGCGAGGTCGAGGGAGAGCGAGCCGGTCGAGACGGCGCCCACGGACACCTGCGGCCGGTCGCTCATCCGCATGACCGATCCCTTGCCGAACGCCCGCTCGATTTGCCCGAGCGCCGCGTCGAGTGCTTGCTCGCGATCCAACCCGATCAACCTCCTACGTCTCTGGTGAACCTACGTCTCAACATGCATACAGCGGAGCAGAGTGAAGGACGACGTACTGCGCCCCGGAAGGCCGGAGGACCGAATGGTAGACAGCGGCTCCGGACGGACTGATCGCGCCGAGCTCGGGCGGCTCGAGCCTGAGCCGCGGCCGTTCGCGAAACCGCACGACCGTGAGATGAGGAAGCCACGGACGCTGTTCGCGCTCGTACACCCCCAGGGACTCAAGGCGGGCGTGCAGGTGAGCGGCGAGCCGCCCTGCGGTCCCGTGCTCGTCCTCGAAGACGAGCATGCCGACGCTTCGCGTCTCCCGGTACAGGCGCGGCCGCAGGACGATGCGCTCGGCCGGCCGAGCTGCCTCGTCCACGGCACCGCAGACGGCGTCGACCTCGGCAGCCGGACGGTGGCCGAGAAACGCGAGGGTGAGATGCAGGTTCTCCCGCGGGACGAGCCGGAAGCCTTCGGACGGCAGCTCGCACTGCCACGAGACGATCCGCTCGAGCACAGGATTGGGCAGCTGGAGCGCGCAGAAGAGGCGAACGCGGGCATCCCCCTCGACGCTACCAGCGGAGCTCATCCGTCTTCGTCGCGATTCTGTGCCAGGAGTCGCCGCACGAGGTGGAGAGCCGCCACCGCCGCCCGGCGGCGGATCAGCTCCCGGTCTCCCGGGAAGGTGAACTCGTGCGCGAGGACGCCCTCCGGCGACTCCGCGTGGAGATAGACGAGGCCGACAGGCTTCTCTGCGCTTCCACCGCCCGGCCCCGCCACCCCTGTCACGGAAACGCCGACCTCGGCACCGAGCCGGGAGCGCACACCCGCCGCCATGGCCGCGGCCGTCTCGGCCGAGACGGCGCCGCGCTGCTCGAGAACCTCGACCGGGACGCCCAGCTCGGCCTCCTTGACTCCGTTTGCGTAGGCGACGATCGCTCCGACGAAGACATCGCTCGAGCCCGGTACCGACGTCAGTCGCCCTGCGACCAGTCCGCCCGTGCACGACTCCGCCGTCGCGAGCCTCCATCCGCGTGCCCGGCAGAGGCCGAGCACGAGCTCCTCGACCGGTCGCTCGTCCCGCGTGAACAGGTAGCGCTCGAGCGGCTCGGCCAGCCCGCGCTCGATCGCGTCGGCGCGCACGTCGGCCCCCGGTGCGACGAGGAGGTCGACGTGGATCTCGAAGTCGCGGGCGCAGATCGTCGCCTCCACCCCATCGCCGTCCCCGCCGGCCTCCGCCAGCGCCTTCGCGACGGCCGACTCGCTCGCGCCGTAGAAACGGAGGACTCGGCGCCCGGGAGGCCGCGCCCCGGCGAGCAGGCGCCGGAGGGGCGCCGTCTCGAGCGCACGTGGCCAGAGTCGCTTCAGCTCCCCGGGCGGGCCGGGCAGAACGACGACTGCCCTGCCTGCGCCGTCGAGCACGAGCCCGGGTGCCGTTCCGGCCAGTCCGAGCGAGATCGCCCCCTCCGGAAGGGTCGCCTGCTTTCGGACACCTGCCTCGAAATCGCCGTACGGCCGCTTCAACCGCTCCGCGATCGTCCGGGAGACGGTGCCGATCTCCTCGTGCAGGCTCTCGTCGAGCGCGAGCTCCCGACCGAGCGCCCTCGCGACCAGCTCCACGGTCCGGTCGTCGTGGGTCGGGCCGAGCCCTCCCGAGACGATGCAGAGATCGGCCTGGAGCCCTTCGCGCAAGGCGGATTCGAGCTCGTCCGGCCGGTCGCCGACGATCGTGATCCGCGCTGGCTCGAGGCCAAGGGAGAGCGCAGCCTGCGCGAGGAAGGGGCCGTTCAGATCGGTGCGCTCGCCGCGTACGAGCTCGCTGCCGGTGACGACGATCGCGGCTCTCGGCCTTAGCGTGGGGGAACCCATGGTTCCCCCACGGCCCTCCTTCGGCACGCGTCGCGAACGGCTCGTGCGCTCCGGCGAGAGCGCGGTCTCGCCTCCGCGCGCCAAGGTTCGCCGCGCCATCGGCGCAATTTCGGGGCCCCCGCCAACCAGCTTCTCACGACGTCTCGTGTCTCGGCTGTCGGGACCTAGGTGCCAGGGCCGGCGGGTTTGATGTCGCCGGACGTGACGATCAGGCTGCGCGGCTTCGACCCGCCGACGACGACGGAGCGGCCGTTCAGCTTCATCGCCACGTTCTCCGGGGAGCCGATGTAGACCCAGAGGCCGCGCTTGACGGTGAACCGTTGCACTTCGCCCTTCGTCAAGGTTCCGTTCCAGCGCTGGGCGCCACTCGCCGAGCCTGCGCGGACGATGACGAGGGAATTGCCCTTTGCCGCCCGGATCACGAGCCCGGTCGCGTTCTGAGCCGAAGGGCTCGCCGTCGGCCGGCTGAGCGGCAGGTTCTGGTGCCCGCTGCCGCCGAACCTCCAGGCTGCGATGACGAGTGCCGTGACGGCTGCGATCCCCACCAGCGCAAGCCAGACGATCCGCGATTCCAGCCGTCGCTGCCGCGGTCGAGGCCTGCGGGACGACGACGCGCCGCGGACCCGCCGCTCGAGCACGTCGTCTCCCGACGCGTACCGGACGTTGTACTCGTCGACGTAGAGCTGGCCGTCGAGGCCGAGGTAGTCGGCGTAGGTTCGGAGGAAGCCCTTGACGTAGGTCGCCGCGGGGAGCTGGTCGAAGTTCTCGTCTTCGAGCGCGCGGAGGTACTTCGCCCGGATCTTCGTGCCCTGCTCGAGCTCCGGGAAGTCGAGCTCCTTGCGCAGGCGCGCCTCACGGAGGCTGTTTCCGATCTCGAACACGGCTCCGTTCGATTGTAGGCGCTCTCACGGCTACTTTGCGCGCTCGTCGGCCCCGGACGCCGAATAGCCGCGCAGCGGCTGCGCGTCGTCGGCGCAGCCGCCGACGCTCGCCAGCAACGGAGCGGCGAACGCCGAATAGCCGCGGAGCGGCTATTCGGCGAACAGGGCCAAGAGGCCGTAGAAGGCGAGTGCGACGGCGGCTGTCACCGCTACGAGGACGCCGAGGATACCGAGGACGCGGCCGATCCGGGCCTGCGTCTCTCCGCCGGCGCGGCCGATCGTGATCTGCACGTACTCACGAGCCCGGCGCGCGAGAACGACGGCCGCGACGCCGAGCAGGACGGCGATCGCGATCGAGGCGGACGAGCGGACGAGGGTGACGAGCTTCGTCTCGCGCGCGAGCACGATCCCGGCGGGCACGGCGGCCACGCTTACGGCTCCGCAGGCGACCGACCACCCCGCGCGGGGGTTGGGCCTCCGCGGCCTACTGCTTGACGTACGGCCGTCCATCCGCCGCCGGCGGAATCGACCTGCCGATCACGCCCACGACGGCGACGAGCACGACCAGGTAGGGGAGCGCCTGCACGAGCACCTGCGGCTCGTAGCCGTAACCCTGGATCCTGGTCGCCAGGCCGCCGAAGAACCCGAACAGGAGCGCGGCGCCGAAGGCACCGTACGGCCGCCAGTTCCCGAAGATGAGCGCGGCGAGGCCGATGAATCCCCGGCCGGCGGTCATGTTCTCGGTAAACGAGTGCGTGTAGCCGATGGCGAGGTAGGCGCCGCCGAGCGACGCGATGACGCCGGAGAGGACGACGGCGCCGTAGCGCGTCTTGTAGACGGAGATGCCGACCGTGTCCGCGGCGCGTGGGTGCTCGCCGACCGAGCGCAGGCGTAGGCCGATCGACGTCCGGAACATGAGGATGTGCGTGACGATCAGGAGCGCGAACAGGAGCCAGATCATCAGGTTCAGGTGGCCGATGGCGACGTACCAGAAGCTGTCCCGGTTGGCCGACTTCGGTGGGATCGAGTTCAGGAAGCGCAGGTTCACGTCCGGGATCGACGGGATCCCGGTCGAGATCGTGCCGTTCTCACCGTAGATCTGGATGAAGAAGTAGCCGGTGATGCCGCTTGCGAGGAAGTTGATCGCCGTGCCGCCGACGATCTGGTCGGCCCGCATGTGCACCGACAGGAACGCGTGGATCAGCCCGAACGCCGCGCCCGAGACCATCGCGGTGACGAGGCCGAGCGGCCACGAATCGAACTTGTCGGCGCCGAGGATGCCGAAGAAGCATCCGGAGAGCATCATCCCCTCCAGGCCGATGTTGACGACGCCGCTCCGCTCGGAGAAGAGCCCGCCGATCCCGGCGAACGCGATCGGGGTCGCGAAGACGAACATCAGGTTGATCATCTGGCCCCAGTCGACGGCGCCCGGGCCGCTGTCGGAGAGCAGCGCGCCGTCGAGGTGGGCGACGCTCGACAGCGTCGCGCCGTAGCCGAGGAGGGCGCAGATGCCCGCGACTCCGACCGCGCCCCAGCCGAGCTTCCTCTCGCCGCGTGCCACCACCCAGGCTCCGACGGCGGCGGCGACCGCCTCGATCGCGAAGCAGACGCCCGCCGACCGGACCTCGACGGGCGGCAGGACGAGCCAGAGGCCGAACGCGGCGAGGCCGACGGCGCTCCAGCCCGCCCACTTCACACCCGCCACGGAGCGGACCGCCTGCGTGACTGCAGGCGCGAGGGCCGTCACAGCGAGCTCGCCTCCGGGATGTTGGCGGCCGACGAGGGCGTACGGCGAACCTTCCTGCGCAGCTGCCAGAGGTAGAGGAACAGGAGATCGGCCCCGATGAAGAGCAGGACGAGTCCCTGGATGATGACCGAGAGGTTGCCGGCCAGCCTCGGGTCGAAGATGTCCGCGATCGCCGGGTTCCGCGTCGAGGTGCCCTGCGTGAGCGCCCCGAAGAGCAGCGCGGCAAGGGGGACGCCGATCGCGGAGTTCCGTCCGAGGAGCGCGACCGCGATGCCGATGAAGCCGATCTGCGAGACCTGGATGTCGAGCACGCCGAGCCGAAACTGCCAGCCGAGAATGTCGATTGCCCCGGCGAGCCCGGCGAACAGGCCGGAGATCGCCATCGCCATGACGTAGCTCCGGCGCACGTTCAGACCGCCGTACCGCGCCGCCTCCGGATTGAAGCCGGTGGCCCGCACCTCGTATCCGAGGGTCGTCCGCTGCAGGATCAGCCAGTAGACGATCGGCGCCGCGAGGGCGATGAAGAAGCCGACGTGCAGCCCCTGCAGGATCGGGTCCCCCCAGAAGACCGGCAGGCGGACGTTCTCGCCGACGTCGCCGGAGACCGGGTTCGATAGGTCGACCGTGTTCTGGAGCTGCCCCCCACGGCCGACGAGCGCCTGCGCGACGTAGATCGCGATCCAGTTGAGCATGATCGTGGTGATCACCTCGTGGGCGCCGACGGTCGCCTTCAGGAAGCCTGCGATCGCCGCCCACAGGCCTCCGGCGAGGCCGGCGATCACCACCGTGAGCGCGATGTGGAGAGCCGGGTTCATCACGCTGACCTGGTGTGTCGCCCCGTCGGCATCGGTGACGGTGTGCAGGAAGGACGACCCGAACCACGCCGAGACGAGAGCGCCGACGATGTACTGGCCCTGGCCGCCGATGTTGAAGAGGCCGCACTTGAACGCGAACGAAACGGCGAACCCGGCCAGGATCAGCGACGCGGTCACGATCAGCGTCTGCTGGAGGTTGAACGCCGCCTCCCCGCGCGCGCTCCCCAGCACCCAGGGGAAGAACCAGTTCAGCCCGGTGCCGTCGAAGATCCCCTTGAGGGCCTTGAACGGATTGTGGCCGCTGACCGCAATCACGATCATCGCCATCGCGAACGCGAAAACGGTCGTCAGGATCGGGATCACGATCCCGCCTGCCTTCTGTGCGAGGTCGATGCGCGCGGCGACGCTCGGCGCATAGTCGCCGCCCGTCGGGGTCGGCGGCGTCTCCTGGTCGAGCGCCTGCCTCTCGGCCTCGACTCGCTCCTCCTCGGTCGGGTCCCTCCTCCCGTCGTCACCCGAGCCGGGCCCCGTCGTGCTCACGCGGCCGCCGGCGCCTTCCTGCGCCCTCCGGTCATCGCGATGCCGAGCTCCTCCTCGCTCACGTCGGGCGGGTACTCGCCGACGATCTCGCCCTCGAACATGACGAGGATGCGGTCGGAGAGCGAGAGAATCTCGTCGAGCTCGAGCGACACGAGGAGGATCGCCCTCCCCTCGTCACGCTCGGTGACGAGGCGGCGGTGGACATACTCGATTGCACCGACATCCAGGCCCCGGGTCGGCTGCGCCGCGATCAGAACCGTCGGGTCGCGCGCGACCTCGCGCGCTACGATCACCTTCTGCTGGTTCCCGCCCGAGAGCGCACCCGCGAGCGTGCGCGGGCTGCCACCGCGGATATCGAAATCCTGGATCAGCCGTGCCGCGCGCTGGAGGAGGCGGTTCGGGTACAGCCAGCCGAGCTTCGAGGCGGGCGCGGAACTGTAGTCGTGCAGCGCGATGTTCTCGGCGATGGTGAAGTCGAGCACGAGCCCGCGACGTTGCCGGTCCTGGGGGATGTGACCGACGCCCGCGTCGAGCATGTCGCGCGGTGAGCTGTGCGGACCGTACGCCTTGCCGGCGACGGTGATCGTGCCCGAGGCGGGCCGGCGCAGGCCCGTCATCGCGTCGATCAGCTCGGTCTGGCCGTTGCCGTCCACACCGGCGATGCCGACGATCTCGCCGGCACGGACGCCGAACGAAACCCCTCTCACCTTCTCGAGCTGGCGGTCGTCGAAGACGTGCAGGTCCTCGACCTCGAGAAGCGTGTCGCCCGGCTTCGCGGGAGGCTTCTCCACCTGGAGCAGGACCTCGCGGCCGACCATCATCCGCGCGAGGCTCTCCTCGGTCGCTCCCTCGCGCGGGACGGTGTCCACGCGCTTGCCGCGGCGGAGCACCGTGATCCGGTCGGCGACCTCCAGGACCTCGTGGAGCTTGTGGCTGATAAAGATGAGCGACTTCCCCTGCGCCTTGAGCGCGGCGATGATCTGGAAGAGCTCGCGCGCCTCCTGCGGGGTGAGGACGGCCGTCGGCTCGTCGAGGACGAGGATCTCGGCCCCGCGGTAGAGCGCCTTCAGGATCTCGACCCGCTGCTGCTGGGCGACCGTGATGTCCTCGATCCGCGAGTGCGGGTCGACCGCGAGCCCGAAGCGCTCGGACAGCTCGGTCACGCGCTTCTCGGCCTCGCCGAAGTCGAGCATCACGCCGGCGTAGGTCGGCTCCTCGGCGAGGACGATGTTCTCGGCCACCGTCATCACCGGGATCAGCATGAAGTGCTGGTGCACCATCCCGATCCCGCTCTCGATCGCGTCCTTGGCGGACCCGAAGGAGACCTTCTCGCCCCGGAGCCGGATCTCGCCGGAGTCCTGGTGGTAGAGCCCGTACAGGATGTTCATCAGCGTGGACTTCCCCGCGCCGTTCTCGCCGAGCAGCGCGTGAACCTCGCCGTGGAGCAGCTCGAGGTCGACCTTGTCGTTCGCGAGGACGCCGGGAAACTGCTTGGTGATGCCGGTGAGCTCGAGGACGACGCGCGGGGTCTCAGGCATGCCGGGGCGATTCTACGGGGCGGGCAAAACGAGAGGGCGGGCACCAGGCCCGCCCTCTCGGAACGAACATCCGCCGGTCGCTACAGCGCGGGCGGAGGAGTGATCTTGCCGGCGATGATCTGCGCCTTGAGGGCGTTGATCTTCGCCTTGAACGCAGCCGGCACCTTCGAGCTGATCTTGCCGAGGGCGACGCCGTTGTTCTTCAGGTTGAAGTTGATGTTGCCGCCGCCGACGAGCGTTCCGTCAGCTGCCGCCTTCACGGTCAGGTAGATACCCTGGTCCACCCGCTTCACTGCGCTCGTCAGGATGTGCGGGCCGAGGTAGGCCTGGTCGACGTCGACGCCGACGCCCCAGACGCCCTGCTCCTTCGCCGCCTGGAGGGCGCCGAGACCGCACGGGCCGGCGACCGCGAAGACGACGTGCGAGCCGGCGGCGATCTGGTTCTGCGCGATCGCCTTGCACTTGTCCTGCGCGATGAAGTCCTGCGAGTAGCCGATCAGCGTCCGCGTGCCGGGCACGCACTTGGCCGCGCCCGCGCGGTAGCCCGCCGCGAACGAGTCGACCGGCGGGATCTTCACGCCCGCCGTCACGCTGACGATGTGCTTCGCGCCGTCCTTCTTCGTCATCAGGGCCGCGAGGCACCCGATCAGGTAGCTGTTCTCCTGAGTCGCGTACGTGAGGCCCGTGACGTTCGGCGTCGTCTTGCCCTTCTTGTCCGTGAAGGGCGCGCCCCTCACGTCGTAGTCGGTGATCGCGAAGTGAACCTTCGGGAACTTCTTCGCGACCGTGTTCTCGGCGTCCGCGAGCAGGAAGCCCGCGCCGATGATCACGTCGTAGTTCTGCCGCGCGAGCGTGACGAAGTTCGGGATGTAGTCACCTGCGGAGCGCGACTCGACCGCCCGGGTCGAGACCCCGACCAGGCTGTCCGCCCGCTTGAGGCCGACGAGCTGCGCCTGGTTGAAGCCCTTGTCGTTGAACCGGCCGACGTCGCTGACGAGCCCCGCCTTGACCGTCGCCTTGTGCGCTGCGCTGCCCGTCCCGACCAGGAGCACCGCGACAAGTGCGATCGCCGGCAGGGCAATCGCCAGCGGCAAAATACGTTTCTTGGTCACTCAAATCCTCCCTCAGATGCTGTGTGGTTCACACGTTTCCCCCGGGGGCGGGGGCGGCCTGATCCTACTGCCTCAAACCCCGAGGTCAACTAGTCAGACGTGCTCGGACGGAAGCTGTTAGTTGCTGCCCGCTCCGCTTGCGTCAGGGGTCCTGACGAGTGCGTCGGCGCACGCTCGGATCCGCTCGAGATCCGCGGGGGTTGCCCTGGCGACGCGGTCGCGGACGAGCTGCTCACACCGCGCGAGCACGGCCGGCCACGACTCCGGGTCTTCTCCACGAAGCTCCAGCAACTCGCGCCAGCGGCGTCCGTACTCGGCGTGCAGGGTCTCGTCGGCCCAGTCGAACTCCATGTCCGTGCGGCTCGTCGAGTCGCCCATCGTTGCAAACGCGTCCGCGCGCTCGCGTTTTCGGCCGATGTTCTTCGTCTCGAAGTAGCCGAGCATGCCGAGCCGGTAGAGCGGATCCTGGCCGGCGCACGCTTCGTAGATGTAGCCGCCGAGCGGGATCTGCTCGTGCTCGAAGCCCCAGGCCTCGAGCCGGCGAAGCCCCATCAGCATGTGCCTGCTCTCGTCGTAGAGCCAGCGGGCGGCATCGCGCGTGAACTCCCAGCCGAGCTCTTCCGAGAGGGAGCTCAGGATCACACCGGCGGTCTCGACCGTCCACACCTCGTTTCCGTCGGCCGCGAGCGCGCCTTCCCAGGCAGTCCGGGCGAGCTCGCGGCCTTCTGCTCGAGCGGGGCGGCGAAGGGGATGAACCCCCCACAGGCGAGAGCGACGGCCCGCTCCCGATAGAAGAGACGCGTCAGCAGCTGGGCGGTGTCGATGCGCTCGCGAAGCACACGCGTCGACGGTAGGCGCGTCACGACAGTGTCGCGAGCAGAAGCTCGAAGAACCGCTCGGTGTCGAAGTCGGTGACCACCGATGCGTTGGGCTCGCGGCCGGTACGGCCGAGCGTGTCGATCAGGCTCCAGCCTCGCGTCAGGTCGCCGCTTGTCTCGACGTCGACGACCGCGTCCTCCGCGGCGAGGACCAGCGACGGGTCGAGGATCGCCGCGCAGGCCATCGAGTCGGGATGCGTCGATCCGCCGAGGTGGTTGACCTTGTCGTCGAACTCCCGCGCCTTCCGGTTCACCTGACCGAAGAAGCCGGCGAGCGGCGTGCCCAGCTCAGCGATCCGAGCGAGCTTGCCGTCGTCGAACACGCCGTGCGAGCGCGTCAGCGTCCACGTGAAGAGCGTGAGCGGAAAGCCGGCGTTCAGGACGATCTTCGCCGCCTCCGGGTCGACGTAGAAGTTGTACTCGGCCGCCGGAGTGATATTCCCGACCCCTCCCCCCATCACGTACAGACGCTCGACCTTGGTCGCGATCGCGGGGTCGCGCACGACCGCGGTCGCGAGGTTCGTCAGGGGCGCCTGCGCGAGGATCGTCAGCTCGCCCGGGCTCTGGTTGATGCGCCGAACGAGCTCGTCGACCGCGTGCTCGCGCTCAGGTCGTTGGCTCGTGTTCGGAAAGAAGGAGTCACCCATCCCGTCCTGGCCGTGGACGTACTCGGCCCCCACCCACTCCGCGATCATCGGCCGCGGGCAGCCGCCATAGACCGGCACCTCGCCTCCGCATCCGGCCTGCTCGACCGTGTAGAGGGCGTTCTCGAGCTCCTGCTCGAAGGCGACGTTGCCGCAACAGACCGTGATCGCCTCCAGCTGGGCACGCGGGTCGAGGAGGGCGAGCAGGAGCGAGAAGACGTCGTCGCCCGCCGTGTCCGTGTCGACGATCAGACGGGTCATACCGCGACGGCGAGACGGTCTTCCAGCTCCGCCCGGGTCGGGAGCCCCGGTATGACCCCTTCGTGCTCGACCATGTGCGCTCCTGCTGCGCATCCCCACCGCACCGCCTCGAGGTCCGAGGCGCCTTCCGCGAGCGCGACGGCAAAAGCCGCGCAGAAGGCATCGCCACTGCCTGTGGAATCGACCATACGGGCGGGAAACGCCGCCACGTGGCACTCGCCGAGCCGCGCGCCCTGCTCGCCGAGCGTGACGACGAGCGTTCCCTCGGCATCGGCGACCGCAGGAGGCCTCGGTCTCGTTCGGGATCAGGTAGTCGGCCGCGGCGTGCAGCGGTCGGGACGGCGCGGGCGCAGGGTTCAACACCGTGCGCACGCCGGCCTCCCGGCCGACCGCGAGGGCGTGGAGCGCAGTCTCCAGCGGGATCTCCAGCTGGACGAGGAGGACGTCTGCCGCGCTGATCTGCGGCGCGAACCCGTCGACGTGGGCGGGCGTGAGCGCAGACAGGGCGCCGGGAACGATCACGATCCGGTTGTCGCCGCTGTGCTCGACCAGGATGGCGGCGGTCATCGTCGGCTGCGCTGCGCGCAGGACGGCTGTCGCGTCGACCCTTTCCTCGGCCCAGAGGGAGAACGCGTCGTCACCGAAGGGGTCTGTCCCGACAGCGGTCAGGATGCTGACGTCGGCTCCCAGCCGCGCCGCGCCGATCGCCTGGTTCGAGCCTTTCCCGCCGTGGTCGGTTCGGAACAGGTCGCCGATCACGGACTCGCCGCGGTCGGGCACGCGCTCGGCCCCGAACGTGAGCCCAACTCCGTAGCTGCCGACGACCGCGACCCGCGTCACGCGAGGATCTTAGGCCGTGCCCGCTCGAGCCATGTCGGAGGGACAGTCCCCCGGACCCGGCCGATAGGGGCGACGACTCCGCATGCCTTCGCGGTTCTGGGGCAAGCCACCGGTCTCGAACAGGCGGTCCGGGGACTGTCCCTGGGACGCGGCTGATTAGGGCTACGAGGCGAGCGTCTCGCTCTCACCGACGAGCACGCGGCGCGGCTTCGAGCCCTCGTACGGCGAGATGATCCCGCGCCGCTCGAGCATGTCGATCAGGCGCCCTGCCCTCGTGTAGCCGACCCGCAGCCGCCGCTGCAGCAGTGACACCGACGCGGTCTGGGCCTGGACGACGACCTCGATCGCGCGCTCGAGCAGCGGATCCTCGTCCGGATCGAACTCGCCGTCGCCCTCTTCGCCGTCCTCGAGCGGGCGCTCGGGCGCCTGCAGGAGCGACTCGTCGAGCTCCTGCTCGCGCTGCACCCGGCACTGGTCGACGATCAGCGCGATCTCCTCCTCCGTCACGAACGCACCCTGGAGCCGTTGCAGCCGGGAGGTTCCGAGCGGTTTGAAGAGCATGTCGCCCTGTCCGAGCAGGCTTTCCGCGCCGCCCTGGTCGAGGATGACGCGCGAATCCGTCTGGCTGGAGACGGCAAAGGCGATGCGAGAGGGAACGTTCGCCTTGATCATTCCCGTGATCACGTCCACTGACGGGCGCTGCGTTGCGAGCACGAGGTGGATTCCCACCGCTCGAGACTTCTGGGCGAGCCTGATGACGGCGTCCTCGACCTCCTGCGGCGAGATCATCATCAGGTCGGCGAGCTCGTCGATGACGACGAGCAGGTACGGCAACGGCTTCTCCCCGCGGCCGCGCAGCGCCCGGTTCATCTCGGGCAGGCTGCGCGCGCGGACGATGCTCATCCGCTCGTACCGCCGCTCCATCTCGCCGACCACGTTGGCCAGCGCAGCTGCCGCGGTCTTCGGACTGGAGACGACCGACGTCAGCAGGTGCGGGATCGACTCGTAGAACCCGAGCTCGATCCGTTTCGGGTCGATGAGGATCATCCGAACCTCGTCCGGTGTCGCCCGCAGGAGGATCGAGGTGAGGATCGTGTTGATGCAGCCGGACTTCCCCGAGCCCGTGGTGCCGGCGATCAGCAGATGCGGCATGCGGGCGAGATCGGTCCAGACGGCGCTGCCGGAGATGTCCTTGCCGAGCCAGACCGAGAGCGGGCTCGCCGTTGCAGGCAAATCGTCGTAGATGTCACCGAGCGTGACGAGGTTCGGAGCGTGATTGGGGACTTCGACGCCGACCGCTTGCTTGCCGGGGATCGGCGCGAGAATCCTGATCTCGGTGGTCGCAAGGGCATACGACAGGTCGTCCTTCAGCGCTGCGACCTTCGCCACCTTTGTCCCAGGCGCGAGCTGGAGCTCGTAGCGGGTGACCCGCGGCCCCGAGATCTCGCCGACGACGTGGGCGTCGACGCCGAAGTTGGCAAGCGCCTGGACGAGGATCTCAGCGATGCGCGAGCTCGACTCGGCCGCCGCGCGCGTCGCCACCTTCGACCGGCGCAGGGCACCCGAGTCCGGAAGCCGGTAGACCGTGTCGCTCGGTTCGTTCGTCACGTCGAAGAGAGAGACGGGCTCGTCCTCCGCCGGCTCCTCGTCTGCGACGAGCAGAGGGGCCGGCGCAACGACGTCGGGAAACGCCTCGACGCCGTCGACCGGAGCCACCCGCGTCGCAGACGCAGCTTCGAGGCCGACGGAGTCAGGTACGGCCGGAAGCTCGGCGACGCGCCGTGCCGGGCGGGCGCGCGCCGCACGTCGCATTGCGCGCCCCGAGCGTCGCAGGAACGCGCCGGCGGAGGCACCGCTGACGAGCAGTCCGCCGGCGATGAGGAGAAAGCCGCCCAGCAGTCTCGCGCCCGTCGAGCCGAGCAGGCTGACGAAGACGGCGTCGAGGCCCCTGCCGAGATAGCCCCCGTGGGCCCGTCCGAGCACGAGTCCCAGCGCCAGGCAGGTCACGACGAGGCCGGTGCGGAACGGCCCGAAGCGCGGCAAGTCGCTCCGTGCCACCATCAGCGAGCCGACGGCGACGAATGCGACCGGCAGCGTGTACGCCGTCCCGCCGACGAGAGCGATGAAGCCGTCGCCGATCGCCTTGCCGACGTAGCCGCCGTTCCAGCCTGCATAGAGAACACTCGCCATGAAGACGCCGAACGCGGCGAGACCCAGTCCGATCAGCTCGGGATGCTGGTGCGAGGCAGCGCTACGCCGACGTGTCTTCGTCTTCTTCCGGATCCGGGCCGGCGACTTCGGACGTACCTTGCTGGGCCGCTTCTTGCGCGCCATGGGCGCGACTTCGACGGCGGCTCTCCTAACCCTTCGAGAAGGCCCGCTCGAACACGCCGGGGGCAACCGTCCCGGCGGGCATCCCCCACTCCGGCGGGTAGTAGAAGACGAGCTCCTGGAAGCCCGCCTCCTGCCAGCGCCCGACGACGTCGGCGAACGCGTCGTCGGACCGCCACGGCATCTCCCCGACGAACGGGTACCCGAGCAGCACCGAGCGGAGGACGGTCCGCCCGGTCTCGGCGCAGAGACCGTCGAGGCGCTCGTTGTCCTCTCGCCCGCGCCGCACGCCCTCCTCCGGGCCGATGCCGATCCCGCCGAAGGTGTTCCAGCGGTCAGCGTGCGACGCTGCCAGGCGCATGACCGTCCGGCCCCGACCGCCGATCGTGAGGGGTACCCGGCGCTGCGGCTGGAGGCGATCGTCCCCGATCACCTCGAGCAGTCGCTCCAGCCAGGCGGTGAACACGCCTGCGCGCGTCTTCGGCGCCCACTTCTCGACCCGCGCGAGCTCGTGGTCGAACGCCGCTCCGCCGGCTCCGACGCCGAGCTCCAGCCTCCCGCCCGAGATCTCGGCGACGGTCAGAGCCGTTCGCGCGAGCACAGCCGGGTTGCGGAAGGTCATCGGCGACACCAGCGTTCCGATCCTGGACGTGGCGGTGATCTGGGCGAGCGCCGTCAGGCAGCTCCACGCTTCGAACCAGGGCTTTCCGGGCTTCACCCAGTCGCCGCCGAGGTGGTCGGCGACCCAGATCGTCTCCACTCCCAGCTCGTCGAGCCGGTGCCAGCGCTCGACGAGTTCCGGCCACGGAGCGTCCTGCATCGTCAGGACCCCGAGCTTCACAGGATGGTTGACCGGCAATTTCTCGTCGCGCGGCTGGTGGCTGAGACGCGGCGCCGGATCACCACGCTCACGCGCCGCCCGTAGCCTCTGCTACGAACAGCGCATGATCGCGGCGCCCGGCTTGGTCTCAGCCATCCCCACATCGACGCAAATTACCGGTCAACCATCCAGCGAGGCGATCCGCTCGAGCAGGAGCGAGACGAAGCCGTCTGCGTCGATGTCGACCGCGACCTCCGCGTTCGGCTCCCAGCCCACACGGCCGCGGAGATCGACGTTCGTTCGGCCCCGCCCCAGCTCTCCTTCGCAGTCGACCCGCACCCCGGTGCGCACCGTCTGCACCAGCCCGGGACGAAACGCGTGCGCGAGCGCGACGGCGTCGTGGATCGGCGAGCCGTCCCAGCCGTAGGTCTCGCGATGGAACCGCCCGTAGAAGTCGAGCAGCTCGGCGACCATCGCCCCCACCCGTCCGGAGCTTCGCAGCTCGGCCGCGTGTGCAGGGCCGACGAGCGCCTTGTGGGTGACGTCGAGGCCGATCATCGTCACGTCGAGGCCGCTCGAGAACACGCGGTCGGCCGCCTCCGGATCGCACCAGATGTTGAACTCGGCCGCCGGCGTCACGTTCCCCTCGCCGATCGCGCCCCCCATCAGGACGATCCTGCCGACCCGGGCCGCCGCCTCCGGATGACGGGCCAGGAAGAGGCCGATGTTCGTCAGCGGCCCTGTCGGAACGAGCGTGACGGGCTCGGAGCCGGCCAGCACGACCTCGGCGATGAAATCGACGGCGTGCCGGTCCACCGGGGACGTGCTGGGCTCAGGAAGGGCGGGGCCGTCGAGGCCGCTCTCACCGTGGACGTACGCGGCGACGAACGGCTCTCGGCGGATCGGCCGGTCCGCCCCCGCGGCGACCGGAATCTCCGGGCGGCCGACGAACTCGAGCACCTTCAGCGCGTTGGCAGTCGTCTTCTCGAGCGTCTGGTTGCCGTGGACGGTGGTGACGCCGACGAGCTCGACCTCCGGGCTCGCCACCGCCAGCAGGAGGGCGATCGCGTCGTCGTGTCCGGGGTCGCAGTCGAGGAGGATCTTCATGCCGTGAGTATCGCGTGGAGCTACGCGGCGAGGGCGCGGAGATCCTCGAGCGTCCGCCCGAGGAGATTCTCGCGGAGGTCGAACAGCCCCGCCCACAGCGACGAGCGGTCCGGCTCCGACCCGATGTCCGCCGCCGCCCGCAGCCCCTCCAGCGCGCGAACGAGCACCGCCAGCTCGAGGTACACCTGAGCGACGCGTGCAGGCGAGGCGACGACCCCGGCGCGGTCGAGGACAGCCTGCCAGTCACGTAACTCGCCCGCTCCCGGCTCGCCGTACCACGACCTCCCTTCCGCCCGCTCCGGCTCCAGCTCGAGGAGATACCGCGCGAGCGGTTGCTCCAGGCCGGCGAGGGCGGTCTCGGCGCGTTCCGCCGCCCGTCGCAACGCCGCCTGGCGCCGCCCCGGGGTCGACGGGCTCGCATCTCCCCGTGCCCACCGCTCGAGCAGCCGGCAGAAGGAGAGCGCCGCGACCTCGCAGGCGCTCAGCTGGGCGATCAGCCGCCGTGCCGTTGCTTCCTCTGCGGCCCTCCCGGCGAGCACGCCGGCCCATCCGTCCAGAACCGCGCTCACACTTCCACGACGACCGGGAGGATCATCGGCCGGCGCTTCGTTCGGTCGTAGATCAGCTGGCCGACGCCGTCGTGCAGGTGCTCCTGGAGGAGCTTGATCTCGACGACGTCCTGGGCGATCAGCTCCTGCAGGACGTTCTCCGCCTCGACGCGCATCTCGTCGAGCAGCGGGCCGCTCTCGCCGAATCCCCGCGCGACCAGCTCGGCCGCGCCCGATCGCGTGCCGTTCTGGCTCGCCAGGGTCGCGACGATGATCAGGACGCCGTCCTCCGCCATGTGCCTGCGGTCGCGAAGGGCGACGTCGCCGATGTCACCGACTCCGAGGCCGTCGACGAGGGTCACCCCCGCCTCGACCTGATCGACGATCGCGGCGCCCGAAGGACCGACCTCGACCACCGAGCCGTTCTCTGCGAGCACGATCGACGAGGCCGCGATGCCTGTCTCCTGGGCGAGCCGGGCGTTGGCCGCCTGCATCCGGTACTCGCCGTGAATCGGCATCACCGCTCTCGGCCGGACGAGGCCGTACAGCGTGCGGATCTCCTCCTGGTTGGCGTGGCCCGAGACGTGAACTGCCGCGTTCTCCTCGTGCAACACCTCGGCGCCGCGCTTCGAGAGCTGGTTGATCGTGTCGTGGACG
The DNA here is from genome assembly GCA_963836345.1 of uncultured Actinomycetes bacterium. Taxonomy (GTDB): domain Bacteria; phylum Actinomycetota; class Thermoleophilia; order Gaiellales; family Gaiellaceae; genus DATBLE01. Next base: position 128,725 of record CAWIJA010000005.1, on the reverse strand, counting down.
CGCAGCTCGTTGCCCGGAACCGGCCGCGCCGAGAGGATGACCGTGTCGCCGCGCTCGACCGTCACGGTTTGATGGTCGTTGTAGGCGATCCGGGTCAAGGCTGACATCGGCTCGCCCTGGCTCCCGGTGCAGAGGATCAGCACCTCGTGCGGGGCGTACTCCTCGAGCTCACCGGCCTGGATCATCGTCCCCTCCGGAACCTCGAGGTAGCCGAGGTTGCCCGCAATGTTCAGGTTCTTCCGCATCGAGCGCCCGACGACGGCGACCTTGCGACCGGTCTGCGCCGCGACGTCGATCGCCTGCTGCATCCGGTGCACGTTCGACGCGAACGAGGCGATGAGGACACGCCCGGTTCGCTGCGGAATGATCTGCCGGAAGGCTTCGCCGACGAGCCGCTCGGAGCCGGTGAACCCTCTCCGCTCGGCATTGGTCGAGTCGGACAGCATCAGGTCGACACCCCGGTTGCCGAGCTCCGCAAGCCGGCCCACGTCCGTTCGGTAGCCGTCGACCGGTGTGTGATCGAGCTTCCAGTCGCTCGTGTGCAGGACGCGTGCGACATCCGTCTCGATCAAGACGGCGACGTTGTCCGGCACGGAGTGCGCCATCCGGACGAACTCGAGACGGAACGGTCCGATCTCGACCGGCGGCCCCTCTGGGTCGATCTCGCGCAGCTCCGCGGCTCGGAGCAATCCGTGCTCGTCGAGCTTCGACTTGACGAGCCCCATTGTCAGCCGGGTCGCCCAGACCTCGGGCACGGGCACCTCGCGCAGGAGGTAGGGCAGCGCCCCGACGTGATCCTCGTGCGCGTGGGTGAGCACGACCGCCCGCACCCTGCCGGGGTCGTCGCGGAGGTACGAGAAGTCGGGAAGAACGAGGTCGACTCCCAGGTGCTCGTCGCGCGGGAACGCGAGCCCTGCGTCGACGACGAGGCTCTCACCCCCGTGCTCGAAGACGGTCATGTTCTTGCCGACCTCGCCGAGGCCGCCGAGCGGGATCACGCGCAAGCGGGTGCCTGGCACCTGTGGAGTGTATCCGGCGGTCCGTGCGCGCCCGTGTGATCTTGCGGCGAGCGCGGATTCCCGGGAATTCACCCTTTCAGGTCACGATTGTCAGCGGCTCTCCGAGGACAACGAGTGCATGGATCGCGCTACTCGTCTGTCTCGGGCTGCACGCGGCCTGCCGTTCCTCCTCGCGGCGCTTGCTCTCGCCCTCCCGGCATCTGCCGCTTCACGAGCTTTCACAGGTCCCGCAGCAGCACACGACCAGGGGCAACCCCCGGTCTCGCCCGCCGCCGCCCCGACGGTCGATCCCCGGGTCGCGCAGGTAGCCCAGGCGGCGCAGGCGCGGCACGGAGACAAGGGCAAGGTGCACGTGATCGTCTACGGGCCGGGCGCCGACGAGGCACTGGCAGCTCTGCACGGCACGAAGGTCACGCCCCTGTCGCTGATCGACGCCGTCAGCGGCGTCATCAAGGCCTCGCAGGTCGGGACGCTCGGCCTCTCGCCCGGCGTCACGTACGTGAACGTGGACTCGCCCGTGAAGCACATGGGCGCCGCATCGACGAGCGCGACCGCCGCACTCGCGACGCTCTACCCCGAGATCAGCGGCGCCACCGGCGCGTGGTCGCAGGGGCTGACCGGGAAAGGCGTCGGCGTTGCCGTTCTCGACAGCGGGGTCACGCCCGGCGCGAGCGACCTCGGGAGCCGCGTGACACAGGTCAAGCTGGACGGGAAGATCTCCGAGGACGCGGTCGGGCACGGCACGTTCGTCGCCGACGTCCTCGCAGGCAGCTCCGACGACGGCCGACACATCGGTGTCGCTCCCGGCGCAAACGTCTACGCGATCAACGTGACGGGCTTCGACGGCGGCGTCTACACGAGCGACGTGATCGGCGGGCTGTCGTGGGTGCTGACGAACAAGGCGAAGTTCGGCATCCGCGTGGCCAACCTGTCGCTCGCCGAATCGATCCCCGGCTCGTACACGACCAGCGCCCTCGACCAGGCGGTCGAGAAGCTCTGGCAGGCCGGCGTCGTGGTGGTCGCGAGCTCCGGCAATCTGGGCCCCGACACGGTGCACTATGCACCCGGCAACGATCCGTTCGTGATCACCGTCGGCGCGGCAGACGCAAACGACACGGCCGCGACCGCCGACGACGTCCTCGCCGGATTCTCGTCCTACGGCGTCACGGACGACGGGTTCGCGAAGCCGGAGATCGTCGCGACCGGCCGCCACATCGTCTCGAACCTCGTCAGCGGCTCGCTGCTCGACAGCCAGGCCCCGGCGGCGAATCACGTCGAGCCCGGCTACCTGATGGCGAACGGCACCTCGTTCGCAGCACCGCAGGTCGCCGGCGCCGCAGCGATCCTCCTCCAGAAGGACCCGAACCTGACCCCCGACCAGGTGAAGTGGCTGCTGGCGTCGACCGGGCGCCCCGTCAGCAGCAGCGCCGCGCCCGGCCTCGACATCGCCGGCGCGCTCGCGTTCGCGGGAACCCCGGCGAGCGCAAACGAGGGAATCGCGTACTCGACCGGCACACCGACGGACGCGGCCGCCTCCGCCGATCTGAACAGCGCGGCAAACAAGGACGCGATGAAGCATGCGACGGAGGCGCTCCAGCAGGAGGCCCAGTCGAAGTGGACCGCCGCAGGCGACAAGTGGCGCAGCGCCGGCGACGCCTGGCGATTGGACGTGCCGCTGTCGGCGGCCGTCGCCTACGACAACGCCGGACGCGACTACGCGATCGGCGGCGCCTTCGACAAGGCGGCGAAGACATGGCTGCAGTCGGCCGACGCTGTCGCGGGGGCAGGGGTTCCGGAGTGGCAGCCGGTTGCGATGGAGTTCTCGGCACGCGCCTCGATGGCCGCCCGCAAGTACACGGACGCAGCAGCGACGCTGGAAAAGGCCGCACAACAGTGGGGCGCCGGACTGGCGGGCGCGTCAACGATCGATGCCTGGAACAAGGCTGCCCTTGCCTGGACTCTTGCCGACAAGCCGGACAAGGCCGATGCCGCCAGCCTGCAGGCCTCGAGCGCGTGGAACGCCTCGTCTGCCTGGAACGCCTCCTCCGCGTGGAACGCCTCCTCGGCCTGGAACGCATCGTCCGCGTGGAACGCCACGTCGGCCTGGAACGCCACGTCGGCCTGGAACGCGACCTCGGCCTGGAACGGCGCCGGCTTCACCGCCTCGTCGGCCTGGAACGCCAGCTCGGCGTGGAACGCGACCTCTGCCTGGAACGCCAGCTCGGCCTGGAACGCGAGCTCGGCGTGGAACGTGTCCGGCGATACCGGCAGCTGGACCGTCGGCATCGACAGCACCGCCGACGCCTGGTCGTAGGAGCAATGAGCGAGGCCGCTACAACCGGGGCCCCGCCCGAACCTCGCCGGGATCCGAACGTCCTCATCTCCCTCGTCGCCTCGACCGTTGCCGCCACGCTGGCGCTGACCGCACGCGCGTCATGGCAGGCGGCCACCGAGCGCCCGACCGCGCTGCTCGCGTTTCTCGGCCTGACGGTCGTCCTCCAGCTCGTCTCGATCGAGGTCTACGGGCGTGGGTCGTTCAGCTTCGGCGGAGCCGGCCTGCTGGCCGTCGGCTTCACCTTCGGCATCGGTCCGGCGATGATCGCCGCCGCCCTGATGGGCATCGTGAACATGGTCGCACGACGGCGGCATGGCGCGCGTCTCAACCGCGGCGTGTTCGACGCCGCCCAGTTCAGCCTCTCGGCAGGCGCGGGAGCAGCCTTCTTCCACGCCGTCGTCGGCGATCACTGGTCGGCCGGCGCACGCGTGCTCCCCTCGATCGGGGCGGGCGCCGTGTACATGCTGGTCAACGTCGGACTGCTCTCGCTGGCGATCAGCCTCGCCGACGGCGAAAGCCAGCTCGCCGTCTGGCGCGAGCGCTTCCGCTGGCTCACGCCCTACTACCTCGCGGCGGGACCGCTCGCGCTGGCGCTGGCCGTTGCGTACGAGACGGCCGGGCTCCCCGGGCTGATCGCGTTCACGCTTCCGCCGGCGATGATGATGTTCTCGACGCGGCAGTACGTGTCGCATACCCGCCGCTCCGTCGAAGAGGTCCGGGCCGCGAACCAGGAGCTCCGAAGAGCGAACACCCAGCTCGCGGAGCGAAACGACGACCTCCACACACTCTTTCAGTTCGCCGGCGGCCTGGCCGCGCGAGCGCACGACCGGGCCGCGTTGACGGGGTACGCAGAGCAGGCGCTCTCCGAGCTCACGGGCGCACCGGCGCAGATCAGCCTCGGCGACGATGCCGTCGGGATCAACCTGCTCGCCGGGCGCTCGAAGATCGGAAGCCTCGAGCTCACACAGGCGCCGGGCTTCGAGGGGCCGCGCTGGGAGCGGCTGCGCGACGCGATGCTGCCCCAGCTCTCGACGGCGATCGAAAGCACCAACCTCGTCGAGCAAGTCCGGAAACGCCACCTCGAGACGATCGCCGCGCTCGCGAGGAGCATGGAGGCGAAGGACTTCTACACGGGTGGCCACACGGAGCGGGTCTGCGAGATCGCGGTCGCGCTCGCCAGACGCCTCGGGTACTCGGGCGAAGAGCTGGACGCGATCCAGATCGGCGCCCTCCTGCACGACATCGGCAAGATCGGAATCCCTGAGCGCATCCTCCACAAGCCCGGCTCCCTGGACGAGGACGAGTGGGCGGAGATGAAGCAACACCCGCTGATCGCCGAGTACATCCTCGCGGAGGTCGATCTCCACCCGATCGTGATCCAGGTCGCGCGCTCGAGCCACGAGCGCATCGACGGCCAGGGCTATCCCGATGCTCTCGCCGGCGAGGACATCCCCCTCCCGGCTCGGATCGTGCTCGTCGCGGACGCCTTCGACGCGATGACGAGCGACCGCCCGTACCGCTCGGCGCGCACGATCGCCGCTGCAATGGGCGAGTTGCGCACGCACGCCGGCACGCAGTTCTGCAGGAGGGTGATCGAAGCGATGGAGACGATCTATCGCGAAGAGCCGAAGCTGCTCGGAGCGGTGACGCTTCGGGCAGTCGGCGGAACCGCAGCCTGAGCGCGCTGCGCTAGGCGGGCGTGGGAACCCGCAGCCCCGCGCGCTCGAGGCAGTCGCGCACCTGCGCGGTCTCCTCCGGGGTCGCGGACACGAGCGGAAGCCGGAGCCCGCCGACCTCGAACCCGAGCAGGTTGAGCGCCGCCTTGATCGCGATCGGGTTGGGCGCCACCTTCAGCAGCTCGTAGGCCGGCTCGGTCTCCTCGTCGATCCGGCGCGCCGCCGCCTCGTCGCCGTCCTTGTATGCCCGGACCATCCTCTTGACCTGCGGGCCGACGACGTGGGTGTGCACGCACACGCCGCCCACCCCACCCAGACGGAGGAACGGGAAGATCAGGTTGTCGTCGCCCGCGTAGAGGTCGAGCCCGGTCTCGACGATCCGCCGTGCCTGGTCGAGGTCGCTGTTCGCCTGCTTGACCGCGCGGACGGTGGGGATCTCCGCGAGCTCGGCGATCGTCTCGGGCTCGAGGTTCAGGACGACGCGCCCCGGGATGTTGTAGACGACGATCGGCCGGTCGCTGACGTCGGCGATCGCCCTGAAGTGCTCGACGATTCCCCGCGCGGGGGGCTTGTTGTAGTACGGCGTGACGACCAGGAACCCGTGGACGCCCAGCTCGTGCGCCCGCGCGGTCAGGTGAACCGAATGCGCGGTCGCGTAGGTGCCCGTCCCTGCGATCACCGTCGCGCGATCGCCGACCGCGTCGACCGCGGCCGCGTAGAGCTCGAAGCGCTCGTCGTCGCTCAGTGTCGGCGCCTCGCCGGTCGTTCCGGTGACGACGAGGCCGTCGGAGCCATGATCGACGAGGTGCTGCGCCAGCTCCCGGAAGCGGTCGTAGTCGACCGAGCCGTCGGCGTGGAACGGCGTGACGATCGCCGTCAGGACATCGCCGAGCATGCCCCGATGGTACTCAGAGGACGGCGTCGAGGCCAATCGTCAGCCCGGGCGGGAGGTCTCGCAGACGCTCCAGCGCGAGGAGGACGCCGGGAACGAACGCCTCGCGCGAGAGCGTGTCGTGGCGAATTGTCAGCAACTGGCCCGGCCCGCCGAGGAGGACTTCCTGGTGCGCAACGAGGCCGGGCAGCCGGACGGAGTGGATCGCCGGGTCGCCGCCCATCGCAGCCGCCGTCGCCTTCGCCGTCCCCGAGGGGGCATCGAGCTTCGTGTCGTGGTGGAGCTCGATGATCTCGGCCCGCGGGAGATGGCGTGCGGCCTCGGCCGCAAACCGCATCATGAGCACCGCACCGATCGCGAAGTTCGGGACGACGAACACCGAAACGCCGCGCTCCGCCGCACGCACGCCGACCGCGGAGAGATCCGCACCGCTCGTTCCCACGACGCAGGGGATGCCCCGTTCGACACAGGCCTCGACGTTCGCTGCGACGGCGTCGGGCTGCGTGAAGTCGACCGCGGCGTCGCCGCTCTCCGGGACCGCGTCGTCCACCTCGACTCCCACCACCTCGTGGCCCGCAGCCTTCAGTGCCGGCTCAAGCACCGAGCCGAGCTTGCCGCTGTAGCCGAACAGCAGGACCCTCATGCCGCCGCCGCGAGGCCCGGATGGATCCGCTCGATCGCCTCGAGGAACCGGTCTTCGTTCGGTCCGATCCCGGCCGCGGAGATCCGCGACGGAGCGAGCAGCACCGCCGCGAGCTCGGACAGCGCGACCGGCTCCACGGCGTCGATCTCGGCGATGATCCGGTCGAGCGACAGCAGCTCGGTGTCGGTGATCAACGACCGGCCGAGCCGGCTCATCCGGTTCGACGTCGACTCCATCGAGAGGGAGATGCGGCCCTTGAGGTTCTCCTTCGCCCGCTCGAGCTCTCGGTCGCGCAGGTTGCCTGCCGCGACCTCTGCGATCTGGGCCGCGACGATCTCGAGGCACGCATCCAGGTTCTCCTCCCGGGTCCCGACGTAGATCCCGACGAGACCCGTGTCCGTGTACTGGGACGCAAAGCTGTACACGGAGTAGGCCATCCCTCGCTTCTCGCGGATCTCCTGGAACAGTCGTGACGACGCCGACCCGCCGAGGATCGCGTCCAGGAGCGACGCGGCAAACCGGCGCCGGTCGGAGCGCGCGATCCCGAGCGCGCCCACGCAGACGTGGAACTGCTCCGTGTCCTTCCGCTGGAAGCGCAACCCGGGCGCCGGCTCTCTGACGAGAGGCGACCGCACCTTCGTTCGCGTGGCAGGGGGTTCGACGCGCTGCCGGGCGGCGTGCTCGAGCAGCTCGCAGACCTTGTCGTGCTCGAGGTTGCCGGCTGCGGCCAGAACGACGTTGCCCGCCACGTAGGCGCCCCGGTGATACGAGGCGATCGACCGCCGCGACACCGACGAGATCACGTCGGCATGCCCGATCACCGCCCGGCCGAGCGGATGGTCGGTGAACACCGCCTCTGCGAGCAGGTCGTGGACGAGGTCCTGCGGCGTGTCCTCGACCATGGCGATCTCCTCCAGGACGACCTCCCGCTCGGAGTCGACGTCGGCGAAGGTCGGCGCGAAGACCATGTCGGCCATCACGTCGAGCGCATCTTCGAGATGCCGGTCGGGAACGCGCGCGTACACGACCGTGTGCTCGCGCGAGGTCGCCGCGTTCAGCTCTCCGCCCATCTCGTCGAAGATCTCCGCGATCTGCTGGGCGTCGTACGAGCGCGACCCCTTGAACAGGAGATGCTCGATGAAGTGCGACACGCCCGCCTTCGCGTCCGGCTCGTCGCGCGATCCGGCGCCGATCCAGAAGCCCAGGGCGACCGACCGGACGCTCGGCACCCGCTCGGTGATCAGCCGCTCACCGGTGTCGAGCTCGGAAAGGACGTATTCCTGCACCCTGCGAGCGATCCTAGCTCGCCTTGTGCGGGGCTCGTGCTCAGGCGGAGACGGTGACGGTTTCCGTCTCGCCCTCGGGCATGTGAGCGCCGCGGAAGTAGACGAAGGCGGCGACCGCTCCGACGGCGGCGATCGCGACGAGAGCGGCGAATGCCCAGCGGTAGCCGGAGGTGTACGCCTGCGCCGTGAAGTTCCCGGCCTTCGCATGCGAGACGAAGATCGTCGAGGTGACTGCGACACCAATGGCCCCGCCGATCTGCTGCGTGGTGTTCAGAGAGCCTGACACGAGGCCTGCGTGGTGCGCGGGGACGCCGATGAAGCCGGCGATCGTGACCGGGACGAAGGCGAAGGCAATCGCCAGCGCGACGACCAGGTAGATCGGGAGCAGGTCAGGCCAGTAGTGACCGTGCACGGGCAGTCGGGTGTACCCGAGCACCGCCAGCGCGAGAACCGCCAGGCCCGTCGTCATCACGGTTCGCGGACCGATCTTCGTCACGAGTGCCTGCGCGACTCCAGCCCAGATGACGGTCGTGCCCGCGGTCGCGAGGAAGGTGACGCCGGTCTTCAGGGCCGACCAGCCGAGGACCTGCTGGACGTACAACGTCAAGATGAAGAAATTCGCGTAGAGCGCTGCACCGAGCAGCAGCCCCACGACGTTCGCGCCTGCCAGCGTGCGGATGCGAAAGACCGAGAACGGCACGAGCGGCGCGCTCGAGCGCAGCTCCCAGCCGACGAATACCGCGAGGATCACGACCGATGCTGCCAGCAGCCCGATCGTTCGCCCGGTCGCCCAGCCGACGTCGGGCGCCTTCGAGATCGCGTAGACGAGCAACGCGAGACCGCCGGTGACAGTCACCGCGCCTCCTGCATCGAAGCGGCGATGTCCCAGGTCCGCACGGCTCTCGGGAACGATCGGCCGGGTCAAGGCGAAGACGAGCGCACCGACGGGCACGTTGACGAAGAAGATCCACTCCCAACCGAGGTACTTCGTCAGGATCCCGCCCATCAGGACGCCGACTGCCGCCCCGGAGCCGCCGAGCGCGCCCCAGATCCCGAGTGCCTTGTTGCGCTCGGCGCCCTGGGCGAACGTGGTGGTCACGATCGAGAGTGCGGCCGGCGAGATGATCGCGGCGCCGACTCCCTGCACTGCGCGTGACGCGATCAGGACGCCCGCGCTCGACGCGAGCCCGCACGCCAGCGACGCCAGCGTGAAGATCACGAGACCGACGATGAAGATCCGCCGCCGGCCCAGCAGGTCGGCCATCCGGCCGCCGAGCAGGAGAAAGCCGCCGAAGGTGATCGCGTACGCCGTCACCACCCACTGAACCGTCGCCTCCGCGATGTCGAGGTCCCGTTGAATCGATGGAATGGCGACGTTCACGATCGCCACATCGAGGATCGTCATGAAGAACGCCGCACCGACGACGGCGAGAACAAGCCACTTGTGGCGATCGGATGCGCTCATGAACGAATTCGACGCACCGTCGCCGATGCGCTTTTTCGAGCCTAGCGAACCCGACCGGCCAGGCGTCGGGCCCGGCGGAACAGCAGGGACAGACCGAGGTCTGTCCCTGCGTGTCGCGCAGCGCTCGGTTAGCGGCGACCGCGGTCGCGGCCGCCGCGGCGGTCGCGGTCGCGCGGACGCTCCTCCTCGCGCGGGCGAGGCGGCGCGTTCTTCGCGCGCTCGATCAGCTCCTCGGGCTGGACGAGCGAGCCGTTCTCGTGCTTGGCGACCAGCTTCAGGCCGATCCGGCCGCGCGCCTTGTCGACCTCCTGGACGATCACGTCGAGCACGTCACCGCGCTCGATCACGTCCTCGATATGACCGACGCGACCCGGGCCCACGTTGGAAACGTGGAGGAGGCCGTCGGTGCCCTTCTTCAGCTCGACGAACGCGCCGAACTGCGTGGTCTTGACGACCTTGCCCGTGTACGTGTCCCCCACCTCGGGCTCCTTCGTCAACGCCTCGATCGCGGCACTCGCCGCCTCGGACTTCGTCCCCTCGGTCGCGTAGATGAGGATCGTCCCGTCCTCTTCGATGTCGATCTGGACGTCGTGCTCGGCCTCCAGCGCCCGGATCGTCTCGCCGCCCTTGCCGATCACCATGCCGATGAACTCGGGGTTGATCTTCACGGTGGCGATTCGCGGGGCGTGGCCGCGCAACTCGACGCGCGGCTCCGGGATCGCCTGGAGCATCTGGTCGAGGATGAACTCGCGGGCCCGTTTCGCCTGGGCGAGCGCCTCCCGCATGATCTCGAACGTGACGCCGGTGATCTTGATGTCCATCTGCAAGGCGGTGACGCCGTCACGCGTGCCGGCGACCTTGAAGTCCATGTCGCCGAGGTGGTCCTCCGCACCCTGGATGTCGGTGAGGATCACGTAGTCGTCGCCCTCTTTGACGAGGCCCATCGCGATGCCGCCGACGGGCTTCTTGATCGGAACGCCGGCGTCCATCAGCGCGAGCGTCGACCCGCACACCGATCCCATCGACGACGAGCCGTTCGACTCGAGCGTCTCGGAGACGAGCCGGATCGTGTACGGGAACTCGTCCGGGGCGGGGATCATCGGCTCCAGCGCCCGCTGGGCGAGCGCGCCGTGACCGATGTCGCGACGCTTCGGCCCGCGCATGAACCCGGTCTCTCCGACCGAGTAGGGCGGGAAGTTGTAGTGGTGCATGTACCGCCGCTCCTGCTCGAGCGAGAGGTCGTCGATGCGTTGCCCCTCCTTCGCCGTACCGAGCGTGAGCAGGGTCATGATCTGGGTCTGCCCGCGCGTGAAGAGCGCCGATCCGTGCGTCCGGGGCGACACTCCGACCTCACACGCGATCGACCTGATCTCCTCGGTGCCGCGTCCGTCGGGGCGCCGCTTCTCGATTGCGATCTTCTTGCGGACGAGGTCCTTGTAGACCGCCTCGGCCGCACGCTTGACGAACTGACGCGTCATCGTGTCCTTGGTCGCGGCTTCACCTTCGGAGACGGCCGGTCCGACCGGGAACGGGAGCGCGACCTGCTCGAGGATCCGCTCGAAGAGCAGGTTGCGCTTGGCTGATTTGAGCTCCTTCGAGTCCTGCTCGGCGTCAGTCAGCGCCCGCAGCTCCGACTCGAACTGCTCGCGGACGGGCCGCTCGACCGCCTCCAGTCGCAGGGTCTCGAGGATCGTGTTCAGGCTCGCCCGCACCTGCACCTGGCGGACGATGTCGTCCTCGCTCGATTCCATCGTCAGCTCCGGGCAGAGCTCGGCGAACGCCTCCTCGACCGCGACCGACGCCTCGCGCAGCCCGACCTGACCGATTCGCTCACGGATCCGGTCCCCGTGCGAGGAGAGGATCTCCGCGGTCAGGCCCGCGTCCACCCACTTCGGCTTGCCGACCTGACGTGCCAGATCCTCCTGGGCCTCGCAGATGCGCCTGATCGCCTCGTGGGCGATCTCGAGCGCTTCGAGGAGCGTGTCCTCGGGGATCTCGTCGGCGCCCGCCTCGACCATCGTCAGCGCGTCCCTCGTGCCGACGACGATCAGGTCGACCGTGCTCTCGGCCTCCGATTCCTGGAGCGTCGGGTTCACGACCAGCTGCCCGTCGATGATCCCCATGCGGACCGCGCCGACCGGCCCCGAGAAGGGCAGCGGCGAGATCATCAGCGCCGCGGAGGCGCCGTTGATGCAGAGGATGTCGTGCGGGGTGACGAGGTCCGCGGAGAGGACGGTGCAGATCACCTGCACCTCGTTGCGGAAGCCCTTCGGCCACAAGGGCCGGATCGGGCGGTCGATCATTCGAGCGGTCAGGATCGCCCGCTCCGTCGGCCGGCCTTCGCGCTTGAAGAAACCGCCGGGGATCTTCCCGGCGGCATACATGCGCTCCTCGACGTCGACGGTCAGCGGGAAGAAGTCCGCGCCTTCGCGCTGCTCCATCCGCCCCTGAGCCGTCGCGAGCACCATCGTCTCGCCGGAGCGGACGACGACGGCGCCGTCGGCCTGCTTCGCGAGCTTGCCCGTCTCGAAGCTGATCTCCTGGTCACCGACGGTGACGGAGACCATCGTCTCGTTGCCGGTGGCAACACTCATCTGATTCCTCCAGTTCTCACCGGAGAGTGGAGGTTTGAGTCAGCTCCATCTCAGACGGGGCTCGCTCAAACTTCCACTCTCCTCGTTTCCGTAGTCCGCTAGCGCCTCAGCCCCAGCTCCTTGATCAGGTCGCGGTAGCTCTCGAGGTTCGAGCGCTGCAGGTAGTCGAGCAGCCTGCGGCGGCGACCGACGAGCTTGAGCAGGCCGCGACGCGAATAGTGGTCCTTCGCGTGGGCGCGCAGGTGCTCGGTCAGCTCGTTGATCCGGGTCGTGAGGAGCGCGATCTGTACCTCGGGCGAACCCGTGTCGGTTCCGTGCCGCCCGTGCTTGCCGACGATCTCCAGCTTGGCTTCCTTGGTGAGGGTCACATTCACCTCCAAGTAGACGTCTCCGCGATCCCAGCACGCCGTAGGAAGCGCACGCACGGCCGAGGTCGCGGTCGGCGACTAGCCTAGCAAGGATGCTCAAACCGGCCGTGGCAGCGGGACATCCGGCGACCGTCGAGGCCGGTGTCGAGGCGCTCGGGGCAGGCGGCACGGCTGCGGACGCCGCCGTCGCCGCATGCCTGGCCTCGTGCGTCGCCGAGACGGTGATGACCGGACTGCTCGGCGGCGGACACGCGGTCTACCTCGATGCGGCGGCCGGCTCGGTGCAGAACCTCGACTGCTTCTGTGCCGTTCCGAGCGGGACGGGCGGGGAGCTGCTCGAGCTGCAGGTGCCCTTCGGCGAAGAGCTCGTCCACTACGCGGTCGGTCCGGCCTCGTGCGCGGTCCCCGGCGTCCCCGCCGGTCTCGACGCCCTCTGGCGCCGGCACGGGCGGCTCCCCTGGCCCGAGCTCTGCGCCCCGGCGCTGCGGCTCGCACGCGACGGCGTCTCGATGCCTCCTGCCCACGTCGCCTGCCTGGAGATGCTCGCACCGGTGATGACGATGCGCGAGGGCGGCCGCATCTACTCGCCTCGAGGCCGCTTGCTTCGCGCAGGCGACCGCCTCGAGCAACCCGGCCTCGTCGCGGCACTCGAGGCGGTCGCCGACGAGGGAGCGACGAGTGTCTACACGGGTTCGATCGGCGAGGTGCTGCTCTCGTTGATCCGGCAACGAGACGGCGTCGTCACCCGACGAGATCTCGAGACGTACACGGCAGTCTGGAGCGAACCGGCCCGAGTCACGTATGCCGGCACGAGCTTCCTCACGCGATCCGGCCTCAGCCCGGTCGAGCCGGTGCTCGCCCGGTTGCCGGCCCTCCGGGGGCGGCCCGAGCCGGAGCGAACGCTGGCCCTGCTCGACACGCTCGCGGCCGCCCCGGGGCCCGAGACCCACACCACGAACCTCGTCGTCGCGGACGCCGGCGGGAACGTCTGCGTGCTGACGACCAGCCTCGGTCTCGGTTCCGGCGACTGGCTGCCCGGCCTCGACCTGCACCTGAACAGCATGCTCGGGGAGGTCGATCTGGTCGTCGGCCCGCTCGTGCCCGGCGAGCGGATGCAGAGCATGATGGCTCCGAGCGTCGCCCTCGACTCGACCGGCCCAGTGCTCGCGATCGGCGCTGCCGGCGGCACGCGGCTCCGGACGGCGCTCGTCGGAGTCACGGCGGGGATCCTGGACGAGGGGCTCGCTCCTCAGGCGGCAGTCGACCGCCCGCGCGTGCATCGCACGAGCGAGGTCGTCAACGCAGAGCCGGGCGTCGACGAGGATGCACTCGCCGAACTCGAGCGGAGCGGGCTGACCGTGCGGCGGTGGCCGGCCCGGCACCACTACTTCGGGGGCGTGAGCGCGATCACCCGGGACGGCGCAGCCGGCGACCCGAGGCGAAGCGGCGGAGCTCGGCTCGTCTAGGAGCTAGACCGGCCGCTCGGTGCTTTTCGTCTCGTCCACGTCCCGCGCGATCTGGTCGACGAGGTCCCGCTCGCTGGCAAAGGCCCGCTCGTCGCGCAGCCACCGCCAGAGCTCGACGACGAGCCGCTTGCCGTACAGGTCGCCCGCGAAGCCGAGCAGGAACGCCTCGATCCGCAGCTCGTCGCCGCCGTAGTGCGGATTCGTTCCGATCGAGATCGCCGCACGGTGGCCTCCAGCGAACCCGGCGTAGATGCCGTGCTTGGGCACGAGCAGGTCGGGTTCTGCAGCGAGGTTCGCAGTCGGGAAGCCGAGCGTGCCGCCGCGAGCGTCTCCCTCGACGACGAGGCCCTCGACCTCGGGCGGGCGGCCGAGCAGGCGGGCCGCCGCCTCGATCTCGCCGGCGTGGAGGTGCTGGCGAATCGCCGACGACGAGATGCCTGGAACGAGCGGGACGGCCTGCGTCGCGAATCCGAGGCCGGCCAGCACGTCGAGGTCGCCGCTCCGGCGGTGGCCGAAGCGGAAGTCGGCACCGCTGACTACGGTCCGCGCGCCGATGGCGTCCAGGTATTCGCGGGCGAACTCGTCGGCCTCGACGCGCTGGAACTCCAGCGAGAACTCGACGACGAGCGCCTCTTCCACGCCGAGCCCGGCGATCAGCTCCAGACGGCGGTCGAGCGTCGTCAGCAGCTCGACGCCGTACCCCATCACCCTCCGTGGGTGCGGATGAAACGTGACCACGGTTGGGCACGGTCCGGCCGCGACCGCGGCCTCGATCACCCGGCTGTGGCCGAGGTGGACGCCGTCGAACGTGCCGAGGGCGACCGCGCGTTCCTTCTTGACGAGCTCTTCCGGCGAGTGCGCGACGTTCATCCCGGCATCACGACCCGTCCGACGGCGACGAGCGCGCCCTCGTGGATCGTCCGAGTGTCGGCCCGTGCGTGACGGCGCCCCGACCTGATCGCGGCCGCCTCGTCGGCGTCGACCTCGACCGCCGGCAGGAACGGGACCGCCTCGGCGGCCGGGACAATCCGCTCCTCGTCCGCGTCCTCGACCGAGAACGGCCCAACCTCCAACCGCCGAAGCGCCCTGCAGTGCCCGCCGAGCGCGTCCGCGATCGAACGGACGTAGGTGCCGGATCCGACCCGCAGGTCGAGGCGCGCGATCCCGTCGCTGTACGAGACCAGGTCGAGCATGCTCACCCGGGAGCGCCGGAGCGGCATCTCCACCACCTCTCCGCGACGGTGAAGCCGGTAGGCGCGCTCGCCGCCGATCTTCACGGCCGAGGCCGCCGGAACCGGGAGCTCGACCTCGCCGCGAAGCTCCGCCAGCCGCTCGCGCAGCGCGGGCTCGGACGGTGGCTCGGTCGTCCCGACGACGTCGCCCTCGGGATCGCCGGTCGAAGTTCTGGAGCCGAGTTGGACGTCCGTCACGTAGCGCTTGTCGAGACCCACGAGCCAGGGAGTGAGCCGGGTCGCGGCGCCCGACAGGACGAGCAGGAGGCCGCTTGCGAACGGGTCGAGCGTCCCGGCGTGACCGGTACGGGCCCCCGTTCGACGCCGGATTGCTGCGATCACCTGGAAGGACGAAGGCCCGGCGGGCTTGTCGACCAGCAGCAGGCCACTCGGCTCAAGCCCGCGCGGCGGCAAGGACGAACTCCCCGCGCAGGAACGCCTTGATCTCGTCGATCGACTCGGGCGTCGAGAATCCCGCCGCCTGGCGGTGCCCGCCGCCGCCGCGCTTTCGGGCGATCGCGGACACGTCGAGCTCGTCGCTCGCCGCGCGCATGCTGATTCGGCGGTCGGCGTCCGCCGGCTCGGGCGGCTCACGGATCGTCGCCGCCATCTCCGTCCCGTCCACCGCGCGCAGGTAGTCGATGATTCCCTCGGCGTACTCCTCGCCGACGCCCAGGTCGTTGAAGTCCTCGCGCACGAGGTAGCTCACGACCAGGCGTCCGCCCTCGTACAGCTCCGCCCGTTCCAGCGCCTTCGCGAGCAGCTTCAGCTTCGCGAACTCGACCGACTCGTAGATCCCCTGGAACACGCGGTGGACGTCGACGCCCGCCTCGACCAGCTCGGCGGCGAGGCGGAGCGCTTTCGGCGTCGTGTTCGCGTACTGGAAGCGGCCGGTGTCGGTGACGAGCGCGACGTAGAGAGGCTCGGCGATCTCCGGTATCAAGGCGATGCCGAGCTCCGTGAGCAGGTCGCGGACGATCTCGCCGGTCGAGGATGCGTCGGGGACGATCAGGTTGACATGCCCGAACCGGGTGTTGTCGTGGTGGTGGTCGACGTCGATGACGACGCGAGCGCCCTCGAGGAACTCGGGCGTCAGCCCGGTTCGGCTCGCGTTGGCGCAGTCCAGGGCGAGGACGACTCGGTCGGCGGCGTCGGAGGGGAGCTCGCGGCGAAGCTCGCCGAGCTCCATGAACCCGTACTCCTGCGGGAGCGCGAGCTGGCCGCCGAGGTACATGACGCTGTCCTTGCCGAGCCTGTCGAGCGCCACCTTCGCTCCCAGGATCGAGCCGAGTGCGTCCCCGTCCGGGTTCTCGTGCGCGACGAGCAGGAAGCGCTCGTTGGCACGGATCGCCTCCGCGACCGCGGTCAGCTCACTCGTCAGCAGCGAGCTCATCGATCAGCTTGCTCATCCGGACGCCCTCTTCAACGGTCCGATCGTATTCGAAGGCAAGTTGCGGGGTCCGTTTCATTCTCAGCTCACGGGCGAGGCGAGCCTGGAGAACGCCGTGGGCGGCACCGAGGCCGTCGAGGGTCGCGCGCCGCTTCCGCTCGGACCCGAGCACGCTGACGAACACGCGGGCGTAGCGGAGATCCGGGGACGTCTCGACGCCCGTGACGGTCACGAACCCGATGCGGGGATCCTTGAGCTCCGGCACCGCCTCCGACAGGACCTGACGTACCGACTCGTTCACCCTTCGCATGCGGCCGCTCATGGTCTCAACGGTACTCGTGCCCTAGTCGTCCAGGGAGACGATGCGCCGGTCGATCCGTGTCACGACCCACTCCTGACCGTGCAGCCAGCGGTCCGCACCGTCGAGCAGCTCGTGCAGGTCGCCGACCTCCCGCGCGGAGCACGACATCACGAGACGCGCGCGCTGCCAGAGATCGTGATGGTCGACCTCGGCGACGGAGCCGCCGAAGCGCTGCTGGAGCTGCGCCTTCGCCGACTTGACGTACTTGCGCTTGCCCTTGAGCGAGCCGGCTTCCGGAAAGTGGAGCTCGACGGAAAGGATGCCGACGTAGCCGGCGGCCACTAGCCGGACGCGACCAGCGCGGGCCGGGCGGTCCGGACGAGTCGGCCGCTGGCCGCCGTCGCCTCGCGCAGCCGCTCCGCCGCCTCGCGGCTCGCCTGCCCGGGCTGTAGGCGCCACTGCCAGTTCCCGTTGCCGACAGTGCCCGGACTGTTCATCCGCGCCTCGTTGCCGAGGCCGAGGACATCCTGCATCGGCAGGATCGCGATCCGGCCCCGCGACGAGAGCGCGAGGCGGACGAGCGCCCACTCGAAGTCGTCGCCGGCGATTCCGGCGGCTGCGAGATCGTCGTGGGCGAGCTGGAGGTCGTCGGCGGAGGCGGCCGCAATCCAGCCGGCCAGTGTCGGATGGTCGTGCGTCCCGGTGTAGACGACGGCGTCTTCGGGATGCGCGGCGACCGCATGTCGGCGTCGGTGCCGGTGCACGAACCCGCGTCCGACGATCCGCATTCCGAGCAGCCCGAGGTCCGCCCGGAGGCGGTCGACCGCCGGCGTGATGATCCCGAGATCTTCGGCGACCAGCGGCAGGCGCCCGAGCGCGGCTTCCACCGCACGGAAGAGGATTGCGCCGGGGCCTCGGTGCCAGCGTCCCTCGAGCGGGCTCGTTGCCCCCACGGGAACCGCCCAGTAGGCGACGAAGCCGCGGAAGTGGTCGATTCTCGCGATGTCGACCAGCTCGAGCGTCCTGCGAAACCGTTCGATCCACCAGCGGTACCCCTGCCGGCGCATCTCGCGCCAGTCGTAGACCGGCTGCCCCCACAGCTGCCCCTCGGGATGCGAGACATCCGGCGCTGCGCCGGCGACCAGCCCGGCCGCGAACAGATCGGGATGCGAGGAAACGTCGGCGCTGTCCTTGGCGACGTAGATCGGCATGTCCCCGATCAGCGACACGCCTCGCTCCGCGGCGTACCTCCGGAGCGCCCGCCATTCGCGGTCGAAGCGAATCTGGTCGGCCAACGCCTCGGGGCCCGCGTAGAGTCGCCAGTCGTCGGCCCAGTACGCATGCCTCGCCCGGAACGCTCTCAGCTCCGACTCGCTCACCTCGGCCTGCGGGTCGGCGAGCAGGCCGCTCCATGTGGCGAAAGCCGACGAGGACGTATACGGCGAGCCGAACGCATCCGGTGGTCCGAGCGGCAGCACCTGCCACCACCTCTGCCCCGCAGTCTCGAGCCAGTCGACGAACTCGTACGCGGCGGGCCCCAGGCGACCGCCGGGGAGCGATGTGATGTGCAGGAGCACGCCGCTCGAGCGGCGAGACACCGGAGCCTCTCCGATCCGCGTCATGGACTTGGGCACTCTAGAGAACGGTCCCGACCTCGCTCCTATCCCCGGCGCGGGATGACGGTAACCACCTTGGACACCGAGGTCGACCCGTCGAGGCCGCGCGCGATCGCGACGACGTACACCGGCCGGCCGCGCGGATATCGCGACGGGTCGACGAACGCCCGATACGGCGGCGAGTCGTCCACCGCGAGGCGTTGCCAGGATCCACCCGGCCTCCTCAGCGCGAACGCGACGCTCAGGGGCACGCTCCCCGTCACCCTCGCCGTCGCCCGCAGGTAGCTCGTCAGGTCGTCAGCGGCAATCGAGAGCGCCGGAACCGCCGGCGTGGTGGCCGCAATCGGATCGATCGAGGCGTAGGCAACCGCCGACTGGGCCGGAATCGCGAGCGTGATCCGCCGCTCGGCGCCTGGAACGCCCGCCGACGTACGGTAGACCGGCGCCCACGGACCGGCCGCCGCCGTCGAGACGGTGACGGTCGCCGCAGCGTCGCCGCTGTTGAAGCCGACCACCACCTCGCGGCGCTTCTCGGCGTCGATCCGGCTGACGACGAGAACCTTCCCGGACGCTCGGCGGACGATCGTCGCACCCGTCGCCAGCTCGGGATAGGCGTCGCGCAGCCGAGCCAGCTCGCGGAGACGCGCCTCGATCGGGTTCGTGGTCACGTCGAACGAGGAGCCCGTGCCGATCGGCGGGCCGCCCAGCCGCGGCTGCGTCTGCCACTCCCCCACCCGGGTCGGGAACATGTCCTGGCGTGCCTGCTGGTCGCCGCCCGTGCCGATCATCCCGACCTCGTCGCCGTAGTACACGACCGGCGCGCCTCGGAGCAGGTACAGGAGGTCGTAGCCGAGCAGCGTGCGCCTCAGGAGCGTGTCACCGCTGAGGCCGCCGCCGTGCTGAGAGATCTGCAGCGCCGCTCTGCCCATGTCGTGGTTGCCGAGAAAGGTCGGAGGCGCCGGATCCCGGCCGTCGGGCAACCGGACGTAGTCGTCGTCGTCGAGTCTGTTGCGAACCGCCACGGCGCTCGATCCGCCGGAGGCGTAGCCGGCGGCGGCGTCCTGGAACGGGAAGTCGAGGAGGTTCGGCAGCCCGCGGTTCCGCACGTAGGGAACGAGGTCGAGCGCGTTTGCGTCGAAGACCTCGCCGAAGATCTGGAAGTCTCGGACGCCCGCCGCCCGTGCCGCGGCCCGGATCTGCGGCACCCAGAGCTTGAAGAAGCGCGCGTTCAGGTGCCGGGCGGTGTCGACCCGGAAGCCGTCGAGTTTGTACCGGGTCACCCAGTCGCCGAAGATCCGGGCCAGGCCTTGCTCGACGTTCGGCTTCTCGGTGAAGAGGTCGTCCAACCCGAAGAAGTCGCCCTGCTCGAAGCACTGCTGGCTGCACGAGCCGAAGTCGATGTCACCGCGATCGTGGTAGTTGAGCGGATCGTTGAGCCATTCCGGCTTCTTCGCATGTGCGAGGAAGGGCAGGACGAACGGTCGGTGAGGCATCGAGGCCGCGTTCAGGCAGGGGAACCGACTCGTCCCGGCGTAGCGGGCTGGGTCGAAGGTCTTGCCGCGACAGTCGCGGTAGGCGCGGTCCGAGTACGCGGTCCCGCCGCTGAGCTGGACAACGTCGCCCGTGTGGTTGACGACGACGTCCACGATCACCTTCAGGCCAAGGCGGTGTGCGCACGAGACGAAGGCGCCGAAGTCGGCATCGGTGCCCAGATGAGGATCGATCCGGGTGAAGTCCAGCCCCCAGTACCCGTGGTAGCCGCCGGAGTCTCCGACCGAGACCTGGTTGACGACCGGCGGGGTGACCCACACCGCGGTGAAGCCGAGATCCTTGATCCGCTGGAGGCCGCGAGCCGGATCGGTGCAGCCTCCGGTCAAACCTGTGAAGTCGCCCCCGTGCCAGTACGCCGTCGAGGTCGGGTCGAATCCGTTCTGGCTGCGGAGCGTGCCGTAGCCGCCCGTGTCGTTCGACGGGTCGCCGTTCGCGTAGCGGTCGGTCATCACGAAGTAGATCCGCTCGGATGCGAGCGGGCTCGGCGCCCCAGGAGTGGCAAGAGCTCGCGCTGCCATACCGGAAGGCGGCGCCGGCGTGGCCGACTGTCCGCCCGAGACGAGCACGAGGACTAGCGTGACCGCGGCGGCAACGGCGCTAGCGGAGAGGCGCACCGGACGCCTCGTCGAAGAAGTGCAGGTTCTTCGTGTCGACGGCGACTGGCACCTCGTCGCCCAACCTCAGCTGGACGTGAGGCGGGAAGGAGGCGACGAGGTTCGGGCGGGCGCCGACGACCGTTTCCTCGCCGGCGCTTGCGAGCTGCTCTTCTTCCTCGATCGCCTCGCTCTTGACGCTCCGCGCGTTGACCCGGAAGTACGCCATCGATTCCCCGCCGAGGGACTCGACGAGCTCGACCCGCGCGTGGATCTGCGGGAGGTCGTCCCGCCCCTGCGCCGGGTGGAGATCGCCGGAGCGGAGGCCGACGATCACCGACCGGCCGCTGAACCCGGCCAGGCCGGGGTAGCTGGCGAGCGCGGCGTCGGCGATCGGCAGCTGGTTGCCGCCGAGGTCGATCGAGACGCCGCCGTTCGTGGAGACAGTCGCCTCGACCAGGTTCATCGGAGGCGTCCCGATGAAGCCGGCAACGAACAGGTTCTCCGGCCGGTCGTAGAGGCGCTGCGGCGCGTCCACCTGTTGTAGGACGCCCTTGTTCATGACGGCGACGCGGTCGCCCATCGTCATCGCCTCGACCTGGTCGTGGGTGACGTAGATCGTCGTCGTTCCCAGCTCGCGTTGGAGATGCGCGATGTCGGCCCGCATCTGGACGCGCAGCTTTGCGTCCAGATTCGACAGCGGCTCGTCCATCAGGAACACCTGCGGCTGGCGCACGATCGCGCGACCCATCGCCACACGCTGACGCTGACCGCCGGAGAGCTCCTTCGGCTTCCGGTCGAGATACGGCGTCAGATCGAGGAGCCTCGCGGCCCAGGCGACGCGGTCGTTGATCACGCTCTTCGCCTCCTTGCGCAGGCGAAGCCCGAACGCGATGTTCTCGGCGACCGACAGGTGCGGATAGAGCGCGTAGTTCTGGAAGACCATCGCGATGTCGCGCTCCTTCGGCGAGAGGTTGTTCACGACGCGCCCGCCGATCGAGATCGTCCCCGCGGAGATCTCCTCCAGCCCGGCGACCATGCGCAGCGCGGTCGTCTTTCCGCACCCGGAGGGACCGACGAGGACCAGAAACTCCGCGTCGTGCGCCTGCATCGAGAGGTCGAAGACGGCCTGGACGCCGCTGTCGAAGATCTTGTCGACGTTGGTGAACTCGACCTCGGCCATTGCGTTCAAACCTCCCGAAATCGGGCCGGCGTCAGGGCGAACTCGAGCACTGGCCGGCCTTCGTACGTGAAGAGCACGAGACTCATCCCTTGACGGCACCCTGCGTGAGCCCGCCGATGATCCAACGCTGGAGGAACAAGAAGAGGAACACGACCGGCACGGCCGCGATCAGGGCCCCGGCTGTGAACGGCCCCCAGGTCTGGTCGTACTGGTTGGTCACCATCCCGTTCATCCCGACCGGCAGCGTCAGGTGCGTCGATGTCTGGAGCAGCGCCGAGGCGATCACGAACTCGTTCAGCGTGAAGACGAACGAGATCAGCGCGACGACCGCGAGCACGGGCGCCGCGAGCGGCATGACGACGCCCCAGAAGACCTGCGCCGGCGTGGCGCCGTCCACGCGCGCGGACTCGTCGAGCTCGGCCGGAATCGTGTCGAAGAAGCCCTTCATCAACCACGCCTGCACGCCCATCGCGCCGCCAAGGTAGACGACCACGACTGCCGCCTGCTTGTCCAGTCCGATCTGCGGGAAGACGCCGCCGATGTTGTAGACGATCAGGTAGATCGCCGCGACGGCGACGAGCTGCGGGAACATCTGGATCAGCAGGAGGAACAGCATCCCGAGCCTCCGTCCACGGAAGCGGAACCGGCTGAAGGCGTAGGCGGCGAGCGCACCGAGAATCGTGGTGAACAGCGCCGTGCAACCGGCGACAAGGACCGAGTTCAGCAGCCAGTGCAGATAGGGCGCGTCCTGCACGACCCCCGTGTTCGCCTTCACCTTGTTGTGGAGGAGATCGGAGAAGTTCCCGAACGTGACCTGTGACGGGATCACCCGCGCCGACGACAGGGTGTTCTGCGCGTTGAACGAGGACGAGACGATGTAGACGACCGGGAAGAGCGAGATGACGATCGCGACGATCCCGACCAGGTGCCGCCACCACGTGTCCTTGAATGGCGGGCGGGACTTCGGCCCTCGGACGGCCGCGCGGACGCGCGTCGCGAGCCGGCTCGGGGCGACGGCTGAGGGAGTGGCGATCTCGGCCTCGCTCATCTCAGCGTCTCCAGCGACTTCGTGCGCCAGAACGAGATGCCGGAGATCAGGGCGACCACGAAGAAGATGACGATCGCGAAGGCGCTCGCCAGCGCGTAGTTGCCGCCGGTGGCGGACGCGATCGCAACCTTGTACGTGTAGCTGATCAGGATGTCGGTGTTCCCCGCGATCGCGGATGTGCCGGTGTACGGGCCGCCGTGGGTCAGCAGGTAGATGTTGTTGAAGTTGTTGAAGTTGAACGCGAAGGAGGCGATGAGCAGCGGGGAGACGGCGATGAGGAGCAGCGGCAGCGTCACGCGCCGGAAGATCTGCAAGGGATTGCCGCCGTCGACGCGAGCGGCCTCGGTCAGCTCCTCTGGGATCGCCTGGAGCGCGCCGAGTGAGACCAGGAAGAAGTAGGGCACGGTAAGCCAGACGCTGATCAGGACGACGGAGATCCGCGGCCACGTGATGAAGGGAAGCCAGGAGAACACGTTGCCCCCGAACAGCCAGCCGATGTGCAGGTGGAAGATGCGGTTGACGACGCCGAAGTCGTCATTCAGCAGACCGGCCCAGACCAGCAGCGAGAGGAAACCGGGGATGGCATACGGGATCACGAGGACCGACCGGTAGAGCTTCTGGAGCCGGAGCCCGCGCTTGTCGAGCGTGATCGCCAGGAACAAACCGGCCGCAAAAGAGAGGAGCACGGTGGACGCGGCGAACACGAGTGTCCAGGCGAACACGGACAGGAACGGCTTTCGAATCAGCGGGTTGTGGATCATTTCGCTGAAGTTGCGGAATCCCGTGTAGGTCTTCCAGCCGGGCTGGAGCTCTGTACCGCCGGCCGTGAACGACCCGAGGCCGTTGTCGCGGAAGACCGTGCCGTCGTTGATCCGGACGAAGGTGTTGCTCTTCGAGTCGTACCGCAGCGTCGGCGTCAACTCGACGGCGTTCGAGGTGCCCTGCGGCTCGATCGCGCTGTCGCCTATAGTCGGCACCTTGTAGCTGCGCAGCTCCTTGTCGAGCGAGAAGAGGGCCGCACCCTTGAGGATCGTGTAGCCCCTCGCCGAGGTCGGCTGACCCGTCCCGCCGAGTGTGTAGCCGCCCTTCGCAAGCGGGGTCAGGCGCTTCGGCGTCCCCACGTAGACCTTGCCGCTCGCCGGGTCGTGCAAGAGCAGGACGAGCAATCCGGACGACGTGCGCGCGACCGCCATGTCGAACTGGCGGCTGCTCGGGAGCTGCTCGAGCGAGTTGACCTTGATCGCCGCGATCGCCTCGCTCTTCGTGAGGATGTGGCCCGTCGAGTAGTTCGAGAAGGCGACGTTGATCGTGTACAGGATCGGGGCGACCTGGAACCCGATCAGGAAGATCGTGCCCGGGATCAGGAACTTCGCCGGCAGCGTCCACCGCCGCGGCGCGAGGTAGACCCAGTCGATCAACACGGTCGCAGCGATCAGTACGCCGATCGCAGGCCAGCGATGGTGGGAGATGAGCACGTAGATCGCCCACGCCGCCAGCGCGTTCGAGATCGAGAGGAGAGCGAGTTTGACCGCGTAGCCCGTGCTCCCCGAGAAGACGGCGATCCCACGCGCGACCAGGCTCGGACGGAAGACCTCTTGAGCAGAAGCCTGAGCGGGCGCGGTCACTAAGCTCACGATCGCAAAAAGGTTGATGGGTGGAGCGGACGCGTCCGGAACGCCCGCCCCACCCTAACCTTTGGTTAGCCGATCTTGTCTGCGATCGACTTGGCCGCGCCCGTGAAGGAGCGCTTCGCCGGCATCGCGCCGGTCCCCTTCGTCGAGCGGACCCATGCCTGGCCGAGGTCGGTCCAGACGCTCGCCATCTGCGGGATGTTCGGCATCGGGACGCCGCCCTTGCTGGCCGCAGAGAACTGGGCCAGGATCGGGTCGTTCGACTTCGCCTTGAGGTTCGCCGGAGGCCGGCCGCCCGCGGCCGCGAACTGCGTCTGTGCCGACGGGGCAGAGAGGTAGTTCACGACCAGATCCTTGGCAGCCGAGTCGACGTTGTGCACCGAGGCGAACTTCGTCACCATCACGCCCTGGACACCCAGGAACGGAACCGAAGGCTTGACGATCGGCGGGACCTGGATGACCCTGAACTTCACGCTGGCCTTTTGGACGTTCGCGATGTTCCACGGCCCCGTCACCCAGAACGGCGCCCGGCCCTTCGTGAACGGGTCGACGCACGTCGTGGCGTCGGCCTTCGAGTTGATCAGGCCCTCCTTGTTCCACTTGTCGATCAGGGGCGCGTTCTTCAAGAACGCCGGATTCGCCACCCCGATGTCGGACGGGTCGAGGTTGCCAGCCTTGTTGACGCCGAAGATATAGCCGCCCAGACCCGAGAAGAACGGATACATGTGGTACGCGTCGCCACCGGCACCCTGCTGGACGCAGATCCCGAAGGCGAGGTGGTTCTTCTTCTTGAACGCGAGCGCCGTCGCCTCGAGCTGCGCGAAGGTCGTGGGGACCTTCGGCACGAGCTTCGTGTTCACGAGCAGCCCGATGTTCTCGACCGTCGTCGGGATCCCGTACAACTTCTTCACGGCGGTTCCGTACGAGAAGGCGTCGAGCGTGTACTTCGGGAACTGCGCCTTCACGGACGCCGACGGATACAGCGGCTCGATGACGCCGTTGGCGGCGAGCTCACCGGTCCAGTCGTGCGCCCCGACGATGACGTCGGGGGCATCCGATGCTGCGACCGTGCTGATCCCGGACCGGATCACGCCCGGGTCGGTCCCCTTGTTCACGACCTTGATCGTCGCGCCGTTGGCCGAGGCCCACGCGTTCGCGAGTTGGGTTACGGGTGGAGTGCGACTCGCGTCCGCCCAGATGACGATCGTCAGGGCTTTCGCCCTGTGCGTCGACGCCGAGGCGGTCGAGAGCGCGACGCCGGCGACCAGCACCGCCGTGACGAGTGCGAGGGCGGCCGCGCGCCACTTGTTGACCTTCATGAGAAGAATCCCTCCTTCCTCCGGGCTCGGCAGAGCTCGACCCGAAGCGTTGCGTATGAAACGCCTTTCATATCCATGAAACTCGCCGACCCTACAGCGTTCCCGGGAATGCTGTCAAGCGGAAAAATACGGATGGATAGCGGGCTATTCGGTGATATTCGCTTGCGAAACCGGACCTCAGGGTGTTTCATCAAGCACCGTGGCTTCGCCGGGGAACCATGAGATGACGCCGACCCTTCGAGATGTCGCAGAGCGCGCAGGCGTGAGCATGGCGACCGCCTCCCGGGTCGTGACCGGGTCGGCGCCCGTTCGCTCGGAGACTCGGAAGCGGGTCGAGCGCGCCATGCGCGACCTGCTCTACGTCCCACCCGACCACCTCAAGCGGACTGGAGCGATCGGCCTTCTGGTCCCCGAGCTCGGCAACCCGATCTTCCCGGCGCTCGCGCAGGCGATGGCGAACCAGGCGACGAGGGCCGGCCTGGCGACGATTCTCTGCAACATCCGCGGCTCGACCGTCGCCGAGACCGAGTACGTCCAGATGCTGCTCGAGCGCCGGGTCGAGGGGATGATCTTCATCTCGAGCGAGGCAGCCGATCTCCTCGCCGACCACACCCACTACGCGCGGCTGCTCAGCCAGGGCGCACGACTGGTGTTCGTGAACGGCGTCGTCGATGCGCTCGAGGTTCCGCACGTGGGCGTCGACGAACGGGCGGCCGGGCAGATCGCGACCCAGCACCTGCTCGAGCTGGGTCACACCCGGATCGGGTTCGTAGCCGGGCCTGATCGCTTCCTCCCCACTCGCGAGAAGGCGGCCGGCCGTGAGCTCGCCCTGAGCAGCGCGGGAATCCAGCCGGACGGGCTGGTCGCACACGGGGACTTCAACGTCGAGGGCGGCCGCCTCGCGATGCGCGAGCTGCTCGGCAAGGAGCACCCTCCGACCGGGGTGATCTGCGCGAGCGACCTGATGGCGATCGGTGCGCTCCGAGAGTCGCGCGCGCACGGCTTGCGCGTGCCGGAGGACGTCTCGATCGTCGGCTTCGACGGAATCGAGGCCGCGGCCTGGATCGACCCGCCGCTGACGACGGTCGTCCAGCCGATCCTCGAGATCGCGCGCACAGCAGTCTCGACGCTGCGCAGCCTGATCACGGGGCCCGGCGGCGCGATGCCCGATGTTCAGTACCGTCCGCGGCTACGGCACGGCGGCTCGACCGCTCCGCCTCCCTAGCCCTCCTACACGGCGTTCGCGACCCGGCCGTCGACGAGGCTCTCGCCGGTCGCCGGATCGAAGAAGTAGAGTTCCGACGGATCGATCGAGAGCCGGATCGGAGTGCCGGTGCGAGCGGACGTCTTCGAGTCGACTCGCGCGTTCCAGACGGCGCGGTCGTCGACGATCAGGGCAGCCTCCTCGTCGTCGTGTACCGCCCGAAGCGCCTCGGCCTCGACCCGCGGAGCGTCCAGCGTGAAGATCACGTGCGCGTCCGACCCGAGCTCTTCGAGCAGGGTCACGCCGGCCTCCACCTGGGGCAGCGCCGGGTCGGCGAGTGCTGCGTCCTCGAAGCTCTCGGGCCGGATCCCGAGAATCACGCGGTCCGGGCCGCCGCGCGGCCGGCGGGCCGAGTGGAGCGGGAGCGAGAAGCCGGCGAACCGGACCGAGTCGCCGTCGATCTCCGCTTCGACGAGGTTCATCGACGGTGAGCCGATGAACGCGGCCACGAACAGGTTCACCGGGCTCGCGTAGAGGCGTTGCGGCGTGTCGACTTGCTGGATCCGGCCGTCACGCATCACCGCGACCCGCTGTCCGAGCGTCATCGCCTCGACCTGGTCGTGCGTCACGTACACGGTGGTCACCCCGAGCCGCTCGTGCAGTCGAGCGAGGGACGCCCGCATGTCGACGCGCAGCTTCGCGTCCAGGTTCGACAGCGGCTCGTCCATCAGGAACGCTGCCGGCTCCCGGACGATTGCCCGGCCCATCGCGACGCGCTGGCGCTGGCCACCCGAGAGAGCCCCCGGGCGCCGCTCGAGCAGCTGGTCGAGGCCGAGCATCTTTGCGACCTCCTCCACCCGGCGGTCGACCTCGTTCCTGGGCACCTTGCGCACCTTCAGGCCGTAGCCGAGGTTCTTGCGGACGTCCATGTGCGGGTAGAGCGCGTAGTTCTGGAACACCATCGCGATGTCGCGGTGCCGGGGTGCGAGCTCCGTGACGTCGCGGTCGCCGATTCGAATGGCGCCTTCGGTCACTTCCTCAAGGCCGGCGATCATCCGGAGCAGCGTCGACTTCCCGCAGCCCGACGGGCCGACGAGGACGATGAACTCGCCGTCGCCGATCATCAGGCTGACCTCGTCGACCGCGCGAACGTCGTTCGAGTAGACCTTCGTGACCGCGTCGAGGACGATCTCGCCCACGGCCCGAGTCTACGTCGTCCGCAGCCTAGGAGGCGGCCGGCGCGGGCGCCGTCTCGCTCAGGTCGGTGCGCTCGACTTCGCGCACCTCGTAGACCTCGAGAACGTCGCCTTCCTTCACGTCGTTGAAGCCTTCGAGCAGGATCCCGCACTCGAAGCCTTCCTGCACTTCTCGGACGTCGTCCTTGAACCGCTTCAGCTGCGCGATCGAGGTGTCCACGACCACGGCGCCGTCTCGGACGACACGAACCTTCGCCGAGCGGCGAATCACCCCCTGCGTCACATACGAGCCGGCGATCGTGCCGAGCCGCGACACCCGGAAGAGCGCTCGCACCTCCGCCTCGCCGATCGTCTCCTCGTGGCTGACCGGGGCGAGCATCCCGACCAGGGCTTGCTCGATGTCCTCGGTGAGCTGGTAGATCACGCGGTACGTGCGAATCTCGACGCCCTCGCGCTCGGCGAGCTGCCGAGCCTCGGCGTTCGGGCGAACGCTGAAGCCGACGACGAGCGCGTCCGAGGCGGCGGCGAGGTTCACGTCGTTGGCGGTGATTCCGCCGACGTCGCGGTGGATGACATTCACGCCCACCTCGGAGTGCGCGATCTTCGAGAGCTCGTTCAGGGCCGCCTCGAGCGAGCCCTGGACGTCGGCCTTGAGCACCAGACGGAGCTCCTGGAGCGCGCCGGCCTGCATCTCCGAGAACAGCGTCTCGAGCGAGACGCCCCGCTTCGCCTGTTGCGCGCGCTGCTCGCGGCGCAAGCGCTCGCCGCGCGTCTGCGCGAGCTGGCGAGCGTGACGGTCGTTCTCGACCACGCGCCCCAGCTCTCCCGCCGGCGGCGGCTTGTCGAAGCCGATGATCTCCACCGGATCGCCCGGCCTGGCGTCCTTGATCTTCTCGCCGCGATAGTTCTGGAGGGCGCGCACGCGTCCGTGGGCGTCGCCGGCGACGATCGCGTCGCCGACCTTGAGCGTGCCCCGCTGCACCAGCATCGTCGCCACAGGCCCGCGGCCGACGTCGAGGCGGGACTCGATGATCGGCCCCGAGGCCTCCGTGTTCGGGTTGGCTTGAAGCTCGAGCTCGGCATCGGCGACGAGGAGCACCTTCTCGAGCAGGTCGTCGAGATTCGTCTTCTCACGTGCGGACACGTCGGAGAACTGGATCGTCCCTCCCCACTCCTCCGGCTGGAGGCCGTCGCTCGTCAGCTCGGTCCGGACGCGCTCGGTGTTGGCCTCGGGCAGATCGACCTTGTTGACCGCGACGACGATCGGCATCTCGGCTGCGCGCGCGTGTGCAATCGACTCACGAGTCTGGGGCATCACGCCGTCGTTCGCCGCCACGACCAGCACGGCGATGTCGGCGACCTTCGCGCCCCGGGCGCGGAGCGCCGTGAACGCCTCGTGGCCCGGAGTGTCGAGGAACGTGATCCTCCGGCCGTTGTGATCGACCTGGTAGGCGCCGATGTGCTGGGTGATCCCGCCGGCCTCGGTCTCCACCACCGACGACTCGCGGATCGCGTCGAGGAGGGTCGTCTTCCCGTGGTCGACGTGGCCCATGATCGTGACGACAGGCGGGCGCGGGGCAAGGTCGGTCGGGTCGTCCTCGAATGCCTCGGGCTCGACGTCTTCCTCGCCGGCGTGCTTGATCGTGATCTCGCGCTCGACCGCCGTGCCGATCAGCTGAACAGCCTCGTCGGTCAGCGACTGCGTGATCTGCACGATCTCGCCGAGGCCCATCATGATCTTGATGATCTCCGCGACCGGGACGCCGAGCGCCTGCGAGAGCTCCCTGACGGTGACCCCGGAAGGGACGGTGACCGGCCCGGTCGGCTGGACGACCTCGCGCGGTTGCTTCGGCGGCGCAGCGCCCCGCTGCTCGCGTGCGCGGCGGTCGTCCGGGCGAGGACGGGCAGCACCGGTGTCGATCACGACGCGGCGCCTGCGCCCGGCGCTGCCGCCCTGACGCGGTCGGATTGGTCTTTTCGGGCCGTTAGCCATCGGGATCAGTGTAGAGGGACGTCAAAGAAGGATCGACCCGCACGGGTCGACGCAGCACCCGTGAGAACGCCCGCCGGGCGACCGCCCGCTCGAAGCACGCAAGTCTGCGGCACGTGTAGACGCCCCGCCCGGGCTCCGCTCGGCCAGGCAGGAGCGTCCCTTCCGAGGCGACGAAGCGCAGCAGCTCGGGCTGCGGCGCCTTGCGTCCACAGCCCGAGCAGGTGCGAATCGGGACGGTCACGCAGTGGGCGCATCCCCTTGTGGCGCCGGCTCGGCCGCCGACGCCTCTTCAGGTTTAGCCTGCTCGGTCGCGGGCCCCGGCTCTCGAATCCCGAACGCCACCGTCTCCACCGCGAGCTCGTCGATCTCGGCCTCTTCCTCGCCGCCGCCCGCCTGGACGATCTGGTCGCCGAGATCCTCGCCTGCCGCCTCCCGCTGGGCCAGCTCCTGGTGTGCGGGGACGCCGCAGAAGCGCGAGCCCGGGAGCGCGGCGTTCGGGCACCGCTTGCCGGTCGAGAGGATCGCCACGCAGCGGCCGGTGAAGTCGTCGCCGTCCGCGCCCGCGAAGGCAGCCTCGGCCTCGGCATGGGCGAACTCGGTGTCGGACTGGATGTCGACCTTCCAGCCGGTCAGGCGGGCGGCCAGGCGGGCGTTCAGGCCCTCCTTGCCGATCGCGAGCGCCAGCTGGTCGTCGGGGACGACGACCGTCGCTTCCTTCGTCTCGTCGTCGATGTAGACCTCGCGGACGCGGGCGGGTGAGAGCGCCTTCGCGACGAACCGCGCAGGCTCGTTGTTCCACGGGATGATGTCGATCTTCTCGCCGCGAAGCTCGGAGACGACCATGCGCACCCGCGAGCCACGTGGCCCGACGCACGCGCCGACCGGATCGACACCCTGGGCGTGCGACTCGACGGCGATCTTCGACCGGTACCCGGGCTCACGCGCCACCGCGCGGATCTCGACCAGCCCGTCGGCGATCTCGGGCACCTCGAGCTCGAACAGTGTCTTGATCAGCTCCGGATCCCGTCGGGAGAGGATCACCTGCGGCCCCTTCGTGCCGGAGCGCACCTCGGTGATCACGGCCTTGATGCGGCTGCCCTGCTCGTACCGCTCGCCGTCCACCTGCTCCGAACGGGGAAGCAGGGCTTCGACCTTGCCCAGGTCGACGAGGACGTTGTTGCGGTCGCCGGCCTGCTGGACGATGCCGGTGACGACTTCGCTGACGCGGTCGATGTACTCCTCGTACATCATCTCCCGCTCTGCCTCGCGGATCCGCTGGAGGATCACCTGCTTCGCGGTCTGGGCCGCGATGCGCCCGAAGTTCTCAGGGGTGACGTCCGCGCGCTGGACGAGCGCGGGATCGACGTCCGACCAGTCGATCTGCAGGTCGTCGTCGGAGACGAGGACGTGCGAGTGCTCACCCGTCTCCTGCTCCTGGGCCTCGAGCTCGGTGATCGCGCGCTCGCGCGCTTCGTCGATCAGACGCTCCTCGATGTCCTTCGGCAGCTCGATCGAGAAGACACGGAAGTCGCCGCTGTCCGAATCGAGCTCGACGGTCGCGTGCCGCGAGGCGCCCGGGGTCTTCTTGTAGGCGGCGAGGAGCGCGTCCTCGAGCGCGTGGATCAGGGTGTTCTCCTCGATCCCCTTCTCACGCTCGATCGTCCGCACCGCTTCGATGATCTCTCTGCTCATCTCAACGCCCTTCCCTTTTCATTGCCCGTCGTCGACGAGGTTGCCCCGAACGATCGAGTCGAACGGGATGTGAACAGCCTCGCCGCCGGCGGCGACCAGGCTGAGGCTGCGGTCCTCCACCGCGACGACCTCGCCGCGGAACTTCTTCCGGCCGCCGATCTCCGGATCCGTGCGGATCGCGACCTTCTGGCCAACCACGTTGCGGAAGTGAGCCGGCGTGCGCAGAGGACGTTCGATCCCCGGGGACGAGACGTCCACGGTGTACCGGTCGAGGTAGCCGCGCAGCAGGTTCGTGACGCGCTCGCAGAGGGCGTGGTCGACGCCGGTCGGGTGATCGATGTAGACCGTGAACCGCTCGGGTCCAGCAAGCTCGACGGCGAGGACCTCCACCCCGGGGAGCCCCTGCTCCACGGTCTGCGAGACCTCCCTCGTCAGCTGCCGTTCCCTTTCGTGAACCTGTGCCAAAAACGCCTCCTACACAAGAAATGGGCGCCGCGCGCCCATTTCGCCAAGCCGGTGAAATGTGGTGAAGAAAGGATAGCAAGGCCTACTCGATCGGGCTGTGCCCCGCCCTGCTGACGGTTGGGCCTTGCCCGGCGGCCGGGGCCTAAGCCGCCTGCCGCACGCGGCTGAGGTAGGCGGCCAGCTCAGCCTCTTCCACCGGTGCTCCGGCGCCCTGGATCGGCGAGTCCGGCCCGAAGGGTTGCGAGAAGCACCAGCGCAGGATCACGTCCTGCTTCGCCTGGGGCAGATCGTCGAGGCGCACGCCGACGTCGGCAGTTCCGTCGAGTGACGGCTCGGTGCGCGCGACGGTTCCGACAACCTCCAGGGGCCCGCTGTCGAGCAGCAAGACGACTCTGACTCGCGAACCCTCGTGAACCGCCTCCTGGGCTCGCATCGAAAGGCCGAACGGATTCAGGTCCCTGACCGTGACAGGCCTGTCGGGGACGTCCCCCTGCTCGTCGCCGTAGGCAGCTTCGATGCGGACCGGGAACCGGTGCGACCGGCGCCTGTGACGGACTTCCCTGGCCCACCAGACCGCGGTTCCGAGGAGCCCCGCATTCATGACCGACCAGAAGACCGTCACCGCGAATGCGAAGACACTGAGCCTTCCGGGCAGGTGGTACACCTGGGCCGCTGTCTGGTATGCAGCCGCACCGAGCGCGAGGAGCGCCAGCGCGATCTGCCATTTCAGCATCGCCAGCCAGAGGCTGCCGGTTGCCTCCCCCTTCGGCGTCACCCTGAAGGTGACGCGACCCCGGCGGAAGAGAGCACCCGCCGCCTTGGTGTAGGCGATCACTCGTACGAGCGTGTAGCGCTCGCTCTCCCCGAAGCGGAATCGCCCGCGCGCGAGGGCACGCGTCGCCAGGGGGACGAGCACGAGCTGCGGCAGGAAGAGCGCGAGGTACAAGCCGGCTGGGGCGGCGAGCGGCACCGTCCCGGTCAGGAGCACGAGCGGCGGAACCAGCAACCCGATCAGCCGTTGCGGACCCTCGAGGTAGTGGGTGACGGAGGAGAAGTAGTGCAGTCGTTGCCGGAAGCGAAGGCCCCGCGCGAACAGCGGGTTGTCGCTGCGGAGAATCTGGAAGCAGCCGCTCGCCCAGCGACCTCGTTGCGTCAGGAAGGCCGCCACCTCCTCCGGAGCGAGCCCGACGGCGAGCACTTCAGGGTGGTACACGCTCTTCCAGCCGGCCTGGTGGAGCTTCATCGCCGTATGCGTGTCCTCGACCACCGTGTCGGTCGCGACGCCTCCTACCGAGAGGAGGGCCTCCCGCCGGACGAGCGCCGAGCTCCCGCACCAGAAGCAGGCGTTGTCGCGATCCTTCCCACGGCAGATGACGTCGTAGAAGAGGCTCTGCTCGTTCAGTAGGGGATCGTCCGTGGCACGGGAGTGCTGGAAGCTCCGGTTGAAGAAGGCCTGGGGCGACTGGACGAACGCGACATCGGGATCCGCCATGTAGGCGAGCGTTCGTTCGAGGAAATGCGGCATAGCGACGTGGTCGGCGTCGACGATCACGAGAAAGTCGGCGTCGACGTAGCCGAGCGCGTAGTTCAGATTCCCTGCTTTCGCGTGCTCGCGCGGCGCCGGACGCGAGAGGTACCGGACGCCGAGGTCGCTGCACATTTCCGCCACCCAGCTCCTGCCGCCGTCGTCGAGCACCCAGACTTCCGGCTGCGGCCGGTATCGCAGCCCGAGAGCGCCGAGGATGGTCGGCCGCAGGATCTCGGGCGGCTCGTTGTAGGTCGGGACGAGCACGGCGACGCGTTTGCCGGAGGGGGCGGGCCCGGCCTCACGCGTGGTCAGGCTCCAGGCCGAGAAGACGAACAACGCAACCGAGACGAGCGCCCATGTCTCCGCGACGAGAAGCGGCAGACCGAGCCATGCCGTGTGCCATTGCAGGGTCCACCCCCACCGCCAGGTGAGGTACGCGAGTCCGACGAGCAGGGCAGTCGAGGCGAGCGCCTGCGCGCGGCGATCGCCGGTGACGCGCATCGGTTCCGGTGTGTCCACGCGACGCTTATCGGTCGCTCGCAATCGGAGCTTGACGGCCCCTGACCGTCGCACCCGGAAAGTCGAGGAACCACGCCGGTCGCGACCTCGACGCCGAAGCCGCGGACACGAAACGTAGGAGGCTGGTGCACAAGCCCGAGAGGTCGGGTCAGGTGCGGCGCAACGAGCCAGTTCTCGCTATAGGCTTCGGTTTCGAATCCGGCTGCTGACTTGTGCCGCCGCAACTCCATTCAGGGGTAGGCACGATGAAGGCGATCGTCTACGAGCGGTACGGCCCCGACGCAGTCGAACTGCGCGACCTCGCGAAACCGCTGGTCGGCGACGATCAAGTGCTCGTCCGCGTCCACGCGTCCTCTGTCAACCCGGTCGAGTGGTATAGCGTCTACGCGCCGCCGTTCGTTCGTGTCATCAGCGGGCAGCTCCGTCGCCCCAAGGACCACAGCCTCGGTATCGACCTAGCTGGGACGGTCGAAGCGGCCGGCAAGAACGTGACCGCGTTCCGGCCGGGTGATCAGGTCTTCGGCGCCTCGGGCGCGTCCTGGGCGGAATACGCGGCCGCACCCACGACCAAGCTGGCGCGGAAGCCGGCGAGCGTGTCGTTCGAGGAAGCAGCAGGCGTGCCGGTGGCAGGGCTGACGGCGCTGCAGGCGCTGCGCGACCACGGCGCCGTCCAGCCTGGACAGAAGGTGCTGATCAACGGCGCCTCCGGCGGCGTCGGCACGTACGCCGTCCAGATTGCCAAGGCGCTCGGCGCTTACGTGACCGCCGTCTGCAGCACGCGGAACGTCGAGCTCGCGCGATCGCTGGGCGCGGATCGCGTGGTCGACTACACGCGCGAAGACTTCACCCAACTCGACCAGCGCTACGAACTGATCATCGACATCGCCGGGAGCCGCTCCTTCCCGAAGCTCCGCCGCGTGCTGACACCGCAGGCAACGGTGGTCGTGGTCGGCGCCACGATGAAGCACTCGCTGCTAGGACCTCTGAAGCACATGATCGGAACGCTCGTCGAGGCGATCGGCCGCAGCCAGAAGGTCAAGCTGTTCATGGCCAAGGTGGAGACCTCAGACCTCGCATATATGGGCGAGCTGATCGAGAGCGGCAAGGTGCGGTCGGTGATCGACCGGCGCTACCCACTGAACGACGCGGCCGAGGCTCTGCGCTACCTCGGCCAGGGCCACGCCCAGGGCAAGATCATCCTCAACATCTGACGGGCCGGACTGGGACTCGCACCACGGCAGCGGCCTACGTTTCCAGGATGATCGTCACGGGCCCGTCGTTGACGATCTCGACCTGCATCCGAGCCCCGAACACGCCGGTCGCGACCTCGACGCCGAAGCCGCGGAGGGCCTCGCAGAAAGCCTCGTAGACCGGCTCGGCGTCCGCGAGCAGCGCCGCGTCGGAGAAGCTCGGGGCGGTTGCCCTTGCCGGCGTCCGCGATCAGGGTGAACTGGCTGACGACGAGCGCCGCTCCGCCCGTGTCGAGCAGGGAGCGGTCGAACTTCCCTTCCGCGTTCTCGAAAATCCGCAGCCGCGCGACCTTCCCGGCCAGACGTTGCGCCTCGGCCGGGCTGTCGCCGCGGGCCACGCCGAGAAGCACGCACAGCCCGGCGCCGATCGTGCCGCCCGGCGAGACGGCGGCGCGCGCGACTCGCTGGACAACGGCTCTCAGCTGTCGATGTCCATGACGCGCGAGGCGTAGTGCTCGCTACTCGGCCGGAGCGAGCGCGCGAGCTTGTAGTGCCCGTTTGCCTCGGTCGTCCTCCCCTGCTTCTCGAGGCACCGGCCGAGGGCGTAGTGCGCGTAGTCGTCGGTCGGGGAGATGTCGAGCACAGCTCGAAACTCCTCCGCCGCCTCGTCGTATCGGCCGATGCGGAAGTAGGCGATCCCGAGCGACTCTCGGATCGAGGCCTTGTTCGGCTCACGGCGCTTGGCTTTCTCGAGCGCCACGGTCGCCTGGGCCGCCATGCCCTTCTTCAGGTGCCGCTTGCCTTGCTGGAAGTAGTCGTAGACCTCGCTCACATCGACCTCAGGTAGGGGAAGTTCAGCTCGATCAAGTCAAGCGGATCCGTCAAGTCTCGCGTCGGCCCGATCTCCACCGCACCGATGCTCGTGCCCGCGTCGATCGCCGCCTGAAACGCCGCCGCGAGCTCGAACGGCGGGCCCGGGAGTTCGCGGAGCCGCTCGTGCACTGCACGACCGACGAGCCAGAGCGGAGCCGACGCGTGCGGGTTGTCGGGATCGTGGTCGACGACTCGCCTCACCCGTCCCCCCTCGATTCCGAGCCGCGAACGTCCTGGTCTCGCGTCCGGGCGCCACGCGATCGCCCCCTCCTCGCCCGCCGCGGCTGCGAACCGCCCGACGTCTCGGATCCCGAACACCGTGTCGGCGGCAACCGCCAGGTACGGCGGCGTCGCGGCCGCCCGGCGCACGGCGTCGGCCGAGCCGATCGCTTCCGGCTGCCGGACGAAATCGAGGTCGAGCGGGAAGCCCGCGAGCAGCGACTCCACCTGGTCGCCGAGATGTCCGGTGACGACCGTCACCCTCCGGAATCCGGCGGCGAGGAGCTCGTGCAGCAACGTGATCACGACCGGCCGGCCGTCGACCGGAAGCACGGGCTTCGCGTAACGCTCGGTGAGCGGGCGGAGCCTCCGCCCTTTCCCGGCCGCCATCACGACGGCCTCGATCAAGTCGCCAGGAGTCTCTCGACCTCGTCGAGGATCTCGGCGGCGATCCGCTCCTTGGGCGCCTTCGGCACCCTCCGCTCCCCTGTGGCCGAGATCAGCACGACCTCGTTGTCCGGCGCGTCGAAGCCGATGTCCGGACGCGAGACGTCGTTGAAGACGACCAGGTCGAGCCGCTTCTCGGCGAGCATCCGCCGCTTGCGCTCGAGCCCCGCTTCGCCTTCCTCCGCGCCGAATCCCACGATCACGCCCCCGTTCCGAGCCCCCGCGAGCCGTTCGAGGATGTCCTCGGTCGGCTCGAGCCGGAGCTCCCAGGGCTCGCTGCTCTTCGGGCGCTTGCCGGTGAGCGCCTCGGGCGCGTAGTCGGCGACTGCTGCCGCCATCAGCACGACGTCGGCATGCGCACGTGTGTTCGCCTCCCGGGCCAGATCGGCCGCGGTCGGCGTCTCGATCACCTCCACCCCGGCCGGGGCCGGCACGGCCAGGTTCGCCGCGAGCAGCGTGACCTCGGCGCCCCGCCTGCATGCTTCCTCGGCGAGGGCCACCCCCATTCGGCCCGAGGACCGGTTGCCGACGTACCGGACGGCGTCGAGCGGCTCGCGCGTCCCGCCGGCGCTCACGAGGACCCTGCGCCCCTTCAGGGCGTCGGTCTCCCCGAGCAGCTCCCGGCACCGGGCGAAGATCGCATCCGGCTCGCTCATCCGGCCGAGCCCCGTCTCGCCTTCGGCCAGCTCGCCTTCCTCGGGGCCGATCAGCGCGACGCCGCGCTCACGAAGCAGCGCCACGTTCGCCTGGGTCGCCGGGTGCTCCCACATGCGCACGTTCATCGCCGGCGCCGCCAGCACGGGCCCGTGGAAGGCGAGGGCCAGCTGGGTGAGCACGTTGTCGGCAAGCCCGTGGGCGAGCTTCGCGAGCGTGTTCGCCGTCAGGGGCGCGACGACGAGCAGGTCGGCATCGACCAGGTGCGGGTAGAGCTGCCGCGGCCGCTCACGTCGCGCGAGCGCTTCGAACGTCTGAGCGGCGACGAAGGTCTCTGCGCCCGGCGTCAGCACCGGCGTCACCTCGTACCCGGCCTTGACGAGCAGCCGAGTCAGCTCGCAGCTCTTATACGCGGCGATTCCGCCGGTTACTCCAAGAAGAACGCGGGCCATGTCTCAGCCCTCCTTCGTACAAAGCCGTCAGGCTTTGTACGAGTATTTGATCTTGCCCTCGGCAACTTCCTCGAGGGACATCGTCAAGTAGTTCTTCGAGCGCGACTCGACGAGCGGCGGGAACTCGTCGAACGTGCCCTCACCGAGCTGGTGGTGGTAGTTGTTGATCTGACGGGCACGCTTCGCAGCGACGATGACCAGCGCGTAGCGCGAGTCCACGTTGTCGAGCAGCTCGTCGATTCGAGGATGGATCACGGCCGGCTCATGCTACCGGCCGCGGCTACTTCTCGCTCGATGATTTCCTCCAGCCTCCGCGCCGCACGCTCGAGGTCGTCGTTCAGCACGACGTAGTCGAACTCGTCTGCCTGCTCGAGCTGGTTCCGTGCAAGTCCGATCCGCTCGCCGATCTCGCCCTCGCTTTCGCTTGCGCGTTCCCGAAGTCGGCGCTCCAGCTCGGGGATCGGCGCGGTGATGAAGATGGTCACCGCCCTCGGCACCTGCTCCTTCACCGTCAGCGCGCCTTCCGTCTCCAGCTCGAGGACCGGCACGTGCCCCCCGGCGGCGATCCGCGCAACCTCGGAGCGCAGGGTTCCGTACCGCTTCCCTGAGACGTAGGTGACGTGCTCGAGGAAGTCGCCCCGGTCGACGCGGCGGACGAACTCGGCGTCGGTCAGGAACCAGTACTCGCGCCCGTCGACCTCACCCCTGCGTTGGAGGCGGGTCGTCGCGGAGATGGCGACCTCGAGCGCGGGGACCCGCTCGATCAGTGCTTTGATCAGCGTCCCCTTGCCCGCCCCGGAAGGGCCGGTTACGACGAAGACGGGGGTGCCGTCAGCCGTTGCGGTGGAAGAGCCCAATCAGCTCGGCGCGCTGACGCTCGGACAGTCCCCCGACGGTCTTCGACTGGCTGATGCGGCACTGGTTCAGGAACCGAGCAGCCTTCACTCGACCGAACTTGGGAACCGCCATGAGCATGTCGAACACCTTCGCCGTCGAGACGTACTCGGGTGGATCGTTGAGGATCTCTTCGATCTGGACCTTGCCCAGCTTGAGGTCCTTCTTCAGCTGGGCTCTCCGGACGCGAATGTCGTTCGCTCTGGCGAGGGCCTCCATGCGCTGATCGAGAGAACGAACGGGCGCCGTAGCCTGGGTCTTCGTGGGCATCGGGGCGCCAGTCTAACAGCTTGCTAGAGCGGGTCAACCGGGGTTGATTCCCATCATTTGCAGGAGTTTCGACTAAACCCTAGACCCTAAGTCGAGGTGTTTTCCGCCAGGCAACGCTCGCTGGTGCACGATCCCGGCCGCAGCCGGCAGCGTGATGCCGTCGGCCGCCGTGCCGACGACGTCGCCGATCGAGCGCCGGCCGGACTCGCGAACCAGGCGGACGAGTCCCCGGTTCAGCCGGTACGGCCAGAGCGGCCCGCCGTAGACGAAGCCGGTGTACGCCTGCACGAGGGTCGCGCCTGCCCGGATCCGCTCCCACACGTCCTCCGCCGATTCGATGCCGCCGACGGAGACCAGGCAGACCCGTTCCCCCACGCGTTCGTGCAGCCGCAACAGCACCTCCAGCGAGCGTCGCCGCAGGGGGCGTCCCGAGAGGCCTCCCGAGCCGGCCCGGTCGACCCGCTTCCCGCTCACCCCGCTTCGATCCACGGTCGTGTTGACGGCGACGAGGCCCTCCACGCCGAGCCGGAGCGCGAGGTCGGCGATCTCGTCGATCTCACGGTCGGTCAGATCCGGAGCGATCTTGA
This sequence comes from uncultured Actinomycetes bacterium, assembly GCA_963836345.1. Lineage (GTDB taxonomy): Bacteria > Actinomycetota > Thermoleophilia > Gaiellales > Gaiellaceae > DATBLE01. Next base: position 88,934 of record CAWIJA010000005.1, on the reverse strand, counting down.
CGAGGATCGGGACCCGTCGCTCGCCACACGCCTGCCGGGCGCGGCGGACCAGCGCCTCGAGCCGATCTGCGGCCTGGAGATCCCGAAGGCCGGGGGTATTGGGCGAGCTGACGTTGAGAACCAGGTAGTCGGCCCCTGGAGCCAACACCCTGATCGAGGCTTCGTAGTCGGCGAGCGTCCCCTCGTCTCCTGCGGCTTTGCTCCTGCCGACGTTGACGCCGACGACCGCGTCTCCCTTCGGCCCCCGCAACCGGCTCGCGACCTCGTCCGCGCCTGCGTTCGGAAAGCCCATCCGGTTGATCAGCGCCCGGTCAGAGGGAAGCCGGAAGATCCGCGGGCGTGGGTTCCCAGACTGCGGGAGCGCAGTCACGGTTCCGACCTCGACGAACCCGAATCCGAGCGAGGCCAGCCCCCGGAAGGCGCCGGCATTCTTGTCGAAGCCCGCTGCGATGCCCAGGGGGCTCGGGAACTCGAGCCCCAGGGCACGCACCCGCAGCGATTCGTCTCGCCGGGCGAGCAGGCGGCGGAGCAGCTTGTCGAGCGGCCGGATCGAGGTGACGCGGCTCAGGAGCCGCAGCGCGAACTCGTGCGCGGTCTCGGCGTCCAGCCGTGTGAACACGAGCCGGAACAGCAAGCGGTAGATCACTGCGGCCTACGAACCGTTCGCCGTTCGAGTCTCGACATCGATCCGTTCCTGCAGGGAGAGGGCGAGCTCACGGCGAGCGTTCGCGATCGCATGGACGGCTGCGGCCGCGCCGGAGATCGTCGTGATGCACGGCACCCGCGCCGCGAGCGCCGCCTCACGAATCCGGTAGCCGTCGGTGCGCTGACGGGAGCCGCCATACGGCGTGTTGATCACGAGGTCGCAGCGACCGCGGCGGACGAGATCGACGACCGTCGCCTCGCCGCCTTCGGCGACCTTCGCCACCCGCTCGGCCTCGAGACCCGCTGCCTGCAGGGTGCGCGCCGTTCCTTCCGTCGCCACGAGCTTGAACCCGAGCCCGGCAAGGGCGGCCGCAACGGTGACGACCTCGGGCTTGTCGGCGTCCCGCACCGACAGGAACGCCGTTCCCGACGTCGGAAGCGGTCGACCGGCGGCGCGCTCCGCCTTCGCGAACGCCGTCGGGAGATCGGACGCGGAGGCCATGACCTCGCCGGTGGAGCGCATCTCGGGGCCGAGCACGGGGTCGCTGCCCGGGAAGCGGGAGAAGGGCAGCACCGCCGCCTTCACGCTCACCTGCGCGGGCGGGCGCTCCGGCGGCAGGGCAAGATCCTGCACCGTGGCACCGGCGGCGAGCCGGCAGGCCGACTCGACGAGGTTGAGCCCGGTCGCCTTCGACGCGAACGGCACGGTGCGCGACGCGCGTGGATTCGCCTCCAGGACGTACACCTCCCCGCTCTCGGCGACGGCGAGCTGCACGTTGATCAAGCCCACCGTTCCGAGCGCGGGCGCGAGCCGCCGGACGACGTCCTCGACCTCGCGCGCGGTCGTCGAGGTGAGCGACGGCGCGGGCAGGACGCAGGCCGAGTCGCCCGAGTGGACGCCGGCCTCCTCGACGTGCTGCATCACTGCGGCGACATAGGTCTGCTCCCCGTCGCACAGGGCGTCGACGTCGATCTCGATCGCATTCTCGACGAAGCGGTCGACGAGAACCTTGCCCCAGGGCCCGCCCGAGGCGGGCCCGGTTTGTGGCCGGGCGCCGGCGGCTTGGCCGCCGGCGCTTCCAGCCGCGAGGTCTCGGTGGAACGCGTCGACGACCTCGCTGCCCCGGTAGCACACCCGCATTGCGCGCCCACCGAGGACGTACGAGGGGCGAACGAGCACGGGGTAGCCGATCCGGTGGGCGAGCTCGGCCGCCTCCCGGCCGCTCTCGGCGATCCCCCACTCCGGGCAGCGAATCCCGAGCCCGGAGAGCACCTCTCCGAAGCGTTGCCGGTCTTCGGCCAGGTCGATCGCCTCGTAGGGCGTACCCATGATCCGGAAGCCGGCGCCCTCTATCGCCCGTGCCAGCTTCAGCGGCGTCTGGCCGCCGAACTGGATCACCACCCCCTCGGGTTGCTCGCGCTCGCAGATCGCCAGCACCTCGTCGGCTCCGAGCGGCTCGAAGTAGAGGCGGTCCGAGGTGTCGTAGTCCGTCGAGACGGTCTCGGGATTGCAGTTGACCATCACCGCCTCGTAGCCGAGCGAGCGGAAGCTCTGGGCGGCGTGCACGCAGCAGTAGTCGAACTCGATCCCTTGTCCGATGCGGTTCGGGCCCGAGCCGATGATCACCACGCGCGGCTTGCCACCCGCCGGCGGGGCCTCGTCCGCCTCGTCGAAGGTCGAGTAGTAGTAGTTCGACTCGGCCGCCACCTCGCCCGCGCAGGAATCGACCCGCCGGTACACGCGGCGGCCCGTGGGCGGCCCTTCCCGCGCGAGCAGCTCCAGCTCGCGGCGAAACCAGGGGTGCAGCCCTTCCGGGAAGTCGTCGATCTCCCGCCAGGGCGTGATCGCTCCCGCGTCGAGCTCGCGCGAGGAGAACGCCTTCCAGAACGCCTCCCGGAAGGTGCGCCCGATCCCCATCGCCTCCCCGACGGACTTCATCTGCGTCCCGAGCGTCCGGTCTGCTCCCGGGAACTTCTCGAAGGCAAAGCGGGGGAACTTGACGACGACGTAGTCGAGCGTCGGCTCGAAGCTCGCCGGGGTGGTCTTCGTCAGGTCGTTCGGGATCTCGTCGAGCGTGTACCCGACCGCGAGCTTCGCCGCCACCTTCGCGATCGGGTAGCCGGTTGCCTTCGAGGCCAGTGCCGACGACCGTGACACCCGTGGGTTCATCTCGATCACGCGCAGCTCGCCCGTCTCCCGGTTGCGGGCGAACTGGATGTTCGAGCCGCCGGTCTCCACTCCGACGGCGCGAATCACGGCCGCGGCCGCGTCGCGCAGCTCCTGGTAGGCCTCGTCCGAGAGCGTCATCTGCGGCGCGACCGTGACGGAGTCGCCGGTGTGGACGCCCATCGGGTCGAGGTTCTCGATCGAGCAGACGATCACGACGTTGTCTCGCCTGTCGCGCATCACCTCGAGCTCGAACTCGTCCCAGTTCCGGACCGACTCCTCGACCAGCACCTGGCCGATCGGGCTCTCTCGGATTCCGAGCTCCACCTGACGGTGGAGCTCGGACATCGTGTTGACGAACCCTCCCCCGTGTCCTCCAAGGGTGAACGCAGGTCGGATCACGGCAGGAAGCGACACGCCCTCCAGGTCGTCCGGCGAGGTCACGATCCGCGACTCGGGAACGTGCAGCCCGACGCCGCGGACGGCTTCGCGGAAGAGCTCGCGGTCCTCGGCTCGCCGGATCGCGTCGAGCCCGGCTCCGATCAGCTCGACTCCGAGCGCGTCGAGCACGCCGGCTTCGACGAGCTGCAAGGAGAGATTCAGCGCGGTCTGGCCGCCGAGGGTGGGAAGCAAGGCGTCGGGGCGCTCGCGGTCGAGGACATCCGATACGCCTTCGAGGTCGAGTGGCTCGAGATACGTGCGGTCGGCGAACCCGGGGTCGGTCATGATCGTCGCCGGGTTGGAGTTGACGACGATCGTCCGGAACCCGTCCTCGCGCAGCACCTTCAGCGCCTGGCAACCGGCGTAGTCGAACTCGCAGGCCTGGCCGATCACGATCGGCCCGGAGCCGATCAGGCAGACGGACTCGATGTCAGCTCGTCTGGGCAAGCTCTTCGACCCAGGTCTCGAGCAGAGGCCACCCGTCGTGAGGCCCCGGCCCTGCTTCGGGATGGAACTGCACCGACCGGGCGCGGAGGTCGGGAAAGACGAAGCCCTCGACGGTCCCGTCGTACAGCGAGACGGCGGTCGCCTCCGCGTCGTCGCTCGGGCGCACCGCGAAGCCGTGATTCTGTGACGTCACGAGCACCCTGCCGTCGGCCCGCTCGAGCACCGGATGGTTGGCGCCGCGGTGACCGAACGGGAGCTTGAACGTCTCGTGGCCGGTGGCCAGACCGAGCAGCTGGTGGCCCAGGCAGATCCCGAACACGGGTACGCGGCCGAGGAGGTCACGGACGGCCACCGTCTCGTCCTCGAGTGGTCCCGGGTCACCAGGCCCGTTCGAGAGGACGACGCCGTCGAACCGGCTCAGCTGGTCGGCGTCGACGTCGTGCGGGAAGACGGTCACGGCGCAGCCCGCGCCCTGGAGCCGCCGCAGGATCGAGCGCTTCGCACCGTAGTCGACGACCGCGATGCGAAGGCGGCCCTGCTCCTCGAAGACGTACGGGTCGTCGGTCGAGACCCCGGCAACCAGAGCCCGGCCCTCCATCGAGGGCTGGGCCCGGACAGCGGTGAGCGCCTCCTCCTCCGAGGTGTCGCCGGCGAAGATCCCGGCGGCCATCGCGCCCGCGTCCCGCAAATGCAGGACGAGCGACCGCGTGTCGATCCCGGAAAGGGCGACGACACCCCGGTCGGCGAGCCAGTCGGTCCAGGCCGGGCCCTGCGCCTCGCGCATGATCACGCCGCGCACGTGCACGCGCCTCGACTCGGACCGGCCTTCGGCCACCCCGTAGTTGCCGACCATCGGCACGGTGAAGCAGAGAATCTGCTCCGCGTAGCTCGGGTCGGTGACCAGCTCCTGGTAGCCCGTCATCGCGGTCGCGAAGACCGCCTCGCCGAAGGCGAAACCCGGGGCGCCGACGGAGTCACCCGCGAAGAGCGTGCCGTCCGCGAGGGCGAGGAAGCCGCTCACGACTCGAACGCGACCCGTCCGGCGGCGACGGTCAGCCGCACCTTCCCCTTCACGGTCTCCCCGAGAAGCCAGGAGTTCGACGACCGCGACCGAAAGCCGCCGTCCCCGACGCTCCAGGCCGCGTCCAGGTCGAGCAGGACGAGATTCGCAGGCGCGCCCTTCGCGATCCGCGGCGGTTCCAGCCCGTAGGCCCGCGCGGGGCCCGCGGACAGCCGCTCGAGCAGGGTCGACAGCGGAATCACGCCGGTCGTGACGAGGTGCGTGTTCAGGGCAGCGAACGCGGTCTCGAGGCCGGTGACGCCGAACGGCGCTTCCTCGAACGGCACGTCCTTCTCGTGCGCGGCGTGCGGAGCGTGATCCGTCGCGATCGTCGAGATCGTCCCGTCACGCAGCGCTTCGATCAGGGCGTGACGATCGTCCGCCGACCGGAGCGGCGGGTTCATCTTCACGTTCGCGTCGAGGGAGTACACGGCCTCGTCGGTCAGGACGAGATGGTGCGGCGTGGCCTCCGCGGTCGCATTGACGCCCTCGGCCTGCGCGCGGGCGACGTGCTCGACCGATTCGCGCGCCGAGAGGTGGAGGAAGTGGATCGGCTGTCCCTCGTACCTTGCCAGTGCGACGTCGCGGCCGACCATCAGGCTCTCGGCGACCGAGGGGTAGCCGCCGAAGCCGAGCTCCGCGGAGACGTCGCCCTCGTGCATCTGGCCACCCCGCGAGAGCGTCGGCTCCTCGCAGTGCACGGCGATCCGGCGGCCGGTGACGGCGTGGTACTGCAGCGCCCGGCGCATCAGCCCGGGCGCGACCACCGGCCGGCCGTCGTCCGAGAACCCGGCCGCTCCGGCCTCGGCGAGCTCCGCCATCTCGGCCAGCTGCTGGCCTTCCTGGCCCTTCGTGATCGCGGCCAGGAAGCCGACGGGCACCTCGGCCTCCTCGCGTGCCGCCTCGATCAGCGAGCCGAGCACCGCCGCCGAGTCGACGACCGGATCGGTGTTCGGCATCGCGAGGATCGCGCAGTACCCGCCCGCAGCTGCGGCCGCGGTGCCGGATGCGATCGTCTCCTCGTCCTCGCGGCCAGGGGTACGCAGGTGTACGTGTGGATCGACGAAGGCCGGGGCGAGCACGAGTCCCCGTCCTTCGACCACGCGGTGGCCGTTCGAGTCGACGTTCAGGCCGATGTCGGTGATCACGCCGCCGTCGACGCGGACGTCGAGCAGCTCGTCGATCCCTTCACCCGGATCGATCACCCGCGCGCTCCTGACGACGAGATCGTCTTTCGGTCCGCTCTTGCCGAAGAGCAGCTCTGTCATCACGCCACCTCCTCTGCAACCTTGGCCGGAATCTCGACCGGCCCCTGGGTGAGCAGGTCGTACAGGACTGCCATCCGGACGACGAGCCCCGATCGGACCTGGATCTCGATCAGCGATTCCGCCGCGTCCGCGACACGCGGGTCGATCTCCACGCCGCGATTCATCGGGCCCGGATGCATCACCTTCTGACCGGGCCGGAGTCGCTCGGGCGTCACGCCCCAGTGCGCCGTGTACTCGCGAAGGCTCGGGACGTAGTTCGCTCCCTCGAGCATCCGCTCGCGCTGCATGCGCAGGACGTAGACGACGTCGGCGGCGCCGATGTCAGCTATGTCGACGCTGACCGAACAGCCCATTGCCTCGATCCCGCGCGGGATCAGCGGCGGCGGGCCGACGAGCGTCACGCGGGCGCCCATCAGGGCCAACGCCTGGATGTTCGACCGCGCCACGCGCGAGTGCAGCACGTCCCCGACGATCGCGACGTGCAGGCCCTCGATCGGCCCCACCTGCTCCTTGATCGTGTAGAGGTCGAGCAGTGCTTGCGTCGGGTGCTGGTGCTTGCCGTCGCCGGCGTTGACGACGCGCGCGTTCGTCTCGCGTGCGACGAGGTTCGGCGCACCGATCTGCGCGTGCCGGATCACGATCACGTCGGGGTCGTACGCGTCGAGCGTGCGGACGGTGTCCTTGAGCGACTCGCCCTTGTCGACGGACGAGCCGGAGCCCTTGATCGACATGACGTCGGCCGAGAGCCGCTTCGCCGCCAGCTCGAAGCTGGAGGACGTGCGCGTCGACGACTCGAAGAACATGTTCACGACCAGGCGGCCGCGCAGCGTCGGCAGCTTCTTCATCTCGCGGTCGAGAGCCTGCTCGAAGCTCCGTGCGGTCGCGAGCAGGCGCTCCACGTCGTCGCGGGTGAGGTCGCCGATCGAGATCAGGTGCCGCTTCGGTGGCGGAGCCGCCGGCGGGAGGAGCTCGTCCCGCACGAGACGGATGTCGGTCATTGGGAGCTCTCCTCCGGGCTGGAGCGTCACCGGCAAAGCCGGCGACGCCCGGCTGGAACACCGGGCGCCTTCGGCGCCCCCTAATGAGTAGGACGCGGTCGATCTCGTCGACCTCGACGAGCTCGACCTGGACGCGCTCCCCACGCGCGGTGGGAAGGTTCTTGCCGACGTAGTCGGGCCGGATCGGCAGCTCTCGGTGCCCTCGGTCGGCCACCACCGCGAGCTGGACCCGGTCGGGGCGGCCGTAGGCGAAGAGCGCTTCGATCGCCGCCCGAATCGTGCGCCCGGTGTAGAGGACGTCGTCGACGAGGACGCAGGTGCGGCCTTCGAGCGGAAAGTCGAGCCGGGTGGCGCGGACGAGCGGCTGCGGATGGAGTGGCGGCTCACCGCCGCGCACGTGGACGTCGTCGCGGTGGAACGTGATGTCGACGGTGCCGAGGGCAACCTCGACGCCGCTGAACTCCTCGATCGATCGCCGGAGCCGCTGCGCGAGCGGCACACCGCGCGTGTGGATACCGACGAGCGCGACCCGGTCCAGATCGGGGTTCCGCTCGACGATCTCGTGCGCGATCCGCGCCAGCGTGCGCGAGAACGCGTCCGCGTCGAGGATGACGCGCGCGGACGCGACGTCGACGCCGCTCAACGCACGTACCGGTTCGAGAGGGAACTTCGGGCAGACTGAGTCATCTCACTCCTTTCCGGCCTCACGGGACCGGGTTAAAGGAACGGTGTCGCGACAGACTATCCGGTCCCGCGGACGTCAAAGAAGATCGTGCGCTTCGTTCTCGCCACCACCTTGATCTCCCTGGCGCTGGCCGCCCCGGCCGCGCTCGGCAGCTCCTCGCCGCACCCGAGGCAGCTCGGACCGTTCGGCAAAGGCGCCGAAACCTACTGGCTCTGGCGTGCCCAGGGGAAGCCGAGAGCGGTCGTCGTCTTCATGCACGGGCTCGACCGCAGGGAGCTGAAGCCGAAGAACCACCTGGCCTGGATCGAGCACCTCGTCGAGCAGGGCGACGACGTCGTCTATCCCATGTACGAGGTCCAGCCCGGCGTTCGCGGCGCGCTCCTGCACACGCTGACCGCGGTGGGCGCCGCGCTCAAGCGGCTCGGCCGACCGAAGGCCCCGCTGGTCGTCGTGGGCTACTCGCGAGGCGGGCGGCTCGCTGTCGAGTTTGCGGCGATCGCACCGGCGATCAAGGCTGCCCCGGCAGCGGTGATGAGCGTCTTCCCGAGCCAGCTCAACCCGGCGGCCGAGGAGGTGATCGACCTCCGCACGCTCGAGCGCTCGACCAGGATCATGCTCGTGGTCGGCCAGGAAGACGGCCGGCAGGGTGCCAGCGAGCTGCTCACGAGACTCCGGTCGGCCGGCTTCCCGGCCAAGAACGTCCAGCCGCTTCTCGTCCGCTCGCGCGGCAAGTTCCACGCCGACCACTTCTCCGCCCTGCAATCCGGACCGGAGATTCGTCGTCAGCTCTGGGCGCCGCTCGACCGCCTGATCCGCTCGGTCGAGCGCTAGTCGAGGGCGCCGAGCGGCAGCCCGGCGGCGCGCCAGCCTTCGACGCCGTCGATCACGTCGGTGGCGCGGTGGAAGCCGAGGTCCTGGAGCTGCGCAGCAGCGAGGCTCGACGAATAGCCGTGTCGGCAGGCCAGGATCACCCAGGTGTCGCGCGGCAGCTCGTCGAGTCGCCAGAGCACGACCGAGAGCGGATGGTGAATCGCACCCGGGATCAGTCCCTGTTCCCGTTGCTCGTCGGCGGAGCGCGTATCGACGACGAGCGCGCCGTCCTTCGAGGCCGCGTACGCCTCTTCGGGGGACAGGCGCGCGAGTCGAGCACGTGCGTCAGCCAGCAGCTCGCCGATGCGGCGCGGCCGGCTCATCGTTCGGAGACGACGATCAGCCAACGGCTCTCGTAGCGCAGGCTGGCGGGAAGCTCCCGGTCGAGACGTTCGAGGCCGTGGGCGTATTCGGCTTCGTCGACGAGCTGCAGGGTCGAGATGTGGCGCGCGCGCACCCGCCTGAGGACGGACTCGCGATCGACGCTCGCCGTCTGGCGCAGCGGCACGACGCGCGCACGGTGAAAGCCGGCTGCCGCCAGCTCGTCCACGAGCGCTTCCCGGTCCGGGAACCGTTGCTCGTCGAGCGCCCGGATCGAGGGGAAGTACTCCTGGAGGTAGTACCCGCCGAAGTGCGAGCGATCGAACGTCACGACCGCGAGCCTGCCCCCGGAGGCCAGCACTCGATGTGCCTCGGCGAAGGCAGCGGCCCGGTGAACGAGGTGGACGACGAGCGAGAACACGACCCGATCGAAGGCCGCGGCTGCGAAGGGCAGTTGTTCAGCGCGGCCGTCGAGGAGTGTGGTGTTCGGAAGCTTCCGGCGTGCAACGGCGAGCATCTCCGGCGAGACGTCGATCCCCGAGGCGTCGGCACCACGCTCTGCGAGCGCCGCGACGAGCCGTCCGGTCCCACACCCGACGTCGAGCACGCGTCTGCCGATCAGGTCTGCCTCCTCGACGAGCAGGTCGAAGACCTCTCGCCACTGCGCGTCGGCGGGACGAACCTCGTCGTAGACCTCGGCGACTGCGCCGAAGTCAGGCGTCCGAGATGAGCTCATCCGGATCGGTCATCGCCTCGATCGCATGCTGGGCCTGCTCGAGAGACGACTCCGGAACGAGCACTTTCTGAGGCGCATCCTCCGTCGCCCGGGGGTGGTGTTCGACCGCCGTCTCGAGCTCGGAGGAGATGCCGGCGGCTTCGAGGATCGCCTGGATCTCCTCGGCCTCGGTGACGTCCTCGGCGAGGGCGACTTGCACAAGTCTCGTCATCTGGCGGTCTCCTCTCCCAACGGGACGGGCTCCTCCACCCGGGCGGGTTCTCGTCGGTGCGGAAGCGCTCCGCCCTTGATCAGATGCGGCCCGCCCCGCTCCTGGAAGCGGACGTCGATGATATCGAAGTCCCTCGGCACGACCGTCTCGGGGAATACGCTGCGAGCCTCGCGCGCCGCGTCCGGCCCGAAGTACCGGCTGGAGAGGTGCGTGAGGGCGAGCATCGCCACCCCCGCCTCCCGTGCCAGCCCGGCGGCCTCGTGCGCAGTGGAGTGCGCGGTCTCGTGAGCCCGCTCCCGCTCGTCCTCGAGAAAGGTCGCCTCGTGGACGAGGAGGTCGGCCCCGCGCGCCGCGGCAACCACGGTGGGCGACGGGGCCGAGTCGCCGGCGATCACCACCGTGCGCCCGGGCCGCAGATCGCCGAGAACCTGCTCGGGCGTCACCGTCCGGCCGCCGGCGAGGGTGACGGCCTGACCATGCTGGAGGCGTCCGCGCTCGGGACCCGGCGGCACGCCAAGCGCGTCCGCGGTCTCGACGTCGAAACGGCCGGGCCGGTCCCCCTCGACCAGCGCGTAGCCGATCGACGAGACCGCGTGCAGGACCGGGAACGCGACGATGTGATGGTCGCCGCGCTCGAGCGTATCCCCAGGCCGTAGCTCGACCAGGTCGTACTCGTAGGTCAGCTTCCCGAAGATGCGGCGGAGCGAGCCAAACAGAGTGGCAAGGCCAGGTGGGCCGTAGATCGTGATCGGCACGTCGCGGCCGCGGAGCGCGAACGTCTTCAGCATCCCCGGCAGCCCGAGGTAGTGGTCGGCGTGGTAGTGCGTCAGGAAGATCTCGCGCAGGTCGACGAGGCCGACCGACGAGCGGAGCATCTGCCGCTGCGTTCCCTCGGCGCAGTCGAAGAGGAGCCGGTCGCCACCGCGACGCAGGAGCAGCGCCGTCGGCGAGCGGTCGGCCGTGGGCATCGAGCCCGCGGTGCCGAGGAAGACGAGGTCGAGATCCATGGGGTGCTAGACCGAGGTTGCCGGTCTCCCGGCAAGTCTAGGCAGCTACGGAAGGACGAGCCGCTGACCCGGCTGGATGACCGTGCCGGCGAGCTGATTCCGGTCCTGTAGCTCCCAGATCCCCTCGCGCGGATCCCCCGCGAGATGCGCGGCGGCAATCGTCCAGAGCGTGTCCCCGGAACGGACGACGTAGACCTGCTCGCGGCCGGCTCCGTCCGAGCTGCGAGCGCCCCACGCGACGGCGACGGTGAGAAGCGCGATGATCACGACGACCCGTGCGAACATGTGTTCGCCATGCTAGTACGAACGCGTGTTCGTGTCAAGCGCCCACAGAACCGCGTCGAGAAGCCGCCCGGCGCCGAAGCGCACGGGATCGTCGACCGGCAGGCCGGTCTCCGCGGCGGTTTCCTCGACCGCCCGTCGAGCGTCGTCGTCGCTCAGGCCGCGTGTGTTCAGCGCGATCGCGGCCACCGGCGCCTTCCGCGCCGGCAGCGAAACGGCCTCGTGGAGTGCGACGAGCTCCGAGAGCGACGTCAGCGAGTGCCCCGGATAGCCCTCGACCTCGGTCGAGCCCGCGAGGTGGCAGAGGACGAAGGCATGTGGGGCCGAGCCGTGGATCAGGCCGAGCGTCACGCCCGAATACGCCGGATGCAGGAGCGCACCCTGGCCCTCGATCCAGAGCAGGTCTCCCCCGCGCCCGGCGCCTTCCACGACCAGCTGCTCGGCAGCGCCGGCGACGAAGTCGGAGACGACAGCATCGACGGAGATCCCCCACCCTGCGATCGCGATCCCGGTTTGTCCTGTCGGCACGAACACCGACCGGATCCCGCGTCGCTGGGCCTCCCGGTCGAGCTCGAGCGAGACGGTCATCTTCCCGATCGCGCAATCGGAGCCGACCGTGAGAACGACCCGCGCCGGAACCTCCAGGTTCGCGCCGGTGGGCACGTTGAGTCCGGCGGGCGGCCTGCGGAGGTCGCGGAGCCCGACGTGGTGGCGCGCAGCGAGCTCGACCAGCTCGGCGTCGTCGGTCACGTACTCGTGCAGGCCGTTCTCGAGATCGAGACCGCTTCGGATGCAGCTCCTCAAGAGCTCACGCCACGCAGGTGGGAAGCGCCCCCCCTGCGTGGCGACACCGACGAGCGCCGTGGTCGGTTCCAAGCGAAGGGAGTCCTCGACCGCGCCGACGATCGGGATCCCCTCGTACGTTCCGCCCGACCGCTCGGAATCCACGATCGCAACGACCGGATCGGCGCCGTAGCGGACGACGCCCCGCATCGTCTTTCCGTAGTGCGGGTCGCCCGAGCGTCCCTCAGCGAGGATCAGATAGCGCTTTTTCGACACCGAGCCCGGGGAAGTCGGAGGGGACCTGGACACCGTCGACCAACGAGACACCGCGCCAGGGATCTCTCGCCAAGAGCAGGTTTCCGTCGAGATCGACATGGTCGCAAAGGCTCGCAATCGCAGCCGCCGCAGCAATCCCGAGCCCCGACTCGACCATGCAGCCGAGCATCACGCGCAGCCCGAGCGCACGTGCCGCGTGCGCCATCCGGACCGCTTCGCGGATCCCTCCCGACTTGGCGAGCTTGACGTTGATCCCGTGCGCGATCGCCGCGCACGCGGCGACGTCGGCGAGCGTGTGACAGTCCTCGTCGACGTAGACAGGGATCGGCGACGACTTCTTGAGCGCGGCGCCCCCCGGATCGCCCGCTCGGAGGGGTTGCTCGCAGTACTCGACTCCCAGCTCGACCAGCTGCCCGAGCGCGTCGAGGGCCTCCTCGAGCGACCAGAACTCGTTCACGTCGACCTGGAGCGGGACGTCGCTCACCTCGCGGACGGCGCGGACACGTGCGACGTCGAGACCATCCCCACCGCCGAGCTTCAGCTTCAAGCGGCGGAAACGGCTGCTCGCCTCCGCCCGCTCCGCCTTCAGGGCCATCTCGTCCGGATCGCCGAGGCCGATGGTCCACGAGGTGGGCGGGCCGACACGCTCGAGCCCCAGCAGCCGCCAGACGGGCTCGCCGAGCAGCTTCCCGCACAGGTCGTGTAGCGCGCCGTCGATCGCCGCCCTCCCAGCGAACTGCTCAGCCGGAAGCTGCTGCATCACCCCCTCGAGCGCGAAGGGATCGTCGCCGAGGTCGCCCGCGACGCTCTCGACGTAGGCCAACGCCGACTCGGCCGTTTCGTCGTACCGATCGATCGGCGCCGCCTCACCGAAGCCTGAGATTCCGTCATGCCGAACCTCGACCTCGACGACCTCGGCGAGGTCCTGCGACCCGCGCGCGATCGTGAACGTCTCGGCAAGCTCCAGGGAGACGATCCGGGCGCTCAGCTCCACGCGAATACCCTACGTCGGGCCCTGGAAGTGCGCCTGGTGGGAATAGAATCTGCCTGCTAATCGGCCTGTTTGTCGCTGAGGTAGGCACGAGGTAGCAGGCCGTCGCGACCCTCTCAGCTATAGCGGAACGCGCGGCTAGTGCAGCGCGCCGCAGGATCGACTATGGCGTGGTGCAGCCAGACGTTCGTGGTGTGGACGCAACCACGTGACCATCCAAATACGTGGCTGTAATCGAGGATGCTCCCCAGGTGCAGCCCGGCTGGGCAGATGACCCCCGAACGGTCGCGCCCGCCGTCGCGCTGCAGGCGGCAATGACGGACAAAGCCGCAGTGACCGTAAGGAGCTTCGTCATTTTGCGCCGCATCCGTTAGACCTTCATGCCCAATCGGGCGGCTTCTATTGTCGAACCGCTCGAGCCGGGTGCGCCATGGGCCGAACGGCCCATCTTTCCCGAAGATCAGGCCCAACGGCCATGCCGATCGATTTGCGCCTGGCAGGAATCGAACCTGCGACCTCGCGCTCCGGAGGCGCGCGCTCTATCCCCTGAGCTACAGGCGCGTTCGAGGCGCAAGTGTAGCTGTGCAACGGACCGGCTTTCGTCACCGCGACCGACATGGCGGGCGCGGCACGCAGCGGCACCTGAGGTGCGAGCGGCTAGGGAGGAGGGTTCACGGGGGGAACCGGCCGTTCCCCCCGTGAGAGCGAGCGAGGCGGCGAAGCCGCCGCGAGCGTTAGGGCAGGAAGTAGTTCGGGTTGGGCAGCTTGAACGTGCGGCCGGAGTGCCCGCCGACCAGGTCGCTGAACTGGTCGCCGAAGTCGGCGACGATCTCGTAGCCCACCGATTCGATGTGGGCCCGAGTGGCCGACTTGTAGTGGATCGTGGTGCACGACTTCCCCTGGCTGATCTCGTCGGCACAGGCAGCCTGGAGATACGGCGGGTAGTCCGCGACCGCCGGCTTCGTGAACAGACCGTCCTCGCTGTTCTTCAGGGTCGTCGGCTGCGGGTACCCCGCCTCCACGCCGATTCCATCCTGGGTCAGGTTGCCGAGCGTCGCCGCCTCCTGGATCGCGGGTCGACCGGTGATGAAGAAGATCGCGTAGCCCTCCTGCGCGGCCTTCGAGACCATCTCGACCATGCCCGGGACAGGCGGGAACAGCTCCTGGGTGACGAAGTCGCCGTTCGTGCCCAGACTGAAGTCCCAGTTGCTGAAGATCTCGTAGTTCCAGGTCGCGAGCGTCGTGTCGTCGACGTCGAGGACGATCGCCCGATGTCGCACCTTGCTCCGCGCCTTGAGCCAATGTCCGCCCTGGTCCGCAACGGACTCGGCCTCATGCGCGTAGTTGCTGTCGAGGTTCAGCGGGTGCGTGTTCCAGGTCCCCGTCGCCCCCGACCCCGTCACCGCCAGTGGGTCGCCGTAGTAGTTCTTGATCTGCTGGCGCAACACGTCGATGTTCGTGATCTGCTTCTCCGAGCGCGGCGTGAAGGTCTGGATCGCAGGCTGTGGGTCGGCCGCGAGGGCGACCGCTCCGGCGATCGCCGCCAGCGCGGCAAATGCGATCAGGACTGTCAACCGCGGCGAGCGTGGCAGCCACGTACGGTGCTTCATGACCTACCTCCCCCTTGATCGGACTCCAGAGACGCGGGCGACCCTGTTCCATGTTCGTGCAACTGGCCAGCCCGGGACGGCGAGCCGTCACGAGCTCGTCGCGGAACGCATCGTGCACGCCTCGTGCCTGTTGAAGCGGCAGAGATTAACCGGAGTGCAGTCGAGACGCGAGGTCAGCTCGGCAGCGGAACCCGACGCTCGCCGTCGGGAGCGGCCTCTCCTGCTGGAGGGCGCGCCTGGATCTCCGCGACGACCTCGACCGTCGATCCGGCTGGAGCAACCGGAACGAGCGTGCCCTCGACCCGCTCACCGTCGACGAGCAACGCCGTGACGCGGCCCCGCACGCCCGAGGGCTTGCGAACGACGATGCGATAGGTGGCCCCGCGGAACCGCCGCTCGGCGCTGAAGCCTTCCCAGCTGTCCGGTAGGCACGGATCGATCCGCAGACCGTCGAAGTCGGGGCGGATTCCGAGGATCCACTGCGAGATCGCCACCAGATTCCAGGCCGCAGTGCCGGTCAGCCACGAGTTCTTCGCCTCTCCGTGGCTCGCCGCGTCGCGGCCGGCGATCATCTGCGCGTAGACGTACGGCTCGCACCGATGGACGTCGCTGATCTCCTCGCGCGCAGACGGATTGATTCGCAAGTAGTAGTCGAACGCGGACTCGCCGTTGCCGGTGAGCGTCTCGGCGATCATCACCCACGGGTTGGTATGGCAGAAGACGCCCCCGTTCTCCTTGTACCCCGGCGGGTACGACGTGATCTCGCCGAGCTCCAGGCGGTACCGGGTAAAGGCGGGCTGGACGAGCACGATCCCGTGCTGCGTCGCAAGGTGCTCGGCCACGGAGCGCAAGGCCCGCTCGGCGGATCCGTCGTCGATGCCGATCCCGGCCATCACGCACATCCCCTGAGGCTCGACGAAGATCCGCCCCTCGTCGTTCTCGGCAGATCCGATCACGTGCCCCTCGTAGTCGTACGCGCGCCTGAACCATTCGCCGTCCCACCCGTGCCGCCGGACGGCGTCCGTCATTCGCTCCTTCGCCTCCCGGCACCCGACCGCTTCGGCTGAGTCGCCCAGTCGATCCGCGACCGAGGCGAGCTCCTCCGCGGCGAGGACGAACAGGCCGCCGATGAAGACGGACTCGGCCACGCCGCCTGCTCGGTTGCCGGTTGTCTGGAACGACTCGCCCGGCAACTCCGAGAAGCAGTTCAGGTTCAGGCAGTCGTTCCAGTCCGCCCGGCCGATCAGCGGCAACCCGTGCGGTCCGAGCCGGCCGAGCGTGTATCGGAGAGCGCGCTGGAGGTGCTCGTAGAGCGGCGACTCCGATCCGGGCTCGTTGTCGTAGGGCACCGGCTCGTGGAGGATGGACAGGTCGCCCGTCTCCCGGAGGTAGGCAGCCGTCGCGAGTATCAGCCACAGCGGGTCGTCGTTGAAGCCCGAGCCGACCGCGTTGTTCCCGCGCTTGGTCAGAGGCTGGTACTGGTGGTACGCCCCGCCCGTGGGAAGCTGGGTCGAGGCGATGTCGACGATCCGCGCCCGGGCCCGCTCGGGCACGAGATGCACGAAGCCCAGCAGGTCCTGGTTCGAGTCGCGGAAGCCCATTCCGCGCCCCACGCCCGACTCGAAGAGCGAGGCGGAGCGGGACAGGTTGAACGTGGTCATGCACTGGTACTGGTTCCAGACGTTGACCATGCGGTTCGCGTGCTCGTTCGGGGTCGAGACGTGCAGCACGTCGAGGAGGTCCGCCCAATGGCCACGGAGGCGCGTAAAGGCGGCGTCCACCTCCGCGGAATCGAGATATCGCTCGAGCACCGGCCGAACGCGCCGTTTGTCGACGGCCCGGGAGCCCGGAGGGTCGAACTTGGCCTCCGCCGGGTTCTCCGCATAGCCCAGCACGAAGACGACTTCCCGCGTCTCGCCCGGATCGAGCGCGAGCTCGACGTGGTGGGAGCCACAGGGCGCCCAGCCGTGCGCAATCGAGTCGCGGCTTCGTCCTTCCTCGACCACCCGCGGTCGATCCCAGCCGCGGTATGGACCGAGAAACGCGTCCCGCTGCGTGTCGAAGCCGACGGGAGCGCCCGAGCAGGCGAAGTAGGCGAAATGATCCCGCCGCTCGCGGTACTCGGACGTGTGGTAGACGACGCCCTCCTCCACCTCGACCTCGCCGACCGAGTAGTTGCGCTGAAAGTTGGTCGCGTCGTCGAGCGCGTCCCAGAGGCAGAACTCCACTGCGCTGAAGAGCGAGAGGCTGGCGGAATGGTCCCGGCGGTTGGTGATCCGCGTGCGCCAGATCTCGAGCGTCTCCCCCAGGGGGACGAAGTAGAGCGTCTCGACCTCGATGCCCGACCGGCGGGACGCGATCACCGTGTAGCCGAGCCCATGCCGGCACCGGTAGTCCTCGAGCTCGCCTGAGGTCGGGAGCCACGACGGCGACCAGTATTCGCCCGTTGCCGCGTCGCGGAGGTAGAGGTACCGCCCGCCGAGGTCGAGCGGCGCGTTGTTGTAGCGGTACCGCGTCAGCCGGCGGAGGCGGGCGTCCCGAAAGAACGAGTAGCCGCCGGCCGTGTTCGAGATGATCCCGAAGTACTCCTCGCTACCGAGGTAGTTGATCCACGGCAGCGGGGTGTCCGGCCTGGCGATGACGTACTCGCGAGCCTCGTCGTCGAAATGTCCGAAGCGCGTCGGAAACCCCTTCCGACCGTCAGGCCGGTGCGGGCCCGGTCGATTCGCGCACGATCAGCTTCGTCGACAGCTCGACGCGTAGAGCCTCGATCCGCTGACCCTCGATCAACCGGTTGAGCAGGCTCACGGCTGTGCGCCCGAGCTCGGCAAGCGGCTGCCGGACGGTCGTCAGTCTCGGAGCGAGGATGCGCGCCAGCTCGGTGTCGTCGAACCCGACGATCGAGAGGTCGTCCGGTACGCGCAGCCCACGGCTCATCGCAGCGCGCAACGCGCCCGCGGCCATGTTGTCGTTCGAGCCGAAGATCGCGGTCGGACGCTCCGGCAGCTCCAGTAGCTGGCGCGCCGCCGTATACCCGGTCTCGGCGTTGAACTGCCCCTCGACGACGAGCTCGGGCAGGAACGGGATCCCCGCAGCCCCAAGCGCCGCCTTGTAGCCCTCGAGGCGCTCCTCGGTCGCGGTCCACCCGCGAAAGCCTGTGATCAGCCCGATCCGGCGGTGACCGAGCCGGATCAGATGGTCGGTTGCGGCGCGCGCACCGGTGGAGTGACTGGCCGAGACCGCCGGGATCCCCTCGTCGAGCGGCTGCCGCGGGTCCGCGACAACGAACGGGTAGCCGTAGTCCTGGAGACGCCGCAGCTCTTCGCTCGACTCCTCCGGCAGCAGAACGATGGAGCCGTCGGTTGCGCCGTTCATCAACCGCTCGAGCAGGCTGACCTCTCGATCGTGCTCGTGATGGGTCGGGCAGAGCACCACTCGCTGCTCCTGCTCGTACAGGGCTTCGGCTGCGCCGGAGAGGATGCCGGTGAAGTAGCTCTGATCCACCCACGGCACCGTGAACCCGATCAGCCCCGTCCGCCCGACTGAAAGGGCGCGGGCGCTGCGGTTCGTCGTGAAGTTGTGGTCGCGCGCGACGCGCAGGACTGCGTCGCGCGTCTGAGGGGAGACGTCGGGCCGGCCGTTGATCACGCGTGACACGGTCGCGACCGACACCCCCGCGGCACGGGCGATGTCCCGGATCGTGACTCGTCCGGCTCGTTCGCTTCTGCGTCCGTCTATCGCCATGGTTGTGAGCGTATCCCCGGTACCGGTTCCGGTACCTGGCCCGACTGTATCCCCCGCTACGGCAAGTGTCAAAGGCCGAATTGGGCTCATGGGTAGCAAGAATTGCCTATTTGATGGGAGGAACTGCACTTGCACGACCCTCCGAGATCTGTTAACCGTTACCGGTACATTCCCGCAATACAACGGGCGTCGAGCGAAGGAGGGACGAAAGCTGAGGAGCGGGAGGTTCCCCGACGCGGGCCGCGATCGAATGGCGTTCCGCTGACGGCGGGTCTTGACCCATAACGACAGGAGGGAAACACCATCATGGCGATTCGCAGAAAGAGAACGGCCGTCGGCTTGGGGCTCCTCGCCATCCTCGCCGTGGTCGTTGCTGCGTCGCTGGGAGCCGGCGGGGCGGGCGCCAAAGGAACGTCCAAGTTCGCCCTTCCGCGTAACCAGACGATCTACATGAGCGGCAACCAATGGTCGCCGAACAACGACCTCAACCCGGCGAAGAACTGGGACTACATCACCGGTCTCGTCGGATTCGCCTATGAGACGCCGTTCCGCTACGACCCACTGAAGGACAAGTTCATTCCGTGGCTCGCCAGCAGCGGCAAGTGGACGTCGAAGACGACGTATGTCATGAACGTCCGCCCAGGCGTGAAATGGAGCGATGGGAAGGCTCTGACGGGGGCCGACGTCGCCTACAGCTTCAACTTGACGAAGATCGCGACGCATCCACAGCATCCGCTCTTCGCCGACACCGGGCTGAGGAACGCCAAGGCATCCGGGAACAAGGTGACGTTCACGTTCTCGGGTAAGCCGGGCTACCAGCAGTTCGACTTCTACCGCTTCAACGTCGCGATCGTCCCGCAGCACATCTTCAAGAGCTACAGCAACACGGACATCGCGACGAGCAACCTCGACGACCCGAGCAAGCTCGTCGGCACCGGGCCGTACCTGTATCAGTCGGGCGCTTCAGCCGCGTCGAGCACCGTGACGTGGAAGAAGAACCCGAGCTGGTGGGCGACGTCCGCGCTCGGCTTGAAGGTCGCGCCGACGTACGTCGTCGACATCAAGAACGGCACGAATGCAGCAGCCCTGTCGAACCTTCTCGCAGGGAACATCGACCTGTTCAACAACTTCGCGCCGAAGTCGGCGATCCAGGGTCGCTTCAAGACGTACTTCAGCTCGGCCCCGTATCACCTCGGTGCGAACACGACCTGGCTCTTCCCGAACACGACGCGGAAGCCGCTCGACGATGCTCAGTTCCGTCGAGCACTCGCTTTCTCGATCAACATGGGTCAGATCATCGACAAGGCCTACCAGGGCCTCGTGAACAAGGCGAGCCCGACCGGTCTGCTGCCGATCTGGAACAAGTGGGTCGACAAGAGCGTCGTGAGCCAGTACGGCTTCTCGTACAACCCCGGGAAGGCAAAGTCGGTCCTCGCCGCCGCCGGCTACAAGGACTCGAACGGCGACGGGTACGTCGAGAACAAGGACGGCTCGAAGATCGACCTGAGCATCATCGTCCCGAACGGGTGGTCTGACTGGATGACCGCTATCCAGGTGATCGCCGACAGCGCAAAGCAAGTGGGAATCAAGGTCACGCCTTCCTTCCCCGAGTACGGCACGCTCGTCGACGACCGCGGCCACGCACGGTATGACCTGCTGCTCGGCAACGACCGGCAGTACAGCAACACGCCGTGGACGTACTACCAGTACGTCTTCCAGCTTCCGATCTCGGACAACCAGGCAAACGCGAACTACGAGCGGTACTCGAACCCGACCGCGTGGCACTCACCCACAAGCTGGACCAGACGCCGTCGACGGATCCCAAGTCGTACAAGGCAGTGATGTCCCAGCTGCAGAAGGCGTTCCTGCAGGACCTCCCGGTCATCCCGCTTTGGTACAACGGCATGTGGTCGATGGTGAACGACCAGTTCTGGACGAACTGGCCCTCCGCGAAGGGCGGGCAGTACACGCCGAGCTCATGGCGGAACTACTGGCAGATGACGAGTATCGACATGCTGACGCACCTGAAGAAGAAGTAGGAGCGGAAGGCAAGCTCGTGAACGATCGATACCCCTCCCGGCCTCAACCCGGGAGGGGTATCACCCTTATGCAGCGGCTCTACCTCACGGGGGTCTGAATGGGGCGGTATCTCGCGCGGAAGGGCTTGATCTACCTCCTCACGTTCTGGGTCGCGGTGACGATCGACTGGGCGATCCCGCGCCTGATGCCGGGTGACCCCATTCAGCGGCTCATCGCGCGCATGCAGGCGCAACCGGCTGCGGAGCATGCCCTCACCGGCTACTACACGAAGGCGTTCGGCTT
This sequence comes from uncultured Actinomycetes bacterium, assembly GCA_963836345.1. Lineage (GTDB taxonomy): Bacteria > Actinomycetota > Thermoleophilia > Gaiellales > Gaiellaceae > DATBLE01. The sequence continues at coordinate 68,070 of CAWIJA010000005.1, read as the reverse complement.
CGACGTGCCCTGGTGGAAGCAGTACCTCAACTTCTGGGCAGCCCTCTTCCACGGCGACCTCGGCCGGAGCATCGCGAACTTCCCGACGAGCGTCTCCGAGCTGATCTTCGGCGCCCTGCCCTACACGCTGTCACTGCTCGTGCCGGCGATTCTCTTGAGCTTCTGGGCCGGCAACAAGGTCGGCGCCCTCGCCGCGCGCAGGAAGGCGCTCGACAACACCGTTCTCCCGGTCGGCTACGTCTTGACGGCGACCCCGCAGATGTGGCTCGGGATCGTCCTCGCGTGGGTGCTCGCCTCGACGTTCGCCATCTTCCCGGTCTCGGGGGCGTACAGCTTCGCCCTGCAGCCGTCGTGGTCGTTCGAGTTTGCCAGGAGCTACGCCGCCCACTGGATCCTGCCGTTCTCGGCGCTCTTCCTGGTCGCGTTCGGAGGCTGGGCGATCGGGATGCGGAACATGATCATCTACGAGCTCGAGGCCGACTACTCCAACTACCTCGCCGCGCTCGGAGCACCGACGAAGCTCGTGCGACGCTATGCGTACCGGAACGCGCTCCTGCCGCAGATCACGGGGCTGGCGCTCGCCCTGGGCGCCGTCGTCGCCGGTGCGATCGTCGTCGAGGTCGTGTTCTCCTATCCTGGTCTCGGCACGCTGACGCTGGGCGCGATCCAGAACCGGGACTACTTCCTGATCCAGGGAATCTTCCTCTTCATCATCACCGGCGTGCTGATCGCGAACTTCATCATCGACATCGCCTACGTCTTCATCGACCCGCGCACGCGGATCGGAATGCAGGGTGGTGCGTGATGGCGGTCTCCAAGCCCGGACCCGTCGGAGTCGTCCCCGCAGGGGCAGATGTGCCCGACGCGCCGATCTCGCCGACAGGCGCACCCACCACGTCAGCACCCGTCGCTGCGCGCCGCTCGGAGTTCGTCTACTTCGCCCTCCGCAACTGGAAGTTCGTGCTCGGCCTCGGGGTCGTCCTCTTCTTCCTCGCGCTCGCACTCTTCGGGCCGATGCTCACAGCGCACACGCCGCTGGGGTTCAGCGGACCGACTGACGAAGGGCCGTCCTCGGACTACTGGTTCGGGACGACGCAGTTCGGCCAGGACGTGTTCGCGCAGTTCGTGAACGGCCTGCGGGCGGCCTTCATGGTTGGAGCCGTGGGTGGCGGAATCGCCTGGTTCGTCGGCGCCGCCGTCGGGTTCACGGCGGGCTATCGCGGCGGCTGGCTGGACGACATCCTGAACATGATCACGAACGTCGTCCTCGTGATTCCGACCCTGGCGATCCTGATCATCGTCGCCGCGTACCTGAACGTGCAGAGCTACGCGACGGAAGCCCTGCTCATCGGCCTCACGTCCTGGCCGTGGGCGGCGAGAGCCGTCCGGGCCCAGACCTTCTCGCTGAAGACGCGGGACTTCGTGGACGTCGCCCGGCTCAGCGGGCGCAGCCGGAGCCGCATCATCGCGACGGAGGTCGCGCCGAACATGAGCTCGTACCTGCTGATGATGTTCATCCTCCTCTTCGGGGGGGCGATCCTGATCGGCGCGTCTCTCGACTTCCTCGGGCTCGGGCCGACGCAATCGGTGTCGCTCGGGCTGATGATGAACAGCTCCTTCCTCTCGAGCGCGCTGCTCCTCGGGTCGTGGTGGTGGTTCATTCCTCCCGGCATCGGGATCATCGCCATCGTCGGTGGGCTGTACGTGATGAACGTCGGCCTCGACGAGGTCTTCAACCCGAAGCTGAGAGCGACATGAGCGTCGCTCGCCTTCGGCTCGCTTCCACGGAGGAAACGGCCGGTTTCCCCCGTGTGCCCTCTTCCCCAAACCCGTCCGCACCTCAGCGGCGGTTGGGTGCCGCGCCCGCCATGTCGGTCGCGGCGACGGGCTTCGTCCGAGGTCCTGAGATCATCCCATGAGCCTCCAGGTCGAGAACCTCAAGGTCTACTACCGCACCTTGGCGGGTGACGTGAAGGCGCTCGACGGCGCCACGTTCGGGGTCGCGGACGGCGAGATCATGGGCATCGCCGGGGAATCCGGTTGCGGCAAGTCGACGCTCGGCAAGAGCCTGATCCGCCTCGACGGGCGGATGCGCTACGTCGAGGGGCGCGTCGAGCTCGACGGCCAGGAGCTGCCGATCTGGGATACCGAGCGAATGAACCCCTTCCGGTTCAAGCACGTCTCGATCGTGCCGCAGTACGCGATGAGCGCGATGAACCCCACTCGGAAGATCGGCAAGATGATCGGGGAGCTGCTCCACTCCCGAGGGGAGAAGTACGAGACGATCCTGCCGGAGCTCGAGCGCCGCCTCGACCTGGTCGGCCTGCAGCGTGACGTCCTGACGATGTTCCCGATCGAGCTCTCGGGCGGGATGAAACAGCGCATGGTGATGGTCCTCTCCACCCTCCTCGACCCGTCGCTGCTGATCGCCGACGAGGTGACGTCCGCGCTCGACGTCTCGAGCCAGAAGGCCGTCGCCGAGATGCTCATCGAGTTCCGGGAGCGCAAGTTCGTGAAGAGCACGATCGTGATCACGCACGACCTCTCGGTCCTCTACCAGATCGCCGACACGATCCTCGTCATGTACGCGGGCAAGCTCGCCGAGAAGGCCTCCGCGGAGACGATCATCCACAAGCCGCTCCATCCCTACACGCAGCTCCTGATCTCGTCGCTGCCCGAGGTTGGAGTCCGGTACGAGGAGAAGAAGCTGGTGGGGATCCCCGGACGACCGCCGGGGCTTCTCAACCCGCCGACCGGGTGCCGTTTCCGCGACCGGTGCCCGTTCGCGTTCGACAAGTGCCTCGAGGAGCCACCCTTCGTCGAGATCGACTCGGGACACTCGGTCGCGTGCTGGAAGGTGATGGCAGAGAAGGAGACAGCGCCCAGGGCCGACGGGGAGCGCGCCGCCGGCGAACCGGGGGCACCGCCCACGCAGGGCGTGCCGGCCGGGGGGAAGGCATGAGGGTCGACAGCGAGCTGCTCAAGCTCGACACGTGCTGCAAGGTCTACCGGGTCGGAGCGTTCGGCGGCAAGACGCTGACCGCCGTGCGCAACGTCACCTTCGACGTCAGGCCTGGTGAGGTCGTCTCGCTGATCGGCGAGAGCGGCAGCGGCAAGTCGACGATCGGGAGGATGATCCTCCGCCTCTCTGCAATCACGGCCGGAACGATCACGTTCGAGGGCGTCGACGTCTCGACTCTCAAAGGACGGGGCCTGAAGGACTACTACAGCAACGTCCAGGGGGTCTTCCAGGACCCGTTCAGCTCCTACAACCCGATCTTCAAGGCCGACCGTGTCTTCAAGCTGATCCGCCAAGAGTACTTCCACGGTATCGCGGGGCACGAGTGGAGCGCGAAGCTCGAGAGCTCGCTCGAGGCGGTCGGCCTGAACCCCGCCGACGTGATGAACAAGTATCCGCACCAGCTCAGCGGCGGGCAGCTCCAGCGGCTCCTGATCGCCCGCGCTCTGCTCCTGGACATCAAGCTCCTCGTCGCAGACGAGGTGATCAGCATGCTGGACGCGTCGACTCGAATCGACGTCCTGAACCTGCTCGCCGAGCTCAAGACCAGGGGTCTCGGAATCCTCTTCATCACGCACGACCTGTCGCTCGGCAACTACATCAGCGAGCGGACCGTGATCCTCCGTCGCGGCAGCGTCGTCGAATCAGGCGCGACCGACAAGGTGTTCGGGAACCCCCAGCACGCGTACACGAAGATGCTTCTCGCTGCCGTTCCGCACCTGCACACGAAATGGGAGCAGGGCGCGGCGACCGGCAACGGCCGTGTCGCCGAGGCCGACGTCGAGACCACGTCGCTCGTCGAGTTCGACGAGGACCATTTCGTCGCGACCGCCAACGGCAGCGCGTCCTGATGGCTGCGGTCCAGATCCTGAGCGACGCCGGGCGCGCCCAGAGCCTCCCGAACCTGCCGTGGGAGGACCGTCCGGCCGGCGACGGCCGCCCGGTCTGGCGGTACTCGCAGAACCCGGTGATCCCGCGCGATGCCCTCCCCACCTCGAACAGCATCTTCAACAGTGCCGTCGTCCCCTTCGACGGCGGCTTCGCCGGCGTCTTCCGGTGCGACGACTGGACTCGCCGCATGCAGCTGCATCGCGGGTTCAGCAACGACGGGCTGAGCTGGGAGCTCGATCCGGAGCCGATCCGCTTCGAGGCCGACGACCCCGAGATCGGCACCTTCGTGTACGGCTACGACCCGCGCGTCGTCCGGATCGAGGACCGGTGGTACGTGACCTGGTGCAACTGGTACCACGGCCCGACGATCGGGGTCGCCTGGACGACCGACTTCGAGACGTTCCACCAGCTCGAGAACGCGTTCCTGCCCTTCAACCGGAACGGCGTCCTCTTCCCGCGCAAGATCGACGGCCGCTTCGCGATGCTCTCCCGCCCGTCCGACAACGGCCACACGCCGTTCGGGGACATCTTCTACAGCGAGAGCCCCGACCTGTGCTTCTGGGGGAGGCACCGGCACGTGATGGGCACCGTGCCGAACTCGTGGCAGACCACCAAGATCGGCGGCGGCCCTGTGCCGCTCGAGACGAGCGAGGGCTGGCTGCTCGTCTACCACGGCGTGATCACGTCGTGCAACGGCTTCGTCTACAGCGCCGGCGTCGCGCTGCTCGACCTCGACGAGCCGTGGAAGGTGGTTGCGCGTGCGGCTCCGTACATCCTCTCGCCCCAGACCGAGTACGAGTGCGTCGGCGACGTTCCGAACGTCGTCTTCCCGTGCGCGATGCTCTGTGACGCCGACACGGGCAGGCTGGCGATCTACTACGGCGCCGCCGACACGGTCACGGGGCTCGCATTCGCGTACGTCGACGAGCTCGTCGCGTTCGCGAAAGAGCACTCGGCGCAGCGGTGACGGCCTCGCTCGCCGAGACGAGCAGGAGGATCGGAGCGAACGCGTACGGCTACTTCGACGAGGCCGCGCGCGAGTACGTGATCACCCGCCCCGACACGCCCACCCCCTGGATCAACTACCTCGGCGAAGGGCGCTACGGCGGGATCGTCTCGAACACCGGCGGCGGCTATTCGTTCGACCGCGATCCACGCCACTGGCGCGTCAGCAGGTATCGCTACAACGCGATCCCGGTCGACCAGCCCGGACGGTACGTGTATCTCCGCGACCAGGAGAGCGGCGACTACTGGAGCGCCACGTGGCAGCCCGTGAAGCGGCAGCTGGACGCCTACGAGTGCCGTCACGGCGCCGGCTACACGCGGATCGCCGCCGAGCGTGGCGAGATCGCCTCGGAGGTCCTCTACTTCGTCCCCCCGGCGACGGACGGGGAGAGCTGGCCCTGCGAGCTCTGGGTCGTCCGCATCCGGAACAACGGCGACCGGCCCCGGCATCTGCGCACCTTCAGCTACGTCGAGTTCAGCTTTCCGGACGCAGTCGTCGACCAGCAGAACCTCGATTGGGGACAGCACATCGTCCGCAGCCGGTACGAAGGCGGCGTCATCGTCGCCAGCACGGTCTTCCGTCCGGACACGACGTTCTTCGCGTCGAGCCTCGACCCGCTCGGGTTCGACTCGGATCGTGAGACCTTCGTCGGCAGCTACCGCGATCTTGCGAACCCGGTGGTCGTCGAGCTCGGCGAGCCCTCGAACACCGAGTCGCCGCGGGGGAACAGCATCGGCTCACTCTGCCATCAGCTCGAGCTGGCGCCCGGCGAAGAGCAACAGATCGTGTTCGTGCTGGGCGCGGTTCGCGACCGGGCACAGCTCCCTCGAATGGTGTCGGCCTTCCGGGACCACGCGAACGTCGAGACGGCGTTCGAGGCCCTTCGGGAGGACTGGGAAGGCTACCTCTCGCAGTTCACGGTGGAGACACCGGACCCGGAGCTGAACGCGATGGTCAACTTCTGGAACCAGGTTCAGTGCCGGACGACGCTGTACTGGTCGCGTTTCGTCTCGGCGTACGAGACCGGCCTGGGCAGGGGAATGGGCACGCGCGACTCCGCCCAGGACACGCTCGGCATCGTGCACTGCGCCCCGGACCGGGCCCGAACGACGCTGACGCGGCTCTGGCGTCTGCAGTTCGCCGACGGGCACACGTGGCACCAGTTCTACCCGCTCACCGGCGAGGGCTCTCGCGGCCTCGCAGCCGAGTTCCCCGAGCGGCCGCAGTGGTTCTGCGACGACCACCTCTGGCTTGTGTTGGCGGTCTGCGCCTACGTGCGCGAAACCGGCGACCTGGCGTACCTGGACGAGCTCGTCGCGTTCGCCGACGGCGACAAGGCGAGCGTCTGGGAGCACATGCTCCGGGCGGTCGAGTTCACGCTCGGCCATCGCGGTCCGCACGGGCTCCCGCGTGCCGGGTTCTCCGACTGGGACGACACGATGAACATCGACCTCGGCTCGGGCAGAGCCGAGTCCGTGTGGTGCGGGATGCAGTTCTGCCGCGCGGCACTGGACTTCGCCGAGCTCGCCGAGGAGCTCGGGCGAGGCGACGAGGCGGCCAGGCTCCGTGCTCATGCGACGGAGATGGCCGCCGCCGTCGACGAGCACGCCTGGGACGGGGAGTGGTACGCGCGGGCGTTCGACGACGAGGGCCGGCCGATCGGCGTCGCCGCCGAGGAGTTGCACCGGATCAACATGAATCCCCAGACCTGGTCCGTGATCGGCGAGGTCGCTACCGGCGGGCGCGCGGAGCGCGCGCTGCAGGCGATGCACGACCATCTGGCGACCGAGCACGGCATCGCCCTCCTCTGGCCACCGTACGACGGCGGCGACCGGCGCGTTCGAGGCACGTCGACGTACCCACCCGGTGCAAAGGAGAACGGCGGGATCTTCTGCCACGCGAACGCGTGGGCGATCGTCGCAGCAGCGATGGCAGGCCAGGCAGACCGGGCGTATGACTACTACCGCCGGATCCTCCCGCTCCGGCGCACGGACGCCGACTGCTTCCTCGTCGAGCCGTACGTCTACTGCCAGAACATCTGCGGACCAACGCATCCGCAGTTCGGCATGGGCCGGAACGCCTGGCTCACGGGCACCGCCGCCTGGACGTACGTCGCAGCCACGCAATGGATCCTCGGGATCCGACCGACCTATCGCGGACTTCGCATTGCCCCTGCGCTGCCGAGCAACTGGGCCGGCTTCAAGGCGAGACGCCGCTTTCGCGGAGCGTGGTACGAGATCGCGATCGAGCGCAGGAGCGCCGGGGACGAGGTCGCGATCCTCGTCGACGGCGTGCCCGTCGCCGATGACGTCGTTCGCGCCGCCCCGGCGGGGGAGCACGTTCTCGTCGAGGTGACGGTCGGTTGACGTCCGTGTTCCCGGAGCGCTTCGCCTGGGGCGTGTCGACCTCGGCGTACCAGATCGAAGGCGCGGCTCGAGAGGACGGCCGCGGCGAGTCGATCTGGGATCGGTTCTGCGCCGTCCCCGGCGCCGTCTGGAACGGCCACGACGGCTCGCTCGCCTGCGACTTCTACCACCGCTATCCGGCGGATATCGGCCTGATGCGGGAGCTCGGGATCGACGTGTTCCGGTTCTCGATCGCCTGGCCGCGCGTCGTGCCAGAGGGGCGCGGCCGTGTCAACGAGGCGGGCCTGGACTTCTACGACCGCCTCGTCGACGAGTTGCTCGCGAGCGGGATCGCCCCCTTCCCAACGCTCTTCCACTGGGATCTGCCACAGGTGCTCCAGGACCGGGGCGGCTGGCTCGTTCGCGAGACGGCGGAGGCGTTCGCGGAGTACGCGGAGGCGGTGGTCGGACGGATCGGCGACCGCGTCGGGCTCTGGCTGACGCACAACGAGCCCTGGGTCGCGGCCTGGCTCGGCCACGGCTGGGGGCAGCACGCACCCGGTCTCGCCAGCACCCGGGACGCCCTTGCGGCGGGGCACCATCTGCTCCTCTCCCACGCGCTCGCCCTCGACGTCCTTCGCCGAGACGCCTCCGGTGCCGAGGTCGGGATCGCGCTGAACTTCGAGCCGATCTACCCTGCGTCGGAATCGGCGGCCGACCAGGCGGCGGCGGTGCACGCCGACGGCTTCCTCAATCGCTGGTTCCTCGATCCCCTGCTCCGGGGCGCGTATCCGAAGGACATGATCGAGAGCTTCGGCGCAGCCAGGCCGCCGGTCGAGAACGGCGACCTCGCCCGGATCTCGGCGCCCATCGACTTCCTCGGCGTGAACAACTACACACGGCAGATCGTCCGCGCGAACCCGAACGGTGGAGCCCCGGTGAAGGTCTACGCCGATGGCGCCCAGCACACCGAGATGCGCTGGGAGGTCAGTCCGGACGGGCTTCACGACCTGCTCCTGCGCCTGCGGGACGACTACGCCCCGGCCGCCATCTACGTCACGGAGAGCGGCGCGGCGTTCGGCGACGTTCGCGAACACGACGGATCCGTCCACGATCCCGAACGACAGGAGTACCTGGCGAGCTACGTCGACGCCGTCGGCCGAGCGATCGAGGAAGGCGTGCCGGTCAAGGGCTACCTCGTCTGGTCGCTGCTCGACAACTTCGAGTGGGCCGAGGGCTATTCGAAACGCTTCGGGCTCGTGTATGTGGACTATCCGACGCTCGAGCGCGTCCCGAAGGCCAGCTTCAACTGGTACCGGGACTTCATCGTGGCGCAGCGCGCGCCCGGGTCGGTGACCGCGGCGACTGGACCGGGCTGAGCCGGTTGGTCGCAACCGACCCACCGGCGGGGCCGTCTCGAGCCGGCCCCGCCTTCACCGTGGGGGAACCCATGGTTCCCCCACGGGCCCCCTCCTTCGACACGCGTACCCGATCGCCCTTGCGCTCCGGCGAGAACGCGGTCTCGCCTCCGCGCGCGCACGCAGTTCACCCAAAGTTTGTCGCTTCGTCGCCGCGCCCGACCTGTGCGGGCGCGGCACTCAGCCGCCCGCAGTCAGCAGGGCGACGCTCGCGCAGCGAGCGAGCATAAGGAGAGGGCCCGTAGGAGAACCATGTGGTTCTCCCACGCTGAGTAGAATGGGACGGTTATGCGGACGGACGACCCCCTCAGTACCTATGCCGAGCCTGCCCCGCATCAAGCGACCGCGCCCGCGCGCCGTCGCCGAGGTCGTCGCCCCGCGTGGGCCACGCCTCGCTGAGCTCACCCACGGCGGACTGACCTGGGCCCAGCTCGACGCGCCCAGCGCGGACGAGGCGGGAGAGCTGGCGGAGCAATTCGGCTGGCATCCCCTCGACCTCGAGGACGTCCTCTCGAAGCGTCAGCGGCCCAAGGTCGACGAGTACCCCGAGTACCTCTTCGCGGTCCTCCACTTTCCGGTCTACGACAAGACCGTCCAGCGGCTCAACGCGGCCGAGCTCGACGTCTTCCTCGGCCAGGACTTCCTGATCACGCTCCCGAACGTCGAGCTCTTGCCCGTCACGCGGCTGTTCGCCCGTTGTCAGGAAGACGCAGACCTGCGCGAGAGCCTCTTCTCGAAGGGCTCCGGCTACCTCCTCTACCACGTCCTCGACGATCTCTTCGACTACTGCTTCCCGATCCTCGACAAGATCGGGCACAAGCTCGACACGATCGAGGACGACATGTTCGAGGGCCACGCCGAAGACGTCGTCCGGGACCTCTCGAACGTCAAGCAGGAGATCATCTCCTACCGGAAGATCATCAAGCCGGAACGCTCGACGCTCCGCGTGCTCGAAGGTCGCGTGCAGCGGTTCCTGCCGGAGGACCTCGAGCTGTACTTCGACGACATCGTCGACGCCGCCGAGCGAATCTGGGACCTCCTCGACAACTACAAGGAAGTGGTCGACGCGCTCGAGCAGACGAACGAGTCGGTGATCTCACACCGCCAGAACGACGTCCTGCGTGTCCTCACCATCTTCAGCGTGATCGTCCTCCCGCTGACGTTCATCACCGGGATCTTCGGGATGAACGTCGACTTCCCGGGATTCGGCACGCACGAGGCGTTCTGGGTGATCGTCGGAGTGATGGTCGCAACGATCGTCGGCATGGTCGCCTTCTTCCGCTACAAGCGCTGGCTTTGACCGCCCGAAGTCTTCGACTTCCGGCGGGGAAGCGTTCTCGCGGCGTGCGGTCGTGTGCCGCGCCCGCACAGGTCGGTCGCGGCGACGACCACAGGCAGCCGGATCGAGCTCCAGACGCCGCGGTCGGAGGCACGTCGTGACGAAACCCCTCTGGGCGCCCTGGCGGCTCGAGTACATCCAGCAGGCGGACGAGCTCGAGGGCTGCGTGTTCTGCCTGGCCGCAGCCGGCAGCGACGCCGAGACGCTCGTCGTCCACCGCGGCGTGCATGCCTTCGCCCTCCTGAACAGGTTCCCGTACGCGTCGGGCCACCTGATGGTTGCTCCGTACCGCCACCTCGACGACTTCGCAGCCCTGTCGGACGAGGAGGCGATCGAGGTGCACCGCCTCGCCGAAGCCGGCATGGCTGCATTGGCCGAGACGTTTGCGCCGCAGGGCTACAACCTCGGCTGGAACCTCGGCCGAATCGCCGGCGCGGGCGTCGTCGACCACGTGCACCTGCACGTCGTTCCGCGTTGGGCCGGCGACACGAACTTCATGCCCGTGCTCGCCGACGTCAAGGTGCTGCCGGAGCACCTGAGCGAGACACGCGCGAAGCTCGTGGCCGTCTGGCCCCGGTAGCCGCGCCGCACCAGAGGCGGACCTGTTGCATGCTATGGCCGCGCGCTCGCGCCGTCGGCGAAGTCATCGCGACAAAGGAGGCGACATGAACGTGCTGGCGGAGATCCTCGACGAGAAGGGTCACGACGTCCTGGAGATCGACGCCGACGCCACGGTCCTGGAGGCGATCCGGCGCATGGTCGACGCCAACGTCGGCTCGCTGCTCGTCACCAGCGGCGGCGCGATCGTGGGAATCGTGACCGAGCGCGACTACCTTCGTCGCGCGGCACTCGACGAGCAGGCCGACAACGACACGGCGGTACGCGAGATCATGAGCTCCCCCCTCGTCGTCGCCACGCCCGACACTCCGATCGACGACTGCATGGCCCTGATGACCGACCGCCGGATCCGGCACGTGCCTGTCGTCGACGGATCGGGCGTCGTCGGACTGGTCTCGATCGGTGACCTGGTCAAGTTCAAGTCGAAGCGGCAGGGCTTCGAGATCCAGTACCTGACCGACTACATCACCGCAGGCTGAGCCTAGAGAAGCGCTTCGGCAGCCCTCGCGAGGTAGTCGATGTGGCCATCCGGGCCGACCACCCCGTCGCGCGCGACGACTGAGACGTGAGTCGCGCCCAGCGCGCGCCACTCCTCGGCTTCACGGCTCCAGTCGTCAGGGGCACCGGCCGAGATGTCGATCCGCCACTCCACCCCGATCGTGGTCGGGTCGCGCCCGGCTTCCTCCGCCCAGGCGCGGAACTGCTCCATCGTTCGCGCCCAGTCGCCGTCGAGGGGCCGCTGCGGGAAGTAGCCGTCGGCGATCCGCGCTGCCCGTCTGATCGCCCGCTGAGCCGAGCCGCCGATCCAGACCGGAATCGGCCGCTGCAGCGGCAGCGGGTTGATCCCCGCGGCCGGAATCGTGTGATAGCGACCCTCGAAGGTCACCGCCGGCTCCGTCCAGAGCCGGCGCAGCACCTCGATCTGCTCCTCGACCCGCCTACCCCGGTTCCGGAACTCCTCGCCGAGCGCCTCGAACTCGACGAAGTTCCAGCCGAGCCCTACGCCGAGTCGAAACCGCCCGCCCGTGAGGATGTCGACCTCCGCAGCCTGCTTCGCGACGAGCGCCGTCTGGCGCTGGGGGAGCACGAGCACGCCGGCGACGAGCTCGAGCTCCGGCGCCACCGCAGCCAGGTAGCCGAAGAGGACGAGGATCTCGTGGAACTGGTGCTCGGAGGTATACGGGCCGGGCCATTCCCGGCGAGAGCTGACGTCCGCGCCGAGCACGTGGTCGTACGCAAGCAGGTGCCGGAACCCGAGCTCTGCAGCAGCCTCGGCAAAGGCGCGAACGCCGCCCGGGTCGGCCCCGATCGAGGTCTGGGGGAAGACGACGCCGACCTGCATCGCAGCATCATCCCCTATTGCCGCATCTGCGCGGCGGCCCACCGGCGGCCGGGTTCAGCTCCTCGCTCGCAGCGCCTCGACGAGCTGTTCCTTCGACATCTCCGACCGGCCTGGAATGTCGGCCTCCTGGGCTGCCGCGTACAGCTCCTCCTTCGTCATCTCCCCGAGCTGTCGGCGACTCTCCCCCGGCGTCGAGGGCGATCCTCCCGGGGTCGCCGTCCCGAGCGCACCGGCAACCCGTCTTCTGAGCGCCGGAAGCCCGGCGAGCAGGGCAAGCAAGCCGAGGATCAGGATCTTCCGCACGGTGTGGCGACGCCTCTTCTTCTCCATGCGGGCGCGTGCCTGCTGGAGATCACGGCGCGCGCTCCTCAGCTCGTGCAGCAGTGCCTGATCGCTCCCCAGCCGTTGGACGATGCCGATCAGTCCGAAGTCCCGCCGCGCCCGCCGCTTCGCCTCCATACCGTGCTCGATCGCAGAGACGAGGCGCTTGCGGAAGGTCTTGTCCCGCGCCAGCTCGACGGCGAGCCTCGAGGCGTCGACGGCGCTCTCCCTGACCCTCTCTTGGCGGTTACGTCCGAACATCAACGTGGTCTGGGTGCATTTCCGCGCGTCTCGCCGATAAACGCGGGCCGCCGCCGGGAATCGCCCTGCCAGCGGTGGACAGGCGGGCGGCCGCTCCAAGCACGAAGACGTTTCGCTTCAGGCAACGCCAACTCGTACCGATAAGAGCGGAACGATGGCATTCACGTACGCGCAGTCTCGTGACTAAGGAGGGTCCGATGCAGGTTCAGGTGCAGCTGCAAGAGGAGCCCGCTCTCGGCGCGGGTGAAGTGGTTGTTCCCGGACAGCGGCCCGCGCTTGGCACTCTCTTGATCGACGCGGGAATCGCAACAGAGGAACAGGTGGAGCAGGCGATCGCCGAGGTAGACGCAACAGGCGAGCGGTTGGGCGAGGTGGTGCTCCGGCGCGGATTGGCGACGGAGGCCGAGGTGGCAGCGCTGCTCGCACGGCAATGGCAGTTGCCGTTCGCCAGCGCCGATCAGCTGGCTGTCGCGGACGGACCGGTCGGAGAGGCCGATGAGCTAGTCCGGCTGGGCGGGGTGCCAGTCCACCTAAGCGACTCGCGCCCGGCAATCGCAATCTACGACCCGCACCAAGCGCGGTTGGACTCGATCCGGACGCTGCTTGGCGAGCAAACGACGTTCGTCGTCGTGGCCAAGAGCGCGTATGCGACGCTCGTCAAGAAGTGGGCCGACATGTGCCGAGACGGCGTCACCGGCGTCGCCGACGCTTCTGCCGGAACGGAGCTGGCGATGAGTCGAGGGCTGGAAGCGCAATCCGCAGCTCAACGACCAGCCGCCGAGGCTGAGATCGAGCCCGAGATGGACGCACGCACTCCCAGCGAGCGGGAACCAGCGCCCCCGTTGGATCCATCGGAAGCCGCGCGAGAGGTCGAGGCGCTCCTATCGACCCTCGAGCAGAACGTCGCCACGATTCAAGTACTGCGGAACCGCTGGCGGGAAGCGATCGAGGCTCTCGACGAGGCACGCTCACAACTCAACCAGCTACAAGCGCTGCAAGCCAAGGCCGCGCAACACCAGCAGCTCGCGGAGGAGTTGAGACGGCTGGTCAGGGACTTCGCCGCTGACTAGCGGGCTCGAAGTAAGAGCGGACGACGGGGCTCGAACCCGCGACCCTCAGCTTGGGAAGCTGATGCTCTACCAACTGAGCTACGTCCGCACGCGCTCGCGGACAGGATAGCGCTAGCCGATCCGCACCTGGACGAGGCGCCGCGCCGATACACCGCTCAACAAGCTGTCGCCCGGCTTGCGCGCACGGACGAAGAACACGACCGACGCACGACGCAGCGGCATCGCCGCGGTCGGCAGGAACGTGATCTGCGCCCAGCCGTCGGTGCCCGTGGCGACCTCCGGGGCGGTTCGAACCCAGCCGTACGGGAGGCCGATCGCGTAGACGAGCGCGTCGCGGATCGCGTAGCCGCGGGTATCCGTGACGCGGAAGCGTCCGGCGAAGGCCTGCCGCCCGCGGACCCGGTTCGGGACGAATGCCACGCCGGTGATGATGAGCTGCTGCGGCAGCGACACCTGGGACACCGGAATGGAGATCTCGCCACTCGGAAGCTTTGTGGCGCCGCTCGGCAGCGCGGACGCGACGGCTGCGGTGGGCGCAGAGGTCACACCGCCGCTCGTCCCGTACTTGTTGGCTGCCCACACGGTGACGCGGATCGTGTGGCCGATGTCAGCCGAGGTCAGCCGCTGGCTCGCGACGCCGCCGATCGACCCGCAGCCGCTGCCGACCGCGTCACAGCGAAGCCAGCGGTAGCTGAAGCGGGTGGGCGCGTTCGTCCACGAACCGACGCGGGCGACGAGCGTCTGTCCGTCCTGCGGGGTCCCGGCGATCGTCGGCGGCGATGTGTTCGCCGGACGCGGGGAGCGCGAGACGACGACCGCCGTCGGAGCCGACGTCGCCGGGTTCGAGCCGAACGCGTTGCCCGCCCGGACCTCGACCCGCACGGTCGAGCCGACGTCCCGGCTGCCGAGGCCGTAGGTCGATCGGTTCTCGCCCACCTGCTTGCACCCCCCGCCCGACGAGCTGCAGCGGAGCCACTGGTACGAGAACGAGGTCGGGTTGGAGGTCCAGCTGCCGACGTGCGCAGTGAGTCGCTCGCCCTCCTTCGCCGTCCCGCTGATCGTCGGCAGCGCCGTGTTGATCGGCTGCTGGCCCTTGCCGACGATCCCCGTCGAGGCCGAGACGGCGTTGCTCGATCCGTCGCTGTTCGAGGCGGTCACCGAGACCCGAATCGTCCGGCCGACGTCGCCGTTCGTCAGTCTGTAGGTCTGCCCGGTCGCCCCGCCGATGTTGCCGCAGCTGCCACCGCTGGAATTGCAGCGCTGCCAGCGGTACGAGAAGCTCATCGGCGTCGATCCGGACCAGGAGCCGCTCGCAGCGCTCAGCGTCTCTCCCTCTCTCGCGGTGCCCGAGATCGCGGGCGCGGACGTGTTCGCCGGAGCCGTATCCCGAGCGCTCTGGGCGCCGCCACCGGTGAGGAGCAAGGCCAGGAGGCCGACCGCCAGGTACCTCAACACACCCCTGGTCTGCCCGGTACAACGGGGTCCCATGCACCCGCAAACGAAATGCTTACGAGACTCGAGAACCGGGATAACATCGAAGCGACCGAGATAAAACGAGGAGGAACGATGGGACGAAACCTCGAGGAGACTGCTCGCGCCCTCGTCGCGCCGGGGAAGGGCATCCTGGCCGCCGACGAATCGAGCGGCACGATCAAGAAGCGGTTCGACTCGATCGGCATCGAGTCGACCGAGGAGAACCGCCGCGCGTACCGCGACATGCTG
The DNA here is from genome assembly GCA_963836345.1 of uncultured Actinomycetes bacterium. Classification (GTDB taxonomy): domain Bacteria; phylum Actinomycetota; class Thermoleophilia; order Gaiellales; family Gaiellaceae; genus DATBLE01. The sequence continues at coordinate 52,718 of CAWIJA010000005.1, read as the reverse complement.
TTCACGACCGAGGGTGCCGCCGAATACATCAGCGGCATCATCCTGTACGACGAGACGATTCGGCAGTCGGCCCTCGACGGCACGCCGTTCCCGAAGCTCCTCGACAGCCAGGGTGTGATTCCGGGCATCAAGGTCGACCTGGGCGCCAAAGATCTCGCCAGCGCACCCGGAGAGAAGATCACCGAAGGGCTTGACGGGCTGCGCGAGCGGCTTGCCGAGTACTACGAGCTGGGCGCGCGCTTCACGAAGTGGCGCGCCGTGATCACGATCGGCCCCCGGTCGCCGCAGGCGACCGGATCCGCGAGGCCGGGCGACGCCGGCTCTGCCGGCGACGCTTCCAGCCACGCAATCCCGAGCGAGTACTGCATCTGGACGAACGCGCACTCGCTCGCCCGGTTTGCCGCTCTCTCGCAGGAGGCCGGCCTCGTCCCGATCGTGGAGCCCGAGGTGCTGATGGACGGCGACCACTCCATCGAGACGAGCTTCGACGCCACATCTCGGACGCTGCATGCGGTCTTCACCGAGCTGCGTGACCAGAAGGTGCACCTCGAGCAGATGCTGCTGAAGCCGAACATGGTCCTCTCGGGCTACGACGGCAATGGCCGCGCCGGGGTTCAGGAGGTTGCCGAGCAGACAGTGCGCTGCTTCCGCCGGCATGTTCCTGCGGCGGTGCCCGGGATCGTCTTCCTCTCCGGCGGCCAGACCGACGAGGATGCGACCGCTCATCTGAATGCGATGAACGCGATGGGCCCGCACCCCTGGGAGCTGTCGTTCTCCTACGGCCGGGCGCTCCAGGCGCCGTCGCTCAAGGCCTGGGGCGGCGAGCCCTCACAGGTGCCTGCCGGACAGGCGGCGTACCTGCATCGGGCCAAGATGAACGGCCTCGCCCGATCCGGCTCGTACTCGCCGGACATGGAGCAGAAGGTCGCAGCGTAGGCGAAGCGAAGCTGCAGTGACAGTCCTCTGGACTGTCACTGCAGCTGGCGCCTACGAGTAGCGTTCGCCCGAGAGCTCTGCGAGCTTCTCGAGGCGGTGCTCGGCGCGAATCCGGCGGATCGTCCCCGAGCGAGAGCGCATCACGATCGACTCGGTGACGGCGACGCCGTCCCGGAAGCGAACGCCGCGAAGCAGCGCGCCGTCCGTGACGCCGGTCGCCGCCACGAACAGATCGGCACCCGAGACGAGATCGTCGTGGGTGAGCACCCGTTCGACGTCGTAGCCGGCGTCGAGGAGTCGCTGCCGCTCGTCGTCGTCCCGTGGCCAGAGCCGCCCTTGCATCGCCCCGCCGAGAGACTTGATCGCGGCAGCTGAGATCACGCCCTCGGGCGTTCCGCCCACGCCCATCAGCATGTCCACCCCGGTCCCCTCTCGCGCGGCCGCGATCGCGGGCGCAACGTCGCCGTCGGTGATCAGCCGCACCTGCGCGCCGACCTCGCGCAGCTCGGCGATCAGCGATTCGTGCCGGTCTCGGTCGAGGACGACGACGGCGATGTCCTGCGGCCGGACGCCCTTCGCCTCGGCGACCCGCCGCACGTTCTCGGCCGGTGACCGGTTGATGTCGATCGCGTCCGCCCCCTCCGCGCCGACGGCGATCTTGTCCATGTAGACGGCGGCGCCGGGGAAGAACATCGTTCCACGCTCGGCGAGTGCGATCACCGCGATCGCGTTCGGCGCACCGTTCGCGGCGAGCCGTGTGCCTTCGAGCGGGTCGACGGCGACGTCGACGTCCGGGCCCACCCCGTTTCCGACCTGCTCGCCGTTGTAGAGCATCGGCGCCTTGTCCTTCTCCCCCTCGCCGATCACGACCACCCCGTTCATCGCGACCGTGTCGAGCATCAGCCGCATTCCGTCGACCGCGGCCTGGTCGGCGGCCTCCTTGTCGCCGCGACCGACCCAGCGGGCCGCGCCCATCGCTGCCGCCTCCGTCACCCGGACGATCTCCAGGGCGAGGTTTCGGTCGGGAGCCTCGCTCACGGGGGAATCCTTACATCCTCTCGGGCGCCGCGACACCTACCAGGTCGAGCGAACGCGCGATCACGGTCTGCGTCGCGCGGCACAGCCCCAGGCGGAAGGCCTGCGCCTCGCTGTCGAGGACGCGGTGGTGGTGATAGAAGCGGTGGAAGTCGTCGGCGACCCGAATCGCGTAGGTCGGGATCGCGTGAGGCCCCCGGCGCTCGGTTGCTTCCTCGACCACGTCCGGGAATTCGGTCAGCCTCTTGACCAGATCCCGCTCCTCCGCCGCGAGCTCCGCGGGCGGCTCGGCGGAGGCCGCCGTGTCGCCGGCGTTCCGCAGGATCCCCGCGATCCGCGCGTGCGCGTACTGGACGTAGTAGACGGGGTTCTTCTCCGAGCGCTCGGCGGCGAGGTCGACGTCGATCTCGATCGTCTGATCGGGACTGCGGTTGGCGAGGTACCAGCGGGCGGCGTCGATGCCGATCTCGTCGATGAACTCGTCGAGGAGGACGACGTCCCCGCGGCGCTTCGACATCTTCGTCTGCTCGCCCCCCTTGGTGAGGTGGACGAGCTGGTAGAGCAGCACCTCGACTCGTGACGGGTCGTAGCCGAGCATCCGCGCGACCACCTCGTACCAGCCGCGCACCCCGTGATGGTCGGCTCCGAGGACGTAGATCGCGCGGTCGTAGCCTCGCTCGAGCTTGTCCTGGAGGTAGACGATGTCCGCCGCCTCGTACGTCGGTAGGCCGCCACGGTCGGCCGAGCGCACGAGCACACGATCCTTCTCGTCCCCGAACTCCGTCGAGCGCACCCAGAGCGCGCCCTCTTGCTCGTACGTCGGCAGGCGGTCGAGCAGCTCGGGCAACCGTTCCTCCAGGTGGCTCTGCAGAGCCCAGGAGTCGTAGTGGATCCGGAACCGCTCGAGCGACGCCTCGATCGAGCGGAGCATGTGCGGGATCGGATCGCCGTCGATCGCGGCCAGCTCGTGGAGGTAGTCGCCGTGATAGCCCTCGGCCGGAGGGGCCTCGCCTCGCCGCATCGCCTCGACCGATGCGCGGAAGAGGTCCATCTGCCGCCCGGCGTCGTTGTAGTAGTACTCGCGCTCGACCTCGTGTCCGGCGAACTCGAGCAGCCGCGCGACGCAGTCTCCGACGGCGCCGTTTCGTGCAGCCGACACGACGATCGGCCCGGTCGGATTGGCGGAGACCATCTCGACCTGCACGCGCTCGCGGGCCGCTGCGAAGCCGCCCCCGTACGAGTCGCCCGCCTCGAGGATCTCGCCCAGCGCACGGCCGAACCAGTCCGGGCCGAGGAAGAGGTTGACGAAACCGGGGCCGGCGACCTCGGCCCGTTCGATGTCCGGGAGACCCGTAGCGGCGGCGGCGATCTGATCTGCAAGCTCCCGCGGCGGCTGCTTGCGAATGGGCGCGAGTCGAAGCGCGACGTTCGTCGCGTAGTCGCCGTGGACCGGGTCGCCGGGCCGCTCGAGCTCGACCTCCGTCTCGACGAGCTCCGACAGCGCGGCGGCCAGCTGCGAGACGGCGCTAGCCGGCAACAGCCTCGCCCCCGGCGCCGGCAGAGCCGGCGCCGGTGCCGTCCCGCCGGGCGACGGCGGCTCCGCCGCCGTCGCTCCCAGCGGACGGCGCAAACAGGTCTTCCAGCGCCTTCAGCTCCTGCTGGGTGCCCACGGCGATCAGCACGTCGCCGGGGTTCAGCGTCGCGTCCGGGTTCGGCGTCGTGTCGAACGTGCCGTCTGCCTTCTTCAGCGCCACGATCAGCGCGCCTGTCTCGTGGCGGACGCGGGTCTCGCGAATCGTCCGCCCGGCCTGCGGGCACGCCCGGGTGATCTCGATCTCCTCGAAGCGCAGGTCGGGCCCGCCGTGGCGGGAGACGATGTCGAGGAACGCGGAGACCTGCGGCTTGAGGATCAGCGTTGCCATCTCCTGGCCGGCCGAGGAATACGGCTGCACCACGCGGTCCGCGCCCGCCCTCAGCATCTTGGTCGCCGCGTCCTCGGTCGACGACCGGGCGACGATCAGCAGATCGGGCCGCGCGGCGCGGGCCGAGACCGTGATGTACAGGTTGTCGACGTCGGAGTCGGACGACGCGATCAGCCCATGCGCCCGGTCGAGCCCGGCGGCCTCGAGGTCCTGGTCCTTCGTCCCGCTACCTTCGATGTGCGGAACACCTTCCTCGCGGGCGATCGCCAGCACCTCGGGGTTGAAGTCGAGCACCACGAACGAGGCCCCGGCGTCGCGGAACTCGGCCGCGACCTGCCGGCCTACCCGGCCGTAGCCGCAGATGATGTAGTGGTCGCGCATCGACTCGATCACACGCTTTCTCCTCCGCTCCCCGATTGCCCCCGTGAGCACGCCGTGCGCGATCAGCTCGACCAGCGCACTCGCGAGGTAGCCGTAGATTGCCATCCCCGCGAGGATCAGCACGATGGTGACGATCTCGCCGCCGACGCTCGTCGGCTTCGTGTCGATCCCGGTCAGCGAGATCGTCACCGTCGAGCGGTAGAACGCCTCGAGCCCGCTCTCGTCCAACACGAACGCGAACGCGAGCGTGCCGGCCCCCAGGGCCCCGAAGAAGGCGGTCAAGGCGATCCGGAAGTGCCGCAGGGTGTAGGGCGTCTCCACGGCAGTAGTATCTCGGGCGGTGGAAGCAGGCGAAGGCCAGGAGCGTCAGCTCAACATTCACGTCGATCCGGAGCACCTGGCAGGCGTCTACGCCAACTTCGCCCAGGTGAGCTTCTCGGACTACGAGTTCACGATCCTCTTCGCGCGCGTCGACCACGAGGTCGAGGAGGGCGACATCCCCGGTGTGGTCGTCTCCCGGGTCAACCTGTCGCCGCGATTCATGAAGGAGCTGCTCGACGCGATGCAGGACGCGTGGTCGAAGTGGTCCGCCCGGGAGGGGATCAGGAACCTGCCCGAGGCGCCTCCCGGCCGGCCGAGCCAGTAGGCCCACCGGCCCGTGCCTTCCAGGCGCGGGCCATCGCGATCCGCTGCATCAACGTCGGGTGGTTCTCGAAGGCGAGGTAGGCGACCGTCGGCGGGCTCGGGTCGCCGAGGCCGGTCGTGGCGAACCGCCTGAAGAGACTCTCCATCGCATTCGGATCACGGGTCGCGTCGAGCGCCACCCAGTCCGCCTCGGCTTCCATGTGCCGGGAGATCGCGTTGTCGAACGGCAATGCGACGAGGTTGAGCACGACGAGGACGAGCAAGGCGAGCGGCATCGCCGCTGGCTCGCGCATCCCTCCCCGACGCCGCACGGCCAGCGCGATCAGGTAGGTCCCGGGGAAGGCGAACAATGCGTACCAGGCGATTCCCTTCAGCAGGTGGTTCCGCGCCTGGTGTCCGAACTCGTGGGCGAGTACCACCTCCACCTCGCGGTTCGTGAACCGGCCGTCGAGGAGCGAGCTCCAGAGAAAGACCTTGCGAGACGAGCCGATTCCGGTGGTGAACGCGTTCGCGTCCTCCGTGTCGACGTCCTGCACACGCACCGGCACGCCGTGCACGCCTTCCTCGGCGGCGATTCTCGTGGCAGCCGACTGAAGCCGAGGGTCGTTCAGCGGATGCGTGTCCGGGATCAGGTAGGGCGTGATGAACGTGAACAGGACGGCAAGGCCGACGAACACCCCTGCGCTCGGGATCCACCACGTCCGACGGAACCACTTCGCGAGGCCGACGACCACCAGAACGGACAACGAGAGGAGCAGGAACTCGACTGTGAGCGCAAGCCAGCCGCCGAAGACGACGGTGAAATAGCTCTCGTGCGACTGGTCGTAGCGTCGCTGCCACCAGAGCGAGAGCACCGTGAACGGGATCGAGACGAGCCAGACGAGCGCGAAGCCGAGCATCGCCAGCAGCATCCCCGTGCCGATCGGGCCCGCTGCCGAGTCCCTGGCAAAGCGCGCTCCACGCCACCCGTAGAGACCGAAGACCACGAGCGTGGTCAGCGTCTGCCCGAGCCAGAGCCAGTAGCCGAAGCTCTCGAAATGCTCGGAGCGGTGAAGGAACGATGCCGAGAAGTAGCGCTGCTCCGACAGCCCACCGAGGTGGAGCCCGCCCGGCACGCGGGAACTCGACCACAGGAAGAAGGCCGCAGCCGCCCAGCCCCCGGCGAGCGCCGCTAAGGTTGCGAGCCGCAGCTGGAGCCTGGAGCGCCTAACGCGATGAGCACTTGTGTCCCCGGAACGAAGACCCATTACGTTAAGCGCTCAATGCGCGTCGCGGTCATCTCCGACATCCACGCTAACCTGCACGCGCTCGAGGCGGTAGCTGAGGCGCTCGAGCGCGAGACCCTCGACGGCGTCTGGTGCCTCGGCGACCTCGTCGGCTACGGTCCGCAGCCGAATGCCTGCTGCGCGTGGGCGACCGAGCGTACGCAGCTCTGCCTCGCGGGGAACCACGACCTGGGAGTGATCGGATCGCTCGATCTCGCCACCTTCTCGCCCGACGCAGAGGCGGCGGCGACCTGGACGCGCGAGGTGCTGGACGGAACCGCCCGGGCGTTCCTCACCGGCTTGCCCTCACACGCCGAGCGAGACGGCGTCTGCCTCTACCACGGGAGCCCGCGCGACCCGGTGTGGGAGTACGTCCTCACCTGGGAGGCGGCCCGCGACGCGATTCGCGACTCCGGCGCCGACGTCACGGTCGTCGGGCACAGCCACGTCCCGCTTGCGATCGTCGACGGCCGCGGAGCGATCGGCGGCCACGCCGCCGGCGGAACCGAGATCGATCTGGCCACCGGTCGCTGGCTGCTGAACCCCGGATCGGTCGGCCAGCCACGCGACGGCGATCCCGCTGCAGCGTGGTTGCTGCTCGACCTGAGCACGAGGCACGCCTCGTTTCGCCGTGTCCCCTACGACGTGAGCCGAACCCAGGCGGAGATCCGCGAGCTGGGGCTTCCCGATGCGCTGGCGGAGCGTCTCGCGTACGGCGTGTAGCTGCGCGGCCGTGCTCGCCCTGGGCGGGTGCGGCAGCACCGGCGACCGCCCGCCGGTCGTGACCGCTCTTCGGCTCGCGCAGCTGGCCGAGGCCGTTGCCGCCGGTAGAGACTGTGGCGGGCCGCTCGTCGCTGCCGTGGTCGCAGCGGTCAACCGGAAGGAGGTGCCACCCTCCCTCCAGGAGAGCCTCCTCGCGGACGCGAACGAGATCGCCGCGACCTGCTCGCGCCGCCGCGCCCGCGAGCTGGCGGACCGGCTCAGTCCGTAGCGGCTTTGGCGGGCTTCTGCCTCGAGCCGAGCATGATCCCCTCGCGGGCGAGCGCGAGCGCGACTTCCTCGCGAGCCTTGTAGATCCGCCACTTGACGGTCGCCAGCGTGATCTCCAACGCGTCCGCGATCTCGGTGTACGAGAGCCCGGTCACGTCGCGGAGGAGGAGGGCCATCTTCAGGTCGGCCGAGAGGCTGTCGATCGCGCGCCAGAGCGCGTCGACCGTCTCGCCGCGCTCGATCGGCGCGTCGAGGACCTCGAGGGGCTGGATGTCGTCGAGGGAGACGAGGTGCCGCGGCCGTCGCTCGCTCGCGCGCAGCTCGTCGAGCACGCGGTTCTTCGTCACCTGGAACAGCCAGGTCGTGAACTTGCAGCGCAGCGAGAACTTCGGCAGGCCCTGGTAGACCCGCAGGAACACCTCCTGCGTCAGGTCTTCCGCGAGCGAGCGGTCGCCGACCAGGCGCAGGACGTAGTTGAAGACCGGGGTCTCGTATGCCCTGACGATCAGGGAGAAAGCGCGCTCGTCACCCCGTTGCGCCTTTCGCAGGACACCGGGGTCTGGTTGCGCTAGTGACAAAGCGGGCGGAGTATAGCCACCTTTTCCGAGCGTAGAACGCCCGCTTACGGAAGGTTTACGAGCGCCTTGCCGCTCATCTCCGCCGGCTGCGGAATCCCCAGCAGGGCGAGCGCGGTCGGGACGAGGTCGGAGAGCTCGCCCGTTCTCGCGCAACGTGACGTCCGGCAACGTGACGACGAGCGGGACGGGATTCGTCGTGTGGGCCGTGTGGGGGCTGGCACCGTCCGGCTCGAGCATCGTCTCCGCGTTCCCGTGGTCGGCGGTGACGAGCATCACGCCGCCGGCCCGCTCGACGGCGGCGGCGACCTGGCCGAGACAGCGGTCGGTCGTCTCGACGGCGGCGACCGCCGCCGGGATCGATCCGGTATGCCCGACCATGTCCGGATTGGCGAAGTTGACGATTCCGAAGCGGTAGCCGTCGCCGAACTCGGCGGCGAATCGAGCCGCAACTTCGGGGGCGGACATCTCCGGCTTCTTGTCGTAGGTGCCGACGTCGCGTGGAGACGGGACGAGGATGCGCGTCTCCCCCGGCCACTCCTCCTCACGCCCGCCGTTGAAGAAGTAGGTCACGTGGGCGTACTTCTCGGTCTCGGCGCAATGGAGCTGACGGGCGCCCGCGCCGGCAAGCACCTCGGCCATCGTGTTCGGAACGTCCTGCTCCGCGAAGACGACGGGGCAGTCGAGATCGTCACGGTAGCGGGTCATCGTGGTCAGGTCGAAGCCGGCCTCGAGGAGCTTCTGGCTGAGCTGCCGGGCTCGGTCGGGGCGGAAGTTGAAGAAGACCACCGCGTCGCCGGGCTCGATCCCCGGCCGGCCTTCGAAATGCATCGGCTCGATGAACTCGTCGGTGACGCCCGCGTCGTAGTTGCTGTTGCACGTATGCCACAGGGTCTGTCCCTGTGGCAGGGCTCGAAGAGACGATCGCGTCGTAGGCACGCTGCGTGCGTTCCCAGCGTCCGTCCCGGTCCATCGCGTAGTAGCGGCCGGAGACGGTGGCGATCCGGTCGGACGGGCAGCTCGGCGAGGTCCCCCACCGCCGAATGGGGAGAGACGTCGCGGCCGTCGGTGAACGCGTGGATCCAGGTCTTCTCGGGAGCGAAGCGGAGGAGCGCTCGCAGGTGCTCGATGTGCGAGTGGACGCCGCCGTAGGAGACGAGTCCGAGCAGGTGCACGTTCCGACCGCGCTCGAACGCCGCGCGGAGGACCGGGCTCTCGTAGAAGGACCCGTCCTCGATCGCCTTGTTCACCCGCATCAGGTCCTGGTAGAGGATCCGGCCCGAACCGATCGTCAGGTGGCCCACCTCGGAGTTGCCCATCTGGCCCGGGGGCAGGCCGACGGCCTCGCCGGACGCCTTCAGCGTGGTGTGCGGGTACTCGGCCCACAGCCGGTCGAAGACGGGGGTCTCGGCGAGGTCGACCGCGTTGCCCGGGCCGGCCGGCGCGCAGCCCCACCCGTCGAGGATGACGAGCGCGACTGCCGGGACGGGCTTCAGCCTGTTCCCTTCGGCGCCGCCTCGACGATCGCCGCGAACGACTCCACCTCGAGCGATGCGCCGCCGACGAGGGCGCCGTCGACGTCGGGCTGGCCGAGCAGCTCGGCTGCGTTCTCCGGCTTGACCGATCCGCCGTAGAGGATCGGCACGTCGATCAGTCCGCGGATGAAGGCGTGTGCTTCCTGTGCCTGCTCGGGAGTTGCGGTCTTCCCGGTGCCGATTGCCCAGACAGGCTCGTAGGCGATCACGAGCTGGTCGTGGGCCTCGAGCACGAAAGCCTGGCGCCGAAGGACGGCTTCGGTCTCGCCGCGCTCACGCTCTGCCTCGGTCTCGCCGATGCAGGCGATCACCCACAGCCCGGCCGCGAGCGCTGCGGACGCGCGCCTGGCAACAGCCTCGTCGGTCTCGCCGAACTGCTGGCGGCGCTCCGAGTGCCCGACGATCGCGCCATAGACGCCGAGCTCCTGGAGCATCCCCGGCGAGACCTCGCCGGTGAAGGCCCCTTGCTCCTCCCAGTGCACGTTCTGGGCCGCGACGGCGATCTCGGTACCTGCGAGAGCCTGCACCGCCGGACCGAGCGACGGGAACGGAGGACACACCGCGACGTCGGCTCCCTCGACGCCCTCGAGCCGCTCCCGCAGGGCCAGGCAGAAGGCCGACGTCTCCGACGGCCCTTTGTACATCTTCCAGTTTCCCGCGATCAGCAACGAATCGTCCTTCGCACCCGGCTCATGCTCATTCAGAGGGGATCACGACGACGCCGGGCAGCTCCTTGCCTTCGAGCAGCTCGAGCGACGCGCCGCCGCCGGTCGAGACCCAGTCGATTCGATCTGCCAGACCGGCCTCCTGGACTGCGCGAACGGAATCGCCACCGCCGACGACCGTGTGCGCGTCTGCCTCGGCAACCGCGTGCGCGATCGCGTTCGTCCCTTCGGCGAACCGTGGCCACTCGAACACGCCCATCGGCCCGTTCCAGAACACCGTCTTCGCCATCGCGATTCGCTTCGCGTAGCCCTCACGCGTCTCCGGGCCGATGTCGAGACCGAGCCAGCCGTCCGGCACCGCGTCCGCAGGCACCGTCTGCGACTCGGCGTCGGCCTCGAACGAGGCCGCCGCGACGACGTCGCTCGGCAGCTTGACCGGGACGTCGATCGGGTGCTCGCGAATCTCCTCCGCCATCTTCCCGCCGACGAGCACGACGTCGGCGCGCTCGGACAGGCTGCGCAACACGCCGATCTTGTCCTCCACCTTTGCACCGCCGACGATCGCCACGAAGGGCCGCTCCGGGTCGTGCAGCAGACGGCCCAGCTCCTGGAGCTCGCGCTCGAGCAGGAGTCCGGCGTAGGCCGGAAGCAGGTGCGCGACGCCTTCGGTGGACGCGTGCGCACGATGGGCCGAGCCGAACGCGTCGTCGACGTAGAGGTCTGCCTGGGCCGCGAGCTCCTGCGCGAGCGCCGGGTCGTTCTTCGTCTCCCTGGGGTCGAACCGCGTGTTCTCGAGCACTCGCACCGAGCCGTTCGAGCCCAACAGCTCGCTCAGCCGTGCAGCGACCGGCGCGATCGCATACGCGGGGTCTGGCCCCTTCGGGCGGCCGAGGTGTGAGCACACGATGATCTCCTTGGCCCCGCGCTCCAGGAGCAGGCGGAGCGTCGGCAACGCCGCCCGGATGCGGGTGTCGTCTGCGACCCGGCCGCCCTCGAGCGGGACGTTCAGATCTGCGCGGACGAGGACGCGCTTGCCCTCGACGTCCGCGTCGCGGACCGAGCGCGGCAGCTTCACTTCAGGCCGTGGCGGCTGCGGCTTCGACCGGAAGCGTCTCGCCGATCATCGCGATCAGGTCGACGAGCCGGCAGCTGTAGCCCCACTCGTTGTCGTACCAGCCGAAGACCTTCGCGAGCGTGCCGTTCGCCATCGTCAACTCGCTGTCGAAGATGCAGGAGTACGGCGACCTGACGATGTCGGTGGAGACGAGGGGGTCGGTCGCGAACTGGAGGTACTTCCCGAGCGGGCCGGCGGCGGCCTGCCGATACGCGTCGATCACCCCGTCTTTGGTGATCTCGGTGCCGAGCTGGACGACGAGGTCGGTGACCGAGCCGGTCGGAACCGGCGCCCGGACCGAGATCCCGTCGAGCTTGCCCTTCAGGTCGGGCAGGACAAGACCGATCGCCTTCGCGGCCCCGGTCGAGGTGGGGATCAGGTTGATCCCCGCCGCCCGGGCGCGGCGCAGGTCCTTGTGCGGGAGATCGAGAATCTGCTGGTCGTTCGTGTAGGCGTGGATCGTCGTCATGAATCCGCGCTCGATCCCGAATGCGTCGTGCAGCACCTTCGCGAGCGGAGCCACGCAGTTCGTCGTGCACGAGGCGTTCGAGATGATGTGATGGGCGGCGGGGTCGTACGCCTCGCCGTTTACACCGAGGACGACGGTCAGATCCGGGTCGTCTGCCGGCGCCGAGACGACGACCTTCTTCGCCCCCGCGTCGATGTGCTTCTGCATGTCCTCGCGCTTGCGGAATCGCCCTGTCGACTCGAGGACGAGATCGACGCCGAGCTCACCCCAGGGCAGCGCCGCGGGGTCGGACTCGGCCAGCATCCTGATCTCCTGACCGGCGGCGACGATCGTCCCGTCGCCGACCTCCACCTCGTGGCCGAGCGGACCGAGGACCGAGTCGTACTTGAGCAGGTGCGCCATCGTCTTCGCGTCGCCGAGGTCGTTTGCGGCAACGATCTCGAAGTCACCCCCACGCTCCAGATGCGCGCGGAAGAAGTTGCGCCCGATGCGCCCGAACCCGTTGATCCCTACACGAATTTTCGCCATGGTCTATCCCCCGTTTTTCGAGTCTCTGCCACGAGTCTAGCGACGCCCCACCTTGCGCCCTCCGTAGTCCGCCGCAGGCGGCGTGCGGGAAAGTGACGGCGCCTCAGCGGGCCGGAGGGGAAGCTCCGAGGACGACCTCCCCCTCCGGTTGCACCGCGCTCAGGACCTGGCCGGCAGACGGGGTCTGAATCCACCGGCGGACGAGCGCAGACCCGCTGTCGAAAGTATGGAGCATCGGACCCCTGATCGCTACGGCTGTCGCTAAGTTCGATCGGAAAGCTCGATGAGGCGGGCCAGGCGGCGGTGGATCGTCGCCTTGGTCACGGGCGGCCGGCATTTCGCCGCCAGCTCTGTCAACGTGACGGAGGGGTTTCGGAGCCGGAGCTCGGCCGTTTCGCGCAGCTCGTGCGACAACGACTCGAGGCGCCCGGCGTCGGACAGCCTCGCGATTGCCGACACCTGCGCGTGCGCCGCGCGACTCGACCGGACGAGATTCGCGTGGTCGGCGTTGGCGAGCCGGTTCGCATGTGCTCGCGCCTCGGCGACGACCCCGTACTCGTCGATCGCGAGCGCGGTGTCGCCTGCCCCCATGAGGGCGAGGGCGTCGGCGATCACCTCTGCGCCCTTCGCGTACGCGACGACGTGGCGGCCGCGGTCGTGCACGCGCAAGGGCACGTCCTCCTGCATCGCCGCCCACGCGACCGTCTCGGCGCCCGCGCGGCTCGCGCTGCGGATCTCCAGGTGGGGCGCCCGCGGCCCGCTGATCGATCCCCCGCCGAGAAAGGACCCGCGGAGATACGCGCGGCGGCAGCAGGCGCGACCGACGACCCGTTTCGGCGGCGCCTCGAGGGGCGCATGGCCGGTCGAGACCACGCCGGCTTCGACGAGCATCTCCAGCGCGCGCCTGTTCCCCTGGACGTGGATCTGATACCGGGTCGTGCCGGCAAGCGCCCGCTGGCGGTAAGTGCGGATCTCGGCGTCGACGCCCACTCCCCGCAGGAGCCCGAACGCCCGCCGGGCGACGGCCGACTCGGCTACATCGAGGTGAACGGAGAACGCGCCATGACCGCGGAGATGCAGGCTGCCGGCGGAGTGGAAGAGCCCCGAGATCTCGGCGAGCCGGTCACACCCGCGTCGCGGCGTGATGCTCGCCAGCTCCCGTCGTGCTTCCTCAGAGAGCGGCACCCTCGAGCTCCAGGAGACGTTGCTTGTAGCCCACTCCGAGCGAGCCGTACGACCCCAGGCCCCCGGCAGCGAGCACTCGGTGGCAGGGAACGATCAGCGAGAGCCGGTTGCGCGCGCAGAAGGAGCCGGCCGCACGCTGCGCGTTCGGGTATCCCGCGAGCGCGGCGAGCTCTCCATAGGTGACCGTCTCCCCGTAGGGCACGGCGCGCAGCGCCTGCGCCACCGCCAGCTGGAAGGGCGTGCACCAGTCCAGGTCGACCTCGATCTTGGCGAAGGAGGTGGGTTCGCCGCGGAAATACCTGGCCAGGAGACGCACCATCTTCGGCACGGAGCCGTCACCCGCACGTTCGTCGATCTCGGCTAGCGTGACCTCAGGGGCCTCGCCGCCCCCGGAGGGGGGCCGGGCGCGCGGGGCGGGCAGCTCGTGCCAGAGCACGAGATCGTCCTCTAGCCACAGTTCCCCCACTCCCCACCCCTCGGCCAGGTAGCGGACATGGCGGCTCGGGTTCACGCGCGCACGGTACGCCACGAATCGAGCCGATGTCGATCACGGGTCACGCCCACTCAGTACCATCCCACCTCGTGTCCGCTCACGGTCTCTTCCGGCCACCCCCGCCCGCGAACGAGCCGGTCAAGGGGTACATGCCGGGCTCGCCTGAGCGTCGGGAGCTGAAGCGGCGGCTCGGCGAGCTGGAGGCCGAGCGGCTCGATGTTCCGTGCGTGATCGGCGGCGAGGAGATCCGCACGGGCGACACCGCTCCAGCCGTGATGCCGCACCGGAAGGAGCACGTCCTCGCCGACGTCCACCAGGCCGGCCCGGGCGAGGTCGAGCGGGCGATCGACGCCGCCGGCAAGGCATGGAAGGACTGGTCTCGGACGCCGTGGGAAGAGCGGGCCGCCGTCTTCCTCCGCGCCGCCGAGCTCCTCGCCGGCCCGTGGCGCGCGACGCTCAATGCGGCGACCATGCTCAACCAGTCGAAGACCGCGCACCAGGCGGAGATCGACTCCGCCTGCGAGCTGATCGACTTCTGGCGCTTCAACGTCGAGTTCATGACCCGGATCTACGCCGAGCAGCCGGTCTCGTCACCCGGAGTCTGGAACCGCATGGAGTACCGGCCGCTCGAGGGTTTCGTCTTCGCGGTCAGCCCGTTCAACTTCACCTCGATCGGCGGGAACCTGAGCACCTCGGTCGCGCTGATGGGCAACACGGTGATCTGGAAGCCGGCGTCGACGGCGGCCCTGTCCGCGCACTACGTCATGCAGCTCCTCCAGGAGGCCGGGCTGCCCGACGGCGTGATCAACCTCGTGTACGGCCGCGGCTCGTCGGTCGGCGATCCCGTGCTCGCCAGCGAGCATCTCGCCGGGATTCACTTCACGGGCTCGACCGGCGTGTTCCAGAGCATGTGGAAGACCGTCGGCGGGAACATCGAGCGCTACCGCAACTACCCGCGCATCGTCGGCGAGACCGGCGGCAAGGACTTCATCGTCGCCCATCCGTCCGCCGACGTCGATGCGGTCCTGGCCGCGATCGTTCGCGGATCGTTCGAGTATCAAGGCCAGAAGTGCTCGGCGGCCTCGCGCGTGTACGCGCCGTCCAATCTCTGGCCGGAGCTGCGCGAGCGCCTTGCCGAGGAGGTCCGGGGCTTGACGATGGGCGATCCGACCGATTTCGAGAACTTCATGGGCGCCGTGATCGACGCCGGCTCGTTCAGCACGCAAAAGGAAGCGATCGCGGAGGCGGCGGCGGACGGCGAGTCGTCGGTGCTCGTCGGCGGCGATACCGACGACAGCGAGGGCTATTTCGTTCGACCGACGGTGATCGAGACGCGGAATCCGAGCTTCCGGCTCCTGCGCGACGAGTTGTTCGGGCCGGTCGTCACGACCTACGTGTATCCCGAGAGCGACTACGCAGACACGCTTGATCTCGTTGACCGAACCGCGCCGTACGGACTGACCGGCGCAGTGTTCGCCCGCGACCGGGCGGCGATCGAACTTGCCGGCGAGAAGCTGCAGTATGCGGCCGGCAACTTCTACGTCAACGACAAGCCCACCGGCGCAGTCGTCGGCCAGCAGCCGTTCGGTGGCGCTCGAGCCTCGGGCACCAACGACAAGGCCGGCTCGATGTGGAATCTGATCCGCTGGGTCTCCCCGCGAACGATCAAAGAGACGTTCTCGCCGCCGCGGGACTACCGGTACCCGTTCATGGCCGGGGACGAGGATTAACCCGATCCTAACGGCGCCGTAACAGCTTCTCACGCTGCTCTAACACAAGACGCCTACGGTGAGGCCCATGCGTCTCCTCACTGTCGCCGCCGGGTGGTTGACGATCCTCGTGCTCGTCCTGCCCTTCAAGGGCTTCTAGCCACCGACCGTCGTCACCTCGCCGTGACGGTGAAGGCCCAGGCGAGGGCCGAAGCTTCCCGTCCCGCGTTCGCGAAGACGACGGCTGTGTGACGGCCCGGGTCGAGGCCAGGCTCGAAGTTTGCGTAGAGCGTCGAGTCGGTCGCGGTACCGGCAACGGTGGGGTTGACGGTCTGTCCGTCGACGTACATGACCGCTGTTCCGCTTCCCGACCGCCCCTCGACCGCAGCCGCGACCTGGGCGACCACCCGCTCGCGCGCGCCCGGATCGGGGCCGATCGCACGCACGCGCACAGGGCCACCGAGCTCGAGCTTCCAGCTCGTCCCCTCGAGCCGGAGAACGGCTGCGTAGACGCTCCGCTCCCGTGCGCCCTCGACCCCGCGCAGGCCGTCGATCGCGACGACTCCCAGCTCGGGCGTGATCCGCTCGGAGACGATCACGCGGAAGCGGCGGAACGAACCCACGCCTTCCGTGAGCTCTCCGGCAGCTCCCCGGCGGAAGTCCGCGAGCCTCGGGCCGAGGCGCTGCCGGGAAAGGGTCGAGAGCATCCGCCACATCACGTCGTTCTTCCCGGTGCGGGCGGCTGCGACGAACGCCTCGATGGCGGCACGACCCGGATCGGAGGCGGGAGCCGTTCCGGACGGCATCGTCGTCGATGCAGTCGTCGTCTGGGCGCTCTTCCCGCCTCCGCAGGCCGCCAGCGCCGGGAGCGCGAAGCCCAACGCCGCGAGCAGGACCGTGATGGCTCCTCTGCTCACGCACGGCCTGCCTTGTGCAGCTGCGCGTAGATCGCCCGGGCGGTCTTCGGCGGGACGCCGGGGACGCCCTCGAGCTCCTCCTGGGTCGCCTCCAGCAACCGCTCGGTCGACCCGAAGTGACGCAGCAGCGCTCGCCGTCGCGCGGGGCCGACTCCCTGGAGCTCGTCGAACAACGAGTCCCGGGCCTTCGCGTCGCGGCGCTGCCGGTGGAAGCCGAGCGCGAAGCGGTGTGCCTCGTCCCGCACTCGCTGAAGCAGCTGGAGACCGGCGGAATCGCGCGGCATGACGATCGGTTCGGGCCGGCCCGGCACGAACACCTCCTCTGCCCGCTTCGCCAGCGAGATCACCGCCACCCGGGGTAGGTCGTACGCCTGCATCGCGCCCAGTGCCGCGGAGAGCTGCCCCTTCCCGCCGTCGATGACGACCAGATTCGGCGCGGCCGCGAAGCTCTCGTCGTAGGAAACGGCCTCGGGGACAGGATTAATCCTGTCCCCGAGACTGCTTCGCCCGTCGCCGAGGCGGGCGAAGCGGCGGGAGACGACCTCCGCGATCGCCGCGAAGTCGTCCGGGCCGGCAAGGCCGCTCACGCCGAACTTGCGGTAGTGCGCCTTCTGGGGCACTGCGTCCCGGAAGACGACCATGGAGCCGACAGGCGACTCGGACTGGATGTTCGAGATGTCGTAGCACTCGATCCGAATCGGCAGGCTCTCCAGGTTCAGGACCTCGCGCAGCTCCTCGAGCGCCTCCACCCGGCGCAGCCGCTGCTGCTTCGAGCGGACGAGCTCCGACTGGAGGGCAAGCCGCGCATTCTGGTCGGCGAGCTCCTGCAAGCGCCGCTTCTCGCCCCGCGCGGGCTCGCGAACCTCCACCCGCGCGCCACGGCGGTCGGACAGGAACTGCTCCAGCGCGGCGGTGTCCCCCGCTTCGGGCGGGACGACGAGCTGAGGAGGAATGCTGGGCGAGGATCCGTAGTACTCGAGCGCGAACGCCTCGAGCACGGCCGCGATGTCCTGCCCGCCGACGTTCTCGAGGTGGAATCCGTACCGGTCGACGAGCTTGCCGTCGCGGAGCGGAAAGATCTGCACCGCCGCCCGATCGCCCCCGATCGCGATGCCGATCACGTCCACCGTCCCGACCGCGCGCTTGTCCGCCGCCTGCCGCTCGGCGAGGTGCCGGATCGCGAAGAGACGGTTGCGGTAGCGGGCAGCGTCCTCGAAGCGCTCCGCAGCGGCGGCCTCCTGCATGCGCCGCTCGAGGTCGCGGAGCACCGGTTGCGTCTCTCCCGAGAGGAACTCGATCACCCGGTCGATGATCTCGCGGTACTCGTCCTTCTCGATGTAGCTCACGCACGGCGCCCGGCAACGGTCGATGTGGTAGTCGAGGCACGGAATCCCCGAATGGCGTCCCGGCTTCGGCCCTTCGCACGGCCGGTACTGGAAGACGCGATTGAGGACATCGAGCGTCTCTCGCACCTTCTTCGCATTTGCGTATGGCCCGAAGTAGACGACGCCCCGGCGGTGCCGCTCGCGTGTGAACATCACCCGCGGATAGTCGTCCTCAACCGTGACGGCGATGTACGGGAACGACTTGTCGTCCCGAAGCCGGATGTTGAACGGCGGCCGGTGACGCTTGACGAGGTTCTGCTCGACGTGCAGGGCCTCCGCCTCGGTGCCGGTGACGATCACCTCGATGTTGGAGATCCGCTCGACGAGCCGGCCCATCTGCATCCGGCCGTCTCCTCCGCGCTGGAAGTACGAACGGACGCGGGAGCGCAGCGACTTGGCCTTGCCGATGTACAGCGCCCGCCCCTCGCCGTCGCGGAAGAGGTACACGCCGGGTCGTGGCGGAAGCGCCTTCAGCTGCTCCTCAATTCGCTCTTTCATTACAACCTCAGGCTATCTTGGCCGTGTGAGACGGCTTCTCCTCGGGGTCGCGGCCGCCTTCCTTCTCGTCGCCCCGGCTGCTCGCGCCGGGGGGCCGACGATGCTCGTGGGGGCCGCGGAGGACGAGGTCCGCCAGGAGACGCTGACTGAGGCGAAGGCCAAGATGGACCTCCTCCACCTCGCCGGTTTCGACACCGTTCGGATGACCTCGATCTGGGACCCGAGCCAGAACCGGCCGACCAGTCACGAGGTCTCGCTCTTTCGCAATGCGACCGAGGCCGCCAGGCTGGACGGGATGCAGGTCTTCGCTTCCGTCTACAACTTCGGGAGCAAGACGACCCCGCTCAGCGAGCAGGACCAGACCAACTTCGCCTCCTACGCCGCTGGCCTGGCGAGCGCGGTCCCCGACCTGCAGCACTTCATCATCGGCAACGAGCCGAACCTGAACCGGTTCTGGCTCCCTCAGTTCAATCCCGACGGCAGCGACGCCGCCGCCCCGTCGTACCTGTCGCTCCTGTTCCGCACGTACCAGGCGCTCAAGAGCGTCGACTCGGACATCCGGGTCTTCGGCGGAGCGATCTCCCCGCGCGGGATCGACCGCCCTGGGACCGGCCGTGACACGCACTCGCCGACCGTCTTCATCCAGGATCTCGGCACCGCTTACCGCGCGAGCGGGATCACCGGCCCGGTGATGGACGCGCTGGCGATCCACCCCTACCCGGAGAACTCCGAGATCGCCCCGACCTTCGCCCACCCGAACACGACGCCGATCGGGATCGCCGACTACACGAAGCTCACCGGCCTGCTCGCCAACGCCTTCGACGGCACCGGTCAGCCCGGATCGACGCTGCCGATCCTGTACGCGGAGTACGGCGTCGAAACGCAGATCCCGGCCGCGAAGGCCTCGGCGTACACGGGTCGAGAGCCGGCGACGATCAAGCCGGTCCCCGAGGCGACGCAGGCGAGCTACTACAAGCAGGCGCTGGCGATCTCCTTCTGCCAGCCGAACGTGATGGGCGTGTTCGTCTTCCACGCGATCGACGAACCGGATCTCGACCGCTTCCAGTCCGGCCTCTACTACGACGACGGCAGGCCGAAATCGAGCCTCGCCACCGTCCGGACGGCGGCACGCGACGTGCGCGGCGGGGTCATCGCGCACTGTGACGGACTCGAGCTGACCCCCAAGGCGAGGGTCGCCTACCCCCGCGTCGCGGCAATCGCCACGGGCACTGGGTCGATGACCGTCACCTGCGACATCGACTGCACCGTCTATGCGCGCATCGAGAAGCTGCCGAGGCATTCGACCACGCTCGTTGCCCGCGGGAAGGCGCTGGCCGGCGAGAAGACGCTCGTCCCCTTCCGTCGAACGCGACTCGCCCCGGGCCGGTACCGGTACACGGTCAGCCTGCGGGCGCCGGTCAACCCGGGCCCGCCGCTCGCCGTCGTCAGCAAGACGGTGACGGTCCGGAAGGTTTCTTAAGCTTTCGCACGAAGAACCGATAGGTTCCTCTACGGGTCTCCGGCTTCGGCCGGTCTTCTATGCGTTCAGCTCTGGCGCTCATCGCCGTGTCCGTCGCCGCGCTCGCGGCAGCATCCGGGCACGCTCGGGCGGCCCGGCCGATCATGGTCGGCGCAGCCGAGGATTCGGGCAAGCAGGGCGACCTGCTCGCGTCGGACGCGAAGATGAGCCTCGCCCGGCTCGCCGGCTTCGATGCGATTCGACTGACAGCCGTGTGGTCGCCGGGGCAGAGGGAGCTCAGCGGCCCAGACCTGCTCGGGCTCACCAACGCAGCGGACGCGGCTCGCGTGTACGGGATCCGGGTCTTCGTCTCGGTCTATCCGTACGGGTCGAAGACCACCCCGTTCTGGTCGACGGCACGGGCGCAGTTCGCCTCGTACGCCGCGTCGATCCCACGGCTCGTGCCGTACGTACGAGACGTGATCGTCGGCAACGAGCCGAACCTCAACCGATTCTGGATGCCCCAGTTCACCCGAGCGGGCCTGGACGCGGCTGCGCCTTCCTATCTCGGCTTGCTCGCCCAGACGTACGACCGCCTGAAGGCCGTCTCACCGGCCGTCAACGTGATCGGCGGCGCACTCTCACCGCGCGGAGGCGACGACCCGCGGGCGAGTCGTCCCACCCACTCGCCCACCACCTTCATCCGCGACCTCGGATCGGCCTATCGCCGCAGCGGGCGCACCCGGCCGGTGATGGACTGGTTCGCCTTTCACCCCTACCTGGAGACGTCCAAGCTGCCGCCGACGTTCGCGCACCCGAAGACGACGACGATCGCGATCGCCGACTACGGCAAGCTCGTGACGGTTCTCGGTCAAGCATTCGACGGCACCGCCCAACGCGGCTCCACCTTGCCGATCCTCTACGACGAGTTCGGCGTACAGACCGAAGCCGAGTCGGCGAAGCGCTCGATCTACACGAACGAGGCCCGGCCCTCGGCACGCGACGCGGTCGACGAGACTACGCAGGCGCGGTACTACCGCCAGGCGCTCCAGCTCGTCTCCTGCCAGAAGAACGTCGTCGGATTGCTCTTCTTCCACGTCAGCGACGAAGCCGATCTCGACCGCTGGCAATCGGGCGTCTACTACGCCGACGACACTCCGAAGGCGAGCCTTCCCGTCGTCAGGGCGGCGGCGGAAGCTGCTCGAGCGGGGAAGCTCGTCAAGCGCTGCAGCCAACGCGGCGCTGCGGGCTAGCATTCGCCGGGTGAGCGGCCAGTACGTCGCGTACACCTTCTACCGAGTCGATCCCGCGTGGAGACGGCTGCCCGTCGAGGAGCGGATGGCGGGCAAGGAGGCGTTCGCCGAGGTGGTCGAGTCCTGGACCGAGCGGATGCAGGGGCTCCGCGCGTACACGTGCGCAGGCGTGCGGCCTGACTGCGACTTCTTCCTCTGGAAGATCACGGAGCGGTATGCCGATCTCGGCGAGCTCGGGACCGACCTGAACGCGACGCCCCTGGCCGGCTGGCTAGAGACGCCGTACTCGTATCTGGCAACCACGAAGGCCTCCCAGTACACGAGCGCGCGCCGAGCCCGAAAGATCACGCCGTACGACCAGCCGTACCTCGTCGTCTACCCGTTCGTGAAGGTGCGTCCCTGGTACGTGCTTCCCGACGCGGACCGGCAGCGGGCGATGGACGAGCACATCCGGATCGGTCGCGAGGAGTTCCCGGGCATCCACAACCACACGACGTACTCGTTCGGAATCGACGACCAGGAGTTCATGACCGCGTTCGAGTGCGACGAGCCGGCGGACTTCATGCACCTGATGCTCCGACTCCGGGACAGCGAGGCGAGCAGGTACACCGAGAGGGACACGCCGATCTTCGTCGGCCAGCTGACCGCCATCCGGGCTGCGCTCGATGCCCTCGACGGCGCGGTCGCGCGCGTGAGCGCCGAGATTCCTCAGACGTAGGTGTGGTGGTCGCGCCACGTCCGCCACATGGCGAACCCGGCGAACGCGAGCACGACGACGAAGGCGACCGAATCCAACCCCGAGTGGTCGACGAACGAGATCGCGACGATGTCCGCGACGATCAGGAGCGCCGCCCCGTAGAAGACCGCCCTCGCACGCCCTGACCAAACCGCGATCTCGCTCCGCCGCTCGCGCCACATCGCGTAGACGAAGAACGCGATTGCGAGCAGGAAGAGGATACGCGCGACGACGAACAGCGCGGCGAGCGTCGCCTCGAGCCGTAGCGCAACGATCAGCGCAGCGATCAGGGCGATGATCAGGAACCCCCGGAGCGTCGGGTTGATCCGGCTCACGAGCTCAGGGTAGCGGCGGGGTTCCTCGCCGCCGTCAGGCCGCCGACCGCCGCGAGCGGCGGCGGTTGAGCACGAGACCGAGCCGCATCAGCGTTCGGGTGGTCGCAGTCCGCGACACCCGGCGTCCCGTCGCCCGGGTGCAGCGGATGCGAAAGGCGACCGGCGCTCGGTCGGAGCGAGGCCCGGGGCGCCGGCGGCGCCCGGCGAACCGCTGGACGAGCAGCGTGAGCGCCGCCTCCGCTCTTGTTCCCTCCAGCTCCTCGTACACGCCCTCCACGATCACGCTCCGCCAGCTGCCGCTGTCCGGCTCGTACTCGTCGACTTCAAAGACGACCTGCGGGTTCGCGCGCATCATCCGGATCTTCCGCCCCTCGATCGACTGGACGTAGATGTACTCGCCGTCCCACACGTAGAGCACCGGCACGACGTACGTCTCTCCCTCGGCGTGGCAGCCGACGCGCCCCACGACCTGCCGGCGCAGGAACGCGTCGACTTCGTGCTCGTCCAGCTCCTCGATCACTCGCGACAGCCTATGCGGATGAGAGGACTTGAACCTCCGTGGGGTTCGTAGAGGGGTGCCGTCCCCTGTCTCGCCCGCTGTTCCGCAGGGCCTGGTGCGCCCCGTGGCGTCGACGTCTATCCGGTTGAGGTGTAGAAACCGTCAGGTGGTGTTGGTGATTGGCGCCGGGCCCGCAGGTCTTGCTGCTGCTGCGATGCTGCAGCGGGCCGGGAAGCAGGTGGTGGTGCTGGAGCGCGCCGAGGTCGGAGCCGCGTGGAGATCCCGGTATGACCGGCTCCATTTGCACACCGTGCGTTGGCTGTCGTGTTTGCCTGGTTGGCGGATGCCTCGCTCGTTCGGGAAGTGGCCTCCGCGCGACCGGGTGGTCGAGTACCTCCAGGGCTATGCGGAGCGTCACCAGCTCGACGTCCGCACCGGGGTGGAGGTCACTGCGATCGAGCGTGTGGACGGCGGCTGGTCGGTGGACACGTCTACCGGTGCGCACGCGGCCGAGCGGGTAGTCGTTGCGACCGGCTATAGCAACATCCCGTTTGTTCCCGACTGGCAGGGCGCGTTCGCCGGCGAGATCGTGCACTCGGCGTACTACCGCAACCCCCGCCCCTTTCGGGGCCGGCGCGTGCTCGTCGTCGGCGCAGGCAACTCCGGCGCCGAGATCGCCGTTGACCTGGTCGAGGGCGGCGCCGCGGCTGTTCTCCTGTCCGTGCGTACCCCGCCGACCATCGTCCGGCGGGATCTGTTCGGGATCCCGAGCCAGCTGCTGGGAATCGCAACCCCTCACCTCCCGGTCCGGGTCGTGGACACGCTCGCCGCCTCGCTCCGCCGCGTCACGATTCCCGATCTCGAGCCCTACGGCTTGACTGCTCCTGCGCGTCCGTACACGGACTTCCTGCGGCGACCGGCGATCCCGATCCTGGACGTGGGCATCGTCGAAGCGGTTCAGGCGGGCAGCGTCCGTGTCGTCGCCGCGCTTGAAGGATTTGCTGCCGGCGCGGCCGCACTCGCCGACGCGTCTCGCGAAACCGTGGACGTCGTGATCGCGGCCACCGGCTACCGGCCCGGACTCGAACCGCTCGTCGGGCGGCTGGGCATCCTCGACTGCCGCGGTCAGCCCATCGCGCACGGCGCTGACGAACACCGTCATGCTCCAGGCCTCCACTTCGTCGGCTACCGCGTCGTCCTCGGCGGCAGCTTCCGGCAAGCCGGAATCGAGGCCCGTCAACTCGCAAACGCGGTCGCGCAGGGCTGAGCGCGCATACCCGCACCGGGAGGCGCCCTTCGCCGGCGATCGATTACGCGTCGAGAACCGCACGCTAACGCCCACCGGCTCGCGCGGCGCCTGGGCGAAGCTCCGAGGCCGGCTTACTTCCTCGCTGCTTGGCTTCCGGCCGCGATCATCACCAAGACCGCCAAGGCGACCTGATCCGCGCCCCGACAACGGGCTCCGCCCAGCCGAGGACTCGATCCGGTCCCGCTCGTATGGGGGCGAATCGGGGCAGACGCGTTCACGAGCGGCTATGCGGATGAGAGGACTTGAACCTCCACGGGGTCCGCAGAGGGGTGGCGGGCTATGTCGGCGGGTGGTGTGAAGTGGCTTCGTTGAGCCATCCGCCCCACTCTAGCCGCTTGGCTGCGAGGGCGGTCTCCGGGGCGTATGGGGCCGGATCGGGGCCGGGCTAGTCCCGCGCCCTGAGCGCGAACCCGGCCCGCCGCTTCGTCGTCGTCGGCTTCGGCCGTGAGCATTCATGCTCCGCGAACGCCTGCCGCGCCTCCTCGAGCGGCGCGCTGACCTCGAAGCTGCAGTGCTGGCAGCGCTCGGTGACGCGCGGCTCCCATGCCCCGCTCTCACGCCAGCCGCGCCAGAGACGCTCGGGCGGAAGCCTGTCGGCCACCTAGAAGCCCAGGCCGGCGTTCCGGCCAGCCCTGCGGAGCAACCCGGTGTAAACCGCCTCGGTCAGTGTCGTTCTCCGAAAGCACGTTCCCTTGGACGATCCACGTTGCCCGTCCAGGTGAGCCCGCCGCCCGCCGGGGCGAAACTGGCCGCGGCGGTCGACGTGGCACCCATCGACAGGGCCGGTCCGGTGAGGCCGCCGAGCGACGCGTTGACCAGGCGGGACGTCGACTTCATCCCATCGAGGAAACCGGCCGCGATCCCCTGCGCCAACGGTTTCCCGATCGTGTCCGCCCACACCTTGGACGGGGAGCCGATCCCGAACACGCTCTTGACGGAGCTGCAGATCGCGTTCAGCGCACCGACGATCTGGTCGCGCAGCCAGCCGAGCAGCCCCTGCACACCCCTCCAGATCCCGGTCATGATCGCCGCGCCCAACCCGCGGCCGAAGTTCTCCGCTGAGCCGGCGACGTCACGGATGACGCCGAGGATCCCGCTGAGGGCGCCCCGGGCGAGGCCGAGCAGCCCGGACAATGCGCCGGCGATCCCGTCCCGGATCCCCGCCCCGAAGCGTGCGCCGGCTGCCTGCGCCGCCCCGGCCGCTCCGCTGATCGCCCCGGCAACCTCGCGGAGCACGCCGCCGACGAAGCCGGCGAGCGGGTCGAGCACGATCCGGATCGTCTTGACGAGATTCTCAACCGGCAGCTTCGCATGCTCCCAGGCGGCCGACCAGTCACCGCGCAGCAGGTCAGCCACAACGCGGATCGGGGTGATGATCCCGAGGATCTGCTGGTAGGCGACGCTGAGCGAGAAGCGGGCGGCGATCCCGGCGACCGTGGTGATCGTGGAGCCGAACGTGTTCCAGAACGCGGTCGCGGTTTGGATCAGCGGCATCAGCGTCTGCCGAATGTCGGCAGCAACCGCGTTCACGGTCGCGCGCACCTGCTCGTTCTTGAAGTAGAGGGCGGTCAGCGCCCCCGCGAGCGCGACGATCGCGACCGCCGCCGCAACGTAGGGGTTCGTCAGCACCGCCGCGTTCAGGATCACCTGCGCCGCCGCCGCCGCCTTCGTCCCTACCTCGTACGCCTTCAGCGCGACGACCAGGCCGCCGAGCGCACCGGCCAGCGCGACCACCACCGTCTGGTTGTCCTTCGCCCATTTCCCGAAGCCGACCCCGATGTCGATCGCGGTCTTGATCGTCTCGCCGAGCACCCTGAACGCGGTTTTGAGCACGCGTCCGATCGTGTCCGCGTTCGCGGACACCCAGGTCACCATCTTCTGCAGCGACGGCACGAGCCCGCCGACCATCCCCCCGGCCAGGTTGTTGAACTGCTCCTTGAGGATCTTCAACTGACCCGGCAGCGTCTTCCCGGCCGCGGTCGCGCTGCCGCCGAACTCCTTGTTCAACTCGCGCAGGATCAGCTTCTGAGCCTCCATCGTCTTCCCCGACTCGACGAGCGCCTTGATCTGGTCCTTCTGCGTCGCCGTGAACGACACGCCGACCCGCTGCAGGGCGGTCACACCCTTGATCGGGTCGTTCAGCGCCTTGCCGAGTTGGATCGCCGAGCTCTTCATGTCTTGGCCGAGCGCTGTCTACATGTCGGCCATCGTTTGCGTTGCCTGGTTGTAGATGTCGTTGCCCTTGCCGACTTCATTTCTGATCCCGGTAAAGGTGGCGATCAGATTTTCGCCCGACTGGGTGGAGGAGGGCGGAATCGTTAAAAAGAACGACTTTATTTGGCTTAACCAAGCCGTTTGCGAGCGGTTGTGTTGTCTGTGGTGTCATCGCTTGTTCGTGTTGTGTTGCCAGTGAAGACACCGGCCGGGACTCCAAGAGGGAGGTGAGACCCGAGAAGCCCGGCCGATCCTTGTCATCGGATGTCGAACCATCGCCGTTTCGGTTTGCGGCACTTGTGGGCGGCATGCCCTCCCGCGCGGCGCGGAAGATGGAGCCGACGAGATCCTGGCCGCAGCGGGAGCACTGCACGGTCACGTAGTCGCTGAGGCGCTCATGGTTGAGCAAGGGCTGGACGTTCACGTAGCGGGCGCCATACTCGTCCTCGACCAGGAGAGGCCAGCCGAGGGTGTCGTCGTCGTCGTGCATCAGAGCTTCGGGAAGAGGCGAGCCTGCCGAGCTCTAGCTCGGTCTCGGCGAGCTTGCGCCGTTCGGCCGCGGCCTTTGCTTGCCGGGCGGCCTCGAGCTTGCGCTCGTAGTCGCGTCGGGTTTTCTCGCGGGCGTCGATCGCCTGCTGCAAGTTCACGCCGTCGCGTCCTTCCGGCTAGGCACGAGCATCTCGTGGATCGCCTTGTTCGTGTCGGCGTTGTCGGTCGGCCACTTCCCGATCGGGCTGGGCTCGGTGTTCCGCGGCGGGATGATCGCGACGGGTTCGACTTCGCCGACGCGCGTCGTCGTGGGCTCGACGGGGGCGCCGGTGTCGACCTTGACGGCGTGGATGAAGCCGAGCTTGCCCGCTGTCTGCTGGGCGAGCTTGCCGCCGTGGATCGTCAGCTGCCGCTCTTCGCGGCCTCGAGGGCTTCGGCGAGTTTCCTCATGGGTTGCCTCCTTCGTCGATGTGGGGTTGGGTCTGCTCGATGTGCCGGCGGAGCGCGATGCGGATCTCGGCGCTTCTCGATCGGTCAGCCTCTTGCGCGGTTCGGTCGAGCGCGGCGACGACTCCGGCGGGACGAACGCGCCGACGAACGCCGTCGGTTTCAAACTCGTTGAAGCCATGCCTTCATGGTCGGCGACCCGCAGCCGAACCACCGCACGGGTGACAAAGGAGAGGGGGCTTAGCGGCGCGCGTGGAGCTCGAGCGCCTGCTCAAGCCAGATCCGCTGGACGCGGCTGCGCTCGTTGCGGAGCACCTGCCCGGTCTTCGGCTCGCAGCTTCCGCACCACGCCGACCAGTAGTGACCGCCGCCGGCAGAGTGGCTCGTGTCGGGGAAGATGCGGAAGCAGCCGAAAGCGTGAGAGGTGACGCTCGTCTGCGCGAGGACCTTGCTGGCCCATCCCTCGAGCCTGAAGCTCAACTGCCGGCCGACTCAGATCGAACGCGGATCGTCGCCGCAAGCCTCCAACTCCATACGCTTGACCTCCGATAGCAGGCCGGTGCGGTCTCGGAGCGCTGCGCGCGCGACAGCGGCGATTCTCCACAGGCTCATCGCCGCCCCGGCATCCAGCGGCTCCCCGACGTCCATCTCTCGAAGGTGGGCGTGGTATTCGCGCAAGGCCTCGCAGGCGCTGTCGGCCAACTCGGCGGGGTCGAGTGCTTCGGTCTTGAGGCCGAGCTCGCCCGCGTAGCGAAGCGCCGAGTACTGCACCAGGCGTTCAAGCGCCGGCCGACAGCGATGCGATAGGGGCGTCTCCCCGATTGACTCTCTGAGGATTCGCGCGTACCGCTGCGCGCGCTCTAGGTTGGCCGAGGCTTGCACCCCAGGGCGGTGTGTGTCACCCGTGCGATCAGCCCCTTCGTGCTGAGCGACCCTGTCGCTATGGCTCATTCTGGAACAGGACGGTACGCGCCGCTACGGACGCCGCTCGAGCCGCTATTGACTGTGAGCGGAGTCTGCGACGTGCTCGGCGTCTCGAAGCAGACCGTTTACCGGCTCTTGCAGCGTGGCGAACTCAGGCCGACGCGTGTCGGTGATCGGCTCCGGTTCGTGCCCGAGGACGTTCGCAACTACCTCGAGCGGGGCCGGGAGCCGGCGCCATGAACGACGAAGCGGCCCTCCCAGGCCGCCCCGCCACCAACGCTCACCTGCGCCGCACGGTACCACGGGAAACGGCGGAGTTGAGCGGTCGTCGCCCGCCGCGGCTCATGTTCACGCTCGCGCTCGAGCAGCCGGGCCGCGTCACGCTCGTCGCCGAAACCTATGAGGATGAGCTCCGGCTTCGGTCGTGGCTGCGAAGGTCGGCCGCCTTCCGCCGGCTACCAGCGCTGCTTGACCGCCTGCTCGATGATCTCGACGACCAGGACCGGGTCGCCGCGTGAGCGACGCCGACAAGCTGCGCGAGGCGCTCGAGCGGGTCGACCGCGAGCTCGGCCAGATCGAGCAGCGAGCCCGCGACATGATCGTCTTCGCGGACGGGGTCGAAGAGGGCGGACTCGTCGTCTACGCCCAGCGAGCGCGGGTTATCGCCCGCGACCTCCTGCGCGTCGCCGCCGAGCTGCGAGCTGAGCGATGGGCGCGCGGGGGCATTCAGGCTGAGCGTGACCGCCTGCGCAAGATGCTGAGCCATTCCGCTTCGGGAGTTGTGGCGTGAGTGACCTTGAGTTCGCGCCCGACCTGCCGAAGGTGCCGGTGCGCCGTACCAGCTGGACTGCGGCCGAGCTTCTCGCTACCGAGCTGCCCGAGCCGCGATGGGCCGTCGACGGCGTCTTCCCCGAGGGCCTCTCATTCATGGCCGGAGCGCCCAAACTGGGGAAGAGCTGGCTAGGCCTCGGCCTGGGGATCGCGGTTGCCACGGGCGGATTCGCGCTCGGCAAGATCGAGGTCGAGCAAGGTGACGTCCTCTACCTAGCGCTCGAGGACAACGCGCGCAGGCTGCAAAGCCGACTCCGGATGCTTCTAGACGGGGATCCTGCGCCCGCCGGTTTGAACCTCGTGACCGAGTGGCCGCGACTGGACGAAGGGGGCATCGAGGAGCTGGTCGGCTGGCTCGAGGAGCACCCCGGCGCCCGGCTCGTGTTGATCGACGTCTACCCGCGGATTCGCCCCTACAGCCGCGACCACGGGAACCTCTTCCAGTCCGACTATGAAGGCGCCGCGCT
Source organism: uncultured Actinomycetes bacterium (assembly GCA_963836345.1). Lineage (GTDB taxonomy): Bacteria > Actinomycetota > Thermoleophilia > Gaiellales > Gaiellaceae > DATBLE01. Next base: position 23,508 of record CAWIJA010000005.1, on the reverse strand, counting down.
CCTGCAGGCCGTCGCGGTCAAGTACGGCATCGCGATCGTCTGCCTCTATCACACTCGCAAGGCCGAAGCCTCCGACTTCGTCGAGACCGTGCAGGGGACGTTCGGCACCGCCGCAGCCGCAGACACGATCGTCGTCGTCAAGCGAGCCCGCGGCGAGGCAGACGCGACCCTGTACATCACCGGCCGAGACGTCATCGAGCAGGAGATGGCCCTGCGGTTCGCGCCAGCGGCGGGCACCTGGGAGCTGCTCGGCGACGCGGCCGAGTACGGGCTCGGCGAGACCCGCAAGGAAATCCTGGAAGCGGTGCGCGCCCACGGGACTCTCACCCCGAAAGAGGTCTCGGAGGTCACGAGCGTCTCACACGACCTCGCCAAGAAGACGATGCAGCGGATGTTCACCGATGGGCAGCTCGTCGCGAAACGAGGCAGCTACTCCCTGTCACCCCCTGTCCCCGGTGTCCCCGAGTCCCCCTCTGACTCTCATTCTCTGTCCCCGAGTCTCCTTAGAGAGACAGAGGGACAGGAGGGACAGGGGTCTACAGGGGCTGAACCTGACCCGGCTCAGCTCGACCGGCTCGAAGCGATCGCCGACGAGTTGAGAGAAGCAGGCGTCCTGTGATCCGCGCGACGCTCGTTCTCCGCCAGCCGGACCGCGACGCCGACGCCGGCTACGTCGAAGAATGGGCGCACGAGACCGACGTGACGCTCGACGAGCTCGGCGTGACCGTCCGGTGGGAACGCGGGGAGCGGACGTTCTTCCCCTGGTCGGCCGTGTGGCGGGTCGATTTCGAGCGGTGCGGCTGCGCCAGGTGCGAGCTGAGGCGGGCGGCGTGAGCGAGCGGCTGCTGACTGCTCGGCAGGTTGCGGACGTGATCGGCTTCAGCGCGTCGACCGTCGTCGACTGGGCGGAGGCTCGTCGCATCCCCCACTTCAAGATCGGGTCGGCGTTGCGGTTCCGCGAGTCGGAGGTCGTCGAGTGGATCGAGGCGCGTCGTCGCGGCCCGGATCCTTGCCAGCGGCCGATGGTGGTGCGATGATCGGCGCGTGCGGATTACGGACGCACACTCTCCGAGTTGCTTGCGAAGATGCGCATGGCCTCCGGGCTCGCGCCGTAATCGCGATGCTCGGGGGCCTCTGCGCTGAAAGGAGCCACACCGTGGCTACCACCGAAAGGATCGAGCTGCCGTCGGTCGAGGATTTCGCCGCGGCAGAGAAGGCGCTCCAGGCCGCCTTCGACCATGTCGAAAAAGCCACCTACCCGCTGCGACGGCTGAGCGAGTACGACCCGGCGGACTGGCAGGAGACCCTCACTCGGGCGCCTGTCGATGCTGACGTGACCGAGGCGTTCTCGTTCCTCGATGCCGTCGATGCCGAGCTCTACCAGTTGAAGCGGGACTACGACGACGCCGTGAAGGGACTCCACGCGCTGAACATGGCTCGATTAGAGGCCCGCCGTGCCTAGCGTCCAGCGCGGCTCGGTTCGCAAGCGGGAGACGTCCTGGCAGGCGCGCTTCTACGACGAGACGGGCGCCCGCCGGTACGTCGGCGGGTTCCCGACCCGCACAGCGGCGCTCGAGTGGCTGGACGGGAAGCTGGAGGAGGTCGCTGCGCTTCGGCGCGGCGACCTCACCCCTGTTCGCGACCGGCCGCAGACCGTGGACGCGCTCCTGGACGTGTTCCAGGACAAGCACGGCCGCACCGTCGACACCGCGACCGCGCGGAAGCTGACCGCGCAGCTCCGGAAGGCCCGAGCCGAGTTCGCCGACCGGCACCCCGACTCGCTCCGCCGGATCGAGCTGGAGGACTGGCGAGAGACGCTGCCGGCGGGCTCCCGCCCCGACGTGTTCCGCGCGTTCAGGCAGGCGCTCGCCTGGGGCGTCCAGCGGGGCCTTGTCGAGCGTGACGCGTCCGCCGGGATCAAGAATCCGAAGCGGAAGCGGCACGAGCGGCGCGACGTGACCCCGTTCGAGTCCTGGGACGATGTGAGGGCCGCTGCCGCGGAGTTGGACGCCCGATACCGGGCGATCCCGATCCTGGCGGTAGGGACCGGCCTGCGCCCAGAGGAATGGATCGGCTTGCACCGCGCCGACGTCGACCGGGAGGCGCGAGTCCTGCACGTCCGGCGGCGCTTCTCAGGCGGCGAGTTGAAGGAGGGCGGCAAGACCGCAGGGAGCGTCCGTGCCGTGCCGCTGCGTCAGGTGGTCCTGGACGCGCTCGACGCGACCGCGCCGCGGATCGACACCCCGATCCTTTTCCCCGCGCCGAAGGGCGGCTACATCGACCTGGAGAAGTTCCGCCACCGCGAGTGGACGCCCGCGCTACGCGCGGCGGGGATCGACCACCGCCGCGTGTACGACTGCCGGCACACGTTCGCGACCTGGGCGATCGAGTCAGGCGTGACACTGTGGTACCTCGCCACGATCATGGGAACGTCCGTGACGCAGCTCGAGGACACCTACGCCCGCTGGCTCACCCGCACGGACGAGCAGCTCCGCGCTGCGTTCGACGCCTACGACGCCAAGGAGGCTGTGAATGAATGAATACAACGACCTGCAGCTCCGAGGCAGCCGAGGCGCGTCGTCGGGCTCTCGATCTCATCGCAGCGCGCCGGATTGGCACCGCTCATCCTGAACCCTATGCCGAGCTGATTCGCGAGACCATTGTCGAGATCGAGAACGGCTCGCTGCGCCTCGTTGCCATGCTCGACGCCCTGGTGTTAGTCGGACAGGCAGGCCTCTCGGCCATCGCGACGGCTACGTCTGAGCAGGTTGGCCATGACGTCGGGATCCTCGATGTGATGGACGCGCTTGAGAACGCGGTCGACGAGATCGCCAAGTCGTCTGGGGCCGGATCGGGGCCGGAAACCGCTTGAAATGGCTATGCGGATGAGAGGACTTGAACCTCCACGGGGTTACCCCCACACGGACCTGAACCGTGCGCGTCTACCAATTCCGCCACATCCGCGCGGGTGGCCATTGTAGCGGCGAGCTTTCGGGCCTCGACCGCTTCCTCACCTGACGACGCGGTGCTGGAGATGCGTGACGCCCGGTGCTTCGACCGCTCGAACCTGCTCGAGCTTCGGGGCTCGCCACGCGCCGAGCTCGAAGGCCCAGATGTGCTGTTCGGCGGCCTGCTCGCCGCGTTCTCTCACCGCTCTAGACGCAGCCCGGCCGAAGAACTCATCGCTGTAGTCTGCGGCGATGGTCGAGGAAGGGAAGCCGGCGCCCGAGTTCGAGCTGCAGAGCGGCGACGGCGACACCGTGCGGCTCTCCGATCTGCGCGGCAAGCCCATCGTGCTCTACTTCTATCCGCGCGACGACACCCCCGGCTGCACGAAGCAGGCTTGCGGGATCCGAGACGCGTGGGACGCCTTCCGGGAGCGAGGTGCCGTCGTGCTGGGTGTGAGCCCGGACACGGCCGCGTCGCACGAGAAGTTCAAACAGAAGTACGACCTTCCGTTCACGCTGCTCGCCGATCCCGGGCATCGCGTCGCCGAGGCGTACGGGTTCTGGGTGGAGAAGTCGATGATGGGCAAGCGGTACATGGGCATCGAGCGCTCGACCGTCGTGATCGCGCCGGACGGGACCGTCGCGCGTGTCTTCCGCGGCGTAAAGCCCGCCCAGCACGTCGATCTCGTGCTGGCCGCGCTTCCCGCGTAACCGTCATTTCCGGCCGAGATGGTTGATCGGGAATTCCTCGCCGCGCGGTTGGTGGCTGAGACGCGGCGCCGGATCACCACGCTCGTATGCCACCCGTAGCCTCTGCTACGAGCGGCATATGATCGCGGCGCCCGGACTTGGTCTCAGCCATCCCCGCATCGACGGGAATTACCGATCAACCATCTAGCTAGCATTTCCGGCCTGAGACGGGTCGTTCTCTCGCTCGCGGTGCTGGCCGCCGCCGGTTGGTTCACGGGGGCGCCAGCCGCCGCGTCCGGGCGCCTGGTCGAAGTCGTCGTCACGCTCGACGCGCCGCCCCTTGCCGAGGCGACCCACCAGAGCCGGGTCCTCACAGCGCGGGCGAGAGCCGCTCGCCTGAACCTCCGCTCGCCGACGAGCCTCGCCTACCTGCACTCGCTGGACACGGCTCAGCGCCTGGTGGCGGCGAGCATCGTCCGCAGGCTCCCGGCGGCCCGGGTTACCTGGCGCTACCGGGTCGTGCTCGACGGGCTGGCGGTCCTCGTACCGCGCGCCGCTCTCCCGAAGCTGGCCGCGGTTCCTGGGGTGGCGAAGGTGTGGCCGAGCGTTGCCTACCGCCCGTTGCTCGACCGTAGCCCGCGATTGATCGGCGCGGATCAGATGTGGGGCGCCCCCGCCTTCACCACTGCAGGAAACGGGGTCAAGATCGGGATCATCGACGACGGCGTCGACCAGGCGCATCCGTTCTTCAACCCGACCGGCTACACGATGCCCCCCGGCTTCCCGAAGGGCAACGCGGCGTTCACGACCGCGAAGGTGATCGTCGCGCGCGCGTTCTCGCCGCCGACGAACACCTGGAGGTACGCGAAGACGCCGTTCGATCCGCTCGAGTCGGAGCACGGCACCCACGTCGCCGGAATCGCGGCAGGCGACTACTCCCCGGGAGCGATCGCCGGCCGCGGACCGCTATCCGGAGTCGCCCCGAATGCCTACCTCGGCAACTACAAGGTTCTCACCGTGCCGACCAAGAACTTCGGGCTGAACGGCAATGCCCCCGAGATCGCCGCCGGGATCGAAGCTGCCGTCCAGGATGGAATGGACGTGATCAACTTGTCCCTGGGGGAGCCTGAGATCGAGCCGTCGCGGGACCTCGTGGTCGCAGCCATCAACGCCGCGGCCGATGCAGGCGTCATCCCCGCCATCGCCGCCGGGAACGACTTCGACGACTTCGGCAGCGGAAGCGTCTCCTCGCCCGGAAGCGCAGCGAAGGCGATCACCGCCGCCGCGGTCACCAAGCAGCTCGCCGTCGCCTCGTTCTCGAGCGGAGGCCCGACGCCGATCTCGCTGGAGATGAAGCCCGACGTCAGCGCACCCGGGTTCGACATCACCTCCGCGCTCCCCCCTCGAGCGGGAACATGGGGATCGCTCAGCGGTACGAGCATGGCGGCGCCACACGTTGCCGGCGCGGCAGCCCTGCTGCGCCAACGTCACCCCGACTGGACGGTCGCTCAGATCAAGTCGGCACTCGTGCTGACCGGGAAGCCCGTGCACGTCTCCGGGACCGCCGAGGCGCCGACCACGCGCGAGGGAGGTGGCCTGATCGACGTGCCTGCCGCGAACTCCCCGGCGATCTTCGCCACGCCGACCGATCTGTCGTTCGGCCTGGTGCGCGCCGGCTCCAGCGCCGTTCGGACCGTCGACCTGACCGACGCGGGCGGCGGCGCCGGCAGCTGGACGGTCGCGGTCGCAGCTCAAGCCGGACCAACAGGGGCCGCCGTGACCGCACCTCCGACCGTCGCCGTGCCCGGGGCGCTCGAGGTACAAGCGACGGCTCCGCCGGGCACGGCGGAGCAGGACGCGACCGGATTCGTCACGCTGACGAACGGCGTCGTCGTCCGCCGGATCCCGTACTGGTTCCGGGTCACTGCGCCGAGACTCGCGGGCGAGCGTCGCGGAGTGCTCCGCGCGCCGGGGACGTACCACGGCCAGACGAAGGGGAAGCCCGCGCTCGTCACGTCGTATCGGTATCCCGAGTCGGCATCGGGCGTTCCGAGCATGCTGTCGGGGCCCGAGCAGGTGTTTCGCGTCACCTTGACGAAGCCGATCGCCAACTTCGGCGTCGCCGTCGTCGACCAGGACGCCGGCGTTCGCGTCTCGCCGCGGGTCGTGGTCGGAGCCGACGAGAACAGGCTCGCCGGCAACCCCGCGCTGCCACTCGTGATCAACCCGTACCTCGACAGCTTCGGTGAGGCGCGGCCGGTGGCGGGAGCCGTCAGGCCCGGGCCCGGCACCTACGCGATCGTGTTCGACACGCCCACGGGGTCCGTGCCGGGAGCCTTCACGTTCCGGTTCTGGATCAACGATGCCAGCCCGCCCAGAGTTCGGCTGCTGACGGCGTCCGCGAAGCGAGGCGCGAGGCTTGCGCTTGCCGTCACCGATGCCGGTGCAGGTGTCGACCCGTCGTCGATCGAGGTGCGCGTCGACGGGAAGACGGTGGACGCCTCCTACGCACGTGGGCGTCTAGCGATCGACCTCCTCGGGGTGAAGCGTGGCCGGCACCGGATCGCCGTCCAGGTCGCCGATTACCAGGAGCTGAAGAACATGGAGAACGTGCCGACGATCCTGCCGAACAGCCGCCTCTTCACCGCGACGTTTCGCGTCAACTAGGCCCGCGGGCCTCAGCGGCTCGGATCGTGCTCTTCGATCGTCGGGAGGCGCTCGAGGTCGCGTTGGACGCTCGCGGCGAACTCGTCGCTCTCGTTCTTCAACAGCCGAAGTTGCGCCTTCTGGCGCGCCCGCGCACGCTGCTGCCGCGCCCGGGAACCAGCGCGAGCACTCAGCCGCGGCCATTCGGCGCCGGCCAGCACGACGACCGCCGCTGCGAGCAAGCCGATGAAGAGCCAGCTCACGTTGGGGCATTCTAGGCACGACCGACCAAAGCTCGCAGGGCGGGCCCCGCGCGCATCGGGGTCGTACCGGCTAGGAGCGCGTCGAGGACGAGGTCGGTGCGCATGTGGCTAGCAAGCTGCCAGCCGACGATCATCCGACTGAAGGCGTCCAGCACGAACGCGAAGAAGACGAGTCCCTCCCAGCAGCGCAGGTAGGAGATGTCCGCGACCCACAGCTCGTTCGGCCTGCCGGCAGCGAAGTCGCGCTGGACGAGATCGGGTCGACGGACGGCCTGCGGGTCGGGCCTAGTCGTGCGCCAGGGCTTGCCGCGCCGCTTCGCGCCGACGATTCCGTTGCTTTTCATCAGCCGCTGCACCCGGCAGCGCGGCACTTGCTCGCCGGCGCGGCGGAGCGCCTTCCACATCCGCCGGTAGCCGTAGGCGTAGTAGTTGGCGGCGTGCAGCTCATCGATCCGGCCGAGCAGCCGCTCGTCCTCCACCGCCCGCGCCGAGCGGCGACCCCCACGCCGCTGGTAGTAGGCGGACACCGACACGCCCAAGGTCTTGCAGATCGGCTCGACCCCGAAGCGGCCGCGCTAGGCTCGGTGCCCCCGACCGGTTCGTCGTCCGGTTCGCGGCCCGCCAGCTTCTCCTCGAACGACCGTCGCAGATCCTCGCCGGAAACCTCGAGCTGGTAGCGCGGGCGTCGCGGCTCGATCTTGACGATTCTCACCTCCGAGTCGCGCATTCCGTGGCAGCGGGCGTACGCCTCGGCTTCGGTAAGTGGCCTGAGCCGCTGCCTGCGCACGCCGCCGATCCTAACCCGAGGCCCTCGCGAGAGCGAAGCACAGCGCCGCGACCGGAAGCTCGGCGACGATCGCGAGCCCAACCGCAAACCAGCGCTCGCGACCGCCCGAAGCCGTGACGATGTCGAACCACGCGTCCGCGACGAGCAAGGCTCCGCTCGCGGCCGCCCAGCTGTGCACGAGCGGCATGCGCCGCGTGAGTGCGAACGCGGTCACGAGCAGCGAGGCGGCGAGCGCGAGGTCGAACCCCGCCCAGGCCAGGTCCCAATGCTCCGCGACCTTGCGTGACGGGAGCGAGAGACCGAGCCAGAGCGTCCACGGTAGGAGGGCAACGCCGAGAACGGCGAGGAGCCCCGCCGACCAGCGGCGCAGCATCACCGTCGGAACGTCGGGAGCTGTCCCTCGATGCGCAGCGCCGCAAGAGCGACGCGGGGCAGTCCGAGAGCGGATTCGTACACGAGATATCGGGGCGCCCACCGCGGCGAGAACTTGGCGTTGAAGCGGTAGAGGCTCTCGATCTGGAAGAACCGGTTGCCGAGAGACACGATCCGGCCGAGAAGCTCCTCGAATCGTCCCTCCGGCCTACCGAGCCAGCGGCCGAAGGCGGCGAAGTTCAGCGAGAGCTCCTGCACGCCCCGATCCCGGAGGAGCTCGATCGAGCGGACAACGAGGAATTCCATCAACCCGTTCGGGGTCGAGCGGTCGCGGCGCATGAACGAGAGCGACATCGCGGGCCGCCCGTAGCTCGGCACGAAGTGGAGAAATCCTCCGATCCGGCCGGCCTCGTCCCGGGCGACGACGACGACACTGCCGGCCTGATGAGTCCCGCGCAGGGAATCCATCGCCATCGTGAAGCCGCGTTCGGGAGCGCCCTCCCGCCACAGCATCGAGACGTGCTCGAGCTCGCGCAGGAGCTTCTCGTCGATCGTCGCGAAGTCCGTCACTTCCGCCGAATAGCCGGCCGCCTGGACCCGGCTCACCGACTGCCGCACCTTCCGGATCCCTCTGCCCTCCAGCGAGAAGCGGTAGGTATCGACGATCGCCTCGTCACCCAGGTAGAGGGCGCGGAGCCCTGCCTCCTGGTAGACGGGAAGGAGTTCGGCACCTGCACCGAGCGTGGCGAAACGGAGGCCGCGCTGCTCCGCAAAGGAGCATGCATCGCCGATCAGGGCTGGGATCGCGTCGGGAGCGCCGACCGGGTCGCCGGCGGAGAGCATCACGCCGTTCGCGACGCGGTACCCGAGGAAAGCCTTGCGCCCGGCTGCGAAGAGGTACTGGGCATCCAGCCGCAGCTTGAAGAACGCGAGGGTGTCCCGGCCGTGAGCCCGGACGAGGCCGAGTGCCTCCTGGCGGGCCGCCCCGTCGGGCACCATCGCAGGCGCCCCCAGGGGCCGGAAGACGAGATACGAGACGGTGACGATCGTGGCCAGGCTCAGGCCGCCGACGGCCGCGGGCACCCAGGCGAGCTCGTCCTGGAGAACCATCGACCCCTTCGTCCACGCGAGCAGGCTGCCGAGCTCCCGCACGACGTCCGCCGGCTCTGCCCTCGTCGCCACCCAGACAGCGATCGCCGCGAGCGAGGCCGCGCCGATCGAGATCCCGATCGCGAGCACGGCCGCCGACCGTGGTTGGAGCCGCTCGTGACGGACGCAGAACGAGTCGCGGCCCCACCACAGCGCCGCGGCCGCGCCCCACGAGAGGATCGCCTCCTCGAAGTCGAACCCTTTCAGCAGGGCGAGCACGCCGAGCCCGATCATGAGAGCGAAGGCTGCTTGCCACGCTCGCCGGCGGCGTGCGCGGAGCGAGAACGCCGAGACGACGAGCGCGACGCTTGCAGGCACCGCCAGCGTATGGAAGAGAGGCACCGCGTCGACCGGCTCGATCCGGAGCAAGAGGTGGTGCCGCCAGGCGATGTTCGGCGTCAGCGCCGACACCAGGTTCACCAGCCCGACCGCGAATGCGACCGCCGCCGCCATCGCCGGTAGTCCGTCTGTACGCCGGATCTGCCGCAGTGGCACAACACGGCGGTGCAGCCCCAGTCGCCATGCCGAGGAGTCGCGCTTCGAGGGAAACAGATCGCGCCAGTCCTTGAGCACGAGCCAACCTCCGGCTGCGGCCGCGAGCACAGGTACGAGCGAGAGGCGCCAGACGTCGAGTGCGTGGCCGGCGAAGACGAACGCGAGCACGCCGAGGCCGAACTGCCACTCGTGGACGCGTCGGCCGAACACGTACACGCGTGGCCCGTGCCGGTGACGGTGCAAGTGGATCAAGGCGGGGGAATCAGCGTCCTTGGCGGAGACGCCACGGTAGCGCACGGCGCTACCGGCGGGTCACGCCGATCCCAGCTCTGTGACTGCCTTTTCCGCGTCGGCGCGCGCGCGTTCGGCGACGCGTCGCGCTTCGGCCGCGACTCGCTCTGCACGCTTGGCCTCCTGCTCGGCAGCGCGTGCCTTCCGCTCCAGCTCTCGCACGCGCTGCTGGAGCTCGCGCTTTCGTCGCTTGTCGTCCTCTCTCCGGCGGCGACGCTCGGCGAGCTCGTCGCGCGCGCGGCGGGTCTTGGGCGCGGTGGAGACGCTCACTCCCACAAGAGTCTCGAAGCCCGGAGGCTCGAGGTCGGTCGTGAGCCGACCCGCCTCGAGCGCACGGCGACCGTCGTCCTGGACGGCAGCTGCCTGCAGCGTGCGTCCGATCCGCTCGAGCACGGACGCGGTTGCCGGACGGCCGCTCTTCTCGAGGAGCGCTTGCGCCTGACGGGTGAGCGTCTTCACCGCTTCGCGCACACCTCCCAGAGCAACCCGCACGGACTCGGCGGATCCGCCCTCGCGGAGCAAGTGCTGCTGAGCCTGCCGCAACCTGTCGCCGGCATCCAGGAGTGGCCGGACGGCAGCTGCTTCGCTTCGGCTGAGTTGGTTGATCGTCCACGACGCGATGGTCGGCTTGGCGACGGCACGGGCCGCGGCGGCAGCCTCGGCATCCCCCTTCGCCTTCAGCTGACGCGCGAGCTCGTTGCGGGCAGAGGTGAACTGGTCGAGCGGCAGGCCGAAGAGCCGATCGAGCTCCTGCTCGAGATTGGTCACAGCCCGGGTCATACCAGAGTCTCTTCGAATCGCTGCGCTCGGAGTCGGCCCAGGGCAGTATTCCTCCGTGATCCCTGAGACCGCTCCCGACCAGCGGGTTCTCGTCGTCGACGTCGGTGGCTCGCACGTGAAGGCGCTCGCCACCGGCGAGACGAAGCGCAGGCGGTTCGAATCTGGCCCGGATCTCACGCCTCGGCAGATGGTCGACGGGGTGTTGGCGCTCGTCACCGACTGGCGCTACGACGTCGTGTCGATCGGGATTCCCGCGCCGATCAGAGACGGAGGTCCGGTGCGGGAGCCCGTCAACCTCGGAGGCGGATGGGTCGGCTTCGACTACGAGGATGCTTTCGGCAGGCCGACGAAGGTCGTCAACGACGCCGTCATGCAGGCGCTGGGGAGCTACGACGGCGGGCGGATGTTGTTCCTCGGACTCGGGACGGGCCTCGGGACGGCGCTGGTCGTCGACGGTGTGACCGTGCCGATGGAGCTGGGCCACCTCCCGTTTCGGAAGGCCACGTTCGAGGACTACGTCGGCGAACGGGGTCTAGAGCGACTCGGTCGAAAGCGCTGGGAGAAGGCGCTCGCCGAGACGGTCGCAATCCTCGCCGACGGGCTCCAGCCCGACTACGTCGTCCTCGGAGGCGGAAACTCCAAGATCTTGACGGAGCTTCCTCCCGGCGCACGCCTGGGCGAGAACAGCAACGCATTCCTCGGCGGCTTCAGGCTCTGGAACCCGGACGCGATGCTCTCTCTCGCCTGACCCAGGAAGGCCCGTGGGCGGGACATCTTCGCGCCCGCCCACGGACTCCTGTACACAAGCCCAGCCCCGATCCTGGCCTGGTGGCCGCTCAGCAGAGCGATGCGACCACCGCGAGGTGTCCCCGAGGTCCTGGTCGCGCGCCTCGCGTAGATGTTCGGTCGAGCCAGGCAGACGAGTAGTGGACTCGGCCGGCGACGATCTTCTCGCCGGGTCTAAGCACGCGCGCCGGTGTCTCAGACCGAGCCTGACCGGGCTTGCTGCCTTGCATGACGACCCCCTCCGCAGTAGGACCCTGACAAGCGGATCCTGGCGGACCGGCGAGCGAACCGCCTCACTCGAACGAGGGATTGGAAGAGCGCGACTCTCGTGGAGCTCCCGCGCCAGCTCGACCTCGGCTGCGTGAGGCATCGTCCCCCGGTCACGCCGCAGTCGGATCCGGTGACGGTGGACCCTGACAAGACGGATCGTTGCGGGTGAAGGAGCGAACCGCCATCGCTAGAACGAGTGGTAGCCGGGCCGGCAACGGTGGACCCTGACAAGCCCTCCCGCGCCGGCTCGGCGCTGAGACGAGGGCCACCCAGCCAAATGTCGGGCGGGGACGGCTCCCTCGACCCACCGTCCGGCTTCGGCCCTCGTTACAGAATCCTTACCTCGCGTGGGCTTCCTTCTGCGCGCTCCGGGAATTCGACGTCAAGCGGGCGAGCTCGAGAACGGACCGACGAGGGGGAGAGGCTTCGCCCGTCGGTCCGGCAAAGCCCGCCCGCAAGTACGGTTTCCAACGGTGGAGTTCTTACTCCACGTTGCGCACCTTCGGCGCCACCGATCCCGTTGACACAGGGAAGGGGTCGAACGGATGCGTTCACGCTCGAAGAAGGTCGTTACCTTCACCGCCATGTTGTGGGTCATTGCGGTGTGCGCTGCGTCTGCCGGCGCGACCAGTGTTCACCGTTCATCTGAAAACGAAGGCTGTACCTGGGGGGCATCCTCGATCACAGCCACGTACGACAACGGTCACGTGACCGAGTCGGAGCCGCAGACGTCCGGCTGCACGAGTTACCCGTAAGAGATCGAGGCGACACCGGCGGGCTCAGCTCTCGCGGCGCTTGGCGGCCGCGGGCACGAAAAGGCGTTCTCGCCGCTTTCGGCCCTCGACCATAAGAGCTGTTCCGCAAGACGCAATGCGTGGCGAAGGTAGCTGCCGGAGGCACTTGGTATCTCCTGCTAATCGGAACTTTTCTCCGACCGGTCGCGTTTGCAGACCATGCGATGCGCTAGATCGTGCTCCGGGCATTTCGACGGAAGCGGCATGGGATGAGTGGCGTCAAGTCACTCTGGGCGTATGTCCAGACCGATCCCGCCTTCATGCGGCGGCTGAACGGCTGGCTCACGATCTTCTGGGTCGCGATGATCCCGGTGTCCATCGCGATGGGCTGGCTCACGAGCGTGGCCTACGTCTCTGCGCTCTCGCTGTGGGCGCTTGTCTCCGGGCACTGGGCGGCATGGCAGGCCGCACGCGTCGAGGTCGCCCAAGACAAGGAGATCGAGCGTGACAAGGCGGATCCTGTCGAGGAACGCGTCGTCGACGCCCTCGTCGCCCAAACCGATCTCGAACGCTCAGCACTCGGTACTCGAGGATCGAGCGCTGCGGCGGTGACGGCGGTGGGGAAACAAGAACCCACCTAGTCGGCGGGCCTGCGACACGAGCTTCTGGTACTCCCCGGGTTGGACTCGAACCAACAACCCTCCGGTTAACAGCCGGATGCTCTGCCAATTGAGCTACCGGGGATCGGCTGCCAAGCGGCCGACCGGCATGGTAGCGCTCAGTCGGGAAGGGCCGCTCGAAGGGTCGCGGCCGCACGCTCCACATCGGGTGCATCTCCGATCGCGCGAACGACTGCAATCCGTCTCGCGCCCGCAGCAACCACATCATGCACGTTCGACTCGTCGATTCCGCCGATCGCGAACCACGGCACCTTCGCGTGCTCGGCCGCGTAGAGGACGAACTCGAGACCGGTCCCCGGCCGTCCCTCCTTCGTCGGGGTGGCGTAGACCGGCCCGACTCCGACGTAGTCGGCGTCCGTGCGGTCGAGCTCGGCGGACCGGTGCGTGGACTGACCCACGCGTAGGCCGAAGCGCCGTGCCGCGGTGACCGGGAGATCCTCCTGGCCGACGTGGACGTAGTCCGCTTCGACGAGGACGGCGAGGTCGGCGCGGTCGTTGACGACGAACGGGACGCCGAGCCTGCGAGTCACGTCCCGGGCCTCTTCCAGGGCGCGAAGCAGCTCCCGGTCCGGCATCGACTTCTCACGGAGCTGGACGATGTCGACGCCTCCGCGAACCGCCGCCTCGATCACCTCCGCGAACCGCTCGCGGGCAGCCGTGATCAGGTAGAGGCGACTATCCACCTGCGACGGGGCGGGCGACGAGAAGCGTGTCGCCGTCCTCCAGGCTGGTCTCCGCATAGCGGGCGCGCTCGACCGGCTCGCCGTTCCGCTCCACCAGCGCGTACTTCGGGGCCAGCCCCAGTCGCTCGAGGAGCGTCGCCACCGTCTCACCCGACGCCGCGGGCTGGACCCGTCCGTTGACGGTCACGTTCACGACCGGGCGGCGAGCCCGCCGAGCGGGCTGGACGGCTCGGCCGTCTCGTGCTCCTCGATCAGTCCTGCGAGCCGTGCGGTCCGCCCCGCCTCGACCGCGAGCCGGAACGCGTGCGCCATCGCGGCGGGATCGTCCGCGCGCGCGATCGCCGTGTTCACGAGCACTGCGTCCGCACCGAGCTCCATCGACTCGGCCGCGTGCGACGGGGCGCCGAGTCCGGCATCGACCACCACCGGTACCTCCGCCTGCTCGATCATGATCTCGATCGCGTGGCGTAGCTTCAGACCCCGGCCGCTGCCGATCGGGGCTGCGAGCGGCATCACCGCAGCGCAGCCAACGGCCTCGAGCCGCTTCTGCAGCACGGGATCCGGGAGGACGTACGGCAGGACGGTAAATCCTTCGGCGACGAGCTGCTCGGCCGCCCTGAGCGTCTCGACGGCGTCCGGGAGCAGCCACCGGGGATCGGGGATCACCTCGAGCTTGATCCAGTCCGGCAGCCCGCCCGCGCGGGCGAGCCGCGCGATCCGCACGGCCTCGTCGGCGGTCGCCGAGCCGGCGGTGTTCGGCAGCAGCGTGACGGTGTCGGGCAGGTAGTCGGTGATCGCCTCCTCGACGGTGTCGAGGTCGATCCGGCCGACGGCGACCGTGACGAGCTCGCAGCCCGATGCGAGGACTGCGTCGCGCATCGCCTCGGGCGACGGGTATTTCCCGGTGCCGGTGATCAGGCGAGAACGGAGCTCGCGGCCGGCAATGACGAGCGGATCTTCCATGTCTCCTTCCTTCGCTGGCATGACCCAGATCAGGTTCGTCGGTCGCGGCCTCGTGACCGCCTCTCAGCCCCCGCCAGGGGCTCCCGCACCGCACAGGGTAGCGATCGTGCCACGTGTTGATCAGGGATTTGCCGCACCGCCTGGGCACAATTCCCCGATGGCCCGGGAACATCACCGCCCTAGAACCCCCTCCATCGGCGACCAGCCGACCCGTTTCGAGAAAGGACCAGCCATGCAGCGCCGCATCATGTTGCTGCTGGCCGTCTGCGCGTTCGCCGCGGCGGCGATCGCTGCAGCCGGAGCCGCAGCGAGCCAGCATTCACTCTCCAAGGACACGATCGTCTTCTGCAGCGACACGACGTATCCGCCGATGGAGTCGCTCCAGGGCGGCAAGGCCGTCGGCGCCGACGTCGACATCGCGAACGCCGTCGCGAAGGTGATGGGGAAGTCGGCCAAGATCAAGACGACCGGCTTCGACGTGATCATCCCCGCGTTGCTGAAGAAGAAGTGCGACGCGATCATCAGCGCGCTCACCAATACTCCCGAGCGGCGCAAGCAGGTCGACTTCGCGAACTACGTCACCGTCGGAATGGTGTTGATGGTCAAGAAGGGCAACCCGTCCCACGTCACCGGGCTCGCGTCTCTGAGCGGGAAGAGCGTCGCCGTGCAGGCCGCGACGACGGAGAAGGCGAAGCTCGACGCCGTGAACAAGACCCTCGGCAAGCAAGGCAAGCAGAAGATCACGATCAAGATCTACCCGGCGGACACCAGTGCAGCAGCCGCACTTCTGTCAGGGAAGGTCGACGCCTACTTCACCGACGCGACTCCCGCCCTGTACTACATCAAGACGACCGGCGGGAAGTTCGAGACCGCGGGCGGGCAGATCGACTCGGCTCCGGAGGGCATCGCCACCCGCAAGGGCGACCCGCTCGGCCCGCAGTTCAAGCAGGCGATCGCGAAGCTCTACGCGAACGGAACGATGAAGACGATCCTCGCCAAGTGGGGCCTCAGCGCCTTCGCGCTGAAGAAGTAGCCGGATGCACGTGCTCGTCGCAGTCGACTGGCACGTCATCTGGACACGGATCTTCCATCCGGACGCCACGTTCGCCCGCGCGCTCTGGGCGACGATCTACATCTCGATCGTCGCCCAGGCGGCGGGGATCCTGCTCGGCCTCGCAGCAGCGCTGGCGCGGACGTCACGCATCTGGCCGTTTCGCGCGCTCTCGGCGATCTACGTCCTGATCTTCCGTGGCACCCCGGTGCTCGTGCAGATCTTCTTCGTCTACTTCGCCTTCAGCGTCCCCAGCATTCATGTCGGCTTCAACGTGCCGGCGGAGGCAGTCGCCGGGATCCTTGCCCTCAGCATCAACGAGGGCGCGTACATGCGCGAGATCATCCGGGCCGGAATCGACTCGATCGACAGGGGGCAGATGGAAGCCGCGAAGTCGCTCGGAATGAGGTACGGGCTTGCGATGCGCCGCATCGTCTTACCGCAGGCGGCACGGGTGATCGTGCCGCCGCTCGGCAACGAGTTCAACAACATGATGAAGACGACGTCGCTCGTCTACACGATCGGCGTCTACGAGCTGTTCGCGGATGCGGAGCAGGGCTACGCCCAGACCTTCCACCCGGAGTTCTTCGTCGCGGTTGCCTTCTGGTACCTGGTGCTCACCACGGCGTGGACGATCGTGCAGGCCGCCATCGAGCGGCGGCTCGCCGTGAGCGAGCGCGGCGACGTGCTCAGCTTCCGCGAGCGGCTCGTCGCCGCCTGGAACCCGGTGACGTCCTGGGCACGAGGTGCGAGATGAGCGACGTCGTCATGCGGGCCACGGACGTGCACAAGCGCTTCGGACGGCTCGAGGTCCTCAAGGGGATCTCGCTCGAGGTGCGGAAGGGCGAGACCGTCTGCATCATCGGCCCTTCCGGCTCGGGCAAGACGACATTCATCCGCTGCATCAACCACCTCGAGAAGGTCGACTCGGGTCGGGTCGAGGTGAACGGCCGCCTGATCGGCTATCGGGACCAGAACGGGAAGCTCAAGGAGGATTCGGAACGAAGCATCGCCCGGCAGCGAACACAGATCGGGATGGTCTTCCAGCGGTTCAACCTCTTCCCCCACAAGACCGCGCTGGAGAACGTGATCGAAGCCCCCGTGCACGTGCTGGGGATCGGCGAGCGACAGGCGATTGCCGAGGCGGAGCAGCTGCTCGAGCGAGTCGGGCTCGCCGACAAGCGCGACGTCTACCCTGGGAAGCTCTCCGGCGGTCAGCAGCAGCGAGTCGCGATCGCGCGGGCGCTGGCGATGAAACCGTCGCTGATGCTCTACGACGAGCCGACGAGCGCACTCGATCCGGAGGTGATCGGCGAGGTGCTCGAGGTGATGGCGGAGCTCGCTCACGAGGGAATGACCGGGATCGTCGTCACCCACGAGATGGGCTTCGCGAAGATCGCCGCCGACCGCGTGGTGATGATGGACGACGGCCGTGTCATCGAGGAAGGAAGCCCGGAGCATTTCTTCGAGACGCCGACCGAGGAGCGGACGAAGCAGTTCCTCTCCAAGATCCTCTAGGTCGTGTCCGCGCCGTCCCGCATCCCAGAGCTCGGCGCCCGCGGCGGAGGCTGGGTCGCCGCCCAGCTCCTGCTGCTCGCGGGCATCGGCGCCTCGGCGATCGTCGGCCTCGAATGGCCAGACAGCCTGCGAGTGGCGGCATACGCGATCGGCGGGGCGTTGATCGGCGTCGGGTTGGCGCTCGTCGCCGCCGGCGGCGTTCAGCTCGGCTCGTCGCTCACCCCCTTCCCGGCTCCCCGTGCCGGCGGAGAGATGGTCGGGACCGGACTGTATCGCCGCGCCCGCCATCCGATGTACGGAGGCGGCATGCTCGTCGCGGCCGGCTGGTCGATTCTCTTTGCGACGGTCGTCGGCGGGGTGCTCACGGGCCTCCTCGTCCTGCTCTTCGAGCTGAAGGCGCGGCGAGAGGAGGCCTGGCTGGTCGAGCATGACGCGTCCTACGCCGATTACCGCCGCAGGACACCGCGCCGGTTCCTGCCGTTCGTCTACTAGCCGAGGCTGCCGATCGCGTCCCGGATCCTGGCCAGCGAGCCCTGGAGCTCCTTGATCCGCCTGGGGTCGTCGGCGCGCTCGAGGTCGCGGCGGATCCCACGCTCGCGCAGCCGGAGCAGCAGCTCCTTGGTCGTGTTCTCACCGATCGCCTCGGCGGCCGCGCGAGCGTCCAGCTCGGCGAGCGCGCCGATCACCTCCTCGTCGGCCGCCGCCCGGGAAACGAGGTGCTCGCGCACGCGGCGGTGGAGGACGAGATCGAAATGCTCCGGCGTCAGCTCGGCGAGAGACGGAACGAGGCCAGGATTCGCAACGACGCCCGCGAGCACGTCGCGCTCGAGGCGGTCGCCCGCCTCGATCAGCTTCGGCGAGACGCCGCCGGCTCGCGCCAGTGCGCGCGGCGCAAACGTTCCGGGCGGGACGCGCAGCTGGTCCTCGGCGACCTGCGCCGCGTCCTGGCGGTCGAGGTTGCTCGAGACTCGAGCCAGGAACTCGCCGACCTTGTCGGCGGCCTTCTTCCGGTCCGGCTCGCGCTGGATCTCGAGACGCACGCGGTAGACCGGATAGCTCTCGGCGGTCGCGAGCAGCCGGTCGAAGCGATCGGCGGCATCCGCCGGGTCGACGCCCGCGGGCAGCGGGACGACGCGCACGTCCAGGCCCTGCGCAACCGCCAGATCCATCCCGCGGAGGGTCGCCGCCTCGCCTGCCGCATCGCCGTCGAAGCAGAGTGTGACGCGTCGCGTGAGCCTGCCGAGCTCCTTCAACTGGCGCTCGGTCAGCGCGGTTCCCATCGAGGCGACGACGAGATCGAGGCCGGCCTGGCGCAGGGCCATGACGTCGGTTTGCCCCTCGACGACGATCGCCTGATCTTCCTTGGCGATCGACGCCCGTGCCTGGTCGAGGCCGTACAGGATCGCCCCCTTCTGGAAGAGCTCGCCTTCCGGTGAGTTCACGTACTTCGCCTCGAGCGGGTCGTCCTCCCGGAGCTTCCGGGCCTGGAACCCGAGCACCCGGCCCCGCACGTCCGCGAGCGGGAACATGAGGCGTCCCTGGAAGTAGTCGTAGCCTCGACGGTTCCGGAGGCCGGCGGCCGTCAATTCGTCGTCGCTGAACCCCTTCTCGCGGGCCTTCTGCAGCAGCGTGCGCCCTTCCGATGGAGACAGCCCCAGCCGGTATCGGCGCACGACCTCCTCCCCCAGGCCCCGGCCCTGGAGATAGGCACGCGCGGGCTCGCCCATGCCGGTCTCCCAGAGATACCGCTCGTAGAAGACCGCGGCCTGCTCGAGCAGCGCATGGAGACGTTCGCTGCGCCGACGTCGCGCGTCGACCTCGGGCGAGACCTCCTCGTACTCGAGCGCGACTCGGAACCGGTCTGCGAGCCACTCGATCGCCTGCACGAAGTCGAGCCCCTCCTTCTCGCGAACGAACCCGATCGCGTCGCCCTTCGCCCCGCAGCCGAAGCAGTAGTAGAGCTTGTCGACGGCGTTGATCGAGAAGCTCGGCGTCCGCTCCTCGTGGAAGGGACAGCGTGCGGTGTAGCGCGAGCCCGCCTTGCGCGGCTGCGTGTACATGCCGACGAGCTCCACCATGTCGACCGCCGCCTTGACCGCGTCGACGGACGAATCCTTGATCCGGGCCATCTAGATCCGTTCGGCGTACGCGAGTGCGAATCGGTCGGTCATTCCGGCGACATACTCGACGATCTCGTCGGCGGAGTTTCCGCGTTCGACCAGTTGCTCGACGATCCGCTCGATCACCGCATGAGCCCGGCGATGCTCGGTCTGAGCGTGCTCGGCGAGGTAGACACGCTCGAACATGAACTCGCGGAGGCGGTGCATCGCACGTCCGATCTCATCGCTCTGGCGGATGTCTCCGGCCACCGCCGAGGTCTCGACGAGGTCGTGGACGAGCCTGTCGATCCGCTTCGCGCCGGTCGGTCCGAGTGCCTCGATCTCGTCGTGCGGTAGGTCGCCCTCGTCGAGGAGCCCGTATCGAAGCGCGTCGTCGATGTCGTGGTTGATGTACGCGAACCGGTCGACGAGACGCACGATCCTGCCCTCGAGCGTGTCCGGCTCGGCAGGCCCGGTGTGCGTCAGGATCCCCTCGCAGACCTCGGCGGTGAGGTTGAGCGAGCGGGCGATCCGGTACGACTGCTCGTGGTGCCGGAACCCCCGGTCGAAACGGGTGCGAAGCGCCCGGTCGAGCGCGTCCTCCCCCGCGTGACCGAACGGCGTGTGCCCGAGGTCGTGGCCCAGTCCGATCGCCTCGGTCAGGTCTTCGTTCAGCCGCAACGCCCGCGCCACGACGCGGGAGATCGCCGTCGTCTCCAGCGTGTGTGTCATCCGGGTCCGGTAGTGGTCGCCCTGCGGGTCGATGAAGACCTGCGTCTTGCCCTTGAGGCGACGGAACGGCTTCGAATGCACAATCCGGTCGCGATCGCGCTGAAACGGAGTGCGGACGCCACATTCTTCCTCTTCGCGCTCTCGACCGCGCGTCTCGTAGGAGCGCACTGCGAGGGGTGACAGCCACGAGTCCTCGCGCTCGCGCACGAGTGCCTCGAAGACGTCCGCGACTCTTCCGGCAAGCTCCGGCATCGGTTCCAGAGTAGTCGCTGCGGCGGCGCGAGCCGCATCCGCGGCCGACGCGACCACCCCCGCCCTTGGGTGGGGAGTCGAACCCGCCGCCCTCGCCGGCGACGATACCGGGGGAAGGCGCCCGGGACTGTGTCGATTCTGCGCCGGTTCAGAGGATGATCGGGACCGTTCCCCCGTCCGCGCTCCAGGCGGCTCCGGTCACGTACGACGCCCGGTCTGAGCAGAGGAAGGCGATCACCGCCGCGATCTCCTCCGGCTGTGCGAGCCGTCCGAGTGGTCGTCCCGCACCAACCTTGGCCAGTACCTCGTCCCTTACGCCCTGCTGGTCGGCGAGACCACCGTCGGCCAGCCACGCATCGGTCGCGGTCGGGCCGGGCGTCACCGCATTGCAGCGGATTCCGTCCTTTGCGTAGAGATCCGCAATCAGCCGTGACAGCGAGAGCACCGCGGCCTTCGTCACCGAGTAGTGCGGCATGCCGCTCGACGGGCGCTTTCCCGAGGTGGAGGCGACGTTGACGATCGCTCCGCCTTCGGCCTCGCGGAGCGCCGGCAGAGCGGCCCTGATCGAACGGACGTAGCTCATCACGTTCAGCTGCCAGTAGGCATCCCACTCCTCGTCCGGCACATCCTCGAATCGCGCCTGACGAGCGACACCGACGTTGTTCACGAGGCAGTGGAGGCCGCCGAGCTCGTCGACCGCCGACGCGACCATCCGCTCAGGCTCACCTGCACGGCCGAGGTCGACCCGGACGTGCAGAGCCTCGCCGATGCCGGGCGCCTCGCTCCGGCCCGAGGTCACGACCCGAGCGCCCTCGGCGACGAGGATTCGGGCGGTCTCGAGGCCGATCCCTCCGGTCGAGCCGGTGACGAGGCAGACACGGTCGCGCAGGCCGAGATCCATGCGCCGCTAGCCTAGCGTCATGACGACGATCCTCCTGGTCCGGCACGGCGAGACCAACTGGAACGTCGAACGGCGCGTCCAGGGCCATTCCGACACACCCCTCAACGACAACGGCAGGGCGCAGGCGCGCGCGCTGGTCGCGGAGCTCGAAGGAGAGCCGATCGACGCCGTCTACTCGAGCGACCTGCTCCGCGCCCACGAGACAGCCAGGATCGTCGCCCAGGCCAGAGGACTCGACGTGACCGCGATTCGCGACTTGCGCGAGCGGAACTTCGGCACCTGGGAAGGTTTGACGGACGCGGAGATCTTCGCCCGCTTTCCGGAGGCTGCGAACGAGTCGTGGGGCGACGGTGAGACGAAGCCGGAGATGGCTCGCCGCGTCTTCGACGCATTGCAGCGCATCGCGGAGACTCACCCGAGCGGAAGGGTGCTCGTCGTCTCGCACGGCGGCCCCCTGCGGGCGGTGCTCACCCATTGCGGAGTGGACGACGTCGGCCGGATCGACAACTGCCACGTCCTCCGAATCCAGGTCGGCGGCGGCGCGATTCACTCGGAGTAGACTGGGTTCAAGTGGAGGACTACACAGGCAAGTACAAGGGCGAGCAAGTCGAGGTCGCGCTGATGAACGGCGACTACCAAGACGGAGTGCTGACCGCGTATTGCGCGATCGACGACGTCGCGCACGTCGAGCTCAACGGGCACATCCTGATCCCGCTGCAGAACGTGGCTTCCCTTCACTGCTCGAGCCGCTGCGACGCACCGGAGCCGGACTGGCCGCCGCGCGGACTCGCCGAGGACGAGCGCGACGACGAAGGGTAGATGCGGGCCGCCTGGCCGGCGATCCGCAACGTCGCGAAGGCGTGGGCGCTCCTGCTCGGCGTCTCCGCCGGTTTCGGTGCCTTCGGCTGGTGGCTGAGCGGGTACCGCGTCGCCTCGGTCTTCGTCTTCTGCGGCTTGCTCCTCGGGGTCGGCGCGTACTGGTACGCCGACCGGGTGGCGATGGGAATGGTCGGCGCGCGCGAGCTGCTCCCCGGCGAGGCGCCCGCTCTGCACTCGCTGGTCGAGCGGTTCGCACTGCGGGCGCGCGTGGTGAAGCCGCGCCTGTACGTGATCTCCGACGGCTTTCCGCGGGCACTCTCGGCCGGGCGCGGAGCGACGAGCTCTGCACTCGCGGTCAGCACCGGCCTCCTTGCGCTCCCGGCGCCGGCTGAGATCGAGGGCGTGGTTGCACACGAGATCGCACACATCAGGCACCGGGATGTGCTGGTCCAGACAACGGCGGTCGTCGTCGGCGCGTCGCTCGTCGAGCTGTCGCGCGTCGGCGGCTGGATGTCCCGCATGCTCCTCTACGTCCTCGGCCCCGTGGCAGCGTCGTTCGTGCATCTCCTGCTCTCGCCGCGGCGCGAATTCGAGGCCGACCGGCTGGCAGCCGATCTCTGCGAATCGCCGCACGGGCTCGCCGACGCGCTGATCCGGCTCGAGCAAGCAAGCGAGCTCGTGGAGTTCCGCGCCAGCCCCGCGACGGAGCCGCTCTACACGATCAATCCATTCATGGAGAAAGGGCTCGCGGGTCTCTTCATCACCCATCCGCCTGTCGCCGAGCGCGTCCGGCGTCTACGCGATCTCGATCCTGACTGGCGCGAGAAGCTGCGCGCGGCCTAGCTCAGCTCGAAGAGAACAGCCTCGTGGGTCCCGTCGCGAAATGCGGGGTGATCCCGCGTGAGACCGACTCGGCGAAAGCCGGCACGCTCGGCGACGCGTTGCGAGGCCGTGTTCTCCGGGTGCGTCGTCAGACGCAGAACGCGAATGGCGTGCATCTCGCGCGCCCAATCGACCACGAGCCGCACCGCGCGCGTCATCACACCGCGCCCGCGTGCCGCGGGCGCGAGCCAATACCCGACGGTGCCTTCCTCGACCAACCTGACCGTGACGACTCCGAGGAACTGGTCACGCTCCTCGTCCAGAATCGCGAACGTCCGCTCGAGCGAAGCGTCCCAGGTCTCGGAAACCGCTCTCAACCACGCCTGCGCATCGTCCTCGCGATACGGGGTGGGGACGAAAGGAATGAAACGCGAGATCTCGGGATCCTGGCAAGCGGCGACGACGACGGGAATGTCCCGCTCGGCCGGCGGACGCAGCAGCAGCTCGCCGTCACGCAGCTCCACGCGGTCATCGTAGAGGTGGCAGAGACGAAAACGGCCGGAGATCGCGAGACCCCCGGCCGTGTGAAGAATCCGGCGGCGTCCTACTCTCCCGGGAGGTTGCCCTCCGAGTACCATCGGCGCTGGCGGGCTTAACTGCTCTGTTCGGAATGGGAAGAGGTGTACCCCCGCCGCTATGACCACCGGAAAGTTGTGAGGTGCCTACGCGCCCGCTTTCCGGGCGCCCAACGCACACCTTCAAAGCTCCATAGCGACA
>CAWIJA010000004.1:0-938339 GCA_963836345.1 uncultured Actinomycetes bacterium | reverse complement strand
CCGTGCTCGACGCGTCCGGCGCGAAGCCGTCCGCACCGATCGCCTCGGCGTACTCGGCCGTGATCGGTGCGCCGCCGACGAAGATCCGCGCCCGATCACGCAGCCCCGCCTCTGCGATCGCGGCGATGTTCTGCTCCATCTCGACCATGGTCGTCGTGAGCAGGGCCGACATGCCGATTACAGCGGCGCCTTCCCGGATCGCCTGGATGAACTGCTCGCGCGAGACGTCCACGCCCAGGTCGACGATCCGGTAGCCGGCGCCCTGGAGCATCATCGCGACCAGGTTCTTGCCGATGTCGTGCAGGTCGCCCTTGACCGTGCCGATCGCGATCGTGGCGCCCTCGGGAGCGCCCTCGGAGACGAGCTCCGGCTTCAGCACCGCCAGAGCCTTGGTCATCGCGTCGGCCGCGACGAGCATCTCCGGGACGTAGAAGTCACCCTGCTCGTACAGCTCTCCGACCCGGCCCATCGCCGTGATCAGGCCGTCCTGGAGGAGCGTCGCCGCCGGCATGCCTTCCGCCAGCCCTTCGGTCACCTTTGCGACGGCCACCTTCGCCTGGCCGGTCACTACCGCTTTGCGTAGCTCTTCGAGCAGGGCCATGGTCACACCTCCAGGGGATAGGTCCGGTAGTCGCGCACCGCCTCGTAGAGCGCGACGATGTTCTCGACGGGGATGCGCGCCTGCAGGTTGTGGATCGTGTTGAAGACGAAGCCGCCGCCCGGCCTGAAGATGCGCATCCGCTCCTGCACCTGCGCGCGGATCTCCTCGGGCGTGCCGAAGGGAAGCGTGCTCTGCGTCTCGACCCCGCCGCCCCAGAAGGTCAGCCGGTCGCCGTAGGTCTGCTTCAGCGCAACGGGATCCATGTCCGCAGCCGAGGTCTGGACGGGGTTGAGGATGTCGAAGCCGGCCTCGACGACGTCGTCGAGGAGCCGCCACATCGCGCCGTCCGAGTGGATGAAGCTCTTCCAGTCGGTGTTCGCGTGAATCCAGTCGTTCACGCGCTTGTGGAACGGCTTGAAGAGGTCGCGGAAGAGCTTCGGCGAGATGAACGGCCGGTCCTGGGCGCCGAAGTCGGTGCCGCTCACGTACACGACGCTGATCAGGTCACCGGCGGCCGCGTGGACGGCCTCGAGATTGGCGATGCCGATCTCGCACTGGCGCTCGAAGACCTGGTACAGGTGATCGGGGCGCAGGCTGAGGCTCATGTACCACTGCTGCACGTCGCGGATCCCGCGCGGGTTCTTGAGCTTCAGGCCCGGGACGAAGGCGATATCACCGAAGCCGGTGTCGCCGACCACGAACATCACCGCCTTGCCGGCCTCGGCGGCAGCCTCGGCCCAACGCTTCACATGCGCGATGTCATCAGCCGAAAGGAGCGTGAACTCCTCGGTGTTGTCCGCGGGGTCGAGGTTCTCCTCGTCGAGCGGGCCTTGCCGGATGATCGCGTCGAAGTAGAAGCCGCCGTTCGGCATGCGCGCGCAGGGCGGGACGGAGGTGTCTCCCTCCGGATACATGAGGATGTCGCCCTTCTCGTCGGGCTCGGTGTTGAAGAGCCCGGGGACGAGCACCGGCGTGCCGCCGAAGGTCGTCCACGGCTTCCAGTCGTCCTGCGCGAAGCCGAAGAAGTTGTTCAGGGGGCCGACGCCGACGACGTCGACGCCGAGCGCCTCGATCAGGTCGGGGCCGATCTCGCCGAGCATCTGGAACGGCTCGGAGACCTTCACCGGGGTGCCGGGCGGGTCGAGGCCGAGCGCCTGGCGGAGCAGGTAGACGGAGTCGACGTGCATCCCGGTCGTGGGCGCGGCGCCGAGGTCGAGCGGCACGCGGTCCGGCTCTCGGTGAGCGAGCGCGAGCTCGACCCGCTCGCGCGAGGTCATCGTCGACTGGTCGGTTCGGACGCCGGCCATGGGTCGAATCTAGGGGTGTGCCGGTGCCGCAGCATCCGTGGCGACCCGCAGTTCGGTTGCCGTAGTTCTCCGCTGACAGCGCACGAGTGCAACAATTGTGTGCCGTTTCAGCCGCCGACACCAGGGCTATGTCCTTTACCGATATAGTAAAGGCATGCCGAAGATTTCCGGCAAGAACCAGGTGACGATCCCAGTCGCGGCTCTGGAGCACGCCGGGCTCCGCGCCGGCGATCAGGTGGTCGTCGAAGCGCTCGAGAAGGGCGAGTTGCGCATTCGCCGCGGCGAGGTCACGTTCGAGTCCGCGTTCGGTGCGCTGACCGGCACCTATCCGCCTGACTACCTCGAGCGGCTCGATGCCGAAGACGAGCAGCGGTGAAGCTCGTTCTCGACGCTGACCTCCTCATTGCTGCGCTCGACGGATCCGATCCGCACCACGATCGGGCACGCGCGCTGTTCACCGACTGGCAGGAACGGCAGGCAATACGGCTGATGAGCGTCGTCAACCTCTCCGAAGTGCTCGTCGCTCCTGCGGCTGATAGAGGCCGGCTGCGCCGAGCTCGCGAGGCGATCGCCGCCCTCGGCGTTGGGATCCACCGGCCGAGCGAGGCCATCGGCGTCGAGGCCGCGCGACTCCGCGGCGCCCATCCGATCAGCCTGCCGGACGCCTACTGTCTCGCCACCGCCCGCAACGCCGGCTGCTCGGTTGCGTCCTTCGATCGGAAGGTCCTCCGCGCGGCGAAGGCCGAACGGATCGCATCCCTCCCGCCTGTCGCGAGTTGAGCTCCTCGTCGAAAGCCCGCTGCAAAGCCCGTAGGGCTGACCCTCGCCGTTTTCGCTAGACGCGCACGACCTCGATCCCGAGCGCGGACGTCGTGATTGTCGGCGACGGAGCAAGCCGTACCGGAGCTTCGACAGCGTGACGAGCTTAGATCTCTTCGGTCGTATCCGGGAAGGCCGCGGCGAGCTCGGAGGCGAGGCCCGGGTCGGCCTGCGCGGAGGCGATCAGCGCGCGAGCACGCCGGCCGCTTGTCCAGACTGCGCGCTCGTCGATCGGCACCAGGTCGGCGGCGTCGCGCCCGGCCACCGTGATGCGCAGCCGCTCACCCGCCATCACCCGCCGGAGGACGGCCGAGACTTGGTTGCGGAGCGCGCGATGGGGTACGCGTTCCATCGCCGCAGCGTAGTAAGACTGCTACGCCTTGGCCTCCGCCTCGCGGATCGCGTCGAGAAGCTCGCCGGTCGTGTAGACGACGACGCCCGCTGCCTCCATGCCCGTGTCCTGCGACCAGATCGGAAGCGAGCGAGTGAGAGCGAGTGCCACCGTCGGCCAGTCGTCCGGATCGCGTCCTGCGATCCGACGCTCCGCCTCCGCCCGCATCGGCTCGTAGGCCTCCGGCGTCTGCCAGTCGACCGGCATCACACTGAGGGCCGCGAGAAGAAGCGAGGCGTCGAGCCCTCGTCGCTCCCCGAGCAGCGGAAGATGCTCGGCAACCTCGTCGGCCACCGCTTGTGCGGCCACGCACGTCGGCCCGTGCGACGAGGCGAAGACGAATCGGCCGCGGCCGCCGATCAGCGCCGAGAGAACGACGTTCGCGTCAGCGACGACCGCGCTCGGCAGCGAAATCGCGCAGAACCTCCTCCTCGCTCACGCCCTTCGCCTCGCGCTGCGCCGCGATCTGCTCGGTCAGGCGCAGAAAGACCTCGCGCCGCACGTCCTCGGGGAGATCCGGGGCCTGCCAGGGCAGGAAGAACCCGGCCGGCCGGCCGTCCCGGGTGACGAGGATGACGTCGTCCGAGCGAAACATCTCGCTCGCGCGATCGCGGAAGTCCCGTACCGTCACTACACGCATGTGGCCACCGCAGTGGTCACACGTTACCAGAAGGCTAGTTGAGCTCCGGCGGCGCGAGCCGGAGCCGCTTGGGAGCCATGGCTGCGACGAACTGGCGCACGGCCTCGGCAGGATCGCCGTCGGAGGGCCAGTGCGACCAGAGCACAGCGAGTGCAACAGCTCTGTGCCATTACCGGAGAATCGCTACAAGCGTCGGTACTGACCCACCAGCGGTCGAAGTCGTCGAAGAGGTCAATTCTGGGGCGATGGTCGAACGCGTTACACCATTTTGCTAGCTTTCTACCATGGCACTGAATATCAAGGATCCCGAGACCGAGCAGCTTGCAGCCGAGATCGCCGCCCTCACCGGCGAGTCGAAGACCGGCGCGATCCGAGTCGCCCTGCGCGAGCGCAAACAGCGGCTCGCGCTCCAGCGGCCGGGAACGAGCCGGACGCGCGAGCTCCGCCGCTGGCTCGAGCGAGAGGTGTGGCCGTCCCTGCCACCCGAGCAGCGCGGGCAGGCGCCCAGCCGCGAAGAGCAAGACGAGCTGCTCGGCTACGGCAGGCTGGGCGTGTGATCCTCGACACCTCGGCGATCCTCGCCATCCTCTACGACGAGCAGGAGCAGGCCGACCTCCTCGAGAAGCTCGGCCAGGCGGACCAGGTCGGTGTCGGCGCCCCCACGTTGGCGGAGGCGGCAATCGTGCTCTGCGGCGCACGGGGCGAGATCGGCCTGAGCCAGCTCGCAGACTTCACCGAGCGAGCGGCAGCGGTCGTCGTCCCCTTCGAGGCGGCCCACTGGCGGAGCGCCGTCGACGCCTGGCTTCGCTATGGCAAGGGCCGCCACCCGGCCGCTCTCAACTTCGGCGACTGCCTTGCCTACGCCACCGCCCGCGTCGCCGCGCAACCGCTGCTCTGCAAGGGCGACGACTTCGCCAAGACGGACCTCACGCTGGCTTGACAGCCCGCCCCGGCTTCAAGGCCCCCCGCCATCCCGCGGCTTAGGCGGTGCGAGAGCGCGAGCTTCCACTTGCCGCCGGTTGAGATTCCTGGTCGACAATGCGCTCTCGCCGCTTGTCTTAGCCGTCTGGCCGGCAGTCGACGACCAGCATTTTTGACCTAATGGATGCCGTCGGAAATGAAACAGGTCCAAATGCTAGAGTTTGGACCGATCTTAGTGTCTATGGCTCGAGATAGGTCAAATGCCTCCTAGGAGACGTGGCCGCCCAAGCCGCGCGGATGTCTTGCGCGCGCTCGACCGTGCTGTGGACGACCTTCGGAGCGTGGGCGGCCTGCCGCTTCCGCTCGAGGCTGACGCGATCTGGGAGGGAATCTGGTACGAGGAGGCTCACCACTCGACCGCGATCGAGGGCAATACGCTCGTGTTGAGGGAGGTCGAACAGCTTCTCCGCGAAGGACGTGCGGTCGGGAGCAAGGAGCTTGCCGAGTACCTCGAGGTCGAGGGGTACGCGAAGGCGGCACAGTGGGTGTACGCCCAGGCGATCGATCAGTCGACGTCCTGGTCGGCCGGGGAGCGGATCAACCTGACCGAGTTGCGCCAGGTCCACAGACTCGTCGTCGAGCCTGCATGGCTGCACGCACCGCCGGACGAGCTGCATTCGCGCGAGGGGCCCGGCTCGTTTCGCCAGCACGACATCCGCCCCTTTACGGGCGGGATGACACCGCCGCCCTTCCCGGAAGTGCCCGCACTCGTCACGGACTGGTTGCGCGACGTCAACAGCGGGCCGCACGACGGCCAGCATCTCATGCTCTTCGTCGCCGACGTTCACGCTCGTCTCGAGCGCATCCACCCCTTCCGCGACGGCAACGGACGGGTCGGCAGGTTGGCAACGAATCTCCTGCTCGTCCGTCACGGCTATCCCCCGGCAGTCGTCTACAAGCGCGACCGGACCCGGTATCTCAACGCCCTCCGACGAGCGGACCGAGCCGACCCAGGGCCGCTCGCCGAGATCTTCGCGAGAGCCGTGACGGACGGTATCTACCGCTTCCTGCTGCCCGGGCTGGCGGGGCCGCAGCGGCTCGTGCCCGTTCGCTCGCTCGCCGACTCCCAGCTCTCGGGCAACGCGCTCGCCGTGGCCGCCAAACGCGGTCGGTTGCGTGCCGTCCGCCGGACAGATCAGTGGTATTCGACCCGGCAGTGGGTGCAGGAGTACAAGCAGAGCCGCTACAAGCGCGGCTGATTTGACCTATCAGCCAGCCACGTAAATCGAACAGGTCAACTTCGTCCGCTAGCTGTGTCGTGCCTCCCAGGCCCGCAGGAACCCCTCGCGGGCCCGGCGGACGAGCTCGGCCGGGTCGAGCTTGAGCAGCGAGTCCGGGTACTGCTCGCCAGAGAAGATCTCCAGGTCGTACCAGCCGTCGAAGCCGCCGGCCACGAGCGCGCCGAGGATCGCGGGCAGGTCGATGATCCCCTCGCCGGGCAGCGCCCGGTCGTCCCAGTGCCGCGTCTCCTCGCGCCAGTCGTTCACGTGGACGGCGGGAAAGCGGTGCGCGAGCCGGCGGGCGTGCTCGAGCACGTCGGGCGTGTCCCACAGGTGCCAGGTGTCGAAGATGATCCCGACCGTCTCGTCTCCGGCCTCGGCCAGGAGCGCCTCGACGCCGGGCAGGTCCGAGGCCAGGCAGAACTCCGCGGCCGCCGAGCGGTGAATCGGCTCCAGCGCGACCCGCACGCCGGCTTCGCGCGCCGCCCGACCCAGCTCGCGGATCCCCTCGACCACGATCCGCCGGGCCTCGTCCGCGTCCTGCTCGCCGGGGACGCCGGTGAGGAAGAGCACGACCTCGGGCTCGAACGGCGCGAGCCGCCGGATCGACTGGGAGAGCGACTCGATCCTGGCCTCGGGGTCGGTCGGCTCCGGCCCGAGCGAGTTCGGGAGGATCGAGAGCATCGCCGGCAGGCAGATCGTCGCCTTCAGCCCGCTCGCCCGAAGCTCGGCCAGCGACTCCGCGTCACGGCCCTCGGGCAGCTTCGCCTCGGCGATCCCGATTCCCTCCGCACCGCCTGCCACGAAGGCCTCGAGATCCTCGTCCCAGGTGCGATTCAAGGTCGAGAACTGCGAGACCGAGAAGCGCGGGGCGCTCACCGCAGCGCCTTCAGGTGGGTGAACGGCTCGTCGTCCGGGAGCTGGTCCCACGCGAGCCCCTCGTCCTGCGCGGGGATGTAGCGCGGCTCGAGGCCGAGCTCCTGGAGGACGATGTTCCGCGCCTGCGGGATCGCCGAGGCCTTGTAGAAGGCGAGGTGGCGGTTGAAGCCCTGGCGCCCGAAGCCGCAGTCGGTCGAGAGGACGAGCTTGTCCGCCGGGATCACCTCGAGCGCCCGCCGGATCCGGTCGGCGACGACGTCGGGGAAGTCCGCCTGGAGCGTGCGGTGGCTGACGACGCCGACGGCGACCTTCTTCTTCAGGCTGTCCGCGTGCGGCTTGAAGAGCGGCAGCTCCTTCAGGTCGTTCTCGGTCGCCTCGATCGTCCACACGTCGCCCTTCAGGCGCTCCAGGTAGATCTCGATCGAGTTCGCGTACGACTCGTCGGAGAAGACCTTCTGCATGTTCGGGTTGCCCCAGCACGTGTGGATCCAGACCTCGGCGTCGTCCAGCCCCTCGATCTCCCGGTTGAAGCAGTCGACCAGGAAGTCGAGCAGGTCGGTCATCTCCGGGTAGTAGCAGGCCATGAAGTGGAGGGTCGGCTCCTCGACCTGGATCACCTTGCAGCCGGACGCGACGAGCTGGCGCAGCTCGAGGTTCATCGCCTCGGCCATGTCCCAGGTCAGCTGCTTCTTGTCGTCGAGGTCGTACTTGTCGGTGTGGCTGTCGAGGAAGAAGGCGAGCACCTGCGCCGAGCACGTCCCGAACTTGACCGGCTTCCCCGAGGCGGCGCTCTGCTGCGCGATGCGCCAGATCTTCGGGTACTCGAGCGGGTTCTTCGGGTCGTGCTCGACCTTGTCGACGACGCGCGGCCAGCGCCACGTCTTGTAGATCGAGTCGAGCATCGTCCCGACCGGGTAGGAGAGGAGCGGCGAGCGCGTGTTCTTCGTCTGGAGCTCCTCGTGGTCGAGGCCCTTCCAGCGCTGGAGCGGGTAGTGGTGCCACGAGCGGCCGGCGACGTCCTCGTCGAGGTGGTAGTCGCCGGTCGTCAGGACGTCGAGCCCGGCGCGCTCCTGGTCGGAGACCACGATCGCGTGGGCGTCCGCGAACTGCTCGCGGAACCAGGGGTCCATCATCGCCGTGTCCAGCGGCCGGCCCCACATGTTCTGCGTGTACCAGCGGGGGCGCGGCCACGACCCCGTCACGGTCGCCGGCAGCATCAGGTCCTTCGTCGCCGTAAAGGCCATCGTTAGGAACCCTCCTTTTCCTTTTCGAAACGCGGAAACCGATCCTATTCCGGCTCAGGCGCTACCGTCTGGTCGATGAGCGATTCGCCTCGGGTAACGGTCGAGACGCTCGAGCGGCTGCTGGATGCCTTCAACGCGCACGACGTTGACGCGGTGATGAGCTTCTTCGCCGACGACTGCGTCCTCGAGATGCCGCGCGGTCCGGAGCCATGGGGGCGGAGGCTGGAGGGGCGGGAGCGAGTGCGCGAGGGACTTGCGAGCCGCTTCGCCGGTATCCCCGACGTTCACTACGGCGACGCCCGCCACTGGCTCGCCGGTGACCGCGGTTGCTCCGAATGGCTCTTGACCGGTACCAGCGTGGAGGGCGAGAAGATCGCGGTACGGGGCTGCGACCTGTTCGAGTTCAGGGACGGCAAGATCGTCCGCAAGGACTCCTACTGGAAGATCGTCGAGAGGTAGCCGCCCGTCGCGCTGCGTGCGGCTAGTCGTGCCTGGGCAGCGGCGGTTTCCCGCCCGGCTCCTTCGTGACCGAGAAGCCGCCGTCGGCGGCGATCACCGCGCCGGTGACGCCGGCGGCCGCATCCGACGAGAGGAACCCGGCGACGGCGTCGATCGTCGCCTCGTCGGGCGGCCGCGCGGGCACGACGACGTTGACGGTGATCCCGCGCGGACGCAGCTCGAGCGCTGCGACCTGGGCGACGGTGGTCAGGAACGCACCGGCGACCGCGTCGAGCGTGCAGCCTTCGATCGCACGGGCGGCGGCGGCCGAGGAGACGACGATCGCGCGGCCCTCGCCCTCGCAGCCGCGGGCGAACGACTGCAGCTCGAAGGTCGCCTGCTCGAGCTCGTCGACGAGCTCCTGCCACTCCCCCAGCTCGATCTCGAGGAACGGCGTCTCGCGGAACCGCAGCGGCCCGACGCGCACCGTGTCCATCAGTACTTCCCCACCACGAAGCCGCCGTCGACGCGCAGGAACTCGCCGGTCACGTACGCGCCGTCGTCGGAGGCGAGGTAGCAGACCGCCCGGCCCATCTCGACGGGCTCCGCCGGACGCCCCGCCGGGATCAGCTTCAGCGTCGCCTCGATGTCGGCCTCGGTCTGGAGCGCCGGCGAGGCGTCGTTGATGACCGAGCGCACCCAGCCTGGCCCGATGTGATTGGCGGTGATGCCGTGCGGGGCGAGCTCGATCGCCATGTGGTCGACGAGCGCGCGCAATCCCTGCTTGGTCCCGCCGTAGATCGCCATGGCCGGGAACGCCATCTGCACGTGCACCGAGGAGGTGACCACGATCCGGCCCCCGGTCCCCTGCCGCACGAGCGCCCGCGCGCCCGCCTGGCAGACGTTGAACGCGCCCGTCAGGTTGACCTCCACCTGGCGACGGAAGGTCCGCTCGGTCACGTCGGCGAGCTCCTCCCATTCCGCGGCACCCGCGTTCGAGCAGACGACGTCGAGGCGGCCGAGCCCGCGCAGGGCCGCCTCGACCATCTCGTCCACCGCCGCCCGATCGGTGACGTCGGCCCGGTGGAAGATCGCGCGGCGTCCGAGGCCGCGGACCTGCTCGGCCAGCTCCTCGCCCTCGTCGCCGGCTGCGACGTCGTTGACGACGACGTCGCAGCCCTCCTCCGCGAGCGCGAGCACGATGCCGCGACCGATGCCGCGCTCGCGCGCGGCACCGGTGACGAGCGCAACCTTCCCTTCGAGTCTCACGGCGTGATCAGGGTCTTGATCACCTCGTCTTCGCGGTTCACCACCCGCTCGATCGCCGGCCCGATCCCCTCCAGGTCGGCGGAGTGAGTGATGATCTTGCCGGTGTCGACCTTCGCGTCCGCGAGCAGGCGAATCGTCGTCGGCCACTGGAACGGGTACCAGAGCGAGAACCTGATCGTCTTGTCCTGGATCAGGCTGGTGAGCATCGGCACCGAGACCGCTGCGTCCGGGGCGGTCACGCCCATGTAGACGACCGTCGAGCCTGGCCCGGTCACCGCGAGAGCCTCCTGGTTCGCGTCCATCGAGCCGGTCGCGACGATCGCCCTGTCGGCGAGCGCGCCGTCGTTCGCTCCCTGCACCTGCTCGGCGATCGACCCGTCAGCCGCCTTGAACGTGAAGTCGGCGCCCAGCTCCTTCGCGAGCTCGAGGCGGTAGTCGCGGGTGCCGACGACGGCGACCCGGGCACCCTCGTTCTTCAGCAGCTGGACCATCGACAGCCCGACCGGCCCGGGCCCGTAGACGACCACGAAGTCGCCGGGCTGGACCTCGGCCTTCCGGACCGCGTTGACCGCCGCCGAGAGCATCTCGACGAACGCGCCCTGCTCGTCGCTCAGCGAGTCCGGCAGCTTGTACGCGTGCGCCGCCTTCGTCTTCGCGTAGTTCGCGAAACCGCCGTTGGTGGTCACGCCGAGGACGGCGAGGTTGGCGCAGAACTGCGGCTTCCCCGCCCGGCACGCCATGCACGCGTTGCAGCTCTGGATCGGGTTGACCGCGACCCGGTCGCCCTCGGCCAGACCGTACGCGGACGCCAGCTTCCCCAGACCGGCGATCCGGCCGGCGAACTCGTGCCCGAGGATCAGCGGCCCCTTCCCGTCGGCCGTGCCGACCGGGCTCTTGCCGTAGTAGTACTCGACGTCCGAGCCGCAGAACCCGCAGGCCGCGACCTCGACCAGCACCTCGTCGTCGGCGATCTCGGGCTCGGGGACGTCCTCGACCCGGAGGTCGTTCGGCTCGTAGAAGACTGCAGCTTTCATGCTCACATCCCTCCCCTGACGTGCTTGTCGAGCAGCGCGTCGAGCGTGAAGCGGTCGGCCCAGGTGTCCGCCCACGACTCCGCGGTCATCGGGATCGCGTCGACCGACCACCAGACGCCGTCGTAGGAGTCGGCCAGCGCCGGGATCAGCTCGTCGAAGTCGATCACGCCCTTGCCGATGCCGAGGTGCGTGCCGAACAAGTTCTGCCACGTGTTGTTGTCGCTGTCGCACACGTGGACGTGGCCGATCTTGCCCTTGAACAGCTTGGCGAACTCGACCGCGCCGCCCTCGAGCCGCTCGGCGGGCTGGACCTGGTTGTGCGCCAGGACGCAGCCGGCGACCACATGGCCGACGTCGTACATCAGCTGCAGGTTGTCGTCGCCGACGTCGCCGAGCAGCTTCACCGCCTCGGACGGCTTGACGAAGATCTGTCCCGTCTCGTACTCCCACAGCATCTTCACGCCGAGCTCGCGGCCGCGCTGGGCATGCGCCTTGAACGTCTCGACGACGCGGTTCCACACAGCGTCGTAGTCGGCGTCACGCGGGAGCGGCCCGAAGTCGCCGGGGTCGACGCGCATCGCCGGGATCTCGCAGTCGACGCAGAACTGCACGCTCTGCTCGAACAGCTCGAGGTAGCCCTTGTAGGCGTCGTCGCCGCCGGTCGCCCACGGGTACTTGCCGAAGTCGCCGTAGGGACCGGGCGCGTAGCCGACGAGCTCGAGGTCGTGCGAGTGGATCCAGTCGACCAG
This sequence comes from uncultured Actinomycetes bacterium, assembly GCA_963836345.1. GTDB lineage: Bacteria > Actinomycetota > Thermoleophilia > Gaiellales > Gaiellaceae > DATBLE01. The sequence continues at coordinate 926,767 of CAWIJA010000004.1, read as the reverse complement.
CTTCTTGCGGCTCTCCTTGTCCGGGTAGCGCTCGACCGTCGCGTGGTCGAAGAAGCCGGCCAGCTCGATTCCGTCGTACCCGAAGGCCGACAGCACCTTCACGACCTGCTCCAGCGACGCCGGCACCGTGAAGCCGAACCCCAGGCACCAGCTCCCGCGGCAGATCTTTGCTTCTCTCGCCATCTCTTCCCTCCCTCGTGATTTGCGTTCGTGGGGACGTTCGATCGTCCTCAATCCATGTGCAGCCCGCCGTTCACGTCCAGGTGCGCGCCGTGGACGAAGCTCGCCTGCTCCGAGGCAAGCCAGACGACGGCCGCGGCGACCTCTTCGGCTGTGCCGATGCGGCCCAGCGGCGTGCGGCCGATGACCCCGTCACGCGCCTCCTCGGACCAGTCCTCGGTCATCGCCGTGTCGATGAAGCCTGGGTTGACGCAGTTGACGCGGATGCCCTGAGGGCCCGCGTGACGCGCCATGCGACTTCGTCAGCGCGGCGACGCCCGCCTTCGACGCGGCGTAGCCCGCGCCCGCCTGAAGTCCCCCGACCTGGCCGGCGAGCGAGGCAATCGTGACGATCGAGCCGCTCCCGCGTGGCGCCATGACGCGCGGGCGCCGCCCGGCACACCAGGAACGTCCCGCGCAGGTTCACGGCCTGGATGCGGTCCCAGTCGGCGATGTCGATATCGGGGATCGGGGTCGCGTCGAAGATCCCGTGGCTCGTCACGAGCACGTCGAGCGATCCCGTCAGCTCCAGGCCTCGGCGACGATCCGGTCGCGTCGCCGCTGCGCTTGTCAGGTCGCCGCTGGCCGACAGCCCGTCGACCGAGATCGCTCGCCGCCGCGGTTCGCTGCTCGTCGACGTCGGAGCAGACGACGCGAGCGCCTTCGCCGGCGAGCGCCGAGCAGCACGCGTGGCCGATGCCGCCGGCGGCGCCGGTGACGAGCGCGGTCTTCCCGCTCAAGCCCGTGTCCACTGGTGCGGTTACCCCTCTCGGCCCCAGGGCCGCGCGAGCTGCACGATCTCGACTGCGTTGCCGTCGGGATCCTCGACGTAGATCCCTCGCCCGCCCCGGTTGGGACCGCTTGTCGTGGTCACCGGCCCGGGCGAGCGGAAGGGAACGCCGGCGGCGCGCAGGCGCTCGCACTCGGCGTCGAGGTCGTCGGTGAGGAGGCAGACGTGCGCGCTCCCGACGTCCTGCAGGCCGCGCGCGCGGTCCGCGCCACGCGGCTGCTTGTACTCGACCAGCTCGAGGTTGTGGCCGAAGCCGCTCAAGTGCGTGATGCGCACGTGGGCATCGGGCACGCCGGTGATCTCCTCCACGTAGCCGCCGTCGATCTCCCGGTCCGAGACGAGCTCGAAGCCGAAGCCGCAGTAGAACGCGATCGAGCGATCGGCGTCGGCGACGGTCAGGGCGAAGTGATGCACGCCGCTGATCACCGTCTGCCGCTCATCAGCGCCGTTCCGGAGGCCGCGCTCACTCTCCGGCGACCCTAACGCCGTGCCACAGGCGTGCCTGAGCAAGAAATGCCTTTGCAGCGAGTTTCTGGCGACTGCGGGGCCGAAGCGGGGCGACGGCCGCGGCGATCGCCCGGATGTGCTCGGGAGTCGAGCCGCAGCAGCCGCCGACGATCCGGGCGCCCTGCTCGACGTACGCGCGCGCGTGCGTCGCAAGCGTCTCCGGGTCGGCGTCGTAGACGACCCGGCCGTCGACCATCCTCGGGATCCCGGCGTTCGGCTTGACCCACACCGGGAATGTCGCCCGCCACTGCGAGCAGCTCCACGACCACCAGGTCGGTGTCGGCCAGCGACCTGCCGCAGTTCACGCCGAGGGCCGCGACGCCCCGGCCGGCGAACGCCTCCGCCATCTCGGTCGCGCCCACTCCCATCATCGTCCGCGTCCCCTGGTCGAAGCTGAAGGCGACGACGAGCGGGAGCTGCGATCCGGCCTGCACGCCCTCGACGGCAGCCATCGCCTCCTCGAGCGCGAAGAAGGTCTCCAGGACGAGCAGGTCTGCCCCGCCCTCGGTCAGCGTCTCCGCCTGCTCGCGATAGGTCGCGACCGCTGTCTCCTCCGTGAGCGGGCCGTAGGGCTCGAACAGCCGACCGGTCGGGCCGAGCGAGCCCGCGACCAGCGCCTGTCCCTCGACGGCCTCCCGCGCAAGCTCGACGGCGCGCAGGTTCAGCTCGCGCGCCCGGCCGGCGAGCGACGAGTCCTCGAGGCGCACGGACGTGGCGCCGAACGTGCAGGTGAGGACGAGGTCCGCGCCCGCGTCGACGAACGCGCGGTGCAGCCCGAACGACCCGATCGGGGCTTCGCGAACACCCATTCCTCGGGTGCATGCCCGAGCTCGAGCCCGAGCGCCTGGTAGTTCGTGCCCGTCGCCCCGTCGGCGACCAGCACCCGCCGCTCGTCGAGGAGATCGAGGAACGAAGGAGTCACGTTAAGACGGTAACCGTACGACCGCCTTACAGTGAGCAGTGACCCCGCGCGAGCGCATCAAGACGGCTCTCCGGCACGAGGAGCCCGATCGCGTGCCTGCGGACTTTCTCGCGACGCCCGAGATCTGGCAGAAGCTGATCGAGCGCGTTCGGCCCGACCCGACCGGGATCTCGGGGAAGTACGTCGAGCCCGCCCGCGAGGCGCTCCTGCGTCACTTCGAGATCGACTCACGCGTCCTGTCCTACGACATGTTCTGCGAGCCGCCGGAGTCGATCCTCCGCCCGGGCGCGACCGTCGACTGGTGGGGCTCGCTCGACCGCTCGACGCCGAACCGGATGTGGCGCCAGCGTCTCCCAGACGGGACGACCGCCGACATCTGGGGGACGGAGCGGCGGACCGTCGAGCACGGGTTCGGCGCCTACGACGAGCTCGCCCGCACACCGCTGAGCGACGCGGATTCGCTGGCCGATCTCGAGCGCTACCCGTGGCCGGAGCCGGACTGGTGGAACTTCGACGGCCTGCCCGAGCTGATCGGCGAGCTCGACGCGCATGCCGAGTACCACCTCCGGTTCCGCGTCGGGTCGGTCTTCGAGATCGGCTGGCAGCTGCGGGGGATGCAGGAGATGCTCATCGACCTGGTCACCAACACCGAGATGTCGCGCTACGTGATGAGCCGCCTGACCGAGCTCCATCTCGAGAACATGCGGCGCGTCCTCGATCTCGCCGGCGACCGGATCGACATGGTCTATTTCTACGACGACGTCGCGACGCAGAACTCGCTGATGATGTCGCCGGAGACCTGGCGGACGGAGGTCCGCCCGTACCACCAGCGGCTCGTCGAAGCGGCCCACGCGCGCGGAGTCCCGGTGATGTACCACTGCGACGGCTCGATCTACCGGCTGATCCCCGAGCTGATCGAGCTGGGCGTTGACCTGCTCAATCCGATCCAGCCCGACGCGAAGGACATGGACGGGCGCCGGCTCAAGGAGGAGTTCGGCGACCGGCTCTCGTTCCACGGCGGGATCGACATCGTCGGCGTCCTCCCGAACGGCACGCCCGAGGAGGTGGCCGCCGCGGTTCGCGATTGCGTCGACGTTCTGGGCCGAAACGGCGGCTACATCCTCTGCAGCTCGCACCACATCCAGCCCGACACTCCGGTCGAGAACGTCCTGGCGATGTACGACGTGGAGTTGCGGCGCCCGAACGACAGGGCCGGCTCGCACGGCTGACGCCCGTGACGGCGATATGCTCGAAGCAGCCAGGTGAGCCTCACCAGCGTCGCATCCGTCTTCAGCCGGTATGTCGTGGTCGGGTTCATCCTCCCGCCCTTCTTTGCGTTCCTCATCCTCTGGCAGACGCTTAGCCCGGGGTTTCCTCCAGACAGGCTCCACTACTCGGAAGCGGCCAACGTCGCGATCCTCGGCGGACTGGCCTTGCTCGCAGGTCTGCTGCTTCTGGGTCTCTACCAGGGGATCGTCGACCTGTTCCTCTTCAACCCGCTCGAGAATCGAGGCCCACGTTGGATGATCCGGCTGGTTCGCAGGCCGGCCTCAACGATGCGGCGGCGACTGACGAATCGCCGCGACGTGCTGCGCAGCGATCTCGAGGCAACCGATCCTGCTCGCAGGTTCGACGCGATGCGCAAACTGGACCGCTTCTTCCCGCTTCCGTACCGCGGCGTATTGACGACGAGGCTCGGGAACGTGATCGATGCGTGGAAAGGTCATGCGATCTCCCGCTGGGGTCTCGACTACGACGCTGTCTGGCCGCGCATGGAGGCCATGCTGACCGAGCAAGAACGATCCCTCCACGAGGACGCAAGGACGGACGTGGCGTTCTTCCTCAACTCAACCGTCGTTGCGTTCCTGTCGACGTGCGCATACTTCGGTGACTGGATCGCATACCGCCCGCACCTTTTCGAGGTCTGGTGGATTGCGCCGGCCGTGCTCGCTTACGTCTTCTACCGGCTAACGGTCACAAGCGCGGCGCGCCTCGGCGACCGCATCCGGGCGAGCATTGACATCCATCGCCTCGACCTCTACTCCAAGCTATCCGTGCTTGACCCGACGACATTCGAGCAGGAGCAGCGCGTGGCAAAGGCACTGAACGAGGCGCTCCTCTCACGCGTGCCCGTTCCGGACAACTGCAGACGTCCGCAGAGCTCGGAGCAGAACGGCTGACCGCCCCGACTAGAAGTACTGTTTCGCCTTCTTCACCGTGAGGCCCGTCCAAGGGAGCCCCGGCTGCGCCTGGGACATCCCCGACTTCTGGTCGGCTGCGACCTCCGAGAGCAGCACCTCGAGGTACTCGCCGAGCCTGGCCAGGGTCTCCACCCCGACAATGCCGTCCTCCGTGATCCCGTTCTTGTGCTGGAACTCCCTGACCTCTCTTGTCGTAGCCTCGTCGTAATCCCCTGACGGGGCTTCGGAGCGGACACCGGCATTTATGAGCGCCTGCTGAAGGGCTCTGACCGCGGGCCCACTCATGCCCTCTCTCAGAATCTCGGCCTGGCTCACCTCCCCATCGTAGCTCCGGCGAAGCTTGCCAGGCCCCGGCCGCGCCTGATCGGATCCGACCATGGGCCGCTGGGCTGCCGGTCCTAGACTGCATGAATGGACGTCCGGGAGGCACGCAGGCTCTTTCCCGGTGCGGCCGACGCGGTCTTCCTCGACGCCGCCTGCGTCAGCCTCGCGCCTTCGACCGCCGTGGACGCGGTCACGCGCTTTGCGCAGTCCGCGGCCCTCTGTGAGGAGCGGGACGCCTCCGCCTCGCACGTCGCGATGGACCGGCAGCGCGACCGCGCAGTGCTCGAGGGCGCGCGCCTGCTCGGCGCTGCCGCTCGCGACGTTGCGCTCGTCGAGAGCACGACGCACGGTCTCAACATCGCCGCGCAGTCGATCCCGTTCGAGCCGGGCGACAACGTCGTGATCGCCGACCTCGAGTTCCTCCAGGTCGCGATCCCCTGGGTGAAGCTCCGCGAGCGAGGCACGATCGCCGAGGTCCGGCTCGCGCGCAACGTCGACGGCGCCCTGCCGGTGGAGGCGTTCGCGCGGGTGATGGACGGGCGGACACGCGCCGTCGTCGTCAGCTCCGTGCAGTGGTCGAACGGCTACCGCGTCGACCTGGGCGGCCTCGGACGACTCTGCCGGGAGTGCGGCGCCTACCTCGTCGTCGACGCGATCCAGCAACTCGGCGCGATCGGGCTCGACGTGCGCGAGACGCCGGTCGACCTACTCGTAGCCGGCGGGCACAAGTGGCTGAACTCGCCGTTCGGCTGCGGGCTCTTCTACGTCGGCGCCGACACGTTGGCGACGCTCCGGCAGCCGTCGTGGGGCTACTTGAGTCTCGCCAGCCCGGAGGGCGGCTGGCCCCGCTACTTCTCGACGCCGTCGACGAGTCCGATACGCGACTACGAGTTCCCGGCGGCGGCGAAGAGCTTCGAGATCGGCGGCACCGCCAATTACCCGGGCGCGGTCGCGCTCGGAGCCTCCCTCGCGCTCGTGAACGAGCTCGGGATCGACCACATCGAGTCGTACGTGCTCGCACTCGGCGGGTACTTGCAGGAGGAGCTCGGCCGACTCGGCGTCCGGGTCGTCAGTACGCCGGAGCCGGAGACCCGATCCGGAATCACGACGTTTGTCGTCTCCGACGACCCGGCCGAGAACGAGCAGCTGCTCGCGCGGCTGCTCGACGAGCGGATCCTCGTCTCGATTCGCTATACGTCGGAGATCGGCGGGATCCGCGTCTCGACGCACTACTACAACGACGAGAGCGATCTCGGCGCGCTGCTCGACGCCCTCCGTCGCCTGTTGCGCCGCAGGACACCGAAGCGACCCGCGGCACGGCGCGATCTCGTCGCCTAGTACGCCACTTTGCCTAGCGGATCAGCTTGAAGGCGCGCAGCGCGTCGCTGAGGCAATCGCCGGGGACGAACTCGCACGAGTGCGCCCACAGACCCTTCACCTGCGTGACGTCGGCGGCCGGATTCGCCGCCTTGATCTGCTTGTAGAGCTTGCCCGACTGGTCTCTGCCCTGGTTGCCGACGACCGTGTCGTGGCTGCTCCAGTAGAGCCGGAGCGGAAACCGCAGGCGGGAGAGCTTGGCGACGTAGTGGAGCGGGCTTCGCTCGTCCCAGAGGGCTTGCTTCCGCGGGAGCTCGTCGAGGAGCTGGCCGATCGTCATGTGCTTCTCGAGCTTCGCGTTGTAGAAGGTCGCGGCCTGCCGGAACCGGCGCACGTTCGCAGGGCGGGCGTTGATCTCCTCGATCATCCGGGCGGCGACTCCGGCCGGGCTGACACCATGCGGCGGCGCGAGATTCGTCAGGTAGGCGCACTGGGTCGCGAGATCGCAGGCTGGAGTCGAAGGCGGCCGCGCCGGCGAGCCGACCGGTTCCGCCCGAGAGCGAGCGCGGGTACCGGGCCGCCAGGAGGAGGGTCTCCTGCCCGCCCATGCTGCTCCCGAGCACGTAGATCCGCTCCAGGTCGATGCGCAGCCAGGGGAGCGTCGCCTGCACGATCTTCGGCATCCGCGCCAGGTCGTCGATCCAGCGCGGGTGCCCGTACGTGAAGAGGCTCGGGTCGGACGGCGGCTGGTCGAGCGGGTCGCTCGCCTTGTCGTGGGCGCGGCTGAGCCCGTCCGGGCAGACGAGCGCGAACGGCCCGTCGGCGGGGAGGTTCTGCCAGTAGTGGGCGGCGTTCCCCCAGCCGAAGTTGTTGCGCCCGTGAGGGGAGATCACGAGCGGCAGCGGATGCGGCTGGTGCGAGGGATCCCAGCCGTTCGGCAGGACGATCACCGCCTCGCGCACGGTCTTGTCGTCCCAGGCCCGGTACGGGACCGTGTACGGCCGGGTGCGTGCGTGCGGCCAGTCGTGGTGGACCGGAATGGTCGGAACGAGGACGTCGAGCGGCGTCGGGGGCGGCATCAGACGTTCCGAGCCTGGTTGACGAAGGTGAGGACGAGGTGGCGCCGCGACGCGTTCCCGCGGATGTCGGCGGCCTCCACGTCCAGGCGGTAGTCGCCGTCCGGGAACTCGCGCGTGTCGAAACCGCGGGCGAGCCAGATGCGGAAGAGCCCCGGCGCGTTGGGATGGTTCTGCCGCGTGCCGGGCGCATAGACCTGGTCGAAGTGGACGTCGCTCGCCGGCCTGCCGGCGATCTTCGCCACGAACGAGGCGCGGAAGTCGAAGACGACCCGCCAGGGCACTTGCGCGCGAGCGTTGCGGACGAGACGCCAGCGGACCAGCGCCGGTGTCACCGGCATCCCGTGCCAGGCGGGCTGGGGAGCGGATAGGGGCGGATGGTCGAAGGTCTCGACGATCATGTCGACGCGCCCGTACAGCGCCTGGTAGTTGCGCGAAAGGACGATCCGGGACACGACCGGTGCGCCGTAGTCCTCGTACGGCGTCAGCGCGCCGGCACGCAGCGGATTCCAGTAGGCATCCCCCCGCCGCTCGGCGAAGTGCACGTGCCCCCAACCCTTGGCGATGTGACCGAGGAGCACGCCCTGCCTGACAGCGCGAGCCGTCCCGCACCGCAGGCACGACGTGCCAGTACGCGTGCTCCCGCTCGCCCTCCACCTCGACCACCGTGACGTTCTGGCCGTTGATCGAGATACGCCCGCCCTTCACCGCATAGACGGCGGTCCCGTCGAGCGCGGAGACGTCGACCCCGAAATGAAAGGACTTGCCGCCCCCGCCGCCGACCCTCGGATCGCCGAGCAGGCCGCGAACGGGATGCTGCCGATTGAACGGCTTGACAGGCCAGCCATGAGCCTCTCCGCTCGGCGACACCGTGCGGGAAAGCTAGACGAGATTGCCCCGGGAGCGCCAGCGCCGCAGGGTTCCGGCGAGCCGGTCTCGTACGCGGACGCGCCACGCCGGCCCCCGACGCCGGGCCTTACGTGGGGGTTGGGGGTGACGCCCGGATCGCCTCCCACACCCGCGACGGTGTGAACGGCAGGTCGAGGTGAGGGACGCCGAGCGGCGCCAGCGCATCGGCGATCGCATTAGCGATCGCCGCCGGCGTGCCGATCGAGCCGCCCTCGCCGACGCCCTTCGCCCCGAGAGGGTTGAGCGGCGACGGCGTCTCGCGCAGCTCGCTCACGATCGGCGGCACGGACTGCGAGGTGGGGAGATGGTAGTCGTAGAGGTTGGCGGCCAGCGGTTGCCCGTACTCGTCGTGGCCGGCCTGCTCGAAGAAGCATTCGCCGAGCGCCTGCACCACGGCGCCGACGACCTGGCCTTCCGACAGCAGCGGGTTGATCACGCGTCCGCAGTCGTCGACGGCGACGAGCCGCAAGACCTCGACTTCCCCCGTCTCGGCGTCCACCTCCACCACGGCGACGTACGCGCCGAACGAGAACGCGGGCCCGGGAAGCTCGAACCGGGCCTCGGCGAACACCGGATACGCGTCCCCCCGCTCGAGACGTTCCCTCGCCTGCTCGAGCGCGAGCAGAAGCGCCGAGCCGCCCACGGTGACCGAGCGACTCGCGAAGGTCCCCACCCCGGCGGGAATCTCGGCGGTATCGCCCGAGCGGACCTCGACGGCCGCGGGATCGACCCCGAGCACGTCGGCGGCGATCTGCGCGAAGGTCGTCTCGTGCCCCTGGCCGTGCGCAGTCGAGCCGGTGCGGCAGACGACTCGACCGTCCGCCGCGACGACGACCTCCGCGCTCTCCCAGCCGGGGCCGACCCGCTCGACGTAGAGGGCGACGCCCATGCCGCGGAGGCGGCCTGCCGCGGCGACATCCGAGATTCCCTCGAGCCCGGCAAGCTCGAGCGCGAGGTCGAGCGCGCCTTCGTAGTCCCCCGAGTCGTAGGTGAACCCGAGCGGCGTGCTGTACGGGAACGCCTCCGGGGGGACGAGATTCCGTCGCCGGAGCTCGATGCGATCGATCCCCAGCTCGCGGGCCCCGATGTCCACGAGCCGCTCCAAGACGAGCGCGGCCTCGGGGCGGCCCGCACCGCGGTAGGGGCCGGTCGGCACCTTCGTCGTCGCGACGCCGGTCACCTCCACGTCGGCGATGGGAATCGTGTAGCAGCCGGTGAGCAGGGTGGCGGCGGTGAGAGGGGGTATCGCCGTCGTCGTGTAGAGATAGGCGCCGAGGTCGGCGGTGCATCGCGCCCGGAGGGCGAGCATCCGTCCTTCCGCCGAGAGGGCGAGCTCGGCTTCGCAGTCGAACCCGCGCCCCTGGTAGGAGGCGAGCGCATTCTCGGTGCGAGTCTCGATCCACTTCACCGGCCGGCCGAGATCGAGCGCGCAGAGCGCGACGACCGCCGTCTCCGGGGCCGCGACTCCCTTGCTTCCGAACGCGCCGCCGACGTCGGGCACCACGATCCGGATCCGCTCCGCCGAGCGACCGAGAACGACGGACAGGCCTTCGAGCTGCCGGTGCTGGTCCTGGGCCGAGATCCAGATCGTGAGCAGGTCCTCATCGGCGTCGTAGGCAGCAACCGCTCCCCGAGGCTCGAGCGGCGAGGCGATCAGCCGGGGCACGTGGATGGTGACTTCGGCGACGACCGCCGCCTGCGCGAAGGCGCCGTCGACGTCGCCGGCCGAGCGCCGCCACCGCAGCAGCACGTTGTCGGGCGCCTCCTCGTGAAGAGCGGGGCCGGCGCCGGGCTCGACCACGGCGGGCAGCTCCTCGTACTCGACGAGAACGGCGTCGGCGGCGTCGACGGCCCCGTTTGGCGAATCGGCGACGACCACCGCCACCGGCTGGCCGACGTAGCGGACGCGCTCGAGCGCCAGAGCCGGGTGGGCCGATGCCGCAACGAGGTCGGCGCCCGGCCGGGCGCTGAGCGGGAACGGAGCGGTTCGGCCGGCGACCTGCTCGCCCGTCAGCACCGCGTGCACGCCGGGCAACGACCGCGCCGGCGCAGCATCGACGCCGAGCAGGCGCGCGTGCGCGAACGGGCTGCGGACGAACGCCGCGTGGAGGAGGCCCGGCAGGCGGATGTCGTCGACGAAGCGCGACCGGCCGGTCGTGAACCGCTCGTCCTCGAACCGCGGCAGGGCACGGCCGATCCACGGCCGCGGAGGCGCCTCGACCGCTGTCACGCGGCACCCCTCATCCGGCGAGCAGCGGTTCGAACGGCACCGAGTGCAGGCACTCCGCACCCTCGTCGCGGACGGCGGTCAATGCTCCGAGCTGGAGGCCCATTCGCTCGTCGGGCGTGATCGGGTTCGGCTGGATTACGATCGCCATGTTCCGCTCGATCGTCCTACCGGGCGGCGGCTCGGTGCCCTCGCGCCAGTAGGCGACGCAGGACCGATCGACCAGGGGCGGGTGGATGTCCGTTCCGTAGCCGTGGATCAGGTCGTCGTACACGGCATAGCCGGACTCGCCGATCACGGCGGCGTTCCGGATCGCATCGCCCTCGGTCGACCCCGGCCGGAGACCGGCCGCGATCCGCTCGTACGCCTTCCCGGCGACCTCGAAGAGCCGCGTCCACTCGTCGGTCGGATCGGCGCCGACGAAGACCGGCCGATGGATCTGCCCCGAGTATCCCGCCAGCGACGCGCTGAGCTCGGTGATGATCACGTCGCCCGCCTCGAGCCGACGCTCGGAGGGGTTCTGGGCGGGGACGCACCCCGTCGGCGCCGCCATCGGCATCGAGCGCAGGAACGTGATCCGCACCGTTCCGCCGCGGCGGCGGTAGGCATCCTCGGCGATCGCGACCAGCTCCACCTCGCTTCGGCCGAGACGGGCCTCGCGCTGGAGGGCCAGCATCGCGAGGTCGGTGAGCTCGGCTGCCGCCCGCAGCAGCTCGATCTCCTCCTCCGACTTGACGGCCCGCAACCTCGCGTACTCAGCGGTGACGTCGACCGGCTCGAGCTCTGGCAGGAGCTCCCGCAGCCGCTCGTAGTGCTGCCACGGCATCCCAATCGTCCACGTGTGGTTGACGCCGACGAGCCCCACGCGCCCGCGCTCGACTCCGTCCGCGGCCAGCCGCCGCGCGAGGGTCTCGCCGGCGTCGTAGCCTCCCCATTCGACAAGCGGGACGTCACTGATCTCCCTGGCGTTCGGCACGTGGTTGGCGAGACCGACGAGGAGGGCCGTGTCGAGGTCCTCTGCTCGCGGCACGACCAGGTAGCAGTGGTGCATGTCGAGGTACTGCGAGAGCCAGTACGGGTTGACGTTGTTGTGGCGGTTGACGCCCGAGTTGCCGAACAGGACGAGCGCCTCAAGCTCGAGCCGGTCCATCAGACCGCGCGCAAGCGCGTAGCGACGCCGCATCTCGTCAGGCGAGAACCTCATCCCGCGAGCTGCTCGCGCAGCCAGTCGGCGACGAGGGGGCGGTACTTGTAGGGGATGTTGTTGCAGACGTGGTTGCCCTCCGCGTAGAGCACCCAGGTCGAGTTCGGCGCCGCGTCGGCGATCTTCTTCGACTCCTCCCACCCGACGAGCCGGTCGAGCTTCCCCGTGACGACGAGCAGCGGCTGCTCGATCTGCTCGGCGACCCCCTCGAGCGTCAGCTCGAACGCCTTCTCCCGCGCCTCCTCGGGCGTGGCCGCGCCCGAGTGATGCTGGAACGTCTCCTTCGTCAGCGACGGGCGTCCGTCCCAGACCTCACCGAAGCAGAACGGGCCGCTGACCCCGGCCGCCGCCTTCACGCGCGGCTCGAAGGCCGCTGCGCGGGGAGCGTAGTAGCCGCCGAGGCTGACTCCGGCGAGGCCGAGGGGTCCGCCCCAGTCGAGCCGGTCGAGCGTGGCGGTGACCGCGACCTCGTAGTTCGCGTGGATCGGGGCGGCGTAGCCGCCCTCGCCCTGGCCGGGGCCGTCGAGCGAGAACGTCGCCATCCCCCGCTGCAGAAAGACGTTCTCCCACGAGAAGAACTCCTCCTTGGTCGAGTCGAGACCGGGCAGGAGCACCACCAGCGGCCGCTCCGCCTCCGTCGCGCCGGGCGGGCGGCGCAGATTGCCGACGAGCGAGGTTCCCTCGAACGGGATCTCGACGCGCTCGGCGGTCGGGTCGAGCAGCCGGTGGACCTCGCGGAGCGCGGCCACCGCCTTGTCGGCAGCGTCCCGGTAGCGCTCCATGTCGATCATCCAGACGAACTTCGCGAAGTGGTAGGAGAGCGCGGCACGGTTCCAGGCCTCGCCGGCGGTTCGCGTCCGGCCGAGCGCCTCGGTCTCGCGCGCGAGACCCGCGTGCATGTCGCCGTTCTCGACCCAGGCGGGCAGCCACTCCGCCCACCGCTCGACCTTCGCCGTCACCCGGGCGAAGTCGTTGTAGTCGACCCCCTGGGAGACGAACCGGGGAGCCCAGTTCGCGATTGCCGCCTGGACGCGCTCGTCAGGCACGGGCCACCACCTCCTCGATCGACGTGCCGAAGTCCTTCAACATCACCATCGCGGCGTTCCGGCCCGGCCCGGCCGAGACCGACGCGCCCGGATGCGTGGTCGAGCCGGTCTGGTAGAGCCCTGCGATCGGCAGCTTGTGACCGGCCCACCCGGGCGCGGGCCGCAGGCCGCCGGACTGGGCAGGGCTGCGCCGCCGCCGTGGCACGAGCCGTGCCAGTTGTGCTCGTTCAACAGCTCGAGGTCGACTGGGCTCTTCACGAGCGTGGCGAGCAGCGTCTCGTCGACGACGTTCGGCGCGTAGCGGCGCAGGTGCTCGAGGTTCGCACGCGAGACGTCGCCCTTCACCTCCGCCCAACGCTCCGGCCCGCCGTCGGCGAGCTCGTACGGATGGAAGCCGATCACCTTCAACGTGTGCCCGCCGGCCGGGGCCCGCTCCGGGTCGGTCACGGTCGGGCAGATCACGAGCAGCGGCGGGTCGTCGGTGGCGAGCGCGCCGCGTCGCACGTCGTAGCCGAGCCGCAGGAGCCGGTCGACCGAGTGCGCCGTCCCCGACGCCACGGGCACGACCTCGCCGCCGCCGACGGCGAACCGCGGCGGCTCGGTCGTGGCGTAATGCGTGACGAACATCGAGACGCCGGCCTGCCATTCACCCACACCGGCGAGGAAATCGTCGCCCCAGGCATCCGCAGGCGCGAGACCGGGCAGGTGCTTGACGTGGATCGACGAGAGCACGCCGCGCCGGGCGAGGAACCGCCCCCCGTCCTCGGTCTCGACGCCGACGCACCTCCGCTTCTCCAGGACGAGCTGGGTCACGCGCCGGCCGGGCAGGAGCGTTCCGCCGCCCTCCTCGATCAGGCGGCAGAGCGCCTGCGGAAGCGCGCCGGAGCCGCCGCGCGGAAGCGTCCAGCTGAAGCGTTGCCGGCCGAAGACGAGCGAGTAGGCGAGCGGACCCGTGCCGGCGTTCTCGGGCGGCTGCAGGGTCATGAACGCCATCCAGAGCAGGAACGCGCGCGTGTGCGGGTCCTGGAACTCGCGCCGGATCACGCCCCAGGCGGTGTCGGCCTGCCGGCGCAGCCAGCGGTTGCCGTCGGGAAGGAGCCCGAGGCGCTCCTGCAGGGAGGGACCCCAGCCGATCGGCGTGTACCGATACGCGCCGAAGGCCGCCTTGGCACGGTCGTACTCGTCGATCAGGCGCCGGTACGCCTCGGCATCCCTGCGCGAGAATCTCGCGAACTCGTCGCAGGTCCCGCTCGAGGTCGCGCCACTGAGTGAGCGAGCTGCCGTCGGGGAACGGGATGTGCACGACCGGGTCGGGGTGGAGGTACTCGAGCCCGTACTCACCCAGACGGAGCTCGTCGTCGCGGAGGGTCGGGCTCGCCTGGATCAGGTTGTGGGCGGTCGAACAGGTGTCGTGGCGGAAGCCCGGCAGGGTCAGCTCCTCGGTCGCGGTGTCCCCGCCGAGGATCGAGCGGGCATCGAGCACGCAGCACTCGAATCCAGCGCGTGTCAGGTAGGCGGCGGCGACGAGCGCGTTGTGGCCGCCTCCCGCGACGACGACGTCAAAGGTCTCGCTCATCGTCTACGTTTTCCTCCGTGGCCCGCATCAGCTACGTCGCCCCGCAGACGCTGACCGATCCCGAGCTGGTGCAGTACCTCGAGGACGCGCGCCGGTTCGGCACGCCGCGGCCGGAGACCCAGGCGATCCGCTCTCACGTGCCCGCGGTCGCGAGGGCATTCTCGCGGCCCTGGGAGGCGATCTACCGGAACGGCGTCCTCGAGCACTCGCTCAAGGAGCTGTGCCGTGTCTACGTCTCGCAGACGATCGGCTGCCATTACTGAGGGTCGCAGCGGTCTCTCCGGGGCGGAGAGCAAGGGCTGATCGAGGAGGACTACTCCGAGCTGCTCGAGTTCGAGAGCTCCGACCGCTTCACCGAGCGGCAGAAGGCGGCGCTCCTGTACACGAGCATGCTCGTCTGGGACCCGGAAGGAGCCGACGACGCGGTCTGGGCTCGGCTCCGGGAGCACCTGACCGACGAGCAGATCGTCGAGCTCGGCTCCTTCGTCTGTCTGACCTTCGGTCAGCAGCGCGTGATCAAGACGTGGGACGTCGGCCACGGCGAGCACCTGGCCGACACGCGCTCCGGGCTCGCCTCCGAGGAGGCGGAGATCTAGATGGCTCACCTGCCGGGCGGCGCCGACGAGATCCGAGCCCGCGTGCCCGCCGTCCTCGAGTCCTGGCAGTTCACGCGCGACAACGTGCTGCGAGGCGGGATCGTCGACCCCACGCTGAAGGAGCTCTGCTTCCGCTATCTGGCGGATGACTCGGAGGTCGTGGACATCGACCGGTTCGAGGGACGCGAGCGACTCGCCCTCGAGTGGGCGCACGCGATCGCGTGGGACTCCGACCGGGCGGACGACGAGCTGTGGGAGCGGCTGCACGGGGCATTCGGCGAGCCCGAGCTCGTCGAGCTCGGCTGCGCGATCGGGTTCGCGCTCGGCCAGCAGCACTGGGAGCGGACACTCGGCTTGCCACCGCAGGCCGGCCTCGCCTGACCCACCCGTCGCGATCACGCAGAGACCTCCCGCCCGAGCAGCCGGAGCGCGTTCCCACCGAGGATCGCCGCCTCCCGGCTCGCGGACAGCGCGAGCGCGCGCACGATCTCTCCCGGCCGCTCGACGCCCATGTCGAAGGGATAGTCGGATCCGCATACGACCCGCTCGGGCCCCGCGAACTCGACCAGCGAACGCAGGACGGCCGCGTCGTGCGTGACGGTGTCGTAGTGGACGAGGCGCAGCGCCGTCAGCACGTCGCACTCCGAGCCGCGGATCGTCTGCTCGTGCGCCAGCCGGCCGCGGAGCGCCAGCACCGCGCCGCCTCCGTGAGCGAGGACGATCTTCAGGCGCGGGTGATCTTCGAGGACGCCGCTGGTCGCGATGTGGGCGGCGGTGATCGTCGTCTCGAGCGGGTTTCCGACCGTATTCCAGAGGTAGTGCTCGTCCATCACCGGCAGGTCGAACCCGCGTGTCGTCGGATGGACGAAGACGAGCGCGCCGGCCTCCTCGGCCACCGCCCAGAAGGGGCGGAAGCGCTCGTGCCCGAGGTAGTCGCCGCCGACGGACGCCGCGACCTCGACGCCGGACAGGCGGCCGTCGCGCATCAGCTCGACGAGCTGGTCGGGCCGCTCGAGGTCGACCGTGCCGAGCGCCGCCACCCGGTCCCCGACCATGGTGGCGAGCGCCTCGTTCTGCCGCGCCGGCTCCTGCCCGAGCAGGTTCACCCACGGGCAGAGCACCACGAGGTCGACGCCCGCGCGGTCCTGCTCCTCCAGGACCCGGTCGAGCGCGACGAACTCGCGCACTGCCGACCGGATCTGCCGCCCTCGGAAGGAGACGACCTGCGTGCCGTCCACCCAGGCGACCTCCGCGCCGAGGCCCGGCACGATCACGTGGGCGTGGACGTCGACGACCGGCGTCAATGTGCCCTCACGACGAGGAGCATCGATCCCGCGACGACGAGCGCGCCGCCGACCCAGATCAGGCCGGTGACTCGTTCGACCGAGCGGCCCATCAGGAGCGGGGAGAGGACGAGCACCACCGGCACGGACATCAGCCCGAGCGCGAGCACGACTCCGATCGTGGTCAGGTCGAGCGCGGCCCAGCGCCCCCAGGTGGAGAGCGCGACGAAGAGCCCGGCGATCACCTTCAGCGAGAGCGTCCCGGCTTCGACCCGGCCTCGACGAGGCAGGAGCGGCCGCCGCGCCACCACCAGGGCGGCGGCGTAGGCGAGGACCGAGACGAACAGGCCGACCGTCAGGCCGACGAGGGGCGAGTCGAACCCCTCGAGGCCCTTGCGGATCAGCACCGGGCTGACAGACCACGCGCACGCCGTGCCGAGGCCGAAGAGCGGGTTGCGCCACCCGCCCGCCCCTGCACGGGCGAGCCGCCCGAAGCCGACGGCGTACGCACCGAGGCTGATCAATGCGATGCCGGCCCAGGCCGGCGCGCTCGGCGCCTCGCCGAGCGTCACGAAGGCGACCGCGACGCCGAACATCGGGGTCGCCGCGATCAGGGGGCTGGTCCGGGCTGCGCCGATCCGCTTCTGGCTCGCGTTGAGAAGCGTCCAGCCGACGAAGAAATGGACGAGGCCACCCCCCGCCAGCCACGCCAGCGAACCGACCGGAGCGGTGCGCAGGCGGTCGAGGTCTCCGGCGGCACCCGCGACGGCGACCAGCACTGCGAAGGCTGTCAGGAGCTGCAGGAACGTCGCCACCTCGACCGCCATCTCCGCGACCGCCCGCCGGTTGACGCTCTGGAAGACGCCGAACCCGATGCCGGAGGCGGCTGCGAGGACTGCGCCGCTCATGGAAGCGGCGTCTGCGGCAGTCCATTCCCATGGCTCCCCGCGGAGGCGACATGGCCTCCGAGGTAGAGCTCCGCGATCTCGCTGTGGCCCAGGATCTCGCCCGACCGCGCCGCCAGCCGAACCCGGCCGCTCTCCATCACCACTCCGTGGGTGGCGACGCCGAGACCGACGCGGACGTTCTGCTCGACGAGCACGATCGTCTTGCCCGTCTCGTTCATCAGGCGCACCATGTCGAAGACCGACTTCAGCGCCTTCGGGTCGAGACCCAGGGACGGCTCGTCGAGCAGCACGACCTTCGGCTCGGTCATCAGCGCGCGCGCGAACTCGACCATCCGCCGCTGGCCGCCCGAGAGGTTGCCGGCGCGGTCGTCCTCGCGCTCGCCGAGGAGCGGGAGGAGCTCCTTCACCTCGTCGTAGCGCCGCCTGAGACCGGCGCGGTCGTGGCGGATCGAGTAGCCGCCCATCAGCACGTTCTCGCGGACCGTCATCTGGGCGAAGACCCCGTTCGACTGCGGCACCTGGACGATCCCGCGGCGGATGATGTCGGCGCAGCTCGCGCGGGTGATCGCGGCGCCGTCGAAGTGGATCTCGCCCCGCCGGGGCCGGAGCAGGCCGGAGAGGGCGCGGAGCACGGTCGACTTCCCGGCACCATTCGGCCCGACGATGCACATGATCGAGCCCTGCTCGACCTCGAGGTCGAGGCCCTGGAGGACGTCGCCTCCGCCGTAGCCGCAGTAGACGTCCTCGAAGGTCAGCAGGCTAGACAGGGACGGCCTCCTCCACCGACCAGCCCTCGCCCAGGTACGCGTCGAGGACGTGCGGGTCGCGCTGGATGTGCGCGGGCGGCCCGGATGCGATCCGGGTCCCGCGTGCGAGCACGATCACGGGATCACAGAGCCCGGCGACGAGCGGCATGTTGTGCTCGACGATCAAGAAGGTCTTTCCCATCGCGTTCAGCTCGCGGATCTTCTCGACCAGCCGCTCGATCAGCGTCGGGTTGATCCCGCCGGCCGGCTCGTCGAGCAGGATCAGCTTCGGGTCGAGCATCAGCACCTGGGCCAGCTCGACGAGCTTCTGCTGCCCGAACGACAGCGCTGCGGCCTGTACGTCGCGGAAGCGGAGCATGCCGACGAAGTCGAGTAGCTCCTCGGCGCGGTCGGCCTCGTGTCCGGCGACCGCGCCGGCGGCGAGCTGACGCCAGCGGAAGCTCCGGAGCGGCGCGACGACGTTCTCGAGCACCGTCATCTCCCGGAAGAGCCGCGTGATCTGGAACGTGCGCCCGAGCCCGGCGTGGGCGCGCGACCACGGGGGGAGACGGTTGAGCCGCCGGCCGGCGAGCCAGACCTCGCCGCCGTCGGCGCGCATCATCCCGTCGATCAGGTTGAAGGCCGTGGTCTTGCCCGATCCGTTCGGGCCGATCATCCCGGTGATCGTTCCCTCGCGAACCTCGAAGGAGAGGTCGTCGACGGCGCGGAGACCGCCGAAGCTCTTCTCCAGCCCGCGCACCTCCAGCAGAACGGGCCCGGGCTCCGCGCGCACCGCGGGCGGCACCGCCGAGGGGCGCAGGTCGATCGCCCCCGAGAGACCCTCCTCCCGCCGCGCCACCTGCCGCTTCACCCAGCCCGCGACCGTCGGCACGACGCCGCGAGGGAGGAAGAGCACGACCGCCGCCATCACGCCGCCGTAGATGACGATGTTCGCCTGGCTGGAGGTGTGCTGGTTCGCCTGGTCCTGCAGGATCCAGACCGCGAACCCCCCGAGCACCGGACCGAGGATCGTCCCGCGCCCGCCGAGCAGGGCCGCGAGCACGATCAGCACGGCGTTCTGGATGCTGAACATGCCGCGGTAGTCGACGAAGGTTATGAAGTAGGCGTAGACGCCGCCGCCGAGCCCGATCAGCACGGCGCTGGCCGCAAAGGCGAGCACCTTGTACACGGGCGTGTTGATCCCGACGGCCCCGGCCTTGTCCTCGTCCTCGCGGATCGCGATCAGGCCGGTGCCGAACTTCGTCCGTCTGATTGCCCAGGACATCAGGATGCTGACGAGCAGCAGGCCGAGCATCGCCCAGTAGAACGGCGCGTACTGCCAGTTACGCGGGTAGGTCGTGATCGGCATCGTCAGCCCGTTCGAGCCGCCCGTGAACCCACGCAGGTTGAGCGCGAGCAGCTGCAGGATGAGCAGGAAGGCGATCGTGATGATCACGAACGAGTGCCCGCGCGTCCGCATGATCACGACGCCGAGAAGGGCGGCGACCACTGCGGCGACCACGCCGCCGAGCGGGATGAACAGCCACGGCGTCCCGTGCACGTGCAGGGTCATGAGCGCCGTCGTGTAGGCGCCGAGGCCGAGGAACGCGCTCTGGCCGAGCGAGATGTAGCCCGCCCAGCCCGAGATGATGTTCCAGCCGCTCGCCATCAGGGCGAGCATGAAGCTGAAGAAGAGCACTCCCTGCCAGTAGATGTTGTGCGAGTAGAGCGGCAGGACGATCAGCCAGACGGTGGCCCCTGTGAGCACGGTCCCGTAGGCGATCCGTCCCGCGCGGAGCAGGGTCATGCCGTGACGACGTCCCCGCGCGTGCGGCGGCCGAGGAGCCCCTGCGGACGGAGTAGCAGCACGACGAAGATGACGACGTACGGCACCGCGGTCTGCCACTGGGGCGAGATGTAGGCGGTCGTCATCGTCTCGCCGACGCCCATCAGCAGCGCCGCGAAGACCGCCCCCGGCAGGCTGCCCATCCCGCCGAGCACGATCACGCCGAGTAGCCGCGAGATCCACTGGTAGTGCGAGGCGGGGAAGAAGGGATAGAGGACGCTGATCAGCGAACCGCCGGCTCCCGTCGTCGCGACGCCGAGCGCGAACGCGAATGCGGCGACCGCGCTCACGTCGATCCCGACGAGCCGCGCGACCTGCGGGTTCTGCGACGATGCGCGGATGGCGCGGCCGAGCCACGTCTTCGTCATCACGAGCGTGAGCGCCCCGAGTACGAGCACGGCCGTCCCGCAGGCGTACAGCCGGGCATCCGGGACGTAGATCGACCCGACCTTGAAGGACTCGTCGAAGTAGCTCGGCGTGACCGACTTGAAGTTCCCCTTGTACACGAGCCCGAGGGAGCCCTCGATCATCAGGGCGATCGCGAACGTCAGCAGCACCGACATCGAGGCCGGCGCGCCGCTGATCCGCCTGATCGTCAGGCGGTAGACGACCCAGCCGAAGGCGAACATCGTCGGCGTCGTGATCAGGATCGAGAGGATCGGGTCGATCCCCGTGTGCGTCCAGAGCGCGTAGGTCAGGTACGCGGCGAGGACGAGCATCGCGCCGTGCGCGACGTTGATCACGTTCATCACCCCGAACACGAGCGTCAGCCCCGAGGCGGCGAGTGCGTAGACGCCGCCGAGCAGCAGCCCGTTGACGAGCGTCTGCAGGAAGGCGCTCACGAGCGGAGGCGCCTGCGGGGGCGCAATGCCCCCGCAGGCTGTGAGACGACTACTTCCATTCCGGCTTCGGGAAGACGACGCTCTTCGCCGTCGCCACGACCTTCGGGGCAACGATCTGAGACGCGCAATTCGTCGAAGCGGGCGGGTTGCATTGCCACTGGGCGAGGAAGAACGCCTGCCGCGGAGCACCCGTCGAGTCCCAGGAGAGCGGCCCGAGGATCGTTCGCACCGGCTTCGAGTGCAGGTAGTCCTTGATCGCGTCCTGGTCGATCTTGCCGACCTTGGCGACCGCGGTCTGGAGCACCTGCGCCGCCGCGAAGGCGTCGGCCGCGTCCTCCGCCGGAATCTGACCCTTGAACTTCTTCTTGTACGCCGCCAGGAACTCCTGGTTCAGCGGGTACTTCGGGCCCTTCGCCGAGGGGCTCCACGAGACGGCGTAGAAGATGCCGTTCGTATTGGCGAGCCCGATCGCGTCGGAGAAGGTCTTCGACTCCGACGGCGCGGACGTCTGGAAGAGCGCTCTCGGGTTGTAGTCGACCTTCTTCATCGAGCGGATCAGTCCCACGCCGTCGTCGAAGACCGCGCCCTGGACGACGATGTCCGCCTTACTCGACTTGATTGCCGAGGCGATCGTGTCGAAGTCGGTCGTCCCCGGCGGGTACGTCGTCGAGTAGACGGTCTTGATCCCGGCCTTCTCGAGCTTCGCCTGGACTCCCGCGACCACAGGAGCGGCGAACGGGTCGTCCTGGGTCGGGTACGCAGCAGTCTGCGGACGCTGGTTCGCCGGCAGGTTGGTCACCCACTTCGAGAACAGATCGGCCTGGTGCGGTGCGGTCGCCTGCTGCGCGAAGAACAGGTACTGGAAGCCGCGGTTGAAGAGCCTGGGCGAGCCGCCCGCGGGCTCCACGTAGACCATGTGGAACTTCTCCGCGACCGCCGACGCCGGCAGGTTCAGCAGCGAGGAGAACGTGCCGAGCAGCAGGTCGACCTTGTTCTGGTTGATCAGGGCGTTGTAGTCGGAGACGATCGTGTTCTGGTCGCTGCGATCGTCCTTGACGATCAGTTGCACCTTGCGTCCGAGCACGCCCCCCTTTGCGTTCACGAGCTGCTGCCAGATCTGGTAGCCGCGCAGCGCGGCCGTTCCCGGCTCCGAGAAATCCCCGGTCAGCGGCAGCGAGATGCCGACCTTGATCGGAGCGGCAGCCGCAGTCGAGCCGCTTCGTGCGGCCACCTGTCCCGCGGCGACGAGCGTCGCGGCTACCGCCGCGAGCACGAGCCCCCAGCGAAGCTTGCGCATTCCGTCTTCCCTCCTTTGAGTTGACGCCTCCCTCACCGTCGCCCTACCTGCCCCGCTCGAACGGCGCCCTCCTTTCACGGTCACGGCCTTGGGTTGAAGGTCATCAGCTTCAGCTCCGTCATCTCCTCGATGGCGTACCGGAGCCCCTCCCGGCCGAGGCCGGAGCTCTTCACGCCGCCGTACGGCATGTGGTCGATCCGGAAGGTCGAGACGTCGTTCACCATCAGGCCGCCGACGTCGATCCGGTCGAACGCCGCCTCGACGACGCGCATGTCGTTCGTGAACAGTCCCGCCTGCAGCCCGAACTCGCTGCGGCCGGCGGCGTCGATCGCGTCGAAGACGTCCGCGAAAGGCATCAGCGAGACGACCGGTGCGAACACCTCGTCGCACGAGAGCCGCATCTCCTCGCCGACTCGCTCGACGACCGTCGGGCGGTACAGCGTGCCCTCCCGGACACCCCCCGTGAGGATTGTCGCCCCGCCTTCGACCGCCTCGGCCATCCAGGCTTCGACCCGCTCGCCGGCGGCCTCGTCGATCAGCGGGCCGACGTCGGTTGCCTCGTCGAGGGGGTCGCCGACGTGGAGGGCCTCGACGCGCCGGACCAGGCCGGCAGCGAAATCGTCGTACACGTCCGCGTGCACGAACACCCGCTGCACCGAGATGCACGTCTGGCCCGCGTACGCGAAGCCGCCCCAGGCGACCCGGTCGAGCGCGTACTCGAGATCCGCGTCCGCGTCGACGATCACCGCGGCGTTGCCGCCGAGCTCGAGCGTCACCCGCTTGCGCCCGGCGCGCGCCTTCAGGCCCCAACCCACCGCCGGGCTGCCGGTGAACGTCAGCAGCTTGATCCGGTCGTCCTCGACCAGGGGCCGCGCCGTCTCGGTCGAGCAGGGGACGACCGCGATCCCGTCCTCGGGCCAGCCTGCTCGAGCGCGATCTCGGCGAGCTTCAGCGGCTCACCGGTGTCTGCGACGCGGGCCTGAGCACGATCGGGTCGCCCGCGGCCAGTGCGGGTGCGACCTTGTGGGCGACCAGGTTGAGCGGGAAGTTGAACGGTGTGATCCCGGCAACGGGGCCAAGGGGGACTCGCCGGACCTGGGCGGTCCGCCCCTCGTTGCCCGGCAGCCAGTCGAGGGGGACGACCTCGCCGTAGATCCGCTTCGCCTCCTCGGCGGCCGTCGCGAACGTGAAGGCTGCGCGCTCGGCTTCGAGCCGGGCGGTCTTGATCGGCTTCCCCGCTTCGAGGGCGATCGTGCGCGCGAGCTCGTCGCGGCGGTCCTGGATCGCCGCCGCCATGTGGCTGAGCACCTCCGCACGCTTCCAGGAGGGCAGCCGGCGCGTCGTCTGGAACGCCGCCTCGGCAGCCGCGATCGCGCTCTCCACCTCCGCCGGCCCGGCGCGGTGGACCGTGGCGACGAGGGAGCCGTCGAACGGGCTGCGGATCTCAAAGGGTTCGCCCGTCTCGACCCGCGAGCCGCCGACGATCACGCCGTACTCGCCCAGCTGGGTCTCGACGATCGCCATGGCTACGCCTCCATTCCCGCGGGCTCCTCGGCGAGCGAGGCCAGCGTGTCGAGGAACTCGGCCCCACGGGCGCCGTCGACCACCCGGTGGTCGAACGAGACCGTGAGCACGAGCATCGGGCGCACCGCCGGCTGCCCGCCGAGCGCCACGACCCGGTCGCGAATCCTGCCGACGGCGAGGATCGCCGCCTGCGGCGGGTTGACGACCGCGTCGAAGGAGTCGACCCCGTACATCCCGAGGTTCGAGATCGTGAACGAGCCGCCCCCCACGTCCTCGGGCCGGAGACGGCGCTCGCGCGCCGCTGTCGCAATCTCGCTCCGCCGCGCCGCGATCGCCGGAAGGTCGAGGCGGTCGGCCGCGTGGACGACAGGAGCCACGAGCCCGTCGTCGGTGGCAACCGCGAGCGCGATGTTGACGTCGGCACCCGCGACGATCGCCCCGTCGCGCCACGAGCAGTTCACGCGCGGGTGGCGACGGAGCGCCACGGCGGTGAGCTTGACCAGCAGGTCGGTGTAGGTGACGTCTTCGCCGTCCAGGCGCGACCGCACGTCGGCGCGCCAGCGCTGCAGGCCGCTCGCGTCCACCTCGCGCCGCAGGTAGATGTGCGGCGCGGTCTGCCAGCTCCGCGTCGTGCGCTCGGCCATCGTCTTCCAGACGGAGCCGAGCTCCAGGACGTCGTCACCGGACACGGGCATCGCCTCGAGATCGGCTGCGACGACCGCCCCGCCTGGGCCGCTCCCGGCAACGGCGTCGAGGTCGACCCCGCGCGCCGCCGCAAGCCGGCGGGCCTTCGGCGACACGAGCCGGCGGCCCCCCGCCTGGTCTCTGCTCCGCTCGAGCGCGGAGCCCCCGCGCGCCGCCGCGGCGCGGGCGGTTCGAACCGCCGTGCCCGGCCTCTGCGAGGCAGTCCGCGCGGCGGTGAGCTCCTCACCCGGCTGGAGCACGACCGCGATTGCCTCGCCGACCGGAACCTCGTCGCCTTCCGCCGCCCGAATGCCCGCGAGCAGACCGTCGGCCGGCGCTTCGATCTCGACAGTGACCTTGTCCGTCTCGATCTCGAGGAGCGGCTCGCCCTTGGCGACGGTCTCGCCCTCGGCCTTCAGCCACCGGACGACCTTGCCGGTCTCCTGAGCCATCTCCAGCGCGGGCATGATCACGTCGGCCGGCATCAGTCGGCGGTGACGGCCTCTCCGCGCGCGGAGGCGACGACGAAGTCCGCGATCGACGGGTTGTTCAGGTGGGACTGCGTTTCGCGGGTCGCGGGTAGCGGGCCGTCGAAGGTGTAGTGACGGCCGCCGACGACGAGCAGCTCCTCTGCCGGGAAGCGCGTGATCACCTCGCAGCCCTCGCGTGTAACGACGAGCTGCTCCTCGATCCGCGCCGCCTGCCAGCCGTCGGAGGCGGGCCAGAACGTCTCGAGCGCGAAGACCATCCCCTCCTCGATCGTCTCCGGGTAGTCGAAGGAGACGAGGCGGCTGAAGATGGGCTTCTCCCAGCTCGACAGCCCGACGCCGTGCCCGTACTGGAGCGCGAACGCGGCCTCCTCGTCGGCAAACCCGAACTCCTGCGCCTCCGGGAACACCTCGACGACCTCGGCGGTCGAGACGCCCGGGCGGATGAGCGTGATCGCGTGGTCGAGGATGTCCCGGCAGCGCTTGTACGCGTCGACGAGCGCTCGCGACGCGCTCCCGACCGCGAACGTGCGGTAGTAACAGGTCCGGTAACCGTTGTAGGCGTGGAGGATGTCGAAGTACGCCGGATCGCCGGGACGCAGCATCCGGTCGGTGAAGACGTGCGGATGCGGACTGCAACGCTCGCCGGAGATCGCGTTGATCCCCTCGATGTGCTCGGAGCCGAGCTCGAACAGCGTCTTCGAGACCAGCGCGACGCACTCGTTCTCGCGCATCCCCGGCGCCATCGCCTTCGTCAGCCGATCGTACGCGGCGTCGACCATCGAGCAGGCCGTGGTCAGCAGGGTGATCTCGTCGGTCGTCTTCACCATCCGCACGTCCTGCAGGAGCGCCTGGCCGTCGACGACGGTGATCCCCGCAGCCTCCAGCGCGCGAAGGACGGGGAGCTCGACGACGTCGACGCCGAGGGGCTGGTCGAGGAGGCCACGCTGCTCGAGCTCGACCCGGATCTTCTCCGCCACCGCCTCGGCCCGGCCGCCCACGGACCCGCGCAGGGTCGAGATGCCCGCCCGGGAGCGCTCGTCACCGAGCCACGGGTTGTAGAGCTTGTGGTGCCGGGCGGCCGACCCGAAGTCCCACATGATCGGCTCGTCGCCCTGAGGCAGCAGGCAGAAGCGCACGTACTTGTCGACCGCCCACATGCCGATGTGGGTGGCGGTGATGTACCGGATGTTGCTCATGTCGAAGCAGAGGAGCGCGCCGAGGTCGGACCGCGCGAGACCGGCTTTCGCCCGCGCGAGCCGCTCGCGACGTAGCCGGTCGAAGTCGACCCGCTCCTCCCAGTCGACTCCCATCACGCCATAGCTTCGGATACCCATCGCTTCCCTCCCTAGGTCTGACCGCAGCTCGACCGCGGCGGCCGCGACCGTCGGGCGTCGGCACGGTCTCGTCCTCGAGCGGCGGCGAGAACGGCACGGGGACGTCCATGGCGCCCAGCCGCCGCACCGGCGCGTCGAGGTGGTAGAAGGCTCTCTCCGCGATCACGGCGGCGAGCTCGGCCGTGACGCCGTAGCTTCGGTGCCCCTCGTCGACGACGATCGCTCGACCCGTCTTCTCCGCCGAGCGCACGAGCGTCTCGCCGTCGAGGGGCGACAGCGTGCGCGGGTCGACGACCTCCGCGGAGATCCCCTCGGCGTCGAGCAGCTCGGCCGCGTCGAGGCAGACGCGGACCATCGAGCTCGTCCCGACGAGCGTCACGTCGTCCCCTCCCGCTTCACGTCCGCCACCCCGATCGGCAGCGTGTACTCGTCGGCCGGGACCAGCCCCTTGATCCGGAAGTCGAGCTTGTCCTCGATGAAGACGACGGGGTTGTCGTCGCGGATCGCCGTCTTCAGCAGGCCCTTCGCGTCGTACGGCGTCGAGGGGAGCACGACCTTCAGCCCCGGTACGTGCGCGACCCAGGCCTGCAGGCTCTGGCTGTGCTGGGCGGCGGAGCGCCTGGTCGCGCCGAGAGTCGTGCGCAGGACGAGCGGCGCGGTCAGTTTCCGCCGGACATGTAGTGCGCCTTGGCGGCCTGGTTGACGAGCTGGTCCATGACCAGCGTCAAGAAGTCGCCGAACATGATGTCGACCACCGGCCGGAGGCCGGTCATCGCCGCGCCCACCGCGAGCCCGGTGATGCCGGCCTCGGAGATCGGCGAGTCGCGTACGCGCTCCGGCCCGAACTCCTCGACGAGACCCGAGAGCACCTTGAACGGCGTGCCGGCTTCGGCGACGTCCTCGCCGACGATGAAGACGCGCTCGTCGCGGCGCAACTCCTCCGCGAGCGCCTCGTTGACGGCCTGCGCCATCGTGATCTCGCGCGTCGTCGGAGGCGCCTCGGTGCTAGGCGTAGACGTCGTCGGTCACCTCCCTCGCGTCCGGGAAGGGCGTCTCGAGCGCGAACGCGACGCCGGCCTCGACCTCTGCCCGCGCCTCGTCCTCGATCGTCCGAAGCGCCTCGGGGCCCGCGAGCCCCTGCTCGACCAACCGCGCCGAGCCGGGCGATCGGGTCGCGCTCGTTGTGCCAGAGCTCCTCCTCGTCCTTGGTGCGGTAGTAGGCACGGTCGACGTCGCCGACGTGGTGGCCGTGGTAGCGATACGTGTTGCAGAGCAGGAAGGCCGGCCCCATGCCGCGCCGCGCACGCTCGACAAGCTGCGTCGTGGCGGCGTACACGGCCCGCACGTCCTGGCCATCGACCTCGAGCGCCTCGATCCCGAAGGCCGCGGCCGCGCGAGGATCTCCCCGGCGGTCGTCTCCAGATAGTGCGTGTACTCGTTGTAGAGGTTGTTCTCGCAGACGTAGATCGCCGGCAGGGTCCAGAGCGCGGCGAGGTTCATCACCTCGTAGAGGAGGCCCTGGCCGAGCGCGCCCTCGCCGAAGAAGCACACGGCCACGCGGTCGGTGCCGAGCTGCTTGGCAGAGTAGGCCGCGCCGGTTGCGATTCCCGTGGAGCCGCCGACGATCGCGTTCGCGCCGAGGTTGCCGTTCAGGTGGTCGGCGATGTGCATCGAGCCACCCTTGCCCTTGCAGTAGCCGGCCTTCTTCCCGAGCAGCTCGGCGAACATCCGGTCGACGTCCGCCCCCTTCGCCAGGCAGTGGCCGTGGCCGCGGTGCGTGCTCGTGATGTAGTCGTCCTGGCGTAGGGCGGAGCAGACGCCGACCGCGACCGCCTCCTCGCCGACGTACAGGTGGGCGAGACCCGGCATCTTCGCGCCGCGGTAGAGCTCGTTCACGTGCTCCTCGAAGACCCGGATCGTCGCCATTCTGCGGTACATGTCGAGCCACGGCCCGTCGAGCGCAGTCACCCCTCCGGCGCGCGTGGTCTCGGTGCTCACCGCACCGTCTCCGTCTCGATGCCGCTCATCGCAGCAAGGACGTCGAAGATGATCGCGAAGTCCTTCTCCGCGACTCCCATCGCTCGCGCCGCCGTCAGCAGCTCGTTCGTGATCGCCGTCGTCGGCAGCGGGACGTCGAGCTCGCGCCCGAGCTCGAGAGCGAGGTTCAGGTCCTTCTGCATCATGTTGACGTCGAACCACGCCTCGTCCGGCTGCTCGAGCACGAACGGGCCGCGGTAGGCGACCATCGGCGAGGCGATCACGCTGGCGAGCAACACCTCGACCGCCGTCTCACGCGCGATCCCGCTCTTCTCGGCGAGCAGCACGCCTTCGCTGAAGGCCAGCATCTGGACGGCGAGGCTCAGGTTGATGGCGATCTTCATCGTCACCGCGGCGCCGTTCGGACCGACGTGGAAGACCTTCGGCCCGATCGCCTCGAGCACCGGCCGCACGCGCAGAACACCTCGGCTCCCCGCCGACCATCACCGAGAGCTTCCCTGCTCGAGCGTGATCACGCTGCCCGAGACGGGCGCGTCGAGCATGTGCGCGCCGAGCGCGGCGACGCGCTCGGCCAGGGCGCGGGTGTTCGCGGGGCTCGCCGTCGACATGTCGACGAAGATCTTCCCGGGCCCGAGCCCGGCGAGGATACCGTCGGGCCCTTCGGTGACCGCTTGCACCGCGGCCGTGTTCGTGACCATCGTGAAGACGATCTCGCTGCGCTCGGCGACGTCGCGCGGGCTCTCGCCCCACCGCATTCCGGCGTCCACGAGCCATTCGGCCTTCGCCTTCGTCCTGTTCCAGCCTGTAACCGTGTGCCCGGCGTCGAGCAGCCGCTTCGCGACTCCGCCACCCATCACTCCGAGCCCGACGTACCCGAGGTCAGCCACGGCCGTCTCCCGCCCCGAGGGTTCGTTCGACATCTGACTCGACGCGAACGAGATGTGTTCGCATCTCGGCCCGCGCGCGTTCTGCGTCCCCGTCTGCGATAGCGGCGCGGATCGTCCGGTGCTGCTCCAGCGAGCGTTGGGGGCTGCCGGGGATCGGAAAGATCTCGATCAGGGCGCGCCTGACGACGTCCCGGACCGCGCTCATCGAATGGAGGACCAGCCCGTTCTGCGTCGCCTCCGCGATCGCGAGGTGGAAGCTCAGGTCGGCGTCGATGTAGCGCTCGCCGTCGCCCGTGCGGAGACCTTCAGCCATCTCGCCGATCGCATCGCCCATCAGGCTCAGGTGCGCGTCGGTCCGACGCTCCGCGGCGAGCGCAGCCGCCTCGCACTCGAGGATCCGGCGTAGCTCGTAGATGTCGTGCATGCTGGCCTGGTCGAGGCTGAGCAGGAGCTGCAGTGAGCTGTTCAGCGGATTCGTGTATCCCGCGACGACGAACGAGCCGTTGCCGACGGGCTCGATCAGGCCTCTGGACTCGAGCATCCGGAGTGCCTCGCGGACGGACGACCGCCCGGCGCCGTAGAGCCGTGTCAGTTCACGCTCGGGCGGAAGCGCGTCGCCGGGCTGAAGGCGCCGCTCGCCGATCTGCGAGAGCAGCTGCTCGGCGATGAGCTCGTAGACCTTACGTCGCTCGATCGGAGCGAAGCCGGCCAGATCTCGGTCAGCGTCGGTGGTACGGGCCCGATGTAGCCGTTGGTCTGACAAACAGACAACGGAGCGTACGATCTCGTTTGCCGGTCGTCAAGCGCCCCTTCCACAGCAGGCGCACGCCCTCCCGCGGACCTCGCTGCAGATCACCGCGAAGCCGCTCAGACAGGTCGGAGCGTGCCGGCGAACACCTGCCAGGCGAGCGCCGACTTCGCGAACAGCCTCAAGAGAGGAGGAGAAATGCGGCGACGAGCGGCGCGACCCGAAGCTCGAACAGCGTTCTCGGATCCGCACCAGCCGGTTCGAGGCTCGGAGAAGAGGTGCAATCCGCCCAGCGCCGTGTTCCAGCGGCGGAACAAGCGGTAGCTCCCGCCGCGGCAAGATGCCGCGACGGGAGCTTCGAGCTCGAGACGGGCCCCTTCCGCCGCTAGCGCGCCGGCGGGATCAGGACTCGGTCGACGACGTGGATGACGCCGTTCGTCGCCATCACGTCGGGAGAGGTGACCCGCGCGTTGTTGACGAACACGTTCGACCCGGCGACGCGGATGCGGACGCTGTTGCCGTTGACGGTCTTAGCCGACCGGAGCTTGACCACGTCTCGTGCGGTCACCTTGCTCGAGACGACGTGGTAGAGCAGCACCGCCTTCAGCTTGACCTTGTTGCTCAACAGCGAGTTCAGCGTCTTCTTCGGCACCTTCTGAAAGGCCGCGTCCGTCGGCGCGAAGACGGTGTATGGACCCGGCTGCCGAAGCGTCGAAACGAGCCCTGCCCGGGTGAGCAGCTTGGTGAGGGTCGTGAACTTGCCGGCGCTCACGGCCGTGCCGACGATGTCGGCCTCCTTGCCGGGAGTCGCCGATGCCGTCGAACCCACTGCCGCCGCGGCGACGGCAGTGACGGCGAGTAGGACGAGGATGGTGCGGATCTGTCTCATGTGTGACCTTTCTCTTGCGGTTGGCTTCGTCGCAGGGTCAGCGAGAGGCGGTTGCAGGTGTCGGGCGCGTGCCCGCGGGCCGGCGGCGGCGGTTGACGAGCAGCGATCCGACGCCGTACACCGCCGCCAATCCGACGAGCCCGTAGACGATCCGGGTGGCAGCGTTCGTCTCGCCGAAATCGAGCCCGAACAGTGCGGCGACGAGGTCGAACTTCGCGACCCCGACGAGACCCCAGTTGAGGCCGCCGACCAGCACGAGCACGGCGGCGAGGCCATCGAGCTTCTTCACGTTCGTACACCTCCTGTATAGAGATTGTTCATGTCCCGTGCAGACTAGCGCCCCGCTCATTGCTTGTCAAGGTGATGTTCAGATGTTGTATAGTCACGCCATGGAGAACGAGACGGTCTTGCGAATCGGGGAGCTGAGCAAGCGGGCGGGCGTGAGTCCTGAGCTTCTCCGCGCCTGGGAGCGTCGCTACGGCCTCCTGCGGCCGACCCGCTCGTCGGGGGGCCTACGCCTCTACTCGCTCGACGACCTCGAGCGCGTGCGCCTCATGCGCCAACACCTCGCGGACGGGCTCGCCGCGGCCGAGGCTGCGGCACTGGTCTCGCGTCCCGCTCTCCGCGATGAGGCGACGCGGCCAGCATTGCTCCCGGCGGCAGCGCGCGGCGATCTGGCCGCTGCCCTCGACAACTTCGACGAGGCCCACGCGCAAGCGGTCATCGACAGGCTGCTCGCCACCGCGACCGTTGACGCGCTCCTCGCCGAGGTCGTTCTCCCCTACCTGCGCGAGTTGGGAGAGCGCTGGCAACGCGGGGAGGCGTCGGTGGCGCAGGAGCACTTCGCCTCGACCGTGCTCCGGGGCCGGCTGCTGGGACTCGCCCGCGGTTGGGGACGCGGCCTCGGCCCGCTCGCCCTGCTCGCCTGCCTCCCCGGCGAGCAGCATGAGCTCGGACTGATCGCCTTCGGGCTCGCACTCCGCTCGCGCGGCTGGCGGATCGCCTATCTGGGCAGCGATACCCCCATCGACACCGTCGACACAGCGGCCCGCTCCCTCACGCCTGCGCTCGTCGCGCTGAGCGCCGTGACGGACGAGCGTGTGCAGCCGGTCGCCGCCCAGCTGCGAAAGCTGGCGAAGCACGTCCGGCTCGCCCTCGGCGGAGGCGGCGTGACCGACGGCAGGGCGGCAGAGCTGGGCGTGCTCGTCCTGCCCGGCGACCCGGTGTCGGCGGCCGAGCACGTGACCGCGCTCGTCCAGGCGCCGGGAGCGCCGTGAACGGGCGGAATGCTCTCGCAGGGCTCGATGTCGCGAGAACCTGACGGCTGGCGCTCGACCGGGAGACGGCGCAACGACGGGGCGATCGACAGCGAGCAGCGAGTGCTGGCGACCCGTCCCGTCGTGGAACGGTCCGAGGGCGGCGCACGGCTACTCGGCCGCAGGTACTGGCTCGAGGTGAGCCATGCCAGCCGCGGGCTCGTCCGACGACGAGAGCGTGACGACGCCGTGGAGCTGCTCCTGCTCGGGTTCGGGCCGCCGCTCCTCACCCTGGGGCCTGCACAGATCGAGGTCGACCGCGAGCGGGTCAGCTGCAGCTATCCGATTCGCGGCGGGCTGCTCGTCCGGCGAGCGGGTGGCACCCTCAGCCTCGCGCAGACAGGCCTCGAGCGACCCGAGCTCTGCGTCGCCGTGAACGGCTTCTTCCCCCGCCCGAGCTTCCTCTACGAGCCTGTTCAGCGACGCTTCCACGCCTTCGTCAGTCGGCGCTACTTCAGGCGGCTGGTTGCCGAGGGACAGCAGTGAGGATCGCCGTCCTCGGCGCCACCGGCTTCATCGGTCGCGCTCTCGTCCCGGTACTGGCGGAGCGAGCGGAAGTGGCGGCCGTCTCGCGGCGCGGCGACTCGGCCGAACGGCCCGGCGTGCGACCGGTCGCCGCCGACGCCACCGACGCAGCCTCCATCCGCCACGCCCTCGAGGGGGTCGAGGTCGCCTACTACCTCGTCCACTCGCTCGGCTCACCGAATTACTCCGAGCTCGACCGCCAGGCCGCCACGACGGTCGCGCAGCAGGCGGAACGGGCAGGCGTCTCCCAGATCGTCTACCTCGGCGGTCTCGGCGACGACCAGCACGACCTCTCGTCCCACCTGCGGAGCAGGATCGAGACCACCGCCGCCCTCTCCTCCGGGAGCGTGCCCGTGACGACGTTGCGCGCCGCCGTCGTGATCGGCCGCGGCAGCGCCGGTTTCGAGACGATCGTCGCCCTCGTCGATCGCCTCCCGGCGATGATCGCGCCGAGATGGCTCTCGACTCCGACCCAGCCGATCGCGCTCACCGACGTCGTCCGCTACCTCGCCGGCGTCGCGCGCCACCCACAGGCGCTCGGCGAGAGCTTCGACGTCGGCGGCCCCGACATCCTCACCTACAAACAGATGATCGAGCGCATTGCCCGCATCCGCGGCCGCCGGCCGTTGATCGTCGAGGTGCCCTTCCTGAGCCCGCGGCTGTCCTCGTACTGGCTCCATCTCGTCACGCCCGTGCGGGCGAGCGTCGCCCGCCCGCTCGTCGAAGGACTGCGCAACCCGACGATTGTTCGCGACGAACGCATCCGGCACCTGCTCCCGTTCCGGCTCACGTCCTTCGACGATGCCGCCCGCGCGGCGCTCTTGCCGCCCCCGACTGAGCCTGAGGCGCGGGCCCGGAACAAGTCGCTGAGCTCTACGCAGCCGCGGCGAGGAGCGTCGTCACTACCCGGTCCTGCAGCTGGTGCGCGGCCGACCAGTTGACCGGGTAGCCGTTGTTCACGATCGCGAAGGCGAACCGCGAGCCGACGAAGCCGGCGAGGGCCGACGAGTGATCGGTCGTGCCGGTCTTGCCCTTGACCAGCTCGTGCCCCGGTAGGCCGAGCAGGCGGTGCCGAAGGGTGCCCGTCGAGCCCGCAACGGCGAAGGTGTCCGGGAGCGCGCGGAGGACGGGATCGTGCCAGACGGTCTCGAGCATCGCCGCAAGCGAGCGGGCCGTCAGCCGGTCGAGGCTCGAAAGGCCCGACGCATCGGCGAGCCGGACTCCGGTCAGGGGCACGCCGTTGGTGGCCAGGGTCGACCTGACCACCGCCGCCCCGGCCGCGGTGGTCCCTGCGCTCCCCAGACGAGCGCCGAGCTGCTTCAGCACCATCTCCGCGATGAAGTTGTCGCTCCAGGTGTCCATTGTGGAAAGCACCCTGATCAGCGGCGGCGACGCGCGGCGGACGATGCGGGCGGCGCTCGACGAGGCCGTGCCGACGGAGGGCCGGCCCGTCACGGAGACACCTGCCTTCTGCAAGGCCCGCGTGAACAGGATCGCGGCGGCAAGCGCCGGCTGGTTCGTGGCAAGCCCGTCGAGAGCACCCCGGTCGACGACGAGCGAGGACAGAAGCGGCGACTCGGATTTTGCGAACCACGGCTTCCAGCCCGGGGCGGTCCGGCGCGTATCGAAGTAGGACTCGTCCCCGAGCACCCGGCCCGAGACCGCCGCGATCCCGTGGTTCCGCACGGCCCGCGCGAGGGCGGCCAGGCCTCCACTGGTGAGGGTCGGGTCCCCGTACCCCTTCAGCACCAGGTCGCCCCGCCAGGTCGCTCCGGCGAGGGAGCCCTGACCCAGCACCTCGGTGTGGGTGCGGAAGCCCGCCCCGAGCCGCTGCAACGCTGTGAGCGCGACCGGGAGCTTCTCCGTCGAGGCGGGCTCGAGCGCCAGCTCCGCGTTGACTGCGTAGGTGACGGCGCTCGAGTCGAGATCGACGACGACCACGCCGGAGTGGGCGCGGGAAACCCCCGGAACCGCGAGCGCCGCGGAGAGCGACGAGGCGAGCACACGGTTCGCGCCTGTTGCAGCGACCGGGGCGGCGGCCCGGCGACTCACACAGGCTTGCGGAACCTTCAGAACCGCGCCGATGAGCAGGATCCCGTCCGGGTCGAGCGAGTTCGCGCGCGCGAGCGAGACGACGGTCGTGTGAAACCGGCGTGCGATCGACGAGAGGGTGTCGCCGGCGCGAACCCGGTACTCCACCGGCTTGCAGGCGGCAGCCGGATGAGCTCGTCCTGAGGATGCCGGCGACACCGCAGCGGCTGTGGCCGCCGTGACGCCGAGGGCAAGGACGACAACGAGCTTCAGACACCACGCGCGCCGGGGGAAGCCGACCGTCATCCCCGTTTCTTCGTTGCCCTCGATACGCGTCCTGCACCTGCGTTCGGGCAGAGAGGCGACCCGCATGGCGCTCGACTGTAGCGCGCCCGGCGAACGACGCGGGAGCGTCCGCTGCGCGACCCGGATAGGGTAGGCGCGATGGACATGCGGCGCCTCCTTCCGATCCTGCTGATCGCGTTCGCGGCGCTCTTCATCCTTCCCCAGCTCTTCAAGGGTTCGAGCTCGAAGACGCTGTCCACAAAGGACCGGGGGACGCTGACGCGCGACGCGATGTTGCGGATCGACAAGGCGGAGAAGGCGGCGTTCGCCGCAGACGGCCGCTACGTGGGCAACCTGGCCGATCTCGCGGTCGCCGACAAGGTGCTCGCGAGCGAGCTCACGGTCCCCCTCGACGTCGATCTCGTCGTCGGCACGAACGGCAAGAGCTACCTCGTCCGCGTGTCGAGCGACGTGCTGAGCGTCGCCCGTGCCCGCTCCGGCGCGAAGGTCGTCACGAGCACGTGCCGCGAGCTGAAGTCGCGCGGCGCGAAATGCCCCGAGCCGGTGACCACCACCACCACGTCGACGACCACGACGGCGACGACGACGGGGTAAGCCGGTTGGAGCCGCGTTGGTGGGAGCTGCGGCGCGCGCACAACCTGAAGCCGGCGACGTACACCTGCCCGCTCTGCGGACGGCGGCTGGCCTCGATGAGCGACCACGTGCTGCTCTTCCCCGAAGGCGACCACTCGCTGCGGCGTCACGCGCACACCGAGTGCGTTCGTCGTGCCCGAGAGTCCGGCCGCTTGCCCTCTCGGGACGAATGGAAGCGCTCGCAGCCCCGGCGCCGCTGGTGGCGCCGGGGCTCACGCTAGCGGGACTCTGATCCGCGATGTGCGGGGGTTGCGATCATGGGTGCGTGTTCCCGCGGTTGAGGAGCTGGATGGCAGGCCTGGCTGCGAGCGCCGTGCTCGTTGCCTTGGTGTCGGGCGCGATCGAGCTGCTGAAGGCGCACGTGCCGGTTCTCAGCCTCGCTGTCCTCTACCTGTTCGCAGTCCTTCCGGTCGCGATCGTCTGGGGTGTCTACCTGGCCGTCGCCGTCTCGGTTGCGAGCATGCTCGCCTTCAACTTCCTGTTCCTGCCGCCGCTGCACACGTTCACACTGACCGACTCGAGGAACTGGTTTGCGCTCGCGGTCTTCCTCGTTACGGCGGTGATCGTGAGTCAACTCGCGGCGAGTTCGCGGCGGCAGGCGCGCGAGTCGGCGCTGCTCGCGCAGATCGCCACGTCACTGGTCGGGCGCGGCGACGTCAGCCGAGAGCTAGAGCGGATCGAGACGGACGCTGCGCGCGCGTTGCAGGTCGAGCGGGCGCGGATCGAGCTCGGGGACGCCGTCGCACCTCCTGACGGAGTGGAGCCGTTCCCGTTGGCGGCCGGAGGGCGGCGGCTGGGGACGATCTATCTCGAACGGCCACGCCAAGGGACGGCGGCAGTTCGGCGGCGCCTGCTGCCGGCACTCGCTTCGCTCCTCGGCGTCGCGATCGACCGGGAGCGCCTGGCGAGCGAGGCGGTCGAGGCGGAGGCCCTCCGACGCAGCGACGCGATCAAGACCGCGGTCCTGCGGGCGGTGAGCCACGATCTTCGCTCGCCCCTGATGGCGATCCTGACGTCGGCGAGCTCGCTCGCTCGCGACGACCTGGTGCTCGACGAGGCGGACCGTGCCGACCTGCTGGCAACAGTGCTCGACGAGGCGCGACGCCTGGACCGACTCGTTGGCAACCTGCTCGATCTCTCCCGGCTGCAGGCAGGCGCTGCCGAGCCGGATCTCGAGGTGTCGGCGCTCGACGACCTCGTCGTGCAGGCGCTGGGCGAGATTGGCGAGGGGGCAGAGCGGATCGATGTCTCGTTGCCGGACGACTCGCCGGCGGTGCGTGTCGATGCGCACCAGGTCCACCGCGTGATCGCCAACTTGCTCGAGAACGCTCTCAAGTACTCGCCCCCCGAGGAACGCGTCCTCGTCCAGGTGCAGGCGACGGCTTCCGAGGTCCTGGTCCGGGTCGTCGACCACGGCCGTGGGGTCGCGCCCGAGGAGCTCGACCGGATCTTCGAGCCGTTTCAGCGCGGCTCGGGCGGGGGTGCGGTGCGGGGCGCGGGCCTCGGTCTTGCGATCGCTCGCGGCTTCGCGGAGGCGAACGGCGGGCGAGTCTGGGCCGAATCGCGATACGGCCAAGGGGCGACCTTCGTGCTGGCGCTACCGGTCGTGCGCATCGAGGTGCCCGCGTGAGCGGCGCGCGCGTGCTGGTCGTGGACGACGAGCAGCAGATCCTACGAGCGCTGCGGACGAGCCTGAAGGGCGCGGGCTATGAGGTGGAGACGGCCGACACCGCGGAGGGGGCGCTGGCGGTGGCGGCGATGCGCCCGCCGGAGGCGGTGATCCTCGATCTGGTGCTCCCGGACGGGACCGGCACGGACGTCTGCCGCGAACTGCGCAAGTGGAGCTCCGCCCCGGTGATCGTCCTCTCGGCGGTCGGGGACGAGCGCGAGAAGGTGGCGGCGCTGGACGCGGGCGCGGACGACTACGTGACGAAGCCGGTCGGGATCGACGAGTTGCTCGCGCGCCTGCGCGCATCGCTGCGACGCGCCGTCCCCTCCGGCGAGCCCGTCCTCCGCATCGGCGGGCTCGAGGTCGACCTGGAGAAGCGCGAAGCGCGCGTGGACGGCAAACCCGTGCGTCTGACGCCGCACCAATTCGACCTGCTGCGCGTGTTCGCGAAGCACGAGGGCAAGCTGCTCACCCATCGGCTGCTGCTGCGGGAGGTCTGGGGGCCAGGGTACGGAACGGAGTCGAACCTGCTCCAGGTCCACGTCTCGCAGCTGCGCCGGAAGATCGAGCCCGACCCGGCGCGACCGCGGTATCTCCTGACCGAGCCCGGCGCGGGCTACCGGCTGGTCGACCCGGCGACGCGCTAGCAGCCTTCAAGAAAACTTCAGGGCGGGCGCCGAAAGCTTCAAGCCTCGCTCAGGGATACGGATCTACGGTCGAGGCGATGTTCGACCTCGCTGCACTCGCAATCGCAGCCGCTTGCTTCGCATGCGTCTTCGCGCTGGTCTGGGTGCTGGGACGCATCTGATGTCGTCGGGCGACATCGTTGGACTCGTGATCTCGCTGCTGGTGCTCGCCTACCTCGTCTATGCGCTCTTCCGAGGTGAGCGGCTGTGACCGGGCAGGGCGTCGGCCAGATCCTCGTCTACGCCGGCGCGCTCCTCGCGCTCGGCTACCCGCTCGGTCTCTGGATGGCGCGGGTCTACACGGCCGAGCGGCTGCCTGGGGCCCGCCTCGAGCGCGGCTTCCTCCGCCTCGTCGGTGGAAACCGCGAGCAGGACTGGCAGAGCTACGCGAAGACGGTCCTCGTCTTCAGCGTCTCCTTCTTCGGGCTGCTCTACCTGATCCAGCGCGCCCAGGGTCACCTGTTCCTGAACCCCGACGGCCTGAAGGGGGTCCCCGCCCACATCTCGCTGAACACGGCCGCCAGCTTCGTCACGAACACGAACTGGCAGTACTACGGCGGCGAGACCACGATGTCGTACCTGACCCAGATGGCCGGTTTGGCGGTGCAGAACTGGGTCTCCGCGGCGGTCGGGATGGCAGTGCTCGCCGCGGTCGTGCGCGGCCTCTCGCGGCGCTCCCGAAGCGAGCTCGGCAGCTTCTGGCAGGACCTGTACCGGACGCTCGTCTACATCCTCCTGCCGCTCGTGCTGATCCTGACCGTGATCCTGATCTCACAGGGCGTCGTCCAGACCTTCCACGGCCATGCGACGGCGACGACGCTCGAGGGCGCACAGCAGACGATCGCGCGAGGGCCGGCCGCCTCGCAGATCGCGATCAAGCAGCTCGGGACGAACGGCGGCGGCTTCTACAACTCGAACTCCTCCGTCCCGTTCGAGAACCCGAACGGGCTCACCAACTTCTTCGAGATGCTCTCGATCCTGCTGATCGGGGCTGGGCAGGTGTTCATGTTCGGGAAGATGGTGCTCGCGCGCCGGCATGCGTGGATGGTTTTCGCCTCGATGTTCGCCGTCTTCGCGATCGGTGTCGCGGTCGCGCTTCCTTCGGAGCAGCACGGCTCGCAGGTGCTGCGCGCGTCGGGCGTGAACATCATCCAGGGGCACGGCCAGTCGGGCGGGAACATGTCCGACAAGGAAGTCCGTTTCGGGATCGCCAACACCGCTCTCTGGGCGACGGCGACCACCGACGCCTCGAACGGCTCGGTCAACGGCGCACATGACTCGTTGACTGCAGCGGGCGGAGCCGTCCCGGTGGTGAACATGTTCCTCGGCGAGGTGGTGTTCGGCGGCGTCGGCTCCGGCCTCTACGGGATGTTCTTCTACATCCTGATCGCAGTCTTCGTCGCCGGTCTGATGGTGGGCCGTACGCCGGAGTGGCTCGGGAAAAAGATCGAGGCGCGCGAGATCAAGCTCGCCGCGCTCGGGGCTCTGTTCCCGCCCACGATGGTGTTGACGCTGGTGGCACTCGCAATCGTGACCAAGGGCGGGCTCGCGTCCATCTACAACAGCGGCGTCCACGGGTTCACAGAGGCGTTCTACGCCTACGACTCACAGGGGAACAACAACGGCAGCGCGTTCGCCGGCTACGGGGCGACCAACTTCTCCGCCAGCTTCGGCGCGATCGCCATGTTCCTCTCCCGCTTCGTGCCGCTGCTGGCCGCGCTCGCGATCGGCGGCTCGCTGGCGGCGAAGAAGACCGTGCCGGCCTCCGCGGGAACGTTCCGCACCGACGGCGGCACGTTCGTCGTGCTGCTCGTCGGCGTGATCGCGCTCACCGCCGGCCTGATGATCCTCCCGGCGCTCACACTCGGGCCGATCGTCGAGGGGCTGATGCACTGATGATCCGCGATTTCAAGGGATCCGTGATCGCGATCGTCGTACTCACCCTCGCCTTCGGCTTCGCCTACCCGGCAGTGATGACCGGCTTCGCCCAGATCACGTGGACGCACAAGGCGAACGGAAGCCTGATCACGCGAGACGGCAAGGTGGTCGGCTCGTCGCTCGCCGCGCAGGAGTTCAAGAGCCCGCGGTACTTCCACGAGCGTCCTTCTGGAACGGCGCCTGCCTACAACGCCGGGGCGACGACGTTCGCCAACCTCGGGCCGACGAACCCCGACCTCGCGAAGAACGTCAAAGCGGCGGCTCGGGCGATCCTGAAGCTCGAGACTCCGTACAACCCCGGCCTGGCAATCGGCGACATCCCCGTGGATGCCGTCACGACCTCGGCCTCAGGCATTGATCCCGACATCTCGCCGGCCTACGCCGCGCTGCAGTCGCGTCGGGTTGCCGCCGTGCGCCACCTGTCGCTCGCGACGGTCCAGCGCCTGATCAAGAGGAACACAGACGGTCGCTCGCTCGGGTTCTTCGGCGAGCCCGGCGTGAACGTCCTGAAGCTGAACCTGGCACTCGACCAGGAGCAGGGCACCTAATGGCACGTCCGTCGGCAAGCCTCTTCTCCCGCGACCTCGTCCTCGCGGCGGTCCGCAACTCGATCCCGAAGCTCGACCCGCGGAGCCAAGTGCGCAACCCGGTGATGTTCATCGTCGAGCTCGGAAGCGTGATCACGACTGTGATCTTCGTCCTCGACCTCGCCCGCGGACATACCAGCAGCCTTTGGTTCGTCGGCGTGATCGCGGTCTGGCTCTGGCTGACGGTGCTGTTCGCGAACTTCGCCGAGGCGATCGCCGAGGGTCGCGGCAAGGCGCAGGCGAATGCGCTCCGAGCGACGCGGACGACGACGCTCGCCCGTCTTCGCGACGGCCGCGAGGTCCCCGCGCCCGAGCTGCAGCGCGGCGACGTCGTGGTCGTCATCGCCGGCGAGATCATCCCGGCCGACGGGGAAATCATCGAGGGCGTCGGCTCGGTCGACGAGTCCGCGATCACG
Organism: uncultured Actinomycetes bacterium; assembly: GCA_963836345.1. Taxonomy (GTDB): domain Bacteria; phylum Actinomycetota; class Thermoleophilia; order Gaiellales; family Gaiellaceae; genus DATBLE01. Next base: position 886,269 of record CAWIJA010000004.1, on the reverse strand, counting down.
GGCGAGTCGGCGCCTGTGATCCGGGAGGCCGGTGGCGACCGCTCCGCCGTCACCGGCGGGACGAAGCTGCTCTCCGACCGGCTCGTGATCGAGGTCACGCAGGAGCCGGGCAAATCGTTCCTCGACCGCATGATCGCGCTCGTCGAGGGCGCAGAGCGCCGCAAGACCCCAAACGAGATCGCGCTCAACATCCTGCTCGCGGGCCTAACGATCACCTTCCTCGCCGCGGTCGTGACCCTCAAGCCCTACGCGATCTACGCGGGCACCCATCTCTCGCAGACGGTCCTGATCGCGCTGCTGGTCGCGCTGATACCGACCACGATCGGCGCGCTCCTTTCCGCGATCGGGATCGCCGGCATGGACCGACTCGTCCAGCGGAACGTGCTCGCGATGTCGGGCCGAGCCGTCGAAGCCTCCGGCGACGTCGACGTGCTCCTGCTCGACAAGACGGGCACGATCACGCTCGGCAACCGCCAGGCCGCCGAGTTCATCCCGGTGGACGGCGTCAACGCTTTGGAGCTCGCCGAGGTCGCCCAGCTCGCCTCACTCGCAGACGAGACACCCGAAGGCCGCTCGATCGTGATCCTCGCCAAGGAGCAGTACGGCCTGCGCGGCCGTGAGTTCGGCGAGCACGAGGCGAGCTTCGTTCCCTTCTCGGCGACGACCAGGATGAGCGGCGTTGACTTCGACGGCCGCCGGCTGCGCAAGGGAGCAGCCGACTCGATCAAGCGTTTCGTCGAGGAGAACGGCGGCCGAGCGCCCGCGATGCTCGACGAGGCCGTCAACTCCGTCGCCCGCGCGGGCGGCACACCGCTCGCGGTCGCCCAGGACAACTGGGTGCTCGGCGTCGTCCACCTGAAGGACATCGTCAAGGGCGGCATGAACGATCGCTTCGACGAGCTCCGCCGGATGGGAATCCGCACGGTGATGATCACCGGCGACAACCCGGTCACGGCCTCGGTGATCGCGCAGGAGGCGGGCGTGGACGACTTCCTCGCCGAGGCGACGCCGGAGGCGAAGCTCGCGCTGATCAAGGAGGAGCAGGCAAGGGGCCGGATGGTCGCGATGACCGGCGACGGCACGAACGATGCGCCTGCGCTCGCCCAGGCGGACGTCGGCGTGGCGATGAACACCGGCACCTCGGCGGCGAAGGAGGCCGGGAACATGGTCGACCTCGACTCGAACCCGACGAAGCTGATCGAGATCTGCGAGGTCGGCAAGCAACTGTTGATCACGCGCGGCGCGCTGACGACGTTCTCGATCGCCAATGACGTCGCAAAGTACTTCGCGATCCTGCCGGCGATGTTCGCCTTCACCTATGCGTCGAGCCCCGGTAAGCGCGGGCCGCTCGACGCCCTCAACCTGATGCACCTCGGCACACCGAAGAGCGCGATCATCTCGGCGATCGTGTTCAACGCACTGGTCATCCCTGCGCTCGTCCCCCTCGCGCTCAAAGGCGTCAAGTACCGGGCGATCGGCGCGACCGCCTTGCTGCGTCGCAACCTGCTGATCTACGGGCTCGGCGGGATGATCCTGCCCTTCATCGCGATCAAGCTGATCGACCTCGTCGTCCACAACCTCCTCGGCGCGTGACCCTTGCCCCGCGGCCGCTACCGGATCCTGCTCGGCGCCGTCGCCGGCGTCGGAAAGACGTATCGGATGCTGCAGGAGGGGCGGCAGGCACAGGAGGAGGGCCGCGACGTCGTGATCGGCTACCTCGAGCCGCACGATCGCCCCGAGACAACCGCACTCGCCGAAGAACTCGAGGTCGTCCCGCGCCTCCGCGCCGCGCACGGCGGGCTCGAGCTCGAGGAGATGGATGTCGACGCGGTCGTCCGGCGTCGTCCCGAGCTCGCCCTGATCGACGAGCTCGCGCATACGAACGCGCCCGGCATGCGGAACGAAAAGCGCTACCAGGACATCGATGAAGTCGTCGCGGCCGGAATCGACGTGATCTCGACCGTCAACATCCAGCACCTCGAAAGCCTCAACGACCGCGTGTTCGAGCTCACCGGCGTCCGTGTTCGCGAGACCTTTCCCGACCGGATCCTCGACGACGCGGACGAAGTGGTGCTCGTCGACCTCTCGCCGGAAGCGCTCCAGGAGCGGCTGCGAGCCGGCAAGGTGTACGCGCCGGAGCGGGCGGACGTCGCCCTGATGAACTTCTTCCGGCTCGACAACCTCGGCATGCTGCGCGAGCTCGCCCTGCGTGAGCTCGCGGAGGACGCCGAGGCGCGGCGCGGGCTGGTCATCCTCGATCCGCTCAGCCAACAGGCGGTTGCCGAGCGCGCACTTGCCCTCGTCGAGCCCCAGCCGAAATCCCAGCGGATCATGCGCCGAGCGTGGCGCTCCGCACAGCGGCTCGGCACGGAGCTCGACGTGCTCTGGATGCGGCGCCCCGGACAGGAGCTGAGCCAGGAGGAGACGATGCAGCTCGCCGCGCTGCGTCGGCTTGCCGGCGTGCTCGGCGTTCACTTCCTCGAGCAGGAAGGCGACGACCTCGTGAACACCGTCCGCCGGGTCGCGCGCGAGCGCGGCTCCACCTACGTCTTCGTCGGCACGCCCGACGAGTCGCGCCGCCGGGAGATCTTCGGCGGCTCACTGCTCTCGAGGATGGTCCGCGAGCTGCCGGGAATCGACATCCGCGTCGTCGCCGACCGCGCGCTGATGGAGGAGCGAGAATGAGGTTCCTCGCGTTCCTGCTCGCGTTCCTGCTCGCGCCTTTACACCTCGTCCGCCGACTCCGCACCGGACGGCTGGCGGCCGGACCCACCCACGTCCTCGTCCCCTTCACCCGCGGGGGCCTCGATCCGACGGTGCTCGCCGCAGCGATCAGGGTCGCGCGAGCTGAGGAGGCGACGCTCGTCGCCGCCTACCTGATCCACGTCCCGCTCGAGTTCCCCCTCGACGCACCGATGACCGACGAGGTCGTGGTGGCGATGCCGCTGCTCGAAGCGGTCGAGCACGCCGCGCTGCGGGCAGGCGTGCCGGTCGACGCCCGCGTCGAGACCGGACGCACCCCCATCCACGCCCTCGAGCGGCTCTGGGCGGTCGAATCGTTCGACCGGATCGTCGTCCCCGCGCCCGCCGGGCGGAAACCCGGCTTCACGCCCAAAGACCTCCTCTGGATCCTCACCCACGCGCCCAGCGAGACGCTCATCCTACGGCCGCAACCGAACCACGTCGCTGCGCCCAGGGCAGCGGACGGGGCTTCGCACGAACGGCCGAGCTCGCTCGACTCGCCCGCGCCCTCCGTCTCACCATGACGTCTTCCGCATGCTGCGCGAGAAGCGGGCCCACTCCTTTCGCGCCTCCGAGCGCAGCCGCGCATCCTGCTTGCGCGCGAGGTGTCGCAGCTCGTTCTGCAGCTTGCGCCAGCTCGTCAGCCGCTCCGAGTCGAGCGTTCCCTCGGTAATCGCCGCCCGCACCGCGCACCCGGGCTCGGTCTCGTGCGCGCAATCCGAGAAGCGGCAGTCCGCGGCAACCGCCGCGACGTCGTCGAACGCCGCCGTCAGACCCTCCTCCGACTCCCAGAGGCGAAGCTCGCGCATCCCGGGCGTGTCGAGGTACAGGCCGCCGCTCGGAAGGACGAGCAGCTGACGGTTGGTCGTCGTGTGGCGACCGCGGCCGTCGGCACGGAGATCCCCGGTCGCCATCACCTCCTCCCCCGCCAGACGGTTGACGAGCGACGACTTGCCGACGCCCGAGGAGCCGAGCGCGGCCACCGTGCGGTTCTCGCCGAAGTAGGGCGCGAGCCCGTCGATGCCCTCGCCTGCGACGTTGCTGACCGCATGGACCGGCACGCCGACGGCGATCGACTCGACCTCGAGCAGCGCCGCGTCGACGTCCGCGCAGAGGTCCGACTTCGTCAACACGACGACCGGCTCGGCACCGCTCTCCCAGCCGAGCGTGAGGTAGCGCTCGAGCCGGCGGAGGTTCAGTTCGCCGTCGAGCCCGGCGGTGAGGAAGATCACGTCGACGTTCGCAGCGACGACCTGCTCGATCGTCTGGCCGTGGTCGTTCGCCGCCTGCCGGGAGAACTTCGTCCTGCGCGGCAGCACGGCCTGGACGCGAGCCGTCTCCGTCCCGTCCACCGCGACCCAGTCGCCGACCGCGGGGAGGTCGCCCCGCGCCGCGGCGGCATGGCGAAACCGGCCGGACAGCTCGGCCGGCTGCTCCCCGCGCGAGGTGTACAGACGGTATGCACCCCGGTGCTCGACGGCAACGCGCGCGGGCTCGAGGCCGTCGGCGGCGTACGGGGCGAAGTCATCTTCGAGGGCTGGAGTCCAGCCGAGACGTGCAAGCAACGCGGGTCTCCTTTCGCGCTCAGGCGGAAAACGGCAGCGCGAAAGCGCCGCCGGACACGGACGGCGCAAGGCGGCGAGGAGAGAGCTAGCTCGAGGGCGCCCTGCGCCGGAGGCGATCGGCAAGCGTCTTCTTCATCGATGCCACCTCCTTGGTCGCAGGGCTCACGGGACGCGCGAACCTTAGCGGATCAGACGCCACCCCGTTCAGGGCAGGCGGAATGCCCGCTCGCCGAGCAGCCGGTAGCCGGAGACTGAGGGGTGGTCGCCGTCCGAGGTCCAGTCCTCGCGCATCTGTCCAGGGCGGTCTGGATCCTGGAGCGTCTCGTAGAACGGCAGCACGGGCACGTTCTCCTTCCGGCCGATGGCGCGAATCAGGTCGTTCAGCCGGCGAATCTTCGGATCGGCGTCGGGGTAACCGTTGTTCCAGGGGAGGAGCTCGGCGATCGCGACTCGCAGGCCGAGCGCGTGACCCCGCTCCACCATCCGCCGCAGGTTCGCCGCCGCCGGCTCGAGCGGACGGCCCTGGACGATGTCGTTGATCCCGCCCTGGACGATCAGCGCCTGCGCTCCGGCGGCGCAGTCGTCGAGGCGGGCGGCGATCTGGTCGGTGCGCTGCCCGTAGACGCCGCAGTTGCGGAACCGCAGCTCGGGGTGTTCCTTGCGGGCCCAGTACTGCCATTGACTCTTCTCGTCGGCCCCGAACCCGAGCGTGTCGCGCATCAGCGGATCCGGGTCGTACCCCGGGGAGCCCGCGGTGATCGAGTCGCCGAGCGTGGCGACCAGCGTCGTCGATCCTTCTCGCGCAGAGCCGCCGCAACCGGCGAGGACGAGGACGAGGGCCGAGATCACCGCTCGCCTCACCGCAGATCGAGATACTCGTTCGAGCTGCTGACCGTGAGGCCGGGGCTCGGGCCGCCCGCAATCGCATACACGCGCGTCCCGACTGCCACCACGCCGAGGCCGTGGCGTGGTGTCGGCAGGTCGGGAAGTTGGCGCCAGCGGCCCGAAGTCAGGTTGTACGCGTAGACCGACGCGATCGTGCCGGGCGGCGCCTCGCCGCCGATCGAGACGATCGAGCCGGCAACTGCGGCCGCGCCCGTCCCTCCACGTCGGCCGGGCACGGGCGGCAGGCGCCGCCAGCGCTTCGCTCCCGGGCCCCAGACCTCGAACGTCGCGACGTTCGTGTCGTAGCCGTGTGTCCGCCCGCCGAGCGCGTAGATCTTCCCATCGCTTGCCGTCACCGCAAGGTGCTCGCGCGGAGCCGGTGCAGGAATCGCGCGCCAGCGGCGGGCCGCGAGATCGAGCGCGAAGGCCCTGCGGGCGAGGCCAGTCGCGCCCACGCCGCCGACCACGTAGAGGTGTCCACCGACGAGGGCCGCACCGCCTGCGGCTCGTGGCTCGGGGAGCCGTGGAAGCGAGTGCCACGTTCCCCCGTCGAGGACGAACGCCGTGCGCAGCACGTCCCGGGCGCCGAGCCGGCCCCCGTAGCCGCCGACGACGTACAGGCGCGCACCGTCGGACGCAGCCATCGCGTGATGGACGCCGACGGGAAGATCCGGCAGACGGCTCCAGCGGTCCTTCGCCGGCGAGTAGGCGTCGATCCTGGAAGACGGGGCGCCGTCCGCTGTCAGCCCGCCGACGAGGACGGCCTCGCCGCGAACGACCGCAGCAGCCACCTCTGACCGTGGCTCGGGTGCCGGCGCAGCCGCGAGCCACGCGATCGAGGCGGTGAGGAGCAGCGAGATCATTCGACGACGATCTCTCCCACGCTCTCGCCGTGACTGTTCTCGAGTGGAACGACCGCGAAATCGTCGCCGAGCCCGAGGAACGAGGCGAGCGCCGGGGGCAGGGCGCGCTGGTTTCCGTCCTCGACCTTGAGCGCGACGCCTCGGCCTTCGGAGGAGGCGGCGCACAGCAGCCCTTCGGCCCCACTCTTCGCGATCCAGCCCGGCAGCCGCCGCATGAGCTCGGTGTCGTTCGCGCCCTCGTAGCCGATCAGCAGGGGGTGCGCTCGCATCGCGGCCGCGATCCGGTCGCCGCCCGGCAGGCGCTCGAGCCTGGAGAAGGAATGAGCCATCCGCTCGAGCGTGAGCGCGAAGGTGAGGACACCGCAGCCGTCGATCGCAGTCGCGACCTCTTCGGGAGGAAGCTCCGCGCAGGCGGCGACGTCTTCGAGCAAGAGGCGCTGGAGCGGATGCGACGCGTGTCGATACCCCTCGGTCGGCCAGCCGCGCGCCCGGCAGACGGCGAGGAAGCCCGCGTGCTTGCCCGAGCAGTTGTGGGCGAGCAGGCTCGGGCCGCGCCCTTCCTGCGGGCCGAGCTCGAGATCCGCCTCGGTCGCGGGGGCCCTGGCGAGGAGTCGTCCCGCGGCATCGAGCTGCTCTTGCTGCGCGCGGTGCGACGCGCACGCGATCGCCAGCTCCTCCTCGGTCACGTCGTCGCGCTCGCGGGCGAGCGGGAGCGCCTGGATCGGCTTTGACGAGGAGCGGTAGAACGTGAGGAGCATCGGGTCACCCGCCGCCTCGACCACCTGCCCGTTCTCGACCGCGACGGCATGGACGCGGTGCACCGCCTCGGCGACAACGCCGCGGCGCACGGTTACCCTGATCGGGCCCATGCGAGGGACCCTACGTGCCTGAGTTCCCCGAGGTAGAGGCGTTACGGCGCTCGCTCGACGAGCCGGTGCGCACCTTCCCGATCGAACGCGCCGGCCCGGCTCACATCGCGACGCTGAAGACCTTCGAGCCGCCGCTGTCGGCTCTCGAAGGTCGGCGGTTTGCCGGAGTCGAGCGCCGCGGGAAGCGACTGCTGCTTCCGACCGAGGACGGCGAGCTGGTCCTGCTCGTCCACCTGATGACAGCCGGACGGCTCAGGTATCTGGCGGCCGGAGAGACCGGTCCCAAGACGCCCGCCTTTCGACTCCGGTTCCAGGGCGGCGGTGAGCTCGTCCTCACCGAGGCCGGCTCCAAGAAGCGTGCGGGCGTGTGGCTGCTGTCGCCGGCCCAGGCCGAAGCCGAGCTCGCCCATCTGGGCCCGGAGGCGTTCGAGCTCGGGACCGAGAGGCTGAGCGCGATCCTCCGCTCCGAATCGCGGCGCCTGCACTCGCTCCTCCGCGACCAGCGAGCGCTCGCCGGGATCGGGCGCGCGTGGGCGAACGAGATCCTGCAGCGGGCGAAGCTGTCCCCGTTCGCTCTCTCGACGGAGCTCACTGCGGACGAGATCGACCGGCTCGCGACTGCGATCGACGAGGAGCTCGGACGAGGTCTCGCGCTCCGCGAGCGCGGTGCCAGGGACGCGAAGGTCTACCGGATCCACGACCGGCTCGGCGAGCCATGCCCCGACTGCGGGACGCCGATCGCGCGCGTGGACTACGAGGAGCACACGATCTACTACTGCCCGCACTGCCAGACCGGGGGGCGGGTACTGAAGGATCGGCGCCTGTCGAGGTTGCTCCGGTGATCGAGGAGCCGCTGGCCGGCCACACGATCGCCGGTTCCGGTGGGACGTTCGTGCTGGCCGAATGGTCCGACGCGGGCGAGACGAGCCGAGAGCGGCCGATCGCTCCACTGCACCTGCACCGCAGCGAAGACGAAGCGTGGTACGTGCTCGAGGGCCGCCTTGGCTTCCGGGTCGGGGACGAGGAGATGGAAGCGGGTCCCGGCGGGGCCGTCGTCGTTCCCGCCGCCGCACCGCACTCGTACTGGAACGCGGTCACTGCCCGGACGCGCTACCTGCTCGTCATGGGCCCGCAGACGGCAGCGCTGGTCGAGGCGATCCATGCAATGGATCCGTTCGAGCCCGCGCGCCTACCCGAGCTCTTTCGAGCACACGACTCCGAGCTCCTCGTATAGCTCAGCTCGCTGCGAGCCCGTAGCAGCTGTACGACCACGGCCAGTCCTCCACTCGATCGCACAGCCGAGCCTTCACCGGGTTGAGGAGCACGTAGGCGCAGGTCTCGAACACGCGCTCCTCACCATCGATCGCGCGTGTCTGGAATCGCTCCGCGAACACGTGCCCGAAGCGGGTGTAGCGAGTGTTGAGGTACCGGGCGTAGCGCCAGTTCAACTCGTGGACGCCTTTGGACAGCGCGACCACGCGAGCGTGGAGAACCAGGTGGTAGTGCGTCGACAGAACACATGCGGCGTGCAGCTGCCATCCGTGACGTCTCGCGCAACGCCCGAGGAGCCGGAAGAACTCCGTGCGGTCGTCGCCGTCAGGAAACGCGACGGTCGTCGCGACGCCACGGCAGTACAGGTGGAAGTACCCGTCTGGAAGAGCACCACGAGGAAGACGCCCCATGCGGCGAGGGTAGAGCGGCGTGACCCCGATCCTCGCCCTTGTGGAGCCTTCGTTACGGAAACGTCACAGGCTAGTGCCAGGCACTCGCGGTGGACGCAGAGGCACGGAATCGGCGCACGTCGGTGCCAGGCACTCGCAGTGGAGAACGTGTCGCAGAATCGTGCCGCCGCGACCGGCGTCCCCCTCGCGCCAGGTCCGAGGTCGACGGACGGTCAGGCCGGCAGGGCGATTGTCAGGGTCTCGCCGGCGACGGCCACCGACCCGCCGAGCCAACCGACGTGCATCACCGCGACGGCTGCGCCGAGATCACGAAGGTCCTCCCCGAGAACGACCGGCGCGGACGAGGCGGTGATCGGCGCGACGCGGAGCTCCCAGCCGTCGAGGGCGATCTCGACACGGTCGAGCCCGCCGTGCCGCAGCGCACACTGGACGAGCGACGAAAGCGAGCGCTTCGTGGCCTCGATGTCGACGCTGACCTCGCTGCCGCCCCCGGAGACGGCGACCCGCTCCTCTCCCAGCCGCTCGACCACGGCATCCGCCAGCTCACCGGTGCCCATGCGCTCCAGCTTGGGCTCGTACCGGCCGCCGACGATCCGCGCGGCAAGCGAGAGCTCGTCGATCAGCTCTCCGAGCTGCTGGGAGGCGACCTCGATCATCTCCGAGTAGCCGGCCAGGGTCGGCTCGAGGCCGGGCGCCCGCGTGATCGTGCGGGCGAAGCCGTAGACGGTCGCGAGCGGCGTGCGCAGGTCATGGCACGCGAGACTGACCAGATTCGAGAAGCGCGATTCGTTTGTCACATGCCCCCCTGGTACGTTTGCGGAGCATAGATGGAGCGGACAGACCCTCTCAGCAGTCTGCAGCGTCTGCGGGCAAAGCCCGCCGACGCGCATGATTCTGGCGATCTCCAGTCCTCGGAGCCCGAGGTCCGGATCGGGCTCTCCCGCGTCGGGGTAACCGGCGTGAACAAGGCGATTCGGCTCCGTCGGGAACAGTTCGAGAAGCTCGTCTTCGCGGAGATCTCCTGCTCGGTCGACCTCGATCCGGCCCAGCGCGGTGTCCACATGTCGCGTTTCCCCGAGCTGTTCGAACAGGCGATCGACGAGCTCGTCATCGGCGAGGCGGTCCTGATCGAGGAGCTCGCCGAGCACATCGCCCGCACCGTCGTCGGACGCCAGCAGGCGCTGCGCGCAGAGGTCGAGGTGACTGCGCGCTACCCGATCCAACGGGAGACGCCGGTCACGCGGATGCGCACCCAGGAGATGGTCTCCCTGATCGGCGTTGCCGCCGCCTCGGCCGGCGGGGCGCGACGCGTGGTCGGAGTGGAGGCAACCGGGATCAACGCGTGCCCGTGCGCGCAGGGGCTCGTTCGCGGACGGGCTTCCGAACGGCTTCTCGAGGCGGGCTTCGACGAGGGCGACGTCGACCGCATCCTCGAGCTCGTGCCGCTTGCGACCCACAACCAGCGCGGACGCGGGACGCTCTACGTCGGCACCGAGCAGCCGATCAACGCCGAGGACCTCGTGGAGATCGTCGAGCGGTCGATGAGCTCGCCCGTCTACGAGCTGCTCAAGCGACCCGACGAGTTGTTCGTCGTCGAACACGCACACCTGCAGCCCCGCTTCGTTGAGGACTCGGTGCGGGCTGCCCTCAAGGAGACCATCGAGACATACCCGGAGCTGGACGGAGACGACTTCCTCTGGTCGCGGCAGATCAACCTGGAGACCATCCACACCCACGACGTGGTCGCCGAGCGATACGGCACCGTCGGCGAGCTGCGCGCCGAGCTCGAGGGCGAGGCCCGGCCGGCCCGGCACACCGAGCTCAGGCAGTGGCTGAGCGAGTGACGCAGACCGAGGAACGCACCGATCGCGGCACGGGCACGGGCCTCGGACCGCCCTGGCACGTGATCGTCCTCAACGACAACCACAACACGTTCGACGGGGTCGCCGCGGCGCTCGCCTCCGTCCTCCCGGACGTCTCCTTCGAGCAAGGCCTGGCGTTCGCGCACCGGATCCACACGACCGGCGACGCCGTCGTCTGGTCAGGCCATCGCGAGGTCGCCGAGCACTACTGGAGCGGGCTCAGGCGGCGCGGCTTGACGATGGCCCCACTCGAGTAGACCGGCGCAGCCTGAGCGTCGCCCGGTTCTCCTTCCCGGCGACGAGCCGGCCGATGTTCGCCCGGTGCAGGACGAGAATCGCCGCTGCGGCAGCGCCGGCGAAGGCGATCACCGGCCACGGATAGCCGAGCGCAACCGCGACGGCCGGCAGCGAGAGCCCCGCAGCAATCGAGGCGAGGGAGGCGTACCTGGTCGTGAGGAAGACCACGATCCAGACCCCGGCCCCGATGCCTCCGACCACAGGTGCGACGCCGAGGAAGGCGCCGCCCGTCGTCGCGACGATCTTGCCGCCGCGCCGAAACGCCATGAAGAGCGGGCGCCAATGGCCGAGCATCGCTGCGCCGCCCGCGAGCACCCCGGCAAGATGGCCGTGGACGAGCGTTGCGACGAGGGCGGGCGCGAAGCCCTTGGCGGTATCGAGCAGAACGACCGGCAATCCGTACCAACGGCCGTACACGCGCCAGACGTTGGTGCCGCCGATGTTGCCGCTGCCGAGCGTCCGGATGTCCACGTGCTTGACCGCGCGGACGAGCCAGTAGCCCGAGGGGATGCTGCCGGCCAGGTAGCCGGCGGCGATCAGGATCGCCAGCGTCACAGCACGGAGTTCGTTCTCCGGTGCGGGTCTCCCTCAGGCACGAATCCCATACGCCGCGACCCAGCCGTTCACCACGTTCCAGTCCAGATTGTCGAAGAACGCCTCGATGTACGACGCGCGATCGGTCTGGTAGTCGAGGAAGTACGCGTGCTCGTACACGTCGAGCGCGACCAGCGGGGTCGCGTTCCAGACCGGAAACGAGTTCTGAGCGTCGCCGATGTAGTTGAACAGCCGCCCCTCGTCCCAGTCGTAGGCAGTCCAGGCCCACCCTCGCCCGCCCATGCCGGTCGCCTTCAGGTCGGCGCGCCAGTCGGCGACCGAGCCGAAGTCGCGCCGGATCAACGCTCCGACCGGCCCGTCGGGATCGCCGCCGTGACCGCCGAGGTGCTCGAAGTAGATCTCGTGGTTCTTGATCCCGCCGATCGCGAAGGTGAGGTCGACCTTCAATGCGCGGATCTCCGAGTACACCTGATTGGCGCTCCCGGTGTCGAGGCCCGCAAGCTTCCCGAGGATCTCGTTCCGCTTGTTCACGTACCCCTGATAGAGCTTGTAGTGCGCCTCGATGGTCTCGCGCGAGATGCCGTCGAGCTCGTAGAGGCTCGGCTTCGGCTCGCGGGCGACGATCTCCTGGTGATTGAAGGCAAGCGTGGTCATCGTGTCGGCTCCTCTCGAAATCGGCGCGGGGAGCATAGTCGACACGAAACCGAGCCGAGCCGAAACGCGTAGCACAAGCGGTATGACTGCAGCGCTGACGATCACCACTCGCTTGCCCTTCTCGGCGGAAGCCGCGACGATGCCTCGGGTGTCCGCGATCCAGCCCACCGACGAGGACCTGCTCTCGCGAGTTGCACAGGGTGACCGTGACGCATTCGGGGACCTCTACCAGCGCTACGCGCGGGCCGTGCTCGGCCTTGCCCTGCGCCGTCTCGGGGATCGCGGCCGCGCCGAGGACGCCGTCCAGGAGGCATTCGCGTCGGTCTGGCGCGCGGCGCGAAGCTACCGTCGCGAGCGCGGCCCGGTCGCGCCGTGGCTCTACGCGGTGGCGCGCAACGCGATCGCCGACCGCGGCAGAGCGCGAGTCGAGCCGCCGGCCGAGCCGGTCGACACGGCGTCAGACGCACCGGGACCTCCCGATCGCGCCGAGCAGGCCTGGGTCGCCTGGCGCGTGCACCGCGCGCTCGAGCAGATCCCGGAGACGGAGCGCAGCGTGATCGAGCTTGCCTACTGGAGCCAGCTTTCTCAGAGCGAGATCGCCGATTTCCTCGGGATCCCGCTCGGAACGGTGAAGACACGGACACGCAGCGGGCTGAAGCGCCTGGCCGAGGAGCTGGAGGAGCTGGGATGAACGGACCCGACTTCCGGGAGCTGGTCGGCGACGAGGGCACGCCGGAGGAGCTCGAGCAGCTCCGCCGGGCACACGAGCTGCTGATCGCCGCCGGGCCGCCGCCGGAGCTGTCACCACGACTGGTCGAAGCTCCTGCCTCCATCGGTCGTACCCACTGGCTTCCCCGTCGCCGTCGCGAAGCAGCCTTCGCGCTCGCCGCCGGCGTCATCGCAGCCGCGTTCGGAATCGGGTTCCTCGTCGGCGACCGAGGCTCGAACAACTTCCCTCAGACTCGCGCCATCCCGATGCACGGCGTCGGCCAGCTCGCTTCGGCGCATGCCACGCTCGCGGTCGGCGAGCAGGACACCGCGGGGAACTATCCGCTCAAGATGACCGTCCGCGGCCTGCCCCGCGCGCGGAACGGAGGATGGTACGAGTTGCTGCTGTCCAAGAACGGTCGCCCCACACTCTCTTGCGGGTCGTTCTCGATCGTGGGGCAATCGGTCACAGTACGGCTCTCCGTGCCTTACGACCTGAGCGAATTCCCAAAGCTGTTCGACGGCTGGGTCGTGATCGAGCACGTGCCCGAGCAGAAGCACGTTCCGCTCGTGATGACGACTTGACGAGTCAGGGAGCGACGCGGTCGTTCGCGACGAACGCCGCGTGCGTGACCGGCATCGTGTTGGCGAAGAACTGCTCGACCGCGTCGGCGTAGCGGCGGATCTCCCGCTGCGCCGTCTCCGCGGCCCGCAGCGAGACGAAGTTCATCAGCGAGCGGGCGTTGATCGTCCAGTAGAACTCGGTGTAGGCACCGACCGGCATCACGCAGCGTGCCAGCTCGCGCGCGACTCCCAGCTCGACCAGCCGCTCGTACGCGGAGAAGGCCGTGTCGTAGACCGCGCGCAGCTCGTCCCGCGTCTGCTCCGCAATCTCCGGGTCGACCGGCTCGAACGAGTAGGCGCCCGGCTTGCCCACCTGCGTGCGCACGTCGTCCGGCTCCGGGATGTAGAAGTCGTCGGTCGCCTTCGCGTAGCGCATCGAGAACTCGTTGAACGAGTTGTGCACGACAATCCCGTTCGCGACGAAGTTGTGCCACGGCCCGTCGACACACAGGTCGTAGGTCTGCTGCATCCCTACGTATTCGATCCGCGTCACGGCCACAGCATGTGCTGTCAGCTTCCAGCCTTTGCGAATCGGGATGTCCTGAAGGGACATTGCGAGCTCGAGCTTTGTCCTGAGCTGCTCCATTGAGGCGAACTCCGATTGCCTCGTCCGGTGTAGCGACGAATGACAGCTCGCGCAGACCGAGACCAGGTTCTCAGCGTCCCGCTCACGATCGGCATCCAGCCAGACGGGAATCGCGTGGTGCGCGTGAAGCCGGCCTCCGCGGCGACCGCAGATCTGGCACGTGTAGTCGAAGCGACGGTGAACGCGGGGCGCTTGCTCGCGGGTCCATCGAGCCGTCGAGGCGCGGCGAGGACTCACGCCGCCACGCCAGAAGTTGCTTCGAGATTCCGAACGCGCACGCTTGATGGCGTCCCGGTGCGCCTCACTGACGACCATGCCCGTGCAGTAGCCTCTAATGCCCTTGTTCCACGGCGGGCGGCCGCGATAGCGCTCCTCTCGCGTGAACCGCAGGTCGTGCCGGGCGAGCCACTTGCGAATCGTGTGGTAGCTGCAACCAGCCTCTGACGCGATCTCCCCAACCGACTTGCCCAGTGCGCGCCTCGCCTCCAGCCACCGTCTGTCCTGGTACACCGGGACGCCGTTTGTCATCAGCGAGCACTCCCGCGTCATCGCAGCGCCCGAGCCATCGCCGACGAGACCGACGGCCTCGCGCATGGTCATCCAGCCGTCCACGGTGAGAACGCGGTGGTTCTCGGTCAGCGTCAGGTTCCGTCCGTCGGCGAGAGTGAGGCGGTAGACCGGCTGAACTCCCTTGTCGACGATGTCGGAGATGTGCCCGATCGCGAACTCGCTCGTCGACTCGTTGAGAACTCGGAGCCGCATGCGTCGAACACGCCAACGGGCGTCGCGGTACTCGTTCGTTCCCCGCAGGTAGCTCGCGATGCCGCGCCGTCCGATGCCGAGTTCGCGTGCGATGGATCGGATCGACCGACCGGAACTCGTAAGACGATCGACCGCCTGTCGATGCTCTGACGCCAGCGCATGACCGTTGTGCTCGCCTCGGACCCACATTGCCCAGAGCTCGTCGATCGTCTTTCGGTGGGTCGGCGCCGTGCTTCCGTTGATGTCAACGAAAGTGACGACAGTGTCTCCTGTGAGGCAGCCGACTCGGTGTCGCATCCACTCGCGGGCGACGAAGATCGGGCAGCGGATGTGGAACCGGAAGGCGTTATGTTCGAAAGGGGTGCCGTGTCTGTCCCGCATCAGGAAGCGGATCAGGCCCTCGTCCGACTCGTCCATCTCGTCCTTCCGCCGGGCGAAAGAAACCCGGGCGCCGTTGACGACCGACAGGTCGCTCGCCATCGAGCCGTCGAGCCGGACGAAGCCGTGGTCAAGGACGCGGATCGTGTTCTCGGGGGTCACCTCGCTTGTCCTCGCCACCGGACGCCCGAGTGTAGCGAGGGCGCCTGTCGGATCATCTCCACCGGTTGGTTGCGCGTCACGTCCACACGATTCTGGCCATCATTCCGGCGATGAGAGTTCCCCGCGCCGTGCTTCTCTCCGCGTCTGCGGCCGCCGTCGCTGCGCTGTCTCTCGCACCAGCCGGAAGCGCCGAAGCGCCACGGCGCGTCGGCCAGGCGGGGGTGACGATCGCTCTCCCGGCGGCCTGGCATGCAATTCCCCTCGCCTTGCCGCCCCGCGGACAGCGAAACGATCCGGTCACCAGGATCGTCGTCGCGTCGTCCCCGATCCGCTTCGGTCGGGGATGCAACGACGTCGACTACTCGTTCGCCGCGACGGCCGTGGCCGTCGTCGTGCTCGAGTGGCTCCAACCGACGCCGGGACGATTCAACACCCGACCGCGGCGGTTCACGCCGAACACGCTCCCGATCCACCCGGCTCCGGCGATCGAGTGCTTCGACGGAGTGGGTGGCAGTGTCCAGTTCTCGGAGCGCGGGCGCCGCTTCGCGGCGTTTCTCCTCCTCGGCCGCCTCGCCTCACCCGCCCTCGCACGACGTGCGCGGGCAGCCCTCGACACGCTCGAGGTCGTGAAGAGACGCCCCTGAGGACGACCAAGCGCGGGCTACTAGTCTCTCGAGATGGCCTGGCTCCCCGAAGGGTTCGTGCATCCCGAGCGTGTCGAGCTCCCGACAGGCGACCATCTGCGGCCGATCCGCGAGGCCGACGTCGAGATCGACTACCCGGCTGTGATGGGATCCCGCGAGCGGTTGTGGGAGAAGTACGGGGCGGCCTGGGGCTGGCCGCCGGCCGAGATGACCCTCGAGGCGGACCGCGAGGACCTCGCCCGCCACGAACGGGAGATCGCCGCCCACGAGACGTTCAACTACGCGGTCCTGGACGAGGCGGAGACGGAGCTGCTCGGCTGCGTCTACATCGATCCTCCTGCGGCGGGCTCCTCGCCGGAAGCGGAGGCGGTCGTCTCCTGGTGGGTGGTCGACGACCACGTCGGCGGCGAGCTCGAGCGAGCTCTCGATCGCTTCGTCCCCCACTGGCTGGCCGAGACGTGGGGCTTCGGCTCGGTCGACTGCGCGCCGTGATGCCGAACGACGCGCTCGCCGGGCTGTACGTCGGGACCTCCGGCTTCTCGTATCCGACCTGGAAGCCCGACTTCTATCCCGAGGGCACGCCGCAGAAGGCCTTCCTGCGCGCGTACGCCGAGCGGCTTCCGTCCGTCGAGCTGAACGCGACCTTCTACCAGCTGCCCTCCGAGGATCGGCTGCGGGGATGGGCCGAGCAGACGCCACCGGATTTCCGCTTCGCAGTGAAGATGAACCGCCGCGCGACCCACTTCGGCGACCTCTCGGTCGTCGGAACGTTCTGCGAGCGCGTGCGCGTCCTCGGCGATCGTCTCGGGCCGATCCTCGTGCAGCTTCCACCGAGCCGGCCCCGCGACGAAGGCTGGCTCGAGCTGCTGCTGACGTCGCTCGACCCCGAGCTCGAGTACGCGTTCGAGTTTCGCCATTCCTCCTGGGCCGGAATCGGAGGCGTCCAGCTGGTCAACGCGCTGGACGGCGACGTGGCCTTCCGGTACCTGCGCCTTCGCGAGCCGCCGTACGACGACGCGGCGCTCCACGGATGGGCCGAGCGCCTCCGCCCCGTGCTCGACGCGGGCACGCGGCTGTACGTGTACTTCAAGCACGAGGACGAGCCGCTGGCGCCGGGATACGCGCAGCGGCTGCGGGCGCTTCTCGCCGAATGACGCCAACATCGGCGGCCGCCTTCCGTCGTACCTGAGGTGCGAACGCTCGGCGCAGCCGCCGTCCTCCTCGTCGCGCTGAGCGCCACCGGCGCCTCGCTCGCTCCGGCCTATCCCGGGTGCGCGGCAGGCGCCGACCTCCACTTCCGGGCCGCCGACGGCACCCGGCTCGTGGGCCATCGATTCGGTCATGGAACGACGGCCGTCGTGCTCGCTCACCAGACGGACGGAGACGTCTGCCAGTGGACGCCCTATGCCAAGCGCCTCGCGTCGCTCGGCTACACGGCAATCGCGTTCGACTTCCGCGGCTACGGCCTGTCCCAACGCCGCACGTACCCGGCCTCCTTCCGCTTCTCGGCCGACATCAGCGCGGCCGTGAAACTCGCGCGCCGGTTCGGGGCGAAGCACGTGATCGTGGTCGGCGCGTCGTTCGGAGGGAACGCGGCGATCGTCGCCGCGGCGAACACGAGGCCGCCCGTCGACGGCGTCGTCAGCCTCTCCGGACCGGCGACCTTCAGGCTCGACGCCGTCGCCGCCGCCAAGCACGTCCAGGTCCCCGCCCTGTACGTCGCCGGCCAGGTCGACGAAGGCGGGATCTACGCCAAGGATGCAAGGACGTTGTTCGCCGCCACGGCCGGCCCCGACAAGCAGGTCGAGATCGTCCCCGGCTCAGCCCACGGGGTCAGGCTCGTCGCCGGCCCCGGCAAGGTGCGCACCCTGCTCGAGGCGTTCCTCCGCGCCCACTCCGGCTGAGCGGCTAGGCGGCGACAGCCCGTCTCGCCTGGTGGACGACCACGACGGGGACCGGGCTGCGGTGGATCACAGCCTGGCTCACGCTCCCGAGAACGAGCGACCGGATCCCGCCGCGGCCACGCGAGCCCATCACGACCAGGTCGTGAAGACCCTGCCGAATGCGGTCAAGGATGACCTCCGACGGGACCCCGCTGCGAACGACGGCGGCGGCGGGCACGTCGGCGGGCACCCGTTCCAGGGCGCGGGCCAGCACTCGCTCGACCTCGTTCTCGAGCTCGGCATCGGTCGGAATCGCGGCCGCGTAGCTCGGCGCGATCCAGGGGGGCCGGGTCGCGACGCCGATCAGCGTCAACCGCGAGCCCTCGCCGCGAGCGAGCTCGATCGCCTGGTCGAGCGCCGCTTCAGCGGGCTTCGAGCCGTCGAACGGGACGAGGATGCTGCGGTACATCACGATCATGCTGCGCGGTGGAGCGTCCGGCGGCATCGGTGTGACACCCACATCGGCATCCGTAGCCTCCCGTAGCCCGAAACGAGGCGAATCCGGTGCTCCCCGGATGCTCAGCTTCACGCGGCCGGGAAGGCTTCGTGCGTGCTCCGCGCCGCGATCACGGAGAGCAACCGGAAATGGTGGACCCTCGCCGCCGTCTCGTTCGGGCTCTTCATGGTCATGCTCGACAACACCGTCGTCAACGTGGCCCTCCCGACAATCGGACGAGAGCTGGACGTCGGGATCTCCGAGCTCGAGTGGGTCGTCAACGCCTATACGCTGACGTTCGCCGTTCTGATGCTGGTCGGCGGGAAGCTCGCCGACCTGTTCGGTCGGCGCCGATTCTTCATGGCCGGGCTCGCGCTGTTCACGCTCTCGTCGCTTGCCTGCGGGCTCGCTCCGAGCGCGAGCTTCCTCATCGGGGCGAGAGCGATCCAGGGGGTCGGAGCAGCGCTCCTGTCGCCCGCGACTCTGTCGATCATCACCGCCACCTTCCCGCGCGAGGAACGCGGAACCGCGATCGGCATCTGGGCCGGAGTCTCGGCGGTCGGCCTCGCCGTCGGGCCGCTGATCGGCGGGCTCCTCACCGAGCACGCAGGCTGGGGCTGGGTCTTCTTCATCAACGTGCCCGTCGGGATGCTCGCACTCGCTGTTGCGCCGATCCTGGTCCGCGAGTCGAAAGACGACACACTCCGGCGTCGACTCGACCTGCCCGGCGTCGGAGTCTCGGGTGCAGCCCTCTTCGCGCTCACGTACGCGCTGATCGAGGCGAACTCGCGCGGTTGGGGCTCGCCCCTGATCGTCGGGCTGCTCGTGTTCAGCGTCGCCGGCCTGGCCGCCTTCGTCCTGATCGAACGCCGCACGCGCGTGCCGATGCTCGACCTCTCGCTCTTCCGTAGCCTCAGGTTCTCCGGCGGCAACGTCGTCGTGCTGCTGATCGGCTTCGCGCTCTTCGGAACGGTCGTCTACCTCTCGCTCTACATGCAGACGATCCTCGGCTACTCACCGATCCGGACGGGCACGATCCAGCTGCCCTACACCGGGCTGATCGTCGTGGTCGCACCGCTCGCCGGAAAGGTGACCGATCTGGTGGGGCCGCGCGTCCCCGTCACCGCCGGGGCGCTCCTGATGAGCCTGTCGCTCTACCTCTTCTCGCGGCTTGGCGTCGACTCGAGCTTCCGCGACATCCTCCCCGGCCTGCTCGCCGGCGGGATGGGGACGGGGCTTGCGATGGGGCCGAGCTCCGCCGCCGTGCTGAGCGCCGTCCCCGTGCGCCAGGCGGGAATCGGCTCGGGCGTCCTCCAGACGTTCCGCCAGACCGGCGGCGTCCTCGGGGTGGCCGTGCTCGGCGCGATCCTGACCGCCTCGCTCGCCACCGTGCCGTTCGACCCGCGCTACCCGGCGCAGTTCGTGGCGGGCCTGCACAACGCGCTCCTGGCGGCCACGGGCTTCGCGCTGGCGGGAGCGGTGATCGCCGCCGTGACGGTCAGCAGCCGCCCGGCAACGGCCACCGCAGGGGCGATCGGGGCCCGCGCGCGTTGACGCCGAGCTAGAAGCGCGCAGCAGCGCCGAGGTGTCGCTCGTGGGCGCCGGAGGCAAGGATCTCCGCGATCTGGTCGACGGCGAACTCGAGCTCGTCCTCGGTGTTGAAGAAGTGCGGGCCCAGCCGGAGCCCGACATCCGGCCGGAAGTCGCAGAGGATCTCGCGTTCGGCGAGCTCCTTGTGCACGCCTTCGAACCCCGGAACGCGAACCGTCACGCTCGCACCACGCCGCGCCTGGTCCCGCTGGCTCGTCACCTCGTATCCGGCGTCGTCGGCCAGCCGGATCAACAGGTCGGTGAGATCGAGCGACCGTTCGCGGATCCGCTCGACTCCGACTTCCTCGATCACGTCGTAGCCGGCCGTGGCGGCGTACAGCGCCGGGACGTTCGGCGTGCCGGTCAGGAAGCGCGCGATTCCGCCGGCATACTCGAGCTCGGGCTCGAACGCGAACGGTCGCGCATGCCCCTGCCAGCCGACGAATGCCGGCTCCAGCTCGCCGATCAGGTCCGGCCGGACGTAGAGCCAGCCTGCCCCGGGACCGCCGCAGAGCCATTTGACCGACCCTCCCGTCGCGAAGGCGACGCCGAGCGCGGTTACGTCGAGCGGCACCGCTCCGGCCGACTGGTAGGCATCGAGGAGCACGTGGGCGCCGACCGCCTGCGCTCGCTCTTGCACGGACTGGACGTCCTGCAGCTCCGCCGTCTTGAACAGGACGTGGCTGAGCGGGACGAGCAAGGTGCGCTCGTCGACCGCCTCGACCAGCGCCTCGAGGTCGGGCACGACCACGATCTCCGCGTCCGGCTGCGCCTGGAGGAAGTAGCGGACCGAGGGAAACTCGCCCTCGACGTACACGATCCGGTTGCGCGGCGGCGCCAGCCGGAAGCACGAGAGCACGACCGCGACCGCGACCGTGACGTTCTGGTGCATGCACACCGTGCCCGGCGGAGCGCCGATGATCCGGCCGACCTGGTCGCCCACCGTGAGCGGCATGTTCCACCAGCCCTCGCCCCACGAACGGATGCCCCTGGTCCTCCACATCCGCGCGTACTCGGCGAGCCGCTCCTCGGCGGCCGCGGGCATCGCCGCGAGCGAATGGTTGATCAGATAGGTCGTCTCCGCGAGGATCGGGAACCGATCCCGGTAGGCCGAGACGTCCATGGCCGGCGAGTATAGGCTCGCGGCCGCCGAAAGACCCCTCGAGCAGGTATCCCCCGGAAGGGGATTCCCGCAGGCCGTTCGCGACCGATGATACGAGTGTGTTGCACGAAGTGCGGACACGCGCGAACGGTCACGCTCATGGGCCTACGTCCTGGGCGACCCGGCTCGACCTCTTCGACGTCCTCGCGAACGCAGAATGCTCCGAGCCCGCCCTCCCCCAGCTGCTGCTGGTCGGCGACGTCGACGGATTTCGAAGCTTCAACATGCGTCACGGGTACGCGGCAGGCGACGAGACGCTGCGCCAGCTCGGAGCGAGGGTGGCGGAGGTTGCGCCCACGTTCAGGCTCGGCTCGGACTCGTTCGCCGTGCTGCTCGGAGGCGACGCGCTTCAGCTCACACGTGACCTGGCTCGCGTGTTCCCGGCCCTGACGATCCAGCACCCCGAGGTTCTGCAGTGCTCGTTCGGCTCGGCGTCGCTGCCGCGCGAGGCGCGCGGATCGGCGGCGATCGCCCTCGCGGAGGAACGGCTCGAGCACCAGCGGCGTCGAGGCCTCGTCGCCGCCGACCGCATCGCCGAGGTGCTCCTGGTCGTCATGGGCGCCCACGACGAGACCCTGCGCGACCACTCGACAGAAGTCGCGCGCCTGTCGGAGACAGTCGCCGCCAAGATGGGGCTCGGCGTCGCAGAGCGAGCGCTCGTCCGCCGGACGGCCGAGCTCCACGACATCGGCAAGCTCGCCGTCCCGCGATCCGTCCTCGACAAGGCCGGGGCGCTCGACGAGGCGGAGTGGGCCCAGATCCGGCTCCACACGCTCGTCGGCGAGGAGCTGTTGTCGCTCTTTCCGTGCCTGCACGGCGTCGCCGAGCTCGTCCGTGCGACGCACGAGTGGTACGACGGCAGCGGCTATCCGGACGGCGCGCGGACCGACGACATTCCGCTCGTCGCGCGAATCGTGGCCGCCTGCGACGCCTACCACGCGATGCTCTCGGACCGGCCCTATGCCGCCGCCCGGTCGGACGAGGACGCCTGCGCCGAGCTCGAAGCATCGACAGGCACGCAGTTCGACCCCGCCGTCGTCGCCGCGATCGCCACGGAGGTGGCCAACCGGCGCGCGATCGCCGGAGAGACGCTGGCCCGCGACTCCGGGGACGGCTCGCTGCACGGGCTCGCTCGCCTGCATGCGCTGCTCGAGAGCGCCACGATGGTGGAGGACCCCGACGACCTCCCTCGTGCCCTCGACGCAGTCGCGCGCGTGATCGGCGAGACCCTCGAGTACCAGGGCGTCGTCATCAACCTCTACCGGCACGAATGGGACGATTTCGTCGTCAGCACGGTCCACGGCGACGACCCCGAGCTGCGGAGGCTCCTCGGCAGCACGTACGAATGGGAGATGTGGGAGCAGCTCCTGCAGCCGGAGTACCTCCACGCCGGCGCATACACCGTCTACGCCGGGGAGTTCGACTGGCGCGAATCGAGCGGCCACCGCATCGTGCCGGACGTCGGCACGACCGCCGACCCGGACGCGTGGCAGAGCGAAGACGAGATCTTCGTTCCCTTCCACCACACCGACGGCCACATCCTCGGCATCTTCAACGTGGCGCTGCCGCGCTCGGGACGCAGGCCCTCGGACGACGAGCTCCGCCTTCTCGCCACAGTCGCCCGCCACGCCGCCCGGGCAGTGCAGCGAGCGCAGCAGATGGCGGCCGCAGCGGCGCACCGGCGCGCGCTCGAAAGCCTGCTCCGGGTGTCGTCGAAGCTCACGCAGACAACCTCGGGCACCTCCGTCCTGGATGCGATCAGCGCCGGAATCTCGGAGGCGCTCGGCTTCGCGCGGGTCGTCGTCTACCTGCACGACCGGGAAACGGACGCACTTCTCCCGGCGGCTGCGGCCGGCTTCGAGACCGACGACCCCCGCCTTCGGCTGCCCTTCGGGCTTGCGGAGCTGCAGCGCCTCTTCGGCGACCGGTACGAGACCAACGGCTGCTACCTGGTTCCACTCGAAGACGCCGAGGCGCAGATCGCAAACGCCGACGGGGTGTACCAGTCGAGCCGGAACGGCCGCGGGCCGTGGGCGTGGCGCCGGCACTGGCTCGTCGTGCCGCTCCTCGATCGGTCCGGCTCGTGTCTGGGCGTGGTGCTCGCCGACGACCCGATCGACCGCCTGCTCCCGACCACCGAGCGTTTGCAGGCGCTGCGCCTCTTCGCGAACCAGGCAACGTTCGCGCTCGAGTCGGTTGCCCAGTACGAAGCGCAGCGCTACCTCGCCGAGCACGACGCTCTGACCAACCTCCGCAACCGCCACTCGCTGATGAGGGAGCTCGCGACGACGCTCGACGACGCCCGGAGGAGCAAGGAGCAGCTCGCGCTCGTCTACTGCGACCTCGACGGCTTCAAGCAGCTGAACGATGCCTGCGGTCATGCGGTCGGCGACGAGGCTCTCATCCATTTCGGCCGAGTCCTCACCGAGAGCATCCGGGCCGGAGACTCTGCCTACCGCATCGGCGGCGACGAGTTCGCGATGCTGCTCCGCGGCTGCGACGAGAGAGAGGCGTGCCGAGTGGTCCGCCGCGCGCTCGCCATCTGGAAGGAACGGCCCAGGGAGGAGATCACGCTGACCGTGCTCCAGGCGAGCTTCGGGATCGCGGTCGGGAATCCCGAAGCCGACCCGAACGTGGAAGATCTCCTCCGCCGGGCCGACGAGGCGATGTACGAGGCGAAGCGCTCGCAGAGCGGCCTGAAGATCGCGGCCTAGGCGCTCAGCTGATCCGCTTCAGCAGCTTGAGTGCCTGCTGGTTCCAGGGGACACGATGGGTCATCCCTGCCGCAGCGAGCGAGTCGCGGTGCGCCAGGTACCAGTCGTACGTGCGACACAGCGTCTCGGAGTTCGAGTAGCGGGGTGACCAGCCGAGCAGCCGCTCCGCCTTCGACACTTCGACGAACGAGTCGCGGTGCGCCGTCTTGTAGTGCCACTCGGCGAGCGGAGAGACGCGGAGCAGCTCGAGACCGCGGAGGGCGATCTCCGCCGGCCGCGCAGGAACGGGAGTGAGGCGACTGGTCGAGCCGGCGTGGTCGATCAACGCCTGGAGGTCGGAGCGGACGGTCCCGAACTGCTTCGCGCCGACGTTCAGCGTCTCTCCGGCAGCCTCTCGCCGCTCCACCGAGAGCACGATCGACTCGACGAGGTCCTCGACGTCCAGTAGCTGATAGCGGTTCGAGCCGTCCCCGAGCATGTAGATGCGCCGGCCCTCGCGCACCCAGTCGAAGAGGATCTCGAACACGCCGAGCCGCTCCGGGCCGATGAAGGTCTTGGGACGGACGATCACGAACTCGAGCCCGCGGCGCCCGAAGTCCCGCGTCACCTCTTCCGCCTCGATCTTCGATTCGCCGTACCAGCCGACCCCGACCAGCGGGTCGTCCTCGTGGATCGGGTGGACCTTCGGGATCCCGTAGACGGCGGTCGAGGAGACGAGGATGACGCGACCTACCCGCGCCTCGGCCGCGGCGGCGAGCAGGGTCGCGGTGCCGTCGACGTTGACCGAGCGGATCGCCTTGCGCGATGCCTGGATCGGGAGCGCGGCCGCCGCGTGCACGACGACGTCGGCTCCGGCGACCAGCGCCGCCGCGTCCCCGGCGTTGCGAACGTCGCCGCGCAGCTCCTCCACCCTCTCCTCCAGCTCGGCCTCGCCGAGGGAGGCGAGGTCGAGGGTGCGAACCTCGTGCCCGTCGGCAAGCAGCCGGCGGGCGAGGTGGAGCCCGAGGAAGCCGGCCCCTCCGGAGATCGCCCAGCGCATCGGCCGGGACACTACCGCCGGGCGACGACCGCCTGTGAGTTGCTCGGGCCCGGCGCGGGCGGCTTCGAGTCGACCAGGATCGCGGCCAGGAGCAGGATCGAGACGGCGACGATCGCCTCGCCCGCGAGCGATCGCGGGAGCCGGCGGGCGACAGCCGGACGATCGAGACGCGGGCGCACGACGAAGTGGTGGAATCCCCCCCACGACAGCGCGAGCATGACGAGGCCGAGCTTGACGAGCAGCAGCCGGCCGTAGCCGACGTCCCACAGGTCGTCGAGCGCCGGGAAGCGCTTGAAGGTCATGTACACGCCGGCGGCGACGAGGATCGCGACCAGCGGGCCGGCCAGCTCGGAGAAGCGCCAGAACGCGACCCGGCGGAGCTCCCGATCCGTCCAGACGACGAGGCCGAGCGAGAGAAGGCCGCCGATCCAGAGCGTCGCGGCGGAGAGGTGCACCCAGTCGGCGAAGGACGGCAGCCACCCGGCGTCGTCGGACTGGTGGCTGGCGAGCGACAGTCCCGACCCGAGCCCGAGCGAAAGGAGAAACGCCGCCCAGAGCAGTTCCCGCCGCTCGGTCAGCCACGCGAGGAAGAGCAGCGCGGCGACGAACGCGAAGCCGAGCTCCATCGCCACGAACGCCTCCCCGAATCGCGTGGCGTGCGCAAACGGCGAGAGGTCGCCGTACAGGAAGGCGGTGAACGGCAGCTGGAGCGCGTCCTGCGCGCGCAACAGGAACGCGAGGATGCCGACCTCGAGGGCGGCGACGACCCCGATCCCGGTGACCCGGTAGAAGCGGCGCTCCGCCTCCCGAGACAGCGGACCGCGAAGCACGAGCAGCCGGAACCCGAGCCCGCCGGTGAGCAGCGCGAGCGCGACGAAGTACAGCCAGCGGACGACGTGCTCGGACGTCGTCGGCCCGGAGGCCCCGTACGCCTCGCTGACCGACGGTGCGGCCGTGCCGATGCCGAACGTGAAGACCCCGCGCCCGACATGGCTGTCGTTCGAGATCGTCGCCCAGCGAACCGTGTACCCGCCTCGGGACAGCTTGCGGACGGGAGCCTCGACGATCCGAGGGTCAGCCGCGTCCACGTGCGGCTGACCAGAGACCGTCCTTCCGTCGGCATCGAAGACCTGGATGCCGTTCGGGAGCACCCGCACGCTCTGGTCGAAGGTGAGCGTGATCACGCGCGGCGACGCGGCCAGGCGAGCCGCGACCCCGGGCGACGTCTTCAGAAGCGTCGCGTGCGCCCAGGCGGTCGCGGGGAAGGCGAGCACGGCCACGGCCGCGGCAGCGACGACGAGCCGTCTCATCGGTGGGCAGACCCCGCAGTCGGGTCGAGGTGGCCGAAGACCGGCGCGACGTCGCGCGAGCTGAAGAGCGCGACCGCGACGGCGACCACGACCAGTGCATAGCCGGTGTTGAAGACCCACGAGCGCGGCTTGAAGGCGGCTCCGAGCGGGAAGAGCGCGCCGAGCAGCAGTGTCCACCCGCAGAGGTGATGCACGAACGCCGACCGCGAGTACAACCATGGGTTTGCCTCGTGGATGAGGAAGGCTGCCCCGGAGACGGCGAACGCAGCCGGAACCGCCAGCTTCCAGAGCTCGTTCCTCAGCTTCCCGCGGACGAGGCCGAGCTCGGCCGCGCCTGCGACCATCAACGCCTGCGCCCAGGAGCTGTGCGCGAGCATGTGAATCGTCGAGTTCGTGTAGAGGACCATCACCGGCCACATCAACACGCCGAGGCCGAAGAGAAGCGACGGCCACAGGTAGGCCCGCCACGTTCGGCGGCGCCAGACCTCCCGGCCGACGATCGCCTCCGCGAGCAGGAGCAGGCCGAGGAGCAGGACGCCGGTGCCGAACAGCCAGTGGACGTGCTCGGAAGGCGGCTGCACGGCTATGACCCTCCGGCGTCCTCGAGGTCGTGCACGAGCGGCTTGGCGACGAGCGCATGGAAGACGAGCCCGGCGAGCATCACCAGGAGCGGCGGCTCGACGACGAGCCACCAGAAGCCCTCGCCGTAGGGGTGGAGCAGGGTCACTCGCCACGGCTGCAGGAACGCCCAAACGAGCCCACCGAGGACGGTCAGCGGCCCCAGGCCGAGCAGTGCCAGCGCCCGGACCGAAGGTCGGCTACGGGTGCGTAGTAGTTCGGTTGCGTACTGCGTCATCAGTGCCTCCGTCGAACAGATCGCCACCTACGGGAACAGGCGCGTGCCCGTCCCCGCCCGTCAAGAACGACCTACGCGGCGAGCGGAGGCGGGCGGCTCTCGAAGGCCAGCCCGAAGATGCTGCGGGGCGGAGCAGCGTCCAGCACGCTCGGCCGTGGAACCGGCGGAAGCGTGCGGCCGACCAGTCGGAGCGCGCGGGCAATGCTGGCCTCCGCGAACTCCTCGTACTCGGCGAGCCAGCT
This sequence comes from uncultured Actinomycetes bacterium, assembly GCA_963836345.1. GTDB lineage: Bacteria > Actinomycetota > Thermoleophilia > Gaiellales > Gaiellaceae > DATBLE01. Next base: position 859,139 of record CAWIJA010000004.1, on the reverse strand, counting down.
GCGGACGGCGCCCCAGACGAATGCGCACACGACGCTCAGCAGGGCAAAGGCGGGGAGCGCCGAGGAGTGAAGCCAGGGGGAGAGCAGTGGCCAGCGGCCGGCTGCGGCGCCCTCGGCGTCGCTCTGGACGAGGAAGATCACCGAGGTCAGGCCGAAGAACGCGAGGCAGAGGCGGCCCGAGAGAGCCAGCCGCAGACGCGGCCGAGGAGCTCGGCTGCCGAGCAGCCGTGACGCTGCGCGCTCGGCGGAGCGCGCACGGAGAACACGCCAGAGCAGTCGCGCCACCAGAAGGGCGATCCCGCCCTTCACCACGGCGAGCAGGATCGGGTAGTAGTCCGTCCCCGCGTAGCTCGGCGCCGCCACGTGACGCCCGAAGTCGACCCGGTGCGTCAGGCTACGACCGGCGAGCTCGGCGGCAACCGCGAGCAGCCCAAAAGCGAGGCCCGAAAGGAGGCGCTGATGCCGGCGCGCCCGTTTCATCGTTCGATGATAACGCCGGAGCAGCGAATTTTCATCCCGCCCGGATGGTTCGACTCGACTCGGTTAGTCGCTCCACCAGTCGTGGACCATCTCGGCGTCGCGCGAGTCGCTGCCCGCACTGAAGGCCAGGTACTCGATGCCCTCGGGCCCCGCCTCGACGTCGCGCATCGCCTCCTTGTCGAACCGAATCGCGTCCCATTCCCCGACCTCGACGATCTCGTCCTCGACCTTGATCCGCCCCGTCCCGCGAACGACCACGTAGACCTCCTCCTGGTCCGCGTGCTTGTGGCCGAAGGGCATCCGGAAGCCGGGCTCGAGCTGGAACAGGGTGAGACCAAGCGTCTCTCCCCCGAGCGGCGTGCGGGCGAACCGAGCCTCGAGCTCGGCAGGCATCCCGAAGTTCGGGGCCTGGTCCTCGACCTCGCTTCTCAGATTCCTCTTCGTGTAGCCGGCCATGACGACGTCATGCCCGGGCTGCGGCATATCGAATCGTGATGCTCTACCCGAGCAGCGTCAGCGTGTAGTCGGCGCGCGAGTCGCCGTCGAAGCAGAAGAGCAGCACTCGTTGCCACTGGCCGAGGCAGAGCCGGCCCGCTTCGAACGGGATCTGCTCCGTCCGGGGGCCGAGCAGAGCAAGCAGCATCCGCTCCCGCTCCGAGACCGACCCTGCGACAACGCGTTCGAGCAACGACTCGACGTCGCAGAAGAACCCCGACTCGCGCTCGCTCACCCGCACGAGCGACGTCGGCAAGGCAGCCGTGACATACGCGATCCCCCGGTCGACGTGCGACGTCAGCACGTCGCGGGACACCTCGTTCGTGATGTCGAATACCGACAGCGTCGGGAGCGCAGCTGCGACCGAGTGCGGGATTCCGATCGAGGTCATCTCGCGGCCACCTCCCTGGGCAACCGGAAGTGAACGTCCTCGCGGGCGACCGTGACCTCCTCGAGCTCGCCGTACCCCTCGTCGGCGAGCCTCGCCAGGACAGCCTGGACGAGCTCCTCGGGCGTGGAGGCTCCGGCGGTCAACCCGACGGCTTCGTGGCCATCGAGCAGGTCGTCGCCGATCGCGTTCTCGTCCTCGATCAGGCACGCCTCCGCACCGCGCGCGCGGGCGACCTCGACGAGCCGCTGTGCGTTCGAGCTGGTCGGCGAGCCGATCACCAGGATCAGCGTTGCGCCTCTCGAGACGATCTCCTTCACCGCGTCCTGCCGGTTCTGCGTCGCGTAACAGATGTCGTCGGCGCCGGGCCGGCGCAAATCTCCGAAGCGGCTCGCGAGCACGTCGACGGTCGAGGCGACGTCGTCCAGCGAGAGCGTGGTCTGGCTGATCACGGCGAGCGGCTTCCCGTTCGTCTGCAGCTCGGCAGCCTCCTCCGGTGACTCGACGACGACGATCTGCTCGGGCCGCTCGCCCTTCGTCCCGATCACCTCGACGTGATCGTGGTGGCCGACGAGCGCGACGAGATGGCCGCTGTCCGCGTAGCGCCGCGCCTCGGCGTGCACCTTCGAGACCAGCGGGCAGACCGCATCGACGACCCGCAGGCCTCGCCGCTCGCAGTTCTCACGCACCGCGGGTGCGACGCCGTGGGCAGAGAGGACGCAGATCGCCCCCTGCGGGAGCTCGTCCTCGCTGTCGACGAAGACGGCGCCGAGCTTCTCGAGCCGCCGCACGACGTGCTCGTTGTGGACGATGTGATGGCGGACGTAGATTGGCGGGCCATGCTGCTCGAGGAGCTTCTCGACGATCTCGATCGCACGGTCGACGCCCGCGCAAAACGAGCGGGGCGCGGCGAGCAGGACGCGCCCGCTCATGCGCTCTCGCCTTCGGCGCGAGCGCTAGACAACGCTCGGAGTGCTCGACGAATGTTGACTAGCGCTCGGGCGGCAGCCACAGGCTGCCGGGCGAGCGCAAAGAGCCCCGCCGCGCGCACGCGACCGGCGGGCGTGAGGACGAGGCCGATGGGGCCAAGCGGCGCGCGGGGCGAGTCGCTGATCGCGCGGACGCACCCGTCGAGTCGCCCGGTGGCCGCGAGCACGCCGCTCTCCAGGTCGACGGCATCCGCGCCCGTCCGCTCGTGCAGCTGCCGCCGCTCGATCGGGTCGTCCACGATGCGTCGCGCGGCGACGATCGTCCCGGGTCGGGCGCCTTCGACGCCGAGGCCGAGGCCTTCCCAGACGACGGCGCCGTCCTCGTCCACGATCCGCGTGGCGTCGATCACGGTGCCGACCGCCAGACCGTCGAGCCCGCCGGCGACGCCGAACGACACGAGCCGCCCGGCCGGCACGCCGCGGCTGACACCGAGGCCGACGAGGGCGGTGCGGAAGCCGGCACGTCGCGCCGCGCGCTCCTCCGCCGTGGATGCACACGCGGCTGTGAGGAGAGCTAACCGGTCAGCGTCCAAGCCATGCTCCGAACGGTCTCCTTCACGCTCGAGGTGGCTGCGTACGCGGCCGATGGCTCGAACCCGGAGTGGATGCCGCAGTGCTCGCAGCGCGGGTCGTTGCCAGGCCCGTAGGAGTCCCACTCGATGTTCTCGAGCAGAGCCTCGTACGTCGGGAAGATCCCGTCGGTCAACAGATAGCAGGGGCCTTTCCAGCCGTACGGGTTGCGGGTGATCGAGCCCCACGGGGCACACGGCAGCTTCCGGTCGCCGGTGAGGAAGTCCTGGTAGATCGGGCTCGCTAGCCAGCGGTATCCGTGCTCGCGAACCGCGGCGCGGATCTCGCGGAACTTCGCCTCGTGCTCGTCGCGCGTCATCGTCAAGGCGGGATCGATCTGGGAGTACTGGTAGCCCGGGGCGATCAGCATCCCGTCGATGCCGACGTCGTCGGTGAGGTACCGCATCATCTCGATCACGTCGTCGACCGCGCTCTCCTTGAAGATCGTCGTGTTCGTGGTCACGCGGAACCCGGCGGCGCGCGCCTGCTTGATCGCGTCGACGGCGATGTCCCAGAGCCCCGGGTAGTCGCAGACGTAGTCGTGGATCTCGCGCATGCCGTCGAGGTGGACGACGAACGTCAGCCGTGGATCCGGCTTGAAGACCTCCAGGTACTCGGCCAGCTTGAGCGCGTTCGTACAGAGATCGATGTTCTTGCGCACGTCGAGCAGGCCGGCGACGACGTCCTCGATCCCCTTGTAGATCAGCGGCTCGCCGCCGCAGATGGAGACGACCGGCGCCGGGCACTGCACGCCCGCGTCGATGCACTCGTCGACCGAGAGCCGCGCCTTGTTCGACTCGTACTCGCGGATCTTCCCGCAGCCGATGCAGGCCAGGTTGCAGGCGAGCGTCGGCTCGAGCATGAGCACGAGCGGGTACAGCTCGCCCTTGCGCTTCTGGGTCGCGACGTAGCGGCCGATCTGGACTGTCGAACGCAGCGGGAACTTCATCCGTTCAACCTTTCTCGTAGTCGGCCAAGGGCCATGAGGGGGAAGTGGAGCCGGTAGAGGTGGTAGCGGATCATGAAATCAGTCGGGAATCCGGTGCCGGTGTAGTGCGACTCGCTCCAGTCGCCGTTCGCCTCTTGCTCAGCACAAAGATAGTCGGCCGCTCGTCGGGCCGACTCGCTCTGCGCATCGCCTGCAGCGACGTAGCCTAGTAACGCCCAGGCGGTTTGTGAAGCGGTCGCGGCCCCGCGCCCCCGCATTGCGGTCTCGTGGTACGAGCGAATGTCCTCCCCGAAGCCGCCGCTCGCCTGCTGGACGCCGTCGAGCCAGTCCACCGCCTTGCGCACGACGGGATGCTCCGGCTGGTAGCCGCACGCCTCCAGAGCCGGGAGGGCAGCGCCCGTCCCGTAGACGTGGTTGACGCCCCAGCGGCCCCACCACGATCCGTCCCATTGCTGCTCGCGAACGAGGTACTCCAGCCCACGTGCGAGCGCCTCCGAGTAGCGGGGCTCGGGCGCGAGCGCCTCCAGCGCATGCGCGGAGACGTCCTCGCTCGGAGGGTCGATCACATAGCCGAAGTCGCAGAACGGGAGCTTGTAGAGCCAGTAGCTCGAGTTGTCGGCGTCGAAGGCACCCCAGCCCCCGTTCTCCGACTGCATCCCTTCGATCCAGTCGAGGCCGCGCCGCACCGCCTCCTCCCCCATGCCGAGCTCGCGGAGCGCGATCGCCACGACCGCGGTGTCGTCGACGTCCGGGTAGAGGTCGTTCTCGAACTCGAAAGCCCAGCCGCCGGGCGCGAGATCGGGCCGCCGGATCGCCCAGTCTCCCTTGACGGTCACCTCCTCGGCGAGGAGCCATTCGCCCGCCTTGCGGAGCTGGGGATGGTCGGCGGGCACGCCTGCGTCGCGCAGCGCGAGCACCGCGAGCCCGGTGTCCCACACCGGTGACTGGCACGCCTCGGGACGGAGCCGGTCGCCGTCCTCGACCATGAACGCTCCCCACCCTTCGACCGCCCGGCGCAGCGTCTCGTTCTCGAAGCCGCGGCCGAGCGCGGCAAGCATGACGATCGACCAGACCCACGGCGGCTGGATCCCTCCCCAGGAGCCGTCCGCCTCCTGCCGCTCCCTCACCCAACGCTCGGCAGCCTCGATCGCGCGGCGGCGAAGCGGCGTGGGTGGCCCCGGGGGCTTCGTCTCGCCCGGGCGGGAGCCGATCTCCCGCAGATCGAGATCGACGGGCCTCACCGGACGGAGCGCCCACACCACCGACAACGGCACCATCGTCTGCCGCGCCCAGCAGGCGAAGTTGTAGATCGAGAACGGCGCACTCGGCGGGAGCAGGATCATCTCCGGCGGGATCGGGACGATCCGCTGCCACGGCCACTGGCCGAGGAGGGCCATGAAGCATTTCGTGAAGACCCGGCTGCGCGGGATCCCGCCCTCACGCCGGATGTACGCGAGCGTCTGGTCGCCGGCGTCGACGCCCGCCATCTTCAACGCGACGTACGACTCGATCGTCGTCGAGAGGTCGGCCGGGCCCTCCCACCAGTTCGACCACGTTCCGTCGTCGCGGCGGCGGGCCAGGATGTCGTTGGCCAGGCGCCGGTCGGTGTCCGGGTCGCGAAGCCCGAGGACGTGCAGCCAGAACAGGTGCTCGGTGATCATCGTCGCGTTCGACTCGAGCTCCCCCACCCACCAGCCGCCGGGGTGCTGCAGCTCGAGCAGACGAGTGGTCGCCGCTTCGACCGCGCGGTCGAGCTTCGTCAGCTCTTCGACGGCGGTCATCGTCCGACCGCCTCAGCCGCCGCGGCGCCGCTTCGCACCGCCGCCTCCATCGTCGCCGGCCAGTCCGACGCGGTCCACGCACCAGCGAGGTAGACGTTCGGAAGAGCAGTCCGCATCGGCCACCGCAATGTACGTGTCCCGGGCCTGGGCGCGAAGGTTGCCCGAGGCTCGCGGCTGACGCGCGACCACAGGAGCTCCGCGCGGCCCAGGCGCTCGGTCAAGGCCTCTGCCATCAGCTCGACGAGGCCTCGGCCGCGGACCTCGAGCAGGTCCGGGACGCCGCTCGCGACCACCGTCAGGTACTCGCCGCCAGCCTCCGGCTGGCAGCTAGTGAGCAATCCTCGGTTGAAGACCCAGTGAGCTGGGCTGTTCAAGAGGGCTGCGAACGGGCGCCGAAGGATTGGCCGGTCGAAGAGCAGGTGGACGCTCACGATCGGGGAGTCGTCGAGCGGTGGCGGCTCCCGGCCGAGCAGCTGCGCCGCGTCAGGCGGGGGCACGGCGACGACCGTCGCATCCGCGTCGAGCTCGTCGAGAGAGGCAACCCGGTGCTCGAGCCGCACGTCCGCCCCGGCCTGTGCGAGCGCGCGGCCCGCTGCCTCGCCGTGAAGCTCGCCGAGCGGCTCGGTGGGCAGCAGGAGGTCGCTGGCGTCCTTTCTGCCGAGGAGGGCGGTCTGGACGGTGAAGATCCCGTAGTCCGCTCCGGCCTCCTCGCTGGGGAGGTTGAGCGCCGGTTGGATGAAGACGTCCCAGAAACGGTCGATCTCCTCCGGCCGCTGGCCACGGGCGCGCAACAGTTCCCCGAACGTCTGGTCCGAGAAACGTTCAGGGGACAGTCCCCGTAACGAAAGCGACACGCGCGCGATCCGCAGCTTCGCGGCGAACGGCAGATGCCGGTACCGGAGCAGGTGCGCCCCCGGGCGGATCGTCGAGCTGCGGCCCTGCTCGTCGATCACCGGCAGGCGCAGGGGCTCGCGCGTGAGGGCGGTCTCCTTGCCGATCCGGGCGACGAACCGCCGGTACGCGTCGAAGCAACCGAGGGCGATGTGCTGGCCGTTGTCGGGCGGCGGCGGAGGATCGCCCTCGCGCCCGGGGAGCGTCTGCACCGCGCCGCCGAGAGTCGGCCGCGCCTCGTGCAGGACGACCTCGTGGCCGGCGTCGACGAGCTCGAGCGCAGCCGAGAGCCCGGCGAGGCCGCCCCCCACGATCGCGACCTTCACGGAAGGAAGCTCGCTCCGACGATGCGGAGCTTCGTCGCGAGCGACAGCTGCGGTGGGCCGTCGAAGACGTCGAAGCCCCTCGCCTCGATGCGTTCGAGGGTGGCGCGGTACAGGCCGGCGAAGGTGCCGACGCAGGCCGAGCTGCGCGTGTCGAGGTAGTCGAGCAAAGTCAGGCCCTCCTGGAGGTAGCCGCGCGCCCGGGCCGCCTGGTGCGCCATGAGCGCTTGCCAGGCGGGAGTCAGCCGGCTCGAGGCGATGTCGTCCTCGGTCACGCCGTGGGACGCGAGCTCGTCCTGCGGGAGGTAGACGCGGCCGAGGCCCCAGTCCTCACGGACGTCTCGGATGATGTTGATCAGCTGCAGCGCGATCCCGAGCGACTCGGCCCGCTGGGGCTGGTCGGCGCCGTACACGCCGATGCAGGCGACGCCAACCGCCCCCGCGACGTGGGCGCAGTAGTCGCGGAGCTCGTCGAAGCTGTCGTAGCGAGACCGGTCGAGGTCGATCAGCCCGCCGTCGACGAGGTCGTGGAGAGCCTGCGCGGAGATCGTGAAACGGCTACGCGCGTCGGCGAGCGCGACCCACATCGCCTGGTCGCCCGGCGGCGCGTCGAGGCGGCGATGCAGCTCCTCGAGGCGCGAGCGCTTCTCTGTGTCCGGCGCGTCGCCGTCGGCGACGTCGTCGACCTCTCGGGCGAAGGCGTAGATCGCGGCGATGGCGCGGCGCTTCGCCTTGGGCAGAACCATGATCCCGTAGGCGAAGTTCCGCGCCCGCTCGCGGGTGAGCCGCTCGACCTCCGCGTAGGCCTCCTCGACCGTGACGCCTTCGGCGTCACGACGTCCCCTCGCACCAAGGCCGCCAGCTCCGCTGTCGCCTTTGTGCTCGGCTCGGTCTCTCATCGCCGGAGCGCCTCGCGCGCGAGGCGTAGCCGGGACGGTCGCGGCCGCTGCGTGAAGATGTCCCAGCCGGCATCCTCGAGCGCGGCGAGTGCGGCCAGGCCACCCCGCGCGAAGAGACCGACCGCCCGCCCGATTCGGCCGCCGATTCGCTCGCGGAGGATCGCGCCGCCGCCCAGGAGTGCGCGTGCGCGGTCGGCCTCGAACCGGAGCAGCCGGATGAGCGGCTCGTTGGGCCGTTCGAGCTCGGTCACGTCAAACGCACGACGGTCCTCGGCCGGGAGGTAGATCCGCCCCAGCTCGAGGTCGCGCGGAACGTCCTGGAGGAAGTTGACGAGCTGGAGGCCCGTGCACACGTCGTCGGAGGCGGCGACGAGCTCCTCCTCGCGGTCCAGGCGCAGCAAGCCGAGAACGAGGCGTCCGACCGGGTCGGCCGAGTGGACGCAGTACCACTTCAGGTCGGGCCAGGTGTCGTACTCGGTGACTCGCTGGTCCATGCGGTTCGCCTCGATCAGCCGCAGGAACGGCTCCCTCGGCAGGCCGAACTCGCGGATCGTCGGCTGGAGCTGCTGCATGACCGGCCACGACGGCTCGCCGTCGTAGCAGGCGTCGACCTCCTGCTCGAGGCCGTCGAGCAGCGCGAGCCGGTCGCCCGGGGCTTCGTCTCCGAGGATGTCGACCAGCCGGGCGAAGCCGTAGACCGCACGGAGGTGCGGGCGCAGCGGGCGCGGGAAGAGGAGCGACGCGACGGGGAAGTTCTCCGTCCGCGCTCGGGCTGCGACTTGGGCAGGATCCATCGGCGCCTACGATTGCGGAGGGCCCTTGCTGCGTCAAACGAGGCCCGGCGTGATGGTTGATCGGAACCTTGCGCCCCTAGCGGGGATGGCTCAGGCCAAGCCGGGCGCCGCGATCATGCGCAGCTCGTAGCAGCGCTACGGGCGGCGCACGAGCGTGGCGAGCCGGCGCTGCGTCTGAGCCACCAACCGCGGTCGCGCGAGGTTTCGATCAACCATCTAAGCTGGCGGGCGGTGACGAGGGGGGAGCCCGAAGGATTGCGCCGCCCGCCGGTCGAGGCGATCGAGCGCCGCGACGGCGACGTCGTCGTTCGCCTCGCGGGCGAGCTCGACCTCTACAACGCGACCGAGGTGAGCGGCGCGCTCGTGCAGGCAGGCTCGGATTCGCCCTCGCGGCTCGTCGTCGACCTCGCCGAGGTCACGTTCGTCGACTCGACCACGCTCGGCACGCTCGTCGAGGCGCAGAAGAGCATCGGCGAGGGCACGCGGTTTCTGCTCGCGGCTCCGAACCCGGACGTCCGTCGCGCTCTCGACGTCTCCGGGCTGGGGCGCCACTTCGACGTCCGCGAGACGGTCGAGGACGCGCTCGCGGCTTCCCCGTAGGGCTCGGCACACGCCATGAGGGCGATGGTGCTCGACGCCCCGGGGCAGCCGCTCCGCGAAGCAGAGCTCACCGACCCCGAGCCTGGTCCGGGCCAGATCCTGCTGGAGGTGCGCGCCTGCGGCGTCTGCCGGACGGACCTCCATGTCGTCGATGGCGAGTTGCCCGATCCGAAGCTGCCCCTCGTCCCCGGGCATCAGGTCGTCGGTGTTGCAGCCGACGGACGGCGGCTGGGCGTGCCCTGGCTCGGCTGGACGTGCGGGGAGTGCAGGTACTGCCGCAGCGGACGGGAGAACCTCTGTGACCGGGCGCTGTTCACCGGCTACCAGCTGGACGGCGGCTACGCCGAGTGGATCGTGGCCGATGAGCGCTACTGCTTTCCGGTGCCGGCCGACTACCCCGACGCCCAGGCAGCCCCGCTCCTCTGCGCCGGCCTGATCGGCTACCGCTCGCTGCGGATGACGGGGGACGCCGAGCGACTCGGCCTGTACGGGTTCGGCGCCTCCGCGCACATCGTCGCCCAGGTCGCCCGCCACCAGGGCCGCCGCGTCTTCGCGTTCACGAAGCCCGGAGACGCAGAGGGCCAGGCGTTCGCGCTCGAGCTCGGCGCCGAGTGGGCCGGCGGCTCGGACGATGATCCCCCCGAGGAGCTGGATGCGGCGATCGTCTTCGCGCCCGTGGGCACGCTCGTCCCGGCCGCGCTCGCCGCGCTCGCCAAGGGCGGCTCGGTCGTCTGCGCGGGGATCCACATGAGCGACATCCCCGCGTTCCCGTACGAGCTGCTCTGGGGCGAGCGCGCGGTGCGGTCGGTCGCGAACCTGACGCGCGCCGACGGCGACGAGCTCCTCGCGCTCGCGCCGAAGGTTCCCGTCCGGGTCGAGGTGGAGACGTTTGCGCTCGCCGAGGCGAACGAGGCGCTCGACCGGCTACGCGCCGGCCGGATCCACGGCGCCGCCGTGCTCGTCGTCTAGATGGTCGATCAAACGCACTCGGGGGCGTTCAGCGCCACGTAGTTCGCGGCGGTGCCGCGTCCGAGCGCGACCACGCCGACGCGCTTTCCACCCTCGGCGGTGAAGACGAGGTTCCCGAGACGGTAGGCGATCACCTTGCCGCCCTGGCGGAAGGGCTGGAGCTGCTTGCCGTACGTGCGCTTGAGCGCGGCGACGCTGGAACACGGGCCGATCCCTTCGTCGGTCTTCAACGTTCGGTTCCAGGTCGTGACGACGACCACGCCTTTCGCTCCCTTGCGGAAGTAGACCTCGACCTTCTGCCTGCCGGAGACGAGGCGCTCGTAGCCGTCTTCGAGGCGGTCGACCCGAACCGGCTTTGCGAGCAGCCTGGTCGCCTTGGCCTTGGTCATCGAGAGCTTGATCCCGACGATGTAGTCGGGAGTGATGTCGATCGCCTTCTGCGCCGATGCAAGAGGTGTCATGAGGAAGACGGCGAAAACCAGGGCGATTGCGATGCGACGCATACCGTGGCGTAGCGTACTGCTGTGGGCGATGCCGGTCCTTGCGTTTGCCTGGTTGGCCGTTGCCGAGCGCGTGTGACGCTCTACAGTCGCTGACGTGACGTCCCGCCGGACTCCGGCAAACCCGGTCTTCGACGAGGTCGACGCCTGGCTCGAGCGCGTGCAGCTCGTCGACGAGGACGACGAGACGATCGCGAAGTTCCTCGACTCGCTCGATCTGCGAGGGCCAAGAGAGCGGGAGATGCTCGCGGAGCTCGCCCGCAAGGCGCCGCTGCGGAAGCCGGACGAGTTCGCATCGGCCCACCGAGCCGCAGTCGGCGCGCTCGAGACGCTCGGGCGCCACGGCTACCACTCGCCCGGATTGCCGAGGTGGCTGCGACCGCGCTTCCTGCCCCGGTTCCTCGTAGAGCTCGTCGCCCGCTACGTCGTCGTCTCCCACCTGCGCCGCGTCGCGACCGAGCTGCGAAACCTGTACTGGCTGCGGGCGATGCAGGCGGCGCCGGGAACGCCCGAGCGGCCGCTCTTGCGACGCGCCCGCGCAGAGGCCGAAGGGCTGATCGCGGTCTTCAGCCGCCGGGAGCTGGGTCTCCCGTCCTTCGTGATCGGCGGCCTGCTCGTCCCGCTCACCGTGACGATGCTCCGCCTGGCGCAGGGCGTCAGCTTCGTCAGCTGGTGGGCGACGACGATCGCGGCGGTCATCGGCGGCCTGGTCGTCCTCGCCGTCTCATGGGTGATCCTGCGCGGGACGGCGATGGCGAGCCGGCGCATCCGGCTGGCCACGCAAGCGCCGCTCACTGCGCTCTGGGATGCAGTCGGTTGGTGCGGCCGCCCGCCTCGCGATCAGAGCCGCAAGTTCACGATCGTCGCGATCGTCCTGACGACGGTCGCCTGGCTCGTGCTGCCGGCAGTGATCGCGATCGCCGTGGTCACCTGAGAGCTCGCGTTAGGAGCTCCCAAGCCGGTCGGCGCGCACGAGCTCGAGCACGGCCGCGCCGACCCGGGTGAGGTTCTTCAGCGAGACCTTGCCCAGGTCGTCGCAGACCTTCTGCCAGCAGGGGTAGTCGAAGTCGATCAGGTCGATTGCCGGGATCCCGGCGCGGACGAACGGCGTGTGGTCGTCGAGCAACTGGTCCTGCGTCCCGGGCGGAAAGATCGAGAGCGTCCCTGCCCGGCCTGCGGCCGCGCGCAGGCGTGACCAGAGGTCGGCGTCGGAGCCCGGGTCGCGGCGGAGCTGCTCGTCGTGGAGCGCGATGAAGTCGAGCACGATCACCTCACGGATCTCCTTCGCGTGCGCGGCGGCATAGGCGCGGCTGCCTCGCAGGCCCTCGTTGTAGAAGTCGGAGAAGCCCGACGGGGCTTCCTCTCCGTCGAAGAGGACGAAGCGGACGGCGGACCGGCGTGCGGCCGGGCGATCCTTCCCCAGCGCACGGGCGATCGCGACCACCGCGCCGACACCGGCCGCGCTGTTGTTCGCGCCGAGGTAGCCGGGGACGTCGGTCGTGTCGTAGTGGGCCGAGACGACGATCGCCGGCTTGCGGCCCGGGAGCTCGCCGACGATGTTGCGCAGGCCGCCGGGGACGGCCTCGAAGTGACCGCCGGGCAGGAGCTTCACGAGCCGGGCGGCAGCGGCCCGCTGGGCGACCGAGCCGGCCGGCCGCGGCCCGAACGAGAGCTGCAGCTTCGTCAGGTCGTAGGCGTAGCGGCCGTCGAAGGGCACGCCGGGGTGGAGCTCGGTCGTCGCCCGAGCTTGCGCGGAGAGTGCCCGGCGGCGGCGCAGGCGAAGGAGAGCCGCCGCGGCGACGAGCCAGAGCGTTGCGCTCGATCGAACCCGCTTCCTCAAGGCCATCGACTCTACGCAGAAAGCCACAGGGCCAGATCCGGTGAGTCGCTGATCCCACTGGTCGGCTGCGGCCCGTTCAATGATGGTGAATGCTGAAAGCAACAGCACGATCGACGCCAGGCTCGCTGCGCCAGCGCGTGCTCGTCGACGGACGTCACCTGCTCGTGACGGACGAGCCCGAGCACCTCGGCGGCACGGACACCGGGCCCGCCCCGCACGAGCTGGTGGCCGCAGCGGTCGCCGCATGCGTGTCGACGACGCTCCTCATGTACGCGGAGAAGAGGGGCATCGATCTCGGCGGGGTCGACGTCGACGTCGAGTACGACAACAAGGCGACGCCGCGGCACTGCGACGTGCACATCCGGCTCGGCGGGCACTTCTCGGAGGAAGAGCTGGCGAAGCTGGAGAAGGTCGCCGCCGCGTGCCCGGTTCGGCGGGCGCTCGAGGCAGGCGTCGCCTTCGCCGAGACGATCGAACGGCCCCGCGCCGGGGCGCTCACGGCCGCCTGATCTCCCGTGAGCCTGACCGGAAGCTGAGCTCGAACAGCGAGAGCAGGCTCGGCACCTCGATGGCGAAACCCCTCAGTCAAGGGGTAGCCGTAGAGTCTCGTTCCTGAGATAAGGAGCGGATGAACCCGCGCCTTCTGCTCCTCGTGTGCGCGCTGATCTTGCTAGTTGCCTTCGCGGCTGTCGGCGCCGCCTCCTGGAGTTCGTAAGCACCCTCGGCCGAAGAGTTCGAGCCAGCGCCCCGGCTCCGCCTCCTCTCCAGCGGGGACGCGCGTCGCTGCCCAGCCGGCGCACCGGACGCACGCACTTGATTGAATCGGTTTGATCGCGAGAAGCAGCTTGCTCGCGACGACGACAGGAGGACGGAAATGCCGAGACGAGCTGCGCCGGAAGCGGCAATCGGTGACCTCCGTGCGCTGCTCGATCGCTCGTGGGAGCGGCCAACCGCGAAGGACTGGGCGGAGGTGCTAGCTGGCCTCCCCCTCTTTTCGAGGTGCAGCAAGCGGCAACTGCGCAAGCTCGCTGGGCTCGCGCAATTCAAGGAGTTCGCGGCGGGTAGCCTCGTCATCCAGGCAGGCGACCCTTCCAACGCTTTCTACCTCATCCTCGGCGGCCAAGCACGGGTGCTGGGGAAACCGCGAGCGCGCCTGCTGCGAATCGGCGACTACTTCGGGGAAATGGGCCTCATTGATGGTGAGCCTCGATCCGCCTCCATCGCTGCCGGCAACGAGCTTCACGTGATGCTGCTCCCGCGGCGGCCGTTCCTGAGGCTTCTCGAACAGGAACCTGAGATCGCCCTGGCGATGCTGCGGGAATTGGCTCGACGAGTGCGCCGTCTCGAGAAGTCGCACGCCGCCTGAGCCGCACGGCTCGCCGGCCTCAGGCGTCAGAATCGGGCGTACGCGGTCGATCGCTTCCTGGCCTCGCGGTCACGCTCAAGCGCCTCCCGTTGCGCGAGCGTGAGCTTCCTGTCCGGACCCTCGGCCGCTAAGAACTCGTTTCAGAATGACCGAAGGCCCTCCAGGCGTAAGCACTGACCCCGTCGCTAACTCCGCCGCGATAGGTGGTTTCGCGGATGCCCGTGGTGCCGTGGGGCGAGACACTCCCGCGGTGGGGCTCTACGCGATGCCCCAAAGCTGGGAGGTGTGCATGTTCACCTATGTCGGGCTCTTCAGGCTCACGCCCGTCGCCCGGGAGCACCTCGAGAAGACCCCCGAGTACTTCGACAAGATCCACGAGATCGTCGAGGGCGAGGGCGGCACTGTCGAGCGCTTCCTCGCCGTCATGGGCCCGTGGGAGTATCTCGCCATCTTCGAGTATCCCGATCTCGAGACCGCGTTCCGCGTCCTCGGCAAGATCGCGAAGCTCGAGCTGTTCGAGACCGAGACGTTCCCCGCAGAGGACGTCAAAGTGTTCTGGAAGGCGCTCGTTTAGCGCCGACCTCTTCTCCCAAGGCCAGCCGCGGAGGCCGCCCTCGTGGCGGCCTCCGTCTGTAAGCGCCCGTCCCTTCGGGCAGCGCACGCCGCAGAACTCGTCGTCGTGCTCGACCGCGAGTGGGCCCGTCCCCGCCACGGACGACGCACGGGTCGTTCCTGCTCACGACGAGCCCCGTTGCGAGTCTGTGCCCGGTGGTGTGCCCGGGGAGCCCTCCGAGAGGGTCAGCCGCACCGAACAGATGGGATGGTTGAGGGAAAGCCGACGCCCGGACTCGAACCGGGGACCCCATCATTACGAGTGATGTGCTCTACCAGCTGAGCTACGTCGGCAACGCGCCTACTGTAGCCATTTGGCGACTCTCCCGACGCGTCCCGGAGGCGCAGCCGAGCCTCACGTGCCTAGTACCACTTCCCCTTCGCGAATCCGCCGAAGAACACGAGCCCGATCAGTCCGATGATCAACCCCCACCAGAAGCTCCAGACGATGATCAGGACGATGCCCGAGGATCACCAGGATGCCGCCCAAGCCGATGCCGCCGGTACGTGTGTCTGCCACCTCTTCCTCCCTTCGCGGGCCGCCCTCTGCGGCCTCCGGAGAGGTGATGCCATGCCTGCGGCCCCGTAAACCGATGCCGCCGAGAGGCGGCAGAAGAGCCTGGCCGCGAATGGCGTACGATCCCGCGCACCCCATTTGAAAGGAGCCCCCGGTGGCGATCGCGTACCTGCAAGAGTTCGAAATACGGGATGGCGACACGAGCACGACCAACTACGACGCCGTCTCGGCGGCCCTCAACCTCCGGCAGGCGCCGGACGGCCTCCTCATCCACACCGCCGGCTTTGACCACGATGCGGGCGTCTTCCGGATCTTCGACGTCTGGGAGAGCCGCGAGCAGGGCGAGAAGTTCCTGAACGAGACGCTCATGCCGATCATCGAGCGGATGGCCGGCGAGGCCGATCAGCGCGCGGACGAGACCTTCACGCCGCCGAATCGCGAGACCTGGTACGAGCTGCACGATTCAATGACCGGTTGACCAGCCGGATCGAGCGTCGATCACCGTAGGTCGAGTAGGCGTTCGCCGTCGGTTCCCGAGGGCGAGGGCTCAGGACATTCGCATCTCGTGCCGATTACGGTTCTCGTGATCGACCTCTTCGAGCGAGCCGCCTGGGTTCTCTCCAGGAACTACGTCGCCCTCATGGCGGTCCTGATCCTCGCCCTGCTCGCAGCGACGGTCCTCCTCATCGCCTCGGGCCAGCAGAGCTAGAACTAGGCGGCTCTTGCGGCCGGCTCGGCCTCCGTCGAGAAGTGCCCAGCCGTCTGAGTCCCCTGGCCGGCCCGGGAGGGCGTCCCACCGGAGAACACGCGGCGGGACGCCCTCGTGCGGATGGCTAGACGGCCTCGGCCGGCCCTCGCGCCCGCGTCGCCGAGCGGAAGACCAGCAGCAGCGACACGATCACGATCCAGCCCAGGAAGATGAAGAAGGGGATGAAGAAGATCGCGAGGAGCTGCAGAATGCCCGCCAGCACGCCGAGCCACGCGAACCACTTCGGCAGCAACCCGCTGCGGAGCGCAATCGCAGACGTTGCCCACACCAGCAACGCAGCCACGACCACGGCGATGACCCACACTCCGTACGCCAGGTCGTTCAGCAGCCGGTAGGTGTTCGGCTCGAGGCTGAACTTGCTGGTGTCGTTCGCGGTGAACGCAGGCGAGGTCCACCCGGCCACAGCGACCATCAAGAGCACCCCGCTCGCGACGCCCGCGCCGTACCCCAGCGCCGTCAGCCTGCCCGGGCCGCCTTCTGCGTCCACCAGCCTGCTCCGCAGTGCCGCCAGGAATCCGAGAAAGAGCAGGAGGCCCGCCAGGAAGAGGAAGAACGCGACGATGTCGTGCACCTGATGCGAGTGGCTCGTCCAGAACGCCGCGATCTCCTGGTCCGAGTCGCTCGAGTCCGGCGAGTCCGTGCTCACGAGAAACGCGACGACCCAGCAAGCGACCGCCAGCACCCCGGCAAGCGGCCCCCACCGTTCCCACCTTGGAAAGCTCATGTCTCCTCCGCAGTCGGATGACCCCTATCGGAGGAGATGCTCGGTCTCGTATCGGACGGCGCAAGCTGATCGGCCGCCCGGTCCTGCGCCAGCCGGAGCCCTGCTCAGCTCGTAGGCGGCGCCCCTGCCGACGGGCAACCGCCCGAGCGATAGGTCGTGAACCTCTGCGGCGTCAGGATCCAGCGCCAGCGGCCGTCGACGGCGACCGCGTGCGCCGTCGTCACCGCAACCGACGTTCCGAGCAGACGATCCCTGAGCTTCACCTCGAACGTCACCGCCTTGCTGTCGACCAGTCCTTCCCCGGTGCCCGCGACCTCGATCCGGCGGTCGACGGCTCGCACGACCCTGATCGAGTCGAGCTTGCCGGCCACAGGGCTGAGCTTCTCGCAACGGACGTAGAGCGCCCGGGTGGCGACACGCTGCTGAGCGGGGTGGAGCGTCGGCCAGACGCCCGCGTAGTCGTTGGCGGCGACGCCGCGGACGATGCCACGCAGGAAGACAACCGGATCGGAGCGTGGCGTCGCAGAGGCGCCCGAGTCGCCGCGAGAGGCCAGCCACACGGTGAGCGCGGCCGCGACTGCGGCCACCAGCAGGAGCGCGGCAGCAGGACGACGACGCTTCAGGACGAAGGCGAACGTCGTCGAATCGTAGTCACGAGCAGGGATCAGCAACTATGAGGACGATGAGCCGTATGGCTGCGGGAATCGCGCTTGCCGCGTTTCTGGTCGCCATGCTCGTCATCGTCGTCGTCAGCGCGACCTCGGGGGGAGGTGGGAGCACCACGACGACAGCTGCGCGCACGACGACTCAAGTCCGCACGACGCAACCGACGACGACAGCCGCGACCCCCGCGAAGACGACTCCCGTCGAGCTGACCGGAGCAGGCGCCTACGACCCAGAGGGCGATCGGCACGAGAACGACGACCTCGCTCCCCTTGCGGTCGACGGCGACGCGTCGACGTTCTGGAAGACCGAGCACTACCTGCACGGGTTCTCGAAGACCGGCGTCGGCCTGCTGTTGGACGCGGGGCGGCGCAGACCGCTGTCGAAGGTCGTTGTCGTCACCGACGCCGCCGGGGCATCGGCGCGGATCGAGCTCGGCGACAGCGCGACCGGTCCGTTCAACCCGGTCTCCGTCGAGCGGCCGCTGAACGGCAGGACCGCTTTCCCGCTGACGCGTGGAGCCGCGGGTCGCTACGTGGTCGTCTGGGTGACGGCCGTCCCGCAGGCGGCCGGGGAGGCACACATCACCGAGGTTCGGGCGTTCTCGCCTGCGGCCTAGCCGTGACCGCTGTCTGACCCGCTGCTCCCGCTCTCGCCGTCGCCGGCCGATACCGCGTCTCCGCTGTCCGAGCCGGAGCGCTCCCCGGAGGTGCTCTGCTCTGCGCTCGAGCTGTCGCCCGAGTCACCCGAGTCGCCCGAGGTGGTCGAGCCTGCCTCCTCGCCTCCACTCTGGACCTCTCCCGATCCCGAATCGGTTGATCCGGACTCCGCCGCGGATCCGTCGCTCGGGCCGGAGCCCGAGTCTTCACCTTCGGTGGTGGTGGGGCTCGACTCCGAGCTCGTGCTGTCGCTCGAATCGTCCGAGCCGGATCCGCCGTTCGTCTCCGCGCCGGCGGCTTCGTTCTCACCTGAGGTGGTCCGGTCCCCGCCCGTCGGCGAAGGCTGCGACACGCTCGGCACCGGGGCCGCAGGCGTGGCGGTCTCCTCCGTCGCGGACGGAGGATCCTCGACCTCGATCTCGACCGGATCGGGGGCCGCGCTCGGAGCCACGTCGGGCGCGGGCCGAGCAACGGCGACACGGGCAGGCGTGAAAACTGTCGGTCGCGGCTCCGGCCGTGCGACGCGGATCTCGGTCGCCGGCGACTCGCGGGGCAGAGGCTGCACGCTCCCGACCGCAGTCATCTTCACGGCGCCTTGCGCCTCGATCGCGGACAGTGCCGGCTTCGCGACCCCGGCTCTCGCCGGCCTACTGGAAGGCCCCGTGTCCCGCTCGATCTCGGCGACCGTTCCACCGGCGACCGCGAACACGGTGGCGCCCGCCGCGAGCTTCACGAGCAGCGGAGCCGATGCCAGCTTCGCGAGCGCACCGGCGGTCGCCGGATCCGGCATTCCGCCGATCGCCCGTGCCAGCGCCTCGCGGATAGCCGCCAGCGGGGCGATCCCGGCGACCGATCCGTACGCGGGACGCAGCCGGGCTCGCAATCCACGGCGAGCACGGAACAGCAACGACTCGACTGCCGGCTCGGAGACGCCGAGCGCCTGCGCGAGCTCGGCGTAGGAGAGGCCGGAGAACTCCCGCAGGAGCAGCGCCTCGCGCTGCTGGACGGGAAGCTCGGCGATCGCGCGCCAGAGCGCCTCGAGGTCGGCTCGTGCCGCCGCGGCCGCGACCGGGTCGGGGAGGCCGCCCTCCGGCTGGGGCTCGGAGAGCGGCTCTCTCATCCGCTGCCGGATCCTGCCCCAGCACTCGTTGCGGGCGATCGTCGCCAGCCAGGCGGCTGGATGCCTCGGTTCGGTGCCGTTGAGCAGGCTCCTGTAGGCCGCGAGGAACGTCTGCTGCACCGCGTCCTCGGCTTCCTCCCGGTGGCGCAGGAGCAGCCGGCAGAGCCCGAGCACTGCCGCGCCGTGGCGTGCAAAGAGCTCGGACAGGCGCGCGCCGGCCGCCCGGTGGTCGGGGCGGCCGGCAGAGCGGAGCGCTTCGGCGGCGCTAGTCGTCGCCACCTCCTGAGCCGCCGCTGTCGCCGCCACCGCCGTCGCCGTGGTCGCCGCCGCCGCTACCACCCGAGCCGCTGTGATCCTCGCTGGCGCTCGGGCCGCTGTTGTCGTCCTCACCGCTCGGACCGCTGGTCACGCTGCCGGGACCGCTGTTGTCCTCGGCGTCCTCGGTGTCTGCGACCTCGGTCTCGTTCTCGTCGTCGTTGGCAACCTCGACCGCGCCGTCGTCCTTGACCTCGACCTTCGCGCCGTTCGCGGCCTGGAGCTCTCTGAGCGTGAGCATGCCGCCGACGAGCTCGCATTCCGCCTTCACCTGTCCGGAGAGGAAGGGCGTCAGATCGAGTCCGGCTGGTACAGCGCAGGTGATCGACGAGCCGTCCGCGGCCGTGATCGTAATCGAGCTGCCGTCCGCCGCGCCGGTCGCGGTTCCTGTCGCCTCCGAGCTCGAGGCGGCCGGGGAGGTCGGCTGCGATGTCGCTGCGGCGGGCGCCTTCGACTTCACGGCATGGCCGTCTCCTCCGGGCAGGGCGAGCTGTGCTGAGGCTGCCCCGGCAAGCACGAGCGCGGCAGCTGTCGCGCAGAGCAGCACCGAGACGAGGGACGCCTTCTTCATAACACTCCTTTCGGGTCAGCCTGGGTAGCTGGTTTCCCGTTGAGAGTGCGTTTCGGCCGAAAACTTGCGCCCGAGGCGCAAATTCACCCGAACGGGCTACCCGGCGACCGAGGCCGCTCCCAGCTCACGGTGCAGCCGAACGAACAACCCCTCGAGCGCGAGCGGCGGCGAGACGTTGAACTCCTCGAATGCCCGCCAGGTCTCGCGGACGGCTTCGGCCGCGCGCTCGGCACCGAGCATCCGCTCGACGGATGCATCCTCGGCAAGCTCGGCCAGCCGGTCGAAGTGCATCACCGCCCGCTCGGCGCCGGCCGCAACGACGACGAGGTCGCGGTACCACGCGGCGAGCTCCTCGAGCGCCAGCAGCGTCTCTTCGCGCTCGGCTCCCCGCTCGACTCGTCGCACGTGCTGGTCGGACTCGCGATCGGAGAGATCCCGCCCGGCCACGGCCTCCTCGGCAGCAGCTCGCGCTTGCACCGCACGCTCGGAGGCGAGCGACAGAACCACCTGCGCGGCAGCGGTCGGGTCGAAGCCGGGGTCGGCGTACACCGCGCGCGCGACGGCGAGCAGCTCGTCGCGCCGCCGGATCGCATCCTGATCGAGCAGTCGCTCGACCCGGTCGAGGCGGCCGCCCGCGACGCGAGCGATCGCCGTCGCCTGTTCGGGCGCCAGCCCCGGCGCGCGGCGGTCGATCTCCTCACGGACCGCCCGCTCCGAGAGACGGCGAAAGGGAACGAGCTGACAGCGGGATCGAATCGTCTCGGGCAGAGGTCCGAGCTCGTCGGCCACGAGCACCACGACCGCGTACGGCGGCGGCTCCTCGAGGTCCTTCAGGAGCGCATCTGCCGCCTCCGCGTTCAGGAGGTGCGCTCCGAACACGAGGTAGACGCGGCGGTCGGCCTCGAACGGGCGCATGTGCAGGTCGCGGCGAAGCTCGCGCACCTCGTCGATCCGGATCTGGTCGCCGAGGGGCTCGAGGACGTACAGGTCGGGATGCGAACGCCGCACGACCCGGTCGGGATCGCCGAGCAGCTGACCTGCAAAGAGGAGCGCGGCGGTTCGCTTGCCGACCCCTCCCGCACCGTGGAACAGGTAGGCGTGTGCCACGCCTTCCGAGAGCGCCGCCGCCAGGAGCCGCTTCGCCTCGGCCTGCTCCAGCAGGGCTTCGAAGCTCACAGCAAGTCTCTTATTCGCGCCTTGACAAGGCCGGCGATCTCCGCCGGGGGAAGCGCTCCGTCCAGCAGTTCGACGCGCTCCGGGAACCGACGGGCCAGCTCCTCGAACGCGCGGCCCACCTCGGCCTGGAAGAGATCGCCCTCTCGCTCGATCCGATCGGGCTCATGCTCGCGCCGTGCCGAGGCCGCGGCGGCGTCCATGACGAGCACGAAGGTCCGGTCGGGGAGCAGGCCGTCGAGCACGGTCAGGTTCAGGCCGAGGACCTGCTCGAGTCCCAAGCCGCGGGCGATCCCCTGGTAGGCCAGCGACGAGTCGATGAATCGGTCGCACACGACGTCTGCGTCGCGCTCGAGCGCGGGCCGGATCAGCTCGGCCGCGTGCTCCGCCCGGGCGGCGGCGAAAAGCGCTGCCTCCGCCCACGGAGAGATCGGCGGTCCGTCGAGGACGATCGCGCGCAGCCGCTCGCCGAGCTCCGTCCCGCCCGGCTCCCTCGTGACCACGACCTCGCGCCCGAGCCCGACGAGGTGGTCGTGCAGCAACTGGGCCTGGGTCGACTTGCCCGAGCCGTCGACCCCTTCGAAGCTCACGAACACATCTAGGATTAGAACAGGTGCGTGCCGTTGTCACAGGAGGCGCCGGCTTCATCGGCTCGAATCTCGTCGACGCCCTCCTGGAACGAGGGGACGACGTCGTCGTGGTCGACGACCTGAGCACCGGCAAGCGCGAGAACGTGTCCGAGGGCGCGCGCCTCGTGGAGGTCGATATCCGCGACCATCGGCTGTCAGACGTCTTCGCGGAAGCGCGGCCCGACGTCGTCTTCCACCTCGCCGCGCAGGCAGACGTGCCGACCTCGGTCGCGCGCCCCGTCTTCGACGCGGAGGTGAACGTGGTCGGGACGATCCGCGTGCTCGAAGCCGCGGGCGAGTCCCCCGTCGTCTTCAGCTCGACCGGCGGCGCGATCTACGGCGAATGCGAGGCGCCGGCGGACGAGACTCACGCGCGGGCGCCGCTCGCGCCCTACGGGATCGCGAAGCTGGCCGGGGAGGAGTACCTGGCCGGCTGGAACCGGCTGAGGGGCACGCGCCACACGACGCTCCGGTTCGGGAACGTCTACGGCAAGCGGCAGGAGACCGGGCTCGAGGGCGGCGTGGTCGCGATCTTCCTGAACGCGATGGCCTCGGGCGAGGAGACGACGATCTTCGGCGACGGCGGCCAGGAGCGCGACTTCGTCCACGTGGACGACGTCGTCGGCGCGCTGATGGTCGCGCCCGGGTCGGGCGGCGTCTTCAACGTCGGCAGCGGCGTCGCGACGACGGTGCTCGAGCTGCACGAGCGCTGCCGCGCGGTGACCGGCGACGAGCGCCCACCGCGGATCGCCCCGGCCCGCGAGGGCGATCTCAGGCGAAGCGCGCTCGACGTGTCGCTGGCTGCGCAGAAGCTCGGCTGGCGTCCGCAGGTCGACCTCGACGAAGGCCTGCGACGCACCTGGGACTGGATTCGATCCCGCGGATGACGCTCTACCACGAGGTCGCCGGACACGGCCCCGTTGTCGTCTTCCTCCATCCAGGCATCGCGGACAGCCGTGTGTGGGACCCGCAGTGGTCGTCCTTCCAGGACTACCGGCGGATCCGGATCGACCTGCCGGGATTCGGTCGCACGCCGATCACCGAGCCGCGGCTGGCGCTCGCGCGCGAGGTGGCGGACCTGCTCGACGAGCTGGGCGTCTCGGGCGCAGCGCTCGTCGGGACGTCGCTCGGCGGCCGCGTCGCGCTCGAGCTCGCGATCGCCCGGCCCGACCTTGTCGGCGCGCTCGTCCTGGTCGGGGCCGGGTTGCCCGGTCACGACTGGTCGGCCGAGGTGCGTGCCTACGCCGAGGCGGAGGACGAGGCGGTCGCGCGCGGCGATCTGGACGAGGCGACGGAGGTCAGCGTGCGTATGTGGGTCGACGGTCCCGGACGCACGGAGGCCGACGTCGATCCCAAGTTCCGGGGAGCCGTGCAGGAGATGCAGCGACGGGCGCTCGAGCTGCAGGCGCCGCTGTGGGACGAGCCGGACGTCGACCTCTTCGTCCCTGACCTGCTCGCGAGGCTCGGCGAGGTGGCGGCGCCCACGCTCGTCCTCGTCGGCGAGGAGGACGTCACGGACATCCACTCGATCGCGAGCCGGCTGGCGGACTCGATCCCGCAGGCCCGTCTGGCGACGATCGCGCGCGCCGCGCACGTGCCGAATCTGGAGCGTCCGGCGGACTTCGACGCGCTCGTCCTCCCCTTCCTCGCCGAGGCGCTGCCGAGGTAGGAGGAGCGCCCGGCGGCGGGGCGAAACAATTCTGGGCCGTGGACCATTCCGCCTCCATGCCCGAGCTCGTCCGCCCCTGGCGGACCGCCACGCTGGTCGCGACGGGCATCGCGGCGATCGAGCTCGTGCTCCTGATCGTCGGAGGGATGGTCCTGCTCGGGAAGTCGCTCGCCCCGAGCGGTCACGCGGCCACGCACGCAACGGTGGCCCCGAAGGCAGCCTCGGTGCGGAAGGAGGCGCCGCCGAAGCCGCACAAGCCTGCGCGTGCTGTCGCGAAGCTCCCGCGCTCGAAGACGCACGTGATCGTCCTCAACGGGAACGGCGTATCGGGTGCGGCAGCACAGGAGGCCTCATTGGTCGAGGCGCGCGGATACCGGATCAAGAAGGTCGGCAATGCGCCGCGGTCCGGCTACGCCAAGACGATCGTCATGTACCGCCCAGGTTTCACCGGCGAGGCCCGGCGGTTCGCCCGCGACCTGAACCTCGGCCTCGTCTCGCCACTCGACGGCATGAAGCCTGCGCAGCTCCACGGCGCGCAGATCGTGATGATCCTCGGCGCCTCGCGCTGAGCCAGCGTCGACGCCGCAAGGTGCCGGCTCGTGAACGTACGACTCGAGTGCGATTGTTCGTCCACAGCTCGTGCCTGGCACTGCGGGTGTGTCGAGAGTGGGACTCTCTATCCCCGGCTAGTGCCTGGCACCAGAGGTGCGCCGAGAGTGCGACTTTTTCCTCGCAGCTAGCGGCCCTCGACCTTCGCGCGGGCCTGGTCGAGGAGCCCGCCGCGGCGGCCGGCCGGGCCCCAGGGATCGAGGCCGTACGCCCGGTCGAGGTCGTGTAGCGCATCCCGGTAGCGCCCGGTGAAGTACTCGTACGACCCCAGCGCGTACCAGGTACTCGAGTTCTCCGGTTGCAGCGAGACCGCCTGCCGGTACCGGCGGAGGGCTGCCGCTTCGTCAGGCGCAGCGGCCTCGGCGTCGCCGAGGGCGAGCAGCGGGTCGACCGAAAGGGGGTCGAGCCATCGAGCCGAGCGACCGTCGGAGATCGCCCGGCGGATCTTCCCGTCGGCGATCGCGTTGTAGCTCGAATCGACGAGACGCCCGGAGGCGTACGGCGCGGTCAAGGAGTACAGCGCCGCGACGGCGGCGACGGCGAGCCCGACAGGAAGCCACCGCCGCCGCACCGATCGGCCGGAGCCCAGGCCGACGAGCACCCCCAGCACGAAGAACGCGGGTGCGCTGACCGCCACGAATTCCCAGTGGATGTCGACCAGAACGTGCAGTGCGTAGGCGCCGGCCCCGATCGCAAGCGCGACGGCAGCCCCTCGCTCCGCCTGATCGAGCCGCGTGAGAGCCGAGCGGACGGCCGCCGCTCCGAATCCCGCCAGCCCGAGCAAGAGGAGGAAGCCGATCACGCCGGTCTCGCTCAGGAACTGGAGCGGCAGGTTGTGAGGCTCGGTCGTCACGATCGCGCTGTCGCGAATGCCGCGGCGGGCGATCTCGAAGGTGGCAGCGCCTTTGCCCTGAGCGGGGGCGTTCTCGAACAGCGTCCACGCCTCCTGCCACCAGGTCCAGCGGTTGCTGGAGCTGAGCTCGGCGAAGCGGGTCTTGCTCTGGGAGACCTGTTTCTGGGAGCTGCGGAACTCGTCGAGGATGGCGCCGCCCTTGGTCGCGAGGACGAACGCAAGCCCCACCGCCGCCGCGACGGCGAGCAGCGCCCCCACCCGCTGGGTGTATGCGCGCCGCCGACCGGCCGGGACGTCGATGCCCGCAGCGACGTAGGCGATTCCGGCAACGATCGCCGCTCCGGCGCAGAGGAGGACACCGAACCAGGCACCGTCGTTGACGCGGTCTGCGTACGGCTGCAGGTCGTCGGTGATCGCCGGGCGCGAAAACGCCCAGAGGGCAATCAGGCCCGCTGCGCTGGTCGCGAGCAGGAGCGTGGTCAGGCTCTCGAGCCGATCACGGGCGAGCACGAGCCAGGCGACTGCCGCGAGAGCCGCGACCGCCATCCCTCCGCGTGAGTACGTGAGGACGACGGCCAGCTCCGCCAGGTAGACGAGCACGACGCCCGACGCCCTGGCCGGACGGGCGTGGCGCCGCGAGGAGGCGAGCCACAGTCCCAGTGGAACGGCCGTCGCCGCAACGAGTGCGAGCGAGTTCCAGTACCCGAGCGGATTGCGCAGGCGGGCGACGCGGGCGCCGCCGGGGAAGAGCGAGGGGACGACCTTCCCTGCCAGGGCCCACAGCAGCACCATCGCGACCAGAGCGGCCAGCCCCGCGGCGATCGTGCGCGCCGGCCGCGGGATGCGGCTGGACAGGAGCCCGAGCAACGCGAACGCCCCGTAGACGACGATCCGGTCGAACGCCCCCCACGACCGGTCCGGCGCGATCGACCACGACATCGTCACGCCGACCCAGCAGGCCAGGGCCGCGAGGCAGAGGAGACAGGCGATCCCGAGGGCGCCCGGCACCGGCACGGGCCCGGCGGCGACCGAAGCGACGACCGCGAGCACCGCCAGGGAGCCGATCCAGAAGAGGCGGCCGTCCGAGACACCGTCTCCGAAGAAGAGGGAGACGAAGAGCAGCGCGCCGGAGGTTGTAACGGTCGCCGGCCCGGCGAGCTTGGCGGCCTGCATGGCCGCCCGACGCTAGCACAGCGTGTCGCTGCCTTTACAGAGCCTTAACGGCGGCCTCACCGGCCTCTCACGCCCCTCACAGACACTGCTGTTTGAACCGCAGCTGACCGGGGGCATAGCTAGAGTGCACCGAACGCGAATCGACGCCGACCGACGCCCGTCCGGGTGTGGTCCTCCGTTGTCCGTGATCCATCGGCCCAGGAACATCCTCAAGGCAGTGCTTCTCGCGCTCGCGGCGGCACTCATGCTCACGTTCTCCGGAACGGCGATTGCTGCGTCGGCAAAGGCCAAGAAGCCCGCGCCCTGCTGGAAGGTGCTGATCAACGACTGGTACGACGGCCGGATCGACGGCACGTACCCGATCCACTGCTACCGCGAGGCGCTCAACCACCTCCCGACCGACGTGGACACGTACTCGAGCGCCCGGGACGACATCAGGCAGGCGCTCCAGCAACGGATCACCCAGGGGAAGAAGGGGGCAGCGGCAGCGGCAGCGGCGGCGCCGGCACCTCGGGAGGATCCGGAGGGACCAACCCGACGGGGGGTGGCGGCGGCAACGGCTCCGGCGGTGGGTCGAACGCGAGCGGCGGGCCGATCGGCGGTGTGATCGACTCGGGCCGCCCGAGCAGCGCCGACTCCGTTCCGGTGCCGCTGATCGTGCTCGGAGCGGTTGCGCTGCTGCTGATGGCAGCCGGTGCGGCCGGGTTCGTCGCCCGCCGCCAGCGCACGCGGAAGCTCCAGCTCGCCTCCGCGGAGGCGCTTCCGCAGCGGCCCGGCGGCTCGCCGCCCGAGCGGCAGTAGTCCCAGCAAAATCCCTGCAAATCGTGCCGTCCGGCGGCCGCTCTACGCTCCTTGGTCCCTCTTCGGAGGCCGGACACACGCAGCTATCCTTGGGAGGCAGACGATGGCGACCACGAAGGCAGCATCCGCACCCACCGAAACCGCCGTCGACGAGGTCGTGAACGCCGTCGTCGACGACGCCGCGACCGTCGGCGTCGAGCGGTTCTTCACGATTCCGGGTCGAGACCCGTTCGACGAGGTGGAGTGGGAGCTACGCGATGCCTTCATCCCGGGCAAGGACAAGGCGGTCTTCGACCAAAAAAACGTCGAGTTCCCGAAGTTCTGGTCGCAGACGTCCACGAACATCGTCGCCCAGAAGTACTTCCGCGGCCGCCTCAGCTCGCCCGAGCGCGAGTCGAGCGTGAAGCAGATGATCGGCCGGGTCGTCGACACGATCGGCGGCTGGGGTCGCGCCGGCGGCTACTTCGCCAGCGACGAAGAGGCGGACGCCTTCGACGCCGAGCTGAAGGCGATCCTCGTCAACCAGTACGCCTCCTTCAACTCGCCGGTCTGGTTCAACGTCGGCTTCGAGGAGAAGCCGCAGTGCTCCGCGTGCTTCATCCTCTCGATCGAGGACTCGATGGAGTCGATCCTCGACTGGATCCGCCGTGAGGGGATCATCTTCCGCGGCGGCTCCGGCTCCGGCGTCAACCTCTCCCGGCTGCGCTCCTCCAAGGAACAGCTCTCGAAGGGCGGCTACGCCTCCGGTCCCGTCTCCTTCATGCGCGGCGCCGACGCCTCCGCCGGGACGATCAAGTCCGGCGGCAAGACCCGGCGCGCGGCGAAGATGGTCGTCCTCGACGTCGACCATCCCGATGTCGAGGAGTTCATCTGGTGCAAGGCCAAGGAGGAGCGGAAGGCGCGCGTCCTCGAGTCGGCCGGCTACGACATGACCCTCGACTCGCCCGACTGGGCCTCGATCCAGTACCAGAACGCGAACAACTCGGTCCGGGTCACCGACGCGTTCATGGAGGCGGCGGAAGCAGGCGCCGAGTGGAACCTCACCGCGCGCACGGACGGCACAGTCGTCGAGGCGAAGGACGCCCGCGACCTGCTGCGCCAGATCGCCCAGGCAGCCTGGGAATCGGCCGATCCCGGTGTCCAGTACGACACGACGATCAACAACTGGCACACGCTGCCGAACACGTCGCGGATCAACGCGTCCAACCCGTGCTCCGAGTACATGTCGATCGACGACTCGGCCTGCAACCTCGCGTCCCTGAACCTGATGAAGTTCCGCCGCGAGGACGGCGAGTTCGACGTCGAGGCCTTCGAGCACGCCGTCGACGTCGTCTTCCTCGCGCAGGAGATCGCGGTCGGCTACTCGTCGTATCCGACGCCCGAGATCGGCGCGAACGCGAAGGCCTACCGCCAGCTCGGCCTCGGCTACGCCAACCTCGGCGCGCTGCTGATGGCGCGCGGGCTGCCGTACGACTCCGACGAAGGCCGCGCGTACGCCGCCGCGATCACCTCGCTGATGACCGGCCGGGCGTACAGGAAGTCGGCTGCGATCGCAGGGCGCATGGGATCGTTCGCCGGCTACCAGAAGAACGCGGCCGCGATGATCGGCGTGATGGCACAGCACCGCGCCGCCGTCGGCAACATCGATTCGGCGCACGCGGTGCCGAACGACCTGCTCTCGGCGTGCCGGAAGGCGTGGGACGACGTCCTCGACCTGGGCGAGGTGCACGGCTACCGCAACGCGCAGGCGACCGTGCTCGCCCCCACCGGGACGATCAGCTTCATGATGGACTGCGACACGACCGGGGTCGAGCCGGACTTCTCGCTGGTCAAGTCGAAGAAGCTCGTCGGCGGCGGCGAGATCACGATCGTGAACAAGACGGTGCCGATGGCGCTCGAGAAGCTCGGGTATGCCCCGAGCGAGACCGAGGAGATCGTCGCCTACATCGACGAGCGCAACTCGATCGTCGGCGCGCCGTACGTGAAGCCCGACCACTACCCGGTGTTCGACTGCGCGATCGGCGACCGCGCGATCCACTATTCGGGGCACGTGAAGATGATGGGTGCCGTCCAGCCCTTCATCTCGGGCGCGATCTCGAAGACGGTCAACCTGCCCGAGCAGGTCACGGTCGACGAGGTCTCGCAGCTCCTCCTCGACGCCTGGCACCTGGGCGTGAAGGCGATCGCGATCTACCGCGACAACTGCAAGGTCGCCCAGCCGCTCTCCGGCAAGTCCGACAGCGCGCAGCTGCCGGCGATCCCGCCCACGCCGCTCACCCAGCGGCGGCGGCTGCCGGAGGATCGCACCGAGGTCGGCCGCAAGTTCCGCGTCGGCGAGTACGAGGGCTACATCCACGTCGGCCTCTACGAGGACGGCAGCCCCGGCGACATCTTCGTCGACATCGCGAAGGACGGGACGACGATGGCCGGTCTGATGAACTCGCTGATGATCGCCGTCTCGATGGGGCTCCAGTACGGCGTCCCGCCGGAGGTCTACGTCTCCAAGCTCTCGCACATGCGCTTCGAGCCGTCCGGGCTGACGAACGACGCCGACATCCGCACCGCGAAGTCGATCGTCGACTACATCTTCCGCTGGTTCGGCAAGAAGTTCCTGACGCCCGACCAGCAGGAGGAGGCCGGGATCCTCTCGCCGGAGGTGAAGGCACGCCTCGCGGAGCGCTACGCCGGAAACGGCGAGGCGGCCGAAGCGCCGGCGCGAATGGAGTCACCCCCGCCGGGCCAGACCGCGCTCTTCAACTCGTGGGAGGACGCGGTCGAGTGCGCGAAGTGCGGCGGCCGGATGGTCCGCACCGGCTCCTGCTACACCTGCCGGGACTGCGGCACCAACACCGGCTGCAGCTGACGACGCCGCTGTCTCAACTCTGAATCGCGGACGGGCCGCCTTCCGGCGGCCCGTCCGCGTCAAATCACTCGTTCGAGGGACAGGAATGCGTTGGCTCGAGTCGTAGCCCAGCACATGGTTCGCATAAGGCTCAGGCGCCGCCGGATGCGGCTAGGCGACTGGCATCTCGCCCATGACCTCGTGGTGGTCGAGCGCTCGATGCGCGAGCCCGCCGCTCCCGCCCGCGAGCGACTCGAGCGGAAGCTCGGGCCGGAGCTCACCAGCATCGTTCTCGCCTCGCTCGACCCGCCGACGGCCCGCGCCGCCTGACCTGAGCGCCCAAGGCCCTAGCGGCGCCACGGCCAGGCGAGGCGTGGGCCGTCGGCCCCACGCCTCGCCGACCGGGACGGCTAGGCCGTACGGAAGGGCATGCCCGGCAGTAGGCCGGACGAGCCGTTGCCGGGGCCGTGATGCCATCCGGAGCGGAGGCCGTCACCACGGCCGAGGGGCCCGGGGAACGTCCCGTTGACCATGTCGGTGAACCGCTGCTTCGCATTCGCGAGCACCTGATCGGCCTGCGCTTGGGTCAGCCGTCCCGCCTTCACCGCGGCCTCGAGATCCGCCTTCTCGGCGGCAACGAGCGCCGAGACAAGACCGTCGACGGACTTGCCCTGCGCCTTCGCGACGTCCGCCAGGGTCTTCCCGCCTGCGAGCTGCGTCCGAAGCTCGGCCTGGGTGAGCCCGAGATAGGTCGCGGCCGCGTCCAGGCGGCCGAACCCGTGCATGCCGGCGCCGCCGAGGCGACCGCCGAAGCCGAACCCGATCGGCGGATACTCGCCCGACTCGATCCGAGCCTTCAGCGCATCGCCCCGTTCCTTGGTGAGCGTGCCTGCCGCGACCGCGGCGTCGATCTGGTTCTCGTACGCCTTCTTCAGAGCGTCGCTCAGCTTGGAGGGAGAGATGCCGAGCTGACTCGCCGCGTCGTCGATCACCGCCTTGCTCGCGTCCTGCGGCGAGCCGAGCTTCGTCGCCGCGATCCCGGCGCCGGCGCCTACGACGGCCACTACGGCGACCCCGGCGACAACAAGCTTCCGTTTCATCGTTCCTCCTTGGCTGCTTCCGATTACGCGCCGCAAGCGTCGCGCGCCAACATGAGAGGAGCCTGAGTCGGCCGGCGGCGCGCTACCCCGGCCCGCGCCGCGCCGGCCACCAGTTCCAGCGGCCGAGAATCGCCATCAGCGACGGTACGAGCAGCGCCCGGACGACCGTCGCGTCGATCAGGACCGCCAGGGCAATCCCGAGGCCGATCTCCTTGACGACGACCACCTTCGAGGTCGCGAACGCGCCAACCGCGATGCAGAAGAGCAGCGCGGCGGCAGTGACGATGCGCCCCGTTCGCTCCAGGCCCACCGCGACCGCCTCGCGGTTCGGCAGACCCGCGTCCCAGGCCTCCTTGATCCTCGTCAGCAGGAAGACTCCGTAGTCGGTCGCGAGACCGAACGCGATCGCGAACAGGATGATCGGCTGGGTCAGCTGCAGGGCGCCCTGGCCTCGGTAGGAGAGCAGACTCTCGAGCCGGCCGTCCTGGAAGACGAACACGAGGATGCCGAGCGTCGCCACGAGGGTCAGCGCGTTCATCACCAGCGTCTTCAGCGGCAGGACGAGCGAGCGCGTCGCCAGGTAGAGGAGCAGGAAGGTGGCCACGCAGAGCAGCGCGAGGGCGAGCGGCAGGTGAGTCCCGATCGTGTGCTTCTGGTCGAGGTACTGCGCCGTCGAGCCGCCGACCGGCGCATCGCCCGGCAGCGCCCGTAACTCGCGGACGAGCCGTTGCGAGGTGCCGGCGAGGAACGGGTCTCCCGACGACACGCGCACCTCCCAGGCGCCCGGCCCCAACCGCCGCAGCGGCTGCACGAGCGCGGCGTCCGGCAGCCTGCGAACCGCAGTCACATATGCGCGGGCCTGCGCTTGGCTTCCCTCCACCACCGCGTAGACCGGGGAGACCGCCGAGACGGGAAAGTCCTGTCGAAGCGCCGTGTCCACCACGCGTGAGCTCACCTTCGCCGGCAGCACCGACGCGTCGACGCCGGTGAATCGCACGGAGAGGAACGGCAAACCCAGCACGACGATCAGGGCCGTCGCCGCCAGCGCGACCGGCCACGGCCGGCGCATCAGCGCGTGCGCGAGCCGGTACCAGCCGCCCTGCCGCCCCTCGCGCGTGCGTCCCCGACGGCGGACCGAGAGCGCGTCCACGCGAGTGCCGAGGAGAACGAACAGGGTGGGCAGCACGGTGAGCGCGATCAGCCCGGCGAGCGGCCCCACCAGCCCGCCGGCGAGCCCCATCGAGCGCATGAACCCGAGCGGGAACACAGCCAGCGTCGCGATCGCGACGCCGACCGTCACCGAGCTGAACGCAACCGTTCGCCCCGCCGTCGCGAGCGTCGCCCGCACCGTCTCCGCGCCCGGCCCCCGCCGGTCAAGCTCCTCGCGGTAGCGCGAGACGAGCAGGAGGCTGTAGTCGATCCCGAGCCCGAGACCCGCGCCGGTGACGATGTTCAGCGCGTACGTGGAGATCGGCAGCGCCTGGTCGAGCCCACGCAGCAGGAGCAGCGACCCGAGAATCGTCAGCGCGCCGCAGAGAAGCGGCAGCAGCGCGGCGACCACGCTCCCGAACACCCAGAGCGCGAGCAGGAACAGGATCGGGAAGGCGAGCTTCTCCGCGTAGGTGAGGTCGCTCTGCACCTGCCGGTTGACCTGGGAGGTGGCGAGTGCCGACCCGCCCATCGCCGTCCCGCGAACACCCGCCAGCCGCTCCTGCACGCGGTCGGCCGCGTCCCGCCAGAGCCGTTGCGACACCCCTGCCCGCGCGTAGGCGGAGACGATCGCCTCCCGTCCGTCGTGCGAGAAGAGCGGAGGCCCTACGACCGGGAAGCGCGGCTCCGTCCGGATCAGCTCCGCGACCTGCGCCAGCCGCGCTCGGGTCGGATCGCGGACGAGCACGAGCACCTGCGGCGAAGCCGACAACCCGGACGCCTGTTCGACCGCCGCCTCCGCACGCAGGCTCTCGCTGCCCTGCGCGACGAAGTCGTTCGACCCGCGGCCGAGCAGGTGGGGCGTCTGCAGGCCGAGCACGGCCGCGACCACCGCCAGCACGCCGACAACCGCGAGAATGCTCCGCGGACGGCGTACCGCAAGCTCGGCGAACACCTTCACCGGAGGTCATTCTCGTCACCTCGCCAACCCCTCGATCCGTAGGCTGGTCCTGTGGAGCGTGTACGAGTCGACAAGTGGCTCTGGGCCGCGCGGTTCTTCAAGACGCGCGGGGCCGCGACCGAGGCAGTGCTCGGCGGGCACGTCCAGGTCGACGGCCTGCGCGTGAAGCCGGCGCGGGAGATCGCGGTCGGCAGCCGGCTCGACATCCGTCGCGGACAGCAGCGCTGGACGGTGGTCGTCACCGGCCTTGCCGAGCGGCGCGGCTCGGCGACTGTTGCCGCGACGCTCTACGAGGAGACGCCCGAGTCCATTGCGGCCCGCGAGCAAGTCGGCGCCGAGCGCCGCTTCTCTCGCCCGCTCGGGGCCGATCTCACGGCGCGACCGACGAAGCGCGACCGGCGACGCCTCGACGCTCTCCGCAAGGCACAGCGAGGCCCGCGTTGAGCGCGACACCGGCGAGAAGCGCGGCAACCTCATTCAGGTCCGCGACCTGGAGGTCGGCCGAGACACCGCGGAGCCCGGCGACCGTTGCGCCCGCTCGCCGGCCGGCTTCCACCCCCGGCGCCGAGTCCTCGACGACGAGGCAGTCCTCGATCGGAACGCCGAGGCGCTCCGCTGCGAGCTCGAAGCCGTCGGGCGCAGGCTTGCCGGCGGGGACGTCGTCGATCGTGACGAGCACCGGTGGATCGACGGCCACCGCGCCAAGGCGCGCGGCTGCCAGCGGTCTCGGCGCGTTCGTCACCACCGCCCACGGGACGCCCGCCGCCTGGAGCCGATCGAGCAGCGTCTCGGCGCCCGGGGCGAGCACGACGTCGCCGACGTCTTCGCATTCGCCCGCCAGGACATACGCCTCGGCCTCCGCGAGCTCCACAGCGCCGAGCTGAGGCGCGACACGGCGGATCGTCGAACCGCTCGAATGGCCGTGCACGTCTGACAGGACCTCCCCGGGTTCGACGCCGGCCGCCTGGGCCCAGCGGAGCCAGACGCGCTCGACCGCAGCGTGCGAGTCGACGAGCGTCCCGTCCATGTCGAGCAGGACCGCGGCCATGCGCACGGAGGTGGTCACTCGACGACCTGGTCGAACCGGCGCTTCAGCCGGCCGAGCGTCAGCAGCGCAAGGAAGGAAGCGCTGTTCGCCGCCATGATCGCCGGATCCGCCAGCACCGCCCCGTAGGCGATCCAGAGCGCGATGCCCGACCCGAGAGCAAGCAGCGAGTGCCAGGACAGATCGCCCGTGGAGTGCGTACGAGCGGCGCGCACGATCTGAGGCACCCAGCAGGCGGTCGTCAGCACTCCTGCGACCAGTCCAAGGGCGGTCGTGAGCTCACTGGCCACTCTGCCGATTATACTCGTAGAACGAGTTTATTCGTATGGTCGAAACGGTCCCCGATCTCCACCGCCGCCGCTCGCAGCGCGTCCAGGGAGCGCTGGCGGTGCTCCGCGCCGTCCATGCCGACCCGATGAGCCCGCGCACGGAGGTCGCGCGCCGGCTCGGACTGACCACGAGCTCGATGACCGAGATCACTGCCCGGCTGCGGGCCGCCGGGCTCGTCAGCGAGGAGCCGACGGCAGCCGGGGGCCGCGGCCGACCGTCGCTCTCCATCGGGCCTCACCCGGAGGGCCCGGTGGCACTCGCCGTCGAGGTGCGACACGCAGACTGGCGGGTCGCAGCCGTCGGACTCAGCCTCGAGACGATCAGCTCGCTAGGCGGACGCCACCGTGGACAGAGACACAGGGTGTTCGCGGCGGTGCGAGCAGCGCTCACGGAGCTCCACGAGACGCTGGGCACCCGCGTCCAGGCTGTGTCCGTCTCCGCACCAGCGACCGTGGTGGGGCGCCGCATCGTCCAGGCGGCGACGCTCGGCTGGACCGACGTGGACATCGAGGACGAAGTTCCGCCGGAGCTACTCGACCGACCGCTCCTCGTCGGGAACGACGCCAGCCTCGCCGGGCTCGCCGAAGCAAGGCGGGGGGCGGCGCGCGGGGCGCGAGTGGCGCTCTACCTGACGATCGAGGTCGGTCTCGGCGGCGTCCTGCTCGTCGACGGTCGAACGGTGCTCGGCGCCACGGGCGCGGGCGGCGAGTTCGGCCACCTGCCGTTCGGGAACATGCGACGCAGATGCCCGTGCGGCGCGCTCGGCTGCTGGGACATCGAGGTCGACGGCCGTGCGATGGCCCGCACGCTCGGCCGCTCGACGAAGGGCGACCCGCGGGCCTTCGCCGAGCAGACGATCGACGCTGCGATGCGCGCTCCCGGCCGCGAGCGCGCGGCCGTCGACGCCGCGGCCCAAGCGCTGGGCCACGGCGCCGGCGGCCTGGTCAACGCCCTCGACCCGGAGCTGGTCGTGATCGGCGGCATCGGGCGAAGACTTCTCGCCGTTGCCCCGAAGCCTCTCCAGAGCGCCTACCGCGCCGCGCTCATGCGCTATCGCCGAGAAGCACAGCCGCCGATCGAGGTCGCCGCGCTCGGCGAGGAAGGAGCACTGCTCGGCGCGGCCGAAGCCGCTTTCGACGAGATCCTCACCGCCGACGGCCTCGAGGCCTGGGCGAGGTGTCAGCGAAGCTCGTCAATGGCGGCAGGATCTCCCCGGTTGCGTTCAACCTAGAATCGCCCGGTGGAACGCGACGAGGACGTGCGCACGTCCTGTTTCTCGCGTCTCGCGGTGCTCCAGGCCCAGTACGGCGACGAGCTCCCCTATCAGGGCGTGCTGAGTGAAGGATTCCCGTTTCGGGGCCGACGCGTCCCGTTCCTCAACTACCAGAAGGGGATCTACCGCGCTGCTGTCCAACGTGGACCGGCTGCACTGTCGATCCAGACGTCCGCCAGCTCGCCGTACGCGGACGAGGAAACCGATGATGGGTTCTTCTACGACTATCGGGCTGGATCGGTCGACCAGCCGGACAACCGGGCTCTCCGCGCCGCGGCCGCTCTCGGCGTACCGATCATCTACTTCGTCGCTGTCAGGCCCGGCTGGTATCGCGCCCTCTACCCCTACTTCGTTGCACAGGACCTTCCCAGGCAAGGTCGCGTCCTGGTCGCGCCGGGAAGGCTCGTTGGATCGCTCGAGGAACCTGAGCCGGTACTGCTCGCGGACGCGGCCGAGCGGAGGTACGTCATTCGCGAGACGAAGGTTCGACTGCACCAAGGGCGTTTCCGAGGAGCTGTTTTGCTCGCGTACCGCGATCAATGCACGATCTGTCAGCTGAAAGAGATTCGTCTCCTCGACGCAGCACACATCGAGCCGGACACGTCACCCTCAGGCGCCCCGCTCGTTGCAAACGGTCTCAGCATGTGCACCATCCACCATCGGGCGTTCGACCAGAACCTCGTGGGCGTCTCACCCGACTACGCAGTCCGCGTCTCGCATCGGCTGCTCGAGGACAACGATGGTCCGATGCTGGAGGTACTAAAAGCCTTCGACGGGCAAGCGATCCACTTGCCAGTGCGTCGGGCCCACTACCCGGACCGGGAGCGGCTCGCTGCCCGTTTCGAGCAGTTCGAGTAGATCGAGCGGCCTGAGCTCGTCGACCGACGGCCGGATCACCCGCCTCGACGCCTTCCGTCTCACCCTGGGCAGCTGGGGCGGGACGCTTCCCGCCGACCCGGCGACGCTCTCCCGCCTGCGGCTCCTCGACTCGAGCGGGCACATCCTCCTGAGTGCGTACCTCCCTCGCACCTGGTAGACCAGGCGAGGCGATGAGCGTCAAGCGCCTCGACGACATCCCGGGGTTCAACATCGACCGCGTCGCGGCCGCCGCCGGGGACGATCCCGACGTCCTGCGGCTCGAGAACCTCGACACCGACATCCCGCCGCCCGCGGCCGCGATCGAGGCGACCAGAGAGGCGGTCGGGACCGACGAGGCGAACAGCTGGCTCCCGTTCACCGGCCGCGACGACCTGAAGGAGGCGGTCGCCGACTTCATCGAGCGCCGGGGCGGCCCACGCTACGACGGTCGGCGCGAGATCGTGATCACGTGCGGCGAGGGCGAGGCGATGCTCGACGCCCTCTTCTGCCTCACCGATCCCGGGGACGAGGTGATCCTCACCGACCCGACCTACGCGGGGATGCTGAACCGCGTGCGGCTCGTCGGCGCGGTGCCGCGGCTCGTCCCGCTCAACGTGACGAACGGCGAGTGGCGCCTCGACCTCGACGCCCTACGGGAATCCGCGACCGAGCGCACGCGGGTCGTCTTCCTCAACAACCCGTCCTTCCCGTCGGGCTGGTCCGCCGATCCCGAGGAGCTCGAAGCGGTCGCGGCGCTCTGCCGCGAGCACGACCTCTGGCTCCTGTACTTCGCCTCCTTCGAAGGTGTGCTCTTCGACGGTCGCACCATCGTCCATCCCGCCGCCCTCCCCGGCATGCGGGACCGCACGGTGACGGTGTCCGCGCCGTCGCACGAGCAGCGCATGATCGGCTGGCGCGTCGGCTGGGTGGTGACCCCGGGATCGCTCGTCAACGACGTCTCCCGCGTCCAGATCTACAACGGGCTCGTCGCGAGCGGCTTCGCGCAGATCGGGACTCGCGTCGCGCTCGGAGCCCCGCCAGAAGACCTGGCCGCGGCGAACGCGGAATGGGAGCGGCGACGCGACGAAACGCTTCGCCAGCTCGACGGCCTGCCCGTTGCCCGGCCGGCCGGCGGATGGTCGTTGCTGCTCGACGTCGCCGCCCTCGGTCTCGACTGCGAACGGGTCTCGGAACGGCTGCTCGAGCAGAAGGTGGCCGCCACGCCGATGCGCGGCTGGGGCGGCCCCGTGGCCGACCGCCACGTCCGCTTCGTGTTCAGCAACGAACCGGTCGAGCGGCTCGCCCTGCTCGGCGAGCGCGTCCGGCAGGCGCTCGCGTCCGGCTAGCTCAGCTCAGCTGCCAGACGTTCTCGCGCATGATCGGGACCGCCGTGCCACCCGGCTCGAGGCCGTCGACCTCGACCTCGGGGCCGCCGATCATGAAGTCCGTGTGCGCCTTCGAATGGTTGACTCCCAACGATCTCGAGATCGGCGTCCTCGGGGAGGCCGTCCAGGTCGAGAGCCTGCATGACGGCTGTGCCGAAGGCGATGTGCGAGGAAGCGTTCTCGTCGAAGAGCGTGCTCCAGAACGTGAGCCCACTCTGGCCCACGCGCGATCGCTCGTCGACGAGCGCGACCTCACCCAGGTGGGACGCTCCCTCGTCGAGCGCCACCTCGGCACGGACCTCGTCCGCGCCCGACGACGCACGCACCTCGGTGATCCGCCCGTTGGCGAACGTCATCTCGAGGTCGTTCACGATCGTGCCGCCGATGAGAACGAGCGGCTGGGTCGCGCGTACGCGGCCCTCCGTCCGGCGACGGTCCGGAGTCGTGAAGACCTCCTCGGTCGGAAGGTTCGGCACGTACGACTGACCATCCGCGGTCTCCGCGCTCGCCGCCATCCATCGCGACTGAGGAAGGAGACCGACGGTCAGGTCCGTTCCCGGCCCGCGGAAGCGGACGCCGTCGAAGCCTCGCTCGTTGAGCTGCCTGGCCCGCTCCTGGAGCATCGCCACATGGCTCTTCCAGGCGTCCGTCGCATCCGGCTCGTCGAGACGGACGGTTGCGCGAACCGCGTCCCACAGGCGACCAACGTCGGGCTCGCCGAAGACCTGCTCGGCCCAGGCCGGGGTCGGAAAGGCGACGATCGTCCACGGCATCTGTCCCCGGTCGAAGACGTCCCAGTACGCCCGCCGCACCTCGGGCATGGCCGATTTCGCGACTCGTTCGGGGTCGAGACCGGCGAAGAGGGTGGGATCCGGCTCGCCGACGATGTTCACGAACGCAGTACCGACCTCGGCTTCCTCTGCGACCCGCGCGAGGAGCCACTTCGGGGTCACGCCGACGGCGTCCTCGGGGGCGAACGCCGCGCGGGCCTGGCGCAGGTAGACGTCGACGTAGTTCGCGTCGACCCGATGGGCGCCCTCTGCATAGGCGACTCGCGCGATCGCGCGAATGAGCGGGGCGTGCTCGACGTAGGCGTAGACGGTGACGTCCTGACCCTGCCGGAGGTTCACGCCCACGCGGAGAGCGAGCCGCGCGTACTCCTCCAGCTCGGCGGCGCGAGCCCGCCAAAAGGTCTCCGTGTCCACCGTTTCCACGCTATCTAGAATCGCCGTGGTGGGCGAGCCTGCAACCAGCGCGCCGGTCGCGGTCGAGCGCGAGCGCATGACCTGGGACGACCTCGGGCGTGGCGCCCGTGAGGTTGCCCTGCTCGTCGCCGAGGACGGCTACCGGCCGGACCTGATTCTCGGGATCGCCCGCGGCGGACTGCTCGTCGCCGGGGCACTCGCCTACGCGCTCGGGGTGAAGAACTCCTTCACCATGAACGTCGAGTTCTACACGGGGGTCGACGAGCGGCTGCCGGTGCCGATGCTGCTCCCGCCGGTTCCCGATCTCGTCGACCTCCACGACGCGCGGATGCTGATCGCCGACGACGTCGCCGACACCGGCCAGACGCTCGCGCTGGTGAAGGGATTCTGCGCGGGCCAGGTCGGCGAGGTGCGGGTCGCCGTCCTGTACGAGAAGCCCCGGTCGATCGTCAGCTGCGAGTACGTCTGGCGGCGGACGGACAAGTGGATCGACTTCCCGTGGAGCATCGAGCCGCCGGTCGGCGAGTCGGAGGCGAGGCCCTAGGCTTTCAGGGCGGCGAGGATCTCGTCGTTCTCCGGGAACCTGCCT
Organism: uncultured Actinomycetes bacterium; assembly: GCA_963836345.1. GTDB lineage: Bacteria > Actinomycetota > Thermoleophilia > Gaiellales > Gaiellaceae > DATBLE01. The sequence goes on along the minus strand of CAWIJA010000004.1, from coordinate 819,711 downwards.
TCCCGCTGCTTGGAGAAGACGAGCCGGCCGTCTGCGAGCACGTCGAACTGGCTCTTCTCACCCGGAGTGTCTACCGCGTCGTACCCCTCCGACTTCAGCACGGCCGCGAGACTCGCGGCCCGTTCGTCGTAGCCGTTTCAGACCGGGCAGTAGAAGATCTCGATCTTCACGGAATCGACTCTAGATGGTCGGGTCCGACGTCGGAAACCGAGACGCAGCCCGCGAGGCCGAGGGTGAGGTCGAAGTCGGCGACGAAGTTCCGGATCACCTCACGCACGCCCGTCTCGCCCTCGGAGCGCGAGGCCGTAGACGTACGGGCGGCCGATCAAGACCGCGGCGGCCCCGAGCGCCAGGGCCTTGAATGCATCGGCCCCTCCGCGGACGCCGCTGTCGAGCAGCACGGGGATCCGGCCCGCAACTGCTTCGACGACACCGGGGAGCGCGTCGAGGCTGCCGATCGAGCCGTCCACCTGCCGGCCTCCGTGCGTGGACACGACGATGCCGTCGACGCCGTGCTCGACGGCCCAGCGGGCGTCGTCGGGATGGAGGATCCCCTTCAGGAGGATGGGCAGCTTCGTCATGCGCGCGGAGCCACGGCAGCTCGTCCCAGGTGAGCGAGGGCCGCGAGTAGATGGTCAGGAACTCGCGCACGGCGGCGATCGGCAAGCCGGAGCGGAGGTTCGGCACGAACCGGCCGGGAAAGGCGCGGGTGGTCTGGAAGAGCGAGCGCAGCGCCGTCAGAGTCGGCGGTCCGGAACGCTCGAGCCGTGCCGGCCGGAGCAGGTCGCGAAAGACGGGGTCGCTCGTGTACTGCGCGATCCCCTTGCCGAGCGCGAACGGCAGGTAAGCGAGGTCGAGGTCGCGGCAGCGCCAGCCGAGCATGGTCGTGTCGAGGGTGACCACGATCGCCTCGCACCCGCTGGTCTCCGCCCGGCGGACGAAGCTGGCGACGAGCTCGTCGGAGGTGCTCCAGTACAGCTGGAACCAGCGCGGCGCCTCACCCATCACGGCCGCACATTCCTCCATGGAACGCGACGCCTGGCTCGAGAAGATCATCGGGATCCCCTCCGCGGCGGCCGCCCGTGCAACCGCGAGATCTGCCTCGCGGTGGGCGAGCTCGAGCACGCCGATCGGGGCGAGCAGGAAGGGGGCCGGCACGCGTCGCCCGAACAGCTCGACGGACGTGTCCCGCGCCGAGACGTCGCGCAGCACGCGCGGCACGATCCGCCGACGCTCGAACGCGGCCCGGTTCGCGTCGATCGTGCTCTCCAGCCCCGCCCCGCCGGCGACGTAGGCGTATGCCTTGCGGGACATCCGCCGCTTCGCCGCCGCCTCGAGCGTGCCGGCGTCGAAGGGGACGACCGGCCGCCGTCCCCGCAGCCCGGCGAGGTAGACGTCGGACTGCCGCATCCGGCCGAACTGGCCGCCCACGTTCACGGCGCGATGCTACGCCGTTCAGGAGCTCGTAATGCGGTAGAGCACGCCTTCCTCGTAGTCGGTCGCCCAGAGCCCGGCAGGCCCGAGCGCCACCTGGGTGAAGATCGGCACAGACCTCTTCGAGAGCGTCACCACGCCACTGACGCGATTCGTCGCGGGGTCGATGCGGACGACCTTGCCCGCGCCGGCCACCCAGACGGCTCCCTTCCCGACTGCGATGCCGAACGGGATCTCGACCGGAACGGGAACGGTGGCGACAACCTTCTTCGTCGCGATGTCGATGCGGGTGACCGCGTCGTAGTTGGCGTTCACCGCCCAGACCGACCCGCCTCCGGCGGCGACCCACCAGGTGTCGACGATCCCGTGCTTCGGGGGCGTCCGCGGCGTGACGGCGATCTTCGCCAGAGTGGCCCCTGTCTTCGGATCGAGCTCGAACACGGAGGCCGGCTGCTCGGACAACAGCCACACCGCACCGGCGGCATAGACGATCCCCGTGCCGAACGCACCCTGGACGGTGAAGACCTTCTTCGCACCGGTGACGGAGTCGACCCGGGTGACCGTGCTGGTCTGGAAGTGGAATGCCCAGACGTAGCCGCCACCGACGGCGAGCCCTCCCGGCCGTCCCTCGACCTTGATCCGACCGGCGATGCGGTTCGTCTTCGGATCGATGCGGACGATCTCGTCGCCGACGTCTCGCGCAACCCAGATGCTTCCACCGGCGGCAACCGCGGAGTCGAGGTACCCCTGGAACCGGGGCGGTGTCCCGAGCTTGATCCGCCTTACGACTCGCTTGGCGGCCGTGTCGACGCGCACGACAGAGCCGTCGCGCGTCGTGGGAACCCAGACGGCGCCCCGATCGACGGCCGGCACGCCTGCTCCCGGGCCGACCTTGACCTTCGCGGCGACGCGCGCCTCGCCGCTGCTGCCTGCCGCCGGTATCGCCGAACCGATCGCGAGCAGGAGGACAGCGAGGAGTGGCAAGAGGCGGCTCATGGCGACTCCGGATGGATCCGCCACACCTGCGCGTCGTCGAACATCGACACCCAGACGTCTCCGCCGGCACCTGCGACGACTGCCGGGTTCTTGCCGGTGGGGATCTTCTCGACCGGCTCGCCGGTGTCGCCGTCGATCCTGACGACCGTGTTGGCGGCGTCGTCGGGCACCCAGACGTCTCCGCCGACCACGTCCAGGTTCACCGGGCTGACGCCGACCTTGACCGTTGCCACCGCTCTGCGGCGAACGGCGTCGATCCGGGTGACCGACCCGCTCTTCGTGTTCGAGACCCAGACGTCGGGGCCGTTGACGGCGATCCAGGAGGCGGCGTTCCCGCCCGAGGCCACGCGCGTGAACCGGTACGTCCGCGGGTCGAGACGGAAGACCGACCGGCCGTGGTCGTCGCCGACCCAGATCACCCCGGCCGCGTAGCCGATCCCGGCCGGCGCGGCGCCCGGTGGAAGCGCGACCGTCTTCAGCACGCGGTTCGAGACCGGGCTGATCCGCTGGACGGTGCCGGCACCCCGGTTCGTCACCCAGATCGAGCGGACGGCGTAGGTCAGGTCGTAGGTGACCGCGCCGACCCTGATCGAGGCGAGGCGCTTTCCCGTGCTCGGGTCGAAGCGGTCGAGCCGGCCCGACTGGGTGACGACCCAGAGCGATCCGGCCGCGTACTTCAGCTCACACGGCATGGGATCGGTCGCGACTCGCTTCGTGACCGTGTTCGTGGCCGGGTCGATCCGCACGAGCTTGGCAAACAACGGATCGGTCACCCAGACGGCGCCGTTCGCGCCGGCGACGCCGCAGGGGGTTCCGGGCACCGAGACCTTGGCCACGGTCGCGCTCCCGCCCGCCGAAGCGGCGACGAACGGGAGCGCGATCAGAGGGAGGAGCGCCTTCATCGCGCGGCCAGGCTAGGCGGCTACGATCGGCCCCGGCAACTCCTTCGCCGAAGAGAGGATCAGTTGTGGGAATCCGGCTTCGTATCCCGGAGTCGACGGAGGGGCTCGTGCATGTCGGCCCGGCGCCGTTCGTCGAGGCGCTGCTCAGCCTCCACGTCCTCATCCATCCGAAGGAGCATCCGCTGCAGCATCCGTGGATCCGGCGCATGCGCACGCTCTCGCCGCATCTCAAGCGCGAGATCCGCGCGTTCGGCTACCTCTACTCGGACATCACGGCCGATTTCATGCTCCCGGAGCGGGCCGACCTGCCGCAGCGCTTCGAGGCCGCGCTCGCGACGTTCGCCTCGTTGCCCGCCGAACGCGCGCAGTACGAACTGGCGCGACCCGCGTTCTTCTACATGGAGGAGGACGGCGGGCCGGGGAGCCTCGACAGTGAAGACGTCTGGAAGCTGATTCGGTGGAGGATCTCGTCCTACAGCCGCGAGGGGCCGGGGATCACCGACCAGCTGCGCGCAGACCCGGCGGCCGTGCAAGCCCGGGTCGCGGCGATGCTGGCGGCGTACTGGGAGCAGTCGTTCGCTGCCGAGTGGGTGAGGCTCGAGCCGACCCTGGCGGAGGAGGTCGCGCGCGCCGAAGGCGAGGACCCGATCGCGATCCTCGGTTCGATCCGCTCCGAGCTGAAGGTCGATCCCGACGAGCGCATGCTCATCCGGCGCTCGGCACATCACCACATGGTCAGCGTCGACCAGGCGAATCCGCTCCGGCTGATCCCGAGCGTCTACGTCTGGCCGCATGTGCGGATCAACTGCGACCCGCCCTGGCCGCTCGCCGTGCTCTACCCGCCTCGCTCGATGAGGACTGCCCTCGCCGGGTCGGCGCCGCCGGAGCCGCTCGTCCGAACGCTGCGCGCCGCCGGTGACCCGACGCGGCTCCGCATCCTCCGGCTCGTGGGCGAGCAGCCGCGCTCGACCGAGGAGCTCGCGCCCCTCGTCGGCCTGAGCGAGTCCGGCCTCTCGAAGCACCTGCGGGCGCTCACGGATGCCGGACTCCTCTCGACGCACCGGCAGGGGTGGTACGTCCTCTACCAGCTCGAGCGAGGACGTCTCGAGGAGCTCGGCCCCGAGCTGCTCGAGTATCTGGACTAGACGGCTCGGCCGTTCACGTCCGGCCGTCGTATCGACAGCCGCTAGCAGCCGATGAGGGCGCCGAGGAGGGCTGTAACCGAGGAAGAGAGCTCCAAAGGCCGCTTCAGACCCGCGCGACAAGCTTCGGCCTTCACCACCGACTCTAGGGAAATGCCAGATGCGAAGCCTCTGCGGTCGCACGACACTCGGCGCAAGAGAAGGCGATATCGAAGGGAGTCACGGATGTCCAATCGAGGAACGAGAGCCAGCGGGGTGGCAGTCGGCGCGATCGTGCTCGCGCTCGCCGCAGCCGCCGCCACCATCCCAGGGTCGGCGAGCGCCAGGCTCGAAGGCGGCCCGCAGACGAACCTCGGGCTGACGATGTGTCACTTCGTCGGCCCAGCCTGGTATCGCTACGGTCACACAGGGCACAACTACTACGCATACACGGAAGGTGTGAGCTGCTCTGCGGTCACGCACTGGGCGAAGAAGTTCATCGGCAAGATCGTGCGGCCAAGCCAGCTGCACAAGAACATTCCCTATCCGAAGTACGTGCTCAGCGGAGGCCCGAAGGGCTTCACCTGCTACGTGGAGACGAGCCCGTCTGGGCTAGACGATCACAAGCGCATCACCGAAGGCTCGTGTGAGAAAGGGCCGCTCCCGCCCTACGGCGAGGGAGACGCCGACATCCTGTTCCACTGGGGCAGTCGAGGGGGCTAATCGACACGCCTCAGGCGAGAGGGCCGGCGGTCAAACGGGGCGAGGAGGGCGACGGGCCTTCCTCGCCGCCGAAGCGGCGGGCGAGCTGCGTCCGGGAACGGACGCCGAGCTTGCGGTAGATCTTGCCGAGGTGGAACTCGATCGTCTTCGGGGTCAGAAAGAGAGCCGCGCCCGCCTCCTTGTTGGTCAATCCCTTGGCCACGAGCAGGGCGACCTGTAGCTCCTGTGACGTCAGCTCGTCCGAGAAGCGGACCTGCCTCGAACGGACGGTGAAGCCGGTCGCATTCAGCTCCGCCTGGGCCCGGCGCGACCAGGGGGCAGCGCCGAGGCGCTCGAAGGTCTCGAAGGCGGAGCGAAGCGGGACGCGGGCCTCGGCGCGCTTCCGCGTCCGACGAAGCCGCTCGCCGAAGCAGAGCTCTGTTCGCGCACGCTCGAAGGGCGTCGGTGTGCGGTCGTGCCATTCGAGCGCGGTCGTGAACGACAAGTCGTAGTCGTCGTCTCGGGCGACGAGGCCTCGGCAGCGGGCGGCGGCGGCCCGCGCCCAGGTCGTGGCGCCATTCTCCGCCCGCCGCTCGAGGTCGGCCGTGAGGTCGTGCGCATCCTCCGTACGGCCTGCGTGGACGTACGCCTCGACGAGATCGGGGGCCCATTCGACTCGAGCAGGCTCGAACATCCCCATGACGACGTCCGTCCAGCGGCGAGCCTCCTCGAGCCGTCCGATCGCCTCGCCCGAGTTGCCGATGCCGAGCTCGAGCACGCCAAGTGCGGCGTGCGCGAACGGAAAAGTGGAGCCGAAGCGGAGGCGTTCGGCGAGCTCCAGGGCCTCGCCCGCGTGTGCCCTGCAGGCCTCCTCCCTCCCCTGTACCGCCTCGAGCCTGGCCAGTCGAGCAAGGTTGTAGGACAGCTGCCCCTGCTGACCGGCCTCCCGGGCGAGCTCCACCGAAGCGAGCCCATTTCCGTACGAGGACGTCCAGCGGCCGAGCCGAAGATCGAGCTCCGCCAGCGCGCCCAGGCAATACGGGAAGAGGCCGAGCATGTTCGCAGCCCGAGCCGCCTCGCCGACGCGGGCGAGAACACGATCGGTGATCTCGAACTCCTCCACGGTCATCAACACCGGGGCGCACTGCGACAGCTCGTCCGCGTGCTCGAGCGGATCCGCGTCGTCCAGGAGCTCCGAGCAACGCATGAGGAGCGTATGGCCGTCCCGCCCCTCCCCCGAGAGGATCAGCGCCTTCGCGAGCTGGAGCGCGGCGAGCAGCTCCGGGCGGCCGCCGAGGGGCCGGGCGAGCGCGTACGCGCGACGCGCCGAGGCAACCGCAAGGCGGATGTCGCCCGCAACGATCGCGCAGAGGACCGCCTCGGCGGCCATGGCAGCTGCCTCTTCCGGCGCCCGCCCGTAGAGCTCCTCGGCATCGCGGATCAGAGACTCGTGCGCAGCGGCGGCCGGGCCCCGCCACGTATCGATCTTCGCGCGCAGGTGACGGATGCGCAACGGAGTCAATCCCTCGGCGGGCAGGCGATTCGCTTCGTCCAGGAGCGCGGCCGCCTCGGGAAGATGGTTTGTGAGCCGCCGGGCCTCCGCGGCGGCAAGCAGCCACTCGGCCGCCTGCGCGGGTTGCGGCGAGAGCCGAGCGGCGCGCTCGTAGGCTCGCGCCGTGGCCACATACGCGTGCCGCTCGCGAGCGCGCCCGCCGGCACGGGCGAGGGCCTCGGCGGCCTCGCCGTCCGGTCCGATCGCGGCCGCGGAGAGGTGCCAGGCCCGCCGCTCGAGCGCGTCCTCGGCGGTGCTCGCGGCATGGGCGGCGGCAAGCGCGCGGTGGACAGCCCGTCGCTCGGGGGACGAGGCGTTCGAATAGACGGACGACCGGAGCAGGGGATGACGGAACTCGAGCCGGAGATCCTGGATCGTCACGAGCCGCGCCGCCTCCGCAGGCTCGAGCGCCGCCGGATCGATTCCCAGCTCACCGAGCGCGTACAGCACCGTTTCGAGCCGCGGCGCGTCGCTCGCCGCCGCGACTAGGAGCGCCTTGCGCGCGTCGTCCGGCAGCCGGCCGAGACGGCAAGAGAAGGCGCGGTCGATTCCGAGACCGGCCGGCAGCGGATCTCCGAGCGCCTCGCGTCCAGACAGCTGATCGTCGGAAAGGAGCGAAGGGATCTCGATCAGCGCCAGCGGGTTTCCGGCCGTCGTCGCAACGAGCCGCTCCGCCACTTCGACTGCGATCTCGGCGGGGCCCTGGGCAGCGAGGAGCGCAAGTGACGCCTCGCGGTCGAGCCCTTCGAGCACGAGCTCGGGGAGGCCCGACACGTCGATCGACGTCGCCTCTCCTTCTCGGATCGCGAACAGCAGTGCAACCGGCTCGCCGTCGAGGCGTCGTGCGGCGAACATGAGGGCCTCGGCCGAAGCGGGATCGAGCCAGTGCAGGTCGTCGACGACGACCAGGATTGGCTCGGACTCGGCCGCGATCGACACGAGGTTGAGCGTCGCGACGGAGGCGGCGAATCGGTCCGCCTTGACCGGCGGCCCGACCGCCAGCGCTCCGGCGAGTGCCGAGGCCTGCGGCCCCGGAAGCAGCTCGATCCGGTCGAGCAGCGGTCGGAGGAGCTCGGAGAGACCCGCGTACGGCAGATCGGATTCGGAGGCGACCCCCTGCGCGTGCAGGACGGACATGCCCTTCGCGCGTCCGATCGCGTAGCGCAGGAGCGCCGTCTTGCCGATCCCTGCCTCGCCGCGGACGAGCAGCGTCCCGCTGCGACCGCGCCGTGGGCACTGCAGCAGCCCGTCGATCTGCCGGCGCTCTGCCTGCCTACCGACGAACGGCACCGTCTCTGGCCTTGTAGCAGCTACCGCCATCCGTTCGGATCTCCCACATCAATCCTCGGAGTCGACCGAGGCGGGCGCATCGGCGAAATCTCCTATTCGGCCGTCGCCGCCCTGTCTAGGGAAATGACAGATGCGAAGCCGTCCTGCCGGGACGACAGTTGACGGCGACGAGGCCGGGCCACGAACGCCGGTCTCACAGCGAAAGGAGCGGTCATGCGACGCATGCTCGTCATCGTCGGCGGCCTGATCGCCGCGCTCTTGCTCGCCGTCGGCGTTACGACGTCGTTCGGGAGCAATGGACAGACGACGAAGCAGTCCGGCAAGATCACGATCCAGTCCTGGCTGCTGGCGAGCCCGAGCGACACCGGGCTCTCCGGCACCGTGAAGGCGTGCTTCCGGCTCAAAGGCGCCTTTACCGACCAGGGCGGCAAGCCCACCTGGAACGACGGCACCTACGCGGACGTTCCTGAGTCGCTCGCAAGTAAGTGCGGCGACTGGACGCCGGTGGGCGGCTTCAACTTCGTGCCGCCGGTGAAGGGTGAGCTGTCGACGCTCTACGCCGTCCACACGATCACCGGCCAGAAGGGGCAGCTCTACATCACCTTCGCCGGCGCCTACAACCTCGTGAGCACGTTCACGGGTAGCGGCACGTGGGTGATCACGGGCGGAACGGGCGCCTACAACGGTGTCCGCGGCGAAGGCACGTGGACCGCCGACGCCACGAAGTTCCCGTACATCCGCCATACCGAGACCGGAACGATGTCCCGCTGACGCGGGCCGACTGCCTGAAGAGGTGATTCTCGTGAAGCACCGACACACATGGAGGCGCACCATGATCGCTCTCGCCGTCACTGCGGTCACCGCCCTCCCACTTCTCGCCGTGCAGGCGGGCTCCGCCGCCAGTAGGGCCTCGTTTCAACCGCGCGTCGTCACGTCGTTCGCCGGCCCATCCTTCGCCGAGAGTCTCGCGCTCGGCCGCGACGGATGCCTGTACTCGTCGGTGACGACGTGGAGCGCAGACGAGTCGATCCCGAGCACCGGTCAGGTCGTGAAGGTCTCGCCGCGCACCGGCGAGCAGACAGTCGCCGGCAGCCTCGAGACCCTGGGCTTCCTGACCGGGCTCGCCTTCGACGATCGCGGCCGGTTGTACGTCGCTGACGTGACCTTCTCGGATACGGATCTCCCGGGTGTCTTCCGCGTGGACCGGGCGGGGATGACCCGCGTTCTCACCCTTCCGGCCGGGAGCTTCCCGAACGGCCTCGCCTTCCGCGACGGGTCGCTCTACGTCTCGGACAGCTCGCTCGGCACGATCTGGCGGGCGCGGCTCGGGAAGGACACAGTGCTCACGGAGCCATGGTTCCAGCACGAGAAGCTCGGGCCGGGAATCGGGGAAGAAGACCATCAGATCGGGGCGAACGGGATCGCGTTCCGGAACGGCGACCTGTACGTCGCGGTCGCCGACGCTGGACGGATCGTCCGGATCCCGGTCCTGCGAAACGGGAACGCCGGCAACCTCAGGGTGATCGCCGAGCGGGAGGAGCTGAAGTCGGTCGACGGGATCGCCTTCGACCTCCTCGGCAACCTCTGGCTCGTCACCAACGGGCCCGAGAGAGGACGGCTCGAGGTCCTGACGCCCTTCGGCGCGCTCTTGGTGCTCGCAAACCAGCCGGAGTGGCTCGACTACCCGACCCAACCGGTCTTCGGCATGACCCCGGGAACGCTCGGGTCGCTGTACATCGCAAACGGCGCCATCGAGAGCGGAACGCCGAACGTGATCGGGTTCGGCGGACCGCTGCGCGTGCCGTGACCGGCGGAAAGGAGATACTCATGCGCAGATCCTGGATCCTCGGAGCAGCCGCCGCGGTCGCGCTCTTCGCGACGCTCGTTCCCGGCGGATCGGGCCGCCCCGGCAAGCACCGCCGCTCTCACCCAGCCGAAGGTGCTCGACGAGCTGGAGCTCGTGCGCGTTCGGTTGCTTCGCCGAGAGCCTCGCGCTCGGCAAGGACGGCTTCCTGTACGCCTCGGTGACGAGCTGGAACAAAAAGGGCGACGCGAACGTCGGCCAGATCTGGAAGGTCTCTCCCAAGACGGGCGAGCGGACTGCCTTCGGGCCGTCGATCAAGCTCGGGATGGGCGTCCTGACGGGCATCGCGTTCGATTCGAACCGTCGCCTGTTCGTCGGCAAGGGCGCGTTCGGCGGGCCGAATCCGTCGGGAGTCTTCCGAGTCGACTCGCGGGCTGCGACCCGCGTCGCCACCATGCCGGCCGACACGTTCCCGAACGGGCTGGCCTTCAGGGGTAACTACCTCTACGCGGCGGACAGTGCGATCGGCGGGATCTGGCGACTGCGTCCGGACGCGCCGGCGAAGCTGTCGACGCCGTGGTTCCGGCACGCGCTGCTGGCTCCCGGGAACCCGAAGAAGAACAAGCAGGACCACGGGCTCGGGGCCGACGGGATCGCCGTCCTGAACGGCGATCTCTACGTCGGCTCGTACGACAGGGCGGCGATCGTCCGCATCGCGATCGAGCCGAGCGGTAAGGCGGGCAAGGCAACGGTCGTCTCGCAGCGAAAGTCGCTGAAGACGGTCGACGGGCTCGCACCGGACGCCGCCGGCAACCTGTGGCTGACGACGAACGGCCCCGGTACCGGCCGCGTCGCGATGCTGAAGCCGTCTGGAGCCTTCAGCCTGGCCGCCGACCGGACCGCGTGGCTCGACTACCCGACCCAGCTGGTCGTCGGCGCGACGCCGGAAACCGATGGGTTCCTGTACCTCGCGAACGGTTCGTTCGACAAGGGAAAGCCGAACATCCTCGCGTTCGGCGAGTCGCTGCCGTGACCGAATCGCGGAGAGGGCGGGAGGGCCGACGCGGCCCTCCCGCCACGAATGAGGAGGGAGGAACGACGAGCATGCTGCGTACCCTTGGATCGGCGCTCGGAAGCCTCGGCGTCCTCGCCCTGGCTGCGCTCGTCCTCGCCACCCCCGCGGCGACGGCGACCGCGGACGAGCCCGTGCCGGGCGGCTCCTATACGTACAAGACGGGCACCAACTACGCGAAGATCGTGAACGTCACGGTCGGGCCGCAAGGGACGGCCGCGAGTGTCGGCTGGTCGTTGAAGACGGGCAACGGATGCACGGGCGAGAACGGTCAGGCGATCTCGAGCGGGAAGTTTGATCGCGTCGCGATCAAGGCCGACGGCAGCTTCCACGGGGTTGCGGAGCCCTGGAAGGGGTGGAAGGGGGTCAAGTACTACGTCGTCGAGATGCGCGGGCAGTTCGTCTCCGGCGGCGACTCGGTCCGCGTCTCGGTGCGGCAGAAGTCCCTCGTCCAGACCCCGGACCACTGGATGCGCTGCGACGGGCGGTGGCTGACCTTCCGCGCCTGCCTGTCCGAACACGGCAGGTGCGTGAAGGCGCACGCGACTCCGACACCGGAGAAATGAGAGCCATGCGCGTATCGAGAATCGCATTCACATTCGCCGCCGCCGTGGTAGCTGCGGCGATCGCCGGCCTTGCGCCCGCGGGAACCGTGACGACCGCGCCGAGCGCGCAGAGCTACTTCGGGAAGACGAGCAAGGGCATGTTCGTGCAGCTCGACCTCCGCGGGCAGGTCCTCACCAAGCATTCGTTCATCGACGGCGTGCTCTGGCATACGTGCACGCCTGGCTTTCACTGTACGAAGAAGCGCTGGCCGACTGACGTCATCAGCCTGAATCCCTACAAGGAGATCCCGTTCTCGGGCAACCGGATCAGCTACCACCGTGTGGTCAAGGACGCCAACTGGTGGCTAGAGGCTCGCGTGGAGCAAGGCGGACGCGTGATCTCGGGCTGGGTCCGCCAGAGCAACCACGCTCCGGGCTACACGCCGGAGGACAGCGGCAAGGTCTTCTTCACGGCCCGGCTCTGGGCCTCGAGCGAGGGCGCAGCATGGACCGGCAAGACCTCGGACGGCAAGCCACTGACGATGTCGGTCGGCTACCGAAACTGGGATGCGGACGTGCCGTTCACGGTGAACGAGCTCTCACGGCCGCTCACCTGCCGCGAGCCCGGCGGAGTCGCCTCGACCCACCAGGTGACGATTCCGAAGGTCGAGGGAGCGATGCGCGGTCTCTACTGGCGCTCCGATCGCAAGTACCAGTATCCAGCCCACACAGGTGTGCCGGCGCGCGGCTCCGTCACGACGCCCGAAGGCGTGGCGGTGCAGGCGACGGTCAACGTCACCAAGCTCGCCCCGCAAGGTAGCGGGCTCGCCGCCACCGGCAGTCTCAAGCTCGAGGGAACCGGCGCCGACTACGCCTGTCAGCCGGTGACGACGACGTTCACGGTCCGGCCGCGCTGATGCTCGAGGGCAGGAAGGAGATGATTGAGATGAAGCGACAGCTTCGGAGTGTGAGCCTGATCGTGTGCGGGGTCGCGGCCGTCGTCGCTCTCATGGCTGTGGCGGCGACAGCCGCAAACCCGCTGAAGACGTACATCGGCCAGACCGACTGGCAGCGCGCCCAGCAGAAGATGCGCGAGCAGGACTGGAAGAGCGGACGGGGTCGCAGAGCCGGTGGCCTCGATGTTCCAGATGAAGATGCAGGTGTCGAGCCGCGGCATCGAGACGATCGAGGACATGGACGGGGACTGCGGCAGCCTCACCCACCATTCGCTGCACACGAGCGTCCCGGCAATCCCGATTCGGAACGGCGTATTCAAGACCAGCTACATGGCTGGGCGTGTCACCTCGAAGAAGATCACCGGCACCTTCTCGGGGGGGAAAGACAAGCGCTGCGCGACCAAGTTCACCCTCACGGCACGGCCGACGACGTGAGCGCGATCGGAGGCGTGCGGCCGGGTCGCCCCGGCCGCCGAGCCCCAAACGCAGGGACAGGCACTCGCCTGTCCCTGCTCTGCCGCGCCTCCTCGAAGCGGCGCGCGACCTCGGCCCAGTTGACGACGTTCCACCAGGCGGCGAGGTAGTCGGGGCGCCGGTTCTGGTAGTTCAGGTAGTAGGCGTGCTCCCAGACGTCGATGCCGAGGAGCGGGACGTCGCCGGTCATGATCGGGCTGTCCTGGTTCGGCGTCGAGTAGACGGCGAGGCCGGTGCCGTCCCAGACGAGCCAGGTCCAGCCGCTGCCGAAGCGCTTCACGCCGGCGTCGTTGACCTGCTCCTTGAGCTTGTCGACGCCGCCGAACGTGTCGGCGATCGCGTCGGCCAGCGCGCCCTCCGGCTCGCCGCCGCCGTCCGGGCTCATGATCTGCCAGAACAGCGAGTGGTTCGCGTGCCCGCCGGCGTTGTTGCGGACGGCCGTGCGGATCGTCCTCCGGCATGACCTCGAGCTCGGTGAGCACGTCCTCGACCGAGCGGTCGGCCCACTCGGTGCCGTCGAGCGCCTTGTTCGCGTTGTCGACGTAGGCCTGGTGGTGCTTGCCGTGGTGGATCTCCATCGTCCGCGCGTCGATGTGCGGCTCCAGCGCGGCGTGGTCGTACGGCAGTGCGGGAAGCTCGAACGGCATTGCGTCTCCTCCTCGGTGGACTCGACCCGATTCTGGCAAACGTAGACTGGCCCGCGATGCGCGTCGTTCTCGGCTGCGGCAACTTCGGCGGGCATCGGCTCGGCGCCGGCGTTCTTCGGGCAGGGCGAGACGAAGGAGCAGGCGTTCGCGCTGATGGACGCCGCCTGGGCGCTCGGGCTGCGCCGGTTCGACACCGCCGACGCCTACGGCGGCGGCCGGAGCGAGGCGTGGATCGGCGAGTGGATCCGGGCGACGGGCAACCGGCCCGCGGATCACGACGAAGACCTTCAACCCGATGGCAGGAGCGGGGCCGACCGGGGGCTCTCGCGCGACCGCGTGCTGCGCCAGGTGGAGACGAGCCTCGAGCGCCTCGGCATCGAGCGCATCGACCTGCTACCTGACGCACGAGCCCGACCCGGACACGCCGGTCGCGGAGACGCTCGGCGCGTTCGAGGACGCTCGTCGAGCGCGGCCTGGTCGGCGCCTGGGGCGTCAGCAACGTCGACGCCGCCGAGCCTGCGCGAGTGGCTCGAGCACGGCGACGCCCGGCGCTCGTCCAGAACTCGTACTCGCTGCTCGAGCGCGGCGACGAGGACGAGGTGATCCCGCTCTGCGCCGAGCGCGGGATCGGCTACCAGGCGTTCAGCCCGCTCGCCGGCGGCTGGCTGACCGGCAAGTACCGCCGCGGCGAGGCGCCGCCGGCCGGCTCGCGGATGACGATGCGGCCGGAGCCGTACGGGCACCTCCAGCGACGAGCGCGTCTACGACGGCGCTCGAGGGGCTCGAGCGGGCGGCCGCGGCGCGCGGCGTCGAGCATGGCCGGGCTCGCGCTCGCCTGGGCGCTCGCCGGGACCGCGTCGGTCGTCGTCGGGCCGCGGCGCCCCGAGCACCTCGAGCCCGCCCGCGAGGCGCTCGCGCTCGAGCTCTCGCCGGCGGAGCGCGACGGAGCGGTAGGCTCGCTCTTCGGCTCGCCGATGACGCGTCCTGTCCTCAACCAGCAGCGAGGTCGAGCGGCTGCTCGACATGCCGGGCTGCATGGAGGCGATGGCGGAGGCGCTCGTCGGCCTCGCCCGCGGCGAGTTCCACCTGCCGCTGCGCCCGGTCGTCCGGCCGCCGGGCGAGTCGAGCTTCCTCGGCCTGATGCCGGCGCACCGCGGCGGCGCGGCGCCCGCTGTACGCGCTGAAGACGGTCGCGATCTTCCCCGACAACCCCGCGCGCGGGCTCGACCCGCACCAGGGCTCGGTCACGCTCTTCGACGGGAGACCGGCGAGGTGCGCGCGCTCATGAACGCGTCGCCGATCACGGCGATCCGCACCGCGGCGGTCTCGGGCGTCGCGACGCGGCGCTCGCCCGCGAGGACGCGCGCGAGCTCGCGATCGTCGGCGCCGGCCACCAGGCGCACGCGCACATCGCGGCGATGCTCGAGGCGCGGCCGTTCGAGCGCATCCGGATCGCGAGCCGCACGCGCGAGAGCGCGCGAGCCGCTCGCGGCCGAGTGGCCGTCGCGACCGCCGTCGAGACCGTCGAGGAGGCGGTGCGCGGCGCCGACGTCGTCTGCACGGTGACGCTCTCCGCGGAGCCGGTCGTCCTCGGCGAGTGGCTGCGAGCCCGGCGCCCACGTGAACGCCGTCGGCGCGTGCCTCCCGACACGCGCGAGCTCGACTCGGCGCCGTCGCCGCCCGCGCGCTCTTCGTCGACCGGCGCGAGTCGGCCGTGAACGAGGCCGGCGACTACCTGCTCGCGCTCGCGGAGGGCGCGATCGCCGAGCCGGGCACATCAGGGCCGAGCTCGGCGAGGTGCTGGCCGGCACGGCGCCCGGGCCGGACCGCGCCGACGAGCTCACCGTCTTCGAGTCGCTCGGGCTCGCGGTCGAGGACCTCGCCGCGGCCGAGTACCTCGTCCGGCGCGCCGCGCGAGACCGGGTGCCGGGACGACCGTCGAGTTTTGATCCCGCTCGCCGAGATCGAGCGCGCGCGCGAGCGGATCGCCGGCGCGGCGGTGCGGACGCCGCTCGTCCGGCTCGCCCGACACCGACGATCTGGCTGAAGCTCGAGAACCTCCAGCCGATCGGCTCGTTCAAGATCCGCGGCGCGACGAACGCGATCCGCGCCGCGTCGCCGGAGGAGCTCGCGCGGCGGCGTCGTCACCGCCAGCGCCGGGAACATGGCCCAGGGCGTCGCCTGGGCGGCGCGCGAGGCGGGCGTCCCGGCGACGATCGTCGTCCCCGACCACGCGCCGCAGACGAAGCTCGACGCGATCGAGCGGCTCGGGCGGCCGGGTCGTCAAGGTCGCCGTACGAGCGCTGGTGGCAGGCGATCGAGGAGTCGCGCTTCGAGGGCGCCGACGGGCTGTTCGTCCACCCCGTCCAGGACGACCTGGTGATGGCCGGCAACGGCACGATCGGGCTCGAGCTGCTCGAGGACCTGCCCGACGTCGACACCGTCCTGATCCCGTACGGCGGCGGCGGGCTGACGTCCGGGATCGCGAGCGCGGTCAAGGCGCTGCGCCCGGAGGCGCGCGTCTTCGCGTGCGAGCCGGAGACGGCCGCGCCGTCACCGCGTCGCTCGCCGCCGGCGAGCCGGCCGAGGTCGACTACACGCCCTCGTTCGTCGACGGCGCGGGCGCGCGCAGGGTGCTGCCCGGCAATGTGGCCGCTCGTGCGCGAGGTGCTCGACGGCGCGCTACGTCGCGACCTCGACGAGACGGCGGCGGCGATCCGGCTGCTGGCCGAGCGCGTCCGCGTGATCGCCGAGGGCGCCGGCGCGCTCGCGCCCGCGGCCGCGCTCTCGGGCCGGGCCGGCGGCGGGACGATCGCCTGCATCGTCTCCGGCGGCAACATCGACGTCTCGACCCTGACCGAGATCCTCGCCGGCGAGACCCCCGGGCCATAGAGATTGCGGCGATGCTCGAGGTCGGCGACCGGTTCCCCGTCGAGAAGCTCCCCGTGCAGCCCGACGGGCCCGCAGTCGTCTACTTCTACCCGGCCGATCTGACCCCGGGCTGCACGATGGAGGCGAAGGCGTTCAACGATCGCTACGACCGCTTCCGCGACGCCGGCTACGAGGTGATCGGGGTCAGCGTCGACAGCGCGGAGCGCCACGACGAGTTCCGCCACGAGTGCGGCCTCCGCTTCCCGCTCGTCCGACGCCGGCGGCGCGCTGACCGACGAGCTCGGACTGCTCAAGGACTACGGCGAGTACGGGATCCTCGCCCGGCGCGTCACCTTCCTGCTCGACGCGGACGGCATCGTCCAGCGGGTCTGGGACGTCGACCGACGCAGGCGCCCACCCCGAGGAGGTGCTGGCCGCAGTGTCGGGATGAGAGACGAAGCCGAGCAGAAAGGCGACAGCGCAGCTGTCGACCTCGGTGCGAGGCGATGTAGTAACGCGGAAGAGCGTTAACGTCGAAGCGGTTCGCAGCTCGTACGAGGCCTTCGGCCGCGGCGACCTCGACGCCGCGCTCCCGATGATGGACGAGGAGATCGTGTGGCATCAGGCCCAGGGGCTCCCGCACGGAGGCATCTACCACGGCCTTTCGGCCGTTCGCGCCTCCGTCTTCGATCCGCTCGACGACGCAGTGGTGGGAGGACTTCCACGCCCACCCCGACGAGGTGAT
This sequence comes from uncultured Actinomycetes bacterium, assembly GCA_963836345.1. Classification (GTDB taxonomy): domain Bacteria; phylum Actinomycetota; class Thermoleophilia; order Gaiellales; family Gaiellaceae; genus DATBLE01. Next base: position 802,600 of record CAWIJA010000004.1, on the reverse strand, counting down.
CGGCCTCGGTGACGACGTCGTCGTCCTCGGCCGTTACACGGCGAAGGCAAAGCAGACCGGCACACCTCTCGACGTCCCGTTCGCCCACGTCTGGCGCTTTCGCGACGGCCGTGCGGTTCGCTTCCACCAGTTCACCGACACCCGCGGCTGGGTCGACGCCTCGAGCGCATCGACCTGAGCTAGGGCTACGTCGTCGACGAGGGCGACGTCGAAGGCACGGCCGAGAGCGGCACCGCGGAGGTCCGCGTCACGATCGACGCGTCCTGCGGCTGCGAGCGGCTCGAGCAGCGGGTGCTCCGCTTCGCGCCCGGCCGCTCGGACGGAGCGCGGGACCGGCGACCGGCAGGAGGTGCTCTACGTCGCCTCCGGGCGCGGCACGCCATCGCCGTCGGCGGCGAGACCCACGAGCTCGAGCCGGACACGGGCGCGTTCCTCGTCCCGGGCGACCGCTACGAGGTCGACAACCCCGGCCCGGACGACCTCGTGCTCGTCTCGGTCACGGCCCCGTGCGAGGCGGAGCGCCGCTCGCAGATGACCGTTCGCTACGCCGACCGTCCCGTGCTCCCGGCGAGCCCGAACCGGGAGTTCCGCTTCCTCGTCAACGAGGACGCCGGCTGCCTGGACGTGACCCAGTTCGTCGGCCTGATCCCGCCGGGCCGGGCGCCGATGCACAGCCACACCTACGACGAGGTCGTCTACGTCGTCGAGGGCGAGGGCGTCCTCCATCTCGGACGGCCGCGAGACGCCGCTCGGCCCGGGCTCGTGCATCCACCTGCCGCCGCTCGAGCAGCACTGCCTCGAGAACACCGGGCCGACGCCGATGCGCGTGCTCGGCGTCTTCCATCCCGTCGGCGACCCGGCCTCCAAGGCCTACGTCGCTAACGAGTGACTCCCGCTTGGCGTCCTAGCCTCCCACGGACTACCATCCGCGGATCCCCCCACGCAAGGAGACTGCATGCGGAAGTTCAAACTGATCCTTCCTATGACGATTATGGCCATTGTCACCGCCGTGGCAACTTCTGTAGCGCTGCGCAAAGACCGACCGCCGGCCCGCGAAGTTCGTTCGTGCAAGCGGCCACGATTGCGCTGACCGGCCCGTACACGGGCCCGGCCGGGAGCGCGGGGCTCGACCAGCGAAACTGGGGCCGTGTTCATCGTGAACTGGAACGCCGGCAAGGCGATTCCCGGTGTCCCGAAGAGCATGAAGCGCACGAAGCTCAAGGCCATCGAGGCCGACACACAGCTCAACCCGCAGGTCGCCGCGACGGTCGCGGTGCAGCTGCGCTCGAACAAGGACGTCATCGCCGTCAACGGCTTCTCCGGCAGCCAGGAGAACGTCGCGGGCGGTCCGATCCTGCGCAGAGGCGGGCTCTCGTTCGTCTCCGGGTCCGCGACCCGCGCGAGCCTGACCGATCCGTCCACGCCGGACGGCGGCGTGCTCAAGAACGGCTTCTTCCGTCGCGTCGTCCCGAACGACAACTTCCAGGCGAGGACCGACGTGACGTACATGCGTCAGAAGCTGGGCGTCGGGTCGGGCGACAGGTGATGACCGTCGATCAGGCAGAGGCGTACTCGGTGCCGCTGGTCACGCTCGCCACGAGCTTCTTGCGGCGGCGAACGTGAACGTCGACCGCAATCGCAGCCCGCGTCGCAGACCGACTTCACGTCGCTCGCACGCGCTGTGGCGCAGAAGGTGAAGGCCGTCTTCTTCGCTTCACAGGTTGCCTCGAACGCTCAGCTCTTCTTCCAGCAGCTGAAGTCGAAGGGCTACAGGGCGACTTCATGGGCACGGACGGGACGTTCGACTCGAGCCAGTTCAAGGTGCCGGGTGCGTACATCTCCTCGTTCAGCCTCGACATCCACGACGTTCCGGGCTGCGAAGCCGTTCGTCACGCGTTCGAGAAGCGGTACGGGCAAGACGATCTCGTTCGGCGCTCCGTCGTTCCTGGCAGTGCAGGCGATGCCATGGGCATCTCGAACGCCTGCAACGACGGCAAGATGAGCCGCGACGAGGTCCGGAAGGAGATCGGCAAGGTGAAGATGTCGACTCCATCCTCGGAGCCCGATCGCGTTCGACAAGAACGGGGACGTCGCGGGAGGCGTCGGCTTCTCGATCTTCAAGATCGGAACGACGGCTCGTACGGCATCGTCCAGAAGGGCTAGACCGCGCCAGATGTCAGACGTGCGGCCCACCGTCACGGTGGGCCGCACGTTCTTGAGTAGGTTCTTCGCGCGTGCACGCGGCCTCTCGTCGGCTACTTCCAGGACTTCCAGCTGACGTGGAGCTACTTCTTCGATCAGCTCGTCGCGGGGCTCACGCTGGGCAGCCTGTACGGCCTCATCGCCATCGGCTACTCGATGGTGTACGGGATCCTGAAGCTCCTCAACTTCGCGCACGGCGAAGTCTTCATGATCGGGTCGTACATCGGCTTCTTCGTGCTGACCTGGCTCGGCGGGGCGGCCGACCCGAGCCTGCCGATCGCGGTCGTGATCGTCGCTCATGTTCCTCGCGGCGATGCTCGGATCGGGCCTGCTCGGCGTCGTGATCGAGCGCTTCGCGTATCGGCCGCTACGGAGAAGCGCGCGTCGCGCATCGCGCCGCTGATCAGCGCCCTCGGCGTGTCCTTCTTCCTCCAGCAGCTCGCCGCAGATCCTGCTTCGGATCGGCGCCGAAGCAGTACGACGCTTCGCGTTCGACGGCGGGTCGCTCTTCACGAACATCTCCATCGGCCCCTTCGAGATCCAGTACATGCAGCTGTTCGTGATCGTCACGACCTCGGCCTGATGGTCGCGCTCACCGTTCTCGTCGCCCGGACGCAGATCGGCCGGGCGATGCGGGCGACCTCGTTCGACCTCGAGGCGGCGTCGATGATGGGGATCGACGTCGACCGCGTCATCGTCGTCACCTTCTTCCTGGGCTCGGTCCTCGCGGGCGCGGCCGGCGTGATGAACGGGCTGATCTTCCAGAACGTCGATCCGTACATCGGCTTCCAGGTCGGCCTGATCGCCTTCACCGCCGCGGTGGTCGGCGGGATCGGCAGCATGCCGGGCGCGATGCTGGGCGGCCTCGCCATCGGCCTCGGCGGGCCTTTTCGATCGGCTACGTCTCGTCGTCGTACCAGGACGTGATCGTGTTCGCGATCCTGATCGCGTTCCTGCTCCTGCGACCGGCAGGGATCTTCGGGACTCCGGCTCCGCAGAAGGTGTGATGAGCGAGCCGTCCCGAGTTCGGCGCCCGTAACCGAGCCCGATCGGGGCCGACGAGTGGGTGGCGCGCTCGGCGGAGCCGCCGAGCGTACGCGGCGGCCCCTCGGCCTGGTACACCGCCGCCTGCAGCCCGTGCCTGCTTCGCCGCTTCGTCGTGCTCGTCGGGCTCGCCGCGCTCGTCCCGGTCCTCACGGCGACGACAACCATCTACTCCGGCGTCGGGACCGTTCGCTCGTCTTCGCCCTGCTCGCGCTCGGGCTGAACGTCGCCGTCGGCTTCGCCGGCCTGCTCGACCTCGGCTACATCGCCTACTACGGGATCGGCGCCTACGGCTACGCGATCCTCTCCTCGGCAAAGTTCGGGCATCACTGGGAGGCCTGGGAGTCGATTCCGCTGGTGGTCGCCGCCACGATCCTGCTCGGCTTCGTGCTCGCCCTGCCCTCTCGACGCCTCGTCGGCGACTACCTGGCGATCGTGACGCTCTTCTTCGGGCAAATCTTCTTCGTCCTCGCTACCCAGGGCTACAGGGTCTCGGTGCTCGGCCTGAACGAGGACCTCGGATTCGACGGCCAACTGGGACCTGACGGGCGGCCCGAACGGTATCGCCAACGTCGACCGCTTCGAGGGTTCGGTGCGACGGCGACGAGCGAGCGGGCGTACTTCTACATCTCGCTCGTCGCGGTCGTCGTGGTCTTCGGGCCCTGCACCTGGCCAACCGATCGCGCACCGGCCGTGCCTGGCGGGCGCTGAACGACGACACGCTCGCCGCGCAGGTGATGAGCATGCCCGTCAACTGGCTCAAGCTGCTCGCCGTTGGCGTCGGAGCCGCAGCCGGCGCATTGGCGGGAACGATCAACGCGGCGATCCTCCAGGGCGCCTTCCCAGACCGATTACAACACGATGGTCCTGATCATGATCTACGCGATGGTCATCCTCGGCGGCGCGGGCAGCCTTGCCGGTGCCGTCTGGGCGCAATCGTCGTCAACGTCGCACTCGAAGCACTCAGGCCGAGACGCCGACTTCAGCGATTGGACGGCGAACGGACGGGGTCTTCTACGTCGCGATCATCCTCGCCCTGCTTGTCAACGATCCGGCCGTGGAGGCGCTTCGCCGCGGTCGCGGCGCTACGGTCGCTTTGGAGTAGTCCTCCACGCTGATCGTCGGCGCCGCGTGGCCCCGCGGTATCACGGTCTACTCCTGACCGAGAACGGCGAGTACAGCACCGGCGGCTGGCTCGGGTGGACGCTCAGGCACTGGCTCGCCTTGCCCGCCGGCACTTACCAGGTCGGGCAGGTGACACCTTCAACTACCTGCTCGTTCGGCTGATCGGACTCGTGCTCTGCCTCACGCTTCTCCGCAGTGGCGACGAGACGTTCTCCTCGTGCCGACGCTCTGGCTGACCGCATTCGTGTTCGAGACGAGGCTCGTCGAGGAGGGCTCTGGGCCGACACGTTTCCTCCTCCTCGGCGTCATTTTGATCGGCGTCATGGCTGCGCGGCCGCAGGGCCTGCTTGGAAGACCGCGCGTGGAGATCATCTGATGAGCCTGCTCGAACTCCGCGGAGTGAGCATGGCATTCGGCGGCCTGCGGGTGATCTCTGACCTCGACCTCGGCGTACGCGAAGGCGAGATCGTCAGCGTGATCGGGCCGAACGGCGCCGGAAAGACCACCGCTCTTCAACCTGATCACGGGGATCTACCGCCCCGACGCGGGCGAGATCCTGCTTCGACGGCCAGAGCATTGTCGGGCCTCCCGCCGCACGCGATCACGAACCGCGGCATCGCGCGGACCTTCCAGACGTTGCGGCTGTTCCTGAACATGACCGTCAAGGAGAACGTTATGGCGGCCGCGTACGGCCAGACGCATGCCACCGCTCATCGAGTCGATCCTGCGCACGCCCGCGATGCGCGCGCGAGGAGCGCGAGATCGAGCGCGCTCGCCGAGGAGCGGCTCGGCTTCTTCGGCGAGCGGCTGATGGGCTACCGCTGGAACCAGACCTGCGTACAGCCTCTCGTACGCCAACCGCCGGCGTCTGGAGATCGCACGGGCGACGGCGACGAAGCCGCGGATCCTCCTCCTCGACGAACCGGCCGCCGGGATGAATCCCACCGAGACGCACGAGATCACCGAGCTGATCAGCCAGCTGCGGAAAGAGGGCGGCTACACGATCCTCGTGATCGAGCACGACATGCACTGCGTCGAGGGATGCTCCGACCGGGTCGTCGCGCTCGACCACGGCGTGAAGATCGCGGAAGGAACATTCGAGAGGTCGCCACCGATCCGAAGGTCGTCGAGGCCTACCTCGGCCTCCGGGCGGGACGGAGCGAAAGTGAGCTGGAGAGAAGCCGCGGACGGGCCGCTGCTCCGCCTCGAGGGGATCAACACGTACTACGGGCTGATCCACATCCTCCAGGACGCTGAACATCGAGGTACGGCCGGGCGAGCTCGTCTGCCTGCTTGGCGGCAACGCGTCGGGGAAGTCGACGACGCTGAAGACGTCCTCGGCATCGTCCGGCCACGCACCGGCGCGAGTCCAGTTCGCCGGCGAGGACGTCACCGGACGGCCGACGAGCTACCGGATTGCGCAAGGGGATCGCGATCGTGCCGGAGAACCGGCGCCTGTTCGGGCCGATGACCGTGCTCGAGAACCTGCAGATGGGCGCCTACCTGCGGGGCGGCGGCCGTCGAAGGAGGACTACGACCGCGTCTACGCGTTGTTCCCGCTCCTCTACGAGCGGCGCAACCAGCTCGCCGGCACGCTGTCGGGCGGCGAGCAGCAGATGGTCGCGATGGCACGCGCGCTGATGGCCCGGCCGAAGCTGATGCTCATGGACGAGCCCTCCATGGGGCTCGCGCCCGTCCTCGTCGAGCAGAACTTCGAGATCATCAAGCAGGTGCACGAGGCCGGCGTGGCCATTCTCGTCGTCGAGCAGAACGCGAACGTGTCCCTCTCGATCGCCGACCGCGGCTACGTCCTCTCGACCGGGCGCCTCGTGCTCGAGGGAAAAGCCGGCGAGCTCCTCCAGCACGAGGACCTGCGGAAGGCCTACCTTGGCCGATAACCGCTCGAAGTCCGGGCGCTTCGCGCCCGACGACATTCGAGCGGGGATGACGATCCTCGTAGCCGCGCTGAGCCGTAGCCGCACATGTCGGCTGCGGCGACGAGTGTGAACCGAACCTGACGTACGCTTCCCTGGCCATGGCGGTCGAGACCGCCAACGTTGGTTCGGCCGTTCGCGCCGAGTTCCCGATCTTCGCGCACACGACGTACCTGAACTCGTGCTCGCAGGGCGCGCTGTCGCACCGCGTACGGGCCGCCTACGAGGAGTACCTCGCTGGATGGGACGAGAACGGCGCCGAGTGGGCGCACTGGGTCGAGCGCGCGGAGGCGGCGCGAGCCGCGTTCGCGCGCCTGCTCCACGCCGGCCCGACGAGGTCGCGGTGACGACCTCGGTCACGCAAGGCGTGAGCGGGATCGTCAGCGCGCTGCCGTTCGAGCGCGGCGGCCGGACGAGGATCGTGATCAGCGAGTACGAGTTCCCGACCGTCGGCCAGATCGCGCACGCGCAGGAGCTGCGCGGCGCCGAAGTCGTCCACGTCCTCCCCGAGGCCGACGGCTCGATCCGGCCCGAGCGCTTCGCCGAGGCGATCGACGAGCGCACGGCGCTGGTGTGCTGCACGACCGTCTCCTACCGGACCGGCCATCGGCACGACGTCGCCGAGATCGCGCAGCATCGCACACGCAGCCGGGGCGCTCTGCCTCGCCGACTCGTACCAGGCCGTCGGAGCAATCGACGTCGACGCACGCGCGCTCGGCGTCGACTTCGCCACCGGCGGAACGGTCAAGTACCTGCTCGCATCGGCCGGCCTCGGCTTCCTCTACGTGCGACGCGAGCTGCTCGGCGAGCTCCTTCCCACCCAGACGGGCTGGTTCGCCGACGAGGACATCTTCCAGATGGACATCTCCGACTACTCGCCCGCCTCGGACGCGCGCCGCTTCGACGCCGGGACTCCGCCCGTGCCGAACATCTACGCGGGTCTGGCCGGGATGTCGCTGATCGAGGACGCCGGACCGGCCGCAATCGAGGAGCACGTCGGCGCCCTGGCAACGCGGCTGATCGACGGGCTCGAGGAGCTCGGCGCGACCGTCCCCACCCCCCGCGAGCCGGCCCGCCGAGGGCCACTCGTCTGCGTCCGCTCGACCGACGTCCACGCGCTCGTCGCCGCGCTCGCAGATCAGCGGATCGTCTGCTCGGAACGAGACTCGAACCTGCGCATCTCGCTCCACCTCTACAACGTCGACGAAGACGTCGACCGGGTGCTGGACGCGCTCCGCGAGAACCGTTCTCTGCTCGGCCGCTCGAGGACCGGGATCTCGACACGATCTATCAGCAAGTGACGGATCCGGAGTCGGTCCGCATGGCCGCCTTCACAGCCGAGGATCAGACCGATCGCCGCGCGTTTCTCAACCGGATGTCGCGCCTGCGGGCCGACACGAGCGTCTCGCACCGAGTCATCGATGTCGACGGAGCAATCGCCGCAACGATCGCATCCTTCCGAATCGACAATCAGCCTGCGGTGAGTACGGCTATTGATGTTGGTCTGATGGGTCTAACTCGAGGCTTCTGGCGTCGGCACCCTTGGCAGGCGACCGAGAGTTGCGAGCGGGGAACAGAGCGTCTCGCTCGGAGGCGCAAACTTCGACCAGACCTCGTCGCAGCGGTACCTGCCTCAGGGGTCATTCACGATCACCGGCCCATGCGCTGCGCCTGACCTTCGGTCTCCGCCGGGATCGTCTGGGTGGAAGACTCTGGGGTCGATGTGACCGAGGTGGTGTCAGTGGCGCTGGTCGCGGGGGCGACGCGCGGCGCCGGCCGTGCGATCGCCGTCGAGCTCGGGCGTGCGGGTGTGTATGTCTACGCGACCGGCCGCAGCAGCCGAACGACTGGGCCGTCTGAGCTCGGGAGGCCCGAGACGATCGAGGACACCGCCGACCTGATCGCAGCGGCGGGAGGCACAGGGTCGGCGCTGGTGGTCGATCACGAGGATCCGGCTTCGGTTGTCGAGCTGGTCGCGGGCATCCAGCGCGACCAGGGCCGTCTGGACGTCCTCGTCAACGACATCTTCGGCGGCGACCGGTACATGGAATGGGACAAGCCGCTCTGGGAGCACGACTGGGCGGGCGGGCTGCGGATGCTGCAGATGGGCGTGCACACGCATCTGATCACCTGTCGTGCCGCCATTCCGCTCATGCTGCGCACCGCCGAGGCGCTGGGCACGCACGGCCTCGTCGTCGAGATGACGGACGGCACCTCGCAGGCGAACGCCGATTTTCGGCGCAACGTGGGCTTCTACTACGACCTCGTCAAGGCCAACGTCGAGCGGATCGTGAAGGGGCTCGCGGTCGAGCTGGAGAACGAGCCGGTGGCGGTCGTCGGGGTGACTCCCGGCTGGCTGCGCTCGGAACGGATGTTGGAGAACTTCGGCGTCTCCGAGGCGAACTGGCGGGACGCCTGCCGCGACCGTCCCGGCTTCGCGATCTCCGAGTCGCCGACGTATGTCGCCCGAGGCGTTGCCGCGCTCGCCTCCGCCGGGGACGCCGAGCGCTGGAGGGGCTCGATCGTCAGCGTGCGGCAGCTTGCCGACGCCTACGACGTCACGGACACCGACGGCAGCCGGCCCGACTGCTGGGGCTACCTCGCCGCATACGGCTGGGAACGCGACGACGGCCACGGCATCGATCAATTCCGTTGAAGCGATGAGGCTTGCCGACCTCAGCTCCCTGACCGCTCAGCTCGACGGTGTCGTCGAGCGTCGCCGTAACGGTCTGCTCGACTGGCGGTACCGTGGCCGCTTGGTCGCACGGCAGCTCGATGACACCAACATCGTCATCCGTGCGTCATTCGACTTTCGTGATTTTCTGCTCCACTCGTTCCCCGAGACGTTCTCCGTGCCAAAGCGCTACAGGAAGCACATGATGATCGTGGCCAACCTCGAGGACGGGAATGCTGAAGCGGTAGGGGACGCAGTCATTGCTGCCTGGGAGCTGCAGTCCGGCAAGTGAAGCCGCCGGGCGGAAGGCCCCTCGTGGGGTCAATATCGTCACCGTTCGCCCGGCGCCCAGCGGCCGGCGATCGCGAGCGCCCTGCCACGACCCAGTTAGGCCCATCTACCAACATCAATAGCCGTACTCAGCCTGAGGTGACCTACTGGATAGACCGAAAGCAATAGGGGAAAGGCATCGCGAGCGCAGCACTACAGATTCTTCTTGCCGAGACTGCCGAACGTCCACTGTACGCCCGAGCGGCCTCGGACAACGTCGCTTCGCTTCGAGTACTGGAGAAAGCTGGGTTCCGACGCGTTGGCGTCAACCGCGACTTCGCACCCGGTCGCGGTGAGGAGGTCGAGGAAACGATCCTGCGCCTCGACTGAGATAGGAACGGAACTGTCTCGGCTACTTCGGGGGTTGTTCCATGCCGCGCTTTCCGGAACGCTGACCGGGACGGGACCGCGGCCGCGCATTAGACTCGCCACATGCTGCTTCGCGAGCTCGACTACGCGCGCCCGGAGTCCGTCGAGGACGCGGTGAAGCTCCTCGCCGGTCGTGAGGACGCGCGCGCTCTCGCCGGCGGGCAGAGCCTCGTCAACGTGATGAAGACCCGCGTCGCCGCGCCGGAGCTCGTCGTCGACCTGAACCGGATCGACGCCCTGCAAGGGGTTCGCGCCGTCGACGGAGCGCTCGAGATCGGCGCGATGACGACCTACTCGGCGATCGTCGACTCGCCCGAGGTCGCGGCTGCGCGGCCGATCGTCGCCGAAGTCGCCCGGACGATCGCCGACGTGCAGGTCCGCAACCGGGGCACGATCGGCGGCAACGTCTGCTCGAACGACCCGACGAACCACTTCCCCCCGCTCCTCGCCGCGCTCGAGGCCGAGCTGACGATCCTCGGCGCCGACGGCGAGCGCACGGTCTCGGTCGACGAGTTCTTCGAGGGCGTCTACCTGACGGCCGTTCAGCCCGGCGAGCTGCTGACGAGCGTCCGGGTCCCCGCCAAGGGCGACGCCAACGACGGCTGGGCTTCCGTCACGCTCGGCAAGGACGGCACGGGCATCGTCAACGTCGCCGCCACCGTCTCCGGGGGGACCGCCCGGATCGCGATCGGCTGCGTCGCCGCGACTCCCGTCGTGGTCACCGCGAGCGCCGACGAGACGGCCGTCAAGGACGCCGTCCGCGCCGCCGACCTGGACCCGCCCGCCGACGTCCACGCCTCCGCCGACTACCGGCGGCACCTCGCCGAGGTGCTCGCAGCCCGAGCAGTGAGCGACGCGAAATGAGCGATCACACGATCGGCGTCAGCGTCAACGGCGAGCGCTACGAGCGCGAGGTCGAGGCGCGCAAGCTGCTCGTCCATTTCATCCGGGACGACCTCGACCTGACCGGTACCCACGTCGGGTGCGACACCGGCAACTGCGGCGCCTGCACGGTGCTCCTCGACGGCCGGTCGGTGAAGAGCTGCATGCTGCTCGCCGTCCAGGCCGACGGCACCGAGATCACGACCGTCGAGGGCCTGGCCCCCGCCGACGACGAGCTGAGCCCCATCCAGCGCGCGTTCTCCGAGCACCACGGGCTCCAGTGCGGCTACTGCACGCCGGGGATGCTCCTGAGCGCGACCTACCTCCTCTCCAAGAACCCGAACCCGAGCGAGGAGGACATCCGCCGCGGGATCCAGGGCAACATCTGCCGCTGCACCGGCTACGTGAACATCGTCAAGGCGATCCAGGCGGTATCCGCCCGATGAGCGAGACGACCACCGTCGCGCCGGCCCAGGTCGAGCTCGAGGTCGGCTACGCCGGCAAGAGCGTCCCGCGCAAGGAGGACAAGCGCCTCGTGCAGGGGGAGGGCGTCTTCGCCGACGACGTGAAGCGGCACGGGATGGGCTACGTCCACTTCGTCCGCTCCCCGTACGCCCACGCCGAAATCGTCTCCGTCGACGTCTCGGACGCAGAGGCGCTCGAGGGCGTCTACGGGACGCTCACCCCCGACGAGGTCGCCGAGCTGACCGATCCGTTCTTCGAGCTGACGACGGCACCGGGCAACCAGATCAAGGACTACGCGCTCGCCGTCGGCAAGGTGCGGCACATCGGCGAGCCGGTGGTCGCCGTCGTCGCCGCAACGCGGGAGATCGCTCGCGACGCCGCCGATCTCGTCGAGGTCGAGTACGAGCCGCTCGACGTGCTCGTCGACGCACGCCGGGCGCAGGACGAGGACGCACCCGTCCTGCACGACGACGCAGGCACGAACGTCGTCTGGTCGGGCACGTTCGACTGGGGCGACGTCGACGGGGCGCTGAAGGCGGCTGACCGGATCGTCAAGATCGAGGAGCTGCACTTCGACCGGTTCTCCTCCACGCCGCTCGAATGCTCGGCGGCGCTCGTGGAGTACGACCGCGGCACCGGCCAGTTCACGCTCCACTGCAACCATCAGATGCCCGGCATCGCGGCGATCTGGATGGGTCCGGCGCTTCGCGTCCCGCTCGACCGGCTCCGCTTCGTCACCCAGGACATCGGCGGCGCCTTCGGCAACAAGATCACGACGCACACGTACCTGACCGCGCTGCTGCCTGCTCGCCCGGAAGCTGCGCCGGCCGATCCAATGGACCGAGTGGCGCACCGACCAGCACACGGCGAACGCGCACGGGAACGAGCGCTGGTTCCACGAGATCGAGGTCGCCGTGCAGAACGACGGGACGATGCTCGGCTTCAAGGTGAAGGCGCTCGACGACTGCGGCGCCTTCCCGCGCTACGAGCCGCTCGGCTGCATCATCTGGGCCCAGGTCACCCCCGGCGTGTACCGCTGGCGCAACATCCGGGTCGACTTCACCCAGGTGGTGACGAACAAGTCGCCGGTCGCCCCGAATCGCGGCTACTCCCGCATGCAGCAGCTGTGGCTGACCGAGCGGATCTGCGACATCGTCGCGCATGAGCTCGGGCTCGACCCGGTCGACGTACGAAAGCGCAACTACGTGCGCACCGACGAGATGCCCTACGAGACGCCGAACGGGTGCGTCTACGACTCGGGCGACTACGCCCGCTGCCTGGACATCGCGCTCGAGCTGATCGACTACGAGAGCGCCCGTGCCCGCCAGGCCTCAGGCGGCGGCAAGCTGATCGGGATCGGCATCGGCTCGACCCTCGACTCGGGCACGAACAACTTCGGCCAGTCGACGCTGCTGAACCCGGAGCTGCAGTTCTCCGGGAACAACGAGGTGGCGACGATCAAGCTCGACATCTTCGGCGAGATCGTCCTGACGCTCGGCACGGTGCCGCAGGGGCAAGGCCACGAGACGGTCGCCGGCCAGGTTGCCGCCGACATCCTCGGGGTCTCGCCGGACCAGATCCACGTCCGGCCCGGCCACGACTCGTACTGGAACTCGCACGCCGGGTTCTCAGGCACGTACGCGAGCCAGTTCGCCGTCACCGGCCTGGAGGCGGTGAAGGGCGCAGCGGAGAGGCTCTCGCTCGAGATCCGCCGGCTGGCCGGGGCGGTGCTCGGCGGCGCCGACCCCGACGACGTCGTCCTCGAAGGCGGCTTCGCGAAGCGGAAGGACAACCCGGAGGCGGCACTCCCGTTCATGGCCTGCGGCGCGATCGTGAACGCGAACAACGCCGTGCTCCCGCCGGACGTGCGCGACGTCACGCTCAACTGCCGGTACGTCTACGTGCCGCCGTTCGAGCTGCCCGACTTCGAGCGCAAGTTCGGAAACCTCACGCTCACGTACGCCACGCAGATCCACGCCTGCGTGGTCGAGATCGATCCCGAGACCGGCGACGTGGAGCTGCTCGACTACGCGGCGGTGGACGACTGTGGGATCCGGATCCATCCCCAGATCGTCGAGGGCCAGGTACACGGCGCGACCGTGCACGCGATCGGGGCTGCGCTGTACGAGACCTTCGCGTACGACGAGTACGGCCAGCTGCTGACGTCCAACTTCTACGACTACCACGTTCCCCACGCACTCGATCTGCCGGAGATCAAGACCGGCCACATCGAGAGCCCGTCGCCGTTCTCCTCGCTGGGGACGAAGGGCATGGGCGAGGGCGGCGGCGCGGCGATCCACGCGATTTGCGCCGCGATCCAGGACGCGCTGAGGCGCGCGGGGAAGCCGGCGGTCGTGAACGACTCACACAACCCGCCCGAGCGGGTCTGGCGGATGCTCCAGAACCCGGAGGAGACGGCGGCACTCGTGGAGGTGGCCCAACAGTGAAAGTCGAGGGAACGAAGGAGTTCGACGCTCCGCCCCAGCTCGTCTGGGACGTCCTGAACGACCCGAGCAAGATGGCGAAGCTTCTCCCCGGCGTCGAGAGCTTCGACGTCCAGGACGAGCGCCACTGGTCGGCGGCCGTGAAGATCCCGCTCGGGATGGGCGGCCTGAAGCTGAACTTCAAGTTCGAAAAAGTCGAAGAGCGCCCGATCGAGTACGCGAAGCTGAACTCGAAGGGCCAGGGGGTCGGGGCGATCGTCTCCATGGAGACGCAGTTCCATCTGGCGCCAGACGGCGAGCGGACGAGCATGCGCTGGGAGGCCGACGTGCGGGTCGCCGGCCCGATCGGGAGCATGGGCCAGCGCGTGTTCCAGCCGATCGTCAACCAGCAGGTGGGAAACGTGCTGGACGCGCTGGAGAAGCAGGTGACCGAGGCGCGCGACAGCGCTCCCTCCTGAACCGAGACCCCGGCCCGCTGGATTCGCGGGGGCTGGGATACTTAGGCGACGACGCTCCCGCCGTTCGCGGGCTCTTGAAGGAGTAGCGCGATGGCCGACCTACGACTCGGCTCCCAGCTCGACCCGTCAACCGGCAAGCCCGGCACGAACGCACTCTCGCTCGACTCCGGGGACCTGACCACGCACGCCACCATCGTCGGCATGACCGGCTCGGGCAAGACCGGGCTCGCGATCGTGCTGCTCGAGGAGGCCCTCCTGGCGGGAATCCCGGCGCTGATCCTCGACCCGAAGGGGGACATGGGCAACCTGATGCTCACGTTCCCCGATCTCGCGCCGGCGGACTTCCGACCGTGGGTGAACGAGGACGATGCCCGGAGCGAGAACATGACCCTGGACGACTACGCGGCAAAGACGGCCGCCGCATGGCGCGAGGGTCTGGAGTCCGAGAGCCTCGGCGCCGACCGGATCAGGGCACTCCGCGAAGCTGCGGACTTCGCGATCTACACGCCCGGCTCCGAGGCCGGTCTGCCGTTGAACGTGATCGGCTCGCTGGCCGCGCCCTCGCTCTCGTGGGAGAACGAGGCGGAGACACTGCGGGACGAGATCGAAGGCGTCGTGACGAGCCTCCTCGGCCTGGTCGGCATCGCTGCCGACCCGCTGTCGAGCCGTGAGTTCGTCCTGCTCGCCAACCTCGTCGAGAGCGCCTGGCGCGGCGGCCAGAGCCTCGACCTCGGAACGCTGATCGCCCAGGTTCAGACGCCCCCGATGCGCAAGCTCGGCGTCTTCGACCTCGACACGTTCTTCCCGGCCAAGGACCGAACCGACCTCGCGCTCAGGCTGAATTCGCTGGTCGCCTCCCCCTCGTTCAGCGCCTGGGTGGAGGGACAGCCGCTCGACCCGGCGACGCTCCTGCGGACCCCCGAGGGAAAGCCCCGCGCGGCGATCGTCTACCTCGCCCATCTCTCCGACCAGGAGAGACAGTTCGTCGTCACGCTGATCCTCTCGAAGCTCGTCACCTGGATGCGGAGCCAGCCGGGCACGTCCGACCTGCGCACATTGGTCTACATGGACGAGGTGTTCGGGTTCGTCCCGCCGACCGAGGCGCCCCCGGCGAAGAAGCCGATCCTGACGATCCTCAAGCAGGGCCGCGCGTTCGGCGTCGGGCTGGCGCTCGCGACGCAGAACCCCGTCGACCTCGACTACAAGGCGATGGCGAACGCGGGGACCTGGCTGGTCGGACGGCTGCAGACGGAGCGCGACAAGGCACGAGTGGTAGAGGGCCTGAGATCCGCGGCGGGCGACACCGACGTGGCCACGCTCGACACGGCGATCGGCGGGCTGCAGAAGCGTCAGTTCCTGCTCGTCAGCGCCAAGGCGAGCGAGCCGTCGCTGTTCCAGACGCGCTGGGCGATGTCATACCTGCGCGGCCCCCTGACCAAGGATCAGATCGCGGATCTGATGCGCGACCGGCCCCGGCCGGAGCCTGCCGCGACGCCCACAGCGCCCGCACCAGCCGCCGACGACGCAACCTCGGTCGCGCCCCCCGTCGCGTCGGGTGTGCCGGTGCTCTACCTCGATCCCGCCGCTCCGTGGGCGGCCCAGGTCGGCGCCGCACCGGGCGGCCAGCGCCTGCGTGCGTTCCTGGCCGCACGCGTGAGCGTCCGCTTCGACGACGCCGCCGCCGGAGTCGACGAGCAGCAGGAATACGAGGCGCTCTTCGGCCCGCTCGACAGCGGATTCGGCGTCGGCTCCGCGATCGCGGTCGACTACGACGACCGGGACTTCGAGACGGCTCCGCCCGCCGGAGGGGCCTACGTCCTTCCCGACGCGCCGATCGACAAGCAGCCGTTCTTCCGCGACGCGGAACGGGAGATCGCCCGTCAGCTGACGGCAGACCAGACGCTGGAGCTGCAGCGAAACAAGGCGCTCAAGCTCGTCTCCCGGCCGGGCGAGACGCCGGAGCAGTTCGCTCAGCGCTGCGACGAGGCTGCGCAGTCAGCGGCCGACCAGGAGACGGCGAAGATCCGCGCCCGGCTCGAGACCAAACGCGAACGGCTCGAGAACGCCCTCGCCCAGGCCCAGAGACGTGTCCAGGAGCTGTCTGTCGACCAGCGCTCGCGACAGGCGACGGAGCTGCTCGCCGGCGCCGGGACTGTGCTCGGCGCGCTGCTCGGCGGGCGCCGGAGCACCCGGTCGATCGCCGGTGCCCTCGGCACCGCAGCGTCCCGCCGCGGCATGTCGGCCCGCACCGCGCAGCGGAAGGACAGCGCCGAGCAGAAGACCGCGGAGGTACAGGACGATCTCCAGCAACTGGAGCAGGAGATCCTCGACGAGGTCCAGGACATCGATGCCCGTTGGCGGGAGACGGCCGCCGCCGTCGACACCGTCGCGATCCGCCCGGAGGCGGGCGACGTGCATGTCGAACGGCTCGCGCTGGTGTGGGTGCCGACCGCCTGACCCGGTCGCTCACTCCACGACGAACGTGATCCTCAGCGTCACCCGGTAGCCGACGATCGCGCCGTTCTCGACGTCGACCTTCTGCTCCGACACCCACGCGCCCTTGACGTTTCGCACGCTCTCGCCGCTCTTCTCGATACCGACGCGAACCGCGTCCTCGAAGCTTTCGGGCGAGCTGGCCGTGAGCTCGATCACCTTTGCAACCGACACCTGTACCTCCCTTGTCGTCAGCGAAGGATGGGGGACGTACGTACCGGCGGGGGCGCCCCGGCGCCGCCCATCCCGTGTCTTTCGGAGCCTCCGAGCGACCCGAAAGACCCGAGAACAATCACTCTAATCCCGCCTGCAAGGACGGGAGGCTCAGCCCTCTGCAGCCTCTCGAATGGCAGTCTTCAGCTCGTCGATCTCGTCGTCCTCGAGCCCGGTCGTGAGGGCGCCCAGGAGCCTGCCGCCGTCGCGATAGCGGACGATCGCGCGTCCGCTCTCGAAGGAGCCTTCGAGCTCGGTGTCGCCGCCCAGCTCCCCGAAGATCCGGAACGACTTCCCGAACAGCTCCGTGAAGAACGAGGAGACCGTGTCGTAGCCCTCGCCGGCTCCGGCCAGGAGCTTCCCGACCTCGGTGCCCTGGTAGTTGGCATTCGACCAGTGCTCGATCCGCCGCGCGTGGCCGAAGATCGGGTCGTAGAAGCGGGCGACGTCGCCGACGGCGTAGACGCCTTCGGCGGACGTTCGGAAGCGCTCGTCGACGACGACGCCGTCGTCGAGGTCGATCCCCGAGTCCCCCAGCCAGTCCGTGGTCGGAGCGACGCCGATCCCCGCAATCGCGGGATCGGCGCCGGCCGGCGCCTGGTCGACGAGCTCGACGCCCTGCTCCCGGTAGAGGCCGTCGAGGTAAGCCGAGAACTCCGTCGACTTCAGCGCGCCGAACAAGGGACGTCCGTCGGTCGCGAGCGTTACCGCGATGTCGAGCGCGCGCAACGACGCCGCCACCTCGAGCCCGATGAAGCCGGTGCCGATCACGGTCGCCTTTCCCGCGGCGCGTGCACGCTCCCGGATCGCCAGCGAGTCGTCGATCGTGCGCAGCGTCATCGCGCTGCCGAACGGTCGCGGCTGTGCGCCGGTCGCGATCAACAGCTGCTCGAAACCCGCCTCCTCGGAATCGAGCTGGACGACACGGCGGCCGGCATCGAGCGCTCGAGCGCGCGTTTCGAGCCGGAGCTCGATCCGTTGCTCCGAGTACCACGCCTCCG
Organism: uncultured Actinomycetes bacterium; assembly: GCA_963836345.1. Lineage (GTDB taxonomy): Bacteria > Actinomycetota > Thermoleophilia > Gaiellales > Gaiellaceae > DATBLE01. The sequence continues at coordinate 784,966 of CAWIJA010000004.1, read as the reverse complement.
GCTGGACGAACGCCTGCTCGGGCTCCTGCTCCCCGCGCAGCAGGCGCTTCGACAGGGGCGGCCGGTGGTACGGCGGGTAGCGGTCGGCCGAGAGGAGGAGGACCGAGCCGTCGCCGCCCGACTCCCGGTACGCCTCGACCGCCTTGGCCGAGGCAAGCCCGCCGCCGACGACGAGTAGGTCGTAGCGCGTCACGGGACTAGTCTCCCACGCCGACGGCGGTCAGGAACACGAGCACGATCGTCGTTGCGGCCAGCAGGCCGTGGAGGATGACGATCGGGAAGGGAAGCGCTGCCTCGGCCGGTCGCGGGCCGTCCGTCGCAAGCCCCCGGCCGCGCGCCAGCCAGCCGAAGAACATCGTGAAGCCGAGGAGCGCAACCACGCCGAGGAGCGCGAACGCGACCCAAGCGAGCGCCTCACGGTCAGAGGCGACGTACACGATCCAGACGACGAGGCCGGTCGCGGCGAGGAGGAAATGCGTGCCGATCACCGGCGGCCGGATGCGCCGACCCGGCAGCGCGCCCTCGCGCAGGCCGCCCTTCGCCAGCCACTTCACCGCGAGCACGAGGCCGCCGAGCGCGGTTATGACCCACGTGACCAGTGCGACCCACTCCACCTGCGCCTCCTTCCGTTGCGGAACGAGGAGTCTTTATACCATATCTCAGTTTTTAGAAACCACGAAGGTCACACGACAGGGCCCGCGCCCGTCGAGACAGCCGGCGGTCTCGCAGCGGACGTGCTCGGCCTCACCGGAGCCGACGGCTTCTGCGACGAGGCTTGCCCACATCGCCGCGTCGACCTCGGCCGCTTCGGGGTGGGCTGCGACCAGCGGCCGCAGCGGACAGGTCGGCGTGCTGAGCACGATCCGCTCGGCGGTCTCCTCGACCACGGAGACCTGGAAGCCGAGCCGGCCAAGGGCATCCCGGAGCCGCTCGACTCCGGCGAGCGGCTCCAGGCCGCTCTCGGCAGCAAGCAGCCGTCCGAACGTCGCTCCCGCAGCACGCAGGTCGGCGGTCGACCTGCCCGCCATCAAGAGCGCTGCCAGCTCCGGGAACCTCCGCCGCGGAAACTCGATCGCCTCGAGCTCCGGCGTAACCGCGTAGATCTTCGCAGGGCGACCCGCGCCGGGGCCGGCGCGGCCGGTCCGGCGCTCGAACGAGGGGACCAGGAGGCCGGCGGAGACGAGCCGCTCCAGGCGGGCACGGGCGACGTTACGGTGAACGCGCTCGGCAGCAGCGACCTCGTCGGCCGTCACCGCCGCCGGCTGCGAGCGGACGTAGAGGAGTGTCGAGCGCAGCCCCGGGGCCGCGACCGCGTCGAGCCTGGCGTCGTCCATCTAACGACAGCGTACAGGTCTATACAACGGGCCCACGATGGCTGACCGGCAATTCCTCGCCGCGCGGGTGGTGGCGGAGACACGGCGCCGGATCACCACGCTCATGCGCCGCCCGTAGCCTCTGCTACGAGCGGCGCATGATCGCGGCGCCCGGCTTGGTCTCAGCCATCCCCGCATCGACGGGCATTGCCGGTCAACCATCTAGGATCGCACCGTGCCCCAGCCCTTCCGGATCGGCGTGATGCAGCTGACGATGGAGCCCCTCGACGAGATCCTCGAGCACGCTCGGGCGATGGACGAGGGCGGCTTCGACACGATCTGGCTGGCCGAGGCCTACCCGTGGTGGCGCAAGCACTCGATGGAGGCGCGCTCCTCGACGGCCCTTTCGCCGCTCGTCGCCCGCGAGACCGAGCGGCTCGCGGTCGGCTGGGGGATCATCTCGCCGTACACGCGTCACCCGATCCAGATCGCGATGGAGGCACGCGTGACGCAGGAGGCGGCGGGACCGGGTCGCTTCTACCTCGGTCTCGGCGTCTCGAAGATCTTCATGCGGCACGCCGGAGTCGACTCGAAGCCGGTTGCGGCGATGAAGGAGGCGGCCGCGATCGTCCGCGGAACGCTCGCCGGCGAGGCACTCGACCTGGACGGGAAGGTCTTCTCGGCTCACATCCCGGCGCTCAAGGACGATGCCGACGCGCCGCGCTGGGACGTGCCGATCTACTTCGCGGGCACCGGGCCGATGATGCTGCGCGCCGCCGCGCAGTCGGCCGACGGCCTGCTCACCGCCTCGATCACGACGCCCGCGTTCGTCCGGTACGTGCGCGAGCGCGTCGCCGAGGCGGGTCGCGACCCCGACTCCCTCGACCTCGGCTGCACGATCGTCGCCTCGATCGACGAGGACCGCGACCGCGGCCGCGACGGCGCGCGGGAGATCGCCGGCATGTACCTGGCGAACAAGGTGCAGAACATCCAGGCTGCCGCGGACACCCTCCTCGAGTGCGCCGGCCTGACCCAGGACGAGATCCGGCCGGTCGCGGAGGCGATGGAGCGGGGCGGCCGGCTGGCGGCGAAGGCGGCGGTGTCGGACGAGATCCTGGACAAGTGCAGGCCGATCGCCGGCACGCCCGAGGACTGCGTCGCGGCGATCGAGGAGTACCGCGAGGCCGGCTGCACGCACGTGATGCTCGAGCTGTGGGGCGAGGATCGCCTCGAGCAGCTGAGGCTGTTCGGCGAACGGGTGCTCCCGCACTTCCGATGACCGCCGCTCGCCTACGGCTCGCTCTCGCGGCCACCCACGGTGGCCCGTTGGGGGCTCTGCTTGTTCGCCGGCTTCGCCGGCTGCCGGTTTCCCCCCGCCCCCTTCCCTGAACCACGCCGCACCCCAGCAGCGGCCGGGAGCCGCGCCCGCCATGTCGGTCGCGGCGGCGAAAGACCGCATACGCGAGGCTGGTCCATGAACATCGGCGTCGACAGGGATCGGCTCGTCGACTGGGCGAGCCGCGCGATCGCGACGCCGAGCTTCACCGGCTCCGAGCAGGCGATGGCGGAGCTGATGCGCGACACGTTCGAGGAGATGGGCATCGCCGTCCAGTGGCAGCAGGTCGAGGAGGGCCGCGCGAACGTGCTCGGCATCCGGGAGGGCGCCGGCGGCGGGCCGAGCCTGATGTTCAACGGTCACATGGACACGTCGTACTCGGGGCGCGAGCCCTGGCTTCGGCATGTGCCCGGCTTCCAGCCGCAGGCGTTCGTGGAGGACGGCCGGCTGTACGGCCTCGGGATCTCGAACATGAAGGGCGCGCTCGCCTGCTACGTCGAGGCGGTGCGGGCGCTCGCCGACGCGGGGATCCGCCTGAAAGGCGACGTCCTGATCGCAGCCGTCTGCGGCGAGATCGAGAAGACCCAGTTCGGCGACGCGCAGGGCGCCGAGTACCGCGGCTACGCGGCCGGCTCTCGGTACCTGGTCTCGCACGGCGGGGTCGCCGACATGTGCATCCTCGGCGAGCCGACCGAAGGGAAGGTCGTGCTCGGCCATTTCGGATCGCTGTGGCTGCGGATCTCGACCCAGGGACACTTCATCCACACCGCGTTCAGCGAGGGCAAGCGCGACCAGAACTCGATCCTGCGCATGCGCGAGGTGCTGGACGCCGTGGTCGAATGGATCCCGAGCTGGGAGGACGACCCGGAGAACGCCTATCGCGGTGCGAAGGCGATCGTCAACGTCGGCGCGATCCAGGGCGGCTTCGGCTGGCGGGTCTCCCGGACGCCACACACGACCGACCTGTTCCTCGACGTCCGCGTGCCGCCGACGAAGCCGATGTCGGCCGCCCGGCGGCAGGTGCTGGACATGGTGCGCGGCCTGGCCGAGCGGTTCCCCGACTACGGCGTTCGCGGTGAGGTCTACGTGACCGCGCCTGGAGCAGAGATCGAGGAGGACCACCCGCTGATTGCGGCCGTCGACTCGGCGCACGAAGCGGTGTTCGGCGGACGGCCGGAACGGGACGTGACCCGCTGGTTCTCCGATGCCTCGGTGCTGACGCGCTACGGGATCGCGACCGTCAACTACGGCACCTCCACCGGCCTGCTCGACACCGTCAAGGGCGAGAATCTCGAGATCGACGGTTTGGCGAAGACGGCGCAGGTGTACGCCCGGGCGGCGATCGAGGTCTGCGGGGCGGCATGAAGCTCGTCACCTTCGACGAGGGGCGCGTGGGCTACCTCGACGGCGACGAGATCGTCGTGCTCGAGGCACCGACCATGCGCGAGTGGTTCGAGCAAGGCGGTGCGGCCGAGACCGGCGCGCGGGTTCCGCTCGCCGGCGCCAAGCTGCGGCCGCCGATCGTCCCGAAGAAGTTCTTCCACACCGCCGGGAACTTCCGCGAGCACGAGGAGGAGTCGAAGCAGGTCGGCTGGTCGCACAAGATCGCGCCCTGGATCGTCTTCTTCCAGAACGTCGACGCGCTGGTCGGTCAGGACGACCCGGTGATCTACCCCGAGCACCTGACCGAGGAGCTCGACTACGAGCTCGAGCTCGCGGTCGTGATCGGGAAGGCGGGGAAGCATTTCGGCCCCGAGGAGGCGGCCGAGTACGTCGCCGGCTACGTGATCTTCAACGACATCACCGCCCGAGACATCCAGCGCCGCGAGATGGAGTCCGGCGTGTTCTCGTTCTGCAAGGCGATCGACACCTTCTGCCCGCTCGGGCCGTGGATCGTCACGCCGGACGAGATCGCCGACCCGCACGACCTCGCGATGGAGCTGCGCGTGAACGGCGAGGTCCGGCAGCGCTCCCACTCCGGCCGGATGTCGGTGACGATCCCGGAGATCGTCTCGCACTACTCGCCCCTCGGGTACTCGGCGGGCGACGTCCTCTCGACCGGGACGGTGTCCGGCGTCGCGGGGTTCTCGCCTGATGCGGCGTCGCTCTACCTCAAGCCCGGCGACGTGATCGAGGCGGAGATCGAAGGGATCGGCGTGCTGCGGAACCCCGTGATCTCGTGGCAGGACGCCTACGGGGAGCCGGCGCCGCCGCGCGTGCGTTGGTAGGCGGATCGGTTCACGCGGGCGAGGCGCAGGTCGACTCGCTCGTCGACGCGGTCGGATCGTTCGCGACCTACGAGGGCGTCTTCCCGGAGGCGACGGAGGAGGACTGGGCGCCATGGCGCCAGCGGCATCCGGAGCTGTTCGAGGGCGAGGCGTGGCGGCTGCCGTTCCGATCGTTCCTGATCCGGACAGACGGTCGCGTCGTGCTCGTGGACACCGGCGTCGGCCCGGCCGGAGACGAGGGATGGCTACCAGAACGTCAGGGTTGGCTCCTGCGAGAGCTCGGGCGGTGCGGCGTTGCACCCACGGACGTGGACACGGTGTTCCTCACCCACGTCCACGTCGACCACGTGGGCTGGAACCATGCGTTCGAGACCGCACGATTCGTCGCGCACCAGGACAGCGCCCCGGTCGCGCAGGAGCGGGGACGCCCCCTCCCGCAGCGGACGGAGCTCGTCGCGGTCGAGGTCGAGCTCGCACCGGAGGTCGTCGCCTTCGAGACCCCTGGCCACCTGCCTGGGCACATGAGCGTCCGGGTCGGCGACGAGCTGGTGATCCTGGGCGACGTCGCGGTCCACCCGGCGCAGCTCGCGCGGCCGGGCCTCGTCTACGCGTCCGACGCGAACGCGGAGCGCTCGGCTGCCACGCGCGAGGAGGTGCTGGCGCGGTACGGCGACCGTGTCCTCGCGGGCGGCCATCTCCCTGGCACCGGCTTCGGCCGTCTCGTCGACGGCGTCTGGACTCCCGTCGACTGAGCTCGCGACGCGCGCAAGGCGTGCAAGACCGCCAGCGCAGAGAATGTCGACCGAGTCAGGAGGAAAGGAGCGAAATGACCAAGCTCGCAGACGACGTGCGTGCCCTCTTCGAGGGCGCGAACTACGCGCACCTGGCAACGGTGCTTCCCAGCGGCGCGCCGCACAGCGTCCCGCTCTGGGTCGATCTCGAAGGCGACCGCATCGCCTTCCTCACCGAGCCGGGCTCCCGGAAGGCGCGCAACCTCGAGCGGGATCCGCGTGTCGCGATCTCGGTGACGGACGCGAAGCGCCCGTTCACGATGGCGGAGGTTCGCGGCCGTGTCAGCGGGCGGCTCGAAGGCGACGCGGCCTTCGCCGTGATCGATCGCATCTCGCACAAGTACATCGGCCGGCCGTACCCGGTGCGCACCGACCGGGTCGTCTTCCTGATCGAGCCCGAGCGGGCGTGGGTGCGGACGTACGGATGAGACCCACCCGCTGACGCTCAGGCCGCCGGGACGTTAGGTTCAGCCCATGACGTGGACACGAGACGACGCGAAGCTCGAGCGCGTTCGGGCGCTGATGGCCGACCAGGAGCTGGACGCCCTCGTCGTCCGAGCTCCGGACAACGTCCTCTACCTGACGAGCTTCTGGGGGATGAAGGGGTACGACGCGTGCGTGTTCCCACGCGAGGGCGAGCCGGTGTTGATCTGCCTCGAGCCGTCTGCCGACGACGCCGCCCGTACCGCGTGGACGCAGGACGTCCGTCTCTTCCCCGGGTACGACGGTGCCGATCCCCGGCCGCCTGGGCTCAGGGCGCTCGAGCTCGCGCGCGAGGTTGCCGCCGGCTACGGCCGCGTCGGGATCGAGCTCTCGCTCGGCACGCAGGCCTCCGACCGGATGGTCGGCGAGCCGACGACGTATCCCAAGGCCTGGTTCGACGCGTTCCCGGAGGCCGCCGACGCGACGCCGCTCCTCAACGAGGCCAGGATGATCAAGACGCCCCAGGAGGTCGAGCGGATGCGGCTCGCGAACGAGATCGCTGCGGCGGCGATGGAGCACGTCCAGGGACTCTTGAGGCCTGGGATGACCGAGGCGCAGGCGGCGGCGGAGTGGCTCGGATTCGTCCACGGCGAAGGCACCGGCTGGAACGGACAGGTGGAGCTCGCGCTCGGGTTCTCGCTCGTCTGGTCGGGCCCGGGGATCCAGACGTTCACAGCGACGACGAGCCGGCCCGTGGTCGAGGGCGAGCCGACGCTGTTCGAGATCTGGGTCTGCGCCGACGGGTACTGGGCGGACCACACCAAGAACCTCTGTCCGGGTGAGCTCGAGCCCCGCTACGCCGAGCTGCTCGAGCAGCTGACGGCGGTCTACGACGACGCCGTCGCCGTCCTGCAGCCCGGGGCGAGCCTGGCGGAGCTCGACCGGCGCACCCGGGCCGGGATCGCAGACGCCGGCTATCCGGGCCAGCCGTCTCATCCGATCTGCCACGGCGTCGGCGCCCGAGCGCACGAACCGCCCTACGCCCACCAGGCCGCAGGCGGCGAGGTTCGCGAGGGGATGGTGCTGGCGATCGAGCCCGGGATCTACTGGCCCGAGGGCGGCGGCCTGCGCCTCGAGGACAACTTCCTCGTCACCGCCGACGGCAGCGAGAAGCTCTCCCCCTTCCCGGACGGAATCGTCCTTGTCTGATCGCTCGCTGATCTGGACCGGGCCGATCAACGACGCAGCCCGCATCGGCGGCTCGGTCGGCCTGTACGACACGACGCTGCGCGACGGCGAGCAGACGGTCGGCGTCGTGCTCGATCCCGGTCAGAAGCTCGAGCTCGCCAGGGCGATCGACCAGCTGGGGATCGAGCGGATCGAGGCCGGCTTCCCCCGCACCTCGCCGGACGACTGGGAGGCGGTGAAGCTGATCGCCGGGGCCGGCCTGCGCGCGGAGGTCTGGGGCTTCTCGCGTGCCGTCGCCGCCGACGTCGAGGCCCTCGTCGAGCTCGCCGTCGGAGCGAGCGTGATCGAGTCGCCGATCTCGGACGCGAAGCTCGACGCGCTGGGCGTGTCGCGCAGGGAGATGCTCGAGCGGATCCGCAACGCCGTCTCGTTCGCCGCGCGCGCGGGGATCACGGTCGCGTACTTCGGCGTCGACGGCACACGCGCAGACCTCGAGTTCTTCCGCCAGGCGTACGAGACGGCGATCGAAGCGGGCGCAAAGGAGGCGGTGGTCGTCGACACGCTCGGGATCGCCTCGCCGGAAGCGGTCGGGGAGCTCGTCGGCCGAGCGCGGGAGTGGCTCGGCCCGGCGGTCCCGGTCCACTTCCACGGGCACAACGACTTCGGCCTCGCGACCGCGGCGGCGGCGGCGGCCGTGAGGGCCGGGGCGACCTGGATCCAGGGGACGATCAACGGCATGGGCGAGCGCGGCGGCAACGCCAACCTGCTCGAGGTCGCGCTCGCGCTCGACGCCCTCTACGGCGTCTCGACCAATCTGCGCCTCGACCGTGCGCGCGAGGTCTCGCGGCTCGTTCGCACTGTCGCCGGATACGAGCTCGAGCCGTGGAAGCCGCTCGTCGGCGAGAACCTGTTTCGGCGGGAGAGCGGCGCGGTCGCGAGCCAGTTCCACGACCCACCCGCGATCGAGCCGTATTCCTCCGAGCTCGTGTCGGCCGAGCGCTCGGTCGTGCTCGGCAAGAAGAGCGGGCTCGACTCGATCCGCATCGCCTGCGAGCGGCTGGATATCGACGTGCCCGAAGAGCGCTGGCCCGAGCTGCTCGCGCAGGTAAAGACGCTCGGGACGAAGAAGCGCGGACTCGTCACCGACGACGAGTTCCGCGCGCTCGCCGCATCGTAAGATCGGGGAAACGGTGTCGGGGACAGGATGAATCCAGTCCCCGACGCGACGCTGAGGGAGGCAGGGTTGAAATTCAGCATCTACTCGGAGCTGCAGTGGTGGCCCGGCAAGGAGCCGGCGCAGGTGTACGCCGAGGTGCTCGACCAGATCGAGAACGCCGACCGGCTCGGCTTCGACACCTACTCGGCGATCGAGCATTTCTTCTTCCCGAGGTTCTCGTCCTCGCCCGATCCGCTCGCGCTCTTCGCCGCAGCCGCGCAACGGACGAAGCAGATCAGCTTCCGAACGCTGGTCCACGTGCTTCCGTACCACAACCCGATGGTCCTGGCCTCGCGGATCGCCTTCGCCGACGTGCTGACGGGCGGCCGGTACGAGTTCGGCGTCGGCCGCGGTCACGGCTGGATCCCCTGGCGCGCGGGCGTCGACTACGCGGAGATGGTCGCTCGCTACGACGAGTCGCTCGAGATCCTCTTCACCGCGCTCGAGAGCGGCGGCGAGTCCTTCTCGTACTCGGGCACGTTCTACGACATCCACGACGCCCGGATCGTCCCGCCGCCGAGCGGCAAGCTCCGGGTCTTCACCGGCGGCACGAGCGACAAGACGTACATCCTCGCCGGGACGAAGGGCTGGGGCATCGTCGTCCCACCGCTGCTCCCCTACGAAGCGCTCCGTGAGCAGCTCGATCTCTACCGCGCGACGTGCGCCGAGCACGGAAACGAGCCCGACATCGTCTGGATCCACGCGTGTTACCTCGACGAGGACCGGGATACGGCGATCCGCGAGGCCGAGCAGGGAATCAAGGGCTTCCTCGCCGGCAACGCCTCGCCGCTCGTCGAGCACGAGAAGCCCCCCGCCGACAAGCTCAACGCCGCCGGCTACGGCTTCTACACCGCGGGCATCCTCGAGGGCCTCGCGCAGACACCGTACGACGAGATGATCGCCGGCGACATCGTCTGGGTCGGCACGCCGGAGGACGTGATCGAGCGGATCAAGGCCGTCCGCGAGGTGTGCGAAGGGCTCACCGAGATCTCGATCACCGTCAATCCCGGCGGCTTCGAGCACTGGCAGGCGATCAAGAACCAGGAGCTCTTCGCCCACCGGGTCATGCCCCACTTCAAGGGCGCGGTCACAGCCACAGCAGCTCCGGCTACTGGCGGTCGCGAGTAGTAGCGTTGACTCCGTGGCGCAAGACGACTGGCGGGTAACGGTACGGCTGCGCGACGCGGCCGAGGTAGGCCGACTGCGCCGGGCACTGCACGAGCGCGACGTCGAGGAAGACGTCCGCACGCGTCTCGGCACGCGGGTCGCGGTCGGGGAGGGTGACCACACCGTCTTCCTGTACGCGAGCACGGGCGATGCTGCCCACGAGGCGGCGCGAGTCACCAGCGAGGTCGTGGCTGCGCATGGCCTCGCTGCCGACATCGCGGTCGACCGGTGGCATCCCGTCGAGGAGCGATGGGAGGATGAGCGGGGTCCCGCTGCCGATGAGCGAAGCCGAGCGACAGGCCGAGCGCGAACGGCTGGCGGAGGACGAGATCGCGCAGTCGGAGGAGCTGGGCGGTGCGCTGTGGGAGGTACGGGTCGAGCTCGACTCTCACCAGGACGCGATCGAGCTCGCCGACCGACTCGTCGCGGAGCGCGACACGCTCGTTCCGGGCTGGACGGTTTCAGTGGTTCGCCGCTGGAAGTACCTCCTGATCGGCGCCGACAACGAGGATCAGGCAAATCAGATCGCCAAGCGGCTCCAGGGCGAGCTCCCGGGCGGCGCGCGGCTCGAGGTGGAGCCGAGCGGCACACTGGCCTGGCAGGCGCGGCCCTCGAACCCGTTCGCCGTGTTCGGGGGCCTGGGCGGCTAGCGCCGCAGGAGTCGCTGCGTCAGGCTTGGCCTGAGCAGCTCCTTCGCGACGAGCGTGCCCGAGCCCGCGCCGAGCCCCGGACCGGGATGCGTGCTGGCGCCGATGTGCCAGAGGCCCTCGATATGCGTGCGATGTCCGGGCAGCGCCGGCCGCGGCCGCCAGAGCAGGTTCTGGTCGAGCGCGCACGAGCCGGCGTAGATGTCCCCCCCGGGCATGTTCGGGTTCGCAGCCTCGATGTCCGCCGGCGACAGGACGACCCGGCGCAGGATCGCCGCCTCGAGGTTCGGAGCCTGGCGGGCGATCCGAGCCTGGATCCGGTCGGCGTAAGCCTCACGCAGGGTTTCCGTCCAGATGCCGTCGCCGACGTCGATCTCCCCGGCCGCATCGCCCTTCGGGCGTGACGGGACCTCCTGGAGCTGAATCCAGAGGATCCAGGAGCCCTCGGGCGCGCGGGACGGGTCGACCGCAGTCGGCTGCCCGACGACCACGGTCGCCTCCGCGGGGAGCAGGCTCCGGTCGGCCTCGTTCACTGCCCGGGACACGCCGTCGAGCCCGGGGGTGAGGTGGACGATCGCCGTGCGGCGGAGACGCTCGTCTCCCTGCCACTTCGGTGGCTCCGAGAGCGCGAAGTGGATCTGCATCTCGCCGCGGCCGAACCTGAAGCGACGGGCTTCCCTCGCCGGCCCGCTGTCGCCGTCGAGCAGGTCGGCGTAGAGCTGTTGCGGGGTCACGTTCGCCAGCACCGCGCGAGTCGCGTCGATCGTCTCTCCGCCGGCGATGCGAACCCCTGTCGCGCGGCCGCCACCGGCGTTGATCGCCTCGACGCGCTTTCCCGTCTCGCAGGCACCGCCGGCGTCTTCGACGATCCCGACGAGAGCGTCGACCAGCTTGATCCCTCCGCCGCGCGGCACCGGCATCCCGCCCAGCTCGATCGCCACCCCGATCACCTGCGCCATGAAGCCGGAAGAGGCGTTGTCCGGCCCGAGCCCGGTGTGGAGCACCCAGGGTGCGAACAGGCCGTGAGCCCGCTCGTCGTCGAAGGTCTCGGCCGTCCAGTCGCGGCAACTGGTGAGCACGTTGCCGGCGAACTCGACGAGTCCGCGGCGGCCCAGGCGACGGACCGCCTTCGCGCCGAGCCGGAGGCCTTCGCGCGACCACAGCTCGGTCGTGAGCACCCCGAAGGCCAGGTCGGCGTTCGGCATGAACTGCTCGACCGTGCGTGCCCAACCGTCCCCGAGCTCGGCGACGTTCGCGTCGTGGTCGGTGGTCAGGAAGACGCTGCGTCCGTCGGGGAAGAGCGTCGCGGTCGGCAGCTCGGCGTTCATGTACTCGACTCCGCGCCGGTCGAGCTCCTCCTTCAGCTCTGCGTAGGCCGCCGACCCGGTGAAGAGCGGATGCCAGGACGCGAAGACCTCGTGCACGAAACCGGGCTCCGTGATCTCGGCGGTGCGGATCGCGCCGCCGAGCCAGTCGTTCTGCTCGAGGACACACACGCGCCAGCCGGCTTTCGCGAGCAGCGCGCCGGCAACCAGCGAGTTGATCCCGCTGCCGATCGCGACCGCGTCGTAGCGGCGGTTCACCCGCTCAGTCCGCCGAAAGCGGGGCCGAAATGCTTCACCTACCGTCCCTCCCAGACACGTTCGAGGCTTTCCCGCGCTCGGCGGGCCAGTTCCTCCGGCTCCACGTCCCAGAGCGAGTCCGGGAAGGCGTCGCCGAACGCGCCGTTGTCGGAGAAGATCTCGACGTCGTACCAGCCGTCGTAGCCGCCCTCGTCCAGCGTGCGGAGCACGGCGCCGAGATCGAGTACGCCCTCCCCCGGGAGGACGCGGTCGAAGTGGCTGCGCGTCGGCTCGCGCCGGTCGGCGAGGTGGACCCCCGCGATCCGATCGACGTACGGCCGGATCTCGGACGGATCCGACACGTGCCAGGTGTCGAGCAGGATCCCGACATCGGCTTCGCCGATCAGCTCGAGCGCGTGCGGAATCGTGTGCACGAACGAGAACACGTCCGCCTGGGACGGGTGGACCGGCTCGAGCGCGACCCGGACCCCAGCCTCCGCGCCTGCGGCCGCAACCGCGCGAATCCCCTCTCGCACCACCGCGTCGACGTCGTCGCGTTCGCCTGCCGGGCCGGTCAGGAAGAGCACGCACTCGGGCTCGAGCTCCGCGAGCCGCCGGACGCTCGCGCACAGGGCCGCGACGCGCTCCTCCGGGTCACTCGGGCCCTCCATCGGCGGCAGCGGCAGGATCGACGGAACGCCAGGCACGCAGTGAGTCGCGTGCAGCCCGCTCTCGCGCAGCAGCTCCACCGAATCGTCGCCCAGCTTCAGCTCGCAGACGCCGATCCCGGCAACACCGGCGGCGCGATACGCGGCGAGATCCTCCTCGAATGTCGCGCCCAGCGTCGTGAACTCGCAGATCCCGATTCGCACAGGGCAACCGTATTGCCTCAAACCGATCCCCGTTGAATCTGCATACAAGACAGGCGTATGGTCCTCAACGAGGATTCCCTCTTTCTAGGAGGCCACATGAGAAGAGCCAGGTTCGGGATCATCGCCGTGCTCGCCCTCGCGGCCGCGGCGGCCGCGGCGGTCGGCGCGACGACTGCGGCCGGCAAGGGCTCGGCCGCGGCACCGATCATCATCGGCGCCGCGATCGACACGAGCGGGCAGATGTCACCCTTCAACAACCCGGCGCTGACCGCTGCGCAGCTCGAGGTGGCGAAGATCAACGCCGCCGGGGGCGTCAACGGCCGGAAGCTGAAGATCGTCACGTGCAACACGCAGAACTCGAAGCCCGACGTCTCGACGTCATGCGCATCGAGCCTCATCTCCAAGGGTGCGGCCATCGGCTGGGTGACATGCGACGTCGACTTCGCCACGCCCGCGGTCCTGACGTTCCTGAACAAGGGCCTCCTGACGATCGCACCGTGCATCGGCACGGACCAGATGGGTCCGAAGCGCTTCGGCAAGAAGGGCAAGCTCGCCTTCAGCTTCGGAAACGTCGCGCAGGACGAGGGCGCCGCGATGGCCGAGTACGCCTACAAGGTGAAGAAGTGGAAGACGGCGGTCACGGTCACCGACAACGTCATCGTCTACTTCAAGAACGTCGTCCAGGCATTCACGAAGCGCTTCACGGAGCTCGGTGGATCGATCGCCGGCTCGGAGAGCTTCACGAGCGGCGACAAGACGATCCAGAACGTCGTCAGCCGCGTGAACCAGAAGAAGGCGGACGTGATCGTCACCTCCGACGGGTTCGCCGACTGGCCGACCGAGGTAGCGGGCATCCGCAGCCTCGGCAACAACACGCCGATCATGAACTCGTGGGCCGGGGACGGGACGTTCTGGTACCCGAAAGACCCGAAGGTGTCGAACTACTACTACGTCACCTACGCGTCGATCTTCGGTGACGATCCGAGCGCACCGGTGAAGGCGCTGATCGCGAAGATGAAGGCGAAGCACCAGGCGCCGGCGACAGGCGGGTTCCTTCCGGGCGCGGCTGCAATCGACGGCATCGTCGCCGCGATCAAGAGGGCGGGAGGCTCGACGAACGGCGCGAAGCTCGCAGGCGTGATGGAGAAGTTCAAGAACGTCCCGACCGTCTCGGGCAGCGTCAGCTTCTCGCCGACCCTGCACAGCGTGTTCGGGCGCACGTACCGCGTGATGCAGGTCAACGACAGCAAGCCGAAGTACGTGGGGCAGATCAAGGCGTCGTCGCCCGCCAGCCTCAACTGACGGAAGCAGTGGTTCAGGCGACTTCGCCTGGGACGGATCGGTGGCCTGGAGGAACCCTCCGGGCCACCGGCGTCTCTCGGGCCTTCGAGGGCGTCCAGGCGCTCCGCGAGGTCAGCCTCGAGCTCCACCGGCACGAGGTCGTCGGCCTGATCGGCCCGAACGGCGCCGGCAAGACGACCCTCGTCAACATCCTCACCGGCTTCGACTTCCCCGACGCGGGCACGGTCGAGCTGGGCGAGAGGGAGATCACGACGTGGACCCCGGCCCGTCGGGGGCGCACCGGCCTCGCGCGGACGTTCCAGCACAGCCGCTCGTTCCGCAACTTGACCGTCCGGGAGAACGTGGAGGTCGCCGCGCTCGGCTCCGGCGCACGCAATCGCGAGGCCCGGCGGCGCTCCGACCAGCTGCTGGGTCTCTTCGGGCTCGGTGGCCACGCCGACGTTCCGGCCTCGGCTCTGGCGCACGGCGACGAGCGAAAGCTCGGCGTCGCGCGGGCGCTCGCGACCGCGCCCCACTTCGTGCTGCTCGACGAGCCGGCCGCCGGCCTGCCGGAGCCGGAGGTGCCGGATTTCGCCGCCGCCGTGCGTCTCGTTCGCGACGACTGGCAGGCGGGCGTCCTGCTGATCGACCACAACATGGCGCTGATCATGGAGGTGTGCGACCGCATCCACGTGCTCGATCGCGGCCGCACGCTCGCGGAGGGAACACCCGCCGAGATCCGCGGCTCCGTGGACGTCGCCGCCGCCTACCTCGGGGACACGGCTGTCCACGACGAGGCCGACGATGCCTGACGCGCTGCTCGAGGTCGGGCGGCTCGAGGTGCGCTACGGGTCCGTGCCGGCCGTTCGCGATCTGAGCTTCGCGGTGGGCGAGCGCGAGATCGTCGGACTGATCGGCCCGAACGGCGCCGGGAAGACGACCACGCTCCATGCCGTCATGGGGCTCATCCCCGCCCACGGCGGCGAGGTCCGCCTCGCGGGCAGGCCGCTGCGAGGCCTTCGCCCGGAGGCGATCGCCCGGCTCGGCCTCGCTCTCGTCCCGGAAGGACGGCGAATCTACCCCGACTTCACGGTCGACGAGAACCTGAGGCTGGGGCTCGTCGGCCGCGGAGACCGCCGCGACGCCGAGCGCGATCTCGCCTGGATCCGTGAGCTGTTCCCGCTCGTGCACGACTTCCGCGACCGGCAGGCAGGTGCGCTCTCCGGCGGCCAGCAGCAGCAGCTCGCGATCGCGCGGGCGCTCGCCGCCGGCCCGACGCGTCCTCCTCCTGGACGAGCCGTCCCTCGGGCTCGCTCCGAAGCTGGTCGACATCCTCTTCGAGGCGTTGGTGCAGATCAGCGACCGGGGCGTCGGCGTCCTGCTCGTCGAGCAGCGAGCCCAGCGGACGGTCGCACTGGCCGAGCGGACGTACGTGCTGTCGAACGGCGCCCTCAACTCGACGCTCTCACCCGCGGACGCCGACGACACCGACCGCCTGATCGCCGCGTATCTAGCGTAATGGGTCGAGGACGCCATTTCTGCGAGTCCCCGTCGCCGCGACCGACATGGCGGGCGCGGCCCCCAACCGTCGCTGAGGTGCGAACGGGGTTGGGGAAGGGGGCTCGCGGGGGAAACCGGCTGTTTCCCCCGCGGGAGCGAGCCGGAGGCGAGCGACGATGACCCACGTGCAGGCCCTCATCGACGCGGTCGGGCTCGGCGCGGTCTACGCCCTGATCGCGGTCGGCATCGGCCTCGTCTTCGGCGTGCTCCGGATCGTGAACTTCGCCTACGGGCAGCTGATCATGATCGCCGCCTACATGCTCGTCTTCACGCAGGCGTGGGGCGACGCGGGCGCGATCGTGATCGCCGTGCTCGGAGCCGTCTTCGCCTCGCTCGTGATGGAGCGGATCGCGTTCCGGCCGTTGCGGACGACCTCGCCCGCGACCGTGCTCGTGGCGACGTTCGCGATCAGCTTCCTGCTCCAGAACGTCGCGCTGCTCCGCTACACGTACCAGAACCGTCCCGTCGGAGACTCCGTCGGCGTCCTCGGCGGGCTCAACCGGGCGGCGACGATCGGCTCGCTGCACGTCCGCTGGATCACCTTCGTGGCGATCGCCGCCGGCGCGATCGCCCTCGCCGCGCTCGGGTTGCTCCTGAACCGGACCGACCTGGGCCTGCAGATGCGAGCCGCCGCCGCGGACTTCTACACCGCCCGGCTGCTCGGCGTGCGCGCGAACACGGTGATCACGGCCGCGGTCGCGATCAGCGGCGTCCTGGCCGCGGTCGCCGCGGTGATCCTCTCCGTCCAGAGCCCGCAGATCACGAACACGACCGGCCTGAACGAGACGATCATCGTCCTCGTCGGCGTCGTCGTCGGGGGGATGAACCGGCTGCTCTCCGCGACGCTCGGCGGGTTCGCGATCGGATTCGCGAACTCGTTCCTCGGGTTCGAGCTCGCGACGCAGGGCTCGACGAGCCAGACCGCCATCCCGTTCACCTCGAGCGTCTACCTGCCGTCGCTGATCTACGTCCTCGTCATCCTCGTCCTCCTGCTCCGGCCGGCGGGACTGTTCGCGCGGCGGGGCCAGGCGGCGGTGGAGCGCGTATGAGACGGCTCGCCGACGGCGTCGCGCCGCTGGTCGGCCCGGCAGCCCTCGTCGTGCTGCTCGCGGTGATCGCCTCGCAGGCGGTGAACCCCGCGGACGACGTCAAGTTCCGCACGGCGATCGTCAACGTCGCGCTGGTCGTCGCCCTCTACGTGTTCGTCGGCAACTCCGGCGTGCTCTCGTTCGGGCAGGTGAGCTTCGTCGCCGTCGGCGCCTTCGCAGCCGGCCTCTTGACCGTGCCGGCAGACGTCAAGCCGGGCGTCCTTCCCGACCTGTTCCCGTTCCTGAAGGACCACTCGATCTCGAATCCGTGGTCGCTGGTGCTCGCGGCGGCGCTCGGCGGCGTGTATGCCCTCGTGGTCGGCGTCCCGCTGATGCGGTTGTCCGGGCTCGCGGCGGGCATCGCCACGTTCGCCGTGCTCGGCATCACCTACAACATCCTCACGTACTGGACGCGGATCGGCCCCGGGGCGACCACGCTCACGCTGATCCCCGTCACCACCGACTACGTGCAGGCGACCGTCGGCGCGGTGGCGGTGATCGCGATCGCCTTCGCCTACCAGCGGAGCCGGTGGGGACGCCAGCTGCGTGCGACGCGCGAGGACCCGGCTGCCGCTCAGGCAGCCGGCATCGACGTGCACCGCCAGCGGCTCTGGGCCTTCGTCCTCTCCGGCACGCTGTCGGGGTTCGCCGGGGGCCTGCTCGTGCACCTCCCGCCGGGAAGCATCACCACGAACCAGGTCTACCTCGACCTCACCTTCCTCACCCTCGCGATGCTGGTCGTCGGCGGCGTGCACAGCCTCTTCGGCGCGGTCGCCGGCGCGATCGGCGTCAGCCTGGTGAACATCCTGCTCCAGAACGGCGAGAACGGGATCCACCTCGTCGGCTGGAAGATCAGCCTGCCGCAGGGCTCGTCGCTCGTCGGCGTCTCGATCGTGATGCTGGCCGTGCTGCTCCTGCGCCCGGCCGGGATCACGAACGGGCGTGAGTTCTCGCTTCGCCTGCTCCGCCGGCGGCCGGGCGCCGAGCCACCGGCTCCGGCTCCCGAAGCAGGGCGTCTAGACCGAGCAGCGGCCCGGGCTGGTCGCGTACCAGCTCCAGCGTCGCGCAATGCAGCCCCGCGATCGCGAAGCGCTGGCTCTCGGAGAAGTCGACCTGGACGACCTCCACGCCCGCCTGCTCGAGCTGGTCGACGACCGTCGGCGAGCCGCGGTTGATCACGACCTTGCCGGGCGCGAGCGTGACGCCGTTCACGGCCAGGTCCCAGTACTCCTCGACCGGCACCTCGACGATGCGGAAGTCGCGCTCCTTCAGCCAGCGGACGAACCCGTAGTTGACGAGATGCGGCGCGAGCACGACCAGCCGCGTGTCGGGGACGAGGCAGACCATGTCCATGTGCGACGTGCCGATCGACCCCTCGCCGATCGAGTCGTACCACCCGGGGCTGTGCGTGACGACCAGCTCGACGCCGGCGTTCTCGAGCACGAACCGCGAGCTGGCGAAGTCCCTCCTCGTTCGCGACGACGCTCTCGTTGAAGACGAATGTCTTCGAGTCGAGCCAGCGGCCGGCGCCGGGCTCGCAGATGCCGCGGCCGTGGATGGTCAGGTAGATCGGCACCTGCAGCGCCGCGAGCGCCTTCGCCCAGATCACCTCGCGGCCGCGCTGCCACGAGCCGAGCCCGTAGCGGTGCAGGACGACCCCGCCGTGCACGCAGAGTCCTGCACCGGCGAGGGTGACCAGGTTCTTGATGTAGCCGTACGCGCCGATCGCCGGCACCGGCGCCTCCAGGTAGTTGACGCGGACGCCGTGGCCGGCGAGCGCCTCGTAGTACTCGTCGAACTGGGCCTGGAGCCGGCCGAGGTCGGCGTTGCCCGCGGAGCTGGAGTAGTAGTACTGCCACTCCTTCGCATACTCGGGTCGCGTCTCGTTCTCGGTCGGGCGCGAGACGAGCACTTCGCGCAGGGTGCCGATCCCCTCTGCCCCCCAGCGGCGTCCCCAGATCTGCTCGACCTCGTCGTAGAAGTCGGTCTCGTGGAGCATGTAGTTGCGGAGCGGCTTGCCGGACTCGAACCACGGCAGCGACTCGAGCACCTCCACCTCGTCGTGCTCCTCCGCGACGCGGGGAGACGAGTACGTCAGCTCGATGGTCTCGCCGTCGGCCGTCCGGACCGTGAACGGCACCGACTCTCGTGTGCGTGCACCTGTCTCCTGCAGCATCGTCAACCTCCGATCAGTCGAAGCGCGTCGTCCATCTGCTTCAGGTAGTCGGGGAACGAGAACTCGCGCATCGGAAAGCCCTCCGGGAAATGGCCCTGGTAGAGGGGGTACCACAGCCCCGGCGGCGACGGATTGAGCGCCACCGTCCCGACGCCGGCGGCCCGGAGCTCCTCGACGCGGCGCCGCACGTCGTCGGCCGACCCCGAGACCGTCATCGCGTCGGCGGCCTCGTCCGTGATCGCCGCCAGGGCTCCGTCGCCGTCGAGGACGCTGACGCGCTCCTGGACCTCGCGCACGACGTCGCCGAAGCCGCCGGCGGCGAAGCTCTCGGCGTAGAACGGGGACGAGCTCGTCGCGGTCGCGAACATCAGCACCTGCCCCTTCGCCTGCTCCAGGCCGCTGCCGTCCTCGGCGACCACCGTCGGATAGCCGCAGGCGACGTCGATGTCGTCGAGCGACCGGCCGGCGCGCGCCGCTCCCTCGCGCAGGGCGGGGAGCACGACGTCGCGCACGTAGCCTGCCGACCAGCAGTAGCCGAGCACGCCGTCTGCGAGCTCGCCGGCGAGGCGGATCATCTGCGGTCCGATCGCCGCCACGTAGAGCCGCGGCCGCTGCTCCGGGAGCGGCACCTGGAGCTGGAAGTCGCGTACGGAGAAGACCTCTCCCTCGAAGGTGACGGCCTCGCCGGCGAGGATCCGGCGCAGGATCGTCACGTACTCGCGCATCGCCCGGATCGGGCGCTCGTAGCGCTGCCCGTGCCAGCCCTCGACGTAGTTCCGGGCCTGGACGCCGAGCCCGAGCAGGAGCCGGCCGCTCGAGAGCTCGTTCAGCGACACGGCCTGGAGGGCCATCGTCACGGGCGAGCGGCTCCAGATCCCGACCACGCCCGTGCCGAGGAGCAGGCGCGAGGTCCCCGTCGCCGTCGCCCCTGCGGGCCCGAACGAGTCGCCGAAGGTGATCTCCGGGAACCAGGCCGCTCGGAAGCCGGCCTCCTCGACCCGGCGTCCGTAGTCGGCCGCCAGCGCCGGCGGCACCGCCTCCACGAAGAAGTCGAGCCCGTTCACGGCCGCTCCGTGCCGTTGAAGATCTTCAGCGGCACCTGGGAGAAGGGCACGCCGGCGTCCTTCGGTCACGAGCCAGGTGTCCTGCATGTAGAGGCACGTCCGCTCGTCGGCGGTGATCGCGTGCGGGTGCATCGAGACGACCATCCCGCTGCGAAGCTCGACGTCCGTCCCTTCGCCGATGCGCGGGAACTCGATCATCGTCATCCCGATCGAGTGTCCGGTGACGTGTCCGAGCGTGAATCCGCGGTCGAGGAAGGGCTTCGAGACGGCCATGTGCACGTCGTGGGCGGTCGAGCCTTCGCGCATCGTGCGCTTCGCCGCCTCGCTGTACTCGAGGTAGGCGTCCATCGCCGACAGGGTCTCCGCGCTCGGCTTGCCGACGCAGATCGGCCGCGAGAACTCGACCCAGTGCCCGCCGGGGCCGGCGATCTCGAGCCCGTACAGGAGCAGGTCGTCGTGCCCGATCCGCCGGGCGTGGTCAGGGAACTTGAACTCCGGCCCGGCCGCTCCCCCCGTGCCGGTGAGGACCATGTCCATCGTCGTGCGGTACGTGCCGGCCGCGGAGAAGACCCGCTCGGCCTCGCCCATCATCTCGGCCTCGGTCTTGCCGACCTGATAGGCGGCGAGCACGGCCCAGAAGCCCTCTTCGTTGATCCGGAAGCTCTCGCGGACGAGCTCGAGCTCCTCGTCGCTCTTGACCGCGCGGGCGAGGTCGAAGCCCTGGTCCCACGGAACGAGCTCAGCAGGCCCCTCGGCGAGCGCGCGGTAGTCGCGAACCGCCATCACGTAGTCGAGCCCGTAGACGCCGACGCGGCTCCACCCCGAGGCCGCGCGCCTTCTCGGCGATCCAGCCGCCCGGGTGCTCGGCGAAGGCCTTGTCCTCGATCCACGCCTCCGAGTGGTCGCCGACCCAGCGCGCCTCGCGCGGGAAGACGATCGACGGCTCGCCGTCCACCGGCAGCACGACGTAGGCGTAGCGGTGGAGGATGCGGAAGCCGGAGAGGTAGCGGACGGCCCCCTCGAAGCCCGTGTACTCCGAGCCCGAGACGACGACCGCGTCGAGCCCGTCCTCGGCCGCCTGCTTCCGGACGTTCGCATACCGCCGCTCGATCTCTCCCTGGCTCGTCATGCGTACGCGTGCTCCTTTCCTTTGATCAGCTGGGTCAGGGTTCGATTCAGCGGCGCGTCGACGCCGTACCGGTCGCCGAAGGCGACGATCGCGCCGTTCAGGAAGTCGATCTCCGTCTCCCGTCCGGCCTCGACGTCCTGGAGCATGCTCGGCTTGTGACCGTACGCGACGTCCTTGCGGGCGGCGTGGTCGAACAGCTCCTCCGGGCTCATGTCGAGCTCGATTCCCTGCGCGTCCGACACGGCGCGCCCTTCGCCCATCACACTCCAGGCGAGCTCGCGCGTCGCGGGGAACTCGGCGATCTGGCCGTGCGTGAAGCCGGTCAGCGCGGCGATCGCGTTCGAGGCGGCGTTGAAGATCAGCTTGCGCCATTGCGCACCGCGGGCGTCCTCCAGCGCGTGCGTGGGCATCCCGCCACGCGTGCAGGCGTCGGCGAGCTCGCGCACCTTCTCGATCGGCGCCGGGCTCGGCTCGAAGGGGCCGATGTGCGTGTCGCCCTTCGTGTCCCAGCCGACGTGCCCCGGCTCGACGATGTGGCCGGCCGGGAACGTCGTCCCTCGGATCACCTCTCGGACGTGCTCGGCGATCAGCTCCTCGTTGCCGGCGCCGTTCTGAACCGAGCAGACGGCCCCCTGGGCGAAGGCGTGCGCCGTCGCCTCGAGCGCCGAGGAGGTGTGCATGCTCTTCGTGGCGACGATCCCGTAGTCGCAGGGTGGGAGCTCGGCCGGATCGCTCGTCGCCCGGAGACGCCCGACGACCTCTCCGGCCCCTGACAAACGCAGCCCGTGCTCGTTGATCGCGTCGACGTGCGGCTGCCAGAGGTCGTACGCCCACACCTCGACGTCGTCGAGCTGGGCGAGGTTGGCGGCGAAGAGCGAGCCGACCGCCCCGCAGCCGATCACGGCCACCTTCATGCGGCCTCCCGGGCCTTGACGAGCCGGTACATCGCCGTGTGCAGCGGAACCGGGACGCCGAGCCGCTCGGCTTCGCGGACGAGGGCGCCGGTGATGAAGTCGATCTCGGTCGGGCGGCCGGCCCGCACGTCCTCGAGCATCGAGGGGACGTGAGCGTAGTGCCCCTCGGCGGCGAGCGTCTCGCCGCGTCTCACCGCCAGGACGTTCATCTCCCAGGGATCTTCGTGCAGGTCCACCCCTGCCGCGGCGGCAACCGACTTCCCCTCGGCCATCAGCTCGTGGACGAGGTTGCCGAGGTCGGTGCTCTGCTCGCGGGCGGCGAACTGGCCGACGTGCGGGAGATCGGTGAGCGCCGCCACCGTGTTCACGGTCGCGTTGAAGATCAGCTTCGACCACTGCGCCGGCCGCAGGTCGGGGAAGGCCCGGGCGCGGAGGCCGGCGTCGACGAGCAGCGCCTCGATCTCCTGCGCCCGCTCGAAGGTCGTCGTCCCGGCGAACGGGCCGAGCCAGGTCTCCGTGTCGAGCTCGTACTCGACGTGCGCGTCGCCGTGACGGACGCCGCTCATGAACGTGACCGCCGAGACGAGCGGCCACGCGCCGTAGCCGCGGACGAGCTCCTCGGCGCCGAGCCCGTTCTGGATCGTCATCAGCGTTGCGGCGGGGAAACGGCCGGCGAGGCCGGCCGCGGCCTCCTCCAGCTGCGTCGCCTTGGTCGCGAGGATGCCGAGGTCGAACTCGGGCAGCTCGGCCGGGTCGGCGGTCGCGTACACCTGGGCGGTGAACTCGGACTTGCCCGAGATGCGCAGCCCGTGCTCGGCGAGCGCGCGGGCGTGGTCGTCGCGGCGCGTGAGGACGCTCACCTCGAGCCCGCGCGCGAGATGGCCCGCATAGAGGCTGCCGATCACGCCGGCGCCGATCACGCATACCCGCTGTATCGCCACGGGGCAACGCTAACGGGTTAGCTTCGGGCGGTGCTCGGAGTCGCTCTCTCCCTGCTTTCCGCAGCGCTCTTCGGCGGGATGTCGATCGCGCTCGGCTTCGCCGTGCGGAGGAGCCGGGATGCGGAGATCGGCGCGTTCGTCAGCGCGTTCTTCGGGTTTCTCGTCTGCGCGGTCGTAGCGGCGATCGGCCGGGAATGGGGCGGCGAGCTGTGGCCGTTCGTGCTGGCCGGACTGCTCGCCCCGGGGGTCTCGCAGCTGCTGTTCGTGCTGGCTGTGCGCGAGGCCGGACCCGCGCGCGCGTCGGTGATCGCCGGCGCGGCCCCGCTCGTCGCGGTGACGATCGCGGTGATCGCGCTCGGCGAGCCGGTTCGAGCGCCGCTGATCGGCGGCGCCGTCCTCATCGTCGCCGGTGGGCTCGCTCTGATCGCCGAGCGCGAACGGCCGGCCTCGTTCCGGACGATCGGGCTCGTGTTCTCCTTCGGGTGCACCGTCTTCTTCGCGACGCGGGACAACCTCGTGCGCTGGCTGGCCGAGGACACGGACGTCGCGCCCCAGCTCGCGGCGGGAACGACCATCCTCTCCGGCGCAGTCGTGATCCTGGCCTACCTCGTGCTGACCCGCCGCGGCCGTCTGCTCGGTGATCTCCGCCGCTCGTTCGTGCCCTTCATCCCGCCCGGGCTGCTCTGGGGCGCGTCGTACGCGTCGCTCTTCGAGGCCTTCTACCGGGCGCGGGTGAGCATCGTCAGCCCGCTCGTCGCGACGGAGTCGCTGTTCAGCGTCCTGCTCGCCGTCCTGCTGCTGCGGCGTACCGAGCTGGTCGGGCGACACCTCGTGCTCGGCGCCGTCCTCGTCGTCACGGGTGGCGCGCTGATCGGCGCCTTCCGCTGAACGATTGGATCAACCGCGCTCGAGTGGGAGCCCGCGGCGGCACCAGTCGCTCCACGACCCCGGGTAGAGCTTCGCGTCCGGGCGCCCGGCCCGCGCGAGGACGAGCAGGTCCATGCACGCGGTGATGCCCGAGCCGCAGTAGACGACGATCTCCTCGGCGTCGAGCACCTCGACCGGAACGTCGGCCGACGAGTACGGCCAGTTGACCGCACCCGGAATGCGGCCCGCAATCGGGTCGATCGGCTCGAACTCGCCCCGGAAGCGCTCGGGCACACGGGCGTCGACGACGACCAGCCCCGGGTCGCCGAGTCGCGCGACCAGCTCGTCGGCGTCGACCGTGTCGCCATGGCGAGGCCGAGGCTCGAACGGGACCGGGTCTGCCCGCTCCTCGCCGCTGCGAACCGGCCCGAGCCACGACTCGAACCCGCCGTCCAGCACCGCTACGTCCTCGTGGCCGAAATGCCACAGGAGCCACCACAGCCGTGCCGCGCCGCCGGCGCCGCCGTGGTCGTACGCGACGACGAAGACGCCGTCGCCGATACCGGCCCGCGAGGCTGCTGCCGCAAACGCCTCCGCGCTCGGTAGCGGGTGACGCCCCTGGCCCTCGACCGACAGGTCCGAGAGCTCGTCGATGCCGAGGAAGACCGCTCCGGGCACGTGCGCCTCGAGATAGGCCTCGCGACCCGCTTCGACCCGCTCGAGCGAGTACGCGCAGTCGACGAACCGGTATTCCAACGCCGCTCGGGGCTAGTAGAAGCCTTCGCGCCGCGCGTAGCGCTCCGCCCGCTCGGCGTCGTAGGTCTCGGCTTCGACCCCTGGCTCGATCGAAGACATGATCTCCCCCGGCGACGGCAGCTCCTCGCGCGCCACGTACCGCTCGGGATCCCAGAGCTGGGCGCGGAGGAACGCCTTGGAGCAGTGCGTGAACGCCTCCTCGATCTCGATCCGCAAGCCGAGCTTCGGCACCTTGCCCTCGACCGCGCAGGGCTCGAGGAGCTCGGGATCGGTGACGATCGTCGCAGTCCCGTTCACGCGAAATGTGTCGGTGACCCCGGGGATGATGAAGATCAGCGCGACGTGGGGGTTCTGGAGCACGTTTCGATGCGAGTCGGCCAGCCGGTTTCCGGGCCGGTCGGGCAGGAGCAGGGTGCGCTCGTCGAGGACATGCACGAACCCGGCCGGGTCGCCACGTGGGCTCACGTCGCACCTCCCGTCGGCACCGGAGGTCGCCAGGCACAGGAACGGCGAGCGCTCGACGAACTGCCGGGTCAGGTCGTTCAGGCGGTCGGTGACCTTCGAGCGGACGAGGTCGCTGGGCTCGCCGATCAGCGAGCGGAGAGCGTCTTCGCCCGTGAGCGCGACGGCCATCTCGGAAGGCTACCCATCTGCTAGGCGTCGAGCAGCAGGCGCACCTCTCCGAGATCGCCCTCGTGTACCGCCGCCTCCGCGAGCCCCCACGCGAGGTGCTTGGCGATCCCCCAGCCGCGCATCCGCTCGCGGTCGAGGTCGAGCAGCTCCGCGAGCGCGTCGAGCCGGCGGCGGACCTCGCGGAGCGCGAACCGGTCCGTCACCCGGTCGCGGACGATCGCAACGGTGTCGTAGGCGCGCTCGGCGACGATCGGCTTCGCGTCGATCGCCAGCCACGGCTCGCGCTCCGCCCGAAGGATGTTGTCGCCGTGCAGGTCCTGATGGCAGAGCACGACGTCTTCCTGCGTCGGGGCAAGCATCCGCATGGCGTCCAGTCCCGCATCGAGCAGCCGCCGTTCGAACGGCCGGCCGTGCCGCTCGTAGCGCTCCGGGAGCTCGACGAGCCAGCGATCCGTCTCTGTCTCCAGCCGTCGCCAGGGGACATCGTCCGACGGAGCCCGCCACAAGCGCTCCATCAGGTCGGCCGCAACCGCGAGTGCCTCGTTGTCGTAGCCGGTGCCGAGCGGCGTACCCGGAACGCATTGCTCGAGGAGCAGCGCCCGCCGTCCGGGGTCGTGGGCGAGGAGCCGAACGGCGCCGCGCCCGTCCCAGAAACGAAGCGCCTCAGCCTCTTGCAGGCTCTCGACGTCGTCGGGCAACTGCACCTTGAGCACCGCCTCGGTGCCGTCCGGAAGCGTCGCGGGCGCAACCAGCTCCGAGAACCTCGCCTCGAACGGTTCGCCGAGCTCGAGCCGCCAGGCCTCCCGAATCGTCAGTGCGCACCCTCCGCAGAGACGCGCAGCGCGAGAACCTCCTCGTCCGGGAAGCGCTGCTCGAGCTCGCGCACGCAGGCTGCCGAATCCTCGGCCCAGACGATCACCGTCGGCCCCGACCCCGAGAGGGTTGCCCCGACGGCCCCATCCGGCAGGTCGCCCCGGATCGCATCCAGCAACCGGGAAGGCCGGTAGGGCTGGTGCAGACGGTCGGCCAGCGCCTCCTTCAGCAACGAGGCATCGCCTCGTGCCAGTCCGGCGCCCAACAGCGCGGCCCGGGCGGCGTTGAAGGCGGCGTCGCCGTGCGAGACGACCCCCGGCAGCGCGTTCCGCGCGTCGGGCGTCCGCACCTCCTCCGCAGGAACGACGGCGACGGGCTCGAGCGGGAGCGTGTCGGCGAGTCGTGCGATCTTCCCGTCCCAGGTCAGGCACGCTCCGCCGGCGAGGCAGGCGGCGAGGTTGTCCGAGTGCCCCTCGAGCGGGCCGCCACGCGCGAGCAGCTCCTCCGGCGAAAGCTCCTGCCCGGACCATTTCGCGGCCGCGACCAGCCCGAGCGCGATCGTCGCCGCGCTCGAGCCCAGACCCCGCGCGCGCGGGATCCGCTCGCTCCACGAGAACGAGAGCCCTTCCGGCGACGCGACGAGGCCGAATGCGCGGATGCCGATGTGGCCCGGATCCGGCGCCTCCCCGCCTTCGCCTACCTCGACCTCGTTCCAGAGGTCGAGCGCGACCGCGGCGCAGTCGAAGCCGGGCCCGAGGTTGGCGCTCGTCGCCGGCGCTCGGACGACGAGCGTGACGGCGTCGTCTCTCACAGCCGCTCGACCGCGTCCGGGTCCTTGAGCCCGTGACCGGTCAGCACGCAGACCACACGGCCGCCGGGCCGCAGCTGCGCGACGCCGGCCAGCGCCGCCGCCGAGGCCGGCTCGCAGAACACGCCTTCCAGACGCACGATCGCCTGCCACCACTGGAGGATCTCGTCATCGCCCACCGTCACGACCTCGGCGAGCTTCTCGGCGCGCTCCCGATGGACCGGCTCGCCGATCCGGATCGCCGAGGCGAAGGTGCCGGCCCGGTCGGCCGCCTGAACGCCGACGAGCCTCGGCATTCCCGCGCCCGCCGCCTCGAAGCCCCGCGCGTAGGCGCAGGTGTTCCCGCCGCCGCCGTACGGCAACGCGACGACCTCCGGCAGACCGCCGAGCTGCGCGAGAATCTCGCCTGCGGCCGAGGACTGGCCTTCGATCCGGTCCGGGTTGACCGAGTTGACGTTCACCCAGTCCTCGTCTGTCGCCAGGCGCCGGGCAAGGAGATGCGCATCGTCGAAGGAGCCGTCGATCTCGCGGACGTCGGCTCCGGCCGCGCGCGCCTGCGCGAGCTTGCCCCGGGCGACGGCGCCGGCCGGAAGCAGGATCACGGCGGGCAGGCCGGCCCGGGCAGCGTAGGCGGCGGCAGACGCAGCGGTGTTCCCGGTCGAGGCACAGACGACCCCGGGCGCAGCGCGGTCGAGCGCTCGCGAGACGGCGAGCGCCATCCCTCGATCCTTGAAGCTGCCGGTCGGATTCGCCCCCTCCCACTTCAGCCAGACCTCGCAGTCGAGGCGTTCGGAGAGCCGCGGCGCGGGCAGCAGCGGCGTGCCTCCCTCGCCGAGGGTGACCATCACGCCCATCCGAGACCGGGCACGCCGCGGTCGGACACGACCGGCAGCGCCGACGCGTTCCCGCGCGTCTCGTCGAGCGCGTCGATCTCGGCGAGCGCGTCGCGCAGACGCCCCTCGGGAGCCTCGTGCGTGATCACGTGCAGCGTCGCGCTCCCGTCGGACTGGTGCTGGACGAGTCGCGCAACCGAGACTCCGTGGGCGGCGAGCCGGAGGGCGATCAGCGCGAGCACTCCCGGCTGGTCGGCAACCTCGACCCGAACGTAGAACGGCGAGGGCAGGTCCCCGGCGGGCAGCCGCGGCAGCTCGCGCCAGCAGGCATCGTTCTGGAGAAACCCGGTGCCGGTCGTGCCGACGACGGTGACCATGTCCGCGACGATCGCCGATGCCGTCTCGAGCCCGCCTGCGCCGGGCCCTTCCAGGGTGATCTCGCGGATCGCGTCCCCCTGCAGCATCACCGCGTTGAACGCCCCCTCGACCGTTGCGAGCGGGTGCGCGCGGTCGACGAGGGCAGGGCGCACGCGAACGTCCACCTGCTCGCCGGCGAGGGTCGCCGCTCCGATCAGGCGAACGACCATGTCCATCTCCCGCGCTGCGGCGACGTCGGCGGGTGTCACGCGCTCGAGGCCTTCGTAGGCAACGTCGTCGACGGTGACCCGTGAGCCGAAGGCGACCGTCGCCAGAATCGCCATCTTCGCGGCCGCGTCCAGGCCGGACACGTCCTCGGTGGGGTCCGGTTCCGCGAAGCCGAGCCGTTGGGCCTCCGCGAGCGCCTCGTCGTAGGTCGACCCGCGCTCCATCTCGGTCAGCACGAAGTTCGTCGTCCCGTTGACGATCCCGAGCACCCGGTGGACGTGGGAGACGACGAGCGCCTCCCGCAGTACCTTGATCACGGGGATTGCGGCGCACACCGAAGCCTCGAAGCGGAGCTGGACACCGCCCTCGAGCGCGGCCGCGAAGAGCTCGGCTCCGCGCCGGGCGACGAGCTGCTTGTTCGCGGTGACCACGGGCTTGCCCGCGCGCAGCAGCTCGAGCACGTAGCCGCCGGTCGGGTCGAGGCCGCCCATCACCTCGGCGACGACGGCGATCGACGGGTCGTCCCTGATCTCGGCGAACTCGGTCGTCACCGCGACTCCGCCCCGATCCTTGTGCGGGTCGCGAACGAGCGCGCGGACGACTCGCAGCCGATGGCCGGTCGCGCGCTCGATGTCGGCGGCCTGCGCCTGAAGCAGCCGATCGACCGCAGAACCGACCGTCCCGTAGCCGAGCAGGGCAACCGGAACGTCGACCGACGCCATGGGCCGACCCTACCGCAGCGCGCGCGGATGCACCTCCTATCCTTGGCCCGGTGATCGTTGCCCACCTGGACCTGGACGCGTTCTTCGCCGCGGTCGAGGAGCTGGAGGACCGCAAGCTGCGCCGCAAGCCGCTGGTCGTCGGCGGTGACCCGCACGGCCGCGGGGTGGTCGCGACCGCGAACTACGTTGCGCGGAGGTTCGGGATCCACTCGGCGATGAGCTGCGCGGAGGCGCTCCGGCGCTGCCCGCAGGCCGTCTTCGTGCGGCCGCGCCATGCGCTGTACCGCCAGTACTCCGAGGCGGTCTGGAGCGCCGTCCGGGAGGTCGTACCCACGGTCGAGCGAACCGGCCTCGACGAGGGCTACCTCGACCTGGGCGAGGTGGCTGCCGATTTCCTCGCCGCCAGGCGGGTCGCGGAGACGGTGCAGGCTGCCGTTCGCGGCGCGACCTCGCTGACGTGCTCGCTCGGCGTCTCGACGTGCAAGGTGGTGGCGAAGGTCGCCTCCGACCGGCGCAAGCCGGGCGGCCTGACCGTCGTCCGCCCCGGCCGGGAAGCCTCGTTCCTCGCGCCGTTCGAAGTCCGCCTCCTGCCGGGGGTCGGCCCCAGGGCAGAGGATCGGCTTCGCGCCGCCGGGGTGACGACGATCGGCGCGCTCGCACAGCTCGATGACCTCCTGCTCCGCCGTCTCCTGCCGGGGAAGGTGGGGACGATGCTCCGCGACCGGGCTCGGGGAATCGACCCCCGCGGCCTGGAGACGCAGGTCGAGCGCATCTCGCTCTCGGTCGAGGAGACGTTCGAACGGGACATCGCAGACCGCGAGCAGCTCTACGCCGAGCTGCGGCGGATGGCGACCCGTCTCGGCGACCACCTGACGAGGACGGGCCAGGCGGCGCGGACCGTGACGACGAAGGTCCGCTACCCGGACTTCTCGATCCGGAGCCGGTCCTCGACACTCGCTGCCGGCCTGGACGACGGCGCCGTGATCGGCGACATCGCGTGCTCGCTTCTCGATCGGGCGCTCGCCGACCGGGCGGGCCCGTTACGCCTCGTCGGCGTCGGGCTCTCCAACCTCGAGCCGTTCCGCCAGCTCGCGCTGTCCTGAAGCGCTCAGCCCGCGGAGTGCGTCGGTCAGATCCGAACCGGCTTCTTCGGGCGACGCCGCGGCCGCAGGCGTCCTCGCGATTCCGGCGTAGACCAGCGCGATCGCCTCGAAGAGCTCCGGCTCGAGGCCGGCGTCCTTCTGCGCGGCGGCGATCTCGTGCATCTCGTCCACGTATCGGGCCGACTTCGCGGCTGCCATCGCGATCCGGCGGCCGGCCCGGTCGGCCGGCTCACCGAGATCGGCGAGGACGTGCTCGAGTACGC
Source organism: uncultured Actinomycetes bacterium (assembly GCA_963836345.1). Classification (GTDB taxonomy): domain Bacteria; phylum Actinomycetota; class Thermoleophilia; order Gaiellales; family Gaiellaceae; genus DATBLE01. The sequence continues at coordinate 754,687 of CAWIJA010000004.1, read as the reverse complement.
CGTACCGGTCTGCGGCCAGCAATGCCTGGGTCAGCAGGGCGGCCGAGCCCTTGTACACCGAGGCGGTGCTCATCTTGACAGCCGACGCAGCGCCGACCTCGCTGCCGACGACGACGACGTCGATGCCCTCGAAGGGCAGCGCAGCAACCTCGGCCGCTCGCGCGCCGGAGAGGTAGAGGCGCGTCGTCCCCGCCGTCCAGGGTGGCGGTCCCGAGATCGATCCGTCGATCTCGCTCGAGATCCGTCTGGCGGTCGCCGGCGCGACGGCGTTGAGATCGGCGAGCAGCGAAGCATCCGCTAGACCGGCCGCGATCGCCTCCGCCTGCCCCGGCGGGACGATCGAGAGCACGACGTCGGCCTGCTCGACGACGTCGGCGAGGCTCGGGAGAAGCTCGAGGTCCGCGCGCCGCGCAAGGCGAGCAGTCCGCTCGCTGCGTTCGGCGACTGTCGCGACCACTCGTGCCCCGCCCCGCAGGAGCGCGTTGCCGACGGCGCTCCCCATCGCACCGGGGCTGACGATGCCGACGGTCGGCATCTCCGCAGTCTACGGCGGGCGCCTAGCCGCTTTGCGATCGGCGCCGCGCGAGGCGCGCCACGCAGAGATCGGGCCGGACGAACACGTCGAGGCCGTCCATCTCGAGGTCGCTGCCGAGCTCGGCCAGCGCTCCCGAGACGATCCCTCGGTGCACGCCGCAGACGATCTCCGGGGTCTGCTCGGCCAGATCGTGGAACGGGCATCGGCGCATGTGGATCTCAGTCCCCTCGGCAACCGGCGCAAAGCCCTGCTCGTCGAGGAGACGCGTCACCTCGCCGATCACCTCCTCGTCGGTCATCCGCGCGAGCGGCGACGGCTTCCGAACGAGGTACCGGCCCCAGGCGCGGCCTGTGTCTTCCGCCCGCTGATCCCCGTCGGGAAGCTCCGCCAGCGTCCCGGTGAGGATTGTCGCGAGCAGCCGGTGCTCGTCTCCCCCGGAATCGTCGCCAGCTCCGGGCCGCGCGAAGTACAGCATCTTCGGACGCCCCGGCTTGCCGTTCGCCGCGGCACGGCTCTCCGTGAGACCGGCGTCGCCGAGGATCCCGAGATGCCAGCGAACCGTGTTCTCGTGGAGGTCCACCCGACGGCCGAGCTCGCGCACGTCGAGTCCGTCAGTCTCCTCGCGAAGGTGTTCGAGGATGCGCACGCGATGCTCGTCGGCAAGCGCCCGGCGGACACGAGTGCTCTCAGTCATTGCACGAAACGTATCGGGAAAAATGCCGTGTCTGTATCCGCAAATTTGCTGATTGCGCCGTTTCCGGTTCTCACTACGCTCATCGTGAATTCGAGAACAGGAGGAATCTCCGGTGGCATATCCAGCATCCCAGCCAGCTCCCGCGTACCAGATGAAGCAGGATCCAGACCGCGGCGCGGCCGTGAAGATCGTCGCCCTCATGCTCGGCATCGCCCTTCCGGCCGTACTCGGCTTCGCGCTCTGGAGCGCAGCCTCCGCGAACAAGGCACGCGACGATGCAAAGGCAGCTGCGGCCAAGGTCTCGACCGCGAGCGCGACCGCGCCCGCGATGCCGGGCATGGCCTCGGCGGCCAGCAGCGCAGCGGCCGGCGCCGTCGCGACGCCGAGCTTCGCCGGAATCGCACCGGCGAACGCCGACGCGATCGCGACCGCACATCGCGCCTATCCGGCCGAGCTTCCCGCGCTGCAGCCGGGTCCGGTCGTCGACGTCCGGCTCGGGATCTCGCACCGAACGGTCGAGGTCGCACCGGGGATCAAGTACGAGGCCTGGACGTTCGGCTCGGCCGCACCGGGTCCCGTCATCCACGTACGCCAGGGCCAGACCGTGCGGATCACGCTGACGAACAACGCGCCGATGCCGCACTCCGTCGACTTCCACGCGGCACGGGTCGCACCGAACGTCGCGTTCGCGGACGTCGCGCCCGGGAAGTCGTTCACGTTCAGCTTCAAGGCGAACGACCCGGGCGTCTACATGTACCACTGCGGGACGAAGCCGGTCCTCGCCCACATCGCGAACGGCATGTACGGGGCGATCGTGGTCGAGCCGAAGGACGGCCTGATGCCCAAGGTCGACCACCAGTACGTGCTCGTCTCCGGCGAGTGGTACCTGAACTCTCCAGGCCTCGACAAGCCGGCGCAGCTCGACATGGTGAAGGCCGACCAGATGACTCCCGACTGGGTGACCTGGAACGGCTACGCCGGCCAGTACGTCAAGCATCCGCTGACCGCCATGCCCGGCGAGACCGTGCGGTTCTGGGTTGTCGACGCAGGGCCGAGTCTGAACAACGACTTCCACGTCGTCGGAACCGTCCTCGAACGCGCGTGGGTCAACGCCGATCTGCGCGACCCGCCGCAGCGCGGCATCCAGACGGCACTGGTGCCTGCCGGCGGCGGCGGCGTGTTCGACGTGAAGATCGACGCGCCGGGCCTCTACCCCTTCGTCTCGCACTCCTTCGCGAGCGTCCAGATGGGACAGGTCGGCCTGCTCAAGGTCGGCGAGGTCGCCGGCACGATGAGCCACTAGCTTCCGGACGCCACCGGAAAGGGAGAGCCGCGTCTCAGGCGAGGCGCGGCTCTCGATCTCCCCGCGAGGCACGCGTCTTGCGGGCGTCTCTACCCCGTGAGCTCCTCGAACCGCGCCGTGAAGTGCCGCAGCGTCGGCGGCTCCCACGTGATCCGGAACCCCCGCAGCGTGGAGGCACGCTGGGCAACCGCCGCGCAGATCTCGATCACGTAATCGATGTGGCTTTGCGTGTACGTGCGGCGCGGGACGGCGAGGCGCACGAGATCCATCGCTGCCGCTGACTCGCTTCCGTCGGCGTTACGGCCGAACATCACCGTCCCGATCTCGCAGCCGCGGATTCCGCCGGCCAGGTAGAGCGCGACAGCGATCGCCTGGCCCGGGTACTCGAGCGGGGGGACGTGCGGCAATGCCGCGCGCGCGTCGATGTAGACCGCGTGGCCCCCAGTCGGCTGAACGACCGGTAGACCGACCCGGGCGAGCCCCTCACCGAGGTAGGCCGTCGACCGGATGCGGTAGCGCAGGTAGTCGTGGTCGACTGCCTCCTTCAGCCCTTGCGCGATCGCCTCCAGATCCCGTCCGGCAAGCCCGCCGTAGGTGGGGAAGCCCTCGGTCAGGATCTCGAGGTTCCGGCAGCGCGCGGCGAGATCGTCGTCGTCCATGGCGAGCCAGCCGCCGATGTTCGCGAGCGGGTCCTTCTTCGCGCTCATCGTCATCCCGTCCGCGAGCGACGCCGTCTTCCGCACGATCTCCGCCACCGGCATGTCCGCGTAGCCGGGCTCCCGCTCTCGGATGAACCACGCGTTCTCGGCGAACCGGCAGGCATCGAGGAAGAGCGGCACTCCGTGGCGGTCGCAGATCGCGCGCACGCCCGCGAGGTTCTCCAGCGAGACCGGCTGACCGCCACCGGAGTTGTTGGTGATGGTCACGAAGACGACAGGCACGGCGTCGCGCCCACGCCCGGCGATCAACGCTTCGAGCGCCTCCAGGTCCATGTTGCCCTTGAACGGATGTGGATCCGCAGGGTCGTGGGCCTCCGGGATCGGGAGATCCACGGCCTCCGCCCCTGTCGACTCGATGTTCGCGCGGGTCGTGTCGAAGTGCGTGTTGTTCGGGATCACCTTCCCGGACCCGCCCAGGACGGAGAAGATGATCCGTTCCGCAGCCCGCCCCTGGTGCGTCGGGATGACGTGCTTGAACGGAAAGAGCTCCTGAACGGCCTCGAGGAAGACGAACCACGAGGGCGAGCCCGCGTAGCTCTCGTCCCCGTGCTGGATCGCCGCCCACTGGTCGCGAGACATCGCCCCGGTGCCGGAGTCCGTCAGGAGGTCGATCAGCACGTCCGAGGCCTTCAGGTTGAAGAGGTTCAGGCCCGCGGCTGTGATCGCGGCGCGCCGCTCTTCCTCGGTGGTGATCCGCATCGGCTCGACCGAGTGGATGCGGAAGGGCTCGAAGATCGTCGTAGGAATCATCGTCACGTTACGTGACCGGACACGGCATCGGAACCGGTTCTGCGTCCGTGCGCCGGCCGCCGATCCTGTACCGCGGCCGGAGGCCTTCATCGCCTCGCAGCGCTGAGGCGCGTCCGATCCGGCTCGCCCGCGCTCCTCCTACGCTGCCCGAAGAAACGGGCAGGCGGGATCCTCGCCGAGCGGGTCGCCGGTGGCGGCGAAGGCCCGAGCGCGTGACCCACCGCACAGGTCTCTGGACTCGCAGGTACCGCAGGCGCCAGTGAAGAGGCCGGCGCGGATCTCGCGCAGCAACGTGCTCTCGCGATAGATCCGGGCGAGGCTCCGGCCGCGGATGTTGCCGACGGCGAGCGGCAGGAACCCGGCCGGGAAGACATCGCCGTCGTAGCCGACGAAGACGATCCCCTTCCCGTCCCGGGTGCCCTTCGTCTGGGCATTCGCAGGACGGCGAGGCTCGCCGACGAGCTCGACGAGCCGTCTGGACAGGCGGTCGTAGAGCGCACCGGCGTGAGCAGGCGGGCCGCCGGCTTTCCGCGCCGCGGCGACGCGCCGGAAGAAGGGCGCCTCCACCGTCCGGACGACGAAGCCGTACCGGGACGCGTCGTAGAGGAAGTGACACAGGTCCTCGTTCTCCGCCGGGGTGAGCTCCTCCATCCGGACGCCCCTCCCGGTCTTGACGAGCAGGAAGACCTCCCAGGCGTTGACGCCGAGCCGTTCGAGGAGCGCGGCGACGTCGGGCAGCTCCTCGACGTTCTCGCGCATCGCGACGGTGTTCACCTGGACGACGAAGCCGGACTCGCGCAGCAGCCGGGTCGCCTCGAGGGTCCGCTCGAAATGGCCCTCGACGCCGCGGATGCCTTCGTGGGTTGCCGCGGTCGCGCCGTCGAGGCTGATCGAGACGGCCTTGACGCCCGCCTCGCGCATCCGGTGCATCGCCTCCACGGTCAGATTCGGAGTCACGCTCGGCGAGAGCGCAACGGGAATCTTCAGGGACGAGGCGTAGCGAGTCAGCTCGAGCGAGTCCTCGCGCATCAGGACGTCGCCGCCTGTCAGCACGAGCACGGGGTACGGGCGGCCGAACTCGGTCAGCGAACGAATCAGCTCCCGCCCTTCGCCGGTCGTCAGCTCTCCGGGAAGGGGCTCGGGAATCGCCGAGGCCCGGCAGTGCCTGCATGCGAGCAGGCAGGCGCGCGTGGTCTCCCAGAACACGAGCATCGGCCGGGAATCGAGATCGAGCTTCCCGCGGTGCAAACGAGGCCTCCTCGGTTCGTTAGCTCGAATGCAACTCCGCGGCAGAGATCCGGCCGTGGTCGAAATCGACTAGATGGTCGACCATCTATTCGGCGGTGTAGGCTCTCGCCGCCATGAGCGTCGCTCGCCTTCGGCTCGCTCCCGTGGGAGAAACCAGGTTTCCCCCACGAACCCCCTTCTTCCAGAGGCGAATCTTTCAGGGGAACCTCCCGGTTCCCCTAGGACCCCTCCCCGCTCATAGGCCAAAGATCGGCCTGTGAGCGACTACGGATCGTCCAGCTCGAGGACGTGCCCGACGTGCTCGGCGACTACCCCGGCGAGATGCGCTTTCTGACCGGCCACCTCGGCTCCGAGCAGATCGCGATCACCCATCGGCGGATGCCCCAGCACACCGGCGGCAAGGGCGGCTACGGCCACCGGCACAAGAAGCAGGAGGAGATCTACTTCCTCGTCTCGGGCAAGCTGCAGGCGAAGCTCGACGACGACGTGGTCGAGATCGAGGGCCCGGCGGCCGTCTGCGTCCCGCCTCACGTCGTCCGCTCGTTCTGGAACGACCAGCCGGAGGACGCGCACCTCGTGATCGTCTCCACCAAGATCGACGACCCGCACGGCGACGCGGAGCTCGTCGAGGGCTTCTGGCCGGAATAGGTCAGCGGCCGCGAAGCTTCTCGGCGGCCGCGAGGATCGAATCGACGATCGGCGCGTAGCCGGTGCAGCGGCAGAGGTGCCCGGCCAGCTCGGCACGCACCTCCTCCTCCGTCGGTGCCGGATTCCGCTCGAGGAGGAACGCGGCCGTGACGAGGATCCCGGGCGTGCAGAAACCGCACTGGAGGCCGAAGTGCTCATGGAAGGCCTGCTGGAGCGGGTGCAGCGCTGCGCCGTCCGCCAGCGACTCGACGGTCTCGATCCGCGCGCCGTCAGCTTGCACGGCCAGGGTCAGGCACGAGCGCGCCGGCCGCCCGTCCAGCAGCACGGTGCAGGCGCCGCAGACGCCGTGCTCGCAGCCCACATGGGTGCCGTAGAGCTGCAGCTCGTGCCTGATGAAGTCGGAGAGCAGCAGCCGCGGCTCGACTCGCCGTTCGTAGGGGCGGCCGTTCACGGTCACGGAGATGTCGATCACGCCGCCCGCTCCCGGGCCCGCTCGATCAACGCGAGCGCGACCTCTCGCTTGTAGCCCGCCGGCGCGAACAGATCGCCGATCGGCTCGAGCTCGCCGCCCTCGTAGAGCACCGGCGTCGCGCCGACGCCGCCGAGCGCGACGCGCCCGCCGGCGACCGCGACACAGATCACCGCGAAGTCGCCGTGCCGGTGGGCATGCTCCTCGAACGCCCACCCACCCTCGGCCTGAGGGAAGCGAGCCTCGACGAGCAGCTCGCCCGGCTCGAGCGCGGTCGTGAACACCGAGAGGAAGAACTCCGCGGCCGGGATCGTCCGGCGACCGGCCGGCCCGGCGACGACGAGCTCGGCGCCGAGCGCGAGCGCACAAACGGGCAGCTCGGCAGTCGGATCGGCGTGGACGAGCGAGCCGCCGACCGTCCCCCGGCAGCGGGTTGCCGTGTGGCCGACGAACGCGAGCGCCTCGCGCAGCAGCGGATGGGCGTCGCCGTCGTGCTCGAGATCCCACTGCCGTGTCATCGCCCCGACGGCGACGACGCCCTCCTCGATCCGAATCGCCGTCAGCTCCTCGATCTCCGCGAGATCGACCAGCGCCGAGGGCCGGGCGAGCCGGAAGTTCAGCATCGGGACGAGGCTCTGCCCGCCGGCGAGCGGCTTCGCGTCCGGATCCTCGGCGAGGAGCTTCAGCGCCTCGTCGAGAGTCTGGGGCCGGTGGTAGACGAACGGTGCCGGCTTCATCGCTGCGCCAGCTCCCACAGGCGGGCGGGCGTCAGGGGCAGATGGGACGGCTTCAACCCGAGCGGCCGGAGGGCGTCTGCGACGGCGTTCGCGACCGCCGCCGGCGCGCTCTGCGAGCTGGACTCGCCGCACCCCTTCGCGCCGACCGGCGTGAACGGCGACGGGCTCTCGACGTGGGCCATCTCGATCCTCGGCGCCTCGGCGGCCGTCAGACACCGGTAGTCGGCGAACGTGCCGGTGAGGAACTGGCCGTCCTCGTCCCAGCGGAACTCCTCCAGCAGCGCCCCGCCGAGCCCGTGCAGCGCCGCGCCGTACACCTGCCCCTCGACGAGCTTCGGGTTGATGATCGTCCCCGCGTCGTGCACGGACGCGTACTTGAGGATCTGCACGTCCCAGGTGACCGGATCGACCTCGACTGCGACCACCTCGGCGACGAAGCCGTAGGCGTGCGAAGAGTTGATCCGGTCGTCGTCGGTCGGGGGCGCCGACGTCGGCACGTGGAAGACCTCGGAGGCCTGGATCCCGGCGCTCATCCCGTCCGGCAGCGCGTGCGGATTCCAGTGGGCGGTGCCCGCGATCCGCCGCAGCGAGATCGACCGGTCCGGGCTTCCTTTCACCCGCACCGCCCCGTCGACCAGCTCGCAGTCGTCCGTCGCCGCCTCGAGCAGAGAGGCGCCGATCTCCAGGATCTGGCGCCGCACGACGCCCGCCGCACGGCGTGCCGCTCCCGAGGCGATTCCCGAGAACCGGCTCGAGTAGCTCCCCGACGAGACCGACCAGACCGACGTGTGGCTGTCGAACTCGTCGACGGTGGCGACGTCCTCGGGGGAGACGCCCAGCTCGTCGGCGACGACCTGCGCAACCGCCGTCTGGTGTCCCTGCCCCTGCGGCGTGGTCGCCATCGTCACCACCACCTTGCCGCGCGGGTCGACCCGGATCTGCGCCCAGTCGGCGGCGCCGGACTTGTCGAGGTAGCCGGGCGCACGACGGACCTCCGGTGGCAGCGCCACCGACACGTAGCCCATGTTCGAGATCGACGGGTCGACGGCGAGCGCGATCCCGACACCGACGAGCCGTCCTTCGGCCTGCGCCTCGCGCTGCAGTGCGCGCAGCTCCTCGTAGCCGGCCGTCTCGAGCGCGAGCTCGAGCGCGCGCGGGTAGTCGCCGCTGTCGTAGACCCCGCCGGTCGGGGTCTCGTACGGGAACGCATCGGCCGCGATCAGGTTCCGCCGCCTGATCTCGACGGGATCGAGGCCCAGCTGCTCGGCTGCCTCGTCGAGCGTCCGCTCGGTCTCCAGGTAGACCTGCTGGCAGCCGTAGCCGCGGTTCGGGCCGGTCGGAACCTTGTTCGAGACCACGTCGACCAGGTGCAGCTCGACGTTGCGGATCCGGTACGGGCCGACGACGTTGCCGAGCGGCCGGTAGGTCGTCGCCGGCTCCGGGGCGCGCACGTACGCACCGAGGTTGTCGACCACGTGGGCGCGCATGCCGATGATCTCGCCGTCCCCGGTCAGGGCGAGCTCCCGCGTGCCGAGGCGGTCGGGCTGGTGACTCGAGCCGACGAGATGCTCGGCGCGATCCTCGATCCACTTCACCGGCCGTCCCGTCCGCATCGCGAGCAGACCGAGGACCGTCATGTACGGAAACAGCGAGGACTTGATCCCGAAGCTGCCGCCGATGTCCCTCGGGACGATCACCCGCAGCCGCTCCTCCGGCAGCCTCAGCGAGCGTGCGAGGACGGGCAGGAGCGTCATCGGCCCCATGAAGTTCGCCCACATCGTCAGCAGACCCGACGCCGGCTCGTAGTCGGCGACGATCCCGTAGGTCTCGATCGGGGTCGAGGAGTAGCGCTCCCAGCGCAGCGTCTCCGTGACGACGAGGTCTGCCCGGGCGAACGCCCCGTCCGGATCGCCGTAGCGCAGCGTTCGGTCGACGACGACGTTCGATCCGACCTGCTCGTGCAGCACCGGCTTCGCCGGGTCGAGCGCGTCCTCGACGCTGACCACCGCATCGAGCGGCTCGTAGTCGGCGAAGACGAGCTCGGCGGCGTCCTCGGCGAGATAGCGGTCCTCGGCGGCAATCGCGGCGACCGGCTCTCCTGCGTAGCGCGCACGGTCGACGGCGAGGGCGTAGTACGCGAGCCGGTGGGTGATCCCGGCGGCGAACGGCTCCGTCAGCTCCGGCAGCTCGCTCCCGGCGATCGCGGCGGCGACTCCGGGCGCCGCGAGCGCGGCGGACAGGTCGACGGATCGGATCTCCGCATGGGCCCAGGGCGAGCGTGCGAAGGCGACGTGGAGCGGATCCCGGACCTGCACGTCGTCGACGAACATGCCGCGGCCCGTGAGGAGCGGAAGATCCTCACGGCGCAGCATCGGCTGCCCGACCCAGCGGTGCTCCATTCCGATCATTCTCAACCAAGTGGTGTGGGTACGCTCGTGTCTGCGTATCGACGAAAGGAGCCGTTGCGTGGCGACGACGAAGATGCCCAGCAGCCTCGAGATCGCTCAGCAGGCCGTCCTTCGGCCGATCGACGAGATCGCCGAGGAAGCCGGCCTCCTCGAGGACGAGGTCGAGCTGTACGGCCGTTACAAGGCGAAGGTCGACCTCTCGGTGCTCGAGCGGCTGGCCGATCGCCCGAACGGGAAGCTGATCGGCGTCACCGCGATCACTCCGACCAAGATGGGCGAGGGCAAGACGACGACCGCCGTCGGGCTCGCTCAGGGGCTCGGCCGCATCGGCCGGAAGCCGGTGCTCTGCCTCCGCGAGGCCTCGCTCGGGCCGGTGTTCGGGATCAAGGGCGGAGCGGCGGGAGGCGGGTACGCCCAGGTTGTGCCGATGGAGGACCTGAACCTCCACTTCACGGGCGACATCCACGCGATCGGTGCCGCGAACAACCTCCTGTCGGCCATGCTGGAAGCGCACATCCTGCACGGCAACACGCTCGGGATCGACCCGCTCACGGTCAGCTGGCGGCGCTGCGTCGACATGAACGACCGCGCGCTGCGTGGCGTCGTGATCGGCCTGGGCGGCCGGGCAAACGGCTACGTCCGCGAGACCGGCTTCGACATCACCGCCGCCTCCGAGGTGATGGCGATCGCCGCCGTCTCGCGCGACCTCTTCGACCTCCGCAAGCGTCTGAGCGAGATCACCGTCGCCTACACCTGGGAGGGCGAGCCCGTCACCGCCGAGCAGCTCCGCGCCTCCGGTGCGATGACCGTGCTGCTCAAGGACGCGATCAAGCCGAACCTCGTCCAGACGCTCGAGGGGCAGCCGGCGTTCGTCCACTGCGGACCCTTCGCGAACATCGCGCACGGCAACTCCTCCCTCGTCGCCGACCTGGTCGGGCTGAAGCTCGGCGACTACGTCGTCACCGAGTCCGGCTTCGGCTCCGACATGGGGATGGAGAAGCTGCTCGACATCGTCTGCCGCGTCGGCGAACTTGCTCCGAGCGCGATCGTGCTCGTCGCGACCGTCCGCGCGCTGAAGCACCACGGCGGCGACTCCGAGGGCGGGATCGAGGCGATCGAACGGGGCGCGCCGAACCTGGCCCGCCACATCGCGATCGTCAAGGAGTTCGGCCTCAACGCGGTCGTCGCCGTCAACCGCTTCCCCGGGGACACCGACGACGAGATCGCCACGGTCCGGCGGCTGGCGCTCGAGCTCGGTGCGCACTCGGCGGCCGTGAACTGGTCGTTCGAGGGCGGCGGCGAGGGAGCGGTCGAGCTGGCCGAGGCGGTCGTCGACGCCGCCGAGGCCCCGAGCTCGTTCGAGCCGATCTATCCGCTCGACGCGCCGATCGCCGACAAGATCGACGCGATCGCCCGGCGCGTGTACGGCGCCGACGGGGCGTTCATGCTTCCGGCCGCCGAGAACGACATCAAGCGCTTCACCGCGCAGGGCCTGGACCGGGTGCCGATCTGCATGGCGAAGACGCACCTCTCGCTCTCGCACGACCCGGAGCTGACCGGCGCTCCCACCGGGTTCACCGTGCCGGTGCGGAAGGTGCGGGCCTACACGGGCGCGGGCTGGCTGGTCGCGCTGTGCGGCGACATGCAGACGATGCCGGGACTGTCGGCGACGCCTGCTGCGTTCAACGTCGACATCGACGAGCACGGACGCACCATTGGCCTGTTTTAGCGTGGGGGAACCCAGGGTTCCCCCACGGACCCCCTCCTTCGGCGCGCCTGGCGGTTCGCTCTTGCGCTCCGGCGAGAGCGCGGTCTCGCCTCCGCGCGCGTGAGGCCTGTCCTCCATCCTTCGTCCTTGCCTTGGACGATGCTGTGAGCACGAGCGAGGCGCCGCTTGCGGCCGGACCGGCCATCGTCAGGACGATCCAGCTCGCCGCCGGCCTCGCCGCGGTGACCGCACGGGTCGTCGGGCGGGCCGACCTGGCGAAGCGTGCGCGGGCGCTCGCGGAGAAGGCAGCGCCGCTCGCCGCGGAGGACGCGGCGGCCTACGACGAGTTCCTGCGCACCCGGTCAGAGGAGGCGCGCCGACGGACGATCGAGCTGCCGATGCGGATGGCCGAGCTCGCGGCGGATGCCGCCCAGGTCGCCGCCGAGGCGGCAGCCTCGACGGAAGGCGCGGTGGGAGGCGACGCGAAGGTGGGTGTGCTCCTCGCCGAGACCGCGGCCCGAGCGGCGGCACTGCTCGTGCGGGTGAACGGCGGCGGCGAGGCAGCCGCGGCCGCTACCGCCCGAGCCGCTCGCGCAGCTGCTCGGGTGTGACGCCGAGCGCCTGAAGCACCTCGCCGCCTGTGCCTCGCGCGTCTGAGGCGATCGCGAGCAGGATGTCCTCCGGTGAGAACTGCTCGCGCCCGGCATCCGTTGCCTCGCCAAGCGCCCGCTCCAGGACACGCTTTGCGCGAGGCGTGAAGGGACGGGGCAGGCCCGCCGGCCAGGGTTCGTCGCCCTCGCCTACGCGCTTCCGCACTTCGTCCCGCGCCGCGTCGGCGTCGACGCCGTCGATGCCCCGCTTGACCAGAGCCAGCATCAGATGCTCGGTGCCCAGGTATGCGTGCTTGAGCGTGTCTGCCTCGTTCTGCGCCTCGACCATCACCTCGCGCGCGGCGTCGTCGAAGCGCGCCACGAAGAAGCGGCGATTCGCACCGCGATGCCGGCCGCGCTTCCAGCCACGCCCGGCCCACGGAGGGCCACTCTCCGGCGAACCGCCTTCGACGATCTGGTGAACGCGCTGGTGCGAGAGCTCGAGCACCTCGGCGATCTCCCGAAGGGAACCACCTGCCGCGTGCAGCTTCTTGATCGCGTGGTGGTAGTCGACGCGCGCGTGAGCCGTCTGGCTCTCGAGGTCGACCAGCTTCTGCCGCGCGTCGCGCGCTTCTCCCAGGACTTTCTCGTCAAGTGTCATCATGCTGTCTATCGTACTAGACAGTGTCTAGCTTGTCTAGACGGCCAGCAGCGCGACCCCGGCGACGACGGCTCCCGCGCCGGCCGCGTGCCAGGGCGAGACGCGCTCGCGCAGGAAGGCCGCTGCGAGGACGACCGCGATCAGGACGCTGCATTCCCGCACGGCCGCGACCGGTGCGGCGGGTGCCTGCCGGAGCGCAAAGAGGACGAGTGCGTACGGCGCGAGCGTCAGCGGCCCGATCAGCACCGTCTCGAGGCGCAGGCCGGCCCGCAAGCGCGGCGCGACCCGATCGGGCCGCGACGACGGCCGCGGAGAAGACCGCCGTCGGGACCATAACCAGCTCGAGGTACGTGAGCGGGTCGGCCCGGGTGACGCCGCTGTTGTCGAGCAGCGTGTAGCCGGCGATCGTGGCCGCGATCGCCAGCCCGAAGAGCGTGCCGTTGCGATCGGGTCGGCGGCCGCGAACGAGCAAGATCCCGGCGCCCACCGCGCAGACGCCGACACCCTGGAGCCACGAGGTCGCCGCTCCCAGCGCGAGCGCCGCGACGGCGAGGACGAGTACCGGTGCAAGGCCGCGCGCGAGCGGGTAGAAGACCGACAGCCGCGCCCGGCTATAGGCGGCGCCGAGCAGCAGCACGTACGCGAGCTCGAACGCGGCGCTTCCCGCGATGTAAGGCCAGGCACCGGCCTCGACCCGCCAGCGCGCCGCGGCGACGGGCGCCCACGCCACTGCGGCGACGCAGAACGCCATTGCCGTCGCGGATTGTGGATCACGCGTACGGGCGAGCAGGACGTTCCAGGCCGCGTGGAGGAAAGCGGCCGCCAGAGCCAGGCCAAAGGCTTCCGCCGGCACTACCGGGTCCCGATGCGCAACCCGAGCAGGCGCGGCAGCGAGGCCACCCCGCGTGCGACCGGCGACGCCTGCCGACCCTGCTCGTCCGCGCTCTCCACCGAGAGGATCGCCTTTCGCACGGCGGCCGCACCGACGTAACGGAAGGGCTCGGGCGGCAGCCGGGGAGGGACTCGGCGGGCGAGGGGAAGACGAGACCAGTCGTCGTCGGTGCGGAGCACGAGCGAGGCGAGGATCTGGCCACCGAGCCAGCTCGGCCCGACGCCGTTCCCCGAGTACCCCGCGCCGAAGTGGATCCGGGTTCCGGGCACCGTGCCGAAGAACGGCAGCTGGTCGCTCGAGACGTCGATCGGACCTCCCCACCATTGCTCCACCCTGGCTTCGGCGAGCCGCGGCAGCAGGCGCCGAAGCCCACCTTCCGCGCGTGCCGCACTCGGTTCGTCGGCGAAGAACCGCTCGTCGAGGGCGCCGCCCGCCCCGACCGGGCCCGACCCGGAGCCCATCACGACCCTGCCGTCCTCGGTCGTCCGGAAGTAGTGCAGGAACATCCGTCCGTCCACGATCGCCTCACCCGCCGTCCAGCCGATCTCCTCGAGCAGGTCGGGAACCGGCTCGGTCAGGACGACGAAGCTGCCGAAGTTGGTGAGGCGCGCCCGGACCGGCCGCCAGCCGGTCATCCACGCGTTCGTGGCGACGACGATCTCGGGCGCACGCAACCGGCCGCGGGCGGTCTCGACGACGCCGGGATGGATCGCAGTCACCCTGGATCGCTCGTGGACCAGGACGCCGGCGGCAAGTGCCGCACGCCGAAGCGCCCGAACGAGGCGCCCCGGCTGGACCGTCCCCGCGTCCGGGAAGAAGACCCCTCGCCGGAAGACCGGCGAGGAGCACCGCGTCGCCAGCTCGTCCCGCGACAGCGGCACGGCGCGCTCGGGCACACCCAGCCGGTCCGCTGCGAGGACGGCGCCCTCGACCGCCGCGTCCTGCGCCGGGGTCGTCGAGACCTCCAGCATCCCGGCACGCCGCAGCCAGACGTCCTCGCCGAGCGCCGACACGGCCTCGAATGCCCCTTCCGATGCCCGGGCCAGGGCAAGAGCCGCGTCGTCGCCGAGCCTGGAGCGGACGCGAGGGAGCGCGCACCAGTACGTCTCCAGGAAGCCCCCGTTCCGTCCGCTCGGCCCGTAGCCGACGTGCTCCGCCTCGAGGACGGTGACGGCGACTCCCGGATCGCGCTGCTTCAGGGCGAGCGCCGTCCAGAGCCCGGTGAAGCCGGCACCGACGATCGCCACGCCGGCTTCGGCCTCGGCGACGAGCGGCTCCGCCTGTGGGTCGGGTGGCGCTTCGTCCAGCCACCAGGGCACGCGATCCTGCACCCCGATAGCATCGCCTACGTGGCGGAGCGGTCGTTCTGGAACCCGATGGCGAACATGGGCGCGATCCGCGAGCGCGCGACGGTCACGGTCGTCCGCGGCGAGGGCGCAACGGTCTGGGACGACCAGGGCAGCGCCTATCTCGACGCGATCGCCTCCCTCTGGTACTGCAACGTCGGCCACGGCCGGCGCGAGCTCGCGGACGCCGCGGCGGCGCAGCTCAGACAGCTCGAGTCGTACCAGACCTACGAGCGGTACACCTCGCCGCCTGCCGAGGAGCTCGCCGCGCGGGTCGCGGCACTCGCCCCGATGAAGGGCGCAAAGGTCTTCTTCACCGCCGGGGGCGGCGGCGATGCGGTCGACACCGCGGCGAAGCTCGCCCGCGCCTACTGGGCAGCGGTGGGCAAGCCCGGCAAGCACGTGATCGTCTCGCGCCAGTTCGCGTACCACGGCTCGAACGCCTACGGGACCGCCCTCGGCGGGATGGCGGCGCTCGTCGAGCCGTACGGCCGGCTCGTCCCGGACGTCGAGCAGGTGCCGTGGAACGACTCCGACGCGCTCGCGGAGACACTCGACCGGGTCGGGCCCGAGCATGCCGCCGCATTCATCGCCGAGCCCGTCGTCGGCGCCGGCGGCGTGATGCTCCCGCCGCCCGGCTACCTCGAGGCCGTGCAGCGGATCTGCAGCCAGCGCGACGTCCTCTTCATCGCCGACGAGGTGATCACCGGCTTCGGCCGTCTCGGCGAGTGGTTCGGCTCCCAGCGGCTCGGGATCACCCCCGACCTGATGACCTGCGCGAAGGGGATCACCTCGGGCTACATCCCACTGGGCGCGGTCGTCACCTCGGCCCGGATCGCCGAGCCATTCTGGGCTGAAGGCACCGAGCACGTCTTCCGCCACGGATACACGTACTCGGGGCACTCGACCGCCTGCGCGGTCGCGCTCGCGAATCTCGACGTCCTCGAGCGCGAGCGCCTGGTCGAGCGGGTACGCGACCTCGAGCCGGTGCTCGAGTCCGCCCTGCGCCCGTTGGAGTCCCACCCGCTCGTCGCCGAGGTGCGCGCCGGGCTGGGTCTCCTGGCCGCCGTCGAGCTGACGGACGGGTCGAAGCTGAACCAGGTCGTGGACGAGGCACGTGCACGTGGCGTCCTCCTGCGCGGGCTGCGCGGGGTCGCCCTCCAGATCTCGCCGCCGTTCGTGATCACCGGGGACGAGATCGCGACGCTCGCCCGCGTGATCGGCGAGTCGCTGGACGCCGCGGCCTAGGGCGGCCTACCCTCCCTCCCCATGCCTGCCCAAATCTTCGCCTCCACCTGGCATGAGCAGGGACCGGCTGCATGCGCGCGCAAGGCCTACGCGGCCACCCAGATGGCGCTGCCGCTCCTGTTCAGGGGCAAGCGAACAGCTCGTGGAGTCGCCGCCTACTTCGATCTGATCACGGACGAGGGGCGGCGTTTCTACGGCGACAGCTTCCATTTCGGCTACTTCCGCACCGGATCGGAGACGCTGGCACAGGCGCTCGACGCTCACACCGATCTGGTCGCGGAGCGGGCGCGCCCGGAAGCGCAGCAGCACATCCTCGACGTCGGTTGCGGCCTCGGCGCGCCGGCGCTCCGGATCGCAGAGCACTACGGCTGCGAGATCACAGCGGTCAACATCAGCCGCGAGCAGATCCGGCAGGGACGCGAGCTGGTTGCGCAGCGAGGCATGGCGCACCGGGTCCGGCTCGTGAGGGGAGACGCGCGGTCGCTCGACTTCGCCGACAACTCGTTCGACGCGATCGTCTGCCTGGAGGCGGCAGGCGACATCTGCGTCAGCGAGGAGGACAAGGAGCGCCTCGTGGAAGAGCTCTATCGCGTGCTGCGCCCCGGCGGTCGCGTCGGGTTCTCCGACCTGGCCCTGCATGCGAGCCCCCCGCCGACGGACGACCGCACGCTCAGAGCGGTTCTCTACCACCGGGGCGAGGAGCTCGTCACCGACTGGCCCGCACTCTTTCTCCGGCACGGCTTCAGCGTCCTCGACTCGCGGGACATCATCGCGGAGACGATGCCGACGTGGGACCGAACGCAGGAGATCTACGAGGAGAGAGCCACCGAGGTCGTCCATCGCTACGGCAGGCGGATCGCGGAGCGGACGCGTGCTCAGGTGCGCCGGATCCCCTCAATCCTCGCTCGGTACGCGACGTTCCCCGTGCTCTCCGTCCTGAAGTGAGCTAGGGGCCTAGACCAGGCGGTGCTCCGTCGCCCAGCGGGTGAGCTCGTGCCGGGTCGACAGCTGCAGCTTGCGCAGGACGTTCGAGACGTGGCTCTCCACCGTCTTCACCGACAGGTGCAGCCGCGCCGCGATCTCCTTGTACATGTAGCCGCGCGCGATCAGCTGGAGCACCTCCCGCTCGCGGGGCGTGAGCTCGTCGAGCTCCGCGTCGCCGCCGATCCGCTCGCCCGCGCGGAACGCGTCCAGGACGAAGCCCGCGAGCCGCGGCGAGAAGACGGCGTCGCCCGCCGCCACCCGCTCGATCGCCTCGGCGAGGTCGCCGGCCGAGATCGTCTTGGTCACGTAGCCGCGGGCGCCGGCGCGGATGACCGAGATCACGTCTTCGGCCGCATCGGAGACGGAGAGCGCGAGGAAGCGCACGCCCGGCCGGTCGGGAGCCACTGCGTTGATGATCGCGTCCCCGCTGCCGTCCGGGAGATGGACGTCGAGGAGGACGACGTCTGGGTCCGCCTCCTTGATCAGCGGCACCGCCTCGGCCACGCTCCCGGCCTCGCCGACGACCTCGACCGCGTCGCCGAGCTCGGCCCGCACACCGGCCAGGAAGAGGCCGTGGTCGTCGACCAGGACGACGCGCCGCCTCACGGGACTCTCCGTGGCAGGCGCAGCTCGACCTCCGTCCCTGCTCCAGGCGAGGTGACGACCGTCGCCTGGCCGCCCGCGCGTTCGAGACGCCGCTCGATCGACTCGGCGAGACCGCGTCTCCCAGCGGGCACCGCCGTCCGATCGAAGCCGGCGCCGCGATCGCGGACGAACACCGAGACCCCGTCGTCCGCCACCTCGAGGTAGACGTCGATTTCGTCCACGCCGGCGAACTTGGCGGCGTTCGTCATCGCTTCCCGGGCCCCGAGGACGAGGGCGCCGGTGGGCTCGTCGACGGGGCAATCGCCCGAGCTCGCGATCTCGATCCGGACGCCGTGGAGCTCCTCGATATCGGCCGCCACGTCCGACAGAGCCGCCACGAGCGACGCGCTCTCGTCCCCGAGCGGCCGGTCCCCGTAGAGCCAACCGCGCAACTCGCGCTCCTGCCGCCGCGCGATCGCGGCCACCCGGCGGGGCTCCTGGGCATGACGCTGGATCAGCGCAAGGGTCTGCAGGACCGAGTCGTGCACGCGGGCGGCGACCTCAGAGCGCTCCTCGCTGCGGATCCGTGCCGACCGCTCGGCGTCCCGCTCCAGTGCGAGCCGCCATAGCCACGGCCCCGCGATCAGGAGGAGCGCTCCCGCGATCGCCCCCGGCGCGAGGAGTGTCGCGGAGGGCCGGCCGCCGGCAAGGAGCAGTACCGCACCGGCAGCCGCAACCGCCACACCCGCCCAGGAGTACGCGGCATGCGTTTCGAAGGCGCCCCCGCGGCGCCAGGCGAGCGCGAGCCCGCCGGCGATCAGGGCGATTCCCGCCACCGACCGGTTCGAGAGGCCGACGGCATGGAGGAGAAAGGCGCCGGCGACGACGACGAACAGCGCGACCAGGATCGGCGGCTTCGATTCGCTGTACGCCCACAGCGCGAGGTAGAGGACGATCCCCGCGCCGCCCGCGAGCGCGAGCAGCGCGAAGATCAGCCGGACGAGCGTGACGTCCACGGCGAGGGCCTGCGCGATGCCCGCACAGACCCCCGCGATCACGCGCTCGTCAGCGCGGCGTGCGAACGCAGGCAGCGGCATGCCTCATCGTACGGTGCGCTCGATCCGCACCGATCCGACCTGTACCCGGGCGTCGACGACGAGGACTCTGCGCCCGTCGGCGGTCACGCTCTCGTCCGCGTTCCGTCCGTCGGCCTCGTCGCCGAAGACACTGACGTAGCCGAGTCTCGACTTTGCGTAGGCGCGGACGGCGACCCCGCTGGGGACGACGACGTTGAGATCCCCGTAGTCGACCCTTGCCTTGACGTGCGTCTCGCCGGCAGGCAGGCGCAGCTGCGTGAGATCGACGTTCATCTCACCGATGCCGAGGCGGTAGCTCCGGTCCACGTCGGCGGCGGTCGTGGGCGTGAACGACTTCTCGCCGACGCCCTGGCTCAGATGCACCGGGAAGATCGCGACGAAGATCGCCGTCGCGACGAGCACGAGGGCGAACAGGCTTCCGACGCCCACGAGCACGATCCTGCCGGCCCCCCAGCCGCTCCGCGCCGCCGGGGCGAGTTGGGCAGCAGGCGCCGGCTCGCTCGTCGGCGTCGGCGCGTCGTCCGTCACGGCAGGAGCCGTCGAGGGCGGCGGCGCCGTCTGCCGCCGGGCGAGGAAGAGGATCAGACCGCCGGCGAGCAGGATCAGAATCCATGCGGCGTCGCCCTCGGGCCAGAGCGTCACCCTGGAGAGAAGGATCACGCTGGCGGTCGCGATCAGCCCGAGCCCGATCAGCGGCCAGGGCCGCGCGCGGCTCTCGCGCAGAACCTCGGCTGCGATCGAGTCTTCCTTGCCCTCGTCCGGGATGACGAGCGCAGCCGCAAGGTAGATCAGGATGCCGGCGCCGCCGATCAGGGTGAGGACGACGAAACCGACGCGGTAGAACGCGGGGTGGATTCCGAATGTGCGCGCCAGGCCCCCGCAGACCCCGGCGAGCATGCGGTCCGACCGGCTGCGCTCGAGGCGCCTCATGGTCGTCTGCTCGGACGTGTGTTCGCTCATGCCACCAGGGTCGCCGACGACGGCCGGACGAGCAATCCGGAATGACCCCGAATCGACCCTGAGGCTTCCCTATGCGGTCAGCTCGCGTGCCAGCTCTTCGAACACGGCCACGTAGTGGTCGACCGCCTCGTCCGTGTGTTGCACCGAGAGCGTCCACTCCTCCTCGCGGCCGGGGGTGGCGAAGATTCCCCGGTTCATGTTCCAGAGCCAGCCGAGCTCGGTGAGCTCCGCGTCCTGGTGCGCCTTGAACGACTCGTAGTCGACGACCTTCACCGGCGAGAACGTGACGCAGCCCTTCGCACCGATTCCGACCGCGTAGCCGGGCAGCCGGTACTGCTCCACGACCGCGCCGCAGCCCTCCAGGATGCGCTCGTTGAGGCGCTCGAGGTGGGCATAGGCGTCGGGCGTCAGGACGTCGTACAGGCTCGCGCGCGCGGCCGCCATCGACAGTGGATTGCCGTTGAAGGTGCCGACCTGGAACACCCGCCCGTCCTCGACGCAGGCCATCACCTCCTCCGAGCCGCCGATCGCGCCCGAGGGGAGGCCCGCCCCGAGGGTCTTCGCCAGCGTGACGAGGTCGGGGACGACGCCGAAACGCTCGACCGCGCCGCCCGCCGCCACGGTCAGGCCCGTCTTCACCTCGTCGAAGATCAGCACGATCCCGTGCCGTGCGGTGATCTCGCGGACCGCCTCCAGATAGCCCGGCTCCGGGAGGACGACGCCGAGGTTCATCATCGCCGCCTCCATGATCAGGCAGGCGGGCAGGCGCCCCTCGGCCGCCAGCCGTTCGATGCGCCGCTCCATCGCGTCCGCGTCGTTGAACGGCACGGCGGCGGTCAGGCCGACGATCGCGTCGGGGATCCCGGCGCCGTACGGCAGCGAGGCGAGGTTCTCGCGGTCGCCGATGCGGTCGTACGGGACGCCGATCGAGATCATCACGGCGTCGTGATGGCCGTGGTAGGAGCCGAAGATCTTCAGGACGACGTCGCGGCCCGTGTGGCCGCGCGCGATGCGGATCGCGTCCATCGTCGCCTCCGAGCCGGAGTTCGTGAACCGCCACCTGGGCAGGCGGAAGCGTCTGGCGAGCTCCTCGGCGACGGCGATCCCGTCCTCCGTCGGGGCGGCGAAATGCGTTCCGCGCGCTGCTCGCTCCTGCACGGCCTTCGTCACCGTCGGGTGCGCGTGCCCCTGCGTCATCGACCCGAAGCCGTTGTGGAAGTCGAAGTACTCGGTGCCGTCGACGTCCCAGACGCGCTGGCCCTCGCCGTGCGTGAGGTAGATCGGCCACGGCTCACGCACCTGGTACGAGGAGGCGACGCCGCCGGAGAGCGACCGGTTGGCCCGGTCGAACATCGCCTTCGACGCGGTCGTGCGCTCGTCGAGGACGGCGCTCTCGCGCTCGATCAGGTCGTCGACTCGACTGCGGTCGATGTGGATGGGGGCGCGTACTGCCATGGTTCTCCCTCTCAGGTTATTGGGACGCGGGGCGCCGGCGCTGCCAGAGCACGTTCGCGAGCATCAGCCCGATTGCCGCGAAGAAGATCGCCGATCCGATCACGTTCACCTGCGGCGGCGCCCCGACGCGGGCGGCGCCCCAGACGAAGAGCGGGAACGTGACGGTCGTGCCGGCGTTGAAGTTCGTGATCACGAAGTCGTCGACCGAGAGCGCAAACGCGAGCAGCGCGCCCGCCAGGACACCGGGCGCGATCAGCGGCAGGGTCACCTTCCGGAAGGTCGTCCATTCGTTCGCCCCGAGGTCCATCGCCGC
This sequence comes from uncultured Actinomycetes bacterium, assembly GCA_963836345.1. GTDB lineage: Bacteria > Actinomycetota > Thermoleophilia > Gaiellales > Gaiellaceae > DATBLE01. The sequence goes on along the minus strand of CAWIJA010000004.1, from coordinate 733,337 downwards.
CTCCTCGAGGTGGCGGTCGAAGCCGATCAGCCGGGCCTTCACCGTGACGACGACGTAGCTGATGTTGAACATGATGTGGGCGATGAGGATCGTGCCGAAGCCGAGCGACGCGTTCATCGTCAGGAACAGCGAGAGCAGCGACGCGCCGAGCACGATCTCGGGCGAGGACATCGGCAGGAAGACGAGCAGGTTGGTCGCGCCGCGACCGCGGAACCCGTAGCGCACGAGCGCCAGCGCGATCAGCGTGCCGAGCGCGGTCGCGGCGAGCGCGGAGACGGCCGCGATCTCGAGCGAGACCTTGATCGAGTCGCTCAGCCCCGGGACTCCGTCCCAGTTGCGCCAGTTGTCGAGCGTGAAGCCCTGCCAGGTGTAGTTGAACCGGCCCTTGGGCTGGTTGAACGAGAACATGACGACGACGCCGATCGGCACGAGGAGGTACGCGAAGGCGAGGAAGGCGTACGCCGTCAGAACGTGATGCCGAACGAGACGAACCGCGGCGCTCATCGGGTGTCGATCCTGAAGGGTTCCGTCGTCGCGACCGACATGGCGGGCGCGGCACCCAGACGTCCCTGAGGTGCGGACGCATTTTGGGAGGGGGGTTCATGGGGCGCCGTCGGCGCCCCATGGTGGAGGGCTCTGTTTGCTATGCGCGCTCCGCGCGCGGTGGCCGTTCCCCCCATGCGAGCGGAGCGAAGCGGAGCGTTCATCCAGTCAGCTTCTCCGTTCCGATCACGCGGACGTAGACGCCGATCATCAGCAGGATCAGCACCATCAGGATCAGCGACAGGGCGGCCGCGGTCGGTGGATCGCCTTGCTCGAGGAACCGCGACTGGATGACGTTGCCGATCATCCACTGCTTGGGGGTGCCGAGAAGCTGGGCGTTCACGAAGTCGCCGGCCGCCGGGATGAAGGTGAGCAGCGTGCCGGCGACGACGCCCGGCGCCGAGAGCGGCAGGGTCACTCGCAGGAACGCCCGTGCCTTGCTGGCATAGAGATCCTGCGCCGCCTCGATCAGCCGCGGGTCGACCTGCTCCAGCGCGACGTAGAGCGGCAGGGCCATGAAGGGCAGGAAGTTGTAGGTGATGCCCGCGACCACGGCCGTCGGCGTCGCGAGCAGCCGGTCGTTCTCGCCGACGACGTTGATCAGGTGCGCGTAGCGGAGGAGATGGACGACCGGCCCCTGGTCGGCGAGGATCGTCTCCCAGGCGAGCGTCCGGATCAGGTAGGTGACGAAGAAGGGCGCGATGATCATCAGCAGCAGCAGGTTCTTCCACCGCCCGCCGCGGAACGCGATCCAGTAGGCGAGCGGGTAGCTGACGAGCAGCGCGAGGACGGTGGCGATCCCGGCGTACTCGAACGACCGCACGAACTGCGCGTCGTAGGTGGTGATCGCGTCCGAGTAGTTGTGCCACGCCCAGTCGAACGACGTCGTGAACAGGATCAGGTCCTGCGTCTCGAGCGACTGGTAGGCGAGGAACCCGAGCGGGACGACGAAGAAGAGCGCGAGCCAGATCAGGCCCGGTGCGAGCAGGGCGTACGGCGTCAGCCCGCGGTGCCGGTGGAACAGACCCGCGAGCCGACGCCCGCCGCGTGGAGCGTTTAGATGGTCGATCGACAAATCCTCGCCGCGCGGCTGGTGGCTGAGACGCGGCGCCGGATCACCACGCTCGTGCGCCGCCCGTAGCCTCTGCTACGAACGGCGCATGATCGCGGCGCCCGGCTTGGTCTCAGCCATCCCCGCATCGACAGCATTTATCGATCAACCATCTACGCCCCGAGCAGCTTCTGCCACTTCTTCCGGTAATCCGGGTTGAACAGCGCCTTCGGGTCGAACTGGTGCACCCGCGCCAGCGTCGTCGGGGGCGGGAAGATCAGCGGATCCTTGGCCACGGGGGGATCGCTCTTCAGCAACGCCTGCCTCGTGCCCTTCACGGGGCAGACGTAGTTGACGTAGTCCTCGATCTGCGCCTGGATCTTCGGGTCGTAGACGAAGTTCATGAAGGCCGACGCGGTCGTCGCGTCGCCCTTCTTCGGAATCAGCATGTTGTCCGTCCAGATCATCCCGTCGGAGCGCGGCAGGTTGAACCTGAGGCTGGCGTTGTCGGCGTGCAGCTGCACCATGTCCCCCGACCAGACGAAGGCCGCCCACACGTCGCCCTTCGCCATCAGGCCGGAGTAGTCGTTGCCGGTGAACTGGCGGATCTGACCGGCCTTGACCGCCTTCTGGATCTTCGCGATTGCACGCTCGAAACTCGCGTCCGTCACCTTCGCCGGGTCGTCGCCGTTCGAGAGCATCACGAGGCCGACGGTGTCGGCCATCTCGGTGAGCAGGGTCACCTTCCCGTGCAGCTTCTTGTCGGTGAACAGCTGGTCGACCGTCGTGATCGGCTTCGTCCGCTTCGCGTTGTAGCCGATCCCGGTGATGCCGGACTGCCAGGGCAGGCTGTACGTGCGGTTCGGATCCCAGGAGGGATGCTTGAGCGTGTCCAGCAGGTTCTTGATGTTCGGGAGGACGCTCTTGTCGAGCTTCTCCACCCAGCCCTTCTGGATCAGCAGCGCCGGGTAGGGCGAGCTGTCGGTCATCACGATGATGTCGCGGCCGATCGACTGACCACGCGAGAGCTGGGCTTGCACCTTCCCGAAGAAGCTCGCGTTGTCGTTGATGTCCTCGATGTACTTGACCTTGACGCCGTAGCGGCGCTGGAACTGCTCGATCGTGGGCCGCTTCTTCGTCTTCTCGTCGATGTCGATGTACAGCGGCCAGTTCGAGATCGTCAGGTTCTTGCCCAGCTTCGGCGTTGCTCCTCGCGCGAGCGCCGCAAACGCACCGGGAAGCGTGAGCGCTGCGCCGCCCACGGCGGCGCGACGCAGGAGATCGGCACGGGTGAGCTCCTGGGTCATTCCTCTTCCTCCTCTTCTTTGCCGACAGTGACGACGAATGCAGCGTCGGGGCTGAACGACAGCTCGACCGGATCCCCGGCGGCCGCGTGGTGCATGCCGGGGTCCGCGTTCTGCACGCAGACGGTGAGCGCGCCGGCCTGGGTGTCGACGATGTATTGCGTCGAGACGCCGATGTAGGCGCTCTCGGAGACCCGGCCCGCAAGCGTGTTGGACTCCCCGCCACCGAACCGGATCTTCTCCGGTCGGATCCCGACGGCGACGTCCCCGGTGCGGCCGGCGAGCGCCTCGCGGCCGACGTGCACCTCCCCACCGTCGCGGAGCCGGACCGAGGTCTCTCCCGAAACCGTCCCCCGCAGCAGGTTCGAGATCCCGAGGAAGCCGGCGACGAACGCCGTCTGCGGGCGCTCGTAGAGCTCGGTCGGAGTGCCGAGCTGCTCGATCCGCCCCCCGCGCATCACCGCGATGCGATCGGCCATCGTCATCGCCTCTTCCTGGTCGTGCGTCACGTGGACGAACGTGATCCCGAACTCGTGCTGGATCGCCTTCAGCTCGAGCTGCATCTGCTTGCGCAGCTTCAGGTCGAGCGCACCCAGCGGCTCGTCGAGGAGGAGGACGCGGGGGCTGTTGACGAGGGCGCGGGCCAGCGCAACCCGCTGTTGTTGGCCGCCCGAGAGTTGCTTCGGCTTGCGGTTCTCGTACCCGCCGAGGCCGACCTTCTCGAGGATTGCAGACACGCGCCCCGAGAGGGTGTTGCCCTTCACACCCCTGCGGCGGAGCCCGAACGCCACATTCTCCGCGATCGTCAGGTGGGGGAACAGCGCGTAGCTCTGGAAGACGGTGTTCACGTCCCGCTTGTAGGGCGGAAGACCGACGACGTCGCGGTCGCCGAGGAGGATCCGTCCCGAGGTCGGCTGCTCGAAGCCGCCGATCATCCGCAGCGTCGTCGTCTTCCCGCACCCGGACGGGCCGAGCATCGCGAAGAACGACCCCGGCTCGATCTCCAGCGAGAGGTCGTCGACCGCGACCACGTCGTCGAAGCGCTTCGTGACGTTCTCGATGCGGATGTCGGCGGTCGCGACCGGCGTCTCGGCTACGGCGGAGGCCATCAGTCGAGCTTCGCCATCACGTGCTTGATCTGGGTGTAGTCCTCCAGCGAGTAGACGGAGAGATCCTTGCCGTAGCCCGACTCCTTGTAGCCGCCGTGCGGCATCTCGGAGACGAGCGGGATGTGGTCGTTGATCCAGACCGTCCCGAACTGCAGCTTCCGCGCCGCGGAGAGGGCACGGCCGACGTCCCGCGTCCAGACCGACGCCGCGAGGCCATAGCGGACGTCGTTCGCCCAGGCGATCGCCTCGTCGTCCCCCGAGAACCGCTGCACGGAGACGACGGGGCCGAAGACCTCGCGCTGCACGATCTCGGCGTCCTGACCGACGTCGGTGACGACCGTGGGCTTGACGAAGAAGCCGCGGTCGCCGTTCGAGCCGCCGCCGGTGAGAATCGTCGCCTTCGCGTCCTCCGCGCGCTCGAGGAAGCCGAGGACACGGTCCTGCTGCGCCTTGGAGATGACCGGCCCCATCTCGATCTCGTCCCCCTCGGCCGGATCCCCGACCTTGAGCGACTCGACCGCCGGCACGAGCTCCTCCAGCAACCGGTCGTAGATCTTCGGGCCGGCGACGACTCGTGACGCTGCGGTGCAGTCCTGCCCGGAGTTCCAGTACCCCGCGATCTTGATCCCCTCGGCGACCGCCGCCGGGTCGGCGTCGTCGAAGACGATTACCGGCGCCTTGCCGCCGAGCTCGAGGTGGACGCGCTTGAGGTTGTCCGCGGCGGTCCGCGCGATCGTCTTCCCGGTCTCGACGTCGCCGGTCAACGACACGAGCCTCACGTCGGGATGCGTGACGATCCGCTCGCCGACGGGGACGCCGTCGCCGGTGACGACGTTGAGCACGCCGGCGGGGATGACGTCCTGCGCCAGCTCGACGAACCGAAGCAGGGAGAGCGGGGTCTGCTCGGAGGGCTTCAGCACCTGGACGTTTCCGGCTGCGAGCGCCGGGGCGAGCTTCCAGACCGCCATCATCAGCGGGTAGTTCCAGGGCGCGATCCCGCCGACGATTCCGAGCGGCTCGCGCCGGATCATCGAGGTGTAGCCGCGCATGTACTCACCGGCCGAGCGGCCCTCCAGGATCCGTGCCGCGCCCGCGAAGAAGCGGAGGTTGTCCGCGCAGACCGGGATCTCGTCGCGCGCGTACGAGAGCGGCTTTCCGACGTTCCTGGACTCGATCTCCGCGAGCTCCTCGGCGTTCGCGTCGAGCACGTCGGCGAGCTGGAGCAGGAGCTCGGCACGCTCGGCCGGAGTCGAGTCGAGCCACTCCGGCAGCGCTCGCTTCGCCGCCTCGACCGCGTTGTCGACGTCCGCCGCCGTGCACGCAGGCACCTCGGCGATCACGTCACCTGTGGCGGGATTCAGCACGTCCATCGTGCCCCCGCCGGCTGCCTCGACCCATTCCCCTCCGACGAAGATCTTCCGGCTCTCCACGGCAGTGCTCATCGGACCTCCCTTGATTAGCGCCTCCGAAGTATCCCGGTATCGCGCGTCAGGCGCACGGAGATCCACCGGCCGTCGGCGACGGGCACCGCCCTATGCGCGGCGCGAACGAAACCGACGAGGTGTGACGATTCCGCGCCAACTCGTCCCCGGCTAGTGCCTGGCACTGAACGCGTGACGATTGCGTGAAAACGTGTCAATCCGTCCAGAGGCCAGGCCTCAGCCCGACCGGATCTCCGCCCACGCAGCGGACCAGTCGAACCAGTCGGCGCAGACGCTGCCGCGCCCGTCGCCACAGTTCTGCTGGGGTGTCCGCCAGAACGACAGTCGCGCCCACCACGCCTCGTCGCCCGCGTGCACTGCACGGCAGTTCATGTACGCGCAGGCTCCCCGTGTGGCGGGAGCCTCGTGGAGGTAGCCCGCGGAGGCGGCGTTCGCCTTCGGCGAGAGGATGTAGTCCAGCCAGCGGTACATGCAGTCCGGATGCCGTGCACGCGCGAGCAGCATCCACGAGGCAGACCGCGCCGTCCCACCCGCCGGCACCTTCGCCTCGACAGGCACCTCGTCGGCGCGCAGCAGCGCGGCCAGCCGCGCGGTCGCCTCGCCCACGAGCGCGTTCCCGCCCGTGTAGTCGGCGAGAGCGTTCGTCAGGTCCTGCCAGTACGAGCCGACGCTCGCCTTCTCCTCCGCCGAGAGACGAACGACCGCCCGGAACTGCTTCGCGTCGAGCTCGTACGGGTTCCGGTAGCCGAGCCGCAGCGCGGCGTTTGCGAGGGAGATCGCCGCGTCGTAGACGCCGATGCGCCCCGCATGGCGCGTGTCGAAGAGGGCCGACCATCTCGCCGGAGCAGTCCGGATTCGGTCCTTGCGCCAGAGCAGCAGGTCGGCGCCGCGACCGTGCGGCACGCCGACCACCTTGCCGGCCTCGAGGTTCTGGGGAAGCCGCTTGAGCGCGGGGTAGACAAGCCGGTAGTTCGGGATCCGGCGTGTGTCGAGCGGTGTCACCTCGTGGCCCCCGGTCAGCACCTGGGTGACGTCGCCGAACGCCGCGACGCCGTCGTAGCGTCCATGCGCGACGGCATCGAGCAGCTCCGTCGAGCTGCGAACCGTCCGGACGTGCACCTTGCAGCCCGTCGCCTGAACGAACGGCGTCACCCAGTTCACCCGCGGATCGTCCCCACCGGCCTCCGCGTAGCCTGGAAAGGCAACGAGGTCGAGACGCCCCTCGGCAGCGCTCGCCCTCGTCGAACCGGTCGAGGTCGCCGAGCCGCATCCCGCGACGAGCACGACCAGGCCGAGCAGGAGGCGGCGGGACACGGCGCTACCGTAGTCGGCGGACGGGCTGCGAGCCGGTAGAAGGGGCTCGGCTGTACTGCTACGCGGCGTCGACTGCCCGCAACCCGCCCCAGCCGTCTCGCTTGGCCATCTCGGCCTCGCCGCAGAAGACAGCCACCACTTCGGGGTCGAACTGCGTTCCCGCGCAGCGGCAGAGCTCCGCGAGCGCTGCCTCCCAGCCCACCGAGGCACGATACGGTCGCGCCGAGGTCATCGCCGAGAAGGCATCCGAGACGGCGATGATCCGCGAGGCGAGCGGGATCGACTCACCGCCAATCCCGTCCGGATAGCCGCCGCCGTCCCAGCGCTCGTGCGTCGCCCTGACGATCCGAGCCACCTCGTTGAGCGCGGGAGCGGCGCTCAGGATGCGCTCGCCGATCACGGTGTGCTCCTTGATGAACGCCCACTCGTCGACGTCGAGCGGCCCCGGCTTCTGGAGCACCGCGTCCGGGATCGCGAGCTTGCCGACGTCGTGGAGGCGGGCTGCGAGGTTGAGCTCCTCGAGCTGCTCCGCCGTCAGCCCGAATGCCCTGCCGACGGCGCAGGCCATGTCCGCGACGGTCTGCACGTGCAGGCGCAGGTCCGGCTCTCGCTCGTAGAGCGCCTGGAGGACCATCTCGTGCGGGCTTCCGAGCCGCTCACTGTGCTGGCGCTTCTGCGTGTAGAGGCGCTGGTCGGCGACATGGAGCGCCTCGCTGGGCGTGGATGCCTCCTCGGGGAGGAACACCGCACCGAACGAGCTCCTCACCCTGAATCCCTCGCCCTCGTCGCTGAGCGCCGCCGACGTGCCGTCCAGGAAGGCGCCGACCTCGTCTCCGACGGCAGGAACGAGGGCGCAGAACTCGTCGCCCCCGAGGCGGTAGCTCCATCCGCGAGGCTCGACGACGGCGCGGAGGTTCGCCGCCAGCCGGGCAAGGAGCACGTCGCCGGCCGGATGTCCGAACGCGTCGTTGTAGCGCTTGAAGCCGTCGAGGTCGAAGATCACCAGGAGCCGCGGCTCGGACTTGTGGCCCTCGTCGAGCGCCCGCTCGAGATCGCCCATCAGCCGACGCCGGTTGCCGAGCCCCGTGAGGGAGTCGGTGACGGCGTCGTGTCGCATCAGCCCGAGCACGCGGCTGTTCTCGCGGAAGGTGAAGAGGGTGCGCAGCATGACGAGGGCGAGCGTTCCCGCGGCGAGGTTGATCGAGAGCACGTTCAGGGTCCGGAAGTGGTCGTAGACGAGGACGCCGAGCGCAACCAGCCCGGACACGAGCGGCGTGCCGACGAGCGGTCGGCCGGCAAGCGCAACCGTCACGCGACGCGCGGGCTGCCAGGCGGCCGAGCAGAGGAGCAGCAGTGACGCGGGCCACAACGCGTCGAGGACGGTGCCCTCGAGATACGTGCCGCTGGCAGCCTGGAAGAGGAAGATCCCGTCCGCGACCGCGGTCGCGAGGACCCCGGCGCCGATCAGCACCCACGTTCGGCTCGTTCGCCAGCCTTCGAGGGCGTAGATGCCGACGACACCCGAGAACAGCAGGATGTCGCCGAGCGGGTACGCGAGGCTGGTGACGACCACGCCCGTGCTTCCCTCCGTGGTCGCGAGAACCGCCTCGAACAGCACAGCGGCCCCGAGCGTCGCCGATGCGAGCGCGGCCATCCCAGCGTCCAGCCAGAGCCGGTGGGTGAACTCCGACAGGCGCGCGCGGAGGAGCAGGAGCATGGCGGCGTAGCACAGGGGATAGAAGGCGAGATAGAAGACGTCGGCGATCGACGGGTACGGCGGATTTCCCTCGTAGACGAAGTCGTAGAAGATCTCGCCCAGCGCCCAGGCGGTCACGGCAAGGGTGAAGACGAACCAGGCCCCGCGCTCGGCGCGCACGCGGACCGTCCGGATCACACAGGCCGCAAGCGCGAACAGGATCAGGCCGTTGTACAGCCAGCGGTTGAAGAAATGGTCGAAACCGAGGTGGTTCCCGGCGAGCGTGTGCGCCGTGAAGACGCCGACGCCGACGAGCGCCGTCGCGTACCAGGCGGGAGCCAGCCATCGCAGCCCGAGAGCCCCGGAGCGGGATGCCGCAACCATTCCCTTCCTATCGGCGCAACGGGGGCTCCGACTTGAGAGTGGTCAGCCGCTGACCGGCGGTACCGCCTCGGCAGCCAGCGCCGGGATGATCGTCTCCCCGTAGACCTGCAGCGTCTCCTCCTGCCCCTGGGTCATCAGGTAGATGTTCCACTGGTCGACGCCCGCCGCCTCGAGCTTCCGCAGCTTCTCGATGTGCGCCTCCGGCGGTCCGAGCAGGCAGAACCGCTCGCAGGTCTCGTCGGTGATCTGCTCGCCGTGCTTCGCCCCGACGCGACTGTGCTCGGAGTAGTCGTATTGCTCACGCTGCATCCGAGCGACGTACTCGGTGAGCGCGGCCGGGAGACCGGCCGGGTCGTGCTTGGAGAGCACGTCGAAGACGTGGTTCGAGACCATCGCCGGGAACCAACGCACCTGCTCGCAGCTCTCCGCGACGTCGTCGCCGATGTGAGCCGGGGCGCAGGCCACGACCTTCAGCTCGGCGGGATCGCGCCCCGCCTGCTCGGCGGCCGTGCGCACCTGGCCGACGATCCACTCGACGATCTCGGGGTCGGCCAGCTGGATGATCACGCCGTCCGCGACCCGGCCCGCGATCGCGAGCACCCGCGGGCCGTAGCCCGCGACGTAGAGCGGAATCTGGGGCCGGCCCTTGGCCCAGGCGAGCTCGATGTCGGTGTCGTTCCAGCGCACGGGGCGGCCGTTCATCAGATCGCGGAGCATGGCGCAGGACGCCTCGAACTCGGCGACCCGGACGGGCTTCTGCCCGATCACCCGGCGGGCGGAGTCCCCCCGGCCGATGCCGACCACCATTCGTCCGTTCGAGACGTCCTGCAGGGTGGCGAAGGCGCTTGCGGTGACGGTCGGCTCCCGTGTCCCCGGGTTCGTCACGTTCAGGCCGAGCTTGATCCGCTCGGTGTGCATCGCCGCCAGCGTGAGCAGCGGATAGGGCTCCTGCCAGAGGACGTGCGAGTCGTACGTCCAGCCGTAGTCGAAGCCGTTCTTCTCGGCGAGCTGCATGAGCTCGACCAGCCGCTGCCAGGGCGGGTCGGGAAGGATCGTGACGCCGAAGCTGAGCACCGCAATCGAGTCTAGTCCCCTGCACTGCGCGTTCCCAGGTCGACCTGATCGAGCTTCGATCGACCGGCCGCCGCGGTTGCGCCTTCTTGACGGGAGAGGCGGCCGCGGCGGCCAGTATTCGCACCACCAGCGAGGGAGGAAGGAGGGCTTACGGCCGAGAGCTTGCCGCGCGAAGCTGAAAGCGGCCTAAGAATCCGGTTGGCCTTCGGTTAACCGGCGTCGGCAAGTCCTCGGGCGGCGTCTGTGGACGGGTAGCGCCTACTGCAGGCGCTCGAGCGCCTTCGACGCAAGCCGGTCGAGCGCCTGCACCGACAGCTCGATGTGCTCCGGCTTCGTATCCTCGAGCTTCGTGTGCGAGAGGCCACGCAGGCTCTGGACGAAGAGCATCACCGTCGGGATGCCGGCCCGCGCAACCTCGGCGGCGTCGTGCAGCGGTCCGCTCGGCAGCCGGTGCGACGAACCCGCGACCTCGGTGATCGCCTCGTCCGCGAGCTCGATCAGGGAGTCGTCGAACAGGATCGGCTCGATGCTCCAGATCCGCTCCCACGCGACGTCGACGTTCTCCTCGGCGGCGAATCGCGCCGACGCCCGCTTCGCCTCCTCGAGCATGGCCGCGAGCTTGGCGGCGTCGAGGTGGCGCTGGTCGAGCAGCTGCTCCGCGGTCTCGACCACCGAGGTGACGATGCCCGGCTTGCAGACGACCCCGCCGCTCGTGCAGACGGCGCCGTCGCCGGTCTCGGAGGCGATCCGGCGGATGTCGAGCGCGAGCTTCGCCGCGCCCGCGAGCGCGTCCCGTCGCTTGTCCATCGGCGTCGAGCCGGCGTGGGCGGCCTGGCCCGTCCACCTGATCAGATGCCGCTCGACCCCGAACGTGCCCAGGACGACGCCGAGCGGGAGGTCGAGCGATTCGAGCACGGGACCCTGCTCGATGTGCAGCTCGAGGTAGGCGGCGGCGTTCGCCAGCCGGCCCCGAGCCTCCGTCGCGCGGTCGAGCTCGACGCCGTGCTCGCGGAGCGCGTCCTCCCAGCGGATCCCGTTCGCGTCCGTCCGGTTCCGGATCTCCTCCTGGTCTCGCATCGACCCCGCCGCGGCGCTCGACCCGAACAGGGACCGGCCGAAGCGGGCCCCCTCCTCGTCGGCCCAGTCGACGAGCCGAACGGTCAGCGGCGGCTCGCCCTCCTCCGCGATCCGGCGAAGCACCTCGACCCCCGCCATCACGTTCAGGCAGCCGTCGAGCCACCCGCCGTTCGGTACCGAGTCGATGTGGCCGCCGATCAGCAGCGCTCTGTCGGAGGCACCGGGGAGCGTGAACCACTGGTTGCCGGCCTCGTCGATCTCGCACTCGGCGAAGTCGAGCTTCGCGCGCAACCAGGCGCGTGCCTGCTCCCACGTGTCGGTCCACGCGACCCGCTGGGCGCCGTTCTCGTCCCCGGTGAGCTCCCTGAGCTCACGCAGCTCCTGGACGGTGCGGGCGGGCTGCAGCGGCACCCCGCGACTCTAATCCTTCGTCCGAGCCGCCGAGTCGCTGGCGGCCGGATCTAGGATCGCCAGGGGATGAAGGAAGACGTCGTGATCGTCGGTGGGGGAGCGATCGGCGCCTGCTGCGCCCTCGAGCTCGCGCGGCGCGGCGCCCGCGTCACGCTCCTCGAGCGCGGGCCGGAGCTGGCCTCGGGGTGCTCGGCCGGAAACGCGGGCCTGATCTGCCCGAGCCACTCGACGCCGATCTCGAACCCGGTCTCCGTCCGGAACGGGCTGCGCTGGATGTGGAAGCGAGACAGCCCGTTCTACCTGCGGCCACGGCCCGCCGTGCTTCCGTGGCTGGCTCGGTTCGCCCTCGCCGCCCGCGGTTGGGAAGAAGGTGCCCGGATGATCCGCGCCCTGTCGGTCGAGAGCCTCGAGCTCCACGCGGAGCTCGGAGCCGAGCTGGGAACGAGCTTCGAGCGCACGGGCACGCTCAACGTCTACGCGACGCCCGATGGGCTCGCGACGGGAGCGCGGGAAGCCGAGGCGTCGGGGCTCCGCCACGCGGTCCTCGACGCGGACGCGACCCGCGCACTCGAACCCTCCCTCACCGGCCCGGTCCTGGGCTCGGTGCACTACCCCGACGAGGGGCGCGTCGACCCGCGGCTGTTCGTCGAGGCGGTCGGGCGCGCCGCGGCCGACGCGGGCGCCGAGATCCGCACCGGAGCCGAGGTGCGATCGCTCGAAGACCTCCGCGCGGACACGGTCGTCGTCGCGGCGGGAGCCTGGAGCCGCACGCTCGTCGACCTGCCACTCGAGGGGGGCAAGGGATACCACGTCGACTACGAGCGGGCCGGTGACGACCCGCGGATCCCTGCCTGGGTGCAAGAGACCTGGACGATCGCCACGCCACTTCCCGATCGGCTGCGCCTCTCGGGCACGCTCGAGCTGGCGGGGCTCGATCTCTCGATCTCGCAGGCGCGGGTCGAGGCAATCCGCCGCGGCGGGGAGCGGTGGTTCCGCAACCTCGCAGGCCGGCGGACGCTCGACACCTGGGCCGGTCTGCGACCTTGCTTGCCGGACGGCCTGCCGGCGATCGGCCGCCTCGGCAAGGTCGTCGTCGCCACCGGCCACGCGATGAAGGGCGTCTCGCTCGCCCCGATCACCGGCCGGCTCGTCGCACAGCTCGCCGCGGGCGAACGCCCCGCGTTCGACCTCGCGCCGTTCGACCCGGCGCGCTTCTAGCCACGTACCAGTCTGTTACTTGGCCTCGGGCGGCGGGAGCTCGTCCTCGCCGCGGATGCCACGCTTGAACTCGCGGCCGCCCGTGCCGAGGGCGCGAAACGCCCGCCCGATCCGGCGCGATCCGAAGACGAGCACGATCACGACCGCGATGATCACGAAGTCCCACGGCCCGAGCAGAGCGAGCATCATCGTCGGAAGGGTACTCCGCTTGGCACCCGGGTTGCAGCGGACGTCGCGTAAAGCCTCGTCTCGCCCGATCGAACGCCGGATCCGGTGAATCCACGCGCGAGGCGGCTCGCGACCAGTCAGCCGCCCTCGGGATCAGCTGCTGATGGCGGGAGCAGCAACCTGGCAGCGTTGCCGCCGAGGACGAGCGCCCGTTGCGGCTCGCCGAGGTTCGGCGCCCAGCGCACGCGAAGGATCTCCAGCCGAGGATCGAGGAGCGGAAACGCGCTCGCGTAGAGGAGCCGGTCGGCGCCGATCCGCGCAGCGACCCCCTCGATGAAGTCCTCCCGGTAGACGCCTGCCGTCTGGATCGACAGGTTCGCATTCGCCGCGAGCGCAAGCTCGGCGTCGTCCTGGCCGAGCCCGGAGATGTTGATCTGGGCGCCGTTGGTCGCGACCATCGTCACGTCCGGGAACCGCCGGGCGAGCTCGCCGACCTGCAGCCCTTCGGAGAGCCAGGGATAGCCGGCCGCGACGATCACGGGCACGCGACGGCGGCGTGCCGTCTCCAGCACGGGATCGACGAGGGGCGCGCTCACCCGAAAGGTCTCCTCCCAGGGATGGAGGAACACGCCGGCAAGTCCGAGCCCGTCGAGGGCACGCTCGAGCTCCGCACACGCGTCCTCGCCCACGTTCGGGTCGACGCGAGCGAAACCGGTGAGCCGGTCGGGATGCGCACGCCGCCGCCTCGGCGACCGCGTCGTTCGCCGGCCCGAGGTGATAGCCGCGGGGCTTGAACGGGCAGACGATCGCCCGGTCGATCCCGAGCTCGTCCATCCGCGCCAGCAAGTCGGCGGCAGTCGCCTTCGCGCCGAAGAGCGACTCGCCGAGGAAGGTGAGCGAGTCGACGATCATCTAGGAGCTCTTGACCGCCGCCAGCATCCGGCGGGCGTTCTCGCCGAGGACGAGGCGCTCCGCGGCAGGGTCGAGGCCGGCGAGGCGCACCTTCTCGACCTCGATCCGCGGCGAGCAGGCCGGCCCGTCGCTCGCATACAGCACGCGCTCGGGGCCGAGCCGCTCGACCGCCTCGCGGACCATCGCCGGGTAGGGCATCGCAGACGTCTCGAGCAGCAGGTTCGGGAAGCGCTGGGCCGTCTCGATCGCCTCGTCGACGTGAAAGTAGCCGCCCATGTGGCCGAGGATGATCGTCGCCTCCGGACACTCCGCCGCCGCACACGCGATCGCCAGCGGCGTGGTCAGCGGCTCGTCGCCGCAGTGGAAGAGCGTCGGCGCCCGGTGCGCCGCGGCGGCGCGGATCAGCGCCAGCGTCTCCTCGCCCGCCGGGTGGGCGATCGTCGTCACCGGATGGAGCTTCAGCCCCTTGAACCCGAGCGCGAACGCCCGCTCGAGCAGAGCCAGCGCCTCGGCCCCGTACCACGGGTGGAGGCGCGCGAACGCCTCCAGGCGGCCGGGGAAGGCCGCGCATGCCTCGGCGATCAGCTCGATCGCCTCCGGATTCACCTCCGGGGCGTCCACGATCGTCATCACGACGCCCCGCTCGATCCCGGCCTCGTCCATGCGGCGCACGCATTCCGCCGCCTCGAGCCTCCAGCCGAGCGCGGGAACGTCGTCCACGTGCAGGTGAGCGTCGATAATCATCGGGACGATCTTGACCGAGATCGACGAGATCCTGGAGACGCTTCGCGCCAAGACGGGCGCCGGCCGGGTGACGCTGCGCCGCGACGTGCCCGGCGACTACGCGTTTCCGGTCACCGACGAGGCGCTCGCAGCCGGAGTGGCGTCGCTGCGCGGCGAGCGGACGGTCGACCTGCGCACGCAGCCGGTCGTGCGCGAGCTCCGGCACGGGCGCCAGGTCGTCCAGGACGACTGCCGCGCCGCCTTCGACGACGACGCCTTCCACCGGATGCTGGAGACGTACGGCGGGCTGGCGGCCCAGATCGTCACCCCGATCTTCCGCGAGGGCAGCCTCGTCGCGATCGTCTCCGTCCACCAGCTCGGGCAGCCGCGGCACTGGAGCGAAGAGGAGGTCGCAGCGGCGGCTCGCACGGCCGAGCTCGTCGCCGGACGACTGTGATCGTCTCCGCCGAGCACGCGCACAACCGCTGGCACCCCGACCTCGATCCCGTTGCCTCTGTCGGCCCGGGCGAGCTGCTCACCCTCGAGACGCGTGACGGAATCGACGGCCAGCTGACGCCGGACAGCGTCCATGCGGACGCCGGCCGGCTCGACCTCGGTCTCGGCCACCCGCTGACCGGCCCGATCCACGTCGACGGCGCCGAGCCCGGCGACGTGCTCGAGGTCGAGCTCGTCGGGTACGAGACCGACGACTTCGGCGTCACCGCCGTCATCCCCGGTTTCGGCCTCCTCGCCGACCTCTTCCCGGACCCGTTCGTCGTCAAGTGGCAGCTGCGGGACGGCGTTGGCCGCTCGGCGGAGCTGCCCGGCGTCTCCGTTCCCGGCGACGTCTTCGCCGGCGTCGCCGGCGTCGCCCCCTCGCACGAGCTGATGGAGAAGATGCGTGCGCGCGAAGACGAGATCGCACGGCGCGGCGGCCCGGTCGCCGACGCGATGCCCGAGCGCGCGATCCCATCCTCGGCTGCCGATGGGCTACGCACGATTCCGCCCCGGGAGACCGGGGGCAACCTCGACATCCGCCAGCTGGTCGCCGGCAGCCGCCTGTTCCTCCCGGTCAGCGTCGCCGGCGCACTGTTCTCGATCGGCGACCTGCATTTCGCCCAGGGCGACGGTGAGGTCTGCGGCACCGGAATCGAGGTTGCAGGCGCCGCGACCGTACGTCTGCACGTGCGCAAGGGCGGTGCGTGGCGAGGCCGGTTCCCGTCGTACGAGACTCCGGCACGACCCGGCCGGCGCTCGTTCGCCACCACCGGCATGCCGGTCCGCGACGCGATGGACCTGACGGTGTCCGCACGAGAGGCGCTGCTCGAGATGATCGACTGGCTCGTCGCGGCCCACGGACTCGGTCGCGAGTCCGCCTATGCGCTGTGCAGCGTCGCCGTCGACCTCCGGCTGTCGGAGGTCGTCGACGTACCGAACCCGCTCGTCTCGGCCCTGCTCCCGCTCGACGTCTTCGAACCCTAGGTCGTATGCGCAGAGCGGGCGCTGAGGTGCGAGCGCACCGAGACCACGCCCGGCACCCGCTGGACGAACGCGGCCAGCAGCTCGCCGACGTCCGGCGTCTCGACCTCCCCGCCGAGCGTCACCTCGCCGTTCGACACCTCGACGTGCAGGCTCTCGGGCGGGATCGCGAAGACCCGTAGGGCGACGTCCTCGCGAATCTCGCGCTCGATGTCGTCGTCGGAGCGGAGAAACGCCTCCACCAGGTCGGCGCGGGTGACGATGCCGACCAGCTTCCCGTTGTCGACGACCGGCAGGCGCTTGATCCGATGCGTGACCATCAGCGACGCTGCTTCCGAGACCGGCCGGTCGACGCCGATCGTGATCGCCGGCGCAGTCATCGCCTCGCCGGCAGTCCGCGCCGCGATCTTCGCGCGGAGCTCGCCTGTTTCGACGTCCAGCCAGCGAAAGAGGCCGGTCCGAGCGGCAGGTGCCGGCGCTTCCTTGCGCACGATGTCGGCCTCCGAGACGACTCCGAGCACGGCCCCGCCGCCGTCGACGACCGGCAGACCCGAGATGCGGCGCTCCGCGAGCATGGCGGCGACGTCCTTCAGGCTCGCATCAGGTCCGACGGTCGTGACGTCGGAGGTCATCACCTCTCTGACCTTCATCGCTTGAGCGGCACCGCATACGAGGGCATCGGCGCACCGGTCGCGCCCGCGCAGCTTGAGCGGGAAGCCGAGGAACGCGAACTCGTACTGCTTCTCGGCAGCGATCTCCTCCATGTCCACGACTTCGATGATCTGCGCGCCGGCCGTCGCGAACATGTACGCGTGAACCGGCAGGAAGACGTCGGGCTCCTCTGAAGGCAACACCTCGAGGGCGATCGAGTCGCCGGCAATGCACATCGCCCCTTGTTCCTCGCAGAGGTACTTCGCCGCGGCGAGGCCGATGCCGGGCGGGTTCTTCAGGTAGCCGTCGAAGTCGGGCCACTTCGTCATCCGTCCGGTCCGCACGAGGACGACGCTCTTCGGCCGCAGCTGGACGCCCTGCTCGCGCGCCGCGTTCTTCAGGTCGTCCGGCGTGATCGCGTAGCCGTCGTCCAGGCAATCCACTCCGTGCAGCCCGGCGACGTCGAGCAGCACTGCCTGCGCGATGATCGGCGGGTACTTGTCGAGGCCGCCCTTCATCCACATGCGGCTGCCGAGGTCCTTGTCGGCCGTCCAGCCGTTCCAGAAGCGGCCATGGTGGCCGAGGTGGTTGAGGGTGTCGACGTGCGTGCCGCAGTGGGTGTACATGTGGATCGAGTCGCCGCAGTACGAGTACTTCTCGTGCACGGCGCTGCCGACGCCGGAGAGGTCGTCGTGGACGGAGCCTTGCGGCGTGTGCGTCATCCAGATGCCGTACGGAGGATCGCCGGCTGCCACCCAGGACGGCATGCCGATGAAGTAGTCGACGTTCAGGTCGAACAGGTGCGCGCCGTCGAGGTGCTCGAGGATCGCGCGGTTCGTCTCTGACGTGATCCAGTTCAGCCGTCCGATCTCGTCGTCCGGGCCCCACGGGCTCTTCGACACCTTGAGGCCGTCCTCCTCGTGGAGCGCTTCCCACGTGAACGTCTCTTCAGCCGTTGCCATCGTCGCTCCTCTCTCAGATGGTTGGTCGGTAATTGCCGTCGATGCGGGGATGGCTGAGACCAAGCCGGGGCCGCCGCCCGTCCGAGCTCGTATCGGGAATACGGGCGAGGGCGGGCGGCGACACCCGGCGCCGTGTCTCAGCCACCAGCCGCGCGACGAGGAATTGGCGATCAACCATCCTGGCTCTCAGGCTTCGACGGCACTCTGCTCCTCGACCAGCGCCTCGTACAGCTCGGGCCGGCGGTGGCCGAAGAGGTAGAGCTCGTACTCGCCCGGGATCACGTAGTCCTTGTCCCGCGCCTTCTCGATCTCGACGTCGGCGACGAGCAAGGCTTCCTCCGTCTCGCCGGCCTCGGCGAGACGGGCGCCGTACGGATCGACGATCTGGCTCCAGCCGCAGAACTCCCCGCTGCGCTCCTTGCCGACCCGGTTGGACGTGAGCAGGTAGATGCGGTTCTCGGCGGCACGCGCCCGCGTGATCACCTCGGTCTGCGTCTTCGCCGCCATCGGAAAGTTCGTCGGGTGAGCGACGATGTCGGCACCTCTCAGTGCAAGCGTGCGCGTGACCTCGGGAAAGCGAAGGTCGTAACAGATCTCGACGCCGATCCTGCCGAGCGGCGTGTCCCACACTTGCAGCTCGTCGCCGGGGGTCACGAAGCGATCGATGCCGAGGAACGGCAGGTGCGTCTTCCGGTAGGTGCCGATCAGGCCGTCGGGCCCGACCAGGACGGCGCTGTTCCGGATTCGGTCCCCGTCCCGCTCGAGCAGACCGCACACCACGTGGACTCCCAGCCGCCTGCACTCGCGCTCGAACGCGTCGCTCGTCGGGCCCGGAAGCTCCTCAGCGAAGGGCAGCGCCTCCTCGAGGCTGTCGAACATGTAGCCGGGTATGGCGCACTCCGGCAGGACGACGAGCTCCGCGCCCTGGGCGACCGCCTCGTCGACTCGGGCGAGGCAGACGTCGAGGTTCTGCTCGGGCTCGGCGAGCTTGGGCTCCGTCTGGGCCACAGCGACTCGCATCTCGGCGCGAGTCTAATAGTCTGACATCGGGATTGCACACAATCCGCTTCTACTACGACGTCGTCTGCCCGTACTCGTACCTCGAGTCCCATACGGTCGAGGCCGCGGAGGACGCCGGCGAGGTCGAGGTCGAGTGGCTTCCCTTCGAGCTTCGGCCGGCACCGAAGGCGCTGCTCGAGCCGCGGGGTGACCACCTGCGGGTGGACTGGACGCAGAACGTGTACCGCCGCGCGCTCGAGCGCGGCATCGAGATCCATCTTCCTCGCTTCCAGCCACGCTCGACGCTCCCGCTTGCGTCCTGCCTGTGGGCACAGGAGCAGGGGCGGCTGCGGGAGCTGAAGCACGCGCTCTACGAAGCGTTCTTCTGCGAGGGCGAGGACATCGCCACCGACGCGGAGATCCGCCGCGCCGCGGGCCGAGCAGGGCTGGACGCGGACGAGGCGATCGCCGCCGCGTACTCGCCCGAGCGGATCGCCCGGATCCGGACGATCCGCGTGGAGGCGGAGGCGGCCGGCGTGCGCGGGGTGCCGACCCTGCTGACGCAGGACGGACGCACCCACTGGGGCATGGGCGGCCTCGAGCGACTGCGCGAGGGCCTGCCGCTCGTCCCGCGCCGACCGCGCTAGCCGAGGTCGAGCACGTCGAAGCGGCGAACCCCGGGCTCGAGCCCGACCTTCCGCATCAGCTCGACGCCGCGGGGGACCTCTGCCTCCGCGAGGTAGCGCTCGAGCGACTCGCGATCCTTCCAGACGGCGAGCAGCCGGCCCTGGCCGCCGGCGTACTCGAGCAGGGCGGTGACGACGCCGGCGGGCCGCGTCGCGCGGCCTTCCTCCATCAGCCGCGCCAGCTCGCGCGCCTGGTCCTCCGCCATCGAGGCCTCGAACGCGATCCCGGCGTAGGTCATGTCGAGATCATCTTCTTCTCGCAGAGTGGGCGCAACCATCCCAGTTGCGCCCACTTTCTACCCCGATCTTCTACCCCACCGGCCTCCTCGCCTCGCCTATGGGAGCCGGTCGGGGTCCACATCGACGGGATGCACGAGTTGAATCGCTCGGACGTGTCGGACGAGGTACGCGTCCAGGACGCGATTCGAGAGGCGACCAAATGCGCCGATCGCTTCTTGCAGTCCTTCGCTTGCCTCGCGATGCGCCTCGAAGGTGCCGCCACAGGCGTTGAGGACGAGTGTGGCGATGACTTCGTCTGCGAAGAACTGCCTGCTGTGCCGGATCCATGGGCATGTCCGCGATTCTTAGGAACTGGCTTTGTGAGAGGCCCGGCGCGGGGTCGAACACTCCGCCGGCCGACGAGCGCTTCCCCGCAATGCCGCTCACGACGCTACCCGGCGCCGCGTCGGCGGCCTAGTTGTAGTTCCTAAGGACGTTGTTCATCCGGGCCTCCTTGGAGGCTGGGGGTGTCGAAGCCACCAGCTCCAAGGAGGAGATCCGGATGAACTTGCACGGTAATCATCGGACCTGTCCGAGCAGTCGGCGGTTGCTCTGCGAGAGGGTGGTCGAGGACGGCTGGGCGGTGCGGCGTGCGGCAGTGGCTGCTGGCTGTAGCGAGCGCACGGCTGCGAAGTGGTTGGCCCGCTACCGATCGGGCGACCGTGTGCTCGCAGACCACTCGTCCCGGCCGCGCCACTGTCCACGGCGGCTGCCTGCTGATCGAGTCGATGCGATCGAGCGGCTGCGGCGGGTACGGATGACCGCCAGTGAGATCGCGGAGGTGCTCCAGCTGCCGCTCTCGACGGTGTCGGTGTGGCTGAAGCGGCTCGGCCTCGGGAAGCGCTCACGGCTCGACCCGGTCGAGCCGGTCAATCGGTATGAGCGCCGCCATCCCGGCGAACTCGTCCACGTCGATATCAAGCAGCTCGCCCGGATCTCGATTCGAGGCGCCGGCCACCGAGTAACCGGAGAGCGCAGCAGCCAGTGGTCGCGGCGGATCGACGGTCGCAAACGGCAGCTGACCGGCTTCGAGTATCTGCACGTGATCATCGACGACCACAGCCGGCTCGCCTACGCCGAGGTGCTCGAGACCCTGACCAGCAACGACGCGATCGCCTTCCTGCGACGGGCGATCGCCTGGTACGCCGCACGGGGAGTGCGTGTCGAGGCGGTGATGAGCGACAACGGCTCCGCCTATATCAGCCGCCCCTACGCGGCGGCGCTGCGCGAGCTCGGCCTACGCCACCTGCGCATCCGGCCGTACCGGCCGCGGACCAACGGCAAGGCCGAACGGCTCATCCAGACGTTGCTCAACGAGTGGGCATACGCCCGCATCTACGGCAGCTCGCACGAGCGCACAGCCGCCCTCCAGCCCTACCTCGACCGTTACAACTACCGACGACCACACGGCAGCCTCGGCCACCAACCACCGGGCACGAGACTGAACAACCTATTTAGGAACTACACCTAGTCGCACGTTCGGCCATGGCCGAAAGCGTCGAATAGGCTGCTCGTGTCGCCACCGCTGGGCCTGATCTCCGGGAAAGATGGGCTGTTCGGCCCATGGCGCACCCGGCTCGAGCGGTTCGACAATAGAAGCCGCCCGATTGGGCATGAAGGTCTAACGGATGCGGCGCAAAATGAGGAAGCTCCTTACGGTCACTGCGGCTCTGTCCGTCATTGCCGCGTGCAGCGCGACGGCGGGCGCGACCGTTCGGGGGTCATCGGCCCAGCCGGGCTGCACCTGGGGAGCATCCTCGATTACAGCCACGTATCTGGATGGTCACGTGGTTGTGTCCACACCACGAACGTCTGGCTGCACCACGCCATAGTCGATCCGGCGGCACGCTGCACTAGTCGCTCGTTTCGCCATAGCTGAGAGGGTCGCGAGGGGCCTGCTCATGCGAGCGGCCTCCGAGGCCAACGAGAGCCGATGCAGCCTGCGCCGCTTCCTCGATCGTCAGGTTCTCGTCCTCCTCGATCAGCCGAAGCAGCCAGCGGACCCTGGACGGCTCAGCGACGAAGGAGCTCGATCTTCACTCTTCCGGCGTAATCGGTCGAGGCAAAACCGTTGAGCCTGCAGTTGGTGAAGAGAGATACCCAAACCGCCACAAGTGCTCCCGAGGCGACTCGCAGATCGCCCTGGCAGTTCATGATGACGCTGAGCTTGATCGACTTTCCGGGCGTCGAAGTCGCACGGATGGCGACGGCGTGTGATCGCCCAGCGTCGGCCGCCGCATTCGCAAATCCGCCGTAGGTTCCCGAGTCGGTGCCGCTCGCGAAGACTTGCCACGATGGTGTCGCTGCGACTGCGGACAGGCCCGAGCCGAGAGCGAATGCCAACAACGCTACAAGCGTGAGCTTCATCAGTGTGCCTCCCTGGGAACTGGCCGCCGCGAGCGTATTCCTGTTAGCGCTCAGCCTCAAGGAGCCTGGATGTGGAGCCGCGTCCCTCTAGCGCTTGAAGTGACGCGAGGATGCTCCCCGCCCTGGAGAACCCGCGTTTCGCAGGCCCGAGATAATCCGACGCCAGGCTCATAGTGACGAAATGCACGCAGAGAGCGTGGCGGCTCTTGGTGTCGCCGTGGTGCTGCTCGGCGGCTCGTTGGTCGCTGACCGGCGTCAGCGCGCCGTGTTCGCGCTTGTATCGCTGACGGCGCTCCTCGTGCTGATGCTGCGGCTCTCGCTGCATCTGAGCGTGCCGATGGGCGATTACACCAACTTCGTTGAAAGCCGGCACAACTTCGACCGGTACTTCGGTGAGAGCGTCAATTTCCAGTTTCATCTCGGCGGGGCGATCGTGCATGAGTTCGATGCTGCGTTCGACGCCGACTTGCGTAGTCCCGTCCGCGCCTTCAACGCTTTGGCCCGCATCGCGGCGGCCCTGTTCGTCGTGGCGCTCGCGCTGCTCGCGATGCACGAGCGGTGGTCCGCGCGTGTACTCCGCTACCTCGCCCTCGCGGTCGCTGTCCCAACGACACTGCTGTTCTTCGGCTACCACGAGTTCGGCCATCTGCCGGCGGCGCTCGATGTGGCCGCGGTGCCGTTGATGCTCGTGGGGCTCGAGCAGCGCCGGCGGTCCCTGTTGCTCGCTTCCGGGTTTCTTGTCGGCGTCGGCTGCGCGCTCCACGGCTTCGGGCTCATCGCCCTCGCGTTCGTCGTCGTCCTCGTCGCTGCGTACGTCTGGAGGGACGCGGCAGCACGTAACGCACTCGGCCGAAGCGCGCCTGCTGCAGTGGCCGCAGCCGGCTTGCTCGGTTGGCTGATCTGGCTGCCGATGTACCTGATCGGCCCAAGCTGGAGCATCGACCCCGGCCACGCCGATGTGCGCCCACTGCGCCCGCTGTTCCACTCCCACTACGTCGAGCACGCACACCGGATCGCAAAGCCGATCTTCTCAACCAGCGTTATCGCGGAAATCGGCTGGGAACTGGCTGTGACCGGAGCGGCTCTCGTCCTTCTCGCCGCCTGGTTCGCGCGCGGCCCCGACCGCACGGCTGTCCTTATCGCGACAGTCCCTGTGCTCCTCTTCCTGATTTGGTTCTGGCCCGTGCAAGGGCTTGGCAACGACAGCGACTTCCTGGGATCCGCATTCCCCGCATCCTACGCAGGCGCCTGGCTTCTTGCACGCGACACCAAAGCCTCGATCTTCGGCTTCCTCGTCTTGGCAGCGGGCAACGCCGCCATCTCCCACGTCCTCACATGGCCCTTCGTTCACAGCCCAATCCCCTAGCTCACCGCCCGAGTCGCGGCGAGGGTGGAAGCCGTCGACGGTCGCGGAGTACCGGAGCGTCCACCGCAGGCTGGTTGACGCGTTCGGGCCGATGCGGCTCGCCGAGATCCGACCGAGGCACGTCGCCGCGTTCGTCCGCGACCAGGAGGGCAGGGCGGCGGCGGCGGCGGCGATCGCCCGCGACCTTTCCGTCCTGCACGCGGTCTTCAAGACGGCGGTTCGCGAGGAGCTGATCGACCGCAACCCGGCGGAGGCAGCGGAGCGGCCGAAGGTGATTCCGCGCCGCTGGCGGATCCTCGAGCCCGCCGAAGTCGCAGCGTGTCGCGAAGGCGTTCACGGACGATCAGGCGCGCGTCGTGTTCACCACGCTGATCCTAAGTGCTGATCATCTTCTTCTCGACGCCGACACCCGCGGCGACCGCGCGCTCGTACTCGAGCGGCACCGTTGCCGAGTCCTGCAGCGCGATCCCGGTCGAGTCGAACACTGTTACCTGGTCGTCCGACTGCCGGCCTTCGAGCTCGCCGCAGATCACCTTCCCGATCTCGCCGGCGACGTCGTCCTCGCGTGATCAGCCCATCGGCAAGCGGAACGTTGATCTCCCCGTCCTCGCGGCACTGGCGGATGTCGTCGACGAAGACGCGCGCGCGCTGCAGCGTCCGGGGATCGAGCTCCTGCTCGCCCTTCAGGTCGGCGCCCAGGGCGGCGATGTGCGCCCCCGCCTTCACCCACGCGTCGTCGACGATCCACCTGCGCGCGTGGGTCCCGGTGACGATCACGTCCGCCCCCTCCACGGCCGCCCGGACGTCGGTGGTGCCCTCGATCCGCCGGTGCGGGTACCTCGGCCGCTCGCCGGCGAGGAAGCGGTCGAGCGACGCCTGCGTGCGGCTCCAGATCCGGATCTCGTCCCAGTCGAAGACGACGTCGCACGTCGCGAGCGTCCCCTGGCCGACGCTGCCCGAGCCGAGGATCGCGAGCACCCTCGAGTCCTTCCGCGCGAGCCACTTCGCAGACACCGCCGCCGAGGCGCCCGTCCGCATCAGCGTGTGGTACGAGCCGTCGCAGATCGCGAGCGGGAAGCCCGTCTCGGGGTGCGTGTAGACGAGGATCGAGAAGACGGCCGGCAGCTCGTACTTCGAGTTGTCCTCGCGGATCGAGACCCACTTGCAGGCCGCCGCCTCCGGCTCCTCGATGTACGAGGGCATCACCTCCCACTCGCCCTGGTAGCGGTCGAGGACGATATGGCCTTTCGGCTCCATGTACACGCGCCCGAGGCCGTGCATGCGAAAGGCGTGCTCGACGCGGTCGTTGTACTCGGACGGCGTCAGCAGGCCCATCATGTCGCTGCGACTGAGGATCAGGGTCTTGCGGTTGCGCCAGGACTCCTCCATCGCGCGGACTCTACGCGCTCGTCCAGCGGAATAGAGTCTCTCCGATGGACCGGGAGCGGAGCGCCCAGCGCATCGAGCGTGACATCGAGACGCTCGCCGGACCTGACTACACGCTGTCGAGCGAGGCGATTCGCCGCTATGCCTACACCGACGTCTACCGGAACACGCTCGACTACTTCACCAACGAGCTCCGGCCGATCGGCTTCGAGGTCGTGGAGGACCCGGTCGGCACCCTCGTCGCACGCAACCGCCCGAAAGGCGAGCCGGTCTTCGGGATCGGCTCCCACTGCGACTCGAATCGGAACGGGGGCCGCTACGACGGGACGATGGGCGTCGTCACCGCGCTCCAGGTCTGCCGGCTGAACGAGGAGCTCGGCTACGGCCTGCCGCTGCAGCTGATCTCGTGGCTGGAGGAGGAGGGCTCCGGCTTCGGGCAGATGCTGCTCGGCAGCCGGATCATGGCCCAGCGCGTCACCGAGGAGGAGCTGAAGACGAGCTTCCGCGCGATCGACGACGGACGCAGCTTCTGGGAGCACGCCGAGGCCGCCGGGTACGAGCCCTCGCGGTGGCGCGAGTGCGCACACGTGATCGACGACCTCACGGGCTGGATCGAGATGCACATCGAGCAGGCCCGGGTGCTTCAGGACACCGGCAACCGGATCGGGCTCGTGACCGCGATCGCCGGCTACGTGCATGCCGACGTCGTCGTCCTCGGACGAGGCGACCACGCGGGCGCGACTCCGATGGACCTCCGCCTCGACCCGACCCTCCCCTTCGCCGAGACGATCGTCGAGCTCGAGCGGCTCGCGCGGGCCGCAGGCAAGGGGACGGTCGGCACCGTCGGCGAGATCGAGGTCGACCCGGGGATCATCAACGCGATCGCCGCCCGGCTCCGGTTCTCCCTCGACATCCGCGGCCCCGACGATGACGCCTACCGAGGGGTCGGGCGTGAGATCGCCGCCTTCGCGGAGGAAGCCGCTCGGAAGCGGGGAATGAGCGCCGAGTACGCCGAACGGCAGAGCCTCCCAGCCACGCAGATGGACGAGCGGATCGTGTCGGCGCTCGAGGATGCGAGCCGCGCCACGGGCGAGCCCTACATGCGCATGCATTCCGGCGCGGCCCACGACACGATGTGCGTCGCCGACCGCGTCCCGAGCGCGATGGTGTTCGTCCCGTGCAAGGACGGGATCAGCCACCACCCGGCGGAGGATGCGAGCCCAGCCGACGCTGCCCTGGCCGCCGAGATCATGCTGGAGGCGATCCGGACGCTGACGTAGTGGCTCCTGCCCGAGGGCTACCCTCGCGTGGTGCCGGCTGCGCTCGAAACCCGCGACCTCTCGAAGCATTACGGGTCCGTGGAGGCGCTCAAGGGGGTCGACCTCGCGGTGGAAGAGGGTGAGCTCGTCGGGCTCCTCGGCCCGAACGGCGCCGGGAAGTCGACGCTCGTCAAGATCGCCGTCGGCCTCGTCCGCCCCAGCCGGGGACGCGCGACCGTCGGCGGCTCCACTGCGGGCTCGCGCGTCGCGCGGGCGTCGCTCGGGTACCTCGCGGAGCTCTTCCGCTTCCCCGGCTGGTACACGGCGGAAGAGGTGCTCGAGCTGCACCAGCGACTCGCCGGCTCACCAGGGGGCGCCGCGGAGCGCGCGCGGTTGCTCGAGCTGGTCGCGCTCGCAGACGCCCGCGACCGGCGCGTCGATGGGATGTCGAAGGGGATGCAGCAGCGCCTCGGAATCGCGCAGGCGCTCGTCGGGGAGCCTCGGGTGCTGCTCCTGGACGAGCCCACGTCAGCGCTCGATCCTGTCGGCCGTCGCACCGTCCGTCTCCTCCTCGAGGACCTTCGCTCACGTGGTGTCTCGGTCCTCCTTAACTCCCACCTGCTCTCGGAGGTCGAGCTCGTCTGCGACCGCGTCGCGATCCTCCTGGGCGGCGAGCTCGTCGCGGCGGGCACCCCGGCCGAGCTCTCCCGGCCGCGCGGCGTCGA
The DNA here is from genome assembly GCA_963836345.1 of uncultured Actinomycetes bacterium. Lineage (GTDB taxonomy): Bacteria > Actinomycetota > Thermoleophilia > Gaiellales > Gaiellaceae > DATBLE01. The sequence continues at coordinate 706,752 of CAWIJA010000004.1, read as the reverse complement.
GCTCGAGACCGACGACGGGGTGCGCCTCGTGGAGGGGGCGACGCGCGCCGACGCGCCCCGCCTCGTTGCCGAGGCGGTCGCGGCAGGGCGTCGGGTGTACGGCGTCCACGTACTCGCTTCGACGCTGGAGGACGTCTACCTCGAGGCGGTCGGCGGAGAGACCGATTGACCCCCGTCGCCGTCATCGTCCAGTACGCGCTCCGGGAGGCGCTGCGGCGGAAGGTCTTCGCGGTCGTGCTGCTGCTGACCGTGGTCTTCCTCGTTCTCTTCTGGCTGGCCACGCACTTCGTCGCCGGGCAGCTCGACCAGATCACGCCGCCGAGCGATGTGAACGTCGACACGCGCACGTACGCCGGCGCCTTCCTGCTCGGGCTGGCGATGTTCGCGACGCTCTTCCTCGGGGTCGTGCTGGCGGTGTTCCTGACGCTCGGCGTCGTCACCGGCGACGCCGAGCGGGGCCTGCTCCAGCCGCTCGTCGTGCGGCCCATCGGCCGCTCGACGCTGCTCCTCTCCCGTTTTCTCGCCGCTGCAGCCGTCTGCGCCGCCTACGTCCTCTGCGTCTACTTCGCGGCGCTCGTCATCGTCGGACTCACCCTGCACTGGTGGCCCACGGCAGCCGTCGGCCCCGGAGCCGAGCTCGCGCTCGGCGTCCTGGTCGTGATCGCGCTCTCGCTGCTGGGTTCCGTCGTCCTCTCCGCGACGGCGAACGGTATCGCCGTCTTCATGCTCTTCGGCGCCGGGCTCGTGGCCGGACTGCTCGGAACGATCGGGCATGCGCTCAACTCGCATCAGATCCGGCACGCGTCGACGATCGCATCGTGGGCGCTCCCGTTCGAAGGGCTGTACCAGGACGGCCTCCGTCTGATCTCCCGCGACGCGACCGGCACGACCAGCTTCCTCCTCCAGCTCGGCCCCTTCGGGGGCGGCTACGTCCACGGCTGGACGATCCGGCTGTGGGCGGCGGCGTACCTCGCGGCCGTCGGCGTGGCCGCGCTGGCCGCCTTCGCGCGGCGGAACCTCTAGCCTCGTGGGACGGCCAGGTCGCGATCCGGCGGGAGGAGCGCGAGCGCGACCAGCCAGAGCACGGCGACCACCGCGAAGCCGATCCGGCCGTCACCGGGGAGCGAGAAGGAGAGCCCGAGCAGGGCCGTGCCCGCGAGCGCGACAACGGCGGCGGCGCCGTTGACGAGGCCCACGGAGGCGGCCGGCGCGTCCGGCCGCGCGAGCGCGGCGCCGGTGAACGCAGGCGCGAAGGGGATCCCCGCAGCCAACCCGAGCAGCACCCCGCCGGCGCCCGCGAGCCACAGTGGGGAGGCCGCGACGAGCAACCCTGTCCCAAGCGCGCCTGCGAGCAGGCTCCAGCCGACCGACGCGCGGATGTGCTCGGGCCGCTCGCGCAGGATCCACCCGCCGAGCGGCCGCGTGATCACGCCGAGGAGCAACGTCAGGCCGCCGACGATTCCGGCAGCGGCCTTGCTCGCATCGGCGTTCCGCTCGAGCAGCTCGACCACCCAGTTGCCGATCACGAGGCTGAGGCCGAGCGACGCCGCGTAGAGCACGGCGAGCCGGTAGAGGCGCGTGTCGCGCAGGATCCCGTGCGGCACTCCCTCCTCGCGCTCCGCCGGGACACGCGGTCGATCGGCGGGACCGGCCGCGAGCAGCGCGAGCGCGCCCCCGGCAACGGCGAGCGACGTCCAGTAGGGAGATCTCCAGTCGAACCGGCCCTCGAGCGCCGGCACGATCGCGAGCGCCAGGCCTCCGCCGCCGAGGCCGATCCCGCCGAAGAGGCCTTGCGCGAACGGCGAGCCTCCCGACTCGCGGACATAGGCGCTGCCGGAGATGAAGGCGAGACCGGTGCCGACGCCGGTCAGAGCCCGTGCGCAGATCGCCACGGCCGGGTCGGGTGTCGTCAGCGCGATCGCATCCGCGATCACGATCACGAACAGCGCGACCAGACCTGCGCGGCGCGCGCCGAAGCGGTCGCTCGCCCTCCCACCCGGGATCTGCATCGCGAGATGAGTGACGAAGAGCGCCGTGGTGAACAGGCCGACGAGCGCGAGCCGGACGCCGTAGGCAGCCGCGATCTCGGACGCGATCGCCCCCACGTTCGACACGTTCCAGCCCGTGGCAAGCCCCAGGGCGCATCCGCCGACGACCGCGCGCTTCACCGTTTCCTGGCCGTGCAGCCGAGGAGGCGGTCGTCGATGATCACCAGCGTGAACGCCTCGCGAGCCACCCTGCGCCGAGCCTAACCCAGCGTGGCGGTCGGCTTCGCGATCCTCGCCGCGGCGCTCTTCGGCCTGCTGGCCGTCAGCCTGCGGACCGCCCTCCGGCGGCAGCCGAGCCCGGACGCCGGGATCGCCGCGACCGGCCTGATCGGGCTCTCTACGTCTGCGCTCGTCGCCGCTGCGTCGGGTCTCGACGGTGGAGACTTCGCGCTCCACGACCTGTGGCCGTTCTTGGCCACCGGCACCGTCGTCCCGGGCTTCTCGCAGCTCCTGCTCATCCGGGCCGTCCGCGACGCGGGGCCTGCCCGGACCTCGGTCGTGATCGGAACGGCGCCCGTGATCTCCGCGCTGCTCGCGATCACCTTGCTCGGCGAGCCGCTCCAGACGGGGCTTGCGATCGCGACCTTGCTGATCGTGTCGGGCGGGTTCGTGCTCGCGCGCGAACAGGAGCGCCCGCACGGGTTCAGGATCGCCGGCCTCGCCTTCGCGCTCGGGTGTGCCTGGTTGTTCGCCGGTCGCGACAACGTTGTTCGCTGGGCGGCGACGGACGCGCATCCGAATCCGCTGGTCGCCTCCGCCGCCTCGCTCGCGGCAGCGTCCGCGGTCACCCTCGGCGTCGCGCTGGCACGCGGACACGGGCATCGGGTCGTGCGCTCGTTCAGGCCGTTCCTGCCCGCAGGCCTGGCGCTCGGCCTCGCCTACACATCGTTGCTCGTCGCCTTCGACCGCGGACGCGTCGTGGTGGTCGCCCCGTTGAACGCGACGCAGTCGCTGTTCGCGGTCGCGATCGCAGCGCTTGTGTTCAAGCGGGCGGAGATGATCGGCCCGCGCTTGATCGTCGCGGCGCTGCTGATCGTGGCGGGTGGCGCCCTGGTGGGCGCCACCCGCTGAGCGCTAGACGGCCGTCGCCACCGCCGAGGGCACGCGCTCCACGTACTCGAGCGCGTCCTCGAGCGAGACCACGTCGGCGTACTTGGCCTGGATGTCGAACAGGTTCGCCTCGTGCGGGGCCTGCGCGCGGTCGCCGACGCAGTCACGGGGGACGAGCGTCGGGTACCCGTACTGCAGCAGGTCGATCGCGGTCGCCCGGATGCAGCCGCTCGTCGTCGCCCCGCAGAGGATCACGGAGTCGACGCCCTGGCTGATCAGGATCGAGGCGAGGTTGGTGCCGAAGAACGCGGAGGCGCCCTTCTTGAGCACGATCGTCTCGTCCTCCCGCGGGTCCAGCCGCGCATCGATCTCCACCCACCGGCCCCCGACCTGGAGGTCGCCGAGGGAGGGCACCTTCTGCAGCCACAGGCCGCCGTCCCTCAGGCTCGGCTCGTAGCCGATCGTCGTGAAGATCACGGGCAGGCCCTTGGCCCGGGCTGCATCGAGCAGTCTCCTCGTCGCCTCGACCTGCGGTGTCAGGTCGGACCCGAGCGTGCAGTCCGGGTCGGTGAAGCCGCACGAGAAGTCCACGACGAGGACGGCTGGGCGCGACCCGAGCGTGACGGTCTGCCCGAGCCGCGCCGCCGCGTAGACCCGCTGCGCCTCCCGGTCGCTCACGCCATGACCTTCTCGCCGGCCTCGAGCCGCTCCCCGAACCGGGCGCGCTTGACGAACTGGCCTGCCCCGGGCTGGGCGACGAGCTCGTCGTTCTCGACGATCGTCTGGCCGCGAACGAGCACGGTCTGCGGCGCGCCTGTCACCTCGATCCCCTCGAACAGGTTGTAGTTGACGTTCGTGTGGTGGGTACTCGCCGAGATCGTCAGCTTCTTCTCCGGATCCCAGACGACGATGTCCGCGTCGCTGCCGACCGCGATCGTGCCCTTCCGCGGATAGAGCCCGAACAGCTTGGCGACGTTCGTCGACGTCAGCTCGACGAAGCGGTTCAGCGTGATCCGGCCGGTGCGCACCCCGAACTCGTGCAGCATGTGCAGGCGGTTCTCGATCCCGGGGCCGCCGTTCGGGACGACCTGGAACTCGCGCCCGTTGATGCCCTTCTGCTCGGGCCAGTTGAACGGACAGTGGTCGGTCGAGACCGCCGAGAGGTCGTCGGCGACGAGCGCCTTCCACAGGTGCTCCTGCTCCGCCTTGGGGCGCGGCGGCGGCGTGTAGATGTACTTCGCCCCCTCCCAGTTCGGCTTCTCGAGAGCGCTGTCGTCGATGAAGAGGTACTGGGTACAGGTCTCGCCCCAGACGTTCCAGCCCTTCTCGCGTGCGAGCGCAATCGGCTCGACCGACGGCTGGCACGAGACGTGGACGACGTACAGCGGGGCGCCGGCGACCCGGGCGAGCTGCACGGCCCGGTTCGTCGCCTCGGCCTCGGTCTCCATCGGCCGCGTCCGCGCGTGCCAGATCGGGTCGGTCTTCCCCGCCGCCACCGCGTCCTTGACGATCACGTCGATGGCGTCGCCGTTCTCGGCGTGCACCATCACGAGCGCGCCCGTCTCGTTCGCGACGCGCATGGTCCTGAACAGCGTCTCGTCGTCGACCATGACCGCGCCCTTGTACGCCATGAAGAGCTTGTACGAGGTGATCCCCTCGTCAGGCAGCTTCCCGAGCGCCTCGAGGCCGCCGCCGCCCGCCAGGTCGGTGACGCCGATGTGGAAGCCGACGTCGATCACCGGCTTGCAGCGGTCGATCTTCTCGAAGTAGTTCTCGAGCGCGTCCGGGAACGGCGTCCCCGGGGCCTGCATGCAGAAGTCGATCAGCGACGTCGTGCCGCCGAACGCGGCGGCAGCGGTGCCCGACGTGAAGTCGTCACAGGTCGTCGTGCCGCCGAAGAACATCTCGATGTGCGTGTGGGGGTCGATCGCGCCCGGGATCACGTACTTCCCGGTCGCGTCGATCACCTTGTCCGCAGGCTGGTCGAGTGACTCGCCGATGAGGGAGATCGTCCCGTTGTCGACGTAGATGTCCCCCAGGTAGTCGTCCGCGGCCGTGATGATCCGGCCGCCCTTGATCAGAACCGACATCTGTCTCGAACCCCCTTCCGGGCTGGAATTTCAGGTTGTATACAACGCCTCCGGCAGCGCCCAGTCAATGGCCTGCTGCAGTGCCTGCGCCGCGGCGAGCGGCGTCCCGTCCTGGCCCGCCCTCCCGGTCAGCGCCAACGCGACCGGAAGGCCGTCGACGAGGCCGCAGGGGGCGACGGTAACCGGCAGCCCGAGCAGCGCCGCATACGAGTTGTACGGCATGATCAGGAGCCGGTAGTCGTCCGGAATCGAGTCCAGACGAGGTGCGGTGATCGGCATCGCGGGCGCGACGAGCAGGTCGTACTCGCCCAGCTCGCGCTCCCAGAGCGCGCGCACCCAGTTCCGGGCGCGTAGACCGGTGACGTACGCGGTCGACGGGAGCAGCAGGCCGGCGAGCGCACGGGCGCGGACATCGGCGCCGTAATCGGCAAGCTTCGTGCGGAGCCAGCGGAGGTGCACCGCCGCGGCCTCCGGGAGCATGACGAGCTGTGTGATCGTCGAGATCTCCTCGTGCAGGGGGAGCTCGACCCGCTCGGCGTCGGGCCAGAGACCTAGCGCCGCGTCCTCGCACGCTTTCGCGACCGCGTGGTCGGCGAGCTCGAAAAGGCGGGTGACCAGGCCGATGCGACGTGGCGCCTCCGCGTCGAGCTCCTGTCCGGCCATGACCTCCAGCGCCCGCCGGCAGGCCGCCGCGGTGCGCGCAAGCGGGCCAACCGTGTCGAGTGACCACGAGACGGGGACGACGCCGTCGACCGGCACGAGCCCCCAGGACGGCCGGTGGCCGGTGACGCCGCACAGCGCCGCGGGAATTCGGATCGACCCCGCGGTGTCCGTCCCCAAGGTGAGGTCGACGAGGCCCGCGGCGACGGCCGCGCCGCTACCGCCGCTCGAGCCGCCGGTCGTGCGCTTCGGGTCCCAGGGATTCAGCGCCGCGCCGAAGTGAGGGCTGTTCGTCAGCGCGCCGAACGCGAACTCGTGCGTGTTCAGCTTCCCGGAAATCGTCGCGCCGGCTGCGCGGAGGCGGGCCACACATTCGGCGTCGCGCTCCGGCAACCGGTGAAGGACCTTCGACGCCGCCGTCGTCGGCATCCCCGCGACGTCGATCACGTCCTTCACACCGACTGTCCAGTCGCCATCGGCGCCCTCCCGGTGGAGGAACGCGTTGTACGGGTCGAGCGTCACGGTTGCGTCTCCGGCGGGAGCCGCTCCTCGAGCTCGCGGAGCGCCGGGAGGATCCGGGTCAAGAAGTCGAGGACGCCTTCGAGATCCGCGTCGGTCGGCTCGACGCCCTGCTGGTGCGCCTGTTCACGAAGTGCCGAAACGAGGCTAGACTCGGTGCCCATGCCGATCTACGAATACCGGTGCCAGAAGTGCGACGAGCGCTTCGAGGAGTATCTCTCAACCTCGACGAAGTCGGCCCCGCCGTGCCCGAAGTGCGGCGCGAAGAACGTCGAGCGGCTCTGGTCGCGGATCAACACCGAGTGGCAGCCGAGCGACGTCGCCTGGGACCGCGTCGGTCGCAGCTGGGACTAGCCTCCAAGAGCGGCAACTCTAGTGGCTTACGCAGAGATCGGCGAGGGTGTCCGCCTCTACTACGAGCTGACCGGGCCCGAGGACGGGCCGGTCGTGCTCCAGTTCGGCGGCGGGCTGTTCGGCCGGCACAACTTCGGGCTCGTGAACGACGGCTTCCGCGAGCGCGGCTTCCGCCTGCTCTCGTTCGACGCGCGCGGCTACGGCGCCTCGTCGTGCCCGCGCGAGCAGTACACGATCGAGGCCTGGGCCGAGGACGGCGCACGCCTGCTCGACTCCGTCGGACTCGAACGGGTCTTCGTCCACGGCACGTCCATGGGCGGGATGATCGCGATCGCGTTCGTGGCCGCCCACCCGGAGCGCGTGCTCGCCGGCTGCGCCGATGTCGCGTTCGCGAAGCCGGATCTCTACCGCCGAACGCTCTTCCGGGTGTGGCGCCGGATGGCGGAGTCGATGCCGTGGGACGAGTTCTCCGATCACGTGACCACGCAGGCGGTCGGCGCGGCCTTCATGGAGAGCCCCGAGGGCGAGAACATCTTCCAGCTCGTGCGCGACATCGTCGGGCTGAACGACCCGTACACCGTGCGACAGGCCTGCCTGGCGATGGAGACCATGGACCTCTCGCCGCTCGTTCCGCAGATCTCACGGCCGCTGTTGATGACGAACGGGACTCATGACGTCCTCTGCCCGCCGGACCTCGCCCCGTCCGGGCTCGGAGCGAGGAAGATGGCCGAGCTGAACGGCAACGTCGAGCTCGTCGAGTTCCCCGACATCGGCCATGCCGACCTCGTCGAGTGCCCGCAGGACGCGGTCCGGATCGTGGCCGAGTTCTTCGACCGGGCGCTCGTCTCCGCGTAGCCCTACTTGAGCGGGTTCGTCCCCGCCATCCAGATGATCACGCGGCTGAACTTCCCGTCGGAGCCGATGTCGAAGAAGTTGCAGTTGTGCATGTCGTTCTTCGTCCCGTCGACGAGCTCGCCGATGTAGCTCTGCTCGGTCGCGACCTTCCCCGCCTCCGGCTCGACGACGATGTTCTTGATCTCGTGGAAGATCGAGACGGAGTTGTCGCAGAAGTCGGCGAACATGCGGCGAATCTCGTCGGCTCCCAAGAACACCGCGTGGTCGGTCTGCACCGTCAGCGTGGCGTCGTCGGCGAAGTGGGACAGGATCCCGTCCACGTCCTTCGCGTCGACCGCCTTGAAGTAGCTGTCCGGCAGGGCCGCGAGCTGGTCGCGGGTCAGCCTCTGAGTCTGCGTTGCCACGATGCCTCCTCGACTCGAATGTCAGACAACGAGGCGAGTCTACGCGGTCGGCTCACCCGGGCGAAGGCGGTTCGGAAATACTGCTCTATGACGAGTAAGCGACTCGAAAGGCTTCGTCGGACGAGATGCGCGACCACGTCGACGTGATCCTCGAGCAGTGGCGGCGAGAGCTGCCGGCACTCGATCCCGCGCCGATGGGCGTCGTCGGAAGGATCTCGAGGCTCGCCCTGCTCCTGCAGCAGCAGATCGAGCCGGTCTTCGCCGAGCACGGCCTGAACGGCGGCGAGTTCGACGTACTCGCCGCCCTCCGGCGGTCCGGCAAGCCGTTTCGCCTCACCCCGTCCGCGCTCGCCGCGTCGTTGCTGGTCTCGAGCGGCGGGATCACGAAGCGGCTCAAGTCACTCGAGGCCGCCGGCCTCGTTCGCCGTTCGCCGAGCTCTGCCGACGGGCGCTCCAGCCTGGTCGAGCTGACGGCACGCGGGCGCAAGCTCGTGGAGACAGTCGTCGCCGCTCACCGTGCGAACGAGGAACGGCTCATCGCCGCGCTCGATGCCCGGCAGCGCGACCAGCTTGCCGAGCTGCTCCGCCTGCTCCTGGTCGCGGCGGGCGACGGCTCGCTTCGGTCCGGCCGGGGCGCCTAGCCACAGACGCGGGAATACCGCCTCCAAGGAAGTCGTTTACCAGAAAGATTCTGGTAAACGGTCAATTCCGAAAGAGAGGTGCCCGATGTGGCCCCAGGTCGTTCAGTTCGAGACGAAGCAGATGGAGCTCGAGGCGCAGCTCCGGCTCTACGGCGAGCGCGAGGTGGCCGGGCAACGGGCGCTCGCCGGCGTGCGGCGAGCGGCGCGGTCGCCGTCCGACGGCATCGGCCGGCGTCTGCTCGCCCTGGGCACGCGCGGTCGGCGTCCCGCTGCGATTCGCGGCGGCTCCGACCTCGGGATGGTGTCGTGCGACCGCTGAGCCACGGCGCGGCGACAGGTGCGGGGCATCGTCAGGAGGCGCGGCGCGCGATCACCTCGATCTCGACGAGCAAACCCGGCGGCAGCCCCGCCTGCACGCTCGTTCGGGCCGGATACGGCTCGGCGAAGAACTCGACGTATGCCTCGTTGTAACCGGGAAAGTCACCGAGGTCGGCGAGGAAGGCGTTCACCTTGACGACGTCGTCGAGAGTGCAGCCGGCCGCCTCCAGACACGTGCGGACGTTCTCCAGCGCCCGCCGCGTCTGCGCGACGATGCCGCCCTCGACGATGTTGCCCTGTGCGTCGTGCGCGACCTGTCCGGCCGTGTAGACCGTGTCGCCCGAGACGACGACCGGCGAGTACGGCGGCGTCGGCCTGGCCATGCCCTCAGGTTGCAGCGCTTGTCTCGGCACTTGCTCCTCCTTTCGCACGGTCGCCGAACACCCCGGCCTCTTCCAGCTCCCTGATCCGCTCGGGCGAGTACCCGCACAGTTCGGCAAGCGCCCACTCGGTGTGCTCCCCGCGCGCCGGTGCGGACACGGTCGGTGGCTCCGCGCCCGAGAGTCTCAGCGGCGAAGCCAGCTGGCGCACCGTTCCGAGCGTCGGATGCTCGTACTCGACGAGCCGGGCGCCGGCAACCGCGTCGAGCACCCCGTTCACCGCGGACGACGGCACGCCCGCCGCCGCGAGCGCCTCGAGCCATTCAGCCGAAGTCCGCTCGCGGAAGACCTGCTCCAGGATCGGCTCGAGCTCGTCCCGGCGGCGATCCCGGTCGGCGAATGTCGGGAACTCGACGGCGAGCTCCGGCCGGCCGATCGCCTCGCAGAGGAGCACCCAGAACTTCTCCTTCGGGCAGGCGACGACGACCCATCCGTCCGCAGTGGGGAAGTTCTGGAACGGCACGATCGAGGGGTGGGCGGAGTTCCGACGGCGCGGGACCACGTACCCGCGCGAGGCGGCCCACGTCCCGACGTACATGAGCTCGTGCAGCGCCGTCTCGTGGAGCGAGACGTCACAGTCGCAGCCGATCCCCTCGCGCCGGGCGCGCCACAGGCCGGCGAGCACCGCGATCGTCGAGACGTACCCTCCGGACAGGTCGACGAGCGAGAGGCCGCTCTTGGTCGGTGGCCCGTCGGGATCGCCCGTCAGGCTCATCCACCCTGCCAGCCCTTGCATCATGTAGTCGTAGCCGCCCTCACGCGCCCTCGGCCCGGTCATCCCGAAGCCGGAGAGCGAGCAGCACACGATCCGCGGGTTGACCTCCTTCAAGTCGTCGTAGGTCAGGCGCAGCTTTGCGGGCTGGTCGCCGCGCAGGTTCGAGTAGACGACGTCGGAGACCCGCACGAGGTCTTCGAACACTGCGCGCGCCTCGGTGTGACGCAGGTCGAGAGAGACGCTCTTCTTGTTGCGGTTGAAGGTCTCGAAGAAGAGCGAGTCCTCGCCCTCGGCAAAGGGTGGGACGTACCGGCCGACGTCGCCACGCGAGGACGGGTCCTCGATCTTGATCACCTCGGCACCGAGGTCGGCGAGCTGGAGCGTCCCCCACGGACCGGCTCCGAACTGCTCGATCGCGAGGACGCGGACGTCAGCGAGCGGCAGCAAATGCGACCTCCGCGAGCCGTTCCGCATCCTCGGGCTCCGCGATGTTGAAGACGACGTGCCGCGCGCCCGCGTCGACGTACTCGCGAATGCGCGCCGCACATTCCTCGGGCGTCCCGGCGACGCAGTAGCGGTCGAGCACGTGCTCGCCGAAGTCGCCCGCGTACCGGCGCCTGAGCTGCTCGAACAGGTGTCGTTTCTCGCCGACGTGCGCCGGCAGCGTCACCGCCGGGACGACGTGCTCGGGGAGCTGCTCGAGCCCCTCCTTGAAGCGCTCGACCGAGACCCAGATCGGAATCCAGCCGTCTCCGAGCCTCGCCGCGCGCCTGATCGCCGGCTGCGAGCGGCCGCCGACCCAGAGCGGCGGGCCGCCCGCTTGTGCCGGTCCGGGCTCGATCTCGACGTCCGTGAAGGAGAAGAACCGCCCGGAGAAGCTGGCGCGGCCGCGAAACAGCTCCCGCAGCGCCTGCATCGCCTCGTTCGTGCGTGCGCCCCGCTCGCGGGGATCGACGCCCACCGCGTCGAAGTCCTTCGCCCCCTCGCCGCCGACACCGACGCCGAGGATCACCCGTCCGCCCGAGACGTGGTCGAGCGAGGCAAATTCCTTCGCCACCACACTCGGGTGCCGCAGGGGGAGCAGGACGACGCCGGCGCCGATCGAGATTCGCTCCGTCGCCGCGGCGAACGTCGAGAGCGCGACGACGATGTCGACGATCGGGTTGCGGTACGAGATGTGGTCGCCGGCCCAGATCGAGTCGTAGCCGAGGTCCTCCGCGGTCTGCGCAAGCGCGCGCAGCCGGGCGGCGTCCGGTACCGAGCGGCCGACCTGCTGGCCACTGCCCTGGATACCGAACGAGACGCCCACGGGAGCTAGGCCGATGCTCGCACCGCGCGCCAGGCCTGCTCGTAGTACGGCCGCAGAAACTCGAGGTGCTCCGACATCTGATCGCGTGCCGCTTCCTCGTCACCTGCCTCGATCGCGCTCGCGATCTCGTGGTGGTGCTCGTTGATCGACGTGTGGAACCTGCGTCCGAGCCTCGAGCGTGCGAGGTGGGTCTGCAGCACGGCGAAGATCGGCTGCGCGGCGATCGTGAGCAGCGTGTTGCCAGAGGCCTCGATCACGATCGTGTGGAAATCGGCGTTGTAGACGAACTGCTCCTGTGTGCCGAGCCGCAGCGGCTCGCCGGGAATCGCGGCGCGAAGACGTTCGACGTGCTCGTCGGCACGCCGCCTGGCCGCGAGCTCCGCCGCGGGCACCTCGAGCAACGCGCGCGCCTCGAGCAGCTCGTCGAGCGTCAGGTCCTGGGACGCGGTCAGGAGGCCCAGACCGGAGCGCAGCAACTCGGAGAGGTGCTCGGCGCTCGGAACCGTCACGTACGAGCCGCCCCCGGCACCCTTCGCGGTGCGGATCAGGTTCTGCGCAGCCAGCAGTCGGAGCGCCTCGCGCACGGTTGCACGGCTGACGCCGAACTGTTCGGCGAGCACGACCTCGTTCGGCAGCCTCGCGCCTCGCGGCAGCACGCGGTCGTGGATCTCGTCGCGCAACCGCGCCGCGACCTCCTCGTAGGCCTTCGTCAATGCATCACCTTCGTCGCGTCAGCCTAACGGGGGGAGACCTCGCGCAGGCTCACGTGAGGGAGAACTCGGCGTTCCCCGCGTTCGAGACCGGCGCCGACGCAGGGGGCAGCTCCCGTCCGGCGTACCACTCCGTCAGCGAGCTCCCGTCGCGCCTCGCGGCGAGGTCGCGGCGTAGCTGTTCCGTCGCCTTCGCGTCGATCTCGAGCGTCCGCTCGTCGACGAAGACCACCCCGTAGGCGTCACGCGCCAGCTCGATCGACGTGAAGTCGTCGAGCACGTCCTCGCGCACGAACCGCGGGTCGCGCTCGAGCGGATCGCCGTATCCGGCCGCGTTCGGCTCGCGAAACTCGATGAACTCGCCCGCCCTGAACGGAATGCCCGTGACCTTGGCGGGCAGCGACTCCTCCGCCGGAGTGTCCGGGTTCTTCCGGCACGATGCGACCAGGCCGTCCCAGCCGCCGAACACCCCGCGTGGCGGGTCGGTCTGCCGGTCGCCCTCGCACGAGTAAGTCCCGTCGACCAGGAAGCGGTTGCGCCTGATGATCCCGACGCCGCCGCGCCACTTGCCGGGGGCCGCGGGCTCCGGGCGAAGCTCGTACTGGTCGCAGCGCATCGGAAAGCGCATGTCGAGCTCCTCGATCGGGTTGTTGCGCGTGTTCGCCATCAGGTTGTCGACCGAGTCCATCGCGTCCTTGCCGTAACGGCCGCCGTAGGAGCCTTCGTTCACCTCGAGGTAGAGCCAGTACTCGCCCATCGACTCGTCGAACCCGGCATACGCACAGAAGTGGATGCCCGCGGAGTTGCCGCCGGTCACCTTCTCGGGCAGCGCGTCGGCGAGCGCGAGGTTGATGTTGTCGACCACGCGCTGCGTCTGGCAGAAGCGCGAGAAGCATGCGCGCGGGAAGTTCGGGTTGAAGATCGTCCCCTTGGGGGCGATCACGTTCACCGGGCGAAAGACGCCGTCGTTCTGCGGCACATGCTCCGGAAAGGTCACCTCGTCGAGCAGGATCGTGCGCACGGCGTAGTAGCAGCTGACGAGCAGCGACCCCTCGAGCGGGACGTTGTAGCCGGTCGGCACCTCCGCGTTCGATCCGGTGAGGTCGATCGTGATCTCGTCGCCTTCGACGACCACGCGCGTCTCGACGCGCAGACGTACGTCCCGGTTGCGAGCGTCGTCGTCGAGCCAGCCGACCACCGGTCCGTAGGTCCCGTCCGGGATCTTCTCGATCTCCGTGCGCAGCATGCGCTCGGAGTAGTCCATCCACTCGTACGCGGCACTCATCACGACGTCGACGCCGTACCGCTCGACAAGGCGCAGGAACCGCTCCCGGCCCAGCCGGCATGCGGCGAGCATCGCGTTCATGTCGCCGCGGTTCATCGTCTCGGTCCGGACGTTGTCGAAGATCATCCGGTCGAGGTCCTCGTTCAGCTCGCCCCGCCGGTACCAGCGCAGCGCGTTGTACATCTTCGCCTCGGCGTAGACGTCGAACGCGTCGGCGTTGATCCCCGGGAACGAGCCCCCGACGTCGAGCACATGTGCGGTCACGGCGGCGAACCCGAGCAGCTCGCCGTGATGGAAGATCGGCATCGCGACGGCGACGTCGGGCGAGTGCGAGGCACCGAGGTACGGGTGGTTGTGGACGATCACGTCGCCGTCCTCGATCTCGCCCTCGAGCCGCCACAGGAAGCCGCGGATGTACCAGGGGAGCGAACCGATGTGCATCGGCGTCGAGTCCGACTCACAGAGCTCGCGCCCCTCGGCGTCGAAGATCCCCGCCCCGAGGTCCTCGGACTCCCGGATGATCGACGAGTAGCTCATCCGGAAGAGCACGCCCGCCATCTCCTTGGCGATCGCATGGAAGGCGCCGCCGAGCACGCGCAGCGTGATCGGGTCGACCTCGACGCGTTTTCTCGCCGGCGGCCCCGGCCGCCGGCCGACCTCGTACTCGACGACGCTCATGCTTGTGCGACCTCCTTTGCGGCCGGCGCCTCGGCCGGCACGGCGGCCTCGATGACGATGTTGCCGAACCGATCGACGTGCGCCGCGAGCCCGGGCGGGACGACGGTCGTCGAGTCGTACTGGTTGACGATCGCCGGGCCCTCGAGCCGGTTGCCCGCCTGGAGCGCGGCGCGCTCGTAGTAGCGCGTCGGCACCTGGACGAGCTCGCCGCGCACCCGGAACCACGCGTCGCGCTCGTACCGGAGCGCGGCCTCGGGAGACACCGGCCCGTGCGCGACCTCCAGCGTCGTCAGGTTGGGCATCAGGCCGATTCCGCGGACACGGATGTTCGGGATCTCGATGTCCGACTCCTCGAAGCGCCTGGAGTACTCCCGTTCGTGAATGTCGTGGAAGGAAGCCCGTACCTTCTCGATCCAGTCGTGGTCGATCGGCCCCGAGTCGACGTCGACCCGGAGCTCGTAGCCCTGGCCGAGGTAGCGGCAGTCCGCGACCCGCTGGATCACCAGGCGCTCGAGCGGGACGCCGTCCTCCTCGAGCTGCACGCGCGCCTGCTCCTCGAGCTCCTCGAATGCGCGCTGGAGCGCGCCCGCGTCGAGCGCCGAGAGCCGCTGGTAGACGGTCGAGACGTACTCGTAGACCATGTCCGTCGCGAGCAGACCCATCGCCGACGTGATCCCGGGGTAGGGCGGGACGAGCACCCACGGCGTCGCTGCCTCGACCGCGATCTGCGCCGCGAAGAGGGGACCGGCGCCCCCCTCTGCGACGAGCGCGAAGTCACGCGGGTCGTAGCCCTTGCGCACCGAGTTCTCCTCGATCGACTGCACCATCGAGTGGGTCAGGATCTGAACCGCGCCCATCGAAGCCTCCTCGACGGACATCCCGAGCGCGGCCGCCGGGCCGTCCTCGAACGCCCGGCGGGCGAGATCGGTTCGGAGCTTCATCCCGCCGCCGAGGAAGAACTCCGGCAGCAGCCACCCGAGGTTGACCATCGCGTCAGTCGCCGTCGGCTCCGTTCCGCCGCGCCCGTACGCCGCGGGTCCGGGATCCGCCCCGGCCGAGCGCGGGCCGACCCGGAAGATCCCGCCCTGGTCGACGTACGCGATCGACCCGCCGCCGGCTCCGATCGTGTCGACGTCGACCATCGGGATCATCGCCTGGTACGGGCCCACCTTCGTGTCGAGCAGGTGCTTCATGCGCAGGCGCCCCTCCTGCGCGAGGCCGATGTCGGCCGAGGTGCCGCCGACGTCGAGCGTGATCACGTTGTCGTAGCCGGCCTGCTTGCCGGCCCAGATCCCGCCGACGACCCCGGCGACCGGGCCCGACATGAGCAGGTTCACGGGCCGGGCGATCGCGCCCGCCGGCGTCGCCACGCCGCTCGCGGAGGTCATCAGGTGGAGCTTCGTCTGCGCGTTCAGCGTCTCGAGCTGCTCCTCGAGCCGGCGGATGTACCGCGAGACCTTCGGGCCGACGAACGCGTTCAGGCACACGGTCGAGAAGCGCTCGTACTCGCGGTACTGCGGCAGCACCTCCGACGACACGGACAGGAACGCCTCCGGAAACTCCTCCCGGACGATCTCCGCCACCCGAGCCTCGTGGTCGGGGTTGACGAACGAGAACAGGAAGCACACCGCAACCGCCTCCACGTCCGCCTCCTTCAGGCGCCGCACCTGCGCGCGCGCCGAGTCCTCGTCGAGCGCGACGAGCACCGAGCCGTCCTTGTTGATGCGCTCGGGGACGGTGAGCCGGTACCGGCGGCGCACGATCGGGTACCGCTGCCACGGCAGATCCTGGTAGTTGGAGAAGTTGAGCGGCTTCTTGTGGCGGGCGATGTGCAGGATGTCCCGGTAGCCCTCGGTCGTGATCAGGCCGACCGTCGCGCCGTTGTGCTCGATCACGATGTTGGTCGCAATCGTCGTGCCGTGGAACACCTGCTCGAGGGCCGAGGGATCCACTCCGGCCTGGGCTGTCAGCTCCTCGATGCCCTGAACCGTCCCCCGCGACGGGTCGTCCGGCGTCGTCGGAAGCTTGTGGACGATGATCGTGCCGGCGTCGTCGTCGACGTAGATCAGATCCGTGAACGTGCCGCCGACGTCCACTCCGAGGCGTTTCACGCCATTCTCCGTTCCGGAGAATGGCTAGCTGTCGTGGCCCTCACGAAGCGCTCCTTCCCGCTAGCCATTTCGGCCGGAGGACGAAATGGCTAGGACGATCTTGCCGAAGTGCTCGCGGCGCTCCATCATCTCCATCGCCTCGCGTGCCTGCTCGAGCGGGAAGGTGGCGTGGACGACTGGCGTGATCACGCCGCGCGCCGCGAGCTCGAGCACCTTCTCGACCTCCCACCGGTCGTAGACGAACGACCCGATGATCTGCTTCTGGCCGCGGAAGAACGGGATGATGTCGAACGGGACGACCTCGCCCGAGTGCCCGCCGCAGATCACCAGACGGCCGTCCTTCGCCAGCGAGTCGAGGCCTTTCTGGAACAGCTCGCCGCCGACGTGCTCGTAGACGAGCTCGACGCCACGGCCGTCCGTCACCCGCATCACCTCCTCGACGACGTCCTGGGTCCGGTGGTTGATCCCGACGTCCATGCCGAGCTCCGTCGCGCGGACGAGCTTCTCGTCCGAGCTCGCGTTGCCGATCACGAACGCGCCGGCGAGCTTCGCGAGCTGCACGGCGGCCGAGCCGATGCCGCTTCCGACCGAATTGATCAGCACCGTCTCGCCCACGCGCAGCCGGCCGCGCGTGAACAGCATGTGCCAGGCCGTTCCGAAGGCGATCTGCGTCGCCGCAGCGGCCTCGTCGGAGAGCGCCTCGGGGACGCGGACGAGGTGGCCCGTCGAGCAGACGAGCCGCTCCGAGTAGCCGCCCGACGTGGCGAAGCTGATGAAGCCGGCGTCGAGGCAGAGCGAATCACGGCCGGTCTTGCAGTACGTGCACTCGCCGCAGGTGTCCATCAGGAGGGGCATCACCCGCTCGCCGACCTCCCAGCCCTCGACGCCCTCACCCAGCGCCGCGATGCGGCCGACGACCTCGACGCCCGGCACGAACGGCAGCTCGACCGGGAATCGCGAGACGCCTTCGCGGACGTCGACGTCGAGGTGGTTCAGCGCGCAGGCGAGGACGTCGAGCGCGACCTCCCCCGGCCCCGGCGCGCTGTCCGGAAGCTCCTCGACTCTGAGGACGTCCGCACCGCCGAACTCGTGGAACACGACCGCCTTCATCGCACCTCCCCGCTTGCCGACCGAGTAGGCGCCTGTTATGTCTGACTTCCGGGTGGCAGTCAAGCACGACCTGTTTGACCCTCCAGCGGATGTCTGACATAAAAGCCGTCACGGCCAGTCTCGCGCACCTCCGCTCGCTGCTCTTCGCCCCCGGCTCCGACGAGGCGAAGCTGACGAAAGCGCTCGCCTCGGAAGCGGACGCTGTCGTCGCCGACCTCGAGGATGCGGTCACGCCCGACCGCAAGGAGCTCGCCCGCGAGCTGGTCCTGCGGCTGCGGCCACGTGTCGTGCGCGTCAACGGCGCCGACACGGAGTGGTTCGCAGACGACCTCGCCGCCGCCGCCGAGCTCGAGCTCGACGCCCTCGTTCTTCCCAAGGCAACGCCCGTAGCGGTCGATGCTCTCGGGAGCGAAGGGCCGCCGGTGATCGCGATCGTCGAGACGGCCCAGGGGTTGCGACTCGCCTACGAAACGGCGTCCCGACAGCGGGTGGAGGCGCTTGCGCTCGGCGCCGCCGATCTCGGGCGGGAACTCGGGCTCGAGCCGCGTCCGGACGGGCTCGAGATCCTCCACGCCCGGTCGCAGATCGTCGTCGACTCGGCCGCTGCAGGAATCCGGCCGCCGTTCGACGTCGTGCATCTGGACACCCGTGACGACGAGGGGCTCGAGGCGGCGTGCCGCTTCGCGCGGACGCTCGGCTTTCGCGGCAAGATCTGCATCCATCCGGCGCAGGTACCGATCGTGAACCGCCTCTTCGCGCCGGGCGAAGGCGAGATCGCCTGGGCCCAGCGGGTCGTCGAGGCGTACGAGGAAGGAGAGCACGAGGGCCGCGGCGCGATCGCCGTCGGCGGCGAGATGGTCGACTTGCCCGTCGTCGACCGCGCGCGGCGAATCCTGGCGGAGGCGAAAGGAGGAAGACATGGCCACTGAGGCTCGAGCCGCACCGAAGGTCTGGCACGGCCGCTTCTACGAGGATTTCGAGGTGGGCGACGTGTTTCGCAGCCGCTCGGGCCGCACGGTCACCGAGTACGACAACATCCTCTTCACCTGCCTGACGCACAACACGAACTCGATCCACTTCGACAAAGCGCATGCGGAGCGCACGCAGTTCGGTCAGATCCTGGTGAACAGCACCTTCACCCTCGCGCTGATCACAGGCATGACCGTTCCGGACACGAGCGAGAACGCGGCTGCGAACCTTGCCTGGACCGACATCGCCCTGCCGCACCCGGTGTTCGTCGGCGACACCCTGTGGGCCGAGAGCGAGATCCTCGAGAAGCGCGAGTCGAAGTCCAACCAGGACGTCGGCATCGTCACCATGCGCTGCCGCGGGATCAACCAACGGCGCGAGGTCGTGATCGAGTACCGCCGGACGTTCATGGTCTACAAGCGGGGAGCACCGCAGGCCGAGCGCAGCTTCCCGGGCACCGACGAGGACTGGAGGGTCTGATGGCGACTGCAGCGGAGCGCTTCGCGACATTCGCCCTCGAGCTTGACCTCGACACGGTGCCCGGCGACGTCGTCGAGGCCGCCAAGCTGCACGTGCTCGACGTCCTCGGCTGTGGGCTCGCCGCGCACGGGCTCGGGATCGCCGGCGAGGGACGCACCGCCATGGCGGAGCTCGGCGGAGAGCCCGAGTCGTCGGTGATCGGTCTCGATGCCGCGCTGCCGGCGCCGAACGCGGCGTTCGCCAACGCGATGCTCTGCCACGGGTTGGACTTCGACGACACGCACTCGGACTCGGTCTCGCACGTGAGTACGGTCGTCGTGCCGGCCGCGACTGCCCTCGCCGAGAGCCGGCGGGCGAGCGGGCGCGACCTCCTGACGGCGATCATCGCCGGGAACGAGGTGGTGACGCGAATCGGGATGGCGACCCCCGGGGCGTTCCACGCGCGCGGCTTCCACCCGACCGCGATCTGCGGGATCTTCGGCGCGACGGCGGCCGCCGCCCGGTTGTGGGGGCTGTCGGAGGCCGACGCCGCAAGCGCGCTCGGGATCGCCGGCAGCATGGCCTCCGGCCTCTTCGCCTACCTCGACGACGCGACCGCGACCAAGCCGATCCACCCTGCCTGGGCTGCGCACGGCGCGCTGCTCGCCGCCCGGCTCGCGTCCCTCGGAGCCGAGGGCCCGCCCGGGGTGCTCGAGGGGCGCTTCGGCGTCTTCCACGCCTTCGTCGACACGCGGATCGACCTCGAGCCCCAGCTGGCCGACCTCGGGCAGCGCTGGGAGACGCCGCGGATCGCGTTCAAGGCGTTCCCCGCCTGCCACTTCATCCACGGGTCGCTCGGGGCAACCGGCACCCTCTCGGGCGACGTCGACCCCGACGAGGTCGAAGAGGTCGTCGTCGCCGTGCCGGAGGCGGGCGTGTCGCTCGTGCTGGAGCCGGCGGAGTCGAAGGTCGCGCCCCGAACCGACTACGAGGGCAAGTTCAGCCTCCAGTACTCGACCGCGGCGATGCTCGTGCACCGCCGGGTCGGGCTCCCGACGTATACGGCCGAGGCGCTGAGCGAACCGCGCGTGCTCGAGCTGGCGCGGAAGGTCCGCTACGAGACGAAGGCGTACGACTCGTACCCGGGCGCCTTCCCCGGCGGGGTGCGGATCCGGCTTCGCGACGGAAGCGAGCTCGAGGCGGATTTCCCGTATCAGCTGGGCGCGCCCGAGAACCCGATGAGCGCCGAGCAGGTGCGAGAGAAGTTTCGCGACAACGCCTCGCTCGCGGGCGGCTCGTTCGACCAGCTCGAGGAGGCGATCCTCGCACTCGACGGCCTGGAAGACACGAGGTCGGTCGGCGCGCTGCTCGCCGGGCAGAAGGTCGCCGCGTGATCGCAGCCACCGAGCAGCGCGAGATCGTCGGCTCCGTCCGGGAGTGGGTCGAGCGCGAGGTCTACCCGGTCGCCTCGGAGTACGAGCACGCGGACGAGTTCCCCACCCCGCTCGTCGAGGACATGAAGGCGATGGGGCTCTTCGGCGTGACGATCCCGGAGGAGTACGGGGGTCTCGGCCTCGACCTGCTCACCTACGCGCTGATCCAGATCGAGCTTTCCCGCGGCTGGATGTCGCTCTCCGGCGTCCTGAACACGCACTTCATCTCCGCCTGGATGATCAAGACGCACGGCACCGACGAGCAGAAGGGTCGGTATCTCCCACGCATGGCGACGGGCGAGCTGCGGTTCGCCTACTCGATGACGGAGCCGCACGCGGGCTCCGACGTGCAGTCGATCCGCACGCGGGCGGTGCGTGACGGAGACGAGTACGTGATCACCGGCCAGAAGATGTGGGCGACCAACGCGTTGCGCGCAGGGGCGATCATGCTGCTCGCCGTCACCGACCCGGACGCCGAGCCGCGCCACAAGGGGATGACCGCCTTCGTCGTCGAGAAGGAGCCGGGCCGGGAGCAAGCTCCCGGCCTAGTTGTCTCGAAGCCCCTGAGCAAGCTGGGCTACAAGGGGGTGGAGACCGTTGCCCTGAGCTTCGACGGCTTCCGCACGCCCACCTCTAGCGTTCTCGGCGAAGCCGAGAACGCTGGCTTCTACCAGTTCATGGGCGGGATCGAGCTCGGCCGCGTGAACATCGCGGCGCGCGCGGTCGGGATCGCAACGCGTGCCTTCGAGGAGGCGATCCGGTACGCACAGACGCGCGAGACGTTCGGCAAGCCGATCGCGCAGCACCAGGCGGTGCAGCTCAAGCTCGCGCAGATGGCGACCAAGATCGAGGCGGCGCGGCTCCTGACGCTGCAAGCCGCAGAGAAGAAGAGCGCCGGCGAGCGGGCCGACCTCGAGGCGGGGATGGCGAAGCTGTTCGCGACCGAGACCGCCGAGGAGGTGGCGCTCGACGCGATGCGCATCCACGGCGGCTACGGCTACTCGCAGGAGTTCGTGGTCGAGCGCATCTACCGCGATGCCCCCCTGCTGATCATCGGCGAGGGCTCGAACGAGATTCAGCAACTCGTGATCGCGCGGCGGCTGCTCGAGCGCTATCCCGTCTAGTGGACTTCGCACCCCCGGAGGAGCTCGCAGGGATTCGCGCGGCGGTGCGCGAGCTCTGCACGCAGTTCCCCGGCGAGTACTGGCGGGCGCTCGAGCCGGACCGCTACCCCGAGGAGTTCGTCCACACGCTCACCGAGCACGGCTGGCTCGCAGCCCTGATCCCTGAAGAGTACGGGGGCGCCGGCCTGTCCCTGACGGCCGCCAGCGCGATCCTCGAGGAGATCAACGCGTCCGGGTGCAACTCGGGCGCGTGCCACGCGCAGATGTA
The DNA here is from genome assembly GCA_963836345.1 of uncultured Actinomycetes bacterium. Classification (GTDB taxonomy): domain Bacteria; phylum Actinomycetota; class Thermoleophilia; order Gaiellales; family Gaiellaceae; genus DATBLE01. The sequence continues at coordinate 685,202 of CAWIJA010000004.1, read as the reverse complement.
CATCATGGGCACGATCCTGCGGCACGGCTCGGAGGAGCAGAAGCGCGAGTACCTGCCCAGGATCGCCTCCGGCGAGCTCCGGCTGCAGGCGTTCGGCGTGACCGAGCCGACCGTCGGCTCCGACACCACGCGGATCCAGACGACCGCCGAGCGCGTCGACGGCGGCTACGTCGTCCGCGGGCAGAAGATCTGGACCTCGCGCGCGCTGCACTCGGACCTGATGCTGCTCCTGGCGCGGACGACCCCGCTCGAGCAGGTGGAGAAGCGAACGGAGGGCCTCTCGACCTTCATCGTCGACATGCGCGCGGCGCAGGAGGCGGGCACGATGACGATCCGCCCGATCAGGACGCTGATGAACCACGCGACCACCGAGATCTTCCTCGACGGAGTGGAAGTCCCGGCCGATGCGCTCGTCGGCGAGGAGGGGAAGGGCTTCCGCTACATCCTCGACGGGATGAACGCCGAGCGCATCCTGATCGCCGCGGAGTGCGTCGGCGACGGGCGCTGGTTCGTGGAGAAGGCGGCGGCCTACGCCGGTGAGCGGATCGTCTTCGGCAGGCCGATCGGGGCGAACCAGGGAGTCCAGTTCCCGATCGCGCGGGCGTGGGCGGCGGTCGAGGCCGCCGACCTGATCCGCTACAAGGCGGCTTGGCTGTTCGAGCAGGGACAACCCTGCGGCGCCGAGGCGAACACGGCGAAGCTGCTGGCCTCCGAGGCGTCCTGGGCAGCGGCGAACGCCTGTCTCGACACGTTCGGCGGCTTCGGCTTCGCGGAGGAGTACGACGTCGAGCGCAAGTTCCGCGAGACCAGGCTCTACACGGTGGCGCCGGTCTCGAACAACCTCGTGCTGGCCTTCATCGGCCAGAACGTCCTGGGGATGCCAAGGTCGTATTAGCCCGGACGAGCCAGGCGCCGACAGCCGGGTCTTCCAAGTAACAGACTGTTACTAGCGCAATATCGACCTCAAGTAGAGGTTGATTGCTAGCCGCTCCGGCACACGCAAGTCGTCGATGCTGCGGCCGCTGCATGCTTTCCGGCTTCGGGGACCCTGTCGCGACTTTGCGCCTCAGGTGTCAAGTGCGATACTGCGTACTCGGACGCGCCGAGTGCCATCCGCAAGGGGAGAGCTGATGGAGGGGAGTTGGATCGCTGGTTTGGCTATCCAGCGACCTCATTCTCGAGGGCCGGGGGTCCTCGGTTGCGCGGCAGCCCTGGCGGCGGCTTTTGCTGGCGCGTCGCTGTTCGTCGCCGCAGCTCGAGCGGAGGATCCCCCGTCGGCCTCGGATGGGGCGGCGTTGCCCGCGAGCTCGACCGCCACCGTTACCGCGTCCACCGCCTCGCCGGACACGTCAGGCACCACGACAAACGTCACAGACTCCGCTTCAGCCGCCACCGACACCTCCTCCACCTCAGCGGCCACCGATGCTTCCGGCACGACGACCGCCGCCGCAGAGTCCACCACAGACACCACGGACCCGTCCGAGGCTGCGGCCGGCACGACAGGCGCCGCGACCGCCGCCACTCCGCTCGCCCCAACCGCCACGGACACCTCCGGCACCACGACGACGGCGACAGACGCGACGACCGGCAGCGAAACGGACGCGACGGTCACCTCCGGCACCACTACAGGCGTCACAACCTCCACCCAGGCCGCCGCTGACCCCACCGGCACCTCGACGACGGCGACAGACGCGACGACCGGCAGCGGAACAGACGCGACGGTCACCTCCGGCACCACAACAGCCGCCACGGAAACCTCCGCCACCTCGACGACGGCGACAGACGCCACGGACACCCCCGGCGCTACGACAAAGACGACAGACCCCATCACCTCCACCACAGGCACAGCGACAGAAACGTCTGGCGCCGGCCCGTTGCATCCGTCCGGCCGCTCGGATGCGCAGGGGTCGAACAGCGACAGCCGACCCAGGCGGGGCGACTCTCATCAGGTCACGAGCAGCACGAGCTCCGTGTCTCCGCCGACCGTGCCGGCAGTCGTCGAGGGGGGGTCGCCGTTACCTAGTGATGCGGCCAGCTCCACTGCAAAGGACGGTGAGAGTGAGTCGCCGGGCACCGCGCCCTCGCCTGCCGACGACTCCGGAGCGGTCTCCACGCTCGGCGAGCCGAGCGGGTCGGGAGCCGACGGCTTGGGCGAAGACGCGATGGCCCTGCGAGCCTCCGGCGCCGCGCTCGAGCCCGGCGCTGTCGGCGTGATCCTCGCGGAAGTCGATCATGGCTCCATCGTCGTCGGCGGATCGGCCATTCATCCGAGGGCGTCTTCCGAGCCCGAGCGGTTTGTTCTCGCTCAGTGGCCTGCCCGCGTCCGCGCGAGACAGGCGGAGCAGCCTGAGACGAGAAGGGGCGGAGAGAGCGGCCGCTCTGATCGCTCGCAGCGACCGAGATCGCCTCGCCTCCCCGCTCCCGACGACGAACCTCCCGTGCCAACGGCCCCGGGTTCTTTGGTCGGCTCGGGGAGCTCTGGAGGCTCGCCCGGCTCGGGGGTCTCGGGTGCCCTTACGGCCCTCTTCAGACTCAGCCCTCCGCATGCTGATCGTGCGGTCACGCCCGTTGAGCGAGGGCGGCGGGCTCTGCACCTCATCTTCTTCCTCAAGCGCCCTGGCTAGGGCCTGAAGGCCCGCCTGCCCGCGCGTGCGGGGCGGCTCCGGGCTGCGCGCCCGGGGCGTCGTGTGAGTTCGAGGCCGAAAAGGGGTGCCGCAAAATGAGGATCGATTCTGTACACGAACGAGTCAGCCGGTCTCCCGACGGCGCTGCAGGCGCCGAGGACTCGGGCGGCGAGCTCGAAGACTCGCTCAAGCTCTACTTCCGTGAAGTTGGACGCGTGCCGGTTCTCACTCGGGCCGAGGAGCGTGAGCTCTTTTGTCGCAAGGAAGCCGGGGAGGAGCGCGCGAAACGCCTTCTGATCGAGGCCAACTTGCGTCTGGTCATCTGGATCGTGCATCAGTACGCGCACCACGACGTTCCGGTGCTCGACCTTATTCAAGAGGGAAACCTTGCGCTCACGAGAGCAGTCGAGAGATTCGACTACCGGATGGGCTTTCGGCTCTCGACGTACGCGACCGTGGTGATCAGGCGGGCGGTCGAGCACGCGGCGGAGCGTCATGCTCGCGTGGTTCCGGTGCCAATCCACGTCCAGAGGCAGATCCGCGCAGTTCGGAGATCGCAGCGGATTCTGTTGCAGCGCCTGAACCGCGAGCCGCTGCTGAGCGAGATCGCCGTCGAGGCGGGTTTCGACACGCACCGCGTGGCGGAGCTTCTCGACTACGAGCAGGAACCCATCAGTCTCGAGTCTCCCCTGGACGAGGGGCGGAGTGCCTGCACTGAGCTGCTCGAGGACACGAAGTCGGCCCAACCGGACGCGACGATCGCCGAGCGCCTACGAAGAGAGGAGGTCGAGAGCATCGTCAAATCGCTCGACGATCGCCTTCGCCTGGTGCTGGAACGGCGCTTCGGCCTCTGGGGGCAGGCTCCGCAGTCGCTCGTGGAGGTGGGAAGGGAGTTGGGAGTGACGCGCGAACGGGCTCGCCAGCTCGAGGTCAGAGCGCTCGACCAGCTGCGCACGCTTGCGCCGAATCTCCGTGACTATCTCGAGGTTGCGTGAGGTGGGAGAAGGTGGCGGACGTGACATTGGACACGAGGCCGGTCAGACTATGGGGCTGCGCCCAGAAGCCTCAGCCTCTCCCCTTCTGGGCGCAGCCCTCTCCCCCTATTCAGTGCAAGAACGGCGAAGATGCAACCCCTCGTGCGCGGCGATGCCGCGGCAGGTCATCAGTGAGCGGATTTCGTGCAAGTAACAGCCTGTTACTTGGCGACCTCGCTCAGCGCTCACACAGGGCGGCGCGGAGATCGTCCTGCCATCACGCACGCGCTGCAGCGGCGTTGAACGCGGCCAGCGAGCGCTCGAGCTCCTCCCGCGTGAAGCCTCGTCCGATGAAGACGAGCCTCGAGCGGCGGTCGTCGTCGGGCCACGCCGGCAGGTGCTCCGGCGGGTGGACGACGTGCTGCACGCCGTTGACCAGCACCGGGCCCTGGGCGCCGACGTCGAGGAGCCCCTTCACGCGAAGAACGTCCTCCCCTCGCGCCTGTAGCAGCATCGTCAGCCAGATCCCGAACGCCGTCCAGTCGAGCGGCTCGTCGAAGGTGAGGCAGAGCGCACGCACTTCGTGGTCGTGGGCGGGCGCCTGGTCGAAGTCGAGGCCGCGGGGATCCGAGGCCTCTCCCTCGAAGAGCTGCGAGGGCGCGACGTCACCGAACGTTGCCTCCAGCACCTCTGCAGTCGGGTTGAGCCGGCGCAGCTCCGCCGTCACCGGCTCGGGGTCGGCCGCGTCCACCTTGGTGACCACCAGCCGGTCCGCGACCGCGGCCTGCTTCACGGATTCCGCATGCCGCAGGCCGTGCTGCGCGTCCACCGTCGTCACCACCCGCTCGAGCCGGAAGTGGTGCTTCACGACCGGCTCCGAGAGCAGCGTGTAGACGATCGGGACGGGATCGGCGAGCCCGGTCGTCTCGACCACGACTCGCCCGAACGGCGGGATCTCGCCCCGGTCGCGGCGCCCGAGCAGATCGCGCAGCTCGTCGGCGAGGTCGCCGCGCAGCGCGCAGCAGACGCAGCCACTCTTCGAGCAGCACCGTCCGCTCGTCGACGCGCCGCAGCAGGTGGTGGTCGATCGCGACCTCGCCCAGCTCGTTGACGATCACCGCCGTCTCACCCATGTCCGGGTGGCCGAGCAACCGCGAGAGCAGCGTGGTCTTCCCGCTTCCCAGGAAGCCCGTCAGGAGGACGACCGGGGTCTTCACAGCGACCCGACGAGCGCCGGATCGAGTGGGTCGAGCTTTCTCCCGGCCAGCTTCTCGGCCTCGACCCAGAGGGAGCCGAGGTTGTCGACGACCGCCGTCCGGCCCTTCGCGTCGCGCAGAACCCAGACACGGCCGCTCCAGTCGTCGAGCCGCAGGCCGTAGACCCGGAGGACACGGTTGAGCAGCCGGCCGCGGAAGACGCGCCCGCGGCGACCGCCCTCCTGCTCGGCCCAGTGTTCCTCGAGGAGTACCCCGCAGAGAACGCACATCGAGCCTCCGTTCTACCATCGCGTCGTATAGTCGACATTGCATACAACCGACTCGGAGGGAAGCGATGGCGAAGGAGATCTTCTGCTGCATCGGGGTCGACGTCGACGCGGTGGCCGGCTGGCTCGGCTCGTACGGCGGCGAGGACTCGCCGGACGACATCTCCCGCGGGCTGTTCGCAGGCGAGGTGGGCGTCCCGCGATTGCTGAAGCTGTTTGGCAAGTACGGGCTGAGGACCACCTGGTTCATCCCCGGCCATTCGATCGAGACGTTCCCGGACGAGACCAAGATGGTCGTCGACGCCGGGCACGAGATCGGCATGCACGGCTACTCGCACGAAAACCCGATCGCGATGACTCCGGAGCAGGAGGAAGCCGTCCTCGTCAAGTGCATCGGCCTGATCGAGCAGGCCTCCGGACAGCGGCCGACCGGCTACGTCGCTCCCTGGTGGGAGTTCTCGAACGTCACCAACGAGCTGCTGCTGAAGCACGGGATCAAGTACGACCACAGCCTGATGCACAAGGACTTCCAGCCCTACTACGTCCGCGTGGGGGACTCCTGGACGAAGATCGACTACTCCAAGAAGCCCGAGGAGTGGATGAAGCCGCTGGTGCGGGGCGAGGAGACCGACCTGATCGAGATCCCGGCGAGCTGGTACCTCGACGACCTGCCGCCGATGATGTTCATCAAGGGCGCCCCGAACAGCCACGGCTTCGTCAACCCGCGGCACCTCGAGGAGATCTGGCGCGACCAGTTCGACTACATCTACCGTGAGGAGGACTACGCCGTCTTCGGGATGACCATTCACCCCGACGTCAGCGGCCGCCCCCAGGTGATCCTCATGCTCGAGCGGATCATCGAGCACATCAACGGGCACGAGGGCGTCCGCTGGGCGACCTTCGACGAGATCGCCGACGACTTCAAGAAGAGGTATCCGCGCAGCTAGACCAGCGTGGCCGCGCGGCTCGAACCGTCTCCGGTTTCGTTTCCTACGCTTCGCCGAGAGGCTCTGCGGCCTCGGCGTCGATCCCGGCGGCGAGGCCGAACTCCTCTTCGACGCGCTGCACGGGCTTCGCGCGGAAGCGCGTGCGCAGGGCGATCACGATCAGGAGCAGGGCGATGACGATGAGCGACACCAGCGTCGTCGCCGTCCCGAGCGCGTAGAGGTCCGGCCGCAACGCCGCGGCCTGGATCAGGCCGACGATCTGGAGCGGCAGCGTGTTGTCGAGGACGAGCAGGACGGTGCGGTCGAAGTCGTTCCACATGAGCGTGAAGCCGAACAGGAACGCGCCGAAGATCCCGGTCCAGACGAGCGGCAGCGTCACCTCGCGCGAACGTCCTGGCCGCGTTCGCGCCGAGATCGCGCGCGGCCTCGTCGATGTGGTCGTCGTAGCGATTCCACATCGCGACCATGACGAGGAAGCCAAACGGGATTCCCCAGACCGTGTTCGCGCCCGAGCGCGGTATGCCAGAGCGACGTGTCCGTGGCCAGCGTCTTCCAGAAGATCTGCGTCCCGAGACCGAGCAGGAAGCCGGGCGTCATCAGCGCCAGCAAGATCACGTAGAAGGCCAGCCCGTCGCCGCGGAAGCGCCGCCGGAACGCCATCGAGAGGCTGAAGGCGAAGAGGGCGACGATCGCGCCCGCCGCGAGGCTCACCCAGAGCGAACGCTCGCCGGCGGCGCGGATCGCGTCTGCGTTCGTGAACTGGTTGCCGACCTGCTCATGGAAGATCGACCGCCACCAGTTGAGGCCGGCAGGACCTTTGAACGGGAACGTGACGCCGCCGTAGTAGCCCTGGAAGGACAGGATCGCCATGAGGATCAACGGGGCGTTCAGGAAGATCAGGAAGAGGACGAAGTACGTGGCGAGGCCCCACTTCGCCCAGTCGCGGCGGCGCTTGTATTGCCGCTTGATGACCCGGTCCTGTGTCCGCTCGACGGCGGGCGCCACGGCGGCCACTAGAGCTCCTCCCGCAGATTCGCGAAGCGCGTGATCCCGAACACGCCGAGGATGAGCACGAACACGAGCAGGACGGCCGACGCGGCCCCCTGTGGGTACTGGGTGCCGATGATCTGGCTGTGGACGTACACACCGACCGTGGTCACCGCTCCCTGGCTGATCACCTCCACGGTGCCGTACTCGCCCATCGTGAGCACGAAGATGAAGATCGAGCCGATGACGATGCCCGGCATCGTCTGCGGCAGGATGACCTCGCGGAACGTGCTCCACCAGTTGGCCCCGAGGTCGCGTGCAGCCTCGAGCGCGTGCCGGTCGACCTGCGCGAGCAGGAAGAACATCGGCGTGACCATGAACAGGATGTAGAGCTGGATCATCGCCAGCTGCACGGATAACTGCGTGAACTGCGTGTCGATCAGCGGGTTGTCGTAGCTGGATATGCCGATCTTGACGAGGAACTGGTTGAGCGCGCCGTGGCTGCCCATGAGCGGGTAGGCCCAGGCGACCGAGCGCGTGATGAAGCTCGTCCAGAACGGCGCCAGGGCGACGATGAAGAGCGCGATCTGGTACTGGAGCTTCTGCACCTTCATCGCCAGGAAGTACGCAACCGGGAAGCCGAACACGAGGCAGGCTGCGACGGAGATCGAGGAGATCTCGGCCGACCTCAGCATGTCCTTCCAGTAGGCGTTGTTCAGATCGAAGGGATGCAGCAGCTGCCCGTAGTTGTGCAGCGTCCAGTCCTTCGACGAAGCCCTTGGACGTGTCCGGCGTCCAGAAGCTCATCAGGACGATGAAGACGAGGGGCGCGATCAGAAAGAAGCCGAGCCAGACGAAGCCGGGCAGACCCCACGCGAACGTGATCCAGCCGCCGCCGCGGCGACGCCCGCGTCCTCCTTGGCGGGCGCCGAGCGCCTTCTCGACCGTCGGCGGATGCTGCTCGAGCAGCGCCTCGACCTCCTCGACCTTCTCGAGGGCGATTCGCGGGTCGTCCTTGCCGTGCGGCTCGGGAAGCTCAGGGCTGGAGGAGCTGGACATCCTCCTCCTTCCACGCGATGCGGATCGTCTCGCCCTCGCGGCCGCGCAGGGAGGGGTAGCGCTCACCCGGCACCTTCGCCAGCATCCGCTCGCCTCCCGCGGTCAGATGCAGCTTGACGAGATCACCGAGGAACTCGACGAACACGATCTCGCACTCGGCGGAGTTGCCTCCGGCGCCTTCCCCCGACTCGTCCAGGTCGACGGCGGCGGCGCGGACCGAGACCAGCACCGACTCCCCGACCGGCGGCGTCCCGACGCCGCCGGTGCTCACGGTGACGCGTACCTTCTCGTCGTTCTCGAGCACGACGCGACCGTTCGCGCTCTCGGTCACGCGGCCGCGGATGATGTTGTTGTCGCCCATGAAGCGGGCGACGACCTCGGTCGCCGGCCTGGTCGCGATCGTCAGCGGGTCTGCGACCTGCTGGATCCGGGCGTCGTTCATCACCACGATCCGGTCGGCCATCGACAGCGCCTCTTCCTGGTTGTGCGTGACGTGGATGAACATGAGGCCGAGCTGGCGCTGCAGGTTCCTCAGCTCGACGCGCATGCGCAGCTGGAGCAGCCGGTCGAGGTCGCCGAGCGGCTCGTCGAGGAGCAGGGCCTTCGGCTTCGTCACCAGTACGCGCGCGAGCGCGACTCGCTGCTGCTGCCCGCCGGAGAGCGCGGCAGGCTTCCGTTCGGAGAGCTCGGTCAGCCCGACCATTTCGAGCGCCTCCATGGCCCGCGCCCGGCGTTCCGACTTGCCCATCCCCTCCATCTTCAGCCCGAAGGCGACGTTGTCGAGCACCGACCGGTGCGGAAACAGGGCGAAATGCTGGAAGACCGTCGTCGTCGGGCGCCTGTGCGGCTGCAGGTCGACGAGCGACTGGCCGTCGAGCACGATGTCGCCCTCGGTCGGGAACTCGTGGCCGCCGATCATGCGCAGCGTCGTCGTCTTGCCGCACCCGGAAGGCCCGAGCAGGACGACGTACTCCCCGTGGTCGACATGCAGGTTGACGTCGTCGACGGCGACGGTGCCGCCGGGGAATACCTTCGTGAGCCCGATCAGGTCGAGACCCGAACCCGAAGAGGCGGAGGGGGCGGTCGCTGCCGCCCCCTCCGTGTCCGTATGAGCGACCCCCTCAGCCATCCAGCTCTAGGCGCTGAGGAAGTCGTTCCACCGCTTGATCTGGTACGCGTTGTTCGTGAAGTAGCTGTTCCACGACGAGTAGTGGCCGATGCGCTGCGAGAACGCTGCCACCGTCACGGGTCGAGCCCTTCTTGATGTCGCCGACCTTGCCCGTGATGCCCGGCAGGTCGCGCGCCGCCCGCTTGCCGTTGTACCAGAAGTCGTACTCGTCGGTCTGGAACGGGATGCCGCCGGCCGGGTTGGCCGCGCCGTTCTTCGCGATCCAGTTCCGAAGCGTCGCCCCGTTGCCGGTGTAGTAGCCCTGGCGCATGATCGTCGCGCCGAGCCACCCCGAGAACTGCCAGTTCAGGAGGTCGTAGCAGGCCTGCAGCTTGGCAGGGTCGCTCGCGACGTGGGACGCGATGCTAACCGAGCCGCACCAGCCGCGGAAGCCGGTCGGCGGGGCCGCGTACTTCACGTTGATCCCCTGCGCGACGAGCAGCGCTACCGCAGGCGACCACATCGACTCGACCACGACCTCCTTCGAGGCCATCAGGTTGACCGACTCGTTGAAGTTCGCCCAGTACGCTCGGAACTGACCCGACTTCTTGTACTGGGTGGCGACCTTCACCACCCGGTCGATCTCGGCCTTCGTCATGTTGCCCATGTCCTTCGGCTTGAAGATGCCGAGGGCCTTGAGCGCGTTGCCGACGTCCTGCATGACGATGCCGGGGTCCTTGAGCAGAGCGACCTTGCCCTTCCACTTCTTGTTCAGGAGTTCGGCCCAGCCGACCTGGTTCGGCTGCTTCTTCAGGATGTCCGCGTTGTAGCCGACCGAGTCGGCGTTGAAGAAGGAAGGCGTCCCGACGATGTACCGGGGCATCGGGCCAGTGGTCTTGCCAGTGGCCTCGTTGGTCACCCACTGGACGATGTCCTTGTTCGACTTCGGCCCTACCCTCGTCAGCGGCAGGCCGGTCGTGCCCTGCTTGAGGAAGAGCGCCCGGAACGGCGCGTCGCCGTCGCCGTACGTCTCCGACTTCGAGCCGGGATGCACCTTGCCGTAGGCGAACAGCTTGTAGAGCTGCGGCCAGGCCGTGATCTTCCTGGTGTCGACCGGCATCAGGTGATGCGACGACCACATCTGGATGTCCTGGTAGTTGTAGCCACCGAAGATGTCGAATGTCTCGGGCGCCGTGATCGCCTTCTGGACCATCGTCACCGGGTCGGTCACGGTCAGCGCGAACCCGAAGCCGAGATCACTCTGCGCCTTCTTCGCGACCTCCGGTGTCGGCCACTCCACGCCGAGCGTGATCACTCGCAACGTCCCGGTGAACTTGCCGCTCTTGTCGACCTGGGACGCGCCCGCCGACGCTCGCCCGGCGAGCGCTCCGGCGCCGGAGATCGCCGCCGCCGCGACTCCTCCCTTGACGAGGAGATCGCGGCGGCTCATGCCACGCGCCTCGTCAGGCTCCGTGCCGGTCAGACGCTGGTGCTCTCGGATCTGATCCGCGAGCTCGCCAGTGTCGACCTCGAACTCCTCAGGCATGAACGAACTCCTTTCTCCTCGCCGTCCTCTCGAGGATTTCGACTGCCGACGCAGGCGCGCGGGAAGGGTCCTCAGCAGCATCTGCGATGCCGCAACTGCAGCAGATCTGGTTCGCGCCCGGCCGTGGGATGGGAGTTGTATACAACGCTGGCCGGTCTGAGTCAACGTCAGACATTCAAGGCACAACCATCTAGCAAGGCGGCGAGGGGAACCCGATCGCGCGACCGAGCTTCTGGGCCTTGGCGCCGGTCACGACGAAGGCGACATACGCAACCTGAATGCCCCTCAGGTCGGTTTTCTCGGCCGCCCGGAGCGCCTCGCGGAGCTTCCCGATCGACCGCTCGTTGAGGGTGTTCCAGCGTGCGAGCCTCGCTCGGAGCTCGCGCGGCGGCTCGAGCCGGCGCACCGCGCCGGCCTCGGCCCTCAGGACCGGCTCGACCTTCCGCACGGACTCGATGATCTCGGAAGGGATGGAGACGTCGATCGGTGGCGGGATCTTGTCGAGCTTCGGGCCGTAGACCCGGCAGATCGCGGCCACGCGCGCGAAGTACTCGCTCTTGGTCGGAGCCGCCTTCGACGTCCCGCTGCCGAAGCCCAGGACGACCGCGGCGGCGATCGCGGCCGAGAGGGCCACGCAGGCCGCCCCCAGCCTCAGGTACGTGCGTCGGTTCGTGCGCGCCAGTATCGCGGCTCTCGTCCGCCGGCGCCGATCGGATTGCGGTCAGTGCCCATCGGGCCGAACGGTCTCGTCAGGGTCGCACGCGGCGTTCGCGTAACCGGAGCGGAATGGCCGGACGTCGCCGGTTTCCGGGTCGTAGGCGTGCCGCCAGACGCAGCCCGTGTCGTTCGTCAGCAGGTGGATCGAGACCGACGTGGCCTCTGAGGTCGTTTGAACACGGTGGATGTCGTCACGGGGCGGTAGCAACTCGTAGAAGTCGCCTGGGACGAGCGCACGGCGCTCGACGAGGCGAAGCTCGTCGCCCTCGTAGGCGTAGATCTCCTCGTCCTGCTCGCCCCGATAGAGGCCGACCAGCCCCCAGGCGAGGTGATCGTGGACAGGCGTCGCTGAGCGGGAGGGAACGACGAGCGAGAAGAGCGCAAGCGACCCGTCCTCCGACCGGTACAGCAACCACTGGCCGATGCCGCCGCCCATCCCGCTGTCGGGGACCGCCTCGGCGAACTCGTCCGGCAGCCAGTCCGGGTCGGCGAGCAGCTCCGCGAAGTGCGGGCGTATCGACTCGCAGGCCGCGGCGGGCGAGTCCGAGCTCGCGATCGCCGCCCGTACGTCCGCGACGAACTCCCGCACGACCGCCGTGTCGAGGACGAACTCGCTGCTCACCCCCGGAAGTCTGACATTCAGATGCGCAGCGCGCTAGGGGGACGGGTTCGACCGCTGAGGTGAGGTCAACCCGACGCCCGCCGGCGCCTCGAGCAACGCCTTCTGCGGCCGCGCGAGCGCGAGGTGGACGACTGCCCCGACGAGCACGCCCCAGACGACCTTCAGCCATTCCTGCGGCACCGCGTAGTAGACACCCACGCCTGCGGCGACCGCGGCGACCGCCGCCACGTTGACGCCGCTCAGGTACCGATACGGGCCTCGGGGATCGAAGAGGCTCTGCGGCTCGAGCCGCCCCCGTTTGAGCAGGACGTAGTCGGCGACGACCACCCCGGCCAGGGGCGCGCCGAGGTTCCCGAGGTGGTTGACCCAGGTCTGCGCTTCCTCGATCACGTCCGGGAAGGCAGAGAGCGCGATCGCGGCGCCGGCCGAGAGCAACGTCGCGCGCAGGCGTCCGAGCACCGGGATCGCGTTCACGAGCGAGAGCCCGGCCGTGTAGACGTTCGTGATGTTGGCGGCGAGCCCCTGCACGACGATCGCGGCCAGCAGGAGCGCGAGCAGCACGCGGACCCCGGTCAGGTCGGCGACGGCGACGAACGGGTTGAGCTCGCCTGTCGCGACGGCGGCATAGCCGCCGATGAAGGTCGTCACCGCGACGGCGAGGGTCGCCGACCCGAAGAGGCCGATACGCATGTCCCGACGCGTCGGCGTGTAGCGGCAGAAGTCGGCGATGCTCGGGACGAGCGTCAGCGACGCCCCGCACATGACCGTCACGTACGTCGCGAACCCGGTCCAGTTGAACTCCTGGCGGGGAGAGTCGAAGACGCGGCCGACGGCGTACTTCGGGTCGTTCGAGCTCACGTACAGGACGAGGATCAGGCCGGTGAAGGCGAGTGAGACCGGCAGCACGACGCGCAGCACGTAGCGCATGACGTCGAACCCGAGCACGGCGAAAGCCGCCTGCAGCACGGCGAGGCCGAGCGCCACCGGCACGAGCCTCGGCTTCTGGTACCCGAGCGCGACCACGATCGCCTGGATTCCCAGCGACCCGGCAAGAGCCTGCGCCGCGAACCAGTACGTCGCCGCGACCAGGCGGTAGGCCGAGCTGAGTCCACGCGCCCCCCAGACACCGAGGGTGGCACGCATCGCAACCTGCCCCGAGACGCCGTAGTCGACGCCCGGCTGGGCGATCACGACCAGGAGCGCGTACGCGAGCGCCTGCCCGAGGACGCTGGCCGCCACCGCCCACCAGAGCGGCAGCCCGCCGTTCACGACCGCCAGTGCGCCGAGCACGTACATGACCGGGTTCAGGAAGAAGGTGAAGTTGATCGCGAACAGATCGGGCCACCGGACGGTCTTGCGCGCGTCCGGGATCGGCTCGACGCCGTACTCCTCGACTGCGGGCACTACGCCGTGCCGGCCCCGGCCTGCCGTGCCCCGGCTCGGGTGTGACGCCCGAAGAACTCGATCACGACGCGGTTGTGCTCCTCGGTGTTGTCGAAGATCGTCGAGTGGTTCGAGCCCCGGATCACGTGCTTCTCCGCGTTCGGGATCGCCGCGTAGATCGCCTCCTGCCCCGCTCCGCCCGGGCCCTGGTCCCACGGCGTCATCAGGTCCTCGTCGCCCCCGAGGACGAGCGCAGGTGAGGTGATCTTCGGCAGCCAGCCGGTGATGTCCATGTCGCACATCGCCTGGCAGGCGGCCGTGAACACTTCGAGCCGGTTCGAGTCCCGCAGGATCTGCTGGATCGTGTCGATCGCGGCGACGCCGTCCGGCGTCTCGAGGAACGCCTTCGACAGCGCCTGCCAGGCGATCAGCTCCGCGAGGATGCGGCTCCCGGGGCCGTCCGGGTCGATCCGGGCGATGTCGATCCAGTTCTTGAAGATCAGGCGCCCTGCCATGCCGAGCTTCGCTGCGGCGCAGTTCACCACGACGGAGGTCGTCCGCTGCGGGTACTTGCCCGCGAAGACGATCGCGATCATCCCTCCCATCGAGGTTCCGTGCACGTGCGCCTCGGGGATCTCGAGCGCGTCGAGGAGGCCGGCGACGTCGTCCGCCCACACCTCCATGTCGTAGTCCTGCACGGGCCGGTCGGACTGGCCGTAGCCCCGCAGGTCGAAGTCGATCACCCTGAAGTGCTTCGCCAGCTCGGGTGTGGCGGGCGCGAAGTTGAAGTGGCCGAAGCCGGCACCGTGGATCTGCACGACCGGCTCACCCTCGCCCGTGACCTGGTACCAGAGCTCGACGCCGTGGACCTGCGCTCTACCTTCCATCGCCTCCTCCGGAGCTTGTTGACGCGCGAGTATTGCACGATGTCTGACATTCGGAGATGATCGCGTCTTGCTGCTCGAGCGGATGACGTGGCCCGAGGTCGAGGAGGCGATCGGGCAGGGGATCGACGCGGTGCTGCTGCCGATCGGCACCACGGAGCAACACGGGCACCACATGCCGCTCGACACGGACTGCTTCATCGCCCGGTCGCTCTCCACGCGCGCAGCCGAGCTGGGCGAGGCACAAGGGCTGAGGATCCTCGTCGCCCCGACCCTGAACGTGACGCTCTCCTGGTACCACATGCAGTTCCCCGGATCGCTGCGGCTCTCGACGACCACCTTCCTGCAGGTCTTCCGTGAGGTCTGCGACTCGCTCGTCCACCACGGCCTCGAGCGGATCGTTGCCGTCAACGGCCACGGCGGGAACATCGCCGCGCTGACGGTCGCGGTCAACCACTACTTCGAGACCACCGGCCGCAGGGTGTTCCTCGCCCAATGGTGGGATCTGGCCAGCGACGTCCTTGGGCAGGTCGAGGGGCCGCTGATCCACGCGGAGGAGGCGGAGACGTCGCTCGCGCTCGCCCTCGGGCAGACGGTCTACGAGGAGCGAGCAACGCGCGACGCCTGGGATCGCGGATCGGCGGTGCGCGACGCCGGCCTGCCCTGGACGTCGCTGGGCCGGTACGAGATGCGGCCCAAAGGGCCGGGCGTGATCGTGCCGATGGACATGCTGCGCGACATCACCGCGTCGGGCGTCGTCGGCGACGCCACCCGCGCGACCCGTGAGCTGGGAGAGCAGATGATCGAGGCGGTCGTCCCGCGGATCGTCCAGGTTTGCAAGGACCTCGCCGGAAAGGAGTAGGAGCTCGCCATGGACCGACGTGTGATCGACCTCTCGCAGCCGCTCTCACGCGAGTCGCAGCTGCACCCGTTCTTCCCGCCGACCCAGATCCTCCGCCACATCCTCCACGCCGACGCGCCCGAGGGCCGGCCGTCGTTCAACGCGGAGATCATCGTCACGTCCAACCATGCCGCCACCCACGTCGATGCCTTCGGCCACTACCAGAAGGGCGGCGCAGCGATCGCCGAGATGCCGCTCGACACCTTCTGCGGCGAGGCCCTGTGCGTCGACATCCGGCCGTACGAGCGCAGCCACGACGTCACCGCGGCCGAGGTCGAGCAGGCGGTCGCAGCGAGCGGGCAGGACCTGCGCGAGGGCGACACGCTCCTCTTCTGCTCCGACCACTACAACCGGGCGGCCGGCACCCCGGCGTTCCTCGACGGCTTCGCCGGCATCTCCGCCGAGGCCGTGCACTGGATGGCCGATCACGGCGTGAAGATCTTCGGAGTCGAGACGATCAGCCCGGACCTCGTCTACCTGACCGACGAGTATCCGACTCACCGAGCCTGCGCAGAACGGGGAATCACGCACTACGAGAACCTCAACAACCTCAAAGAGGTCGTGAACCGGCGCTTCCTCTTCGTCGGCTTCCCGCTACGCCTCGAGGTCGCGTACGGCTCGCCGGTGCGCGCGGCCGCGATCCTGGAGGACTGAGATGACCCAGACGCTCCTGAACCGCACGACCGCGACCAGGGAAAACGCGCTCACCGAGAAGGAGCGCGACGCATTCCTCACCGAGCTGCGCGTCGGCCGGCTCGCGTCGAACCGCGGCGACGGCTGGCCGCACGTGACCCCGATCTGGTACGTCTGGGAGGGAGGCAGGTTCGTCCTCTCGCTGGGGAAGAGCCGCCGTCACCTGCGCAACATCGCAGCCGATCCACACGTGACCCTCTGCGTCGACGAGGACCCGCGGACAGAGGATCTGAGCAAGTCGCCGCGGTCGGTCGTCTGCTTCGGGCTCGCGAAGCTCGTCGAGGACGAAGAGGGCGTCCGCGACATCACCGCGAAGGTCGAGGCTCGCTACCTGCCCGGAGCAGAAGGGCCCGAGCTCGAGGAACTGCTCTGGTTCGAGGGCCGCGTCGGGGTCGAGATCAACCCGGTCCGCTGGCTCGCCTGGGATCAGGGAAAAGGCTAGTAGCCGTCGGAAGTCCGGCCCGCTCCGCGGACCGGTGACTTCCGACGGGATGAAGGACGCTCATGTACCCGAGCCGCTGTTAGCCGAGCCCGCACATGTCGGGCTCGGCGGCGTTTCAGGCGCCCTCGACCCTGATCGCGACGACTTCCGGTTCCGTGCCGAGCACGTCCGCGGCGACCGACTTCGCGATCACCCGACGCTTCAACGAGAAGCTCGCCGGGCTGTCGCCGAACCGGAACGGCGCGATGCGCACGCGCCACGGGCCGGCCGCCTCGAGCGTGTAACCCTGCAGCTCGACCGGCTCCGGCTCGCCGCGCTCGGCGTCGCGCATGCAGAAGTAGAGCGACAGCCGGTCGAAGAGCTGGAGCAACTCGTACTCGCCGCGATGCTCGCCGGGATCGCTGCCGAACTTCGCCTCCTGCTCGGCGACGAACGCATCCACCTCGTCCTGCACTTCGGCCGCGCGGGCCAGCCCGAGCCCGGGATCGAGCCCGTAGCGCTGCCGGTAGATGCCGGCGCCGTGCATCGAGACGAGGAGCCCCGCGTGCTGGTCCTGCTCGGTGATCGCGGCGATGCCGGCCCGGTAGAAGGCGAGATGGGATTGGACGTCGACCTCGAGGAAGTTGACCGGCTTGCCGTCGCCGTCGATGCGAGGGGCCTGCTCCCAGACCGCCCAGCCGTCGTCGTGCCGTTCCGTCGCGACGACGAGCGACTCGGAGACCTCCGGCCGCCAGGCGCGGGCGAACCCTGCCGCCAGGTCGGCGTGGTCGGTCTGCATGACGACCTGCCAGCTGTCCCCGCGGTCGCGGACGATCACAGCGTCGCCCCCGCTAGCTCGCCGAGGTGCGCGATCACGTCGTCGACCGAGACGACATCGCCGTACTTCGTGTCGATGTCGTAGAGGTTCGCTTCGTGCGCGGCGGGGTTCCGGTCGCCGACCGCCTCGCGTGGGACGACCGGCCGGTAGCCGTGCTGCAAGGCGTCGACGACGGTCGCACGGATGCAGCCGGACGTCGATGCCCCGGTGACGATCACGCTGTCGCAACCCGCCGCGGCGAGCAGGCTCGCGAGCGGCGTGCCGAAGAAGGCCGAGGCGAAGAGCTTGTTCAGGACGGGCTCGCGGGGCAACGGCGCGATCCTCGGATCGATCTCGACCCAGCGGCTGCCCGCCTCGAGCGTCAGCAGCGCCGGCACCTTGTCGATGAAGGCCGCGGCGGCAGCTCTGTCCCCCTCGCCGTACGACACGGTCGTGTAGACGACTGGGAAGCCGGCGCGGCGGGTCTCGCGAAGCAGCCGCTCGATCGCGCCGACGACGTCCCCGAGGTCGCAGGCAAGCGGCGACTCGGGGCTCGTGAAGGCGAGATTGACGTCGACGACGAGCAGGGCGGGCTTCCGGCCAAAGCCCGCTCGGCCGTGGAAGCCGGCGTGCCTCACGGCGCCGGGATACCGTCTCCGGCGCGGACGCGGGCCAGCGCCTCGTCGCCCGGCTCGAGCGGGGACCAGCGCAGCGGCTTCGCCGGGACCGGGGGCTCGAGACCGGTCTCTTCCCTGCAGTTGGCAAGCGCCTCCTCGAGCGGCGGGCCGAAGTCGAACGAGAGGGCGTCGCCCCGCTCCTCACGCTGGCGCGCGCGCTCGGCCTCGGTCGCCTCCGGGTCGGCCGAGCCGTCGTCGCTCAGCACGACGCCGTAGCCGCTCTTCGCCTTCTCGGGTGACACGAGCCCGAACGAGACGTCGCGGACGACCGCCTCGACCGGACGATCGAGCCGGTCCTTCCAACCGCCTCCTCCGGCGGTGCGATACACGAGCATGTCGCCGGGCTCCACCTGGATCTGGTCGCACTTCGAGGGCAGCCGCTCCTCGGTTCCGTCGGCACGGCGGAGGATCTTCTCGGAGCGTCCGCCGGGCTCGCCGCCGAGGACGCCCCACGGCCGCGTCAGCCAGCGGTCGTCGTGGATCGAGATCTCGCCCGGCTCGAGGTAGACGTAGCGCTTCTCGACCCCGTTGCCGCCGCGATGGAGGCCGGCGCCCCCGCTGTCGGTGACGGTCGTGTAGCCGTCGATCCGTAGCGGGTAGTACGCCTCCAGGTACTCGGTCGGGATGTTCTCGAACAGCGGCCACCACGAGTGCCCGTCCATCCCGTCGCCGATCGGCCGGCCCGGGATGCCGCCGTAGAGGATCTCCATCGAGTAGAAGAACTCGCCCTTCCCGTCCCAGCCCGAGTAGAGCATGTACGGGCTGGTGCCGTAGCCGGCGGCCGTGTTCAGCTCGGGGGCCTGCTTCACGAGCGCGCCGCCGAGCACGTCGAACTGGCGCGCGAGCGCGTGCGTCCGGCAACCGAGCGCGGCCGGGAAGCGCGGGCGCAGCAGGGACCCTTCCGGCATGACGACGTGCAACAGGGGATAGAAGCCGTCGTTGAAGAGGATCTGGGGATCGTTGACCATGATCAGGTAGATCCCGATGAACATCTTGAACATGCCTTCTGAGAGGTAGAAGTTGATCGGGCCGAGGGCCTGCGGATCGGTGCCCGACCAGTCGAAGAACGCATGGTCGCCTTCCCGCCAGATCGTCAGCTTCATCTTGAAGGGACCGTTGCCGAGCCCGTCGTCGTCGATCCAGTCCTCGAACGACTGCGGCTGCTCGGGGATCGCGACCTGGATCAGCTTGCGCATCGCCTCGTAGGTGCGATCGAGCAGCGCCTGCAAGGCCGCCAGATACGTGTCCTTGCCGAAGCGCTCGCAGAGCTCCATCACGCGCTTCTCACCCGCCCGGCAGCCGGCGACGATCGCGAAGAGGTCGGCGCGGTTCATCTCCGGAAGCCGCACGTTGTTGAGAATCAGCCGCAGCACGTCCTCCTGCGGGACGCCGCGCTCGATGATCTTGAGCGGCGGGATGATGATCCCCTCTTCGAAGATGGTCTTTGCGCCCGTCGGCAGCGAGCCCGGCAACGGGCCGCCGGCGTCCATCTGGTGCCCGAACTGGGACGACCAGCCGACGAGCTCGTCCTCGTAGAAGATCGGCACGAGCACGAGCCAGTCGTTCGTGTGCGAGATCGACGCCGAGCACTTGAACGGGTCGGACGTGAGGATCACGTCGCCCGGGTACACGCCCCGGTCCCAGGTCTCCATCATCTCGTTGATGTACGCCCCGAACTGGCCGACGACCATGCGGCCGCGCGGGTCGGTGATCATCGGGAACTCGTCGTGCTGCTCGCGGATCACAGGGCTCATCGCCGAGCGGAAGAGCACGGCGTCCATCTCGTAGCGGGCGCTCTTCAGCGCGCCTTCGATGATGTCGAGGGTGACCGGATCGACCTCGAGGTCGGGGATCTCGGCAATGCGAAGCTCTTCCAGCACGGGGGAAACCGGGTTCCCTCGTGGCCCCCTCCTGCTCAATCTGCATTGTTGGCCTCCAGGGTGATCAGGATGTTGAAGCTGCTGTCGACGTCGGCCCGGTAGCCGGGCAGGACGACGGTCGTCGAGTCGAACTCGGTGACGATCGCCGGCCCGGCAAACGAGGCGCCCGGTTGGAGCTTCGCGCGGTCGTAGACCTTCGTCGGCACGCGCTCGCCGTCGAAGACCACCTGGTACTCGTCGACGATCGCACCGGAGGCGTCGGCCGAGCCAGGCTCGCCGGTCGGCAACTGCGGCTTCGGCACCGTCCCGTAGCCGACCGCGCGCAGGTTGACGATCTCGCACGCAGTGCCGGGCATCCGGAACCCGTACAGCTGCTCGTGCAGCCCGTTGAACCGCTCCTCGAGGTCGCCGAGCCCGTCGGAGCGCACCTCGGCCGGCTCCAGCGCGACCGGGATCTCGTATCCCTGCCGGTGGTAGCGCATGTCCGCGGTGTAGGCGAGCCGCTGAGCGTCAGCGGGAATCCCCTCGCCCTCGAGCCACGTCCGCGCGTGCTCGCCGAGGCTGTCGAGGATGTCCGCCACCTCGACGCCGCTCGCGTCTGCGAGCAGGCGGATGTACGTCTGCGCGAACTCGTCGCGGAAGTCGGCGACGAGGTCGCCGATCGCGCAGAGCAGGCCGGGAGCGGGCGGCACGATCACCGGGAACGAGCCCATCAGCTTCGCGAGCGCGTTCGCGTGCAGCGGGCCGGCGCCGCCGTAGGCGACGAGCGCGAACTCGCGCGGGTCGTGGCCACGCTGCACGGAGACGAGGCGCAGCGCACCGGCCATGTTCTCGTTCACGATCGCGAGGATCCCCTCCGCCGCCTGCTCGACCGAGTCGAGGCCCATCGCGTCGGCGACCGTCTGCACTGCGGCGCGCGCGCCCTCGACGTCGAGCTCCATCTCGCCGCCGAGGAGGCGGGGCGGCAGATGGCCGAGAACCACGTTGGCGTCGGTGACCGTCGGCTCGGTGCCGCCCTTGCCGTAGGCGGCCGGGCCGGGCTCGGCGCCGGCCGACTGCGGGCCGACGCGCAGGGCCTTGGTCAGCTCCGGCACGTGCGCGATCGAGCCTCCGCCGGCGCCGACCGTGTGCACGTTCACCGACGGCACCTTGATCCGGAAGTGCCCGATCGCGGTCTCGCGGCCGATCGTCGGCTGGCCGTTCTGGCACAGCGCGACGTCCGTGGACGTGCCGCCCATGTCGAAGGTGAGGATGTCGTCGTAACCGGCCTTCCGCGCGACGAAGAGGGCGCCCGCGACTCCGCCCGAGGGGCCTGAGAGGACGCCGTAGATCGGGTTCCGCGCCGCCTCGCGCGTCGTCATCAGGCCGGCGTCCGAGCGGAGGATGTTCACGTCCGCAGTCGCGCCGATCCCGGTCAGCTGCTCCTGCAGCCGGTTGACGTACGCCGCCACCTTCGGGCGCACGTACGAGTTCATGCAGGCGGTCAGGGCGCGCTCGTACTCGCGGAACTCCGGCAGCACCTCGGACGAGAGCGTGACCGGGAAGCCCGGATAGAGCCGCTCGACGATCTCGCCGATCTCGCGCTCGTGCGCCCCGTTCACGTACGAGTTGATCAGGGCGATCGTCAGCGTCTCGACGCCGGACTCGACCAGATCGCGGACGATGCCCTCGACCTGCGCGACGTCGACCGGCGTGATCGTCTCGCCGCGGGCGTCCAGGCGCTCGACCGCTTCGCGCGTGTCCGCCAGAGAGGCGGGCGGATCGGGCTTGATCATGATGATCCAGCCGGCGAGCGGCCCAGGTGTCTGCGAGCGGGCAAGGTGCAGGATCTGCTGGAAGCCCTGTGTCGTGATCAGCCCCACGCGGGCGCCCTTCGACTCGAGCACCGCATTCGTTGCGACCGTGGTCCCGTGCAGGATGTTCTGCACGTCGCCGACCGCGATGCCCGCCTCCTCGCAGATCCGGCGCACGCCGTTGAGCACGCCTTCCGACGGGTCGGCAGGGGTGGACGGCGTCTTCACCCGATACTGACCGCCACCGTCGCCGTTGCCGTCCCCGACGAGGAAGAGGTCGGTGAAGGTGCCTCCCACGTCGACCCCGAGCCTGTACGCCATTTTCGTGTCTCCTCTTTCGTTAGCCGGCGACCGGCACGAACGTCCCGGCGCGGTAGAGCTGTCCCGGCAGCTGCCGATCGAGCTGCCCTTCGAGCCACTCGGCGACTCCGATCAGCGTGTCGAGGTCGATGCCCGTCTCGACCCCCTCGCCGTGGAGCATGTAGACGAGATCCTCGGTGCAGATGTTGCCAGTCGCGCGGGGAGCGAACGGGCAGCCGCCGATCCCGCCGACCGAAGCGTCGATCACCGTCGCGCCCGCCTCCAGGGCGGCGTAGGCATTCGCGAACCCGGTGTTCCGCGTGTTGTGCAGATGGACTCCTAGTGCGCATGGCAGCTCCGCTGCCCTGCGCACTAGCTCCTTCACCTGCCTCGGAACCGCGACGCCGACAGTGTCAGCGAACACAACCTCATCGGCACCAGCACTAGCGACGAGTTCCGCGAAGCGGAGCACGTCGCCCGGATCGACGGCCCCCTCGAACGGGCAGCCGAACGCGACTCCGATCGTCACCGTCCCTCGAATCCCATCCGCGTGCGCGCGGGCGATGATCGTGCGCGCCGACTCGACCGACTCGTCGGTGGAGGCGTTCTGGTTCTTGCGATTGAACGTCTCGGTCGCGGCGAAGGCGAAGTGCGCCTCGTCGAGACCCGCCTCGGCGAGGCGGTCGTAGCCTTTCTCGTTGAGGACGAGCCCCGCGTAGACGACACCGTCTCGTCGCTCGATCCCCTCGACCACCTCCTCGGCGCCCGCCATCTGCGGCACCCGCGCCGGGTTGACGAAGCTCACCGCCTCGATCCGCGGCAGGCCGGCGCCGGCGAGCCGGTTCACGAGCTCGGCGCGCGTGCCGGGATCCAGATGCTTCTCCTCGTTCTGCAGCCCGTCCCGGGGCCCGACGTCGCAGATGGTGATGCTCATGAAGCAGCTCCGTCGGCGTGGGTTTCCGCCGCCGCGACCGACATGGCGGGCGCGGCATACGACCATTGCTGAGGTGCGAGCTGGTTAGGGAGGGGGGTCCATGGGGGGAACCGGCTGTTCCCCCCATGAGAGCGAGCGGAGCGAGCGCTCAAAGCACACCACTCTGCTTCAGCTGCTCCAGTTCCTCGCCGGAGAGCCCCAGCAATCCGCCGTAGACGTCGCGGTTGTGGCTCCCCTCCTCCCACGTGGCCGACCAGCGGACTGCGCCGGGGGTCTCGGAGAACTTCGGGACGATCCCCGGACCGACGTATTCGCCGAACTCTGGGTCCTCGTGCTTCAAGAGCATGTCGCGTGCCTGGAACTGCGGATCCTCGAAGATGTCGGCGATCGTGTAGATCGGACCGCAGATCACGCCGGCCTCGTTGAGCAGCTCGTCGATCTCGGCGGCGGTGTGCCGCCCCGCCCAGGCGGCGATGACGCCCTCGAGCTCCTCCTGGTTCTCTCCACGGACGCGGTGCGTCGCGTACTTCGGGTCGTCGGCCAGCTCAGGCTGCCCCATCGCTTCGCACAGGCGGCGGAAGACTGCGTCCGCGTTCGCCGCGATCACGATCCAGCTGCCGTCGCTCGACTTGAAGATGTTGGACGGCGCCACGCCCTTCAGCCCCGTGCCACCGGGGCCGCGAACGATCCCGAGCCGGTCGTATTCGGGAACCATGCTCTCGAGCAGGGCGAAGCAGGCCTCCATCAGCGACACGTCGACGATTTGGCCCCGGCCGCCGCCGAGCACGTCGCGGCGGTAGAGGGCGGCGAGGATTCCCTGGACCGCGAACATGCCGGCGAGCGAGTCGCCGAGCGAGATATGGATACGAGGCGGCGGCTCGCCCGGAAAGCCGTTGATGTACCGGATCCCGCCCATCGCCTCCGCGACGGAAGCGAATCCGGCGCGAGGCGCGTAGGGCCCGGTCTGGCCGTAGCCCGAAACCCGCGCGATCACGAGCTTCGGGTTCGTCTCCCACAACCGCTCCGGCGCCAGGTTCCACTTCTCGAGCGTCCCCGGCCGGAAGTTCTCGATCAGGACGTCGCTCTTCCCGACCAGCTCCAGCAGCAACTCCTGGCCGCGCTGCTCGCGCAGGTTCAGCGTCACGCACTTCTTGTTTCGCGACTGCACCGGCCACCAGAGCGAACGCCCCTCGTAGCGCGCGTGGCCCCAGTCGCGAAGCGGGTCGGGCTGTCCCGGCGGCTCGACTTTGATGATCTCGGCCCCCATGTCTCCGAGGAGCCGCCCGGTGAACGGCCCCGCCAGCAGCATCCCGAGCTCGACGACGCGGACCCCGGCGAGCGGCCCGGGGCCGTCGGTAGCGGGCGCGCGCTGCTCGACCGCGACCGCGGCGTCGGTCATAGGCCGGTCTCCGGCCTATGACCGTGGAGGGGTCCTAGGGGAACCGGGAGGTTCCCCTGCAAGATCGGCCTCTGGAAGAAGGGGGTCCGTGGGGGAAACATGGTTTCCCCCACGGGAGCGAGCCCATGGCAAGCGACGGTCACGCGTCGGCCTCGCGCTCGCGGACGTGCGCGACGAGGTGGTCCCGCGCCTCGAAGATGTGCTCCTTCATGATGATCTCGGCGCGCTCGGCATCGCGCGCCTCAAGCGCGCGCGCAATCTGCACGTGGTAGTGGCCGGAGATCCGCTGCTGGTCGGGCGAGTACCAGATGTACGACCTGTAGACGAGCGGGAGCTCGATCACGTTCCGCACCATCGCGGCGAGCCGGGCGCTGTCCGCGCCATCGAGGATCGTCTCGTGGAAGACGACGTTCTCCTTGACGAGCTCACGAAAGTCGGCCTCCTCGGTCTCGAGCAGCGCCTCGAAGCGGCGACAGCTCGCGTGCAGCGACGAGATCGCCTCGTCCGCGAGCCGCGACGCCGCACGCCGCGCCGCGTGGCCCTCCAGGAGCGCGCGCAGCTGGTAGAGATCGTCGAGGTCCTGCGCCGAGTGCGTCCGAACCTTCGCCCCACGGTTCGGAGACGCGTCGACCAGCCCTTCGGCCTGCAGCATCAGCAGCGCTTCGCGTACCGGCGTGCGGCTGATCCCGAGCTCGCGGGCCAGCTCCTCCTCCTTGAGACGCTGGCCCGGATGAAGCCTGCCGTCGACGATCGCCGAGCGGATCACCTCGGTCGCCGCCACGCTGGCATTGCGAACGAGCGAGCCCTCCCCGCCGTCGAGGATCTTGGCCACGCGCCAAAAATACAGTATGCAATCCGGCCCGCCAACCCGACTCCGTCCGCTAGCGGAGCCTCGGCAATGTCGCAGCCACCGCCGCGCCGGCCAGGGCGAATCCGGCGGTCGTGAGCCAGAGTGCGCTCCAGCCGCCGTGCGCCGCGAGCGCACCGAGGGGCGGGGCACAGAGGGCGGAGAGGCCGAAGATCACGGTCGCCGCGACCGCTACCGAACGCGAGGCGAGCTCTGGCTCGACACGCTCGCCGGCGCTGACGTAGACGAGGGCGTTCCAGCCAAGCGCGCCGAAGCCGAGGACGACGGCCGCCGGCAGCGCGAGCGCGAGGCCACCGTGCACGGCGAAGGTGAAGATCACCGCCCCGACCGCCGCGACGACCCCGACCTCGACGAGGGTGCGGACGCGGCGGCCGCCGCCGTGCCGGTCGGCGATCCGTCCCCAGACGACGCGTGCAACGCCGGCGGTGACCTGGACGGCAAAGAACGTCGCCCCGGCGGCGAACGTCGAAAGGCTCGCGGCGCGTGCGGCCGGCACGAGGTACACGAGCACCGTCTGCAGGACGACGATGTACAGGGCAGCGACGACGAGCAGCCTGCGGATCCCAGGCGAGCGAAGGATCGACCGGAAGCCGCCCGCACGCCTCGGCATCCGCCCCGTGTCGGTCGTCGCCGCGAACGCCAGCCCCGTCACCGCGACGGCCCCGGCCGCGCACAGGAGCACCATGGACACCCCGCCGACAGAGTCGAGCAGGGGCACGCCGACAGCACCGAGCGTCCCACCGAGCGGCACCGCCATCTGACGGACGCCGAGTGCCCAGCCACGCCGTTCTGGTCCGTAGGCGCGGAAGAGCGCACCCGTGCCGGCGATCGTGACCACCGAGGAGCCGATTCCGAACAGGACAAGCGAGGCCCCGACCTCGGCTGCGTTACCCGACAGGCCCGCGGACACGAGCGCCCCGGCGCCTACCACGGTGCCGGCCAGCATCGAGGCGCGAGAGCCGAATCGATCGACAGCGATCGCTGCCCCGAGCAGCGCCAGCGCGCTCCCGAACAGCCCTGCCGTGAGCACGGCGCCGAGCTCCGCCAGAGACAAGCCGAACTCGCTCGCCAGCCTCGGTCCGATTGCGGGCAGGCCGAAATTGACGAACGAGACCGCGACCTGCGCCGCGGACGCGGTCGTCAGCACCGCGCGCGGCGAGGCCATGGGAAGAGGATATGTTCCGGCGGTGGACCGTCAATCAATCGCGCGCGCCCGGCGTGCGAAGCTGGTTCGCGAGCTGCTCACGGAGGAGCGTGAGCGCGAGCAGGCGATACAGGAGGCGCTCGAGGATCGAATCGAAGAGGCCGACGGCCCAGGGCTGGACGAGCAGGTCCTCGCGCGCATGAACCCGGATGAAGCCGGCCTCGTACGCAGTCGGCTGTCCACGAACATCGATGACGGAGTGCCGCCGGAGGAGTTTTGGGACGAGGACGAGCCAGAGACGGTCGCCGACACGGACGACCTCGAGGAGGAGATTGTGCGACTCGAGCAGGAGCTCACGGTCTGCCGCCGGCGCCAGGAGGCCTACCGGCGCTACCTCGACCTGCTCGGAGAGTGACCGGAGAGGCGACCTCTAGGATGGGGTTGTGAGCACGAGGCCGTGCCGACGATCGAGGAGCTGGAGGCGAGTGGCTCGCAGCCGAGCCCGCACCGCGGGGGAGCGGAGAGGTTCGGCTGATCTGCGTGCGCCTCGGCGACGGCGTCCACGAGTGCCCCGGCCAGGTCGAGCTCAGCCTCGAGCGCGGAGTCGAAGGCGACCGCTGGTCGGCCGGAGAGAAGCCGAACCTCGAAGCTCAGGTCACGCTGATGAACGTTCGAGTCGTGGAGCTGATCAGGCCGGATCGGCCTGCCCCTCGACGCGCCCGGCGACAACTTCCTCGTCGATCTCGACCTCGCCGAGGAGGCTCTCCCGCCCGGCACGCGCCTTCGACTGGGCGGCGCAGTGCTCGAGGTGACGGCCGAGCCGCACACGGGGTGCAAGAAGTTCCGCGAGCGCTTCGGGCTCGACGCGCTCAAGTGGGTCAACGAGCATCGCGACCGTCGACTCCGCGGCATGAACTGCCGCGTGGTCGAGGCGGGCTCGGCGGCCGTCGGCGACCCGGTCGAAGTCGTCTCGCGGTAGGTGCAGTGACAGTCCGGCGGACTGTCACTGCAGGTAGACGCCGCGGAATGCGATCAGCGCGTTTGCGGGAACCCGAGGTCGACCTTGGAAGTCGCAGGGTCGGGCCAGCGTGACGTGACCACCTTGCCGCGCGTGTAGAAGTCGATTCCCTCGGGGCCGTAGATGTGCCGGTCGCCGAACAGGCTCGCCTTCCAACCGCCGAACGAGTAGTACGCGACCGGCACCGGGATCGGCACGTTCACGCCGACCATCCCCGCCTGCGCATCGAACTGGAACTGCCGGGCGACGCCGCCGTCGCGCGTGAAGATCGCGGTTCCGTTCCCGTACGGGTTCTCGTTGACGAGCTGGACGGCCTCGTCGTACGTCCCGACGCGCGTGATCCCCAGAACGGGACCGAAGATCTCGTCCTTGTAGACGGTCATCTCGGGCGTGACGTTGTCGATCAACGAGACTCCGAGCCAGAACCCGTCGCCCTCCGGGACCGTCTCGCGTCCGTCGACCAGCACCTCGGCTCCCTCCTCGCGACCCTTGTCGAGGTAGGAGGCAACTCGGTCGCGGTGCTCGCGCGTGACGAGTGGGCCCATCTCGGAGTCCGGATCGAAGCCGTCACCGACCTTCACCTTCGGGAGGCGCGCCTTGATCGCGTCGATCAGAGAGTCGGCGACGTCGCCCACGGCGACGACCTGCGAGATCGCCATGCACCGCTCGCCGGCCGAGCCGTATGCCGCCGAGACCGCCGCGTCGGCGGCCATGTCGATGTCGGCGTCGGGGAGCACGACCATGTGGTTCTTCGCACCTCCGAGCGCCTGACAGCGCTTGCCGTGCTTCGTCGCGGTCTCGTAGACGTACCGGGCGATCGGGGTCGAGCCGACGAAGCTGACCGAGGCGATATCCGGATGCTCGAGCAGCCGATCGACCGCGACCTTGTCGCCGTGCACGACGTTGAAGACCCCGTCCGGGAGGCCGGCTTCCTTGAGCAGCTCGGCGACGTAGACCGAGGCGGACGGATCCTTCTCGGAAGGCTTCAGGACGAACGTGTTCCCGCAGGCGATCGCCGGCGCCCACATCCACATGGGCACCATCGCCGGAAAGTTGAAGGGCGTGATCCCGGCGACGGCTCCGAGCGGCTGCCGGATCGAGTAGACGTCGATCCCGGTCGAGGCCTGCTCCGAGTACTCCCCCTTCAGCAGCGTGGGGATCCCACAGGCGTACTCGACCACCTCCAGCCCGCGGGCGACCTCGCCCATCGCGTCCGAGAGGACCTTGCCGTGCTCGGCTGTGAGCAGGCGGGCGATGTCCTCGCGATGCTGGTGGAGAAGCTCGCGGATTCGGAAGAAGAGCTCGGCCCGCCTCGCCAGCGAGACCGCACGCCAGCTTGCGAACGCATCCTTCGCGGCCGCGACGGCCGCGTCGACCTCCTCGACGGTCGCGAAATCGACGGCCCCGGTCTGCTCTCCGGTGGCCGGGTTCCAGACCGGTCCGCTCCGGCCGGACGCGCCGGGAACGCTGGTTCCCCCGATCCAGTGGTGAATGGGTTTCGTCTTCGGCGGTGCGGCGATCGTCTCGGTCATCGTGCCCTCCTGGAAAGTGACTCGGTCAGCCTAGCGCGTAGGATTGGGCGATGGCCGTCGTCGAGACGAACCCGGCCGAAGGCGACAAGGTCGTCGCCGAAGACCGCCGGTACCTGATCCATTCGTGGTCGGTGCAGTCGGCGCTCAACCCGCTGCCGGTCGCGGGGGCGGAGGGACGCTACTTCTGGGACTACTCCGGGAAGCGCTACCTCGACTTCGCCTCGCAGCTCGTCAACGTCTCGATCGGCCACCAGCACCCCAAGCTCGTGGCGGCGATCAAGGAGCAGGCCGACCGCCTCTGCACGATCGGTCCGCCGATGGCGAACGACAAGCGTTCGGAGCTGGCGCGGCTGATCGCCGAGGTGATGCCCGGCGACCTGAACCGAACGTTCTTCACGAACGGCGGCGCAGAGGCGAACGAGAACGCAATCAAGCTCGCGCGCTGGGTGACCGGGCGCCACAAGGTGATCGCGCGTTACCGCTCCTACCACGGAGCGACCGCCGCGGCCGTGACGCTGACGGGCGACCCGCGGCGCTGGTTCGCGGAGCCCGGAGTTCCCGGCATCGTGCGGATGTTCGACCCTTACACCTACCGGTGCCCGGCCGGCCATCCCGATCCCTGTCCCGTCTGCTCGGGCGGCCCGCACCTCGACGAGATCCTCATGTACGAGGGGCCGCACACGGTTGCGGCCGTGATCCTCGAGACGGTCACCGGGACAAACGGGATCATCGTCCCGCCCGACGGCTACCTCCGGTCGGTCCGCGAGGTCTGTGACCGTCACGGCGTGCTGCTGATCCTCGACGAGGTGATGGCCGGCTTCGGCCGCACCGGCCGCTGGTTCGCCTGCGAGCACTGGGACGTCGTCCCCGACATCATCACCACCGCGAAGGGGATCAACTCCGGCTACGTCCCGCTCGGCGCGATGACCGTGCGCGACCACGTCTATGACTCGATCAAGGACCGCTTCTTCGCGGGCGGCCTCACCTACTCCGGGCATCCGCTCGCCTGCGCGGTCGGGGTCGCCTCCATCGAGGCGTTCCGCGAGGAGGGCGTGGTCGAGAACGCGGCTGCGATGGGGGCATACCTGGCCGAGGCGCTGCCGGAGCTCGCCTCGCGGCATCCGTCCGTGGGCGAGGTCCGCGGGCTCGGGCTCTTCTGGGGGCTCGAGCTGGTGCGGAACCGCGAGACCCGCGAGCCGCTCGTCCCCTTCAACGCGGGCGGTGACGCGGCGGAGCCGGTGTTCCGGATCACGAAGGCGTGCCTCGAACGCGGGCTCTACCCGTTCATGCACTGGAACGTGCTCGCGATCACGCCGCCGCTGACGATCACCCGCGAGGAGCTCGACGAAGGGCTCGAGATCCTCGACGACGTGCTCTCGATCGCGGACGAGTACTACACCGGCTAGAGCGCTGAGGGGATACCTCCTCCAGCCCCGGGCCGCGCTCGCCGCGATCGTCCTCGGCTCCGCAGGGCTCCTCACCGTCGGCACCTGGCGGGTGAAGGAGTGGGTGGTGATGACCGACGAGTTGCTCTACGCGAAGCTCGCCGGCCACATCGGGCATACGGGATCGCCGCTCCCCGTGCTGCACGGCGAGCACGTCGGATTCCTCGGCGTCGTCTATCCGATCGTGCTCGCCCCCTTCTACGGCACGCTCGACCCGGTCGGAGCCTTCGAGGCGGCTCACGTCGTCAATGCGGTGCTGTTCGCGAGCACCGCGATCCCCACGTACCTCCTGGCACGCAGGCTCACGACGCCGGCGTGCTCGCTTGCCGTGGCGGTGCTCGTGATCGCGATTCCGTGGGCGCTCGGCGCCGCGTTCGTGATGTCGGAGGCCGCCGCGTATCCGGTCTTCGTGTGGGCGGTGCTCGCGTGTCAGGTCGCGCTCGCCGAGCCGTCAGCTCGCCATGACGGCCTCGCCATCGCGGGCCTGGCGCTGGCGTACTTCACACGGCCACAGTTCCTCTTCCTCGTAGCCGTCCTGCCGCTGGCGGCGATCATCGTCTCCGGATCGCGCCGGGCGCTCTCGGCTCACCGACTTCTCGCCGGTGCCTACGCCCTCGGCCTCCTGGTGGTCGTGCCGCTTTCCGCGGTCGGCGAGGCCGACCGGCTGCTCGGAGACTACGGCGTGACCGCGACCCACGGGTCGCTTCTGCCGGCCGGGGTCTGGAAGGCGGCCGCGATCCACCTGGACGTGCTCGCTGTCGGTCTCGGAGTGGTGCCGTTCCTGCTGGGCGCAGCCTGGACGTACACGCACATCCGTGCCGCGTCGCCCCCGCGTCGTGCTTTCGCCGCCCTGACAGGCCTCTGCCTGCCGCTGCTCGCGCTCGAGACGGCTTCCTACGACCTCCGGTTCGGCGGCGCCGGCACGATCCGCGACCGCTACCTCTTCTACCTCGCTCCGCTGCTGCTGCTCGCAACGGCGATGTGCCTGCAGGAGGCGACGCTGCCCGTGATCGGGATCGCCGCGGCGACCGCGTTCTTCGCGGCGACGGCGGCCCTCGCCGACTTCCGACCGGTGCCGGGGATCCTGGTCGACTCGCCGGAGTCGGTCCTGAACGGCGTCATCCACGACGAGTCGGCGGGCCTGCCGGCAGGCGTCTTCGTCGCGGTCTGCGGAGTGCTGCTCGGCCTGATCTGCCTGGCGCTCGCGTGGATCCCGCGTCCTGCGGCGGTGCTGGGGGTGACGATCGCAGTGTTCGCGTTCGGCGGCAGCGTCGCCGGCTACGCGTTCGACCGTCTCCTGACCAGCCGAACGGTGGCCGGGTTCCCGGTGACCGGTCAACCGCGGGTGCGCGACTGGGTCGACCGGGTGGTCGAGGGCTCCGTCGGCGTGCTCGCCTACCCGGTCTCGCGCGATTGGGGTCAGAGCGCCGAGGCGTGGTGGGAAGCGGAGTTCTGGAACGACTCGGCGACGCGCGCCTTCGTCGTCGATCGCACGTTCACGTACACCCCCTTCCCAGCCACCCCACTCCGGCTCGACCGCGACAGCGGCCGCTTCGAGGGGACGGAGCACGCCCCGCCGTACGTGCTCACGGCGCAGAATGACTCGAGGTTTGGCTTGGCCGGCCACCAGGCGGCCGCCAGTGCACCGTTCGTCCTGCTCTCGGTCAACCGGCCCTACCGTGCACTCTGGTCGACGACGGGTCTCGACCCGGATGGCTGGGCACTGCCTGGTAGACGGGTGTTGATCCGGGTCTACGCCGGGCCCGTTCAGGATGGCCGCGCCATTCGGGTGGCGGTTACGCTCGACGCGCCTCCGGAGGCTCAGACTGCCGTGCCCTATCGGCTGGGAGCCGCCACCGGCACGGTCGCTCCCGGCGGCCGGACGGTCGCCGAGGCGGCCGTCTGCCTTCCGCGAGCCGGCCATGCTGATATCGCACTCGACGTCCAGCGCTCTGCGACGATCGCGGGTGTTCCGCTCGGTCCCGAACCGGGGCCACCGCGGGACGTGGGCGTTGCCGTCTCCGGCGTCCGGCTCCAGCCCACCGGCGGTTCTTGCTCGTAGGATTCGGCCGTGCCCGCCTACCACGACGGAAACCGTCGCCTTCAGGACCGCTTCGACACGCGCCGGCTTGCCGACCGGATCGAGGAACGCATCGTGCGAGACAGGATCGACCCTGACGACCGAGCGTTCGTCGAGAGCTGCGACATGTTCTTCATCGCGACCGCGGACGAGCAGGGCCGTCCGCAGTGCTCGTACAAAGGGGGCGATCCGGGATTCGTTCGCGTCCTCGACGAGCGGACGATCGCTTTCCCGGTCTACGACGGAAACGGGATGTACCTGACCGCCGGGAACGCGCTCGTCAACCCGTCCGTCGGCCTGCTGTTCGTCGACTTCGAGCGGCGCCGGCGGATGCGGCTGAACGGAACCGCCTCCGTCTCCGAGGACGACCCGTTGCTGGCCGAGTACCCGGAGGCCCAGCTCGTCGTTCGCGTCGAGGCGACCGAGGTCTTTCCGAACTGTCCGCGCTACATCCACGAGTACCGGCTCGTGCAGCGCTCGCGCTTCGTGCCGCGTGAGGACTGCGCGACACCGGCTCCGGCCTGGAAGACGCGCGACTGGGCCCACGACGCGTTGCCCGCCGGCGATCCGGCGAACGATCCCGGCGTCGAAGTCGTCGAGCGCTAGACAGGCTCCTCGTGCGCGTCTTTGCCTCCCGCCGCTTCCCGGAGCGCGTCCGCGCCGAGCTCGAGCGGTCGTTCGAGCTCGGCCTGCACGACTCGGAGTGGCCGCCCCCGCGAGACGAGCTCCTGCGCCGCGCCGCGGGCTGCGACGGGCTGATGCTGATGCTCTCCGACCGGGTCGACGACGAGCTCCTCGACGCGGCAGGGGAGCAGCTCCGGATCGTCGCCAACTACGCCGTCGGAATCGACAACGTCGACCTCGATGCCTGCCGGCGGCGCGGTGTCCTCGTCTCGAACACGCCCGACGTCCTGACCGACACGACCGCCGAGCTGACGATCGCGCTGATGCTGGCATTGCTGCGTCGCGTGGCCGAAGGTGACCGGCTGATCCGCCGCCGCGAGAGCTGGATCTGGGCGCCGAACCTGATGCTAGGCCGAGGGCTCGCTTCGCTCACCCTCGGCCTAGTGGGATATGGGAGGATCGCTCGCACCGTCGAGCGCCTCGCCGTCGCTCACGGAATGCACGTGATCCACTCCAGCCGATCGAGCGGCGTCCCGCTCGCCGAGCTCCTCGCCTCCGCCGACGTCGTCTCGCTCAACTTGCCGCTCTCCGCCGAGACCAGGCACCTGATCGACGCCGCCGCGCTGGCGCGGATGAAGCCGACCGCCGTGCTGGTGAACACGAGCCGCGGGCCGATCGTCGACGAAGGGGCGCTTGTCGGCGCGCTCACCGAGCGACGGATCGCCGGAGCCGCCCTCGACGTCTTCGAGCGCGAGCCGGAGGTGCACGAAGGGCTGCTCGGGCTCGAGAACGTCGTGCTCGTCCCCCACCTCGGCTCGGCGACGCAGGAGACGCGCGAGGCGATGGGGATGCTGTGCGTGGGGGCCCTGCGGGCGGTGCTCCTCGAGGGCCGCGTCCCCGAGAACGCCGTCAGCTGACCTGCGGCCGCCGGCCGCGCCAGGGTCGCGCCTGCTCCAGCTGCGCGCTCAGGCGAAACAGCGTCGCCTCGTCGGCCGGGCGGCCGATCAGCTGCACGCCGACGGGCAGCCCTTCGTCGCTCCAGGCAAGAGGAAGCGAGATCGCCGGCAGACCCGTGACGT
The DNA here is from genome assembly GCA_963836345.1 of uncultured Actinomycetes bacterium. Taxonomy (GTDB): domain Bacteria; phylum Actinomycetota; class Thermoleophilia; order Gaiellales; family Gaiellaceae; genus DATBLE01. The sequence continues at coordinate 651,263 of CAWIJA010000004.1, read as the reverse complement.
TGACGACCGCAGTGAAGGGCGTGAAGGCGGCAGCCTTCCGGAACTGGTCGGCGGGCTCGCCGCTCGCGATCGCCCCGATCTCGACCGGAAGCTGCGCGAGCGTCGGCGTCAGGAGCAGGTCGTAGTCGTCCCAGAAGCGTACGAACCGCCGGGAGAGCTCCCGAAGCCTGGCGGTCGCCTTGACGTAGTCCACGCTGCTCGTCGCCCGCGCGGACTCGGCGAGCATCCTGTTCAGCGGCTCGAGCTGCGAGAGGTCATCGGTGTAGAGCGCAGGCGCCACCGCCCAGGCGCGGGCGAACGTCTTCATCAGGTCGGCTCCGGTCCAGTCCGGCCGCGCCTCCTCCACGTCGTGTCCGAGCTCGCCGAGGAGACGCGCGGCGGCGTCGGCCGCCGCCACGCAGGCGGGATCGACGGGAACGTCGATCGGCGGCGTGGTCGTGAACGCGATCCGCAGGCGGCCCGGGTCGCTGCCCACCTCCTCCGCGAACGGTCGCCCGGGCGGGGCCGCCCAGTACGGGTCGCCGGTCTCGTAGCCCTGCATGACGTCGAGGAGGGCTGCAGCGTCGCCGACGGTGCGCGCGATCGGCCCGCTCGTCGACAGTCCCTCCAGACCGCCGTAGGGTGCCGGAGAGACCCGGCCGCGGGCGGGTTTGATCCCGACCAGGCCGCAGCAGGAAGCCGGAATCCGGATCGACCCGCCGCCGTCGCTGCCCTGCGCGGCAGGCGCGAGCCCGGCCGCGACGGCCGCTGCGGCGCCGCCGCTCGACCCGCCGGGAGTCCTGGCCGTGTCCCACGGGTTGCGACACGCCCCGTTCAGCTCCGACTCGGTGACCGCGGTCGAGCCGAACTCCGGCGTGTTGGTCTTTCCGAGCAGGATGAACCCCGCGTCCTTCAGGCGCCGGACGACCGCCCCGTCGAAGGTGGGCACGTAGTCGGCGTAGGCGCGGCAGGAGAACGTCGTCCGAACGCCGGCGGTCTCGTTCAGGTCCTTGATCGGCAGCGGGACCCCGTGGAAGGGGCGCTCGGCCGGTTCGGCCTCGGCCCCCCGCGCCGAGGCTCGCGCCTCCTCGGCACAGACGGTCACGTAGGCGTTCAGCTGCGGCTCCAGTCGCTCGATCCGCTCGAGGTAGGTCTCGACCAGCTCCACCGGAGAGACCTGGCGTCGCCGGACCAGCTCGGCCTGCTCGGTGGCGGTCGCGAATGCGAGCTCGTCTACGACGCCTGCCATTCGCTCCGCCCCTCGATCGTCACGGCGATGACCGGGCCGCTCGGAGGACGGTCGCGGTACTGGGGGTACTTGGCGGCGAGCAGCTCCAGCGCGTGAGCATCGTCGACGATGCGGGCCCTGCCCCGCAACCGCACCCACCACAGCCTCGTCCAGTCGTCGTCGTAGTGATCGATCAACACCTCCACACGCGGATCCGCCTCGATGTTGCGCAGACGCTGGAGCCGCCGGGTGCGCTTCGGCTTCTCGTCGACGGCCGTGTACAGCGTGTCGCCCTCGATCGCGAAGCAGATGGGCACGACGTGCGGCCGACCCTGTGGGTCGACGGTCGCCAGCCGGGCGACGCGCGCTTCAGCGATGGATGGGAGCGTTGAAGTCGTCGGTTGGGATCCGGTCGAGAGCGACGAGACGCTTGCCGTTCCAGTGGAAGCGCACGATCTTCCCGCCGCCCGTGGGGCAGCAGAGAGGATCGCTGTTCCGGTAGAGGACGTAGAGCAGAGCGATCGTCCGATCGTCCCGCCACACCTCCTCCAGCTGGGCGGAGGCTCGCGCCGCGTCCGTGCCGAGGTAGCGGGAGCCGTAGAAGAAGAACGCGCGCTTGTTGTAGCCGTCCGCCGACTTGCAGAACGTCCCGATCAGGACGTTGAGCCTGAAGGTGGGCGAGCGCTCCCAGGTGCGGGTCGAGTCGACGCAGTACCCCTTGCTGCGGACGACCTTGATCGCCGACTGCAGACCGCCACCGGAGACGGCTGCGGACGCGGGGATCGCCAGGCCCAGTGTCAGCACCGATGCGAGCGCGAGGAGGCGCACCTACGCGACCGCGAGGCCGGGCCGGATCAGCTTCGCCGGGCGGCGCAGCCGCGAGGTGTCGACCGGCGGGTTGAGTGGCTCGGCGAGGGGCGAGGCGCCAAACGAGGCGGCGACGCGCTCGGGATCCGGCGTCCCGTAGAGCGTCGTCCGCGGTCGCGGGATGCGCCCGGCGGCACGGATCGCCTCCTCCATCCACTCCGGCGGGAGCTCTTGCCCGTGGCTTGCGCCCGCGGCACGCGAGATCGACTCGTTCATCAGAGTTCCACCGAGGTCGTTGACGCCGGCGCGCAGCGCGGCCGCCGCGCCGTCGATGCCGAGCTTGACCCACGAGGCCTGGATGTTCGTGATCCACGGATGCAGTGCCAGCCGTCCGACCGCGTGGACCAGCAGCGCCTCACGGAACGTCGGCCCCTGCCTCGCCCGTCCGTGCAGGTAGATCGGCGCCTCCATGTGCACGAACGGCAGCGGCACGAGCTCGGTAAAGCCGCCGGTTCGCTGCTGGAGCTCGCGCAGTCGCAGGAGGTGGCGGGCCCAGCTGCGAGGCGTCTCGACGTGACCGAACATGATCGTCGCCGTCGAGCGGAGCCCGAGCCGGTGCGCGGTCTCGTGCACTTCCAGCCACTGGGCGGTGTTGACCTTGTCGGGGCAGAGGACACGCCGGACCTCGTCGTCGAGGATCTCCGCGGCCGTTCCCGGCAGCGACGCGAGGCCGACGTCGCGGAGCCGGGCCAGGTACCCGTCGAGGGGCTCGCCGAGCGTCGCCGCGCCTTGCCAGACCTCGAGCGCCGAGAATGCATGCACGTGCAGGTCGGGCAGCTCGCGCTTGATCGCGTCGCAGACCTCGACGTAGTAGTTCCCGTCGAATCCAGGGTGGATCCCGCCCTGAAGGCAGATCTCGACGGCTCCGCGCTCCCACGCCTCGTGGGCACGGCGGACGATCTCCTCCGTCGGGACGACGTACGCCGGACCGCGCAGGTTCTCGGCCAGCTTGCCCTTCGAGAAGGCGCAGAAGCCGCAGCGGAAATAGCAGACGTTCGTGTAGTTCACGTTGCGCGTGACGACGTAGCTGACCTCGTCCCCGTTCACCTCGCGACGGAGCCGGTCTGCGGCGGACAGGACGCGGTGCAGCTCCTCGCCGCGCGCCGAGAAGAGGCGGACGAGCTCGTCCTCGCCGAGCTCGTCGACGGTGTCGACCGGCAGCGCGTCGCGAGGCACGAACGGAATGGGCGTCTGCGCCCCGGCGAGCCAACCGTCCTCGCGCGCGAGTCCGTCCGTGTCCGAGGAGCGAAGCGCCTGGGTGAGGACGCGGGGGGCGAGCCAGCTCTCCCCGACGAACTCGGGGTAGACCGGCAGGCGCGGAACGAGCGCGAAGCCGCGCGCCTCGGTCGCGGCGCGCAGACGCTCGACCTCGGGCCACGGCGCCTCGGGGTTGACGTGGTCGATGGTCACGGGCGAGACGCCGCCCCAGTCGTCGATCCCGGCGTCGAGCAGCCGCGGAAACTCGTCGTAGCTGAGGTTCGGCGGCACCTGGACGTGGATCTCGGCGGGCAGAACGAGCCGCGCGACGGCTGCCGTCCAGAGCAGGTCGTCGAGCGCAGGCTCCGGGTGCGAGGCCATCAGCGTCTGAGGCTTGGCCCGGAAGTTCTGGACGATCACCTCCTGGATGTGGCCGTAGCGCTCGTGCAGGCTGCGAATCGCCTCGAGCGCCTCGATCCGCTCCTCGCGGGTCTCGCCGATCCCGATCAGGATCCCGGTCGTGAACGGGACCGCCAGCTCGCCGGCGAGCCGGATCGTCTCCAGCCGGACGGCCGGCCGCTTGTCGGGCGAGCCGAAGTGCGGGCCGCCTCGCTCGGACAGCCGGTCGGAGATCGTCTCCAGCATGATCCCCTGCGACGCCGAGACCTCCCGCAGGGCGGCAAGCTCGTCGCGAGTCATCACGCCCGGGTTTGCATGCGGGAGGAGGCCGGTCTCCTCGAGCACGAGCTCGCACATCCGCGCGAGGTACTCGATCGTCGTCTCGCAGCCGAGCGCGACAAGCTCCTCCCGGGCGACGCGGTAGCGGCGCTCGGGCTTGTCGCCGAGCGTGAAGAGAGCTTCCCTGCAGCCCGCGGCCGCGCCCGCCTGCGCGATCTCGAGCACCTCGTCGGGCGTCAGGTAGGCACGTTCGCCTCGCCGAGGTGGCCGAGCGAACGTGCAGTAGTGGCAGACGTCCCGGCAGAGCTTCGTCAGCGGGATGAAGACCTTCGGCGAATAGGTGACGACCGGGGCTCGGCGCAGGCTCCTCGCCTCGGAGAGAAGCTCTTCGAGGGGCCGTTCCAGCACGCGTTGAGCATACGCGCCGGACTAAGGTGACGGCGTGGACGCCCACGTGCTCGTGCCGCTCAAGCGGATCGACCCGAAGAGCCGTCTCGCCGGCGAGCTCCCACTGGAGGAGCGGGTTCGGTTGATGCGCTCCCTGCTCGGCGGCGTGGTCGGGGCGGCCAACGAGGCGGGAGTCGAGCGGGTCACCGTCGTCACCGGCCTGCAGGTGCAGGGCTACGAGGTCTGGGACGACCGCGGGCTGGCCTGGAACGACGCGCTGGCGGCAGCGATGGCGGAGATCGTCGTGTCGCCGCTCGCAGCGGTGATCTCGGCCGACCTGCCGCTCCTCCGCGCCGAAGAGGTCGAGGACGCTGCTCGAGGCGACGCCTGAGCGCGGGAATCGCGATCGCGCGCGCCCTCGACGGCGGCACGAACGCCGTCTCGATGCGACCGCCGGGCCTCGTCCAGACGCATTTCGGTGAGCCGGGAAGCGCCGCCGTGCACGCCGCGCTCGGCGTCGACCACGTCGTCCTCGACCTGCCCGGGCTCGCGTTCGACGTCGACACCCCCGAGGATCTCGCGCGGATGCAGGCCGCTTGTCTCTGAGATTGGGCTACAAGGCGTCCGCCGAGCAGTTCGCGCCCCGCGAGCTGCTCGACTTCTCCGTCGAGGCGGAGCGTCACGGGTTGGAGATGATCGCGATCTCCGACCACTTCCAGCCGTTCCGGCACACCGGCGGCCACGGCCCGGCGTGCCTGCCGTGGCTGGGTGCGCTCGGCGAGCGAACGGAACGCGCCTTGCTCGGAACGAGCGTCCTGACGCCGACCCTGCGCTACCACCCGTCGGTGATCGCGCAGGCGTTCGGAACCCTGGCCTGCCTCAACCCGGGCCGGATGTTCCTCGGCGTCGGCACGGGCGAATCGGTCAACGAGACTCCTGCCACCGGCGGCGAGTGGCCGGGCGCGAAGGAGCGGCGCCAGCGCCTGGCCGAAGCGATCCGCCTGATGCGACTCCTCTGGACCGAGGATCGGGTGACCTTCGACGGGGAGTACTACCGCACCCTCAAGGCGACGGTCTACGACCGCCCGGCCGAGCCGGTGCCGATCTTCGTCGCCGCATCCGGACCGCTGGCGGCGAAGCTGGCGGGCAGGGCCGGCGACGGACTCATCGTCACGAGCGGCAAGAACCCTGCGCTGTACGAGGAGCTGAACGCCGCGATGGAAGAGGGGGCGCGGACCGCCGGCCGCGACCCGAGCGAGGTGGTGCGGATGATCGAGATCAAGGTCTCGTACGACCACGACGTCGAGTTCGCGCGCGAGGCCTGCCGCTACTGGGCACCGCTCGCGCTCACGCCCGAGCAGAAGCGCGACGTCGAGGACCCGATCGAGATGGAGCGGCTCGCCGACGAGCATCCCGACATCGCCCAGACCCGCTTCATCGTCTCGAACGACCCCGATGAGGTCGTGGAGCGAATCGGCGACTACGTCGCGCTCGGGTTCGACCAGCTCGTCTTCCACGCTCCGGGCGAGGACCAGCGGCGGTTCCTCGACCAGTTCGCCGCGGACGTCGTGCCGCGGCTCAGAGCGCGCTTCTGAAGACAGCAGCCGCCGTCTCGCCGTAGACGGCGAAGACGACCCGACGGAGAGCGCTTCCATCGAACGCGCGTGCCTCATCGACCATGATCCGCGCGCATTCCTCCAGCGGGAAGCCCCCGACGCCGGTGCCGAAGGCCGGCAGCGCAAGCGACCGGGCGCCGAGCTCGTCCGCGACCTCGAGCGTTCGACGGGTGGCGCTGCGGATCGCATCCTCGCCGGTGACGAGGTCCTGCCCCATCACCGCCGCGTGGATCACCCAGCGGGCGGAGAGCCGGCCGGCGCCGGTCGCAACCGCCTCGCCCACTCGAATGGGCCCCTTGGACGCCGCCTCGCGCTCGATCTCGTCGCCCCCGGCCCGCTTGATCGCCCCGGCGACGCCCGCACCCATCCAGAGGTGGTCGTTCGCCGCATTCGCGATTGCATCGACGGCAAGCGTGGCGATGTCGCCCTCGACCACCTCGAGCTCGGGCACTCCGGAAAGGTAGTGCTAGATGGCCAGCTTCGCCTGGTCGGCCAGGCCCGCAAGCAGGTTCAGCTTCAGCTCGTCGAACTGCGACGTCGGGTACGTCCCTGCGATCAGGAATCCCATGCGGTCGCCGTCGAAGCGGAACGGCGCGATCGCAAACATCGTTTCGTCTGGGTCCTTGCGCGGCGAGGGCACGTCGGGATGCTCGCTGGGCACGTACACGAACGGGCTCGGGAGATCAGCGAAACGAGCGCTGATCTCGGGGGAGTAGCGGAATGCGAGCACCCGCTCGCGCTCGTCGTCGGCGAGTCCGAAGACGGCGACCGCGCCGATCTCGCCCGTCGTCGGATCCTGTAGCCACAGAGACGCCTCGGGGACGCCGAGGATCTCGGCCGTTCGCCTGACGATCCGGTGGTGCACGTCCTCTTCGCCCTCCTGGGCAACGAGCGCGCGGGCGAACGAGAGGAGCGCGTTCGCGATGTGGACGCTCTCCTGCTGCTCGCGGTACAGGTCAGTTCGCTGGAGCGCCATCGAGAGCCTGTAGGCCATGCCGTCCAGGAGCCGCAGGCGATCGTCGGTGAATGCCGAGAGATCGTCGTCCGGCTGGCGCAGCGAGATCCAACCGCGCACCCCGTACCCCACGGGGAGCGGCGCGCACGCAATCGCGCGCACGTCGACGCCGTCGTCCCCGCCGAAGAAGTGCTCGCGCACGTCCGCCGCCGGCACGACGAAGGGGGTCCGCCGGCCGTCGAGGAAGCGGCTGCCGGCCTCTGGGGAATGTCGCCGTCTCGTGATCTCCCGGACCCGTTCGGTCGAGTAGCCGGCAGAAGCCGCGCAGACGAACTCGCCGGTCTGCCGGTCCTCGAGCCAGAGCGAGCACTGATCCATGTCGAGCAGGTCGGCGACCCGTGAGACGGCCTCGACGCAGATCTCCTCGAACGAGTCGGCATCGGAGAGGGCGTCCGCGAAGTCGAGCCAGGCCCGCGCGTTCTGCGCCTCGCGCCGCATCGCGTCGTAGAGACGGGCGTTCTCGAGGACGGCCGCGACGTGACCGGCGACGACCTCCAGCAGGCGGAGGTCGTCCTGGTCGAACTGGCCTACCCCGAGCTTGGAGATCATGATCGTGCCGATCACCCGCTGGCCGTAGCGAAGCGGCACGCAGGCGAGCGACTCGTCGACCACGTCCGTGCCGGCGATCTGCACGCAGACGTCCGACTCACGGGCGTTCGGGATCAGCATCGGCTTGCCTGTCTCCGCGACGTGGCCGGTCAGTCCTTCGCCGACGCGCAACCGCAGGGAGTCACGCTGGCCGGCAAGATCTCCGCGCACGGCGACCGGCTCCAGATGATCGCCGTCGAGCAGGTAGACGCAGCAGTTGTGGTAGTCGATCAGACCTCGCAGCTCGGTCACGATCGACTCGCCGATGCTGTTGACGTCGTTCAGCCGATTCAGCTTCCGCGTGAGCGCTTGGAGCATCTTCAGGTGCGCGATCGAGCGCACGTCCCGCCCTTCGACCTCGTCGGCAGGTCGCTCGAGGTCGGCGTCTTCGAAGACGACGACGCGATCCTTGCCCTGGGCCTTCGCGGTCATCATCGCCGTCTCGGCGCAGGCAACGAGCTCGCGCGCGTTCATCGCGTCCTTCGGCGCGAATGCGATCCCCATCGAGAGCGTGATCTCGCCGGCCGACTCGGCCGGGCTGTGCAGCAGCGCACCCTTCAGCCGCGAGGCAAGGCCGAGGGCGTCCTCCGCCGTGCACGACGGGAGGATGACGGCGAACTCCTCGCCCCCGACGCGGCAAACGGTGTCGGACGCCCGGGCGGTGAAGCGCAGCACCTCGGCGAGCTGCTGGAGAACCTGGTCGCCCTCGCCGTGGCCGCAGACGTCGTTCACGCGCTTGAAGTCGTCGATGTCCACCATCAGCAGCGCGACCGTGTCGTGCGCACGGCCGGCGCGGTGCAGCTCCGAACGCAGGCGCTCATGGAAGTACCGGTGGTTGTAGAGTCCGGTGAGCGAGTCGGTTTGAGCCAGATGCTCCAGACCGGCGCGAATCTCCGCGTTGTCCAGGGCGAGGGCGGCCGCGTCCCCGAACCAGCCCGCCAGCTCGAACTCCTCCTCCTCGAACGATGCGTCCTCGCCGACGCGGTAGATGTTCAGGGCGCCCTTGAGCGAGCCGCGCGCGATCAGGGGAACCGTGATCAGCGCCTCGGGATCGGGGGGCGTGCCCGGCACGAACGCGACGCGCGGATCGAGATGTGCCTGGTTCGAGAGCACGGGTGTGCGGTGCATGGCCGCCCAGCCCGTGATCCCCTGGCCGTACGCGACCCGGCTGTTGAGGACCTCCTCCACCCACTGGCTGCGCGCGAACACGGGAACCAGCTCGCGCTTCGCCTCGTCGGCCTGGTAGATGTGCAGATCCTCGTACGGGATCAGCTCGGCCAGGGTCTCGGCGATTCGACCGAGGAGCGCCTCCGGCTCCTGCTCCGAGAGCACGTCGTGGAAGACGTCCGCAAGGCGGCGATAGGACTGGACGAGACCTTCGGAGCGCCGCAAGGCAAGCTCCAGATCCGGCGCCGGATCGGGAAGAAAGGCAGGGTTGACAGCCACAGTTGCTGCGGATATCGGCATCACTAGTCGTATCGATAAGCGCCTCGAGTGCTGGACGCGTCCCTCTACGGAGTGATCTCGCGGCCGGGAAAGGCCTAGCGAAACAGGTCGAGCGCGGCTGGCATGACGAGATCGCGGGCGCTCCCCGTCCCGGCCACATCCAGCCCGCGGACGAGGACGACCGGCACGCGGTCGGTCTTCCCCATCACGAGCTCGGCTGCGGCGGCTACCTCATCGGCGATCGCAATGACGGTCGCGTGCAGCTCGTAGCCGGCGGGATCGTGCTCTCCCCGCAGGTCGCGGAGCACCTCGATCCCCGCGCTGCCGATCGCGACGTTCGTGATCCCGCGCCGCCAGGGTCTCCCGAAGGTGTCCGTGACGATGACGCCGAGGCGCCTGCCCGTCCGGCTCTCGAGCGCCTCGCGTAGCCGCGCGGCCGATGCGTCAGGGTCGTGCGGCAAGAGGACGACGCTCTCGGGCCGGGGGGCATTCGACGCGTCGACGCCCGCCGACGCGCAGACGAAGCCGTGTCTGGTCTCGGCGATCACAAGCGGTGGACGAGAGCGCACGACGCGCTTGGACTCGGCGAGCACGACCTCCAGGCGCCGCGGATCGCCGGATTCTCCGGCCAGCTCGCGGGCATGCTCGGAAGGCTCGACCTCGCTCAGGTCGACGACCCGGCCCTCGGCCTTGGAGACGACCTTGTGGGCGACGCAGACGACGTCGCCGTCTTCGAGCCGAACCGCCTCCCCGATCAGCGCGGCGAGGTCCGCTCCCTCGGCGATCTCGGGCAGTCCTTCGACGGGCAGGATCTCGATCACGCCTCGAGCACCGCCTCGGCCAGACGCCGCGCCGCCTCTCGATCGGTCATCAGCGTCCGGGTCACGATCGGGCGCACGCCCGCGGCCTGAAGCGCGTCTGCGCCTTCGGCATCGGCCTCGTCGATCACGAGCGCGTCGAGCAGACCCGGGTAGCAGCTCGCCACGTGGGCGGGCGACGCGCCGCCCGCAAGCCGGTTCAGCATCGCGTCCGCCGGCCCCTTCACCGCCTTCCCGGCGATCACGGGGCTGACGCCGACGACGGGTGCGCTCGCACGCTCCACGGCCGAGCGGATCGCCTGGCACGGCGAGGATCGGCAGGATGCTGATGTACGGGTTGCTCGGGGCGAAGACGATCCGCCGTGCCCGGTCGATCGCGTCGACGACGCCAGGAGCCGGTCGGGCCGATTCGGCGCCTTCGAACCGCAGTCCGTCGACCGCGTCCCGGTGGCGCCGCCTGACGAACCACTCCTGCAGGGAGAGGGAGCCCGCGGGCGTTTCGACGATCGTCCGCAGGCGGTCGTCGGTCGCGGGAATCAGGGTCAGCTCGAGTCCGAGCGCAGCGGCGAAGCGCCGGGTGACCCCCGAGAGCGGCTCGCCCGCGCGCAGAGCCTTTGCCCGGACGAGGTGGAGGCCGATGTCGCGATCTCCGAGCTGGAACCACGTCTCGTCGTCGCCGAGCTCCTTCGCAGTCGAGAGCGCGTTCCAGGTCTCGTCGCCGCGGCCCCAGCCGCGCTTCTCGTCGTGGATCCCGGCGAGCGTGTACACGAGGCTGTCGAGGTCGGGCGAGACGTGCAACCCGAGCACCTTGGTGTCGTCGCCGACGTTGCCGATCACGGTCACGTCCGCCGGCGGAACGGCGTCGATCAGCCCGCGCACGAAGCGCGCGCCGCCGACTCCGCCGGAGAGGACGACGATGCCACTCATCGGGCGGTGACACTACCGCCGTGGCCCTGCAGGAGCACCTCGACAACAGAGCGATCGCGGAGCGGCTCGACTCGTTCGCGACCCTGCTCGAGCTCGCAGGTGCGAGCCCGTACGCAGCGCGGGCGTACCGGCGTGCGGCGGAGCTGATCCGGTCGACGAAGGCCCCGGTCGCCGACCTGATCCGGTCCGGCCGGGTCCGCGAGCTGCGTGGGATCGGCCGGGGCATCGAGGCAAAGCTGCGCGAGCTCGTCGAGACCGGCGAGATCGCCGAGCTGGAGGAGCTCGAGCGCGAAGTGGCGCCCGACCTCGTCGGGCTCGGCCGATACCTCGGGATCGGGGCGCGGCGAGCAGTTCAGATCGCGCGTACGCTCGGCGTGCGGACGGCGGCCGATCTTCGCGAGGCGGCCGCGGCCGGGCGGCTCCGCCAGGTGCCGGGAATCGGGCCTCAGACAGAAGCCAGGCTGCTCGCCGCCCTTCTCCACGAGAGCGAAAGGCGACCTGCGCAGGGCGTGCTGCTGCACCGCGCACGCAGGCTGCTGGCGGCGATCGCCGAGCCGCTCGGCGGGATCGCCGCGGGCGACCCGAGGCGCTACTGCGACTCGAACGAGTACCTCGCCGTGGTCGTTCCGGCCCTCGACGCCGATCCCGTCCTGGATGCGTTCGAGACTCTGCCGTCGATCGTCTCCGTGCTCGATCGCCTCGAGCGCCGCGCCGTCGGGGTGACCGTGGAAGGCGTCGCGGTCGACCTCGTCGTCGCGGAACCGTCCGAGCTCGGCACGGCACTCGTGCGTGCAACCGGGTCGCACGATTACGTCGCGGCGCTCGAGCCGCTGCCGGACGCGGAGGACGAGGAAGGCGTCTACCGCGCGCTCGGGATCCCGTGGTGCCCCCCGGAGCTTCGCGAGCGGCCGTTTCGCGACGGGGTACCCGACCTCGTCGAGCTCGGCCAGATCCGCGGGGATCTGCATTGCCACACGGTCTGGTCGGACGGCCGGGCGAGTGTCGAGGAGATGGCGCTGGCGGCAATCGAGCGCGGCTACGAGTACCTCGCGATCTGCGACCACACTCCGGCGGTCGGCGCGGTGCGAGGCCTGATCCCGGACGACCTACGCCGCCAGGCGATCGAGATCGCCGATGTGAACGAGGCGCTCGCGCCGTTCCGGGTGCTGCGCGGCAGCGAGTGCGACATCCTCCCCGACGGGCAGCTCGACCTACCCGACTCGATCCTGGCCGAGCTCGACTGGGTGCAGGCGAGCGTCCACGGAGGCCAGCGGCTGCCGAAGCGCGAGCAGACGAAGCGCGTCGTCGAGGCCCTCCGCAACCCGCACGTCGCCTGCCTGTCGCATCCGAAGGGCCGGTACATCAACCGGCGGCCGGAAAACGAGCTGGACGTCGACGAGCTGATCGCCGTCGCGCTCGAGGAAGGAGTGGCGCTGGAAGTCAACGGCCTCCCGGACCGGCTCGACCTGCGTGACGTCTACGTCCGCCAGGCGATCGAGGCGGGCGTGAAGATCGTCTGCTCGACGGACGCGCACTCGATCGGCGGCCTCGGGAACATGGAGCTCTCGGTCGCGACCGCCCGGCGCGGCTGGGCCTCTCCCGCCGATGTGCTCAACACGCGGCCGCTGGACGAGCTGCGCCGCGTGTCGCGCCGGCCAGTGTAGAAATCGAATCATGGACACCGACCGATTCGTTGCCGAGCTTCCCCGGCTCTTCGACGACTTCCCGCGCTCCCCGCAGCCGCGGGGCCGTCGCTTCGACGACGTCGTCGGCGGCATCCCGAACCTGGCGACGGAGAACGTGCTCGTCCTGCTCAACCTCGCCGCGAGCCTGCTCGGGCCCGACGAGAGCTACGTCGAGGTCGGCAGCTACTACGGCGCGAGCCTGATCGGGGCCATGCGCGGGAACTCCGGCGACTTCGTCGCGATCGACGCGTTCACGTTCAGGCCGACGGAGGTGCGGGGAGAGCGGCTCCCGGCCGCCAACCGCGCAGGCCTGGAGGAGAACCTTCGCCGGTTCGGAGTCGAGGGAGCGACGATCCTCGAAGGCGACGTCTTCGAGGTCATCGAGGGCGGCGCACTCGACGGCAGGCGGGTCGGCGTCTACTACTACGACGGCCCGCACGGCTACGAAGACCAGCTGCGCGGGTTGCGCGCCGTCGAGCCGTGGCTCTCGGACGAGGCGTTGATCGTGATCGACGACGAGGACTGGGAAGACGTCGCTCGTGCGACCCGCGACTACCTCGCCGGCCAGGAACGGGCGAGCCTGCTGTTCGAGATCCCGGGCGAGGCGGGCGACCAGCTGCAGTGGTGGGACGGCATGGCCGTCCTCGGCTGGCGCGCTAGCTGAGCGAGGACGTCTCGAAGTGCTCCACGCGCCGGTCGTAGCGTGAGAGCAACTCCAGAGCTCTGGGCTCGAGCACGGGCCGCTCGTGGTCCTCGCCGGCAAATGCCCTGATCGCGTCGTACGAGTCGAAGCGCGTGAGGGTCACGAACGCGACCTCTCCGCCGTCGTCGCGCCGCAGCAGGTCCGCGCCGCGGAAGCCCGGAATCGCGTGCATTGCTGGAATGAGCTCGTCGAGCAGGAAGCGCTCGTAGGCGTCGGCATTCTCCGGCGCGGTCCACCCGCGCCACATGCGGGCGATCAAACGGCTTGCCTGCCCGGGCCGGACACCGTCCACTCGGTCAGGTCGTACCAGTGCGAGCCCCGCAGGGCCTGGGCGACCCGTGGGTCGGTGTGCCTCGCGAAGTACACGTGCCGGTCGATGTCGCAGCAGATCTCGACGTCGTCGAGGTTCAGGTCGGGGACCTGCATCAGGGCCTCGGCCGGAAGCTGGGCCTCGCGCACCGAGTAGTGCTTGAACTGCAGGTCGGGCGCGATCTCCATCAGCTCGGGCCAGTCGGGACATGTCTGGTAGCTCATCTTCCTCCGATCTCAGCCGGAGCGCCGACCTGCTCGAGCGACCACCTGCCCGCGAGCAGGACGGGACCCCGTTCCGTCTCCCCTGGGTATACGACGAACCGCAGCTCGTCGTCCAGCCAATGGTAGATCCGGCGTCCAGCGGAATCGCCGAGCTCGAACCGCAGGCGGAAGCGCCCGTCGGCGAGCGGCGGACGGCCGACGTCGAAGCGGAGAACCCGCTCGCCCGGAACGGCTTCCCAGCCGAGCTCCGAGGTCTCCTGCGCCGCCGAGGCCAGGAGGAGGCCGGCCTCGTCTCGGAGCTCGAGCGAGACCCGGGGCGGCGGCAGCGCCTCCGCTACGGCAATCCGCAGCTGCACGGACAGCGGCTCGCCTGCTGCGAGCTGGAGCCGGTCCTCGCCCTCGGGACCAAGGAGCCGAGCCTCGACGATCCGCGCTTCGCCGCTGCCGTACTCGCGGAGCCCCGCCGCGAGCTCGGCGGGGGCACGGTCCTCCGCGAGCAGCGTGTGGTAGCGGGCGATCGCCTCCTGCGCGGTGCCGTCGAGCTCCACGATGCCCGCCCGCAGCAGCACAGCCCGTTCGCACAGCCGCTCGACCGAGGCGGCGTCGTGGGAGACGAAGACGATCGTGCCCCCGCGCTGCTTGAACTCGAAGATCTTGCCGAAGCACTTGCGCTGGAACTCCTCGTCACCGACGGCGAACACCTCGTCGAGAAGCAACACGTCGGCGGCAATGTGCGCTGCGACCGCGAAGCCGAGCCGCATGTACATCCCGGACGAGTACGTGCGCACGGGCAGGTCGATGAAGCGCTCGAGCTCGGCGAACGCGACGATCTCGTCCATCAGCCCGCGGATCTGCGCCCGCTTGAGGCCGTGGATCGAGCCGTTCAGGTAGACGTTGTCTCGCCCGGAGAAATCGGGATGGAAGCCGGCGCCGAGCTCGAGGAGCGAGGCGACGCGGCCGCCCGCCTCGACGCGCCCGGAGGTCGGCGTGATGATCCCGGCGATCAGGCTGAGCAGCGTCGTCTTGCCCGAGCCGTTCCGTCCGATCAGCCCGACCGCCTCCCCGGGCTCGACCGCGAACGAGACGTCGCGGAGCGCCCAGACCTCGGTCGGGCGGGCGCGGTTCCTGGCGAGCACGACCTCCTTCAGCGTCCGGGCCTGGTGGGGCGAGACGCGGAAGCGGCGGCTCGCGCGATCGACCCGGATCTCGCCCGGTTTAGGGGCCTGTCCGGAAACCCCAGCGCGCCGGCTGCGGCGCGAACCGCGCCCTGGCTTCGTCCTCAGTCGCCCCGATATGGCCTGCATATCGGGGTTCCCTGCGTCCTTGCCAGCATCACGGTTCGCGGACGCCCCGACATCACTGGGGTTTCCGGACAAGCCCCTCATGTGGTCGAGGGTACCGCGAGCGCCCGCCGCACGATCCCCGCCAGGACGTGCACGAAGCCAGGATCGTCGTTTGGCATCGGCGTCCGGACGAGGCGCATACCCAGCTCGCGGGAGCGGTCCTGCGCCTCGGTGTCGAGGTCCCAGCGAATCTCGAGATGGTCGGCGACGAACCCGATGGGGCAGACGAGGACGTCCCTCACGCCCTGGCCGTCGAGGGCGGCAAGATGGTCGAGGATGTCCGGCTGCAGCCACGGCTCGCCGGTCGGAGACTCGGACTGGTAGGAGAGCGACCAATCGCGCAGGCCTGCGGCCTGCGCGATTGCGGCCGACGTCTCCAGCAGCTGGTCTTGATAAGGGTCGCCTTCGTCCAAGATCCGGGCCGGAAGCGAATGTGCGGTGAATACGACGTGGCTGCTAGCGCTCCGCGGCAGCTCGCTGATGCGGAGCGCCCAGAGCTCGACCAGCGCCGGCTCGTCGTGCCAGCTCTCGACGAAGGCGAGCTCGGCGCGACCGGCGAGCGCCTCCTCGAGCTGCTTCCGGTAGCCGCCGATCGAGAGGCGCGAGTAGTGCGGCGCCAGCACGAGCCCGACGACCCGGTCGGCGCCGGCGGCGAGCGCCGCCTCGGCCGCCTCTCCGATCCGCGGCCGCCAGTGCTTCATCCCGGTGAACACGGGCAACCCGAGCTCCACCTCGAGCGCCGCGCGCGTCCGCTCGGTGATCTCGTTCAGCGGGTTGGAGTCCTCGATCCCGAGCCGGCGGTAGCGCTCGGTCAGGTCGGCGACCAGCTCGGGCCGAACGGGCCGGCCGCCGCGGACGTCGGCGTAGTAGGCGGGGACGTCCTCGATCCGGTCCGGCGAGCCGTACGCCATCAGGACGACGGCGGTGCTGACGCCTCCGGCGCCACGACCTCGCCTCGCGCCAAGGCCGACAGCTTCGCTGTCGCCTTTGTGCTCGGCTTCGTCTCTCACGCCAACGCCTTCGCCGTTCGTTCGTGCACGAGCTCGACGAGCCGTTTCAGATCGGCTGGGTCGGTCGCAGGCAGAACGCCGTGGCCGAGATTGAAGACGTGACCCGGGCGGCCGGCGGCGCGGGCGAGCACGTCGAGCGCCGCCGTCTCGATCCGCTCCCACGGACCGAGCAACACGGCGGGATCCAGATTGCCCTGCACCGCCCGCTCGGGGCCGATCGCGAGCCAGCCCTGGTCGAGCTGCACGCGCCAGTCGAGGCCGATCGCATCGCCTCCGGCTGCGGCCATCGAGCCGAGCAAGTGCGCCGTCCCCGTCCCGAAGTGGATCGAGGGCACCCCGGCCGCGGCGAGCACGCGCGCCGAGTACGGG
This sequence comes from uncultured Actinomycetes bacterium, assembly GCA_963836345.1. Taxonomy (GTDB): domain Bacteria; phylum Actinomycetota; class Thermoleophilia; order Gaiellales; family Gaiellaceae; genus DATBLE01. The sequence continues at coordinate 634,873 of CAWIJA010000004.1, read as the reverse complement.
GCGACGAACTCCTCGTAGTCGGAGACCGTGAGCGCGCCGACCCACGAGTCGAAGAGCTGGACGGCGTCCGCCCCCGCGGCCGCCTTGGCTCGAACGTAGCCCGAGAACGTGTCAGCGAGCTTGTCCATCAGCCCGTGCCAGACCCCGGGCTCGCGGTACATCAGCTCCTTCGTCTTCACGAAGTCGCGGCTCGGCCTGCCCTCGACGAGGTACCCGGCGACGGTGAACGGTCCGCCGCAGAAGCCGATCACCGCCCGCCCGGGGTCGAGCTCGCGACGGACGATGCGAACAGCCTCCAGAACGGGTGCGAACGCCTCGTCCGGATCGGGCACCTGCAGGCGGTCGACGTCCGCCGCGCTGGCGACCGGCCGCTCGACGACCGGACCGACGCCTTCCACCAGCTCGACCTCGATCCCCATGCCGAGTACCGGGGTCATGATGTCGGCGAAGAGCACTGCCGCGTCGACGCCGTGGCGCCGAACGGGCTGAAGCGTCACCTCCGCGCACAGCGCCGGGTTGTCGGCGAGCTCGAAGAACGAGTGCCGCTCGCGCAGGGCGCGATACTCGGGCAGGGAGCGGCCCGCTTGGCGCATGAACCAGACGGGAGCGCGCTCGACCGGTTCACGCCGCAGCGCGCGCACGAGAAGCGGCTCCGACACCGGCCTAGACTAGCTCCGGCGATGCAGGCAGTTCCCGCCCATGACGTTCCCGCCGGGCCGCTCGGCGTACACTGGCTCGCCTACCGCCTGGACGCGCCGCAGGCGGGTGCGCTCGGCTCCGCGCAGATCGAGCTGGAGAACGGCGGCGCCTCCCCCTGGCGCGACCTGCTCGCCGCCTACCACTGGCTCGACGACCACGGCAATCCGATCGTCTGGGACGGCCTGCGCGCGCCCGTGCCACCACTCGCGCCCGGCGAGCGGGCCACGGTGGCCGTCCAGGTGCGGGCGGTGATGCCGTCCGGCCGCTACCGGCTCGCGTTCGACCTCGTGCTCGAGGGCCGCTGCTGGCTGTCGGAGATCGGGAACGCCATGCTCGAGACGGACGTGGAGGTGGGCCCGCGCGACGCGAGCAGCCGGGTCGCGTACCTCACTCCCGACGTCGAGCCGGCTGCCGACTGGCACGAGCGCACGCGTGCGGCCCACGAGGAGGGCTACGCGGCGGTGGGCGGCTCGATCGAGGCCGGCCGGAACCGCGAGCTCCGCTCGTACCGGCCGGGAGGCGGCCGGAACCCGTCCTTCGGCGAGCCGCTCGTCTGCCCGTCGCTGCTCCTCCCCCTGGCTCCGAACTGCACGGTCGCGGGCCTTCCCGCCTGGCGCCCGGAAGGCGACGAGCCGTGGATCTACGACGGGCGCATCACAGGTCGACTGCGATCCGGTCGTTGACGCGGCGGAAGACCAGAGCCCCGAGGCCGAGTGCAATCAGCGCCGCCACGCAGAGGTAAAGGACGTCCCACCCGTTGGGCAGGCGCCCGTAGAACAGCGGATCGCGGAGCGCGTAGATCGGCGGGGTCAGCGGGTTCACCCACCGGAGGATCGTGATCACCCAGTCGTAGCGTTTGAACCCGCCGGGGAGATCCTCGAGCCGGTAGAGGATCGGGGTCAGGAAGAACCACGGCAGGAGAATCGCCGAGATCAGGTGCTCGACGTCGCGGAAGACGACGTTCGCGCAGGCAACCATCAGCGAGATGCCGCCGACGAACCCGACCACGGCGAGCGACAACGGCAGCGAGAGCAGGAACGTGTCGCGGGTCTCCGGAATCACGATCAGGTTGACGACGATCAGCACCGCCAGCATCGCCGCGAAGGTGACGAGCTGGGTTGCGACGACCGACAACGGCACGAGCTGGCGAGGAAACCGGACCTTCTTCACGAGCGGAGCGCTGTCGACCAGCGATCGCGACGCCATCGTCAGCGACGACGAGACGAAGAGCCAGACGGTCAGGCCGACGAGCAGGTACAGCGCGTAGTGGTCGATCTGCGCGACCTTCCAGAGCAGCGAGAAGACGAGGACGTAGATCCCCATCAGCACGAGCGGGTTGACGAGCGACCACGCGACGCCGAGGACCGAGCCCTTGTAGCGCGTCTGGAGGTCGCGCCGGAAGAGGTTGCCGAACAGCTCCCGGTAGCGGTAAAGGTCGGCGTAGATCGACACTGCGCTTCCCGATTGAACAGGAAGCTCCGGCGAGACGCCCGTTAGTGCAGCTTGCGGGCGAAGAGGCTGACGCCGGAGTAGCCGTAGCACGTCTGCGCGAACCAGGTCGCCGCCGACCGGCCGACGAGCGGCAGCCGCCTGAGCCGGCCGCCGATCCGGCGCGTGCGCAGGTCGTCGTCGCCCTCCGCGTGCTCGACGCGCCGGACGACCAGGCCCGCCCGCGCGAACGCCCACAGGTAGGCGTAGAGCGTGTGGACGTGCTCGTTGATCCCGAACCCCTTCTCCGCCTCCTGGTCCTCGGCCTCGCCGCTCGCGCGAAGTGCGCGGGTCCCCTCGTTCAGGGCCGCCACGAGCCCTCCGCGACGGGTCACGCGCGCGAGCTCGGAGACCATCTGCCGTAGGTCGAGCGCGTGGTGGAGCGCGGCGACGCAATAGACGAGGTCGAACGCCTCGTCGGCGAACGGAAGATGCTCCCCGTCGGCCTGGACGCGCGCAAACGGGCCCACCCGCGCCTCGTAGAAGGCGCCGCGGCCGATCCCGACGTTCCCGTCGGCGACGATGTCCGTGGCGACGTACTCGACGCCGCGGGGGACGAGGTGCTGCGCGGCCCATGCCCGACCGGCGCCGACCTCGAGCACGCGCATCCCGGGCCGAACGTGCTCGAGCAGCAGCGAGAAGGAGTGCTCGTTCGCGCGCCAGGTGCGGTCGTCCCAGCCGAGGTCGCGACAGACGTAGGGGAGCACGGAGTCGACCTCGTCGTCGGGCTCGTACCAGCCCTCGGCCTTCGCCATCGCGACCCAGCCGGCGATCTCCGCCCGCTTTGCAGCGATCCCCGGCAGGCGGTCGTCGAGCATCCGCGGGATTCCGTCCTCGACCGCGATAGTCGGCGTCGCAGCGACCGCAGCGCAGCCCGCCGGGCACGTCGTCGAGCATGCCGCGACATACGGGGCAGCGCATGACGTCGCGTGCGAGGAGTCACCCTTTGAGTATCTCCACACGAACGCCTTAACAGCGCTCCGTTACGCTTGGTGATCGTGCCGCTCGGCTTGTCGACATGAGCGCGGCCGCCGCTGCCGTCGCGCTGCCCGTCAGCGCGCTCGTGATCTGGATGCTGCTGCGCTCGCCGCTCGCGCGCCGCCTGATCGCCCATCCGACCGGCGAGCGCTGGAGCACGCAGGCGACGCCCCTCTTCGGCGGCGTCGGCCTCTTCCTCGGGCTCGGCGCCGGGATCGCGGCGGCGGTCGCCGCCGGCGCCGTCCACGACAACGAGGAGCTCCTCGGCATCCTCGCCGCCGCCGCTCTGCTCTTCATCGTCGGCCTCGTCGACGACGTCCGCTCCCTCCCGCCGATGCTGAAGCTCGCGGCGCAGTTCGGCGCCGGCGCGATCGCTCTGAGCACCGGCCTGTCGGTCGAGATCGTCTCGAACGACGTCCTGGCCGTCGCGATCGGCCTCGTCTGGCTGGTGGGGATGACGAATGCCTTCAATCTCCTCGACAACATGGACGGCCTGGCCGGGACGCTGGCCGCGATCGGCGCGACGTTCTTCGCGATCGACGCCGTCACCGTCCACGAGGAGCGGCTCCTGCTGGTGCTCGCCCTCAGCCTGGGTCTGGCGTGTCTCGGCTTCCTGCCCTTCAACTTCCGGCCCGGCAAGCCGGCGGCCGTCTTCATGGGCGACTCGGGAAGCCAGGTGCTCGGGTTCACGCTCGGGGCCCTCGGCCTGGCGACGAGCTGGAAGGTCGCGGAGACCACGGTCGCGACCCTCCTGCTGCCGATCCTCGTGCTGGGCGTCCCCATTCTCGACACCGCCCTGGTCGCGACCATGCGGATGGTCGAGGGCCGCCCGATCCACCAGGGCGGGAAGGATCACACCTCGCACCGCCTCGTCCGCGGCGGTCTCTCGGAACAGCGGACGGTCGTCCTGCTCGCAGCGATCGCGGCGGGCCTCGGTGCGACCAGCCTCGCGTACAGCGTGCTCGGCAACTTCTGGATCACGCTCGTCGGCGTCCTCCTCACCTTCGCCCTGCTCGTCCAGTTCGCCACGTTCCTCGTCGACCTCGAGCGCGGCGAGGAAGACGAAGAGGTCGTGCGCGGCGGGTGGATGCTGCGCACCGTCGTGCTGCACCGCCGCCGGCTGCTCGAGGTGCTCGCCGACTTCGTCCTGATCTCGGCCAGCCTCTACGCCGCCTACGTCCTGCTGGTCGGCGGCAACGGCACGCCGTACGAGCGTCACGTCTTCACGGTCGCGCTCCCGGCCGTGCTGGTCACCCGCTACCTGGCGTTCATCCTCCTTGGCCTCTATCAGGGGGTCTGGCGCTTCGCGGGCTCACGCGAGGCGGCGGCGATCGTGCTCGGCGTCGCGGTGTCGGAGGTCGTCGCCTTCGGCATCGTCGTCGGGACGACCACGCTCGGCGACTTCCCCGCCCGGGTCTTCGTCGCCGACGCGCTCCTCTGCACGATCGTGATCGGCGCATCGCGCTTCGGCGAGCGGGCGCTGTTCCGGGCGCGCGCGACGCTGAACGAGCGGGACGGGCACCGGATGCTGATCGTCGGCGCGGGCCGGTCCGGTCGCAGCCTCTGCCGGGAGCTCCGGGAGACGCCCGGAGAGCGGGTCGTCGGGTTCGTCGACGACGACCCCCGGCTTCACCGCCGGCGGCTGCTGGGAGTGCCGGTCCGCGGCGGCACGACCGACATCGAGCGCATCCTCGCCTCCTCCCGGCCCGACGCGGTGCTGGTCACGATCCCGCGCGCGCCCGCGCACCGACTCGACACGATCGTCCGCGCGTGCGAGGACGCCGGCGTACAGTGCCGGTTCGTGCGCCGGGAGACCGACCTCGACCCGCTCGTCGTCCTGGGCGCAGCCCGCGAGTAGTGGAAGCCGTTGCAGTTCCTGCGGCGCGCGTCGACCGCCTCTACCGCGCGATCCCGCTCGCCACCGCCTTCCTCTGGCTCTGCGTCCTCTACGGCTGGCAGACCCGCGGCCACGTCACGCCATGGCTGTTCACCGACGAGCTGAAGCTCGCACAGATCTCGCGCTCGATCTCGGAGACGGGCCACGCCGAGCTGCGCGGGCACCCGAGCAGCTTCCAGACGCTCTACGCGTACGTCCTCGCGCCCTTCTGGCGGATCGACGACGTCAGCACCGCGTACGCCGCGATCAAGTACACGGGCGTGATCGTGATGACCTCCGCGATCTTTCCGGCCTACTTCCTGGCCAGGATGATCGTCTCGCGGCCGTGGGCGCTCTTCGCCGCGGTGGGCGCGGTGGCGACGCCGGCCCTCGCGTACGCACCGTTCCTCGTCGAGGAGCCGGCCGCGTACCCCTGGGCGACGCTGTGCCTCTTCCTGATTGCCAAGGCGCTTGCGAACCGCACGGCGGCCTGGCTGCTCGGAGCGGGAGCCGCGACGCTCGTCGCGCCGTTCGTGCGCGGGGAGCTCGCGGTCCTGATCCCGCTGTTCGCGCTCGCTGCGCTGTTCCTGCTGTGGACGAGCACGCCCGCAAAGCGCTGGCGACGGACCTGGTCGGCGTGGGACTGGGTCGGGGCAACGGTGCTCGTGATCGGCGGGATCATCCTCTTCAGCTCCGTGGTCGGGGCGCACTCGGAGACCTGGTTCATGGCCACCGGCTTCTACCGGCACCGGACGATCGTCTACGGGCTCTGGGCGGCCGGCGCCTTTGCAATCGGCCTGGGCCTGCTGCCCGTCGTCGCGCTCGCGGCGCTCGTGCGCCCTCGCGGCGAGCAGTGGACGCGTGAGCTGAAGGCCTTCGTCGCAGTCACCGCGTCGGGCCTGACCGCCTTCGGCCTGTACACGGCGACCAAGGCCGCGTACCTCTCGACGAAGTTCGCCACGGTCGTCGCCGAGCGGAACCTCATCTACCTCGCGCCGCTCGTGTTCGCCGCGACCGCGCTGGCGCTGGAGCGCGGCCGGCTGAGGTGGTGGGCGGTCGCCGGGACTGCCGGCTTCGTCCTCTACGTCATCCTCACGACGCCGTACCAGCTGAACCTCCGCCCCTACTCGGACGCCCTCGGCCTGTCGATCGTCCAGATGGCGAATCTCGATCTCGCCTTCGACGATCGCGACGTGACCTGGCTGCTCGTCGTCGCGCTGATCGTCTCGATCGCGCTCCTGGTCGCGCCGCGGCTCGTCAGGCGCCGCGGGCTCGGGCCGGCGATCGGAGCGGCGGCGGCGGCACTCGTGCTCGCCTGGAACCTGTCCGGCGAGATCTCGGCGAGCAACGGCACCAACGGGTTCTCGCAGACGCTGCGCGCGAACTTCCCGAGCCCTCCGAACTGGCTCGACAAGGCGACGGGCCAGGCGCCCACGATCTACCTCGGCCAGCGGATCCCGACGACGGCGAACGGGATCTGGCTGATGGAGTTCTGGAACCGCTCCCTACGCTACGTCTGGAGCCTGGACGGGAGCGCACCGGGGCCGGGAACGTACCCACCGGGATTCGTGACGCCCGATGCAGGCCCGGACGGCCGCCTCACCGGCCGCTCGATCCCGACCGGGGCGCCGCCCGGGGTCGACTACATCGTCGCCGACAACGAGATCGACGTCGCGGGCAAGCTGATCGCCAGACCGGCGATCCGGCGGGTGTTCACGACGGACCAGTTCGGCTTCCCCATCCACAAGGTCGTGGTCGAGCAGGCGCACTGGCGGCTGCTGCGCATCGAGCAGCCGCTGCGGCTGCGCAGCACGCCGACCGGCGTCGAGCCGGACGGCTGGATGACGGCCCCGACCGACTCCGAGCCCTCCGTCCCCGCCGTCAGCGCCTACAACCAGTTCTCGACGCCTGGGGGGAAGCCCGGGTTCGTCCGGATCACGATGGCGCGCGGCGCCTGGAACTACAAGCCGGGGAAGGTGACGATCGTCGCGGGACGCCTCGTCCGCGGCCCGGACAAGCAGCCCGCACTGGGACGGGTGACGACGGTCCTGCACCGGGTCCTGCCCAACGACGGAAAGCAGCGGGTCTTCACCGTGCCGGCCTCCCCGCCGACGCGGGTGATCGTCCGGGTCTCGCCGACCTTCTCGCCGGCCGCGAACGGGGGCTCCGACCGGCGCGCCCTCGGCGCGCAGGTCTCCTACGCGTTCACCGCGACGCGGCCACCAGGTACGTGAACCGGTAGCGGAGCGCGAGCCGGGCAAGCGGGCCCGAGCGCTCTGCCGCGACGAGAGCGCCGAGGAGCGGCCGCGGCAAAGCGACCGTCTGCGGGACGAAGAACGGGCGCAGAGCAACCCCGCGGAACCCGGCGGACCGGAGGTCGGCGACCACGTCTCCGATCCGATACTGGCGCGGGTTGAGGTCGAAGACGAGCTTCCTCTCGGTGTATGCGGCGATGTGGCGAAAGAACGCGCGCCGGTCGCGCGCGTAGTACACGGCTCGGAAGATCGTCGTCGCGGCGACCGGCTCGTCGGGCTCGAAGTCGTTCAGGTCGGCGGCCACGACGCTCCGCCCCTTCGACTCGGCCTCCGCGACCATCTTCGGGTCGGCGTCGACGCCGAGGTACTCGATCCCCGGGAGGAAGTCGGCCAGGCCTCCATCTCCGCACGCGAGGTCGCACAGCCGGTCGCCGGGCTCGAGCCGTGGGCCGAGCGAGACGACGAGCTCCGCGCGGTGGCGGAGGTACGGCACCGGGTCGGCGTACTCGCGCTCGCTCCAGGTCTTCACGTCGCGAACAACCGCTCCGGGTGCTTGCGGACGAACCTGAGCATCGACCGCCAGTGCCAGAGCGTCCGGCGGGTGAGCAGCTTCTTGTCGGTGAGCGCATCCCAGCGGTGGCGAACGACTGACTGCGGCACGTACCAGCGCTCCCAGCCGGCCCGTGCCGCGCGGTAGCAGAGATCGATCTCCTCGCCGTACATCCGGAAGCCGGGGTCGTAGCCCCCGAGCTCGTCGAGCATCTCACGCCGCAGCAGCAGCGACCCGCCGAGCATCCAGTCCGCCTGCACCGGCTCGGTCGGCCGCTCGTCGAGCAGGTAGTGGCCGCGCTGGCGCTCGAGCGGCGGGAAGAGGAGTCGCAGCGGCGTGCGACGGACGAGCGTGCCGCCGACGGTCGGGAACCGCCGCCGCGACGGTTGCCACGCCCCGTCCGGATCGACGAGCTGCGGCCCCGCGATCCCGCAGCGCGGATGCGCCTCCACGAACGAGGCGAGCGCGGCCGACGGCGCCCGGCTCCGGTACCGCGTCCGGGTTGTTCACGAGCAGAAGCTCGCCCGTCGCCTCGGCGATCGCCCGGTTCAGGTTCGCCGCATAGCTGAGCGGACGCGCGTTCTCGACAACCCGGGCACCGTGCAGCTCGTCGGGCAGGCTGCCGGGGACGTTGGCGACGAGGACGATCTCGTCGACCTGGGGCGCAAGCGCCGGCAGCGACTCGCGCGAGCTCGGCGGCGATGTCCGTGCGAGACGACGACCGCGGAGACCATGGCGTTCTCGCTCAACCTCCCTCGAGCGCCTCGCGGTAGACGGCGAGCGTCCGGCGCGCCGTCTCGTCCCAGCTGAACAGCCGCGCCCGGTCGAGGCCGGCTGCGACCAGGCGCTCGCGGTCGGCGAGCGCCGCCCGGATCGCCTCGGCCAGATTGCCGGGCTCCGAGTACACGGCGGCCTCACCGGCCACCTCGCGCAGCGCCGGATCGTTCGCTGCGACCACCGGTGTCCCGCAGGCCATCGCCTCGAGCACCGGTAGCCCGAAGCCCTCGTATCGCGACGGCAGGACGAGGCACGCGGCGCCCTGGTAGAGCCGCGCCAGCTCGGCCTTCTCGACGTAGCCGCGCAGCTGCGCGCCCTGCCGCTCGAGCTCACGGGCCAGGGCCGGCTCGCGCTCCGGCCCGGCGACGACGAGCGGCAGGCCGACGACCGCCGCCGCCTCCGCCACGGCGACGGGGTTCTTCCGCGCCTGGATCGCGCCGACGTAGAGGAGGTAGTCGTGGGCGCCACCGGCGCCGGGGCCGAACGCCGGATCGACGCCGTGCGGCGTCACCACGATCCGGTCCGGCGCGATCCCGTAGTGCTCGCCGAGATCGCGCTTCGTTCGCTCCGAGACCGCGATCACCCGTCGGGCACGGCGGGCGGCTCGCGGCACGACGAGCTTGAAGATGCGACGGTCGACCCACCCCATCGTGTCCCGGTCACGCTCGAACGAGAGGTCGTGGATCGTGACCACCGCCGGGCGGCTCACCCCGAGCGGGAGCGCGTGCTGGAAGTGGACGAGCGCCGGACTGAGGCGCCGCAGCAGGCGGGGCACCGCCCAGGCCATCCGGACGACCTGCGAGCGGGACTGAAGCTCGATCGGCTCGATTCCGGGCGGGACGAGCTCGGGATGCCGCGTGATCGCCGCGAAGCGGAAGACGTCTCCGCCCACTGAGGGCAGGAGGCGGAGGAGGTTCTGGACGTAGGTCTCGTCGCCCGTCCGCTGCCGGCCGAGCACGTCGGCGTCGATCAGGACCAGCGGCTTCAGGCCGCCGCCTCCTCGTACACGTGCCAGGTCTCGGCGGCGACCCGCTCCCACGTGAACGCGCGGGCGCGCTCCAGGCCCCGGGGGACGAGCTCGTCGCGACGCGCAATCGCATGCTCGATGCCGTCGGCGACCGCCTGCGGATCGTTCGGGTCGACGAGAACCGCGGCGCCGCCCGCGACCTCCTCGGTCGCGCCGCCGATACTGGTGACGACCGGGGTTCCGCAGGCCATCGCCTCGAGCACGGGGATGCCGAAGCCCTCGTACAGCGACGGATAGACGAGGCAGCGCGCACCTCGGTACAGGGCAGCAAGCTCCTCGTCGGACACCGGCCCGAGCCAGCCGTCGACCTCGACCCCGCCCCAGCCCCGCGCCCCGGCTACTCTCAACTCAACCCCTAGCTGCTGCGCAGCTTGCTGCGCAGCGGCAAGGTTCTTACGCGGCTCGAGCGTGCCGACAGCGAGGACGTACTCGCCCTCGGCAGCCGGACCCGCCGGCTCGAATGGCGCCCCGACGCCGTTCGGGACCACCCTGATCCGCCCCTCGGGGAGGCCGATCACCTCGACGAGCTCGCGGCGGGTGAACTCGGAGACCGCGATCACGAGCCTCGCCGCCCGCGCCACCCGGGGAACGGCAAGGCGGCTGTAGCGCCGCGTCCACTGGTTGAACGTCCCTGGGTGGCGTAGGACGGCGAGGTCGTGGACCGTTACTACCAGGGGAGCGCGACTCTGAAAAGGGCCCCTGAACGTTGGGCAGTGGAGAACGGAGACGTTGCGCTTCCGCGCTTCGCGCGGAAGCGCTAGCGGGTACCAGTACGCGTCCCGTACGAGTGTGGCGAGTCGGCTCGTGCCGGCGAACGAGAAGCGCTCGTACTCGTTGTGCGCGAGCAGGCCCTCGAGGTACCGGGCGGTTCCGGCCCTGGTCTGGACGAGCGGGGAGACGTCGATGCCGACGCGCATGGTTATCGGCCAAGTATCCCGGAGAAGGTCTCCAGCATCGTCCGGCCGGTCTCGCTCCAGCGAAAGCGCTCCGCGTGCGCGAGACCCGGCGGCACGAGCTCGCTGCGCCGCCGCAGTGCTTCCTCGAGCGCGGCCCCGATCGCCTCGGCGCTCTCCGGATCGGCGCGAACGGCGGCGTCGCCCGCAGCCTCGTCCATCGACGGATGGGCGGAGACGACGACGGGCACACCGCTCGCCATCGCCTCGACGATCGGGATCCCGAACCCCTCGAACCGCGAGGGATAGACGAAGGCGGCGGCTCCGCGGTACAGCCGCGCCAGCTCGTCGTCGTCGACGTAGCCGAGCCGGATCACGTCCGGGCGGTCCAGCTCCGGCTGCGGTCCCCAGCCGGCGGCCCCGACGACCGCGAGCGCGTGCCCGTCCGGGAGGGCCGCGCTCAGCAGGGTGTCGAGGTTCTTGCGCGGCTCGAGCGTCGCGACGGTGAGCACGTAGGGCCGCCCGAGGTCGGCGCGATCGCCCTCCGCCCGGAAGCGGTCGGCCACGCCGGGGTAGGCGACCACGACCTTGTCCGGCGAGACTCCCAGCAGGTCGACGACCTCCCCCTTCGTGTACTCGGCGTTGACGAAGACGACGTCGCAGGTGCGCGCCGCATTGCGGTACTTCGCTCCGTGCATCCGCTTCGTCCGGCCCTGCACCCACTCGGGGAAGCGAATCGGGACGAGGTCGTGGACCATCGTCGAGCGGAGCCCACCCCGCTGCGGCGGGTACATCCAATCCGAGAAGTGCAGGACGTCGATCGCGCCCAGGAAGCGCTCGACGGCCGGCCACTCGAAGCGGCTCCACGCCTGCCGCCAGTGGTGCGCGAACGGCAGGAAGCGGAGCCGCGTCTCCACCGGGATACCGGCGAGTGCCGCCGGGATCCGCTTCAGCCCCTGCGGGCTCGTGGGCGCGAAGGCGACGATCTCGTGCTCGCCGCCGGCCGCCTCGGCCAGCCCGGCGAGCGACCCGCGGATGTAGTTGCCGACGCCCGTCCGCGGGTGGGACAGCGGCGAGACGTCGAACGCGATCCGCACTAAGAGCTGTAGTCGAACCCGGTGAAGTGGATGCCGAGCTCGCGGTTGTCCGTGTTCTCCCCCTTCGTGACCACGACGGGCACGGCGGTCGGCGTGACCGTGAAGGTGACGGTGCAGACCCGGCCCTCGCGCTCGAGCGGTACGTGAATGAGCCGTGTCTGCCCCGACGGGACCGTGACGCTGCCGACCCGGCGGCCGGCGACGGTCGCGACGACGGACTGGGGACGGGTGAAGAGCGAGGGGTCGCTCTCGAGGCGCACGGTGAGCGAGCCGCCCGCGCAGTCGAGTCGCCGGTAGCGGACGCTCGGGCCGGACCAGGTGTCGTTCGGGTACAGGCCCGTGACCTGGGAGGTCTGGCGCATCGGGCCGGAGAGCCGGTAGAGGAAGATGCCCTTCCGCGCGTCCTGCCCGACGATCGTGCCGGCGAGCTGGACCGAGCCGTCGGTGAGGACGTAGGGCGACCGCACCGGGACACCGTCGGCGCTCATCACCCCCGTCTCCCGGTTCACGGTCAACGGTGTTTCGGGCAGATCGCCGTTCAGCCGCGAGCCGGTGTCGTAGACACGACCGACCGAGCGGTTGAAGATCTCGTTCTCCCAGATCACGTGGGGATCGGTGTTCCCGGACCAGATCGCCGCGACCTGCTCGTCGCTCCCGACGATCCGGTCGATCCAGTCGCGATCGGGATTGGTGATCCCGGCGTACAGCGCACCGATCGAGGCGGTGCGGTGCTTGCCCTGGATCGGCTTCTGGGAGACCGCGAAGTAGACGAGCACGAGCAGCGGCAGGGCGAGCACGTAGCGCCGCGGCACGGAGACGAACACTCCCGCGGCGACCACGCAAGCGAGCCCGACGACGAGCGAAACCTGCTCGAGCGGGAAGAGGGCCGAGTGCAGCGACCAGACCGGGAGCAGGGCCGGGGTGTCCGAGACGGCGTTGAGGTTGATCAGGTGCTCGTACGGAAGCATGGCCGGCAGCGCCCCGGCGACGAGCGCCGTGACCGCGGTGATGCGGCTCGGCCGCGGGGCGCCACGGTCGATCCACACCAGCAGAGCGATCAGGAACAGGGGCGCGAGGTAGAAGTTGTTCCGCTCCTCGACGCGGAGCTGCCAGGTCGACGCGAACGCCCCGACCTCGAGCAGGAGCCAGAACGAGATCGCGATCGAGACGGCGAGGAACGACTGGACCTTGCGATCGAGGTTCCGGGCGACGGCGGCGAGCACGATCAGGGCTGCCAGCGGGACGACGCCGAGCGAGAGGTCGAACTCCGCGATCTGGTAGCAGAACCACTTGACGACCTGCCAGAACTTGTAGTGGGTCTCGCCTGCGACCTGGTACGCGCCCAGGACTCCCAGCGGCGAGCGCCCGCGCGCTCCCTGCACCGCGAGCACACCGATCGCGGCGACGGCGACGATCCCGTAGGTCAGCCAGTAGTCGCGCAGGGAACGCCAGCCGCGCCGCTGCGCCCAGGCGAAGAGGGGCGGGGCGGTCAGGATCGCGGGGCCGAACGCGAGCGCCTGTGCGCGCGTGAGGTAGGCGAGACCGACGAGCGCGATCATCAGGATGGTCAGCTTCGGCGTCGGACGCTCGAGCCACACCACCATCGCCAGCACCGTCGCGAGAAAGATCGGGTAGAACGCGTTCTCGGTCATCAGCGTGGCGGTGTAGACCATCGACGGGACCGAGATCGCGAGGACGGCGGCGGCCAGCGCGAACGTCCTGGGGACGACACGGCGCGCGAGCAGGTACGCAGGCACCGCCGCGAGCGACATGACGACCGAGTTGATCGCCTTCGCCATCGCGTAGGCGTCCGGGACGGACTTGAAGATCGCCCAGCCCGGCGCGATCAGCACCGGGTACACGAGCCCGTAGCCGGCGGAGGCGTGCTCGCGCAGGAGGAAGTGGCCGCCCGAAGCGAAGCTCTTCGCGAGCTCCGCGTAGATCAGCTCGTCGACCATGATCCACGGCGCGACCGCCTGCCGCGCGATCACGTACCTGATCGCGGCGGAGACGATCACGAGCATGGTCAGCCACACCCAGACGGGCACCGCGCGCACAAGCCCCACCGCGGTGGCGCGTCTGCCCAATTCGGCCGTTCTAGTGGTCGCCAAGCCCGACCTCCCGGAGACGGGCGGCGAGCACGCCGGCGTCGTCGGCGTCGATTCCGACCTCGGACGCAGCTCTCGCGACCTCGCGCAGCACCCGCTCTTCCACCGCCCGGCCGCCGGCGAGCTCCTCGATCGCGCTCGTGTACGCATCCGCCACCCGATCGAGCCGATGCTCTCGCTGGACGAGCTCGAGGGCTGCCGCGGCCATGCGGGCGCGGACGCCTTCGTCCGACAGCGCCTCCAGAGCCGCCGTGAGCGTCTCCACCTCCTGCTCGTCGACGGGCACCTTGAGCACGGCCGCATCGGACAGCTCGGAGAACCAGCCGACGTCGCTGACGACGAGTGGCTTGCCGAGACCGAGCGCCCGGATCGCTGTTCCGGAGGTCTCGCCCATCGTCGGCCAGCGCAGGCTGACCACGGCGTCGCAGGCGGACATCAGCGCCCAGAGCTCCTCTTCCGGCACGTGATCCCGGCGGATGACGCCGTCGGGTAGGTCGAGCGACGAGAGCCGCGCAGATGCCGACCCGACCAGCAGGAGCCGCGCCTCCGGCCGGCGTGCGCGCAGGTGCGTGAACGCGGACAGGAGCTCGGGCACGCGCTTGCCGTCGGTGAGGTTGCCGAAGCAGCCGAACACGGGCGACCCGTCGATCGCCGCGGGAGCGACGGCCGGCGCAGGCCAGGCGGGGTGCGGAATGCGCCTGATCGGCCCGTCGAAGCCGATCTGGCGCACCCGCTCCTCGACATAGCGGGAGTGCACGATCACTCCGGTGGCGAGCTGAAGCACCTCCCCCGCCATCGGGAAGTCCTCCGGTCGCGTCTCCCAGAGCGGCGGGATCTTGTTGTCCAGCACCGCGTGCGCGAGCAACCTGCCGACGAGGCCGGCTTCACGCTCCATCGCCGAGAGGTACCCGGCCATGTCGCCACGGCCGAACGTCAGTCCGACGACGAGATGGTGCAGCACGAGGTCGTGGAGGACGACGATGCCCGGCCGCCGGCGCAGCGCCTCGACGATCCAGCCGTGCGCCTCGGCGTCGTTCCCCACGTGGTACAGGCAGGCGTCCGTGCCGGGTTGTCGACGGAAGCGCCCCGGACGAGCGACGACGACGTCGATCCGCTCCGAGAGCGCCGGCAGGAGCAGCGCCGAATAGTCGGCGATCCCGGATCGCGAGGGCGGCAACGGGCTGTAGTAGGCGACTCTCATGCGACTGACCGGTCGAGGGACAGGCCCGACCCCGTCTCGGCGGCCTCGCGGAGCGCCGCGGCGTACAGGTCGGCCACGTGGTCGAGTCGATGCTCCGTCTCGGCCAGGCGAAGCGCCGCCGCGCCCATCTCGGGGCTCGCCGCCGCCTGCTCGAGCGCCGCCGCCAGCGCCTCCACCTCCCCGTCTCCGACCGGGACCTTGATCGCGACCTCGTCCGGGAGCTCGCGGAACCAGCCGACGTCGCTGACGACCAGCGGCTTGCCCACGGAGAGCGCACGCACGGCGACTGCGGACGTCTCCCCCATCGTCGGCGCCCGCAGGCAGACGCACGCGTCGCAGGCCGCCATCAGCGCCCAGAGCTCGTCCTCGGGCACGTACTCCCGCCGGATGACCCCCTCGGGCAGCTCGGGCAGCTGGAATCGCTCTGCGGTCGAGCCGACGAGGAGGAGCCGAGCCTCGGCTCGACGCCCGCGCAGACGCGCGAAGGCCGACACGAGCTGGGGCATGCGCTTGCTCTCGTTGATGTGCCCGAAGCTGCCGATCAGCGGTCGCCCCTCGACCGCAGCAGGCTTCACCTCCGGCACCGGCCACGCCGCCATCGGAATCCGCCAGATCGGGCCGTCGTAGCCTGCCCCGCGGGCGAGGTTCTCGACGAACCGGGAATGGACGACGAGGCCGGCGGCGAGGTCGAGCAGACCGGCGGCGAGCGGAAAGTCCTGCGGTCGTGTCTCCCAGAGCGGGTCGATGCGGGCGTCGGCGACGGCATGGCCGAGCAGACGGCCGACCAGCCCGGCATCTCGCTCGAGCGCCGCGAGGTAGCCGTCCACGTCGCCGCGGGCAAGCGTCAGCCCCGAGACGAGGTGGTGGAGCACGAACTCGTGCAGGACGACGACGCCGCGGCGCCGGCGCAGCGCCTCGACGATCCAGCCGTGCTCGTGCGGGTCGTTGCCGATGTGGTAGAGGCACACGTCCGCCTTCGGCTCGCGGCGGAGGCGGCCGGGGCGTGCGGCGACGACCTCCACCCGCTCGGCGAGGGCGGGCAGGAGCAGCGCCGAGTAGTCGGCGATCCCCGAACGGGACGGAGGAAGCGGGCTGTAGTAGGCGACCCTCACCACCGCTCGCCTCTCGGCTCGCTCCCGCGGGGGAAACAGCCGGTTTCCCCCGCGAGCCCCCTTCCCCAAAACCCGCACCTCACCAGCCGCCGGGGGCCGCGCCCGCCATGTCGGTCGCGGCGACGAAAACCCACTCCAACCAGCCCGTGGCAGCGGTGCATCACGCGAGTAATCTGCCGATGGTTGCATCCCAGGAGACGCGCTGCGCCACCTCGCGGCCGGCGCGTCCCCACGACCTCGCCTCGTCGACGTGGCCGCGGAGCCATTCGCAGGCGGCCGCGATCGCCTCCGCGCGCGGCTCGCAGACGAGGCCCGTACGGCGATCGGACACGATCTCGAGCGGGCCGCCGGCGTCGGTCGTCGTCACCACCGGCTTCTCGGCGAGAAACGCCTCGTACGGGACCATGCCGAAGTCCTCGTCCACCGGCGCGTAGTAGACGGCGAGGCAGCGGGCGTAGAGGTCGACGAGCTCCTCCTCCGACACGCGGCCGAGGAACCGGACCAGGGGCCTGTCCGGAAACCCCGGTGATGGCGGGGCGCCCGCGGGCCGTGATCCTGGCAAGGACGCAGGGAGCCCCGATATGCCGGGCATATCGGGGCGACTGAGGACGCGGCCAGGGCGCGGTTCGCGCCGCAGCCGGCGCGCTGGGGTTTCCGGACAGGCCCCTAAGCCGTCGGCGAGCGCCTCCAGGCGCTCGCGGTCCGGCCCTTCCCCGGCGACGACGACGGGGATCCCGGACAGCTTCGCCGCTTCGAGGACGAGGTCGATCCGCTTGGCGCGGTCGAGCCGGCCGACGGAGAGCACGAAGTCGCCGTACTCGTCGCAGCGGTACGCAAGCTCCTGGGGCGGATGGGGCATCACCTCGGCGGCGATCCCGGTCGAGCGCTGCAGCCGGTCGGCGACGTTGCGCGAAGTCGCGAACACCTTGCGCGCCTCCCCGAGCGCGAGCCGGTCGAGCTGCTGCACCTGCCTGCGCAGCGCCCGCTCCTCCGGCGACTCGCCGAACTGACCGAGGTCGGTGCGGTCGAGCTCGTACGCCTGCCGGAACTGGTGGACGAGCCAGACGACCTTGTTCGGGTGCCGGACGACGTAGGACGGGAACTTGGTCGCGATCACGAGCTCGATCCGGCGACCGTCGGCCTCCTCGAGGTCGAGCAGCCGCCAGAGGAAGGCCTGGGTCAGCAGGCGCTCGCCCGGATACCACTTGAACGGTGCCGTCACCAGGTCGGCGTCGTGACCGCGGCGGCACAGCTCGGCGACGAGGTCGTCCGTGAAGATCTCGACGCCGCCGCGAGCGAACGGCACCTGCGGTCGGCAGACAGCGATTCTCAAGTTGTGGCGACGATCGCGTAGTCGAGCGGCGCGAACAGGATGTCGCGGATCCGCTCGTCGACGTCGTCTGCGTGCCGCGGTGCGTTCAGGAACCGCGTCTGCACCCTGCGGAAGCCCGCCTGCTTGGCGAGCAGCTCGAGCGTCTCGGGAACGAGCGGCTGCGCGTGGGTGAGGTCGGCGAAGTACGCGCGGAGAGCGAGCGGAGAGAGCGGGTTGATCGTCTCGGCGACGAGCACGCCGCCCGGGCGAAGCTTGCCGGCCGCGAGCTGCAGGAACCGGAGGAGCGTCGGCGCAGGCAGGTGCTCGACGACCTGCGCCGCGAAGATGCCGCCCAGCTCGCCGTCGCCAAGTCCCTCGAGGTGCGCGAGCGCGTCGGCCTGCTCGACCTGGAGCCCTTCGCCCCGCGCGTACGCGACCATGTCGGCGTCGGCGTCGATCCCGCGCGCCTCGACCCCGGCGTCGCGGAGCAGTCCGAGGAACTCGCCGCGACCGCAGCCGACGTCGAGCACGGGCGCGGCGTCGCGGAAGTCGGCGACGTAGACCTCCTGTCTCGCGCGGACGTCCGCCGTCGCCCCGCGCATCCTCGCCTCGAACGCGAAGTAGTCGGGAACCGCCGCCGCGGCGGGCTGAGCCGCGACCGTGGCAGGCCCGGCGTCCGGGCCGCGCCGCTCCACCCGGGTGAGGCGCTCCTCGAGCTCGTCCAGCGCCCGCGCCGCCGCCTCTCTGGCCTGGGCACCCTGGTCGAGCTCGGCGAGGACGCCGTCCACGAGCTTGAGCACGGCGTCGTTGAAGACGCGCTGCTCGGCGGCCAGGGGCTCCACGTACCAGCGCAGGAACGGCCGCAAGAGGCGCTTGACCGGGGCGGCGACGAGGCCGCGTACGCCGGGCCGTCGGTGCAGCGGCCGTTCGGCCGTGACCGCCCAGACACGCTCCGCCCGCCGCCGCGCGGCCAGCAATCGCTCACGGCCGCCTTCTGCTCCGTTTGCTCCACCTGCGAGCTCCTCGCGCAGGCGCTCGACGAGCGCCGCGACGTCGACGTCGCCCGGCGAGGAAACCGCCGCCGGAGCAGCGGTTTTTGGCTCAGGGCCGGGCATCGGCCCATTCTAGTGGCCGCGGGGGAACCTGGTTCCCCCGCGAGCCCCCCTCCTTCGGCACGCATGGCGAACGCCGCGTGCGCTCCGGCGAGAACGCGGTCTCGCCTCCGCGCGAAAAGGGGTGGTCCACCATGGGCGCTAAGCTCGCGCGCGTGATCGGAATCTCGATGCTGACGCTCGTTCCTGGCCTCGTCGGCGGCTCCGAGACCTACGCGCGCGAGCTCTGCCGCGCCCTGAGCCGGGTCGGCGGAGCTCGAGTACCGCACCTTCGTTCCGACGATCGCGCCGGACGCCGGCGACGGGCTGCCGTCCACGGTCGTCTCCGAGTACCGCGCCAGCCGCACGATGCGCGGCCGGATGGCGGCGATGTCGCTCGCCGCGCTGGCGCCGGGGCGCGTTCGCCGCGCGCTTCGCCTGTCCGAGCTCGAGGCGATCCACTTTCCGCTCAGCGTGATGCTTCCGCCCGTGGACGCGCCCCCCGCCGCGACCACCGTGCTCGACGTCCAGCACGAGGTGTTTCCCCAGTTCTTCTCCCGCGCCGAGCTGGCCTACCGGCGCCGGGTCTACGGCTGGACGGTCCGGAAGAGCCGGATCGTGATCACGATCAGCGAGCACGCGCGCGAGGCGCTGATCGAGCGGCTCGGGCTCGAGCCCGAGCGCGTGCGCGCAATCCACCTCGCCGTCGATCACGAGCGCTTCACCGCCGGCGGCCGCCCCCGCGATTCCTTCCTGCTCTACCCGGCCAACGGCTGGCCGCACAAGAACCACGCGCGGCTGTTCGAGGCGTTCGCGCTCGCGCGCCGCGAGCGGCCGGAGCTGCGGCTCGTCCTCACGGGCGCCGGTCACGAGCGCCTTTCCCTGCCGGAAGCGGTCGAGTCGCGGGGCCACGTCTCGCTGGACGAGCTCGCCGAGCTCTACCGCACCGCCTCCGCCCTCGTCTACCCGAGCCTCTACGAAGGCTTCGGGATCCCCTGCCTGGAGGCGATGGCCTGCGGCTGCCCGGTCGCCTGCTCGCGTGTCGCTTCCCTCCCGGAGATCTGCGGCGACGCAGCCGTGTACTTCGATCCGGAATCGGTCGAGGACATCGCCCGCGGGATCGACGAGGTGCTCACTTCGCCGCCGGGGGGCGGGCTCGAGCGAGCGGCGCGCTTCACGTGGGACGACTGTGCGCGCCGCCACGACGCGGTCTACCGGGAGCTGGCCGCCGGCCGCTAGCCCCTGACGTGGGGCTTGAGCAGGCTGAGCCAGGACTTCTTCAGCTGCCGGTACTCGCCCGCACAGCGCACGCGCCGCTCTGCCGGTAGCACGGCCTTCAGGTAGCCGTAGCGCTTCACGTTGCTTCCGTACACCCAGCAGGCGATCGAGTAGGCGCGCTGCTTGCCGAACGAGTGCTCGTCGGCGAAGTCGACCTCCTTCAGGTGGCCGGAGTTGGCGAGGTAGTAGAAGAAGTCCGCTCCGGCGAGGGCGAAATCGCCGCGGTCGACGAACTCGGTCATGAAGATCGTCGAAAACGCGTCGACGGCGTCCTCCTCCCGCCCGAGCACCGGCAGGTCCCACTGGTCGATCAGCGCGTGGCCGATCTCGTGGAAGAGGACGAAGTACTCGAGCTCCGCGAACAGCTCGCCCAGCCGCCGGGGCGCGATCTTCGGGTACTCGCTCTGGAAGACCCGGAGCACGAGGGCAGAGAACGGATGGTTGAGGACGATCGTGCGGGTCCGCGGGTTGTAGTACGGGCCCGCCTTGCCGCCGCGGACGCTGATCGTGATGTTCCGAGGCAGGATCACCGACCTGCTCAGCAGGTCGAAGACGTGCGGCAGCTGAGCGGCCTTCAGCAGCGTGACCAGGATCCGCTCGTCCGCGTTCCGCGGGGGCGTGAACCTGACGACGAACCGGCCGGACGCGGGTTCTGCCGGCGCCGCGGTCGTTGCGCCCGCCGCGAGCGCAACCGCGACGAAGGCGAGCACGGCGAGTCGCTTCACGCTTCGACCTCGACGTGCTCCCGGCGCAGCCGCTCCAGGTCGGCGTCGACGAGCAGCCGGACGAGGCCGTCGAAGTCGACTGTCGGCACCCAGCCGAGTCGCTCGCGAGCCTTCGACGCGTCGCCGACCAGGTCGTACAGCTCGGCGGCGCCGCGGACGAGCGACTCGTCGATGTGCACGTACTCCTGCCACTCGAGCCCGACGTGCCCGAACGCGAGCTCCACGAGCTCGCGCACGCTGTGGCCGACGCCGGTCGCGATCACGTAGTCGTCGGGCTCGTCCTGGCGGAGCATCAGCGACATCGCGCGCACGTAGTCGCCCGCGTAGCCCCAGTCGCGGCGCGCCTCGAGATTGCCGAGCCAGAGCTCGCCGCCGACGCCGAGGCTGATCGCCGCCGCGGCATGGGCGACCTTGCGGGTGACGAAGTCGAGCGGCCTCCGGGGTGACTCGTGGTTGTAGAGGATCCCCGAGCAGGCGTAGAGCCCGTAGCGCTTGCGGTAGCTGCGGACGATCAGATGACCGTACGCCTTGGCGACGCCGTACGGCGTCACCGGCGCGAGTGCCGTCTCCTCGGTCTGGGGGACCTCGCGCGGCTCGCCGAAGATCTCGCTCGAGGAGGCCTGGTAGAAGCGGATCTCGGGGTCGACCCGCCGGATCGACTCGAGCAGCGCAGTCACGCCGACGGCCGCGAACTCGGCTGTGAGCACCGGCTGCTTCCACGACATCGGCACGAACGAGGGAGACGCGAGGTTGTAGACCTCGGCAGGCCGGCACGTCTTCAGCGCGTCTACCAGCGACAGCTCGTCGAGGAGGTCCGCCTGGACGAGCTCGACGCGGCTCCTGATCGCCTCGAGGTTGTCGAAATGCTCGGAGGTCGCCCGCCGGACGACGCCGAAGACCTCGTAGCCCTCCCCGACCAGGAGCTCCGCCAGGAGCGATCCGTCCTGGCCGGCGATGCCGGTGATCAGCGCGCGCCTGGTCACACCGCGATCTCTGCGAGGTGCTCCATCAACCGGCGAGCCCGCGGCTGACGAGCGCCTCGGTCGCCTGGTCGATACGGTCGTCGGCCTGCTGCTCGGTGAGCCACGCCGCCAGCTCGCGCATGCCGGCCTCGAACGCGACCGCGGGCCGGTAGTCGAGGAGCACCCGTGCCCGCTCGATGGACGCAAAGCAGTGACGGATGTCGCCGGCGCGGAACTCGTTCCGGATCTCCGGCCGGATCGGGACCGCGAGCTCGCGGGCGATCGTGTCGGCGACCTCGAGGATGCTGACCGGCCGTCCGGTGCCGATGTTGATCGCCCGGCCGTCTGCGACGTCGGGCTCGAGCGCCCGCTCGACGGCGGCCGCAATATCGCTCACGTGCACGAAGTCGCGCGTCTGGCGGCCGTCCTCGAAGATCACGGGGGGACGGCCGTTCAGGAGCCTGCTCGCGAAGATCGCCGCCGCCCCTGTGTAGGGGTTGGACAGCGCCTGCCGAGGCCCGTAGACGTTGAAGAAGCGAAGCGCCGTCGCCGGAACGCGGTACGCGCGACTCCAGGCGAGAGTCATCTCCTCGTGGTCGCGCTTCCCGACGGCGTAGATCGACGTCGGGGCGAGCGGCTTCGTCTCCGGTGTCGGCAGCGGCTCGAGCGCGGCCCCGCACGACGCGCAACGGGGCTCCCACTCGCGATTCGACAGCTCGTGCTCGGATCGTGGCTCGCACACCACCTCGACCCCCTCCTGAGGACAGCGGTAGAGCCCTTCGCCGTAGATCGACATCGACGACGCCACGACCACCTTCTCGAGTCGATCGCGAACCTCGGTCGCCGCCTCGAGCACGACGGCGCAGCCGAGCGCATTCACCGAGGTGTACCGCTCGATCTCGTACATCGACTGGCCGACGCCGACGGCGGCGGCCAGGTGCACGACACGATCCGCGCCCTCGAGACCACGCCGAACCGCACGTCGGTCGCGGACGTCGCCGACGATGAGCTCGGCGTCCGTGCAGAGGTAGTCGGGTCGGCCGAGTGGGTGGACCTGGGGGTCGAGCGAATCGAGCACGCGGACCCCGTGCCCTGCGGCAAGGAGCCTGTCGACGACGTGGGAGCCGATGAACCCGGCGCCGCCGGTCACAAGGACCTTCATCGGCCGTGAGCGTAGCGGAGGGCAAGACCGGCCTCCGCCGCTGCCGGGTAGATACTTTCGCTCGTGTCCCTGACCGACGAGCTCAAGTCGGCTCCACCCGGCCTGCACGGACAAGCCGAGTTCTGGGGTCTCGCCTGGGCTGCGCTCGACTTCCTCGAGCGGACCGTTCGGCCGGGAATGGCCACGCTCGAGACCGGCGCCGGCGCGAGCACGATCGTGTTCGCCGCCCGAGGCGCCATCCACGAGGCGGTCACACCCTCTGCCGAGGAAGCGGAGCGGATCCGCGCCGAATGCACACGCCGGGGGATCTCGACCGACCGGCTCACGTTTCGGATCGGCTCGTCGGCTGACGTCCTGCGCATGTGGGAGGGGCGGCCGCTCGACCTGGCCCTCGTCGACGGCGCGCATGCCTTCCCGTACCCCACCCTCGACTGGTGGTTCCTCGCACCGCACCTGAAGGTCGGTGGCCTGATGCTGCTCGACGACGCCTACATGCCGCCCGTCGCGGCGGTGGTCGACTACCTGCGCGGCTCCGCCGCCTGGGCGATCGAGGAGCCCATCAGCTTCCGTACGGCCGTCGCCCGCAAGCTCGCCGAGGAGGTGCCGCCGGGCGAGTGGAAGGGCGAGCGGAGCGGCGGGCGGATGAGCTTCCGTTATCTCCCGGCCCGACGGCGAGTGACCGCGTCCGCCCGCCAGCGGTTCTTCAGCACGAGCGTCGGGCTGAAGGCGGCCGAGCTCGCGCGCGCGTTCCTGGGCCGTCGCAGCAGGAGGGCGGGCTACCCTTCCGAGCAGGAATGAGCGAACGCGTGCCTGACCTGGCCTGGACCGAGCAGGCGCTCGCCGAGCTCACGGAGGAGTTCGCCGACGTCTACGCGGGCCGCACCGTCCTCGTCACCGGCGCGGACGGCTTCATGGGCTCGCACCTGACCGACGCCCTCTGCCACCTCGGCGCCAACGTCCATGCGTTCGTCCGGGCGACGTCCAGCGGAGCGCTGAACAACATCTGGCACCTGCGCGGGCAGCTGAATGTCCACTTCGCCGACCTGACCGACAAGACGTCGGTGGACTACCTGATCCGGGACCTCACGCAGGCCCCCGACCGCCCGTACGTCTTCCATCTCGGCGCTCAGGCGCACGTCGGCGAGTCGTGGCACCGGCCGTACGAGACCGTGATGGCGAACACGCTCGGGACGCTCAACCTGCTCCAGTCGATCGTCGACCACGGCCTCGAGCTCGAGAAGTTCGACACCGCCGGCACCTCCGAGGAGTACGGCAACGTCCGCGAGGCGGTCGCCCACCACCACGACTTCGACGACGCCGGCAGCCTGATCCTGCACGAGCGTTCGCCGATCAACCCGAAGTCGATCTACGCGACGTCGAAGGTCGCCGCCGACTTCCTGACGATGAACTACCACGACGCGTTCGGCGTTCCCGGAATCGTCACCCGCATGTTCAACAACTACGGGCCTCGCCAGAACCCGCGGTACGTCACCGGCACGATCATCACGCAGGCGCTCGAGCGGGAGGAGATCGAGCTCGGGCAGCTCGACCCGCTCCGCGACTTCTGCTTCTGCACCGACGGCGTCCGCGGGCACCTGACCGTCGCCGCGCAGGGAATCCCCGGCGACGTCTACGTCTACGGCCAGGGCGAGAACATCTCGATGGCGGACTGGTGCGACCTGATCATCCGCATCGGCGAGGAGCAGGGGTTCTGGCCGGCGGGCCGCCACGTCGTCTCGACGGCGGCGCGCTACCGCCCCGGCGCCAGCGAGGTGATCGCGCTGCGGGTCGGCTACGAGAAGCTCAACCGCGAGACGGGGTGGGAGCCGAAGGTCAGCTGGGAGGAAGGTGTCCTCCGGACGATTCGCTGGTACGCGGAGCACCGCGACGCCTGGATTGGCCGCGTCGACTGGCTAGCCGCCGAACGTGCGAGCACGCCCGGCGGCTAGAGGGATGCGCGTCCTCGTCACCGGTGGTGCAGGGTTCCTCGGGTCGCACCTGGTCGAGCGCCTCGAGGAGCAAGGTCATGACGTCTTCGTGGCCCGGCGGCACGACTACGACCTGACGCATGAGCGCGACACCGCAAAGCTGTTCGACGATGCGCAGCCCGAGCTCGTCTTCCACCTCGCCGCCGAGGTCGGCGGGATCGGAGCGAACCGCGCCAACCCCGGCCGCTACTGGTACGCGAACCTGCAGATGGGCGTGAACATGCTCGAGCAATCCCGTTTGCACGGGGTGGACAAGCTCGTGATCGCCGGGACCGTCTGCGGCTACCCGAAGTTCGCGCCCGTCCCCTTCAGCGAGAGCGACTTCTGGAACGGCTACCCCGAGGAGACGAACGCGCCGTACGGGATCGCGAAGAAGTCGATTCTCGTCGGCGCACAGGCTTACCGCGAGCAGTACGGAACGAACGCGATCTTCCTCCTGCCGACGAACCTCTACGGACCGCGCGACAACTTCGATCTCGAGACCTCGCACGTGATCCCGGCACTGATCCGGAAGATGCTCGAGTCGCCCGACGAGATCGTCCTCTGGGGCGACGGAACGCCCAGCCGCGAGTACCTCTACGTGGACGACTGCGCGGAGGGCTTCCTGCTGGCAGCGGAGCACTACTCCGGCTCCGGCCCCGTCAACCTCGGCACGGGCGTCGAGACGACGATCCGCGAGACGGCCGAGCTCGTCGCGGAGCTGGTCGGCTTCGAGGGGCAGATCGTCTGGGACACCTCGATGCCGAACGGCCAGCCGAGGCGCAGCCTGGATGCCTCCCGGGCAAAGGAGCTGTTCGGCTTCCAGGCGAGGACGTCTCTCCGCGATGGTCTCGAGCGCACGATCGCCTGGTACCGGGCGCACGCACCTGTGAATGCAACTCACTGAGAGCTCTCGGCTGACGCGGCTGCGGTCGCGTCTGCCGGACGTGCGTCTGCCGCCCTGGCTCGGCCCCTTCGGACGAGAGCCGTGGATCGTCCTCGGCCCGCTGATCCTCGTCCAGTGGCTGGCCCTGCTCGCCCTGGCGCTGACCGTGCGCCACAACTCCTGGCTCTACTACCAGGGCGGCGACCAGACCTACTACTACACGGCCGCGTGGATGATGTCGCACTGGTCGCTTCCGACCGCGGAGGTCGGCTGGGGCTGGTCGTACCTTCTGGCACCGATCGCCGGCCCGGGGGGCAGCAACGTCCTCTCGGGCCTCCCCGGGGTGATCCTGCTCAACACGCTCGTCCTGCTGCCCGCTGCGCTCCTCGCGGTCTACGGCATCGCCGCGCGGATCGCAGGTCGGCTGCTCGGCTACTGGACGGCGGCGCTCTGGATCGCGCTGCCATATCTCGCGATCCCGCTCTTCGTCCAGCGCTACCACGGCAAGTACGTCGAGCAGACGCTGCCCCAGACGTTCGGCCTGACCCCGCTCGCCGACTTCCCCTCGATGGTGCTGCTCCTGGTCGGGGCCTATCTCATCGTCCGCGCGCTCGACGGCAACGACTGGCGCGAGCCGGTGCTCGCGGGGCTCGTCCTCGGGTTCGCCTTCTGCGTCAAGCCCTCGAACGTGATCTTCTTCTTTGCGGCCGGGCTCGCGTTCCTGGTCGCCTGGCGCTGGCGCCAGCTGGTCGTCTTCGGGGCCGCGCTTCTACCGGGCGTGCTGCTGGTCGTCCTCTGGAAGCAGCGCGGCCTCGGCACGCAGCCGCTGTTCGCGGCCGGCGGCTCCGACCTTGCGGCGATCGGGCTGCCGCTGCCCGGCGGAACGCTGGCCGCGATCGGCCGGTACGTGAACATCAACTGGGACCACCTGCGCCTGAACCGCGACCAGCTGCGCGAGTTCTTCTGGGCGATCCGGCCCCTGCAGTGGGTGCTGATCGCGGGCGTGCTCGCGATCGGGCGCCGCTCGTGGCCGAAGGCGGCGCTGGTGGCCGCCTGGCTCGGCGGCTTCCTGATCGTCAAGGGCACATCGGATCAGGCAAGCGTGGAGGACGCGAGCTTCTTCCGGCTGCTGATGCCCAGCTTCCCCGCCTTCGTCTTCCTGCTCGCATCGGTGCCGCTGCTCGTGCCGAAGCTCGGTGCGGCCGTCGCAGCCCGCTTCCCGCCCGTGACCGTCCGGCATCCGCGGCGGCTCAACCGGCTGATCGCCGCGTGCGCGATCGTCTTCGTCCTCGTGCCGATCGTCGTGCTCGCCGCGACCCGCGTGCAGGTTGGTCCGACGACGGTGAAGAACGACGAGGAGCACACGAGCATCCCGGTGAGCGGTCGACTGAAGCTGTCCGCACAGCAAACGGGAAGCGGCGCCGTGCGCCTGAGCTGGACGGCCCCCTACCGGGGCAGCGTGCATGTCTTCTACGCGATCCTACGCGCCCGCCCGGCGTACCCCGACCCGTCGAACCCCGAGGAGCGAACGGTCGTGGAGGGCGTCGCGTGCCGGCCGCGTCCGAGCCACGCTGCGCAGGACTGTCACCTGTACATGCCACGCATCGCCGCCACGCGGACGACGAGCTTCGTCGACCGCCCGCCTCCCGGCCGCTGGTCGTACCGGGTGGCACTCGCAGCCAACTGGCAGGACTCTCCCTCGGGCGGCGACCTGCTCGTCGTCAGCCGGCCGGCCACCGTCGCCCTGGGCTAGCCGCGGGCGTCGTCGGTCGCCGAGACCTCCGATATAGTCGAACGAGATGCGGATCCTGGTTCTCGGGGGCGACGGATATCTCGGTTGGCCGACCGCGCTTCAGTTCTCGCAGCTCGGCCACGACGTTCTGATCGCCGACAACCTGGCGAAACGGCAGTGGGAGGCCGAGATCGACGGCTCGCCGCTACAGCCCTTGCCGACGCTTCGCCACCGGGTGCGGCGATGGAACGACGTCACCGAGAAGTCCATCGGCGTCGCGATCGGAGACATCGCCGAGAACCACCGCTTCGTCTACGACACGTTTGCCGAGTTCCAGCCGGAGGCGATCATCCACTACGCGGAGCAGCCTTCGGCTCCGTACTCCATGGCCGGCCGGGATCACGCCGTCTACACGCAGCGGAACAACGTGCTCGGGACGCTGAACGTGCTCCACGCGATGGCGAAGCATGTCCCCGATGCCCATCTCGTGAAGCTGGGGACGATGGGCGAGTACGGAACGCCGAACATCGACATTGAAGAGGGCTGGCTGGAAGTCGAGCTGAACGGCAGGAAGGACCGGCTGCCGTTTCCGAAGATGCCGGGGAGCTTCTACCACCTGTCGAAGGTCCACGACTCACACAACATCCATTTCGCCTGCAGGATGTGGGGGCTGCGGGCGACCGACCTGAACCAGGGGGTCGTCTACGGGATCGCGACGGACGAGACCGAGCTGCACCCCGAGCTGCACACGTCGTTTCACTACGACGCCGTGTTCGGGACCGTCCTCAACCGATACTGCGCGCAGGCGGTGGTCGGACAGCCGCTCACGGTGTACGGCGCCGGCGGGCAGAAGCGATCGTTTCTGAACATCCGCGACACGCTCCAGTGCGTACGACTCGCGGTGGAGAATCCGCCTGCGGCCGGGGACTACCGCGTCTTCAACCAGTTCACCGAGGTCTTCACCGTCCTGGAGCTGGCGGAGCGCGTCGTGGAAGCGGCGCGCGATCACGGCATCGAAGCCCAGATCGACCACATCGACAACCCTCGAGTCGAGGCCGAGGAGCATTACTACAACCCGCGGAACGACTCGCTGCTGGCGCTGGGCCTGCAGCCGCGACTCCTCTCCGAAGAGCTGGTGGAAGACATGATCGCGAGGATCACGCGATACGCCGACGCGATCGACCGCGCCACGCTGCTTCCGACGATTCGGTGGCGCGAACAGGCACCCGTCGCGGTTTCCTGACGGCGTGACGCAACCGGCGACGCTCGCCCTGGTCCCGGCGCGCGGCGGGTCGAAGTCGGTTCCGCTCAAGAACATCAGACACCTCGCGGGTCGCCCGCTGATCGAGTACGTGCTCGAGGCGATCTCCGGGAGCGGAGTCGTGGATCGGGTCTGTGTCAGCACCGACGACCAGCGGATCGCGGACGTCGCCCTGGCGGCCGGCGCCAGCGTGCCCTTCCTGCGGCCGCCCGAGCTGGCAACGGACCGCAGTCCTGCGATCGACGTCGTCGAGCACGCGCTCCGTTGGCTGGACGAGAACGAGGGCGAGCGGCCCGAGTACGTGCTGCTCGTCCAGCCGACGGAGCCGTTCGTGCGACCGAGCCAGATCCGGGAAGCCCTCGAGCTGCTGCTCGAGCGCGGCGCCGACTCGGCGATAACCGTCGTCGAGGTTCCCCGGAACTACCATCCCGACCACGTGCGTGTCCTCGGTGACGACGGCTGGCTCGAGTTCGCCGACGAGGCTGCGCACTACGCCCAGCCCACGAGGCAGGACGATCCCACACGCTGGGCATTCGCGAACCTCTACTGGTTCCGGCGCGAGAGCTTTCTCGAGACCGGACGCATCGAGTGCGGCAGGCGCGTCGGCCTTCCCGTGGACGCCCTCTCGGCTCTCGACATCAACACCCTGGAGGACTGGCGTCTCGCCGAGGCGTTGATCGCGGCCGGAGGCGTGACGTGAGCAGGCCCGTGATCCTCCTCGGCGAGTCACGCGTCGCCGAATCAGCGCGGGCAGTGCTCGAGCAGGCGGGGAGGGTGGTCGACTTCGAGAGCCGCGAGGCGTTCGCCGCGCGGCTGCCCGAGGCGGACGCGATCTTCGTCGGCCTCGAGGTGCTGCTGACCGCAGAGCTTCTCGCACGCGCCGAGCGCCTCCGGGTGATCGCCTCCCGGACCTCGCAGCTCCGTCATGTCGACCTGGCCGAGACGAGCCGCCGCGGCATCGCCGTCCTCTCGATCGATCCCCAGGCGCCGGTCATGCGCGAGACGACGTCCACCGCGGAGATGACGATCGCACTCCTCCTGGCGCTCGTTCGCAACGTTCCCTGGGCGTTCGAGTCGATCAAGGCCGGCCGCTGGGATCGGTTCGGGTACGGCGGCCACGAGCTGCGCGGCAAGACGTTCGGGATCGTCGGATTCGGTCGGCTGGGGAACATGGTCGCGGGGTACGTTCAGGCATTCGGGATGCGCGTCCTCGCACACGACCGCGACGACAAGCACACCGAGATCGCCGCGCTCGGGGCGGAGCCCGCCTCGCTCGACCGGCTGCTCGACGAGAGCGACGTCGTCTCGCTCCACTGCACCTGGTCGGACGAGACGCGCGGCCTGATCGGAGCACCGCAGCTCGCCCGGATGCGACCGGGGAGCATCCTGCTGAACACGGCGCGCGGCGAGATCGTCGACGAGGCCGCGCTCCTGGCTGCGCTGGAGTCGGGACGCCTGGCGGGAGCGGCGATCGACACGCTCGCGAACGAGGAACCCGACGGCTCTCACATCCTGGATAACCCGCTCGTGAACTATGCGCGTACGCACGAGAACCTGATCATCCTCCCCCACCTCGGCGGCGCCACCGTCGAGGCGACCGAGCGCACGCAGCGCTACATCGGCGGGAAGCTCGCGGATTGGTTGGACGCCAACCGATGACGATCCTCGAGCCCGGCAGCGTCTTCATCGTCTGCGAGGCGGGCGTGACGAGCTTCGGCGACCCGGAGCTCGCTCACCGCCAGGTCGACGTTGCCGCGGACAGCCGCTGCGATGCGGTCAAGTTCCAGGCGTGGCGCACCGACAGCCTCGTCAGCCGGCGCGAGGCTCGGCGCCTCAGCGGCGAACTGGGCCACGACTGGTACCAGCGGATGGCAGAGCGCGAGCTGCCGTTCGACGAGCTCCGTCGGCTCCAGGAGCACGCGGCGCAGCGTGGGCTCATCTTCTTCGCCACAGCGCACGACGAGGCGTCGCTGGAGTTCCTCGTCGCAGACCTCGACGTCCCGTGCCTCAAGGTCGGCTCCGGCGAGTCGAACAACTGGAGCTTCCTGCGCCGGGTCGGCGAGACCGGGAAGCCCGTCCTGGTCGCGTTCGGGCTGCAGGACGATGCCGAGGCGCAACGCGCAGTCGCGATGCTGCTGGAGAGCGGCGCCTCCGAGGTCGTCGCCTTCCACACGGTCAGCGTGTACCCGACGCCCCCCGAGCTCGTCGGCCTCCGGCGCATCCCGCGACTCACGGAGCTGCTCGGGGTCCCGGTCGGGATCTCGGATCACACCGTCGGTTGGCACGTGCCGCTGGCCGCCGTCGCACTCGGGGCGCGAGCAATCGAGAAGCACCTCACGTTCGACAAGGGGGATCCCCGCTCGCTCGACAACCCCGGCGCCCTCGAGCCGTCGGAGTTCCCGGAGATGGTCCGCCAGGTCCGCGAGCTCGAGCTCGCGCTCGCACCACCGGTCGGCACCGACGAGCGGGTGGTCGACTCGCGCGGCTGGGCCCTTCAGGCGGTGGTCGCGGCCCGCCGCCTGGAGGAGGGGCACGTCCTCGCCGATGACGACGTCGCGTTCAAGCGGCCAGGCCTCGGCGGCGTCCCGGCGGCCGAGGTCGACCGCCTACTCGGACGCCGCCTGCTGCGTGAGATCGACGCCGACGAGCACATCCACCTGGAGGACGTCGGTTGAGGCGACTCGCCCCTCAGGCGACTGGCACGAGGTTGCCGTAGACGGCCAGAAGACGCTCTTCCTGACGCTCCCACGAGATCTCGCGCTGCAGACGCGCGAATCTCGCAGCGAGCTCGCCGCCGGGATCCCGAGCGAGCTCTTCGAGCTCCAGCAGCGCCGCCGCGATCGCGTCGGGGCTCCTCTCGTCGAAGACCACGCCGATCTCGTGCTGCGTGACGATTCGCTCCATCTCCTGCAGGCGCGCGACGCCCACGGGGATTCCGGCCATGATCGAGTCGAACAGCTTGTTCGGCAGCGCGAGGTCGTAGCTCCGGTGGACGTTCTGGATCGGGATCACGCTGAACGTCGCAGTCGAGAGAGCATCGGGGACCTGTTCGTACGGGATGCTGCCGAGCCAGTGGAGACGGTCGCCGACGCCGCGACGGAGCGCCAGGCCGTCGATTGCCGCGCGTACGGATGGTTCCGGCGGCGGGCCGAGGAAGCCGAGGTGGAATCGAGCGGGCGAGCGCGAGAGGGCGACGACGAGCTTCTCGAGGCCGACCTTCTTCGCGATCACCTTGCCGATGTAGACGGCCAGAACGTCGCTGTCGTCCAACGCAGCAGCCTCCCGGAGGTTCGACGCGCCGTTACCGCCGCGGGCGCCGAGCGAAGGGCTGTTCAGGATGACGCTCGGGGGTGAAATACCGTAGGTCTGGGCCAGGTCGCGCGCGATGCCCTCGGAAACCGTGATCACGGCCGCGGCGGAGAGGATCCCCGCCCGCTCGATCCGGCGGTCGGTGTACCGACCGAGGAGATCGCGCTTGGGCCGCCGCGCCAGCTCCAGCTCGTGGGCGTCGTAGACGAGTGGGCAGCGCGCGGCCCGACAGTATGCCTCAGCTCCGTACAGCGTCCCGAGGTCGTGCGCGTGGACGATGTGCGGCTCCAGGTCGGCGAGCAGGGGCACGATCACGAGCCGATACGCCCAGTGCTCCTTCAACACCCGATACACGGGAGAGGGGAGCCGCCGCACCAGCGGGAGCGCAGCTCCGCACATGACGCGAACGAGCATGAGCCGGACGCTCGTCGCGGAGAGCCGCTCGAGGCCGCGCCGCTGGGCGAGGCCGGCCTCGGCCTTCGTGCGACGGCGCTTGAGCCGCCGTCGTAGCTCGTGGAGGGGGGCCGGGCGCGGGATGCGCCTGATCAGCACCGGCCCGTCTCGCTCCTCGTTCGGCATGTCGGCCCGGGCGCTGCCGATCACCGTTACTCGATAGCCGTGCGAGGCGAGGGTCTGCGCCTCCTTCTTCACGCGCGTGTCGAAGCGGACCGAGTTCCGGACGAGCATCACGACGTGGGGCCGCCCGACCTCCGCCGCCGTACCGCCGATCGGACGTTGCGCCGACGACGCGCTGCCCACATCGGAGGACGCCGCTCGCACGCCGGCGACGCTACCAGGCGCCCTGGTCGCCGAGACGGACGCCTTCCAGGAGGAAGTGCTTCGTGCCACGGCCGGGATCGACGAGATGCGCGTCGACCGTCGGCCTCTCGAAGCGGGCGCCGTACCGGTCGAGGACCTCCCGCTCCGACTCGAAGTGGCGGACGTGCGCGGCTGCGGGGAAGTTGGGCACGGACGCGAAGACCAGAGCGCCTGGGCGGATCCGCTCCAGGACGGACCGGTCCTCCTCGACGTGCTCCAGGACCTCGAGGCACACGACGGCGTCATAGGCTCGGGTCTCCAGCACGCGGGAGCTGAGCACGTCGTCGACCTCGAACGACAGCTCCGGGCATCGCCCGGTCGCCTGCGCGACCGCAACCGCGCTGAAGTCGATTCCGAGGTAGTCGCGGAAGCCCTTGTCCCTCAGCAGTGACGCGAACTGACCAGAGCCACAGCCGAGCTCGACGACCGAGCGGCTCCCCGACCGGACGAGCCGATCGACCACCACCGACCACAGGGCGTAGTACTTCGTCTTCGCGTAGTGCCTCGCGTACTTCGTCGAGCCGGCGAACACTTCGTCGTACCACGCCGCCGGCTTCTCTTCCCCGAGCCGCCGCATCGTCAGTAGGCGAGGCGCTTGCGGAACAGCCGGTCGTCGAGCTCCTGCTCGCGAAGCACCACGAGGATGCGCTCCGACGCCCTGCCGTCCCCGAGTCGGCTTCCGGCGGGGAGGCCGTCCCGGAAGCCGGGCGCTCTCACGCGCTCGACTGCCGCGGCCACGCCCGCGGGCTCCGGCGGCGCGTCTACGACGTTCGGATCGCGGTCGCGCCCCTCCTGGCGGCGGCCCACGTTGACCGCCGGAAGACGGAAGTACGGGGCCTCCACCAGACCCGCCGACGAATTGCCGACGAGCGCGTCGGCCGCGGCCATCAGTCCGAGGTAGACGTCGTTGTCGATGTTCGGCCGGATCACGAACCTTCCGTTGCCGTCACGCGCCGTCACGGCCTCCAGCACCCCTTCGTAGCCGGGATCCGAGCAAGGGTAGGTGATCACCGCCCGCAGACCCGTCGCCTCGATGCCGGCGAGCACCGCCTCGGCCTGCATGCGGTTGGCCTCGCGGTCGAGAAAGGTCTCCGGGTGGACGACGGCGAGCAGGAAGGGCTCGTTCGCGGACAGGCCCACCGTCCGGCGTGCTTCCGCCGGCGAGACGAAGAGTCCCTGCACGATCCGGTCGATGTACGTCGATCCGACGACGTGGACGCGCCACGCGTCTTCGCCGAGTCGCCGGATCCGCTCGGCCGCGGCTTCCGTCTCCGGAAAGTGCAGGTGGGCGAGCTTCGTGATCGCGTGCCGCTGGAGCTCGTCGATGTTCCCCGACCGATCCCCGCCCTGCGTGTGGGCGACGGCGATCCCGAGGTTCAGCGCGGCGAAGGCGACCATCAGATGGTCGCCACGGTCGCCGTGGACGAGCACGACGTCCGGTTGCCGGCGATCGAGGATCCTGGCGGCGTTCGACAGACACGTTCCGAGGTTTTCGGCCCGGACGAGCGCAGCGTCGCCCCGGCCCGTCCCCATCTCGACGAGCTCGAGCTCCGCGTCGGGAAAGTCGGCACGCACCTCGTCGATCGTGTTGCCGAATTCGCGTGACCCGTGCATGTCGCCGAGGAGAATCAACAGCTCGAGCGACGGGTCGGCCTCGATCTGCCTCATCAGCGGCACGTACGCGCCGTAGCCGCCGCGCTTCCCGGAGAAGAGGCAGATCCGCCGGGGAGAACCGGATCGTGTCAGTCCCCTACTACCCCCGCAGGCGCGCCAGTCGCTGCCGCACGGCCGCCCGTAGCCAGACGAGCACGAACCGCTTGAGCCGCTTGCCGCGAACGCGCAGCCACGGCGCCACGTGCCTCCTGACGAGCCTCAGTGTCCGGTACGGAATCGTCCCCGCGACCAGGTCGTAGACCCAGAGGAGAGGAACGACGACGGCACGCGCCGCCGTGATCCAGATCGGGGTGCGCTCCTCGCTCGCAGGCGTGGCTGCGACGTGCTCCAGCGCCTCGACGAAGATCGGAACCGCAGGCCGATCGAGCCCGCGCGGCCGGACGAAGTCCTGGACGAACCGCCGTACCCGTTCGGCGTCCTCGTCGTGCCCCTCGAGGATCGCACCGAGCGCCTCGAGGCCCTCGTCGAACGACTCGACGACCCGGACAGGGCCCCCGTTCGAGTCGAGCAGGTACGAGAAGTGGTACGTGCCGAGCTGCGAGTCGTAGAAGCCCGGCTCGGTGAGGGCGAGCACGGGCCGTCCGATGATCGACGCCTCGATCATCGCGCTCGAGTTCACGCCGACGACGGCAAGGGAATGGAAGATCGAGTCGTAGTAGTCGGCCCGCTGCTCGGTCTCGATCGGCATCGTCATGTCCTCACGGGGCCAGACAACCGCGTTGCCCAGGCCCGATACGTCGACCTTCGTCCACTCCTCGACCCTGTAGGGGTGCGGCCGCAGCAGAACCCCGGCCTCGCGCAGGACCGGATGGCTCGACGACCGGAGCTGCCGAATCCAGTCCGCCGCGAATTGCGCCTCGGTCCGCTCGGTCCGCTTGAGGGCTCCACCGACCCAGAGGATCACCGGCTTATCCGGATCGAGCCCGACGCGCTCGAGAAACGATCCCCTCGGTGTCGCCGTGCGCGAGAACCACTCGTCGAAGCTCGGCGCGCCGGTGACGACGACACGATCGGAGGGGACACCGTGGATCTCGGCCGCCTCTTTCACCTGCGTCTCGTTCCAGACGAGCACCGAATGCGGGATCTCCCGCATCTGCTGCCGCGTCGTCAGGTTGTCCCAGCTCGCGACGCAGATCACCGTCGGAATGCCGAGCTGCTTCGCCGCCTTGACGTACGTGGAGTTCAGCGACCCCGGCGCACCGTGATCGCAGAGCGCGACCAGGTCCGGGCGGAGCCGCTCGACGTACTCCGCGGCGTGACCGGGCGAGGGGAGCATCCGATCGATCGCCGACAGCATCCGGGCGACGCGCCGCACGGCCGGCAGCCTCCGCAGGCCCGGAAGGCGAACGAGCAGCCGGACGACCGCCGGAGACCGCTTCTCGCGCTTGCGTGCGCCCGCACGCCAGGTGTA
Source organism: uncultured Actinomycetes bacterium (assembly GCA_963836345.1). Classification (GTDB taxonomy): domain Bacteria; phylum Actinomycetota; class Thermoleophilia; order Gaiellales; family Gaiellaceae; genus DATBLE01. The sequence goes on along the minus strand of CAWIJA010000004.1, from coordinate 599,223 downwards.
GGAGGGCTCGAGCGAACGGAGATACTCGAGCCCGCGCCGCAACGCACTGCTGCGCTTGGAGTGGCGATCGTGGAAATGCTCGACGATCTCGTAGACGAAGTTCGCGTGGCCCACCATCCCGTCGAGCCATGCCTGCTCGCGGGGGCCGTGACTCCCACGGCCGATCGCGAGATGCACCCGGTGACCGCGCTCGGGAAGCTGCTCGAGCGCCGTCTGGAAGAAGCGCAGGTAATCGAGCGACGGGAGGAAGAAGAGGATCGTGCGACCCTGGCTCGCTTCGCTCCGCCGGCGCTCGGTGGGGCGATCCGTCCTGAGATTCGGGTCAACGTCAACCGCCATGGACGCAGGAGACTATAGCCTCGGCCCAGGGCGGCACTCCGTTCCCCCAGGACGGCGCGGGATGCCGTTCACGTGCGCAGTTCGAACACATAGCGCCAGGGAACCATCCTGGTCATCGTGTAGTCGCGCGTCAGCCTGCGGCTCAGATACTGGGCGTTCTTGCGACGTCCGTCGATAACGATCAGGCAACCCGGCCTGAGGCGGTCCTCGAGGTCGAGGACGTCGAACGCGACCTGTCGCTGGCGCGTGAGCGGAGGGCCGTCGAGGTAGACGAATGGCCCACACGGTTCTGGTGGAGTCCGAAGGCGAGCACGACCGTCGAGCATCCCGAGCCGAATTCGAGCAGTGTCGTCGGCCGGCGGGTGCGGACAGCCTGGTACAGGAACCAGAGGTCGCTGTAGTCGGGAGGCAACGCGTCCGCCGGACGCGCGCGAGAGAACTCCCGCAACGGCTCGAGGGCGCCGGCGACATGGAGACGCAGGCGGTCGCGCTGCCCTGCCGTGGCGGCGTGAACGACCTTCTGACACTTCCGCTGCCACCAGTCGGCCAGCCGCGGAGCACGGCGCTTCAGCTGCTTGACGCATGCCCTTCGCCATCGGATTCCCCGACGGCGAACCGCACGCAGAAGCCCGGCGGTCGGCTTTCGTACCCTTCCGTGCCACCATCGCCGCAGCCCGCGACGGGCTGCTCGTCGACGGTCCCACGATCCCTTCACGGCTTCCCCTGGTGGCTTCCCCAGCCCAGCGGTCGACGTGCCCGCGGCCGTTCATCCTAGCGCCGTCCCGGCGCGCGGCTCGATCGCGCCTTGCCCGCGCCGGCCGATGCGTCAGCTGAACGTAGTAAAAGTCCTGTAGCCGTGCTTCCGTCCCGAGCGCAAGATCGATCGTCGTTGCCCGTGACGGCCGAGCCTCGGCGCCGGCTGCTGATCGCCTCGCGGAACCTTGCGCTGCTCCGCGCGCACCACGACGACCTCATCGTCGCCCTGGTTCAGGCGGGCGTCGACGTCAGCATCCGCTACCGGAACGACAAGCAGCTGAGCGCGAACGACTACCGCGAAAGCCTTCTACGCCGCGGGTGCACCGTCACGGTCCAGCCGCTTCCGCGCGACCTCAGACCGTCGCGTCGCCAACGACGGCCGGAAGACCTGCTCGCCTACCGGCTCCGCCAACTCGCAAATCTGCTCCGGTACTACGACCCGGACTACAGAGGACGAGACTGGCTTCGCGAGCGCTGGTTCCCGGGAACCTCGCCCGGTCCGAGACGGTGGGCACGGCGCCTCGGGAAGCTCGGCACGCGCGTTCCCCGGGTCGCAATTCGCCTGGCCCATACCGTCGATCGGCTGCTGCCCGCCTCGGAGCCGGCTCGGGTGCTGATCACGGACGAGCAACCGGACGGCGTCGTCACGGTCGCGATGGTGCGCAACCCCGAGCTCGTCGACGTGCTCAAGGCAGCCGTCGAGAGGGGGATTCCGACCGGCAGCTGGATCCAGAGCTGGGACAACCTCACGAACAAGGGACTGCTCCATTTCGTTCCCGACCGGGTGTTCGTCTGGAACACCATCCAGCGAGAGGAGCTGCGCCGGTACCACTTCGTCCCGGAACGGAACGTCTGCGTCACCGGCGCTCAGTCGTTCGACTACTGGTTCGACGGTGACCCGCCTTCGAGCCGCGATGCGTTCTGTGCCGAGGCCGGGTTGGATCCCGACCGGCCGATCGTCCTCTATCTCTCCTCCAGCCGCCTGATCGAGCCGCGGCCAGGCGTCTTCTTCCTGCGGTGGTTGGAGGCGATCCGATCGAGCGACGACGAGACGCTCCGAGACGCGTTTGTCCTGGTCCGCCCCCATCCGCTCGACCTTCGGCACTGGGCCGATCTCGACGTGCGGGACCCGAGGCTGGCCGTCTCTCCGAGCGCGAAGGAGGCCCCGGCCCACAGTGCCGCATTCCGGCGGCGCTATCGGGACGACCTGCACCACTGCAGCGTCGCCGTCGGCATCAACACGAGCGCGATGATCGAAGCGGCCATCCTCGGCAAGCCCGTCTGCACGGTCGAGCTGCCCGAGCTGGCCGACCGACAGCGTGGCACCGTCCACTTCCAGTATCTGATGTCCGCAGGAGACGGTCTGCTGCGGTCGTCGCCGAGCCTCGATGACCATCTGGCCGTGCTCGGAGAGCTCGTGCGGCGCGATCCGTACGAGCGCGACACGCGCAGCGCCCGTTTCGTCGAGGCGTTCGTCCGCCCGCACGGAATCGATGTGAAACCGGGAGACGTCTTCCTGGCAGAGATGCTGCAGTTGCTCGAACGGCCCTGCGAGCGGAAGCCCGTGTCCGGGGTAGCCCGGGCGGGCGGGCGGCTCGTCGACGTCGTCGCGCCCCTGCTGGGGGCGCCGTTCGAGGACCGGGCGCCGCACCGGCTTGCCCGGCTCGCCCGGTCCCAGGCAATCCGGGCGAGGGTGAAGCGGATCAGGCATCTCACCCTCGTCGTTCCGGCGGGCATCGCGATGAAGCTGCGCCGGAGGCGGCCGTCTGCCGACTCCCGGCCGGAATCGCAAGAGGCGGCTGAGGATCGGATCCCGGCCGGCCGGTGAAGCGCGGCTATCCCCGCGGGCGCTGGAGCTCACGCAACCGCTGCTCGAAGAGCGCGAGCCGCTGCGCGAGCAGCGTGTTCTGGTCGCTCAGCTTCGAGATCACGGTCGAGTAGTCGAGCAGGACGAGCAGGATGAACAGCGTCGCGACGGCGAAGAGCACGGCAGGCGGGTAGCCCGTGACACCAACCCACCCTGCGATGGTGTTCAGGCCGCTGCGCCAGACCGAGAGCACGAGCAGGACGACGCCCGTGGCGAGCCAGAGCAGCGCATAGCGCTCGCGCAGCTTCCGGCTGCGAATCAGCTCGAGTACCACGACGAGCAGGGCGACCGAGGCGATTGCGGCGACGATGGAGACGACGAGCGGGGTCATTTCACCTCCTCCAGCGGGGTGACGTTCTTTCGGAAGAGCCCGACGAAGAGGGCGAGGAGCACCTTGACCATGTAGTACACCGCGAAGAGCGCGCCGATCGACGAGCGTCCGCCCGCACGCTCTCGCATCTCGACGGGCACCTCGATCATGCGGAGCCGGTGCTTGTGGACCATCAGGACTGCCTCGACCTCCGGGATGTCGTGCGGGTAGTCGGCGGCGAACAGCGCGATCGCCCGGCGGTTCAGTACCTGGAAACCAGAGGTGGGGTCGGTCACCCGGCGGCGTACGAGGGCCGAGACGACCTTCGCGAGAATCGTGATCCCTGCCCGGCGGGGCCGGGAAGACCGGTAGCCGGGCGTCGCCGGCTCTGCCGGCGACGCTTCCAGCCCTCGCCCGAAGAACCTCGAGCCGACGGCGATGTCCGTCTCGCCGGCGAGGACGGGCTCGAGGAGCACGCCGAGCTGGGACGGATCGTGCTGGCCGTCGCCGTCGACGCGGACGGCGAGCCGGAAACCGTGCTCGAACGCGTAGCGGAAGCCCGTTTGCACGGCCCCGCCGATTCCGAGGTTGAACGGGAGGCGGACGACGTGGGCACCGCATTCCTCCGCCACCACCGTGGTGCGATCGCGCGACCCGTCGTCGACGACGACGATCTCGAGCTCCGGGTCGAACCCGCGAATCTCCCCGATCACTCCGGCGATGGACTCCTCCTCGTTGAACGCGGGCACGATCGCGATCCTCCGCACCCCCACGAGCCGGGGATCGAGCGCCGAGACCGCCGACAGCTGCTCAACCACGAACTGCCTCCGGAACGCCGAGCCCGAGCAGCGCGAGCAGCCGGCGCGCGCGATGGAGGAACGTGTGCTCGTCGAGCGCGCGCTCCCGCGCCGCGCGGCCGAGCTCCTCGGCCCGCACCGGATCCTCCAGGAGCTCTGTGTACGCGGAGACGGCCTGGTCGGAGTCCTCGACGACGACCAGCTCGCGCCCCGGCTCGAACCAGCGCTCGATCCCGTCGTGCGGGTTGGAGACGATGGTCGCCCCGGCCATCGCGAGCTCGAACGGACGCGACGTCGAGGATGCGTAGACCGATGCATGGGCGCGCCGGGTGACGTTCAGGTTGACCCGCGCCGCCGAGATCGCCCGAGCGAAGACGTTGAACGGAACGTGGCCGCCGAGCCGCGCCCTCCCGATGTCTCCGCGAAAGTCCTCCCCGCCGAGCAGGAAGTCGACCTCGGGCAGTCGCCTGCTCGGCTCTCCGACCATCGCCTGGATCCACTCCTGGCGAAACTTGTCGCCGAAGCCGTAGAAGAAGACGTCGGTCTCCTTCTCCACCGACTGGGGCTGGAAGAGCTCGGGATCGGCACCCCAGAAGATCGCCTCCGCTCGACGGGCCCCGAGCTCCCGGAGGCGGTCGAGCCCGCCCTCGGAGTTCGACACGACGAGGTCGTACTCGGACGGGTCGGCGCCGAAGTAGTAGTTGAAGCCCGTATCCATGCCGCCGAACTCGGGCAGGCTCATCGGCACGTCGCCGTCGTAGTAGACGACGGGGACGCCGAAGCGCTCGCGCAACTCGGTCGGAATGCCGCGCAGATGGCTCATCGGGACAGTGAAGACGACGACGGCGTCGACGTCGCGCTCGCGTTCCAGGAGCTGCAGGAGATGCCGGCGCCAGCGCGGCGTGACCCAGCGCCAGATCAGCTCGCGAGCGAACCGGTCGGTGTCGCCGGGGTCGTGCTCGGCGCGACGCAGGTAGCGGTCGCCCCTGAACCGCGCGGCGAAATCGCGGAGCGCCGCGAACGTCTCGCCCTCGCGGTAGCACGGATTGGGCGCAGTGCGCCACCAGGGTGACTCGACCGGCCGGCCGCGGTAGGGCGTGACGATCAGGTCGCAGCCCGCCTCGTGCAAGCCCTTCCAGAGCTGCCACCACGCGGGGGTGCAGCCGTAGCGGAAATCGAGATCGACCGCCGAGGCGACGGCGAGGATCTTTGGCCCCTTCACGCGCTCAAGGTTAGTCGTCGTAACGGCGCACGCTCGTCCTCGCCCGCGGAAGGACTCAGTACGCGCCGCGCCTGGCGAGCACGGCCGGGAGCGTCCTCGCGAGGATCGAGATGTCCAGCCAGATCGACCAGTTCTCGAGGTAGTAGAAGTCGAGACGCACGAGATCGTCGAACGAGAGGTCGGACCGCCCCGAGATCTGCCAGAGACCGGTCATGCCGGGCAGGACGTCCGAGCGCTTCCGGTGCCAGTCCTCGAGCAAGGCGTAGTCGCGAAGCGGCAGCGGCCGCGGGCCGACCAGGCTCATCTCTCCGCGGAGCACGTTCAGCATGTTCGGCAACTCGTCGATCGAGAAGCGCCGCAGCGCTGCACCGACGCGCGTCACCCGCGGGTCGTCACGAATCTTGAAGAGCGCTCCCCCGGCCTCGTTCCGCCGTTCGAGCTCGGCCTGCCGGTCGGCCGCATCCGCGACCATCGTCCGGAACTTGAACATTCCGAACTCGCTGCCGCCGAGGCCGACCCGAAGATCGCGGTAGAAGACCGGCCCCTTCGAGGTGAGCTTGGTCGCGGCCGCGATCGCCAGCCAGAGCGGCAGGCCGACGAGGACGACGAAGCTGCTGACCGCGAGGTCGAATGCTCGCTTGACCAGCCAGTCGGCGCCCGCGAAGACGGGAGGGCGAAGCTCGAAGAGCGGCATCCCCTGCCCCGGAACGTACTCGGCGCGCTGAACGAGCAGCTCGGTCGTCTTCGGCGCGATCCGGACCTTGACGCCGCTTCGGTGCGCGAGCTCGACGATCTGGAACAGCTCGCGCTCGGCGTAGTCCGAATCGGTGACGATCAGCTCGTCGGCCGGGTGCGCGGACAGCACCGCTCTGAGCCCGTCGATCCCGCCGAGGTGCGCGAGTCCCCGGCGCTCGTCCTCGACGCTCGAGACGACCCCGACGAACTCGTACTCGATCCCACCTCGAGCGGAGCCGAGAGTCCGGAGCAGGTGGTCGAGATGGTCTCCCTCGCCGACGACGATCGCCCGCCGGCGGACGCCGAGCGCGTGCAGCGCCTCGCCGCTGATCAGGTCGTAGCTGGCCCGCAACAGGCCGTCGAGGAAGACGGTGATGACGAATGCCGTCGGAATGACGCCGAAGGTGGTGAAGTCGTAGCCGGTGCCGAGGCCGAACGCCAGCACGAGGAGCGCGACGACGACGAGGGACGAGACGACGCGGCCGAATCCGGCGCGGTACTCGCGTTCGGCGTACAGCCCTGCCCTCCAGAAGACGAGCGCCATCACGAGCGCCACGAACGGGAACCACTCCCCCTCGGCATCCCAGAGGACGCCCCACAGAATCGGGTCGTGGCCGTAATAGACCTCGCGAATCGCGAGCGCACCGTAGAGGCCGACGCCCAACGATCCGAGGTCGATCAGGAGGAGTGCGGCGACGCTCACCAGGCGGAACGACAGTGACCGGAGCGGCGTCGGCGAGAGCAGGTACGGCCGGCTGCGCCGAACGTCTCCGAGAGGCGGCGTGACGTCGACAGCCCCTCCCGCGGCTGGGTCCGTCGCGCGGTCCGCAGGTGGAGCTGCTTTCGTGGCCACGAGCATCTTCAATCTTACTCGGGCCACTTCCGGACCTAGCCCTTCCGGCGCTCGTTTCAGACGCTCGAGGCGGCCTGGGCGAACTCGACTTCGGCGTTCGTTTCGAGCCGGTCGAGCCGTCCCCTGCGACAACGCCTGCCGAGGACGGCGAGGGCAAGCGCGAGCGCTCGGCGTCGACGGGGCTGAAGCAGATCGGTGTCGTGGAAGTACACGTGCACGTATTCCGGGAGCCGCCCGAAGGCGGAACGGACGGCCATCCCCAGAGAGTGCGTGGCGGGAATCTCCAGGAAGGTCATGGCGTCGAGCCGGACGCGAGCCGGCGCGCCGAGCGAGAGGCGCCGCGCACCGGACTGCAGGTAGCTCGGCCGAAACGCGGTCGCGGTGCAATCCGTATAGCCGAGCTCGGCCAGCGTGCGAGCCACGCCCTCGTCCATGTACCAGCCGCCTCCGCAGAAGAGCCGCGTCTGGAAACCACGCTCATGCAGCCAGGAGGCCTCGGCGCGAACCCGCTCCGCCGGATCGCCGCCGAGCGGCCGCGCCTGCTCCGCCCCGCCCCAGTGCGTGTGAAGGCCGAGCGGGCCGCGGTCGGCGGCCTGCCGGGCGCGGGCGACCCAGAGCTGCTCGTCCTCGCCGGCCTCCGGATCGGGTGGGCGCAGCAGGGCCGCGATCTCGAAGCCACCGGGACGCCGCTCCTGCATGCTCGAAAACGCCGCCCACGTGCGGTCGTCGAGCAGCCGCTCGACGTGACACGAAACGATCGCGTACGGTTGAGCCACTCCCGGATGGAATCACATCGCCCCGCACCATCCGACCGGCTGCGCGATGTCTACGAGCAGCGCGCCGAGCTCCAGTACCCGGCCCCGACTCCGTTGCCCGACCCCTCGCTCGACCGCAAGTTCCAGCGGGTGACGGAGCTCGTCGCCGAGCAGCTGCCGTGCGACCGATACCTCGACGCGGGCTGCGGCGACGGTCGGTACCTCGCCGCGCTCGCCCGCGCGGAGCGGCCGTCGCAGGTCGTCGCAACCGACATCTCGGATCGAATCCTGCAGGTCGCCCGCGAGGCCGCGGCGAGTGCGGGAATCGATGTCGAAACGGCACGGGCGAACCTGGAAGCGCTCCCGTTCGCCGACGAGAGCTTCGACGTCGTCCTGTGCACGCAGGTGATCGAGCATCTCCTCGACCCCTCGCGCGGGCTGGCCGAGATCGCGCGGGTCCTCGCCCCGGGCGGAACCGCGATCGTCACGACCGACCACGGCCGCAACGTCGTCACGAAGGCTTTGAACCTCCCTCGCACTGCCGCCGTACGCGTCCTCGGCTTACGCGGGCGGCGCGTCCCACTCGTCTGGCCCGAGCGTACGTTCCTGGTCGACGAGCTGGTCGCGCTCGTCCGGGGCTCGGGGTTGGAGGTCGAGCACCAGGAGACGTTCCGGTTCACGCTCTTGCCGCCCCTCCGCTGGAAACCTGCGGTCCGAGCCGTGAATCGCCTCGACCGCCGGCTCGCCCCCCACCGGGTGGGCGACCTGATCGCCGTGGTCGCGCGGAAGCCCGTCTGATGTGCGGAATCTGCGGCCTCGTCGCTCCCTCCGGGATGCCCGACCCGGCGCTCGTCGAGCGGATGAACGCGGCGCTCGTCCACCGCGGGCCGGACGAGGGCTCGGTGGACGAGCTCGGCCGGTGCGTGCTCGGCCACCGGCGCCTGCAGGTGATCGACCTCCAGACGGGTAGCCAGCCGGTCGCGAACGAGTCCGGTGACGTGGTCGCCGTGTTCAACGGCGAGCTCTACAACTTCCGGGAACTGCGAAGCGAGCTCGCGAGCGGGCACGAGGTTCGGGGCACCGGCGACACGCCGGTGATCCCGCACCTGTACGAAGAGGACGGGCCCGCCTTCGTGCGGCGCCTCTCCGGGATGTTCGCGCTCGCGCTCTGGGACGAGCCGCGTGGCCGCCTGGTGCTCGCCCGCGACCGCGTCGGCAAGAAGCCGCTGCTCTGGACCAGGCTGACCGACGGCACGCTCGCCTTCGCGTCCGAGCTGAAGGCTCTGCTGCGGTTGCCGGCCGTGTCACGCACGGTCGACCCCGAGGCCCTCGACGCCTACCTCGCGCTGCAGTACGTGCCGGACGGTACCGCGTTGCGTGGAATCGAGAAGCTTCCGCCGGGCCACCTGCTGGTCTTCGAAGGCGGCTCGGCGCGAGTCGAGCGCTACTGGCAGCTGCAGGCACACCGCGAGCACGTGAACGACGAGGAGTGGCTCGAGCGTGTGCGCGCGACGGTGAGCTCGGCCGTGCGCCGCCGGCTCGTCGCCGACGTCCCGCTCGGCGCACTCCTCTCCGGCGGAATCGACTCGAGCATCGTCGTCGCGGAGATGGCGAACGCCGAGAGCACAGTGCGGACGTTCACGGTCGGCTTCGGCGAGGAGCGCTACGACGAGCGCGCCTTCGCACGCGCCGTGGCCGAGCGGTACGCGACCGAGCACGAGGAGATCGAGGTCGAGCCGGATCTCGGCGAGGTCCTGCCGCGGCTCGCGCAGGCATTCGACGAGCCGCTCGGCGACGAGGCCGCGCTACCGCAGTTCGTTGTCAGCGAGCTGGCCAGGGAGCACGTGACGGTGGCACTGACCGGAGACGGCGGCGACGAGGCGTTCGCCGGCTACGAGCGCTACGCGGCAGTCGGGCTGGCCGGGCGGCTCGCCTGGCCGGGAGCGAGCCTGGCGGCGCGGGCCCTGCGCCGGGCGGGCCGGGCCGAGCCACGATCGAGAGCGAACCGGGCGGGCCGGCTCCTCGAGATCGCCGCGCTGCCGGCACCGGCACGGTACGGGCGGCTGATGGAGGTGTTCCCGCCGGACCTGCGCCGGGAGCTCTGGGAGCCGGAGTTCGTGCCCGAGCCCGCGCCGTCCTGGCGTCTGCTCGGACCGGCACCGGAGGATGGGATCGCCGGGCTCCAGAGGCTCGACGTTGCGACGTACCTGCCCGGCGACCTGTTGCTGAAGGCAGACATCGCCTCGATGGCGCACTCGCTCGAGCTCCGCTCGCCGCTGCTCGACCACGAGGTTCTTGCGCTCGGAGTGTCGCTGCCGGACTCGCTGAAGGTACGGGGCCTGCGCGGGAAGGAGGCGTTGCGTCGCGCGTTCGCGGACGCACTGCCGAACGAGATCACGGCACGGGCGAAGACGGGCTTCGGAGTACCGATCTCGCGCTGGTTCCGGGGCGAGCTGCGCGGCCTCGCCCGCGACCTGCTCCTCGACGAGCGGGCCCGCTCGCGCGGTCAGCTTCGCCCCGCGGCTGTCGAGCGACTCCTCGACGACCACGTCTCCGGGCGAGCCGATCACGGCCACCGGATCTGGTGCCTGGTCATGCTGGAGCTCTGGCAGCGGATCCACGTCGAGGCTGACGCTCCGGTCACGACGACCGCGTGAGAGTCGCCCACGTCCATCGGATCCGAGGCATCGGCGGGTCCGAGCGGCACCTGCTGACTCTGCTGCCGGCGCTGGCCGCGCATGGGATCGAGCCGGTCTTCGTCGGACTCGACGACCCGGCGAGCGACCCGGAGCCCTTCTACCGCGAGCTCGAGGTCGACCGGGTGCGGCTCTCCAGCCCACGCGACGTCGATCCGAAGCTCGTCTGGCAGCTACGCCGGGTGCTTCGGCGGCTCGGGCCCGATCTCGTCCACACCCATCTCGTCCACGCAGACGTCTACGGAGCGCTCGGTGCGGGCCGCGCAGCGCTCGTCTCGACGAAGCACAACGACGACCGCTTCCGGTTGGGCCCTTTCAGGTACGTGGAGCGGGCACTGGCGCGGCGAGCGCAGCGCGTCATCGTGATCAGCGAGTCTCTCCGGCGCTTCTGCGTACGGGGCGTCGGGCTCCCGCCAGAGAAGGTGGAGGTCGTCCACTACGGGCTCGACGCGTTGCCCGAGCCGTGGGGTGACGACGGGAAGGTGCCTGTACCGGCCGACGCCCTCGTGCTGCTCTGCGTCGCGCGCCTCGCCGAGCAGAAGGGCGTCGATGTCGCCGTACGTGCGCTGCCCGCGATTCGCGCGCGCGAGCCGCGTGCCGTGCTCGTCGTCCTCGGCGAAGGCCCCGAACGCGCCCGGCTGGAGGCGCTCGCCGGCGAGGGCGTCTACCTTCCCGGCCGGGTCGGCGACGTCGCGGCCTGGTACAGGCGGGCGCAGGTGCTCGTCCACCCGGCCCGCTGGGAAGGGTTCGGCCTCGCCCTGCTCGAGGCGATGCTCGCGGGAAAGCCGGTGGTCGCGACGCGGGTCAGCGCGGCACCGGAGATCGTCGCCGACGGCGAGAGCGGCTTGCTCGTGCGGCCCGACGACTCCGCCGAGCTCGCACAGGCGGTGGCGGGGTTGCTCGCCGATCCCGCACGCGCGACGGCGATGGGCCTGGCGGGCGTCGCCCGGGCAGAGAGGATGTTCTCCACCGCCGCGATGGCGGCGCGGACGGTGGAGGTCTACAAGGCTGCGGCGGCCACCGTGCGGTAGCCGAGGCCCTTCAGGGAGAGGCTGAGCTCGTGCGCCTCTCGTGTGTGCCGCTCGATGAACGACGACTCCTCGGCCGAGATCGAACGGTGTCGATCGAGCGGGTCGCCGACGATGCCGTACCCGGAGACACGGAACGACGAGTCGGCCTTGATCCGAAAGCCGTTGAAGGTCGGTTCCAGCAGCGTCTGGTCGAAGTCGATGCCCAGATAGGTCGCCAGCTCACCCATCACTGCCCGCGTATCCTGGATCAGCTCCTCGAAGCTGACGATGAAGACACGGTCGCCGTACCGTTCCTTCGCAGCGACGGCCGCCTGGACGGACCGCAGCCAGAGCTCGACCGCCCGTTCGATGTCTCCGTAGACGTGCGGCTTGTGCTTCCGGGCAGAGACGAACCAGCTCTCCGGCCGCCGGACGATCGTCAACAACTTCCCATCCGGATACACAGCGAAGAAATCGGCGACGCTCGCGCGCCTCGTGACGAGGCGGGGCGTGAAACCGGTGACGATTCGCTTCTGTCGGCCGCGCAGGTTGTGGTTGTCGAGCCAGGCGTTGAAGTACGAGGTCATGTACGCGTCGAGAATGTCCCTGGAGCGGGAGATCCGGGTGGTCTCGACGCAGTGCTCGAATATCCGCCACTGGAGTGACGGCGGGAGCAGGAACGGGAACGACTCGACCTCGCCGGAGGCAATCTCGCGGAGCAGCGCCTTGCTCTGCTTCTTGTAGCCACGCTTGAACGCCTGCCGCGCAGGGCGCTCCTCGAGGGTCTCGAACCACGTCGCCGGAGAGGCGTCGAGATCGAGTCGAGGCCACGTCGACTCCTTCGGATGACCGATCTTCAGCTCGTGCGGATGGGCGTGGACCTGCGGATGACGGTCGAACAGCTGGCTGAGCAGGGTGCCGCCCGAGCGCTGGATCTGCGAGATCAGGACGAGCGGCTCCCGGACCGGCACCAGATGCGTCAATGTGGACCGCCAGATCAAGGAGAGGTCCCGCTCGCGGCGCGACTCGGCCGCCGGTTCAGCCCGTTCCACGGCCTCATGCTACCCGGCCCGAGCCTCGATCGAACCGGCGGCGGGGAGAGCGGCTCGACGAATCAGTCGCGAGCGGGAGCGGTCTTTCGCAGACCCAGCGCCGACCGGTAGAGAAGCTCCGTCCGGTCGACGCAGCGGTCCTCCAGGAACTCGACCAGCGCCCTCGTCCGGCCCGCGCGCCCCATCTCGGCCGCCCGCTCCAGGTTGCCCGCCAGCTCGACGATCGCCCGGCGCAGCGGCTCCGCCTCACCGGGGGCGACGAGCAGACCCGTCTCGCCGTGCCGGACGAGCTCGCCGAGCCCGCCGATCTCCGCCGCGATCACGGGGCGGGCGCGCTCCATCGCCTCCAGCGCCACCATTCCGAAGCCCTCGCCCATCGACGGGACGACCACGATCGCCGAGTGCTCGATCGCGCTCTGGATCGGCGCCACGTAGCCGAGGAACCGCACGGCGTCGGCGATGCCGAGCTCGCGGGCGAGGGCGCGCAATGCCGGCTCGAGCGGGCCGCGGCCGGCGATGTCGAGCTCGAGCGCCGGGATCTCCCGTTTCGCGGCCGCGAACGCCCTCAGCAGGACGATGTGCCCCTTGATCGGGATCAGGCGACCGACACAGAGAAGGCGCGGCACCGAGTCGGGGTAGGGCGCGGGCTCGCCGTTCGGCGTGATCCCGTAGTGGACGATCTCGAAGCTCTCCTCGCGGAATCCCTCGGTCTGGGACAGGTAGCGGGCGAGCCCGCGGGAGATCGCGATGTGGACGTGCGCCAGGCTCGCGACGGTACGGTCGCCGAGCGCGAACGCGCGGCCCTCGCGGAACTCGTTGAAGCCGTGCTTCGTCGAGAACCGCACCGGCACGCGGGCGAGGAGCCCGGCCATCTGCCCGTAGGCGTCGGCGTGGACGAGGTGCGTGTGCAGGATCTCGGGCCGGTGGCGCGCCAGGTAGCCGGCGAGCTGGAGGAAGGCGACCGGGTCGACGTCGCGACGGAGCGGGATCGCCTCGAGGGGAACGCCTCGACCGGTGAGCGCGCGGGCGAAGTCCCAGGCACCCTGCTCGTGCTCGTGCAGCATCAGCATCCGCACGTCCCAGCCCCGCTCGCGCAGTCGAGGAAGCAACGAGAGCAGATGCGCCTCAGAGCCCGAGATGCCGGCGACCTTCTGCAGGTGGAGAACGCGCCTCACGACGCGGCCTCGAGCACGGCGGCTGCCCACGACTCGACCGAGTGCCCGGCCGCGACCCGCTCGCGCAGCCGCTCGCCGAGCGCCCGCCGCTCCTCCGGCGAACGACGGCCGAACGCGACCAGCCGGTCGGCGAGCTCGCGTGCGTCCTCGCGCTCGAAGCGCAGGTCGGGGTCGAGCAGGGTGTCGAAGGCCGGGTTCGAGGCGATCGCCGGCACGCAGCTCGCACACGCCTCGAACACGACCTTGTCGGTCGCTCCGGCGCGCATGTTGTTCACGAGCACGTCGGCGCGCGAGAGGACGTCGGGCACCTCCGAGCGCAGGACCGCGTGGCCGAGCTTGACCCGCCGATCGAGGTCGAGCTCCCGAACGAGTCCTTCCAGCTCGCGCCGGTGGGCACGCTCGTCGGACGTCAGCGCCGGGCCGTGCACCTCGAGCCTCAGATCCAGCCCGTCGTCGAGCGCAAGGCGGACGGCGCGCAGGACGGTCTCGAGGCCCTTCGCGCTCGAGTAACGGCCCAGCGCAACCGCGCGCAGGTCCTGATGGGGCGTGCCGTTCCGGCTGCAGCCGAACTCGGCGAGGTCGATTCCGTGGCCGATCGCGCGAACTTTTCCCGACTCGAGCGGAAACGTGCGCCGGTCGACGCTCAGGACGACGTTCGAGAGCCGCTCGGCGAGCCGGAGCGTCCGGCTGGCGTTCCAGTGTGTGTACCAGAGCGCGACGCGCACGCCGAAGGGCCGCGCGAGGGGGGCCGCGAGTACAGCGTAGATCGGGCACATGTGCGCGACCACGAGCCCGGGGCGCGGGCGGCGCACGAGCTCGGCGCTGAGCCCGAGGGCGAACCGGATGCCGCGCCCGATCCGTGTCCGAGCGGCAAAGCTTCGCGACCGGCAGTTGGCCGGCAGCACTCCGGGGACAGTGCGGTCGGCGAGCACGACCACCTCGTCGGCGGACGCGGCGAGCGCGCGCACCTTGGGAACCGTCGCCGCGAGTGCGGGGTGCCCGGGGTCGACATGCTGCGTGACGAAGACGATCCGCACGAACGTCACCGAGCGTACCGGGGAATCACCGGTCAATCATCTACGCTCAGCCGATGGAGCCCGGCCAGCCTCGGCTGCCGCGGTCGGTGACCGTCCACCGCGAGCAGGCCGACCTGTTCGAGCGCCGCTACGAGCAGTTCGAGCGCGACCCGTACTTCGACTCGTTCACGTATTCAAGGCTGAAGCTCGAGCAGGTCCTCACGCGCTACCTCGCCGACCTCCCGGACGGCACGAAGCTGCTCGACGTCGGTTGCGGCACCGGTGACGTGCTCCGCCGCCTCGGTGCGCGGTTCGAGTGCGCCGGCTGCGACCCTGCGGCGGAGATGCTCGAGCATGCCCGGACCGCCAATCCGAATGCACAACTCGCCGTCGCCTCCGCCGAGGCGCTCCCGTACGAGGACGGGCGGTTCGACGCCGCGCTCTGCATCGAGGTGGTGCGCTACCTCGACGATCCTCGCCCGGCGCTTCGCGAGCTCGCCCGCGTCCTGCGGCCGGGCGGCCTGGCTCTCGTCACCTTCGCCCCGCTGGCCACGACCTCCCTGTATCCGCTCGTGAACGCAGTCACCGCCCGCGTCCGCCTCCCGGGAATGACGCACGTCCGGCAGCACTTCCACACCGTGCGGGGAGCCGAGCGACTGCTTGCCGGAGCCGGCTTCGACCGAATCGACGTGAGCGCCCGCTACTTCGGGCCGTTCATCTACCTGAACCGCCTCAGCCGGCCGGCCGCGAGCGCGCTGCTGCGGCGGTGGGAGCCGATCGACGACCGGCTCGCGCGCGTCCGTGCGCTGCGGAACGTCTCGAACCTGCTCGTAGCCGCCGCGTGGAGGCCTACTTCGTCGACGTCCGCAGCATCGCGTTGAACAGCCGGCGGGCATGCGTGCCCGTCACGGTGTCCTTGACCGCGATCAGGTCGCAGGCGCCCGAGAGGACGAGCTCGAACGTGCGCGCGGGGTAGGGCTCGACGTTGTAGCGGTGGAGCTGGAGCGGATCGGTCTTCGGCCCGTTCGATCCGGAGATCGACGTGAAAGCGAGGTCGTAGCCGGTCTGCTTGAGCAGGCTGAGGTGCACGAGCCGGTAGTGGGCCTCCGAGCCCTTGACGTACGCAAAGGCGCGTACCGGGCGCCCCAGCGCCTCTTCGAGCCGGAGCTTCGAGAGTGTGATCTCGCGCGTGGCCTCGTCCACCTCGAGGTCCGCCAGCGGCCGGTGGCCGATGCCGTGCGACTCGACGCGGATCCCCGCCTGCTCGATCTCGGCGAGCTCGCTCCAGTCCAGTGTCGGGTTGACGATGCCGCGTGCGGCCAGGTGCTCGTCGTGCGGCAGCGGGCGCCGCCCGCCGACGTAGCCGATCGGCGCGAACAGCACGGCGGGGTAGCGGTACCGCCGGAGGATCGGCGCCGCATTCAGAAGGTTGTCGCGGTAGCCGTCGTCGAAGGTGATCAGGACGGCGCGATCCGGCAGCCGGGCCCCGTCGGCGTAGTAGGC
Source organism: uncultured Actinomycetes bacterium (assembly GCA_963836345.1). GTDB lineage: Bacteria > Actinomycetota > Thermoleophilia > Gaiellales > Gaiellaceae > DATBLE01. The sequence continues at coordinate 583,137 of CAWIJA010000004.1, read as the reverse complement.
GATGACGTCGTCCAGCGAGACGGGCCGGTACCCGAGCTCGCCCAGCTGCGCCATCTGCTCGTCGAACAGGCTGACCGGCACGGTCACCGAGTTGCCCTCGACGTCGTTGATCTTGTGGTACATGAGGACGCGGAGCGTTCGTTCCGGGATCGCGTCGACGCCGGCGGTCGTCGCCATCTCGCCGATCGAGCGGTAGACGCCGTTCTTCAGACGCTGCTTGAGGTGCTCGGGCCGCACGAGCGATCAGTGTAGGGCTCGGCTCAGAATGAGGCTTCGTCGATCCGGGCGCGATGGGTGGTGCGTGGCAAGGACGCAAGGAGCGTCCATATGGGGGCATATGGACGCGACCGAGGACGCCGTCCACGCGCCATCCAGCGCGTCCGGGCAACACAAGGCCTCATTCTGATCCGAGCCCTCTGACGGCGTCGACCAACCGGCGCATCTGCGTTGCCCATTGCCCCGCACTCTGGTTCCATTCCGGGAAGCGCGCGTGCGCGGCGGTGCCGAGGCGCTCGGCGAGCGACCGGTCGGAGAGGACGCGCACGAGCGCATCTGCAAGGCCGTCGACGTCGTCGACATCGACGAGCAGGCCTTCTCTGCCGTCCTCGACCAGGTCGAGGATCCCCCCGGCGCGGCTGGCGACGACGCCCCGCCCGCGGGCGAACGCCTCGATCACGACCCGTCCGAGGCCCTCGTAGCGCGAGGGGAGCACCAGGAGCGTCGCGGCGTCGAAAGCCGCGGCGACACCGTCGGGCGTCAGCTCCGCGACGTGCTCGACGCTCCCGCGCGCATCGGCGGCAAGCCGCTCGATCGTCGACCGGCGCGAGCCGTTGCCGACGACGACCAGCTTCGCGTCCGCAACCCGGGGGGCGACCAGCCGCCATGCCGCCGCGAGGCCCTCGACGTTCTTGTACGGCTCCAGCACGCCGACGAACAGCGCCGTGGGCCGCCCGGGCAGCGGCTGGACCGGGCGTGCGGCGAAGGCGGCGAGGTCGCTGAAGGTGGGGAAGACAGCGTCCGGTGGCCGGCCGCGCGCATCCTCCACCAGCCCCGAGGTGTAACCGGAGAGCGAGCGCACCGCGTCCGCATGTCGAACGCCGTACCGATCCAGTGCATCGACGAGCGGCGACAGCGCCCGGCGGGCAGGCGAGCCGTACAGCCGGGTGGCGTGCTGCCAGTTGCCGTGCACCTCCGCGACCACGCGTGGCTTCGGGCCGCGAACGGTCGCCCGCACGAGCAGGACGAGGGCTGCAGTCCGCGGGTCCTCCGCGACGACCACGTCCGGGCGGAATGCGCGGAGCTCGTCGCGGACCCGCCCCGGCAGCCGGCCGTAGAAGCTCTGCCCGTCCGCCGGGACGAGCCGAAAGCGCTCGTCTCCACCGTCCCCTCGCGCGATCACCCGGTAGTCGAGCTGCTCGCCGAGCGCAGCGAACTTCCGCTGGAGCCCGGGCGGCAGGGGCAGGACGTACCTCGTCGGGCCGACGAAGAGCACGCGCGGACTCATGCCCCCGCCGCCTCCTCGAGCAGCGACTCGAGGCGCCCGTAGATCGCCGAGGGCGCATAGCCGGAGACGCTCCCCCGCGCCGCAGCCCGAAGCCGCTCGCGTAGCGTCCCGTCGCCGGCCAGGCGCCCGATCGCGCCCGCAAGCCCCTCGGCGTCGCCTGGCGGGACGAGCAGCCCGTTCACCCCGTCGTGCACGATCTCCCCGACACCGCCGACGTCGGTCGCGACCACGGGCGTCCCCGCCGCGAGGCCTTCGACGACGGCGTGAGGGAAGTTCTCCCAGCTCGAGGAGAGGAGCACCGCGTCGGCCGCGGCCAGGAGCTCGAAGACGACGTCGCGTGGGCAGGCGCCCAGGAACCGGACGGGCCGGCCGCCTGCGAGCTCCTCCAGGCGCCGACGCTCCGGGCCCTCGCCCACGACCACGAGCCGGGCCCCCTCGCAGCGCGCGAGCGCCTGGAGCGCCACGTCCAGCGCCTTCTGCGGAACGAGCCGCCCGGCGGCGACGAGGGTGAAGCCCGAGAAGCCGTGTCGCCGGCGGAGCTCGTCTCGCGGTGGCAGCTCGGGCGCCGCGACGGGATTCGGCACCACCCGGATCCGCTCGGGAGGCACCGTCCGCCATCCGGAGGCGATCCGCCGCAGCGACTCACTCGGGCAGACGTAGAGGCGCGCACCGCTGAGCGCCGCGTCTCGCACCGCCTTGAGCGTGGCGATCCGAGCGCCCCGGGCCTCCTGGAAGGCGTCCAACGGCATGGTCGTGAGGCCGTACCGCAGCGCTCGCTCGTAGGCAGGGTCGCCGGTCAGCTTCACCACCCGGGGGGCGCGGCCGAGCAGGGATCCCACGCGCGTGCGCCCGATCATCCCGGTCGAGTACACGACGTCCACGCCGCGGGCGATCCGGCCGGCCAGCAGCGCCCCGTACGCGTACCGTCCGGCCGCGGGCAGGCGCCTCGGGATCCAGTGGACGGGATACGGCTGAGGAGCCGGCGCAACCGGGGCGGTGGTGAGCACCTCGACATCGTGCCCGCGACCGCGGAGGAACTCCGCCACCTCGGGCGCATGGGTCGCGGGGCCGCCGACGTCCGGCGGCCAGATCCCCGACACGATCAGGACCTTCACGCGGCGGTCACAGCGGTACGGGCTCCTGCTCGGGCAGGAGCGGCATCTCGGGCGGCGTGCCGAGGTGCGAGCGGCGGATCCGCTCCAGCGCGACCAGCCAGACGAGAGCGAAGACGCCTGTTGCGATCAGCGTCGCCGCCGCCGCGCCCGTCGCCTCCCAGATGCGGCCGAGCACGATCACGAGCGGGATGACGACCACCGTCTCGATTCCGTGGGTGAGGATCCGCAGCCCCGGCCGGCCGATCGAGACCGGCAGCGACTTCGTCCAGGCGAGGACGAGCTGGATCGCGCCGGCAAGGAGCATCAGCCTCGCCGCATCCGACGCCGGGGAGTAGTCCGATCCGAAGACGACCCGGATCAGGTCGGGCATGAAGACGTACAACGGCGGGACCGCGACCGCCATCAGCGCGAGCGCCGCGACGCTGAACCGTCGCACGCTCGCGAACACGGCGTGCTTCGACCCCGCCTCCCAGTCGCGTGTCTGCTCCGTGAGCATGATCAGGCGAACCGGCGAGGTGAGGGCGGCGAGTCCGGTCTGGGGCGCCTGGGCGACGCGGAAATAGCCGGCGTCGCGGGTCGTCGCCACGAACTTCATCCCGAGCAGGAGCGGAACGATGTACCCGCGCAGCGAGACGATCCCGGTGGCGATGCTCGACTGGACGACGAACCGGAGGATGCCGGCGCGATCCTCGGCCAGCGGCTCCGCCGGCGCCTCCGGGAACCGGCGGAAGACGGCGAGCGCGGCGATTCCGACCGCCGCCGACGCGGCGGCCTGACCGATGACGACGCCGACGATCGCCTCGGTCACGCCGTAGTGCGCGCCGGTGGCGATGCCGGCCAGCCGGAACCCCTGCGTCACCACGAGGAACCCGCCCCGGACGTCGTAGCGCCCGGCGAGGACGAAGACGGCGCCCGAGAGCGACTCGGGGATCAGCGCGATCGGCAGGAGCGCCGAGATCAGCATCGGCTCGAGCAGGTGGTCGCTGCCGAAGATCGAGTCCGCGAACGGCGCCATGACGAGGATCGCCGCCGCGGCGACCAGCCCGCCGAGGGCCTTGAAGGCGAGGCCGCGACCGTACAGGCGGCGGAGGCGCCCCCACCGCTCGGCGGTCTTGTAGCGGTAGCCGAACTTGACCATCGCCTCTTCGACGGTCAGGTCGAGGAGGATCTGGAAGAAGTTCGCCGCGACGAGGACGACGGTGAAGAGACCGAAGGAATCGCGGCCGAGCTCGCGGGCAGCCGCAACCCCGGCCAGCACTCCCAGGGCGACGCTGCCATAGGTCCCGACCGCCGTGGCCGAGCGGCGCCACACGAGTCTCGTGGGGGAACCCATGGTTCTAATCATGGGGGAAACCAGTTTCCCCCATCGCCCCCTTCTTTCGCGCACGCATATCCAAGCGCACGTGCGCTCCGGCGAGAACGCGGTCTCGCCTGCGCGCGCGCACGCCGTGCAGCAAATAACGTGCCCGCCGGTGATTCGTTCCCTTCCTCGGCTACCGCCGGTGCTCGCGCTGGCGGCGACGCTGCCGCTCGTCTTCCTTCACGTCGAGCACCAGCCCGGGTTCGACTTCAGCGTCGGCTCGACCCGTCCACATCTCGCCCTCGCCGACCTCGCCGTGCTGGCGACAGGGCTGATCGCGACGGTCGTCTGGCTTCGCCGCCGGACCGCTCCGCTCCGGCCGACTCTCTCGATCGCGGTCCCCTCGGTGCTGTTCCTCGCCTGGATCCTCGCCTCGTGCTTCTACCCCCTGCTCGGAAGCGACCCGTATCGGTGGCGGACGCACTTGCTCGCCGCCGGGAAGTTCGCCGAATACGTCCTGATCGCGTGGGCGGTGCTCGTCTTCGTGCGCCGCCGCGTCGACCTCGACCTGGTCCTGTGGGCGCTCGCGGCCTGGAGCCTCACCGCGAGCGTCGTCGGGATCGTCCAGATGGTCGGCGTCGACATCGCGAGCGCGTGGCCGGCAGGGCGCCGGCAGCCCTCGTTCCTCGGGCACCACGACTTCGCCGCGCTCTCGGGGGCCGTGGCGTCGATCGCGATCGTCGCGATCGCGCTCCCGGGTGCGCGGGTCGACCGGCGGCTCGCGGTCGCGGCCGGTCTGAGCGGCGTCGCGGGATTGATCGTCTCCGGATCGAGTGCGGGAGCGATCGGCTTCGGTCTGGCGGCGGTGGCCGCGGCGATCGTCGCGAGGCGTTCCTGGCGCCGTGTCGCCGCGATCCTCGCCGTCGCCGCGGTCGCGGGCGGCGGGGTCGTCCTGCTCCGCGGCGGGGACATCGCCAACTTCCTCCACTTCCTCGGGGTCGGCAAGAAGGAGCAGGTGACCGGCGTGGAGACGTACACGCAGCGAACGGTGCTCGTCTACATCGGCTGGCGGATCTTCCTCGACCACCCGGGCGCAGGCGTGGGCTGGGACGGGTCGAGCGAGCAGTGGGCCTACGAGCCCTACCTCGCCGACGCGCACCGGAAGTTCCCGAGCGCCCCCGACCTCTCCTTCCCTTCCCCCGCACACGCCTGGGGCGTGCAGAACGCCTACGTCCAGGCGCTCTCGGATCTCGGCGTTGCCGGCACCCTCGTCTTCCTCGGCCTGCTCGGCTCCAGCCTGCTCGCAGCCGGGCGGCGGGCGCTCCGCGGGCCGCCCGAGAGCGCGCTCGTGCCGCTGCTCTCCGCGTGCTGGCTCCTGGTCGCGATCGGCGTGCTGTCCGCGACCGGGTTCGTCGCCGGCATACCGACGGACGGAGTCCTGTGGCTCGCGGTCGGCCTCGCAGCTGCCGAGGCTCGAGCCCCGCGGCGTCGCGCAGAATCGTCTCCAGCCGTGCGTAGATGACCTCGGGCGCCAGATGGCGAACCGATGCCGGGTGCGGCCGCCCGCAGCCGGCCCTGAAGCTCCTCGTCCGCGAAGAACCGGCCGATCGCGGCCCCGAGCGCGCCGGGATCGTTCGGAGGCACCAGCAGACCGTTCACGCCGTCCTCCAGCACCTCGACGACGCCTCCGACCGCAGTTGCGATCACGGGCGTTCCGACCGAGAGCGCCTCGGCGACGACGAGCCCGAAGCTCTCCCAGCTCGAGGAGAGCACCGCCGCGTCGGCGGCGCGAAAGAGCTCGAAGACCGTCTCCCGGGGCTGAGCGCCGACGAAGCGCGCGTTCGATCCGATGCTGCGCGCAAGCGCCTCCGCCCGCTCGCGCTCGGGGCCGTCGCCCGCCACGACGAGCGACACGCCCTCCACCGAGGCGGACCGCTCGCAGAGCTACCTCCAGCGCCTTCTGTGGGACGAGCCGGCCCGCGAGGACGAGCGTCCGTCCGTCGAAGCCGTGACGGCGGCGCAGCTCGTCCCGGTCGCCGAGCGGAGGCACGCTGAGCGCATGCGGGAGGACCTCCGCACGGCCGGGCTCGACCCCCCAGGCGACGACGAGGTCGCGCAGCCACGCTGAGGGACAGACGATGCGAGCCGCGCGGGCGACTTCGCGGTTCCGCGCCCACCGCAGCGCGCCGATCCGGAGTCCTCGTTCCTGCGCGAAGCGATCGAGCGGAGCTCGGGTCAGCCCGAGCCAGTGCGCACGCTCGAAGGCGGGATCGCTCGGCAGACGTTGCACGAGCGGCCTCCGCGCGAGGAGCGCGCCGAGCGCGCTCCTTCCTTCCATCCCGGTGGAGTAGACGACGTCGCAGGCGCGCGCGCGGGACCGGACGATCGCGGCAACCCGGAGGTGCCGCGCACCCGGCGGCAGCGCCCGCGAGACCCAGTGGACGGGGTAGGCCGCCGGCGCGGGCGGGGCACCGGCGGTCGTCACCACCTCGACCCGATGCCCGTGGGCGAGAAGGTACTCGCAGACCTCGGGCGCATGGCTCGCAGGACCGCCTGCGTCGGGCGGCCAGATGCCTGAGACGACCAGGACACGCACCAAAGCGATCGTAGAGCGCCTCCCACGCCGGCAGGCGAACTACGATGGCGCTCCGTGGGTGCGAAGGTGCTCGTTACCGGGGGCGCGGGCTTCATCGGCTCGAACCTCGTCCGCGCGCTGGTCGAGCGCGGCGACAGCGTCCGCGTGCTCGACAACTTCTCGACCGGGAACCGGGCGAACCTCGATGGCCTCGACGTGGAGGTGATCGAGGGCGAGCTGCGCAGCTACGAGCGGGTCCACAACGCCGTCCGCGGCACCGAGATCGTCTTCCACCTCGGCGCGCTGGGCTCGGTGCCCCGCTCGGTCCAGGATCCGCTGACCTCGAGCGCGGTCAACGTCGAAGGCACCCTCAACGTCCTCCTCGCCGCGCGCGACGAAGGCGTGCGCCGCGTCGTGTTCTCGTCGAGCTCGTCGGTGTACGGGACACAGGAGGAGCTGCCGGTGCGGGAGGAGCTCGCGCCGAACCCGATCTCGCCGTACGGGGTAGCCAAGCTCGCCGCAGAGCGGTACTGCATCTCCTTCTCCCGTGTCTACGAGAGCTTCGAGAGCGTCGTCGTGCGGTACTTCAACGTCTTCGGCCCACGGCAGAGCCCGTTCTCGCAGTACGCGGCCGTGATCCCGATCTTCATCACGGCGATCGCTGCGGGCGAGCCGGTCCGGATCGACGGCGACGGCGACCAGCGCCGCGACTTCACCTACGTCGCCAATGTCGTCGAGGGAACCCTGCTGGCGGCGGAGGCCGCGGGCACCAGCGGCAGGATCTTCAACGTCGCCGCGAGCTCCCCGGCGAGCGTCAACGAGGTCGCGGAGACGATCGCAACCATCCTCGGAAAGGAGCTCGAGCGGGTCCAGGCGCCGCCGCGGGCAGGGGACATCCGCGACTCGTGGGCGGACGTGACGGCCGCACGGGAGACGCTGGGCTGGGAGCCGCAGATCGGTCTCGAGGAAGGGCTTCGCTTGACGATCGACTTCCTTCAGATAGGGCCTCGGGGACAGGATTAATCCTGTCCCCGAGTCAGTCTCCCTCGACCGAGGCCCCGGAGCCGATCCGGATCCTCCGGGTGATCGCCCGGCTGAACATGGGCGGCCCGGCGCTCCACGTTGCCTACCTGTCGGCCGGCCTGCGGGATCGGGGCTACGAGACGACGCTCGTCGCGGGCGACGTCGGCGAGGGCGAGGAGTCGATGGCGTACGTCGCGGAGGGGTTGAGCGTGCCGGTGACCACGCTGCCCGGCCTGCACCGGGAGATCGCGCCGGTCCGCGACCTGCGCGCAACCTTCCGCCTCGCGCGGATGATGCGGGAGCTGCGGCCCCACATCCTCCACACGCACACGGCCAAGGCGGGGGCGATCGGCCGGGTGGCGACGCTGCTGGCCCGCGGGGCGCGACCGCCGATCGTCGTGCACACGTTCCACGGCCACGTCCTGCGCGGCTACTTCGGCCCGGTTCGGACCCGTGTCTTCAGGTGGCTCGAACGACAGCTCGCCCGCACCGCCGACTCGCTGATCGCGGTCAGCCCCGAGGTCCGGGACGACCTGGTCGCGCTCGGCGTGGCCCCCGCCTCCAAGTTCAGCGTGATCCGGCTCGGGATCGAGCTCGACGAGCGGGTCGCCGACGACGGTGCCGCGCGCACGAAGATGCGCCGCGCGTTGGGCATCCGCGACGGGCGTTTCGCCGTCGGCTGGGTCGGGCGGATGACAGCGGTGAAGCGCACGGACGACGTGCTCCGTACGTTCAAGCAGCTTCGCGACCTGGGGGTGGACGCCTGCCTGTGCATGGTCGGCGACGGCCCCGATCGGCCGCAGGTCGAGCAGCTCGCAAGCGAGCTCGGCATCATGCGCGACTGCCTCTTTCCCGGATACCAGGAGGAGGTCGGCCCGTTCTTCGCAGCGTTCGACGTGTTCGTCCTGCCGTCGGGCAACGAGGGCACGCCGGTCACGGCGATCGAGGCTCTCGCGAGCGGCTGCCCCGTCGTCGCGACGCGTGTCGGCGGCGTTCCGGACGTGGTTCGCGACGGCGAGGACGGATTCCTGGTCGAACCCGGTGCGGTCGAAGAGGTCGCCGACCGCCTCGCGCGCCTGGCGCGCGATCCCGATCTACGCGCCCGGATGGGAGCCGCAGGGCGTGCGAGGGTCGTCCCCCGCTACGGCGTCGAGCGGCTGATCGACGACGTCGACAGGCTCTACCGCGAGCTGCTGGCCGCGAAGGCGGTGGAGGTCAGCGCGAGAGTTTGACGAAGGCGTTGAACGCCGGCTTCTTCTTGCCGTCGACCGTCATCAGCCCCGACTGCCAGCCTGACAGGTCGGGCTGGTCGCGGACGAGGAACCACAGCATCATCGTGATCCTCGGGTTCTTCCGAGCGATTGCGAAGGCCTGGGTCAGGTACCTGGCCTGGAGCGCCCACGAGACCCCGAAGTGGCTGTCGGGCGGCTTCGTCTGGTAGCCGTATTCGGTGATCCAGATCGGCTTCTTCCCGTAGAGCCGCGTGACCTCGTCGATCAGGGTGCCGATGTTCGCGAACGTGATCGCCGTCGGGGCCTGGCCCGATCGCGTCGGCGGCGGCTTCGTCGTCGGCGTCTCGGTCGGGACGCCGTAGTACGGGTTGTGCGCGTAGGCGTCGAACGTCTTCATCCCCGCCCGCTTCGCCGCATCCAGGAACGCGGTCGGGGAGACCGCGGGACGCCCGCTGGACGGATTGTTGTTTCCACGCGGCCCGGTGATGCCGCACGCGACCTGCTCGCCCGTGAACTTCGTCCCGTGCACGCCGGCGTAGACGGCGTTGCAGATCTTCGCGTAGGAGATCGCGCTCTGGATCACCCACTTGCCACCCCTGCGGACATACTGGGGCCGCAGGAAGGCGGGGTTGTTCGGCTCGTTCCATGCCGCCCAGAGCCGGACCGCGGGAAGCGTCCGCCCGTCTTCTCCCGTGTACCTCCCGCTGTATCTCGCCGCCGCGGCGTATGCGAAGTCCTGCAGGTCGGAGTACTCGAACGGAGGCCGGTTCGAGCTCTGGCCGCCGTTCGCCCACCGTGGGGTGCCCGTGATCGAGAAGAGCAGATTGATCCCGTAGGCGCTCGCGTACTGGGCCGTCCGGTCGTAGAGCGACCAGTCGTAGGCCGCGTCCCGCGGATCCGCGCCGTCGAAGGGGCGATACTTGGCCACACCGAGCTTGCCGCCCCAGTAGAGGTTCACGCGCAGCACCTTCACGTGGAGCGCCCGGTACCTCGCGAACACGACCGCAGCGTTGTCGAAGAAGGTCTCGCCCTCGTCGTAGACCCCGATCTGCATGCTCCTCGACGCCGTCGCAGTCGCCGAAGGCAAGAGGAAGACGGCGGCGGCCGCGAGGATCGCCGCCGTCAGCAACCAATTCCTAGACACCAATCTGCTTCCGCTCGTGCGCCGAGAGCATCCTGCCCAGCCCCTCCTCCAGCTGTACTTGCGGCTCCCAGCCGAGCAGCTGGCGGGCCCGGGTGATGTCCGGCTGGCGCACCTGCGGATCGTCGACCGGGAGCGCCTCGAAGACGATCTCGCTCGTCGCGCCGGTCGTCTTCAGCACCGCGCGCGCGAGCTCGAGAATCGTGAACTCGGTCGGGTTGCCGATGTTGACGGGTAGGTGCTCGTCACTCTCGGCGAGCAGGACGATCCCGCGGATCAGGTCGTCGACGTAGCAGAAGCTGCGCGTCTGGGAACCGTCGCCGTAAACGGTCAGAGGCTCGTTCGAGAGCGCCTGGCGGACAAACGTCGGGATCGCACGGCCGTCGTGGGGTCTCATTCGAGGGCCGTACGTGTTTTTCGCTATTACGCCAGTGCCTGCCCAGAAGTTCTCGGGGCCAGGAACAGAGAAGTCGTAGACGAGCGGCGTTGGCTCGATCTCGTGGATCTCTCGGATCGGAGCCCAGACGACGTCTCCCGTCCGGCGCGCGTGGAGGCGTTGCTCGACGCCTGCGTCCCATTCGAGCACGCTCCACGGGGACACGTCCGGAAGGGTGATCCGCCAGAAGGGATACGCGCGCTCGCCTGTTCGCTTCGTGAACCTCGTCTCGTAGCGCCCGATGGACGGGACAAGTCCGAATCGAGCAAGAGCAACGATTAGGTCGTCCTTGAGGCCGGCATGAACCGTCGAAAACTCGTGCCGCCGCCCTTCGAGCAGGTGCCGTCCAGAATGGACCCCGTCGCCTTCACGGTAGCCCTCGAGGAACCACTTGAGCCTGCTGAGGGGCAAGCCCAGAATCCAGCCTGGGATGCGCTTGCGATTCCCTTCGAAGCCCAGGTGGTCCATGAGTCGGAGTAGCAGCCGCGAGTGCACGAAGATCGACGCCGCCCGCTCCTTGCTTGCGGGCGCGCCGACGACATGGAGCCCGAACGTGCCCTCGATCGCGCTTGCCGCGCGGTCGAGCGTGTTCGAGTCTCCGCTGATCGAGAGGAAGGCGGCTCTACCGACGACCTCGTACGTGCACCCCTCGGCGACCCACAAGCCGAGCAGCCAGAGGACTTCGTCGGTGATCTCGATTCGCGCCGGCATCGGCACGCTCCGACCCGCGTGGCGTAGTCGAACGACTGCGTCGCTCGGAACTCGCTCGGCGATCCGGCGCAGCACCGGCAGGGGCACACGGTTGCTCTCGCGCATCCGGATCAGCTTCGTCCAGGCTCCGTTGCGCCAATTCGGCCCCGCGTTGCGGCGCTTGCTGACCAGAAGCCCGTGGAGGTCGAAGCGCTTGTCCCAGACGAGACCGCCGAGGCCGGGCGACTCGACGATCAGCTCCCATGGGTCGCCCTCGGCGCGGCGCCACACGTCGAGCATGTCGACGTGCCGGCGGTCGCGCTCGGGCACCGTGATCCGCGCCGCCACGGCGACGCGGTCGCCGACCTCGAGCTCGCTCACCTCACGAGGCACCGGCTCGCCGTCGGGCCCCTCGACGAAGATCGAGTGGTCGCCGGTCACTCGGATAGACCGGCCGTACCGCGTGGTCACCTCGTAGCAGGAACCGCTCGGCGGGTGCGCGAGGAGCGCGGTCGCGGGCATCGAGGTCACGAACCCGTCCTCCTCGAAAGCGGGAACCGTGAAGCCGTCGAGCGGGTACTCGATTGCGCTCAGAAGCGCCGTGCCGCCGATTGAGCGGGACGCGTATGCGGCGACACCGGCGGTTACCGCAAGCCGATCCGCCAGCACCGACACCGGTTCCCGGCGAAGCTCGGTCCCATCGTCGTAGAGCACCTGCTCGTCGGCGAGGATCGAATTGAAGATGCGGACGATCGCGGTGTTCACGCCCTGCTGGTTGTGGTAGGCCATTGCCAGGGCCTCGGCGTAGCGCTTCGCCTCGTCGTACACCCCACGCGGGCCGATCGGATTGACGTGACCCCAGTACGTCTCCGGCTGGGGATGCACCTGGGGGTCGCCGTAGACCTCGCTGGTCGAGGCCAGGATGAAGCGCGCCCGCTTGAACTTCGAGAGGCCGAGCGCGTTGTGCGTCCCATACGAGCCGACCTTGAGCGAGTGCAACGGCATCCGCAGGTAGTCGACGGGGCTGGCGAGCGCCGCGAAGTGGAAGACGAAGTCGACCCGCTCGCCGACGTCCAGGTGCTCGGTCAGGTCGTGGTTGACGAAGGTGAAGGCGTCGTCGGTGATGTGCTCGATGTTCCGGAGCGTGCTCGTGACCAGGTTGTCGACGCAGACGACACGATGACCGCGCGACAAGAGGTGCTCGCAGAGGTGCGAGCCGAGGAAGCCCGCCCCGCCGGTGACGACCGAAACAGGCACGGCCGCCAATGATAGTGGGACGACTTCCGGCCCTTACGAAGCCCTTACGTGACTACCTGAGCGCGAAGCTGACGTTCACGACGGCGGTCACGTCCTTGCGGAGCGTGGACGTGTCGTAGACGCCGTAGTCGCTGACCTCGGTCGAGTTCGGGGCAGTGACCTGGAAGACCCCGACGTTGACGTCGCGGAGCCCGCCGAGTCTCCCTCCGGTCGCGTCGACGAGCACCTTCGCCCGTCCGAGCGCGTCCCGTGTCGCGTCGGCCAGCAGCTTCGGCCTCAGGCCGGCGAGCTTCGTGTAGACGTACTGCGGAGGCTGGGCCTGGAGCGGGACGCCCTTCGCAAGGAGCGTCTGGCTGTCCTGGACGATCTCGGCGACGGCGGCGACCCGCGCCGAACGCACTTCGAACGACCGGGTCAGCTTGTAGCCGGTCACGCGGCCCGCGTCGTTCGTCAGTGTCTCGGTCGAGACCGGGTTCTCGGTGATCTCGGCCTGCTGGGTGCCACGGTCGTCCAGGAACGAGCGCACCTGACCGGCCCACCTCGTCAGCGCCGGCAGCGCCGCCTGCGGCGTATCCGCCTGGCTCGTCACCGAGACGTCCCAGACGATGTAGTCGGAGACGATTCGCGCCTTCGCCGAGCCGGTGACAGAGATCACCTCGTTGCGGTTGCGGTCGCGGATCCCGTCCGCGAGCACGACCGCGCCGAGGCCGATCGCAAGCCCGAGCACTGCGAAGCCGACGATCAGGGGGAGTCGCTCGAGCACGCGCCCGACTCTAGCTGCCGTGACGGCCGGTGTCCCGGACGGCGCTTCCGGCTAAGCTCCCGCGACGTGCTGGACGAGCTGACGGAGCACCTCCGCGCGGGCATCCGACTGGCCGATCCTCGTCGCTACGCACCGGTTCGTGGAGGGCTGTGGCGGGCCCGCCGCGCGCAGAGGGCCGAGAAGGCGGCGCGCACAGCCCAGCGCGCGACCGTCGAGGCTGTCGCCAGCGAGCGGGCCTACCGCAAGGAGTTCGCGGAGCTCGCAAGCAGGCTCACTCCGTACATCGCCGTCGAAAAGGACGGCTCGACCTACTTCCTCCCGACCCGGCAGAAGTTCGGAGTGAGCAGGTTCTCGTGGTGGAACTGGAAGGAGCACCGCCACCTCGAGCGAGCGCTCGCCATCCTCGAGCGCCTCGGCATCGACCTCCCTGGAGCTGCCTTCGTCGACGTCGGCGCCAACATCGGCACGACGACGGTGCACGCGCTGCGCCGGTTCCCGTTCACAGCCGCGTACGCCTTCGAGCCGGAGCCGGAGAACTTCCGGCTCCTCCGGGCAAACCTGGCGGCAAACGGCCTCGACGACGTCGTGCAGTCCTTCAACACGGCCGTCTCGGACCGCAGCGGAACCGGAACACTCTCGCTCCGGAGCGAGATCGGCTCGAAGCACCGGCTGGTCGGGGACGGCCGGCCGGAGGCAGCGGGCCTCCCCGTTCCCTTGGTCACGCTCGACCAGCTGGTCGCCGACGGACGACTCGACGCCGAAGTCGTCGGGATGCTCTGGCTCGACGTCGAAGGCCACGAGCTCGAGGTCCTGCAGGGCTCGCAGGCGCTCCTCGTCCGCTCGACGCCGATCGTGATGGAGTTCGATCCGCGTGTGCTGGACGGCGCGCGCTTCCAGGCGTTCCGCGACCTCCTCGCCGCGCACTACACGGGCGTCGTCGACCTGCGCACCGAGCGTCCTGAGGAGCCCGAAGTGCTGCCTTTCTCCGCCCTCGAGCAGATCGCCCGACGCTACTCGCGCATCTACACCGACCTACTCGTCTTCCGCGCGCCCGGCGCACCGAGCGCCACCGGCTAGGCTGACGCGTCGTGCTGCTACGGCTGCTGAAGAGGCGCCCGTGGACGCTCGCCGAGATTCCGGCTCCCGACGATCCCCGGATCCGGGCCGCGGCCGAGCGGAGCCCGCTCGTCGGCGGGCCCGAGTACTCCGAGCAGGCCGATCGGCAGGAGCTCGTCTTCTGGGAAGAGGTCGAGGACTTCGGCGACGGGCTGGCCTCCGCCTACGGCTTCTTCCGGCAGAAGCGTGTTCTCGATTTCCTCGACAACGCGCTGCGCCGTTGCCGCATCACGCCGCACGGCACCGTCGTCGAGTTCGGTGCCGGCTCCTGCTGGGCGAGTGCTGCATTCGCCTGCTTCCCGGACGTCGAACGCGTCGTCGCCGTCGAGTTCTCCAGGCGCCGGTTGACCGAGATCGCGCCTGCGTCGATGGCGATCCTCTCGGCCCCGGCCGAGAAGATCGAGCGGCGCCTGGCCGACTTCTACGCGCATGGTCTTCCCGACTCGAGCGCCGACCTGATCGTCATGGACGCTGCCTTCCACCACGCCGCCGACCCGGCCGGGATCGCGAAGGTGATGTTCGACCTCGCGAAGCCGGGCGGCCTGGTGATGCTCATGCGTGAGCCCACGCTGAACTTCCTCAAGCACTCGCGCGACCACGGCATCACCGACGACTACGGGAGCTTCGAACGGGAGTACTACCGGGGGGAATACCTCGGCTTCCTGCGCGAGGCGGGCTTCGACGCCCGGACCGTCGGCGTGCGGTGGTTCCACAGCACCCGCTGGAGGCGGGCGATCTACCACCCCCCGATCACGTATCTCAGCGGTGTGCTGCGCGGCCACTGGATCTACCTCGGCCGGAAACCTTCGTCAGGGTGATGACGGCTCTTGGGGACGATACGCCTTCAGGCGCGGAGGCGAGACCGCGCTCTCGCCGGAGCGCAACGTGCGGATCCGCCACTTGCCGCGACGAAGGAGGGGGTCCGTGGGGGAACCATGGGTTCCCCCACGTCTCTCAGCGCAGGTCCTTGTTCGACTCCATGTCGAACCACATCGCGAACAGCGTGAACTGCGATCCGAAGATCAGGAGCAGCGCGACGAGCACGCCGGTTGCCGCCGTGATCCCGTGCCCGAGCGCGCGGAGAACGATGAGCGCGATCCCGAGCCCGAGGCCCGCGGCGCTCATCAGCAGTCCGAGGCCGTAGAAGAACACGAGCGGGTGGAAGTCCCGGATCACGTACTTCTCCCGCAGCCGCCAGAAGAACCCCTTCACGAGCAGCCAGGAGATCCGCGGCACCACCGACCGCAGCTTGATGCCCGAGCGCTCCCCGACGCCGTAGACGGGACGGGAGGGGAAGTCGTGCACCCGTGCGTTGACGATGTTCAGGTGGACGAGCATGTCGTTGGGGAAGCCGTAGCGCGGGTAGATGCGGTCGAGGTCGAGGCGCTCGAGGGTCTCGAGCGCGACCGCCGTGTACCCGGATTGCGAGTCGGCGACGTGCCAGTAGCCGGAGGCGATCTTGGTCAGGAGCGAGAGCACCGCGTTGCCGAGGTACCGGTGCCTCGGGATCAGCTCCCAGGCCTGGCCGGTGAAGAGGCGGTTGGCCTTGGCGTAGTCCACGCTGCCCGAGGCGACGGGCTCGACGAGCGTGGCCAGCTCCGAGGGATCCATCTGGTTGTCTGCCGCCATCACGCACGTGACGTCGATCCGCTCGGCGATCGCGCGCTTGTAACCGCTCACGATCGCAGCGCCGACACCGCGGTTTCGCTCGTGCACGACGAGCTCGATGCGCGGGTCCGAGACCGCGGCCGTGCGAGCACGATCGGCCGTCGCGTCCCGCGACGCGTCGTCGACGACGAACACCCGGTCGACGAAGTCCGGAATGCCCGCCAGCGTCTCCGGCAGGAGGATCTCCTCGTTGTGGGCGGGGACCACGACCGCTACCCGCTTGTCCGCGAGCATCAGGCTTCGCGGGGCCGCATGCGCGCGGTCACGGGATCCCAGACGAGCGCGGCCAGGATCCCGATGATCAGGCCGATCAACCCGCCGATCGCCGCGCCCGTCCGGCTGTTCGGGCCTGCGGTCTTCGTCGCGGCGGCGCTCGAGACGATCCGGCCGACCTCGATGTCCTGAGCAAGCGAGAGCTGCTGGCGCACCGTGAAGCGGTCGAGCGAGATCGTGTTCTGCTGCTGCAGCGCCTGCGTGATCACGGAGTTCTGGTTCGCGAGCGCGACGAGCTTGTCCGTCGAGCTGATGCTCTTGTCCTTCAGCACCTGCGCCTGCAGCGCCCTCGCCGAGTCGAGCCTGTCGGCGATCGCCTTGAGCTGCGCGTCGTCGTAGGCGAGCTGGTCGCGGAGCGACTGGATCTTGGCCGTCTGGTAGGGAGCGACCTGGCGAATGACGAGGTCGCCCAGCCTGTTCGCGGCGGCGGCGACCTTCGCAGGCGGCGAGCCGGTCACGGTGATCGCGAGCAAGGGAGCCGGCGTGCCGACCTTCGCGCCCGTGATCCCGGTGATCGGCTTCGTCGTCACGTGGCCGCGCAGCCTGGCGGGCTTGAGCCCGACCTGCTTCGCCACCGTCTTGATCGTCGACTCCGCCGTGACGAAGTTCGAGACGAGCCCGAGCGAGGTCGGGGCGGAGCCGACGGGCGCCGCCCCGCCCGGGGCAAGCGGCTGCCCCAGGTAGACCTGGGCGGTCGCCTTGTACGTGGTGCTGTTCGTGCCCAGCGAGACGAGGTAGCCGATCACGAGTCCGGCGACGAGGAGTCCGACCGGGAGCCACCAGCGGGCCGCGATCGTCCGCCAGTAGCGGCCGAAATCGACCTCCTGCTCGGCGTCGAGGTCGGGCACCGGGTCGCGCTGGGGGGCGGCGCTCATGCGGCGGCGACTCTACCGCAGAACCCGCGGAACGAGGCCGTAGAGCCTCGTGTAGCCGACCAGGTAGACCCGCTCGGGGCCGGCGACGACAGGCGAGTACTTCCCGTCGGCGAAGCTCCACACCTGCCTTCCGGTACGCGGGTCGAGCGCGTAGGTCCGGCCCTTCAGGGTGGAGAAGTAGACGAGCCCGCCGAGCACCGTCGCGGAGCCGGAGATCGGCCCGTTGGCCTTGAACTGCCACTGGATGTCCCCGGTCGCGGCGTCCAGCGAGTAGAACCTGCCGCTGTACGAGCCGACCAGGATCCGCTTGTCCCAGACGGCCGGCGAGCCATAGACGTAGCCGCCGGTGGACTGCGACCACCGGACCTGCCCGGTCGCGGCGCCGAAGGAGTAGACCTTGCCGTCGGTCGAGCCGATGTAGACGCGGCCGTAGGCGGCAGCCGGAGTCGAGTAGAAGGTCCCACGACCTCCGAGTCGCTCCTGCGCGGAGCCGCGCCAGATCAGGCGGCCGGTGCGGGCGCCGAGCGCGTAGAGGTGGTGGTCGTACGAGCCCACGTACAGGCGGCGCCCGGAGAGCGCCAGCGCCCCCTTCACCTGGCCGCCCGTCCGGAACCGCCAGATCTCGCGACCGGTCTTCGCGCTCAGTGCGTACACGTACCCGTTCCAGTCGCCGGCGTAGACGATCCCGTTCGCGACGAGCGGGGACGTCTCGCTCGGGCCGATGCGATGGCCCCACCGCACCTTGCCCGTGCGCGCGTCGAGCGCAACGACCTCTCCGTCGAGGCCTCTGGTCCCCGGTGAGGCGTTGCACGGCTCCTTCCCCCTGCGTCGCAGGTTGAGGAAGGCCATGTAGACGGTCCCCTCCGCGACGGCGGGCGACGCGGCTGTGCAGCGGCCCGAGACGTATCGCCAGCTCGCCCGCCCCGTCGCGGCCTGCACGGCGAAGAGCGTGCCCGGATTGTTCGCGATGAACGCACGACCGTACGCCACCGCAGGCGGGAACTCGAGCAGGTGGCGGGCGCGGAACGTCCACTCGATCCGGAAGGGCGGCCGCAGGCCGGTCGGCAGGTAGTGCAGGCGGCGGGCGTCGTAGCCGAAGGTCGGCCAGTCGACGCGCGTGAGGGCAGCCGGCTTCCCTGTGCCGCGCTTCGGCTTCCTCTTCGGGGGTGGCTTCGGCGGGGGCTCGGTAGGGACGAACTCGACGGTGGACGAGCCGCGGATGTCGCGGGATTGATGGCGCTCGTAGAAGTAGTACGAGGCAACCGCCCCGGCGGCCAGGAGCACGACTGCGCCGGCTCCGACGATCAGCCATTTCCTCACTGCCCGAGGGCCTCGAGCTTGGCTGCGAGGCCGCGCGCGCCGTCCCCGGCGTTCACGCGCACGCGCGCGAGCGTGAACAGCTCGCCCGGCCGGGCGAGGCCGTAGCGCGTGGTCGTCGCCCCGAGGTAGCCGGCCTGCTGGACGGCTGCGATCACGGCGTCGTCGTACCGGCCGGCCGGGTAGCAGAAGAAGTTGACGGGGACGTGGAAGCGTTTGCGGATCGCTGCGCGCGAGCCCGCGACCTCCTCGGCCAGGCGCGCAGCGTCGACGGCGGTCAGGTCGGGGTGGGTGAGGGTGTGCGCGTCCAGCTCCCAGCCGGCGGCGAGCAGCTTCCGCACCCCCGGCGGGCGGACGCCCCACACCGGCTGCAGGTTCCGGACCTCCAGGTTCAGCACCCCGGGCCAGCGCCGCGCCTTCAGGATCGGCAGCGCATTCGTCACGTCGCTGAGGTAGCCGTCGTCGAACGAGAGCACGATCGGCTTGGGCGGGAGCTTCCCTGCCCCTCGCCAGGCGTCGAAGACCTGCTGGAGCGTGACCGCGCGGTAGTCGTGGCCCGCGAGCCAGGCGACCTCGGCGGCGAAGTCGACGCGGCGTACGTAGAGGTCCGGGTACGGCGCGCCCGCCGGGGGCGAGCTGATCACGTGGTACATCAGGATCGGCACGGGGCGGAGACGGTTCGCGCCGTGAGCCGGCAGTGCGAGCGCGAGCCCGGCTGCCAGCACCAGGGCGGCATGCAGCCTCATCTCGGGAGGTATCCGAGCGAGGCGGCTCTGGTCCGGCCCGCCGAGTTCGACGCGAGCAGCGTTGCGTGCCAGCGGCCGGGCGGCAGGCGCAGGTGACGTGTGCCGGCAAGGCCGCGCCGGCCGAGGTCGAGCTCGCGCACGGTCGGGCCGACGAGGCGGAGCCGGAGCCGCAGCCACGGCGTCCCCTCCGCGGACGAGCTCCACGACAGCGTCGCCGGCGCCCCCACGGTCACGTCGATCCGCGGCGGGCCCGGAGCCGGGGCGATCGTCACCGGCGGCAGGGTCTGCTCGACGCGGCGCCCTGCCGGCCCGACGACGGTCAGGAAGGGGTGGTACACGCCCGGCGTCGCCCCGCTGGGCGTCCAGACGAGCGTGTTCTCGCCGTGGCCGAAGGCCTCCGTCACCCGCTTGCCCCCCACGAGCAGCGTCACGGTCGAGCGCTTCGAGAGCCAGAAGCGAACGGCCGCCTCGTCGCGAAAGCCGTCCTCGGGCCGCGGGTAGAGCGTGGGCGGCGCAGGGCCCGGCCGAACGATCGGCGGCTGGCTCTCGTACGACTGGAAGCGGTCCGCCACCTCCCGCCACGTCGCGTCGGCAGTCCGCGTCGCCAGCCTGCGGAGGAGCGTGATCACGTAGTCGTGGTAGTCGAGCGGCGACTCGTCCCCGTCGAGGGAGTAGAGCGACCAGTAGCCGGTGTCGAAGCGCGCGAGCTGGGCGTGCGCGGCGGCGGTGAGCCGGTTCGCCAGGGCGTCTGCCGCCGGATCGCCGGACACGGCGGCGTAGTCGCCGACCGAGAGCGCAGCCTGGAGCTGCGCGTTCAACACCGGCACGCGGTCGAAGCTGTAGAGCGCGATCCAGGGCTTCGCCGGCGACGAGGGCGACAGCAGCGCCGGGACCGACGCGTAGGCTCGATCGGCGGCATCGAGGAGCGCAGAGTCGCTCAGCAGGTCACCGGCACGCGCGAGCGCCTGGGCCGCAACTGCCTGTGCCATCCCGGAGATCCAGGGCGCATGGCCGGACGCGAAGGGGAACTCGTATTCCCAGACCACTGCGGCGCCTCGCGGGACGGCCCGGGCCAGCAGCGCGGCCGCGAGACGCTCGGCGCCGTCGAGGTCTCCCAGCGAGACGAGCGAGTTGAGCTTCGCGAAGTTGGCCAGCGGATGGAAGACGTAGCCGTGGGCGGAGAAGAACCGGTAGACCGTGGCGTCGTCGCCCACGACGTCGGGGCGCGGGCCCGTGAGCGCGTGGGTTGCCAGCCAGTCGGCGTTCACGCCCAGGGTCGCGAACAGCGTCAGCGCTCGCGGGCGTGTGTACGAGCGCCACTGCGCGGCGACGTCGGCGATCACGGCTCGCAGCAGGGTCGCGCGGAGCGGGGGCAAGCGCTTGATCTCCGCACGCGCGCGCGCCAGGTCGGCCCGGTAACCGGCGACCTCGTCGGGACTCAGCCGTCCCTCGCCGATCGCCCGAGCGAGCCCTTGCTCGACGAGGGCAGCGGGCGAAGGACGCGTGACCGCCCCGGCGGGGAGGACGGTGAGCAGCGCGACGGCGGTGACGGCAGCGGCGAAGACGTGGCGCATGACGACCGGGGTCTGCCAGCTAGGTTAGCGGCGTGCGCCCGGGATTCCTGCTTGTGGTGCTTTCGCTCACCCTGGCCGTGCCCGCGGCCGAGCCCGCCTCGCGACCCGCGCGGTTCCTGCTCGCCGCGGCCGCCGACGGAACCGTCTCCCTGCTCCAGTCGAGCGACGGCATCCGCTTCCAACCCGTTCCGGGCTACTCGCCCGGAGCGGGGACGGGCACAGCCCTCGTCCGTCGTGGCTCGACGGCGTACCTCTACGACACACCGGCTCCGAACGGGGGCGGGCTGAACGGTTCGGTGCGCCGCTTCGCGATCGGCTCCGGCGGCCGGCTCACCGAGCGCGCGCCGTCCTCCTTCGACGTCCAGCTCGCCTCACCCGAGGAGGCCCAGCGTGCGACTGCGGGCAGCTTCGTGGCGAGCGTCGCGCTCGACGACGCAGGCGCGCTCGTGCTCCTCTACGCCCTCCGGCTCGAGCCCGGGACGAACGCCTGCCCGGTCGCAGGCCAGTCCTGCGTGAAGCTGCGGACTGCGACCGAGGTCGCCGGCAGCGACGGGCTGTCCTTCGCGGGGGATCCCGGCAACCGCGTCGTCCTTTCGTTCGCGCCCACTGACTCGATCGGCCCGCCGGCGCTTCTGCGAGCCGAGAAGGGCTGGGCGGTGCTGCTCCAGGGACCGGGCGGCTGTCTGCACGCGCTGACGGCGACCGATCCGCACGGGCCTTATCGCAACGCCGGCTGCGCGGGCGCCCAGGGGCCGGCGAGCCCGTCCGGGCTGTGGGACGCACGGCTGCGCGAATACCGCCTCTACGGTGTCTCCGGGGGCAAGGTCGTGCGTGCGGTCGCCGGGCAGCTGGCGCGAGTCCCGCCGATGCGTTTCAGGCCGCTCGCGCTCTCCGGACGGCCGACGGCGGTACGGGTCGCAGCGAACGCGCCCTAGCCACTCGGCGAGGGATAGGCGACTAGACCGGCTCGACGGCGTACACACGCGAGTACCCGTGCAGGAGCAGCCGGCCGCCGTTGCCCGAGACCGGCACGTACTCCCCGTGCGGGAAGCGGAGCAGGACCCGACCCGTGCGCGCGTCTGCCCCGACGATCCGGTGGGCGAAGGTGCCGGCATAGGCGACCCCGTCCACGACGGCGGCGGCGCCCGAGACCGCTCCACCTGTCTGGACGGCCCACGCGATCCGACCGCTCGCGGCGGAGACGCTGTAGAGCAATCCGTTATACGCGCCGAAGTACACCCGCCCGCCCCACACCGCGGGCGACGAGTAGACGTAGCTGCCCGTCCGCACGCGCCAGATCCGCCGTCCGCGGGTGCTGAACGCCGTCAGCGAGCAACCGCCGGACGACGGCACGAAGACACGGCCGCCCCACACGGCCGGCGTCCCGTAGATCCGGCCGTTGACGCTGCCCCGCCAGCGCAGCCGCCCACTCCCCGGAGCAATGGCGAGCAGCCGGCCGCCGTAGTCTCCGATGTAGAGCGTCCGGTCGGCGAGAGCGGCGCTGGAGGTGATCTTGTACCCCGATCGGAAGACCCACCGGAGCCTCCTGGTCCGCAGGTCGAGGGCGTACACGTTCCCGTTCCAGGCCCCGAAGTAGTCGACGTGGTCTCGCACGACGGGCGACGACTCGATCGGCGAGCCGACGTGGAACGAGAACCGCAGGCGGCCCGTCCGCCGGTCGAGCACCCGCACGATGCCGTCCATTCCGTGGACGACGAGCTCGTCGCCCACGACGGCCGGCGACGCCGCCATCTTCCCGCGGTCGACGTCGTGCCTCCAGAGCACGGTGCCGTCCCCCATCGAGAGCGCCCGAATCGTTCCGTGGCTGTTGCCGATGTACGCGACGCCGTCCGACACGACCGCGGGGAACTCGATCAGCGACCCGAGCCCCCGACTCCAGACGATCCGGAAGGGAGGACGCAGGCGGATCCCGAGATGGGCCTGGGTCCGGGCACGGGTCGCACCGTACATCGGCCACTGCAGCGCCTCGCGCCAGACGCGCACGACGACGCGGCGGCGCCGCTGGAACGGCATTCGCACCTCCCGGTCGGCATAGCCTCTCGCCGACACCGAGACGAGCAGCGGTGCGAGCCGGCGAAGCTCGAGCTCCGCGTTGCCCCTCCGGTTCGCACGGTCGGCCAGCCGGCCGATCCGGACCCGGGCCGCCCGAACCCGACGTCGCGTGTCGCCGTCGACGACGGTCACCACGACGCGCCAACCCCTCGCAGCCGGCGGCCGGTGGGGCTGCCGGACGACCGTGTGCACCCGCGCGCCGGAGGGCCGGCTCGGAGCTCGGTCCACAGACTCGTGGCCGCAGCCCGCGGCGAATGCGGCCAGGGCACTGAGCGCCGCAACGGCTCGAAGACGTCCTCGGAGAATCCAGACGAGGGTAGCGTGCTCCGCGGCCGTCGACGCGAGCGCCCGGAGCGGGGGCTAGCGGTCGCCCGGCTCCCCTGCCACGGGATCGGGCAGCTCCTCGGCGAAGGCTTCGAGCGTGCCGTCTTCGCTCCTCGTCAGCGACAGGTGCGAGAAGAAGCGAGTCATCAGGACGCCCTCGCGAAAGTCCCCCAGGCACGGCTCGGGCCGCTCGCCCCGCGCCAGCGCGATCGCAAGCTCGGGGTAGCGGCTGCCGGCTGCCCGCGGCAGCGGGAACGCTCCGCCGAAGCGCGGGTTGACGTCGGTGACCTCGTGCCGGCCGCCCGCGACTCGGAAGCACTGGACGTTCGCTGGCCCCTTGATTCCCAGCTCCTCCGCGACGAACCGCCCGAAGTCGATGAGGTCCCAGTCCTTGATCGTCATTCCCTTGATCGACTCGCCGCCCTTCGACTCGATCATCGTCCTCGGGATCGCGTTCAGGCAGCGGCCCTCGAGGTCGCAGAAGACGTCGATCGAGAACTCCTCGCCGGGGCAGACACGCTGCACGAAGGACGGCACGGGCGTGTAGCCGAGGAAGAAGTCGAGCTCGGCCCGGTCGTGCGCCCGGTAGATGTGCCGTGAGCCGAACCCGAAGCGCGCCTTGACGAGCACGGGAAACTCGAGCTCCCCGGGTAGCTCCTCGCGAAGCCAGCTCGCAGGCGACGGAATGCCCCGCTCCTCGAAGAACTGGTGGGCGAGATACTTGTCGGCCGTCCGCCGGATCACGTCGGCGTCCGCGAGGAGCACGACCGCGTCCAGTTCGTCCCGATGCTCGGCGAGGAGCAGCGGATCGAGATCGGTGAGCGGGACGACGAGCCCCACGTCGTGGGTCGCAATCAGCTCCTGCAGGGTGGGCAGGTAGCTCGGGTCGTCGATCCGGGGGACGATCGCGTGGGCATCCGCGTGGTAGATGGCGGGGGCAAGCGGGTTCGCGTCCACCGCCACCGTGCGCGCGCCGGCGCGGCCGAACGCCGTGACGACGTCGACACGCTGGCCCGCGCAGGTGAAGAGGACGCACGTCACGGGAGGAATCTAGATGGTTGATCGATGAGTGGGGTCGATGCGGGGATGGCTCATCGATCGACCATCTCGCCGCACAGGGTTGTGGTACTACCCGGCCCATGCGCACGCTCGCCTGGGCAATCTGGGAGCACACGCCCGAACCGATTCGCCGAGTTCTGAGGCCTGGCTTCGCCGCCCTTCGCCGACGCAGCCGCGTCCATACGCCGCTCCCGCCGGGTGAGCCGCCGCCCCTGCCGGCGGGCGCGATCGAGCTCGACACGGCAATCGGCACGCTCTGGTTCGACTCCGACGACACCCGGCTGACCCCGTGGGTCCGAAGCCAGGGAGTCTGGGAGGCCGACGTGATGAAGCTGCTCCGTGCCACGCTCCGGCCGGGCGGCGTCTTCGTCGACGTCGGCGCCAATGTCGGGTTCCACACGGTCCTCGCGTCGCAGATCGTCGGCCCGACAGGCCTGGTGGCGGCCGTCGAACCGGCGCCCTGGACGCTGGACCTGTTGCGAGCGAACGTGTGGCGCAGCGGCGGGCTCGCGGCGGTCATTCCGGTTGCCGCGTCGGATACGGCCGGCACGGTGCAGCTCGCAGTGGAGCAGGGTCACCGTTCGGGAGCACGGTTTACCGAGACCGACGGCGCGGAGGTGGAGTCGGCGCGGCTGGACGACCTGCTTCCGGAGGTGGTCGCCGACGTGGTGAAGATCGACGTGGAAGGGGCCGAGCCGCTCGTCCTGCGCGGCGCCCGGGCCCTGATCGACCGCAGCCCGAACCTCCTCGTGATCGTCGAGTTCCGCGACGAGCCGCACCTGTCCGGAGAGAGCCCCGCCGAAGCGTTGGCTTTCTACGAGTCGCTCGGGTTCGAGCTCTGCCTGCTGCGACGGAACGGCACGCTCGATCCGGCCGACAGTTCCGCCGTGCTCGCGCGAAGCCGCCGCGTCCCCTCGTTCAACATCGCCCTGCGGCGCCAGGTGTCGATCTAGGCCCCTACGAGTGCCGCCAGCCGCCGGTCGCGCCCTTGTACGTGCCGTGGAACAGCGCGAGGGGCGTCCGCGCGAGGATCAACAGGTCGACCCGGGCCGAGCGGTGGTCGACGTACCAGACGTCCAGCTCGATGCGGTCCTCCCACGGCAGTCCTGCCCGCCCGTGGGTCTGCGCCCAGCCGGTCAGCCCCGGTTTGACCTCGAGCCGGCGCCGCTGACGCGGGGTGTAGCGCTCGACCTGGTACCGGAGCGTCGGCCGCGGGCCGATCAGGCTCATGTCCCCGCGGAGCACGTTCCACAGCTGCGGTAGCTCGTCGAGCGACAGGCGGCGCAGGAGCCGCCCGGCGGGCGTGATCCGCGGGTCGCCCTCGTCGACCGCGAAGCCGGCGCCCTGCTTCTCCGCGCCGACGACCATCGTCCGCAGCTTCAGGAGCTCGAACTCGACCCCGTCCTTGCCGACACGGCGTTGCCGGTAGAGAACGGGCCCGCCGTCCGCCAGCTTGACGGCGAGCGCGGCGAGAGCGAGCAGCGGGCTGCTGACGGCGAGGCCCAGACCGGCGGCAGCGAGGTCGAAGGCGCGGTTCAGCGCGTACCCTCGGCGGCGTCCCAGGTCGCCGGGACGCCGCGCCGGAGGTAGTTGCAGAGAGCGACGACCGTCGCCCAGGTGATCAGCGCGTAGTAGCGCGGGAGACCCGCGCGCAGGGCGGCGAGAGCGAGGAACGCCACCTGGGCGCCGAGCGCGGCGTCGTAGAGGACGCCCTCCCGGCGCACGACCAGGGCCACGTTCGTTCCGAGGAGCAGCAGGTGGACGAGCCCGGACGCATAGCGGAGATGGCGGTGCGAGAGGATCTGGATCAGATACAGCGGCGGCAGCCGCCGGAGCATCCTGCCGCGGAGGACGATCAGCCAGCAGTGCTCGAACATCCGCACCTTCCGCCGGTACTCGGTCCCGATCTCCGGCGTGGGGCGCTCGTACGCCAGCGCGTCCGGGTCGTAGACCGCTCGTCTGCCGCGCTGGACGAGCACGTACGGCAGCGAGAGGTCGTGGCCGAAGCGCGGGTCGACCTCGATGTAGTCCGGCCGCCGGACCGCGTAGATCGCGCCGTTGCCGCCGGTGACCGACCCGAGCGCGGACTCCCGGGCGCGCAGCCACGTCTCCAGCCGCCAGTAGATCCCTTCCCGGTTCGAGCCCGCCGCGTCGGTGAGCACGAGGCGCCCGCACACGTAGGCGACGGAGGGATCCGCGAAGCTGCGCACGAGCCTTCGCAGCGCGTCGGGCGCCCAGGTCGCGTTCGCGTCCGAGAACGCGACGACATCTCCTTCGGTCTCCCGCACTGCCTGGTCCTGGGCAGCCACCTTTCCCCCGCGCGCACAGCGAAGCAGCCGCACACGCGGCTCGCGGGCGGCGACGGTCTCGACGAGCTCGTCGGTGCCGTCCCGGGACGCGTCCGAGGCGACGACGATCTCGAGCGCCTCGGATGGATAGTCGAGCTCGAGCAGGTTCTCGATCCTGCGCTCGATCACCGCCTCCTCGTCGTGGGCGGCGACCACCAGGCTGACCCTCGGGAGCACGTCTTCCCGGCGGACGCGGCGCTCGCGCAGGCGCGCCGTCGCCGCCGCAGCGAGTGGATAGCCGACGTGGGTCCAGCCGAGCGCGCCGACCGACGCCCAGAAGAGCGCTCTAACGAGCACCCGCGGCCTCCAGCTCCCCGAGAACGTCGAGGTAGCGCCGCACGGCGATCGACCGGTCCCCCTCGGCTTCGGCGAACGCGCGCGCCCGCCGGCCCATCTCGACGAGGTCGTACTCGCCGTCATGCGCCGCGCGAATCGCATCGGCAAGGGCGAGGGGGTTCCCCGGCGGCACCAGCACGCCGCAGCCGACCTCGGCGACGAGCTGGGCGGTTTCGCTCTCGGGATCGGTCGCCGCGATCACCGGCCGTCCGGCCGCGAGGATCCCGTAGAGACGGCTCGGCACGACGTATCCGGCAAGCCCCTTCGCCAGGCCGACGACGTGCACGTCGGCGCTCGACAGCGACTGCGACAGGATCGACCGCTCCTGGAACGGGAGGATCTCCACCTTGTCCGTCTCGAGGAGGCGCGCGAGCTGGATCAGCTGGGCACGCCGCGCGCCGGTGCCGATGATGACGACGGCAAGGTCGTCCAGGTCGCGCAGGAAGGTGGCCGCGCGCACCAGCGCGTCGAGATTCTGGGCGTGCCCGATGTTGCCGGAGTGCATGACGACGAAGCGCTTCGTCAACCTGTGTCTGCGCGACCACTCGTTCTCGTGCGGCATGGGAACGACCCCGACGACGTCGCCCCAGTTCGGAATCACGCGAATCCGCTGGCCCGAGACACCCTTCTCTTCGACCCGCCGCTTCATCGTCTGCCCGATGACGACGACGCGGTCCGCTGCCCGGAGCGACGGGTCGATCAGCAGACGAAGCAGCCGGGCGGAGATCGGGCTCTTCAACCGACCGAGCTTGACCGCGATCTCCGGGAAGACGTCCTGCATGACGATCAGGAGCGGCACCCGGAACCGCGCTGCGACGGCCCTTGCGATCGAACCGATGAAGGGCGGGTCGGTCATGGAGACGACCAGGTCGGGGCGCCGCGTGAACATCGCGCGCCAGCCGAGACCTACCACGTAGCTGACGTAGTTGAGGGCCCGACGAAAGAGCCGCGACCGGTCGAATGTGGTCGAGCGGACGCGGACGATCTCGACGCCGTTACGAACCTGACGCGCGGGCAGCCCGGGCGACGCGCCGGTGATCACCGTGACGTCGTGGGTCTCGCCCAGCGCCTCGCAGAGCTCGGTCAGGAGGTTGGCGGTCGCCTCGACGCCCGGCCAGTAGTACTGATTGAGGACGAGGAGGCGCGTCCGCGCGGCCATCACCGCAAGGCTACTCAAAGGCTCGCCGAGCCAGGCTAACCTCACGCAGTGCCGGTCAGCGACCTCGCTGTCGTCGGTGCCGATCCTCGGTTCGGCGGCGGCGCCCTCGCCCAGATGGAGGCGTTCTGGCGAGGCGCCGTGGAGCTCGGCCGTCGGCCCTCGCTGGAGTACGTCGCCCATCCGAGCCTCGCCGCGGTTCAACTCGACGGCTCGCCGCTCGACCGGCCAGGTATGCGCGCGCCCTTCGGCCGGCTCGACGCCGCAAACCAGGTCGCGGCGGGCCTGCGCCTCGCACCGCGGCTACGCGACGCCAGAGCCGTCTGGGTGGTGTCGACGACGGCTGCGCACGGGTACGCGGCGCTCCGCAGCCGTCGCCCCTACGCGTGCTGGATCGGAACGGGGCTCGCGGACGAGTGGGCCGGCCGCCGCCCCGGCCTGCCGACCTCCCGGCGGACGGCAATCCGTCTCAACGCCCCGGTTCTGCGGCGGCTCGAGCGCCGTGTCCTCCAGCGCGCGACACGGGTGTACGCGACGTCGCCCTGGAGCCGGGGCAGCGTCGCTCGCGCGGCTGCGATCGACACGGACCGGGTCGGCATCCTGCCGATTCCCGTCGACGTCGCGGACTTCTTCCCCGCTCCCGACGCCGATTGGCGAAGCACGATCGGGGCACCCGTGCTCGCGTTCGTCGGGCGCGCCGACGACTCGCGAAAGAACGTGCGGCTCTTGTTCGACGCACTTCCCTACCTCCCCGAGGTACGGCTGCTCCTGATCGGCTCGCCGCCACGAGCGCCGCTGCCGGATCGCGTCGAGGCGGCCGGCGTCGTGCAGTCCGTCGCGGCGGAGCTGCGCCGCGCGACCCTCTTCGTGCTGCCCTCGCACCAGGAGGGCTTCGGAATCGCGGCAGCCGAGGCCCTCGCAGCCGGATTGCCGGTCGTCACCACCCCGTGCGGCGGGCCGGAGGCGCTCGTCGAGGACTCCGGCGGAGGCGTCGTGCTGGGGAGCTTCTCTCCCGAAGAGCTGGCTCGCACCGTTCGCGAGCTGCTCGCCGATCCAGACCGCCTCGAGCTGATGCGCCGCCGCGGTCGCGAGCACGTCGTTCGAGAGCACTCGCCGGCTCGCTTTCGAGAGCTGCTCGAGGTGGCGCTCGCGGATGCGGAGGAACCCTGATCGGGATCTCCCTGCTGACGCTCAACCGCGCGGCCGCGGGCGGGACGCTCACGTACGCACGCGAGCTCGTCGCAGCGCTCGGCCGCGTCGGCGAGCTCGAATACCGCGTCTTCCTTCCCTCGGCGACACCCGACGATCCGATTGGCCTGCCCACGACCGTCGTGCGCCCCTTCCCGGCGGGAAGGCGACCGCTCGGTCGCGCGGTCGGCCTCGCACTCGCAGCGCTCGCTCCCCGGCTGCTGCAACGAACGCTCCGGCCGGCGGAGCTGTCCGCGATCCACTTCCCGCTCAGCGCGATGCTCCCTCAAGTGGACGGCCTGCCCGCTGCGGCGACGATCCACGACCTGCAGCACGAGGCGTTCCCGCAGTTCTTCACCAGGAGTCAGATCGAGTATCGGCGCCGCGTGTACGGGCGGAGCGTCCGGAACAGCCGGATCGTCGTCACGGACAGCGAGCACGTCCGCGGAGAGCTCATCGAGCGCTACCGGCTCGACCCGGAACGTGTGCGGGTGATCCACCTCGCCGTCGACCACGAGCAGTTCTGGCCCGACGCACGAAGCCGCGAGCCGTTCGTCCTCTATCCGGCGAACTTCTGGGCGCACAAGAACCACGACCGGCTGTTCGAGGCTCTCTCACTCGTCCGCCGGGAGCGCCCGGAGCTGCGCCTGGTCCTGTGCGGCGCCGACCACGGGCGCCGGCGGTTGCCCGACGGGGTCGAGTCGCACGGCCACGTGCCGGGAGCCGAGCTCGTCGAGCTCTACCGGAGTGCGGCTGCGCTCGTCTACCCGAGTCTCTACGAAGGCTTCGGGATCCCCTGCCTGGAGGCGATGGCGTGCGGTTGTCCCGTCGCGGCCTCGCGCGTCGCCTCCCTGCCCGAGGTCTGCGGCGACTCGGCGGTGTACTTCGACCCGTTCTCGGCCGAGGCGATCGCAGACGGCATTCGGGAGGTGCTCGACCGGCCGCCCGCAGGCGGGATCGAACGTGCCGCAGGCTTCACGTGGGAGCGCTGCGCCCGAGAGCACGACGACGTCTACCGCGAGCTGATCGGCTGACCCAGCACCTGCAAGGCCCGGCGCCGGACCGTTCCGAGAACGCGCGAGGCCAGGGCGCGAAGCCGTCGCCTCTTCGACTTCGAGCGGAGATAGAGCAACGTCAGGACGGCCTCGAGCCGAAGGGCGGCACGCATCGCCGGACCTGCACGGCCGGTCGGCTCGGCGATCGGGAGACGGGACAACTCCTCCACCGCGTCGGCGAGGATCGGCGTCGCCGGCCGGTCGAGCCCGTGCGGACGGACGAAGGACTCGACGAAGCGTCGCCGCCGCTCGACATCTGCTCCGCCGTCGTCCAGCGCCCGGGCGAGCTGCTCGAAGTGCTCGTCCAGCGACGAGGCGACGCTGAGGAAGCCGCCGTTCTCCTCGAGCAAGTAGCGGAAGTGGAGGGTGCTCTGCTGCCCGAAAGACGGCTCGAGGATACTGAGCACGCTCTTGCCGACGATCGCCGCCTCGATCATCGCCGTCGTGTTGATCCCGACGACGGCCGCGCTGTGTGCGAGTGAGTCGTAGAAGTCGGCGAGCGCCCTGGGCGTATCCCCCGGCCCGCTGCCGGACGGCCAGACGACCGCGTTCTCGAACCTTCCGAGGTCGAAACGGCGGTGGGGAGCCTCCCTGGTGCGGCTGTCGCCTTCCTTCCACGGCTTCCCGCGAGGATGCGGCCGCACCATCACGCCGAGCCGGCGCAGGCGGTCGTGACCGCTCGTTCGCAGCGCCTCCACCCAGGCGGTGACGAACTTGATCTCGTCGTCCGACCTGTTGACGACAAAGGGGCTCGAGCAGACGTAGAGCACGTAAGGCACCGACGGATCGAGGCCGACAATCCCCATGAACTCGTCACGCGACCGGCTCGGCCGCTGGTCGAACCACTTGTCGAAGAGCTGCGCGCCCGTCGCCACCACGCGGTCGGGAGGGATTCCGTGCTGCTCGATCGCCTCGAGTCGCTGGGTCTCGTTCCAGACGAAGACCCGCTCGGGAGCGAGCTTGAGCAGGCCCTTGTTCGTGAGGTTGTCCCAGCTGGCGACGCACGAGGCGGCCGGAATCCCGAGTCGACGGGCGCTCTTCAGGTACTCGACCTCGTCGGAGCCGTACTTGACGACCGGTGTCACGAGGACGACGTCCGGGGAGCGCTCCCGGATGAAACGATCGATCGTCGGGCTCGTCGGAATCGCCTCCTCCAGCCTCGACGCCTGCCGGATGATGCGCTCGGAGAGCGCGGCGTCCGTCGTCGAGGCGAGTCGCCTGGCGATTCGCAGGGCGACCGCCCGGCCCAGGGGCTCGAAGCCCGGGCCCCGCTCCAGCCGGCCGATGACCTTCTCGGCCACGCGGTGACGAAGCCGCGTCGCCTCGATGTACCGGGGGTGCGTGTACCGGGCCAGGTCGCCGAGCGCGCGGACGAGCCATGCGACGGATCGCCACCCGTCCACTCGGTCGCGTCCGGGTGCGAAGCCGTAGGTCACCGCGCCCTTCGGGGAAGAGAGAGACGACGCGCTCCGCGTGCCGGGGGCGTGTCCGCTCCCCGAAGGCAAGCTCGACCTCGTGGCCCCGCTCGATGAGTTGCGTGATCAGGGACGCGTAAATCCGCTGCACATACGGCAGCTCACGCACGAAGAAGAGGACGCGTAGCGTGCGAGGCATGCGAGCCCAACGATAGCCTCCTCCGCCGCGGGATAGCCGAGCCGCGACGGGCGTGGCAGGCAGAATAGGCGCCGGGATGCGGACGCTGCTGATCACGCTGATGACCTACGAGAGCGAGTTCTACGGCGTGGTCGGCCACGAGCTCGAGCGGCGCGGACACGAGGTCACGCACGTGACCGCCTCTCGCCAGGCTGCTCGGCTCCTGAGGGAGGGGGGCGCGTCGGCGCACTGCCTGGCGGACCTCGCCGCCGAGCTCCGCGAGTCCCGGTCGGTCGAGGCAGAGGTGCGCCGAATCGAGTCGACCTACGCGGTGCCCCATCTCCGCGACGTGTACCGGACGGATTGGCCGTGCGAGGGCAGGCCGGAGGAGTGGTGCATCCGCCGTACCGTCGCCCACTTCCGCGCGCTCGAGCGGGTCTTCGACGACGTCGAGCCCGAGCTCGTCCTGCCCGAGGTCGGCAACGAGACGATCCGCGTCGCCGCCCACCTGATCGCGCTCGCTCGCGGGATACCGGTCCTCTTCATCCTGCACACGATCTTCCCGAACCCGCTCCGGGTCTACGTGAACACCCTCCATGCGCCGATCGCGCCGATCGGCGAGCTGCGCGACCTGACAGCCGGCGGAGGCGGAGGAGGTCGAGGCCTTCAGGCGCTCGTTCACCGCGACCGCCAGGCCGATTCGGGAGTATCGGCGCGTGCCGGTCGAGGCCCGCCGCGCGAAGATCTTCGCGGGTCACGTCCGCCGCAAGCTGACCGAGGACCGCGACAACGACTACCTGCGGCCCGCGCGCCTGCTCGGACAGAACGCCTCGGAATGGCTCCGGGCCAGGGCCGCGCGCCCGTTCTACGACCAGGTCGAGGTCAGCCGGCCGTTCGTCTACTTCCCGCTCCACGTGACCGACGACTACAAGATCCGGAGAATCGTTCCGCACTGCGAGGATCAGGCGTCGCTCGTCGAGCAGGTCGCGGACGCGCTTCCCCAGGGATACGACGTCGTCCTCAAGGAGCACCCGATGTCGCTCGGACGGAACAGCATCCGGCTCCTGCGCCGACTGCGCCGGCGTCCGAACGTCCGGCTCGTCGCACCGTACACGAGCTCCCACGACCTGATCCGACGCGCCGCAGGGATCGCCGTCATCAGCTCGACCGTCGGTCTCGAGGCCTTGCTCTACGACAAGCCCGTGCTGACGCTCGGCCAGCCGTACTACAGCGGCTTCGGCGTCACGCTCGACGCCGGCTCGCTCGCGGAGATCAGGGACCTGGTGCCCGAGCTCCTTCGCTTCCGGCCCGATCCCGAGCGTGTGCGCCGGTTCCTGCACCTCTGCATGCGCCACTGCTATCCGGGTCAACCGCTGCTCGTCGACCGGTCCGAGCAAAACGCGCTCGTGGTCGCGGCGACGCTCGACGAGGCGGCGAAGGAGCTGCGACCGGCGCAGATGCGCGAGCCGACGGCCGAACTCGACTCCTCATTGCGTTAGGTCTTAGCGCGCCGACGGTGCTTCCGAGGCGATCCGCCTGCGCGAGCGGCGGTCCGACCTCGGCGATACGCGCAACGCGACGGAGTCGAGCCAGGCCTCGAGCGCGAGGAGTGGTCGGAGGAAGAGAGTCCTCGGCCGGCGGGGAGGCCACCCGGGTCGAAGCCGGGCGAGCTCCTCGATCGAGTCGGCGAGAATCGGGGTCGCCGGACGATCGAGGCCGTGAGGCCGCACGAACGCCTCGACGAAACGGCGCCGGCGCGCGGCCCCTTCGGCGTCCTCGTCGAGCACGCCGGACAGCTGATCGAGATGCTCCCGGAGCGACGACGCGACGTGCAGGAAGCCGCCGTTCTCAGCAAGCAGGTAGTCGAAGTGGAGGGTGCTCTCCTGGGCGAAATCCTCGGCCAGGACGGTCAGGACGCTCTTCCCGACGATCGCCGCCTCGATCATCGCGGTGGTGTTGACCCCGACCACCGCCGCGCTGTGCGCGAGTGAGTCGAAGAAGTCGCTGCGGGCCTCGTCGGTGACGGGGAGCGCGCCCTCGGGCGGCCAGACGACGGCGTTCCCGAGCCTGGCAAGGTCGACGTCCCGCCACTGACCGGGCTCGTTGGGGTGTGGACGCACGAGTAGACCCAGGCTGCGAAGGCGCTCGTCGCCGCTCGCGCGGATCGCCTCGGCCCACTCGACCACGAACCTCGATTCAGGCAGCTCCGTCATCGCGGGATTCGAGCAGAGCCCAGAGCACGAACGGCCGCGTGGCGTCGAGATCCACCCTGCGCACGAAGTCGTCTCGGGAGGTGCTGGGGCGCCGCTCGAACCACTGGTCGAAGAGCTGTGCGCCGGTCGCCACGACCCGGTCGGCCGGCATGCCGTGCAGCTCGGTGGCCTCTCGCCGCTGCGCCTCGTTCCACACGAACACCCGCTCTGGAACGAACCTGAGCAGGCCCTTGTTCGTCAGGTTGTCCCAGCTCGCGACGCAGATTCCGGTGGGGATGCCCAGCCGCCGAGCGCTCTTCAGGTGGTCGACCTGGGTGGAGGCACGGTTGACGACGGGCGTCGCGAGCACCACGTCGGGTGCCTGTTCCCGGACGAACTGCGTGATCGCCTTGCTGGCGGGAATCGCATCCTCCAGCCGGGCGGCGACGCGGATCACCCGCTCGGAGAGGGTGGCTCCGCCGGTATGGACGAGCCGCCGCGCCACTCCCAGCGCGACCCGTCGGCCGAGCGGCTCGAACTCCGGCGACTTCTGGAGATGGCCGACCACCTTGCTCGCCATCCGACGGCGCAGGAGCGGCGCCCGCTCGTAGCGCGGATGCGCGTAGCGCGCCAGATCCGCCAGGGCGCGCACGGTCCAGGCGACCGAGCGCCACCCATCGTCCACCGGGCGCTCGGGGGCGAAGCAGTACGTGACCCCTGGCAGGCGGTTCTCCTGTACGGACGCCGGCAGATCTCCCTTCGACTTCTGGAACGCGAGCCGGACGTCGTGGCCGCGGGCGGCCAGCTCCTCGACGAGCGACGCGTACTGGCGCATGTAGAACCGGGTCCACCTGCGAAGAAGAGGACCCGCAGGCGCCGCCTCGAACTCATCGAGCGAACGATAGCGGCGCTTCCGGGCGCGCCCGGCGGCGTCGAGCG
Source organism: uncultured Actinomycetes bacterium (assembly GCA_963836345.1). Lineage (GTDB taxonomy): Bacteria > Actinomycetota > Thermoleophilia > Gaiellales > Gaiellaceae > DATBLE01. Next base: position 548,269 of record CAWIJA010000004.1, on the reverse strand, counting down.
GCTCGGTCCCCACTGGTGCTCAGGGGCGGACAGGCGAAGGCTGGAGAGCCACGTCGAGCTGCAGTCGTTTCTGGATCACGGGTTCCGCCGTCGCCAGGACGTCGGCGATCCGGCCGCCGGCGCCTCCGTCCCCGAACAGCATGCTGCTCGGGAACTGCCCGTGCGCTACCTGATCCCGGATGGCGTCCGCAATCGTCTCGGTGTCGTGGAAGACCTCGACGACGTTCGGGCCGCGCTCCCGGTTCAGCTGCCGGGTTCCGATCGTCACCGCCGGCGTGCCCAGGAACGCGCCTTCGCGGATCGCCGCCGACGAGTTGCCGACGATGCAGGCGCAGTGCGCCATCAGCTTGATGAAGACCTCGGGGGGAAGGTTGCGGAAGAAGTGGAAGCCGTGGTCCCGGCCGAGCTCCCGGAAGACGCGGATCCCCTTCGCGACGTGCTCCGAGCCCGCGTCCACGTTCGGCCAGAACACGAGCGCCTGCATGCCCACGGATGCGACCGCCTCGAGCGTCTGGTTGATCTGGTCGATCCCGTGCCCGTACTCGGTCGTCACCGGGTGCTGCATCATCAGGATGAACGGCTGGTCGGGGTCGATCGGCGCCCCGGCACCCCCGAAGCGGGCGAGCACGTCGCTGCGCAGACCGAGATCGGTGCGGGCGACGAGGTCGATCGATGGGCACCCGACCTGGAAGACCGAGGCGGGGTCCTCGCCCATCGCGATCACCCGGAGCGCCGCGAGCTCCGTCGCGGGGAAGTGCAGATGCGCGAGCTTCGTGACCGCATGACGGACGCTCTCGTCGATCGATCCCGACAGCTCCCCGCCCTGTGTGTGCGCAACCGGAAGGTTCATGTACGCGGCTGCGATCGCCGTGGCGATCGTCTCGAACCGATCGGCGACGGTCACGACGATATCCGGCTGCAGGAGCTCGAACACCGTCGGCAGCTCGAGCAGGCCCAGCCCCGTCGACTTGGCCATCGTCGCCGGCGTCTCGCCCTCGATGATGAAGCGGATGGTCGCGTCCGGCGAGAAGCCGTCCGCCGACATCACGTCCACGGCGTTGCCGAACCGCTCGAGCACGAGCGACGCTCCCGCGACGGTCTGGAGCTCGAGCGCGGGATGGTCGCGGATCGCCTCGAGGGCGGTCTTGATCCGTGCGTAGTTCGCCCGGCTGGCGACGACCACGCAGATGCGTCGCCGCTCACGCAAGGTCGGCCTCGTCGATGAGTACGTTCGCCTCGATGTCCCGGGCCGCGTGCCGACCGACGAGCTCGGGAAGCCTCGTCGCAGGGATACCGGTTCCCGGCCGCTTCGTCCCGAGCATCGTCCGCTCGATCACCGCGCCGGCCGGAATCGCAACGGCGCTCACGACGCTCTTCTCGAAGGTCGCCCGCACCCCGTTGTGAGCACCATCGCGTTCCTTCACGCCGCTGCCGAGCGCGGCCTCGACCTGGCGGACGCCCTCGACGAGCCGCCGCAGCTCTTCCGGCTCGAGCGACGCGTGGTGGTCGGGCCCGTAGAGGCGCTTCGAGAGCGTGAAGTGCTTCTCCACCACGCTGGCGCCGAGCGCCGCCGCGGCGATCGACGTGTAGATGTCCGGGGTGTGGTCGGAGAGACCGTAGGGACAGCCGAGCCGCTCGCCCATCGCCCCCATCGCCCGAAGATTGACCTGCTCCGGGGGGCATGGGTACGTCGAGGTGCACTGCATGACCACGAAGGCCGACCCGGCGCGGCGGAAGATCTCGGCCGCCCGCTCGACCTCCTCCAGGCCCGACATTCCCGTCGAGAGCAGTACGGGCTTGCCGGTCGCGGCGACGGCCTCGAGGAGCGGCGGGTTCGTGACCTCGCCCGAGCCGATCTTGTACAGCGGCACGCCGACCTGCTCCAGCAGGCCGACCGCCTCGACAGAGAACGGAGACGAGAAGAAGAGCAGGCCGTGCTCCTCCGCGACGCCCTTGAGCCGCACGTGGTCGTCGAGGGTGAGCTCCATCCGCTTGGTCAGCTCGTAGCGGGGCTCGTCGAAGTGCGGAGGCGTCGGCGTCGAGGGAAGCATCTCCGCGTCTGCGATGTGCGTCTGGAACTTCGCGGCGTCCGCGCCCGCTTCCGCAGCCGCCTCGATCAGCTTCTCCGCCTGACGGACGCTGCCGTCGTGATTGTTGCCGATCTCGGCAACCACCAGGACGCTACCCGCGCCGAGCTCCCTGGAGCCGATCCCGATCCTCATGGCGCCTCACTGTATCCGCCTCGCTCGACGAGAAATTCTGCGAACGCCAGGTCGCGTGGGGTGTCGATGTCGAACGACCGCTCGGCCGGCATCTCGTAGCCGCGGACGTCCTCCGCCTGGAGCCGGCGATCGACGACATCGCGCCGGAACACGTAGACGGACCCGTTCCGTACCCACAGCGGCGGCAGCTCCTGCGAAGGCATCAGCCGATCGTCCTCGAGGTACGGCAGGAGCCGGTCGCCCTCCAGCCGCTTCAGCTTCAGCGGATGTTGGGCGGCCTCGAGCCGGACGACCGAGACTGCGGACTCGGCGCCCGAGCGTTCGAGCAACGCAACCGTTCCGGCGACGTCTGCCGGAGCCGTGAAGGGCGAGGTGCACTGGACGATCGCGACCGCGTCGAACGGCCGCTCCCGCTCTTCGAGCGACTCGAGGATGTGCAGCAGGACGTCTGCGACGAGCGTCTCGTCGGAGGCGAGCTCCGGCGGGCGGAGCGCCCGGACGACGTCGAGGCCATTCGCCTGCGCGAGAATCTCTTCGTCTTCGCTCGACAGGCAGACCGTTTCGAAGCAGCCTGCCGCGACCGCCGTCTCGAGGGCACGCCGGACGAGTGTCGTGCCGGCGAGCACCGCAAGGTTCTTGCGCGGCACGCGACGCGATCCGCCGCGGGCCGGAACGATGCCGAGCGTACGCATCCCTACGCCGCTGCGCGCGAGACGAGCCGCTCGATCTCGTCGACGAAGATCGGCGTTACCTCGGCGTCCAGCCCTCGCGGTCGCAGGAACTCCTCGACGAACGCGGCACCTGTGCGGCGCCACGTGGCACCGTCCGGTCCGAGCGCGCGGCGCACGAGCGCCACGTGCTCGTCGAGGCTCTCGGCCGTGTGCACCAGGCCGCCGGCGACGTCCAGGAGGTAGCGAAAGTGCGGACGGTCCATCTGGAGCTTTCGGAACTCGGGCGGGACGATCGCCAGGACCGGCCGACCGATCAGCCCCGCCTCGAGCATCGCGCTGGTGTTCAGCCCGACGACCGCGCCGCTGTGGTAGATCGAGTCGAAGTAGTCGCTCTTCTCCTCCGCATCGGTCGGGAACCCGTGGTCGCGCGGGAAGACGACGGCGTTCCCGAACCGGGAAACGTCCACGTCTCGCCAGTTCTCGGTTCGGCCCGGATGGGGTCTGACCAGGACGCCCACGCGGCCGACGAGGGGATCGTCGTCGCTTCTCAGCGCGTCGATCCAGCGGAAGACGAAGTCGACCTCCGACGGACCGCTGCGAGGCGTGACCAGGCAGGTGTAGAGCAGATAGGGCCGGTCGGGATCGAGTCCCACACGCGAGCAGAACTCTCCGCGCGGGCGCGCCTGCCACGTGAACCACTCGTCGTAGCACTGTGCGCCTGTGACGACCACCCGCTCGAGCGGCACGCCGTGAAGCTCGTGCGCCTCCCGACGCTGCGTCTCGTTCCAGACGAAGACCCGGTCCGGCTGTGGCCAGATCGACGACTTCAGGGTCAGATGATCCCAGCTCGCGACGCAGACGACGTTCGGCTTTCCGGCGCGACGGGCCGCTCGCAGCAGCTCCGGCTGGACGGCGTCCACCGGTCGGGGCTCTCCCCGGCGCTCGACGTACGGCGTGAACAGTACGACGTCAGGCTCCCGTCGCTCGACGTACCGCACGAGCTCCCTGCTTGTCGGGACCACCCGGTCGGCGGCCATCAGCGCCTTTCGCAGGACGCTCCGTCCGGCAGGTCCCCGGAACCAGGGGAGCGCAGCGGCGCGCCGGGTTCCTCGCGGGACGCCGTTCAGCCGGCTCACCTGTTCGGGGACGAATCGTGGCTCGAGGAATCGGAGGTAGTCGAGCGAGGAGCGGACCGCGGCCGTCCACCGGACTGCCCGGTCGTCGGGCGGCTCCCCGGGCGGCTTCACGAGCGACACGCCCGGCTCGGCGGCGAGCGAGGGGACGAGGCCGCCCAGCTTCGGGTCCTTGAGGCGGGAGTGGACGACGAGATCGACTTCGTGTCCCCGTGCCGAGAGCAGGCGGACGACGCTCTCGAAGTTCTTGAGGACGGTCGGGCGGAGAACGGAGAAGAGAACCTTCATCTATCGGAAGGCACACGCGCGCCGGCAGCGTCCGCAGCTTGCTCGTAGCGGTCGCCGGCGAGCTCGACGATCAGCGCCGAGCGCTCCGCATCGAGCGACTCCCGATACGCATCCGTCCGCTCCGCCAACACCCCATACCGCTCCACCACACCACTCGAGTTCGCCCGAATCGGCCGCCCATTGAACGTCGGCACCAACACCCCCGGCACCATCGACACCCCCACCCGCTCACACACCCGCCGCATCGTCGCCTCCGTCTCCAACACCAACTGCTCGTACGTCAACACCACCACCCGCTCCCCAAACCGCGCCAACGCCGCCAACGCCGCATCCGTCGACCGCACCCACAAACCCAGCGCCGCCTCCACGTCGGCGTAGTACTCGGGCATGTGCCGGGAGGCCGAGACGTACCACGCCCGCGGGTCGCGGACGATCGAGATCAACGTCCCCTCCGGATACGCCCCGAAGAACCGCTCCACGTTCCCCGCCTCCATCGCCAACCGCGGCGTAAACCCCGTCACCACCCGCTTCGGCCCCGAATACAAATTCTGATTGTCCAACCACGCATTGAAATACGACGTGAAATAACAATCCAACACCCCCCGCTCACCCACCGGCCGCCACCCCTCCACACACGCATCGAACACCGCCTTCTGCAACCGCGGCAAAAACAAGAACGGAAAGATGCTCCTACCGGCGCCCGGCTTCCGCGTGCGCTCCGTCCGGAGCAGTCGTTCGCCGACGCCTGGGAAGCAGAGGGTGCGAAACCAGGTCTCGGGCCGGGAGAGGTCGAGAAGCGGCCAGTTGTGCTTCTTGGGGTAGCCGATCTTCACCTCGTACGGATCGACATGACATTCGGGGTGACCGTCGAAGAGCTGGTTGAGCAACGTCCCACCCGAGCGCTGGATCTGGGAGACGAGCACCAGCGGCTCCCGAACCTCGACCAGGTGCTCGATCCTGACGCGGATCAGAGTCTCGTACTCCTCGAGCTCCCCGAGCTGCTCCCATGCTCGAGGCGATTCGCGCACGTGCTTCCCGATCGCTCCCAGGGTCACTAAACGGCGAGCGCCTCGACCGGCGTATCGACGAGGTGGACCGCATGCTCCACGGCCTCCTCCGGGGATACGGTCGGATCCAGAACGTGCAGGCGGCCGAACGGCTCCTCGGCCAGGTACGACGACAGGACGCGCAGGTCGTCGGCGGCGGCGGTGTCGGCGCCCGGCGAGAGGATCAGGCTCGGAAGCCCGGCGAGCACCGCGAGCACCGCCTCGACGCCGAACGTGCCCACGAACCCGCAGGCCGAGCCGAGCACTGCCGTCTGGGTCGGGCGATCGAGATCGTCGATGGCAACCACGGACAAACGGCGCTCGAGTGCCCGTCCGATCGGCGACTCCCCGGCGCCGAGACGCACCGCGACGAACCGGTCCGGCAGCTCGAGCCCGAGTGGCGGATCGAGAGCGGGCAGAGGCTCGTACTCGAGCAGGCGCTTCTCGGCCCGGGCTCCCGGTTTCTGGCGGGCGAGGTTCGCACGGGTGCGGGTGACGAGCGCGGCCGGGAGCACGCGGAACGCCCTGCTGCCGAGGCCGAACGACTCGGCCACCTGCCCGCGCAGCGGACCCGCGAGCTCGTCTTCTCCGACGCGTTCGAGAGCCGCGCCGTCCGCGGTCGCCAGGAGCTGCTCGAGGTCGACGCGACCGGAGCCGATTCCCTCGTACCAGGCGGTGCTCGAAGCTCTGCAGACGACGAACAGGCGCTCGTGCAAACCGGGGCTGCTCGCCTGCGCCCAGCGGAGGAACGGGATCCAGTAGAGGAGCTCTCCGACCTCGTCGTCGACCCACGGGCCCGCGACGACCGGCATCCCGGCACGGTGCATCGCCCTGGTGCGAACCGCGCGTCGGAGCTGCTGGAGCGGGGTCGAGCGACGCTCCTCGACACGGCGGCGGGTAGCACCCCGAGCGCACAGGGCGGCCAGCGGCGCGAGCGACAGCCGCACCACAGGCGCGAGCACGGAGCCGTGGTCGGGGGCCGGCGCGGGCTCCGAGCCGAGCTCCTCGATCGCCTCGACGAGCAGGTCGGTCGCCGAGCGGTCGAGACCCAGGGGACGGACGAACCGGCGGAGGAAACGCTCGTTGCGGCCGTCGTCCTCGCGACCCGCGAGCGATTCCTCGAGTTGCGACGCATGCTCTTCGAAGGTTCGCCCGACGAACAGGTGTCCGAACCCATCCGCCTTCAGGTAGTGGAAGTGCAGTGTTCCCTGCTGCGTCGCCCGGAACTCCTCGGCCAGGAACGTGTGCACCGGACGGCCGACGATTGCGCTCTCGATCTGAGCGGTCGTGTTGATCCCCACCACCGCGGCCGCGTGGTAGATCGAGTCGAAGAAGTTGCGCCTCGACGCGTCGTCGTGCGGCGCCTCGCCGAAGCGGGGCCAGACCCGCACCTGGTCGTCGTCCAGGTGAGCCTCTGACCACTGTGCGGCGTTGAGCGGATGCGGCCGGACGAGAAAGCCGGCCTCGGCCAGCAGGCCACCGCCGGCGCGGAGACGCTCGACCCAGGTCCGGACGAACTCGGCCTCGCCGTCGCGGGCGACGAAACCGGACGAGCACATGTAGAGGACGATCGGCCGGTCGGAACGAAGCCCAACCTCCCGGCAGAACGTCTCGCGGTCGCGGCTCGGGCTCCACTCGAACCAGTGGTCGCACAGGGCGGCTCCCGTGAGCCGGATGCTCTCGCGCGGGACGCCGTGCAGCTCCGCGGCCTCCCGGCCCTGGAACTCGTTCCAGACCAGCATCAGCTCGGGCGGATCCTTGAGCACGCCCTTGTTGGTCAAGTTGTCCCAACCGCGAACGGGGAAGGCGGTGTGGATCCCCAGGCGGCGCGCTGCGCGGAGGTAGTCGCTGTGGGCGGTGCCGATCGGAAGCAGGTGGGTGGGGATCAGGACGTCGGGAGCCTCGTCCGCGAGATAACGCTCGATCTCGGGCGGAGGAGCGAGCGACCGCTCCATGACTCGGAGCGACCACCGCAGCACCGCGACGCCGGGAGGCCCGGCCAGCCGCGCGACCCGACCGAGCCGCCGGACCGGCTTCGGCGCCTTCCGCGCAGCGCGGGCGCGCAGCTTCGTCGCGTCCCGGTAGGGAGGCTCCAGGTAGCGCACGTAGTCGATGCTGCGGCGAAGCCACGTCGCGAGAGCCGTCCAGGCGGACGGTCGGATCGACGGCAGCTGGCCGACGACGATTCCCGGGCATTCGTCGACGAGCGCCTGCAGCTCCCGATGAGACTCGACCGACTTGGTCGACTCGTAGGCCAGGTGGACGCGATGTCCGCGGTCGTGCAGGAGCTTCAACGCGGGCATCAGCGTGCCGATGCCCGGGTGCTCCATGACGACGAGGACCTTGAGGGAGGCTTCGCTCGGCACCGGGCCGATAGTAGCCGTCTCGTCCGCTGAACCAGCCACCGCGGGGCTACCGGGCCACGGCCGCGGCGACTCGCTCGTAGCGGTCGCCGGCGAGCTCGACGATCAGCGCCGAGCGCTCCGCATCGAGCGACTCCCGATACGCATCCGTCCGCTCCGCCAACACCCCATACCGCTCCACCACACCACTCGAGTTCGCCCGAATCGGCCGCCCATTGAACGTCGGCACCAACACCCCCGGCACCATCGACACCCCCACCCGCTCACACACCCGCCGCATCGTCGCCTCCGTCTCCAACACCAACTGCTCGTACGTCAACACCACCACCCGCTCCCCAAACCGCGCCAACGCCGCCAACGCCGCATCCGTCGACCGCACCCACAAACCCAGCGCCGCCTCCACGTCGGCGTAGTGCTCGGGCGCGTAGCTCGAGGCGGAGAGGTACCACGCGTGCGGGTCGCGGACGATCGAGATCAACGTCCCCTCCGGATACGCCCCGAAGAACCGCTCCACGTTCCCCGCCTCCATCGCCAACCGCGGCGTAAACCCCGTCACCACCCGCTTCGGCCCCGAATACAAATTCTGATTGTCCAACCACGCATTGAAATACGACGTGAAATAACAATCCAAGCACCCCCCGCTCACCCACCGGCCGCCACCCCTCCACACACGCATCGAACACCGCCTTCTGCAACCGCGGCAAGAACAAGAACGGAAAGACGTCGAACTCGTGTCGGCGCTTCGCGCTCTTCTCGTAGCCCTGGACGAAGTGCCGTACGCTGCGCTTCTCGAAGAGCATCTCGAACCACGCTTCCCGATCGGCGGCCTCCGCCAGGGGAGGCCAGTCGTGCTCGCGGGGATAGCCGATCTTCAGCTCGTGGGGATGCGCGTGACACTCGGGATGCCCGTCGAAGAGCTGACTGAGCAGCGTTCCTCCCGCTCGCTGGATCTGGGAGACGAGCACCAGCGGCTCCCGGACCTCGACGAGATGCTGCAGCCGGCTGCGCGCGAGCGCCTCGTACTCCTCGCGCTCGCTCAGCCGCTCCCACGGACGTGCCTTCCAGTGAGCTTCCCTCCCCCTCCGAAACGTCAGGGGCACTAGACCGGCGCCGGCTCTTCGACCGAGGTCGCCAGCAACCCGACGGCGCGCTCCGCCGCGGCCTCGGCGGGGCCCGCTTCGGCCAAGTGCAGCGGCCCGAACGGCCGGCGGTTCAGAAAGCGCGAGGCGATCCACATCTCTTCCGTGGCGATGTCATCGGCGACGACCACGGCGGGCCTTCCGAGCAGCAACGCCAGACAGGCCTCGACCCCGAATCCGCCGACGAAGCCGCGCGCGCGGGCGAGGACGGCCGCCTGCGCAGAGCGATCGAGCCCGTCGAGATCGACGACCGTCACGCGGCGGGCCAGGGCTGCAATCACCTCGGCATCCGAGGCTCCACGGGCGACCGCGACGAATCGCTCCGGAAGCTCGAGGTGCGAAGGAGGCGATCCAGGCTCGACCAGGGGCGCGAACTCGAGCGGGGTCCGCTGCTGTGTCGGCGCATCCGGCGGGGGGACGAGGCGCGAGCGATTCCGTTCGACGAGCCTCGGGCCCAGATGCTCTTCCTCCTCGAGCCCGGCCGCCCCGACAAGCGGCTCGCGTATACCGGTCGCAAGCTCGGGAAACGAATCGGTCGCGTCGGCCAGGTGCGCTCTCGAGAGGAGGTCTTCGACCGCGAGCCGCCGCGAACCGACCCCCTCGTACCACTCCAGGCTCGACGAGCGGGCAACGACGACCAGACGGTCGCGCAGGCCCAGCGTCGAGGTCTGCGCCCAGCGGAGCAGCGGGATCCAGAGCAGGAGCTCGCTCAGCTCCTCGCCGAGCCACGGCCCCGCGAGGACGGGCGCATCCGGCCGCCTCCTGATCCTGCGGAGAGAGTCGCGCAGCTCGTCGGCCTCCCCGGCCTTGGCATCGCGGCGCCGCCGCTCGGCGCGCCGGGACACCGTCTGCGCCAGCGGCGCGAGCGCGCGCCTCACCACCGGAGCGAGCAGCGGCCCCCGCTCCGGCCGGCACGAACTCCTCGCCAGATCCTCGAGCGCCTCGACATAGAGCGGCGAGGCCGGGACGTCCAGCCCGAGGGGACGCACGAAGCGGCGCAGGAAGCGCTCGTTGCGCCCGTCGTCGGGGCGTCCTCGCAGCGACTCCTCGAGCTGCTCGAGGTGCTCGCTCATCGTCCGGCCGACGTGGAGGTGTCCGAACCCTTCCGCCTGCAGGTACTGGAAGTGGAGGGTTCCCTGCTGCGTCTCGCGGAACTCCTCGGCCAGGATCGTGTGCACCGGCCGCCCGACGATCGCACTCTCGATCTGGGCGCTCGTGTTGATTCCGACGACGGCGGCCGCGTGGTGGATCGAGTCGAAGTAGTTCTGGCGTGAGACGACCTCGAGCGGCTCCTCGCCAAGCCGGGGCCACACCGTCGCCTGCGGATCGTCGAGCGAGACACCCGCCCACTGGCCGGCATTGCGCGGGTGCGGCCGGACCACGACGCCGGCCTCGGCGAGGAGGCCGCCCGATCCTCGCAGCGCCGCCAGCCAGCGGCGCACGAAGGCGACCTCGTCGCGGGCGACGAACCCGGACGAGCAGACGTACAGGATCAGCGGTCGGTCCGCCCTCAAGCCCACCTCCGCAGAGAAGTCCGCCCGTGAGCGGCTGGGCTGCCACTCGAACCAGTGGTCGTACGACCAGGCACCGAGCACCCGAACCTGCTCGCGGGGGATGCTCTGCAACTCGACGGCCTCGACGGCCTGCAGCTCGTTCCAGACCATGACGATCTCCGGCAGCTCGTGCACCAGCCCCTTGTTCGTGAGGTTGTCCCAGCTGAAGACGGGATAGGCGGTGTGGATGCCGAGCCGTTTCGCGGCACGGACGTAGTCCGCCTGAACGGAGTCGCGGGCGAGGTGCGTCACGACGACCACGTCGGGCGCGGCCTCGGCGAGAAACCGGTCGACGTGCGGCGGCGGCTCGAGGCAGCGCTCGAACTGCTCGAGCAACCCGCGCACGCCCCGCACGCCGGCGCCACCGGTCACTCCCGCGATGCGCGCCGTCCGCCGGACCAGAGGATGAGCCTTGCTCGCTGCCCGCGCCCGGAGCGCGGGCGCCTCCGCATAGCTCGGCTCGAGATAGCGGAGGTAGTCCGCGTCGACGCGCAGCCTGCGCGCGAGCACGTCCCAGCCGATCGCCTCTCGCCTCCATCCGGGGCTGCCCCGCCCCGGGAGGCTGCCGAACGTGAGCGTCCGGCACTCGTCTGCGAACTGCTGGAGCACGCGGTGCGCCTCGGGCTTGACCCGATCGAACACGAGATGCACGTGGTGTCCCCGCTCGTCGAGCATCCGCAGCACCGACCCCAGCGAGCGCAACGCCGCCGGGTGCCTCATCACGAAGAGAACCTTCACCGGCCGACTTGTCGGCCGCGTGGGCGCGCGACTACAAGCTCCCCCGGCACGAAGCAATGGTACCAGCGGGGCTGGATACAGGATCGCTGGCCCAGGCGCTAGGCTGACCCGCGTGACGACGCCGGCGCAGACGCCGCGATACAGCCCTTTTCTGGACGAAGTCGAGCGGTTCGAGCAGACGGTCCTCGGCCAGCGCCCGGCGACGGCTGCCCACTACGACGACGGCTACTTCGCGGCGGACTGGCGCGCGGGTGGCAACCGTTACGACCTCGAGACGCGACGGGAGATCGAGGCCCGCAACCCCGCCCTGATCAAGGATGTGTTCCAGCCGACCCGCGTCCTCGACGTGGGTTGCGGACCCGGCTTCCTGATGCTCTTCCTCGCCGAGCTCGGGGTCACGGTCAGCGGGATCGACTTCAGCCCGTCCAGCCTCGAGCTCGCACCCGGCGAGATCCGGGACCGCATCCTGATCGGCGAGGTGACCGAGCCTCACGTGCCGGAACGGTCGTTCGACCTCGTGATCTGCCGCGAGGTGCTCGAGCACCTCACGATCCGTCAGGTACGCCGCACCGTGGAGCAGGTCTGCCGCGCGAGCGACCGCTTCGTGTACGTGACGACGCGCTTTCATCCCGAGCCGGCCGGCCTGCTCGACGTCACGACCGACTTCGAGACCGATCCGACGCACATGACGCTGCTCGCGAAGGACTTCCTGCGGTGCCTGTTCGTGCTCGAGGGGTTTCGCCGGCGGGCCGACCTGGAGGAGCAGATGGATTGGGCCGGGAAGGAGCGCGTCCTCGTCTACGAGCGCGCGACCGACCGATGACGGCCGAAACGCGGTCGCTGCGCATCCTTCTCGCCCTCAAGCACGCCGGCTACGTCGGCGTCTACGCGTCGCTGGTGCGCGAGCTGGCGGCCCGCGGGCACTCCGTGCACGTCGTCTGCCTGGGCACCGACGGCGACGGGCACGGCTCGCTCGACCGTCTGTGCGCGCATCCGCGGGTCTCGTCCGCGCCCGCCGCCCACCGAGGCGTTCTCGACGGCTGGAGCTCCGCGGCCTGGCTCGTTCGGGCGCTCGGCGACCTCGGCCGCTACTCCGACCCGCGCTTCGCGGAGGCGAGTGCGTTGCGCGAACGCATGGCCGCGAAGGTCCAGAGCCACCTCTCCAGCGCAGCGGGCTTCGACCCGCTGACGCGGCGCCTCGCCCGTCGGCGCGCTCGGCAGCTGCATGCCCGCACGAGCAGGGAGCTGGCGGAGCGCGCGATCCGGACGAGCAGCCGCCTCGAGGCCACGATCGGACCGAGCCGCCGCGTGACTGCGTCGCTCCGGGCGGAGGCGCCGGACGTCGTCCTCGTCTCACCCCTGATCGACCTCGCGTCACCGCTCCTCGAGTACCTGAAGGCGGCGAGACGCCTCCGGATCCCGACCGGGATCTGTGTGGCGAGCTGGGACAACCTGACCAGCAAGGGCCTCCTGCGCTTCGTTCCGGAGCGCGTCTTCGTGTGGAACGAGATCCAGCGTCGGGAGGCGATCGACCTGCACGGCATCCCGGCCGCTCGCGTCGTCGCGACCGGCGGCGCCCGTTTCGACGAATGGTTCGCACGGCAGCCCACCGCCTCCCGCGAGGCCTTCGCGGCGAAGGTGGGCATCGACCCCGAACGGCCCTTCCTCCTCTACCTCTGTTCGAGCGCCTTCGTCGCTCCCGACGAGGTCGGCGCCGTCACCGGCTTGCTCGAGGCTCTCCGCGGTTCCGCGGACGGCCGCCTGCGCGGCGCCGGAGTCGTCGTTCGGCCGCACCCGAAGCGAGTGGAGCCGTGGCGAGCGATCGACCTCTCCCGCCACGGAAACGCTGTCGTCTGGCCCCGGCCCGGCAGCACGGCCGACGGGGCGCAGGTCCAGGCGGACTTCTACGACTCGATCGCCCACTGCGCCGCCGTGGTCGGCGCGAACACGAGCGCGATGATCGAGGCGGCAATCGTCGGCAAGAGCGTCTACACGTGGCTCGCTCCCGAGTTCGCCCAGGAGGGAACCGTGCACTTCCACTACCTGCTCCACGAGAACGGAGGGTTCCTGCACGTGGCGGACTCACAGGCCGAGCTGCTCGAGCAGCTCTCGGCCGGCCTGGGCCGCGGCGCCGGGGACGCCGAGCGGACCCGGCGCTTCGTCGAGTCGTTCGTCAGACCGGGCGGACCGGAGCGGAGCGCGACAGCGATCTACGCGGATGCGGTCGAGGAGCTCGCAAGCCTTCCCTCGTCCGAGCCGGCGAAGGTGCCGGGGCGTGTAGGTGTCGGCATCCGGGTCGGGCTCGCCCTGATTGCCGCAGCGAGCGCACTCTCGCTCGCTGCGACGGTGGCGAAGTCCGCCGTGCGGAGCAAGCTTCCCGGCGCACGTGCAGCGGCGCGTCGGAAGCCCCACATCGGGGCAGCGCGCGCATGATCGACCAGCGCTCCGAGCGCGAGGCAGTTTCGCGACCGTCCGTCGCGGCAGCATCGGCTCCGCCGCTTCGCATCCTGTTCTCGCTCCTCCACCCCGGCTACCTGCGCCACTACCGCCAACCCATCAGGCTCCTGGCCGAGCAGGGCCACGAGGTGCATGTGGCACTGGGCCGGCTCGAGAAGGACCCGGGCGATTTCGCGCTGATCGAGCAGCTGGCGGCGGAGTGCCCGACCGTCACCTACGGACTCGCCCCTGCGCGGGCTCGGCGAGACGGATGGCGGCGGCTCGCGTGGCTCGTCCGCGCGCTCACCGACCTCGCCCGCTACGGCGAGCCACGCTTCGGCGATGCGCCGGCGCTCCGCCGCCGCATCGCCGACAAGCTGCACTGGCGGATCGACTACAGCCTGCTGCCCGCTCCCCTCAAGCGGCTGCTTCACGTCTCCGTCGACCGCCATGCGACAGGCGCCGACGCCGACCTGTCGCGCCGGACGATCGCGCGGCTACAGCGTCTCGAGGATGCGATTCCCGCCAGTCGCCGGATCACCAGGTTCGTCGCCGCGCAGCGGCCGGACGTCGTGCTCGCGAGCCCGGTGATCGAGTTCGCGTCAGGTCAGATCGAGTACCTGAAGAGCGCCAGGAAGCTCGGAATCCGAACCGGGATCTGCGTGGCGAGCTGGGACAACCTGACCGGGAAGGGCCTGCTCCGCTTCGCTCCCGACCGCGTCTTCGTGTGGAACGACATCCAGCGCGGCGAGCTCGCCGAGATGCACGGCATCGCACCCGACAGTGTCGTCCTGACCGGTGCGCAGCGCTTCGACGAGTGGTTCGAGCGCCGACCGACCGCCGAGCGCGACGAGCTCGTGCGCAAGGTCGGCCTCGACCCGGCCCACCCGTACATCCTGTACCTCTGCTCCTCGCCGTTCATCGCTCCCGACGAGGTCGGCTTCGTCCGGCGATGGGCGGCGGCCCTCCGCGACAGCGGCGTGCCCACGTTGCAGAAGGCGGGCATCCTCGTGCGGCCGCATCCTCAGAACGCGAGGCAGTGGACCGACGTCGACCTCTCGGGCTTCGGTGACGCCGCGGTCTGGCCCCGAGCGGGAGCGCAGCCGGATGCAGGCGAAGCACGGGCGGACTACTTCGACTCGCTCGCGCACAGCGGCTGCGTCGTGGGAATCAACACGAGCGGGCTGATCGAAGCCGCGATCGTCGGGAAGAGCGTGCTCACCGTCCTCGACCCGAGCTTCGCCGGCACGCAGGACGGAACGCTGCATTTCCAGTACCTGCGCTGGGAGAACGGAGGCCCGCTGCACGTCGCCGCCGATCTCGACGAGCACCTGACCCATCTGCAGCGAGCGCTCGCCCATGGGCCGGACGACCTCCGCCAGATCAAGGCGTTCGTCGAGCGCTTCTGCCGCCCGCAGGGGCTGGACCGAGCGGCCGCACCGAGGCTGGCGGCTGCGATCGAGGAGCTCGGCCGCCTCGGCCCGCTGCCTCGCGCACGGCCGGCCGCAGGCACGATCGCACGCCGCTCCGCGCTCTACCCCCTCGCAGCGACCATCACCACGGCGTCGAACGCCGTCGGCGCTCTCCGCTGGGTCCGGAAGCGCCTGCTCGGAGCAGTGCGGCGCGGCTAGATGCCGACAGATCACCCCGAGTTCGTCCACCCCTCGATGCCGGGCGAGGCGGATCGGCTGATCGCGGAGGCGATCGACGCCGCGACAGCGGCGGACCGCGTGGTCGTCGGCCCGTGGCTCGGGGAGGTGGGGTTCGAAGTCCTCTACTGGATCCCGTTCCTGCACTGGCTCTTCGAGCGGCACGGAATCGAGCCGGCGAGAGTGACGGTCGTCTCTCGCGGGGGCGTCGAGAGCTGGTACGACGGCCTCTGCGGCCGCTACGTCGAGATCTTCGACGCGCTGACCCCCGAGGAGTTCCGCCGCGCGACGATCGAGCTCTGGGCGGCCACCGGGGGCCTGCAGAAGCAGGTCGTCGTCAGGCCGTGGGACGAGCAGGTGCTCGACGCCACGCTCGGCCAGGAATGGCGCAGCCAGGCGCTGCTCCACCCGCAGCTCATGTACCGGCTGTTCCGGAACGTCTGGCAGGCGGCGCTCCCGCTGCGCGCCTTCCTCGACCGAGCCGTCCACCGACCGTGGAGGCGACCCGAGGAGGTCGTGACGAGCTCGCTGCCGGAGGAGTTCACCGCCGTCCGGCTCTACTTCCGCGAGTCCTTCCCGGACACGCCCGAGAATCGGACGCTCGTCGGCGAGGTGGTCGAACGGCTCGCCGCACGCCGCCCCGTCGTGCTCCTCAACACCGGGGTCGTCGTCGACGAGCACCTCGACGCCGAGCCTGTCGACGACCCACGGATCCTCCGGCCGCTCTCCGGCGCCTCGCCCGCGCGCAACCTCGGCATTCAGAGCGCGGTTCTCGCGAGGGCGCGGCTCTTCGTCGGCACGTACGGCGGCCTCGCGCACCTCGCACCCTTCTACGGGGTGCCGACGATCGGCTTCGCAAGCGACCCGAGCGAGATCAACCCCGTGCACCTCGCGCTCGCCCGGCGGACCGCTTCTGCCTACGGGACGTCGCTCGCGGTGGTCGACCGCCCGGCGTTCGAGCTGCTCGACGCGCTGTCCGACCTGCAGCCGGCCGCTTCCTGATGGCCGCTCCGAGGCTCGTCCGTCCGCTGTACACGTGGGCCTCGGGTGCGCCTCTGCTCAGACGGCCGCTCGACGCGGTTCGCTCCCATCCCCGCGTCCGGGCGTTCGCACGACGCCACGTCGGCCTCTTGCTCGCCCGCGGGACGACCTGGGCGAACGTCGACGGCGCGTTACGGCTGCTCGCAGAGGCGCAGGACCGGAGAATCGTGTTCGGCCCCTGGCGCGGAGATTCCGTCACCGAGCTGCTCTACTGGGTCCCGTTCGTCCGCTGGGCACAGGAGCAGTTCGCACTCGATCCGGCCGCGCTCGCCGCCGTCTCGGACAGAGGCACCGGCTACTGGTACGGCGACGCCTGCGGTGCTGCGGGCAGGTTCGACGAGCTCGCGCCTCGGTTCCGCGGAGCGACGGTCTTCCCGGCCGAGCCCGTCCAGGCGCTCGTCGAGGCCTATCGAAGCGGCTCGGCCGCGCCCCGCCCGCTGCTCAAGCGAGCCCGTCACGAGCCTCTGCCCGTACCCCTGGCTGGGCGCCCCGACGGCCTGCCGAACGCCTATGTGGCGGCCGCGGTCGAGCCGGCGGCGGCTCGTTCCTCGTCGGCGGCAGATCGGCACGTGACCCGGGATCTCCTCGCCGGGGTCGATGCGACGACCTCGCTCGTGCCTCTGGACGGACACGACCTCGCTACTCAGCACGCGGTGATCGCGGGCGCCCGCGGGCTCGTGGCATCCTGGTCGGCACTCGCCTTGCTCGGCGTGCTCTCCGGCGTACCGACCATCGCCGTCACACCTGTCGACGCCGCCGTCTCGCAGACCGATCTCGACCTCGCGCTCCGCATCGCGAGCGCGCTCGGAGCCTCGTTCACCGTCGTCGACGCGCCGGGACTCGCCTCGCTCGCCGCCGCGCTGGCAGGCTGACCGGTGAGGGCTCTCCGGCGTTCAGCCCAGCTACAGTGGTCCGAGGGATGGATACCGGCGCCGTGATACAGACGACACCGGCGAGCGTGGGCGAGCGTGAAGTCGAGGGCCTGCTCGGAGAGGAGAGCGGCTTCGAGGGCGTGGAACAGCCCCCCGTCGAGATCATCGAGCACAAGCAGCCGCTCCTCGAGGCGATGCGGGAGGCGTGGGACTGCCGCCATCTCTTCTGGCAGATCGCCTCCAGCGCGCTGCTGGCCTACATCGTCCGGTTCAGGCTCGGCCCCACGTGGATCTTGCTCCAGGTGTTCATGCCGCTGCTCGGCTTCAGCCTGATCTTCGGCGGCGGCGTGTTCAACGTGAAGGCGCCGAACGGAATGCCGTACTTCCTTTACATGATGGTCGGGATGATGGGCTGGCAGCTTTTCAACACGACGTTGAACATCTCGGCGCGCAGCTTCCTCAGGCTGAGATCGCTCGTTCGCAACCTCCACATCCCGCTGGTCCTGATTCCGATTGCCGGGTCGGCTCAGGCCCTCCTCCGCTTCTTCCTCTACTTGTCGGCGTACGTGATCGCGATCGTCTACTTCTGGATCAAGGAAGGGCGAATCTACGCCCAGCTCCAACCGAAGTACCTCGCTCTCTCGATCCTCGGCCTCTCCCTGTGCGTCTTGCTGGCCTGGGGAATCAGCTTCTGGACCGCGCCGCTGACGGTGCACACGCGCGACGTCCGCATGGCCCTCAAGTTCGCCATGCCGTTCTGGATGTTCGTCACGCCGGTGCTGTACCCGATCGACCACCTTCGCGGCAAGACGAGGCTGATCGCGGAGCTCAACCCGGTCTCCTCCCCGGTCGAGATGGCGAAGGTAGGGATGCTCGGCGCCGGATCGGTCCACCTCGTTGCCGCGATCTGGAGCATCGCCCTCATCGCCGGTGTCTTCGCATCCGGGGTCTGGTTCGTGAGCCGCCACGGCGCCAGGTTCGCCGGGCTGCGCGAGGACATCGACGAGGACGACGAGGAGATGATGATGTGAGGAGGAGACGCGCCGCTCCCGAGCCTGTCGACGACGGCGACGTCCGCGTCGACTGGGAGCGATGGGCAGACGGTCGTGCGTATCGCCTCAAGCGCAAGCGCCATTTCGCCGACGTCGATCCCACCGTCGTCATCGGCGCCGCCCCGGCGGCGGCCGCATCGATCGGCAAGGTCGTTCAGACGTCCAAGGACAGGTACGTCCCGGAGCGGTACTGCTGGGTGCAGTTCGCCGACCACGAGGTCGGCCCGGGAGAGCCTTGCCCCTGCGGCAGCCGCCGGCTGCTCCGGATCCATGCCTGCTTCGCGCGCTGCCCCGAATGCGGTTCGCAACTTCTGCTGTCGGATACCCCCGCGGCAGGGCGGAATCGCGAGACGAGAGCGACACGGATCCTTCGCAACCTCACCGACGTGCATCTGGCGTTGCGCGAGCCCTCGACGACTCGCGAGCTCTACCGAGGCTACGGGCGGGACAACGGCGAGCTCGTCTTCCTGCTCGTCGAGCTTCGATCGCAGGGAGCCGTGGAGGACGACCTGGACGAAGACGGAGAGGAGGCGGAAGACCAGAGTGGCGAGAACGAGCTCTTCCGGCGCGTCGTCTCGGTGCGAGCGGTGCCGTTCCCGGAGCTAGCCGAGCTCTACGGCGTGTCCTCCCTCGATCTCTCGTCCCTCTGGGGGGGCCGGCCGCCGCGATGGGACATCACCTGGTGAGGAAATGGCAGCCTGCACGAGGGCTCACCGGTCCACGAGTCGCGTGACGAGCTGATCCCAGCCCCTCGAGCGTGCAGTCGTCACCGCGCTCTCGCTGATCCGCCGTAGGACGGCCGGGTCGACCGGGAGCTCGCCGCAGCGCTCGATGTCGACGACGTTCTCCATGTGGACGAGCTCCGGCGGGGAATGCTCGTCCAGGTTCGTGATCACGACGGAGCCCTTTTCCATCGCCGCGGCCACCGAGCCGTTGTTCGCACGGACGCCGCCGAGGAAGAACGAGGCGAAGAAGGTCGACGTCCGCAGGTAGTTGAAGACGGCGACGTCGGAGAGGTTGCCGAGGAAGAAGAGCTCCCGCGGGAAGAGCTCGTGCATCTCGTCGAAGATCAGGTGCGCGTCGCGCATCCTCGTCGTCTCGTGGTTGGCGGCGGAGACGTAGATCGCGTACGTACGACCCGAGGCGTCCAGGAGGTGCCGCAGGCGCCGGAAGAGGTCGGTCCTGATCTTGTGCGCCATCCCGAACGAGAAGACGGCGATCTCGGCTGCCGGAAGCACCCGCTCGTCGAGGATCAGCCCGGGCGACCAGAGAATCTGGGAGCGCGAGGCGAGCGCGCCGACGTCGGCGTAGATCTCGTGATTGCCGCAGTGAACACGGGTGGCTCCGGCAACGAGTTGCGCCTCCAGCTCGAGTCCCTCGTACACGTGCAGGAAGACCTCCCAGTCGCAGGGCCTCCTCTCCACGAATGTCTCGAGCGCCGTGAGCTCGGCGCGCCCGAGCTCGGAGACCTTGAACGACAGAAGCGGCCGGCGGCAGCCGGCGGAGAGGAGCTTCCGGATGCCGATGAGCGGAACGTTCAACCGGTCCGCGAGGAGCTCGTTGAACCTGCCGACGCCGGACCGGAAGCTGTCGCGGTGGTGCGTGACCACGGCGTCGATACGAGGGCCCACCGCCCGGGTGTCGGAGCGCGCGGATGCGGCCGCCGGGTCATGGGTACCGGTCACGGTCAGCTTCGACCTCTCACTCGATCCCGGGCCGTCTCCGGGCTCGGCCAAGCGTACCGACATGCGGCCGAGGCCCGGCGAGCGACTAGACTGGCGGCCTTGATTCCGAGGATCCTGCACCAGATCTGGGTGGGAGGCGACCCCCTGCCCGACGACTTCGCGCGCTACCGCCAGACGTGGCTGGAGCACCATCCCGAGTGGGACCACCACCTCTGGACGGAGGACAACCTCCCTCCGGATCTGCGGCGGCAGGAGGGATACGAGCGACTGCGCGTCCCCGCGGAGAGATCGGACATCCTCCGGTACGAGGTCCTGTGGAAGTTCGGCGGCGTGTACGTCGACACCGACTTCGAGTGTCACCGCGCCCTCGACCCCTTCGTCGAGGGGCTCGACTTCGTGATCGCCCCCCTGAAGCCGAACGGCTGGGTGAACGGTGCCTTCATGGGTGCAACGGCCGAGCATCCGATCATCGACCGGGCATTGACCGAGCTCACGCCTCGTGAGTTCCACGGGTACGACAAGCACGGGACCGGCCCCCGGTTCCTCGACAAGCTGCTCGAGGACTACCCGGAGATCACCCGCCTGCCGCCGGAGCTCTTCTACCAGACCAGCCCGACCCAGCTGGCGGACGCCGTGGCGACGCACCACGCAGCCGGCAGCTGGAAGTCCGTCGACAGCTACCGGAAGGGCGTCAAGCTCGCCGAACAGCGGAACTTCGAGCTGCGCGGGCAGATCGAGAGCCTGGAGAAGGAGCTGGAGGCAACGAAGGCGCGGCTGGCACGTGCCGAGGCCCGCTCCGGCGGAGGTCGCGGGCTGTTCGCCCGGGCCTTCGGCCGCTAGATGGCCGTCCGGTCGTTCCGGCCGACCATCTAGCGTTCGGCGTAGCGGCGGAGCACGTCGGTCGACGAATCGACCACCGTGTCGAGGAAGACGATCTCGATCCCGTTTGCCCGGCACACGGCGAGCTCCTGCTCCGGGAGGCGATCGCGCCAGTCCGCTCCTTTCGCGAAGTACCGCGGGCGCAGCTGCGCGAGCACGTCCTCGGTCGTCGTCTCCTCGGCATGGGTGTACTCGACGAACCGGATCGCGTCGATCACCTGCACGCGCTCCCCCTGCGTCAGGAGCGGCGGGTGCTTCCGCGCGACCCACTCGTCGGCGGAGACGTTGCAGAGCAGCGGGACGCCGAGAGCCGCCGCTGCGCGGAAGTAGGCGATGTGACCCGGATGCAGGGGGTCGAAGCCGCCGCTGACCATGGCCACTCGGCCGGCGAGGCTCGGGAGATCGGCGGTGGAGACGATCAACTGGTCAGCACCGCCAGCCGCTCCGACAGCGACGCCGGCGACGTGAGGTCGCCAGGCCCGACGACGCTGTAGGCCGCAGTCGGGAAGGCGGCGCGCACGACGGCGAGATGCACGCTGCTGTACGGGTCGGGCTCCTCGACCTGTAACGCGAGCGTCGGGACACCCAGCATCGGACCAAGGTAGGAGAAGCCGCCGTACGTGCAGACGAGCGCCCGCGAACGGGCGACGAGGTTGGTCTGGATCGCAAGGTTGTCCTGGGGCTGCACCCACGCGGCGGCGTCGTGGACACGAGGGCCCGAGGGCAGCCATTCCCGATGCTCGTCGAGCTGCCGCCCGCTCGTCAGCGCGACGACGTCGAGCCTCTCGGCGAGCTCCTCGAGCACGCGCGCCGCCAGCTCCCGGCTGACGTCGCCGTCCGGGAACGGATCGCTGAAGTAGAACTTGACGGCCGCGAACTCGACCGGGCAGCCGGCCGGAAGCGGGCGCTCTTCCCACTCGAGCGGTCGATAGTCGGCGAGGCGTGGCGCCTGCTCCGGAGGCAGTAGCCCCTCCCAGAGGAAGCGCATCCGGGAGTACATGAGCAGCGGATGGACGACGGCGGCCGGGCCGATTCGCTCGACGGCGAGCCGGACCAGCTTCGCGTCGAACGCGTCCTCGAAGAACTGCTTCGTGGTACCCCCCCGGCGGCGCCGCGCAACCAGCTCCTCGAGGAACATGTCGGGCGGCACGAGGTCGAGCACGTCGAGGGCCTCGTCGGCGAAATCGCGATACCAGCTCGCCGAGCCACCACGTGCGAGGACCGTCACCCGCCCGCGGTCGACGCCGTGCTCGGCGAGCAGGCGCCGTACGAGCGGGATCCAGTAGAGGAGCTCGAAGCCGACCTCGCCGAGGAACGGGCCGACGAGGAGGCGGCGACCCTCCCTCGCCGCGCGCGCGACCTCCGCCTCGTGCCGTCGCGAGAGGAGCTCGCGCCGAACGGCTCGGGCGACGACGCGGGGCGAGCCTGTCCTGACGAGGCGCCCCAGACGGCGCCGCGCGGACACCCGAGCCGTCCCGGCCAAGGTCAACGACGGATCCGAGACGAAGCGCCGTGCGTCATGCGGCGCGCAGCTCCGCTTCCCGCTGCTCCTGCCCCCGGTGAGCGAGCTCGTATAGCTCGGCGTCGAGCCAGTTGTAGGCGATCACGGTCGCCCCGAGCTCGTCCGAGATGCGTTCCTGCGGCCGGAGAGCGTTGACCTTGCTCCGCGGGACGATCCTCTGCCAGCCGTACCGGTGGGCGAGCAGGTCGACGTACTGCTCGAAGCGGTCCTGGACGCCGAGCTGGTACGTCTGCTCGACGATCTCGCGAAGTCGCGCCCGCCAGAGGTCGGCGTCCGCGGTCGGTCCGGCCGTCCGCTCCAGCGCCGAGACGTCGTGGAAGGCGGACAGGAGCGCCCGGCTCTGCCAGTTGCAGAGCTGATCCCAGAGCTCGTTCCCGGGCTTGCCGAGCGAGCCGGCCGCACCGCGTTCGTACAGCTCGCCGAGCGGTGGGAGCGGTCTCTCCGGCCCGCGCCGGCGCTGCTTGAAGTAGTAGTAGGACAGGGTGCGGTCGACCGGCTCGCGGACGAGGGAGAGGGCGTCGGCGGGGCGGTCGAGGAGCGGGAGCAGGTATCCCGCCCAGTGGGACATCACGCAGCAGAGGCGCGCCCGGCGGTCCTGATCCAGGGACTCGTACCATGCTCGGTGCCAGGCCAGGAGCTTCGAGCGCGTGCGCGAGACCGAGCGGAGTGTCGGATCGAACTCCACCTCCGCAGGCGGCAGGTTCAGGCGGACGACGCGACGAAGCGACGTCCCCGCGGTCTTCTGGATGTGATGGACGACGATCACCGGCTTCGAGTCGTCTCCGTCCGTCCGGAAGAAGGCCTCTGCCGTGCCGCTTCTGCGCCGGACCTCCTGCCGCGGAGCCGACGCGTGCTCGACCGCAGGTCGGCCGCTCAGTCGCCAGCGCATCGTCCGTACGTTAACGAGTCATCGGGCTGCCGCCGCCCGCGCTTCCGCCGGCTCGGGGGCTCTGCAGCCTGCGGCGAAGGCCTCGAGCTCGTCGACGAGCAGCGGCGTGGCGGGCTGTTCCAGCCCGCGCGGCCGCACGAAGCCGGCGAGGAAGCGCGCGCGCCAGCCCTCGTCCTCCTCCGCGGCGAACACCGCCTCTCGCACGTGCCGGACGTGCTCCTCGAGCGAGCGGGCGACGGTCAGGGCACCACCGTTCTCCGGCAGGAGGTAGTGGAAGTGCAGCGTCTGCTCCTGGGCGCCCCGAAGCTCCGGAAGCAGGATCGACAACGTCCGGCGGCCGACGATCGCCGCGTCGATCAGGGCGGTCGTGTTCGCACCGACGACCACCGCAGCGTGGTGCATGGAGTCGAAGAAGCCCGCTCGGCGTTCCTCGTCGGTCGGGTCGGCTCCAACGGGTGGCCAGACGGCGACGTTCGGCACGTCGACCAGTGGGTGCTCCGCCCAGGTGGCCCCGTTCGTCGGGTGCGGCCGGACCAGGATGCCGACGCCGGCCAGCGCCGGCTCGGCCCGGATCGCCTCCAGCCAGCGCGACACGAGCGGTCGCTCGTCGGCGGCGATGAAGCCGGACGAGCAGACGTAGAGCACGAAGGGTTGGTCCGGATCGAGGCCGGTGCGTCGGCAGAACTCCTCGCGCGTCGTGCTCGGCTGCCACTCGAACCAGTGGTCGAACGGATAGGCGCCGACCGAGACGACCGACTCCGGGTCCAGCCCGTGCAGCTCGACCGCCTCGTTCCGCTGGATCTCGTTCCAGACGTACGTTCGGCCGGGCGCCTCGAACATCACACCCTTGTTGGTCAGGTTGTCCCAGCTTGCCACCGCGAGCGCCGCGGGAATTCCCAGCGCCCGAGCGCTCCGCAGCCAGTCGTGCTGCGACGGACCGTCGACGAGCGGCGTGACCACGACCAGGTCGAAGCCGCCCGAGCGGAGGTAGTCGTCGATCTCCCGACAGCGAGGAACGAGACGCTCCGCAAGACGGAGCACGCGCTCGAGGAGCGCGAGTCCCCGACGCGACCGGAGCCCGGGGAGACGGGCGATGCCCACGGTGATGCGGGGCGTGCCGCGCGCCCAGCGGCTCCGCAGCTTGTCCGCGTGCCGGAACGCGGGCGAGAGGTAGCGCAGGTAGCTGAGCGACTGGCGCAGCCCGAAGACGAGCGGCATCCACCGGTCGTCGCGGCTGGGCACGACGGTGTGAGAGACGGCGCCGCCGGTCTCGACGCGAAGCCGCTCCGGAAGAGGGAAGTCGGCGCGTCCACGCTGGATTCGCTCAGCCATCCCCTTTGCGCGGCTGCGCTCGAATCCGAGCTCGACCCGGTGAGAGCGCTCGGCGAGCTGTCGCAGCACCCACTCGAAGTTCCGGACGTAGCCGCCGTGACGCATCACGAAGAGGACGTGCATCGCCACCGCTGCGGCCCTACACCCGGCTCGGGAGACGCTCGGCAACCTGCCGGCGGATACCCGCCGCGTCGAGCCCGTGCGCCTGCAGCACCTCGTCGTTGCCGCCGCTCTTCGGAACGGTCGTCACCCCGATCTTGTGGACGCGCGCAGCGACGTCGGGGGCCTCGGCGGCAAGCGCGGCGAGCACCGCGTCGCCCTGCCCGCCGACGACGTAGTGGTTGTCGAGGCAGAAGACCTGCGCGCCGCCGGCAACTTCGGCGAGCCACGCGCCGTCAACCTCTCGCAGCCACGGCAGCGCGACGAGGCCCGCGTCGTAGCCGTCCTCGGCCAGGAGGTCGACCGCGGCCCAGGCCGCCGCGACCATCACGGGGCCGGCAGCGACGAACAGCACGTCCGTGGCGGGCCGCAGCACGGTCCCGCGCCCGGGTACGAGCTCGGTGATCGGGGGCGGGTCGAAGCCGAGCGCCCAGGGGACGCTCACCAACCGCAGGTAGACCGACCCCGGCGCACGGTCGACCGCCCATGCGACCGCCGCACGAACCTCGTCCTCGCTGAACGGCTCGATCAGCGCCATCCGCGGAACGGCACCGAGCGCAGAGATGTCGCGCACCGACTGGTGGGAGTGGCCCGGGCCGCCCGGGACGAGCCCGGCGAGCGAGCCGACGTAGATCACCTTCGTGCCCTCGGTCGCGTTGTTGTAGATCTGCTCGTTCGGGCGCGTCGAGAGGAAGCACGCGAACGAGTGCACGACCGGCAGCAAGCCCGCGAGGGCCATTGCGCCCGCCTGCGAGACCATGTCCTGCTCGGCTATGCCGCACTCGAAGAACCGTCCCGGGTACGCGTTGCGGAACGCGACGAGCCCGCAGTCGAGCCGCAGGTCGGCGTCGAGCGCGACCAGCGCCGGACTGCGCCCGGCCGCCTCGACGAGTGCCTCCCCGTACGTGGGGACGAGCCGCTGGCGCTCCCGTGGCGCAGAGCGATGCGCCGGCGGCTGTGCGTCGACGAGCTCGATCCCCGGCGCGCCCAGGCGGTCGAGGCGTTCGTCGAGGCGGCCCCTGATCTCCGTCAGCGCACGCTCGTACTCCTCGGGCGTCGGCGCCCCCGAGTGGTAGCCGTACAGCGCGACGTCGGTCCGGGGCAGCTCGTGCGGCTCCATGAACGAGACGCCGGCCCCCTTTCGCGTGTGTGCGACGACGACCCTGGGCCGCTGCTCGTCCCCGAACGAGCCCAGCGTCGCCTCCAGCGCCGCGAAGTCGTGCCCGTCGCACTCGGCGACCGCCCATCCGAACGCGCGCAGCTTCGCCGTGAGGTCTCCCAGGTCGCTGACCTCCGATACCCACGTATCGGACTGAACCTCGTTGCGGTCGACGATCACGGTGATCTCGTGCAGCTTCCGGTTGCTCGTCTGCTGCAGGGACTCCCAGAACTGCCCCTCCTGCAGCTCGCCGTCACCCGTGAGGACATACGTCCTGCCCGACCGGCCGAGCAGCCGATCGGCAAGCGTGAAGCCCCGGGCTTTCGAGATCCCCATTCCGAGCGACCCGGTGCTGGTCACCACCGCGGGCGTCGCCGCGACGTCGGGGTGGCCGGGCAGCCCGTCGAGCCGGCGCAGCTCGTGAACGAGGTCGAAGTCGAGGCGGCCGAGCGCGGTCAGGACCGCGTAGAGACCCGGCACGTCGTGGCCCTTGGACGAGAAGTACCGGTCGCCCGGGCCGAGCACCTCGAGGTGGAGCCAGACCACGATGTCGAGGGAGCTGAAGGTCGTCCCGGGATGACCGGAGCCTGCCCGCTCGATCATGTACAGCGCGTTCAGGCGGCAGGCGTCGGCGAACGCAGCAGCCCGCTCGGTCGGCGGGGCCTGGAGCGCGCGGAGACGCTCGAACTCGTGTGGCGGGACGAACTGGAGCATCAGGGCCACAGCTTATGCGGCAGAGGCGAGCCGATCGCCGGATGCAACGGCGACGGCGGGCTGCCGAGGGGGCTCTCCTGCCGGCTCCTTCAGCGCCTGAACCTTCCTCTTCGCGTGCGCCAGCTTGCGCTGAAGCAGGTCGATCTTCGCCTCGGCGAGGACGAGCTCGGCTCGGGCCTCGACCAGGCGCGCCCGGTGCTCGTCGCCCGGATGCTCCACCGGCGCGGCACCGGCAGCGCGTTCCCCGGCTCGCCGGCTGACGTCGAGGGCCAGCCCGACGTCGGCCGCGCGTGCCTCGACGGCACGGCCGAAGAGGCCGTGTGCGAATTCGTGCAGCTCCACGTCGAGCCTGTTCGATCTCTGGATCGCGCGGACCTGCGCGGGCGCGAGGTCGGCGCGCGTCAGGCGACCTCGGCTCGAGCGGGCGTGCAACGGAAGCATCGAAGGCCAGCCGAGCTCCACCGTCAGCAGGGCGACGAGCTCGTCGAGCCGCTCGGTGACGCCGACGAACGCAAAACGCCGTTTCAGATGCTTTTTCGCCTGCTCGAGCGCATCCGGCGGCAGAGGCTCGAGGAGCGACCGGCGACCGACGATCATCCGCGTCTGGATGTTGTCAGGCAGGTACCGGGGGTCATCGAGGCATTGCTGGAGCGTCATCTCCGGCCGGCACGGCGTGCCGCGGGCAAGCAGGCCATGGGGCCCCTCTTCGCGTGGCCGTCGCGCCACCAGGTGCGCGTAGTGGGAGAGCGTCCGCTCGACGGGCTCGCGGAGCACGGTCGCGTAGCGCGTATGCCTCGGGAGCAGATCGCGCATGCCGAAGACGATGTGCCCCACCACGGCCGGCTGCGGCGCACCGCCGGCCCGCTCGGCCAGGCGAGCGAGCTTCTCCTCGGCGAGCAGGGGATCGAAGATCGCGTTGGGAGGCTTGCGCAGCCGCTCGCCGTACGCGCGCCGAATCATCTTGATCAGAGAGGAGCCGCCGGTCTTGGGGATGTGGACGAGCGCGAAGGGCGAGTCGGCGCGGCGGCGCAAGGCGGGGAGACTAGCGGCCGGCTACGACGTCACGAGTCTCGTCAGCCGGCCGCAGCCGCATTCCAGTCCTGCGCGACGGTCCGGCGCAGCCGTCGATAGATCTTCCCCGCCCGCGCCTTGATGTACGCGACGTCGTCCGCGCCGAGCTCCTCCTTCGCCCGCTCGAGCGGCCTCGTCGAGACCTCCGTCGAGACGTCGGCGAAGCTCGTGTTGGCCGCGATCGACCGGCCGTTGAAGGTCGGCTGGAGCAGTTCGGGGCGGAACTCGATCCCCAGCCACTCCGCCAGCCGCCGGACGGTGTCCTCGGTTCGGGCCAGCAGGTCGTCGAACGCGATCACCCTGAACTCGTCGCGAGCGCTCTTTCGCCACTTCAGCGTCCCGAGGCCGACCCTGCACCAGTGGTCGAGCGCGTGCTCTCGATCCTGCCACCGCGACTCCCAGCGGCGAGCCGACGCGTACCAGCTCCAGGGGTCGCGCACGATCGAGACGACCTTGCCGTCGGGATAGAGGCTTCGGATCGCCATGCGCCGCTGCCGGCTTCGCGCGACCGCCGGCTCGAATCCGACGAGCCACCGCTTCTCCCCGAGCCGGAGGTTGCGGTAGTCGAGCCAGGCGTTGAAGTACGAGGTGAAGTAGCAGTTCGCGAGCTGCCGCGGGCCGTGCCGGTCGCGCGACCGGACGCAGTCGTCGTAGATGCGACGCTGCAGGTCGGGCTGGAGCCGGAACGAGAAGACCTCGGCGCGGTCGAGGACGTCACCCTTCCGCTGGCGGTGGCCCTGCTGGAAGCGGACGGCCAGCTTCGGATCGTGAAAGAGCGCCCACGCCTCGGCGGGCTCGGTCTCCCGATGCTTCGCCGCCTCGTCGACCCCGCGAAGCTGGAACGGGGCGACGTGACATTCCGGATGCCCGTCGAGCAGGCGCAGGAGCAGGGTGCCGCCGGAGCGCTGCGCCTGCGAGATCAGGAGCAGCGGCTGCTCGACGGGAACGACGTCCGTCGCGTCCGATTCGCGAACCGCCCCGGTCATGCCCAACGGCTCATGCGACGGTCTCGGCGATGGCAGGCAGGGCCGCCGCTTCACGCGCGAGCAGGGCCTCCGCCTGCTCGAGATCCTCCGGATAGTCGATCGAGAATCCCTCGGCACCCTCGGTGAAGAACGGGGCGATCCGCCGCCCGGCGATCTCGGGCCGCTCGGCACGCACGACGCGAGTCCAGGCGATCTCCAGGCTCGAGTTCTGAACCCAGACGGCCGGCAGAGCCTTGGTCTGGGTCGAGTAGGTGGGAGTGCCTTCGGACGACTGGGCGAGGAACGGACGCATCAACTCACCCTCCAGCACCCACATCTTCCCCGGGTGCTGGCGCGCGGGCTCGACGGCGCGAATGGAGTCGGCGCGGTCGCCGAGAGCCATCAGCTCGTCCCAGGCCCGCCGGATCGTCGCCCCGGTCCGGAACGGGCTCGTCGGGCGAAGGATCGAGAACAGGTCGTAGCTACGGCCGTGCCGTTCGAGGACGTCCAGCATGTGCTGGATCCAGTCGATGTCGGGTGACGTGGCGGTGGCGAGCTCGGCCGGCCGGAGCTCCGGCGTCTCGGCGCCGTAGCGGCGCGCGATCTCTGCGATCTCCTCCGAATCCGTGGACACGACGACCGCGTCGAAGACGCCGGCCTCACGAGCGCCGGCGATCGCGTATGCGATCAGCGGATGGCCCGCGAGCTGGAACACGTTCTTGCCCGGCACGCGCTCCGAGCCGGAGCGAGCCGGCACGAGCGCGACGGCAGGAGCCCTCAAATTGCCTCCGGATCATGCGTGACGTAGACCGTCTTCCAGTCCGAGTACACATCGAGCGCCTCCGTGCCGGGCTCCCGCCAGCCCGTCCCCGAGTCACGTAGACCGCCGAAGGGCACGTGTGGCTCGAAGCCGTACGTCGGGCCGTTCACCTGCACCCCTCCGGCGACGATCCGCCGGACGAACTCCTGCATCCGATGGACGCTGCTCGTCCAGATCGCCGCAGTCAGTCCGTACGGGCTCGCGTTCGCGACGGCAAGAGCGTCCTCGAAGTCGCGGACGCGATGCAGCGTCGTGATCGGACCGAACAGCTCGGTGCAGGAGATCTCCGAGTCGGCGTCCGCTCCCTCGACGATCGTCGGCGCCATGTAGAAGCCCGGCATCGGCAGCCGCTCGCCGCCGGTGAGCACCGATGCCCCGGCCGCGCGCGCGCGCCCGACAGCAGCGAGCATGTGCTCGAGCTGCTGCTCGTTGATGACCGGCCCGAAGTCGTGCTCGTCTCCCGGCCCGACCTTCTGCGCCTCGGCCCGCTCGACCAGGAGACCGCGAAAACGCTCGTACACCGCGTCGAAGACGATCAGCCGCGAGCCTGCGGCGCAGCGCTGGCCCGCGTTCGAGAATGCCGACAGCGCCGCCGCCTCGGCCGCCCGGCCCAGGTCGGCGTCGTCGCACACGACGAGCGGGTTCTTCCCTCCGAGCTCCAGGCAGACCTTCGCCAGACGCTCACCGGCGACGCGCGCGATCATCCGGCCGACCGCGGTAGAGCCGGTGAACGAGACGACCGCGACGCGCGGGTCTTCGACGATCGGCTGCCCGACTTCCTCGCCGTACCCGTGCACGACGTTCAGGACCCCGGGCGGGACGCCTGCCTCGGCGGCGAGACGAGCGAAGACGAGCGCGGTCTCCGGAGCGTCCTCGGAAGCCTTCAGCACCGCTCCGTTGCCGCACAGCAGGGCGGGGAAGACCTTCCAGGCGACGTTGGCGATCGGGGTGTTCGCGGCGATGATCAGCCCGGCGACGCCCAGGGGTTGGCGAACGGTGATCGCCTGCCGGTGCGGGACGGCGCTCGGCATCGTCCGGCCGTAGAAGCGGCGCCCCTCGCCGGCGATGAAATAGCCGAGCTCGATCGCACCGTCGGTCTCGCCCCGGGCATCTCTCGGCGACTTCCCGGTCTCCTCGGCGACGATCCTGGCGACCTCCTCCCGGTCGCGCTCGAGCAGCTGCACGACTCGCCGGAGGATGCGACCTCGCTCTTCGACCGTACGTGCGGCCCACGGCGCCTGCGCCGCCGAGGCGGCCGCGACCGCTGCGTCGGCGTCCTCGGCGCCTGAACGGGCAACGAGGCTGAGCAGCTCGCCGGTCGCGGGCGCGAGCTTCTCGAAGGTCGCGCCGCTGGCGGCGGCGCGTTCCTCGCCGGCAATCAGGTTTCCGACCGTTCTGACGTCGACGGCGACGCTCACGGGCGCATCGTAGCTTCGGGTTCGCCGCGCACACCCTGCTCCGGAATCAGCCGACGGCGACCGACGAGGTGCCGGTAGCGGCCGACGGGGTGGGGAACGGCCCCGACCACGGGGTCGGGCTTCCGCGCCTGCCCATCGGCCCACAGAGCCGGTGACCAGAGGTCGTGGAGCCAGTACCAGCGATCGAGCGCGGCCCGTACACCGCTCGACTCGCGGTCGAGGCTGTACAGGACGGGCACGCCGAGCTCGTGCAGCCGTCTCGCACAGCCCAGGGCCTCCTCTGCCGCCAGGTTCTCGAGCGATCCGATGCTGAGGGCGAGGTCGGCGCGCTCGAGCTCGGCGCCGGGCTCGTCCGTACGGAGCACGACCCACTCGAGAGCGGGATTCCGCGCGCGCAGCTCCTCTTCCAGCTGGGCAGGCGTCTCTCCCAGCGAGACCGCCACCGCGTCCGGGCCGGCGAGGTCGTCGAGCAGCCCGGCGTGCTCGAGCGCCACCAGCACATCCGATGGCGCGGGCGAGTCTGGGCCGCCTTCGGGCCCCGGATTCGAGTCCTGGGGCGGCGAGACCACCGTCTCGGAAGACGCAGAGAGCCGGAACCGTCTCGCAGCGGGTCGCACGAGTCCCCGGTAGCGCCGACGACGCCCGCGGCGGCGCCAGCGGCGCTCGCGCCCGGCCCGCTCCCGACGCCGCTCGCGCTCGTGGCGGAGAGATTCGTAGAGGAAGAGCGAGGCGAGCCGGAGACGGCTCGGATCGCCCTCGAGCGATCTGAAGAAGAGGAACGTGTGCGTCAGCCACCACGGAGCGTACGCCCAGAGAGGCGGCCTGCCCAGGAAGGAGGTGCTCCGCTGCCGTTTGTTCGTCTGGACGATGCCTGCTCGGTAGCGGCGGTACCAGAGGGGCCGCTGAACCTGCCGGAACTCCCCCTCGAGCGCGAGCCGCAACAGCTGCAGCCGGTCGGGGACGAGGACCTGCGGGAAACCGCCGCAGCGCTCGAGCGCCGCGGTCCGCATCAGCCCGTAGATCACCGACCCGGCCGCCGTCATCTCCCTGCTCGCCCGGCGGAGCCGCGCCCTGCGCTCGGTGAGGCCGACGGTCTCGAGCGCGTGCGCCCGAGTCGGATACTCCGAGCCGAAGTCGTCGATCCGGACGAACTGCGGGTGCGCCAGCACCGCCGACGGGTGGCCGTCGAGCTCAGCCGCGAGCACCTCGAGCCAGCGCGGATGCCACACGTCGTGGTCGCTCGCCCAGGCGAAGTACTCGGCGCCCGGGTAGAGCCTGCGCGCCACGTCGAAGGCGCGACGCCAGGCGCGTGCGAGCCCGAGCTGCTCGTCGTTCTGCTCGTAGACGACTCGCCCGTCGAGCTTCGCGTACCGGTGCGCGATCTCGGCCGTCCGGTCGGTCGAGCGGTCGTCGAGCACGAGGACGGCGAGATCGGCCCGCGTCTGGGTCAGGAGCGACTCGAGCGCCCGGGCCAGATGCTGCTCCCCGTTGTGGACGGCGAGCCCGAATACCGTGCATGGAGGTCCTCCGCCCACCGCTGCCGGAGGTTACCGCCGCCTGCACTATCATCGTCTGTCGGGATCTGTATGGGGATCGGGCGAGCAACATGCTGCGGGCGTTGACCCGGCGCGACAGCGACTGGCGGGCGGCGTACCCGGACCTGCACGCGTTCTGCCTCTTCATCGGCTACCCGAAGAGCGGTCACAGCCTGGTGGGCGCCCTGCTCGACGCGCATCCCGACGTCGTCATCGGCAAGGCGCTGAACGCGTTCGGAATGGTCGTGGTCGACGAGAGCCCGCCCGGAGAGGTGGTCGAGCAGCTGCTCGAGAACTCCAGGTACCAGGCGACGCGCGGCCGGAAGCAGAACCGCTACCGGTACGGGGTCGAAAACCAGTGGCAGGGACGCATCCGCACGTTGCGGGTCCTGGGTGACAAGTTCAGCGACCGGACGACGAAGCGGATCGGCCGGACGAGCGACGCGCTCGCCAGGTTCGAGCGCGAGATGGGGCTGCCGCTGCGACTCATTCACGTCACCCGCAACCCCTTCGACATGGTCGCTCGGATCGCGGTGAGCAAGATCGCGGACGGAACGGAGCAGGAGAGGGTCGCCAAGGCGACGGACTACATCGGCCGCCTGGCAGCGATCAACCAGGACGTGATCGAGGAGGGCGCCCACCCGGTGCTGACCTTCGGGCACGAGACGATGGTCGCCGATCCGCGAGAGCAGCTCGGCCGCCTTTGCCGGTTTCTCGGCGTCGAGGCGGACGCCGCCTACCTCGACGACTGCGCCGAGATCGTCTTTCCCGCCCCGCAACGGGCGCGTGGGCTCATCGACTGGCAGCCCGACCAGATCGAGGCGATCGAGCAGATCGCCGCGCGCCACGACTTCCTGCGCGAATACCGGCTCGACGAGCCGGAGTAGCCGCCGGCCCGGAAAGCGACCGACGCCGGGACGATGCTCGTTCCCCGCATCTTCCACCAGATCTGGCTCGGCCCCGATCCGTTCCCGGACGAGTACGCCGCGTATCAGCAGACGTGGCTGAGCCGGCATCCGGGCTGGCAGCTCCGGTTCTGGACCGAGGACCGCCTGCCGGACGATCTGCGCCGCCCCGAAGCGGCCGAGCGGCTGCGAGCGCCCGCCGAGCGCGCGAACATCCTCCGCCTCGAGGTGCTCTGGCGCGAAGGCGGCGTCTACGTCGACACCGACTTCAAGTGCCTGCGCTCGATCGAGCCGCTGATCGAGAACGCGGAGCTCTTCATCTCGCTGGCCAAGCCGGGCCGCGTCAACAACGCGCTGATGGGATCGCGGCCCGCCCATCCGCTGCTCGACGAGGCGCTGGAGCAGATTCGTCCCCGAGAGTTCTTCGGCCACGACAAGGAGGCGACGGGGACGAGGTTCCTGGACGGGCTGCTGCTCGATCGTCCCGGCGTCACGCTCCTCGATCCGGATCTCTTCTATCCGCAGACCCCGGAGGCGAGACGAAATGCGTATGCGGTCCACGACATGGCCCGCAGCTGGAAGAGCCGCGAGCTGCTGCAGCTGGACGTGGAGCGGGCGGAACGGAAGCTTCAGCGGGCCGAGGAGCGCGCGAGAAAGTGGCAGGCGCGGCACGAGCGCAACGAGGCGGAGCTGGCCGACCTGCGTCGCTCGCGGTGGTTCCAGCTGCGCTCGTACGCGCGCAGGGGGTCGAGGCGCGCTCAGTCGTGGTGGAGCAGGTCCCGCCGTCCTGGCTGAGAGCCTGCATGCACAACATTTTGTTATGCTTTTTGCATGGCACAGCTCGTCGCACGGTTGGATGACAGCCTGATGGCCGAGGTAGACGTCCTCGTCGCCGACGGCGTCGTGGCCAACCGCTCCGAGGCCGTGCGCCTCGGCTTGGAGCGCCTCGTCGACCAGCACCAACGCCAGCGAGTGGGAGCGGCGATTGTCGAGGCGTACCAACTCCAGCCGCAGACCGATGACGAACTCGGCGGATTGGACGAAGCCACCCGTGCCTTGGTCGGCGAAGAACCGTGGTGAGCGTTCCCCGCCAGGGCGAGATCTGGTGGGCGGAGTCGGAGGACAAACGGCGGCCAGTCCTCGTCGTGACCCGCTCGGAGGCGGTGCCGGTGCTGACCGGGATCGTCGTCGCTCCAGTCACCCGAACCGTCCGCGACATCCCGACCGAGATCCGCCTTGGCCACGCCGAAGGGCTGCCGGTCGACTGCGCAGCCTCCTTCGACAACCTACAGCGGATACGACGATCCGCCCTCGCTGACCGCCTCGGCGACCTTGGCCCGCGCCGCCAGCAGATCTGCGTCGCCCTGGGCGCCCTGGCGGACTGTCGAGCAGGGACTCACGGCGCGCCCTGAGTGCGCGCTGACGGTTCGCGTATCCTGGGCGCCCGATGCTCGCGAGACTGCGAAAGACGCCGCTCCTCCGGCGGAACGGCGTGGCGCCGAGCTCGGCTGACAGGTATCCGACGGTCGAGACCTTCTGCCTCTTCGTCGGGTACCACCGCAGCGGGCACAGCCTGATCGGCTCGCTGCTCGACGCCCATCCGGAGATCGTGATCTCGCACGAGGCGGGGGCGCTCAAGCTCGTCTCGCTCGAGGGGATCTCGAGAGATGCGCTGTTCGAGCGGGTGCTCGAGAACTCGCGGCGCCAGGCCGCGAGGCCCAGAGGTCGCCGCGCGAGCGGATACTCCTACGCGGTCGAAGGCCAATGGCAAGGGCGGTCACGGGAGCTCCGCGTGCTCGGAGACAAGGACGGCCAGAAGGCGACGAAGTTCATCGGCCGGGACCCGTCGGTGCTGGCCACGTTCGAGCGTCTCGTCGGCGTGCCACTGAAGATCGTCCACGTGACGCGGAATCCCTACGACGTCGTCGCGCGGATGGCGCTGATCACGAAGGGCGGCGTGCCCGAGCGTTCGGTGGCGGCGACGATCGACCTCTTCGCGCGACTCGCCCGGGCCAACGACCGGCTGATCTCGAGCGGGAGGCATCCGGTGCTCACCATGCGGCAGGAGGCATTCGTCAGGCAGCCGCACCGCGAGCTCCGGGCTGCCTGCGCGTTCCTCGGCGTCGATGCCGACGACTCGTACCTCGACGCGTGCGCCGGGCTGGTCTTCGACTCCCCACGGCGAACGCGGGAGAAGATCGAATGGGCTGCCCCGGACGTCGAGGCGGTTCGACGGGTGATCGAACGCCATTCCTTCCTCGCCGGCTACAGCATGTCGAGCGTCGACTAGGTCGAGGGCACGGTCGACTCGATGCCGATCCCTCGCCTCTTCCATCAGATCTGGGTGGGTGCCGAACGGTTCCCGGACGAGTTCGCCGGCTACCAGCAGTCCTGGCTCGGGCACAACCCGGAATGGGAGCTCCGCTTCTGGACCGACGAGAACCTGCCGGAGGCGCTCCGGAGGCCCGAGGTGTACGACCGGTCCCGGACTCCGTGGGAGCGGGCCGACATCCTGCGCCTCGAGGTCGTGCACCGGTTCGGAGGAGTCCACGTCGACGCCGACTTCGAGTGCCTCAGGCCGATCGACTCGCTGCTCGAAGGCGTCGACTTCTTCATCGGGTACCGCAAGCCCGGGCGGGTGAACGGGGCGCTGTTCGGAGCTGTCGCGGGACACCCGATCCTCGTCGAGGCGCTCGACGCGATCCCCGCCCGCGACGAGCGCGGCTACGACAAGGACGCGACGGGCCCCAGGTTCCTCGACGCGCAGCTCGCCGACCGCGCCGGCGTGACGTACTTCGAGCCGGCGATCTTCTATCCGCGGACGCCCGACGAGCTCGACCGGGCGTACGCCGTGCACCACAAGGCCCGCGGCTGGAAGGACGAGGAGGGGCTGCGCCGGTCGCTGGCGAAGGCCGAGAAGCGACTGCTCGAGGCTCAGGCGGAGCGCGCGCTCCTGGCGGCTCAAGTACGAGCAGGCCGAGGCCGAGCTCGACCGCCTTCGCGCGCGATCCTAGCGTCGAAGGGCGCGCGCGCGCAGCGTCCCGAGCGCGTAGCGGATCCGCTCACGCGGGATGCGCCGGATGAGCAGACGACGAGCGCGGAGCGCACCGGCCCGCCGCCGTTGTCGCCCGCGCAGAGCCTGCGCCTCTTCGACCGCAAGCCGGTAGCGCTTCTCCATCAGCGCCAGCTCGTCCTGAACGACTGCGAGCCGCTGCTCGGCGCGGGCCGCGTCGACCACGAGCTCCGAGGGCGCCTTCCAGCTCCTGGCCTCGTGATGGATCGCGTAGGCCTCCGCCTCCGCAGCAGGCGTGCGCGGATAGAGCAGATCGGGCTCGAGAAAGGTGACGCCGTCCTGATCGGCGAGCAGTGAGTCGAGGAAGTGCGGCCCCGCCGCCGCCTTGTCGTAGCCGTGGTATTCGCGTGGCCGCAGCTCGTCGAGCGCCCGGTCGAGGATCGGGTGCCCCTCGACCGCGCCGAGCAGCGCGTTGTTGACACGGCCGGGCTTGGCGAGGCCGATCACGAAGTCGGCGTCGGCGATCAGGGGCTCGAGCGAGCGCCGGCACTCGAAATCGGTGTCGACATACACGCCGCCGAAGCGCCAGAGCAGCTCGAGACGGAGGATGTCTGCGCGCTCGGCCGGCGCCCGCAGCCGTTCCGCCGCCTCCGGCCGGCGCAGGTCGTCCGGCAGGTTCTCCTCCGTCCAGACTCGCAACTTCCAGCCGGGGTGGTGTCGTGTCCACGTTCGCTGGTACCGGGCGTACTCGGCCGGAAGCGGGCGCCCGCCCAGCCAGATCTGGTGGAAGACGCGAGGGATCAAGCGGTGTCGGTCATGCCGTGAAGCCCCCGTCCACGAGCAGATTCTGCCCCGTGAGGTACCCGGAGGCATCTGAGGCCAGGAACAGCAGCGGGCCGACCAGGTCGCCGGGCTCGGCCATGCGGCCGAGCGGCACGCGGTCCGAGTACTTGCGAACGAATTGCCCGTCCTGGCCGCCGCGCACACCGCCGGGCGAGAGCGCGTTCACGCGCACGCCGTGCGGACCCCAGAGTCGCGCGTAGTAGCGCGTCAGGTTGACGACCGCCGCTTTCGACGCGCCGTACGCGGCCGGCTTCGTGAACTGCGGAACGATGTGGTCGTAGAGCGACGGGATCGGCGCGAGCGACGCGTACAGCGAACCGATGTTGACGATCGAGCCGTGCCCGGCTTCGCACATCGCGCGGCCGAAGACCTCGGTTGCGTTGAAGACACCGGCGACGTTCACCTCGAGCGTTCTCGCGAACGTCGCGTCGTCCCGGACGCCGGGCGGAACGTCGACCCCGGCGTTGTTGACGAGCACCGCCGGCGGACCGTGCTCGCGCACCACGTCGGCGAGGACCCGTTCGAGCGACTCCCGGTCGGTGACGTCCCCCTGGACGACGCCCTCGGCCTCGCGTAGGTCGATCCCGACCACGGTCGCGCCCGCGCCCGCGAGCGCGTCGGTCCAGACCGGGCCGAGTGTGCCAAGCGCTCCGGTGACGACGGCGACGCGGCCTGACAGGCCGTCAGTGCTCATCGTCGGCGCGCGACTGCGCACCCGCCGGCTCGAGTACCCCCGGCAGCAGCTCCTCGAGGTCGTCGAACGTGAACGCCGCGTCCTCCGCGACCGGATGCCGGAGCGTGCGACCGATCACGGCGTCGAGCTCGTAGGGAGGCAAGCCGCCGTCGGCCGGCGACTTCAGGGCGAGATCCTCTCGCCGGAGAACGTGCCCCGCGGAGAGCGTCGTCGCCGCGACGATCTTCTTTCCCATCTTCCTGATCGGGTCGGCCTCGCTCGGATACGGGGTCTTCGTCCCGTCGCCGAGCGCGACGCGCGTCCGCTTCAGATCGCGCACGAGCTTGCGCAGGCCGACGGGCTCGAGCGAGAAGCGGTGGTCGGTGCCCTTCATCGCCCGGTTCATGGTGAAGTGCTTCTCGACGATGCGCCCGCCGAGGACGTAGGCGGCGATCGGCATCGCGATGCCGTTGTCGTGCCCGGAGTACCCGACGACCGCGTCCGGGAAGAGCTGCCGGTAGGTGTCGATCACCCGCAGGTCGAGCTCAGCCCACTCGGCCGGGTACTCGGCGGTGCATTGGAGCAAGCCGACCTCGGGGTTGATCTCGATCACGCACTCGTACGCGCGTCGGACGTCGTCGAGCGTCCCGCCGCCGGTCGACACGATCATCGGCTTGCCGATCTCCGCGACGAACCGCAGGAGCGGAGTGTTCGTCAGGTCGCCGGAGGCGATCTTGTACGCCGGCATGTCGAGCTCGGCGAGCAGCTCGGCGCTCCTGAAGTCGAACGCCGTGGCGAAGAACGTCACGCCGAGCTCGGCCGCGTAGTCCTTCAGCTCCCGATACTGCTCGCGGTCGAACTCCAGCGCTTCCCGGTGCAGGCCGTAGGTCGGGCCGTAGCTGTTCTCGTTCTCATACGGCTTGTTGAAGAACTCCCGCGTGTACAGGGAGCGGTTGTCGCGCTTCTGGAGCTTCACCGCGTTCGCTCCGCACCGCGCCGCTTCGGCGAAGAGCTCCTTCGCGTTCTCCAGCGCCCCCTGGTGGTTGTGGCCGATCTCGGCGATCACCCACGCGTCCGTGTCGTCGGCGATGCGCACGCCGTCGATCGTCAGCTCCCGCGACCTCACCGCCCAAGCCTAGCTCACGCCGCCGCCGACAATCCTCCTCTCGGTCGGGTTTGGATCGCGGCTCGGACGGTTATTCGCCTTGCGGCCAGTCAGTCAGGCGACCCACCCCACGAGCGAGAGGGAGAGCTTGCTGCCGATCGACGTTCCCCGCAACCTGGAGGCACAGCCACGCAGGCACCGGTTCTGGCGCCGGCACTCGCGGCCCAAGGTGGTCATGCTCGTCTACAACACGGTCGAGCACGACGCTCGCGTTCGCCGGTCGGCCCGGTCGCTCGCTCGAGCCGGCTGCGAGGTGACCGTGCTGGGCGTGGCACGGGAGGGTGACTCCACGACTCGCTCCTGGGAGGGATTCGAGCTACGGCTCGTGCCTCGGCGGGACCCTCTCGTCGAGCGAGACCGCCGGGCACGACGCCGCGCGGACGTGCTCGGCGAACGGCGCGAACGCATTCGCGGCCGGGTGCGCGGGCTGCGCGACCGGGAAGCCTCGCTGGGGCTCGCGCTGCGATTCGTCGTCAGGGCAGGACGGAAGCTGTACGAGTGGCGGCTGCGCAGGGTCCAGCTCGGCAGAGAGAGCGCGCGCGAGACCGTGGCCGAGGCTCGGGAGGCGAAGACCCGGAGAGCCCGCAGGGATCCGCTGGGCCTCCACACGTACGAGAAGACCTGGTGGCCGATCGTCAGGCGGTTGCGGCCTGACGTCGTGCACGTCCACGACGCCCACGGGTTGCTGGTCGCGCGGCGGGCGGCGGATCGCGGTGCGCGCTGGATCTTCGATGCCCACGAGGATCCGCTCAAGAAGGGCGGAGAGGAAGAGGGCAGGGACGAGGTCATCAGGCGCGAGGTGGCCAGGCACCTGCCCCACGCGGACGCCGTGATCACGGTGAGCGCCCCTCTCGCCGAGCGGCTGCGACGCACGTTTCACCTCCGGAGGCAGCCGGCCCTGGTGCACAACACGCCCGCCCTGCACGGCCCTGCGCTCACGCGCGAGCCCGGGCTGCGGGAGCTCGCCGGAGTCGGCCCGGACACGGCGCTGGTCGTCTACGCCGGCTCGATGACAAGACGCCGGAAGATCTCGGTCGTCCTCGAAGCGCTCGAGCACCTCGAAGAGACCCACCTCGCGCTCGTCGTCTCACCCGACAACAGCGTCGTCCTCGAGACCGTCGACCTCGCGGAGCGGCTCGGCGTGGGCGATCGCGTCCACGTCGTCCCGAAGGTCCCGCCCGAGGAGCTCGTCGAGTTCCTCAGCGAGGCCGACGTCGGCGTACATCCTCTCAGCCGGTACCCGAACGCCGACATCGCCTTGCCCAACAAGCTCTTCGAATATCTCCACGCAGGGCTGCCCGTCGTCGTCTCGGAATGTCCTGCGATGGCCGGCTTCGTTCGTCGGCACGGCCTTGGCGAGATCGCTCCTGTCGACGACTCGGCGGCATGGGCCGAGGCGATCGACAGCGCGCTTCGCGATTCGTCCTATCGCGAGCGAGTGGAGGACCTGGAGACGCTCAAGGAGGAGTGGTCCTGGGAGCGCCAGGAGGACGAGTTGCTCGACGTGTACCGGCAGGTGCTCGAGCCGGACTTCGCCCGGGAAGCGCCGGCCCTCCGGCTGCCCGCTGCCGCGGGCGCCCCCTAGAGGACTTACCCAAACCTGGACTAGCGTCCGGCTTTAGTCCAAGTTTTGGCAAAAACCTGGAATATCTCGCCCTGATCGTCTAGGTTTCGGGCATGGGCAGGGGCAATCGACCGGGGCGGAAAGCTCATGCGACAGGACCCCGGGCACTGCCGGCGGAGCCGATGGAGGTCGACCGGGTCTGGCAGGCGAGGCTCGACGGCCTCGGCGGACGCCGTGACAAGCAGTCCCGACCCTACCGCGCCTACATCCCACGCGCGATCGCCGAGCTCAACCCCGTCCTCGACAGCCGCCTGATGAAGCTTTTGGGCGACGCCGAAGATGCCTGTCGAGCGCTGAACGAGGATTCGCCCGCCCTTCTCGGTCTCGAGGCGCTCTCGGGTCAGCTTCTGCGGGCGGAGTCAGTCGCGTCGTCGCGGATCGAGGGCTTGAGCGTCTCCCATCGCCAGCTCGCCCGCGCCTTCTTCCTGCCGGGCCAGCACGACACGGCCGCCGAGGTCGTGGCGAACGTCCGCGCCGCCGAGCAGGCGATTGCCCTCGCCTCGACAGCGAAGGAGATCACGAAGGAGACTCTGCTCAGCGTCCACCGCACCCTTTTCGCCGGCACGACACACGAGCGGTACGCGGGAATCGTGCGCGAAGAGCAGAACTGGATCGGCGGGGAGGCATCAAACCCGTCAACCGCCGACTTCGTCCCGCCGCCGAGCGAGTACGTCGAGCCGGCGCTTGCTGATCTGTTGCGCTTCGTCAATCGCGACGATCTGCCGGTCGCCTTGCAGGCGGCGATCGCTCACGGCCAGTTCGAGACGATCCACCCGTTCTGGGACGGCAACGGGCGCGTCGGCCGCATCGTCATCCACGTCATCCTCCGCCGGCGCGCGCTCGCGCCACGGTACGTGCCGCCGGTTTCGCTCGTGCTCGCCGGTCGCTCCGACGACTACATCCGAGGGCTCACCGCCTACCGCTACGCCGACCCTGGAGAGTGGTACGACATCTTCGCCGGTGCGCTCGAGATGTCAGCCGCCAAAGCGCGTGCGTTTGCCGAGCGGGTCGCCGCGTTGCAAGAGCAGTGGCTGGAGCAGGCCGGCAATCCGCGTCCACAAGCCGGCGCACGGAAGCTGATCCATGCCCTACCCGAACACCCGATCGTCAACGCGGCCACAGCGCAAACACTGATTGGCGCCTCTTCCCCGCAGACGGCCTACACCGCGATCGATCGCCTCGTCGAAGCCGACGTGCTCCGTGAGATCAAGGTCGGCAAGAAGCGCGACCGCCTCTGGGAGAGCATCGGCCTGTTCGCCCTGCTCGATGCCTTCGAGCGCGAGCTGTCTCCGACAACGGCACCACGTCAGACGCGCCCGTAGCTGCGCGCCAGAACCGACGGGCGTCTTTCGCGCTGGTGTCCGAAAACCTCCCTTCTGGCCGTGATGCCAGCTCAGGAAGGCGGCGCTTCGCGCAGCGCGTCCTCGTACGCGCGAAGCGTGAGCGCAGTCACCCGTTGCCAGGAAAGGGACGTGCGCGCACGTTCCCGGCCGGCCTCGCCCAGGCGCCTGCGTAACTCCGGGTCGTCGAGCAGCCGCTCGAGCGCCGCACGCAGTCCGGCCGGGTTGCGCGGCGGCACGAGCAACCCGGTCTCGCCGTCGAGGACGAGATCCCGCAGGCCGCCGACGGCCGCCGCGACCACCGGCCGGGCGTGCGCCATCGCCTCCGCGCAGACGACGCCGAAGCCCTCGCGGTGCGAGGGGCAGACGACGATCGACGCCCGGTCGTAGAGGTCGAGCAGCCCGTCGTGCGGGACGAAGCCGAGCGCGCCGGGCACGCGGTCGCGGAGAGGCCCGTCGCCGGCGACGACGAGCGGCAGCCCGCGGGCGGCCTCGACCAGGTCGAGGACCCCTTTCTCCTCCGAGAGCCGCCCGGCATAGAGGACGTGAGGTGGGTGATCCGGCTCGGCGGGCCGATCGGGCACCTCGACTCCGCTCGGGATCACCCGGACGCTCGTCGCGCCGAGGTCGTGAGCAGCCGCGGCCAGCTCCTGGGAGGCGCAGATCGCAAGCCGCGCCCGCCGCAGGATCGCGCGGGCCAGCCACGGCACGCGCCGCGCGAGCTCGACGTCGGTTCCCCAGAGCTGGACGACGAAGGGCCGTCCGGTGGCGGCAGCCACGGCACCGGCGGGCAGCCAGTGCGCGTGCACGAGGTCGGCGCCGCGAGCGGCGCGACGAGCAGCCCGCGCGAACGAGACGAGCATCGCCGGCAGGAGCAGGGCAAGCCAGGGGCGGCGCCGGAGGTTCCCGACGATGCCGTGCCCGTACGCGATCCCGAAGTGGCGGAACGACGACGGCGAGACGACCTCCACCTCCGCACCGGAAGCACGCAGGTGCTCGACCGCGTCAGCGACGAAGCGGCCGACGACGTCCTCGGGGGACCGCGGGTACGACGTGGTCAGGACGACGATCCGCATCTTCCACTGAGGACGAAAGGCCGCTCAGGGGCCAGGCGACTCGGTTCCCGAAGTCATCGCGGCGGCGGGAGCCCGGGCGATTCTTGGCTCGACGAGAAGAGGCGTCGTATCGACCCGGCGGGCAAGCGCACGTCCGCAGCGGGTTAGTGGGTACTCATACAGGTGGAACAACGCGCGAGCTGCGCGGAGTGAGTCGATGCCATCCGAACGCCGGAGGATACGGGGGCGATCGAGCAACGCGGGCATCAACGCTCCTGGACGCTCCCCGGCCAACCTGGCCGCGAGAGTTATCTCCGCGCTAGCGACCACGAAGCGAGGACGCGCTCAGCGCCGGCCGCCGAGCCGCGATCGATGCCCTTCGACGCAACGATCGATGAGATCAAGGTGGTCTCTGGTCCAGTCGATTGTCCTCCGCAGGCCCTCCTCGAGCTCGACCTCGGCTTCGAATCCGATCTGTTCACGCGCTTTGGCGGTGCTCCCGAACCGCATCACGGAATGATCCCATGGGCGCTGCGGACCGATCTCTAGCGCCGAGTCGCTCTCGGTGAGCTCCAGCACGACCTCCGCCAATCGCCGGATGGTCGTCTCGATCCCGCTCGCCAGGTTGTAGACGTCGCCCGG
This sequence comes from uncultured Actinomycetes bacterium, assembly GCA_963836345.1. Lineage (GTDB taxonomy): Bacteria > Actinomycetota > Thermoleophilia > Gaiellales > Gaiellaceae > DATBLE01. Next base: position 504,658 of record CAWIJA010000004.1, on the reverse strand, counting down.
GCGCCCCGTGCTCTGCGCACGCGAACAGGCCCGCGGACGACGTCGTCGACGTAGACGAAGTCGCGCGACGCGACGCCGCCGTTGTCGAGGACGAGCGGCATCCCCTTCAGAGCCCGGTAGACGAACGTCGGCGTAACGTTGCGCCAGACCGTCGCCGGGGTTCCGCGCCACTCGCCGGCTCCCAGCACCTCCCACGGGCCGTAGACGTTCTGGAATCGCGCACGGACGGTCGGCAGGCCGTGCCGACGGTGGTAGTAGACGGCATAGAACTCCCCGACCACCTTCGAGATCTGGTACGGACTGTCGAGGTCGAACGGCACCGCGCCGTCCTCGGTCGTGGGCTCTGCCTCCTCGTAGACCTCATGCGGAGCGAGCGTGCAGCCGGACGCCGAGTAGACGACCTTGTCCAGTCGCTGAAATCCCTTCAGCCGCTCGAACAGCTTGAGCGTCGTGATCAGGTTGTTGTCGTGATCGGCGAGCGGGTCGGCGATCGAGCTCTGGTTGCCGTGATAGGTGGCGAGATGGAAGACGACGTCGAACTCGTCCCGTAGGACGCCGAGCACCGCGTCGTCGGCGATCGATCCCTCGACGAGCTCGACCCGGCGATCGTCCGGCAGGTTCTCCCTTTCGGCCGAGAGCAAGTTGTCGACGACGACGACTCGCTCGCATCCCCCGGTCAAGCGCCGCGCGACGAGGTTCGAGCCGACGAACCCCGCACCCCCGACGACGAGGAGCGCGGCGCGCCTTCACTCGGCCGCTCGGCTGCCTCGACCAGCTTGAGGTGGGTGAACGTCTCCGTGACGCCGTACTCCCGGTAGTAGTCGACCGCCTTCGCGACCCCTTCCTCGAGCGGCGTCCGCGCCGACCAGTCGAAGTCACGCTCTGTCTTGGTCGGGTCGAGGAGGATCGACGGAGCGTCGTCAGGATTACGCGGCCGAACCTCGACCTCGTCGTCGAGCTCGATGGCCATCGCGCGCATGGTCGCGTCGAAGAGCTCCTTGATCGAGACGTCGGAGCCGGAGGAGACGTGGTAGACGCCCCGCTCGCCCTGCCGTCGATCGCCTTCATCACGACCGCGACGAGGTCGTCGACGTAGAGGAAGTCGCGGCGCGTGTCGACGACGAACACCGGCTTTCCCTCGTCGAGGCGCTGGAAGAAGGTGGGCAGCGGCCCGCTCAGGTTCCTCGGGCCGTAGACGTTCGCGAGCCGAAACGAGATCCAGTCGAGGTTGCTCAAGCCGCACGTACCACTCGCCCGCGGTCTTCGAGATCGCGTAGCTCGACGCGCGACGGGTCGAGCGGGTGGTCGAGCGTGATCGGCTGCTCCTGCGGGATGCAGGCCGTAGCAGAGCGCCGTCTGGAAGTAGACGAGACGGCCGACCTGGCGCGCTCGGCCGCCTGGACGACGTTCGCCGTCCCGACGGCGTTCGTGCGCGCGTCCTCGTCCCAGTCGTCGGGATCCTTGTAGGAGGCGGCGGCGTGCGCGACGACTTCCGGGCGGAAGTCCTCGAAGAGGCGGCTCGACCAGCTCGGGATCGGCGATCGAGCCCTCGACGAGCCGCAGGCCGTCGTCGTCCCCGCGAAGCGTGTCGCGCCGGGCGCTCGCGAAGTTGTCCACGACGAGGACGGAGTCCCCGCGAAGCGTGTCGCGCCGGGCGCTCGCGAAGTTGTCCACGACAGGACAGAGTCACCGCGGGCGAGCAGGCGGTCGGCCAGGTGAGAGCCGATGAACCCGGCTCCGCCGGTGATCAGCGTCCTGGGCACCGGCGCTCCTCGACGACCACGGCGCCAGCGTACCTCGCCGTCCGGCTGCCCGGCAGCCGGCCTCGCTCAGGTCCGGATCCGGCGTGCCAGCGCCGCCGACAGCCAGCGCGCTCGACGGATCCGCCCGACCGCGAGCTTCCGCATCCGCCGGACGCGCTTGCCTCCAGGACGCAGCACTCTCGCACCGAGTCGCTTGCGCAGGCGAAGAGCGAGCTTGCGGCGACGTGCCCGCAGGCGGGTTCGGAAGCCCAACAACGCCGTGCTCCATCCTCTGCCTCGGCCCAGCGCCGCAGGCGGCTCTGCCAGCGGTCTCAGCACACGCCAGACGAGGTCCGGTTTCCATGAGGCGACTGCAGAGAGCGCTCCGAACTCGTGGATTCCGTGCAGTCCGTAGTACCCGACGGGAATGCGGACGCGGCCGCCGAGCAGCGACACGTACGAGCACGTCCGACCGAAGGCTCGGTGATTCCAGACCACCTCACGCAGCCGACCGCCTCCGACCGCATCGACGATCGAGCCTTGCGCCTCGGCGTCGCTCGCCCGGGGCCGGCTCGCGAGAACGAGCCGTCCGGACAGCGCATCGAACGCAGCCTCGATCGAGAACCGCTCCTCGGTCACCGGCAGGCCGCGATGCGCCCGCCGGACGATCCCCAGCCGGAGGAGATCGGTCGTCAGCCGCCCCGGCCGGACCGACCGCCGCAGCTCGCGCTCGCCGAGGTACGCAGCCGCCAGACGAAGCAGGTCGCGGTCGACGGCGACGACTCGTGCCGTCGCGAGAGCGCGGCGCACGGGGAACGTGCGACGCCGTGCCGGGCGTCTTCTCGCCGGACCGCGCGCCGATCCGTCGACCCTCGTGTGGGCGATCTGGCGGTTGACGCTTCGGCCGGAGACCTCCTCCTCGACGAAGTCGTCGAATCCGCGAAGAAGGTTTCGCACGAGTAGCGGCCGGACGCGACGAGCTCCTCGTGGGCCCGCTCGGTCTGCTCCCGGAGCGCGGGAGGTCGCGGATCGCTCGACGACGTCGTCCATGTTCGAGAAGTCCTTCTCGAGCGGGATGTACGTCTCCCACGCGCGGATCGCGTCCGAGTACCCGCCGGGGAACGCGACGAGCCCCGTGCGCAGCGCGGCCGCCTCGAGGACGCGGGGCGAGATGACGTTGATCACGCGTTGCCCTCGTAGGGCGCGAGCATCGCGCGGTGGACCTCGGCGAACGACGCGTGCGGGTGCTGCCGTCGAGGTACTGCTCGCGTCCGCCGCTCGGTCGGACGGTCGAAGTCGGCCATCGACGCGCCGCTCTCGGTGCCGAGCGTACGTCCGGCACGAGGCGAGGAAGCCGGTTCCACCTGCTCCCGTAGATGCGGTCGTTCTCGCTCCAGGCGACGTCGCAGCGCACGCCGTAGCTGCCCGCCCGCGCGAGGACGCCCCGCGCGATCTCGACCTTCTCCTGGCCGAGCGCACCGAGCCTCTACGGGACGCGCCTGCCGCGGTAGCCGACCTCGATCGGCCGCTGCTCGAGCGGGGGCGTCCTGCGGTCGACGAGGTGCTCGGGGACGAAGCCGGGGATCGTGTGGACGAGCTCCACGTCGGGGATCCGCTCGCCGTAGAGCCGCCGCGCCGCCTCCGGCGGCCGCACGTGTAGAGCGCGTCGACCTCCAGGTGCCGGAGCATGCCGGTGAGGTCGTCGACCCAGCGGTACTCGTCCTGGAGGAACTGGATCTTCAGCCCGTCGAACCGGCGGACCTTCTCGCGCAGGTCGGCGCGAGGTACGACTCGGCGATGATCACGAGCGAGTAGTGGAGGACGACGACGTCGAACGGCGCCGAGGTCGAGGTGCCTGCGCGGGGGACCCAGCGCGGGTTGTAGAGGTGGACGCGGTGGCGTGAGTACCTGCGGAACGCGTGCGCGTGCTCGATCAGGTTGTTCGCCTGTCCGCGGTGGTCGTCGCAGAGGACGAGGATCGAGAGCGGCCTGCCCCCGCGGCCCTTCGCCTCTCTTCCGCGCCGTCGACGTACAGGTCGAGCCCGAGCAGCCGGGCGAACGGCCTGTCCGGAGGCCGTGCGCGCGCGAGCACTTCCCGTGCCGGTAGACGTCGTCGAGGTTCTGGCCCGCGATACCGTACCTTCGCGAAGTCGACGAGAAGAGCCGTCGCGCCTGCGCTCTCGAGGTGTAGTCGGTGTGGGGGGCGGCGTCACGCCGACCTCGTTCTTGTCGTAGAACGCGCGCACCTCCTCCGCGGACGGGAGCCGCGAGCAGCGGCGGATCGCCGTCCGGAGGCGCGGTAGGTCGACGCGGTAGAGCTGCCGCGCCGAGTAGCGGTGGTAGAGCATGACGACAGCGGTCCCGCCGTCGACGAGCACGCGGTGCACCTCCGCGACCGCGCGCGGCAGGTCGCCCGTGTGGTGCAGGCAGCCGATCGAGTAGACGTAGTCGAAGGTGCTCGTCCGCGAAGGGCATCGCGAGCGCGGAGCCCTCGACGACCTTCCCGTCGCCGGGCCCGCCCATCATGCGCAGCCGGTGCCGCATCATCGCGACCGGAGTCGGCGAGATGTCGACGCCCGTGGTAGTCCGCGCCGCGCGACGCGATGTATGCCCCGAGCGTTCCGTAGCCGAGGCCGATCTCGAGAACGCACCTATCCGCGGAGGTCGTACCGGTCGACGTAGCCCTTCAGGTATGGATAGTGGTCGAAGTAGTAGTTGTCGAAGCGCGCGAAGCGCATCGGGCTCGTCGCCCGCGATCCCGAGGCTCCGGGCGATTCCCGAGCCGCAGAGCTCGCTCCAGAAGGTCCGCGTTCTGCCTGGTCGATCTCGGCCTGGCTCGGCATCGCGAGTCAGACCGCCGGCCGGCGCAGAACGTCGAGATGCCGACGGACGCTGCCGCGGAGGCGGCGAGCGTCCAGCGACGGGAGAGCCGGATGCAGGCGGCGCCGCAGACCGGGACGGCCGCCGATCCCGAGCGCCTCCCGGACCAGCTCGCCGAATGCCCGAGTCGTCCATCGTCCAGAGAGGTAGATCTCGTCGTACGCACGGGCGGTCAAGCTCCTCGAGGTAGTCCAGGTCGCGCAGCCGCTCGAGGGCCTCGTCGAGGTTCGAGAAGTCCCGCTTGACGGGGATGTAGTGGCGTTCCGGCTCGAGCACGCCGCTGTACGGCCTTCGACGAGCACCTGCGCCGTTCGGCTGACACCGCCTCGAGGTGACGCGGGCCGATGGCGAAGAACGCGTAGCTGTCCCAGCCCTCGCGGCATCACTCGCGTCCACCTCGTCGAACGTCAACGACGGATCGGCCCTGACCAGGATGCGCACGACTGCCGCGAGGATCTCGCCGCGCTGTCGAGCACGCTCGATCCGCCCTCGACGCCGACGATCGCTCGCCCGGAGAGGAGAAAATCGAGCCACGCGCGTCCCGTAGATGGTGTCCTCGGCTCTCGTCGAGATGTCGACGTCGAGCCCGCGCGCAGCTGCCGGCTCGAGGACGGCGATTCCGATTGCCGGCTTGAGCAGCCCGTGGCTTCCGAGCCAGTACCGTGTCGGCGCCGGCGCGGTAGACGATGTCGAGTGGACGCTCGCTCGGCGAGCGGACCGAGCCGCTGCGCGGCAGTACGCGGCCGTGTCCTCGTCGATGTAACCGGTCAGGACGGTCGAGAAGTCGCTCGTCGGACAGGCGTGGGTAGAGCTGGCTCGCCGACGCTCTCGTCGAAGATCGAGAAGACGTGGTCGACGCCGAGCTCCACCAGCCAGTCGTCGAGCACGTGGGCGTGGTTGTACTCGTCCTGCGGCAAGCGCGACCTTCGGGCAGTCGAGATCGGCCAGCCACTGCCACGCCCGCCGGTAGTGCTCGAACTCGCGGGTCCAGCGCAACCGAGGAAGGTCGTGTGCAGGACGACGCGCGTCGAAGTCCTGCGTACGGAAGCCACCTGGGCTGCGGCTCGTAGCGCGTTGACGTAGACGACCTCGTCACGCGTGCCGTCCAACGCGTGGAGGTGGCTGCTCGACGGCGAGACGCATCTCGCGGGCCGGGCGGGTGACGTAGAGCACGAGGACCCGGCTCATCGAGCGCTTCGGCCGCGGAGGGTTGCGGCGTCCGGCCGACCGTGGAGGCTCTGCGCGTCGCGTGCAGCCCGAGGCTCCGGCGCCGAAGAACTTCCCCGTGTGCGTCACCAGCGACGACCAGTAGCCGGCCCGGTCGTGGAACTCCTGCTGCCAGAGCTCGAGACAGAGGAGGCCCCACAGGTTGCGGCCGAACATGCCCTCGCGGCGGAGCATCGCCTCGATGTCGAACGTGCGATTGAAGTAGGCGCGACGCGCGCGCGTCGCCGGCGAGCATGTCCAGGACGAAGTCGCGGAGCTCGCCGCCGATCCACTCCCCGAGCGGTACGGGAAAGCCCATCTTGTCCCGCCGCTCGCTGATCTCCGCGGGAACCACCCCTCTCATCGCCTCGCCTGAGGGCGTGCTTGAGATGACCGTTCTTGAACTTGACGTCCGCCGGCAGCGCGGCCGCGAACTCGACCACCTCCGTGTCGACGAACGGAACGCGGGACTCGAGCCCGTGCGCCATGCTCATCCGGTCTTCGACGTGCAGGAGCGCCGGAAGCAGCGTCTTGAAGTCGAAATGCGTCATCGAGTCGAAGTACGACTCGTGGCCGACGTTGTCGGCGCGAAAGATGCCGAGGAACGTTTCGAAGGGCGAGTAGTCTCCGAGCACATTCCAGTCGATCGCGGCGCCGAGGTTCGACGCGCGGTTGACGAGCCGGAAGTAGCGGGCGGCGAGGTCCTCGAACAGGCCCTCGCCCCAGAACTCCTGCATCAGCGGCTTGTACTCGCGCAGCGTCCCGAGCTGCGGGATGATCGATTCGTAGGTGACGATGAAGTTGCCGGCGTGCATCGTGCCGTCGATCGCCGCCTTGATGCACTGCTCGAAGTACGCGAGCAGGTAGCGCGCATAGCCGCCGAAGATCTCGTCGCCGCCCTGGCCGCCGAGGACGACCTTCATGTGCCGGGCAGCGGTGCGGGCGACGACGAACTGAGGGAAGGACCCGGGGCCTGCGACGGGGAAGTCGAGGTGGTAGACGACGTCGCGGATCGAGTCGACGAAGTCGGATGCGCCGATCGCCACCTCGTGCAGATCGAACCCGTGTCGGGCGGCGACGGCGCGTGCGAAGGAGCTCTCGTCGTAACGCTCACCGCCGAACTTGCCGGTGAACGCCTGGAAGTGCTCGCCTCCGGCTCTCGCCGCGAGCGACGTGGTGATGCTCGAGTCGAGCCCTCCGGAGAGGTACGCACCGACCGGCACGTCGGCCCGCAGGTGAAATGCGACCGACTCCTCGACCAGCTCGCGCAGCCTGGAGATGAACCACCGCTCGCTGTGCTCGAGGTCGGGCTCGAACCGGACCTCCCAGTAGCGCTCGACTCGCATCGACCCGTTGCGAACCGTCAGGGTATGGCCCGGAAGGAGCTCGCTCACCCCCCGGAAGAGCGTCTTGCCGGAGAGGCAGAACTGGAAGGAGAGGTAGTCCTTCAGCGCATCGAGGTCGGTCTCGATCGACGGCAGAAACGGCACGAGCGCCTTGGCCTCGGACGCGCAGAAGAACGTGCCGTCGACGACGGTGTAGTAGAGCGGTTTGATCCCGAAGCGGTCACGCGCGCAGAACAGGCGCTGCTCCTGCTCGTCCCACAGCGTGAAGGCGAACATGCCGCGTAGCCGATCGAGACACGCGGGACCCCACTTGCGATAGGCGCGAAGGACGACCTCCGTGTCGGAGGTGGTCCGGAACTCCGCCTCGCCGATCTCCCTGCGGAGCTCGCGGTAGTTGTAGATCTCGCCGTTGTACGTGATCCAGTTGCCGCCCTCGTCGGCCATGGGCTGATCGCCCGTCGCGAGGTCGATGATCTTGAGGCGCCGCTGCGCGAAGCCGACGTGACCGCGAGGGTGGACCCACATGCTCTCTCCATCCGGCCCGCGATGTGCGAGGAGCCGATTCATCACCGACAGGCGAGGCTCGAGCGCCTCCACAGGCCGCCCCCCGAGCTCCAGGATCGCTCCGATGCCACACATATCGAGGTGCGCCCGCCGACCACGGGCAGCGGCAGTGTATCGACCGCTTCGACCGGTACCCGCGAGGAGAGCGTGCCCCCTCTTACAGCGGGCGGAGGTGGTACACGCCGCCGATGCCGCAGTGCTTGCCGCCGAAGAGGGGCATGCCGTTCCGATCCCACGTGAGCTCGTGGATGAAGCGCTTGTGCTCCTCCGCGAGCTCGGTCGAGGCAAGCGCTGCCTCCTCGTGCTCTCGGAGCCAGACCGGCTCCTTCTTGTGGAAGTAGCCACCGCTGTACGTCGCCGCGAAACCGGCGGCCCTGCAGAGAGCGAGGAACTCAGCCGGGGGGTAGGCGCGAGAGATCGGACACTCGGCTCCGTCGGTATTGGCCTGGAAGGCCTGCTCGACCGACGCACCCGGGAACGCTCGCTCGACGATCATCCGGATGTACGCGGTGTAGACGTGGAACCAGATGCTGTCGCGGTTGTAGACCATCACCACCGCGCGGCCCGTGGGCCTGAGCACCCGTGCGAACTCGCCGAGGATCCGGGCGGGATCGCTGACGTGATGAAGCACCCCCTGGCAATTGACGTGGTCGACCGATTCGTTCGCGAGCGGTAGCCTCGTCGACCCCTCGGAGATCTTGACGAACTCCAACCGGTTCGCCGGGATGTCGTGGAGCTCGACGCGCTCGGCGGCGAGCCGGAGCGAGGTTGCCGACACGTCCATGCCGATCACTTTCGTCGCGCCCGAATGGAGGAGGAGGCCGACGACGTCGTTGCCGGGGCCGCAGCCGTAGTCGACGACGACCTCACCCCCGTGATCTCCCCACAGGCCGCTGAACTCACGAAACAGCGGGTACTGGGCGAACCGCCGCTCGAGGTATGCCTCGGACTCCTCGGGCCCCTGAAAGGTCTTTGCTCGGACCGTGTGGTCCGTCCAGTACCGCTCAACCCGGCGCGAGAGGCGGCGGGTTCCGAGCGAAGCCGCCGAGGAGAGCCAGCTCGAGCGCATCGGCTCTGTCGACCGAGCCTAGATGGTTGATCGACAATTCCTCGCCGCGCGGCTGGTGGCTGAGACGCGGCGCCGGATCGCCACGCTCGTGCGCCGCCCGTAGCCTCTGCTACGAGCGGCGCATGATCGCGGCGCCCGGCTTGGTCTCAGCCATCCCCGCATCGACGGGATTTATCGATCAACCATCTAGGTCAGCGCGTACCGCGCTGCGGGCGAGAGGTCGCCGCCGGCCGTCAAGTCGACGTCGAACTTACGGCGGTGCCGACGGTTGCCGTCGTCCGACAGGTACGTGAGATACGAGAGGATGCGCGGCTTCGAACGAGCGTAGCCGCCGCGGTGGAAGCCGCTCGTGTCGCAGATGATGATCGTGCCGGGGGGACCAGCCAGGGTCATGTAGTCCGCCTGGTCGATGGCGGCGGCGAACTCTTCCTGGTCGGGGTATACCTCTTCGTCCTCCCACGGCCAGAGCGACCCGTACTTGCCGCCTCCGGTGCTGCCGCGGATGTACTCGAACGGCCCGGCCTCCGCGTCCACGTCGCAGAAGTAGGTGAACACCTTGACGATGTGGTTCTCCCAGCCGTCCCGGTGCCACTTCTGCGAGAGGATGCGCTCCGCGGAGTCTCCCTCGGGCACCGTGTACCAGTTGTCGACGTCGTGCAGTCGCATCGTCTGCCCGCGGTAGGCGTTGACGACGTCGAGCAACTGTGAGGAGATGCCGAGCCGCACCCATGGGTTGTCCGGGCCGAGAGTGGGCTGCGGGTCTCCCTTCTTCGCCGCCCGGAAGCGCCGGACGAGGAACGACTTGTTGCCGTAGCGGGCTTTCCGCTCCTCCTTGCTCAGGCCTCCCAGCTCCTGCTCGGCGGAGGCGACGAACGAGCGCATGTCGGTCTCGAGCCCGGCCCAGAACGCGTCGTCCGCAAACAGATCGGCGAAGGAGACCACGGCCACGCCGTCGCTGCGAAGCGCGTCGAGCGCCTGCTGCTGGACGGCGCCGAGAGCCGGCGACTTGAAGCGAGATCGCTGCAAGAGCCTCAGCGGCACAACGGCAGCCTACCTCACCGTTTCGCCTCTACGCCCCGGCCTGCTCTGCCGGACGGAGCCGTCCGGAGACGGCGAGCCGCTCGTCCCTCGTCGACCGAGACGGCAGCCGCCTCGCGAAGACCAGGGGCATGGCGAGCACGAGCGTCCCGAGGACGTAGAAGTAGTAGAAGGTCATCGTCAGGTAGAAGGCATTCGCCGCCAGCGTCCCGACGAGGGCCGCGGTCAGGCCCCAGGCGAGGGGACGCAGACGGGTCGAGGCCGGGTCGCCCAGCGACGCCAGCGTCCGGCCGAGGGCGCGCGCGGCCCGCAGCCGGCGGAACAGGTACCAGACGAACACGCCGAAGACGGTCGCGCCGACGAGTCCCGTCTCGACGAGCAGGGCGACGTAGAACGAGTGGGGACCCCAGTTCGTCTTGCCGGTGACGGACTCGTAGTAGACGGAGAAGTTGTTGAAGCCGAGCCCGAACAGGGGGTGGCCGGACAGCACGTTCGGGATGAAGTCGTAGACCCCGAAATGGGCCGAGGTGGAGCTCCCCCCTGTCTTGAACCGCGACCGGATCACCGTCTCGAAGAAATGGAGCCGGGAGAGCACGACGATTCCGACGAGCGCCAGCGCGGCGGCGAGCGGGACGAGCAGGTCGCGAGAGAGCAGCTTTCGCCGGTAGGGAACCGCCAGCACGAGCAACCCGAGGCCGAGGCCGAGCAACCCGCTCCGGGACAGCGTCGCGAGCTCGACGATCAGGAGAAAGACGAGCACGACCACGAGCTGGATCCGCAGGCGGTGGGCGCGGCCGAGGCGCAGGTACACGGGCAGCATCGCCAGCAGCGGGACGATCAGCATGATCCCGAGGTGGTTCGGGTCGCCGGTGAGCGCGTTGGGCCGGTAGACGCTCTTGCCCTCGACGGCGCCGTAGATGTTGATCGAGCTCGCGCCGCCGGTCAGCGGGGAGAGGACCGCGTCGTCCAGGTTCCGGCCTCCCTGGGCGGCGACGAGCTGGAGTGCGCCGTAGACGGCGTTGAAGACCATCCCGGAGACGAAGAAACCCATCGCCTGCCAGTAGAAGCGCTCCGAGCGGCGCGCAAGGTAGGAGACGCCCGCGAGCAGGAACAGGATGTGGATTGCCCACTTGAAGATGCCCTTGCCGAACTGGCTCACACCGTCGCCCGAGTCGATCGCGAAGTAGCCGAGCAGGTAGACGAGCAGGAATGCGAGTCCGAAGCACGTGACGACGACCGAGGTCCGCGGCAATCGCCGGTCTCCGAGCGCGAGGCGCTCGAGCGTCCACATGACGAGGAAGGCGATCGCGAGCACGTCGGCGATGCTGACCGTTCCGGCGACGTTCCAGTGCACCTTCTCGAACGTCACGCAGAAGATGGTCGCGAGGAACAGGAAGCGGGTGATCTTCACGCCGGCGTCCGGGGATTGGCGCAGCGCGAATCAGGCTGGGGTACACGTTCCGTTACGACTCGTGCTACATTGCCCGCATGCCTGGCGAAAGGGAGAGCATCCGCTTGAACGTCACTCTCGACGCAGGGCACGCGGAGAAGCTGAGCCGCCTCGCCGAGCAGTCCTACACCCAGGAAGGCACGCTCGCCAGATCCCTGCTTTGCCGCGCGATCGACGAGGCAGACGTAGATGCTCACAGTATGGTCGAGCTCCTCAACGGCATTCCCGGTGCACTCGAACGCGCTCAGCTTGGCCGTCGCCAGGGGCGCGAGGGCAAGACGATACCCCTCGATGAGCTGTAAGCGTTGGCGCGCATCGAGGTCAGCGAGGTCGCCGCTGAAGACGTCGAACACCTGATTCTGACGCACAGCCTCCCGTCCGATACGAAGAACCGGATCAAGTCGTCGTTACAGTCTCTCGCCTCGTTTCCGCACCTGGGCGTTTTGCTCGAGGAGCAGGGTTGGGAAGGCTTCCGGTTCATCTTGGGTCCGTGGCGCTGGATGGTGATCGTCTACGACTACGACCCGGGAAAGGACGTCGTCGTGATCGCGACCGTCCAGGACGGACGCTCGTCGAGCGCCGTCACCGCTTCGCGGTAGGTCTCCTTCGCTGGGCGCTCCGAGGCGCGCGCACCACAGCTCACCGTTCTAGGCTCCTGAGCAGCTCGGCGAGCTCGGCGACGCGCGTCCCGCGCGAGAGGCGCTCTTTCGTCTTGGCGTCGAGCGGCGTGCCGCCCAGCTCACCGGCCTGCCAGCGGGCGTGCAGCCCTTCGAGACCGGCGCGGATCGCGGCGGCGTCGTCCGGAGCCGCGACGACACCTGCGCCGGTCTCGCGGATCAACGCGGCCGCGGCGCCGTCGGGGGGCACCGCGGCGAGAATCGGACGCTCTGCAGCGAGGTACTCGAAGACCTTCCCCGAGAGCACACCGCGGCCGCGGCCGCCCGCCTCTGGAATCAGCAGCAGCAGCGCCTCTGAATCTCGCTGGAGCTCGAGCGACCGCCGCCGCGGCAGGTACGGAATCAACTCCAGCCGATCTCCGAGGTCGAGACCCTCCGCCCACTCGCGATCGGCGGGGCGGAAGTCGCCGGCGAAGCGCGCCACGATGTCGAGTCCCGAGTCGGCGAGCGCGCTCAGGAACGGCCGCGGGTCCCGGCGTCCGAAGAAGCTCCCGGCGTGGGTGATCCGGAAGCGCTCCGAAGGCGAATACTCGAGGCCGGCGAAGTCGTCGAAGTCGCAGCCGTTCGCAATCGTGACCACGCGCCCGCGGGGCTCCAGCGCACGCGCCTCGTCGGCGATCGCATCCGCTGCGGCGACGACGGCGTCCGCATACCGGCCGACGAGCGCGGCGACGCCGTGCTCTCCCTGCTCCTTCATCCGCACCAGCACGCGGTCCGCGCGTCGATGCGGGTGCGCGACGAGCGAATCGCGCAGGTCGGCGACCCACCGTGCTCCGGTCGCGCGCTTGACCGCGGCGCCGACGAAGTGGATCGAGCTCGGCGGCGAGGTGGTCAGCACGACGTCGATTCCCTCGCGACGCGCGATCCGGATGGCCGCCGGGATCGCCGTCAGGTTCCACGGCACGTTCTCGTCGGGGACGAGCAGACGGCGGCCGAACAGCCTGGCCTGCATGCCGAGACGGGCGAGGCCGGTCGTGCCGTGCAACTCGTCGGCAGGGCGGCGGCCACGCGGGCCGACGTAGCGCGCTCGGTGGATCCAGGCCTGGGTCGGCAGCTCGAGCTCGGCGTCGCGGTGCACCCACTTCGGGTCGTCGGGGGCGAGCACGTGCGTCCCGATCCCGAGCGTCGGCAGATGCGCCGCCGTCTTCAGCGTCCGCTGCACGCCGCCCCCTCCTGCCGGCGGAAAGTAGAGCGAGACGAGGAGCACCTTCACGGCAGGAGACGCTAGATGGTTGATCGGTAATTCGCGTCGATGAGGGGATGGCTGAGACGCGTCGCCGGATAGACTCGCCCGGATCCGCGACGCGCCGTCCATCCCTACGCCGGTAACCGGGTGAGCCTCTTCGATCGAGCCGCACGGCGCCTTCACGGCCGGCGAGACCGCCCGCGCGTGGTCATGCTCGTCAAGGGTTCGCTGAGACACGACGCCCGCGTTCGAAAGTCGGCGGCGAGCCTGCAGCAGGCGGGCTACGAGGTGCTCGTGCTCGGATCGGCCAGGCAGAGCCACGACGGGACGTCGGGCTGGCGACAGGTGGACGGCATCGCTCTTCGGGTCGTGCCGCTCCCCGAGGGGGCTTCGCGACGGCGCCGCGCCGCCGCCCGGCGCCTGGCTCGTCTCGAGGCGAGGTGCGGCCGCCTTCGACGCAAGCTGCGCGCGCTCAAGACCAGGGCGGCCGCGGGCACCCTCGCGCCTCACAACCGCCTCCGCTATCGATACCTGACCCACCTGCTGCACCGTGCGCGCAAGCGTGCCGACGCCGAGCAGAAGCGAGCAGGAGATCTCCGGGCCGCCGCCAAGGCAGTGCGAGCGCGAGAGGATCCGCACAATCTCGGACGCTACGAGGCCGCCTGGTGGCCGCTCGTCCGCACCTTGAAGCCGGATGTCGTTCACGTCCACGACATCAGCGGCCTGTCGACCGCCCGCCGTGCGGCGCGCCGAGGTGCCCGCTGGCTGTACGACGCCCATGAACCGAAGCGGCACTGCGGGGAGGCAGGTGAGGAGGCAGCGCGCCGTCGACAGGTCGCGGAGCTCGCCTCTGAAGCAGACGCGGTGATCTCGACGACCGAGCCCCTCGCGAGAGTCCTGATGGCCGACCTCGGGTCGAAGAGGATGCCGGCGCTCGTGCACAACGCGCCGCCCCTGCAGGCCGGGCCTGCCCCCCGCCCGGGCCTGCGCGAGGCGGCAGGTGTCGGCCCGACGGAGCCGCTCCTCGTCTACTCCGGGGTGATGACCCGCCACCGGCGGGTCGAGGTCGTGCTCGAGGCCATGACGCTGCTTCCGCACGTCCGACTGGCGCTCGTCGTCGGTGCGGACGACCCGGTTACCCGAGAACTGGTCGAACGGGCCGGCGAGCTCGGTGTCTCCGGACGGGTCCACGTCGTCGAGAAGGTTGCCCCGGAGTCGGTCGTCCCGTTCGTCGCCGAGGCGGACGTGGGCCTGATCCCGTTCAACCGGACCCCGGGACAGGAGATGGCTCTCCCGAACAAGCTGTTCGAATACCTCCACGCCGGACTGCCGATGGTGGTCTCCGATGCGTCGGCGATCGCCGAGTTCGTCCGGACGCACGGCCTCGGAGAGGTCGCCGACGTCAACGACCCGACGGCCTGGGCCGACGGGATCACGCGGATGCTCGACGCGCCTCGATACCGGGACCGCGCCTCGGAGTGGGAGGCGCTCCGGAGGGAATGGTCGTGGGAACGTCAGGAGGAGACGCTTCTGGACGTCTACCGCGAGCTGCTCGGCGAGCGACTCCCGGCGGCGGACGGACCGGCGCCTCGGCCGGTGGAGCTCGCTCGCAGCTCGTAGAGCACGTACTCGGCATCCGCGTACGCACGCGGCAGGCGAAGCGGGAGCTTCGACCGGGCCCGGTCGACCACCACCCAGGTCGCGCCGTAGCGTCTCGGTATCGCCAGGTCCCCCGTCCGGAAGAAGGCGCGGGCATCCTCGCGGCGCCGGTACGGATCGTTCGCCTTGGTGTCGGCGACGTGCCCGGGCAAGGCGCTGGCGACGTAGACGGGAGCGAACGCGGCGATCTCGTAGCTTGTCCGGTCGTCCGAGAACACGACCGCGCGCTCGGGCACGGTCGTGCGCAGGGCGTCGACGAGCCCGGCGGTCAGCCGCTTGCCGGCCACGGGCCGCTCGTCCCAGTGTGTGAAGCCGTGCAACGCAACGGGAAGCACGGCCAGAAGGGCCGTCGCCGCGGCGAGCGGGCCGGTGCGATCGAGGTTCGAGAGCCGGCGGGGCAGGACAAGGGCCGCGAGGAAGGCAGCTGCGCCGCCGAACAGGGCAACCCAGGCCGCCAGCGACGGCCCGCCCTGGTCGAGCCCGTAGCCGAAGTCGCCCGGGTAGGCGAGCTGGAAGGCGATTCCGGCCGCGAGGCCGACCGGCAGCGCACCGATCGATAGCAGCCGCGCGAGGATCGCCGCCCCACCGGCGACGGCGAACCCGAACGGCGCGAAGCCGGCGGCACGACGCGCCTGCGAGATCGAGACCGCGTCCGCAAACCGCGTGAAGAGGTCGGGGACGAGCATCAGCACGAGCACGGTCAGGAACCCGCCGAGGACGAGCGCAGCCCAGCGCCGCCGCCCGGCGACGACTGCGAGCGGGACGGCGAAGAGGGCGATGACGGCGATTGCACCGCTGCGACCGAAGACTTCGGGCGCGAGCCGGTAGCTCCCGTCCGAGAAGACGTCGAGCTGCGCGCCGTAGTGCTGGATCGCCCGGCGGAGCTCGTCGGCGGACGGGTTCACCGAGACGGTCTCGCGAGCGATCGGTCTCAGCCAGAGCGCAACCGCCCCTGCCGGGACGACGACCGCCGCAAGCCCGGCCAGGCCCTCGAGCACCTCCCTGCGCGCGAGGAGCGCGCGGGCGACGACGTACCCGGCAAGCGGGAGGAGGACGAACAGCGCGTATGTCGGGTGGACGAGCGCGAGCGTTCCGGAGGCAACGGCCAGCGTGGCGATTCCGGCCCACGAACGCTCCGCGACGAAAGCGAAGAAGAGCGCGATCAGAGCCGGGACGAGGACCTGCCGGCCGGCGGTGGCGGGAAGCGCGAGCGCCCTGTACGAGCCGCCGCTCCCCGCCGCGAGCGCAAAGGTCCCGACCTGGGCGGCCAGCACGGCGATTCCGCCCCATGCGGAACGGAACACCTGCGTGCCGGACTCCCACGCGACCAGAAAGGCCGCCGGGACGAGCACGCTTGCTTCGTGCTGGACGACGGAGGCAGGATCGACCCCCGCGAGCCGCGCGACCAGGGCGAGGAACGCGTGCCAGAGCGGAAATGCGTAGCCCGGGTGCAGCCCCCCGTCACGGAACTCGTCGACGCTGCGCAGCGACAGCCCGCCGAAGTCGTCGAGCTTCCGGATGCGCGCGAGGTGGAAGAGGTCGTCGCCCCCGCTCAGGTGGCCCATCAGGAACCAGAGCGCGATCCCGAACCCCGCTCCGGCCGCGGCTATCGCCCAGCCGTACTTCAGCGACAGACCTGGGTCTGTCACTGCCTTCGGCGCTTGGACGAGAGTGACGGCGAGCGCAGCCGCAGCGAGAACGGCGAGCAGGAGCAGCGCCAGGCCGAGCGACGAATGGACGGCGAACATCACAGCGGTCGCGGCGAAGAGCGCGCCGAGGCTCCAGGCGAGCACGGCCGAGAAGCCGGGGACGCGCAGGCACCGCGCGACGAACGCGCCGGGCAGGAGCAGGCAGCCGGTCGCCGCAGCCAGCCTCACCCACAGCCCCCACCCGGTGTCCGGCAGCAGCCGCGCGACTCCGAGCGCCGGCAGCGCCACGAGCTCCCGGGGGACGCGCCTCATCGCAATGCGCGGGCGGCGTCGCGATACATCCGGCCACGCTCGTCGCGGAAGACGAGCGCCCGGAGACGCAGGGCGACGAGCAGGAGCCTCCGCGCCCACGCGGCCGCTCGAGGGCCGCGGTGCTTCGCGAACCACCGCACGTGGCCCCTGACGTTCTCGGGGAACATCCGGCCGCCGTGGGTCGCGCCGCCGACATGCACGACCTCGGCGTCGGGCACGAACCACACGTGCCAGCCGGCGAGGTGGAAGCGGTAGAGCCAGTCGGTCTCCTCGCTGAACATGAAGAAGTCCTCGTCGAACAGCCCGACCTCGTCGGTCGCCTCGCGCCGGACGAGGAAGCAGGCGGCCATCACCCACTCGACCTCGCGCGCCTGATCGTGGTCGAAGTCGCCCGCGTAGAACGCGTTCAAGAGCCGCGAGCGCGGCGCGAGCTTGCGCAGGAAGAAGTACTCAGTGGCCAGCCGCCACAGCGTCGGGAAGCCACGCACCGACCGCTGCAGCGAGCCGTCGGGGTTCTGCAGACGCGGTGCGACGACCGCCGCCTCCGGGTGCTCTTCTGCAAAGGCGGCAAGACGGTCGACCGCGTCGCCCACCGCCCAGGCATCCGAGTTGACGATCAGGAAGTAGCGCCCCGACGCGACGCGCATGCCGGCGTTCAGGCCGGCCCCGTAGCCCGTGTTTTCCTGCTCGACCACGCGCACGTCCGGGAACCGCTCCCGGACGAGCTCGAGGGTTCCGTCGACGGAGCCGTGGTCGACGACGATCGTCTCGAGCCCGCGCAGGCTCTCCAGGCACCGTTCGATCCACGGCAGCGCGTCGAGCGTGACCGTGACCGCGGTGACGTCAGCCCGCGCCATGGTCCAGCCGCGGCCGCACCGTGCCTCGCACGCCCTCCCACGCGAGAATCACCGCTCCCGGAAGCGAGAGCGCGATCGTGACGACGAAGAAGAGGAAGCCGGTGGCGAACGCCGCATCGGCGCCGACGTGGAGCTTCCCGAGGAAGCTGACGAAGAACGCCTCGCGAACGGCCAGCCCGTTGATCGTGAAGGGAACGAGCATGACCAGGAAGAGCAGGGGTCCCATCACGTAGTACACGCGCGGCGACAGGTCGACTCCGACCGCCTTCGCGGCGAGCCAGATCGCGAGCACGCGCACAGCCTGGATCGCCAGGGTCAGCACACAGACGCCGAGGAGAAGCCACGGATGGCCGCGATAGGCGTGAATGCCCTCGTAGACAGCGCGTAGCGGCCGCTCGACGCGCAGGCGGCGGAGGAACGGCACCGTCCGGCTGAGCGGCCCGCGTATCCGCCGCGAGAAGAGCACGATGCCGAGCGCGACGGTCGCGACCACGAACCCGAGCTCGACCCAGAGGTAGGCGCCGACGTCGTAGCGGCCGATTGCGAGGACGAAGCCGACCGCGGCGAGGGCGAGCGTGGCTGCTCCGCCGAGCGCCCGCTCGAGCAGCACGGATCCCGCGACTGGACCGCCGCGTCCCGGGTGCCGGCGTGTCGTCTCGAAGATGCGCATCGCGTCTCCGCCGATCGAGGTCGGGAGGACCTGGCCCGCGGTATACGCCGTGAAGTAGGCCCGCGTCAGCCAGCCGAGCCTGTCGCGGATCCCGCGGCCGCCGAGGAGCTGCTGCCAGCGCCAGGCCATCGGCAGGACGGTGACGACCATGATCCCGACGGCTCCGAGGAAGTAGCCGACCTTCGCGTCCCGGAGAACGTCGAGGGTCTTGCCGACGTCGATCTTCCACAGGATGTACGCGGTGCAGAGGCCGGTGACGACAAGAGTCGCCGCGACCCGGACGGAGCGCCTTCTCATCCTTTGAAGGACGCGTGCACTCGGCGGAGCGCCTCGATTGCGTCCTGGATGTCGTGCTCGGAGTGCGCGGGGGACAACGGCAGCGAGAGCAGCTCCGAGCCCGCACGCTCGGCGACCGGAAGCGGCGGCTGGTCAGGGAACCGCATGCGATACGCGCTCAATTGATGCACCGGCAGGAAGTGGACGCTCGTGCCGATGTTCTCGTCTGCCAGAGCCCGCCGGTAGTCGTCACGGCCCGCCCCGGCCCGCTCTGGGTCGATCCGGACGGGATACAGGTGATGGGCGTGGGTGTCTCGGGGATCGCGGCCCACCGGCTCGATGCCGTCCAGCTCCGCGACGGCGGTGTCGTACAGCTCGACCTGACGGATGCGGAGCGTTCGGTGTCGCTCGACCTTGTCGAGCTGGCAGAGCGCGATCGACGCGAGCACGTCGGACAGGTTGGCCTTGTACCCGGGGACAGCGATGTCGTAGAGAGAGCCGTGACCGCGGCGCATGATCGTCAGCGCGCGGACGGCCTCGGCGACGTCGTCGCGATTCGTGGTCACGATCCCGCCCTCGCCGGCCGCGATCGACTTCGTCGCGTAGAGCGAGAAGCAGGTCGCGTCGGAGAGGGCGCCGATCTTGCGCCCCCGGTATTCGCTCTCGGCAGCGTGGGCTGCATCCTCGACGACGGGGAGCCCGAGCGCCCAGAGAGGATCGAGGTCGGCCGGCTGGCCGTAGAGATGAACAGGCAGGATCGCCCGCGTCCGCGGCGTGACGAGCTCGGCGACATGCTCCGGGTCGATGTTCAGGTCGGACTCGCGAACGTCCGCGAAGACCGGGGTGGCCCCCGTGTGGACGATCACGTTGGCGGTTGCCGGCCAGGTGATCGGCGTCGTGATCACCTCGTCGCCCGCCCCGATCCCGAGCGCGACGAGCGACAGGTGCATTGCCGCCGTTCCCGAAGACACGGCGAGCGCGTGCGTCGCACCGGTGTACTCGGCGAAGCGACGCTCGAGCTCCTCGGCGCGCGGGCCGGTCGTCAGCCAGCCTGAGCGGATCGCCTCGGAGACGGCGGCGATCTCCTCCTCGCCGACGGCAGGCGGCTGGAAGCCGAGGAAGGTTTGTCGCGTGGCCCGCGTGGTCATGCTTGTGGATCTCTGGCGCGCGAAAAGCGAGCCAGGCTAGGACGCAGGGAGTCCCCGTATTGGCCAATACGGGGACGACTGAGGACGACGCATGGCGAAGCTTTGCAGCTGCCAGAGGCCGCAAGGTATGGCTTCGCGGGCCACTCAGATGAGAGCTTCGGCGGCACGAGCAGTCACGAAGCGTACGCAGTCTGCCGCCCGGCCAGCGCGCCCGACGGCCTCCTCGCGCGACGCACCGACGGCGAGCACCGCCCCGACCCGGTCGGAGCCGCGGCGCAGCGGGCCGAGAACGGCACCCGGCTCCTGGTAGACGCGCACCCAGAGGACGCCCTCGACACTGCGGGCTTCCTCGGCCCCGGCCACCTCCTCGAGCAGGCCGGGCTCCGGTACGAGAAACCGCACGCAGGCCCCACCGGCGGAGGCAACCGGTCGCACGCGCTCCTCGTCGACCGGCTCGCCGAGCGCGGCGCTGAGCGCGAGCCCGTTCAGATCGACTCCGAGCGCCGCCGCGCACAACTCGGCGTCGTGCCCTCCACCCACCCGGGCCGCCAGCTCGACGACGTGGGCGTCGCGCTCGCCGACGACGACCTGGGTATAGGTCGGGCCTTCGCTGACGCCGACCGCGTCAGCGGCCGCGCGCGCGGCGTCGACGGCGTTTCCGATCTGCTCCGGCGCGAGCGAGCTCGGCCACACGTGGGCGAGCGCGACTCCGAACGCCGGAGGGTCGGCCACGACCCGGTCGGTGATCGTCAGCGGGACGAAGCGCCCGCCGAGCGAGAAGGCGTTCACCGTCACCTCCCGGCCGGCGATCAACTCCTCCAGGAGGACGACGTTGCTTCGCGAAGCGCCGAGCGCTAGCGCAAACGCCTCCACGAGCATCGACTCGTCGCGGACGAGGACGAGGCCCTTCTGGCCCTGGCGGTCCGGTGCCTTGACGACGCAGGGATAGCCGAACGCGTCGGCGGCCGCCGACGCCTCCTCGATCGTCGAGCAGACGACGTGGCGAGGATGCGGAACCCCGGCCTCCGCGAACCGCTCGCGCTGGCGAAGCTTCGACGTCGCGAGCACCGCGGTCGGCGGATCGATCGGGTGAGGCAAGACGAGGCGGTCGGCGATGCGCGCCGCGATCGCGACCGGCCAGTCGATCCCGGGGGCGACGATGCCGTCCACGTGCTCGGCGCTCGCGAGCCGGTCGAGCTGCGGCTCGTCCTCGACGGAGATGATCGCGCGGCGGTCGGCGAAGCGAAAGCCCGGCGCCGACGGATTCCGGTCGGCGGCGATGACGTAGAGGTCGCGAGCCCGCGCAGCTTCGAGCAGCCCGAGCTGCCCGGCCCCAGCACCTAAGACGAGAAGACGCCTCGCTCCCGCTCCAGGATTCCCCGCCACCAGCCTTCATTGTCGCGATACCACTCGACGGTGCGCGCCAGGCCCTCCTCGAAGGTGGTGCGTGCCCGCCAGCCGAGCAGCCGCTCCGCCTTCTCGGTGGAGCCGATGTGGCGGTCGACCTGGCCCGGCCGCTCGTCCACGAAGGTCTTCAGGGCCGCGGGCTTCCCGAGCACGTCGAGCACCGCGTCGGCGATCTCCGAGACGGAGATGTCGGTGCCGGTGGCGACGTTGACGACCTCGCCCGCGAGCAGGTCGATGTCGGAGGCGATCACCGCTTCGATCGCCTCGGCGTCGTCGTCCACGTACAGCCAGTCTCGGCTTGCGTGGCCGTCGCCGTGGACGGTCAGCGGCTCGTCGCGCAGCGCCTGCGTGACGAAGCGGGGAATCACCTTCTCGGGGTGCTGCCGCGGGCCGTAGTTGTTGAACGGCCGCACGACGACGATCGGCAGCTCGTAGGTGACGAAGTAGCTGTAGGCGAGCCGGTCCGCCCCGGCCTTGGTCGCCGCGTACGGGCTGCGCGGGTTGAGTGGGTGCTCCTCGTCCATGGGCGCGTACTGAGCGGTCCCGTAGACCTCGCTGGAGGAGATCAGGATGAACCGCTCCACGGCCGTCTCGCGGATCGCGTCGAGCAGGATCTGGGTTCCCTCGACGTTCGTCGTGACGAACTCGGAGGCCCCTTCCTCGATCGACTTCTCGACGTGCGACTCGGCGGCAGCGTTGACGATCACGTCCACTCCGGCGACGACCTCGCGAACGAGCTCGCGGTCGCGGATGTCACCGTGGACGAAGGAGAGCCGGGGATGCGCCATCACGTCGGCGAGGTTCTCGAGGTTCCCGGCGTAGGTGAGCGCGTCGAGGGAGACGACCTCCCACGGGGTCGACTCCAGCAGGTAGCGAACGAAGCCGGACGAGATGAACCCGGCGCCGCCGGTGACCAGAACTCGCTTTGCGCTCATTTGCGGGACGTTATCGCGACCCGGGCTACAACTCGCGATCGACCGTGTACAGGGGACGGCCGGATACGTCCCGCTGGATGCGGCCGAGGTACTCGCCGACCAGCGCCAGGATGAAGCCCTGGACGCCCAGGACGAACAGGATCGCGACGCCACCGAAGAGGGGGCCGGGGAAGTTCGACCTGTCGATCCAGTACACGACCCCGTAGAAGCCGAGCGCCGCGGCGCCCAGCGTGCAGACCGTCCCGAGGGCGAGGCCGATCCACTGGATCGGCTGGGGCCAGAAGCCGGCGAGCACGTGCAGCGCCGTCCGGACGAGGCGCAGCGGCGAGTAGCGCGAGGAGCCGGCCCGTTCGGCATGGCCCACGTCGACCTCGACGACGCTCGCCCCGGTCGAGAGCACGAGCGCCTTCGTGAACTTCTGCTTGCCGATCGCGTCGAGCACGGGTTCCACCGCGTCGCGCCGGTAGGCGTTGAAGGCGCACCCGAAGTCGGAGATCGCCACTCCGGTGAAGCGGCGAAGCATCCCGTTGATCAGCCGCGAGGGAAGGGTCCGCCCCCACGAGTCGCGCCGCGCGAGGCGACGGCCGCTGGCGACGTCGGCGCCCCTCTCGACCGCCGCGATCAGCTTCGGCAAGTCCTCGGGCGGATTCTGGAGGTCGCCGTCCATCGTCACGACGATCGCGGCGCGGGCGCGGCTCAGCCCGGCGTGCATCGCAGGGTGCTGACCGAAGTTCCGCTTGAGGCGGACGCCTCGCACTCGCTCGTCCTCGGCGTGCAGCCGCTCGACGACGTCGAACGACCCGTCCACCGAGCCGTCGTCGACGAAGATCAGCTCGTAGTCGCGACCCTCCAGCGCGTCGACGCTCCGCCGGTAGAGCTCCTCGATCGAGCCGGCCTCGTTGAACACGGTGACGACGACCGAGAGCTCCGGCACGGCCGAAACCTGACCGAGCGGGACGGGCTTGGCCATTGCGCGCGGACCCTACCGGAGCCGGCGCCCTGGATTGTCAGCGGCCGAGCGAGAAGTACTCGGCGTTCGGCACCCAGCCGAGGCCGCTTGCCAACCTGTTCGTGAAGTTGAACATCGCCGCCACCTGGGCGATGTCCATGATCTCCTCGTCGCTCCAGCCTGCCAGGCGGAGCGCATCGACGTCCTCCTCGGTCGACCTGTGCGATTGCTCGGTGAGCTTGACCGCGAAGTCGAGCATCGCGCGCTCCTTCTCCTCGAGCGCCGCATACTTGTAGCCGGTCGCCAGCTGGTCGACGAGGACGGGGTCCTCGGTCAGCTTCCGCAGCGCGGCACTGTGGGAGACGATGCAGTAGTGGCAGCGGTTCGTCGCGGAGACGACGACGGCGATCATCTCCCGCTGCGCCTTCGTCAGGCCCGAGTCGCCTCGCATCAGCTCGTCGTAGTAGGCCCACCAGCGCAGGAGGTGGTCGGGCCTCAGCGCGAAGACGCGCATGACGTTCGGCACGAACCCGAGCCGGTCGAGCGGCCTCGCCCAGAGCTCCGCCACCTCCGCGGGCACCTCGTCCTCGGCCGGGACGTGCAGCCGCGCGATCGGCGTCGTCTTCTGCTCTGCCTGCGCCACCCGCCGAGTCTAGCGCCCCGAGGGCATCAGGTCGCATGCGGAGGACCGGCGCGAGATACTGCTCACTTCCTCGAGACGGAGGTTCGACCATGGATCCCTCTGCAACCGCACTGCTCCTTCTCCACTACCAGAACGGACTCGTCCGGCACGAGGGCGTGTTTGCGTTCTCCGGCACTGCAGCCCAGGTCGAGAAGCACGCCTGCCTCGAAAAGACCGCCAACGTGCTCCAGGCGAGCCGGGCGGCCGGGATTCCCGTCTTCTACGTCAACATCGAGTACCGCCCCGGCTTTCCGGAGTTGAAGAAGCCGACGTATCCGCTGATCGAGTCGATTCAGGAGCGGAACGCGTTCCTCCGCGGCTCCTGGGACGCCGGTGTGCCCGAGGAGCTCGAGCCGGGGGAAGGCGACATCATCGTGATCAACTTCAACTCCAGCGCGTTCTCGCACACCGACCTCGACTGCATGCTCCGCGCCAGAGGGGTGCGAGACCTCGTCCTGGCCGGGATCGCGACGAATTGGGTCGTGGAGAGCACGGCGCGATACGGGGCCGAGCTCGGCTACGACATCACCGTGCTCGCAGACTGCTGCCAGGGCTTCTCCGACGAGCTGCACGACTTCGCGATCGAAAAGACGCTGCCGTACTACGCCACGATCGCGCAGTCGGCCGACTTCGTCGCCGGCCTGCAGTAGCGAATGCGGCAGGGGGACGGACCCCGGCGGGTCTGTCCCCCTGCGAACCTCCCTAAGCTGCGTCGTCAAGCACGGGGCGGAGAGCCTCGGCCTCGCCCGGCCGTCGCCGCCGCGGGATCATGAACGCGGCGAGAGCGCCGAGGGCGACAACCGCGGCACCGACGTAGACGGCGGCGTTCATGCCGTCCGAGAACGTCGTGGCAGTCTCGTATCCGCCGTAGTGGGCGAAGATCGAGGCGAGGACGGCCACGCCGAACACGCCGCCGAGCTCGCGGATCGCGTTGTTGGCGCCGGACGCCTGCCCCTCCTCCTCGCGCCGGACCGCCGATAGGACCACGTTCGCGACCGGTGCGAAGAAGAGCGCCATCCCCACGCCCGAGAGGACGAACGGAGCGACGACGTCGCCGTAGGGCATCGTCGGGTTCGAGACCGTCGCGATCCAGGCGAGGCCGGCCGCCTGCAGCGACAGCCCGACCGCCATGATCCGATGCCCGCCGATCCGGTCCGAGAGCGCCCCGGCGATCGGAGCGATGAAGATCGGCATCGCCGTCCACGGCAGGATGCGCAGCCCCGACTGGAAGGGCGAGTAGCCCTGGATGGTCTGGAAGAACTGCGCGAGCAGGAAGATCGAGCCGAACATCCCGAAGAACATCAGGAGCGAAGCGACGTTCGTCAGCGCGAACGTCCGGTTGCGGAAGAAGCGTATCGGCAGCATCGGCGCCGTTGCGCGCGCCTCCCAGACGACGAACCCGAGCACGAGCAGCAGGTTCCCACCGCGAGCGCGCCGACGATCTCGGTGCTCGCCCAGCCCTGGCCGTTGCCGCGGACGAGGCCCCAGACGATCCCGAACAACCCTGCGCTCACGAGGCCGAGCCCGGGCAGGTCGAGTCGCTCGGACGCGCCGTGCGTCTCGTCGAGCCGCCGGAGCGCCAGCGGGATCATCACCAGGCCGACCGGGACGTTGATCCAGAAGATCCACTGCCAGGAGAGACCGGAGACGACCGCGCCGCCGACCAGGGGGCCGAGCGCGACCGCGAGGCCGCCGATCCCGCCCCAGGCTCCCAGGGCGATGCCGCGCTTCTCGGGCGGAACGGCCGCCGAGAGGATGGTGAGCGTCAGCGGCGTGACGATCGCCCCGCCGACGCCCTGCGCCGCCCGCGCGGCGACGAGCGCGCCGATCGAGGGAGCGAGCGCCGCCGCCGCGGAGGAGACGGTGAAGAGGGCCAGTCCGATTGCGAACATTCGCCGGCGGCCGAAGCGGTCGCCGAGCGCAGCACCGGTCAGGAGCAGTACGGCAAACGTGAGCGTGTAGGCGTTGACCGTCCACTCGAGCCCTTCGATCCCGGCACCGAGGTCGGTCCGGATCACCGGCAGGGCGGTCGTGACGACGAGGTTGTCGAGCGTGACCATCACGAGCGCGATCGACGTAATGGCGAACGTCCAGAGCGTTCTGGAGCGGGTGGTGCCTCCTTTCACCTTCTGCCTCCTTTGAGTAGTGATTGCTTACTCATTTTCACCCGAAAAAGAGAACGGTCATCCGGTGACGAATGCGAGCACGCGCCGGGCCCACGGCTCGTCGGAGTCGAGAAGCTCCATCGAGGCGACGACGTTGATCAGCATCCCTCGCGCGAAGAACTCGGAGACGCGCTCGTCGCTCGCCCCCGACGCGCGCTGGACGAAGTCGACGAGTTCCCCGTAGCCCTTCCGAGCGACGGCGCAGACGTCGGCGTCGTCGCACGCTGCGTACATCTGCAACTGCGCCCGCAGGCGCCGCGGATTGGACCGGATCAGCTCGCCGTAGGCCGCGCCCATCGCGTGGAGCGCCTCGTCGCCCGTCTTGCCTGCCGCGGCGTGCTGGAAGGTCTCGAGCGTGTCGCGTAGACAGCGCTCGGCCGACGCGATGAACAGGTCCTTCTTGGTGTGGAAGAGGCGGAACAGGTACGGCTGCGAGATGCCGGCCTTGCGCGCGATCTCGTCGGTCGAGGCGCCCGCGAACCCGTGGTCGGCGAACACGCCGAGGGCCGCCTCGAGCACCTCCTCGCGGCGTTCCTCGGCGGTCTTCCTCGCGGTCGTCGCTGTCATGCATTGTAAGTTATCACTCACTTACAACGGCTGTCAAGACCTCCGCGACCCGATCGAGATCGGACCCGGTCAGCCGCGAGTGGAGCGGAAGCGCGAGCGCCCGCTCGAAGCAGCTGTCGGCGCCGGGGAAGCTTCCCTGGTCACGGTAGGCGGACAGGCGGTGCAGCGCGTACGTGCCGATCTGGCACTGGATTCCCTGCTCACGCAGCGTCGCCATCGCCTCGTCGCGCCGGTCGAGCTGCACGACGTAGGCCTGCCAGCCGTGGCGGTCGCCGGCATCCGCCGACGGCAGGACGACCCCCGCGAGCTCCGACAGCCGCTCGCGGTAACCCGCCGCGACCTCTTCGCGCCGGGCCAGGAGCTCCTCGAGCCGACGCACCTGGGGAACGCCGACCGCGCAGAGGATGTCGGACAGTCGGTAGTTGAACGCCGCCGCCGGCATGTCGTCGTAGCGGTCGGACGGGCTCCAGCCGTGATGGCGATACGAGCGGACGCGCTCTGCCAGGTCGGCGTCGTTCGTCGTCACCGCACCGCCCTCGCCCGTGGTGACGATCTTCCGCGGATGGAACGAGAGACAGCCTGCCGTACCCAGCCCGCCGCACGGACGCCCCTGCCGCCGCGCGCCGAGAGCGCCGGCCGCGTCCTCGAGCAGGGTGGCCTCCGGGAGCTCGTCGAGGCGCGCGGGCCGACCGAACAGGTGCACCGCGACGATCGCCTTCGTGCGCGGCCCGACCTCGATCCGGGCCGGGTCGATGTTGAAGGTCTCGGCGTCGACGTCCACGAGCACGGGGGTCGCCCCTGCGAGCGCGACGACGTTCGCCGTCGCGGGGAACGTGTACGCGGGGACCAGCACCTCGTCGCCGGGGCCGATCCCGAGCGCGAGCACCGCGAGGTGGAGCGCGGCCGTGCCCGACGAGACTGCGATCGCATGGTCGGTGCCGCACGCCGTGGCCAGCTCGGCCTCGAGCTCGGCCACCTTCGGGCCCATCGTCAGCTGCCCGGTCTCCAGCACCTCCGCGACGGCGGCCGCCTCTTCGGCGCCGACGTCCGGCCACGCTAGGCGGACGTCAGCGCCTTCTCGCGATACCACGCGATCGTCCGCTCGAGGCCTTCGTCCAGCTCGACCTTCGACTCGAACCCGAGCAGAGTCCGCGCCTTGTCCACGTTCGGGATCCGCAGCTCGACGTCGAGGTAGTGGAGGGGCTGGAAGACGATCTCGCCGGGGCAGCCGCTGAGCGTCTTGATCCGGCGGGCGAGGTCGAAGATCGTCACCGCCGAGCGGGCGTTGCCGATGTTGAAGCTCTCCCCGACGGCGTTCGGATGCTCGAGCGCGAGCAGGAGGCCCTCGACCATGTCGTCGACGTAGCACCACGCGCGGATCTGGGAGCCGTCGCCGTGAATCGTCAGGTCGCGCCCGGCGAGCGCGGCTTCGATGAAGGCCCTGATCGCGCCGCCGCCGATCTGGCCGGGCCCGAAGACGTTGAACGGGCGCACCGACACGGTCGGGAGACCGAACTCCTGGTAGTAGGCGTGCGCCATGTGCTCGCTGGCGAGCTTCGAGACCGCGTACGTCCAGCGCGCCTCCCCGACCGAGCCCTGGGTGGTCGCGCTCCGCTCGTCAACGCGGAAGGCGTAGGTACCGAAGACCTCGCTCGTCGAGAACTCGATCAGCCGCTCGAGGGTGTCCTTCGTCGCCAGCGCGGCCTCCAGCGCGTTGTAGCTGCCGATCAGATTCACACGCATCGTCCGGACGGGG
Source organism: uncultured Actinomycetes bacterium (assembly GCA_963836345.1). GTDB lineage: Bacteria > Actinomycetota > Thermoleophilia > Gaiellales > Gaiellaceae > DATBLE01. Next base: position 476,468 of record CAWIJA010000004.1, on the reverse strand, counting down.
CTCTCGATCACGGTGTCGACACCGGCGATCGCGGCGGCGTGGACGAGATGCGTCGCCCCTCGCGCCACCGACGTGAGCAGGTCGGCGTCGAGCACGTCGCCCTGGACGAAGCTGAAGTTCGGATGCTCGGTCAGCTCGGTGCCGCTGAGCGCGTCCCGGTGCAGGTTGTCGAGGGCGACGATCTCGTTCGCCTCGACGAGCCGGCGGGCGAGGGTGGTGCCGATGAAGCCCGCACCGCCCGTGATCACGATCTTCTTGCCGGCCAGCGCCATTCGCGTCCCGAGTCTAGAGGTTGATCGGTAATTCCCGTCGATGCGGGGATTCCCGATCAGCCATCCAGTCTCAGGGGCGCCTGTAGCATCGCGCCCGAAGTGAAGACCGTCCTCTTCGTCGGCGCAGGACGCCACCAGCGACGTGCGATCCTGCGCGCGAAGGACCTTGGGCTGAGGGTGGTCGCGGTCGACCGCAATCCGGAGGCGGTCGGGCTCGAGCATGCCGACCAAGGCGAGGTCGTCGACTTCGTCGACGTCGACCGGGTCGTCGAGGTCGGAAGGCGGGCCGGGGTCGACGGCGTGCTGACCGTGTCCGCCGACCGCGCAGTCCCCGTCGTGGCCGACGTCGCCGAACAGCTCGGACTGCCCGGGATCGGGACGGAGACGGCGCATCTGATGACGCACAAGGTGGCGATGCGACGGCGGCTCGCCGAGGGCGGGGTGCCGCAGCCTCGGTTCGCCGCCGTGCGCGTCCGTCGGGAGGCGGCCCCCGCTGCCGACACTGTCGGCTTCCCGGCCGTGCTGAAGCCGGCGGACTCCGGCGGCCAGCGGGGCCTCTTCCACCTCGAGTCTTTCGACGACCTCGACCGCCACCTCCATGCAGCGCTCGCCGAGTCGCCGACCGGCGAGGCGATCGTCGAGAGCTACGCCGACGGGCTGGAGCTGAACGGCCTCGTCGTGGCGCGTGACGGTGAGCCCTACCCACTCCTCCTCTCGGACCGCCTGCGACCGGAGGGGATCGGGTTCGGCGTCGGCTGGATCCACTCGTATCCCTCGCGACTGTTCGGCGACGCGCTGGAAGAGGCCGAACGGGTGGCGGTGCGTGCGGTCCGAACGCTCGGGCTCCGCGACGGGATCGCGTTTCCCCAGCTGATCGTGTCGGACGGCAAGGCGCTGGTCGTCGAGGTAGCCGCGCGCATCCCGGGCGGGCAGATGGCCGACCTCGCCTACCACGCGCTCGGCGTCGATCTCGTCGAGATCGCGCTCCAGCAGGCGCTGGGCGAGCCCGTATCCGATGCGCTCGTCCACCCGCGTCACTCACGGCCGACGGCGATCCGGTTCCTCACGGCCCGTCCCGGCCCGCTACCGGTCGGGAAGGTGAAGAAGGTGGGCAGCCTCGATCGTGTTCTCCAGTCGCCCGGCGTCGTCCAGGCGGACGTCTTCCTACAGGAGGGCGAGACGATTCGGCCGGTCCGGCTCGACGGCGACCGGCGCGGGTACGTGATCGCCGTCGGCGAGACGAACGTCCAGGCGCTCGAGCGGGCAGAGTCCGCCGCACGTCTGCTGTACGTGGAGACGGAATGAGCACGAGCTGCGCGTTCGACCTCGACCACTACCGCGAGCTGCTCTCCGCCGCACGGGCGGGCGGATACCGGTTCGCCTTCTTCGACCGCGAGTCGGCGGCACGCGACCTGCTGCTGCGCCACGACGTCGACCTGTCGCTCGACGCGGCGATCAGGATGGCCGAGCTCGAGGCGGAGGCGGAGGCCGCGGCGACCTACTTCCTGATGACCCGGAGCGAGTTCTACAACCTCGATTCCGCGTCGGGCGCGGCGACGATCGAGCGGCTGCGCGCACTCGGCCACCGCGTCGGCCTGCACGCCGTCTGGCCGCACATCGACCGCGACGACCGCTTCGACCCGGTGCTCGCGTGGCACAACCCCGATCCGGAGTACATGCGCGAGCCGGTCGAGGGGTTCGTGAACGTGATGGAGGCGCCGTGGGCGGACGTCTACCGCTCCGACTCCAATCAGCACTGGCGCCAGGGCTGCCCCCACGACGACCTGCGCGCAGCATCGTTCGAGCGGCTCCAGCTCCTCACGCATCCCGAGATCTGGGTCTACCAAGGAGCGACGATGCGGGAGACGATGCTGTCCATGCTGGAGGCCGAGCGGGCCCGGCGACTCGACCAGCTGGCCGCGGACAGAATCGAACTGTCGTGAGACCGCTCGCCTGCCGGCTCGCTCTCGTGGGGGAAACGGCCGCTGCACGCGGAGCGTGCCAGGCAAGCAGAGCCCCCCAACGTGGAGCGCCAGCGGCGCCCCACGAACCCCCTTCCCTAAACTCGTTCGCACCTCAGAGAGCGTGGCGAGCCGCGCCCGCCATGTCGGTCGCGGCGGCGGGATCCTGCACGACTGACCGGGGCGGTCGATGATCGAGCAGCCACTCGAAGGTGGCGACATCAACGTGGTCGACCGGCGCGGCGAGCGGTTGCGTCTGCTGTGCGACGGCTATGGGCTCGAACGCGACGAGCGCGCCGTGCTGCTCGACCAGATGCTCGCGCACTGGCGCGCCGACATCGGCAACTTCACCCCCGGCGCGCCAGAGCGGCGAGCGGCAAACGCGCGCTGGCTCACCGAGAACCGCAAGACGATCGAGCGATGGCTCTGAAGCCGATCACCGTGCTCGTCTCCGCCTGCGGCGCCCCCGGGACTGCTGCGCTCCTCCGCGGCCTCCGCGAGAACGGCGAGCGCACCGTTCGCCTCGTCGGCACCGACATGTCCGACATGGCGATCGGGCGACACCTGTGCGACGCCTTCCATCGGGTACCCGCCGGCTCCGACCCCGGCTTCGCGGACGCCGTTCTCGAGGTCTGCCGCGCCGAGCGCGTCGACGCCGTCCTGCCGCAGTCGTCCTTCGACCTGCTCGGCCTCGCGGAGGCGAGGGGCCGCTTCGACGGAATCGCGGTCCTGGTGTCCTCGCCCGAGGCGAACCGCCGCTCGAACGACAAGGCGGAGACCTATGCCCTCCTCGACCGGATCGGCGTCCGCGGGCCCGCCTGGCGGCGGGTGAGCGGGGGCGAGGCGGTGGCGGCAGCGGCGCGCGAGCTCGGGTACCCCGACGAAGACGTCTGCATGAAGCCCGTCTTCTCGTCGGGATCGCGCGGCTTCCGCGTCCTCTCGGCGGCGGCAGACCGCCACGAGCAGCTGCTGGCGAACCGCCCGGGCGTCGCCGAGGCCCTTCGGCTCGAGGACCTGCTCGAGCTGCTCGGGGACGACACGACCGAGCTGCTCGTCATGGAGCTCGCGACCGGGAAGGAACGGACGATCGACGGGATCGCGGTCGAAGGACGGATCGCGCTCGGGCACCCGAAGACCCGGGAGGCGATGCGCGCCGGGCTGGCGATGTACTTCGAGACCCTCGACGACCCGGGACTGATGGAGACGGCCCGGAGGATCGTCGCGGAGCTTCGCCTCGACCACTTCTTCAACATCCAGCTGGTCGGCGAGCACGTGATCGAGATCAATCCGCGGATCTCGACGATCGTCTACCAGGAGGACCTGAACCTGCCGTATCTCGGCGTCAAGCACGCGCTCGGGGAAATCTCCGAGGCGGAGCTCGGCGCGCTCGCCGCCCGCGTGCGGCCGAGCCGCCGGGCACTGCGCTACTTCGACCAGATCGAGTGGGACCAGGCCTGAACGCCTGGAGCGAGCGCGACGAAGAAGGGACGAGCTTCGACGGAGCCGAGCTCGACGGGACCGAGCTGCAGCGCTGCCGGTTCGCCAGCTGCTCGTTCAAGGGCGCCAGCATGGACGGGGTCGTAGCCGAGGAGTGCACGTTCGCCGATTGCGACTTCACCGGCGCCCGCCTGACCGACTCCCTCCTCACCCGCTGCGACTTCGCCAATGCCCGTTTCGCATCTGCCCGGCTCTTCTCGGCGCGCCTCGTCGACTGCCGGCTGCTAGGAGCGGACCTGACCGGCGCCGACCTGACCGGCCTGACGGTCGAGGGCGGCGACTGGTCGTATGCGAACCTGCGCAGCCTGAACCTCTCCAGCCTCGACCTGCGCCACCTGCGCCTCGTCGAGGCAGACCTGGCCGAGGCCGACCTCCGCAAGGCCGACCTGCGAGACGCCGATCTGAGCAGGGGCATCCTCCGTGGAGCAAAGCTCCGAGACGCGGACCTCCGCGGAGCGACGCTCGACGGCATCGACCTGCGCGAGCTGAACCTGAAGGACGTTCGGATCGACCTCGTACAGGCCGCGATGCTCGCGACCTGCTACGGGGCCAAGGTCGAATCCCAGTGAGAGTCACCCACTGCCCGGTGAACACAGCCGGGGTTCCCTGGCAGAACGTTCAGGCACTGAGACGGAAGGGTGTCGATGCGCGGCTGGTCGTGTTCGAGCGCTACCGCCTGCATCCCGAGGCGGACCGGTCGCTCGACCGGCGCGGGGGCTTCGTTCGCAAGCAGCTCACGCAGTGGCACGCGCTCGTCCGCCTGCTCCCGGCGACGGACGTCTTCCATTTCTACTTCGGCCTGACGCTCGTGCCGAAGTCCGTGCAGTTCCCGATCCTCCGCGCGCTCGGGAAGCGCTCCGTGATGCACTTCCTCGGCTCGGACATCCGGGGCAAGCCGCCGGCAGAGCTCGCCTGGGCGAGGCGTGCGGGCGCCCGGATCGTCGGCTCGTACGACGCGATCCGCTGGGTCCCGGACGCCGACGTCGTCCCCCCGGGCATCGACCTCGGCGACTATCGGGTGAGCGAGCCGCCCGACCGGGAGCGGCCCGTCGTCGTGCACGCCCCGTCGAGCCGCCGGCGCAAGGGCACCGAGCACGTGATCGCGGCGTGCAACCAGCTCCCCGTCGAGCTGGACATCGTCGAAGGCCTTCATCACGACGAGGCGCGTCGCCGGTACGAACGCGCCGACATCGTCGTCGACCAGCTGAACGCCGGTTGGTACGGCCTCTTCGCGATCGAGGCGATGGCGCTCGGCAAGCCCGTCGTCACCTTCCTCCACGAGGAGGCGGTCGCACGGACGGAGGAGGCCTTCGGCGTCGAGGTGCCACTCGTGCGCGCGACGAAGGAGACGCTCGCGGACGCGCTCCGCCCGCTCGTCTTCTCCCCGGACGAGCGCAGGCGAGTCGGAGCCGCGGGGCGCGCCTACGTCGAGCGGGTGCACGACATCGACACGATCGCCGACCGCCTGCTCGCGCTCTACGCTGAGCTCGCAATGAGGCTTGGCGAGGAGCTGAAGCGGCTCGGCCGCCACTCTGCCATCTACGGGCTCGGCGGGCTCGTCTCGCGCATCCTCGCGACGCTCCTGCTCCCGCTCTACACGCACTACCTGCCCCCGGGCTCGTACGGCCGCGTGGAGATCGTCACGGCAACGACTGCGGTGCTCGCAATCGTCCTGCAAATGGGGATATCGAGCGCCTTCTTCCGCTTCTACTTCGACGTGAAGGACCCGGCCTCGAAGCTGACCGTCGTCCGGACGTCGTTCTGGTTCACGATGACGTCCTCGAGCGCGGGCCTTCTCCTCGGCCTCGTCTTTGCGGCCCAGATCGGCCACTGGATCGGGCTCGGCCACGACCCGTCGCTCGTCCGCGCGGGCGCCGTGGGGCTCTGGGCGCAGACGAACTACCAGCAGCTGACGGCGCTCTTCCGCGTCGAGGAGCGGTCGGTCTCGTACGCGATCGCGAGCGTCGCGAACGTGCTGATCACGGTGGCGTCGATGGTCCTCTTCGTCGCCGTCTTCCACTGGGGCGCGATCGGACTCGTGGTCGGCAACTTCACCGGGACGCTCAGCGTCTACCTCGTACTGCTCGCCTACCGGCGGGAACAGCTCGGGCTCGAGTTCGACCGGCAGCTCTTCCGGGCGATGCAGAAGTTCGGGATGCCGCTCGTGCCGTCGGCGGTCGCTCTCTGGGCGATCAGCTTCGTCGATCGCGAGTTCGTGGTCTGGTACAAGGGCCTCGCCGAGGCGGGCGTGTATTCCGCCGCGATCAAGATCGCCGGGGTGGTCACGTTCGTGATGATCGCGTTCCGCACCGCGTGGCCGGCATTCGCCTATTCGATCGAGGACGATCGGGAGGCGAAGCGCACGTACTCGTTCGTGCTCACGTACCTGCTGACGTTCGCGTCGTGGGTCGCACTCGCGATCGGGGCGCTGTCTCCATGGTGGGTCGCGCTCCTGACGGATCCCGGATTCCAGCGCGCCGAGAAAGGCGTTCCTCTGCTGGCGTTCGCCGTCGCCGTCTACGCCGGCTACACGGTGCTGGCGATCGGCAGTGGCCGGGCTCGGCGCACGCAGCTGAACTGGGCGGTGACCGGGAGCGGAGCCGCCGTGAACATCGGGCTCAACTTCTGGCTGGTTCCTTCGTACGGGATGGTGGGCGCTTCGATCTCGATGCTCGTCGGCTACGTCGTGATCTTCCTCGCCATGACGCTCTATGCGCAGTCCGTCTACCCCGTCCAGTACCAGTGGAGGCGGGTGGTGACGTCCGTCGCCGTCGCCGCAGCGCTCACGGTCGCCGCTCGGGCCGCTCACCTGCCGCTCGCAGCGTCCGTCGTGATCGTGCTCGCCTATCCGCTGGCGCTGCTACCGCTCGGCTTCTACCTGCCCGCCGAACGTCGCCGGCTCCGCGGCCTCTTCGGCACCCCCGCCTGAGCGTCGCACCACCAAGTTGCCGAGGACGAGCATGTCCATCCGCGTCTTCTGGAAGGTCTCGACCGCCTGCTCGGGCGTCATCACGACCGGCTCGTTCTCGTTGAACGACGTGTTGAGGAGGATCGGCACGCCCGTCTGCCGTTCGAACTCCTCGATCAGCCGATAGTAGCGCGGGTTCGCCTCCCGGGTGACCGTCTGAAGGCGGCCGGTGTCGTCGACGTGGTTGACGGCCGGGACGAGCTCTCGCTTGTCGGCCCGGGTCTTGTAGACGAGCACCATGTACGGGGAGGGGTAGTCCTGCTCGAACCAGTCGCCTGTCGCCTCGGCGAGGATCGAGGGAGCGAACGGACGGAAGGGCTCGCGGTGCTTGATCCGGCTGTTCAGGACATCCTTCATGTCGGGGCGTCTCGGGTCGGCGACGATCGAGCGGTTGCCGAGCGCGCGCGGCCCGAACTCCATCCGGCCCTGGAACCAGCCGATCACGTCGCCGGCGGCGACCCGCTCCGCCACGCGAGCGAAGAGCTCGTCGTCGTCCAGCCGGTCGGCCTCCAGGCCGGCTGCGGCGAGGGCGCGCTCGTAGTCGGCGTCCGAATAGCCGGGGCCGGTGTAGGCGTGATCCATCACGAATGCCCGCGGCCGGCCGAGCGCCTGGTTCCAGACGTAGTACGCGGCGCCGACTGCGATTCCGCTGTCTCCGGCCGCCGGCTGGACGAAGACGTCCTCGAAGGGGGTCTCCGGAAGGATGCGGCCGTTGGCGACCGCGTTCAGCGCCACGCCGCCCGCCAGGCAGAGCTGCGGGATCTTCGTCCGCTCCCACAGCGCCCGGACGAGGTGGAGGTACGCCTCCTCGAGCATCGCCTGCATGGACGCGGCGACGTCCTCGTGCTCCGAGGTGAGCGTGGTGCCGGGCTCTCGAGCCGGGCCGAACGCTTCCTCCATCCGCTCCGAGAAGAGGCGGCCGATGGACGGCGAGCCCTCGTCCCAGGTCATGTCCACGCCCTCCTTGTCGTGGAGGAAGAACTCGAGGCCGAGCTCGAAGACGTCGCCCTTCGGATGGACGAGCCCACGCATTTCCTCGAGGTACCGGGGCGTCCCATACGGGGCGAGGCCCATCACCTTGCCTTCGTCCCCGTACTTCGGGAAGCCCAGCCACTGGGTGACCGCCGCGTAGAAGATCCCGAGCGAGTGCGGGAAGAGCACTCGCTCCAGCACGCGGAACGAGGAGCCGTGCCCCTCGGCGAGCATGGTGCTGGCGAAGTCGCCGAAACCGTCCGTCGAGAGGATCGCCGCGTCCTCGAACGGCGAGACGAAGAAGGCGCTGGCGACGTGCGCCTGGTGGTGCTCGACGTGGTGAAGGTCGGCCCGCACCTCGGCTCCGAGCGCGGCGGTGAGCTCCGAGCGGACGTCACGGACGCGGGCGGCGTTCTCGAGCCGCGCCTTCAGGTAGCGCGGGCTGGCGCCGTGGAGAAGGGTCCGGAGCACCTTGTGGCCGAGGTTCGCCTTGGGGTCGCGCCCGATCGCGACGTGGTCGACCCCGTCCGGGGAGAGGCCGGCGTCCTCGAGACACCAGGCCGCTGCGTGGGCGGGGAACCCCGCACAGTGCTTGATCCGGTTGAACCGCTCCTCCTCGGCCGCGCAGACGAGCTCGCCGTCGACGACGAGGGCCGCAGCCGCGTCCCCGTGATACGCGTTCAAACCGAGGATCGCGGTCACGCCCTCGATTCTAGGGGCCAGGCCCCTTGGGCCAGGCCGGGACTCTTACCCGGCTCTCAGCTTCCTCTCAGAGGCGTCTCACAGACTGGGGGTTGCATGTCCGGTGTACTCGGACAGAAAGGAATGACATGACCCGCCTGCTCGCCACAACTGCCGCCGTCCTCGCCGCCGCCGCGGTCGGTATCGCCACCTACGCGGCGGTCGCCGGGGGCGACGGCAAGACGGTCGTGCGCCAGGTGACCGTCTCCGCGGGCGAGCCGACCGCCTCGACGACCCCGCTGTCGGTGACGAGCGTCTACAACCGTGCGTCCAAGGGCGTCGTCGAGATCACGGCGACCGCCGGCTCCCAGGGCTTCGGGTCCCAGGGGCAACGGTCGCAGGGCTCCGGCTTCGTCTACGACGCGGCGGGCCACGTGATCACGAACCAGCACGTGGTCGAGGGAGCAGACTCGCTGTCCGTCAGGCTCTGGAACGGCGCCACCTACAAGGCGACGCTCGTCGGCAGCGACGCGTCGACGGACCTCGCCGTGCTGAAGATCGACGCGCCGTCCTCGGTCATCCATCCCCTCGCGCTTACCGACTCGAGCGCGGTGCAGGTGGGCCAGGCCGTGGTTGCGATCGGCAGCCCCTTCGGTCTCGAGGAGACCGTCACCTCCGGAATCGTCAGCGCCCTCCACCGTGAGATGACGGCGCCGAACAACTTCACGATCACGGACTCGATCCAGACCGACGCCGCGATCAACCACGGCAACTCGGGCGGGCCACTGCTCGACCTGAACGGCAAGGTGATCGGCGTCACCGCGCAGATCGAGAGCGACTCCGGCGGGAACGACGGCGTCGGCTTCGCGATCCCGTCGAACACGGTGAAGTCGATCGCCTCGCAGCTGATCTCGAACGGCGACGTCAAGCACGCCTACCTCGGGGTCGCGATCGCGACGACGTCCGGCGGAGTACAGCTGACCGAGGTTCGCCCCGGCACACCGGCCGAGAAGGCCGGGTTCGAGACCGGCGACGTGATCACTGCGATCGACGGTCAGGCGATCGGCAACGCATCCGCTTTGACGAGCGCCATCGACGCGAAGCGGCCCGGCGATACCGTCGAGCTCACCTACAAGCGGGGCGGCGACACGAAGACCGCGACCGTGAAGCTCGCCGAGCGGCCCTCGTAGCACCAGTCCGTCACTCCGCTTCCCCGCCTTCCCGTCCGTCATCACCTCGCCCGGCCGTCGACGGCCGGGCGATCGTGCGCGCGTGAACGAGACCGCTGACGACGCCGGCGCCGGGATCGATCCGCTGCAGCACGACGTCCAGCCGCAAGGTCGTGCCCGCCGAGGAGGTGACGTCCGCCACGATGCGGTTGCCGTCCAGGCCGACGATCTGGCCCGTGGAGGTGACGCCGGTCCTCGCGTCCTCGAACGACGCCTCACTCTCGCTCATGGCGAGACCACCGCTCTCGAGCGCCGAGCCCCAGAGGGTGAGCCGGAGCACGCCCGGCTCACCGCCCCGGACGGCGGCTGCGATCGCGATCGCGGCATCACCCGCCGAATCGGGCCCGGACGAGGACATCCGGCCGACGACGCGGCCGCTGAACGCCCGTGCCGGCCGAAGAGTCGTCGTGCTTGCCGCAAGCTGGCCCGTGGTCGTGGTCCCACGTGCGCTCCTGAGAAGGGAGGACGGCGTTCCCGCCCTGGCCGCCCACCCTCGCTGCTCGGGTCCGCTCCGGTACCAGGTGACGAGCCCGAGGACGAGGCCTGCGCTTGCGACCACGCCGGCGAACCGCAGGCCGGCCGGACCGTCGCGCACGAGCCGGGCAGCGCCGGCCGCGGCAACGAGTATCAGGCACGCGATCGACAGCGTCGCCATCCAGCCGAACCGGGCGTCGGAGCCGGCCCCGAGCCCGTGAGCCAGCGCGAGCGGCCACGCTGCGTAGGCGCTCCAGTGCAGCGCGCGCCAGGTTCGGTAGCCGATGCGCTTGCGAAGGAGGCTCGTCGCCGTGATCGCCAGCAGGAGGTCGAACGCGAGCGCGCCGAGACCGAGCCACACGGGCCGGTATCGCGAGACGAACGGGAGGAACGCGTCCTTCACGCCGACCGGCGCGTAGCCGTCGGCGATCGTCGTAACCACATGCATGCCGATGAACGCGAGGGCGAGCAGCGTCACGTTTCGATGCAGGCCTGCGACCGCAAACCGCGGCCAGCGCTCGCCGCGCCAGCGACTCGCAGTCAGCACACCGAGCAGAGCCGTGGTCGTCAGCAACAGGAGGGCGACGACGCCGGAGCCCCGAGTCAGATACCAGAGCGCCTGCGAGCTCACAACGCCTCCGCCGGCCACCCGTTGACCCGGACCACCGCACCGGTCTCGGCGGCCAGCCGGGCGGGCAGACGCTGCTCGTCGAGCCAGGCCGGCGCGAGCTCCCCGAGCACGATCGCCGCGGTGCTCGCTGCATTTGCGAGCACGCACGACGGCGCGGCGACGCTGACCGTGCGCCACGGCGTGACGGCAGGCCGCGCCGTTCTCGGATCGACGATGTGGTGATGCTCACCGCCCGCGGTCGTCCACCGCCGGACACGGGTGCCGGAGCTCGCCAGGCCGCCCGAGGAGATCGAGACCGTCGGACCCGGCCCGTCGAGGGGCGCGGCATGGTCGTCTGCGATCCGGACCGGCCAACCGCCGGCGGGCGGGTCGCCGGCGACGGCGATGTCGCCGCCGAGGCTGACGAGCACGCCCGACCGAGCAGCCTCGGCGCATGTGCGCGCCGCCCGGTCGGCGGCGAGCGCCTTCGCGGTCGCACCGAGATCGAGCTCGACCCCCGGCGGAAGGCGGATCGTGCGCCGGCGCAGGTCAGTCTCGACCGAGCCCCAGCCCGCCACCGGGGCGAACGAGGCGCGCACGAGACGTCCGTCACGCAGGCGGACCTCCGCGAACGTCCGGTCGTAGCCCTGACGGCGGAGCGTCCCGCCCACTGTCGGATCGACGAGGCCGCCGGTTCGAGCAGCGACGTCGAGCGCGGTCCGAACGGCCTCGAACAGGACCGTCCCCACTCGTGTCGCCGTCCCGGCCGACCGGTTGAGCAGCGAGAGCTCCGAATCGACCCGGAAGCGGCTGCAGGCAGCGTCGAGGGCGGCGACCTCGCGCTCGAGCACGTCCCGGGCCCTGGCGAGCGCACGCGGGTCCGTGACCGCGACGAGCGCGGTCGTCCCGAGCGCCGGGAACGAGTCGGTCGCGATGCTCACGAGCCGCCCGAAACCGCGACCGGCGGAGCCTCCGTCGCGGACGGCGCCGGGGCCTGCGAGGGAGACGAGCTCGAGGAGGGAGAGCCCGACGGGATCAGAGAGGGCGCAGCAGGCGCTGCCGGAACCGGAATCTGCCCCGTCGTCGAGGACGTGCTGGTTGCGCGTTTCACGGACTTGGCGCCGGTCGCTGCACTCGAGACGTAGCCTGCGATCGTGCCCACCGCCGCGATCGACGCGGCGAGTGCCGCGCCGGTCACTTTGCGAACCCGCATCCGCGCCGCGTCGCGGTCGCTCAGCCGCCATCGAGTGTGGAGCTCGTCAGGCACTGCGGCCGCAGATGACACCAGCGCCGCATGAGAGAAAAATGAACGTTCGCTACGCGCCGTCCCGGGCCGCGGCGAGAGAGACCCATGCGTCCGCGCCCCCGGCGGGCCTGTTCTCGACCCCGGCGTCGCCCCCGTGCGCCGTCGCGATCACGCCGACGATCGCGAGCCCAAGGCCGCTTCCGCCCTGGCTGCGCGCCTCGTCCGAGCGGCTGAAGCGATCGAAGGCGCGGGGTAGGAAGCCTGCCGGCAGGCCACGGCCTTCATCCGTGACGTGCAGCTCGACCCGGCCGTTGCGCAGCCGCGCCGAGAGGACGACGTCCCCGGCGCCGTGGACGAGGGCGTTCTCCACCAGGTTCCCGATCGCTTGCTCCAGGCGGGTGACGTCCCCGTTCAGCCGCAGCCCGTCGGCCCCTTCGACCCGGAGCCGGCGGCCGGCATCCCGCGCCCTCGCCTCGTAGCGCGCGGCAACGTCGTCGAGCAGCCCCGTCGCATCGACCGGCTCGCGCCGAAGCGGCAGCTGCCCCTGGTCGAAGCGGGCGAACAGCAGCAGGTCTTCCGCGAGACGGCTCAGCCGCTCGGTATCTGCCGCTGCCGAGCGGAGGGCATCCTCGAGCTCTGCGCGAGGCCGTGGGCGCCGGAGCGCGAGCTCGAGCTCCGTGCGCAGGAGGGCGAGCGGCGTGCGCAGCTCGTGGCTCGCGTCGTCGACGAACCGCCGTTCGTGCTCCAGGGCGCCCTCGAGCCGGGCGAGCATGTCGTTGAGCGTGTCCGCCAGCCGGGACAGCTCGTCGTGGCTCCGCGGGGCGGGCAGCCTGTTCCCCGACGTGGACGAGCCGATCGAGGCGGCTCGGCGTCGCATCGCCTCGACCGGCCGGAGCGCCGCTGCCGCAAGCGCGTAGCCGGCGACGCTGGCGACGAGGAGCGCGACCGGCCCGCCGAGCAGGAACGCCACGACGAGCCGGTCGAGCGCCTCCTCGCGCGGCTCGAGAGACGCCGCGATCACGACCGCGGCACGACCCCCGTCCACGTCGGCTGGAGCGGCCAGGATCCGCCAGTCGCCGGTGAGCCCTCGAATCGACCTGCTGTCGAGGCGCGTCCGCCCGGCAAGTACCTCGCGCAGCGGCGCGCCGCTGACGAGCGCCGGCAATCGGGAGGGAGTCGACTGGACGACCCGGCCGTCCGCCGCAACCACCTGACCGACCAAGGGGCTCGTTGCGGCGTCGCGATCGACCGGGCTTCGGCCACGCTTCACGCGCGCAGCGGCCTCGACCGCCTGTCCGCGCAAGCCCTGGTCGACGGAGGAGAGCAGCGTGGAGCCGACCTGGCGATGGATGACGAAGCCGGTGGCGGCGAGGACGACTAGCATCACGAGCGCGAACGGCAGCGTCAGCCGGATCCGGATGGGCAGGCGCGAGATCATCCCGCGTCAGGGCGAAGCCGGTAGCCGGCACCACGGATCGTCTCGATCGAATCGCGGCCGAGCTTCTCGCGAAGCGACCGGACGTAGACGTCGACGATGTTCGAGCGGCTCTCGAAGCCGAGATCCCAGGCGGCCTCGAGGAGCCTGCTCCGGGAGAGCACCTCGCCCGGCCGGCGCATGAAGGCCTCGAGCAATGCAAAGCTCTTCGCCGACAGCTCGACCTCGTCGTCGCCGCGCCAGACCCTGCGCGTGGCCGGATCGAGGCGCAGCGCGCCGACCGCAAGCGTGGTCGGACGCTCCTCGGGTGCGCGTCGGGCCAGGGCCCGCAACCGGGCGAGCAACTCGCCGAACGAGAAGGGCTTGAGCAGGTAGTCGTCGGCACCGGCGTCCAGGCCGGCGATCCGGTCGTCGACCGCGTCGCGCGCAGTCAGCATCAGCACCGGCGCCCAGACTCCTGCCGAGCGCAGCTCCCGACAGGTGCCGAACCCGTCGAGACCGGGCAGCATCACGTCGAGCACGATCGCGTCGTACGGGACCGCCCGGGCCATCCAGAGGGCATCTTCGCCGGAGCCTGCGACGTCGGCCGCGTGCCCCTCCTCGCGCAAGCCCCGCGCGAGCAGGTTGGCCATCCTCGCCTCGTCCTCGACTACGAGCACCCGCATACGACCATTGTCACGCCGACCGATGAGCCCGGGATGAAGCGCATTCATCAACGGCTCATCCGGCGTTGCTGGGCTTTGCACCGATGCATGCCGTGACGCAACGGAGCGGCGGCGCCGAAGGGAACGAGCGCCTGACGGCGGCGACGGCCGTGGTCCTCCTCGCGCTGCTCGCCGTCGAAGGCGTGACGATCCTGTTCCTGCGCCCGCTCCTCTCCGTCCACGTCTTCGTCGGCATGCTGCTCGTGCCGCCGGTCGCGCTGAAGCTCGGCAGCACCGGTTATCGGTTCGCGCGCTACTACCAGCGCCGCCGGGCGTATGTGGTCAAAGGCCCGCCGCATCCGCTGATGCGATTCCTGGTTGCGCCGGTGCTCGTCGCCTCGACTCTCGGGATCTTCGCAACCGGGATCGCGATGCTCGCCCTCGGCAGCCGGACCGGGATCGTCCTCGGGCTGCACAAGGCGAGCTTCGTCATCTGGTTCGGCGCGATGGGGATTCACGTACTCGTGTACATCAGGCGCCTCCCGCGCGCTCTCCGCTCCGAGCGAGTGGGCCACGGCGGCGTGCTCCGCGTCGGCACGATTCTCGGCGCGCTCGCCGTCGGGGTCGCTCTCGCGGCCGCAACGCTGCCGCTGGCCGGCCCTTGGCTCCACTAGCGCGCCTGGTCGCGGTCGCGTCCGTCCTCCTGATCCTCGGAGCAGGGGTGGGGGTGTACGCCGCGACGCGGCACAGGCGGGCACACCCGACCGCCGGCGCCACGCGCGCGCCACTCCGACGGCTCCGGCCCCCGCTTTCGGCGAAGCCGCCTCGTGCTCCGCAGGGTCCTGCGGCACGCGCCCTGGGGCTCCCGCCCGTGCCTCCCGGACCCGTTCCGGGCTACGTGCTGATCGCGGACCGCAACGCGAACCGGCTGCTGATCGTGTCGCCGTCGAAGCGGATCGTCTGGCAGTTTCCACGACCCCGGCGAATCCATGCCCAGCGCGTCCTTCTCCGATCCCGACGACGCCTTCTTCGCGCCGGGGTTCCACCGGATCGTGACCAACGAGGAGTTCAACGACACCGTTGCTGTCGTCGACCTGCGCAGGCGGCGCATCGTCTGGCGATACGGGCAAGCGGGTGTGGCGGGCGCCGGGGCGAACGAGCTCTCGAACCCGGACGACGCCTACGTCTGGCCGAACGGGACCCTGTCCGTCGCAGACATCAAGAACTGCCGCGTGCTGCGGCTGAGCCCGTCGCACCGGATCCTGGCCCAGATCGGCTCGGCGGGCGTCTGCACGCACGATCCGCCCCGGGCGCTCTCCTCCCCGAACGGAGCCACGCCGCTGCCGGACGGAGGGCTGCTCGTCACCGAGATCGGCGGGTGGGTCGACCGGCTGGACGCGCGGGGACGGCTCGTCTTCGCCCTTCGCACACCCACGACCTACCCGTCCGACGCGCAGCTGCTCCCGGACGGAAACGTGCTGGTCGCGGGGTTCAACACGCCGGGCCGAGTCGACGAGATCACCCCGAGCGGGAACGTCGTCTGGACCTACGGCCCGCAGGCCGGCCCCGGCATGCTCGACCGCCCGTCCCTTGCCGTGCGCTGGCCGAACGGCATGATCGCCGTCACCGACGACTGGCATCACCGGATCGTCGTCGTCGACCCGCGGACGAAGCAGATCGTCTGGCAGTACGGTCACACCGGCATCGCCTCCACGGCGCCCGGCTACCTGTCGAAGCCCGACGGTCTCGATCTGCTCCCGGCCTCGGTCGCCAGGATCCGGCACCCATCGCCCGCAGGTGGGCTCCTCGTCAGGACGATCGGCAGTCTCCCCGCACCGACGTCACGTGTGGCCGCAGTCGCGCTCCCCGGCGGGCGCATCCTCGCCGCCGGCGGCCTCGTCGCCGGCTCCTCTTCCGACCAGGTGCTGCTCGGCCGTCCGAACCGGCTGCTGGAGGCCGGCCGTCTCCCGGCACCGACTCACGACGCCGCCCTCGCCTCGGCGGGAGGGGACGCGTACCTCGTGGGCGGCGGGGACGCGGCATCGACGGATGCGGTCGTCCGCATCGACACGCACACCGGCAGAGCGCATCCGGCGGGCACGCTCGGGGAGCCGCTGTCCGATCTCGGGGCGGTCTCCGTGCACGGCGAGGTCTACGTCGTGGGCGGCTTCACGGGATCGACGTTCGCGACGGCGGTGCTCCGTCTTCGCCCGGGCACCACGCCCGTGGTGGTCGCGCGGCTGCCCGCGGGGCTTCGGTACGCCGGCGTCGCCGCGCTGCGCGGGCGGATCTACGTGGCCGGCGGTTTGACCGCGTCCGGTGAGACCGCAGCGGTGCTCGAGGTCGATCCGCGGCGGCGCCACATCCGGATGGTCGCGACCCTGCCCGAGCCCGTCGCGCATGCCCCGCTCGCGGCGCTCGGCGGCGTCCTCTACCTCGTCGGCGGGCTCGGCCCGGCCGGGAGCGCCCTCGACGGCATCCTGCGCATCGATCCCGCAGCCGGGACGGTGCGCCCGGCCGGCCGCCTCCCGGAGCCGCTGGCAGACTCGGCGGCAGTCACCGACGGCGCGCGGATCGTCGTGTTGGGCGGTTCGGGCGCTCGGCCCTCGCGACTCGTCCTCGCGCTCACGCCCCGGCAGGGATCGCCTGCGACGGCTAGTTCTCGACCGTGACCAGGGTGCCGATCGGGGTGTACGGCCAGACCTTGGCGGCGGCGCGCAGCGGCAGCTCGACGCAGCCGAGGCTCTGTGGGGTGCCGAAGGAGGAGCGGTTGAAGGCGTGGATCCCTTCTCCGCCGTGGAAGTAGCTGATGTAACGGATGCCGGGGTCGTTGTAGTGGGAGCCGTCCGGGTTGGTCCCGCTCATCGTGCCGATCGGGATGTGCTCGAAGACCGGGAACGTGCCCAGCTGCGTCGGGGCGGCGGGCACCCCGGTGTTGCCGGGCGAGCTCAGGATCACCTTTCCGTTGTGCCAGAGGTTGAGCGACTGCGGCAGATCGCGATGGACGTAGACGTAGCTGTAGCCCTCGTTCCGGCGCCTGCCCGCGATCGCGTCGGCGAGCAGCTGCCGCCAGACGCTTGGGCCCGCGATCGCGTCGACGGAGAGCGCATGAGTGTCCTCGAACATCATCACCGCCCCTCGGGTGATCTCGGTCAGCAAGCCCGGACGCCATTGCGCTCGCAGCTCGGCCGGCGTGTTCGGGTAGCGCCACGAGAAGCGGCCGGACGGCGGCGCGAGGGCGGCGGCCAGCTGGGCGTCCACGGAGGACGGCGGATCCGCGGCCGGCTCCCAGTCGACGGGTAGGTAGCCCAGCTGGGCGAGGAGCTGCTGAAGGCGCAGCGTCGAGCCGGCCGGCACCTGCCAGCGGAGCGTCCGGGTGAGGGTCGCGCCGCCGTGGCCGGCGAGGTGAGCGCCGCGAGGTAGGTGGACGCGCACCGTCGACCCGAGCCCGAAGCCGAGCCCGCTCGGCCGGAAGGCGAGAGTGTGCGCATCGAGCCGCGTCCAGCGGCCCGCTGTCGCCGGCGAGAGCCGGGGGCGGCGACCGGCGAGCACCTCCTCCACGCGGCTCGAGAACGTGAGCGTGAGTTGCCGCCTGGGTTGGAGCGCACCACCCGGCCGCGGCTCCGCCAGCAGCTGCGGATACGGTCGCGCGGGGAACCAGCTCACCCTCACCGGAGGCGGCAACCGCTCCCAGGAGCGGGCGGCGGCGGCGACCTCGACGACGCCGGCCGAATGCCGGCCGCGCGCGACCACCCCGACCGGGACGACCGCCCGCGGTCGTGCCAGCCGCCGAGCGGGCGCCCTCCCCAACGAGACGAGACTCACCGGCCGGTCGAACGCGATCGTCACCGGCGAGCCGGTCTTCACCTGCAGCCAGCGCCCGAGCAGGTGCGCCACAGGTGTCTTCAGCGCGAACGTCCGCGTGTCCGTGTGTCCGGCCAACCATCCGGCCCAGCCGGGCCGTCGCACCTTCAGCTCGACCGTGATCCGTTCCCCGTCGGGAACCGTCCGCAGCGGCCACAGCCTTCCGTGGCTCAGTCTCACCGGGACCGTCGCGCCGTCGCTCGAGCGGACGGCAGCGGTCACCGAACCGGCGAACCCGGGGAGGACGACCCGCGCAAGCGCGTCGTCCGCGGGATCGAGGCGCACCGTCGGCCAGGCCAGACGAGCGGCAACCGCCAGGGCGCCGAACGCGACCGCGACCGCCCCTATTCCAAGGACCCAGACCTTCGTTCGCATCGACCCCCTTACCAGCGTACTCATGCGATCGGCAACACGTCCGCTCCGATATGCGCCGCGATGCGAAGCGCCTGCGCCGGGTTCGCGGCCTGCGTTCGACGACTTCGGGCTATGCGGCGCCGCCGAGGGCGTCCTGCTCCGTCGCGGTGTCGCGGAAGATCGCGGCCGTCACGATCGCGCGCGTGTCGATGCTCGGTTGGTCTTGGGCGTCGTAGGGCCGGTTGAGCAGATGGCCGTGGTGGACGAGCGCAGTAGAGCCTCCGCCGTCGAGGTTGATCGCCTGGCGCGCGCCGAGCTCGGCGGTCAGCTCCGCGAGCTCGCCGAGCGTGAGTCCGGCGTCGACGCCTGTCCGCCGGCCGTCGCAGACGAGTGCGATCACGTCGTCGTCGGAGATGCCGAGCGCGGCTCGCGGGTGGCGGCCGACGGTTATGTCCGAGTCGAACTGATGGGCGCCCGCGACGAATCCTTCTGGATCCTGCAGGCCGTGGAGAGGCGTCCCGTCGCGGACCAGCATCGGGCCGGCTTGGAGCAGATGCCCGGTCGGGCGCGACGGCAGCTCGGCACGGGGACCGATGCGGATCTCGCCCTCCTCGACGTAGATCGCCGCTCGTGCCCCGCCGTACGGGTCGATGATCGGCTCGGTCTCGATTCTGCGCCCGCCGATCCAGAGCTCGCCGAGCGGAGGCCCGTGTGGGCGGACGAAGAAGCCGCCGACGATCGCTTCGCGAACGCCGAATCGTCGGCACCAGCGGTCGAGCTGCTGGGGGACGGCGAAGTGCTGGACGCTGAGGCTCGTCTGCGACCGCGGGTGCCGCACAGCGTAGACGGTCGTCTGCTCTCCGTCGGCCAGACGGTGACGGAGAAGTTCGTACCGAGTCGCGAGCGTCTGCATCGGCAACCCGTTTCCCGACGCTAGCAGTCGTCGTCGCCGCCTCGGCTTCGATCCGGAGACCATCCGGGGTCGATTCGGTGGCCACGATCGTGCAGGGGCAGTCCTCTCTGAGTGTGTCAGGCGACGACGCGGTACACCTGGAACACCTCGGCGTACTCGCGGTTCACGTTCATGCCGTGCATCCGTGCGACGTTCCAGATGTACTCCGGGTCGGCGTAGCGGCGGTGCTGCTGGGACGCGTAGCTTCGCCAGTGCCGCCGCCTTCCGCTCGACGTGCCGCTTCTCGAGCGCCGAGTACCACTGGTAGGCGAAGTCGAAGTTGTTCCAGGGGATCTCGTAGCCGAGGATCGTCGTCCGCTTGAACGCGCGCAGGCCCTCGGCCGCGACGACCTGGTGGTCCTGGTGGACGTCGTGCAGGCTGGGCTGGAAGACGGCGTCCGGCTGCCAGTCCTCCCAGAGCGCGATCAGGAGCTCGAGGATGTCCTGGCGGCGCTCCGGGAACGTCCGCACCTCGAAGTCGTGGACGGTCAGGCTCGGAGGCGCCGATGCCGAGCTCCGAGGTCGCCTCGCGCACCTCGCGGCGCGAGCGTGTCCGGAGGGAAGCCCGGCGGCAGCGACTTCGTGGCGATCGAGAAGGCGACGTACCGGACTTCCGCGCCGGCCTCGACGAGGCGGGCCATCGTGCCGCCGCAGCCGAACTCGCCGTCGTCGGTGTGCGGCGCCAGCACCAGCACCCGCTTCCACGCCTCGATCATGCCGTCACCTTCGCCGCCGGCTCGGACGACTCGGGCTCGACGGCGACCGGAAGCGGCGCGGGCGGCCGCCGCACGCGGCAGGCGTCGAGCACACCGCCGTCAGACCGAGCAGCGCCCAGAACATCGGATCCTCGAACAGCGCGTTGTAGAAGAGGGCTGTGCAGCCCGATCGCCGCGACGCCGGCGGCGATCGTCGAGCGCAGGCCCGGCCCTTGAACGCGGTCGCTGGCGCGACGCAGGGCCGTCGAACAGCGCCACCCCGACGAGCCAGACGAGGAGCACGAGGCCGGGCAGCGCCCGTCTCCGCGGCGACCGTGACGGCCGTGTTGTGCGAGGCGGCCTTCTTGGGCTCCCGCCCCTTGAGCCCGACCCGGTCGGCGTAGGCGCGCTTGAACCCGCCGATCCCGACCCCCTGCGACGGGGTGGTGGAGCGCGATCTTGATCCCGTTCGTGACCAGCTTGGCGCGCCCGCTCGATGCCTGGTTCAGGCCGGTTCCCGATTCGCGCAGCAGCGAGTGGCGGATGTGAGGCGTGCCGAGCGCGACGGCGAGCGATCACCGCCGACGCGATGCCGAGCGCGAGCGCGGCCCGCCAGCGCCAGCGTGAAGGCGGCGACGACCGCCGCCCGACCATGAGCGCGGCGAAGCTCGACTGCGAGAACGAGAAGAGCAGCCCGACCCAGATCACCGCGATCGCGGCGAGCGGCCGCGTATGCCGGCGCGCGGTCGCGGTCGTAGCAGCGCCATCACCAGGGCAGCGAGGATCGCGACGCACGAGGAAGCGGCCGTAGACCGACGGGTCGTAGAAGACCGAGTTGACGCGGTAGAACGGCGCGTAGGCGTTGCCGACGATCACCTTCGGGTTCCAGAAGACGTCGCTGGTCGCGTACTGGTAGATGCCGATGCGCGCGAAGGCGACCGCCATCAGCGACGAGCTGGACGTAGAGGAGCGTCAGCCAGCGGCGGCTCCAGGCCAGCCGCGCGAGCGAGAGCGCCGAGCAGGCCGAACGGAAGCCAGAAGAAGAGCAGCGACGACCGCGCCCTCGTGGCAGGTCCTCGGTCCACGCGAGGCTGAGCCCGGTCCAGGCGACGAGTAGCCGCGAGCGGGAGGCCACCGGGCCGAGCTCGCGCGAGCGCATCTCGCCGCGCAGCGAGCTCCCAGCGCGAGCAACGCCGCCGCGCCGGCGACGACGGCGTAGAGCGGAAGGAGCAGGTTCGCCTCCGTGGAGCCGACGTGAACGGGGATCCGGGCCGGGCGCAGGCGAGCGCGGAGACCGCGACGAGCCACGGCCAGCGGCGGAAGACGGCGCCGACCGCGAACGCCCCCAGCACGCCGACGACCGCCGCGGCCGCGTAGACCGTCGTGTGCCCGGAGGGCGCGAGGTAGAGCGCGAGGAAGCGACGACCCGACCGTCCAGCCGGCGAGCCCGCCGAGCCGCAGCTCGCGGCGGGTGCCGGCGAGGAGCAGGCCGAGGCCGAGCGCGGCGAGCGGCCCGCCGACGCGGGCGAGCTCGACATCACCTGCGCCCAACGATCACGACGGCGCGAGCCTGGTGGGCGCCGACGCTCACGGTCAGCGATACGCGCCCGGGCTTGCCGGCGCGCGGAGGACGACGAGGCCGGGCTTCGCCGTTCCCGCCCGCGCCCCAGCCGCCAGTGCACGGGCGCGTCGGCGGAGACCCGCACGCCGAATCGCGTGCCGGCCTTGCCGCTCGATCCGGTTGCGCGACAGCGCGACGTACCGGACGACGACGTCGAACGGCTTCCCCGGCGCGGACATGTTCCCGGCGCGGTCCTGGCGCGGCGAGCTGCAGCCGGTGCACTGCCGGGAGCGAGCCCCTTGCCGCCGACGCGGCCGTTCCACGCCAGCCTCGAGCGCTGCGAGCTGCCGCCGGGTGAAGACGACGCGCGCGCCGTCGACGAGCAGGATCCCGTGCGCCGGCTCGCTGGTCCGGTACGAGACGACGACCCGGTCGCCACGACCGTCGCCGTCCGGGGAGAACTCGCGCGGCGCGACCGAGACGAGCGTGATCCTCGGCGCCGTGGTGTCGACCCGCATCTCGTTCGGGAGGTCGATCGTCCGGTGCTGGTCGGCCAGGTGGACACGGGGCTTGTAGACGCCCTGCGGAACGAACCGCCCCTGGTCGTCGCGTCCGTTCCAGATGTACGTGACCCTGCCCCGGCGGAGGCGCCGGCCGCGCGACGAGCGTCCGGACGACCCGGCCGTCGCCGCGGACGATCTCGAGCCGCACGCGGTCGGGCTTGCGCAGCCTGAACTGGATCGCCGCGACCGCGCGTTGCGCAGTCGCAGACCGGCGAGAAGACCTTGTCGATCCGCGGCGCGAGAATCGGGCTCGGCTCGATCTTCAGCCCCTGCGTGACGGCGAACGCAGCCGCCGTCCCGCCCAGCAGCGCGACGACGAGCAGGGTCGAGAGCAGGCGCGGCAAGGCTGCGCCCGCGAGTTTATCGTCCGGTAGCGCTGCGGCGTCCCAGTCGGCCAGACCGCTGGCGCGCTGCACTGCGGTCTCGCGCCGCTGCGGCACTGCCAGCGACGCTGCCCTCGCGCGACGACCAGCCGATCAGCCGACGACGCCCGCGCGGCGAGGCCGAGCGCCGCGCGACCGAGGCTCGCGCTCCCTGCGGGACGTCGCACGCAGCTTGAGCCCGCTCAGCGCGAGGACTTCAGCGCGAGCGGTCAGCCGCAGCATCGCCTCGGGCAGCCGGACCGAGTAGTGGCTGCCGATCAGGACGCCGGGGACCGAGCCGATCAGGAGCCAGCCGACCGCGTGCATGTCGACGTTGCCGGCGACGATGTGCCCGAAGCCGGCGACGTAGAGCAGGCCGGCGGCATGGAGGATGTCGGTGCCGACGACCTTGTGCGCGCGGAGCGGGAAGACGAAGAGCATCGTCAGGCCGAAGAACGTGCCGCTTCCGACGGAGGTCAGCCCGACGATGAAGCCGCCGAACGAGCGCCGATCGCGAGGGCGGCGAGAGCGGTCGCGCCAGACCATCGTGAAGCGGTCGTCCTCACCGATCACCCGCGACCGGATCAGGCTCTTTGCCACGAGGCCGAGGGCGCCGAAGAGGAGCGCGCCCCCGAGGACGTAGCCCATCAGCCGACTGCGGCGCCGTCCCCGTAGCGCTGCTTCAGCTGCGTCGCGAGCGCGACGCCGAGCAGCGACATCGGCGCGCTGCCGAGGAACATCCAGCCCGAGAGCTGGGCGTGGACGGTGCCGAGCTGCCGGTGCCGGATCGCCCCGACCGTCTTGAAGATCGCCCCGTGGAGGATGTCCGTCCCCACCGCGAGCGTCGGCTTGAAGCCGAAGACGATCACGAGGATCGGGCGTCATCAGCGAGCCGCCGCCCATCCCCGTCATCCCGACGAGCACGCCGATCAGCAGGCCGGTGAGGACGAACTGCCAGGTCATCGCGCCTTGGCGCGACCGTGCCTGGATCGACGTGCTGCCACCGGCCACGCTTCGTAGAGTCGATCAGGACGTCGGCGACCTCCGGCCGGGAGAACTCGACGGGCGGCAGCTCGACCGTTGGCGAGCATCTCGCGCACCTTTGTTCCGGACAGGAAGACGTGGTCGTCGCCGCCGTGCGGGCACGTCTTCGGCGTCGCCATCTGCGCCGCAGACCTTGCACCAGAACGCGTGCTCGAAGAACATCGGCTCGATGTCGAGCTCGTGCGGCTCGAACTCGTCGAAGATCAGCTGCGCGTCGTAGGTGCCGTAGTAGCTGCCGACACCGGCGTGGTCGCGGCCGACGATGAAGTGCGAGCAGCCGTAGTTCTTGCGGCAGATCGCGTGCCAGATCGCCTCGCGCGGCCCGGCGTAGCGCATCGCGGCCGGAAACGCGGAGACCACCACCCGGTCGGCGGGGTAGTAGTTCTCGACGAGGATGCGGTAGCACTCCACCCGGGTCGCGGCCGGGACGTCGTCCGACTTCGTCTCGCCGACGAGGGGGTGGATCAGCAAGCCGTCCACGGTCTCGAGCGCGCCCTTCGTCAGGTACTCGTGGGCACGATGGATCGGATTCCGCGTCTGGAAGCCGACCACACGCTTCCAGCCCCGCTCGGCGAAGCCCGCACGGGTCTCGGCGGGATCCATCGCCAGCTCCGGGAACGAGGGCGGGACGCGGTCGAAGACCGTCACGCGGCCGCCGACGTAGAGCGGCGCCTGGGCGAACAGGCGCGCGACTCCGGGATGGTCCGTGTCCGTCGTCCGGAAGCAGAGCTCGGCCTCCCGCTGCTTGTCGTACGCGTACGTGTCCTCGACCTCGAGGACGGCGAGGAGGCGCCCGGACTCGTCCTCGAGCGCAACCCGGTCGCCGCGAGGCGCCGCCGCCGCGGCGAGACAGACCGGCAGGGACCAGGGGAGGCCGTTCGCGAGCCGCATCTCGTCGACCACCCGCTCGTAGTCCCCCCGGCCCATGAACCCCTCGAGGGGCGAGAGCGCCCCGGTGGCGAGCATGTCCAGGTCGGAGACCTCGCGCGACGTCAAGGTCAGCCGCTCGAGGCTCTCGACGCCGTCCGGCCGCTCGCCGAGGCGGTCGACGAGACGCCCGCCGTGCGGCGAGATCAGCCGCTGCTGCGCGGCGACGGTGGTCACGCGGTCACCTGGGCGGGCACGAGCCCGAGCTCCTCGAGCTTCGCCACGATCAGCGCCGCGGACTCCTCGGGGTCGTGCGCCTCGGTGTCGACGACAAGCTCGGGATCGGCCGGAGACTCGTAGGGGTCGTCCACGCCGGTGAACCCCTTGATCTCGCCGGCGAACGCCTTCTCGTAGAGGCCCTTGACGTCGCGCCGGGCGCACTCCTCCACCGAGGCCTTCACGTACACCTCGACGAACGAGCCGAACTCCGCCACCATCGCCCGGGCCTTGCGCCGCGTCTCTTCGTAGGGCGAGATCGCCGCGGCGATCACCGCGCCGCCCTGCCGGGTGAGCCGCGAGGCGACCCAACCGATGCGCTCGATGTTCGTGTCGCGGTCCTCCTTCGAGAACCCGAGCCCCTTCGAGAGGTGCGTCCGGACGGTGTCGCCGTCGAGGTACTCGACGATCAGGCCGCGCCGGTCGAGCTCCGGACCCACCAGGTGGGCGATCGTCGACTTCCCGGACCCGGAGAGGCCGGTGAACCAGAGGGTGAAGCCGCCGCCGCGGACGCGGTCCGACTCGGGGTGCTCGTGCGGGTGGATCTCAACGCCATTCCGCTCCGCGGAATGGCTAGCTGTTTCGTGCGACATGTGCTCCTCTCTCTCATTCACGACTAGCGCTCTCGCCGCCAGGCGAGAGCGCATGGATGCCGCACTCGAGCTTGTCGGAGCCGGCCCACCGGCCTGCTCGCTCCTCCTCCTCGGGGCTCGTCGGCCTCGTGCAGGGAATGCACCCGATCGAGCGGTACCCCGTCTCGTGCAGCGGGTTGTACGGAATGTCGTTCACCCTGATGTAGGCCCACACGCGCTTCTCGTCCCAGTCGGCGAGGGGGTGGAGCTTCCAGACGCCGTAGCGCTCCGACCACTCGACCTTGCGCGTGGTCGCGCGGCTCGGTGACTGGTCGCGGCGGATCCCGGACGCCCACGCCTCGTACGGCTCCAGCGCCTGGATCAGCGGCTCGACCTTGCGGATGTGGCAGCAGCGGTCCGGATCGCGCTCCCAGAGGTTCGGCCCCTCACGGCGATGCTGCTCCGCCACCGTGATCACCTCGGGCCGGATCAGGTTCAGGGCGTAGCGCTCGACCAGCCGCTCGCGGGTCTCGTAGCTCTCGCGGAAGAAGAGCTGCGTGTCGAGCTCGACCACGTCCATCGGAATCCCGAGCTCCGAAACCATGTGGACGAGCACCGACGACTGCTTCTGCCATGAGCAGGTGAGGCAGAGCCGGTCGCCGAACTGCTCGTACGACCAGAGGAGCAGGTCCTCGGCGGAGATGGTCTCCTCAGGGAGTTGCAGGCTCGGGGTTGCCAAGGAGCACCTCCTTGAGGGTGTCGGCGCGCAGGCCGAGCCTGAGCGTCTCGAGAGGGATGACCTCCTCGGGCGGGATGTTGCCGAGGTTCACGAGCGGCCCGAATTGCTTGATGAACCAGGCCTGCGCCGCCTTCGCCGGCGCCTCCCAGATGAGATCGTGGAAGTCCACGGAGTGGGCGATCTCGTCGACGAGCCCTGTGCGCATCTCCCCGGTCGGCCGGAAGATCCCGCCCGTCCCGCTCTCGCGCGACTCGGTGATCACCTTCCAGGCACCGGCGGCGAGCTCCTCTTCGATCCACTGCACCCACAGGTAGGGCGCGTAATTGACCTCCGCGTCCTTCGAGCCGACCTCCGAGAGGACGGTGAAGTCGCGAGCGAAGTCCGCGATTGCCTCGAGCTTCCGCTCCCGCGGGATCTCGATCGTGCCGTCCGAGATCTCCACGTGGGTGAGGCCGTGCTTCGTCAGCCAGCGCTTGTACTCGTCGAGCTTCTCGCGCGCATATACGACCTCGAAGAACGTTCCCCCGATCACGACCGGCTTCTCGCGCAGCACCTCGAGCTTCCGCTCGAGGTTCCCGGTCACCCAGGCTGTGCCCCACCCGAGCTTGACGATGTCGATGTAGTCGCCGGCGGTCTCGAGCACGTCCTCCCAGGCCCGTGTTCCCAGGCCCTTGTCGAGGACGTGCGTCAGTCCGCCGTCGCGCTTGACGCCGAGGTCGAACCCATCAGAGGCGGGCATAGAGCTCCTTCAGCTTCTCCTGGGCGGCGGCCTGGACGTCGTGGTAGAGGGAGTTG
Source organism: uncultured Actinomycetes bacterium (assembly GCA_963836345.1). Lineage (GTDB taxonomy): Bacteria > Actinomycetota > Thermoleophilia > Gaiellales > Gaiellaceae > DATBLE01. Next base: position 449,835 of record CAWIJA010000004.1, on the reverse strand, counting down.
CCGTGCGCGTCGATCCCGACCGTCAGCGGGCCGAAGTCCTTGACGCGAAACTTCCAGAGGCACTCGGGCATCAGCTCCTCCCAGGCGACCTCTTCGATCTCCTCGATCTGCGTCGTCTCGAGCGCCGCCGCGCCGCCGACGATCGCGAAGTAGACCATCCCGTGCTGCCGCATCGGCGCGATCGCCTCGTCCGGGAATCCGCCCTTGCCGCAGATCGCCCGGACGCCGTACTGCGCGCCGAGCGGCTCGGTGAAGCGGACCATCCGCGCGGACGTCGTGGTGCCGATGCACACCTTCTCGTAGCGTCCCGGCGCCAGTTTGCGCACCCCGGGGGCCGTGTGGAGCAGGAACGCGCCGCGCAGGTCCATCGGCGGCTCGATCCCCTGGTCGAAGATCCGGATCTGCGTCCGGTCGCGGATCCCGATGATGTGCCCCTGGACGACCACCTCGTCGCCTGCGCGCAGCTTCAGGATCTCCGCCTCGTCCGTGATCGGGAACGTGACCTCGTGCGTCGCCATCACAGGACTCCTCGGCCTGGTTTTCCACAGCTGGTGCCTGGCACTGGAGGTGGAACGGCTGCGTGACGAATCCTCGACAGAGTCACGTCACGCCTCCCGGTCGTACTCGACGGCGCCATCGGCCGCCACGTGCGCGCTGGCGCGCCGAGCCGCCCAGCACTGGTAGTTGACCGCGACGGGATTCAGCGTCATGTGAGTGTCCGCGTGCTCGATGTGGCAGTTCAGGACGGTGACGTCGCCGCCGAGCCCCATCGGGCCGATCCCGGTCTCGTTCAGCAGCTCGAACAGCTCCTCCTCCAGCTGGGCAACGACCGGGTCGGCGTTCCGCGTGCCGATCGGTCGCGCGATCGCCTCCTTCGCCAGGTACATCGCGTAGTCGGCGGAGCCGCCGAGGCCGACGCCGACGATCCCGGGTGGGCACGGCTTCCCGCCGGCGCCGACGATGCTCTCGAGGACGAACTGCTTGATCCCCTTCACGCCGTCGGCGGGGACGCACATCTTCAGGAAGCTCATGTTCTCGGAACCGGAGCCCTTGGGGACGCACTTGACGTCGAGGCCGTCCCAGTCGGCGATGAACTCCCAGTGCACGATCGGCAGCCGATGCCCGGTGTTCGGCCCGGTGTTCTCACGCGTGATCGTGTGCACGGCGTTCGACCGCAGCGGGTGCTCGATGGTCGCGCGTTCGGTACCCGCCTTGAGCGCCTGGTAGATCCGCGTCGGGTGGAGCGGGAAGTGCTCCCCCACTCGGCAGGTGTAGACGGCGATGCCCGTGTCCTGGCAGACGAGGTTCCGCTCCGAGTCGGCAACCTGGACGTTCTTGAGGATCGTCTGCAAGACCCGTTGGCCGGGCACAGACGTTTCCTTGCCCGCCGCGTCCGCGAGCGCGTCGCGGAGGTCCTGCGGAATGTCCTTCAGCGCCCAGACGTACAGGTGCGCCGCGGCATCCTCGACGACGCCGTACAGGTCGGTGTCGACGGTCACGCTCACGTCGTGCTCCTTTCGGCCGCAGCTTTGCCTGCCCTCCGCCCGAAGACGCAGCATTCGAGCAGCGAGTTGCCCATCATCCGGTTCCGGCCGTGCGTGCCCCCGGCGATCTCCCCGCAGGCGAACAGGCTCTCGACGGTCGTCTCGGCGTCGGTGTCGATGACGAGCCCTCCGTTCTGGTAATGGAGGACGGGGTACGTGTAGATCGGCTCGGCAAGCGGATCGATTCCGGCGGCTCGATAGCGGCGGAGCATGTAGGGCAGCGAGACCTTGGCGTCGTCCTTCGGAATCCTCGTCGTGTCGAGCAGCACCGCGGGGCGGCCGTCGGGCGTCTCCACGCCGTTGCCCTTCTCGACCTCGGCGAAGATCGCCTGCGAGACGGCGTCGCGCGGACCGAGCGAGTCCGTGAACTCCTCGCCGTGCCTGTTCAGCAGGACCGCTCCGTAGGCGCGGGTCGTCTCGGGAATCGAGTAGCCCTGCATGTTCGCCGGCCACGCACCGCCGTTCGGGTGGTACTGCAGGGCATCGAGGTCACGCCCCTCGGCGCCGAGGTCGAGGGCGATCCGCGTCACCTCACCCGTCGCTCCGGGATGATTGGTCGAGAGCTCGCCTCGCTCTTCGGCTTCGCGGTAGCAGCGCCCGCCCGCAGCGAGGACGACCGAGGCCGCCTCGACCTCGTGCTCGCCGCACCGGGCCCGCCAGCCGTTCTCCCGCAGCTCGAGGCTCGACAGCGCGCTCTTCGGGAGCGACGTGCCGCCGCTCGACTCCCACGCTTCACGCAGCGCAGTCGTGATCGCATGGCCGGTCCGGTCGCCGACCTGCAGCAGGCGCTTGCGGCTCGCACCGCCGCAGCGGGCGAGCCGGTAGCCGCCGTTTTCCCTCGTGAACTCGACGCCGAGCTCCTCGAGCCAGTGAATCGCGCCCTGAGCCTCCCCGGTCAGCACGTCGACGAGCCGTCGGTCGGCGGTCTCGTGCGAGCTCTTCCAGATGTCCTCACCGTGGATCTCGGGCGAGTCGTCCTCGCCGAACGACGCCTGGATTCCACCCTGGGCCTTCGCCGAGTTGCACGACTGGAGGGCGCCCTTCGTCGCCAGCGCGACCCGTGCACCCGCTGCCCCGGCCGAAACGGCTGCAGCGAGGCCGGAGGCCCCGCTACCGATCACGAGCACATCGAACGAGAGCCTGTCGGCCACGCCGGAAGACTACCAGACCTAATACGGTGGATTAGACCAGGAAATAGATCGATGCCGACAGCCCGGCGAGGAAGCAGTAGACAGCGAACGGCGTGAGCCGGTTCGTATGGAAGAACCGCATCAGGAACCGGACCGCCAGGTACGCGGTGACCGCTGAGCAGATCGCACCGACCAACGTCTGGCCACGCACCCCGTCGCCGGTGCTACCGAACAGGTCCGGCAGCTTCAGCACCGCCGCGGCTCCGATGATCGGGGTCGCGAGCAGGAAGGCAAACCGGGCGGCGTCCAGGTTCGAGAGCCCGACCAGCAGTCCGCCGCCCATCGTCGCGCCCGAGCGGGAGAACCCGGGGATGAGGGCGAGCGCCTGAGCTGCGCCGACGCCGACCGCACTCCTCCACCCGACGCGCTCGGCGATCCGCGCGTCCGGGTCGCCCGTCTCCTCGACCGGCGCTCGGCGCCGCAGCAACTCGGCGCCGTACAGCAGGAACCCGTTCAGCATCAGGAAGAGCGACGCCGACTCCGCAGACGTGAAGACGCTGCGCAGCTTGTGCTCGAGAGCGAGGCCCAGAATCCCGGCCGGAATCGTCCCGACGACCAGTAGCCAGGCGAGCTTTGCATCCTTGTCCTCCGGCGCGATCTGACGATCGCGGAGGCTGCGGCCGAAGCCTTTGAGAATCCGCACCCAGTCGCGCCAGAAGAAGCCGAGGAGGACGAGCGCGGTCGCGAAGTGGGTTCCGACGAGGAACACGATGAAGAAGTTGTCGTTCTGCTCGATGTGCCAGCCGAGGAGCTTGGCGACGATGACGCTGTGGCCGAGGCTGGAGATCGGGAAGAGCTCGGAGAAGCCCTGCAGCAGCCCGAGGACGATCGCTTGCCAGTACGAGATCAAGCGGCGGTTTTCGTCTTCTTCGGAGCGCTCTGGAACCAGGCGAACGCGAGGACGGCGAGCCCGACGAGGAAGGCGGCGATCCCGTGCTTGGCGTGGTGATGCGACGATCCCGCTTCGTGCCCGGGGAAGAAGCTGGGCAGGGAATGTGCGGGCTCGACCCAGTACACGGCCGCAACGACGATCAGGGCGACCCCGATGACGACGGCAGCGGCGGTAAGTAAGCGGCTCCTAGGCACCTCGACTCCTCTCTTGGTTTCGCCCGCCGGGCGAGAACCCTACCCGGGACGCCGCTACCAGATCGACCGAAAGAGCTCGGCGACCTCCGCCGCACTCGCAGGACGCGGGTTCGCCTGTGCTCCAGGGCGGGCGGCCGCGGCCGCACCCAGATCGTCGAGGTCGCCTTCCGCGACACCGAAGTCGCGCAAGCGCTCCAAGCCGGCCAGCCTGGCGAGCTCCTCGGCGCGCTCCACCGGCACGGCGGTCATCGCCCGCGGGACGACCTCGGCGTTGAAGCGCATCGCGGGCGGCAGGCACAGCCCGTTCATCGCTCCGTGCGGAAGGCCGTACCGGCCGCCGGCGGCCTGCGCCATGGCGTGCGCGAGATACAGCCCGTGGGCCGCGAGCGCCTGGCCGGCGTCACTGGCCGCACCGAGCAGGCGCGTTCGCGCTTCGAGGTCCCGCCCGTCCTCGAGGACGCGAGGAAGCCATTGGTCGATCCCGGCCGCTCCTCTCCGGGCGACGTCGAGCTCGGCCGGGTAGAGGGCCTCGACGCAGTGCGCGAGCGCGTTGAGCGCGGTTCCGCCGCTCTCGGCGCGCGGCAGGTCGAGCGTCAGCTCCGGGTCGTAGAGGATCCCCGCCAGCCGAGCGCCGGCGCCGCCGCCGACCTGTCGCCGGTCGGGCGTGCGAACGCCGAAGAATCCCGTCCATTCCGCGCCCGAGTACGTGGTCGGGACCGAGACGAGCGGCAGCGCCGACGCAGCGGACGCGGCCTTGCCGGTGTCGATCGCGCTACCGCCTCCGATCGCCAGGATTCCGTCGATGTCGCGCGAGACCTCGATCCGATCCGAAGGAATCTCGCTCCAGCGCTGCGCCGCCGGAATCGCAAGCGAGTCCCAGCGCGGGCTGGCGACGAGCAGGGCACGCTCGATTCCCACGTCGTCGAGCAGCCCCGGCAGCTCGGCGAGTCCCCACCGCACGATCATTGCTTGAGCTTCTCCCTGGCAAAGGAGACGAACGCCTGCGCTGCGCTCGACCCTGCGCGGCCGGCCGCGCGGGCGATCCAGATGTCCCGGGCGAGGTCGAGGCCGCGAACGCGTGCCTCTGCGAGCGTGCCGGCGGCCAGGTCGCTCTCCACCGCCCGCCGGGAGATGAACGCGACGCCGTAGCCGGCCTGAACGGCACTGCGCACCGATTCCTGGAGACCGAGCTCGAGCGGGACGTCGAGGTCACGGATGCGGCTCCCGCCCCGCCGCAGCTCGTCCTCGACCATCTGCCGAACGCCGGCCCCCTGCTGCATGAGGATGAGCGGCCCCTCGCGGAGCTGCGCGAGGGTGACGGTCTTGCCGGCGAAGGGATGACCGGGGGGGCAGGCGAGGATCACCTCGTCACGGAAGAAGGGCTCGAACGCCACCGAGCGGTGGCGCCTCGCGGCGCCGACGATCCCGAGCTCGAGCCGCCGCTCGGCGACGAGCTCGACCACCGACTGCGTGTCGAACACGGAGAGCTCCACGCGCAGCTCGGGGTTGCCGCGCTGGAACTCGCAGAGCAGGAGGGGGAGGACGATCGACGCCGGGCCCGTGGACGCGCCGATCTCGAGCGTCCCTCGAAGCGGCGCGCCCGGTTCGGCGAGATCGTCGAAGAGCTGCTCCTCGAGCGCGAGCAGCCGCTGCGCGCCCCGGTACAGGCGCAGCCCGGCCTCGGTCGGCTCGACCCGGCGGCCGGAGCGATCGAGGAGCTGCATCCCGACGCGCTGCTCGAGCGCGCGCACCTGCTGGCTGACCGCCGGCTGCGTGACCCCGAGCCGCGCTGCCGCCTCCGAGAAGCTGCGGCGCTCGACGACCTCGCAGAACGCGGCGAGCTGGCGCGTGTCCATATAAGCGAAGCTTATCGACACGCACCGTTCTAGAGTGGCGGGAATGCGTGTCTGGGTCGATCTGACGAACTCGCCGCACGTCCTCGTCTTTCGCCCGCTGATCCAACTCCTGCGCGCGCGAGGCGCGGACGTCGAGGTGACGGCGCGCGAGTACGCCCAGACGCTGCAGCTGCTCGAGTTGCACGGGATCGACGCGACTCCGATCGGCCGTCACGGCGGCCGTTCGACCCTGGGCAAGGCCCGGGTCGAGATCGCACGGCTGGCCGCGCTACGGCGCTGGGCGAAGGGACGGCGCTTCGACGTCGCGCTCGCGCACGGCTCGCACGACCTGACGCTGACCGCACGATCCCTCGGGATCCCGAGTGCGACCACCTTCGACTACGAGTTCGCCTGGCTCCAGCACCAGCTCGGCTGTCGAGCGGCGACGCGGGTCGTCGTTCCGGATGCGATCCCGCCCGAGCGGCTCGCCCGCTACGGTGCCCGACCGCCGAAGCTGCGGACGTACCCGGGCCTGAAGGAGGAGTACTACCTCGCCGACTTCGAGCCCGACCAGGACGTCCTGGCCTCGCTCGGAGTCGACCCGCGACGGCGCCTCGTCGTCGTGCGCACGCCGCCGGAGGTCTCGCTCTACCACCGTCACGGGAACCCGCTCTTCCTCGAGATCGCGGAGCGGCTCGGCCGCGACGAGGGTGTGCATGCCGTCGTCCTGCCCCGCACCGACGAGCAGCGCGGCCGGATCCGAGCGCTCCGCCTGCCCTCGCTGCTCGTGCCCGATCGAGCGGTGGACGCCCAGAGCCTGATCGCCGCAGCCGACGCAGTCGTCTCGGCCGGCGGGACGATGAATCGCGAGGCGGTCGCGCTCGGGGTTCCCGTCTACACGATGTTCGGCGGACGGCTCGGCGCCGTCGACGAGAGCCTGATCCGCGCCGGCCGTCTCATCCAGCTCCGGAGCGCGGCCACGCTCGACCTCGAACGCCTGCCGCCGCGCGGCGAGCGCGTGCGGCGCGACCCGGCCGTCCTGCTCGACCTGTTGCTCGATTCGCCGGACGCAGCAACGCCAGAGTGAGGGCTCAAGCTTTCGCGATCGACGGTCGATACCGTCGCGCATGAGCGTGGAGTCACAAGCTCCCAGGGCCCCGCTCGAGCAAGATCAGCGACTCGAGCGAATCATCCAGACCCAGCGGGACGTCGCCGCGGCCGATCTCGATCTCGAGTGCGTCATGCAGCTGATCTGCGAGCGGACCCAGGAGCTCACCGACGCCGACAGCGCGACCGTCCTGCTCGTCGAGGGCGACGACTTCGTCCACGCGGCTGCGACCGGCTTCCTCAGCGCTCACGTCGGATCGCGCGTACCCGTCGCGACGAGTCTTACGGGCTGGGTCTACCTCAACCGCCAGGCCGTGATCTGCGACGACACCCGGTTCGACGATCGAGTCAACCCAGTAGCCGAGGAGCGGGGGATCCGGTCGATGGTCGTCGTCCCGCTCCTGCGGGGAGAAGAGACGGCGGGCATGCTCGCGGTGACCTCAAAGAGGCCGGCCGCCTTCGGAGAGGAGGAGCTGTGGACCCTCGAGCTGCTCGTCGTCGCTCTCTCGGCGGCGATGAGCCACGCCGCGGAATTCGAGGCCGAGCGGGCCAAGACCCTGGCCTCCGAGCGTTACCGCGCCATCGTCGAGTGCGCCCCGATCGGCATCGTCCGGGTCGACTCGGCAGGCCGCCTGGTCGAGACGAACCCGGCGATGGAGGCGATGCTCGGGTACAGCGCATCCGAACTGGCCGAGATCAGCTTCGCCGACTACACGCACCCGGAGGATGTCGAGCACAACCTGTCTCTCTTCGACGACCTGATGAGCGGAAAGCGCGACTCGTACCGACTCGAGAAGCGCTACTTCCGCAAGAACGGCCAGATGATCTGGACGCAGGTCACCGCCACTCTGGAGCGAGACGACAACGGCGAGCCCGCCTTCGCGATCTCGATGATCGAGGACATCACCCAGCGGAAGGTGGCGGAAGCGGCGCTGCTCAGCCAGGCCGAGCTCAACGAGTACCAGGCCCTCCACGACGCGCTCACCGGTCTGCCCAACCGGCGCAAGCTCTTCCTCGACCTCGAGCGCGACCTGAGGGAGCTCGCCCCCGGTGCGAACCTCGCCCTCGCCCTGTTCGACCTGGACGGGTTCAAGGCATACAACGACACGTTCGGCCATCCGGCCGGCGACTCGCTCCTCGAGCGCCTCGGGAGCAGGCTGGTGCACGCGGTCGGCGACGGTGCCACCGCCTATCGCATGGGTGGCGACGAGTTCTGCGTCGTCGTCCGCTCGGACGACGTCGAGCCTGTGCTCGAGCGCGCGTCGACCGCCCTCCAGGAGCAGGGAGACTGGTTCTGGGTCGGCGCGTCGATGGGATCGGCTCTCCTGCCGCGGGAAGCGAAGACGATCGCGCGGGCGCTCCAGCTTGCGGACCGCCGGCTGTACGACGACAAGCGTCCCGCGGCGCGACTCGACGCGAGCCTCCAGGTGCGAGACGCCCTCGCGAAGGTGATCGAGGAGCAGAGCCGCGAGCTCGCCAAGCACGGGAGCAACGTGGCCGAGCTGGCCGGTGCGACCGCAGATCGGCTCGGCCTGTCGGCCGAGGAGATCGTTTGCACGCGCTTCGCGGCCGAGCTGCACGACATCGGCAAGGCGGCGATTCCCGAAGCGATCCTCACGAAGCAGGGGCCACTCGACGACACCGAATGGCACTTCATCAGCCGGCACACGCTGATCGGGGAGCGGATCCTCGCCGCGGCGCCGGCGCTCGCCAAGATCGCGCCGATCGTCCGCTCGAGTCACGAACGTCCGGACGGCAGCGGGTATCCGGACGGGCTCTCGATTGACCAGATTCCGCTGGGATCGAGAATCGTCGCCGTGGTCGACGCCTTCGACGCGATGGTCTCCGGCCGCCCGTACAAGGAGCCGGTCTCGGCCGCAGAGGCGATCGGCGAGCTTCGCGAATGCGCTGGCTCGCAGTTCGACGCCGAGGTCGTCGAGGCGTTCGCGCAGATCATCGCCGAGCTCACCGCGCAGCGTGCTGCTTAGAACTCGTTTCAGAATGACGCTTCGTCGTCCGGGGCGCGATGGGCGAGTGCGAGGCAAGGACGCAGGGAGCCCCGATATGCAGGCATATCGGGGCGACTGAGGACGAAGCATCGCGCCGCCCAGCGTGGCCCGGCGGCACAAGGCTTCATTCTGAAACGAGTTCTTAGCGCACCGCCGCGAGTGCCTCGAGCACTTCCTCCCCGTAGCGCTGCAGCTTCGTCGGCCCGACACCGGGAATCGCGGCCAGCTCGGCAAAGCTGCGGGGACGACGGCCGGCGATCTCCTCGAGGGTCGAGTTGTGGAAGACGTGGAAGGCGGGGACGTCGTCGGCCCGCGCCCGGCGTAGGCGCCAGGCCCTCAAGGCCTCGAAGGCCGCCGGGGGCGCCCCAGCTTCGGTGGGACCCGACCCGAGCTCGAGCAGGAATCGGCTCGGCTTGCCGACCCAGGTGATCGCAAGAACACGCCTCGCCCTCGTCATTCCGACATAGAGCAGGCGGCGCTCCTCCGCTTGTTCGACCGCAGTGCGCGCTTGCCTGCACGGCAGCTCCTTCTCCTCCAGCCTCGGCAGCAGTACGACCTCGAACTCGAGCCCTTTCGCCGCGTGATAGGTCAGCAGGTTGACGCCGCGACGCGCGTCTCCGCCGCCTCCGAACCGGCGCTCCAGCTCGGCCCGAAAGTCGGCTCCGCTCCCGCCGATCTCCGCAGCCAGGCGCACGAGCCGCGCGAGGTCGCGTTGCCGGGCCTGCTCGCGCTCGCCCAGCTTGTCGGGTGGATCGGGCAGCCAACCCAGATCCAGCGCGATCGTCCGCACCTGGGCGGCCGGCGCCGCCGGATCGAGGAGGCGCAGGATGCGGCGGGCGGCTTCGCGCTGGAGCAGCGCCGCGCCCTGGAACGGGATCCCAGCTTCGGCGAGCACCTCCTCGAAGTCGGCGAGACGGGCGTTCGTGCGACAGAGGAGCGCGATCTCCTCGAGTGGACACTCTGCAGCGCGAATACGCTCGACCAGGAACACCGCCTCGGCGTCGACCGTCGCGAACGGCCGCACCTCCGGCTCGGGCCCCTCGGCGCGGGTTGCGCGCAGGACCTTCCCGGCGCCACCGAGGTTCGGCACCAGCCGGTTGGCGAGCGCCAGTACCTGTGGGCTCGAGCGGTAGTTCTCTTCGAGGCGGATCACGGCCGCGTGCTGGAACCGCGTCGGCAGGTCGAGCAGGTACTGCGGGCTCGCACCCGTGAAGCCGTAGATCGACTGGTAGTCGTCTCCGACCACGCAGATGTCGTCGCGAGCGCCGACCCAGCGGTCGAGCAGCGTCTGCTGGAGCAGGTTGACGTCCTGATACTCGTCGACGGTGAACGCGACGTAGCGAGCGCGGAACTCGGCGGCAGCATGCTCGTCGTCGAACGCCGCGATCGCCCGCTCCAGCAGGTCCTCGAAGTCCATCAGCCCCTGCTCGCGTTTCCGGGCCTCGTAGCGCTCGTAGATCCGGAGCATGAGATCGTCCGGGATCGGCGGTGCGTGGCCGTCGAGGGACTGGCGATACCGGTCGGGCGGGATCCGCCGGTTTCGCGCCCACTCGATCTCGGTGGCGAGGTCGCCCGCGGGCCGGAACTTGAACGGCGGCGGCAGCGAGTTGGCCAGCTGACGCAGGAGTAGCGCCTTCGAAGCGAGGATCTTCCCGACGGCGTCGGGCCGGAAGTATCGAAGCTGCGACAACGCAGCGGAGTGGAACGTGCTCGCCCGCACTCCCGTCACGCCGAGGCGCTCGAGCCGGGCACGCATCTCGGTCGCAGCCTTGTCGGTGAACGTGACCGCGAGGATCTGCCCTGGAAGGAGCTCCCCGGAGGCGACCTGATTGGCGATCCGGTGCGTGATCGTCGTCGTCTTCCCGGATCCCGCCCCCGCCAGGATGCAGACGGGTCCGCGGACGGCCTCGACCGCGCGGCGCTGTTCGGCGTTCAGCTCCATCGGCCCCATCCTAGGAGGGGCACCTGCGGGCGACCGTTACGAGACTGTCTCTGTTTCGGCGCGAATTGCGCTGCCCGCGCGGCGCGGGTCCTTGATCATCGCCCCCAGCTTCGAGACGAGCTCCAGGGTCTCGCCCTCGGCGACCAGCCGCTGCAGCCGGACGAGCTCCTCCTCGAGCCAGACGGCATCGATCGTCGGGCGCGTGAGGGCGAGGATCTTGGGGTGGGCGGTGGCGCCGACCGACTCGCCGTCGCCCCACAGCTCCTCGTGGAGCTTCTCGCCGGGACGGACGCCGACGAACTCGATCGCGATGTCCCGGTCGGGCTCCTTGCCGGAGAGTCGGATCATGTTGCGGGCCAGCTCGACGATCGACACGGGCTCGCCCATGTCGAGCACGAACACCTGGCCGGAGCGACCGATCGAGCCGGCCTGCACGATCAGGGAGACCGCTTCGGGGATCGTCATGAAGTAGCGCGTCATCTCCGGGTGGGTGACGCCGACGGGGCCGCCGCGCGCGATCTGCCGCCGGAAGATCGGGATCACGCTCCCGGACGAGCCGAGCACGTTGCCGAAGCGGACGGCGACGAACCTCGTCGGCACGTCGGCTCGGGCTCCGTAGCCCTCGACGATCCATTCGCAGAGCGCCTTCGACTGACCCATCACGGTCTTCGGGTTGACAGCCTTGTCCGTCGAGACGAGGACGAACCGCTCGACCCCGAACTCGACCGAGACCTCGGCGATCGCCTTCGTCACGAGGGTGTTGTTGCGCACCGACTCCAGCGGGTTCGCCTCCATCAGCGGCACGTGTTTGTACGCGGCGGCGTGGAAGACGACCGACGGCGTGTAGCGCTCGAAGACCCGACGCATCCTCGCGCGGTCGCCGGCGTCCGCCAGGACCGGGACGCTTGGCGCGAAGCCCCGCTCCGTGACGAGCTCCCGCTCGATGTCGAACAGCGCCGTCTCGCCGCGCTCGACCAGGATCAGCCGCTTGCAGCCGATGCGCGCGATCTGGCGGCAGAGCTCCGAGCCGATCGACCCGCCGGCGCCGGTGACGAGCACCGTCGCGTCGGCGAGGTACGAGGCGACCGCGTGCAGGTCGACCTCGACCGGCTCGCGGCCGAGCACGTCCTCGACCTCGACCGGGCGAATCTGGACCGCCAGATCGCCGTCACCCGAGATCAGCTCGTAGATCCCGGGCAGCGTCTTCACGGGGATCGCGGCCTTCCGCGTGTAGTCGACGACCCGCTGACGCACCTCGCCCGAGCCGGACGGGATCGCGATCAGCACCTCGTCGGGACGGTAGTCGGCGAGGATCCGCGGCAGCTCGACGGTCGTGCCGAGGACGCGCACGTTGTGGACGCGGAGGTTCTTCTTCCGCGGGTCGTCGTCGAGCAGGCCGATCGGCGTGTAGCCGAGCGACGGGTTCTTCTGCATCTCCTTGACGATCAGCTGGGCGGCGTCGCCGGCGCCGACGATCACGACCTCCTTGCCACGGGCGACCAGCCCGCGCGCGCTCGGTCGCTCCATCAGGGTGCGGGCGAGCATCCGAGCGCCGGCGACGAAGGCGAGCACGAGAACCCAGTCCATGATCGCGACCGACCGCGGCAGGCGAACCTGGTCGACCGGGTTGGCGAAGTAGACGACCACGCTCGAGACGAGGCAGGCGACCGTGACGCCGCGTGCTGCCCCCCACATGTCGCGCGTCGAGACGTATCGCCACCACCGGTTGTAGAACCCGAACAGCACGAAGACGACGAGCTGGATCAGGATGACGATCCAGATCGTGCGGGTGAACAGCGTGTGGTAGTACGGCGGGATCCTCGGGTCGAAGCGGAGACGGAAGGCGAGGTACCAGGCGGCGGCGACGAGCCCGGAGTCGACGGCGAGCTGCCAGAGTCGGTGCCGGTTGATCGGGAAGGTCACGAGAGGACCTTGGCCCCGACCACCTCGCGTACGACCGAGACCACGCGCTCCTGGGTGGGAGCGTCGACTCCCGCCCACAGCGGGATCGAGAAGTTCTCCGCGGCGAGCCGCTCGGTCTCGGGCAGGTCGCCTTCGCTGTAGCCCAGATAGCCGAGCGCGGGCTGGAGATGGAGGGGCGGGAGGTAGTACTGGGCGTTGCCGACCCCGGCTGCGGTGAGCGCCTCCCGAATGCGGTCCCGTTCCGTGGAGCGGCAGACGAAGAGGTGGTAGACGTGGCCCGGCTCGTCCGGCGGGACCTCGACGAGCTCGCCGAGGCCGAGCTCACGGTAGCGGCCGGCCGCCTCGCGGCGGAGCCGCGTCCATTCGTCGAGGTGGGTGAGGAAGACGCGGAGGAACGCCGCCTGGAGCTCGTCGAGGCGCGAGTTGTAGCCGACCAGCTCGAATGTCTTCTTCGCCTTCGATCCGTGGAAGCGGAGCAGGCGGACACGCTCGCCGAGCTCCTCGTCGGTAACGGCGACGAGCCCGCCGTCGCCGAACGCGAAGAGGTTCTTCGTCGGGTAGAAGCTGAACGTCGACGCCACACCGGTCCGGCCGATCGCAGGCGAGCCGAAGGCCTGCGCGGCGTCCTCGATCAGCGGCAGGCCGAGCTCGGCGAGCCGGTCGAGCGGCGCCGGCCGGCCGAACAGGTGCACCGGCATGATCGCCTTCGTGCGCGGGGTGATCCGCGCCGCGACGTCCTCCGGGTCGAGGTTCATGGTCGCGGGATCGATGTCCGCGAAGACCGGCGTCGCCCCAATCCGGGCGATCGCCTCCGCGGTTGCGTAGAACGTGAAGGCAGGGCAGATGACCTCGTCGCCGGCGCCGATTCCCATCGCGTCGAGGACGAGGACGATCGCGTCTGTGCCGTTCGCCACCCCGATCGTGAGCGGCACCCCCAGGTAGGAAGCTGCTTCCTGCTCGAAGGCGGCCAGATTCGGGCCGAGGACGAACTGGCCGGATTGCACGACTTCGGCGAAGCACTGCTCCAGGTCCGGGATCAGGGGCGCGTACTGCGCCTTGACGTCAACGAGCGGGATCATCGGCACGGGCGAGTTTGGTCGAGCGTCGGCGGAGCAGCAGCCAGACCGCAGCCACGCAGACCACGGCGATCACAGCGTAATCCACCCAACGGAAATCCTCGTGTACCCGTTGGTAACCGGTTCCGACACCCCACCCCGCCCCGGCGAGGGCGAACGCCCAGATCGCCGAGCCGAGGAGCGTCAACAGCGTGTAGCGCGGGAAGGGCGAGCGGAAGACGCCGGCCGGGATCGAGATGAACGAGCGGACGACCGGTGTGACCCGGCCGAGGAAGACGGCCCAATCGCCCCGGCGGTCGAACCAGGCTTCCGCCCGGTCGAACGTGGCAGGCGACAGGTGGAGCCAGCGGCCCCGCCGCTCGAGCAACGGCCTGCCGCCGTACGCACCGATCGCCCACCCGACCAGCGAGCCGAGCAGGTAACCGAGCGTCCCGGCCAGGGCGACGGCGACGAATCCCCAGGCGGCCGTGTCGATCTCGCTGCCGAAGAGCACGACGTGGCCACCGCCGACCGCGCCCGCGGCGAGCGCACCGCCGTAGATCATCACCAGCTCGCTCGCGGCCGGGAAGACCGCGTCGATCGCCATCAGCACGAAGACCGCGTAGAGCCCGTGGTTGCCCACGAACGAGGTGATGCTGTGCGTGATCGATCCGACGAGCACGGATCGAGCCTACTAGCGCGGGGAAGAGGCGAAGGCCGCGGGGCGCTCCGCCCTGCGGTACTCGACGGTGTACCCCAACCGCCGCGGCACGTCCAGGAGCCGTTCGAGGTCGAGGTCGATCCGCGCCCCCGCCTTCTGCGTGACCTCGTCCTCGATCGGCAGGTCGAAGTCGTCGGCGCCGTAGTCCAGGGCTCGAAACGCCTCCTCGTTCTGCGTCAGCACCGAGGTGCGGACGTGCTTGACGTTGTCGAGAAAGATCCTGCTCAGGGCGATGTGCCGCCAGTACTCGGAAGCAGCGATCTCGCTGCCCCCGAGGTCGGTGCCGTACGGCTTGTACGTCCAGCAGAGAAACGAGAAGAGCCCGTCGTGGCCGTCGGCGAGGCAGCGGTCCTGGAAGTCGCGCGTGCGTTGGAGGTGCTCGAGCCGTTCGTCGAGCGTCTCGTCGAAGCCGATCACCATCGTCGCAGTGGTGCGCATCCCGCTCTCCACGATCGCCCGCTGCGCCTCCAGGTAGTCCTGAACCGTGTACTTCCACTTGGCGTGCCGGCTCCGGAAGTCCTCGGTGAGGATCTCGCTGCCGCCGCCGGTGACCCAGTGCACCCCGGCTCCCCGCAGGCGCGCTGCCGCATCGTGGTAGCTGAGGCCGGCGCGATCGGCGAGAAAGACGAACTCGGCGACCGTGAGCGCGTAGAACTCGACGCGGTCGCCGTAGCGCTCGCGGACGGCCCCGAACAGGTCGCAGTAGTAGTCGAGCGGAAGCCGCGGGTTGAAGCCGCCGTTGAACCCGACGAGGTCGCCTCCGAGCCGCTCCAGCTCGTCGATCTTCGCGAACACGTCCTCGCGCGAGAGGACGTAGCCGCCGTCCTCGTTCGGGAGGACGTAGAAGGCGCAGTAGTCGCACTGGGCGACGCAGACGTTGGTGTAGTTGACGATCCGCATGATCATGTAGGTCGCGTGGCTCGGCCGGTGCCAACGGCCGCGCACGACCTGCGCCAGGCGCATGAGCTCGTCGTCGCCCGCCTCGCGCCACAGGACGGCCGCATCGTCAACGGTGAGGCGTTGCCGCGCTTCGACAGTAGCCGCTATCTCCGCGACGCGGCTCAAAGGGACTCCTCGCCGCCGGCATCTGATTCCGTCGCCGCGACCGACATGGCGGGCGCGGAGGAGGAGGGGGCCCGCGGGGGAACCAGGGGTTCCCCCGCGTTGTCGCGGGGGAAACCGGCTGTTTCCCCCGCGGTTAAGACGTCCATGAAGGAGCTGACGGAGAAGACCGCGTTGCCGGCCCCGGCGACGCCGTAGCCGGGCGGGGGCCTGAGCCCGTGCCGCTCGAGCGTCTCCCGGTAGGTCTCGAGCAGTCGAACGTGGTACTCGAGCGGGGCTCCCTCGGGGTTGTCGCGACCGAGCGGCGTCGTCGGCTCCGGGCACCAGGTGGTGAAGCGGGGCGTGACGCCTCGGCTCATGAACCAGTCGAGCCCCTCGGCAGTGCTCGCGATCGCCTCGTCGACGGTGGGGAAGCCGAAGGGCCTCGCCAGCTCGATCCCGGCGACGAAGTTCGGGATCACGTGCCGCGGCCCGAACACCTCGGTCGCGTCCAGGATCCGCCGGTGCCACTCCTCGCGGCCGACGTAGCGCTGCTTGCCGGGGCAGATGATCCCGAACAGCCGGGCGTCCCAGACCTCGTAGTTCGGGTGGTAGATCCTGATCCCGTAGTCGCGATAGCGCTCGACAGCCTCACGCGGCAGCGCCTGCGCGACGACCTTGCCGATCCAGCGCCCCGGGAAGCGCTCCTCGATCGCCTGGGCGTAGCGCCCGTAGAAGTCCGCCTCCTCGAGCCCGTCCACGCGGCTCGTGACCGACCCGCCGGTGAGGGTGTAGGCGTGGCTTGCCTTCGCCGTGTCGTGCTCGGCGATGATCGCCAGCGCCTCGAGCACGTCGGCGACGTCCTTCACCCCGGTGTACGGGCGCCCCGCCTTCTTGTGCTGACGCCAGTTGTGGTTGATGTCGCAGAAGCCGCATTCCTCCTTGGCGCCGAAGTACTGGCAGAGCCTGAGCACGGTCAGGTAGATCAGGTAGCCCCACTGGATCGTGGGCGCCGTCTCCATCACGGTCTTGCCGCTGGCGAGCGCATGCCGGTAGTACTCGGGCATCGGCGGCAACGTGACGTCGGCGACCGTGGTGCCCTCGAGGGTCAGCCGGAGGGCGCCGTCGTGGACGTCGACGCGATACGGCGACGACGGGTTCACCCGAACGGAGACGATCGTCCGCCGCAGGTCGTAGGGCCCTCCGGTCAGCGCGATCTCCTCGGGCGGCCGCCGCTTCGCGGCCTCACCCAGCTCGGACAACGGTCGCTGGTCGAACGAGAAGATGAAGTACGACTTCGGCTTCACGGCGCCGTTCAGGTTGTCGCTGAGCGCGGCGTCCGCGAACGAGATCCCGGTGCGGAGCAGGTCCTCCTTCAGCACCGCCTCGCGCGGCACGGTCGGAAACCGCGCGATCAGCGACTCGACCAGCTCGGTCCGCGAACTCACAGACGGACCTCCGCTGGTCTCTCGCATCCCGCCGCCGCGACCGACATGGCGGGCGCGGCAGCCAACGGTTGCTGAGGTGCAAGCGGGTTTGGGGAAGGGGGCACGCGGGGGAAACCGGCTGTTTCCCCCGCGCAAGCGAGCCGAAGGCGAGCGACGCTCACGCCGTCACCGGCTCGTGCACGAACCGAAGCTCGGGAACCTCGTCGAGCTCGCCGACGTCGCGCGCCATCTCGAGGAACGTGTACAGGCCGGCGCGCTCGCGCGGCCCGAAGCGGTAGCGCAGCTTCTCGAAGTAGCGGGCCAGGAACCCTGCGGGGTAGCCGTAGCGCTCGCTCGCCTCGTAGGCGAGCTGCTCGGGCTCCGCCCGCGCCCGCCGTACCGAGGCGACGAGCGCGTCCTCGAGCGCCTGCAGGCCGGGCGGAGGAGGATCCGGAGCCGCCCAGACCGCGAACACCATCGGCAGCCCGGTCCGCTCCAGCCATAGCCGACCCAGGTCGTAGTGGGGAGTCGGATCCTCGAAGGCGCTCTTCAACGCCGCGTCGCCGATCAGCAGCTTTGCGTCTGCCTCCTCACCGAGCGGGACGTGCTCTGCCTCGGGCAGGAGCGCCTTCGTCAACACGACAGAGGTCGCGCTCTCCGGAGTGACCGCGATCCGGCGCACCTGCTCGAGCGGGATCCGCGACACGAGCTGGATCGAGTCGACCGCACCCTCGGAGCCGACGCAGATCCGAGGCAGGATCCTCAGCCGGTCCGCGTGCCGGGCCCACTCGATCGACGAGATCGGGGCGAGGTCGATCTCGCCTGCGACGAGCCTGCCGTTCAGCTCCGTCGGCACACCGGTGATCTCCTCGACCGCGTGGTCGAGCCGGTAGAAGACCGGAGCCATGTTCACGTAGGAGATCCGCCCTAACCGGATCACGGCCGTCACGTCAGGACTCCCGGTGCACGACGAGGTGCGTGAGCAGCTCGAGCTCGGCCCGGTGGAGCTCGCCGTTCAGACACGTCCGCGCCCGGCGCGCGTAGTCGAGCGCAACCCCGCGCGCGGTGTCGAGCGCCCCGGTCGCGGCAACTCTGACGAGGGCACCGTCGAGTGGGCCGCCGGCCAGCGCACGCCGCACGACGTCGTCTTCCCGCGCGGCCAGGATCAGAGGCAGCGTCGGCGTCCCCTCACGGAGATCGACCCCGGCGATCTTGCCGGTCTCGACCGTCTCGCCCGAGCAGTCGAGGATGTCGTCGGTGATCTGGAACGCGATCCCGAGCGCGAGCCCGAACGCGCCGAGGTGCGGCCGGCGCGGTCCGCCCCCGAGCAGGCACGCGGCCTCGAAGAGCTTCCCCGTCTTCAGGCCACAGCGCTCCAGATACGCCTCGACCGTCGTCTCCGGATCGTGCGCCTGGCGCCGCTGCATGGCCTCGCCCCGGGCTAGGCACAGCGCGGCATCGGCGAGCAGCGCGACCGACTGCTCGTCGCCGGTCGCCGCCAGCTCCGCGAACGCGCGCGCGAAGAGGTAGTCGCCCGTTGCCCGGGCGGCTGCAGGGCCGTACGCCGACCAGGCGGACGCCCGGCCGCGGCGGAACTCCGCGCCGTCGATCAGGTCGTCGTGGACCAGGGTCGCCATGTGGACGAGCTCGACGGCGACGCCGGCAGCCACCGACGGCTGCTCGTCGGGCGGCGTGGCGAAGAAGACGAGCAGAGGGCGCAGCCGCTTGCCGCCTGCCGCGAGCGCGTCGCGCGACACGGCGGCAACCAGCCCCGGGTGCGTCGCGACCGTTGCCTCGAGCCGCTCCTCGAGCTCGTCGAGGTACTGGTCGAGGCCCGGAGTCTCGCGAATGGTCGCGAGCGCGCTCATAGGCCGCACTTCGGCCTATGAGCGGGGAGGGGTCCGAGGGGAACCGGGAGGTTCCCCGAGGAAATCGGCCTCTGGAAGAAGGGGGCTCGCGGGGGAAACATGGTTTCCCCCGCGGGGAGCGAGCCAGAGGCGAGCGACGCTCATCCGGCGCGTCCAGTGTGCAGGGCGACGATCCCCCCTGCGAACGTGCGCCACTCGACGTCGGCGAAGCCCGCGTCCCGCATCCGCCCGGCAAGGTCCTCGGGGGGCGGGAAGCGCCTGACGCTGGCGGGTAGGTACGAGTACGCGGCGCCGCCCTTCAACAGCTTCCCGAGCAGGGGGACGATGCGGTCGAACCAAATTCGGTAGAAGGGCGCGAGCACGCCCCTCGGCGTCGTGATCTCGAGGATCCCGACGCGGCCTCCTGGGACGAGCACCCGCCGCAGCTCCGCGAGGCCTCTGCCGAGATCGTCGACGTTGCGCACGCCGAAGCCGACCGTGGCCGCCTCGAAGGACCGATCCTCGAAGGGGAGCGAGAGCAGGTCGCCCTCCACCCAGCTCGCGGCCGGCAGCTTGCGCCGCGCCCGCTCGAGCATGCGCGTCGAGAAGTCGAGCCCCGTGACCTCGCCGGCGCCCGCCTTGTGGGCGGCGAGAGCGAGATCCCCCGTGCCGCAGCACGCGTCCAGCGCGCGGTCGCCCGGCCGGACGACCGCCTCGGCCGTGATCCGCCGCCACCGCAGGTCGAGCCCTGCCGTCATCAGGCGGTTCATCGCATCGTAGACCGGAGCGATCCGATCGAACATCGACCGGACTTCGTCTGCCGGCAGCGTTCCGGCGCTCACGACTCACCCCACCTTGTGATCAGCGCGTTGTCCAGGCCGAGCTGGTCGAGCGCCCGCGCGGCGATGAAGTCGACGAGATCGCCGACCGTTTCCGCGCCGTGGTAGAAGCCCGGCGCGAGGAAGAGGATCGTCGCGCCGGCCCGTCGCAGGGTGAGCATGTTCTCGAGGTGAATCGCAGAGAGCGGTGTCTCACGCGGCATGACGACGAGCTTTCGCCCTTCCTTGAGCGCGACCCCGGCCGCGCGATGGATGAGGTTCGACATCGCACCGGAGGCGATCGTCCCCAGCGTTCCCATCGAGCACGGACAAATCACGTAACCATCCACCTTCGCCGAGCCGCTCGCGTACGGCGCGTGCCAGTCGTTCAGGTCGTACACGGTGACGCTACCGCCGCGGGCGTGCTCGAGGAGGCGCGCAACCGTCTCGTCACGCGACAGTCGCGCGTTTGCATAGAGCTCCGTGGCGAGCACTTCGACCGCCGCGTCGGACATGCAGACGCCGACCTCGCACTCAGCTTCCGTCAAGGCCTCGAGGATGCGGGCTGCGTAGGGTGCGCCGGAGGCGCCGGTTATGCCGAGGAAGACGCGCAAGCGCGCTCCATGCTCATTTTGGCCCCTTCGAGGCCTCGAGGAAGATCGCGATCTTCCGGATGTTGGCCTCGCCGAGCGAGGCGAACGGCGGCATCGGCGAACCGGGCGTCACACATGACGGGCACTTGAGGTGCCTGATCTGGAAATCGATCCCGCGCCCCTTCGAGCCCTCTGCACTCAGGTTCGGCGCGCCGAGGTTCGACGACCCGGTGCCGAGGTACGTGTGGCACGTGAGGCACCCGGACTGTGCGAACAGCTTCGCTCCGGGAACTGCGTTCGCGGGCAGGTTCTGCTTCTTCACCCACTGCGGCACCGCGCTGACCGTCTCGCTCGCCAGCGCCTCTTTCGCGGTTGCGCCCTTGTAGGTGAGGACGCCCATCGAGATCACGGTCAGGATCGTGATCACGACCGCAACCGGCCGGCGTGACAGACGCCGCTCGCGCCGCATGTCGGCGAACGGCAGCGCGAGCATCAGCACCATGATGATCGTGGGGATCCCGACCGTCCCGAGGATCACCGAATCCGGCCACTTGAAGATCCGCAGCAGGTAGAAGAGGAAGTAGAAGTACCAGTCCGGGCGCGGGACGAAGCTCGTCGTCCCCGGGTCGGCCTGGTCCGCGTACAGCGGGCCGAGCCAGCCGGCGCCCGTTCCGGTGTGATCGCCGGGGGTCGTCCACTTCCAGATCACCGCGAGCACGACGATCACGATCACGACGACGAGGCTCATCACCGTGTCGTGGAACATCGCGTACGGGTAGAACGGCTTCCCGCGCTTGGCGACGTCCTCCTTGTAGCGCGCGTGCTGTGCGCGCCGTGCCTGCAGGCTCGGGCTGGGCTTGGTGATCACGGCTCGGGCCTCCCGCGCGTGGTCGGCGAGACCAGGCCGGCGCGGGCCGGTGGCGGGGCCTCAGGCTCGATGTGCTCGGCGCCTGCGGCCTCCTTCGACCAGGGCGGCGACGAGACGCCGAGGCGGATGACGAGGTACAGGTGGAGGCCGATCAGGGCGAAGATCGCCCCCGGCGCGACGAGCATGTGCAGCGAGTAGAACCGCGCAAGCGTGTCGCTTCCGATCGCAGGACCGCCTTGCATGATCTGCCCCAGCAAGGTCCCGACGAAGGGCCCGTTCGCGGTGATGTTCATCCCGACAACCGTCGCCCAGTAGGCGGTCTGGTCGTACGGGAGCAGGTAGCCGGTGAAGCCTTCGAACATCCCGAGGATGAGCAGGAAGACGCCGACGATCCAGTTCAGCTCGCGAGGGTACTTGTACGCGCCGTACAGGAACACCCGGGCCATATGGAAGAAGAGCAGGATGATGAAGACGCTCGCCCCCCAGCGGTGCATGCCGCGGACGAGCCAGCCGAAGTCGACGTCGTTCGTGATGTGCTGGATCGAGGAATACGCCTTGTCCGGGTCGGGCTTGTAGAACATCGCCAGGATCACGCCGGTGATCGCCTGGACGAGGAAGGCGGTCAGGGTCGCCGAGCCGAGGGTGTGCGCCCAGCCGGTGTCGCCCGGCACCTTCCGGAACAGGAAGTACCGGACTCCGCCGACGAGCCCGGAGCGCTCCTCGAGCCAGTCCAGCGGGTACAGGACCATCGCCTCGACCTGCTTGCGGCGCTCGGACTTGGCCATTACGCCCTGATCTCCGGAATCGGCCAGAGCCAGAACTCGGGCCCGGCGACGTGCTGGCCCGGGTTGTGCAGCGGATACTTCTTGATCCGAGCGTCCTTCCCGGCGCCGCGGACGTAGTCGACGCTGTAGGCACTGCCGAGCACGAGCCGGCCGTTCTTGATCGAGTACTCGTAGCGGTCGAGCCCGCGGACGGGCGGCCCGGCGGTGCGGTTCCCCTCGGTGTCGTACTGGCCGCCGTGGCATGGGCAGCCGAAGCCGGCGGGCTGCGACGGCGTGAGGCTCAGAAGCTCGTTCCCCGCCTTGTCCTTCACGACCCGGGACGGCTTCGCGTCGACTGGGCCGTTCGGCTGAACCGGGCAGCCGAGATGCGCGCACCGGTTGGAGATGATCGTGAAGCTCGGCTGGCCCTTCAGGACGCCGTTGTAGCGAATGTACGCGGTCCGCCTCGAGACCTCGCCCGCTGCAGGATCCTCGACGAAGGTGGTGATCACGAACTTGCCGGCCGGAAAGTCCGACAGCGGGCCGAGGTCGACGTCACGGAACTTCTGCCCCTCGAAGGCGGAGGCGACGAGCAGTCCGACAGGTGGGACGGTGACGACGCCGCCGATCAGGGCACCGAGACCAAGCGTGGCGCCCTCGAGGAACCGGCTGCGGGGGAAGCGCTCGCCGGGCGCAAGCTCGTGCGCACCGGCCGGACCGGCCGTCGCCGGAGGCGCAGGTCCACTCGGCGCGGCGGGCGGCGCCGGTGGAGCGGGAGGCTGTGCGTGCCGCATGCCCGTCGAGAGGTCGCGCACCCAGAGGAACCCGAACACCAGGGCGATCGCGCCGCCGACCGCCACTGCGGGCCAGCTGACGATCAGCCCGACGAGGACGCAGGCGACGCCGACGGCGAAGCCGACCGGCCACAGGGTCGGGGACGGAAGATGCGGCTTATCGTCCCCGGGGCGGGGCTCCACCTTCGCATGCCTCCTTGTCGCTTACCGAATCGTGATTCAAACGGTCGTCAGCGCAGCGTGTCAACGACGTAACACTTGCCGCAACGCCGCCGAACTATGACGGATCCCCGGGGTCGGCGCCGGGAGGCCGTATTCCGCCCACCGCGAGTCGACGAGCATCTTGACCTCCTCGCTCATCTCGATCTCCGCCGGCCATTCGCGCGTCCCTTCGTCCGGGCCCTTGTGCGTTGCGTCGATCCCCAGCTTGCCCCCCACGAACTGGCGCGTCGGCGCATGGTCGAGGTGGTCGAGTGGACCCTCCGAGATCAGCACGTCGCGTTTCGGATCGACGTTCGCGCTGACCCGGAAGAAGACCTCCTCGTAGTCGTGGACGTCGACCCACTCGTCCACGACGACGACGCACTTGGTCAGGCTGAGCAGGCCGAGCCCCCAGATCGCGTGCATCACCTTGGCCGCGTGTCCGGGGAATGCCTTGCGGATCGAGACGATCGCGCAGTTGTGGAACGCGCCCGCGACCGGAAGGTCGTAGTCGACGATCTCGGGTACCGACATCCGCACGGCGGGCAGGAAGATCCGCTCCGTCGCCTTGCCGAGCCATGCGTCCTCCGCAGGCGGCTTGCCGACGACGATCGAGGGGTAGATCGCGTCCCGCCGCATGGTGATCGCCGTGACGTGGAAGACGGGAAACGGCTCGGGAGGCGAGTAGTAGCCGGTGTGGTCGCCGAACGGTCCCTCGATCCCCTCGTCACCGGTCTCGACGTAGCCCTCGAGGACGATCTCGGCGTTCGCGGGCACCTCGAGGTCGACCGTCTTCCCCTTCACGAGCTCGACCGGCTCGCCGCGCAGGAATCCGGCCAGCATCAGCTCGTCGACGTGCTTCGGCAGCGGCGCAGAGGCAGCGTAGGTCGTAACGGGGTCGAGGCCGAGCCCGACCGCGACCTCGAGCCTGCCGTCGGTCGCCAGATAGTCCATGCGGCCGTCCTTGTGGACCTGCCAGTGCATGAAGGTGGAACGCCGGTCGATCTTCTGCATGCGGTACATGCCGACGTTCCTCCCGCCGGTGCGCGGATCGCGCGTGATCACCGCGGGCAGCGTGATGAACGGCGCAGCGTCCTCCGGCCAGCATGTCTGGACCGGAAGGAGGTCGAGGTCGACGTCGTCGCCGGTGAGCACGACCTCCTGGCAGGGGCCGCTGCGAACGCTTTTCGGCATCGAGTCCGCGATCGACTTCAGCTTCATCAGCCCCTTCGCCTTCTCGACCAGCCCCTGCGGAGGCTGCATCTCGAGGACGTCTTCCAGCTTCACAGCGACCTCGTCGAGCCGCTCGACGCCGAGCGCGAGGCACATTCGCCGCTCCGTCCCGAACTGGTTGA
The DNA here is from genome assembly GCA_963836345.1 of uncultured Actinomycetes bacterium. Taxonomy (GTDB): domain Bacteria; phylum Actinomycetota; class Thermoleophilia; order Gaiellales; family Gaiellaceae; genus DATBLE01. Next base: position 425,715 of record CAWIJA010000004.1, on the reverse strand, counting down.
TCAGGAGCGGATGCTCGGATCCCTTCGGGTACTCGAACAGCAATGCCGGGCCTCCGGCCTTGACCGTGCGGTCGACGATCTCGGTGATCTCGAGGTGTGGGTCGACCTCGGCGGAGATGCGGGCGAGCTCGCCCTCGCGTTCGAGCAGCGCGACCCACTCGCGGAGATCGCCGGGAGTTGGCACGCGTGTGAGTCTACGGCTGTGAAGGTGTACGTCACCGGGGCAAGCGGCTTCGTCGGCGGACACGTCGCCCGCGAGCTGCGCGAGGCCGGAGCCGACGTGCGGGACGAGTGGGTCGATCTCCTCGAGCCGGATCGGCTGCGCAAGGCCGTCGCGGGGTGCGACGCGGTCTTCCACGTCGCGGCCCTGTACAGCTTCACGGCGTCGGAACGCGACCTCGAGCTCGTCAACGTGCAGGGGACCCGGAACGTGATCGAGGCGTGCCGGCGGGAGGGCATCGGCCGCCTCGTCCACACGAGCACGTGCGCGACGTGCGGGCCCGTCCCGGGCCGGCAGGCGACCGAGGACGACTCGCCCCCGGCGTGGGAGCTCGCCGTGCCGTACAAGCGGACGAAGCTGGAGGCCGAACGCGTGGCGCTCGAGGCCGGCGCGGTCTGCGTGAACCCGACGACCCCGGTCGGAGAGGGCGACCGCGCGCCGACGCCGACCGGCGCGATGATCCGCGGCGTCGCGACCGGCCGGTACCGCGCCTACCCACGAATCGGCGTCAACCTCGTCGACGTCCGCGACGTCGCCCGCGGGCACGTCCTCGCCCTCGAGCGCGGCCGCTCGGGTGAGCGCTACCTCCTCGGCGGCGCCGACCTGCCCCTCCGAGAGGTGTTCGCCGCCATCGCCGACCTGGCGGGAAGGCCGCGGCCCAGGCTCGCGGTCCCGTACGCCGCCGTCCGTGCGGGCGCGGCCCTCGGCCTCGTCAACCGCAACGAGGCGGTCCTTTCGAGAACACCTGCGTACTTCTCCTGGGCGAAGGCCGAGCGCGAGCTCGGCTACAGGCCGGGCCCGGTCGAACCGGCGCTGAGCCGGGCCGTGGACGAGGCGTTACGACGCGGACCGCGCTGAAGCTGCCCGCGGCGCTGCAGCGTGAGCCTCCACCGAGGCCGGGCGGGCGGCTGCAAGTCGCGCTCCGACGACGGCGTCTGCGGCGCGCGCGCTCGGAGGATTGGCGGTCACTGCCTCGAGGAAGGCGTTGCGGCCCAGGGCGTACAAGCTCGCATCGGTCCGCACGGTGACGGTCGCGGTTCGCGGAACGTCGCGCAGGAGCGCGATCTCGCCGAACGAGTCTCCCGGCCCGAGCGCACCCACAGGCCGCCCGTCGACGGCGACCTCCAGCTCGCCCGCCCGAACGACGTAGAACCGTTCGCCGGGCTCGCCCTGCCGGACGACCGAAGCTCCCGGGGCGAACTGCAGGGGCTCCAGCTGCGAGGCGAGCCGCTCGAGAGCCGGGCCCGAAAGCGGCGCGAACAACGGAACCCCGCCGAGGATGGCGAGCTCCGGCCCCGGCACATGCCCCTCCGCGTCGATCGCGAGCAGCCTGCGCCAGGTCAGGGCAGCCAGAACGGGGAGGAGCGCGCCCGTCGCAACGAGCGACCAGCGGATCCCGACCAGGTCGACGAGCAGGGGCACGAGAATCGCACCCAGTCCCATCGTCGCGACCAGCAGCATCTCGAGCACGCCGAACACGCGCGCGATCACGTCAGGAGGCGCCGACCGCTGGAGCAGCGTCAGACCCGCGACGTCGACCAGGGTGTTTCCGAGCCCGAGCACACCGAGCGAGACGAGCGCCACGGGCATGACCGGCCAGGCCCCGATCAACGCGAGGGGCGCCCCCCAGAGCACGATCCCGAGCCCGAAGTCCGTCGCCAGCCGCCGTCGCCCGACGAGCGCGAAGGCGATCAGTGCGCCGGCAAGACCGCCGATCCCCGAAGCGGCGTTGAGATACCCGACCGCACCGGCACCTCGATCGAGCAGGTCGAGCGCGGTGACGACGACGAGCACGCCGAGCGCTCCCGCGACGAGTGTCTGTGCCGCATAGAGGGAGACGACCGCGCGCAGTCCGCGTTCGCCGGCGATCGCCCGGAATCCCTTCGTCGTCTCCTGGATGAAGCCTCGGCGCTCTGCCTCTGCCCGCGGCTCAGCAGCGGCTCCCCGCCCCGCCCTGCCGATCGACGCGACCAGGAGACCACCCCAGAGAAAGGTCCCGGCCGTGGCGAAGAAGACGACACCCGCGTCCGTCGTCGCCAGCAGCACGCCGCCCAGAGCCGGCCCGGCGAAGCTGCCGACGCTGTCGATCGTGCTCCGGGCGACGTTTGCGGCGGTCAGCTCGTCCGGTGTTCGCGCCAACTCGGGGAGCGCCGCCGACTCCGCGGGCAAGAAAGCGGTGCCGAGGATCGAGGTGATGCCCGCAAGCACGTACACCAGCGCCGGCGGCCCCCCGGCCTCGATCACCACACCGGCCGCTGCGATCGTTCCCACGCGCGCGAGGCTGGCCGAGGCCATCACGGCGATCCTGGGCAGCCGGTCGGCAAGCGTCGAGGTGAACGGCGCCGAGACTGCCGACGGAATCGTGCGGATCAGGGCGACGAGGCCGACGGCCTTTGCGCCGCCCTCTTCGTAGGCGTAGACCGCGAGCGCCACGCTGTACGCCCATTGCCCCATCACCGAGCCGGCGCCGGCGAGCTGGATCCGGCGGAGCGCAGGGTTCGAGAACGCGCTCCGGAACGCCGCGACAGACTCGGTCAACCGTGCCCTGAGACGGCTCACTCGCGACGGAGGATCGCAGCACCGATTGCAAATGCAAACCCGGGGGAGGAAGATTTCGGGCGCACGGTCTGTCTAGTAGACAACCGCGACGAAGCGGAGCCCCACTTTCGGAGAAGGAGGTCGACTGTGTCGGACGAGGAGACGAGAGACCAGGACGTCGAAGGCCACAAGAGCGCCCTTCCCAAGAACGCCCTGCCAAAGAGCGCCCTGCCGGAGAGCGACCAGGGTGACGACGACGTCGAGGCACACAAGAACGCGCTTCCGAAGAACGCGCTTCCGGCGAGCGACGAGGATCAGGACGTCGAGGCACACAAGAACGCGCTTCCGTAGCAGCGACCACACCAAGAGTTCGCGAACGAGCCCGGCTCAGCCGGGCTCGTTCGTTTAGCCGCGCAGCACCTCGTCGAGGGCGGCGAGCAGCTTGGCCGCCCCGGGCCGCTTCTCCTCGTCGAGGCCGTCGAGTGCCGCTGCCAGCCGAGCGAGCGCGCCCACACCTTCCTCCTCACCGGCGAGCACGGCCTCCGCGAGTCGCGCGCGCTGCAACAGGTCGAGCGCGATCGCAGCCTGTGAGGCGAAGAGCCCGAGGAGCTCCATCTCGTGGAGCGTGAACCGCGCCTGCCGGTCGAGCACCTCGAGCACGCCCAACGCGCGCTCGTCGTGGAGGAGCGGGACAGCCATCAGTCCCCGGGGCACGTAGCCACTGTCCTGCGCGACGTCCTTGGCGAAGCGGGGGTCGCGCTCCACGTCCTCCAGGACGAGCGGCGTGCGGGTGGCGAGGACCCAGCCGGCGACGCCGCTCCCTGCCGGGAAACGCTTTCCGAGCAGGCTCTCCTCACCCTCGCCGACCACCGCCTCGAAGACGAGCTCGTTCGCCTCCTCGTCCAGGAGCAGGATCGAGGATGCCTTGGCAGCGAAGATCGCGCGCGCCACCTCGACCACCGAGCGGAGGAGCTCGCGGAACCGCTCCTCGGAGCCGAGCACCCCGGCAGCGACGGCGGCGGCGAGCCGGTCCGTGCTCATCGCCGGCCGCCGACGTTCGACGAGACCAGGTGGAGGACGCTCTTCAGCTGGAACGGCGTCAGCTCCGGGTGCTTGGAGCGGACGAGCGTGCAGAGGGCGCTGATGTGCGGCGTCGCGAAGCTGTTGCCCGAGCAGCGGAGCGTCTCTCCCGCCAGCCAGGCGACCTCGACGTCGACTCCCCGGGCGAAGAACTCGACCGGCGGATTCGGGTTGTAGTAAAGGGCCAGCGGATCCTCCTCCTCGTGGCTGCCGACGGAGATGACCGACGAGAAACGCCACGGGTAGCTCTCGACGGGCATGTTGTGGGCGGAGGCGACGAGCACGGTGCGCTGGAAGTAGGCGGAGTCGGCGAGCTCGTGGAGAACCGCCGCGTAGTCCTTCTTCGTGGTCGAGAGGCTCATGTTGACCACGTCGAACCCTTGCTCGATCGCGTAGCGGAGGCCCGCGAGCAAGATCTTCCCGCTGCCGGTGTAGCCCGGGCCGAGGACGCGCACGCTGTGGATCTCGCAGTCGGGCGCCAGCGAGCGGACGATTCCGGCACACGCGGTGCCGTGACCGCAGACGTCGCCTTCGGCGTCCTCGGTCACGACGGGCTCGCCGTCCTCACCCGCTGCGACGAGGACCGAGCTGTCGACCCTGCCCACGAGCGGGTGGTCGAGCTCCACGCCGCTGTCGAGGATGCAGACCCGAACGCCGCCTCCGGTCGCACCGCCCCAGGCCCAGTCGCGGGTGACCTCGGCCGGCCAGGCACTCTCGAGCGCGATCTGGTCGGCCGCGCCGGCAGGCAGGCTCCAGGCGGGGAGCTCGGACACGAGCTGATGCTAGTGCGCTTCGAGGCGGTTGCGAAGCTCGTCTACGACCCGTGGCGCAGGCTGAATCCCCTCGGCAGCCAGCGTCTTCTCGAGGTCGGCGAGGATGCGTACCCGGAGCTCCGCATCCGCCTCGGCGCGCGCGACGAGGTCGTCCAGAGCAGCGCGCGCAGCCGGCAGCTCTTGCGCCGCCTGCACCCACCCCACCGGGGCCGGCGGCAGCCGCCTCAGCAGCTCCCCCAGTCTCTCCTCGTCGTAGCTCATGCCTTCACCTCACCAGACTGCCGAACGGTGCCTGTTCTTCCCTGCCAGCGCTCGCGGAGCCTGGCCAGGCACCGCGAGATCCTGCTCGCAATCGTCCCCGACGGGATGCCGAGCGCTTCGCCGATCGTCCGGTAGCTCTCGTCGCGGCAGAAGAACCGGTCGAGCACGTCACGGCACTCATCCGAGAGCTCGGCGAGCGCCTCGCGCACGGCGAGCGCCTCGTCCAGCTCCTCGAGCGTCCGCTCGAGGTCGACCGGCTCGAGCTCGGTCGGCTCGTTCCGCTTGGTGCTCGCGAGCCGGTCGAGGCAGACGCGGCGTGTGAGCTGAGCGATCCAGGGCTGCAGCGCGCCTGGGTCGCGCAACGAGTCGAGGCGGGAGTAGATCCGCAGGAACACGTCCTGGAAGACGTCTTCCGCATCCGGGCCCTGAAGCCGGTAGCCCTGGACGGCGATCGCGTTGACGTAGCGGGCGTACCGCTCGACGAGCTCGTTCCAGGCCTGGGCGTCCCCCGCTCGGCAACGCCCGACCAGCTCGGCGTCCTCTCCCTTTCGGGGAGTCACGTCACGGCCCCGTCTCCAGCGCTCGTGCGACGGCTCGCGTCGCCAGCTCGCCGAGCCGTTTCGCCCGCCTGAGCCGCTCGTCGTTGCTCGTCACCGTCAAGTTGCCCGCCACGAGCACGGCTGCACCGCACGCGGCCGCTTCGGCCAGAAGCGCCGCACAGATCGCGTCGCCGCGGAACGTCCCGTCGCAATGCTCCGCGGTCGAGGCGGCGAGCTCGGCCAGGTCGGCGGCGGTCTCGGCGAGCGCCAGCAGGACGTCGACGCTCTCGCGCAGGGGCCCCTCGACCTCCGCCCGGCCCTCGAGCGCCTTCAGCGCGGCTCCGAAGGCGCGCGAATCCAGCTCCGCGAGCTCGGAACAGCGGGTGGCGAGCGCTCCAGCCTGGGCGGCAGCCCCCCTGGCTTCGGGCCAGGTCTCGGCCGACCGCCGGGCAGCCTTGACGACGAGCGCCGCGGCCATCTCGACGGCGACAGCCGATGCCGAGCCTCCTCCGGGTGCCGAGCGCGGGTCGGCGAGCCGCTCCCAGAACGTCCCGACCTCCGTCTTGCCCTGCCCAGTCACGCTCAGGCCGGCACGCAGTGAGTCGGGCTAGTGCTTCTTACGGAGCCGCCGCGAGAGCGTGCCGAGCCCGACGACGCCCAGGAAGACGAGGCCGACGACCAGCATGCCGGTGATGACATTCCGCCCTTCTGTGGCCGCATCGGCGAGGAGCGCGAGCACCGCGCGAGTCTAACCGACTCGCAGCCGGTGAAGAGCGAGCGCGCCTTCCACCGGCTCCGCGCCCGCGGCGGCGACCGCAGCGGCCCTGAGCGCCTCCGGCTCGTGCGTGCCCGAGAGCGGACCGTCGCCGAGTAGCGCGGCGGTAGCGGCCCAGGCTTCACCGTCGCCCGCGCCCCCGTCCGCGCGCAGCTGGGCGCACAGCGAGATCAGCGCCGCGAGGTCGGCGACCGCGTCGACGTCGCGGCCCGCGGCGATCCGGACGAGGCCGTGTGCATACAGGTAGTCGCCGAGGAGAAGCGACGTGTGTCGATCGCGTCGCCCGAACAGTCGAGGCCGTCCGTAGTGCAGGAGGTACCCCTCGTAGATCGTCTCGAGGCCGAGAGCGAAACGCTCGTCGGCGAGCGAGGAGAAGACTGGCACGAGCTCGCGCTCGTCCTCCGGCAGCAACGCCTCCGCCCAGAGCAGGCTCTCGCCGGCGGCCTCGACGGCGATCGTCTCCCACACGTCAGCGAGCGAAGAAGTCGGCAACGGCCTCCACCGTCCGATCGACCTCGACGTCTCCGTGGGCGGTCGAGACGAAGAGCGCCTCGAACTGCGAGGGCGCCACGTAGATCCCACGGTCGAGCAGATGCCGGAAGAGCGCGCCGTACCGGTCCGTGTCGCACGCCTGGGCTTCCTCGAAGCGCCGCACCGGCGCATCGCCCATGAACAGGGTCAGCATCGCTCCGACCCGCTGCACCCGGCCGAAGGGCGCGAGACCTGCCTCCAGGTGAGCCGCCGTCTCCTCCAGCCGCTCGTACAGGGCCGGGTCACGGAGGCGGCGCAGGACCGAGAGACCGGCGGCGGTCGCGAGTGGATTGCCGGACAGCGTCCCGGCCTGGTACACGCTCCCGGCCGGGGCGAGAAGCTCCATCACGTCCGCCCGGCCGCCGAACGCGGCCAGCGGCAGGCCGCCGCCGACGATCTTCCCGAGAATCGTCAGATCGGGCAGGACCCCGAAGCGCTGCTGCGCGCCACCGCGCCCCACCCGAAAGCCCGTGATCACCTCGTCGAAGACGAGCAGGGCGCCGGACGCGTCGCAGAGCGCCCGCAGCGCCTCGAGAAACCCCGGCTCGGGCGCGACGACGCCCATGTTCCCCGCCACCGGCTCGACGATCACGCAGGCGAGCCCCTCCCCCCACTGCGCGACAGCCGCGGCAGCAGCTTCGATGTCGTTGAATGCGCAGACGATCGTGTCCGCCGCCGCGCCGGTCGGAACACCGGGCGACGACGGGATCCCCAACGTGGCGAGCCCCGAGCCGGCGCTCGCCAGCAGCGCATCCGCGTGACCGTGGTAGCAGCCGGCGAACTTGACGATGCGGCTCCGGTGTGTCGCCGCACGGGCCAGCCGGATCGCGCTCATCGCCGCCTCCGTTCCGGAGGAGACGAGCCGGACCATCTCGATCGAGGGAACGGCGTCGACGATCTCCTGCGCCAGCTCGACCTCGGTCTCGGTGGGAGCGCCGAACGACGTGCCCCGCTCAGCCGCCTCGGCGACGGCCGCGAGGGTCTCGGGGTCGGCGTGCCCGAAGATCAGCGGGCCCCAGGACATCACCCAGTCCACGTAGCGGCGGCCGCCCACGTCCTCGATCTCCGAGCCGGCGCCGCGTCGCATGAACACCGGCTCGTCGAGCCCCACCGAGCGCATCGCGCGAACCGGCGAGTTGACGCCGCCGGGGATCAGCTCGAGCGCGCGCCGGTACAGCTCGGAGCGCGTGCTCAAAGCCACTCGGCGAGATCCTTCGTCCAGTACGAGACCACGACGTCTGCGCCGGCGCGCTTGATCGCGGTCAGCGACTCGAACACAGCCTGATGCTCGTCGAGCCACCCGGAAGCGGCGGCCGCTTTGACCATCGCGTATTCGCCGGAGACGTTGTACGCGGCGAGCGGCACGTCGAAGCGCTCCCGCGCGGCCCGGATCACATCGAGATACGGAAGCGCGGGCTTGATCATGATCACGTCGGCGCCTTCGGCGATGTCCTGCTCGCACTCCCGAAGCGCCTCGCGGACGTTCGCCGGATCCATCTGGTAGCTCCGACGGTCCCCGAAGGCCGGCGCGGAGTCCGCCGCCTCACGGAACGGTCCGTAGAAAGCGGACGCGTACTTCGCGGAGTACGCGACGATCGCGGTCTCGGGAAGCGCCTCCCGGACCGCCGCGACGCGGCCGTCCATCATGTCGCTCGGGCAGACCGCGTCGGCGCCGGCCTCGACGTGGCTGACCGCGGTGCGTGCGAGCAGCTCCAGGGTCTCGTCGTTGTCCACGGCCCCGTCCCGAATCACGCCGCAGTGGCCGTGCGTCGTGTACTCGCACAGGCAGACGTCCGTGAGGAGGACGATCTCCGGAAAGCGCGGTCGCAGGGTACGCAGGGCGCGCTGGACGACGCCGTCTTCGTCCCACGCACCCGAGCCCTCCTCGTCCTTCTCGTCCGGGATGCCGAACAGGATCATCGCCTTGACGCCCGCCGCCGCCAGCCGGTCGACCTCGTCGCCGACCTCCTCGACCGACCAGCGCCCCATCGCGGGGAGCGCCCCGTTCGGCTCGGTCGCGGGCCCGACGAAGAGCGGCATGACGAAGTCGTCGAGGTCGAGACGGGTCTCGCGAACGAGCGACCGCAGCGCGCCGGTCCGGCGCAGCCGACGAAGCCGCGTGACGGGAAACGCGCTCATCGCCGAAAGAGTACGCCTCAGCGCCCGAGCGCAGCCCGAACGTGGTCGACGACTCGAATTCCGGCCGGATGCGACTTGCGCAGCAGCTCGTCGAGCTGGACACCGACGAGGAAGACGACGGCGGACACGAACAGGTAGCTGGTCAGGACGAGCAGCGTCGTCAGCGTGCCCACCGGGCTCCTGAAGTCCGCGACGTACGTAACCCACAGCCTGAAGAGGACCGACGAGACGATCCAGGAACCGACGACGAGCACGGCGCCGAGGCTCGCCCAGCTGGCCTGGGGCCGCTGCGCCGGCGCGTAGCGGACGAGGAGGCCGACGAGCAGCCCGAGCAGGACGATCGCGCCCAGCCAGCGCACCAGGCCGAGCACGACGCCTCGAGGACCGCCGACGACGAGCAGGGACGAGCCGTATACCGCGACCCCGGCTGCCGTGCCGAGCCCGCCGGCGACGGCCAAGCGGTGCAACCAGCCCCGGTCGTCGTCCACATCGTGAATCTTGTTCAACGCTTCGATCACCGCGCGCATCGCCGCCGTCAGATACCAGACCGAGAGGAACGCCGAGAAGGCGATCAGGCCGGCGCTTCCGTGGTCGAGGATCCGCACCACCGTGTCGTCGATCGCCTCGTAGACCGGCCGTCGCACGTGCGCCTGGATCGCCGGCGCGAGCTGGTCGGTCCAGACCGAGTGCTGACCGGCGGCGCCGAGAATGCCGAGCCCGAGCAGCGTCATCGGAACGAGAGAGATCAACCCCTGGAAGGCGATCGCCGCCGCGTAGGTCAGCAGGTTGTGCTCCGCGAACGCGCCCGCGATGGACGAGACGACGTTGTCGCGTCGCACGGGCGTCCGCCTGCTCGCCGTTGTCGACACGCCGAGGTGGTGCCCCGGCAGGCGATCGGTGAAAACGGTCAGACGGTGAGCCGTCGCGCCGAGATGCGCGCAAGCACCGCGAAGATGGCCCCCAGCCCGACCAGCCATGCCGCCTCGCGGCCGACCGCACTCCACGGCGAGCCGTCGTACAGCGCCGAGGCGAAGAACCGGGCGCCGTGGGCGAACGGGAAGGCGTCGCTGATCCAGGCGGCGACGGGCACGATCTCCCGCGGGACGAGCCCGAGGAAGACGACCGGCAGGACGACCAGGACGCCGACCAGGGACGCCGTCCTCGACTCTCGAGCGAGTGCGCCGATCAGCGCTCCGCAGGCCCCGATCGCTGCGCCGACGAGAACGACCCCGACGAGCACGAGCGGCAGTCGCTGCCACGGCTCTCCGCCCGCCACGTCGCCGATCTCGACCGCGACGCCGAATCCGAGCAGGATGACCGTCCCCAAGCCGACGGCGACCGCAACCGCGAGCGAGATCTTCGCGGCGACGAGCTGGCCCAGCCCGACCAGCCCGCGGACGAGCCGGCCGATCGCGTTCTCGTCCCGTTCCGCCGCGAGCGCCCCGGCTGCCAGCAGCAGTCCGAGGAAGGTGATCGTGATCGCGAGCCCGTAGGCCTGCACCTGCGCCGACAATGCAGACGTCCTCCCTTGCCCGTGCTTCTCGTCGAGCACGATCGGGCTGGCGGTCGCGCGAATCGCGCTGCCCGTCAGCGCGAGCGCGAGACGAGCGTCCTTGATGAAGTCGGCGATCTGGGCCTTCTCGGGAGACGCCGGGAGATGGGCGAGCAGTCGACCGGCTCCGTCGAGCCCGATGATCGAGAACGACCGGCCGAGAACGGTTCCCTTCCCCCCGTGGAGGAGAAACTGGACGTAGCGGATGTCGGCCTGGATGAAGGCCTTCTGCAACCGCAGGTTGAGGTTGTAGACGAGCGCCTGCATCTGCTGTCGGACCCGGGGCGTGATCCCGCCGGTGCCCGTCGCGAGGGTCAGGTGAGGGCTGGCAACCAGCCCTTTCAGCTGGGCGACGAAACCGGCGGGGATCGTGATCACGGCCGCGACCCGGCCGGAGGCGAGCTGGTCGGCACCCTGGTCTGCGGACATTCGGACGAGCTCCACGTTCTTCGCCACCTGGTCGATGAGCCCATCGACGTCGAATGTCTTGCCCGCGACGGTCACGCTGGGCGGAATGCCGTCGCGGTCGACCAGCGCCACTCTCGGCTTCGCGTTCGCATAGGCGGCGGTCAGGCCGATCAGGAGCGCGATCACGAGCGGGTACGCGACGAGCACGCCGAGCAGGGCGGGCGAGCGCCTGAGGACGAGCAGGTCCTTCCGGAGAATGAGCCCTGTCGCCCTCATCGGCCGCCTTGCGGTCGATGAGTGTGGAGGGGGCCGGGGGGAACCGGGAGGTTTGCATCCGGGGGAACCCATGGTTCCCCCGGATTCCCCCTCCTTTGAGACGGGGGCTCGTTGGGGAAACAGGGTTTCCCCAACGTTGTCCCCCACGGGAGCGAGGCGAAGACGAGCGACCTCATCGCAATGCCCCTGCGGCCTCCGAGCGCAGGTATTCGGCGACCGGGCCGTCGAACACGGTCCGGCCCTCGATCAGGACGGCGACGCGGTCGGCGACGTGCTCGACGTCCTCCACGTTCTGCGTCACGAGCACGACCGCACCGCCCTCGCCGCGCACCGAGGCGGCCGTCTCCCACAGTCGCCGCCGCTGACGCGGATCGAGCGCGGCGGTGGGCTCGTCGAGGAGCAGGACGTCCGGGCTACCGAGCAGCGAGATCGCCAGGTCGAGCCGTTGCCTGTTGCCGACGGAGAGGGAGGCCGCCGGCCGGCCGTCGTCGGGAAGCTCGAAGCGGGTGACCATGGCGGCCGCGTCGCCGGCGTGCTCGAGGCGAGAGAACAGCTCGAGATTCTGCCGCGGCGACAGGCGTCCGTAGTGGGCGGGACGCTGCGGCATCCAGCCGATCCGCACGCCGGGCGCCCGCTGGAGGGTGCCCGACGTCGGCGCCAGCGCGCCCGCGAGGATGGCGAGCAACGTCGACTTGCCGGCTCCGTTCGGGCCGACGAGCGCGAGCACTTCGCCCGGGCGCACCTCGGCGTCGGTGGGCTCCAGCGCGACATGCGCCCCGAAGCGGCGCGACACCCGATGTGCCGCCAGCAGCGGCGGGCTGGTCACGCCCGCGGTCGCGTGCGTCGCGTCTGCGGCGGGGGCTCGAGCACGTCGGTCTCCGCCTCGAGCTCCGGCGCCGGATCGGGCATCGGAACGATCGGCGGCGGCGGACGAACGGGTGGCTCGACCTCGACCTCGACCGGGACCGGCCCGCCTTCCGTCCAGGGCTCGAGTGCAACCCGCTCGGAGAAGAACTCGTAGATCGCCCGCGTGGCTGCGAGCAGCGGCAGCGCGACCAGGATGCCGGCCAGTCCGTAGATCTCCCCGCCCGCCAGCAGGCCGAAGATGACGAGCAGCGGGTGCAGACGAAGCGCACTGCCCATCACGTTCGGGACGACGATGTGCCCCTCGATCTGGTGGATGAAGAGGAAGAGGATCGCCACCCAGAGCAGCGAGATCGGGTGGACCACCACTGCGTAGATGCCGGCGGGAATCGCGCCGAGCCACGGGCCCAGGTACGGGATCAGCTCGGTCACCGCGGCCCAGGCCCCGAACAGAAGGGCGTACTTGTCCGCCCCGGGGACCCAGCCCAGTGCCCCGAGCACCCACATCCCCAATCCGGCGCTCGCCCCGATGATCAGCGAGACGAGCAGCTGCCCTTTCACGTAACCCGCAACCGCGTGCTCGACGCGGACCAGCAGCGACTGCGAGCCCGGATGCGGTGGAAATCGCCTGTCGATCGCCCTTGCCAGCCTGGAGAAGTCGAGCAGCATGTAGATCGAGGCGACGAGTACGACGATCAGCGAGAACAGGAGCTTTCCGATCGAGATCGCCGCCCCCTCGACGAAGTCGACGATTCGATTCGTGTACTTGCCGACGTCCTTGTCGCGGATGTCCTTCACCCAGCGGTGGCCACGCTCCTGGACCTTGATCGAACTCAGTCCATGCGTGTTCAGCCAGTGCTGCAGACGGTCGACGTCACGGTCGGCGTCGGTCTGGCCGGTCCAGTCCATGGGGCTCCGTAAAGTAGGTGTCGAACCGGTTTGCGGCCGTCTTCGTCTGATCGACGACGACGGTGGCGAGAGCCCAGATGCTGACGATCAGCACCGCCGCCAAGCTGAGGTATACGAGCGCGACCGACACGCCGCGCCGGATTCGGAACCTCCCGATTCGAATCGCGCCGATCCCGTTGACCAGCGGGTCGAGGAGCAGCGCAACGAGCGTGGCGACGAGGAACAGGAAGACGGCGTGAAAGACCCGTCCCGCCACGACCCACGCCAGCACGAGCAGGAGCGGCAGCCCGACCAGCTGGATCCAGCGCGGGATCTGGATCTTCGGCGCCGCGCCGGGGGACATCGCGGCCATCGTACCGCGCACGGCGTACGGCCCCGGACCGCCGTCTGGGACTGGGCGGCCGAGACGGACGGGGCACTTGCGCTCGACCGTCACGAAGTTTGGCTCGATTCCGTGTCAAGATCCGGGCAACGGGTGTCACAAAGTCGGTTGAAAGGAGTTCCCACCTCGGCTACGGTGGCGCCGATGCAACGCGCCACCGCCTACCGGCGGCCCCAGCGGCGCCCCTCGTCAGCGGTCCGGCGGGCACGCCGGCGGGCGCTGTTGACGATCTTCGCGCTGACCGTCTTCGTCGTCCTGCTCGTTTCCGCGTTCCGGTCCGGCGGCTCGCCGGCAATCGGCACCGGGGCACCCGCGAGCGCCTCGCGGCTCCTCCCCGCCGGACCGCCGGAGCCGTTGGTGATCGCAGTGCACGACGCGCTCCGCGTCCAGCTGCCCGTGAACCAGCGGAACGTGACGGCGATCGGCTACCACGCCGCCGGGGAGGATGCGCTTCCGCTCGACGCGCTCGGACGGCAGGCGAACGAGGGCCTGTTCGCGCGTGCGTTCCATCGCATCTTCGGCGGCGGCGGAGGCGGGCTGACGTACTACCAGCTGGGCGGCGGCTCAGGGCCGTCGACCGGCTCGCTCAACGTCGGCGCCGCTCCCGGGACCGACGTCTACGCCCCTGTGGACGGAACCGTCGTCGGTCTCCGGAGCTACGTCCTCGACGGCAAGTCCTACGGCGCCGTGATCGACATCCAGCCGTCCGGAGAACCCTCGGTGGTCGTGTCGGTCACGCACCTCCGGCCCGACCCGGCACTCGCGGTCGGCTCCGACGTCTCTGCCGGCTCGTCGAAGATCGGCAACGTGCTCGACTTCTCCGGCGTCGAGCGGCTCGCGCTGGCCCGCTACACGCAAGACGCGGGCAACCACGTCGAGATCGAGCTTCACTCCGCGACGACACTGTCCTAGTTAGCGTGGGGGAACCCATGGTTCCCCACGGACCCCCCTCCTTCGACACGCGTGTCTTTGCGCGCTCGCGCTCCGGCGAGATCGCGGTCTCGCCTCCGCGCGCAGGCGGCAGCTCACCAAGAACGCGTCAGGCACTGACTGAGACAGGGTCGTGAGCTCTATGCGCATCCTCTTCCTCGCCGACGTCTTCGGCTCGGCAGGCCGTCGAGCCGTGGAGGAACGGCTTCCGAGCTTGCGCGAGGAGCTCGGAGCCGGGTTCTGCGTCGTCAACGGCGAGAACGCCGCGGACGGACGTGGGCTCACGCCGAAGCTGGCCGACAAGCTGCTCGCCGCGGGAGCAGACGTCGTCACGCTCGGCAACCATGTCTGGGCGAGGGACGAGCTCGCCGCGTACCTCGCCGAGTCGGAGCGCGTGATCCGGCCCGGGAACGTGGCGACCGGCTCGCCCGGCCGCGCGCTCGCGGTTCTCCCGGCGAGCGACGGTACGCCCGTCGCGGTCGTCAACGTGATGGGCTCGCTCTTCCTCGACGTGCCGCTCGGCCCGTTCGAGGTGGTGGACGATCTCGTCGACGAGGCGAGGCGCCGAGCCCGGGTCGTCGTGGTCGACCTCCACGCCGAGGCGACGAGCGAGAAGGTCGCGCTGGCCCGTTGGCTCGACGGGCGTGTCACGGCGGTGATCGGAACGCATACGCATGTTCAGACGAGCGACGCGCGCATCCAGCCCGGCGGCACGGCCGCGATCACGGACGCGGGCATGACCGGGCCGCACGACTCCGTGATCGGAGTCGAGGCCGAGCTCGCGATCCGGCGCATGCGCACCGGGATGCCGGTCCGGTTCCGCCCGGCCGAGGCGGGCGTGAGGCTCGAGGGCGTCGTCGTCGACTGCGACGAGGAGGGCCGCGCGACCGCTATCGAGGCGCTGCGGATCCCGCTCGGGTAGGGGCGCGCGGCACGATCAGAACCGCGAGCAGCGCGACGAGTGCGAGATCCCGCACCAGGACGAGCCAGGACGCCAACGCGTCGAACTCGAGCGCGAGACGCCAGTACCTGAACGGGAACCAGAGCTGCGTGAGCACGAAGGTCGCCGCGAGAACGGAAGAGGCTGCGACGCCCCGCCGGCCGCGCACGAGCGGGACGAGCGGGACCAGCCAGATCAAGAACTGAGGTGAGAGCACCTTTCCGAGAGCGACGAACGCGCAGACCGCGGCCGCCGAGGCACGCACCAGCCGCTCCCGGTCGGCGGGCCCGCGAGCGAACCACACCCAGATACCGAGCACGGCGGCCAGCTGGAGACCGGTCTGCACGGCGGCGAGCGCATCCGGGAGATCGCCCGCCAGGTTCTGGGAGCCGTGCCCCGGCCGCATCGTGATCCCGAGCCCGCCGGCGACGTGCGCGACGAGCAGGACGGCCGCGCCGAGCGATTCGATCTGAAGCGGCCGGTTCGTCTGGCGCGTGAGCGCTTCCCACAGGCCGTCCGGCGCCAGCACGAGGAACGGCAGGAAGCACGCGAGCACGACGGCCGCGAAGACGGCGAGGCAGGCGGCGGCCTCGCGCCTGCTCGCGCGCCGCCACACCCACGCCAGCACGAGCGGCAGCAGCACGGCGGGGTAGAGCTTGACCGCGAACGCCAGCCCGAGCACGCCCGCGCCGAGCCGCTCCCGTCCGGCGAGCACCGCCGCCAGGGCGCCGGCCGTCAATGCCGCAGGCCAGAGGTCGAACCGGGAGAGCACGACCGACCCGAGCAGGAGTGGGGCGAGAGCCGAGAACGCGAGCGCCGCACCCATCCGGACCGGCCCGGCCTCGAGGCGGAGCAGGATCGAGAGCATGAACGCGAGGAGCAGGGCGCCGCAGACGAGCATCTCGGCCTCGAACCAGTTCCGGTAGTTCTCGAGGTCGCCCTGCTGCGAGCGAAGCAGCGAGGGAACGGCGAAGACGGGCAGCGCGGCCGGTGGGTACTCGAGCGCGAAGTCCCGATACGGCACCCGACCGTTCGCGATCGCGTCGCCGTAGCGCTGGTAGATGGGCGTGTCGATGATCTGGCTGTGCTGGTAGAAGCCACGGTGGAGCAAGGCCCAGGCGACGACCAGCACGGCGATCGCGAGCACTGCGGCCAGCGCGGCGCGGCGCGCGTCAGCCGGCGGTGACCAGCTCGCGGGTCGTGCGTTCATTCGCTGCTCGAGCCTCCGCTGTCTGCGTCGCCGGCTCGGCAGCGAGCACGGCGTACGCGACGAAGGCGAAGAACCAGGGGAGATAGAGGTAGAACCAATGGGTCAGGACGAGCTCGAATCCGATCAGCAGGGCACCGGTGAGCGCGGCCAGCTGAAGTGGGGACTTCCGGCGCGGGAGGAAGACGGCGGCCGCGGCACCGGCCACGAGCAGCGCCTGCAGCACCTTCTGCAACCACGCGAGGTCCGGCAGGCCGGCGTGGTACTGGCCCCAGTCCCAGAGCGAGAACGGCGAGTGTCGGTTCACCTGCGGTGGGATCGTCCGGTCCCAGAAGACGCGCGCCGCGTGCAGCGGATTCGGCTCGAGCAGGAGGATCCAGAAGCTTGCCACCGTGGCGATGGCAAGGCCACCGGCGAACAGGAGCGCCGTCCGCCTGCTTCGCCTGAACTCCGGGTAGGTGGCCCACAGAGGCGCCACGATCAGCGCCGCGAACTTCGTCCACCCTGCGAGCCCGGCGAAGAGCCCTCGCGCCCATGAGGACGTGCAGAGCCAGAAGCCGAAGATCAGAAAGGCGGGCATGATCGAGTCGTTCGTGTTCGAGTTCGACACGTACTGGGTGAACGGGTAGGCCGCCCACGCGAAGGCGAGGGTCACTCCGAGCCGGTTGCCGCCAAAACGCCGTCCGACCAGCCCGAGCCCGATCAAGCAGATGAGATCGAAGCCGATCGCGGTGAAGTGGGACGCGGGCAGGTCGTCCCACTTGCCGCTCCAGCCGAAGAACGCGAGACCGGGGAGGTAGGCAAGGTAGGAGACCGGGCCGTAGGTGTCGCCGTTGGGGTTCGCAGACTCGCAGCGCCCGTTCGTCTGGATTCGGTCGCGGATCTCGCCGCTTCGGTCGGCGGGACCGCAGGTTTTCAGCGAGTCCTCGATCGGGAAGTGCCCGTAGGGCGACTGGCCGTGCGCGATTCGCTCGGCGCCGATTGGCCCCGCGTAGCCGACGTCGATCACGTTGGACTCGCGCACGTTCAGGCCGACCTTGAAGCCGGCGACGAAGACGGTCGCCGCAGCGAGCAGCCAGATCGGCCACACCGGTCGAGACATTCGCGGAGGGCGACCCCGTGCGCCGATCCAGACCGTCCGCACGAGCAAGTAGAGCAGGCCGGGGTAGACGAGAGGGACGCTCGTGAAGATCCGCCCGTGGTTGAAGTACCAGAGCGAGACCGAGAACGAGAGCAGCGCGAGGAGGTCGAGGTTCCGAAGGCTGAGCGGCCTGCGCAGGTCGGCGAGACCGACGAGGAACACCGCGCAGAATGCGAGCCAGACCGGGAGGCTGTTGATCCTCTTTCCGCCGAAGGCGCCGGGGCCCCCGCGCGCCATCGTCCATGCCACCTGCGGCCCTGTCCACGCCTCCGTGGCGACACCGCTCAGGTCGTCGACCCGCCCCGTCGCGATCTCACCAGCGCTCGGGCCGTGCTTCGGCTCCGACCAGATCTTGACCTCCCAGTCGCGGTAGTCGGTCTCGTAGGTCGCGTCCTTCACCAGGCTCGATTCGTCGTACCGTCCGACCCAGCTCCTCACCTTTGGCACCGCGAGAAAGAGCTCGATCGCCCGTTCCTTCGTCAGCTCCTGCCGCTGCGCAACCGGCGCGAAGGGGGTCTGCACGAGCCGGCCCTGCCCGTCGTAGACGGGCGCGGACGGAGTCTGCGCACGGGCAACCGGCACCAAGACGAGAAGCAGAAGCGCGGCAGCGACGGCGACGCGGCGCATGCTCAGTGCTCTGTCCACTACCGTCGAAACGACCAGAGCTTGTTCGCGCTGAAGCTGAAGGGTGTGACGAGGGCGATCGCGAGCACCTGACCGGCGATCTTGCCCATGCCGAGCTCGACCAGCACCTTCAGCACGCCGAGATTGAGGCCGAGCGCGATCAGCGAGACGACGAGGAAGCGAAGGCCCTGGTAGTAGACGTGGCCGCGATGGCGCCGGAACGTCCAATGCCGGTTCCAGAAGTAGTTGTTCGACACCGCCACCGCGAACGAGCACGAGGCGGCGAGCAGGTAGTGGAGCTCAGCTCCTTTCAGCAGCGCAATGTAGACGGCGAGGTTGACCCCGGTGCCGGTTGCGCCGACCAGCGAGAACTTGACCAGCTGGAGCCAGTTCTGCGGGCGGCGGAGAGCCCGGCCCGCGCGCGTCGCCGCGATCCCCGCTGCGGTCGATCGCGCCACGCCGCGAGCGTACCGTACTGAGCGCGCGGTCAACGGATCGTGAAGCTGTCCTCGCCGAGAGGCTCTCGCCACTCGACGTGAACATCGTCGACCCGGGCTCCGTGGGGTCCGCGTCCGAACCAGGCGATCGCCAGCTCCACGCGCCCGCGTGCCCCTTCGAGCTCTGCCTCGACCGACCCGTCCACGTTGTTCCGCACCCACCCGCCGATCCCGAGCGAGCGGGCCCGGGAGCGCGCGGTCGCCCGGAAGCCGATGCCCTGCACTCGACCGCGAACGAGCACCCTCGCACGCCGTCGCTCACTCACGGTCGAAGCCTTCCTCGCCGACCAGCGGCACGAACCTGCACGGCACCGACCGAAGCACGGCAGGGCCCTCGGGACTGCGGACGACGAGCAGGAGCTCCTGCCCCTCGCGGCGGCCGACCGGGACGACGAGCCTGCCGCCCGGCTCGAGCTGGGCGTACAGAGAGGGTGGCACCTCCGGTGCGGCGGCGGCGACGGCTATTGCCCCGAAGGGAGCGTGGTCGGGGAGGCCGAGCGTGCCGTCTCCGACGTGGACCTGGACGCGGTCGTAACCGGCGGCGGCGAGCGCCGCGCGGGCCTGGTCGGCGAGGGACGCGTGCCGTTCGATCGTGTGCACCTCCCCGGCGAGCTCGGCAAGCACCGCAGCCTGGTACCCGGAGCCGGTGCCGACGTCGAGCACCCGTTCGGCTCCACGGAGGGCGAGCGCCTCGCAGATCCTCGCGACCATGTAGGGCTGCGAGATCGTCTGGCCCTCGCCGATCGGCAATGCGGCATCGGCGTACGCTCGATCGCGTTCCGCCTCGGAGACGAAGAGCTCTCGCGGCACCCGCTCCATCGCCGCGAGCACGCGCTCGTCGGCGATGTCCCGAGCGCGGAGCTGCTCGTCGACCATCAGCCGGCGGGACTCGGCAAAGTCAGGCCGCACGGGTGGCAGCCGCCCGCTCGAGGCCGAAGTGCGAGAGCACCGCGGGCGCGATCTGCGTGATGCTCGACGGGAGCGCGTCGAAGCCGATGCCCAGCATGGGCACCTCGGAGTCACCGGCGGAGAGCGATCCGTGGCTCCCACCACCGGCGTGATGACGGCCGCCGAGGTCGGTGAACTCGAACCCCTCCGCAGCGGAGACGAGGATCTCGCCCGCATTCGGGTTGTGCAACGCGGCCCAGGCGCGTTCGAGCGCGCCGGGATGGTCGAGGGCGGCCGGGTCACCCTCGGTGTGCCAGCCGCCGCCGTCCGGTCGAAACCGGAGCTCCTCGCGTTCCCGGCGAGCCACGCCGTCGCCGTCCTCGAGGAAGAGCGCCACGTCGACGGCCTCCTGCCCGTCGAGCCGCTCGGCGAGCGCACGAACCGGCTCGCCGCAGCTCGGCAAGCGGTAGACCTGCCCGGCGCGGTTCGACGCGGTGACGGCGACGTCCGAGCGGTCGGCCCCGTTCCGGCGCACCACGCGCAGGTCGCCGTAGGCACGCTCCAGCGGGTCGGCCCGACGGACGGCCGTCTGGCCGTGATCCGAGCAGACCAGAACGTCGTAGCGCTCGAGGAACGCATCCCAGCTGCCCGCCGCGTCGAGCAGCGCCGCCACGGCGACGTCGGCGTCGGCGAGCTTCACCGCCGCCCCTTCCGGCCCGAGCACATGCGACGCGTAGTCGTAGTCCGACAGGTAGTAGACGAGGAAGTCGAAGCCGTCCCGCGTGACGAGCCAGCGCCCGACCGCCGCGGCATAGGAGTCGATCGTCCCGGCAGATCGCCGCCGGACGGCGAGCGGAGCCCCTGTCACATCCGACTCGAAGAGGTTGTAGTAGAAGAACCGCTTCGGCCCGCTGGCTCGTCGCGACACCCCGGGCAGCGTCGTGCGGTGCACGGTGCGGCCCCGGTAGCACGTGAAGTTCACCGCCGCCGTGACCAGGCCGGCATCGTCCAGAGCTTCGAAGACGGTCACGGCCTCGCCGCAAAGATGCCGGCCGTTCATGTTGAAGATCGTGTCGACGATCGAGCGCCTCGTGCCTGCGGCGACGACGGCGCCGAACGAGGAGCCGTACTCGACGAGGCGACGCTCCCGCCGGTCGTACCAGACGAGGTGCGGGATCCGATGCACGTCGGGGTGCCCGCCGGTGGCGATCGACGAGGCGCAGACAGGAGTCAGTGACGGGAAGGTCGACAGCGCCCGCCGGTAGGTCCCGTGTGAGGCGAGGAAGGCAAGCGCGGGAGCGGTGCGGCGCTCGATCGCGTGCTCGAAGACGGCGGGTGTCAGGCCGTCGATCACGATCAGGACGAGCTTCTTCGCGGCGCCCACCGGCGGGCTAGTCCTTCGCCAGTATGCGCAGGCCCGCGTATCGGCTCCCGCCGCGCCTGCGGAGCCGCAGGGCCAATGCGGGTGCGATGACAACCTCGAGGTAGCCCAGGGCGGGAACGAACGCCAGGGCGGCGGCGGCGGCGCCGGCCAACGCGACGATCAGCGCAACCCCGAGGCGCGTTCCGCCGCCCCGGAGGGCGCCCGCGACGATCGGGACCGAGGACACCGCGCCGAGGAGGCCGCCGGAGCCTCCGCCCGCGGACTCCGCCCAGCCGCCGAGGAGCTGGCCGACACCGATTCCCGCCGCGACGCCGAGAGCGGCGGCCACGCCGGCGGAGAGGCCGGTTCGTCCTGCGGGAAGCACCGAGCCCAGGGCGATGCCGATTCCCACTCCGATTCCGGCGGCGACGCCGATCCAGTACCAGGAGCCCATCCGCCGGCCAGTCTAGTTCGGTTCACAGCTCCCGAGGCCGTTTGGCTCGGCGGCGCGCTGGACACACAAACCTCATGAGCGGAACCTCGCCGCTGCTGGTGTTCTTCACGGACGAGCGTTCCGGTCCGGCCAGGCGCATGGAGAGCTTGCTCGCCCATCTCGCCCGCAAGGAGCGCGGTCGCCTCCGCGTGCGGCGTGTCGAGGCTGCGCGGCATCCCGATCTGGTCGCCCGCCTACGCGTTCGAGCGGTCCCGACGCTGCTCCTGGTCAAGGACCGGAGGATCGTCGAGCGCATCGAGGGACGCGCGAGCGCGCCGCGAATCGAGCGAATGATCGAGCCGCACGTGAAGACGCCGGCGCGCGCAGGCTGACACACCGATCCGGCTCTCGCAGATCGAGCGGGCAGAGCGCTACGAGGCGGCGGGGCTCTCGAGGCGGCGGATGACGGCGAGGCCGAACTCCGCCGCCCGGGCCCCGTCGATCACCCGGTGGTCGAACGTGACTGCGACCGTCCCGACCTGGCGCACGACGACGTCGCCGTCATCGACCACCGGACGCGGTCCGATCCGGCCCACACCGAGGATTGCCACCTCCGGGTAGTTGACGATCGGCGTGTGGAAGAGGCCCCCGAGCTTGCCGGCGCTGGTCACGGTGAACGTCGATCCGCGGAGGTTCTCCGGCGCAAGCTTTCCGGCCCGCGCCGCCTCGGCCAGGCGCGCGACGTCCGCGGCCAGCTCCTCGACCGGCCGTGACTCGCAGTCGCGCACGACCGGCACGACGAGACCCTGGTCGGTCTGAACCGCGACACCGATGTCGTACCGGTCGAGATAGACGATCTCGCCCCCCTCCAGCCGCGCGTTCAGCTCGGGGTATTCCTGGAGCGACAGCGCGCAGGCCTGCAGCACCGTGGGAACGAGCAGCTGGAGATCGACGCGGCCGAAGTCGCATTCCTCGACCCAGGTGACGGGCGGCACCTCGCGGTGGGCACGTGCCATGTGGTCGGCGATCAGGCGGCGGACGCCGCGGAGCGGCTCGCGCCGCTCTCCGGCAGTGGGCGCGGCCGCACCCGCTACCGCCCGCCTGACGTCCTCCTCCGTGATCCGCGCCTGTTGCCCTGTTCCTTCGATCGCCTCGAGATCGACGCCGAGTTCGCGTGCGATCTTGCGAACGAGCGGAGTAGCACGGACATTCGTCGACCGCGCTCCGACATGTGCGGAGCGCGGGCTCGCAACGGTTCGAGTCCGGACGAAGTCATGCGCCGCAGGCGCGACTTCGTCCGGTGAGCCGATCACGACCAGCACCGTCCCGACCGGAACGACCTGCCCCTCCTCCACGAGAATGCGTGCGACCTTGCCCGATGCGGGCGAAGGGATCTCGACCGTCGTCTTGTCGGTCTGGATCTCGACGAGCGGGTCGTCCTCCGCCACCTCCTGCCCCTCCCGGACGAGCCAGCGCGCGATCTCACCCTCGGTCAGTCCTTCGCCGAGGTCCGGCAGCTTGAACTCGTAGCTCATCCCACTCGCTCCAGGAAATCCTGGTAGGGGGTGACGCCGTCGCGCACGACCGGCAGCGAGTTGAAGAAGGGTGAGTATCCGAGGTCGAAGAAGTCGCAGTCGCCGAGCTCGACCTCGCGCTCCTCGCCGTCGGAGACCCCAACCGGATCGAGCGAGTCGACATGCGCGATCTCCATCCGCGGCGCGTCGAGCCCGCGCCAGACGAGCGTCCTCATCGGGGACCTTGCATCAGAACGAGAGGAGCCGCCGCGCGGCGTCGACGACCCGTGCGACGGACGGCATGTACGCGTCCTCGATCTGCCAGTACGGGTACGGGACGTCGTAGCCCGTGACGCGGAGGACGGGCCCGTGGAGATCGAGGATTCCCTTCTCGGCGATCACCGCGGCGAGCTCGGCTCCGTAGCCGGCGAGCCGGGGCGCCTCCTGGACGATCACCACGCGGCCGGTCTTGGCGACCGAGGCGAGGAGCGTCTCCTCGTCGAGCGGCTTCAGGGTCTGCACGTCGAGGACTTCGACCGAGGCGTCGAGCGCGTCCGCAGCCTGCTCGGCGACCGAGACCATCGCGCCGTAGGCGACGATCGTCAGGTCGCCGCCCTCGCGCACCACCCGCATCCGGCCGAGCGGGACGACGTGCTCGCCCTCGGGCACTTCGCCGCGGGCGGTGCGGTAGATGAGCTTGGGCTCCAGCACGACGACGGGGTCGGGGTCGCGGATCGCGGCGGAGAGGAGCCCCTTCGCGTCGGCGGGTGTGGAGGGGATCGCCACCTTCACGCCCGGGGTGTGCGCGTAGTACGCCTCCGGCGAGTCGTCGTGGAGCTCGGGGGCACGCACGCCGCCGCCGTAGGGCATCCGCACGACGATCGGGAACTCCATCGCGCCGCGCGTCCGCCAGCGGTAGCGCCCAACGTGGTTGATGAGCTGGTCGAGGCACGGATAGCTGAACGCGTCGTACTGCATCTCGCAGACGGGACGCCAACCTGCCATGCAGAGGCCAACCGCAGTCCCGAGGATCCCCGCCTCGGCGAGCGGCGTGTCGACGCAACGGTCGGGGCCGAACCGGTCGCGCAGTCCGGCAGTCGCGCGGAAAACGCCTCCGGCACGGCCGACGTCCTCGCCCATCACCATCACCGTCTCGTCACGCTCCATCTCGGAGCGCAGCGCGTCGTTCACCGCCTCGACCAGGGTGAGCTCAGGCATCGAGGACCCTCCGGAGCTCGACGAGATCGTCCGTGAGCCGAGCGGTCCGCTCCGCGTAGGCGTATTCGAAGACCAGCCCGGGATCGGCGGGTGGCTCGGCCTCGGCCACCGCCATCCCCGCCCGGATCGCCTCCGTCGCCTCCGCCTTCACGGCTGCAACCGTGTCGTCGTCGAGGAGGCCGAGGCGGCGCAGGTACCCCTCGAAGCGTCCGACGCACTCGCGCTGTCTCTCCTCCTCGACGCGGGCCTGGTCGATGTAGGCGCTCGGGTCGTCGGCCGTCCCGTGGGGAGCAGTTCGGTACGTGACCGCCTCGATGAACGTCGGCCCCTCCCCCGCCCTGGCCCGAGCCGCCGCGTCCCTCGTCGCCTCGTAGACGGCGAGGACGTCGGCGCCGTCGACCCGCGCCGCCGGCATGCCGTAGCCGATCGCCTTGTCGGCCAGGGTCGGCGCGGCGGTCTGTGCCTCGAGGGGCGTCGAGATCGCCCACTGGTTGTTGTTGCAGAGCAGGATCAGGGGCGCACGCATCACCCCGGCGAAGTTCGCGCCTTCGTGGAACGCGCCCTCGGAGGTGGCGCCGTCCCCGAAGTAGACGATCGCCATGGCCTTCTCGCCACGAAGCTTCTTCCCCCAGGCGAGGCCGGCCGCGTGCGGGACGTGGGTGGCGATCGGAACGCAGATCGACGCGACGTTGTAGTCGAGTGGGTTCCACCAGCCGGCGGGGTGGCCGCGCCACCACGACAGCACCGTGGCGGGCGCCATTCCCCGCAGCAGGCCGATCGCCGACTCGCGGTAGCTCGGGAAGATCCAGTCCTCGCTCCGTAGCGCGAACACCGAGCCGACCTGCATCGCCTCGTGATTCCAGTAGATCGCGTAGGTGCCGATCCGGCCTTGCCGGTGGTAGACGACCGACCGCTCGTCGTACGTCCGGAGGAGGACCAGCTGCCGGTAGAGCTCGAGAAAGTCGCTCTCGTCGAGCCCGTCGACCTCACCGTCGCGGGTGCTCTCACCGTCGCCGATGATGCGGCGGAGGCCCCGCTCCGCTGGCAGCACCTGGGCCATCGCGCGCAGGACTCTATCGGAGGCGCACGCGCAGCCAGCGGCGCTCAGACGAGCACGTCAAGAGCGTCGCGCTCGGCCTCGAACAGCGCGTCGGTCACGTCGCCGAGATCCTCGCCGTCGGCCTGGAGCGGAAGCGGCGCGTCGCAGGTCACTCGCACTCGATCGACGTCGTGCAAGGCGAGGACTCCGGCGGCTCCGGCAAGACCGCGACCCGCGACGATGCGACCGACGAGACGCCCGGCATCGAGAGAACCGATCCGTTCGACCGCGCAGACGTCCAGTCCGAGCTCGAACCGAGCCTGCGGCGAGAACCGGAACGGAAGCGGGCCTGCGTAGGTGTACACGGCGTCGTTCGAGACGAACACGATCCCGGCCCGGCCGAGGCTCTTGACCTCGAGGCGTGGCGCGTACCCCCGGAGCAGTCTTCTGGCGACCACGAGCGCGTAGGAGACGTCGCCCGAACGGCGCCCGTTGCGGGCACGCCTGTGCGTCTCCAGCTCCCGGACGGTCTCGGAGTCGACGCCGATCCCGGCGGCGAAGGCAAACCGGCGTCCGTTGACTCGTCCAACCGAGATACGGCGCGCGGTGACGGCAACGGCCGGGTCGCGCGGGACGCCGAGCGCCCGCGCCAGGACGTTCGTGTGTCCCCCTGGCACGATCCCGAGCGGCTTGCCGGCGGACAGCCCGTTCAGGACCTCGTTGATCACGCCGTCGCCGCCGAATACGAAGACCGCCTCACCCTCCGCGGCCGCCGCCAGCTCCGTCGCGTGTCCTCGCCTCTCGGTGAAGAGCGTCTCGACGACGTCGAGCCGCCGCTCGAGCTCACGAAGGCGAGCTTCGGTCACCCGGCTCGCGAACGGGTTGACGATCAGGCTGACGCGCACCGCGCGAGCATGCCACGAGGGTGCGGGGGCAGGCGCTCGCCGCCCGTCCCCGCAGTACCCCGTCTACTGCTTCGCGCTGGGGCAGGACGAGGCGTCGGACGCCTTCGTCCCGTGCTGAGTGAAACCGCGAGAGACTCGAGCGGGATACGGGCCCACAGGCGAGGCGCGGCCTACTCTTCGGCGAGCTGTCCGAGGTCGAAGCCCTTGAACTTCATCTCCTCGGCGGCCTCGGCCATCTGCTCGATCGCCTCGTTCTCTGAGAGTTTCGCGTTGAATCGCTCGACGCCGGCGCTGTCCCGACGGGCGATCGCGGCGCGCAGGACCTCGAGATCGTCGGCGTACGCCCGCATGCCCTCGACGAGCTCTTCGTGTTGCTTCTCGACGGCGCGCGGCGGTTCGTTCGAGTCGATCTCCTCAGCAGCAACTCGAAGGCCTGCCTGAGCGGCCGCCACGCGGGCAGCCAGAGTCGGGCCAGACGCGCCGCGGGTCGCTTCGAACCTCGCCTGCACGTCCCCATATGCGGCACGCACCTTCTGCTCGTACGCCCCCTTCGACAGCCGCTCCTCACCGCCGCACCCCGAGGCGAGCAGGACGGCGCCTGCCACCGCGAGCGCCACGAGGGAGAGGCGGGCGAGGCCGGACGAACCGGCCTCGCCCTGGAGGGAGGACCTAGTGGATCTGAACATTGCCCCGAACGACCTTTCCACTCCTGGAATACGAGCCGAACTGGATGCCGAACACGTCGTTCGAGGCCGGCTCCCCGTCGTCGACGACGTCGATCTGGAAGCTCTTCGCGGCTCCGTCGGCCTTGTTCCGCGCCAGACCCTTGATCGTCGCGCTGTGCTTCGCGTCGTTGCAGGCGACGGACGTGATCTGCGTCGCCTTCAGGTCGACGTCGGCGGCGATGTCGCGGTAGGAGATGTTCCCCTTCAGGTTGGCGTGGGCGTTGACCGTGAACTTGCCCTCGCCCGACCCGGTCGAGATCGCACCGCCTCCGGTGACCTTGCACTCGCTGCTCTTCGGCGGAGGCGAGGTCGCACCGAGCAGGAAGTCGAAGGCGGGCGTGTTGTCGAGCGGATAGAGGAACGTCTGCAGCGTCTGCAGCGGCGAGATCGGATTGCCGAGCGAGAAGGCGGTCGCGTCGTAGAAGCGCGACCCCGTCGTCGCCGGAATCTCCGCCGGCCGCTGACCGTTCCCTGTCGGGCCGGTGAGAGCGCGAAGGAGGAAACGCGGGACGCTCAGTCGGATGCGGCCGTTCGCCTGGTCGACGTCTCCCTGAATCGGCTGATCGCCGGGGTACAGGATGCACTTCTCGGAGGCGGACGATCCCGGTCCGGCGGACGCGCATGGTGTCGCGCCGGTCGTGAAGTCGTTGAACCCGAAGGTGAACCCCTGGACCGGCGTCCACCGCGCCGCTGCCGCCGCGTCCTGGTAGCCGTTGGTGAAGCGGAACACCCACAAGAGCGACAGCGAGCCCGTACGCGTCAAGGTGTTCGTGAGCTCCGCGTCGGAGAGGTCGGCGAGCTTCATCGTCACGGTGTAGCCGCCGTCCTTGATCGGCGTTCCGTCGACGAGGTCGATCTCGGGGCCGACCGAGATGGAGCTGAAATCAGCCGCCGGCTCGTTCGTCGGACTCGCGCTCAACGGGAAGAGCGTCGAGTACGAAGAGAGAGCGTCCCCCGCCGGGTCGCTGGAGGAGGTCCGGACGACCGGCCGCGTGGACTTCGGGAGCGTCCCGCCACCGTTCGACGGACCGCCGATCTGCGTGGCGACCATCGGGCTCGCGACGTGCCCGCCCGCCTCGTCCGGCTGCTTGTTCGTCCGGTTGAAGACCACGGACAGCTTCGCTGTCTTCGGGTTGTAGTCGATCGCGAAGAAGTCGGCCAGTGAGCGGTCGCCGGGCGGGACCGCCAGGTCGCAGCCGAGGCCGTTCAGGCAGATCGAGTCGTAGTGGAAGGGATGGGTCGTCGCCCTCACCTGGCTGAAGGTGGGAGCAGTGGTGAGCGCGTTCAGGGATTGGTTGACGTACACGTCCCACGACGCGTCGAACGTGCCGAGGTTCGGGTTCCCGTCGCTCTCGGTGCCGTAGAAGGCAACCGCGACCCGGCCCGGAGCCGGCCCTGCGGTCAGCCACGGGAAGACCGTCGTCCGCACGTTTCCGCGGTCGACCCGGACGGGCTTCGAGAATCCTGGATTGTTCGCCGGCTCGGTCAGGTCGGCCGAGGGGTTGTCGCACTTGTGGACGTTGGCCGCCTTGAGGACGGTGAGATAGGTGTGGTACCGCTGCTTCTCGCCGTACGCGAGGTAGATGTTCCCGTCCCGGTCGTTATCGACCGTGACGAAGCCGGCAGCGTCGGCCGGGGCGACCGCCGCTCGGCAGTCGAACCACGTGTCGCCCTTGTCGAACGACACCGAGAGGTTGATGTCGTCGCCAGAGTCGCCACGCTTGTCCCAGCCGAAGAAGACGACGTCGTGAGCCGCGTCGTAGCGCATCGGGCCGGGGAACGTCGGGTTGGGCGCCGCCACCGGGGCGACCTGGCTGTAGGTGAGGCCCCCGTCGGTCGACTTCTGCACGACCACGTTGCGCGGCTGCTGCTGGTTGTAACTGATCAGGACCGTGTGGTCGTCGACGAAGACGTTCCACTGCCGGTCGGCGCCTCCGCCCTGGGTCGTGATCCCCGCTGCCTCCGGCCCGCCGGTGGTCAGGGTGTGCCCGTTGTCAGGCGAGGTGGAGGAGACGAAACCGGTGAGGGCGCCGAGGCCGCTGTAGGCGTACTGGAACGTGCCCTGACTGTTGCGCTGCGCACCGGTCGCGAGCCCGCAGTCCCCGCCGCCACCCGCCCCCTGCTGGCCTCGCGGAGGTGTGCCGAGCATGTGGAACTGGTCGCCTCCGTCGGTCGAGACCTGGGCATAGTCGGAAGCGTTCGAGAAACCGGTCGGGCCGCAGGTGTAGATGTTGCCGTCGCCGTCGACCTCCATCAGCGGCTCGGCCTCGTCCCGCTGGTTGTCCGCCGCCACCGCAGCGGAGAACTCGAGCCCCTGCGCAGGCGCTGCCGCCAGGGACGGCTCGGGGGAGACCGTGGTGATCTGCAGCTTGCCGGTGTACGGCTGGGGCTGCGCGTTCGCGAACCCGCAGGCGAGGATCTTGTAGGTGCCGGCCTTCGGGTTGGTAGTGAGCACGTTCTCGCTCGGCTCGCCGCCGTCACTCGATCCGACCTCCGCACCATCGGGATCGACGACCGTCAGGATCTCGTCACTCGTCGAGGCGTCGGCCACCGGCGTCCAGCTGATCGAGAACGTGAACTGGGCGTCGAGGCTGTTGTAGACGCCGGCCGGCACGCTGACGGTTGACTGGTGCTCGTCGGCGAGCGCAGCAGGGACGGTGGAGCAATCGCTCGTCGGGTTGGCCGCAGCCGGGATCGTCCCCGTCCACGTCACAGAGACCGTCTGACCGATTGTCGAGGGAACGGTGATCGTGCTCGAGGGTGGACTCGACGCCGCCGCCAGGCCCACCGCGAGCGCCAGGCTCGCGAGCGCGCCGAGCGCGAGCGCCGGGATCTTCCGACTCAGCTGCATTCCTGGCCTCCTAGGCTTCTCACTCCTGTTGCGCAACCACTAACAGGGGTGTCATGCTGGGCGAAGGCGGGAAGCTAGCACACCACTGCAAGGGGTGTCAACAGGTCGAAGGCGGCGGGGAGCTAGGTGGTCTGCGCCGCTCGGGCGGCCTGCTGGGCGACCTCGTCCACGGTCAACCCTCGCGCCCAGACGGCCTCGAAGGCGAGCTTGAGCACGCTCGCGAGCGACGGGTGCTCGACGACCACGATCGTCAGCTCTGAGCTGCCCGCGACCGGATCCTCCATCCCGAACATCACGATCGTCTCGTCGATGATCACGAGCTTCAGCGGCAGCTCGGGAACGAACCGCGCCTCCTCGCCCAGCTCGATGAACCGGCGCACACCCTCGAAGAACGCCGCGTCCTCGACGACCGAGAACTCGTAGATGCTCCTGGCCTTTCCGGCCTTGGCGAGCTCGAGCCCCTCGACGTTCTCCTGCGCCGGCCTCGCGTACGGCGGCTTGGTGAAGACGAGGATCTCCTTCCTGACCCCGGCCTGGAGCTCGGCAAAGCGCTCGTTGATCGCGCGGGCGTCGCGCAGGACCTCGATGTACTCCAGCGGATCGGTCTGCTGCTGACCGGCGCTGTACGCGGCGGAGAGCTCTTCCACGATCGCCTTCGCCGAGCGCTCGAGCATTGCCACCTGGTCACGATGGTTGGCCAGCAGCCGCTCGAGCGCGACCTCGGGAGGCGCTGCCGCGTATTTCACGACGCGCCCCGGCCGCGACGATGCGAGGCCCTTCTTGACGAGCCCGGCGAGGACGTCGTAGATGCGCTGCCGTGGCACGCCGGCGAGCCGTGCGGTCTCGGCTGCGGTCAGAGAGTCCCTGCGCAGCAGAGCGACGTAGGCGCGCGACTCGTAGCTCGTCAGCCCGAAGCGGGTGAGCTCGTTGAGCATTCCTCGACCCTAGACACCCACCAGGGTGGTGTCAAAGAGAGGGCGTCGAGTACCCGCGGATGCCGTCGACGAGCAGCGCGAAGAAGCGGTCGGCGAGCTCGTCCGTGTCCCGCCCCGGCTGCAGCCAGGTGTACGCCCAGTTCGCAGCCGAGAGCAGGAGGAGCGTCGCCGAGCCCTCGTCGAGGTCGGCGCGGAGCACCGAGTGCTCGCGGCCTTCGCGGAACAGCTCGCGGATCCGGTCCTCGTAGCGGCGCCGCTCGGCGACGATCTCGTCGCGCCGGGCGCCTTCGAGATAGCGCCACTCCTGGACGAAGACGGTCGCGACGTCGAGCTGCTCGGCGACGACGCGCAGGTGACCGCGGAGCGCGAGACGGATCTTCTCGGTCGCCGGCAGGTCCTCCGGGATCGCGTCGAGGGCCGAGTGAAAGGCGTCCGCGCCCTCCCGCATCGTCTCGTAGAGGAGATCCTCCTTCGACGCGATGTGCGCGTAGAGCGACCCCTTCTGGACACCGAGCGCGTCGGCGATGTCGCCGATCGAGGTGCCGTGGTAGCCCTTCCGGGCAAACAGCTTCGCGGCCTCGCGGGTTAGCTCCGAGCGACGAGCGGACATGGTACGGTCAAGAGACTAACGATCGTTCGGTAGGAGGTGTTACGTCGCCTTGGGAGATCGCGTGACCGAGCAGGAATTCCTCGAGTACGTCCAGGCCGGCGGGCAGGTCGAAACCGACGACTGGATGCCCGACGAGTACCGGGCCAAGCTGATCAAGTTCGTCGAGATGCACGGCAACTCGGAGCTGATGGGCGTCCTGCCCGAGCGCGAGTGGATCCTGCGCGCCCCGACGCTCCAGCGCAAGCTCGCACTGACCGCGAAGGTCCAGGACGAGGTCGGTCACGCGCAGCTGATCTATCGCGTCGTCGAAGACCTCGGCAAGCCGCGTGAGCAGTGCCTCGCGGACCTGATCGCCGGCAAGTCGAAGTTCCACAACGTCTTCCACTACCCGACGAAGACGTGGGGCGACGTCGGCGTGATCGCATGGCTCGTCGACGCGGCGGCGATCATCTCGCAGAAGGCGTTGCTGAAGTGCTCGTACGCGCCCTACGCCAGGATCATGAAGAAGATCTGCTGGGAGGAGTCGTTCCACATCCTCCACGGCCGCGACGTGATCCTGACGATGATGAACGGCACCGACGAGCAGCGGGAGCTCGTCCAGGAGGCACTCGACCGCTGGTGGCCGCCGCTGATGATGTTCCACGGCAACCCGATCCCGGCCGAGGACGACCCGGTCGTGCAGTGGCGGATCAAGACGCAGGGAAACGAGGAGGCGCGCCAGCAGTTCCTCGACGGCTACGTCCCGCAGATCTGGGAGCTCGGCCTGACCGTCCCGGATCCGGCGCTGCGCAAGCGCGACGACGGCGTCTGGGAGTACACCGAGCCCGATTGGGAGGAGCTGCGTTCGGTCGTGACGGGTCACGGGCCGATGACCGCCGAACGGCTCGAGTTCCGGCGGATGACGCGCGAGGAGACCGAGTGGGTGCGCGGCGTCATGCTGGCCGAAGCGGCCTGACGTGGTGTACGAGGTCTTCCGCCAGGAGCGAAAAGGCGCGTCGTTCGAACACGCCGGCTCCGTGGTCGCGCCCGACGAAGCCTTCGCGCAGGCGTACGCGCACGAGCAATACGGCCGTCGCGGCGAGTCGGTGGCGCTCTGGGTCGTGCCGCGAGCGGCGATCCTGGAGGTCGAGGACTTCGTCGACGAGCTGAACCGCAACTACCACCGCGTCGACGGCTACTCGCTGAAGGCCAAGTTGAGGGAGGCCCGTGAACGAGCGGGAACGACAGCTCCTGCTGGCGATCGCTGACGACGAGCTCGTCCTCGGCTGGCGCGACTCGGAGTGGACGGGGATCGCGCCCGTGCTCGAGGAGGACGTCGCCTTCTCCTCGATCGCCCAGAACGAGATCGGCCATGCGCGGGCGATCTACCAGCTCCTCGCTTCCCGCTCCGGCGCCGGCGAAGCCGGCACCTCCGCTCCCGGCGGGGCTCCGTCGAGCCTACGCCCCGATGACGATGCCGACGCTCTGGCGTTCGACCGCTCGCCGGACGACTACCTGTGCGCGCCGCTCGTCGAGCTCCACTTCGTCCCCGACTGGGCTCGGACGATCGCACGCCGCGTTCTCTACGAAGCCGCCGACGAGCTGCGACTGGCTCGGCTGAAGGCCTCGACAGACGAGTCGGTCGCGGGCCTGGCGGCGAAGATCGACCGCGAAGAGGCGTATCACCGCGTGCACGCCGAGATGTGGCGATCTCGGCTCCGCGAGGAGCCCCGGTACACCGCGGCGCTCGACGAGCTGTGGCCGTATTCGCTCGGAGTCCTGCCGGACTCCGAGCGAGACGAGCTTGCCGCCGTCTGTTCCGAGACGTTCGAACGCCGGTTTCCGACCGTCGAAGCGGTGGAGCGCGGCTCGCACACAGACGGCTGGCAGAGGCTCTGGGAGGAGATGACCGAGGTGCGGCGCTCGGTCCCGGGTGCAGCATGGTGACCGCGCAGACGGTCTGGGCCGCGCTCGGCGAGGTCGAGGATCCGGAGATCCCGGTGATCTCGATCGTCGACCTCGGGGTCGTTCGAGACGTGCGCGTCGACGGCGACCGGGTGCACGTCGAGTTCACGCCGACGTTCCTCGGCTGCCCAGCGCTCGAGGTGATGCGCGACCGGATGGCGGAGAAGATCGAGCAGCTCGGCGGAGAGGCGGACGTCGAGGTCGTGCTCGACGACTCCTGGTCGACCGATCGGATCACGCCCGAGGGCCGCGAGAAGCTGCGCCAGGCCGGGTTCGCCCCACCCGCCCCGCGAGCGGCCGAGGCGCCGAAGCTCGTGCAGCTGCAGAGCGCCGTCTTCCGCTGCCCCTACTGCAACTCCACGGAGACGAAGCTGGAGAACGTCTTCGGGCCGACACCGTGCCGCTCGATCCGCTACTGCTCGAGCTGCCGCCAGCCGTTCGAGCAGTTCAAGACGATCTAGCCCGAGTCTGGGCGCGGACATCCCAATCCGCGGAACCTCTGCTGGCCGCGACGGCTCGCGGTGGGAGGCTGGTGCGGGAAAGGGGGTGATCTCGTGTCCACCCCGCATGTCGCCCGCTTCACGCACGTCCGCACGTCAACCCTTGGCTGCTCGCCGTCGTCGCTCTGGCTGCCGCGCTCATCGGGCTGGCCGCCTGGGTGATCGTGGACCGCACGACAGGCTCCTCGACACGGTCAGCTACCTCGACACCGGGCCTGGCATCGGCCGAGGTCGTCGCGATGCTCGAGAACCGGATCGCAGCCTGGGACAGCGGCGACGGCAGGGCGGCGGCGGCGTTCTACGCGAGACGCGGTCATGGAGGAGCGCGATGTCTCGCCCGCGGGAGCGCTCGACGAAGAAGAGTGGAAGTTCGTTCGTCGCCATACCGTGATCGGCCAACGCATCGTCGCCGCCGCGCCGTCGCTCGCTCATGCCGCCGACCTTGTCCGGTGGCATCACGAGCACTACGACGGCACCGGGTATCCCGACCACCTCGAACGCGAAGACATTCCGTTCGGCGCCCGCATTATCGCCGTCAGCGACGCCTACGACGCCATGACGAGCGACCGACCGTACCGCGGCGCGATCAGTCCAGGCGAGGCGGTGGCCGAGCTGAAACAAGGCGCAGGAACGCAGTTCGACCCAACCGTCGTGGAGGTCTTTCTCGCGACACTCGCCGAGTCGAGAACCGAGCGGCGGGTCGCGGCCTCTCGACGGGAGACGAGAGCAGCCTGAGGCGCCGCAGGGCGCGACTCAGTCTAGGCGACTGTTCGCTCCCGCTCGACCACGGCCGACACGTTCTCACTCTCGAGGATCTTCAGGATCCGCTCCGTGTTCTCGCGGATCGCGCTGATGTTGCGGAACATCCACTTCGGCGGAGCGTTCTCCGGCATCCGCTCGACCAGCCGCTCGAAGTCGAATCCGCCGCAATGCGATGCGCATCGTCTTGCGAGGAACGCGGCGCCGATGGCCCCGCCGGCGATCAGCAACTTCTTCATCGATGCTTCTCCTTTCGTTGACGGTACGTGCTTCGACGACCCCCCGCGTCGCAGGAAGCTCAGGCCCGACCCGCGGTTCGCCTGATCTCGCGGTCGATGTCGGCCTCCGTGATCGGCCGGTTCAGCCGGCTCCAGACGCGCAGCATGCGCAGGCCGTCCAGCAGGAGGAAGAAGCCCCAGATGATCGACACCCATGCAGGCCAGGGCAGACCATCCGTCGAGCGGTCCACTGCGGCCCAGATCGCCCAGAGCACCGCGTTCACCGTGACGTAGCCACCCAGGTCGGCCAGGAACTTGCGCTTACGTTCGAGGCGCTCGATCGCGTACGCGCGCAGGTCATGATCGAGATCGTCAGTCATCGCGCTCCTCCGTCTGCGTTGCCGGACGGGGAAGCGTCACCCGCTTTCGCCCGCCCGGCATCGGGCGCGCCACTGACCCACCCTGCACCGATCTACCGAGTCAGGGCTCGGGCAGCGCGTTTCGCGATCTGACCGCCCGGACGCACCGCTACCCTCGACGGGGTGGACGCGGTCGAAGTGCGGCGATCGCCACGTGCGCGGCGGTGGCGACTCGAGGTGCCCTGGGGTGCGCCCGTGCGGCTGACCGTGCCGAAGCGGATGAACAGCCTCGAAATCGAGCAGCTGCTGGCGGAACGTGCTTCCTGGATCGAGGAGGCACGGCGGCGCCAGGTTCCCCGCCTGCGTCTCGAGCGCCGCGACGTGAGCGAGGCGGATGCGCGGCTCGCCGCGCGCGAGCTCTTCTCCACTCGCGCCGAGCACGAGGCGGAGCGAATCGGCGTCATCTACGACCGGATCCGGATCGGTGCGCAGCGCACGCTCTGGGGCTCGTGCTCTCCACGCGGCACGCTCTCGTTCAACTGGAAGCTCGTTCTCGCACCGCTCGAGGTGGTCGACTACGTCGTCGTCCACGAGCTCTGCCACCTGCGCATCCCGAACCACTCCCGGTCGTTCTGGGCGCTCCTGGAGGAGCATCGTCCTCACTGGCGTGCCCAACGAGACTGGCTCCGCGAGCACGGCCCGGAGCTGCTGGCGTTCAGACCTTCGGCTTAGAACTCGTTGCGCCGAACCGGTCGGCGAGCCGCGCCGCGTACCAGTCCTCCCAGCGCTCCTCCGGTGCGGCCGCCGTGTAGTCGCGATCGAGCTCGACGAGCGCGTGCACGAGGTGGCTCCGAACAGGAGCGGAGCCGAGCTCGTCCGGTAGCTCGGAGTGGTCGAGCAGCCAGTCCGCGTAGAAGGACGCCCAGTCGGGATCCTCGCCGTCGGTGATCCGGTAGACGACGTGATGAGTCTCGGCTGCCTCGTGCAGGAGCGCGCCGATGCGAACGGCCCTCTCGTCCATTACGCGGACTATCGCAGACGCGGCCGGGGCGCCCGAGCCACGGTGGGGCATGTCGCCCGGCGGCTAGCGCAGAAGGAAGCCCTCGCCCAGCTCGTCGTCCGGCTCGAGCACGAACTCGTGCCGGCCGGTCAGATGTGCGCTGCCCTCGACCTCGGTGACGACGCCCGCGGCGACCTCCTCCACGACGCGTCCGGTGAACTCGCTGCCGACGATGCTTCGGTGGAGAAGCGGCTCGCCGAGGCCGAGTCGGCCGTCGGCGTAGAGCAGCGCCAGCCGCGCGGAGGTGCCGCTGCCGCAGGGAGAGCGGTCGACCTCGCCGTCGGCGAAGACGGTCACGTTGCGTTGCACGAGCGGCGCCTCGCCCTCCTGCTGCCAGAAGATCACCCCGTAGACGTCTCGAAGCTCCGGCTCCGCCGGGTGGACGACGTCGTGAGCACGCTCCAGCTCGGACTTGATCCGCCGCCCGAGCGCGATCAGCCGCGGCAGCTCCGACGCGGTCACGTGCTCCTCGAGCGACGCGTAGAAGGCACCGCCGAAGGCGACGTCGACCGACCGATCCGCCGCCTGGAGCGCTCGCCCGTGGACGAACGCCGGCACGTTTCGGAACCGCACCGAGCGGACGCTCCCGCCCTCGACCCGCGCCACGGTCGAGAGGCGTCCCGAGGGCACGTCGACAACGACCTCGACCTCGCGACCGGTCACCCCGATCCGACCGCTGTCGAGCGCCCACGTGACCAGCGCGATCGTTCCGTGACCGCAGGCGGTCGAGTAGCCGGCGTTGTGGAAGAAAACGACGCCGAGGTCCGCTCCCTCGTCCCTGGGCTCGGTGACGAAGCAGCCGTACATGTCGGCGTGCCCGCGCGGCTCGTACACGAGGAGCCGCCGGACCTGGTCGAGGTGCTCGGCCGCCCAGCGCCGCTTGTCGAGGATCGTCCGCCCCTCGAGCTCGGGAACGCCGCCGGTGACGATCCGGAAGGGCTCCCCGCCTGTGTGGTAGTCGACCGCTGAGATCAACGACCGGTGAACCGGGGGGGCCGCTTCTCCAGAAAGGCGGCGACGCCCTCCTTGAAGTCCTCGGTCCCGGTGGCGGTCGTCTGGAGCTCGGCTTCGAGCGCGAGCTGCTCCTCGAGCGTCGCCGTCGCCGCGTGGTCGAAGAGCCGCTTCGTCAGGCCGATCCCGCGGGTGGGGGCGGCCGCGTACGCGGCGGCGAGCTCGGCCGCGCGCACCGCCAGCTTGTCTGCCTCGACCACCTCGTCCACGAGCCCCCACGCGTGCGCCTCGGCCGCGGTCAGCCGCCGGTTCGTCGTCATCCAGGTGAAGGCCCGCGACGGACCGAGCAGTCGCGCGATGAAGTAGGAGCCCCCCGAGTCCGGGACGAGGCCGATACCGACGAAACCGGGCACGAAGGCGGCCGCGTCGGCGGCGATCCGGTAGTCGCAGACGCAGGCGAGCGACAGGCCGGCGCCGGCGGCCGGACCGTTGATCGCGGCGATCACGGGCTTCTCGAGCGCACGGATCGCCCGCACGCTCGGATGGTAGGTGGCCTCGAGGTGCTCGCCGACGTCGTGATCGAGCTCGCGGAACTCCGTCACGTCCTGGCCGGCGCAGAAGCCGCGCCCCGCGCCGGTGACGACGACGGCGCGAACGTCGGCTGCGACAGCCTCGTCGAGCGCTCCTCGGAGAGCCGCGTGCATCGCCGTCGTGAACGCGTTGTACGACTCCGGCCGGTTGAGCGTGATCGTCAGGACGGCGCCGTCGCGGAAGGTTTCGACCTCGGCCACGGCGCGGAGCCTAGACCATGCCGCGACTGGTATCACTGCGTCATGGGGGCGGTGAGGCTGATCTCTCTCCAGCAGGAGCGGCAGGAAGAGCCGCTCGACGCGTACTCGCGGGTCGTCACCGAGGTCGCGCGGCGTGTCTCGCCTTCGGTTGCGAACCTGCGGGTGTCCAAGCGGCTGCGGGGCGGACGGAGAGTCGACGGAGGCGGCTCCGGCGTCGTGATCACACCGGACGGCTTCGTCCTGACGTCGGCACACGTCGTCGAGGGCACGGCCCGCGGAGTCGCATCGTTCGCGGACGGACGTGAGCTCACCGTCGAGGTCGTCGGCTCGGATCCGCTGTCCGACCTCGCCGTCCTGCGCGCCGAGTCGAGCGACCTCGCCGCAGCCGAGCTCGGCGACGCCGAGACGCTGCAGGTCGGGCAGCTCGTGGTTGCGCTCGGAAACCCGAACGGCTTCGGCGGCTCGGTGACCGCAGGGGTCGTCTCCCACCTGGGTCGCTCATTGCCGACCCGATCCGGCTCCGCGACCCGAATCGTCGAGAACGTGATCCAGACCGACGCCGCGCTCAACCCGGGCAACTCCGGGGGCGCGCTCGCAGACGGCGGCTGCCGAGTGGTCGGGATCAACACCGCGGTCGCGGGGGTCGGGCTCGGCCTGGCCGTCCCGATCAACGCGACCACCCGCAGGATCGTGGGTGCGCTGATGACAGAAGGGCGCTTCCGGCGCGCCTACATCGGGATCGCAGGCGGCTCGAGGCCGCTGCCCCCACGGCTCGCCGCTCGGTTGGGCCGCACGGCGGGGATCGAGGTCGTCCAGGTCGTCGGGGGCAGCCCCGCCGAACGCGCGGGGTTGCGGGCGGAGGACCTGATCGTCGAGGTCGACGGCCAGGCCGTGGACGGCGTCGACGACCTGCAGCGGCTGATGGCCGGCGAGCTGATCGGGCGGCCGGTCGTCACCCACCTACTGCGACAAGGCCACGAGCTCGACGTCGAGCTTGTTCCGGACGAGCTGACGGACTGAACAGGGATGCGGCCCGTCTCGGAGAGCACGGTGTTGATCACGGGAGCGACCGACGGTCTCGGCAAGAACGTCGCGACCGAGCTGGCTCGCGCAGGCGCCCGCGTCCTCGTGCACGGCCGCGACGACGGGCGCGGAGCCCAGACGCTGCGAGACATCGAAGCGGAGACCGGCAGCCGCTCCCTCTCCTGGTATCGCGCCAACCTCGGCTCGCTCGGGGAGACGCGCGGCCTTGCAGAGCGGATCCTCTCGGAGCACGACCGCCTCGACGTGCTCGTCAACAACGCGGGCATCGGCTTCACCGATCCGGGCGACGGTCGCCGCGTGGAGAGCGCCGACGGGCACGAGCTCCGCTTCGCGGTCAACTACCTGGCGCCGTTCCTGCTCTCGCGGCTGCTGCGCCCCCTCCTTCTCTCCGCGGGTCCGTCGCGGATCGTCAACGTCGCGTCGATCGGGCAGGCGCCCGTCGACTTCGACGACGTGATGCTGGAGCGCAGGTACGACGGCGTGCGGGCCTACTGCCAGAGCAAGCTCGCGCTCGTCATGCTCACCTTCGACCTCGCGGACGAGCTTCAGGGCACGGACGTGACCGCGAACTGCCTCCATCCCGGGACGTACATGCCGACGAAGATGGTCACCGGCGCAGGGATCGAGCCGGTCGACTCGCTCGAGAGCGGAGTGGAGGCGACGATGAAGCTGATCGCAGATCCCGACCTGGACGGTGCCAACGGGCGGTACTTCGATCGCCTCGCCGAGTCTCGTGCGAACGCGCAGGCCTACGACCCCGAGGCGCGAGCGCGCCTACGCGAGCTGAGCGAGCAGCTCGTGGGCCTCTAGCCGCGCCGCTCCAGGAACGAGCGCACTCCTTCGCCTGCCTCTTCGCTCAACATCGACAGCGCCAGCCAGTCCCGGGCGTGACCGATCGTTCCGTGCCACGCGAGATCGCGCCAGAAGTCGAGCTGCTGCTTGGCGTACCGGGTCATCAGCGGGAGCCGGTCGGCCAGCTTGCCGACGAGCTCGTCGACCGCCGCGTCCAGCTCGGCGGCCGGAACCGCCCGGTTGACGAGACCCCATTCGACGGCCTTCGCGGCGGGGATCTCCTCGCACAGCAGGATGATCTCGCGGGCGCGCCGGTCTCCGACGAGCAGGGGCAGCCACTGCGTCGCGCCCGCCGCCGGAACCGAGCCGTGCTGGAGGCCGACGTGCCGGATGAACGCGTCGTCGACCATCACCGCGAGGTCGCACGCCATCTGGAGCTCGTTGCCGCCGCCGACGCAGATCCCGTTGATCCGAGCAAGCGTCGGCTTCCCGATCCGGCGAAGTGCCGTGACGCCGGCATCCATGGCGCCGAACCACTTCCAGTACTCGCGCTCGTCGCCGACGTAGCCCTCCTCGGCCCAGGAACGAAGGTTGGCGCCGACGCAGAACGCACGACCGGCGCCGGTGAGGACGACGACGCGGACGTCGTCGTCCCAGGAGGCGTCCTCGCAGGCCCGCGCGAGCTCGCGGAGCATCCGGAAGTCGAAGGCGTTCAGCACCTCGGGCCGGTTGAGCATGATCGTCGCCCGCGGCGGAGCCTTCTCGTACAGGATCGCCTCGAAGGCCAGCTCGTCGGGCGATCGGGGAGCAGGTCGAGTCGGTTCGCTCACTCGACCTGCGCGAGGTAGACGCTGTGGGGGACACCCATCTCGGCCGCGTCCTTCCCCGTCGCTCGGAACTCGTCGGCGTCGGCGACGGCCTTGAACGCATCCATGTCGGGAAACTCGAACTCGGCGTAGTAGTGCAGCTCGGGGGCGCCGTGCAGGGTGCGCAGGACACGGCCGTGACGGAACGTGACGCCTGGAACGCGGCGGCAAAGCTCG
Organism: uncultured Actinomycetes bacterium; assembly: GCA_963836345.1. Lineage (GTDB taxonomy): Bacteria > Actinomycetota > Thermoleophilia > Gaiellales > Gaiellaceae > DATBLE01. The sequence continues at coordinate 385,187 of CAWIJA010000004.1, read as the reverse complement.
ACATGGCGCTCGTAACGCTCCGCATCCGGCTGACTCTCGTAGACGACGAACACGCGAACCACTCAGACACCCCCTCGGGCTCGGGAACGGCCGCAGCCTATGACAACCACTTCCACACCGCACGGTCACCGCGCCTACCGGCAGCCGTCCGCGACCCTGGGAACGACTGCTGTCGAAAAGACGAGGGGGTCACATGGACGCGATGCACGTGATGGTGGTGCGAGGCCTGGGGCTGCCGGAGGGACCGGCGTGCCGGCGCTGCTCGCAGCCGATCCAGCGCTCGGATCTTTTCGGCCTCAGCGAGCGGGTCTGCGGTCCCTGCCGCGGCGTATCGCGCGGCCGGCCCGAGCGGCGGCCGACGAGAAAGGCCTAGAGGCCGACGATGTCGTCGGGACGCACCGGTACGCGGCTGAGCTCGCGGCCGGTTGCGTCCCGCAGGGCGGCGACGATCGCCGCGGTCGAGACGACAGTCGGCGGCTCGCCGACGCCTTTCAGCCCGTAGGGAGCATCAGGCTCCGGATCCTCGACGAGCTCGGCAACCACCGGCGGCATGTCGAGAGCAGTCGGAATCAGGTAGTCGGTGAAGCTCGCGTTCGTGATCAAGCCGTCCCGCGTCTGGAGCTCCTCCATCAGCGCGAGCCCGAGACCCTGCGCTGTGCCGCCCTCGATCTGGCCGTACACCGCCTGCGGGTTGATCGCCCTGCCGACGTCCTGGGCCGCGCCGACCCAGAGAACGCGGGTCAGGCCGAGCTCGACGTCGACCTCGGCAACGACGCGCATCGCGGCGACGGCGAGGGCGACGTGGGAGCGCTCGCCGGTCGTCTGACCGTCCTCGGGGTCGAGGGGCCAGGTGCGCGGGTGGCGATAGACACGCTCGACGTCGACCTCGGAGGCGCCGGTGCGCTCGCGCTCCTCCAGCGCGGCACGGCAGGCGAGCTGAACGGCTCCTGCTGCCATGTACGTCAGCCGGGAGGCCGAGGCGGATCCCGACGAACCGACCGCGGCCGTGGCGGGATCGGCGAGGACGACGTCGTCGAGGCCCAGCTCCGTACGAGCGACCTGGAGGATCACGCTCGACGCCCCCTGGCCGACCTCGGCGCCGGCGCAATGGATCTCCGCCGAGCCGTCGCGCAGGACCACGCGCGCGGCGCAGGAGTCGTCGAAGCCCTCCGAGTAGCAGATGTTCTTGAAGCCGGCCGCGAAGCCCACGCCGCGGCGGACTCCCTCGCCTCGCGTCGTGTTGCCGGCCCCTCCGGGGAGGCGGATCGGATCGCGCGGCAGCTCCTCCGGGTCGGGGAGCGGCAACGCTGCGGCCCGACGAATCACCTCCGCGACCGGCAGCGAGCCGCGTAGGACCTGGCCGGTGGCCAGCGTGTCACCGGGGGCGAGCGCGTTCACGAGCCGCAGCTCGACGGGGTCGATGCCGAGAGCCTCGGCCAGCCTGTCCATCTGCGCCTCGGCGGCGAAGCACGTCTGGACCGCTCCGAACCCACGCATCGCACCGCACGGCGGATTGTTGGTGTAGACGCAGGTCGACTCGATCAGCGCGTTCGGAACTGCGTACGGTCCGCACGCGAACGACGCCGCATTCGAGGTGACCGCGCTCGACGAGGACGCGTACGCCCCGCCGTCGAGCAGGATCCGCATCCTCACGCAGACGAGCCGTCCGTTTCGTCCGGCGCGGTGCTCCGCCCAGATCTTCGCCGGGTGGCGGTGGACGTGTCCGACGAACGACTCCTCGCGTCCGTAGACCAGCTTGACCGGGCGTGCCGTGTGCAGCGCGAGCATCGCGCCGTGGATCTGCATCGAGAGATCCTCGCGACCGCCGAAGGCGCCGCCGACTCCGGCCAGGTGGATCCGCACCTGCTCCGGCTCCAGGCCGAGGCACGGCGCAACCTGGTCGCGATCGACATGCAGCCACTGCGTGGCGACGTAGATGTCGACACCACCCTCTCCGTCCGGGACGGCGAGCCCCGACTCCGGTCCGAGGAACGCCTGGTCCTGGATGCCGAGCTCGTACACGCCCTCGACCGCAACCTCCCCTTCGACGTCCGGGTCGCCGCGGCGGATGACCAGGTTCCGGACGACGTTCGGCCGCGGATCCTCGCGGTAGCCGTGGCCCATCGTCGGCCGGTCCGGATGGAGAGGCTCCTGCTCGGTCGCCCGCTCCGGGTCGAGGACGAGCTCGAGCGGCTCGTACTCGACGCGAACCTTCTCGGCAGCGCGGCGCGCCTGCTCGGGATGCTCGGCGGCGACCAGCGCAACGGGCTCGCCGAAGTAGCGCACCCGGTCGATCGCGAGCACGGGCTGGTCCGGGAATTCGAGCCCGTAGAGCTTCGCGCCGGGAACGTCCTCGTGCGTGAGCACGGCGTGGACGCCGGGCATCGTCACCGCCTCGGAGAGGTCGACCGAGACGATCCTGGCGTGGGCGTGCGGACTGCGCACGGTCTGGCCCCAGAGCATCCCGGCCGCCCAGAGGTCGCTTGCGTAGGCGAACTGGCCGGTCGTCTTGGGAACCGCGTCGACCCGCCGGACGCTCTCGCCGACCCGCCCGTGCTCGATCTGGCCCGGAGCCCGGACGGTCGTCGTCATCCGCACCGCCCCTCGCCGAAGGAAACCGTCCGCCGGAGCGGACGGGCCCGGCCTTGGATCCACACCTCGAGGTGCCGGCAGCCGGGGCCGTCGACGAGGAATCCTCCGGCGAAAGCCGTGTACGGACCCACGATCCCCGAGTAGCTGAAGGCCCTGGTGCTCGGCGGGCACGGCTGGAACCTCACCGCCCATCCGTCCCCGCCGGTCCAGCTGACGCGGAGATGTGGCCGATCGGACGGCGTGACGACGACCGTCACAGCACGGCCGGCCGCGACGACCGGCGCCGCCTTCCAGAGGCGCCAGCGCTTGCCGGCCGGCGGCATCAGGTCGCGGGCCCGCGCCGTGCCGGCCCAGCGCAGGCCGGTGAAGCGGACCGTCCCGATCTCGACGTCGGCCGGAAGCGACTCCGAGACCGGCCGGCCGCCCTCGATCCGGCGGCTGCAGGCGACAACGGGCGCCGGCGGCGGGCCGGCGATGGTCGCAACCAGGAGGAGTGGAATCACCGGAGCTGACCTGCCGCCAGCCGCACCGCGTCGAAGATCTTCTGATAGCCGGTGCACCGGCAGAGGTTGCCCGACAATGCCTCCCGGATCTCGTCGTCGGTCGGGTCGGGTCGCCGAGCGAGCAGGTCGGCGGTCGCGACGACGAGGCCCGGCGTGCAGAACCCGCACTGGACGGCTCCCGCCTCGACGAACGCCTCCTGCACCCGGTGCAGACCGCCGTCCGCAAGCCCCTCGACCGTGACGACCTCGTGTCCGTCGGCCTGCGCAGCCAGGACGAGGCAGGCGCAGACGAGCCGTTCGTCGAGCAGGACCGAGCAGGAACCGCACTCGCCCTGCTCACAGGCGTTCTTCGACCCAGGCAGCCCGAGCCGCTCGCGCAGCGCGAACAGCAGGCTCTCCCCCGCCCAGACGTCGGCCTCTCGCTGCTCGCCGTTGACCATCAGCGCGATTCTCACGCTAGACACCTCTCGAGCGCACGCCGGGCGAGGACGGCGAGGGAATGACGACGGTAGGCGGCGGTTCCCCGCACGTCGTCGATCGGGCTCGCGGCCGACAGCACGAGCCCGGGCAACGAGCTCGCGTCTTCGATCGGGCAGACAACGAGTCCGGCGACCGGGCCGCAGGATCCGAAGGAGGCGCGAATCTCGCCGCGCGCGCGGTCGGCGACGACGGCCAACGACGACACGGCGATCACCATCGCGTTGCGGGGACCGACCTTCATGAACGTCTGCGGCGCGCCCGAGGGCTCGACGCGGACCGCGGTGATCAGCTCGTCCGGGCGTGCCGCATTCCGCTTCGGGCCGACGAGAAACTCTCGCAGCGGCACGAGCCGGGTTTCGCGGCTGCTCACCAGCTCGACCACCGCGCCCTCGACGAGGAGCGGCGGGAGCGCGTCGCCGGCCGGCGAGGCGGTGCCGAGGTTGCCGCCGATCGTGCCGCGGTTGCGGATCTGGGGCGAGCCGACCGTGCGAGACGCCTCGGCGAGCGCGGGCAGAAGCTCGGCGAGGGGTGCCTCCATCGCCTCGGCGTAGGTGAGGGCAGAGCCGAGGCGGACGGAGCCGTCCTCCCTCGACCAGCCCCGGAGCTCGGCGACCTCGTTCAGATTCAGGAGCACCTGGGGCCGGCGCCGGTCGAAGTTCAGCTCCACCATCACGTCGGTGCCGCCCTGGATCGGCACGGCGTCCGGATGCTCGGCTTTGACCCGGAGCGCCTCGGCGAGGTTGTGCGGGGTGACGACCTCCATATGCAGCTCTCGTGCTACCGCTCTTCGCGCACGTAGGGCAGTCCGAGGCTACCGGGCGCGCCCAGCCGCCGCTTCGCAAGGCCGGTGGAGACGAGCAGCAGGACGACCACGGTCATCACGTACGGCAAGGCCTGGAACAGCTCGGGCGCGACCGTGACGCCGCGGCCCTGGAGCAGGAACGGCAGATAGGCGAACGCGCCGAACAGGTACGCGCCCGCAAGGAGCAGATCGGGCCGCCAGAAGGAGAAGATGACGAGCGCGATCGCGATCCAGCCTGCCCCGCCCTCGATCATCTCGTCGCCGGGAACCCACTGCGGCGTGATCGCGAGGCTGAAGCAGGCTCCGCCGATGCCGGCGAAGACCCCGCCAGCGAAGACGTGCGCGTACCGGTAGGCGGTGACGTTGATCCCCATCGCGTCGGCCGCGGCCGGGGACTCGCCGACCGCGCGCAGGTTCAGCCCCGGCCGGGTACGCCAGAGGTAGAAGCCGACCAGGACGACGCACGCCCACGAGCCGTAGACGAGGACGTTGTGACCGAACAGGATCGGGCCGACGATCGCCCAGTCGCGCATCGAGGCCGGGAACACGGAGCTGAAGTGGTACCTGGCGGGGTTGTCGGCGAGGTTGAGGTCGTTGCCCAAATAGGACGACAGGCCCGCGGCGCCGGCGAAGATCGTCAGCGCGAGCCCGGAGACGATCTGGCTCGCGCGGAGCGTGACGACCAGGAAGGCGTGGATCAGCCCCATGGCGCCGCCCCCGATCCCGGCCACCGCGACCCCCGCAGCGAGCGCGAGACCGGACCCGCCGCCGGCCCGCTGGACGACCCAGAAGCCCATCGCCGCCCCGACGAGCATCATCCCCTGCACGCCGAGGTTGAGAACACCTGCCCGCTCGGCGAGCAACTCGCCGAGGGCGGCATAGAGCAGCGGCGTCCCGTACAGGATCGCCGAGGCGAGCAGCACGACGACCACACCGTTGTTCACTGCGCGGCCTCCGGTGCCGAGGCCGGCGCTCCGATCGGCTGCCGGTCACGGCCGATACGGACGCGGTAGCGCACCAGCAGCTCGCCGCCGAGCACGGAGAACAGGAAGATCCCCTGCATGACGCCGACCAGCCCCGACGGAAAGTCCGTGCCCTGAAGAGCGAACCCGGCGTTCCGCAGGCCGCCGAGGAGGATGGCGATCAGGACGACGGCGAACGGGTTGTACCGCGCGAGCGCGGCGACGACGATCCCCGTGTAGCCGTAGTTGGACTGCTGCAGCCCCCGTGGGTCGAGCAGGTGGTCGAAGTTCCCGGCCTGGGCGGCGCCGCCGACCCCCGCGATCCCGCCCGACAGGGCCATCACGGCGAGGATCTTCCGTCGCATCCGCATCCCTGCGTACTGCGCGGCCCGCGGCGAGTCGCCGATCACCTGGACCTCGAAGCCGAACCGGGTGTGGCGGTAGAGGAACCAGAGAGCGAACGCGATCCCGGTGGCGACGAAGATCCCGAGCGGCACGAGCACCCCGCCGCTCGCGTCTGTCAGCGTGGCGAACGGCCAGAAGGCGCGGTCCGGAATCGCCTGACCCTGCGGGAAGACGGCGGCACTCGGCGACTTCGTGTCGCGCCAGTACGAGTGCGTGTCGAAGATCAGGTAGTTGATCACGAGGCCGGCGACGTAGTTGAGCATCAGCGTCGTGATGATCTCGTTCGTCCTGCCGAACGCCCTCAGCACGCCCGGAATCAGCGCCCAGACCGCTCCGAACGCAGCCCCGGCGACGCACATCGCCGCAATCTCGACCGGCCCGGGCGTCCCCGAAAGGAGCAGCGCGGCGGCCACTCCGCCGACGACGCCGAGGTAGAGCTGGCCTTCGGCTCCGATGTTGAAGAGGTTCATCCGGAACGCGGCGGCGGCGGCAAGGCCGGTGAAGAGGAGCGGCGTCGCGGAGACGAACGTCTGGCTGAGCGCGCCGTCCGCGACGAAGGCCGCGTCGAAGAGGCGGCGGTAGGTGTACCACGGGTTGTAGTGACTGCCGGCGTGGGTCGCGGCGAGCAGGATCGCGATCACGCCGAAGGCGAAGAGGAGCGAGCCGAGCGGCACGGCGACCGACAGCCAGCGCGGTTGATTCAGCCTCCGCTCGATCCGGATCATGCGCGCCCGCCCGCCATCAGCAGGCCGATCTCCTCCACCGTCGCCGCCCCCGGCTCGATCTCGCCGACGAGCTCGCCCTCGTACATGACCACGATCCGATCGGCGAGCGCGAGGATCTCGTCGAGGTCCTCGCTGATCAGCAGGATCGCGAGGCCGCCGGCGGCGGCGTCGCGCAGGTACGCGTGCACCGTCTCGATCGCGCCCACGTCGAGACCGCGGGTGGGGGAGGCCGCGATCAGAACCCTGGGCTCGCCGGCAAGAGTCGACGCGGGCCGAGGCCCTTCCTCGCCTCGACGTGGGGGAGATTGTGCCGCCGAAGGCGGCGCAAGCGAACCCAATTCACGGCCGAGTACCACCTTCTGGAGGTTGCCACCCGAGAGCTGCCGTGCCGGAGTCTGCGGCCCGGGCGCCTTCACCTCGTAGCGGTGGATCAGATCGCGCGCGCGCTCGCGAATGCTCCGGTGGCGGAGCAACGGACCGCGAGACGCCTGGCGGCCGCGGTAGGCCTTCAGGACGACGTTCGAGGCGATGCTCAGGCTCGGGGCCACGCCCGTGCCGAGCCGGTCCTCGGGCACGTGTGCGATGCCGGCGTGAATCGCCGCCCGCGGATCTCCGGGCGGGAGCGGTCGGCCCGCGACCCGCAGCTCGCCGCTTGTCGCCGGGCGCATGCCGCTGATCGTCTCGGCGAGCTCGCGTTGTCCGTTTCCGGCGACGCCGGCCACTGCGAGGATCTCACCGGCGCGGATCGAGAACGAGACCCCCTTCACCGCCTCTTCGCCGCGATCGCCTTGGGCCGAGAGCCGGTCGGCTTGGACAGCGACCTCGCCCAGAGCCGATTGCTCGCGCTCGATTCGCCTCGCACTCTCGACCTCTCGTCCGACCATGAGAGCCGCGAGCCGTTGGGGAGTCGCATCCGCGATCGTCAGCGTCGCGACCGACCTGCCGCCGCGGAGGACGGTCACCCGATCGGCGACCGCCATCACCTCGTGGAGCTTGTGCGAGATGAAGACGACCGTCCGCCCGTCGGCGGCCATGGCCCGAAGGGTGGCGAACAGCGTGTCCGCCTCCTGCGGCGTCAACACCGCGGTCGGCTCGTCGAGAATCAGGATCCGCGCGTCGCGATACAGCGCCTTGAGGATCTCCACCCGCTGCTGCTCGCCCAGGGAGAGCTGCCAGACTCGCGCCTTGGGATCGATGCCGAGCCCGTAGCGCCGCCCGAGCTCGGCCACTCGCTGCTCGATCGCCCGCCGGTGGACGACGAAGGCTCGGCCCACATCACGGTGGTCGCCCAGGACGACGTTCTCCGCAACCGTGAACGGCGACACGAGGCGGAAATGCTGGTGGACCATGCAGATCCCGGCGTCGAGCGCGTCCCGTGGAGACTCGAACTGCACCGGGGCCCCGTACAGCTCGATCTCGCCCTCGTCGGCACGGTAGAGGCCGGTGACGACGTTGGAGAGCGTGCTCTTGCCCGCTCCGTTCTCCCCGAGCAGGGCGTGCACCTCTCCGATCGCGGCGGAGAAGTCGACCTGGTCGTTCGCGACGACGTCCGGAAACCGCTTTGTTATCCCCCGAAGGGCCAGAGCCGCCGCCGCCGCCCCGTCCGGGGCGGCCGCAGCTAGAAGATCGCTCTGGATCACGTCGCCACTCCTAGGCGGCAGCGAAGCTGACGCCTAGCCCTTCGCGCTCCCGATCATGCCCTTGACGAGCCAGTTCATCGCGTACAGGTCCTTGACGCTCATCCGCTTGCCCTTGGGAACTCGTAGCTTCCCGCTCTGGTCGTAGAGCGGACCGGCGAACTCGTAGAAGCTGCCCGCGTTCATCTCCGCCTTCACCCTCTTGATCTGAGCGCGCGTCTTCGCGTCGACACCCTTGCCGAACTTGGCGATGTCGACGAGCCGGTCCTTCAGGTCGCCGTAGTAGAAGCCTGTCTTCCACGTCCCGTCCATCGCCGCCTTCACGCGCGGGACGTAGTAGACGCTCCAGTTGTAGACCGCGGCGGTCAGCCACGACTCGGCGCGAACTTCGACGCGTCCGAGTCGTAGCCCACCCAGGGGACGCCTTGCGATTCGGCGTACTGGCCGGCGGCGGGGCTGTCCACGTTCTGCCCCAGCACGTCCGCCCCCGCGGAGACGAGGCTCTGCGCGGCCTTCTTCTCCTTCGCCGGATCGAACCACGAGTTCGTCCAGATCAGCCGCACCTTCACGCCCGGATGGGTGCGCTGGGCGCCGAGCGCGAACGCGTTCGCATGCCGGATCACCTCCGGGATCGCGAACGGCACCACGTAGCCGACCACACCCTTCTTGGTCGCCGCACCGGCCGCCATCCCGGAGAGGTAGATCGCGTCCTCACCCGCGCCGAAGTACTCCGCCATGTTCTTCGACTGCGCCGTCCCCGTCGCCATCTCGAAGTACACGTCCGGGTACTTCTTCGCCGCCGCCGCCATCGCCGTCTGGAAGCCGAACGAGGTCGCGAAGATGAACTTGTTCCCGTCCCGGACGAGGCTGTCGATCACCTGCGAGACCTGCGGCCCCTCGGGGACGTTCTCCTTGTACGTCGTCTGGACCTTGCTGCCGAGTGCCTTCTGCACCGCCAGACGGCCGACGTCGTGCGCCTGCGACCAGCCGCCGTCGTTGTGCGGCCCGACGTAGATCCACGCCGCCTTGAACGCCGCCGCATTCTTCGCCGGCTTCGCCGCCGCCAAGCCGGCGAGCGCCGCGGTCCCGACCACGAGGCACGCGACCAGCGCGCCGAGCACGAATCTCCGCTGCTTCATCTAATCCTCCCCAGTGCCGTTGTCCCGAGGCTCGACTATATGAAGTCGGCAGGCGGACGTGAAGATCACATCGGGGTATGGTCGAGCTGTCATGGCGCTGCTGCTCGAGCATGGGTGGGTCTGCACGATGGACGACGCCGGCACGGAGCTCTCGGACGGCTGGATGCTCGTGCAAGACGGCCTCGTCGAGTCGATCGGCGACGGCGCGCCGCCGGAGGCCGACGAGCGGATCGACCTCGGCGGCGCAGTCGTCACGCCGGGTCTGGTCAACACCCACCACCACCTGTACCAGACGCTGACGCGCGCGCGGGCGCAGCAGGCGACGCTGTTCGAGTGGCTCCGCGAGCTCTACCCGGTCTGGGCGCGGATCGACGCCGAGGCCGAGTACGCGGCCGCGCGCACGGGCCTGGCCGAGCTCGCGCTCTCCGGCTGCACGACCGTCTTCGACCACCATTACGTCTTCCCGCGGGGCCGCGAGGGCTTGATCGAGGCCGAGCTGCAAGCCGCACGGGAGCTCGGCGTCCGGATCGTCGCCTCGCGTGGCTCGATGGATCTCGGCGAGTCCGAAGGAGGCCTGCCCCCCGACGAGCTGGTCGAGGAGATCGACCACGTGCTCGCCGAGACGCGAGCGGCTCGCCGGGCTCCAGGACGAGTTGGTGCAGATCGCGGTCGCGCCTTGCTCGCCCTTCTCGGTGACGCGGGAGCTGATGGCCGAGTCGGCTGCGCTCGCCCGCCGGCTCGGGCTCCGGCTGCACACGCACCTCGCCGAGACGGTCGAGGAGGACGAGTACTGCCCCGAGCTGTACGGCTGCCGGCCCGTCGAGTACCTCGAGCAGGTCGGCTGGGTCGCCGGCGACGTCTGGTGCGCCCACTGCGTCCATCTCTCCCCGGACGACGTCGGCGCTTTCGGCCGAGCCGGAGTCGGCGTCGCCCACTGTCCGACCTCCAACCTGCGGCTCGGAGCGGGCGTCGCGCCGGTGCGAGAGCTGCTCGACGCAGGCGCGCCGGTCGGGCTCGGCGTCGACGGCTCCGCCTCGAACGAGCGGTCAGCGACCTCTTCTTCGAGGTGAAGCAGGCGCTGCTCGTCGCGCGGGGCCGGGGCGGGCCGCGCGCGATGACCGTTCGCGAGGCGCTGCGCCTCGGGACGCGCGGCGGAGCAGCGGTGCTCGGCAGGGACGACGTCGGGCAGCTCGCGCCGGGCAAGCGGGCCGACGTCGCCGTCTGGCGAACGGACGGCCTCGAGCTCGGCGGCGCCGAGGCCGACCCCGTCGCGGGGCTCGTCCTCTCGGCGCCCCACCGGGTCGACCGGCTCTACGTCGGTGGCGAGGAGGTCGTCCGCGAGGGCCACCTCGTCCGAGCCGACGAGGAGGAGATCGCGCGCGAGCACCGCGTCCAGGCGAAGCGCTTCCTGTGACGAAAGCGCAGCAACGTGTCCCCAGCTAGTGCCTGGCACGCGCCCGTGGAGCTGTACGAAACGGCGCCAGGCTCTCCACCGCGAGTGCCTGGCACTTGCCGGTGACAATTCGGCACTTCTTGTCAACAGACCGAGGCAGGTGGCCGTCGTCGGCCACGCAGGTAGAAGATTCGTGCCGTGATCTCGACTCATGTTCTCGACACCGAGCGCGGCAAGCCCGCGCGCGGCGTCCGCGTGCAGCTCTACCGCGGAGACGAGCTGGTCGCCGAACGCGAGACCGACGACGACGGGCGTGTCCGCGACCTGGCCGACGCCGAGGCAGGCACCTACCGGCTCGTCTTCCATCCGGCTTCGCCCTTCTTCCGGCGGGTCGAGGTCGAGCTCGAGATCGAGGGGGGCCGCGACTACCACGTCCCGCTCCTGCTCTCGCCGTACGCGTGCACGATCTACCGCGGCAGCTAGACACCGCGCAGCTCGCCGAGCTGTTCGAAGGAGAGACGGCCCTGGCCCGACGCCTCGCGGAGCGCGACGACCCGCTCGGCCAGGCGCGAGAGTGATTGCGCCGCCCTACCGAGGACGAGAAGCTCGAGGCGCTGAACGCACACCCGGCGATCGGCGCTCGAGGCGGCCTCTCCGCTCGCTCGGCCGCGGAGCAGGGCAGCGACGCCGACCCGGAGGTGATCGCCGAGCTGGCACGCCTGAACCGCGAGTATGAGGAGCGGTTCGGGTTCCGCTTCGTCGTCTTCGTCAACCGCCGGCCGAAGGCGGAGATCCTCGACGTCCTCCGCGCGCGGCATCGACCGCACGCGCGAGCAGGAGCTGGACACCGCCCTCGAGGAGCTCGTCGCGATCGCGGAGGACCGGTGGCGGCGATCGCTAGCCGAGCTACACGACGACTGGCTCGACCTCGTCTTCCGCTGGTTCCACGCCATGGCGGCGATCGTCTGGATCGGCACGTCCTTCTACTTCGTCGCGCTCGACAACCACCTCGGCGAGCCAGAACGCGAGTCCGACCGGGACGAGGGCGTCGCGGGCGAGTCGTGGGAGATCCACGGCGGCGGCTTCTACCTGATCCGCAAGTACCGGTCGCGCCGCCGCAGCTGCCCGATCCGCTGCACTGGTACAAGTGGGAGGCCTACTGGACGTGGCTGTCCGGCTTCGCCCTCTTCTGCGTCCTCTACTACGCGGACGCGCGGCTGCGGCTGATCGATCCCTCGGTCGCCGATCTCGAGCCCTGGCAGGCGATCCTGATCTCGCTCGGGCTGCTCGTCGCTGCGTGGCTCGTCTACGACCTCGCTCTGCCGGCTGCTCGCCGATCGCCCGCTACTGCTCGCCGCGGCGATCCTGGGAGCCGTCACCGCCACCGCGTACGGCGTCAGCGGCTCTACAGCGCCCGGGCCGCCTACCTCCAGGTCGGCGCGATGCTCGGCACGATCATGGTCGGCGAACGTCCTGCTTCGTGATCATCCCCGGCCACTGGGAGCTGGTGCGGGCGAAGAAGCCGGCAGCGACCCGGACCCGCGACCCGGGATCGTCGGCAAGCAGCGCTCGGTCCACAACAACTACCTGACGCTGCCGGTGCTCTTCTCGATGCTCGCCGGCCACTTCACCTTCACCTACGGCACGACCACGCCTGGGCGGCGCTGGTGGCGCTGATGGCGGTCGGCGCCGCGATCCGCCACTACTTCAACCGCCGACATGCCGGCGAGACGCTCTGGTGGATCCCCGTCGGCTGCGCAGTGGCGATCGCCGCGATCGCCGTCTGGCTCCGCCCGCCGGGCGCACCAGCAGCCCCGCACGGCGCCGCAGCCGTACCCTTCGCGCGACGTCCAGCACGTCGTTGCCGCACGCTGCCAGCCGTGCCACTCGCAGCGGCCCACCTACTCCGGAATCACCGCGCCGCCGTCGGGCGTGACTCTCGACACTCCCGCAGAGATCGCGGCACGCGCGGCCCAGATCGGCAGCTCGCCGTCTCGTCGACGTTCGATGCCGCTCGGAAACGCGACGAGGATGACGCAACAGGAGCGCGACCTGCTCGGGCCGCTGGATCCCCGCCGGTGCGAAGACCCGGTGATCACGTCCCTCGCGCACCGTTTCGCCCGTAGGGTTCCAGCGTGCTGAAGATCACCGTCGCGCGCGTACGAGCTGCCGGCGCGCCTGGAAGAGGCAGGCTCGCCCCGCACGGTCGCCTTCGTCCGCACGATGCTCCCGTACGAGAGCAAGCTGATCCAGGCGCGCTGGAGCGGCCAGGCGGCGTGGATCCCGATGGGCGACTTCGAGGTCGGCGACCTCGGGCCGGAGGATCCGACCAGCTACCCGGCTCCCGGCCAGCTGCTCCTCTATCCCGGGCGGCTCAGCGAGGTCGAGATCCTCTTCCCGTACGGCGACACGTGCTTCGCCAGCAAGGCCGGGCAGCTCGCGGGCAACCACTTCGCGACCGTCGTCGAGGGCGTGGAGCACCTGCCGCAGATCGGCGAGCGTGTCCTCTGGCAGGGGGCGCAGGACATCCGCTTCGAAGAGGCCTGATCGCGTGTCGATCGGGGAGACCACTCGAGGGTCGCCAGACCCTGGGAGGGTCTCGTACCCGATGACGGAAGTTATGCAGTGGATCGTCAACGCGACGCTGTGCGGGGCCGGCTTCGGCCTCCTCCGCCTGCTCGGGCGGGCTCAGGTCTGCGGGCGAGGTATTCCGCCGCTGGCGCGAAGCCGCAGCTCCTAGCCTCAGCCGGCGAGGCGCTCGAGCGCACCGGCGAGAACGTCGATCGCCAGTGCGACATCCTCTTCGGACGAGAGCTCGTCGGGCGAGTGGCTGACGCCGCCGTTCAGGCTGCGCACGAAGAGCATCCCGCTCGGCACCCCCGCGCGGGCGAGCACGCCGGCGTCGTGGCCGGCACCCGAGGTGAGCTCGAGCGCGGATAGGCCTCGCCCCGCCACCTCGGCGCGGAGCGCGTCGACGATCGCCGGGCTCATCTCGGTGGGAAGCGCCGCGTGCGACCAGTCGATTCCGGCCAGCTCGATCAGCTCCGCCAGTCGCTCCTCGTCCGGTGCCCGAACGTCGACGCTGTAGGTCACGCGCCCCGGGATCACGTTGACGCCGCCCGGCTCGGCGTAGATCCGCCCGACGGTCGCGACGGCGTCCTGCGATGCGCCGCGCTGCGTCTTCGAGGCTCGAGGATCTGCCGGCCGCCTCGCATGAGCGCGTCGTCCCGTGCGTCCATCGGCGTGGTCCCCGCGTGCCCGGCCGCGCCGTCGACGACCACCTCGCCCCGCGCGTAGCCGACGATGCCGGTGACGACTCCGAGCGGGACATCGGCGAGGGCGAGCCGCGGGCCTTGCTCGACGTGCACCTCCAGGAAGGCGCCGGGAAGCTGGCCGAGCTCGGCGCGGGCTCGGCTGCCGATGCAGCCGACCTCCTCGCCCCGGAAGGCGACGACGGAGCCGCGACGGACCCGGTCGACCGCCTCGATCGCCACGACCACGCCCAGCGCACCGTCGAACTTCCCGCCCCGAGGGACGCTGTCGAGGTGGGAGCCGGTCCAGACGGCGGGGCCTGTCCCTGGGACATGGCCGAAGAGGTTCCCTGCCGCGTCGACCTCGACGTCGAGGCCGGCCTCCTGCAGCCAGCCGCGGGCGAGCTCGTGCGCCGCGTCTTCCTCGGCCGAGCCGAAGACGCGGTTTGCGCCCGGCCCGCCGCCGATCGCATACAGCTCGGCGAGGCGATCGAGGACGCGGTCGACGCTCACCGGGCCAACGCTAGCGCGGCCGGCGAAAGGTGTGGCAGGCCACACCCCAAGACACGGGGCACCCCGATGGCGCGCGACTCGTGTCCGAACGACCATCAGCCCATGCACGAGCGAGCGAGAGAGGAGGTGACGATGAACGCGAAGCGCTACGACGTGACGAGCACGTACTGCGGCACGGTCCACGCCGACCGGGGTGCGGCCTACGGGGCGCTGATGAGGCTCGACCCGATGCGGTCGTTGTCGAACCGCCTCTCGGCGCTCGGCATCGGAGACCGCGCGATCTGGGCCGAGTCGTCGCAGGCGCTCGGACTCGAGGCGTCCGACGGACGAGCGTGAGCTCCTGTTCGGCCTCGTCTGGCGGTTCGGCCAGGGCGCACAGCACGCGAAGCTCACGTGGCGCATCCGCCTGGACACGGGTGCCAGGGGCGAGACGCATGTCTCGGTTTCCGTCCGCGCGCAGGGCAGCGACGCGGAGGCACGTAACCGGGTGCTCGCAAGCTGGCCTCTCGTGGAGTCAATCGCGCTCCAGCACGCGAAGGGCCTGCGCCGGGCGATCGAAGACCATGTCGACGAAGGCTCCGAGCTCGCGAGGCCGCGGCTGCGCCTCGTGGTGTGAGCGGCTACAGCTAGAGCCCGAACGGATTGATCGGCTTCGAGCTCGTGTTCACGATCACGCTCTTGGTCTCCAGGTAGAGGTCGAGCGTCTCGAGCGCGAGCTCGCGGCCGAATCCGGACTGCTTGTAGCCCCCGAACGGGATCCCGGGAAACGCGGTGTACGGCATGTTGATCCCGACCGTGCCGGACTTGATCCGCGCCGCGATCCGGTGCCCACGTCCCGGGTCGCCGGTCCAGACCGTCGCCATCAGTCCGTAGCGGACGTCGTTCGCGATCCGGATCGCATCGGCCTCGTCGTCGAACGGGATCACCGTCACCACCGGGCCGAAGATCTCCTCCTGCGCGACGGTCGTCGCGTTGTCGACTTTCGCCAGCACCGTCGGCGGATAGAAAGCCCCGTTGCCCTCGACCGGCTCTCCGCCGATCACGACCTCCGCCCCTTCCTCGCGCCCCTGCTCGACGAAACCGTGCACGCGGTCGCGGTGTGCGTGAGAGATCAACGAGCCCATCTGCGTCTCGGCGTCGAGCGGGTCGCCGACCTTGATCGTCGCGGCCTTGGCACTGAACTCCGAGACGAACTCGTCGTACAGCGATCGCTCGACCAGGACGCGTGAGCGCGCCTCGCAGCTCTGGCCCGCGGAGTAGTAGATCGACCAGACGGCGCTCGGAATCGCGCTGGCGAGGTCGGCATCGGCGAAGACGAGATTCGGGCTCTTGCCCCCGAGCTCGAGCGTGACCCGCTTGATGCCGTCGGAGACGAGCCGCATGATCTCGCCGCCCGTCTTCGTCGAGCCCGTGAAGGCGACCTTGTCGACGCCGGCATGCGAGACCAGATAGGCACCGATGGTCGGGCCGTCGGCGGGGACGACGTTGATCGCGCCGGCCGGGAATCCCACTTCGGCGGCGAGCTCGGCGATCCGCAACGCAGTCAACGGCGTCTGCGGATCCGGCTTGAGCACGACCGCGCAACCGGCGGCGAGCGCGGGTGCCAGCTTCCACGTCGCCATCAGCAGCGGGTAGTTCCACGGAACGACCTGCGCGCAGACTCCGACCGGCTCTTTCAGGGAGTAGAAGAGCAGCGACCCACCGACCGGGTTCGACCGCCCCGAGATCGTCGCGATCCCGGAGGCGTAGAAGCGAAAGTTCTCGGCACCGCCGTGGAGCTCGGCCTTGACCGAGGAGATCGCCTTGCCGACGTTGCGCGACTCGAGCTCGGCGAGCTCGTTTCGGTTGGCGACGATCGCGTCGGCGAGGGCGTGCAGCAGCCGTGAGCGCTCGGTCGGCCCGGTCCTGCCCCAGTCGCGGGCGAGCGCGCCCTGCGCTGCTTCGACGGCGCGATCGACGTCCTTCTCGCCCGCGAGCTGGACCGTCGTCAGCGGGTCGCCGGTCGCCGGCTCGACGAGCTCGCGAGCCTCCGAGCCCTCCACCTGCTCGCCGCCGATGAAGAGACCGAACTCACGCTGGGCGGTCGCGCTCACGTCGTGGACGATACCGCCGTCAGCAGGTCGCGCACGCGCACGTGCTCGGTCAGCAGCCTGGCCAGTCGAGCCTTGTCGTCCCCGACCCAGGCGCGACACAGCTCGCCTCCGGCCGAGTACGTGATCGCGTACGCGCGCCACGTCGGGTCGCTGACGAACCGGACGCCGTGCTCGGCGAGCTCGGGTGTGTCCAGGTGCCAGCGCTCGAAGTAGGACTTCGCCTCCTCGGCCGATCCGCCGTCCTCGTGGAGGAGCAGCGCGGCATCGAGCATCACCCGCCGCAACGGCCGGCGCGCCTCGCGGATCGCGTGTGCCTGGGAGAGGTCACCTGCCATGCCGTGCGAGCGCAGAATCGTCTCGATCTCCTCGAGCACCTCTTCGTCGGAGACGACGGCGCGTCCGACCTCGGCGATTCCTTCGCTGACCAGGGCAGCGGGCGTCGGAACGAGCTGGATGCACTCCTCGAGCCGCCCGGCCTCCCGGAGCAGCAGCTGCTCCTTGAGCGCGTGCTCGGTGTGGTGACCGGGGTAGATCTCGTGTCCGGCGAGCTCGACGACGTCGTCCCACAGGGTCGGAATGTCCACGTTGACCTCCACTCGGCTTCTGAGGCCGCCGAGGTAGTAGTTGAACGCCCACCACGGCTCGTCGTGCTCCTCCTCGAGCTCGAACCCCTCCCCTCCGGGAAGCTCGACCAGTGCATTCGTCCGCTCTCGGAGCAGTACAGCGACGTCTCCCACCGCCGGCACGACGTGCTCCTTGGGGACGAGCTGGCTCTGTCGCCAGGCTTCGTGACGCTCCATTAGCGAGCCGCTCCCCGGCAGGAGCCGGTCGAGCTGGTCGAGCGCCGCGGCGTAGACATCCGTGCTCACACGGGCCGGCCGGACCCCATAGCAGCCCTCCACCTCGTCGGAGTACAAGAGCTCCTCGCCGGCGAGGACGCCCGCGTAGGTGCGCAGGCCGACGGCCTGGTCGCGAAGCCAGCCGTCCTCGAGCCCGTCGAGCAGCGCCTCTGCGTCGGCCACCAGAGCCTGCAGTTCTGCGACGGGCTCGGACTCGACCTGCCGGGAGAGCTCCTCGGGGCCGTAGTAGGCGTCGACGAGCCCGTCGACGTGGCGACCGAGACGGAGCCCGAGCAGGACGTACCGCTCGGACGTGCTCCCAGCGCTCACGCCGCGGACGATACCGTCGCCTGCAATTCGCGGACGCGCACGTGCTCGCCGAGCAGGCGGGCGAAACGAGCCGGGTCCCCGGCCGTCCACGCACGGCAGAGATCGCCGCCGGCCGAGTACGTGATCGCGTACGCACGCGAGCTCGGGTCGGAGAGCCACCGCACTCCGTGCGCCGCCTCCTCCGCCGAGTCGAGCGCCCACCGCTGGAAGTACGCGAGGCCGTCCACGTCGGGTCGGCCGTCCTCGTGGATCAGGAGCGCGACGTCGAGCAGCGCGCGCCGGAGCGGACGCCACGCCTGGCGGACGGCGCGTGCCTCCCGGAGGTCCTCGTCCACGCCGTGGCGGCGGAGGATCGCCTCAAGCCGGTCGACGAGCTCGTCGTCGAGCACGAAGGCCGGGCCGGTCTCCGCGATTCCCTCAGTGACGAGGGCGGCGGGGGTCGGGACGAGCTGGATCGACTCCTCGAGCAGACCCTGCTCCCGAAGAAGCCGCTGCTCCTTGACCGCGCGCTCCGTGTGGTGACCGGGATAGAGCTCGTGCGCGGCGAGCTCGACCACGTCGTCTCCGGTCGTCGGAAGGTCGACGTTCACCGCCACCCGGCTGCGGAGCCCGCCGAGGTAGAAGTTGAACGCCTGCCACGGCTCGTCACGCACCTCGACGACCTCGGCCTGCTCGCCCTCCGGCAGCTCGACCAGGTCGCCGGTCCGCGCGCGGAGCGCCTCGGTCACCTCGCGCGCGGCCGGCACGATCTGCTCCGGCCGTACGAGCCTGGTGCTGCGCCAGGCCTGAAACCGCTCGGTCAACGAGCCCGAGCCCGGCAGCAGAGCCTCCAGGCTCTGGTGTGCCGCCGCATAGTGGTCGGTGCTCACCCGCTCGGGCCTGACGCCGTAGCAGCGCTCGACCTCGTCCGAGTAGGCGATCGACTCGCCCGCCAGGACTCCCGCGTATGTGCGCAGCCCGAGCACCTGGTCGCGCAGCCAACCGTCGTCGAGCCCCGCCAGCAACGTCTCTGCCTGCTCGACGAGGCCCGCCGGCTCGAACAGCAGCTCCGTCTCGACGGCCGCGGCCAGCTCCGGCGGCCCGCAGTACGAGTCGACGAGCCCCTCCTCATGACGGCCGAGGCGGAGCCCGAGCAGGACGTACCGCTCCGCCGCGCTAGGCACGCTCGAAGAGGGCGGCCTGCCCCTGGCCGACGCCGACACAGAGGGTCGCGAGCCCGTACCGGCCGGCCCGCCGCCGAAGCTCGTGCAGGAGGGTGACGACGAGGCGCGCCCCGCTCATCCCGAGCGGATGGCCGAGGGCGATCGCGCCACCGTTGACGTTCACCTTCTCCGGGTCGAGCCCGAGCTCGCGGATGACGACGAGGCTCTGGGACGCGAACGCCTCGTTCAGCTCGACCAGGTCGATTTCGCCCGGCTCGATGCCCGCCCGCCCGAGCAGCTTCTGCACCGCGGGAATCGGCCCGATTCCCATCACCCGTGGATCGACACCTGCGACGGCGCTGCCCACGAACGCACCGAGCGGCTCGATGCCGAGCTCCTCTGCCCGCTCCTCGCTGGCGATCACGAGCGCCGCGGCGCCGTCGTTGATCCCGCTCGAGTTACCCGCGGTGACGGTCCCGTCCTTCCGGAACGCAGGCCGGAGCGCAGCGAGCTTCTCCAGCGTCGTGTCCGAGCGAGGATGTTCGTCCTCCTCGAGATCACCGGCGGGCACAAGCTCGTCCCGGAAGCGACCGCTTGCGGTCGCTTCCGCATGTCGACGCTGGGACTCGAGGCCGAACGCGTCCTGCTCCTCCCGTGAGATGTCCCAGCGCTCCGCGACGTTCTCGCCGGTCTCGCCCATCGACTCGAGCGGGAACATCGCCTCCATCCGGGGATTCGGGAAGCGCCAGCCGAGGGTCGTGTCCCAGATCGTCTGATTCCCACGAGGGAACGCGCGCTCGGGCTTCGGCATCACGAGCGGCGCCCGGCTCATCGACTCGACGCCGCCGGCGACGAAGAGGTCGCCGTCGCCGGCCGCAACCGCGTGACAGGCGCCGACGACGGCGGAGAGACCCGAAGCGCAGAGCCGGTTCACAGTCACCCCGGCGACAGACTCGGGAAGTCCCGCCAGCAACGCTCCCATCCGGGCGACGTTGCGGTTGTCCTCCCCGGCCTGGTTGGCACAGCCGAACCAGACGTCCTCGATCTCCTCGGCCTGCACGCCTGCGCGCTCGACCGCCGCGGCGATCACCGCCGCGGCCAGGTCGTCCGGTCGCACCGCCGCGAGCCCGCCGCCGTACCGACCGACGGGCGTGCGAACGGCGGAGAGGATCACCGCCCGTGCCACAGCGGCAACCTAGCTGACGAAGTCCACGTGGACCGGCGATTCGAAGGCGCCGATCGCCTCGCCACGACGAAGGAGCTCGCGGACTGCCTCGCGGCCCTCCTCCCCGTAGTCCTGCGTCAGCTCGTTCACGTACATGCCGACGAAGCGATCGCCGAGTGCGGTGTCGAGGCCACGCCCGAACTGGAGGGCGTAGCGCATCGCCTCGGTGCGGTTGGCGAGGCCGGCCGAGATCGAGTCTGCGAGCACAGCCGACAGGGAGCGCAGCGTGTTCTCGCCGAGGTCACGGCGCGCGACGTTCACCCCGAGGGGCAGCGGCAGCCCCGTCTCGAGCAGCCACCACTCACCGAGGTCGACGAGCTTCTGGAGCCCCTCGGCCCGGTAGGTGAGCTGGCCTTCGTGGATCAGGAGCCCGGCCTGTGCCTCGCCGGATTTGACCTGGTCGATGATCTCGTCGAACGGGGCGACGCGATAGGCGAAGTCCCCCAGATACATGCGCAGGACGAGGAAGGCCGTCGTCATCTTCCCGGGGACGGCGATCTCGATTCCGGCCAGCTCGTCCTTCGTCATCGGCTCCCTCGCGACGAGCACCGGACCGTAGCCGGATCCCATGCTCGCGCCGTGCGGCAGGAGCACGTATCGGTCCTGCACGAACGGATACGCGTGCAGCGAGATCGCGGTGACCTCGAGCCGGCCCTCGAGCGCCCACTCGTTCAGCGTCTGGATGTCGCGCATCACGTGCTCGAACTCGAAGCCGCGCGCGTCGACACGACGCTCGGCAAGGGCCCAGAACATGAACGCGTCGTCGGCGTCAGGGCTGTGCCCCAGGCGAATCAGCATCGGAGCGGGGCAGCGTAGCCGCTATTTCCCGGACAGGCCCCAAGATTCAACGGCGTCCGAAGAACCAGCGTTCGAGCGGCCCGAGGATCTCGGCGCGCCTGAAGGGCCTCACCTTCGCCTCGCGACCGTCCCCCTCGGAGACGCTCGCGTCGTCCTCGAGCGTCTCGTTGGCGGCATCCAGCGCGTCTTGCAGCTCGTAGCCCTCGAAGACGTAGTCGCCGGCACGTGGCTCGTCGCTCGGCCGGTGCTGCGGGTTCACCGCGCGCCCAACCGCCCATACGCCTCCCTCCTTGCGCTCGATCCAGATCACGATGCGCTCGGAGACGCCGGCGTCGTCGAACCCCTCGACCGTGCGCTCGGCGAAGCGGCCTGCCTGCTTCTTTCTGGGCAAGACAGCAAGGATACAATCGTCTTCGTGGGAGCGATCGCCAGATTCTTCCGAGGCCTCTTCTCGTTCCTCGGAGCGCGCTCGACGCAGGAGGACCGAGTCGCCGCGTACGTGGTCCGCGAGCACGACCGCGGTCGATCGCTGAAGGAGATCCTCGAGGACCCCTATGTCCGGAATCGATGCTCGGAACAGGGAGTCGCCCGCCTCCTCGACCGTCCCGACGTGCTGAAGGCGATCGGAGACGACATGGCCGACGCCGCGAAGGCGGCTCTCCAGGGACAGATCTAGATCTGTCCTAGAGCCGCTCCTCGGCCAACTCGATCACCCGCGCCGCAACCGCCAGGTCCCAGGCAGCCAGGCCGTTCGACTTGAAGACGACGATGTCATCGTCGGCCTGGCGTCCGGGCAGCTCGCCGACGACCACCTCCTGGAGCTGGTGGACCTCGAGCCAGTCCAGGACCCCTTGCCCGACCGGCTCGATCAGGTCTCCAGACTCGAGCTTCGCGTCGTCGAGCGAGTCGCAGCAGACGAACGCCGCGCGTTCCAGGACGGCGTTGTCGAGCTCGCGCGCCTGAGGCCGATTCGCGCCGGCGGCGCAGACCAGCGCCCCCGGTCGCAGCCACTCGCCGCGAAGGACAGGGTCGCGTGAGGTCGTGATCGTGACGACGACGTCCTGGTCGGCCGGATCCCGGTGGCTTTCGCCCGGCTCGGCGCCGACCTCGCGGCAGAACGCCTCGAGCCGGTCACCGTTCCGGCAGTAGGCGACGACGCGCTCCAGGGAAGGCAGCGCCTCGCGCATGCATGCGACCTGGGTGCGCGCCTGCGTCCCGCAGCCGATGATCCCGAGGGATCGCGGCTCCGGGACTGCGAGGTACCTCGCGGCGACGGCGCTGGCGGCGCCGGTCCGCAGGCGGCCCAGCACGTCGGCCTCGATCACCGCCTTCGTCTCCGCGCCCTGGAACAGCACGACGACGAACGACGCGCCGTCGCCCGTCGCCGCATACGTCTTCACGCACGCGAGCCCTCGCTCGCGGTCGACCGCAGACATGACCGCCAGCGCCCCGCCGTCAAGCCGGACGCGGTACCGGGGGACGTTCTCGATCGTCCCCGCGGCGAGACGACGGAACGAGTCCTCCACCGCGACGACGGCGTCGGCAGGGCTGAGCAGCCGAGCGACGTCGGCCTCTGAGAGCTGGATCGTCAGGCCCTGAGTCTAGGAGCTAGCCCTGCTTGGGGATGATGCTCACCTTGCCGTTCGTCTCGAGCACGGCCCACGCGATCTCGTCCATCGAGGCGATCTGCTGCTGCCGCGCCTCGACCATGATCTCCTGGACGGTAAGGCGCTCGCGCTTCAGGTTTCGCTCGATCGGGGCTCCGTCCTGGACGACCACGATCGGCTCGCCGTCGAGCGCCGGCCGTAACCGCGGGAACTTGTAGCTGAGGAACGAGACGAATATCTGGAGCACGCCGAACGTGCCGACGACGATCAGCGCCCCTGTCACCGAGTAGTCGTCCTGCGTCAATCCCTGCTGGATCGCGTCGCCGATCACGATCAGGAGGATCAGGTCGAACGGCTCGAGCGACGAGAGCTCCCGGCGGCCGATGATCCGCGTCAGCAGGTAGACGAAGCAGAAGAGGGCGACGGCTCTGAGCGTGAGGTCCACGGGCTACGGGAAGATCGTGATCCGGCGGTGCAAGGTCGTGAGCAGCTGCTTGCGGTCGTAGAGCCGGACCGCCTGCCCCCGACGTCCGACGTTGGTCGGGTTGACCTGGAACTGCATGTACAGCACGTGCTTCTGCCCGGCAGGGACGTGACCGAGATCGAGCACCAGCTTGCCGTCGTGCGAGCCTTCGCCGAGAGGCGACGGCTCGATCGTGTTGATCGTCATCCCCTCCATCCAGCCGCGGTCGAGCTCGAGGACGGCGTGCTTGCAGCTCCTGGCGAGCCTGGATCGTGAACCGAGCCTCCCAGAGGAGCCCCCCGCGGAGATGGCCCGGCGCGTAGAGCTCCAGCGATGCCCCACCGGACGTCGCGGTCGCCGTGTGCGGACGTTGCCCGAACAGGTTGAAGAGCGCCAGAACCGGCACGGCGCCGACGAGCACCAGCAGGCCCCGCCGAATCCACGCTTCCTTGCGACGCCCTTCGAGGTCGCGGTGGCGCTTGAGCACCAGTGTGTCAGGGATGTTCGGCATCCCGTTTGCAAGAACGGCCAACCGCCGGTCGCGGTTACGGGGGTGCCGCGCCCGGCTAGCCGCGCCGTACCAGGCGGCCGTCGGCGAACGCGGAAACGCCTCGGCTTCCGCGGACGGAGTTCTCGCCGAGCTCGGCGACGGCGCCGTAGTGGGAGACGATCCCGTACCCCTGGCGCGTGAGATCGTCGGACGAGAGGTCCGGGAGCGTTCCCATGACGGCGTTCTTCTCGACCATGCATTCGGAGTGGTCGCCGCAGAGATGCCGATCCCTCGTGCACCGCTCACTTCGTTGCGGTCGATCATCCCCATCGACATCTCCGTCATGTCGACCGCCCGCAACGTGGTCGCAGACACTCGATTGCGGCTGAGCATCGCGGTCGTGGAGTGCGTCACGATCCCCTCGGCGCCGCCCTCGATCCGGCACCCCTCGACGACGCTCGGCTTCAGGTCCATCGAAAGAAGGAGATGTCGATCCCCTGGGTGTATGGAGCGGGCGGCGAGAGGATCCGGCAGTCCTTGATCGTCACCTGGCTCCGCCGGACGTGGATGCGGTCCATGCGCGCGTTGGCGACGGTGACGTCCTTGAGCAGCACGTCCTTCGCGTTCTCCACCTCGATCCCGTTCTCGCCGCCGACCACCGTCACCCCGGAGACGGTCACGTGGTTGGCCCTGACGACGATGCCGCCGCGCACCGTCGCGCCCTCCTTCCCGACCAGACGCTGGCTGTGGTCGACGACAAGCGGCCCCTGGTGGAGCCCGGCGAGGTGCACGACTCGAAGGCGAGGCGTTGCTCACCGTGGGTGAACCCGGCGAGCCGTGGTCGGGCGCCCTCTACGGACCCGGCACCTGAGCCCGATCAGCTCCACCTCCTCCCCGCTGTACGGCGTCCCGTCGGGGTAGAGCAGCCCCTGGAACACAATCGTCTCCGCCGCATGTGGAGAGCCGGGCCACTGGTACCTGGTCTGGTCGACGCCGATCATGAGCTCCCACAGGTACCAGCCGATCCGGTGCTCTACGCGGTTGCTATTCAGCGCCAGTCCCTCGGCGAAGCCCAGCTCCCGGTCGATCGTGGCGGCGTCGAATTCGAGCCACATCTCCGTGGCGTTGACGGCGTTCGAGGGCACGTAGTTGACGCCGCGAATGTCGGCAGGCCGGGCGGGCGGCGTCAAGGCTCGCCGCGATTTGACACTAAATTCGGGAGGCTCTAGGGTCGAGTTGCTCGTGCAGCATGATCGTCCGCCATCTACTCACGAGGGAAGAAAGGCGGGCCGCGTGCATCAAGAAGCGAGGGAGGCTTCGCACTCGGTCTTGTTCGGCGCGCCGGCACACTCGGCAACACGAGAGAAAGAAGGTGAGTTGGAGTGAAGCTCAGACCAGTGCTTCTCACGGCAGGGCTGATACTGACGTTGGCCCTCGTCGTCTCGCTCAGCATCGCGGCGACCGGGAGCGCACGCACGACCGCTCCGAAAGCGTCGGCGGCGGCGAGCATCGCAGCGCCGGTGGTGCCGAACGCCAAGGCGATCAAGGCCAAGTACGGCGGCCAGTCGATCACCTTCGTCGGCGACTCCGTCGGCGGCGGTCACGTACGCGACCTCGCGCTCGCGAGCCGCTTCTCGAAGATGACCGGAATCAAGGTGAAGGTGGTGCCGCACCCGACCGCCTCGGACGCGTCGTACGCACAGCTCGTCAGAGCGTTCTCGGCGAAGTCGTCGTCGATCGACGTGGCGATGATCGACGTCATCTGGCCGGGCGCGCTCGCACCGTTCCTCGTCGACCTGAAGCCGAAGCTCGGCGCGCAGGCAAAGCTGCACGCCGCCGGCATCGTCGCCAACGACACCGTCGGCGGAAAGCTCGTCGCGATGCCGTGGTTCGGCGACTTCGGAATCCTCTACTACCGCACGGACCTGCTGCAGAAGTACGGCTACACGGACCCGCCCACGTCCTGGACCGCGCTCTTCGCGATGGCGAAGAAGATCCAGGACGGCGAGCAGCAGTCGGACCCGAACTTCTACGGTTTCGTGTTCCAGGGGAACGCCTACGAGGGGCTGACCTGCGACGCGCTCGAGTGGCTCGCCTCGTCGGGAGCCGGCAGCTTCGTCGACAAGGGCAAGGTCACCATCAACAACCCGAAGGCGGCAGCGGTCCTCGACAGCTTCCGGGAGCAGATCGGGAAGATCACGCCGCGCGGCGTGACGACCTACCAGGAAGGGGAGGCCCACACCGCCTTCGTCAGCGGAGAAGCCGCGTTCATGCGCAACTGGCCGTACGCGTACTCGATCGGGGCGGACCCGAAGCAGTCGAAGATCGTCGGCAAGTTCAGCGTCACCGTGCTCCCGCACGGCGCGGGGGGCCACTCCGTCGGCACCGTCGGCGGCTGGCAGCTCGCCGTCTCGAAGTACTCCAAGCACCAGGACGCGGCGATCGAGTTCGTCCGCTACATGACGAGCCCGGCGGTCGAGAAGTTCGACGCGATCACGAACACGAACGTCCCCACGATCCCGTCGGTCGCCAAGGACCCGGCGGTCGTGAAGGTGAACCCGTACCTCAAGCCCGAGATCGCATCCGTCGCGCGCGTGACGCGGCCGGCGAACTCCCTGAAGACGCACTACAACGAGGGCTCGAAGGACATCTACCAGGGGCTCAACCAGATCCTCAATGGGACGCCTGCGAGCAGCGTGCTGCCCAGGATCCAGTCCCAGCTCCAGGCGCTCGTGAAGTAGTGCGAGCACGCTGAATCGACACGAGGGAGGATGGCCGCTGCCATCCTCCCTCGGCCCTTTCCATGGCCTCCGTAGCCACACCCGCACCCAGCCGCCGCCGCCGTCACGGGACGAAGCTCCAGCGCCGGCAGACGCGGCTGGCGTGGCTACTGCTCCTGCCGTCGCTGGCGGTCGTCGCCCTCGTCGCGATGTACCCGCTCGGAAAGACGGTCTACCAGAGCTTCACCGACCAGGAGTTCCTCGGCCTGACGCCGACGAAGTGGGTCGGCCTGAAGAACTACACGAACCTGCTCCACGACTCGTTCTTCCGCGACTCGATCTGGACGACCGTCAAGTTCACGCTCATCACGGTCGCCTTCGAGTTCGTGCTCGGCCTGATCGTCGCGCTCGTCGTCAACTCGAAGTTCAAGGGCCGCGGGGTGATGCGCGCCGTCATGCTCGTCCCGTGGGCGATCCCGACGGTCGTCGCGGCGCAGATGTGGAAGTGGATGCTCGACGACGTCTTCGGCGTCGTCAACGACCTCGGGGTCCGGCTGCACCTGATCGCGCACGCGCACGCGTGGATCTCCGACCCGAGCACCGCGCTCGGCGCGGTCTGCGCGGTCGACATCTGGAAGACGACGCCGTTCGTCGCGCTGCTCTTGCTGGCGGGCCTGCAGGTGATCCCGAACGACCTGTACGAGGCCGCCGAAGTGGACGGCGCGAACAAGCTGCACCAGTTCTGGAAGATCACGCTCCCGCTCCTGAAGCCGGCGATCCTGGTGACGCTGATCTTCCGGACGCTCGACGCGCTGCGCGTGTTCGACGTCTTCTACGTCTTCTTCGGGAACCGGCCGGACACGCAGACGATGGCGATCTACGACCAGAGCACGATCGTCAGTGACGGTCACGTCGGATACGGCGCTGCGATCAGCGTCGCGATCTTCGTGATCATCGCGATCTTCGTCGTCATCTACGTGACCCTCACCAGGGTGAGGGAGCAATGAGCACTGCCGCGGAAGCGGCGCGGCCGATTGTCCGGCCGGTCGCCCGGAGCCGCAGGCTGCGGAAGAGCCGCTTCGGGCGGATTCTCTTCAGGAGCCCGTTCTACCTCCTGATCGCCGTCATCTTCTTCTACTGCCTGTTCCCGTTCTACTGGGCGGTTCGCTCCTCTTTCACGCCCGAGGGCGACCTCTTCTCGCACCCAATCCAATACTTCCCGTCGCACCCGACCTGGGCCAACTACCGCGGAGCGTTCAGCGCGTCCTTCTTCACGGATGCCCTGCTCAACTCCGCGCTCGTGGCCGGGTCGGTGACGCTGCTGTCGCTCGCGATCGGCGCCTCCGCCGCCTTCGCGCTCGGGCGCTTCCGCTTCCACGGCCGCTCGTTCGTCATGTACCTGATGCTGTCGATGACGATCTTCCCGCAGATCGCCATCCTCGGCGCCCTCTACACGACGATCACGACGTTCCATCTCTACGACAAGCTCGGCGCGCTGATCTTCAGCTACCTGATCTTCACGCTGCCCTTCACGATCTGGGTGCTCACGAGCTTCATGCGGGCGCTGCCGGGGGATCTCGAGGAGGCCGCCTACGTCGACGGAGCGACGCCCCTGCAGGTCTTCTGGAAGGTTCTCCTGCCCCTGATCGCTCCGGGCCTCGTCACGACGGGGCTGCTCGCCTTCATCTCCGCCTGGAACGAGTACCTGTACGCGCTCTCGTTCATCCAGACGCCGTCGAACTACACCGTGCCGCTCGCGATCACGTCCTTCGTCAGCAAGACCGGAAGCGCCTTCGCGGTGCCGTGGGGCCAAATCATGGCCGCCACCGTGATCGTCACGCTGCCACTGATCGCGGCGGTCCTGATCCTGCAGAGGCGGATCATCGCGGGCCTGACCGCAGGCGCGGTCAAGGGTTAGATCGCTTCGCGCGTCTGCGGGTCGAAGAAGTAGAGGCGGCTCGTGTCGACGGCGAGCTCGGCAGGCCGGCCGATCGCGATGTGCGTGCGAGGGCTGACGCGTGCGCACATCCGCGTCCTGTCTCCCGCGTCGCCGTCCCCGCCGAGATGGACCGCCGCGTCCTCGCCCACGTCTGCGGCGGCCGCACTCGAGACGACGCCCGTAGCGGTGGTGCCGAAGTAGAGCAGCACCTCGGCGCCGAGCGGCTCGGTCAGGTCGATGTCGACCTTCAGCCGCCGATCGCTCGGGACGTCCGATTCGAGGCTGGCGTCCTCGAAGTCCTCGGGCCGGATGCCGAGGATGATCGTCCTGCCGACGTAGCCTTTCAGCTGCGAGCGGTTTCGCGCGGCTCTGTCGTCGACCGTCAACCGGTGCTCGCCGAAGGCAACCGAGTAACAGCCGTTCATCTGCTCGAGTTGCGCCTCGACGAGGTTGATCGAGGGAGAGCCGATGAAGCCGGCGACGAACTCGTTGGAGGGCTGGTCGTAGAGCACCTGCGGCGTGTCGACTTGCAATAGGTGCCCGGCGTTCATGACCGCGACGCGGTCGCCCATCGTCATCGCCTCGACCTGGTCGTGCGTCACGTAGATGGTCGTCACGCCGAGCCGCCGCTGGAGCTGGTGGATCTCGGCGCGCATCTGCACCCGCAGCTTGGCGTCGAGGTTCGAGAGCGGCTCGTCCATCAGGAACACCTGCGGCTCGCGGACGAGCGCGCGCCCCATCGCGACCCGCTGGCGCTGGCCTCCCGAGAGCTGCCGCGGCTTACGCTTCAGGAACTGGTCGATCTGCAGGGTCTTCGCAGCGCTCTGGACGCGCTCCTGGATCTCCTGCTTCGGCATCTTGTGGAGTTTCAGGCTGAAGGCGAGGTTGTCCTCGACCGTCATGTGCGGGTAGAGCGCGTAGCTCTGGAAGACCATCGCGATGTTGCGTTCCTTCGGGGTGAGGTCGTTGACGATGACGTCGCCGATCCGGATCGTGCCTTCGCTGATCTCCTCCAGGCCGGCCAGCATCCGGAGCGCCGTCGTCTTGCCGCAACCAGAGGGGCCGACCAGAACCATGAGTTCCGCGTCCCTGATCTCGAGGTCGAGATCAGTGACCGCCCGGGTACCGTCGTCGTAGACCTTCGCCACCTGGTCGTACGAAATCTCCGCCACGTTGCCGAGTCTAAACGGTCCGAACGCACCGCACCCCAGGCGAGATCGGAGTACGACCTGCAAGAAACATCCAGACGGAAAGCTCGGCCTTCGCCCGCGCGAGGACCTCGCTGCGAGGCTGCCGGCAGCGGCTGACCCGATGCGCCCGGCAAGATTCGAACTTGCGGCCTCTGCCTCCGCAGGGCAGCGCTCTATCCCCTGAGCTACGGGCGCACGTGACGGCCTAGTGTAGCCGCGCGCGGGCGCCGCCGACCTCGAGCTCGGCTCCGTCGGGAACCCCGGTTCGGACGTAGCCGAGCGCGGCTCCGGGAACGGCGCTCGTGATCCTGCCGACACCCTTCCCCTCGTACCTGATCTCGTCTCCAGGCGCGGCGTTCGCGACGTCCAGCGCCCGGAGCCGCCTGTTCACGTGGCCACGGTTCCGCAGGCGGGCGATCGGCTCCTGACCCGGGTAGCAGCCCTTGGTGAACGAGATGTGCGTATCGTCGAGCCCGGCCTCGGCGGGCAGGATCGACTCGTCGAGCTCCTTCCCCCAGGCGGGCACGCCGGCTTCGATGCGCATCCGCTCGAGCTCGGGCTCGCCGACGGTGGGCTCGACCTGCGCGTCGAGGACCTCGACCGTGCCCGGCAGCTCACCCGGGATGCCCGCCGCGTCGCCGAAGACGATCGACGACGTGTGCTCCTCGACCTCGATCTCGCACTTCGCGGCGAACCGCGCGCGCAGGAGCTGGGCTTGCACCGTCTGGCCGAGCTCGGGCTCCGTGAGCAGCAGGAAGTCCCCGGGCGCGCGACGCCAGACCCTGACCGGCGCGATCAACCGGCTCTTGGGGGTCAGCAGCAGCGCGTCGACCACCTCGCCGCCGGTGACGTCGTTCGAGAGCATCCGCTGGAGGTAGTCCTCCGCGTCCGGTCCGGCGACGCGGACGAACGACCGCGGCCGCCGGGCAACCCGCTGGACTGAAACGCCGAGCACGCTCGTTAGTGTAGGGAGCATGCCCCTGTTCAGATCGAAGGCGGAGGCGAAGGTGGTCGAGGCCGGCTACGACCCCGGTCGCCTCCCGCCCGGCCAGTATCTGACGGAGAAGTGGCCGGTTCTGCACGCCGGGTCGGTGCCGAAGGTCGACGTCGACACGTGGACGCTCGAGATCTCCGGCGAGGTGGAGCGCCCGCTCACGCTGACCTGGGACCAGCTGCTCGAGCTGCCCAGCCGCGAGGTCACAGTCGACATCCACTGCGTCACCCGGTGGAGCCGTTTCGACACCAGATTCAAGGGCGTCCACTGGAGCGAGATCGCGAAGCTCGTCGCGCCGAAGCCGAGCGGGCGATTCGTGGTCGCGCACGCCGAGCAAGGCTTCACCGCGAACATGCCGCTCGCGGCAATCGAGGACGACGAGGCGCTGATCGCCTACGAGGCAGACGGTGAGCCGCTCAGTCCCGACCACGGCTGGCCGGTACGGCTGGTCGTCCCCTCACGGTACTTCTGGAAGAGCGCGAAGTGGCTACGCGGGCTGGAGCTCCTCGACCACGACCAGCCCGGCTTCTGGGAGCGCTACGGCTACCACAACGACGCGGACTTCACGAAGGAGCAGCGCTACAGCTTCTAGAGGCGTCTGGATGGTCGACCGACAATTCCTCGCCGCGCGGCTGGTGGCTGTGACGCGGCGCCGGATCACCACGACCGGCTTGGTCTAGCCATCCCCGCATCGACGGGAATTACCGGTCAACCATCTAGCCGTACCCGCCTCCGTACCCGCCCCCGCCTGAGTCGTCTGTGGTCTGCGTGGTCGTCGAGTCGGTGGTCGGCGCGGGTCCTGGCCCACCACCGCCGGCGATCTGGCCGCGGATCTCCCCGGCCGGATTCCTGGCCGTGTGCACGTTCACGTACGCACTGCGTGCGAGCAGCGCTGCCCGTGCCTTCGAGCTGATCATCACCTTGCCGTGCGCGCCGCTGGCGCACGGACCGCACAGCGGGACGGCGACCGGACCCGAGACCCCGGCCCGGCCGAGATGGACGTGCGCTGCGGCAGCTTTGCCGCTGAGGTGGACGAAGGTCAGCTTCCAGGTCAGGGATCGCCCGGACAGACTCGCCGTGAAGGCGCCGGACGCCCTTGCCGCTCCCTTGGATGCCGGTACCTCGTGGCGCGCGTCGAGCTTCGCGTTCAGCTTGACCGCGCTGCCGCCTGCGCCGAGGCCGACTCCGGCAGCGAAGCCGGCTGCCGCGAGCCCGAACACTGGAACGACTAGTCGCCAGCTCATGCCCGTCTGTACGCGGATCGGTTGTCACCGGATTCCCGCGGGGCTCAAGGTTCGCCCTCCGCCGCCGATACAAGTGAGCGATCACCCTCCCACCCCCGACAGGAAAAGAGCCGCTCAGGCGGCTCTTTTCGTTGGCGCTCGCTGCGGAACGTAGTCGAACCACTGGAAGTCCGCCGGCTCGGTCGATCGATGCCCGTTGCCGGTGGCGAGGAGGCCGATCATCGCCCCGGTGAAGTGGTGCCGGCCGGTCGTTCTCAGGATCGTCTCGGCAGATAGGGCGCTCGTCGCGACGCGTCCGATCTCGTCGAGGCGGCGGCCGGTTCCCCCGCGGAACACGTACGCGTCGGCGGTCGCCTCGATCACCAGAGTGACGGGTCCTCGCCCCAACGGCCCTCGTCCGAGCATCCGCGACCGTCCCGCGCGAGCCTGGACGAGCCTGAGCTCGCGACCGCGCTCGCCCAGTCCGACGACGAGCGAGACGTGGAACTCCTCGTTCGCCCGGACGCAGAGACCCGCCTCCTCGTTCGAGCGGCGCGGCTCGAACTCCACCCGCGTGGCGGCGGTCACGTCGAAATGCTGCTGCCGGCGGCAGACGAGCGAGGGCGACGCGACGTCGCTCAGCGACCAGCGCGACCCCCGGAGCCGCAGGCAACCGGGGCGCTGCCGGAGCGACCAGTCGCGACGCGAGGGGTTGCGGACGAATACCCAGCCGGGCGCGAGCGACCGCCGCGCGAACTCGTCGCGCTCGTGGGTCGCGGGCACGGGCCGACGCGGCAGATCTGGCCCTTCCATCCTGATCTCGAGCGGCCCCATGCGCGGCCAGTCGTCGGCGCCCCACGTGACCGGCGCGAGGAAGGTCTCGCGGCCGAGGTGGTGGTTGCGCCGGGCAGTCGGCCGAATCCCGAGCAGCACCGCCCACGTCGTGCCGTCGTCGAGGTCGACCAGGTCGGCGTGCCCGGTCGCCTGGACCGGGTGTCGCGGGCGGTTCCGGTGCGTCAGCATCGGGCCGTGCGGCGACGGGGTGTAGGGGCCGTAGGGCCGCTCGCTCCTCGCGACGACGACCGAGTGGCCGTAGCTCGTTCCACCCTCGGCCGTGAGGAGGTAGAACCACCGGCCGCGGCGGTAGAGGTGCGGGGCCTCGGGCCAGATCCCACCGGTTCCCCGCCAGATCACCCGCGGCCTCTGCGTGAGTACCGGCTCTCCTCCTGCAAGGGCGAGCTCGGCCTGGTAGACGAACGGGTGGTCTCGATCGGCGCCGGGCCCGTTGCGCGTGTAGTAGACGCGGCCGTCGAGAAAGGCGAGCGACGGGTCGATCCCCGCCGTGTCCAGCCAGTGCGGCTCCGACCAGGGCCCTTGCGGGCGCTCGGCGGTGACGACGAAGTTGCCGCGCTCGACGTGCGTGGTCACCAGGTAGAAGACCCCTTCGTGGTGCCGCAGCGTCGGCGCGTAGATTCCTCCCGAGCTCCGCGCGCCGGCGAGATCGAGCTGGCTCTTGCGAGTGAGGGCATGGCCCATCGGCCGCCAGCTCACCAGGTCCCGGCTATGGAAGAGCGGCACCCCGGGGAAATACTCGAAGCTGCTGCACGCGAGGTAGAAGTCGTCCCCGACCCGGCAGATGCTGGGGTCGGGATGCATCCCGGACAGCACCGGGTTGGCGAACTCCACGCCCGCGGGCTCAGCCCTTGACCGCGCCGGAGAGGCCGCCGACGATGCGCCGCTCGGCGAAGAGGAAGAACACAAGCGCCGGGATCATCGAAAGCGTGGTAAAGGCGAGGACGCCCGCCGTGTCGTAGCTGTGCTCCCCCGAGTAGTTCGCGACCCCGAGCGGGAGCGTCCAGTTGTTCGGGTCGGTCAGCACGAGCAGCGGCAGGATGAAGTTGTTCCAGCTCGTGATCACGGAGAGGATGATCACGGTCATCATCGCCGGGCGCGAGAGCGGCAGCAGCACCCGCCAGAAGAACCCGAACCTCGTGCAGCCGTCGATCGCGGCAGCGTCCTCGAGCTCGACCGGGACGCTCCGCATGAACGGGCGCAGGATGATGATCGTGATCGGGATCCCGAACGCGGCCTCGGGCAGCGCGACACCGAACAGCGTGTCGTCGAGACCGAGGTCGCGCAGGAGCAGGTAGAGCGGGAGGGCGGCGACGGCGATCGGCACGAGCAGGCCGAGGGTGAAGAAGGTGTAGATCGCCTCGCGGCCGCGGAACCGGAAGCGGGAGAGCGGATACGCGGCGAGCGAGCTGACGCCGACGATGAGCGCGGTGGCGATCGCGGCGACGATCATGCTGTTGCCGACCTGTCGCCAGAAGCGCCTCCGACGTGATCACCTTGGAGTAGTTGTGCGTCACCCACGGATGCGGCAGGCCGACCGGGTCGGCGGCGAGCTGCCCGTTCGTGCGGAAGCCGCCGATGCACGACGTACACGATCGGGACGATCACGACCGCGGCGAGCGCGAGCGCGATCACGTAGACCGGCGCGTTCGCGAACGGGCCAGCGCTGCGCGCCGCGGAGGCGCGCGGCTCAGGGCGGCTGCCATCAGCCGGCCATCCTCGTCGTCCCGCCGGACACGTCGCGGCGCAGGACGAAGATCTGGTAGAGGATCGAGACGACGAAGCAGATGAAGAAGAGGATCACGGCGACCGACGTCGCGTAGCCGACCCGGTAGCTCCTGAAGCCCTGGTCGATCATGTAGGTCGCCATCGTCGAGGACGCGCCGGCGGGCCCGCCGAGCGTCATGATCCAGACGAGGTCGAAGAGCTGGATCGACCCGATCGTCGCGAGGAACGCCCAGAGGCGGATCGTCGGGCCGAGCAGCGGCAGTGTGACGTAGCGGAGCGTCGTCCAGCTGCGTGGCGCCGTCCATCGCTGCCGCCTCGTGCAGCTCCCGGGGAATGCCCTGCAGGCCGGCGAGGAAGAGGATGATCGCGAAGCCGATGTACTTCCACGTGATCACGACGAAGAGCGTGTAGAAGACGAGACCGAGGTCGGCCAGCCACAGCTGGACGAGGCCGCCGAGGCCGATCGAGCGCGAGGAACTCGTCGACGAGCCCGTCGGCTGGAGGATCTGGAGGAACACGATCGCCGTGATCGCCTCCGAGAGCACGTACGGCGCGAAGAAGATCAGGCGGAGCAGGCGCGCGTCCGCGCAACGGCCGGTTGAGGAGGAGCGCGACGCCGAGGGCAGAGCGGCAACTGCAGGCCGAGCGAGAGCGCGACAAGGATCCCGTTGTGCTCCATCGCCTGGCGGAACGCGGGGTCCCTGAACGCCTCGCGGTAGTTGTCGAGGCCGATGAAGTCGGTCAGGGCCCCAGGCCGTTCCAGGAGTAGAAGCTGTAGCGGACGGCCTGGACGACCGGGACGATGACGAAGAGGCCGTAGAGCGCGGCCGCCGGCGCGATGTACAGGCCGATCTCGAGCCATCTGCGGCCGAGACGACGGACGGCCGGCCGCGCGTTCACGCGGCCGGCCGTCGTCGTGGCGGTCTGCTCACGGACGTCTGTAACGGTACTCCTGTCCTACTTCTTCTTCGCCGCCTTCGCGATCTTCTGCGACGACCTGCTGCGGCGTCGCCTTGCCCGGCGAACTGGTCCGCGATCGCGCTGTCCAGCGCCTGCCCGATCGCCTGGGAGTACGCGATGTCGAGGTAGAGCTGGATGAACGGCGAGCTCGAGCGGAACTTCAGCACCGTGCGCAGGTTCGGATCCTTCACGGAGTTCTCCGTTCCCTTCCGCACGGGCAGGCCGAAGTTCGTCGAGCCGATCCGCTTCTGCACGCTCGGGCTGTCGAGGTACGCGAGGAACTGCGCGCACGCCGGCTGCGGCGCCTTCCAGGAGCAGGCGAAGCCGTCGCCGCCGCCGAGGAGCGACCCCGGCAGGGCCTTGCTGCCCGGGACGTTCGGGAACGGGAACCAGCCGAGGAAGCTCGGGACCTTCTTGTCGGGAGTGAGCGCCGCCATCATCCCCGGGTCCCAGTGGCCCTGGAGCTCCATCGCCGCCTTGCCGTTTGCGAGCGAGTCCTGCCGAGCTCGTCGCGCCCTGCTGTGCCGGCGTCGCGAGGAAGCCGTCCTGGAACGGCTTCGCTTCGAGCAGCTGCTGCACGTACTTGCCCGCCTTGGCCAGCACGGGTCGCTGAAGTTGTACGTGACGGCCGACTGCTGGATCGTCGTCTTGCTGCAGAGCTTGACCGCCAGGTAGTCCCAGTAGAACGCGTCCGGCCACCGGTCCTTGCCGCCGATCGCGATCGGCGTGATGCCCGCCGCCTTCAGCTTGTTGATCGTGGCGAGGAACTCCGGCCACGTCTTCGGCGCCGTCGTGATCCCGGCCTGCGCGAAGAGCTTCTTGTTGTACCAGAACCCGACCACGCCGACGTTGTAGGGGATGGCGTACTGCTTGCCGTTCACCTGCCAGCCGGCGGCCGACCCGCCGATGCTCTTGATCCACGGCTTGACGTACTTCGTCAGGTCGGCGACCTTGCCGGCCTTCACCTGGTCGACGAGCTGGCCGCCGCCCCAGTTCTGGAACACGTCGGGCGGGCTGCTCGACTGCGAGCGCGATCGGGATCTTCGTCTGTGAACTGCTCGTTCTGGAGCGGCACCGGCTTGATCGTGATGTCCGGGTGCAGCTTGTGGAACTCGGCTGCGACCTGTGCCACAGCTTCACCCCCGGCCCCACCGTCCGGTTGTGCCACCAGACGAGCGTGACGGCCTTGCTGCTGCTCCTCTGGCCCCGGGCTGCGAGGCCAGCGAGCTCGCAACGAGAATTGCCACGCTCGCAGCGGCGACCCCCGCGAACGCGAGTAGCTTCCAGCGTTTCATGACGCTCGACTCCTCCCTCCGCAGGTGGGCGCCGATCACCCTCGAGCGCCCTCCTGCGTTGGCCGTATGCCTCATCGCGGCGCGAGTCTGACACACCACCTGGAACCTCGTCAACCGTTATCGATAACGATTTCGAAATGGGTTACGTATCCGCGCCCGTGGCGCGAGCGCAGAGTGACGATCGGAGACGTCGCCGCGGAGGCAGGCGTCTCGGTCGCGACCGTCTCGAAGGTGATCAACGGCCGCTGGGGCGTCGCCGAGGACACGTCGGCGCGCGTCCGGCGCGTGATCGAGCAGCTCGGCTACCAGTCGAGCCTCGTCGCCCAGAGTCTTCGCAGCCGCAGCACGAACGTGATCGGCGTCCTCGTCGTCGACATCGAGCCCTTCAGCGCGGAGCTGCTCAAGGGCGTCGCGCGCGCGATCCAGGGACCGGGCTACGAGCTCGTCGTCTTCTCGGGTTGCGGCCGCGCCGCCGACCAGGTGGGCTGGGAGCGCCGGTACCTCGTCCCGGGTGAGCGGGACGCTGTGCGACGGCGCGATCCTCGTCACGCCGAGCAGCGTCGACGTGACCTTCGGCGCCCCGTCGTCGCGGTCGACCACAACGTCGGCTCGTCGAGCCTCCCGACGGTCGACTCCGACAACCTCAGCGGAGCCGTCATCCGCGACGGAGCACCTGATCGAGCTGGGCCACCGCCGGATCGGGTTCCTCGCCGGTCGTCCGGATCTCGAGTCGGCCCAGCTTCGCGAGCGCGGCTACCGCCAGCGCTCGAGAAGGCCGGGCATCGACGATCGACCCGGCGCTGATCCGCGTCGGCGGCTACCAGCCCGACTCGGCCGAGGAGGCGGCGCGACAGATGCTCGAGCCTGACGATCGACCGAGCGCGATCTTTGCCGCGAACGACGTCTCGGCGCTCGCGACGATCTCGGTTGCTCGATCGCTCGGGCTCGCCGTCCCGGACGATCTGTCCGTGATCGGGTTCGACAACGTCCCGGAGTCGGCGCTCAGCGAGCCGCCGCTGACGACGATCGAGCAGCCGATCCAGCAGATGGGCTTCGACGCCGCCCAGATCCTGATTCGCCTGATTGACGAGCAGCCGGTGCCGACGCACACGATGCTGCCCACCAGGCTCGTCGTCCGCGGATCGTGCCGCGCAGTCCGGGCTAGCCGTGGCCGTCACCAAGATCGACAGCGCCGCACCGCGTCTACCGCGATCCGACCCGCACGACCGACGAGCGTGTCGAGGATCTCCTCGGCCGGATGACCCGGGAGGAGAAGACCGCGCAACTCGGGAGCGCGTGGGTCTTCCAGCTCGCAGACGGCGAGCACCTCTCCGCCGAGCGTGCCCCCGAGCTCCTGCGGCACGGCCTCGGCCACGTCACCAGGATCTCCGGGGCGAGCTCCCTCGAGGCGGCAGCGTCGGCCCGGCTCGCGAACGCGATCCAACGACACCTCGTCGAGCAGACACGCCTGGGAATCCCGGCGATCGTCCACGAGGAGATCTGCTCCGGCCTGATGGCCCGGGAGGCGACCGTGTTCCCGCAGGCGATCGGGCTCGCGAGCACGTGGGATCCCGACCTCGCCGAGGCCCTCGCCGACTCGATTCGCATCCAGATGCGGGCAGTCGGCGCCCACCAGGGGCTCGCGCCCGTTCTCGACGTCTGCCGCGATCCGCGCTGGGGGCGCACCGAGGAGACGTTCGGCGAGGATCCCTACCTGGTCTGCCGCATGGGCGTCGCCTTCGTGCGCGGGCTCCAGGGCAACTCGCTGCGCGACGGCGTGATCGCGACCGTCAAGCACTTCGTGGGGTACGGCGCGTCGGACGGCGGGATGAACTGGGCGCCGGCGAAGATCCCGCCACGCGAGCTGCGCGAGGTGTACCTGCATCCATTCGAAGCGGCAGTCCGCGTCGGCAGGGCGGGTTCGGTCATGAACGCGTACAACGAGATCGACGGGGTCCTCTGCGCGGCGGACCGCGAGCTGCTCACCGCGACCCTTCGAGACGAGTGGGGGTTCGAGGGCTGCGTGGTCTCGGACTACTTCTCGATCCGGCAGCTCGCCGAATACCACCGCCTGGCGGAGGATGCGGAGAGCGCAGCGGCAATGGCGCTCGGCGCCGGCCTCGATCTCGAGCTGCCGGCCACGGATTGCTACGGAGCGCCGTTGCTCCGGGCGCTCGAGTCGGGCTTGGTGAGCGAGGAGACGCTCGCCGAGGCCGTGCGGCGCGTGCTGCGGTCGAAGTTCGAGGTCGGCCTGTTCGAAACGCCCTACGTCGACGACGTCCGAGCCCCGGACGTCGCCGACACGACCGGCCATCACGAGCTCGCCCTGACGATCGCCCGCAAGAGCATCGTCCTCCTCAAGAACGCCGGCGTGCTCCCGCTCGCCCCGAGCCTCGACTCGATCGCCGTGATCGGCCCGAACGCAGACGTGCCGAGGAACCTCTTCGGCGACTACGCCTACCCCGCCCACGTCGAGTCGCTGCGCGAGGTTCTCGGCAGCGGCCGCAGCAGCCTCTCGACGCCCGGTGTCGATCCGGTCGTGATCAGCCCCGTCGAGATCGGGGCTCCCTCCGTCGTCGACGCGCTGCGAGACCGGCTCGACGCCGAAGTCCGATTCGCCCGCGGCTGCGGGGTGACGGACCCGTCGAGGGACGGGTTCGCCGAGGCGGTCGAGGTGGCTCGAGCCTCCGACGTCGCGGTCATGGTCATGGGCGACAAGTCCGGGCTCACCGAGGACTGCACGAGCGGCGAGTTTCGCGACCGTGCCTCGTTCGACCTTCCGGGCGTCCAGGAGGAGCTGGTGCAGGCAGTGATCGGGACGGGCACGCCTGTCGTGCTGGTGCTCGTCTCGGGCCGGCCGGCGGCGAGCGAGCGGCTCCATGAGCAGTGCGCGGCGGTGGTGATGGCCTGGCTGCCGGGCGAAGAGGGGGCAGGGGCGGTCGCCGACGTCCTCACAGGTGCGGCGAATCCCGGCGGCAAGCTGCCGATCTCCTATCCGAGGTCGGTCGGCCAGGTGCCGGTCTTCTACGGGCACAAGGTCTCCGGCGGGCGGTCTCATCCGACCGGCGACTACGTCGACCTCTCGGCGAGCCCCTCTACCCCTTCGGCCACGGGCTCAGCTACACGACGTTCGAGCTGTCGGGCGTCCGGGTGCGAGAGCAGGAGACGACCTGGAACGACGAAGTGGTCGTCGACGCCACCGTCACCAACACCGGCGACCGTGCAGGCGACGAGGTCGTCCAGCTCTATACCCGCGATCCGCAGGCGAGCGTGACCCGGCCGGAGCTTGAGTTGAAGAGCTTCGTCCGCGTCGGGCTCGCCGCGGGCCAGGCGAAGCGGATCACGTTCCGGGTACCCGTCGCCCAGCTCGGCTTCTACGCCCGCGACCTTGCCTATGTCGTCGAGCCGGGCGTGATCGAGGTCTTCGTCGGCCGATCTTCCGTGGATTTGACCGCTGCAGGCTCTGTGACCGTGGCGCCCGGCGTGAGCGCACCCGGGAAGGCGTTCGACGGAACGGTGTCGGTGAGCTAGATGGAAACGACGAGCCTCGGGAGGGCAGCCGCTTCGAACAGCAGCTCCCGGCGCACGGGCGGCGTGAGGCTCGAGCACGTCTCGAAGGTCTTCCCGGGCGGCGTGACCGCGGTCGACGACGTGAGCCTGGAGGTCGGCGACGGCGAGTTCATGGTGCTCGTCGGCCCGTCGGGTTGTGGCAAGACCGACGCTGTTGCGGATGATCGCCGGCCTCGAGCAGGTCTCGGCCGGAAGCGTGGTGATCGGCGACGAGGACGTCACGGAGCTCTCCCCGCGCGAGCGGGACATCGCGATGGTGTTCCAGAACTACGCCCTCTACCCGCACATGACCGTCGGCGAGAACCTCGGGTTCGGCCTGAAGCTCCGGAAGGTGACGAAGCAAGAGCGCGGGAAACGCGTGATGCAGGTCGCGAAGACGCTCGGCCTCGAGGAGCTGATCGGCCGGAAGCCTGCCGAGCTCTCCGGTGGACAGCGCCAGCGCGTCGCCATGGGCAGGGCGATGGTTCGAGAGCCGAAGGCGTTCCTGATGGACGAGCCGTTGTCGAACCTCGACGCCAAGCTGCGGGTGACGATGCGAGGCGAGCTCGCCCGGCTCCACGAGCGGCTCGGCGTGACGACGATCTACGTGACGCACGACCAGATCGAGGCGATGACCCTCGGCCGGCGCGTGGCAGTGCTGAGAGACGGGGTGCTGCAGCAGGTCGACACCCCTCAAACGCTGTTCCGCCGGCCGGCGAACCTGTTCGTCGCCGCCTTCATCGGCTCTCCGTCGATGAACCTCGTCGAGGCGGACGTCGTCGAAGACAGCGTCCGGTTTGCCGGCCACGAGCTCCCGCTCCCGATCGACGTCCGGCTTCCTCGCGGACACGTGATCCTCGGCATCCGCCCGACCGACTTCGCACATGCCGCCTCGGCGGACCCTGCGCTGCCGCGAATGCGAGTCCGCGCCGAGGTCGTCGAGGACCTCGGCGCCGAGACGCACGTGATCTTCCCGCTCGACACCTCCCGGGTCGTCGCGGAGTCGGTCCGCGCCGCGGTCGTGGAGGCGGCCGACGAGGAAGGAGCACTCTTCGCCGACGACCAGCGGGCGCTCTTCACCGCCTGCCTCGACGCGGAGAACCCCGTTGCCCCGGGCTCGACGGTCGAGGTTGCGATCGACACCCGGAGGATGCATTTCTTCGACCCGGCAACCGGTGAGGTACTCGGGATCCGCGGCGGCGACGTCGCACGCGCGGCCTCTTCGGTCGAGCCGGCCAGCTGATAGACAGGTCTGGCAATGCCCGTGCCGTTGTACGACCTGCCGCTCGAGGAGCTGCGTGCCTACCGGTCGGCGGCGAGCGCTCCCGACGACCTCGACGAGTTCTGGCACCGCTCGATCGCCGACGCCCGCGCGCGCTCGTTCGAGCCGAAGATCGCGCCCTACGAGGCCGAGGTGTATCGAGAGCTCGACGTCGCGGACGTCACCTTTGCCGGGGCAGACGGCGATCCCGTGCGAGCGTGGTACCTCCGTCCCGCAGGATCGACCGAACCGCTTCCTTGCCGGGTCACCTTCATCGGCTACGGCGGCGGCCGCGACCTGCCTGCGACGCATGCCCTCTATCCCGCCTGCGGCTACGCCGCCTTCGTGATGGACACCCGGGCACAGGGAGGGACCTGGTCGGCGGGCCACACCGCTGATCCGGGAGGCGGCTCGTCGGGCCCCGAGCATCCCGGCGTGATGACACGGGGAATCGCGACGCCCGAGACCTACTACTACCGCCGCCTGTACATCGACGCGGTCCGCGCGGTCGACACTGCCGCCGGGCTCCCGGGCGTCGACCCGAGCCGCCTCGCCGTCGCCGGCAGGAGCCAAGGGGGCGCACTCGCGCTCGCCGCAGCCGCCCTGGTCCCCGAAGCCGTCCACCTCTGTCACGCCGACGTCCCGTTCCTGTGCGACTTCGGCCGGGCGATCGACGTCGCCATCGACCCGCCCTACACCGAGCTCGTCGAGTACCTCGCGCTCCACCCCGAGCTCGAAGCCGCCGCACGGCGAACGCTGAGCTACGTCGACAACGCCGTCCTGGCCTCGCGGATTGCCGCGAAGGCCCTGATCGCCGTCGGCGCTGCGCGACACGATCACTCCTCCCTCGACCGTGTTCGCCGCGTACAACGCGATCACCGCCCCAAAGGAGATCGTCGTCCTCCCGTACTCGGGCCACGAACCGCCCACGAGTCACGTCGAGCGGCAGCTCGCGGATTTCGCCCGGAAGCTCGGCTAGACGCCCGACGCAGAAACGCGAAGGGCCGGCGGAAACCGGCCCTTCGTCGTCGAACGCCGGAGCGTTCGGACTACATCATCCCGCCCATGTCGCCCATGCCGCCCGGCATCCCCGCGCCGGCCGTCTGCTTCTCGGGAGCCTCGGCAACGATCGCCTCGGTGGTGAGGATGTTCTTCGCGATCGACGCGGCGTTCTGGAGCGCCGAGCGCGTGACCATGGTCGGATCGATGATCCCGGACTTGACCAGGTCTTCGACCTCGTTCGTGTCGACGTTCAGGCCCTGCCCGGCCGGAGCGGAGCGGACCTGCTGGACGACGACGGAGCCCTCGAGGCCCGCGTTGAACGCGAGCTGGCGGAGCGGCTCCTCGAGCGAGCGCAGGATGATCGACGCGCCCGTCTTCTCGTCGCCCTCGAACTTGCCCAGCGCGCCGCGGACCGAATCGGCCGCATTCAGGAGCGCGACGCCGCCGCCCGGGACGATTCCCTCCTCGAGGGCTGCCCGCGTGGCCTGCAGCGCGTCCTCGACGCGGTGCTTCTTCTCCTTCATCTCGGTCTCGGTGGCAGCGCCGACCTTGACCACCGCGACGCCGCCGGCGAGCTTCGCCAGCCGCTCCTGCAGCTTCTCGCGGTCGAAGTCGGAGTCGGTGTTCTCGATCTCCGCCTTCAGCTGCTTGATCCGAGCCTTGATCCCTTCGGAGTCACCGGCACCGTCGATGATCGTCGTCGAGTCCTTGTCGACGACGACCTTCCGGGCCCTGCCGAGCTGCGAGATCTTCGTGTTCTCGAGCTTGAGGCCCATCTCCTCGGTGATCACCTCGGCGCCCGTGAGGATCGCGATGTCCTCGAGCATCCGCTTGCGGCGGTCGCCGAAGCCCGGCGCCTTGACGGCGACGGCGGTGAACGTGCCGCGGAGCTTGTTGACGACGATCGGTCGCGAGCGACTCGCCCTCGACGTCCTCCGCCACGATCAGCAGCGGGCGGCCCGCCTGGATCACCTGCTCGAGCACGGGCAGGAGGTCCTTGACCGCACCGATCTTCTGGTTCGCGACCAGGATGTACGGATCGTCGAGCACGGCCTCCATGCGCTCGGCGTCGGTGATCATGTACGGCGACAGGTAGCCCTTGTCGAACTGCATGCCTTCGGTGAACTCGAGCTCGAGGCCGAAGGTCTGGCCCTCCTCGACGTTCACGACGCCGTCCTTGCCGACCTTCTCGATCGCGTCCGCGATCACGTCGCCGATCTCGCGCTCGCGCGACGAGATGCTGGCGACCCGGGCGATGTCCTCCTTGCCCGAGATCTCCTTCGACTGCGCCTTC
This sequence comes from uncultured Actinomycetes bacterium, assembly GCA_963836345.1. GTDB lineage: Bacteria > Actinomycetota > Thermoleophilia > Gaiellales > Gaiellaceae > DATBLE01. The sequence continues at coordinate 341,791 of CAWIJA010000004.1, read as the reverse complement.
AGGTTCTCGACGACCGCATCGACAGCATCCTCGATGCCCCGCTTCAGGGCCATCGGGTTCGCGCCGGCGGCGACGTTCTTCAGGCCCTCGCGGACGATCGCCTGTGCGAGCACGGTCGCCGTCGTGGTGCCGTCGCCCGCAACGTCGTTCGTCGCCGTGGCGACCTCGCGCACGAGCTGGGCGCCCTGGTTCTCGAACGCATCCTCGACCTCGATCTCACGAGCGATGGTGACGCCGTCGTTGGTGATCGTCGGAGCGCCGAACTTCTTGTCGAGCACGACGTAGCGCCCCTTCGGGCCAAGGGTGACCTTGACCGCGTCGGCGAGGATGTTCACGCCCCGCTCGAGCGCGCGGCGCGCATCCTCGTTGAACTTCAGCTCCTTGTGAGCCATTTCCGCATTCCTCCGTTGACTGACTAGGCCTTGGCGCCGGCGAGCTCGCGCTTGCCCTTGCCCTTGGCACCCTTGGACACGACCTTCGCGAGCACGTCCGACTCGCGCAGGATGAGCAGCTCGTCGGTACCGACCTTGATCTCGGTACCGCCGTACTTCGAGAAGACGACCTCGTCGCCCTCGGCGACGTCGAGCGGGATCAGCTCGCCGGTCGACTCGGCCCGAGAGCCGGGGCCGACCGCGAGCACGCGACCGCGCTGCGGCTTCTCCTTGGCCGTGTCCGGCAGGACGATCCCACTGAACGTCTGCTCCTCTTCCTCGAGGACCTCGACGATGAGCCGATCGCCAAGCGGCTGTAGATCCATTCCACGACCTCCGCTTCTTGAGTTAGTGACGTCAAGTAGCACTCTCCCCACGAGAGTGCCAACCGATGATAACGCTCGCAGAGCCGTCTGCGCAAGGGATCTCAGCCGCAAGGACTGAGATCGTCACAAGGTAGGGTGGCCTCGTGAGGCGCGAGTTCTCGGCCGGCGGCGTGCTCGTCCGGCGGTTGCGCGGCCGGTGGATGCTTGCCGCGATCCGGCCGGGCGGCAAGCCAGACGGGGTCTGGGCGCTGCCCAAGGGACTCATCGCGCAGGGCGAGGATCCGGCGGCAACCGCGGTGCGGGAGGTCGAGGAGGAGACGGGGGCGCGCGGCCGGCTCGACCGCAAGCTCGGCGACGTGCGCTACGTCTACACCTGGGCCGGCGAGCGCGTCTTCAAGGTGGTCAGCTTCTACCTCGTCCGCTACTCGGGCGGGCGGCTGGGAAACCTGCCGGCCGAGTTCGCACACGAGGTCGCCGAGGCGCGCTGGCTGCCGCTCGACGACGCGCCGCGCCTGCTCTCGTACAAGGGCGAGCAGGAGATGGCGCAAAGAGCGCTCGCAACGCTCACTGGCGAGGCTCTATGATTGCCGCGCCGTCCGTCCGATGACGGCTGGCAGGCCATGGACGCGATGTACGCCCTGAACTTCTACTCGCCGATCGTCGAGAGTCAGCTGCGCAGCGGCCGAAAGTCGGCGACGATCAGGCTCGGTGACAAGTCCGGGAAGTACAAGAAGGGAATGATCGTGGCCGTGCTCGCGGGCGCCAGGTTCGGGCCGCGGAACAAGATCTTCGACGCGGTGATCGACAAGGTCGAGGTGAAGACGCTCGGCTCGCTCTCGCCGAACGAGATCGAGCACGACAACCCGGAGATCCGCCGGGTCGAGGACATGGCGCAGTTCCTCGGCTCGCTCTACAACCGCCAGGTCACGGAAGAAGACCTCGTCACCGTGATCCGCTTCTCCGAGATTCGCTGCTAGTCGTTTTTAACCACGCCTCGCAGCGTCATTGAGGGATAGTGGGGCAGTAACTCGACTCACGGTCCCAGCTCGACGACCCAGTCGGCAAACGTCCGTGAAGGAGCCGTTGCGTGAAGGAGATGCTGCTCGTGGGCCGCGGCGGTCAAGGCGTCGTGCTCGCGTCCCAGGTCCTGGCCGACACGTTCGCGCGCGCCGGTTACTGGGTCCAGAGCTTTCCCGAGTTCAAGGCGGAGAGGCGCGGAGCGCCGATCTCCGCGTTCCTGCGTTGGGACGAGAGCGCGCCGATCCACCGCCGGTACAAGGTCCGCGAGTGTGACGTCCTCGTCGGCGTCTCCGCCACCCCGCCGCCGACCGCCTTCGCCGCCGTCCGCCCCGGCGGGCTGGTGCTGCTGAACCGCGAGCGGCGCTACCGGCACACCGGACCGTTCGAAGTCGCGCGCGTGCCCGCCTCCCAGATCGCGCGCGACCACGGCGTTCTCTCCGCGGAGGGCAGGCCGATGGGCAACGTCGCGATGCTCGGGGCCTGCGTGCGGTTGCTCCTCCCCGCCGGGCTGCCGCTGCTCGAGGCCGCGATCTCCCACCGGATGAGCAAGAAGCTCGCCGAGGCGAACATCCTCGCCGCCCACGAGGGGTTCGCCCGCTGCACGCGGCAGCACCGGGTCGAAGGCGACGCGCCGGTCGAGGCCGTTTGCGCCGCGGCGCCGGCACGCCTGCACGCGGCGTTCCCCGTGACGACGACCGACTCGCTGGCGAACCACACGGGCTCGTGGTCGGAGGAGCGCCCGCTCCTGCTGCCGCCCTGCAACTCCTGTGCGCTGTGCGTCCTCTTCTGCCCGGAAGGCGCGATCACGCGTACGGACGGCGCGATGGCGATCGACTACGACTACTGCAAGGGCTGCGGGATCTGCGAGGACGTCTGCCCGGTGAAAGGCGCGATCGCGATGGAGGAGGTCGCATGAGCGCGCTCCCGCGAGGACGCACGGTGATGACCGCAAACGAGGCGGCCGCATACGGGGTCGTCCTCTCGCGCGTCCAGGCGATCGGCTGCTACCCGATCACGCCGCAGACCCTGATCGTCGAGAAGCTCGCCGACCTCGTCGCCGGCCGCCGCGACGTCGAATACGCGAACCTCGAGAGTGAGCACTCGATGCTCGGGTGGACGGTCGCAGCCTCGCGCGCAGGCGTCCGGACGTTCACGGCGACCTCGTCGCAGGGCCTCCTCTACGCGCACGAGCAGCTGCACCGCGCCTCACGCGAGCGCGTGCCGCTCGTGATGGTGAACATCAACCGCTCGATCTTCGCCCCCTGGAGCTTGGAGCCCGATCTCTCCGACAGCCTCAGCCAGCGCGACACGGGCTGGGTGCAGCTGTACTGCTCCTCCGGGCAGGAGGTGCTGGACAGCGTGATCTGCGCCTACCGGATCGCCGAGACGGTGATGCTGCCCGTGATGGTGTGCTCGGAGGGCTTCCTCCTCTCGCACACCTCGGAGGTCGTCGAGGTCCCGGCCCAGGAGGAGGTCGACGCGTTCCTGCCGCCGTTCGAGCCGCCGGAGGACTGGGTGATCGACCCGGGCGTGCCGCGGTCGTTCTCGGGGCTGCCCGAGCCGCGGCAGTACGCCGAGTTCCAGCAGCACGTCGCCGAGGCGCACGACGTCGCGCGCCCGCTCGTCGACGCCGTCGCAGCCGAGTTCGGGCACCACTTCGGCCGGCCGAAGACGGGGCTGCTCCAGGTCACGGGCAACGCGTCCGCGTCGAGCGCGCTGGTGACGATGGCGACGATGGGCGACACCGCGCTCGAGCTCCTCGACGACGACGATGACCTGCTCGTCGTCCGCGTCCACGCCTACCGGCCGTTCCCGGGCGAGCAGCTCCAGCGGGTGCTCAGCGGGATCCCGCACGTCTGCGTCGTCGACCGTGCCGCCGCCTTCGGCGCGTTCGGCCCACTCGGCTCGGACGTCCGCGCGCTGCGCCTGCCGGACGCGGACGAGATCACGAACGTCGTCTGCGGCGTCGGCGGCACCGAGGTCACGCCCGACACGCTGCGCTGGGCGCTCGCCGCGGCGGGCACCGAGGTCGAGCCCGTCGTCGTCCCGGAGGGGGTGTAGCCGATGGCGGTCTGGCTCGACGAGGTCGCCGGCGAGGAGCGCCTTCTTCTGCGCGGGCACGCCGCGTGCGCCGGCTGCGGGCCCGCGATCAACATCCGGCACGTGCTCGGCGCGCTCGCGGCCGCGAAGCCCGGGACGAAGACCGTGCTCGTGATCCCGGCGTCGTGCTGGACGATCATCGCCGGCATCTGGCCCGCGAACGCGTTCCGGGTCGCGGTCCACCTGGCGCCGTTCGCGTCGGCCGCGTCCGAGGCCGCGGGGATCAAGGCGGCGCTCCGGCTGCGCGGGCTCGGCGACACCAACGTCGTCGTGTGGGCCGGCGACGGCGCGACCGCCGACATCGGCTTCGCAGCCGTCTCCGCCGCGGCCGAGCGCAACGAGGATCTGATCTACGTCCTCAACGACAACGAGGCGTACATGAACACCGGCGTTCAGAAGTCGGGCGCGACACCGGAGGGCGCGTGGACGACGACGACGCCGGCCGCGGCGCCGCGCTCCGGCCAGAAGAAGGACATCGCGCGGATCATGGCCGCGCACGGGATCCCCTACGTCGCGACGCTCGCCGCCGGTTCGCTGCCGATGCTGAAGGACTTTCGCGCGAAGGTGGCGCGCGCCGCGGAGCTCGAGGGCTTCCGCTTCCTGCACATCCTCGGCGCGTGCCCGCCGGGGTGGCGGTACGGGACCAGCGAGTCGGTCGAGATCACGCGGCTCGCGGTCGAGTCGCGCTACTTCCCGCTCCTCGCATTCGACGGCGGCGAGTGGAAGATCACCCTCCGGCCGAAACACGAGGTGCCGGTGCGCGAGTTCCTCGCGACCCAGGGACGTTTCAGCCACCTGTCCGCGGACCAGATCGACTCGATCCAGGCGCATGTGGACGCGCGCTGGAACCTGCTCGTCGGTCTGGAGTCCTAGCCGCCCGCCGAGCGGCAAGGAGCCCGGTCCGTACGGCTACCGGCTCTCCTTGCCGCCGTGCGTGAACTGCGAGGCGCCCTTCAGGGCGCCCATCCGCTGGGTCTCGATCTCCTGCCGCAGCGCCTCCGCCTCGCGCTCGGCTGCGAGATCTTCGGCCGTCTTCGGAGTCGGCCTGAGCAGTTCCCGCAGCTTGCGTAGCATCACCGCCCCTTTCGGATCCTGACGCCGAGGAGGTCGGCCGGACGCAACTGACCGCCGCATTCCTCGCACTCGACGGCGAAGGCGGACGAGAAGCGCGCGCCGCACGCGGGGCATCGGGAACGCAGCTCGCCGCCGCACTGTGGACAGGCCGCGGGGAGCTCGCCCTCGAACTCCTCGAAGTAGCGCTGCGCGAAGCCGCAGCCGAGGCAGACGGCGACCCAGTCGCCGAGCACCTTGCGGCGCTCCTCGCGGAGCCAGTCGGCGGCCTTGCCCACCGCGTCACTGTAACCCTCGGCGCGTTCACACCCGACACGGGTGCCGACCGTTAGAGTTTCCGCCCGATGGCGATCGCCCGTGAAGCCGAGCCCGTCGGGTCGCTGAACGAGGTCCGGGAGGCGGGCCTCCACCGCGACGACCTCCTCGCCATGTATCGCGACATGCTGATCACGCGCGGGATCGAGGAGCGCGGGCACATCCTCTACAAGCAGGGCAAGATCCCCGGCTCGTTCTACACCGGCCGTGGGAACGAAGCGGCGGCGGTCGGGATCGCGACGGCGATGGGCCCGGACGACGTCGGCACGCCGCTCCACCGCGACATGGGCGTCCACATCACCCGTGGCGTCGAGCCCTGGCGAATCCTCGCCCAGTACATGGGCCGTGCCGACGGCCCGACGGGAGGACGGGACGGAAACGTCCACATGGCGGATTCGAGGCTCGGGCTGATCGCGATGGTCAGCCACCTCCCGGCGATGCTGCCCGTGGCGGTCGGCGCGGCGCTCGCGTTTCGCATCCGCGAGGAGCGCCGGGTGGCGCTCGCCTGGTTCGGCGAGGGCGCATCCGCGCGCGGCGATACGCACGAGGGGATGACTCTCGCCGGCGTGCGGCGCCTGCCGGTCGTGTTCGTGTGCGACAACAACCAGTGGGCCTACTCGACACCTTCCCACCTGGAGTTTGCAACGGAGCACGTTGCCGACCGGGCGCAGTCCTACGGCTTCGAGGGCGTCGTCGTCGACGGGACGGACGTGCTCGCCGTCTACCGCGAGGCGAAGCGCGCGATCGAGAAGGCGCGCGCAGGCGAGGGTCCGACCCTGCTCGAGTGCCTCACCCTCCGGATGGAAGGTCACGCCGTCCACGACGACGCGTACTACGTCCCGAAGGACCTGTTCGAGCAGTGGGCAAAGAGCGACCCCGTCGAGCGGTTCCGAACCTGGCTGAAGGAGCACGCCGACCTCTCAGACGACGAAGAGGACGAGCTCGGGGTCGAGATCAAGAAGCTCCTGACCGACGCGATGAAGCGAGCGGAGGACTCGCCGCTGCCGGACGGATCGACCGTCACCGAGAACGTCTACGCGTCACCGGAAGATCTCGACACCCCCCACCACAAGTAGCCGGTATGGCCGAACGCACCTATCTGCAGGCGATCTCGGACGGACTCCGGCAGGAGATGCGGCGTGACAAGCGGGTGTTCGTGATCGGCGAGGACGTCGGCGTCTACGGCGGTGCCTTCAAGGTCACGCTCGGCTTCCAGGAGGAGTTCGGCCCCTGGCGCGTGATCGACGCGCCGCTGGCGGAGACGGCGATCATCGGCGGCTGCACCGGCGCCGCGTTGATGGGGCTGCGCCCGGTCGCCGAGATGCAGTTCGCCGACTTCGTCTCCTGCGGCTGGGACCAGATCGTCACCGTCGCCGCGAAGCAGTTCTACCGGGCGGGAACCCCGGTGCCGCTCGTGATCAGGCTTCCCTCGGGGGGCGGCTTCTCGGGCGGGCCGTTCCACTCGCAGAACCCCGAGAGCTCGTTCGCGCACGTCCCCGGCCTGAAGTGCGTATGTCCCTCGACGCCCGAGGATGCGAAGGGGCTCCTCGCGAGCGCGATCGAGGATCCAAATCCCGTGCTCTTCTTCGAGCACAAGCACCTCTACCGGCGGATCAAGACCGAGGTGCCGGAGGAGCGCTACACGACTCCGATCGGGAAGGCCCGCGTCCATCGCGAGGGCGAGGACCTCAGCGTGATCACGTGGGGGGCGATGGTCTACGCCGCCGACGAGGCGGCCGACGAGCTCGCGAAGGACGACGTCTCGGTCGAGATCGTCGACCTGCGCTCGGTGCTCCCCTGGGACAAGGAGGCGGTGCTCGCCAGCGTGGCGAAGACCTCGAAGGTGCTCGTCCTGCACGAGGACACGCGTACGGGCGGCTTCGGGGCGGAGATTGCGGCGACGATCGCCGAGGAGGCGTTCGAGTCGCTGGATGCACCCGTGAAGCGGATCGCCGCGCCCGACACGCCGGTTCCCTTCTCGCCCTCGCTCGAGAAGGCCTTCATCCCCCAGGTCGAGACGGTGGCCGCCGGCCTCAGGGAGCTCGCCGCGTACTGATGGCGACGGGCACGGTCATCGACGTCGTCATGCCGCAGATGGGCGTCTCCGTCTCCGAGGGGACGATCATCAAGTGGCTGAAAGGCGAGGGAGAGCAGATCTCCGCGGACGAGCCGCTGCTCGAGATCTCGACCGACAAGGTCGACACCGAGGTACCGAGCCCGGGATCCGGGGTCGTTCAGCAGATCCTCGTGCAAGAGGGCGCGACGGTCGACATCGGGACCAAGCTGGCCGTGATCGCGCCGGAAGGCGCCGCGCCTGCGGCTGCCGAGCCCGAGCCCGCTCCGGAGCCCGCGACCGCCGAGGCCGCCGCTGACGCTGCAGGCCCGTCGAGCGCAGAGACGCCGGCTCCTGCTCCCGCACCCGTGGCCGAGCCGGAGCCCGCAGCCGCCGATGTGAGCGGCAACGGCAGGACCTTCGTCTCGCCCGTCGTCGCTCGAATCGCCGCCGAGCACGGCGTCGACGTCGAACGAGTGACGGGCACCGGGCGCGGCGGCCGAGTCACGAAGAAGGACATCCTCGCCTTCGTGGAGGCTGGCGCCCCCACGAAGGCTAGTGGAGCCGCCCCACCCACCTCGCCACCCCAACCAGCAGCTGCGCCTCAGATCGCACCGCCAGCTAGCGCTCCACCGCCGGAGGCGGGGGAGCGCACGGAGCCGATGTCGGCCATGCGCAAGGGCATCGCCGAGCACATGCGCCGCTCGCTCGACACCGCCGCGCACGTGACGAGCGCGATCGAGGTCGACATGTCGAAGGTCGTCTCGATCCGCGAGCGCCTGAAGGCGGAGTACCAGAGGAGCTACGGCGTCAATCCCACCTACCTGATCTTCGTGGCACGAGCGGCGGTGGACACGCTCCTCCAGTACCCATGGGTGAACGGGGAGATTCGGGGCGAGCAGATCGTCACCCGGAACTACGTGAACCTCGGCTTCGCCGTCGAGCTCGCCGACGGCAAGGGACTGATCGTCCCGGTCGTCAAGAACGCAGAAGGGCTGAACCTCCTCGGGATGGCCAGATCCGTCACGGACATCGCGGAGCGGGCGCGGAACAAACAGCTCGTGCCGGACGAGGTCCAGGGGGGCACCTTCACGATCACGAACCCCGGAGGTTACGGGACCTTCCACGGCACGCCGGTGATCAGCCAGCCCCAGGCCGCGATCCTCGGCACGTACGCGGTCGTCAAGCGGCCGTGGGTCGTGCAGGACGAGCTCGGCGCCGACGTGATCGCGATCCGGCCGATCATGAACCTGACCCTCACGTACGACCATCGCCTGGTCGACGGGGCGCTCGCGGGACGATTCTTGCGCGATCTCCGGGAGCGCCTGCAGACCTGGGGGGAAGACCGCTACTGACGGTGTCGCTCTGGGTCGTGAGGCTCCAGCGGGGCGGCCCCTGGGACTGGGCGCGCGACCTCCGCGAGCAGGAGGGGTGGGACGAGCACGCGCGGTTCATGGACGGGCTGGTCGACGAGGGCTTCATCCTTCTCGGCGGGCCGCTCGAGGGCGACCGCGAGACGTTGCACGTCGTCGACGCACCCTCGGAGGAGGTCGTCCGGGAGCGGTTTGCGCAGGACAACTGGGCCGCGAACGGGATGCTGAGCGTGAAGAGCGTCGAGCGCTGGGAGATCCTGCTCGACGGCCGTCGGCCCTCGGTGGGCTAGCTACGACGGCCGAACGTACGCGCGGCCGCAGGCGCGGTGCGACGAAGCGTCTGGCTACGCTCCTCGTGTGAGCCGCCCGGGGTACGTCCTGAATCTCGGCAAGACGCCTTACCTCGAGGCGTGGGAGCTGCAGCGCACGGTTGCGGCCGCGGTCTTGCAAGGGACGGCTCCCGACACGGTGATCCTTCTCGAGCACCCGCCCGTGATCACCCTCGGCCGCCGCACCGACGACGGCGAGCTGCACGTGCCGGCGAACGCCGAGGTCGAGATCGTCGAGACCGACCGCGGAGGAAGGTCCACGTACCACGGGCCCGGTCAGCTCGTCTGCTACCCGATCCTCGACCTGAACCGCCACGGCCGCGACGTGAAGCGGTACTGCCGCGACCTGGAAGAGGCCCTGATCGCGACGCTCGGTGCCTTCGGGATTCAGGGCGAGCGTGTCGACGGGCTCACCGGAGTCTGGTTGCTGCGCCCCCCGCGCAAGATCGCCTCGATCGGCATCCACATCTCGCGGTGGGTGACCACGCACGGCTATGCCCTCAACGTCGACCTCGATCCGACGCCTTTCACCGACTGGATCACGGCCTGCGGCCTCGAGGATGCGGCCTTCACGACGATGGCCGGCGAGCTCGGCCGAGCGCTCGCGGTGGAGGACGTGCGCCTGGCGGCGGCTGCAGCCCTGGGGGAGGTGTTCGGCCTCGACCTCGAGGAGCTCTCCGCCGAGAGCGCCGCCCGCCTCTGGGCGCAGCCGGAGCACGCCGAGCTCGCCGCACGATGAAGAAGCTGCTCGCGCTGGCGATCGTCGCCGCTTCCACCTGCGCACCCGCCTCCGCCGCACCGGCGCGCGACGTCAACCTGATGCGGGCCTTCGCCGCCCAGTTGCCGAACGTGAAGAGGGCGACCACGGTGCCGATTCTCCTGCCGGGCTCGCTGCCGCTCGGCGGAAGCTACAAGGTGTACGCCACCGGTGGCGGATCCAGGGCGTACTGGAAGCTGTCGCTCGCCGGAGCGCCGAACTGCGGCGGCGCGAACGCCTGCTTCGTCGCGTCGTTCGAGGGCAAGCGAGGCGGCACGCTTCCGGGCAAGGCGAACGTCCGCCTCACCGGTGGCGGCTCGGCGCTCTACCGGCCGTTCAGCTGCGGCGGATCGTGCTCGCCGACCTCCTTCTGGTTCGTCCACGCAGGTGTCCTGTACAGCTGGCAGGTCAAGGACTTGCCCGCGCGGCCGAAGGCGCTCCTCACCCGGCTCGCCAACGAGGCGATTGCCGCCGGGCCACGCTAGGAGATGAACCCGAGCCGGCTCGAGACCTTCGCCGACGGCGTGTTCGCGATCGCCGCGACGCTCCTGATCCTGAGCGTCGACGGAGCCGTTCCCGGATCCGAGAGCGCCCTCGGGAAGCAGCTTTCGCACGCCTGGCCTTCGTACGTCGCCTACGCCGTCAGCTTCGTGACCATCGGGATCATGTGGATCAACCACCACACGCTGATGAACCAGATCGGCTCGGTCGACCGGCGTTTCCTCCTCGCGACGATCGGGCTGCTGATGTGCATCGCCTTCGTTCCGTTCCCGACTCGGCTCGTCGCAGAGCACGTTCGTGACGCGTCAGCACGAGAAGCCGCGCTGGCATACGGGTTCACGATGACGACGACCGCGTGCTTCTTCGCGATCGTCTGGTTCTACGCGGCAGGACGCGGGCGGCTGCTGCGCGAAGACGCCGACCAGCGCACCGTCGCCGGCATCTCGCGCAGCTACCTACCGGGGCCCTGGATCTATCTCACGGCGACCCTGATCGCCTTCGCGAGCGCGACCGCGAGCGTCGTCCTCTACCTCGCGATCGCCGGCTTCTACGTCCTCGAGAGCTCGCTCTTCGGCGGTCGAGCCTCAGCGGACTAGACTCAACGTCGATGGAGCGCTCGCTGCCAGTCGCCGAGCGGCCGCGCCGGCCGGAATGGATGAAGGTTCGCGCGCCGAGCTCGGATTCGCGGTACTTCGACGTCCGCAAGCTGATCCACGGCGCCAGCCTGAACACGATCTGCGAAGAAGCGCGCTGCCCGAACATCGGCGAGTGCTGGGGTCGGGGCACCGCCACGTTCCAGATCCTCGGCGAGACGTGCACACGCGCATGCCGGTACTGCTACGTCAACTCGGGCAAGCCGGACGGCCCCCCGGACCCGCTCGAGCCTCTCCGGCTCGCGCAAACGGCGTCGAGGATGGCGCTGAGACACGTCGTCGTCACGTCCGTCGACCGCGACGACCTCCCGGACAGGGGCGCCGGCCACTACGCGGCGACGATCCGGGCGCTGAAGGCGAAGCTACCGGAGACGTCGGTCGAGGTGCTGACCCCCGACTTTCTCGGTGTCGAAGAAGAGTCGCTGCGGACCGTGCTGGCGGAGCGTCCCGACGTCTTCAACCACAACATCGAGACCGTTCGCCGATTGCACGCTCGAATGCGTGGCGCCAAGGCCTCGTACGACACTGCGCTGTGGCTGCTGCGCCGGGCGAAGGAGCTGGCGGACTATCCGGTCCTGACGAAGAGCGGGATCATCGTCGGCCTCGGCGAGACGAACGAGGAGGTCGTCGAGACACTGCGCGACCTTCGGGCAAACGGCGTCGACGTGGTCACGATCGGTCAGTACCTCCAACCTTCCGCGAAGCACGCCCCGATCGACCGGTGGGTGCATCCAGACGAGTTCCGCTCGTTCCGCCAGCAGGGCGAGGCCCTCGGGTTCGGCTCGGTCTTCTCCGGCCCGCTCGTGCGCTCGTCGTACCGGGCGGACGAGCAGCGCCACGCGGCAGCGACAGGCCGCGGCGCCGTGGCGTACTGACGATGGCGAGCCTTTGGAAACGCTTCCGTGCCTGGTGGAACAGAGACGCGCTCGAGCTCGCCGAGGAAGAGACGCGGATGAACGAGCACGAACGTGACGTCGCCAAAGAGGACTTCGAGGCTCGCATCGACGACACGCAGGTCGAGGACTCGGGAGTGGCCGGTGGAATCGCCGATTACGAGCGGGACTCGGAGCCGCCGAGTAAACCCGCCGGCTAGGCCTCGGCGTACCGGAAGCAGTCGACGGTGTGGTCGTTGACGAGGCCGCAGGCCTGCATGAACGCGTAGCAGACGGTCGGGCCGACGAAGCGGAAGCCGCGGCGCTTCAGCTCCTTCGACATCGCATGTGATTCGGCCGTCGCCGGCGGAACCTCTGCGAGCGTCCGCCACCGGTTGACGAGCGGCGCGCCGCCGACGAACGACCAGAGCAGCTCGTCGAGGCCGCCCGTCTCGATCGTCGCACGCGCGTTCGCGATCGCCGACTCCACCTTCAGGCGGTTACGGACGATGCCCGGATCCGCCAGCAGACGCTCGACGTCCTTCGGCCCGAAGCGCGCCACCCGCTCGACGTCGAAGCCGGCGAACGCCTGCCGGTAGCCCTCCCGCTTGCGCAGGATCGTCGACCACGAGAGCCCGGCCTGCGCACCCTCGAGCACGAGCATCTCGAACAGATGGCCCTCGTCGTGAGACGGGACGCCCCACTCCTCGTCGTGGTAGGCGGCGTAGAGCGGATCCGCCTCGGGAACCCAGGCGCAGCGGCTGGCCACAATGGCATCGAAGCAGAAGGGGCCGCCCGAAGGCGGCCCCTTCTTCCACAAAGACAGACCCGGCTACGGGTTCGCCGTGTAGATGTCCTCCTCGACGGTCCCGCCCAGACCGCGCGTGTCGGCCCACCACAGGTCGTCGCCGATGAACCCGGCCTCTGCCGGGTGGTCGTACGGCTAGGCCGTACGGCTGGAAGGACTAGCGGATTCCTGTGTCGATGGAGAAGTTCTGGCGCGACCAGCGTGTTACCGCGACCCGCACGTGTGCGGGCGCGATCCGGCGACCGAGCCGAGCCGAAGCGACGCGCACCAGGTAGGAACCCGGCTGCAGGGCGAGTCGATACCTGCCGTCCTTCGACGTCACGGCGCGTGCCGTCACAACTCCGCCACGAAGGAACTCGAGCCTCGCCCCTGCCGCAGCCCGGGTGCACGGCCTCTCGGCGACGCACACCGGGGTAACGGGGCCCAGCGTCACCTTGCCGAAGAGACCGCTGCCGGTTGTCCCGGCCGCCGAGGCTGAGAACGCGAGGACGACAACAATGAGCGCGACCCCTCGCACACCATCATTGTGCCAGAGGTAGCGAGGGCCGGCCGAGCGGCCGGCCCTCGCGTTCGCGTTCCAGGGCCTACGGAGTAAGCCTGGAAATCCGCGTGTACCAGTTGCCGAGCGGCGCACGCGTCCCGCCGCACGTCGCGTCGGCGACCCACTGGAGAGCGCGCAGGTCTGGCCGATGTACTCGGAGGCGATCCAGACGTCGCTTCCGTCGACCCAGGCCGCACCGTAGTCGCCCCAGCGCGTTCGCGGCGGGTCGCCGACGAACGCCTTGTAGCTGGTGAAGCCGTCGGCGACGCCAGCGCCGTTGGCGGCGACATGAACCGCGCTCACGGTGTCCTTGGCCTTCTTCGCGTCGGCGTCCACGAGCGCGTACCCGGCGCTCGGATGGAAGCTCTCGCCCATCACGGTGAAGGCCATCGCGCCGGTTCCGTCGGGACGGATCGCCAGCGCCGGATACGTGAGGTTGTTGTCGGCGAGCGCGAGGTAGCCCTGCCTCTTCACGCTCCCTCCGACCTTGCCCTTCTTGTCCACCTTCGGATCGACCATGAACCACGCGATGCCGGCCTTCAGCTCGCCGCCGACGTTCACACCCGTGTCGGCAGCGCCCCACAGCCGCCCGTTGACGTACCACACCTGCTGCATGCGCGTGTCGTTCGAGTCCGGGCTCGAGATCACCTCGTCGTGCGCGGGCTCGGCCACGAACAGCAGGTTCCAACATCCCGCTCCGAATGGCGTCGGGAACGTGGTGTCGTTGATGCACTGGCCGAGCGGGAAGTCGCCGGCCTGCTGGTCCGACTTCGGGGGCAGGACGTACGGCTCGCTGCCGAGCGCCTTGCTCGAGAGCGTTAGCGCCGGCGTCGCCGTGTTCAAGGACGACGTGTTCGAGAGCGCCCACAGGGCGATCTTCTTCGCCGTTCCGGTCGGGTTTCCGGTCTCGGAGCCGTCACCGGCGAGCGTGCTCAGGAAGTACTCGGTTCCGTCGTGCTCGGTCGAGTACTGCCCCGGGAGCGAGGTCGCCGGCCAGACCGTGAAGCCGGGCGAGCCCTCGATCGCGGTGTTGTGGACCTCGGTGACCTCGATCGAGCCGGGAAGGGCGACGCCGGAGAGCTGCTCCTTGCCGATCGCGTAGATGTCCGCGCCGTTGTACTGGCTGCTGAAGAAGCAGTAGCCGTTCGTGGTGAGGTAGATCCCGTTCGCGTCGGCGCCGATGTGCGGGTAGTCCCCGATCTCGGCCTGGGGATTCGTCTCCTCACCGGTGAGATCACCGGGGTCCGGCACAGGACATCCGTCGTCGACGGTTCCGCCCGTGCCGTCGTTCTGAACCGGGATTCGGTAGATCGTCCAGGTTCCGACCGCATCGGACGTGTTGCTGATCGCGACGTCGAGATGGTTCGTACCCAGGAAGTTGCCCGAGTCGGGGTTGACGTCGAGCGTGAGCACGGCGAGCACGAACCGGTGCAGCTGCTGCTCGTACAGGCAGACCGGGTCGGTGATGAATGGCCCCTCGCCCGCCCGGGCGATTCGATCTGTGGCGTCGTAGCCGTAGAACGTGTTCAGGTCCTGGACCCCCGGGCGAAGCGCCCCCCCTGCGGTGCTGAACACCCGCATGACGGTGTTGACGGCCTCCAGCACCTGGCCGTTGCCGACGCAGTTGGCCTGGTCCGGTGGCTCGACGGTGAACTGGTTCCCGCCGTTCGCCGTCCGCTGGTCGAGCAGGTTGAGGCCGTCGAAGCTGAGCCCGAACTCACCCCCGTTCGAGGTCAGCCCCGCGGAGTCGACCTTCGGCGCGTCGAGCGGCTTCCTTGGGAACAGCTTCTTTCCGGGCCGGGGGCGGTTGACGACCGGCTGACCGTCGATTTCCGCCTCCTGGGCCTTCGGGAACTCGGGGTTGGAGATCGCCGCCGACCCGATGGCGCCGCCGACGATCTGCGTGGTGCCGCCGCTCGGAATCTGCCGGTTTCCCGCTCCGGCGGCCGACGAGATCCCGAAGGCCAGCGTTCCGAGCGCGGCGACGAGCGTGGCAACGCCAAGCACCCTGACTTGCCTACCCATCTACCCTCCCTTTTTTGTCGGAGCCGGCGGTCCTGGGCGCCGGCCGGGCGAATTGCGGCACGGTGTATACGACGAGTGGGTGCGGATGTCAAGCGGGCCGAGGCATGTTCCCTCGAACGGGTACGCGGGCCCTAGCCGTGCGGCTTGGCCATCTTGCGGTAGTCGAGAGCCTCGTCCAGCACGGACTCCTCGACTCCCGCTTCCCGGGCGACCTCCCGCAGCGACCGTCCCGACGAAGACGCCTCCTTGACGATCTCGGAGGCCTTGTCGTAGCCGATGTGGGGATTCAAGGCGGTCGCCGCGGAGAGCGTCAACTCGGCGTAGCGCTCACACGTCTCACGGTTCGCCTCGATCCCGTCGACGCACTTCTCCGCAAAGAGGCGCGAAGCGGAGGCGAGCAGCTCGATCGAGTCGAGCAGGTTGCGGGCGATCAGCGGGACGAAGACGTTCAGCTCGAAGTGGCCCTGCATGCCACCGATCGTGATCGCGGCGTCGTTACCGATCACCTGGGCGGCAACCTGCGTGACCACCTCCGGGATGACGGGATTCACCTTGCCGGGCATGATCGAGCTCCCCTTCTGCAGCTCCGGAAGGAAGAGCTCACCAAGGCCGGCCCGGGGCCCGGAGCCCATGAAGCGCAGGTCGTTGGCGATCTTCGTCAGGGAGACGGCGACCGTCTTGAGCGCTCCGGACGCCTCGACGAGGGCGTCGCGCGCGGCTTGCGCCTCGAAGGGATCCGCGGGGGCGAGGATGCGCAGGCCGGTCTCCTCGGACAGGCGCTCGCGCACGCGCTCGGCAAACTCCGGGTGAGTGTTGAGACCTGTTCCGGTTGCCGTTCCGCCGAGCGGGATCTGGCCGACACGCTCGAGCGTCGACTCCGCGCGAGCGATCCCCTGCCGCACCTGTGCGGCATAGCCTGCGAACTCCTGGCCAAGCGTCACGGGCACGGCGTCCATCCAGTGTGTCCGGCCGGACTTGACGACGTCGTCGAACTCGATCGCCTTGGCCGCGAGCGAGTCGGCCAGCCGGCCGAGCGCCGGGAGCAGCTGGTTCGTGAGCTCGTCCAGGGCGGCGAGGTGCACGGCGGAGGGGAAGACGTCGTTCGACGACTGGCCCATGTTGACGTCGTCGTTCGGGTGAACGTCCTCGCCGGCGAGCGCGGCGATCACCTCGTTGGCGTTCATGTTGGAGGACGTCCCCGAGCCGGTCTGGAAGACGTCGATCGGGAACTGCTCGTCGAGATCGCCGGCGGCGATTCGGTCGCCGGCGGCGGCGATCCGCTCGGCCTTCCCGGCGTCGAGGAGCCCGAGGTCGGCGTTCACGCGCGCGGCGGCTGCCTTGATGCGCCCCAGCCACCGTGCGACCGGGGCGGGAATCGGCTCGCCGGAGACGGGGAAGTTGTCGATCGCCTTTCGGGTCTCGCCGCCCCAGAGCTCGGTGGGCTCCTCCGTCTGCGCCACGGAGCGAGTCTAGCCGCGGCGGCGACTACTGAACCGCGTACAGGCGGCGGCGGTGCACCGGGCGCTCACGCAGCAGCCGCCGGGTGTTCTCGGAGAGCTCCGCGCTGGACGCCCAGCCGACGTACCGGCATCGCGGACACTCGTCGAGCGCCGAGCGGAGCTCGTCCGCGCGAGCCGCCCGACGGTGGCCGCAGTTGAGACATTCCACCTGCCGGAGACGAACCTCCACGAGGTGGGCATCGGCCGCTGTTCCGGGCCGATAACCCTCGAACGAGTGAGGGCTGGATGGTTAATCGGTAATTCCTCGCCGCGCGGCTGGTGGCTGAGACGCGGCGCCGGATCACCACGCTCATGCGCCGCCCGTAGCCTCTGCTACGAGCGGCGCATGATCGCGGCGCCCGGCTTGGTCTCAGCCATCCCCGCATCGACGGCGATTACCGATTAACCATCTATAGGAGACGGTGACCTTGCGGGCGGTTGCGACCAGCTCGTCCCAGGTGACGAGCTTCACGCGAGGGCGACCGAGCGGCTCGCCTCGTCTGCACTCCTCGGCGTCGATCGACTCCCACCCGGCATAGGTGACGGGTGTGACGCCGCGAGAGGCGAGCAGCTCCTCGACGGCATCGGCGGTGGCCGACACGTCGGTCCCCCGTAGCAGCCCGGCCTGGGCGTCCTCGAGCAGCAGCTCGACGGTCTCCGTCGCGTCCTTCTTGTTCGTCCCGATTACACCGCTCGGGCCGCGCTTGATCCAGCCCGCGCAGTAGAGCCCCGGAACCGGGTCGCCGTGGACGTCGACGACGCGCCCGCCGACATTCGAAATCGTCGCCCCCTGCTCGTCGAAGGGGACACCCGGAACCGGCACGCCGAGGTAGCCGATGCTGCGGAAGACGACGCCGCACGGAATTGTCTCGTGCTCGTTCGTCGGCACTGCCCGGACCCGGCCGGAGTCGTCCGAGACGAGGTCGTTCCGGACCACGTCGATCGCCTCGACCCGCTCTTCCCCCTGCAGCGCGACGGGTGACCGGGCGAAACGGAGACGAATGGTGCGGCTCTTGCCGGCCGGCTCCCGCGCCGCATACCCGCGGAGCACCTCGACGTTGCGCCGCGCGTTCGTGTCGTGCTCCAACCCTGCTTCGCTCGCGGG
The DNA here is from genome assembly GCA_963836345.1 of uncultured Actinomycetes bacterium. Lineage (GTDB taxonomy): Bacteria > Actinomycetota > Thermoleophilia > Gaiellales > Gaiellaceae > DATBLE01. The sequence continues at coordinate 324,012 of CAWIJA010000004.1, read as the reverse complement.
ATCGAGCTCCAGATCGGCGGGATCGACGACGACGTCTGCGTCCGCGAGCTCGCCGAGCTCCTTCAGCTCGGGCGTCGTGAAAGCGGCCTGGGCGGGTCCGCGCCGCGCGAGCAGGACGATCTCCCGTAGTCCGGAGCCAAGGATCGCCTCGATCGCCTCGTCGGTCGTGTCCGTCGGCCGGATCTCCTCCGGAGCGAGCGCCAGCATGCGGACCACGTCCAGTGCGACGTTCCCCGCACCGACGACGACCGCGCGCTCGCACGACAGGTCGAAGTCGAGGTTCTGGTAGTCGGGGTGGCCGTTGTACCAGGCGACGAACTCGGTCGCCGGCCAGGAGCCGCGCAGGTCCTCGCCCGGGACGCTCATCCGGCGATCGGTCTGCGCACCGACCGCATAGATCACGGCGTCGTACAGACGGGTGAGATCTTCGTGCGTCAGGTCACGTCCGACCGCGACGTTGCCGAAGAACCGGAATCCCGGCTGCGCGGCGATCCGTTCGAAGGCCCGTGAGACGGCCTTGATCTTCGGATGGTCGGGTGCGACTCCGAGCCGAACGAGACCCCACGGCGTCGGCAGCCGCTCGATCAGATCCACCTCGACAGGGACGTCTGCGTCCAGCAGAGCTCCCGCTGCGTAGAAGCCGGCCGGACCGGAGCCGACCACGGCGACGCGAAGCGCTGCGCTCATGTGGATGATCCTAGAGCAAATCGCCGCAGGCGAGTTGCGCTAGTGCGAGCAGCCGGAGCCGCAGCCGTGCCCGGCGTCGGCGGGAGCTTCGCCGTCCTCGACCTGGAAGGAGTGACCGCAGCCGCAGGCCGAGACGACGTTCGGGTTCTCGATCTTGAACCCCGACTCCTGCAGCCCGTCGAGGAAGTCGATCTGGGCACCGCGCAGGTACGGAGCGCTGAACGGGTCGACGACCACCCGGACACCGTGGATGTCGAGCTCGTGGTCGCCCTCCTGGGGGCCGCGGTCGAAGCCGAGCGCGTACTCGAAGCCCGAGCACCCGCCGCCCTGGACGGCGATCCGCAGCACCGAGGCGTCGCCATCGGGCTCGTCGGCCTGCAGCTCGCGGATCTTGAGGGCAGCGCGCTCGGTGAGAGCGACGAGCGTGGTGGGATCTTCGACTGTTGCCATCCGAGCGCTCATGGTAGCAATCGGTCCGGCCCCTCCGGCGGGGCGGAAAAGGGGCGACTTTGTAACACCCGCTGCAGGCATCGTTGAGCGGTTTCGCGCATGCTTCGTGCGCCAATACGCAGCTTGCTAAGGTCCGCCGCTGGAGGCGTGACGGAGGAGGAGAGCAGGGCGTGCTCGACAGCTGGCTGCCGTTCTTGATCTACGGGCTGTTCGCCTTCGCGATCCCCACGACGATGATCGTGTTCTCCTACGTCTTCTCGACGAGGCCGCAGCGCCGCACGCGTGCGCGCGTCATTCCGTTCGAGTCGGGCGTCTCGACGGGACCCCCGCCACAGCAGCGCTTCACGATCAGCTTCTACCTGACGGCGATGCTCTTCATCGTCTTCGACATCGAGATCGTCTTCCTCTATCCGCTGGCGGTCACCCTGAACGCGCTCGCCTGGTTCGGGTTCTTCGAGCTCCTGTTCTTCGTGGTCATCCTCGCCCTCGCCTACGTGTACATCTGGCGGAAGGGGGCGCTGGAGTGGCGGTGAAGCGGCTCCGCGACTACGGCCTCCAGTCGGAACGGCTGCTCTGGCCGACGAAGGGCCCGAGCGTGTTCGAGCGCGAGCTGGGCGCCGACGAGCTCGAGGACAAGCTGATGATGACGACGCTCGAGAAGGCGGTCGCCTGGGCGCAGAGCAAGTCGATGTGGCCCGACACGTTCGGGCTTGCCTGCTGCGCGATCGAGATGATGTCGATCGTCTCCTCCCGGTACGACATCGCGCGGTTCGGGATGGAGGCGTTTCGGTCGTCGCCGCGCCAGGCCGACCTGCTGATCGTCTCGGGTCGCGTCTCGCACAAGATGGCCGCGCCGCTGCGCCAGATCTACGACCAGATGCTCGAGCCGAAGTGGGTGATCGCGATGGGCGCCTGCGCCAGCTCGGGCGGGATGTTCAACAACTACGCCGTCCTCCAGGGCGTCGACAAGATCGTCGCCGTCGACATCCACGTGCCCGGCTGCCCGCCGAGGCCCGAGGCGCTGATGGAGGGCATCATCCGCCTCCACGAGAAGATCCAGGCCGGCGTCCCACCCGCGTACGAGATCCGCGGAGTCGCAAGCTGAGAGACGAAGTCGAGCATAAGAGCGACAGCGCAGCTGTCGGCCTTGGTGCGAGACGAGGTCGTGATGCCGCCGGCGGCGGCATCAGCTACGAGCGCGTACCCGGCCTCGTCGAGACGAAGGAGGCGCACGGCGAGACGACCCTGGTCGTCGACCCGGCCCGCATCGTCGAAGCGTGTACCCACCTGCGGGACGAGCTCGGCTTTCGCTTCCTCTCGGACATCAGCGCCGCCGACTACCTCGGCTGGGGCGCCCGGAGCGCGGCCGGGTACTACGGCACCGCGGCAGGGCGCGACATCAACGCTCCGGGGAGCACTGCGCTGGCCCGCCTGCCGGCCGGGAAGCCCAAGCGCTTCGCGATGAACTACCACCTGCTCCGACTCGAGCGCAACGCGCGAGGGCTGGGAGCGCCCCGGCGAAGCCGGGGGCGCCCGGCCCCGCCGGCGCGCCTCTGGCGCGACGGGTTCGCGTGCAGGTCTGGCTCGACGAGGGCGAGGCCGTCCCCAGCGTGGTCGCCGTCTGGCCGACCGCCGACTGGCACGAGCGGGAGGCCTGGGACCTGATGGGCATCCCCGTCGCCGGACACCCGAACCTGACCCGGATCCTGATGGAGGACGACTGGGAGGGGCACCCGCTGCGCAAGGACTATCCGATCGGCGGCGAGCCCGTGCGGTTCTCGGGGGAGGAGTAGATGGCGATCGCCCGGAACGCGCCGCGATCTACGAGGGAACCCGGATTCCGCAGCCGATCCCGACTGCCCTGCAGGTGCCCCCCGAGCTCGAGGACGTGCTCACGGTCAACTTCGGGCCGAACCACCCGTCGACGCACGGCGTCCTCCGCCTGATCGTCGACCTGCACGGAGAGGACGTCGTCGGGCTGGAGGCGGTGATCGGCTACCTGCACACCGGCTTCGAGAAGAACATGGAGCAGAAGACGTGGTGGAAGGCGATCACGTACCCGGAGCGCATCGACTACGTCTCCTTCCAGAACAACGAGCTCGTCTTCGTGCTCGCGATCGAGAAGCTGCTCGCGCTGGAGACCCCGCCGAAGGCGACGTGGATGCGCACGCTCCTCTGCGAGCTGAACCGGATCCACTCGCACCTGATCTGGCTCGGCACCGCCGCCCTCGAGCTCGGCGCGATCTCGATGTTCTGGTACGCGTTCCGCGAGCGCGACCTGATCCTCGACCTCTCCGAGATGGTCTGCGGCACGCGCATGCACACGCGCTACTTCCAGGCCGGCGGCCTCGCCGAGGACATCCCGCGCGGGTTCTTCTCCGAGTGCCGGAAGTTCGTCGACTGGATGCCGAAGGCGATCGACGAGTACGAGACGATCCTCAGCCGGAACCAGATCTGGCTCGAGCGAACCAGGGGGATCGGCCTCCTCTCCGCGGACGATGCGGTCGCGCTCGGCCAGTCGGGTCCCGTCCTGCGAGCCTCGGGCGTCGACTGGGACCTGCGCAAGGCAGAGCCCTACATCGCCTACGGCGACGTCGAGTTCGACGTCCCCGTCTACCCGAACGGCGACGTCTACGACCGCTACCGGGTACACATGGACGAGATGCGCCAATCCGTGCGCATCGTCGAGCAGTGCCTCGAGGGGATGCCGGGCGGGCCGTGGATCGCCGACGACCGCAAGGTCGTGCTGCCGCCGCGCCACGAGCTGCACACCTCGATGGAGTCGCTGATCCACCACTTCAAGATCGTCACCGAGGGCTACCGCGTCCCCGAGGGCGAGGTGTACGTCACCGTCGAGTCGCCGCGTGGCGAGCTCGGCTGCTACGTCGTCTCCGACGGAGGCCCAAAGCCGTGGCGGGTCAAGTTCCGCGCTCCGTCGTTCGTCGCGCTCGAGGCGACCGCGACGTGCATGACCGACGCGCTGGTCGCCGACATGATCGCGATCGTCGGCTCACTCGACACGGTGATGGGCGAGGTTGATCGCTGAAGATGCTCACGCATTTTCAGCGAGAGGTCCAGGAGATCGCGGCGCGATATCCCGATCGACGCTCTGCGACTCTGCCCGCATTGCGACTCGCACAGGAACGCCACGACGGGTGGCTTCCACCGGAGGCACTTCGCGAAGTCGCAGACGCGCTCGACTTGACGCCCGCCTACTGCCAGGCCGTCGCGTCGTTCTACGACATGTTCCACCTCGAGCCCGTCGGGCGGCACCTGGTCGAGGTCTGCACCAACCTCTCCTGCGCGCTCGTCGGCGCGCAGAAGGTCGTCGAGGCGTTCGAGTCCGGGCTCGGCGTGGCGGCCGGGGAAACCACCGACGACGGCGAGATCACTTTCCGTGCAGTCGAGTGCCTCGGGGGCTGCGGCTACGCGCCGGTCGTCGCGATCGACAACCGCTACCGGCACGGCGTCAAGCCCGAAGACGCCGTGTCGATCGTGGAGGAGCTGCGTGGGCAGAGCTGACGTCCTGCTCGCGGGCGCGGGCGAGCGCGACCTGACGAAGCTCGCCGAGTACCAGGCGATCGGCGGCTATACGGCCGCCGGGAAAGCGCGGGCAATGACCCCGGAGGCGCTGATCGAGGAGCTGCAGACGGCCAACCTGCGCGGCCGCGGCGGGGCCGGCTTCCCGCTGGGCCGCAAGGCGAGCCTGATCCCGCGCTCCTCGCCGAAGCCGAAGTACGTCGTCGTCAACGCGGACGAGTCGGAGCCGGGCGCATTCAAGGACCGCGAGGTGATCGACCGCGTTCCGCATCGCCTGCTCGAAGGCTGCCTGATCGCCGCGCACGCGATCGAGTCGAAGGATGTCTTCATCTACATCCGCGGCGAGTACCTGAGCGAGTACGAGGTGCTGCAGGCGGCGGTCGAGGACGCCGAGGCCGCAGGGCTGTTCGGCGACGTTCGGATCGTCGTCCACCGCGGCGCGGGCGCATACATCTGCGGCGAGGAGACCGCGCTCCTCGACTCGCTCGAGGGCCGGCGCGGCCAACCGCGTCCGAGGCCTCCGTTCCCGCCGATCCAGGGTCTCTACAACGCCCCGACGCAGGTCAACAACGTCTGCTCGATCGCAACCCTGCCGGTGATCCTCGAGATGGGCGCTGCCGAGTTCGCGAAGACAGGCACCGAGACCGCCCCCGGCACCGCGATCTTCTCCATCTCCGGGAACGTCGCTCGGCCCGGCAACTACGAGCTCGAGCTCGGGACGCCGATGCGAGAGCTGATCTACGACCACGCCGGGGGAATCCCCGACGGCCGGCGGCTGAAGGCGGTGATTCCGGGCGGCTCGTCGGTGCCCGCGCTGTCGCCCGATCAGATCGACGTACCGCTCGACTACGACTCGCTCGCCGCGCTCGGCACGTTCTTCGGAGCCGCGTCGCTGATCGTCGTAGACGATCGCTGCTGCATGGTGCAGCTGGCGCTCCGCTCGACGAAGTTCTACATGCACGAGTCGTGCGGCAAGTGCACGCCGTGCCGGGAGGGGACGCGCTGGATGGTGCAGATCCTGGAGAAGATCGAGCGCGGCGACGGCGAGCTCTCCGACCTCGACCTCTTGCGCTCGATCAACGGACGCATTCTCGGCAAGGTGCTGTGCGCGCTCGGCGAGTTCGCCGTCTACCCGGTCGCCAGCTACCTGGAGAAATGGGGCGACGAGTTCCGCGCACACGTCGAGCAGGGACGGTGTCCCTTCGGCGGCACGTCGTCGCTCGACGGCATCCTCGCCCCGAGCGACCAGCACACCCACCATCCGACAGTCGAGGTTCCCGCGTGAGCGCGCCCGAGCTCGTGACGCTGACAATCGACGACCGCGAGGTCCAGGTGCCCGCCGGTACCGGCCTCGTCGAGGCGGCGCTCGCCGCCGGGATCGAGATCCCGGTCTTCTGCTACGAGCCGCGGCTCGGGCCGCCGGTCGGCGCCTGCCGCATGTGCCTGTGCGAGGTGCAGCCGGGCCCGCCGAAGCCGCAGGCCGCGTGCACGCTCACCGCCGCGGAGGGAATGGTGGTCAAGACCGCAGCCACGTCCGAGCTGGCCCGCGAGGCCCAGGACGCAACGCTCGAGTTCATCCTCGTCAACCACCCGCTCGACTGCCCGGTCTGCGACAAGGGCGGAGAGTGCCCGCTGCAGGATCTGACGTTCCGCTTCGGGCCCGGCAACACGCGGATGACGTTCCCGAAGCGCACGTTCGAGAAGCCGATCCCGATCTCGCCGGCGATCGCCCTCGACCGCGAGCGCTGCATCCTCTGCTACCGCTGCACCCGTTTCTCCGAAGCGGTGGCGGAGGACGGGCAGCTGATCGCGCGCAACCGCGGCGCCCAGTCGATGATCGCCACCTTCGAAGACGAGCCCTATCGGGCGCCGTTCTCCGGGAACGTGATCGAGCTCTGCCCGGTCGGCGCGCTCACCTCGACGCAGTACCGCTTCGAGGCGCGGCCGTGGGAGATCCAGAACGTGCCGTCCGTCTGCGGCCTCTGCCCGGTCGGCTGCAACATCAGTGCGACGACGCGCGAGGGCAAGGTCAAGCGCATCCTCTCCCGGAACCACCCGGAGATCGACGAGGGCTGGCTCTGCGACAAGGGCCGGTTCGGCTACACCCAGTTGTACGCGCGCGACCGCGTACGCGATCCGCTCCGCCGCCTCGGCAAGCGCCGGTTCGAGGAGCTCGCCTGGGCCGAGGCGCTCGACGAAGCCGAGCGCCTGCTGCGCAGCGGGCCGGTGCTGCTCGCGCTCTCGGGCTCGGAAACGGTCGAGCAGGCGGAGGCGCTGTCGCAACTCGTCCGGCAGGGGCTCGGCTCGGACGCGGTCGTCCTGCCCGAGCAGGCAAGCAGCGCACTCGACGCATTCCGGGCTCCGCTCTCGTCGATCCGCGATGCCGACCTCGTGGTCGTGATCGGCGACGAACCGGTCGAGGAACGGGCCCCGGTGGTCGGGCTCTGGCTCCGAGCCGCCCGGCGCCACGGCGCCGAGGTGGTCACGGTCGGCGTCGCCGGCTCGATCCAGGCGGCGCCCGGGGCGGCCGCCGACGCCGTTCGCAAGCAGCTCGCCGAGCGCATCGGCCAGGCCGAGCGCGCCGTGCTGATCTGGTCGGGGCCGGGTGGAGCGGGAGGTGCGACGGTTGCGCAGCTGGCCCAGGAAGTCGGCGCCTCGGCGGCATTTTCACTGCCGGCCACCCCGAACGGCCGCGCGGTCGCGGCTGCATGGCATTCGGCGGGAGCAGGAGAGCCGGCGGACCCCGAAACGATCGGCGTGCTGCTGATCAGCGGTGAGGAGGCGGTCAGCGACCCGGCCGTCCGGCTGCTCGCAGAACGAGCGGACGCGGTGATCGCGATCACGATGTTCGCCGACCCGGTGCGGGGCTGGGTCGACCTCGTCCTCCCGGGAACGAGCTACCTCGAGCGCGACGGGACGATGGTCAACCTCGAAGGAAGGCCGCAGCGCCTCCGGCGAGCAGTCACTCCACCCGCCCCGGACGAGCTCGCCTGGATCGCGAAGCTGGCGGAGCGCTTCGGCGTCGAGATCGACCCTCATGCACGCGCGGTCGCCGCCGAGGAGCGCGCGCCGCTTCCCGCGCAGACCCAGGCGGCCGAGCCAACCGCGTCGGAGAAGCCCTCGAAGACGGCGAAGGCGACCGCGAGGGGTGGGCCGCTCCGCCTGCTCCGCTATCGCCCGCTCTTCTCGGGCCCGGCGGTGGAGAGGGTCGAGGAGCTCCAGTTTCAGCGCCCCGAGCCGGCGATCGAGCTGTCCGTGCACGACGCGCAGATCCGCAAGATCTCCAGCGGCGACGAGGTGGTCGTCCGCTCGAACGGGACGTCGATCCGGCTCCGCGCCCGCGTCAACAAGCACCTCGTCGACGGCGCCGTACGCGCCGCCGAGGAGCACGTGCGCGAGCTCGAAGGCGCAGTCGAGGTGAGCACCTCGTGAGCGATCCCTGGTGGATCAGCCTGATCAAGGCACTGCTCGTCATCAACCTGCTGATGGGCGCCTTCGCCTACCTGACCTGGCTCGAGCGGAAGGTCCTCGGACGCATGCAGCTTCGATACGGACCGAACCGGGCCGGTCCCTACGGCCTGCTCCAGCCGATCGCCGACCTGATCAAGCTGATCCGCAAGGAGGCGTTCGCCCCGGTGGCGGCGATCGACGTCCTCTACATCGCGGCCCCCGCCCTGTCCGCGTTCACCGCCCTGGCCGCCTTCAGCGTGATCCCCTTCGGCGCCGGCTGGCACATCTGGAAATGGGACGTGAGCGGCGTCGTCGCCGACGTGCCGATCTCGCTGATCCTGCTCTTCGCATTGGGCTCGATCGGGATCTACGGGTTCATCGTCGGCGGCTGGGCCTCGGAGTCCAAGTACTCGCTCCTCGGCTCGATGCGCACGTGCGCGCAACTCGTCTCGTACGAGGTCTCGCTCGCCCTCTCCGTGCTCGGCGTGGTGATCATGGGCCAGTCGCTCTCGCTCGTCGACATCGTCCACAAGCAGATCGACACGGTCTGGTTCGCCGCCCCGCAGTTCCTCGGTCTGGTCATCTTCTTCGTCGCCGGCGTCGCCGAGACGAACCGGGCGCCGTTCGACCTACCCGAGGCCGAGACGGAGCTCGTCGCCGGCTACCACACCGAGTACAGCGGCATGCGGTGGGGCCTCTTCCAGACCGCTGAGTACATCAACATGCTGACGCTCTCCGCACTCGCAGTGACGCTCTTCTTCGGCGGCTGGGAGGGCCCGTGGGCGCCGCTCGGGCCGCTGTGGTTCCTGATCAAGCTCGGGATCGCCGTGTTCGTCTTCATCTGGCTGCGCGCGACGCTGCCGCGCCTCCGCTACGACCAGCTGATGCGCTTCGGCTGGAAGATCCTGCTGCCGGCGGCGACGCTGAACGCGCTCGTCACCGCCGCGATCGTGGTGGCCGTGAAATGAGCGTCGCTCGCCTCCGGCTCGCTCCCGTGGGGGAAACCATGTTTCCCCCACGGACCCCCTTCTTCCAGAGGCCGACCCACCCGGGGAACCTCCCGGTTCCCCTCGGACCCCTCCCCCCTCATCGGCCGGAGACCGGCCGATGAGCCCGCAGCCGCTCGAGAGCCTGAAGGGCTTCGGGGTCACCTTCCGGCAGATCTTCAAGAAGCCGATCACGCAGGAGTACCCGGAGTACAAGCGGCCGGTCTATCCACGCTTCCGCGGACGCCACCGCCTGCACCGGCACGCGAACGGTCTCGAGAAGTGCGTCGGCTGCTCGCTCTGCGCGGCCGCCTGCCCGGCGGACTGCATCCGCGTCGTTGCAGCCGAGAACACGGCCTCGAACCGCGTGTCTGCGGGCGAGCGCTACGCCCGGATCTACGAGATCAACATGAGCCGCTGCATCTTCTGCGGCTACTGCGAGCTCGCGTGCCCGTTCGACGCAATCACCCTCGGCAACGAGTACGAGATCTCGGAGTACTCGCGCGACGACCTGATCTACACGAAGGACATGCTCCTCGCCGAGCCGATCAAGCGGATGCCGGTTGCCGACCCGGACGAGTTCGACACACCGATCCCCTACTACAAGACCTATTCGTGACCCATCCCCGAAAGATGCTGCGCATTTTCCGGGGGCACCGGACATGATCGTCGCCTCGGCCGGCAACGTGCTCGTCTGGATCGTCTGGGTTGTCGCCGCATTCGCCTGCCTCGGATCGGGGATCGCGGTGGTCAGCTTCTCGAACCCTTTCTACTCGGCGCTCGCGCTGATCGGGAACCTCGGCTCGCTCGCCGTCCTCTACCTCTTGCTGTCGGCGGAGTTTGTCGCCGCCGCGCAGGTGCTCGTCTACGCCGGCGCGGTGATGGTCATGTTCCTGTTCGTGATCGCGTACCTGGGCGGGCGCGCCGACGCCCCCTGGGCGGGCGGGCCGACGTTCCAGATCGTCGCCGCGGTAACCGCGGCCGGTGCGCTGCTCGTCGAGATCGTCGTCGTGATCGCATCGAAGGCGGAGGACCGGCTCTCCAACTCCACCGAGATCACGCGCTCGTTCGGCAGCCCCGGCGAGGTCGGGCGGCTGTTCCTGACCGACCACCTGCTCGCGTTCGAGATCACCTCGGTGGTGCTCCTCGTCGCCGCCGTCGGCGGCGTCATCCTCGGCAGCCACGCCCGCTCGGAAGCATCGCCGCGAGGGGAGACCGAATGCTCGGGCCTGACGTCGCCGGCTATCTGATCGTCTCCGCGTTCCTGTTCGCGACCGGCGCGCTCGGCGTGATGATCCGGCGAAGCCCGCTGATCGTGCTGCTCTCGCTGGAGATCATGCTCAACGGGGCGAACCTCGCCCTGATCGCCTTCTCGCGCCACTTCGGACGCGGCGACGGGCAGATCTTCGCGCTCGCGGTGATGGCGGTGGCCGCCTCGGAGGTCGTCGTCGGGCTCGGCCTGATCGTCGCGATGGCACGGCGCCGGCTCGACCTCGACGTCGACAAGCTCTCCACCCTGCGCGGATGACCGCCGCCGCGTGGATCTGCCTGTTCTTGCCGCTCGGCTCCGCGGGGCTGATCACGGTGCTCGGGACGAGCGTCTCTCGCCGCACGGCCGGCTGGATCGCGACCCTCGCCTGCGCCGGCTCCTTCGTCGCGGCGCTCGTCGCGTTCCTCGAGATGTGGAGCCGCGCGCACGAAGACCGGACCGAGCTCTCCACCGCCTGGACCTGGCTCGAGACCGGCAATTTCAGCGTCGGGCTCTCGATCCTGACCGATCCGCTCTCGGTGTTCATGATGCTGGTCGTCGCCGGTGTCGGCTCGCTGATCGTCGCCTACTCGATCGGCTACATGGACGAAGACGACGAGGAGCGCCGCTACTTCGCCTACATGTCGCTCTTCGTCTTCTCGATGCTGATGCTGGTGCAGGGTGGGAACCTCCTGCTCCTGCTCGTCGGGTGGGGCCTCGTCGGCCTTTCCTCGTACCTGCTGATCGGCTTCTGGCACGACCGCCCGAGCGCGGTCGCAGCGGCCAAGAAGGCGTTCATCATGAACGCGTTCGGCGACGCGACGATGGCGCTCGCCTTCTTCGTCCTGATCCAGAAGACGGGGACGCTCGAGTACGGCCTCGCGTTCCAGAAGGCGCACGGGCTCAGCTCGCTGACGCTCAACCTGATCGCGCTCGGCCTGCTCGGCGGTGCGGTGGCCAAGTCCGCCCAGCTTCCCCTCCAGACGTGGCTCCCGGACGCGATGGAGGGCCCGACACCGGTCAGTGCGCTCATCCACGCGGCGACGATGGTCACGGCCGGCGTCTACCTGATCGTCCGCACGCACGTGCTCTTCGAGCTGGCGCCGAGGATCGAGGACCTGGCGGCCGGCCTCGGCGCCGCAACGCTCCTGATGGCGGGCCTGATCGCGCTCGTCCAGACGGACATCAAGCGAGTGATCGCCTACTCGACCATGTCCCAGATCGGCTACATGTTCCTCGGCGCCGGGCTGGGCGCATACGCGAGCGCGATGTTCCATCTGATGACGCACGCGTTCTTCAAGGCGCTGCTCTTCCTCGGAGCCGGGATCGTCATCCACGCGCTGGCCGGGGAGCAGGACATCCGCAAGATGGGCGGGCTCGCCAGGCTGATGCCGAGGACCTGGTGGGCGATGCTCGTCGGCGGGCTCGCCCTCGCCGGGATCCCACCGCTCTCCGGGTTCTTCTCGAAGGACTCGATCCTCGCGGCCGCGCTCGACCGCGGCGCGTACGGGGACATCCTCTTCGTCGTCGGCATGGCCGGCACGTTCCTGACCGGGCTCTACACCTTCCGGATGCTGTTCATCGTCTTCGGCGGCGACCAGTCCGCGTACGTCCAGGAGCATCCGCCGCACGCCCACGGGGACCGGGTCGCGCGGTGGTCGATGTACCTGACCGTGGGGACGCTCACGGTGCTGGCCGCGGTCGGCGGCTGGCTCCAGTTCGCGGGCGTGTGGACGCCTGTGAGCGACTGGCTCGAGCCCGTCGCCAAGCCGCTCGTCGAGGCTAGCGGAACGCAGGAGGCGATCGCGAGCATCCTCGCAGTCGTCCTCGGCGTCGCCGGGATCGGCGTCGCCTGGTGGATCTACTCCGCGCGACGGGTGAGGGCGCCGCGGCCCTCGCACGTGCTCGAGCGGAAGTTCTACTTCGACGAGCTGTACGACGGGCTCTTCTATCGGCCGGCCGTCGGCTTTGCCCGCGCCTTGTACCGGGTGGTCGAGGGGCCGCTCGTCGGCGGCTCGATCACCGGGGTCGCGGGGGTCGCGCGCTGGGCCGGCGGCCGCGTACGCGAATGGCAGACCGGGCTCGTACGCGCCTACGTGCTCGCGCTGGCCGCCGGCCTGGCCGTCCTCGTCCTCGTCTTCGTGGTCGTCAAGTGACCTCCCACGGCTGGATCACGACGACGCTGATCCTGCTCCCGCTCGCCGGGGCGCTGCTGCTCTGGCTCGTTCCGATGCCGCGCGTCTGGATCGCACCCACCGCGCTCCTCGTCTCGCTGTTCGAGATCGGCTTCTGGATCGAGGCGGTCGCGCGATTCGACTTCGACCGCGGCGGCCTCCAGGAGTCGAGCCGCTTGACCTGGTTCAAGGATCTCGGCGTCGCCTACCACGTCGGGATGTTCGAGGGCTTCTCGCTCTGGCTCGTCGGACTGGCCGTCATCGTGATGGCGGCGGCGATCGGCTACGGCTACTGGGCCGGCCGCGACAACCCGCGAGCGTACTACGGGCTGATGCTCTTCCTCACCGGGGCGATCGTCGGGGTCTTCACGGCGCAGGACCTCCTCCTCTTCTACGTCTTCTGGGAGGCGATGCTCATCCCGCTGTACGTGCTGATCGGCGTCTGGGGCGGACCGGGACGGTTGCAGGCGACGATCAAGTTCGTCATCTACACGATGGTCGGCTCGCTGTTGATGCTGGCCGCGGTGATCGTCTACGGGCTCCAGGCCGGGACGTTCTCGATGATCAGCGGCGGGACGAACTCCAGCGACTGGCTCTTCCTCGGCTTCGCAGCCGCGTTCATCGTCAAGGCACCGCTCTTCCCGTTCCACGGCTGGCTCCCCGACGCGTACCGCGAGTCACCCGCCGAGGTTTCGGCGGTGCTGTCGGGTGTGGTCTCGAAGGCGGCGGCGTTCGGGTTCCTGCGCATCTGCTTCTCGCTCTTCCCGGTGGGCGTGCACGATTTCCGTACTCCGATCCTCGTGCTCGCCGCGATCGGCCTCGTCTACGGGTCGCTGCTCGCATTCCGGGCACCGGACATCCGCGGCGTGATCGCGTACTCGTCGCTTGCCCAGCTCGGCCTGATCACGCTCGGGCTGTTCGCCACCAACGACCTCGGGATCGACGGCGCCGTGCTGCAGATGGTCAACCACGGGTTGATCTCGGCAGTGCTGTTCATGCTCGCCGGCGGGATCGAGCGCCGCGCTGCAACCGGACGGTTCGAGGCGCTCGGCGGCTTCGCCCGCGGTCGGCCTGCGCTGGCGACCGTGCTGATGACCACCGGGATCATCGCGCTGGCGGTGCCGGGCTCGACGGCATTCGCGGGCGAGTTCGCGATTCTCGCCGGTGTCTTCCGCCAGGGATGGTTCTACGCGGTGATCGGGGCGGTCGCGATCGTGCTCGCGGCGATGTACGTGCTGCGGATGATCTCGGCGGTGCTGCACGAGAAGCCGGGACCGTCCGTCTCGGAGGCGGCGCTCGACCTGCGTCCGGGCGAGCTCGCGATCCTCGTGCCGCTGGTCGCGCTGCTCCTGTTCCTTTCGGCCTGGCCGGCGGCTGTGAGTGACCGCGTCTTCGCCACCGCCCAGACCGGATTGCCGACGAGCACGAGCTCGACCGTTACGGCCCCAATCGTGGTCGCACAACGGTCTTCGCAGATCGTTCTCCCCAAGCCGACGGGCTCGAAGTGATCGCTGCCATCCCACGCCCACCGGTCGACTGGTTCGCGATCTCGCCGTCGCTGGCGCTGCTTGCGGCCGCCGGAATCTGCCTGATGGTCGCCGTGCTCGTCCCGGCGGCAGCGCGCCGTCCGGCTGCAGCCGCAGTCACAGCGGGCGGCTATCGTCACCGCCTTCGTCCTCGCCGCGATCCTCTACGACCGGAGCCCGACGAGCACGGCGGTCATCGCTGCGGCAGTCCGGCGCGACCGCTTCGCTGCCCTGGCCGCGCTGATCGTCGCCGGCGCCGGGCTCGTCGCGGTCGCCGTCTCCTACTCCGAGCGCACGAGGGGCCACATCTCCGAGTTCTACGCCCTGCTCGCCGCAGCCGGGGGCGGGATGATCTTCCTCGCCTCCGCGACCAACCTGATGACCCTGTTCCTCGGGCTCGAGTGGTTCTCGATCTCCCTGTACATCCTCTGCGCGGTCGACGCCGAGCGAGAGCGCTCACTCGAAGCGGGGCTGAAGTACCTGATCGTCGGCGGCTTCGGCTCGGCCGTGCTTCTGTTCGGCTCCGCGCTCGTCTACGGCGCGACCGGCGAGCTCGAGTTCTCGCGCATCGCGGCCGGTGTCGAGACGCTCGACCTCTCTGGCGACACCCTGCTTCTCACCGGACTGGCGATGATCCTCGTCGGGCTCGCGTTCAAGGCCTCGGCTGCCCCGTTCCACATGTGGACGCCCGACGTGTACGACGGCGCGCCGACCTCGGTGACGGCGTTCATGTCCGCGGCGACGAAGACGACTGCCCTCGTCCTCACCCTGCGAGTCCTCTACACCGCCTTCCCGCAGGAAGCCGACCTCTGGACGGTGGCTGTCGCCGTGATCGCCTGCGCCTCGCTCGCGGTCGGGAACCTCGCGGCGCTCGTCCAGCGCAACCTCAAACGGCTGCTCGCGTACTCGTCGATCTCGCACGCAGGCTTCATCCTGATCGGCGTCTCCGCCCACAGCGCGCTGGGAGCGCGCGCGGTCCTCTACTACCTGATCCCGTATTCGGCGATGTCGATCGGGGCGTTCGGCGTGGTCGCCGCCCGCGAGCGGGAGCTCGGTCAGGAGGTCACGCTCGACAACCTCGCCGGGATGGGCTGGGAGCGCCCGTTGCTCGGCGCGGCGATGTGGACGTTCATGCTCGGCTTCGCCGGCCTGCCGCCGACCGGCGGATTCCTGGGCAAGTTCTACGTGTTCTCGGCCGCGTACGACCACGGTTGGCTCTGGCTCGTGATCGTCGGCATCGCAGCGACGGCCGTCAGCCTCTACTACTACCTCGCCGTGATCCGGGCTCTGTACATGCGCCCCAGCGCCGAGCTCCAGTTCGCGGCCGGCGGCCAGCCGCCACGCGACCTGCTCCTCCAGGTGGGGATCGTCGCCTGCGTCGCAGTCGCGGTCGGCTCGTTCTTCGGCGTCCAGCCGCTGATCGACCTGGCGAAGCACGCAGTCGAGAGCCTCGCCTTCTAAGCAGAAAGTACCGACCGTCCGTCCGGCACGGCGCCGATGCGCGCCGCCGCGAGCAGGGCGACGCTGGGACCGTGGTTCTCGACCCCGAGCGGGCAACCAACCTCGCCGCCACCGCACGGCTGCTTTCGCTCGGCTTCTCTCCTCCGGACGAAGCGTCGCTCGCCGAGCTGGACGCGCTCGCCCGGGGCCTCGTCGAGTCGGAGTCGGCTCCGCCGGAGCTCGTCGAGCTGCTCGATGCCGACTGGGGCGCGCTCGCCCACGAGTACGACCAGCTCTTCGGCCCCGCGTGCTGGTGCATCTTCGAAGGTTCGTACGAGCTCGACTCCTTCCGGGCGACCCGCGAGCTGGAGGAGATCGCCGGGTTCTACCGCGCGTTCGGCGCGGACATGAGCGGCTCCCGCTCCGACCGCCCCGACCACGTCCGCGCGGAGCTCGAGTTCTTCGCCTACCTCGCGGCCAGGCGGCTCGACGCGTCCGACGAAGAGACGCGGGCATTGTGTCGCGGAGCGGAGGATGCCTTCCTGCTCGACCACCTGGGCAGGTGGTTCCCGGCCTTCTGCGAACGAGTCGCGGAGCGGGCTACCGGCTTCTACTCAGCGCTCGCGCGGTTCGGCGAGCGCTTCATCGCCGAAGAACTGGGGCACCGAGGGCTGGAGCCCGAGCGTCGCAACGCTGCCTAGGCGGGGCCGGGCGAGCGCACGCCTGATCGCGGGCATCGAGCCGATTACCGCCTGGACCGCGAAGACCACGAGACAGGCGACCACTGCGGAGATCGCCGCCGCCGGCACCGTGCCTTCGGCCCGCATCGGGGCGCGAAGCGCGGCTGCGACGAGCACGAGGAGGAGCGTGACGATGTGCAACATCCCGACCACGCGCCGGTGCGGGAGCGCGCCCGGCTCGACGAGCTCCTCGAGCGCTGCGAGCCCTGCGACCACGATCGCCGGGATCGCCGTGAGCAGGAGGTAGAAGGACAGGTTGGACGCGTCCGCAGCGTCGGTGACTGTGGCGAGGAAGACGAGCGCCATCGGCAAGAGCTCACGACGCGTCACGGCATCTAGCTTCGCTGCCGGACCGGACGTTCCTCCCGGAGCTCCTAACGCGATGAGCAGCTGAGTCCCATCACGTTAGGAGCTCTAGAATTCACGCCGATGGCCGCCGTCCCATTGACCTGGCTCGGGCACGCCTCCTTTCGGCTGGACAGCCCCGGCGGGAAGCGGATCTACGTCGACCCGTTCCTCACGGGAAACCCGAGTTGCCCGGAGGCCGAGAAGACGCCCGAGCGTGTCGACCTGATCGCGGTCACACACGGTCACGGCGACCACGTCGGCGACACGGTGGAATTGGCAAAGCGGTTCAACTGCCCGGTCATCGCCCTCGTCGAGCTGCGCAAATGGCTCGGCACGCAGGGAACGCCCGAGCATCCGAAGATCCCGGAGGGGCCGAACAAGGGCGGCACCGTCGACATCGACGGTGTCAAGCTCACCCTCACCGACGCGAACCATTCGTCCAGCGCGGACGACGGGCAGTACCTCGGCGAGCCCGCGGGGATCGTGGTCGAGCTCGAGGACGGCTTCACGATCTACTTCGCCGGCGACACGAACGTGTTCTCGAGCATGCAGCTGATCGGGCGGATCTACGAGCCGGACGTCGCCGTGCTCCCGATCGGCGGTCACTACACGATGGCGCCGCGCGAGGCCGCGGTCGCGCTCGAGCTGCTCGGCGTGAAGCGCTGCGTTCCGTGTCACTACGGCACGTTCCCGATCCTGGCCGGAACGCCCGACGAGCTGCGCAGCCTGGCGCCGACCGTCGAGGTCCTCGCTCCCCTGCCCGGCGAGACGATCGAGCTGTGAGGGAGCGGTGGCTCGGCGCGACGGGGACGCGCGTACCGGAGATCGCCGTCGAGGGTGAGCTCGACCTCCCGCCCGACGTGCTCTGGGCGGAGGACGCGACGGACGACGAGATCAAGGCTGCCCACTCGACCGGGCGGCCCGTCGCAGCGCACGCGTCCACGCCCGAAGAGGTGAAGGCTGCGCTCTCGCGGCCGGAAGTCGCGTGCGTCCTCGTTCCGACCGGGCAGCGCGCGCTCCTCGACCTCGATCTGACGCGCCTCACCTATGGCTGAGCGCGTGCCGATCGCCACCTACTCGATCGTCGCCTGCGATCTCGAGGCCGGGCAGTGGGGCGTCGGCGTGCAGTCGAAGTTCCTCGCGGTCGGCTCCGTCGTCCCGGCCGCGGAACCGCACGTCGGCGCGATCGCGACGCAGTCGTACGCGAACCCCCGCTACGGTCCCGACGGTCTGGCCCTGCTCCGGAAGGGATTGTCCGCAGACGACGTGGTTGCACGGCTGACCGAGGCTGACGACGGCCACGACCGCCGCCAGCTGGGCGTCGTCGATCGGAGCGGCCGCGCGGCCACGTTCACCGGCGCCGAATGTCTCGACTGGGCGGGCGGCCGCACAGGCCCCTGCTATGCGGCCCAGGGGAACATCCTGGTCTCCGAGGCGACCGTGGACGCGTTGGCCGAGACCTTCGAGGCCGGTCAGGGACCGCTCGCCGAGCGGCTCCTCGACTGCCTCGACGCCGCGCAGGCGGCAGGCGGCGACCGGCGAGGGCAGCAGTCGGCCGCCTTGCTCGTCGTGGAGCGAAACGGCGGCTACGCACGCCTCTCCGATACGCTCGTCGACCTTCGGGTCGACGACCACACCCGCCCACTCGAAGAGCTGCGGCGTCTGTACGAGATCCACCGGACGCTCTTCGGGCGCACGCCGCGCCAGGCGTGGCTCCCGGTCGACGGCGCGCTCGCTGCCGAGCTTCAGGAGCGGTTGGCAACCCTCGGGTATGAGGGGGAATTGGCCGACGCGCTCGAGCGTTGGTCCGGCAGCGCGAACTTGGAGGAGCGGGTCGACGGCATCGAGCAGATCGACCCCGTCGTGCTCGAGGCACTGAAGGAGGCGACAGGATGAGAGACGAAGCCGAGTACAAAGGTGACAGCAAAGCTGTCGGCCTTGGTGCGAGGCGATGTCGTGACGCCGAAGGCGTCAGCGAGGGTTACGAGGTCGCACACGTCGACGAGCTGGAGGAGCTCCCGATCAACCAGGGCGAGTTCGTCTGGCGACCGGTGCGCAGGCGGTTCGGGATCAGCGCCTTCGGGACGAACGCCTACACGGGTCGAGCCGGCCAGCGCGTCGTCGAAGAGCACTCCGAGCGTGACGGTCACGAGGAGATGTACGTCGTGCTCAGGGGCCGCGCGACGTTCACACTAGGCGACGACGAGCTCGACGCTCCGGCTGGAACGCTCGTGTTCGTCCGCCCGGGGACGAGACGCGGCGCCGTCGCGGCCGAGGACGGAACCGCCGTGCTCGTCGTGGGCGCGAAGCCGGGCGTCGTCTTCGAGCCGTCGGAATGGGAAGACATCTTCGCGGCGTTCTCCTATGCCGAGAAGGGCGACGTCGAGGTCGCGCGAAAGCTGATCGCCGGCGCGGTCGAGAACCGGCCGGACGCGTGGCAGGGACACTTCAACTTCGCGTGCTTCGAAGTGCTGTACGGCGACACGGAGGCGGGGATCGCCCACCTGCAGCGTGCATACGAGCTGGATCCGGAGCACGTGTCGAAAGCGGCGGCGACCGATTCAGACTTCGATGCAGTGCGCGACGACCCGCGAGTTCGAGAGATCTCAGCGATCGCCGGGCAGGCGGACGGCCCCGGCGAGGGCTCGTAGGCCCGGCACCGGGTCGGCGTCCGGCCGGGCGACCACGAGCACGGCCCCGGGCTCGTCGCCGGCGAGCGCGGTCACGAGCATCTGGACGCCGACCGCCAGTGCGAACGCCTTGTAGGCCCGATCGCCGCCGAACGGGACGAGCTCTTCGGGGGCGGCGGCACCAGTCAGGACGTCTCCGTGCGTGACCCGGCCCATCGAGACGTCGGCGACGAGCGGCCGTCCATCGGAGCTGGGAACTCCGATCGCGATCGGATTGGTGCCGGCGAGCGGCGGTCCACCGTCGGGAGAGGCAAGGCGGGCGGGTGACGTCGCGGTGAGCGCGGACGCGAGGCCTCCCTCCCCAAGCAGCCGCACCCAGTAGCCGAGCGCCCCGGTGGGGAAGCAGCGAGAGGCGACGACGACCCTGGCGTGCGCAGGCGGATCGGCGAGTTGGGCGTCGCAGATCGCCGCCAGTGTCAGGTACCCGACCGCCCCGCTGCCGTCCCAACGTTCGTATCCCGGCTCCGCGACCACCCGCTCGGGTCGCGCGGCCGGATCGAGACCCGGCAGCTCGGCCAGCCAGTCGATGCGCGAAAGCCCGTGACCGGGCTTGCCCCGGCGCTCGGCGTCGCCGAAGTGGGCGACGAGCGTCGCCGCATCGGCCTCGGAGAACCCGAGCGCACGCAACCGCTCCCGCGGAGCGCTCAGGACAGGACTGGCAACGGCTTGAAGGCCTGCCGCGCGGCGTGAATCGCCTCGGCGATCGCGACGATCGCCTGCGCCGTCTCCGACTCCGGCTCGGCCCAGACGAGCGGCTCGCCGTCGTCGCCGCACTCGCGAAGCCGAGCGTCGAGCGGCACGTGCCCCAAGAGCGGCACACCGATCTGCTGGGCGAGCCGCTCGCCACCGCCCGTGCCGAAGACCTCGGAGGTCATGTTCTCGATCACGCCGATCAGGCGCATGTTCGTCTTCTGCGCCATGGTCGCCGCCCGTGACGCCACCTCCTGCGCGAGTGGCTGGGGAGTCGTCACGATCACGGCTTCCGCCCGGGGCAGGAGCTGACCGAGCGAGATCGACACGTCGCCCGTGCCCGGCGGCATGTCGACGAGCAGGATGTCGAGCTCGCCCCAGTGGACGTCGGAGAGGAACTGCTCGAGCGCGCGATGGAGCATCGGGCCGCGCCACATCACGGGCGAGTTGTCCTCGAGGAAGAAGCCGATCGACATCAGCTTCAGGTCCTCCTTCACCGGCGGGACGATCATCTGGTCGACCACGACGGGACGCTGGGAGATCCCGAGCATGTGCGGAATCGAGTGCCCGTAGACGTCGGCATCGAGGATCCCGGTGCGATGACCGAGCCGCGAGAACGCAGCTGCGAGGTTGACGGTCAGAGAGGACTTGCCGACCCCGCCCTTCCCGCTGGCGATCGCGAGCACACGGGTGGAGCGGTCGACGGAGATGCCCTTGCTCCGCTCGGCGACGCCGCCCCGGAGCTTGGTCGAGAGCGCCGCCTTTTCCTCCGGGGTCATCACGTCGAACCCGAGTCGGACACGCTCGACGCCGGGCACCTTGCCGACGTGCTCGACGACCTGGTCCTGGAAGCTCGCGCGGAGCGGGCAGCCGGCGACGGTGAGAGCGATCGTCACGGAGACGTCGCCTCCGTCGATCTCGATCTCCCGGACCATGTCGAGCTCGGTCACGGGCCTGCGCAGCTCGGGGTCGATGACGTTCGCGAGCGCCTTCAGGATGTCGTCGCGCGATGCCTCCACGACGGTGAGCGTAGCCAATGAAGCACGGGGGAAAGGGCCGGTTTCCCCCATGGACCCCTTTCCCTGAAGCGTTCGCACCTCCGGAGCCCCTGGTTGCCGCGCCCGCCATGTCGGTCGCGGCGACGAGAATACGGGTGTGACCTGGGCAGGCCTCGTCCTGAAGAACCTCCTGCGACGGAAGGCGCGAACCGCCCTCACCGTCGCCGGCGTCGCGATCGGGGTCGGCTTGATCGTCGCGCTGCTCTCGATCACGAACGGCGTCAAGCACACGGCCGGCGAGCTGATCCACGTCGGACGCTCGGACTTCGGGCTCTTCCAGTCGGGCGCGTCCGACCTCACGCGTTCGCTGCTGCCCGAGAGTCTCGCCGGCAGGGTGGACTCGACGGCGGGAGTCGACCGCGTCGCCCGGATCTTCCTGCTCGTCGGGGTGGTCGAGCACAGCGAGTCGTCGCTCCTCTTCGGCTACGTCCCGCGCGAGTTTCCGGAGCAACGACTGGTGATCGTCTCGGGGCGCCGCGCCACCGGAGACGAGGCTCTGATCGGCGAGGGCGCCGTCGGGATCTACCACGTTCGTGCCGGCGGCCTCATCCATGCCGGGAACCGCGCGTTCCGGGTCGCGGGCGTCTACCACAGCGGCAACCGCTTCGTCGACCGCGGGGTCGTGCTTCCGCTCCCGGCGGTGCAGGCGATCGCGCAGCGGCCGCATGAGGTGACGACGATGGGGGTGATCGTGAGGCACGGCGAGACGCCGCGCGTCGTGGCCAAGCGACTGGAAGGCCGGTTTCCCGGCGTGACGGCGGTGATCGAGCCCGGGCAGGCCGTGAAGATCGACACCTCCAGCCGGTTGATCGTGACCGCCGGCTGGATCTTCTCCCTGCTCGCGCTGATCATCGGCGGGATCGGGGTGACGAACACGATGGCGATGTCCGTCTTCGAGCGGATCCGCGAGATCGGAATCATGCGCGCAGTCGGCTGGAGCTCCACGCGCATCGCGGCCCTGATCGTGAGCGAGGCGATCGGGATCGGCCTGATCGCGCTCGCGATCGGGCTCCTGGGCGGATGGGGCGCCGCCGTGCTCTTCACCGACCACAGCTCGCTGTCGACACTGACCGAGGCCGATTTCACCGGCGGCGTCTTCGCGTGGGGCCTGGCCTTCGCCCTCGGGGTCGCCCTCCTCGGGGCGCTCTACCCCGCCTGGCGCGCGGTCAGCCTGACGCCGATCGAGGCGCTGCGGCGGGAGTAGCGGCACCCTCTTCGATCCTGCCGTCACGGATCCGGAGGATTCGATCGGCGGCCTCGGCCACGCCCGGGTCGTTGGTGACGAGCAGGATCGTCGTGCCGCGCTGAGTCCTGACCGCGCGCAGCAACTCGACGATCTGATCGCCCGTTGCCGAGTCGAGGGCGCCGGTCGGCTCGTCGGCGAGCAGCAGCCGAGGCTCGTTCGCAAGCGCCCGCGCGATCGCGACCCGCTGGCGCTCGCCGCCCGACAGCGTCGGCGGGTACGCCGACCGTCGATGTGAGAGACCGACCTCGTCGAGGAGCCGCCGCGCCCGCTCGACGCGCTCGGTCCGCGTGACGCCTCGGCCGAGCATCGGCAGCTGCACGTTCTCGACCGCTGTCAGCGTCGGGATCAGGTTGTGGAACTGGAAGACGAAGCCGACGACCGTCCCCCGGTAGAGGGCCGGGTCGGCGAGGTTCTCGACGTGCTCGCCGCCGACGACGATCGAGCCTGCGTCGATCGAGTCGAGCGCCCCGATCAGGTTGAGCAAGGTGCTCTTTCCGCAGCCGGAAGGCCCCGTGACGCTGACGAACTCGCCGGGCGAGGCGCGGAACGAGACGTCGACGAGCGCCGCGATCCGTCCCTCCTCGAACGAACGGGAGACGTGCTCGACGACGACCTCGGCGCCGCCGTTCCGATGCGTCATCGAGGCTTGACCCAGTAGGTCAGCACCCGCTTGCCGCCGAGCGCCTTGACCGTTACCCGGAACACGAGCCTGAAGCCCTGCGACTCCGGTGGGTAGCGGACGTAGTCGCGGAAGACGCCGGTGAAGGGCCTGTTCGTGACGAACCGCTTGCAGCAGCCGAACTCGACCGCGTGCACGCCGCCGTACGGATCGACGAGCTGGGACGTGATCGTCGCCTTGACCGGCCTTCCGGCCGAATCGCCGGCGCGGACGACGTAGACCCACTTCGCGTTCACCTTCGGCGTGTGGGTCGGAGCCGCAAACGTCGCTTTGAACGAGGGGGCAGCCCCTGCGCCGAGGGGAACCGCCAGCACAACCGCGCACACTGCAGCGAGCCGGAGCCTCACGCTGACGATGCTACTCCGCGAGCCGCTCACGCAACCAGAGGCCGTTCTCGACCGCGAAGCCGCCCCAGTCGTTGTTGAAGTACGCGAACACCTCGACCGAGTCCCGCCACTCCTCGATCCGCCGCGCCCACACGGCAAGTTGTCGATGCGAGTAGTTCCCGTCGCCTCCACCGTGGTGGAACCGGATGTACGTGAAGTCGGCCGTGACCTCCCGGGTCTGGAAGTCACGCCGCGGATCGTCGCCGATCACGAGCGCGGCGTCGTGCCGGCGAAGAAGCTCGTAGACCTCGTCGGCGAACCAGCTCGGGTGCCGGAACTCGAAGCAGTGACGGCCGGGCGGCAGCTGCGACAGCGCGCCCGCGAGGCGCTCGTCGTCGCGATGGAAACTCTCCGGCAGCTGCCAGAGCACCGGCCCGAGCTTCGGCGACCGGGCCAGAGGGTCGATCCGCTCCCAGAAGCGCCTGACCGGCTCGCCCATGTCCGTGAGGCGCTTCATGTGCGTGAGAAACCGGCTCGCCTTGACCGCGAACAGGAACCCATGGGGGCTCTGGTCGACCCAGCCCTGGACCGCCGAGACGCTCGGCAGCCGGTAGAAGGTGTTGTTCACCTCGACGGTGTCGAACAGCGTCGCGTAGTGGTCGAGCCAGCGACGGGCAGCCAACCCCTTCGGGTAGACGACCTCCCGCCAGTGGTCGTAGTTCCAGCCCGAGCAGCCTATGCGGACAGCGCGGCCGCCAGCTCTGCGCACAGGGTCTCGGTTCCCGCAGCGACCACGCGTGAACGCCCTTCCAGATCGAGAGGGGCGTCACCGAACGGCGGAGCTTCGGGCAGATCGATCGCGAGCCCGCGCTCACGCACGAGCAGCTGCGCAGCTGCGATGTCGACCGCACGCGCCGGTTTCAGCGAGCAGACGGCGTCGACCCGCCCGTCCGCGAGATGGCAGAGCGAGATCGCCAGCGAACCGAAGATGCGAAGGCGGTAGGCGAGCCCGACGAGCGGCGGGGCATGCCTGGCGACCAGATCGGTCCGGGTCGCCTCGAGGGCCAGGATCTCGATCTCGTCTTTCGGTCGATCGCCGTCCAGCGGCCTCCCGTTCAGCCGCGCGCCGGCCCCACGCTCGGCCGTCCACTCCTCGCCCGTGCCGAAGTCGTGGACATAGCCGAAGACGACGTCGTCCATCGTCGCGCCGTCCGCGATCGCAACCGAGAGCGAGCAGAACGGGAGCCCGCGCTTGGCGTTGATCGAGCCGTCGATCGGGTCGAGCACCACCCAGACGCCGTCGCCGCCGTCCCGGTAGCCGAGCTCCTCGGACACGAGGGTGAACTCGTGCCCGGCCTCGTCGAAGCGGGCCACGACCGCCCGCTCGACGGCGGCGTCGATCGCGGTCGTCTCGTCTCCGCCCATGCCCGAGCCGACGATCCGCTCGCGCTCGGTTCGCGTCGGCAGCTCGGCGAAGACGCGGCGCGCGTCGTCGGCCGCCGCCCGGCAGGTCGTCAGCCAGGCGCTCACTTCGGAGGGACCACGCGCGGCCAGGGGGCCCATGCTTCCCTCCGAAGTGAGCGCCTAGTCAAGGGGGAGGAACAGCAGGCCGGACGTGAGCTTGGGATAGAAGTAGGTGCTCTTCTGGGGCATCGTCCGGCCGGCGCGGGCGACCGCCGCCACCTGGTCGACAGTCGGCGGTCGAAGCAGGAACGCCGTTTCGGCTGTCCCCGCGTCCACGGCGGCGCGCGCTTCGTCAGCCGACGGCGTATAGGTGACGTCGTCGGCGTACCTGCTGACGAGTTCCGCGTCCAGCTCACCCTCCTCGCCGAGCAGGAAGCCCGACCCGGCGCGCGTATAGACCTCGGCGACCGCGCGGCCGTTCGACGGCGCAGGCTCGAGAGCCGGTAACGGCCGCGTGTGGGCCGCGATCCGGTGCGTCGGGAAGATCGTCAGGCCCTCCTGCCCGGTCGGCACGACCACGGCCAGGAGCCATGCGCTCGCCTCGGTTCCGTCCTCGTCGTGGAACGCGAGTGCCGTCTCGTACCGGTGGTGACCGTCGGCGATCAGCAGCGGAGCGTCGGCGAGCTCCGGCGGCGGGGCCTTCTCGAGGCGCCAGAGCCGGCTGCGCACGCCGTCGAGCTCCACGTCGATCGCCGGCTCGCCTCCCGGCGCGGCGAGCGTTCCTTCGTACAGCAGAAAGATCGGCTCGACGTGCGTACGGGTCGCGCGCAGGAGCCGCAGGCGTCCTTCCTTGGGACCAGCGTGCGTACGCTCGTGCGGCAGGACGACGCCTGACGAGTACGGCTCGACGCGGAGAGCGCAGACGAGGCCGTCGCGGGAGCGGGCGACGCCGTCCGGGCCGACGTAGTCCTGGCGCAGCCACCAGAACGCTGGCTGCTCGTCGTGAGCGAGCACGCCGTCGCGGCGCCACGAAGCGAGCGAGCTCGCCGCCTCCTGCTCATCGTCGGGGAGGGTGAGATGGACGACGTTGTACGGGCTTCGTCCGAGGTAGCGCTCGCGCTCTTCGGATGAGATCACGTCGTACGGCGGCGCGACGAGCGTGTCGAGCCGCCCGGCCAGGCGCTCGTCGTACCGCAGCCCCCGAAACGGCTTGACGACGGCCACGCGGCTGAGCCTAGCAGCCGTCATTCGGCTTAGACTCAGCGTTTGTGAGCACGATCGCCGAGCTTGCCGAGGACCGCGTCGTCGAGGGCGTCTACGCGGTCGCGCGGAAGCGCCGGCTGCGCACGAAGAGCGGGTCGCCCTACCTGGCGCTCGAGCTCGTCGACCCCAGCGGTCGCATCGAGGGACGGGTCTGGAACGACGTCGACCTGCTCGACACGCGGTTCGGCGAGGGCGACGCGGTCCGTGTGCTGGGCCGCGTCGAGCGCTACCGCGACCGGCTCCAGCTGGAGGTCCGCACGATCGAACCGGAGCCGGGCGCCGATCCGGCGGGATTTGCTCCGGCCATGCGGCGCGACCCGGACGAGCTCGACGGGTTCCTCGACTTCCTCGCCGCGGAGATCGCGCATCCCGCCCTGCAGGCGACGGTTGGACGGTTTCTGGGCGATGCCGAGATCCGCAGCCGGCTGCGCGCGCTGCCGGCGTCGCCCGAGGCCCATCACGACTACGCCGGGGGGCTGCTCGAGCACACGGTCGGGGTGGCGACGATCTGCCGCGAGCTCTGCCAGCTGCACCTGCGGCTTCGAACCGACCTGCTGCTCGCGGCCGCCCTGCTCCACGACGTCGGCCGAACCGTCGAGCTCGAGCCCGGACCCGGCTTCCGGCAGACGACCGAGGGCCGGCTGCTCGGTCACGTGCACCTCGGCGTCCGGCTGATCGAGGAGCGCGCGGAGACACTCGACGAGGTCGCCCGGGCGGAGCTGCTGCACGTCGTCGCCTCGCACCACGACGCGCGCGCCGCCAAGACCGCCGAGGCAGCGGTTCTCTACCACGCGAACCAGCTCGACGCGGTCGCTGCCACACGACCGGTCGACGGCAGCTAGCCGCAGCGCACCTTGGCTGCGGTTCTTCTCGCGCTCGCCGCGAGCGCGTCGTGGGGAGTGTCCGACTTCCTCGGCGGGCTGCGAGCCCGGACGGTCCCCGTCCTCGCGGTGCTCGCCGTCTCCCAGCCGAGCGGACTCGTGCTCCTCGGAGTGGTCGTCGCCGTCCGCTGGGATGCGCCTCCCTCCGGCTGGTGGGTCCTCTGGGCGGCACTGGGCGGCCTCGGGGGCGCAATCGGGATCAGCGCTCTCTACCGCGGGCTGGCGGTCGGCTCGATGGGCATCGTCGCGCCGATCACCTCGACCTCGCCGCTGATCCCGCTCGCGGTAGGTCTCGCCCGGGGCGAGCGGCCGAGCACGATCCAGCTTGCCGGAATCGGGGTCGCGCTCGTCGGAGTCGCGCTCGCGGGCTGGGAGCCCGGCGGAACGGGAATCCGGGGGCGAGCCGCGGTCGGAGCCGGCCTCGCGCTGATCGCGGCGGCGACGTTCGGCAGCTCCCAGGTCGGGCTGGAGGAAGCGAGCAACGTCGACCCTTACTGGGCCACGTTCGTGCTCAGGATCGCCTCGTGCGCGCTCGTCGGGGCGGTCGTGCTCCGGCAGAGGCCGGCGACACCCGGTCGGGCATGGCCGGTACTCGCCGTGGTCGGGCTCCTCGACTCGCTGGCAACGATTCTCTTCGCAGTCGCGACGACGAAGGGGTTGTTCAGCGTGGTCGCCGTGCTGGCGGCGCTCTACCCGGTCCTGGTCGCGATCCTCGCGCGGGTTGCGCTCGGCGAGCGGCTGACGGTCGTCCAGCGCTGCGGCGCGCTCGTCGCAATCGGTGGTGCGGCTGCGATCTCGGCCGGTTGACCTCACGTCCCGGGGGCGCGAGGCTAGACGTTGAAGCGGATGTTGAGCACGTCGCCGTCGGCGACGACGTAATCCTTGCCTTCGAGCCGCTGCAGGCCCCGCTTGGCGACCTCGGCGCGCGAGCCGCACTCGACGAAGTCGTGCCAGTTGATCACCTCGCAGCGGATGAACCCGCGGGCGATGTCCGAATGGATCGTCCCGGCGGCAGCGAGCGCGGACTCGCCGCGGCGCAGTGTCCAGGCGCGGGTCTCCTTGTCGCCGGCGGTGAAGAAGGTGACCAGGTCGAGCGCCTCCTTCAACCGGAGGACGACCTCGTCGAGGGCGGAGCGGCCTCCGTCACGGAAGGCCGCGGCCTCCTCCTCGTCCAGCTCGGCAAGCTCCGCTTCGAG
Source organism: uncultured Actinomycetes bacterium (assembly GCA_963836345.1). GTDB lineage: Bacteria > Actinomycetota > Thermoleophilia > Gaiellales > Gaiellaceae > DATBLE01. Next base: position 295,989 of record CAWIJA010000004.1, on the reverse strand, counting down.
CTCGAGGTCGATACGCAGGAACTGTCCAGAGCGGGCACTCGCGACAGTTCCTGTTGCATTCTCGAGCACGACGACCGGCTTCGTCGTCAGCGGCTCCAGCTCGCCCGGAAGCTCGTCCGGGTAGTCGGCAAGCGAGCCGCCGCCGTCCACGTGGGCCAGGAGCCGCTCCAGCCCCTCGACCTCCTTGCGCAGCTGCGGATCGCCCGACTTGGCCTGGGTTCGTACACGCTCGAGCCGTCGCTCGACGTGGTCGCGGTCGGCCACGAGGAGCTCGAGCCGGAGCTCCTCGACGTGAGCCGGCTCGCGCACGACGAACAGCAGTGCGTCGACTTGGCGGAGGTTCCCGAGCAGCTGCGGGCCGGTGCCGGGCACGTCGACGACTCGAATCGAGGCCGGCGTCACCTTGTGGGAATGCTCGACCGCCGCCACCTGGGGCAACCGCGCGTCTGCGATCGGGGCCATTCCGACGTGCTCCTTGCGCTCGTGCGCTTGCGCCCCCGCGTGCGTGAGGGCGTTGAAGAGCAACGTCGTTCCGGCGCCGGGCAGGCCGACGATCCCCGCTTCCAGGGCCATGGAGGGACGCTAGCTCTTCGGTCTAACGCAGTGGGTACTCGTTCTCGGGGTGCGATGGGCGAGTGCGATGCAAGGACGCAGGGAGCCCTCATATGCGTGCATATGGGGGCGACTGAGGACGCGGCAGCGCGCCGCCCAGCGCGGCCCGAGGGCACAGCTACTCGGTGCGTTAGGAGCTCCGGACGATCTGCCGCTGCAGGGAAGCAAGCGCCCGATGCTGGAGCGACTTGACGGCCCCCTCGGTCTTGTCCAGCACGCGCGCGGCCTCGTCGTTCGAGAAGTCGAAGACGAACTTGAGGATCAGCACCTGCCGCTGCTCGTCGGAAAGGGAGTCGATCAGGTCGAGCATGCTCTGGCCGGAGAGCGCCTTCATCGCTTCGTCCTCGGCGGAGGATTCGACCATGTCGGGAGGCTCCGGCACCTCCTCCTCGGGTTGCCACCGCCGGCGCGCACGGAAGTGGTCCATCGCCAGGTTGTGGGCGATCCGGAAGAGCCAGGCAGAGAAGGGCGCGGTCCCCCACCGGAAGCGCGAGATCGACTCGAGCATCTTCACGAACGTCTGGGTGGTCAGATCCTCGGCGTCGTGCCGGTTCCCGACGGTCAGGTGCAGGTAGCTGTAGATGCGGTCGAAGTGCTCGAGGTAGAGCTCCTCGAGCGCGTCTCGGTCACCGCCCTGCGCACGGGCAACGAGCTCCCTCATGCTCTGCCGCTCGACCACGATCGTCACCTCCGGGAAATGCCCGTCCCCGCCGTGCGCGTAACCCGTCGGGACTAGATGGCTGATCTAGGCGCCGAAGCCTACGCGACCTTCGCGCGAGAAGCGCTTCACGTAGACGACCCGGCGCAGCGCGACCGTATACCGGCCGTCCTCGACCTCGAGCGCGAGGGCACCGTCTTCGCTTCCGCCGAGCGCATGCTCGAGGCGATCGGCCTCCGCCGACTCGACGAGCGCGCTCATGATCTGGCCGCCGTCGAAGCCGATCTCGATTCGTACGCGCTCAGCCACGTGAGACCACCTCCGACAGGACGCCGTGGACGGCGTCGGGATGGATGAACGCTACCTGCATCCCGAACAGCCCCGGGCGCGGCTTCGAGTCGATCAGCTGGGCGCCCACGCCCTCGAGCCTGGCGAGCTCGGCGGGCAGGTCCTCCACCTCGTACGCCACGTGATGCATCCCCGGCCCCCGCTTCGCCAGGAACCTCCCGACGGGCGTATCCGGGCCGAGCGCGGCGAGCAGCTCCACGCGCCCGTCGCCCACGGAGAGCGACGCGGCTTCCACCCCTTGCTCGTCCTGGGTCGCGCGCTCCTCGACCCTGGCCCCGAAGAGTCGCTCGTAGCTCGTGATCGCAACATCGAGATCGTCGACGGCGACGCCGAGATGGTGGACGCCCAGCACAGGGCGATCGTAGCTGCCGCCGATGCGGCTGATCAGGGAAGCGCTTGAACCGTGCCGATGGTCTCGGCCGCTCGAGACTCGGGCTCGACGTGCACCAGGAGCTCGTCGAGCTCGTTCTTGCCCAGGGTCTCCTTCTCGAGCAGCGCCAGTGCCAGGCGATCGAGGTCGGCGCGATGCTTCGTGATCAGGCGGATCGCCTCCTGGAACGCCCCGTCGGTCAGCTGCGCCTGCTCGGCGTCGCGTAGCCGCTTGGTCTCCTCCGAGAGCGCGTAGTTGTCGGCCCGCAACGTGCGCGAGGAGACGGATGCGCCCATCCCGAACTCGAAGACCATCGACCGGGCCAGGGCAGTCGCCCGCTCGAGGTCGTTCGCGGCGCCGTTCGTCACCCGGCCGAAGACGACATGCTCCGCCGCGCGGCCCGCCAGGAAGACCTTCATCATGTCGACGAGCTCCTCCTTCGTGTGCAGATAGCGGTCCTCCGTCGGAAGGTTGAGCGTGTAGCCGAGGGCTTGTCCGCGCGAGACGATCGTCACCTTCTGGACCGGCAGGGCGTCTCCCATCAGGTAGGACATGAGCGCGTGTCCGGCCTCGTGGTAGGCCAGAATCCGCTTCTCCTTCTCGCTCACCACTCGGCGCTGCTGAAGTCCGGCGACCACGCGCTCCATCGCCGCCTCGAACTCTCCCTGCCCGATGCGCTCGAGATTGCGGCGGCCTGCGAAGATCGCCGCCTCGTTGCAGATGTTGGCGAGGTCCGCACCGGCGAGGCCCGCGGTCTGGCGGGCGAGCGACAGGAGGTCGACGTCGCCCGCCAGCGGCTTGCCGCGGGTGTGCACCTCGAGGATCCGCTCACGACCGGCAAGGTCGGGTGGCGAAACGAGCAGCTGCCGGTCGAAGCGACCGGGACGAAGCAGCGCCGGGTCGAGATCCTGGATCCGGTTCGACGCGCCCATGACGACGACCTGGTCGCCGGTCGCGAAGCCGTCGAGCTCGACGAGCAGCTGGTTCAACGTCTGGTCTTGCTCCCGGTTGAAGCCGTGGCCGCTGCGGGCGGCGCCGACCGCGTCGAGCTCGTCGATGAAGATGATCGCGGGAGCGTTCTTGCGCGCCGTTGCGAAGAGCTTCCGGATCCTCGACGCCCCCAACCCCGCGAACATCTCCACGAACGCGGACGCGCTCTGGGAGTAGAAGCTCGCGCCGGACTCGTGGGCGACCGCCTTCGCCAGCAGCGTCTTGCCGGTGCCGGGCGGGCCGTGAAGCAGGATTCCCTTCGGGACCCGTGCGCCGAGCCGTGCGAACCGCTTCGGGTCGCGCAGGAAGTCGACGACTTCCTGCAGCTCCGCCTTCGCGTCGTCGACCCCGGCGACGTCCCGAAACGTGACCGAGGTTCTCGAGTTGGGCGTGACGAGGTTCGGCTTCACCCGGGGCATGAGCTGGATCGTCCGCCAGAGGATGACCACGATCAGGCCGAAGAAGAAGATCGGCAGCCAGGTGAGGGCACCCTGGGTGATCTCGTGCCACAGCGAAGCGAGGGGCATCCGAACTTGCATCGGCAGTCGGCGTGCGATGCCTTAGTACGCTGGCCGGGTGGAGCTCCCGCTACCGCCCCACTGGGTTCCGGACCGCGTCGAGGAGGTGTGGCGCGTCCCCTACGAGCAGCGAGCGGCCGAAGCGGAGGCCTGGGCGCGCACACACGGGCTCCAGCCCGCGCGCGAAGACGCGCGACGCGTCGGGCTGGTTCTGGTCGACGTCCAGAACACGTTCTGCACGCCCGGGTTCGAGCTCTTCGTGCCCGGCGCGCCCGGCGACAACCGACGGCTGTGCGAGTTCGTCTACCGCAACCTCGGCTCGATCACGGAGATCGTCCCGACGCTGGATACCCACGTTGCCGACCAGGTCTTCCACGCGGCCTGGCTGGTCGACTCCGACGGACGTCACCCGCCGCCGTACACGGTCGTCTCCGCAGAGGAGGTGGAGGCCGGCGTGTGGCGTGCCGCCGACCCTGCCCACCAGGAGCACCTGCTCCACTACGTGCGGTCGCTCGAGCAGAAGCGCCGCTACCGGCTGACCGTCTGGCCCTACCACGCGATGCTGGGTGGGATCGGCCATGCGCTCGTCTCTGCGGTCGAGGAGGCGGTCTTCTACCATGGCATCGCCCGCGAGATCTCCCCCGACTTCGAGATCAAGGGCGACAACCCGCTCACCGAGCACTACTCGGCGCTCGGCCCCGAAGTCACCGAGGGCCCCTCGGGGCAAGAGATCGAAAGGTCGAACGTGGCGCTGCTCGAGCGCCTGCTCCACTTCGACGCGATCGTCGTTGCCGGACAGGCGAAGAGCCACTGCGTCGCCTGGACGATCGACGACCTGCTCGCGCATGCGCCTGCGGCTGCGGAGCGCCTCTACCTCCTCGAGGACTGCACCTCGCCGGTCGTCGTTCCGGGCGTGGTCGACTACGCGGACGAGGCGAGGGCGGCGTTCGCCCGGTTCGTCGATGCCGGCGCCCACGTCGTTCGGTCCACCGACTCGGTCGAGTCGTGGCCCGGGCTCGAGCCTGAGGCGACTCGGCGCTAGCGAACGGACTCGAGCCGGTCGTTCGCCCTGAAGGAGCGGCCGATCTTCGCGGTCGGCCGGCCGTCGGCGAGCACGATGTCCCCGGTGAAGTCGTTCTCGCCCCGGATCAGCGATGAGCCGACCCCGTACGCGTCGACCGGCACACTCGCACGCTCGAACGCGCTGATCCGATCGATCGTGAACCCGCCCGAAACCACGATCTTCACCTGCTCGAAGCCGTCCCGGTCGAGCGCTTCTCGCACCTTGCGCACGAGGCGCTCGTTCACGCCACGCGGATCGAAGTCGCCCATCTCGTTCCAGAGCGAGCGGTCGACGAGCTGGCCCGAGGTGTCGAGCCGCACCCCCCAGAGCCGGTCCTTCAACGCCCGCGCGACCTCGAGCGCCGTTCGCACCGAGTCGTTCTCGAAGTCGACGAGCACGACGATGTTGAAGTCGTCCGGAGCCCATTCGGCGAACTTCGTCGCCGCGAGCACGGTGTTCCCGCCGTACGCGGAGATCAGCGCATGCGGAACCGTCCCGATCCCGCGGCCGCCCCACCACGACGACTGCGCGTCGGTCGTCACGCCGATCTCGGCGCCGATCAGCGCTCCCGCGACGTAGGCCGCGTAGCCGTCTCCGGTCTGGACGCGGTGATGGTCGTGGCGAGCGGGCATGAAGATGATTGGCTTGCCGCCCGCAGCCTCGAGCACCCGCGTGACGTTTGACGAGATCAGCGTGCGACGGGCGAGCACCCCGAGGTACAGCGTCTCCAGATGCGCGAACAGCGTGTAGTCGCCCTCGATCGTCATTACGGTCTCCCAGGGCGAGATCCGGTCGCCGTCGAAGAGCGCATGGACGGTGAGCGACTCCCAGTCGTCGGAGCAGAGCTTGAGGATCGCGATCGCCTCGTCCATCCCGCCGAGCACGGAGTCGTGCTTCTGGAAGACCTGCATGACGACACGCGGGTGACGCCCATCGGCGAGAAGCGCCGAGCGCGTGTGGTTGAAGTAGGCATCGGTGTAGTAGCCCTCCCGCATCTTGTCGACGGGGAGGTCGAAGATCTCCGGCGGGAGCCGCCTACCCTCGGTCCGGGTGTTGAGCGCCATTGGTCTCGAGCTCGAGGCATGCCTGCAGCGCTGCATCGGCTACCTCGAGCTGATCCGAGTCGGGCTCGGCGGTCGCCAGCCGATGCTGCAGCTCGTGCCCGGGTCTCGCGAGCGCACGCGCGACGGGATGGTCCGGGTGGCGAACCATCCACGAGAACACCTCGGTCGCAGCCGTGAGAGCACCGACGGCAGCGACGAGGCGGGCGACCCCTCGAACAGGCTCGGGCGCACGAGCCGCAAGCGCGCCGCCCAGGGCCGACGTGATCAGGAGCGGGCCGATCAGATGGGAGCCACATCGCTCGTGCTCCTTGCTTCGCAGCTCGCCGTGCTCGTACGTACCGATCGAGATGTGCTCGGCCCCGTGGTAGGCAGCGAGGCTCGACCCCCGCAGTGCGAGCGTTGCGGGCAACAGGGAGAGAGCGCCGCCGATTACCTCCTTCGTCGCGGGCCCCACACGGGGGGAGTTGCGGAGCAGCCGGACGGCAAGCGCACTTGCCAGCATCGACGTGAAGACGATCGGGCGTTCGAAGGGAAGCCTCGCCTCCGGCCGCGCACGACGAATCCGGGGAAGGAGCAGCATCGCGTCGAGCAGCCGCGCCGGCCCGCGCAGCAGCGGGTTCGTCACCTCGGCGCCGCGGACGCCCTTCTTGCCGGTGGTCACCTTCAGTTCGCCTTCCTCGGTGCGGACGGCGACCGCCCATGCGGTCGGCCCGTGAACGAGCACCCCGTTCTGCAGCGCCATTCCGCCGAGCCGGATCTTCTCGCCTGCCATCCGAAGAGCGTACCGGCGAAACGCTATGCGGCGCCCGGGCCGACCGCCCGGGCGACAAACCGCAGGAAGTCGACTCCGAGCTCGAGATCGTCGACCGAGATTCGCTCGTCGGCCGAATGGATCAAGCGAGCGGCGAGGTCGGCGCTCATCGCCTTCATCGGGAAGAAGCCGTACGCGACCGTGCCAAACGCCTCGCGCAACCAGTGCGAGTCCGTGAAGCCGGCCACGCAGATCGGCGCCGGACGCGCGCCGGGCTCGAGCGCGCGAACGAAATCCTCGATCGCCGCCCACAACGGCGTCCCGAGCTCGGAACGGGTGCCGCCCTGGCCGCCGCGCCACTCGATGTCGTACTCCCCCTCTCCGAGCCACGCCCGGACGACTGCCTCCGCCTCGTCCTCCGTCTGGCCGGGAAGGAGCCTGCAGTCGACGGTCACATCGCACTGCCCCGGGATGACGTTTCGCTTCTGCGACGCCTCGATGATCGTCGGCGCAACCGTCAGTCCGAGCAGCGGCTCCACCATCTCCGCCGCCAGCGGATCGACCGACCGGGCCGACGACAACGCGTCCTTCGCCGTCGGAACCTCGTCCGCGAGCGCAGCGAAGAAGCCTTCGGTCTCGGGCGTCAGCCGGGGCTCGGGCACGAAGTCGCCCAGCCGCTCGATCAGCCCCGCCGCCCTGACGAGGGCGTTGTCCGCGATGCCCGGCATCGATGCATGCCCGCTCCGACCTCGCACGTGCAGGACAAACGGCGAGCTTCGCTTCTCCGCGGACGAGCAGAGATAGAGCACGCGACCGGCGATCTCGATCCGGTCGCCGGCCCCCTCGTTCACGGCGTACTCGCACCGAATCGCCTCGGGATGCTCTCGGCAGAGCCAGGAGAGGCCGTAGTCGACGCCCTCGCCGAGCTCTTCGTCCGCGGTGGCGGCGAAGATCAGGTCGCCGGCCGGCTCGAAGCCTTCGCGGGCGAGCGAGGCGATCGCGACGGCGCTCGCCGCCACCTGGCCCTTCATGTCCAGGGCGCCGCGGCCCCAGACGTGTCCGTCGCGGAGCTCCCCCGACCACGGATCGACCGTCCACTCGTCACGGTCGGCGAGCACCGTGTCCGTGTGAGAGAGGAGCAGGAGCCGCGGGCCGTCTCCACGGCCTCGGATCCGGGCGACCAGATTCGCGCGCTCCGGCACCCGGGCGTACAGCTCGCACTCGACGCCGAAGGGCAGCAGGTAGTCGCGGAGGAGCTCCGCCACCCGTGTCTCGTTCCCCGGCGGGTTGACCGTGTCGAGCCGGATCAGGTCCTGCAGAAGCCCGACGACCTCGTCGCGGCGACTCACCGGCGCGTTCCCAGGATCAGCGAATACTCCCGGGACAGGCTGCCCGCCGCGATCCGCTCGTAGCTGGCGCCGCTCCAGAGCGCCGCCGCCTCGGTCAGGCCTCAGTCTCCTTCGCGAGATTCGTCAGCTCCGTCCGGACCTTCCAGAGCTCCGGATAGAGCTTGCGCTGGATCAGCTTCCCGAGCAGTTCCACGGGAGTCCCCTGGGTCCCGACAACGTCCCCGCCGATGATCCGCTCGACGACCATGAAGTGCCTCACGCGCCAGGTCGTCACCCACTCGTCGAGGTCGGTCAGCACCTCGGCCAGCTGGTACAGCTCCTCGCGCTCGCGGCCCTGCGTGTAGACGTCGGCGAGCGACAGACCCTCTGCCCGGCGCAGCTCGTGAAAAGCCTGGCCGAGAGCGGGCGCCGCGTGGCGGAGGCGATTCCACCCAGGCGAGTCGAAGCCACTCCCGTGGCCGAGGGCCGGTCGCACGGCGGAGGTGTACTCCCACGGAGACATCAGCTCCAACATGTCGAGCGCGTGCGTGACGAGCTTGAGGCAGAGAACAGCGCGACCGAGGAGCCGGAGGGCCGCCGAGAGCTCCGCGTGCTGCACATGACCCGTGGCCACCTCGACCTCCTCGGCCGCGAGCTTCAGCCAGAGCTCCGACGACTGGTGCGTGACCTGGAACAGCAGCTCGTCGTGGTGCGCCCGTTCGTCGGGTTGCTTCTGCAGCGCGAGTAGCTCGTCAGTGCGGAGGTAGCGCTCGTAGTCGCTTGCTCCGGGCCCGGACAGGATCGGTGCGAACTCGTCGGCGAGCCCGGTCTGCTCGTGCCTCGACACACGGTGAGCATACTTCGCGTTGTGAGCGACCTGTTCGCGGACGCAGCTGCGCAGCGCCTGCCCGACCGCGCGCCGCTCGCGATGCGCCTCCGCCCGCGAACCCTCGAGGAGTTCGTCGGTCAGCAGCACGTGCTCGGCGCCGGCTCGGCGCTACGGGTCGCGATCGAGCAAGACCGGGTGGCATCGGCGATCTTCTTCGGCCCGCCGGGCAGCGGCAAGACGACGCTCGCCCGCATCGTCGCCGCGAGCACCGGCGCCGCCTTCGAGGAGCTCTCGGCGGTCTCGGCGTCCGTCGGAGACGTTCGCGCAGTGCTCGCCCGTGCACGGGAGCGGTTGGGGGGCCAGGGACAGCGGACGATCCTCTTCCTCGACGAGATCCACCGCTTCAACAAGGCCCAGCAGGACGCGCTCTTGCCGGCGGTCGAGGAAGGACTCGTCACGCTGATCGGCGCGACCACGGAGAACCCGTACTTCGAGGTCAACTCGGCTCTGCTCAGCCGCGTGCAGCTGTACGAGCTCTATCCGCTCGAGATCTCCGATCTCGAGCGGGTGGTCGCGCGCGGGGAAGAGACGCTCGAGATCGAGCTCGGCGCCGGCCTCCGCACGCTCGTGGCGAGGCGGGCAGGCGGCGACGCCCGCAACGCGCTGAACATCCTCGAGATCGCCGCCCAGGTCGCCCAGGGTGGCGAGGTCAGCGAGGAGCACGTCGAGGACGCGGCCCGCAAGCGCCCGCTCCTGTACGACAAGGGCGGCGACGCGCACTACGACTTCGTCTCCGCCTTCATCAAGTCGATGCGAGGATCGGACCCGGACGCGGCGGTGTACTACCTCGCGGCGATGCTCGAAGGCGGAGAGGACGCGCGCTTCGTCGCACGCCGGATGATCGTGCTCGCATCCGAGGACATCGGCAATGCCGACCCTCGTGCGCTGCTGGTCGCGGTCGCCGCCGCGCAGGCGGTCGAGCATGTCGGCCTGCCCGAAGCGCGCCTCAACCTGTCCCAGGCGGCGATCTACCTCGCCCGGGCCCCCAAGTCGAACGCCAGCTACGTCGCCCTGAAGGAGGCGACGGCCGACGTTCGCGAGCACGGGAACGTCAGGCCGCCGAAGGAGCTCCGCGACGCGCACTACCCGGGCGCGAAGAAGCTCGGCCACGGAACCGGCTACATCTACCCGCACGACGATCCGGCCGGCTTCGACGTCGACTACCTGCCGGAGGAGCTGAAGGGGCGCACGTACTACCGCCCAACCGGAAGCGGCGAGGAGAAGCAGTGAAGCTGCACGTGCACGAGTGGGGCGATCCGAGCCTGCCGGCGCTCGTCTGCCTGCACGGCGTGACCTCGTACGGAGGCCGCTTCCGCGATCTCGCCGCGCGCATCTCCGACCGCTACCACGTCGTCGCGCCGGACTTGCGCGGCCACGGCCTCTCGAGCTGGGAGCCGCCGTGGGACGTGGACACGCACCTCGGGGACATCCTCGACAGCGTGCCCGCCGATGCGCGCGCCTGGCTCGGCCACAGCTTCGGCGGCCGGCTGGCCGCCGAGCTTGCGGCGCGCGAGCCGGACCGGATCGACCGCCTCGTCCTGCTCGATCCCGCGCTGCAGGTCCTTCCGCACGTTGCGCTCGACCTGTCGGAGCTCGAACGCCTGGACGTGTCGTTCGCGACCGTCGAGGAAGCAGTGCAGGCTCGGTACGACTCGGGCCGCGTGCTGCTCGCGCCACGTGATCTCGTCATCAGCTCGGATCGGGACCACCTCGAGCGGCTGGCGGACGGTCACCTGCGGTACCGCTACTGCAAGAGCGCGGTGATCGCCGCCTGGAGTGTGATGGCGAGCGCGCCGCCGCCGCCCGCCGGCATCCCCACCCTGCTCGTCGTCGGCGCCGAGTCCTGGCTGACGCTCGACGAGCAGTCCGCCGCATACGCCGCGGCACTGGCCTCTCTCCTGCAGGTCGTCACCGTCCCGGGCGGTCACACCGTCTACTGGGATGCCCTGGACGAGACGGCAGCTGCGATCGACATGTTCCTCCCGTAAATCGGGCTCTTCGCCGCCGCGACCGACATGGCGGGCGCGGCAGATCCAGGATCAGAGGTGCGAGCAAGATTAGGGAGGGGGGTTCATGGGGGGAACCGGCTGTTCCCCCCATGAAGCGAGCGGAGCGAGCGTCCCTAGAGGATGCGGGCCCCGAGCGCGCTCGCGGCGAGCTCGACCGCCAGCTTGCCGGTCTCGTTCTCGCGGTCGAGGATGGGGTTCACCTCGACGATCTCGAGCGAGTCGAGCAGGCCCGACTCGGCGACCAGCTCCATCGCGAGGTGCGCCTCGCGGTAGGAAAGACCTCCGCGAACAGGCGTCCCGACTCCCGGCGCGACATCCGGATCGACCGCGTCGAGGTCGAAGCTGAGGTGGACGAAGCCGGGGCCCTGAATCCGCTCCAGGGACTCCCGGATCGTGCGCTCGATCCCGTGCCGGTCGATGTCGCTCATCGTGAACACGGTCGCGTTCAGCTCACTGAGCAGCTCCCGCTCGCCCGCGTCCAGAGAGCGCACGGCGACGAGAGCCACGCGTTTCGGGTCGACGCTCGGCACCGGCCAGCCGGCGTTCTCGAACGCAGGACCGCCGAGGCCCATGGCGGCAGCGAGGACCATGCCGTGCACGTTCCCGGACGGGCTGGTCTCGGGTCGGTTGAGATCCCCGTGCGCGTCGACCCACAGGACTCCTCCCGGCTGAGAGCTACGGGCCAACCCACCGAGTGTCCCGAGTGCAACCGAATGGTCGCCGCCGAGCACCAGCGGCAGGCGACCGCGCTCGCGTGCGCTCGTGACCAGGTCGGCGACACGGCCGCACGTTTGAAGGATCTCCCGCAGGAATCGCGCATGCTCGTTCCCGACCGGTGTTGCCTCGGCGACCGGCGTCTGCACGTTGCCGAGGTCGATGCAGGTGCGCCCGAGCTCCTCGATCCGGGCTGCGAGCCCCGCGTACCGAATCGCGGACGGCCCCATGTCGACACCGCGACGGCCCGCACCGAGGTCGAGGCTCGCGCCGATGACCGCCACGGGGCGTAGCGTTTCTCCGGTTGCCACGCGGGCAAACTACCGCGGGAGGTGAACAAGGATGTCGCATTCCCGGCCAGAGGGCGCGATTCGCGTGCTCGTCGCGGATGATGACGAGGGCTACGCGGAATCGCTCCGGGCGCTGATCGACCAGCAACCGGAGCTGACCGTGGTCGGGCTCGCCTATGACGGCCTGCAGGCGCTCGACCTGGCCGACACGCTCGCTCCCGACGCCGTCGTCGTCGACCTCCACATGCCGAAGCTCGACGGCGTCTCGACCGTCGACGCGCTCCGCCGCAAGCATCCTCATCTCTGCCTGATCGCCCTGACCGGAGACGAGGACCCTCGGCTCCACCAGGCGGCGAGCGCCGCTGGAGCAGACGGTGTGCTGGTCAAGGGCGAGATCATCGAAAGACTGCTGGAACGCCTCCGCGGCGCCCGGCGCAGCTAATGGCGAGGGCCGGAATCGAACCGGCGACACCACGGTTTTCAGCCGTGTGCTCTACCGACTGAGCTACCTCGCCGCGGCCGCCCAGTCTAGCCAAGGTCGATCAGCAGTTCGTCCCCGCGACCGGGCGACACCGGCTGCTCGCCTTTTTTGCTTCGCGGTCCGCTTGACCGTGGCGGGGAGAGTTGTAGGCTTCCACGCCAAGAGGACGTCCGCGGCGCGGTAGCACCGGCCCGGACGTCCTTTTTTCAGGTCACGACGCGGACCGTCATCGATTGGCCGGGTCGAACCGAGAACATCTCCGCGGCGTTCCCGTCCGTGATCGCGACGGCGATGTTCTCGTACGCGTCCTCGTACAGGATGATGTCGCCCGCGCGGGCGTCCGCGAAGGTCGTTGCCGCGCGGGCGAAGTACCGCTCGAATCCCAACTCGAGCTCGAGTCGGACACCGGGGGCGATCCCCGCGCGCTCGGCGTCGGGACGCGTGAGGTTGAGCTGCACGTTCCCGAAGCGGTCGATGTACACGACCGTGGCGCGGATCGCCGACTCGCCGACCTCCGGCTCCGGCAGCTCGAGTCGCACGAGCGTCGCGGGATCGAGCGGATCGCCGAACTCCTCCGGCGAGATCCCTCGCGCAAGGTGCGCGGCGACGGGAGCAAAGACGTCGCGGCCGTGGAAGGTGTGCGAGACCGGCTCGAGCATGTATGCAGTGTTCGTCAGCGCCCAGGCAGCTTCGAGGCCGCCGAGCTTCTCGGCGGCTGGGACGAGCAGCCCGTTGTCCGGGCCGACGTAGAGCCGCCCGTCACCGCCGCGCACGACGAGCCCGCGGCGCGCCGTCCCCACGCCGGGATCGATCACGGCGAGGTGGACGCCGTCAGGCATGTACGGGACCGTGTTCGCAAGCACGATCGCACCCTGGAGGACCGCCTGAGGCTCGATTCCGTGGGTGATGTCGATGATCCGCGCCTCGGGCGCGATTCGCTTGATCACGCCGTGGCAGGTGCCGACGAAGTCGTCGCGGAGCCCGAAATCGGTCAGGAAGGTGATGAACATGGGTGCCTGCGTTTCCAGGCTACCCGGCTGCGCGCACCGCGGAAACGAGGCCGTCGGTGTCCCGCGTTACCGCCTCCGCAACGACCGTCAGGCCGGCGCTGCTCGCAGCAGCGGTCGTCTCCGGGCCAATCGAGACGACCGGCACGGCCTGGTTGATTGCCGCGAGCGCCCGGGCGGCCGACGGTGACGCGATCACGGCAAGATCGGCCTTCACCGGCTCGGACGACAGGAGTGGCCTCGTCCGGTAGAGGACGACGACGTCTGCCTGCAACTCCTCCGCGAGCAGAGGCCGCGCGCCTTCCGCACCCGCGAACAGCACTCGGCCAGCAGGGCGCGGAAGCTCCGCGAGCAAGCCCTCTTGCGACGACAGCTCGGGAACGAGATCCACGAGGCCCCAGGCCTCGGCGGTCGCCCGGCCGATCGCGGCAACCCGCCCCGGCTGCCCGCTCGCCCTGCGTTTGAGCTCTCGAGCCCCGGTCGCGCTCGTCAGCACGAGCCAGTCGTAGCCGTTCAGGTCGACCGGGCCCGTCGCGATCGGCTCGATCTCGACCAGCGGGCAGACGAGGACGTCGTACCCGGCCGCGCGCAGCCGCTCGGCAAGGCGCTCGTTCCGTCCTTCGGGACGCGTCAGGAGGATCGTGAGGCCAGCCGTGCGAGCTCCTCCCCGAGCGCCACCGGGTCGTCACCCGAGCGCCGCTCGACCCACCGGCCGTCCTCGTCGGCTACGAGCCCGACCAGCGTCGCTCCATCGTGGTGAGCAGCAACAGGTGCCAGGCACCCGCCCCCAACGGTCGCCACACAGGCCCGCTCAGCCTCGACGCGGCGCCGGGTCTCCGCATCGTCGGCAGACGCGACGAGCTCCTCCTCTCCCGCCCGAACCTGAAGCGCCAGCGCCCCTTGACCGGCCTCGGGCAGCAGCTGCGCGGGGTCGAAGCGCAACCCGATCTCCTCGGACAGCCCGAGGCGATCAAGGCCGCAAGCCGCTAGCACGATCGCATCGAGGCCGCGCTCTCCTCGCTTCCGCAGGCGCGTGTCGATGTTCCCCCGTAGGGGCTCGATCGAGAGGCTGGGCTCGAGCGCGAGCAACTGTGCACGCCGGCGGACCGACGCAGTGCCGATTCGCATCCCGGGCTGCAGACGGTCAGCCCCGCAGAGAGCGTCACGCGGGTCGTCACGCGGAAGGTACGCCCCGACGACAAGCCCTCCGGTGTCCGAGGAGGTCATGTCCTTCGCCGAATGCACGGCTGCATCGATGCGGCCGTCGAGCAACGCCTCCTCGAGCTCCTTGACGAACACGCCGCGTTCTCCGATCTGCCCGAACGGGCTGCGACGGTCGCGGTCGCCGACGGTTGTGATCGGCACGAGCGCGATCTCACGCCCGGGAACCCGCAGTCGCTCGACGGCGAACGAGGCCTGAGTCAGCGCGAGCCGGCTGCCGCGAGAGCCGACGCGAAGGAGCATCGGTACCGCGCTACTCCTCTTCGCCGAGTCCGAACAGATGCCGGACGGCCTCGGCGTACGTTCCCCCGTCGGTGCCTGCCGCCGCCTCCTTCAGACGCACCGTCGGCAGATGCAGCAGCTTGTTGACGATCTGGGCGGTCACCGACTCGACGGCGGCGTTCTGGGACTCGGACAGGCCGAGACGCCCGCGGACACGGGCGAGCTCCGCGGCGCGGATCTCCTCCGCGCGGGCGCGCAGCGACGCGATCGCCGGCACGACCTCACGGGAGGCCTGCCACTCGCGGAACCGCTCGGCCTCCTGGGCGACGATCGCCTCAGCGCGCGCGGCTTCGCGGCGGCGACCGGCGAGACTCTCGGAGACGACCGACTCGAGGTCGTCGATGTCGTACAGGTAGCAGTCCTCCACCTGGTGGATGGACGGATCGAGGTCACGAGGCACCGCAAGGTCGATCAGGAAAAGGGGGCGTCCCTTTCGTCGGCGGAGCGCGGTCTCCACCTGGGAGCGCCCGAGCGTCCAGCCGCTGGAGCCGGTCGAGGAGACGACCACGTCGACCTCGGCCAGACGGTCGGGTGCCTCCGCGAGTGAGATTCCCTCACCACCGAAGCGCGCTGCCAACGCAGCAGCCCGGTCAGGTGCCCGGTTTGCGACCAGCGCGACCAGGGCGCCCCGCGCAGCGAGGCTTCGCGCGGCGAGCTCGGCGACGTGGCCCGCTCCGACCAGCAGGACGCGGCAACCGTCCAGCCGGCCGAACACCTGCTGGGCGAGAGCGGCCGCGGCGGACGACACCGACGCGGGGCTTTCGGCGATCGCCGTCTCGGCGCGCACCTTCTTGCCCGCGTAGAGCGCCTGGCGGAAGAGCCGGTCGAGAACAGGGCCCGGGCTGCACGCCTCGAAGGCAGCGCGAACCTGGCCGAGGATCTCACCCTCACCCGGCACCATCGAGTCGAGGCTCGCAGCCACGCGGAAGAGATGGAGCGCGGCAGCCTCGTCCGCAAGCCGGTAGACGACCGTCCGGAGCTCCTGTTCTCCAAGCCCGCTGAGCTCGGTCAGCGCGTCGATGCCCCGCTGCTCCGAGCTCTCGCCGACCAGGTAGAGCTCGGTGCGATTGCACGTCGAGAGGCACACGGCCTCGCCGTCGACGGCGAGCCGGCGGGCAAGCTCCGCGGCCTGCGGCAGCGGGACGAACGCCCGCTCGCGTATGGCGATCGGCGTCGCGCGATGGGAGAGACCGACGAGCGTCAACGTCATGAGAAGTGGGTGAGCTGGAGGCCGAGACGCGCGACGATCACGAGCGCGAACCCGGCGAGGACGAGGTATGCGCCGCGGCGGCCTCGCCAGCCTGCCTCGAAGCGCAGGACGACGTAGGCCGCGTAGACGACCCACGCAGCCAGCGTCACCGCCATCAGCGCGTCGACCGACCGGCTCTCGTTCCGCACGCGGACGAATCCCGCGGCGATGCCGACGGTGAGAGCAGGCAGCGCGACCGCGATCGTCCGAGCCTGCGAGGTGCTCGAGGGTCAGCAGGGACGGCGCTCGACCGAGCACAGCGCCGGCGCGATGGCTCTTCAGCCGGCGCTCCTGCCACAGGTAGAGGACCGATAGTCCCGCCGCGAGCGTGAAGCCCGCGAACGCGAAGGAGACGAGCCCGACGTGGAGGACGAGGAAGGCTGTCGAGTACCCGCTGCGCGCGGTGTCGCCTGTCCCGCCCCCGACACGGGCCAGGACGAGCAGGCTCGCTGCGAGTGGCATCACGGCCAGCCCGAGGAGGCGGTACCGCGATCGACAACCCCAGACGAGGTAGACGCTGACGACCAGCCAGACGAACAGGTTCAGCGATCCCGCCCAGGTCGTCCACGGGAACCCGTCCGAGCGAGCGGCCTGCACGACCAGCAGCGCGGTCTGCAGAAGCCACCCCACGCGCACGCCCCAGGTCGCCAACCTACCGGCCGCGCCGGGACGACGAGCGTCGCCCGCATAGGCAACAGCGGCTTCGCCGTACGCGAGCAGCGCGGGCCAGAACAAGAACTCAGCCATTCGTCCGCTTCCGGGCAAGCTCGGTCAGCTCGCCGATCTCCCGTTCCAGCCGAGTGAGCTTGAGCGCCATGATCGCGAGGTACAGGACGACGAAGGCGAAGACGACCAGGTACGCGGCGGCGACGTACTTCTCCGACGCACTCACTGCAGTGCCTTCCACCTCGACGCCGCGACCGACATGGCGGGCGCGGCAACCCACGGTCGCTGAGGTGCGAGCGGTTTTGGGGAAGGGGGGTCGCGGGGGAAACCGGCCGTTTCCCCCGCGGGAGCGAGCCGAAGGCGAGCGGAGATCACGCCAGGAGCTCCCGCAGCTCGCGGAGCTGGGCATCGAGACGCTTGCCGAGCAGCTCGACCCGGTACAGCGCCCCCGCGAGCAGGATCATCGCGGCGAGCGCAACGCAAAACGTCGCGAACTGCGAGGTTGCCATCTGCGGGCCGCGGCTGGTGAAGACGGTCGGGTGGATGAAGTTCTCGGCGAGGCGGATGGCCAGGAAGCTGACCGGGATCAAGACCACGCCGAAGAGCGCATAGACGGCGGAGAGATTCTCGCGCTGGGGACCCGCTTCGACGGAGAACCGCAGCATGAAGTAGGCCGAGTAGAAGAGGAACAGCACGAGGAACAGCACGAGCTGGCGCTCGCTCCACGTCCACCAGACGCCCCACGAGATCTTCGCCCAGATCGAGCCGGTCAGCAGGGTGAGCGCGCCGAAGATCACGCCTTGGTGGATGGCGACGTAGCTCTCCATGTCTGCGCCCGGCTTTCGCTTCCAGAGCACGAGCAGCGCCTTCCAGGCACCCCAGCCGAAGCACGCATAGGCAGTCAGGGCGATCGGCACGTGGAAGTAGAAGATCTTCTGCGACAGCCCCTGGTCGGCGTCGACGGGCGCGTAGAAGAAGATCAGCGCGATCGCCGCGCTGAGCAGCACGCCGCTGAGGCCCGCCAGCACGGGCACCTGGTTATTCCGTGACCACGTACTCAAAGGAGGCCCACGAGATGATCGCAAAGACGGTGTCGTAGAGCGCGAGAAACCCGAGATATCGCGCCGGGTGGTCGGTCACGCTGGCGCCGACGCCGCCGACGATCACGGGGATCGCCAGGGGCAGGAAGAGGAGCGGGAGGAGGAGCTCGCGCGCTCTGCCGGCCACGGCCATCGCCGCCAGAACGGTTCCCACCGCGCAGATCCCGACGTCGGCGAGGGCGATGCCGGCGATCGTCGCGCCGTCGATCCCCGAGAAGAAGAGCGCGAAGGCGGGCAGGGCGACCAGCTCGGCGGCGACGAGGAATCCCAGGACTGACACCGACTTGGCGAGCCAGATCGCGCTGCGATCGCAGGGTGCGAGCAGCAGGCCGTCGATCAGCCGCTGCTCCCGTTCGGCGACGAAGGCGCGCGTCAGGCCGAGGAGGGCCGTGAACACGATCGCCACCCAGAGCAGACCCTTGGCGGCGAGCTCCGAGCTGTCGGCCGGCAGCGCAAAGTGGAAGATGACCAGCGCGGCGACGACGAACAGCAGCATCGCCGGAACCGTGTTGCGGGCCCGAAGCTCGAGCCGGAGATCCTTCCGCGCCAGGGTCGCGACGTCGGCCAGGTACGCGGTCATGCGAACGAGAGGCGGGCGTCGGCGAGAGGCGCGAGGCGCTCGGGGTCGTGCGTGGCCACCAGAAAGGTCGCACCAGCACGTCGTTCGGTCAGCTCGCGGTCGAGAAGCTCCACGCCCTCGGCGTCGAGCGCGTTGAACGGCTCGTCCAGGACGAGCAGATCCGGGTCGTGAAGGAGCGTTCGGCAGAGGGCGAGCCGCTGCAGCATCCCGCGCGAGAACGAGTCCGCGCGCTGGTTTCGGACGTCCCAGAGGCCGAACCGCTCGAGCACCATGCCGATCCGCTCACGACGCTCGGGGATGCGGTAGAGACGTCCGTAGAGGTCGAGGTTCTCGAGGGCGGTCAGCTCGCGGTAGACGAGCGGCTCGTGCCCGAGGAACCCGACCCGCTCGCGCGGGACGTCTACCTCCAGCTCGCCGGCGGTGGGGATCAGCAGCCCGGCGACGAGACGGAGAAGCGTGGTCTTGCCGGAGCCGTTCGGGCCCGTGACGAGCAGGAAGCCCCCGCGCGGGACGTCGAGGTCGAGGTCGCGGATGACCTTCTTCGTTCCGAACGTGCGGCCAAGCTTGCGCGCCCGAATCACGCCGTGCCTCCCACCCTGCTCACGCGAGGACGTCGGCGAGGACGAAGACGAAGAAGGCGACGCTGATGACACCGTTCATGGTGAAGAAAGCGGCATCCAGCCGCCGGAGATCGGAGGGACGGACGAGCAGATGCTCGTACGCGAGCAGCGCGGCCACGACGGCGACGCCGGCCCAGTAGAGACCACCGACGGGCAGCCCCACACCTGCTCCGACGAGCAGGGCGACCGTGACCGCGTGGAGACCGCGTGCACCGACGAAGACGCCGGAGACACCCCATCTCGTCGCCCACGAGTGCAGCCCTTGCTGCCGGTCGACGTCGAGGTCGAACAGCGAGTAGTACAGATCGAAGCCTGCGATCCACACCGCGACGGCGGCTCCGAGGGCCCACGCCTCCCACGGAATCTCGCCGCGGATCGCCGCCCAGGCACCGATCGGGGCGAGGCCGTCGACCGCCCCGAGCCACACATGCGAGAACCACGTGAGCCGCTTGAGGTACGGGTAGACGACAAACGCCGCCACCGGCACCGGCCAGAGCCATCGGACCAGCGGGTCCAGCTGCCACACGGCGACGAGGAAGAGCGCGAGCGAGGCGACGCAGAAGACGATCACCTGAGCGACGCTCAGCCGGCCGGCGGGGAGCTCCCGGCCGGCAGTGCGCGGGTTGCGGGCGTCGATCTGCGCGTCGATCAGCCGGTTGAGCGCCATCGCCAGCGAGCGGGCGCCCACCATCGCAACGGTGATCCAGAGGAGGTCGTGTGCGCTCGGGACGCCGTCGACCGCCAGGAAGGCGCCGACGTAGGCGAACGGCAGCGCGAAGACGGTGTGCTCGATCTTGACGAGCGACGCGAACCGGCGAGGAACCTCGATCGCGATCATCTGCGGGACGAGCTCATGTCTGCCGATGCCCACCCTGCTCGCCGGCGAGCAGCTCGAGCGCGTGGCCCAACGCCGGCCGCAGCACCGCGAAGCCGTCACGACAGCCGCCGGGCGAGCCGGGCAGGTTGACGACGAGCGTCGATTCGCGAACGCCGGCGATGCCCCGAGAGAGCAGCGCATGGGGTGTCTTCGCGATCGAGTCCGCGCGAATCGCCTCCGCAATCCCGGGCGCTGCGCGGTCGAGCACCTCCATCGTCGCCTCAGGCGTCACGTCCCGGGGCCCCAAGCCCGTCCCTCCCGTCGTGAGGACGAGTCGAGCCTCGACGGCCAGATCGGCGATGGCGTCCGCGATCGCGTCGCGTTCGTCCGGAACGACTCGCCTGACGACCTCGAAGCTCTCTGCGGCGAGCAGCTCCTCGAGCAGGTCACCGCTGCGGTCCTCTCGCGTCCCCACTGCGACCCCGTCCGACACGGTCAGCACCGCCGCCTTCAAAGAGGCTCCTTCGTCTTCTCGACCAGACGCACGTCCTCGACCACCATCTCCTTGTCGATCGCCTTGGCCATGTCGTAGACCGTCAGCGCGGCGACGGTCGCCGCCACGAGCGCTTCCATCTCGACTCCGGTCTGGGCAATGGTTTCCGCCGTCGCCCGAATCTCGACGGATTCCGCACGCACGTCGACCGCCAGGTCGATGTGCGTCAACGGCAGCGGATGACAGAGGGGGATCAGCTCGCCGGTTCGCTTCGCGGCCATGATCCCGGCGATCTGCGCCGTCGTGAGCGCGTCGCCCTTGGGCAGCTCGCGCAGGCGGGACGCCGTGGCCGGCGCCATCCGCACCGCGGCGACCGCAACCGCCCGCCGTCGCGTGATCGGCTTCCCGCCGACGTCGACCATGCTGACTTCACCCGTCTTCCGGACGTGCGAAAGGTCTGACACGAGCGGGAACGTTAGCTCGGTGTGACTGCCGAGACGCGATCGAGGTCCGCGAGCTGGGCCGCAAGCCAGCCCTCGATGTCGTGCTCGCGGACGTGAGCGCGGATCGCATCCGCACGGGTGCGGCGTTCGCCCGGGTCGAGCTCGAGCGCCGTGTGGATCGACTCCGCCTGCCCGACGAGGTCGAAGGGATTCACCGTGAGCACCCATCCACGCAGCTCCTCGTACGCACCCGTGTTCTCCGAAAGGAGGACGACGCCGTCACGCTCGTTGACGAGCGGTGCCTCCTTCGCGACGAGATTCATCCCGTCGAAGATCGCGTTCACGAGCAGGACGTCGTACTGCTTGTACGCGGCGATCGAGCGTGGAAAGTCGTCGCGGATCTCGAGCGTGATCGGCTGCCAGCCGCTGGTGCCGAACCGGTCGTTGACCTCCCGGACGGTCTGTTCGATCTCCACGAGGTACGAGGCGTACTCGGGGATCTCCTGCCTCGATGGGTCGAGCAGGGCAAGCATCGTCACGGCCCCCTGCCATTCGGGATAGCGCTCCAGGAAGAGCTCGAACGCGTGGAACCCGCGCACGACGTTCTTCGAGGGGTCGGTGCGGTCGACTCGCAGAATCACCCGCTCCGGCCGGGATCGCTCGAGGTCATGGCCGGCTGCGACCACGTCCGGGTCGACTGCGAGCCCGTCGAACTCGGCGACGTCGACGGCGATCGGATGGGCGGTCACCAGCGTCCGGCGTCCCTCGTACTCCGCGATCCCCTCGTCGACATCCACGTCCGCACCCAGGACATCGTCTGCCGATCGAAGGAAGTTGTCGCGCCAGCGCCGTGTGTGGAAGCCGACGACGTCGTTGGCGAGCAAGCCGTCGTGAACGGAGACGCGCATCGCCTCGGGAAGAACTGTCCAGGCGTCGGCGTCAGGCCAGGGGATGTGCACGAAGTGTGAGAGAACCGCATCGGGTCGAGCGCGTCGCACCACCCGCGGTGCCGGGTAGAGGTGGTAGTCGTGGAACCAGACCGGCGCGTCGGGCTCGTCCGCGAGCTCGTCGAGAACCGCCTCCGCGAAGCCCTCGTTCACCGCCACGTAACTCGCCCATGCCTCATACAGCGCGTCCGCGTGGCTCGGAGAGTGGACGAGATCCCAGAGGTGGTGCTGGACGAACCACAAAGTGGGGTTCGCAAAGACGTTGTAGAAACGGTCGAAATCACCCCTGTCGTGGGCGACGAGCCGTAGACGGTAGACGGCTCCGTCGCGACCGACGTCCTCGAACGAGCCCGCCGATTCGGCCGCCACGACGCGGTCCTCGTCCGTCATCGCGCTCGCGATCCAGGTCACCTCGTGACGGGAGATCAGTGACCGGAGCGCAGTCGCCAGACCTCCGCCGCCGCGCCGAGTCGTGCGAGCGCCACCTGAGTCGCGCTCGAAGGCAACCGGCCCTCGGTTAGAGACGACGATCAGCTTTCGGCGCGGGCCCTCCAACGTGGACGAAGCCTAGCCCGCGGCGACCGCTATGAAACGCCCGCGGCGCCCACTCGGACGAGTCGCTCTCCCGCCGTCTCGTCGCCGAGCAGCACGTTGAAGAGCGCGAGCCAATCTCGCAGCAGGCGCGGCGTGAGGAAGTGCCGGCGCACGAACTCCTTCCCGCGTAGCGCCCGGGTGCGCGCCTCCGCCGGATCGCGCAGGATCTCCAGGCAGGCCTTGGCTGCTTCGGACGACGTGTCGACCAGCCACCCGGTGTCACCGTCGATGATCTGCGCGACGATCCCACCTGCGCGACCGGCAACGGTCGGCCGCGCCTTCCAGAGTGCCTCGGTCACGGTCAGCCCGAAGCCTTCCTTGATCGACTTCTGGAGCACGACCTTCGAGTGCACCTGGAAGGCATTGACCTCGACCGACGCCGACGTTGTTCAGGTTCGAGAGCACGAAGATGTCCGGGTCCCCGCCCGGCATACGCGACGGTCTGGTTGTAGAAGTCCCAGCCTTCGGGGTCGTCGTGGGCCATCGATCCGACCAGGGCGAGCTGGACGTCCGGCACGACGTGCTTCACCGCGCGGTACGCGTCGATCACACCCAAGGGGTCCTTCCACGGGTCGAAGCGGGAGACCTGCGTGAGCAGTGGTCGGTCGACATCGATCCCGAACTGGTCGACGATGTAGGCGGCGTCCTCGGGCGAGAGCGCCATGTTCTTCGGCAGCAGCGGGTCGATCGCAGGCGGCCAGATCACGCACTGCGGCAATTGGGCACCATTCGGCACGTACTCGCGCCGATGGAACACCGCCGCGTCGTACCGGCGAATCGCCGGAACCAGGAAGTCGAGCACGTCGGCATTCGGAGTCGAAAGGTCGATGTGACAGCGCCAGATCCAGCGCGCCTGCGAGTCCGGAAACTGCTCGACCATCGCCAGGGGCTGTGGGTCGTGGACGATGACGAAGTCGCAGTCGTCCTCGAAGTCGCGCGCGTTCGCCTCGTTGTAGCGGCGGAAGATCTCCTGCTCGGACTCGGTCAACGCGCGCGGGTTCCCCTGGAGGGCGTTGTGGATCGCCTTCGTGACCTGGAAGAACTCGTCCTGGCCTCTGATGGTCCGCCACTCCACGTCCAGACCGACGTCGGCCATCAACGGAACCAGGGTGTAGTTGATCTCCGCTACGCCACCACCGAACGCCGTCGCCGACAGGTGCGCGACGCGCTTCCCGGCGAGCGGCTCGGCCAGGCGGCGAATCTCGTCCATCAGGCCGCGGCTGGCGATCGTCGCGTAGTCGGCCACGGACTTGCGGCCGACGTTGACGAGATTGAGTGCCAGGTCGAGTGCCTTTAGGGAAGGTTCTTCACGAACCGCAGTCGTGACCCACCCTCCGGCTGCCGGCTGCCGAGCTCGAACTCGTCGGAGACGGAGCGAATGATCGCAAGGCCGAGCCCCCCTTCGGTCAACCCGCGCTCTTCTCCGTCCGCCTCGACGTAGTCGAAGCCGGGACCGTCGTCCGAGACTTCGATCACGAGCCGGTCGGGCCGAAGGTCGTAGAGGATCTCGACGATGCCTTCACGACCGTCGCGGTAGGCGTGGCGAACGGAGTTGGAGCACGCTTCGGTGAGCGCGAGCTTGAGGTCGGCCAGCGTCTCTTCCGACAGCTCCTGCAGACGCGAGAGACCGGTGAGTGCGAGCCGGCCCAGGGTGATGTACTCGGCTCGCGCAGGGATTCGCAGCCGGACCCGCCGCGAGCCTCCGTTGGCCGACGGACCGTTCGAACGTATGGATGCCGGTGAGGTCGTCATCGCGTGCAGATCGAAGCTACTCCTTTCTACCGAATTCGCCGGTCAGACGAAACCCGGTGAAGGAGTGATCTCCGGCAGCGCCCGTTCCTTAACGCAGCAAACGAGCTAAGGCCCTTGGTTCGGATCCTGCGGGCGATCGGCGAGAACGACGCGCGACTCGAGGCGCTTTCCGTCTCGATAGACGGTGAAGAGCACCGAACGGCCGGGTCGCAGGCGTTCGGTGACGATTCGAACCACGTCGCTGGCGCTCCTCACCGCCTGGCCGTCGATTGCCACGACCACGTCACCGCCGTAGGTGAAGTTCTCGCCGTTGAACTCCCGCTGATCGAATCCGCCCCGCAAGCCCGATCGAGCTCCGGGACTGCCGCTGCCGACCGATGTGATCACGGCGCCGTAGCGCACCGGGTAGCCGAACCGACGAGCGATTCCTGGCGTCAAGTCCTCGGTGGTGATCCCCACGTACGCGTACGCAACCTTCCCGACGGCGAGTAACTCCTGCATCGACCGCCGGGCGGCGTTGATCGGCACCGCAAAGCCGACTCCCTCGTTGGCTCCCGAACTGCTCCGGATCTGCGCATTGATGCCGATCACCCGACCCTGCGCGTCGAACAACGGGCCGCCCGAGTTGCCGTGGTTGATCGGCGCGTCGACCTGGATCGCGTCCGCGAGCGTGTAGTCGGAGGTCAGCGAGTCGATCGAGCGATGCGTCGCCGACACGACGCCGACGGTGAGTGAGTTCTCGTTTCCGAAAGGACTGCCGATCGCTGCCACCGGCTCGCCGACGAGGACTCGGGCGGAATCGCCGAGCGGCAGCGGGTCGAGGCCGTGGCTCTTCGGGTCGATACGGATGACGCCGACGTCGTCGAAGACGTCCCACCCGACGATCTTCGCGGCGACGCGGTCCCGGTCGGCGAACTCGACGTACACCACCTTCGCCGGCCGCGCCGGCCCGGTTCCCTCACCCGCAGTCGTGATCACGTGCGAGTTGGTCAAGATCACGCCGTCGCGCGTGACGACGAAGCCGGAGCCCTGCGATGCCCGTGTTCCTGCACCGGACTCGAAGGCCGCGTAGATCGTCACCACTCCGGTCGAGCGCTCCGCATAGACCCGCGCGGGATCGAAGGTCCCACCGGGCAGCGCCCGGACGCGCGACGAGGTCTGAACGCCGGGCGCAGTCTCCTGGATGACCACCGTGCGCTGCTCGCCGTGGAGCCAGCCCGCGGCCCACGCGACCCCGAGCACCGCGGCACCGCCGACGAGCGCAGAGACCAGTGCAAGCGAGACAAGAGCGCGAGGGCGCATTCAGCTCACTGTACCCGTGCCCTGCCCGTCCGGATTGTTGGCTATACTGACAACAGCGATGCCCACGAAGGAAGAGATCGCCTGGGCGGCCGGCCTCTTCGAAGGCGAAGGGACGATCACCCTCAGCGGCTATGCGCTCTGTGTCAGAGTCGGCAACACCGACGATGAGGTGGTCAGGCGTCTGGCTGACATCGTCGCAACCGGTTCGGTGTATGGCCCGTACCCGCCATCCAGCGGCTCCGGGCATCGGAAGAAGCCCCTCTGGGTTTGGCTCGCGAGAGAAGAGGCCGGTCTCGACGCACTGGCTCTGATGTGGCCCTGGCTGAGCACGCGAAGGCGAAACCGAGCCCGCGAACTGACAGGTATCCCTTTTCACGTGTTTTGGCGCGTCTCTACGGAATTGTCGCGCGAGGATCCGTGACCGCGTCGTAAACAGGTAGACGCAGCGTGACCACCGTCATTCCAGGCCTCGATTCCAGCTCGAGCGACCCGCCCATCGTCTCGGCCAGCTCGCGCGCGATCGCCAGCCCCAGGCCGCTACCGGAGGCCACTCTGCCCTCCGCACGGTAGAAGCGGTCGAACACACGCGGAGCGTGCTCGGCCGAGATTCCAGGCCCGTCGTCCTCGACAGCGAGCCTGCCGTCGCCGGACCGCACGACGACACGCGTACCCGGCGGCGTGTGCACGAGCGCGTTTTCGACGAGTGCACGGGCGATCTGCAGCACGCGTTGCTCGTCGCCGAGCACGCGCGGGCCACCCTCCGCTACCGCCGCGAGCGAACGGTCGCCGGCACGTGCCACGGCGGCGAACTCGTCCACGACCGCCTCCGCGACCGAACGGAGCTCGAGCGGCTCCCGCTGAACCCGCAGCTCGCCCGCATCCACCCGGGAGAGGTCGAGCAGCTCCGTCGCCAGCTTTGCCAGGCGCGCCACCTGCTCCTGCATCGTCGCCAGGAACTCGCGTCGGGTCGACTCGTCCACCTCGTCGTCGCGCATCAGCTCCACGAACCCGCCGAGCGAGAACAGCGGCGTGCGCAACTCGTGCGAGGCGTTGGCGACGAACTCGCGCCTCGCGTGGTCGAGCGTGGCGAGGCGCTCCCGCATGCGGTCGAAGCTGCGGGCAAGCTGACCGACCTCGTCCTCGCCCGAGTCTTCGATCGGCTCGTCGAACCTCCCCGCCGCGATTCGATCCGCCGCCGCCTCCAACCGCCGCAATCGCCGGGCAAAGAGCCACGCCCCCACGTACCCGACAGCAAGTGCGGCGACCAGCGCCAGCACGCCCGCCAGGAGCAGGCGATTGCGAGTCAACCGGACGGTCGTCAGCGCCTCGTGCAGCGGCGCCTGGACGAGCACGACCGCATTCGTGCCCCGGACAGGACTGGCCGCTTCGGCGAAGCGCTCACCGCCGTGGCGAACCGTCCCGCTCACAGGAGCGAGATCGACCGCCGCGCGCAAGGCGAGGCTGTCGTCCTCGACGTCGGTCGAGCTCGCCCCGTGAGAGTCGCCGACCACGAGCAGCGCGGCGGGCGGTCCGGCGTAGTCGAACACGACGATGCGCGCGTTTGCGCTCGTCGCCGCGTTCTCGAGGAAGTCGGGCCATTCCGCCCGATTGCCCGGAAGCTCTCGGGCCACTCCCGCGGAGGCACGCATCACCTGCTCGACACGCGAAGTGACGAGCCGGCCTTCGAGCGACGGAACGACGATCGCGTAAACGAGCGCGAGCGCGCCCGCCAGAACGACGAAGAGCGCCACCCCGAGACGGGCGCCGACGCCGCTGAAGCCCTTCATCGCTCGCGGAAGCGATACCCGACGCCGCGGACGGTCACGATGTACTGCGGGTCGCGTGGGTCGCGCTCCAGCTTCTCGCGGAGATGGCGGACGTGAACGTCGATCGTCCGCGGCTCCCGGTAGTCGGAGCTCCCCCAGAGTGCCTCGAGCAGCGCCTGGCGCGAGAAGACTCGGCCTGGACGCTGTGCCAGGATCCGGAGCAGCTCGAACTCGACATACGTGAGTTGCACCGGCCGACCGTCGACCTCCACCACACGGCGGGCCGGGTCGATTCTGAGCCCGTCCACCTCGATCGCGCCGAGATCACCGGGCTCGTATCGCGGCGCCAGTGCGCGACGGAGCAGCGCGCGTATGCGACTCCGAAACTCCCGAATGGAGAACGGCTTCGTGATGTAGTCGTCCGCTCCGAGCTCGAGCCCGAGGACCTTGTCGAGCTCGTCGTCCCGCGCGGTGAGCATCACGATCGGCACCTCGCTGCGTGCTCGCAGCCGCTTGCAGACCTCGAGGCCGTCGAGCTTCGGGAGCATCACGTCCAGCACGACGAGATCGATGCTCTCCACGTCAAATCGCGCGAGCGCCTCTTCGCCGTCGCGGGCCTGGACGACGCGGTATCCGTCTCGCTCGAGCGGGTACGTCAACAGCTTCTGGACGGACTCCTCGTCATCGACGAGCAGGATGGTGGGTGAATCCGGCATCACAGGCCGACCGAGGGGCGGGCGTACTATAGCCCCGCTATCGCCACCCAGGCGCCACCCATCCGCCCGCGGCGGCGGCGGCGCGGCACTCCCGAGCGTCCCGTCAACAGCCGCCTCTACCGGGGCACGTGGCTCCTCGTCGGCCTGCCGCTGCTCGTCGCGGCCTTCAGCGTGCAGGGGCCCGCAGCCTTGCCCCCGCCGACGCTTCCGGCGACGTTCGACGGCGATTCGGCGCTCGCGCTCGCACAGGAGCTCTCGAGCAGCCATCCCAACCGCGCGCCCGGCACCTCGGGTGCCGCCGGGGCCGCGGAGTGGTTGACCGACAAGATGCACTTCTTCGGGTTCCGTCCGAACACGAACGTGCACGTCGACGCCTTCTCGGACGCGTTCCCCGCGACCATCCCGGGTCTCGGCCGCGTCACGCTCCGCAATCTGGGCTTCATCGTCAAGGGACGCTCGGCCGACACGATCGTCGTCATGGCCCATCGCGACGACTCCGGCGCCGGCGCGGGGGCGAACGACAATGCTTCCGGCACCGCCGCCCTCCTCGAGCTGGCGCGCATCTACACGCCGCCCGTCACGGCGACCTCCCAGGTCGGGCCGCAGCACACACTCCTCTTCCTGTCCACGGACGGAGGCGCTTTCGGCGGCCTCGGCGCCGCTCGCTTCGTGACGCACTCGCCGTACCGCAGTCACGTCGTCGCGGTCGTGAACCTCGACTCGATCGCGGGCCACGGCCCACCGAGGCTCGAAATCGGAGGCGACGAGGCGCGCTCTCCGGCGGCCGCCCTCGTCGAGACGGCGGCCGCACGAATCACCGAGCAGACGGGCTCGAGGCCCGGTCGACCGAGTGCGCTCGGGCAGCTGATCGACCTTGGCTTCCCCTTCAGCCTCTACGAGCAGGCGCCGTTCGTCGGCCGCGGCATTCCCGCGATCACGCTCACGACCGGCGGCGACCGTCCGTCACCCGCGTTCGGGGATACGCCTGGGCGTCTCGACCGCACACGACTCACCGAGATCGGGCGTGCCGCTCAGGGCGTCGTCGGCTCTCTCGACGAAGGCCTCGAGCTCGCCCGAGGCACGCGGAGCTTCGTCTACCTGGGTCGGCGGGTCGTCAGAGGCTGGGCGATCCAGTTCGCGCTCGTCGCGATGCTGCTCCCGTTCGCGTTCGCAGCCGTCGACCTCTTCGCCCGATGCCGGAGGAGGCGGATCCCGGTCGCCCCAGCGTTCCGGGCCTACCGCAGCAGGCTCGGCTTCTGGCTGTGGAGCGGCGCAATGTTCCTGTTCCTCGCGCTGGTCGGCGCATGGCCGGACGGCGCAGCCCGTCCGATCGCACCGGCGACCTCCGCGGCGGGGAACTGGCCGATCCTCGGCTTGCTGCTCCTCGCGCTGCTCGCACTCCCCGCCTGGCTGGTCTCACGTGCCCGACTCGTGCCGCGCCGAGCGTCGACCGCGGAGGAAGAGCTCGCCGGGCATACAGCCTCCATGCTCGCGCTCGGACTCGTCGCATTGCTCGTGGTTGCGACGAACCCGTTCGCACTGCTCTTCGTGCTCCCGTCTCTCCACATCTGGCTGTGGCTGCCGCACCTCAGAGATCGCCGGCCGGAGGCGCGGCTCGCCCTGCTCGCGGCTGGACTGATCGGCCCGTTCATCCTCGTCGGCTCGTTCATGTTCCGATTCGGGCTCGGACTCGATGCTCCCTGGTACATGGCCGAGCTCGTCGCGCTCGGCTACGTTCCGCCTCTCGCGTTCCTTCTGGTCCTTGCCTGGCTGGCCGGGGCGGCGCAGCTCACCGCGATCGCGGGCGGCAGGTACGCACCGTATCCGAGTGCAGCCGAACGACCCCCGCGCGGACCGATCCGAAACGCCGTTCGAGCGCTGGTCCTGGCGATCCGAACGAGACGGCGAGTTGCCGGCGAGCCGCCGAAGGCGGCGGAGCTCTAGCAGGGCTTCGTCGGAAACCCCTCTAGATCGGCAGATAGCGAACGATCGTCCCTGCTGCGAGCACCCCCTCGCCACGTGGAACGAGGACGAGCGCATCTGCTTCGGCCGCGCGAACGATCATGTGCGACTCCTGGCCCGTCACAGGTCGCAGCACGAGCCCGTCGCCCGTCGACTCCGACCGGGCTCGGACGAGGTCGTCACGGCCCGGATTCCGATCCACCGACTCGGCAAGCGGGCCCGCCGCAAACGCTGGTCCCGGGTCGACGGCGCCCTGGAGCGCGAGGACGGCCGGCTTGACGAACAGCTCGCACGCCACCAGCGACGAGACCGGATTCCCTGGAAGCCCGAAGACGAGCGTGTCCCGGCGGACACCGAACGACACCGGCTTCCCGGGTCGAACCGCAACACGCCAGAAGACCTCCTCTACCCCGAGGTCCGCCTCGACCTTCCGCACCAGGTCGTGCGGCCCCACCGACACACCTCCAGAGGTGACCAGAACGTCGCGTTTCAGCCCTTCCTCGAGCGCCTGCCTGTGCGCACGCTCGTCGTCGGCAACGGCGGCAAGACGGGTCACCCGAGCGCCCGCCCCGGCAAGCTGGGCCTCGAGCATGACGCCGTTGGCCTCATAGATCTGTCCCGGCTCGAGCGGAGTGCCGGGCGACCGCAACTCCGAGCCCGTCGTGAGCACGGCAACCCGAGGCTGCCGCCCGCACACGACCTCCGCCACGCCGGCTGCGGCCAGTGCGCCGATCTGAGACGGGCCCAGCCTCCTGCCGGCGCCGACCACAGTCTCACCGGCAGAAACGTCTCTTCCGGGCCTTCGGATGTTGGCTTCCGTGACAACGCTCTCTGGGATCCGCACGTGGTTGTCTTCCTCGACAACACGCTCGTGAGGGATGACCGCATCTGCCCCCTCGGGCACAACGCCGCCGGTGGCGATCGCCATCGCCTCACCGGGCTCCAACGGGCGCGGCGCAGGCGATCCGGCAGCGATCCGGAAGACGACCGGCAGCGTCCCGGGCGTATCGGCCGAACGCACGGCGTATCCGTCCATCGCCGAGCTACTGAAGGGCGGCAGATCCACGACGGCGCGGGCCGGCTCGGCCAGCACACGCCCGGCCGCCTGCTCGACGGCCAGCGTCTCCGACGAAAGCGGCCGAGCGTGCGCGAGAACGCGGGCTCGGGCCTCTTCCAGGGCGATTGGCTCCGTCATCGGCCGCATACGCTACCCCTGTGGCGAGTGAGGTCATCGCCGGGCGATACCGATTGGAGCGGCGCCTTGGCGGCGGTATGTCGGAGGTCTGGGCGGCGATCGATCTAGACCTCGAGCGGACGGTCGCGATCAAGCTGCTCGCGCCGCACGCCGATGCCGTTCGATTCGAGCGTGAGGCACGCGCCGTGGCGGCGCTCGCACATCCGAACATCTGCACGCTCTACTCGTACGGTGCAACGGGCGGGCGGCCGTTCATGGTGTTCGAGTACCTGCCCGGAGGGTCGCTGGAGGATCGCCTTGCCGAAGGTCGGCGACCCCCCGACGGGGAGGCCGCCCGTATCGCCACCGAGATCGCGGCGGGCCTTGCCCACGCCCACGCCCGGGGCGTCGTCCACCGCGACCTGAAGCCGTCGAACATCCTGTTCGACGCTCAGGACCGCGCGAAGATCGCCGACTTCGGGATCGCGCTCGTCGGCGAGCAGAGCGGACTGACCCAGGCAGGTACGGTCTTCGGCACCGCGGCCTACCTCTCTCCGGAGCAGGCTGCCGGAGAGCAGGCGACTCCGGCCAGCGACGTCTACGCGTTCGGCGTGATCCTCTTCCGAATGCTGACCGGCCGACTGCCGTTCGAGGCCGAGGACGCACTCGCAACCGCCGCGATGCATCGTGAACGGCCGGCTCCGTCCGTTGCTTCGATCCGACCGGACGCACCGCCCCGGCTGGAGAGCATCGCCGCGGCAGCCCTGGCCAAGAGCCCGTCCGACCGTCCGCGAGACGGCGCCTCGCTCGTGAACGAGCTTGCCGGCGGCGGGCGCGCGCCGGATGAAGCGACGGCGGTGACACAAGTCCTGCGGCCCGTCCGGAGGAAGAGCCGAACGGCAGCGATCCTCGTCGCGGCAGCCATCCTCGCGACGGCCGGAATCGCGGTCGCGATCGCAGTCACCGTTCGCGGCGGAACGAAGCCGATGCCGACAACGAGCTCCGAGGCCACGGCGACGTCTTCGACCTCCTCGCAGGTCGCGCCCGTAACGCCGGCGCCGCCGGAGCGCACAGCGGCCGAGACGGCGGCGACCGAGACACAACCGACCACGTCACCGGCGACCCCCACGACGCTTCCGGCCACGACGGCGCCTCTTCCGACGACCGTCCCTCCCCCCACGACCGTCCCACCGGCGACGACCGCGGCGTTGCCGCCGGCGCCGCCAACGACAACGGCGGCGCCCCCGGTGACGACGCTCGAGACGATTCCGACTGACACCGCAACGACGACTGCTCCCCTCCCGGCAACGTCGGCGACGACCGCGGAACCGGCGCCGCCGGTCTCGCCGGGATAGGCTCGCGCGCGTGATCTCCGTCGTCGTTCCCGTCCACAACGAGGAGCGGAGCGTCGCGCTCCTCCTCGACGAGCTGGATTCGGCGCTGCAGCCGCTCGAGACGACCTGGGAGGCGATCTTCGTCGACGACGGGTCCACCGACGGCTCGTATGCCGCGCTGACTCGACTGCACGCCGCTCGCACGAATGTGACGGTGGTCAGGCTCCGACGCAACTTCGGGAAGGCGGCGGCGCTGGCAGCCGGATTCGCGCGCGCCCAGGGGGACGTGATCGTGACGATCGACGGCGACCTCCAGGACGACCCTGCCGAGATCCCGCGATTGCTGGTCAAGCTCGAGGAAGGGTTCGACCTCGTCGCCGGCTGGAAGGCAAGGCGCCGCGACCCGTTGCGCCGGCGTGTGCTCTCGCGCCTCTTCAACAGGGTCGCGAGCTGGATCTCGGGAGTCCGGCTCCACGACATGAACTGCGGCCTGAAGGCCTACCGGGCCGAGGTCGTTCACGGCCTTCGCCTCTACGGCGAGCTCCATCGCTTCATCCCGGTCCTCGCTCACCATCGGGGCTTCAGGATCGCCGAGCTCCCGGTGAATCACCGGCCCCGCGAGCATGGTCGCTCGCGGTACGGGCTCGAGCGCTACCTGCGCGGCTTCCTCGACCTCCTCACCGTCTCCTTCCTCGGGCGATACCGCTACCGGCCCCTCCACCTCTTCGGCGGACTGGGCCTCGCCGTCTCCGTCGCCGGCGCGGGTGTGCTCGTCTACCTCACGATCGTGAAGGCGATGGGACACTCGATCGGCCAGCGGCCGTTGCTGATCCTCGGCGTGCTTCTCGTCGTGGTCGGATTCCAGGTCTTCTCGCTCGGCTTGATCACGGAGCTGATCACCAGCCATCACGAGGAGCGTGCGACGGACCGCGAGCGGGCGGAGGCGCTCGTCGAGGAGATCCTCGACTGAAGGTCCTCTACTTCGGAACCTACGAACGGACGTACCCTCGGAACGCGCAGGTGATCTCGTGTCTGCGCCGCGCGGGCGTGGACGTCCTCGAGCATCACGTCTCGGTCTGGGAACGGCACGAGCACAAGTGGCAGGCCGGCTCCGCAGCCGCCGCCAGGCTCGCGCTCGCCGAGCTCCGCTTGCTTCGTCGTCCCCACGCCGCGTTCGACGCGCTGATCGTGGGCTATCCAGGTCACCTCGACCTCGCTGCGGCTCGTCGCGCAGCCCGAGGCCGGCCGATTGTCTTCAACCCGCTCGTCTCCCTCGCGGACACCCTGGTTTCCGACCGTGGCCGATTCCGTCCAGGCGGCGGGGCGGCGAGGATGCTTGCCGCAATCGACCGATGGGCGTTCCGCGCCGCCGACCTCGTCGTCGCCGACACGGGTGCGAACGCCGAGTGGCTCTCCAGGCAGACGGGCACCGGTCCCATCGAAGTGTGCTTCGTCGGCGCGGAGGAGCGCGTCTTTCGTCCCGAGTGGCGGCCCGCCGATCGATTCACGGCGCTCTTCGTCGGCAAGCTCATCCCGCTGCACGGGGTGGAGACGATCCTTGCCGCAGCGCAGCTGGCGCCGGAGATCCAGTTCCGCGTGGTCGGGACCGGTCAGCTCGACCACCTTCTCCGGAACCGGCCGGCCAACCTCGAACACGTCCCGTGGATCGACTATGAGCGCCTACCGGTTGCGCTGCATCGCGCCTCGTGTGCGCTGGGGATCTTCGGAACCTCCGGCAAGGCCGGGCGAGTGATTCCGAACAAGGCGTTTCAGGCCCTTGCCTGCGGCACCCCACTCGTCACCGCGGACACCCCGGCGGCCCGCGAGCTCCTCCACGACGGTGAGAGCGCACTCCTCGTCCCTCCGGGCGACCCACAGGGGCTTGCCGAGGGGCTCAGACGCCTGGCAGCCGATCGCGCTCTCCTGGAGAGACTCTCCGCGGGCGGTCTCGCCGCCTACCGCGCGCGCGCAAGCGAGGAGCTGCTCGGCGCGCGCTGGCGTGAGCTGATCGGCGGCCTGCTGTGAAGGCGCGCACGCTCCTGTGGGCCGCGATCGTCTCCTACGCGGCCGGATTCGGCTCGCTCGCGATCCTCCGACACCGCGCGTTCAACACGGGCCGCTACGACCTCGGGAACATGGTGCAGACGGTCTGGAACACCGCTCACGGGCACTTCCTCCAGATGACGGGTGGGGACGGGCGCCAGATCTCGCGCCTCGCCGCCCACTTCGATCCGATCCTCGCCGCTTTCACGCCCCTCTGGTGGATCTGGCCGAGCCCGGAGCTGCTGTTGCTCGTACAGGCGGTCGCGGTCGCTCTCGGGGCACTGCCGGTCTTCTGGCTCGGGCGCAAGCACCTGGGCTCGGAGCGGGCGGGGCTCGGCTTCGCGTTCGTCTACCTGCTCTACCCGGCGACGGAGTGGCTGACCCTGAACGAGTTCCATCCCGTCGCCCTCGCCTGTCCGTTCCTCCTCTTCGCCTTCTGGTACCTCGACGAGGACCGTCTGCTGCCGTTCGCGCTCTTCGGAGCCCTGGCGATGACCACGAAGGAGGAGATCGGCTTCGTCGTCGCAGGGCTCGGGGTCTGGTACGGAATCCGGAGGCGACCGCGCGCCGGCGCAGCGATCGGAGCGGCTGGGGTGCTCGTCTCGGCCCTTGCGATCACCGTGGTCATCCCGCATTTCAACGCCGGCGCGGACTCCGCGTTCTACGGCCGGTACGACGCGATCGGTGGCTCCGCCGGCGGGATCGCCAAGACGGCCGTGACGCGTCCGTGGCGCATCCTCGAGGAGGCATTCCAGGGCGGCGACCTCCACTACCTGCTCCACCTCGTCGCACCGCTCGCGGTGCTCTTCGCGCTCTCGCCGCTCGTGCTGCTCGCCGCCGTGCCCGATCTCGCGCTGAACCTGCTCTCGGCTACGACCACCCAGACCTCGATCCACTTCCACTACACGGCCGGAGCGGTTCCGGTGCTCGTCGTCGGTTCCGTCCTCGGAGCTGCCGCTCTCGCCAGGCGGGCGCCACGGCGCACCGGCCTGATCGTGACCGCCGCGGTCGCCGTCGCAGTTGCCGCCAACTGGAAGCTTGGAGCGATACCGCTGTGGGGCGCCGTCCCGGGAGGCGAGGACTACCAGAAGGCCGACTGGCAGGTCACCGCCCACGACCGGATCGCCGAGCAGGCGCTGGCCCTCGTCCCTGCGCACGCTGTGGTCAGCACCACGAACGTCCTCGGGGCACACCTGTCCGCCCGCCGCCGGATCCTCTCCGTCCCGAAGCTAGGCGATGCAACCTGGGTGGCGGTGGACGAGACTCGCTCGAGCTATGCCGACCGCGTGGCGCCGCTTCCGTCCGCGGAGGCGATCGTCCGTCTGCGGAGGAATCCCCACTGGAACCTCGTGTTCGAGCGAGACGGCGTGCTCGTCTTCCACAAGAGCAATCCGTAGAGGACGACGAGCACGAGGTTTCGCGCGAGGAGCGTCCAGACCTCGGGACCGATCGCCCAGAGGTCGCGGTAGTGGAAGTACCAGCTCTGCGCC
Organism: uncultured Actinomycetes bacterium; assembly: GCA_963836345.1. Taxonomy (GTDB): domain Bacteria; phylum Actinomycetota; class Thermoleophilia; order Gaiellales; family Gaiellaceae; genus DATBLE01. Next base: position 260,346 of record CAWIJA010000004.1, on the reverse strand, counting down.
AGCGCCAGCGCGGCAACCAGGAGAACCGTCGCGGTCGCGCCGGCGAACGGGACGAGCGGGATCAACCAGACCGCGTATTGCGGAGACAGCACCTTCGTGAACGCGAGGAACCCCGCCACGCTCGCGGCCAGGAGCAGGCCCGGATCGACCCGGCGGCGGAGTAGCAGCAGGCCCGGCGCAAGCGCGGCGATCACGGACAGGGCCGCCCCGGCAGCGGCAAGCGCGTGCGGCAACCCCCCGGCGAGATCGCGGGAGACGGCGGGCACGGTCTTCACCACGGTCGCGTCGTAGAGCCCGGCCCGGTCTCCGGCGAGGAGCGCACTCGCGGCCAGGCTCTCGGTGTGCAATCCGCGATCGAGCTGCGAATGAACGCTGTCCCAGACGCCCTGGGGCGCCAACGCAATCCATGGGCCGACGAGCACCAGGACGACTACCGCGAACGCCGCCAGTGGACCGACCATCGCTCGCGATCCCCTTGTACGCCAGATCCAGGCGAGCGCTAGCGGCGCGAGCAGGAACGCGTACAGCTTCGCAGCCGCAGCGGCACCGAGCAGACCGAGGGCCCAGCGGCCGCGATCCATGCTGAGAGCGGCGACGGCAGCGACCGTCAGCGTCGCCGGCCACATGTCGTACGTGTTCAGCGACACCGGGCCGAGAGCGACCGGCACGAGCGCGAGAAAGAGCGCCGCGCCACCGACAGCGACCGGCCCGCGCCGTTGCCGTACGAAGACGAACGTCACGGAGAAGACGGCGACGAGACAGCAGAGCGCCATCAGCGCCTTGAAGAGAGCGTCGTACGCGCCGCCCGGTGCAAGCGACGGCGCCGCGAAGAGCGGGATCGCCCCGGGTGGATACTCGACGAATACGTCCCGGTAGGGCAGCCGGCCGTCGAGCAAGGCGTCGCCGTACTGGCGGTACACGTGGAGGTCGCGAAACTTCGCGCCTCTGAAGAGACCGCCGCTCGGAACCGAGAGCGCGCCGAGGAGAAGAGGCGTGACCAGCGCCGTCACGAGCGCGGGAGAGCGCAGGATGCGCCGAGCAACCGGCTCTTGCGGCAAGACCGTCTCGGGGATCGCCGGGCCTACGGCGGTGTCGCGCCGGGCGGCGGCGGCTCGGTCGTCACAGGCGGCGGCTCAGGAGGCGGTGCAGCGGTGGTCGCCGGCGGGGGTGACGTCGTTGTCGCCGGAGGCGGCGTTGTTGGGGACGCCGTCGTCGCGGGGTGCGTATTCGGCGGGATCGCCACGGTCTGGACGGTGTCCGTCTCTGCGCTCGTCGTCACAGTTGCAGTGGACTCCGACGTCGTGCCCGTCGAGGTCGAGGAGGTTGTCGTCGTCGGTGCGACGTACTGAATCGCGTACTTGCCGCGCTGGAAGTACTTCCACTCGGGGTACGTCCTCGGCTGGGGAAAGTCCTGCGGCGGCGAGTAACGCACGGCGCGCTCCATGAACAGCCGCCAGATCTCTGCCGGGAAGCTCCCTCCGGCGACCGCGATCCCGTGGACGTTCTCCATCGGGATCTCGCCCTGCGGATAACCCACCCAGACGGTCGCCGCCAGGTTGGGGAGGTACCCGCAGAACCACGCGTCCGCATGGTCGTCCGTCGTCCCGGTCTTCCCCGCAGCCGGCCGGCCGAAGTTCGCGCGCGTGCCGGTGCCGTACCGGACGTTCTCTTCGAGGATCTTGGTCACCGTGTAGGCAACGCCGTCGGGAATCACCCGCGAGCGCACGGGCTTGCCCCAGCCTGCCTGGTCGTCCTCCTTGCCGCCGGCGAGGATCACCTTCCGGATCGCCATCGGTCGCGAGTAGATCCCGCCCGCGGCGAGCGTCGCGTACGCCGACGCCATGTCGAGCGGGGAGACGGCGTTCGACCCGAGGCCGATCGAAGGAACGGGCTCGAGCGGGCTCTGAATGCCGAGCCTGTGCGCGATGTTCGCGACGTTCTCCGGACCCACGTCCAGCGTCAGCTGCGCGTACACCGTGTTGTCCGACCTGAGCGTGGCCGATTCGACCGAGATGAGGCCGGCGTACGTGTGGCTGTAGGTCGACACCTCCCAGGGCGGAACCGAGGAGTCGGGCTGGTAACGGAAGGGAGCCGAGTAGTAGGTCGCCGACGCCGGGTTGATCCCCTGGCGAACAGCCTCGGTGAGGACGAACGTCTTGAACGTCGAGCCGGCCTGGCGCCGGGCCTGCGCGACGAGGTTGAACTGATTCTTCGCGCGACCGGGATAGGCCTCGGTCATCGCCCTGATCGCACCGTTCGCAGGATTGATCGACACCACGGCGGCAGCCGGATCGTCCTTCAGGTACAGCGTCTGCTCCATCGCGTCCTGCGCGGCCCGCTGGAACGCCGGATCGATCGTCGTGTAGACGCGCAGGCCGCCTGACTGGACGAACGCCACGCCGTACTTCGCAATCAACTGGTCGCGAACGAAGCTGAAGAAGTACGGCTCCCGAATCCTCGTGTACAGCTTGCCCGGCTTGAGGTGCAGGCTGTGATCGGCGAGCGCGCGCTGATAGCGGTCAAACGAGATCTCACCGTTGTCGTAGAGCGCCTTCAGGACCTTCACTCGGCGGGCGAACGCGTCCGCTGGATGGGCGACAGGGTCGTACAGTGAGGGAGCTTGCGGGAGTCCGGCGAGCAGGGCCGCTTCCATCAGGTTCAGATCCTTCGCCGGCTTCGAGAAGTACGTCTGGGCGGCGGCCTCCACCCCATAGGCGTGGTTGCCGAAGTACACCTGGTTCATCCATGCGGCCAGGATCCGGCCCTTCGACCAGCTTCGGCTCAGCTTGATCGCGAGGCAGGCCTCTCTGATCTTCCGCTCGAAGGTCCGCTCGCGCGAGATGTACAGGTTGCGGACGAGCTGCTGCGTGATCGTCGATCCGCCCTCGACGACGCGGCCGGCGGTCAGATCGCGCCATGCGGCGCGGAAGATGCCCTCGTAGTCGACTCCGCCGTGCTCGTAGAAGCGGCGATCCTCGACGGCGATCGTCGCCTTCGCCATCCACGGGCTGATCCTGGACAGGGGGACCGGTTGGCGGTTGCGCTCGGCCGGAATCGAGCCGAGCAGCGTACCGTCGGCTGCATAGACGAACGAGTTCTGGCCGATCGACACGGGCTGGAGCGACGACAGCGAGCAGCTCGACTTGAACGCGGCCGTCGCCCCGAGTCCGGCCAGAACGAGCGCGACCGGGATCCCGAACAGCACGACGAGCACGATCGCAACGGCGTTGCGGCGCCCGTGACGGCGGCCCCGGCTGCGGGTGCGCCGGCGCCTGCCGCCGTTCGGCAGATCGTCGGGGCGAGCGCTGGAACGCCGCGTCACTGGAAGATTCCGGCGGCCCGAAGGCGTCGGTGTGCACGAAGGCGAAGGTCGCGCTGGATCCGGTCGGCGTCGGTCGGATCCGCCGCGCGTGTTCGCATCGTCACGGTCGCGCGATCGGCGAAGCTGCTGACGAAGACCTCCGGCTCACGCTCCTCGGCGCACTCGCCGCGCAGGATCTCGACGACGTTGTCGAGATCCGCTCCGAGGGGGACCTGCACGGAGACCTCGGCGCGCTGCGCTCTCGTCATGATCGTCGAGTTGCGGATGACGTCGGACACCAGTTTCTCGTTCGGGATCACGAACCTCGTGTCGTCGTCGGCGTGGATGAACGTGAACGTCAACCGGATCTCTTCCACGACGCCCTCGACGTCGTCGACGACGATCCGGTCTCCGAGTCGCAACGGCTGAGTGAACGCGATCAGCAGGCCTGCCGCAAAGTTTGCCATCGTCCGCTGCGCGGCGAAGCCGAAGATCAGCACGACGACGGCGCCCGAGGCGAGCAGTGCACCGGCGACTGCCCGAACCTGAGGGATCACGAGCAGTCCGGAGAGAAGAGCGACGAACACGACCATGCTCATCACGCTGCGCCGGAGGACGCGATACCGCGTCTCCACGCCGGCAGGCAGCCGGCGCTGGCGCATGCGCCAGTCGATCAGCTGAGCGAGCAGGAAGCTCGCGAGGACGACGGCGCCGAGGACTACGAATCGTTCCCAGTGATGCATCTTCGTCGTCTCCTATTCGACCCGCACGGGTCGTAATCCTCAGCACGACGAGCCACTAGAGCTCGTCGATCGGCCGCCGGCCGGCGAAGCCGCCCTCGAGACCGTGCCAGAACGAGACCTCCTCCTCGCCCAGCCGCCAGCAAAGCAGAACGTCTTCCCCTTCCCTGCGGCATGGGAAGTCGACCAGACCGGCGTCGAGATCCTTGACGAGAATCCCGAGCTCCTGGAGCTCGGTCACGATTCCGGCCAGCTCCGCCGCCCTGCGCCCGACCTCGTCCTGAAGAGCGGCGAGCTCGTGGGGCGGGATCCCGCCGCCGTTCCCGGCGATGCTCCGCGCCGCCTCGTCCCGCCGCTCCTGCGCCTGATCGAGCGCCCGCTTCGCCGCGACCATGCTCTCCACGAGCGGCCGTACCTGGGGAAGCGCGTCGTTGGCCTCGGCGGGCGTGAAATGGCGCGGTTCCATCGAAGTATGATCGGGGCCTCGTGGGCGCCGGTCAACGGGTTCGAGAGCCCGGCAGTTGGAAGCGCGGCCGGCATAGCCGGCGGCGTGCGGCCGGAAGCAAACCGGGGCGCCTGCGGCGGCCCTGGGTACGCACGCGCCTCACGGAGCTGCGGATCTCGTCGGCACGTGAGCCCGCCGTCGGCATCTTCGCCTGGAGCCGCGCCGCGATCTGGGCGGCAGCCCTCTTCGCCTGGCTCGTCTTCGAACCCAACCGCCACCCCCGCGCCGCACGCTGGGACGATCCATCTCTGACGCGAGATCTGGGCTGGGTGACCGACGTGTGGGCTCGGTGGGACAGCGTCTGGTACCTGCGAATCGCCGAGCACGGCTACGGAGCGGTCTCCGGCACGGCATCGGCCTTCTACCCGCTCTACCCACTCACCCTCGCCGGAGCCGGCCGGATGCTCGGGGGCCACTACGTCCTCGCCGGTTTGCTGATCTCGCTCGTAGCCACGCTGGTCTCGTTCGTCTTGCTCTATCGACTCGCCGAGACCCGCCTGGGAGCCGAGGGCGCGAGGCGCGCGGTGCTCTACCTCGCCGTCTTCCCGATGAGCCTCTTTCTCCAGGCGGTCTACAGCGAGTCGCTCTACCTCGCGCTCGTGCTGGCCGTCTTCCTCCTCGCCGAACGAGGGCACTGGCTCGGGGCAGGCACTGCGATGGGCCTTGCGGTGCTCACCCGGATCTCCGGCGTCGCCCTGCTGCCCGCGCTCGTGGTGATGGCGTGGCGGCGCCCGGCGCGTAGACGCGCGTTCGCGAGCCTCGCCGTGGCTCCGGTGATCTTCGCCGCCTATCCGCTCTACCTCGGCCTCTCACGCGGAGACGCGTTCGCCTTCGCCAAGGCACAGGGGGTCTGGAATCGCCACCTGTCCGCAGCCGGCCCGCTCGGCGGCCTCTGGGACGGCCTACGCTCCGGCTGGGCCGGCATCCAGCAGCTCGCATCGGGATCGCACACGCACGTCTACTGGACGCCGGTCCAGGACACCGATCCGATGCGCGCCGCCACGGTCAATCTGGAGGCGCTCGCCTTCCTCGTTCTCTTCGTCGGTCTGACCGTTGTCGCCTGGCGCCGCTTCGGCGCGCCCTACGGTCTGTTTTCCGCGGTCAGCCTGGCGATTCCCTTGAGCGTGCCGAGCGAGCGCTGGCCGCTTCTCTCGATGCCGCGGTTCGGGCTCGTGCTCTTCCCGTGCTTTCTCGCCTTGGCTGCGCTCGGCGGCAGGCCGCGCGCACACACGGCCATCCTCGTCGTGAGCTCGATCATGCTCGGCGTTGCGGTCGCCCAGTGGTCTCTCTGGCAATGGGTCGCGTAGCGTTCGCACTCACCGCGCTGGTGGTCCTGCTTGCGACCAGCGCCTGCGGAGAACGATCCGAGCCGACGGGAGTCACGGTCAGCCTGTACCCCGTGACCGTCCAGTCGGCCGACCGCCCACTGGTCGTCACGCATCCGGCCAGACGAATCGCGGTGCTCGACGCGCCGACGGGGTCGATCGTGCGCGCACTCGGCGCCGGCGGCAGGATCGTCGGACCCCCTCCCGCAAACCGCATCGATTTCGCTGCGCTCCGCCGATCCCACCCGGACTTGATCGTCGCTGCGGAGACGACCGACGAGCAGAGCCTTTCCCGGGCGGCCTCGCTCACGCACGCCGATGTCTACACCGCCCCGGGCGACTCGATCCGCCAGGTGGAGCGCGCGATCACACAGCTGGGCTTGCTCACCGGCCGCCCGGTGGCGGCGCGAGCGCTCGTCCGCCGGATCGAGAGCCGGCGACAGACAGTCGCCGCCCGGCTCGCCAACATCCCGGGCGTGACGGTGTTCGTCGACACCGGCTTCTTCACCCCGGTCTCGGATCAGTCGCTTGCGGGAGACATGATCCGAGAAGCACACGGCCGCAACGTGGCCGGGGGAGATCAGTCGGGGCCTGTCGACCTGGACGAGCTGCTCGACCTGGATCCGGACGTGTACCTGGCGACGTCCGACTCGATGCTCACGCTCGCCGACCTCAAGCGCAACAGGAAGACCCGCAAGCTCCGTGCCGTGCGCCAGGGCCGGTTCCGGATCGTGGACGTCGGCCTCCTGCAGGCGGGACCGCGTGTGGGAGACGGCCTCGTCCAGCTCGCGCGACTGCTGCATCCGAATGCGTTTCGCTGACGTCGACGCCGTCACCGTCGACGGCTTCGGCACGCTCGTCCGGCTCGTCGACCCCGTCCCGGCACTCACACAGGTGCTGCACGAGCGCGGATACGCGCGCGGCGCCGCTGCCGTCCGCGACGCGTTCGCCGCCGAGGTCGCGTACTACCGTCCGCGGGCCCTGACCGGGCGGGACGCCACCACACTCGCTGCGTTGAGGGTCGACTGCGCACGCGTGTTTCTCGAAGCCGCGGACGCCGACCTTCCTGCCGAGTCGTTCGTCGATGCCTTCATGTCGTCGATCGTGCTCGAGCCGATCCCCGGCGCGCTCGACGTCGTCACAGGCCTGCGCCGGCGAGGGCTCGAGGTCGCCGTCGTGTCGAACTGGGACATCGGCCTCGAGGAACTGCTCGGAGGGATCGGCGCGGCCTCTCTCTTCGCCGCAGTCGTGACCACCGCCCAGGCGGGCGCACCCAAGCCCGAAGCGGCCGTCTTCCGGCTCGCGCTCGAGCACCTCGCTGTCCGCCCGGAACGCGCCGTCCATGTCGGAGACGAGCCGGAGGACGAGGAAGGCTCCAGGGCCGCGGGCATGCGCTTTGCGCCCGCACCGCTCTCGACCGCCTTCGAGGACTGGTCGTGACCCCTCGACTCGACCGTGGGCGTCTCACGGCGTGGGGCGCCCTGGTCTCGCTGCTCATGCTGCTGGGCTACGCGTCGCGGGCGGCCGGCGGCAAGCCGCCGGTGGACGCCGCATACCGATATTCGACCGCGGCGTCCGGTCTCGTGCAGTACGCGATCATCCTCGGCGTCGTCCTGGCGATCGCGCGGCCCGACTGGGGACTCCTGGCGCTGCGCCGACCGTCGTCCTACCGTCGTGTGCTCACCGCCTCGCTCGTCGCGCTCGTCGCCGCGTTCGTCGTCAACGGCCTGGTCTCCGCCTACAGCGACCCGGGCCGTGAGCAGGGCCTCGTGCCGAAGGACTGGGACTCCAGTCGAGCCGCACCCTACGTCGTCAACTTCGTCGTCTTCGTCGCCGTCGCCCCGGTCGTCGAGGAGCTGACGTTTCGGGGGCTTGGATACTCACTGCTCGAGCCGCTCGGCGCACCGCTGGCAATCGTCTCGATCGGCCTGGTGTTCGGCCTCGCCCACGGCCTGCTGGAGGGGCTCCCCGTGCTCGTCACCTTCGGGGCGGGGTTGGCGTTCATCCGCTCGCGGACAGGCACCATCTATCCGGGCGTCGTCGTGCACGCGGCGTTCAACGCAATCGCACTGATCGGGTCGTTGCTGACCTGACGTCGTTCTATGCTTGCCCGCGATGCGCCGCGCGCTCCTCGTGCTCGCCTTGCTGGTCGCGTGGCCCTCGGGCGCAGGAGCGGACGCGCCCGCACTCACGTTGAAGGCGCCGAGCGCGACGGCGTACCTGCACAAGATCGACTTCGTCGGCCGGCTCAGCCCGGCGGTCCCAGACGCACGGGTGCGCCTCCTTCGAGGCACGACGCTCGTCGCGGCGACCCGCGTGCGGAGAGACGGAAGCTTCGTGATCCCCGTGCGAATCGCCAATCCCGGACCCTTCCGCGTCGTCTGGCTCCACGCGAGCTCACCCCAAGTGACGGTTCGCATCCGACCGCAACTGCAAACCGAGCTCGTGGGGACCAGGGTTGCAGGCGCACCGCTGCGCCTGGTCGCAGCGCTCGAGCCGGAGACCGCCGGGCGCGTCCGCGTCCAGGTGATCCGGAGCGGGCGAATCGGCTTCGACCGCAGCTATGCCGGGGAGGCGCGAGTCTCGCTCGGCACGACACGGACGGGGCTGCTTCGCGTCCGTGTGACGGCGCTGCCGAAACCCGGGTACGAGCCGCTCTCCCGCGAGTTGGAGACGACACTTCGACCGCCCAACCTCAGCGTCGGCGTGACCAGCCCCGCGGTCACCGAGCTCGCGCGACAACTGTCGGCGCTGCACTACGTCGTGCCCTCGCTCTCCTCGACGTTCTCCGACGACTTCGTCCAGAGCGTGTATGCGTTCCAGAAGGTGCAGGGACTGGAGCGCACCGGCAGCGCCGACGCTGCCCTCTGGACACGCGTCGAGCATCCGCGCATTCCCCAGCCGCGGTACGCGGACCCGGCAAACCACATCGAGATCGACAAGACGCATCAGGTCCTGTACCTCGTCCGCGGCGGCGCGATCGCGCTCATCTCGCCGGTCTCGACCGCCGGGATCGCGGGCTACTACACACCGGAGGGCCGGTTCGCCATCTACCGAAAGGTCGTCGGCTACGACCCCAGTCCACTCGGCGTCCTGCTCAACCCGATGTACTTCGTCGGCGGCTACGCGATCCACGGGAACCCGTCCGTGCCGCCGTACCCCGCCTCGCACGGCTGCGTGCGCGTGCCCAACTTCGTGATCTACCGACTGTTCTCGTCCGAGCCGTACGGCGAGACCGTTTACGTCTACTCGTAGGCTCACGATCGTCGTCGTCGCCGCGGTCGTGCTCGCGATCGCCGGCGGCGCGATCTGGACCCAACTCGTGGAGGCCGGCGGAGCGAAGCCGGTCGCCTGGACCGACGTGACCGCGCGCATGGGGCCGGTGCTGTGGCCGAAGTCGGTCACGCGCTCGTTCTGGAAACGCCGCCAGATCGTTCGCTACCTCGCCCGGACGTTCCCTGCCGGCACGCCCACCGTCCCGAACTTCGACTTCCGGCGCTACCGCCTGATCCTGGTCGCCGCAGGCCCACGCTCGAGCACCGGCTACGGCGTCGTGGTCGTTCACGTCCGAGAGCGCCGCGGCGACATCCGCGTGCTCGCCCGCGAGGAGACCCCCTCTCTCGGGCGGAAGGTCGAGCCCCGGCTGACCTCGCCGTACCGGTTGATCGAGATCAAGGCGACGACGAAGCGCGTGTACGTATCGTGGCAGGGCAGACCGTGAGCGGCGACGATCCCGTCCTCGGCAAGCTACGCGAGCAGGTCGCGGCGGCCGACCTCGCGATCCTGGCCGCGGTGAACGAGCGGATCCGCCTCGTCACGGAGATCAAGCTCCACAAGGACGCACGCGGTCTCGCCTTCGCGGACCCGCCGCGCGAGGAGTGGCTGCTCGACTACCTCGCCGGGGCAAACGCCGGGCCGCTCTCGCCGGAGAGCCTCCGCGAGCTGTTCGGGCTGATCCTCGACCTCACCAAGCGCGAGGTCTCGGGCGGAGAGATCTAGGGCTCTTCCTCGTCGCCGACCGCGAACTCGTCCGGCGTGACATGGTCGAGGAACTTCCGGAACTCGTCGACGATCTCCTCCTCGTTCACCTCTTCGCCCTCGAACTCGATCGCGGACTCCTCGATCACACGGTCGTCCGCGAAGATCGGCGCCTCCGCCCGAACCGCCAGCGCGATCGCGTCTGACGGCCTGGAGTCGATCTCGATCTCGGAGCCGTCCTGCTGGATCGTGATGCTCGCGTAGAACGTGTTGTCGCGCAGCTCGGTGACCGTGATCCGGGTCACACGCGCTTCGAGCTGGGTGAGCATCGCGGTGACGAGATCGTGCGTCATCGGTCGCGGCGTCTCCGCGCCCTGGAGCTTCATCAGGATCGCGGCCGCCTCGGGGTGGCCGATCCAGATCGGCAGGAACTTGTTTCCGTCGGCGGTCTTCAGCAGGACGATCGGCTGCTTGCCGACGATGTCGAAGCTGACGCCGTAGATGTGCATCTCCTGCATCGACCGGGCCTCGACTGGATGTTAGCCAAGGGCCTCGCGGCAAAAACCGGAGGCCGTCGCCGCGGTCGACTGCAGCCCGCCGCCCGGCGAGCGCCATCCGCCCGCGCCGATGTCACGCCGAAGAGCTCTCCCCCGATCTCGTTCACCATCGGGCTCAGGTTTGCGCGAGCCTGCGAGCGGGCCCGGCGCGGCGGGGAACGCATGGGCGATCGTGGATTCGAACCACGGACCTCCGCCTTATCAGAGCGGCGCTCTAACCGACTGAGCTAATCGCCCGCGACGGCGGATTGTAGCGACGGTGCAGCGGCAGTTGCGAAGCCGTCGCCGCGACCGACCTGCGCGGGCGCGGCACGCAAACGAATCTCGGGTGCGGAGGACTAGGGAAGGGGGCTCGCGGGGGAAACCGGCTGTTTCCCCCGCGCTAAGGGCCGTAGCGCTCGAGCGCCTCGGCGAGCTCGGCGAGCTCGTGGTCGTCGGCGAACAGCACCTCGAGCCGGCCCCGCGTGAGCCGCACCGGTAGACCTGTCAGCCGCTCGGCGGCACCCCGGACACGCGCCGCCAGCGCCGGGTCGATTCGCGCGGCCGCCCGGCGGGGCTTCTGCCTCGCACCCGCCCAGCGTGCCTTCTGCTCCGCCGCGCGCACCGACATGCCGGTCTTCACGATCTCGCGTGCGAGGCGCCTGCGGCCGTCCTGATCCGGAACGGCGAGGACGGCGCGCGCGTGCCCCTCGCTCAACTCACCTCGCTCGACCATCGCCATCACGTCGTCGGGAAGCTCGAGCAGCCGCATCCGGTTGGAAACCGCGGGCTTCGAGCGGCCGACCCGCTCCGCGACCTCTCCCAGCGAGAGGCCGAACTCGTCGATAAGCAGCGCGTAGGCGCGGGCCTCCTCCGGCGGGGACAGCTGCTCCCGCGCCACGTTCTCGACCAGCGCGAGCAGGAGCGAGTCGCGGTCGTCGGCGTCGCGGATCAACGCGGGCACGATCGCCAGCCCAGCGTCACGCGCAGCCCGCCAGCGGCGCTCGCCTGCGATCAGCTCCCAGCCGCCCGGCCGGCGAGGCCTGACGATCACCGGCTGGATCAGCCCCTGCGCGCGAACCGACTCGGCGAGGCCGAGAGCCGCCTCCGAGTCGTGGCGCTTTCGAGGCTGGCGCGGATTCGGGTGAATCGCCTCGACCGGGAGCTGCGCGAGCTCCGACTCCGGAGCGCCACCCATCAGAACCTCGAGTCCCCGCCCGAGGCCACGGCGGCCGGGCGGCGAAGCGGGGGCCGGGGCCGGGGCCGGGGCCGGGGCTTCCAGCTCTGGACGATCAGGGACGCTCGACAAGCTCCATCGCCACCTTCCAGTAGGCCTCGGCGCCGGCGGAGCGCCGGTCGTAGGCGATCGCGGGGAGTCCGTGACTGGGCGCCTCGGCCAGTCGGACCGACCGGGGGACTGAGGTCTTGAACACGAGCTCGCCGAGATGGCGGCGGAGCTCGGCATCGACGTCCGCGGAGAGGCGCGTGCGCCCGTCGACCATCGTCAGCAGCACGCCGGCGATCTCGAGCCGGGGGTTGAGGCGAGCCTTGATGATGTCCACCGAGCGAAGGAGCTGAGAGAGCCCCTCCAGCGCGTAATACTCGGCCTGCACCGGTACGAGGACTCGGTCGGCAGCGGCAAGCGCGTTGACCGTCAGGGGGCCGAGCGACGGCGGGCAGTCGAGAAAGACGAACGAGTACTCCTCGCCCGCGCCGGCAAGCGAATCGGCGAGGAAGCGCTCGCCGTCCTCCCGCCGGGCCAGCTCGACGGCCGCACCGGCAAGCTCGGGCCTCGACGGCACGAGCCAGAGATTCTGGAACCGAGTCGGCTTGGCCAGCTCAGCGAGCGGCGCGCCGTCGAGCAGGTCGTAGCTCGACGTCCCGTTCGCGCGCTCGCCCAGCCCCGAGGTGGCGTTCGCCTGCGGATCGAGATCGATCACGAGGGCGCGCTCCCCCGCCTCTGCGAGGCAGGCGGCCAGGTTCACGGCGGTCGTCGTCTTGCCGACACCGCCCTTCTGGTTCGCAATCGCGTAGACGTGGCCAGGCACTGGAACATTCTTTCTTCGCTGCCGGACGACCCGGCCCTGCTAGAGCGGCCGCTTTCGAGCGACACCGGCCCGGCGCGGAAAGCCAGGCGGGGTCGGGCCGAGCTTCCGAACGACCAGGAGCCCGGGGTGAAGCTCGGGCTCGCCGCCGGCGAGCTGCGCCGCCGCACGCGTCGCGGCCGCCACGTGGGCGGAAGGTCCGACGAAGAGGATCGCGGCTCCGCCGGCGGCGACCAGAGGCAGGCACCACTCCAGCGCAACCGGCGGCGGCGCCAGAGCCTTCGCGACTGCGACACCGAACTGCTCCGTGCCGATCTCCTCGGCCCTGCCTCGTACGACCCGCACATTCGCAAAGGCGGAGGCGATCTCCTCGAGGAACTCGCACTTCCTCCGGTTCGCCTCGAGCAAGACGATCTCGCGCTCGGGCAGCGCCGCCGCGAGCGGGATACCGGGCGCGCCCCCGCCTGAGCCGACGTCCACAACCGGCCCCGCGAATCGGGCGACCTGCGGAGCCGCGGCCAGGCTCCCGTCGAGATGGACCCGGCGAGCCTCCCCGAGATCTCGGATCGACGTGAGGCCGGAGGTCGCCAGCAGTCGCTCGAGCCAGTGCTCGAGTCGCGGGTCAGTCCGGCTCGACGACGACGTAGCGGTAGGGCTCCTCGCCCTCGCTGCGAGTGCTCACGCCGGCGAGGTCCTTCAGGCAGAGATGGACGATCCGCCGCTCGATCGACGACATCGGCTCGAGCTCCACCGGTTTCCCCCTTGCCGTCGCTTGCTCGGCGCTGCGCAGCGCCAGGGATTCGAGCGTGGCCCGGCGCCTTTCGCGATAGCCGGCCGCGTCGACCACGACGTCCTTGCGCTCGTCACCGTACGCACGCCAGGCGATCACGTTCGCGAGGTACTGGATCGCGTCGATGGTCTGACCGTGCCGGCCGATCAGCAGGCCGAGGTCGTCGCCGGCAAGGGACGCCGTCACCGCCTCGTCGTCCTCGGTGATCGTCACCTGACAGCGCACGCCGAGCTCGTCCGTGATCCGCTGCACGAGCTCCCGGACGTCGGCGGCCAGCTCGGACTCCGCCGGATCCCGAGCGGGTGGAGACATGCTCGAAGCGGCTGAGGCGTCGATCGTGGCAACGACGCGGGCGGGCGCATACCCAACCCCGAGCAGCCCGCGCTCGCCTTCCGAGACAACCTCGAACTGCACCGCCGCCTTGTCGAGCCCGGGAGCGAGCCGTTCCAGCTCTCGCAGCGCATGCCACTTCGCCTCGCCGACCGTCTCACCGGTCGTCTCGACGCGCAGCGGCCCGGTCATCTGCGTGTCCGCTTCTTCTTTCGCTTCACCCGGCGGGGCGGAGCCGGCCTCGGCTGCTGGGCCGGCTTCTCGGCCTGGAGCGTCTCCGGACGGCCGCCGTCCTTCGGCGGAGTCCGCGACGAACGCTTGGGCGGAGGCGCCTGCTTCGGCGTCATGCGCCGCGTGATGATCCCCTGACCGACCGTCCAGAGGTTCGTCGTCACCCAGTACATGAGCAGTCCGACCGGGAACCTGGTGATCACCGGGACGAAGAAGACGGGCAGCACCATCAGCAGGATTCGCTGGCTCCGCTGCGCCGACGTCGACGCGAAGTACCCGGAAGACACCTGGCTCACCACGTAGACGACCAGGAGCACCGCGCCCGACCAGTGCGAGGTGATCTTGTGCGTGATGTTCGGGACGATCAGCCAGCCGAGCTCGTGCGGTGTCGCCGTGACGTGCTTCGTGAAGTTGCGAAGGACGAAGTAGAGGGCGATGAAGATCGGGAACTGGAAGAGCATCGGCAGGCACGAGGCGGCCGGATTGATGTTGTTCTCTTTGTAGAACTTCATCATCTCCTCGTTCATCCGCTGCCGGTCGCCCTTGTACTTCTGCTGAATCGCCTTCATCTCCGGCATGTGCTGCTGCATCGACTGCATCGAGTGGATCTGTCGAACCATCAGCGGGACGAGCGCGACGCGCACGATCACCGTCAACGCGATGATCGACCACCCCCACGAGAGCCCGACGGAGTCGTGCAGGTGCTCGAGCAGCCACGCAAGTGCGTTCTCGATCGGAGACAGGACGCCGGCGACAATCACGACCGGAGGCTCCCGGGGTAATCGACTCCACCGCTGCTCCACGGATTGCAGCGCAGAAGACGCCAGAGGGTCTTCGCGGTTCCGCGCACCAGCCCGAACTCCCTGTAGGCGAGGGACGAGTACTCCGAGCAGGTGGGGTGGTACTTGCAGAGCGGCGCGCCGGCGACTCCGAGCGACGGAAAGAACGCTCGCACGAGAACGCTCACGTACCTCACGCAGCCGCCTTCCCGAGCACTTCGTCCACGCGCTCCTCGAGCCAGCCGGCATCGCGGTTCTCGAGAGCGTCGGCCAGTGACGGCCGCGCGATCAGGACGTAGTCACGTCCCGGCGAGACCTGCGACAACCGGGCACGCCATGCCTCGCGCAGCCGCCGCTTCACGCGGTTGCGCTCCACCGCGCTGCCCGTCCCCTTCGGTACCGCGATCCCGAGCCGCGGCTCACCTTCGTCATCCCGCGGAAACCAGTACAGCACGAGGAACCGCGTCGAAACGGACCGGCCGTGCCGGTAGACCGCGTCGAAGTCTCGAGAGCGAGAGAGGCGGTAGCGGCGATGCACGTTCCCCGATCCCGGGCGGCAGCCTGCGATCAGGCGGAAAGCCGCTTGCGACCCTTGGCGCGGCGGCGCTTCAGGATCAGGCGCCCGGCGCGCGTCGACATACGAGCGCGGAAGCCGTGCTTGCGCTTCCGCCGTCGTACGTTGGGCTGATAGGTCCGCTTCACGAGGTCTCCGGAGCAAGAAAACGGCGGCCCGGCAGGCCGCGAGCAGCCAGTATAGACGAGGTTTTCTGGCCCGGTTCTCCACAGGGTCGGTGTGGACAACCGCGTCCGGGAAAGGCCGCGCGTAGGGTCCTTTTTCGCAGCCCCTCATACCCCTTTCGAGGCCTTCTTTCCACACCTGTGGAGAGTCGTGTGGAAGTAAGAGAATCTCCTGCAAATCGGCTTGTTTTTGCGAGTGGGGAGTGGGTGGCCGAAGCCGTTGTTCGGCCGCCGAGACGTTGCTATGCTCGGCTCTCGTTGTCGTCGACGAGGGAGCTGGGGCGGAGCGGGTGGAGCAACCGATTGAGCTGACTGCCGAGAGCCTGTGGACCGAGGTTGCCGGTCGGCTCAAAGGGGCCCTCAACGAATCGACGTACCGCACGTGGTTCGGCGAAGTCCAGGGGATGGAGCTGAGCGACGACTCCTTCGTTCTCGCCGTTCCCAACGACTTCACTCGGGAATGGATCGAGGGCCACTTTCTCGAGTTGATTCGTGCCGGCGTTCGCGACGCAACCGGGCAGCAGCGCCGGGTCCAGCTGACGGTCGCCGAGATCGGCACCGTCGCCGAAACGGCGCGCGTTCCGACCCAGCGGATCGCCGAGAGCGGGTTGAACACGAAGTACACGTTCGACCTGTTCGTGATCGGGTCGTCCAACAGGTTCGCTCACGCCGCAGCGCTCGCGGTCGCCGAGGCCCCGGCGCAGGCGTACAACCCACTCTTCATCTACGGCGGAACCGGACTCGGGAAGACACACCTGCTCCAGGCTGTCGCGCAGTACGTGATGGAGCACCCCGGCGACATGTCGGTGCGGTACGTGACCAGCGAGTCGTTCGTCAACGACTTCATCAACTCGCTCCGCGACAAGCGGATCGAGGGGTTCAAGCAGCGCTACCGCAACTACGACGTGCTCCTGATCGACGACGTGCAGTTCTTCGAAGGAAAGGAGCGCATTCAGGAGGAGTTCTTCCACACCTTCAACTCGCTGTACGAGTCGGGAAGCCAGATCGTCCTGTCCTCGGACCGGCCGCCGAAGGAGATCGCGACGCTCGAGGCGCGCCTGCGCTCGCGGTTCGAGTGGGGCTTGATCACCGACATCCAGCCGCCCGACCTGGAGACGCGCATCGCGATCCTGCGCAAGAAGGTGAAGACGGACGGCATCCACATCGCCGACGCGCAGCTCTTGACGTTCATCGCCGGGCGAATCTCGACCAACATCCGTGAGCTCGAAGGCGCCCTCACACGGGTCGTGGCGTTCGCGTCGCTGACCGGCCGGCCGATGACTGCCGATCTCGCCCAGGACGTGCTCAAGGACGTCTTCCCGCAGGGCGACGTCCCACAGGTGACGATCGAGCGGATCCAAGAGATCGTCTGCGAACGGTTCGGGATGTCACTCGACGAGCTCTGCAGCCACAAGCGCTCACAGAACATCGTCTACCCCAGGCAGGTGGCGATGTACCTGTCGCGTGAGCTCACGGACTCGTCGCTACCGAAGATCGGCAAGCACTTTGGCGACCGCGATCACACGACGGTGCTGCACGCGAACGCGAAGATCCAGAACATGATTCGTGCCGATCGCTCTGTGTACAACCTTGTGCAGGAGCTCACTGCGCGGGTGAAACAAGTTCGGTGAACATGGGGATACCGAGACAAGCCTCATTCGGCCGGTGGAGAAGCTCGATTCTTCCCCATTTGACCCCACAGGCCTTTACCGCTCAACCATGCTGTTCGACGCCGTCTCCCACACGCTCCACACTCCCTATGTACTACGACGAAAGGATTAAATGAATCAAGTAGAAAGCGTGATTGGAGCCGGCCTGAAGATCGTCTGCGCGCGTGACGAGCTCGCCCAGAAGCTCGCGGTCGTCGGACGCGGCGTCTCGACTCGCACGGCTGTGCAGATCTTGAGCGGCGTCTTGATACGCGCCTCGGGCGGACAGGTCGAGCTGGCCGCCACCGACATGGAGCTGTCGATCAGGACGGCGCTCGATGCGCAGGTCGACGGCGACGGAGCAGTCGTCGTGCCGGGCAGGCTGCTCGTCGACCTCGCGCGTCTCTTGCCCGCGAGCGAGGTGACGATCGAGTATCGGGAGGAAGAGAACGTGCTGCACGTTCGCTGTGGCCCGGCCGAATACCGCTTGAACACCTTTGGTGCCGAGGACTTTCCGCGATTGCCCGACCCGGACGTCGCTTCGCTGTCGACGATCGAGGCGGATGTCTTGCTGGAGACGCTTGCGTCGGTCAGCCGAGCCGTGTCTCGTGATGAGGCCCGTCCGGTGCTGACGGGCATCCTAGTTCGGTTCGGCGAAGGGAAGCTGGTCATGGCCGCGACCGACTCCTACCGCCTGTCCTACCGTGAGACGGCAGTCGAAGGCACGGTCCCGGAGCTCGAGGCCATCGTCCCGGCGCGCGCGCTCGAGGAGCTGCGCCGCCTGGTTGCTTCCGGCGGTTCGCTCGAGCTCGGCGTCCAGGAGAACCAGGTCGTGTTCGGGGTCGAGGGAACGTGGCTGACGACGCGCAGGATCGAGGGCCAGTTCCCCAAGTTCGACGAGCTGCGCCCGAAGGAGTTCAAGCACGAGGTCACACTGCCGCGTGAGGAGCTGCTCGAAGTCGTCAGACGAACGTCGGTGATGGCTCATCGGAACTCGCCGCTGCGGCTTCGGTTCGTCGACGGCGAGGTCACGGTCTGGACCCAGACCCAGGACGTGGGCGAGGCGCGCGAGAGTCTTCCCGTGCGCTTCGAGGGCGAGCCGCTCGAGATCGGCTTCAATGCCGAGTTCCTGCGCGACGGAATCGAGTCTGCGTCCGGCGACGAGCTCCGGCTGCGCTTGATCGATCCACTGCGGCCCGGCTTGATCCAAGGACCGAACGACGACTTCTGGTACCTGATCATGCCGATCCGTCTCGCCGGCTGATCGTCACGTCGCTCTCGCTGGCGAACTTCCGCTCGTACGTGCGTCTCGAGCTTGCACTCGCGCCGGGACTCGTCCTTGCGGTGGGGCCGAACGGCGCCGGCAAGACGAACCTGCTCGAGTCGCTGCACGTCGGCACGCAGGGCTTCTCGCCACGAACACGCTCCGATGCGGAGCTGATCACGTTCGGGGAGACGGCGGGGCGGATCCAACTCCGGGGGACGCGGCGGGGAACGGCAATGCGCGTCTCGGTTGCGCTCTCCGCCGGCGACGCCAAGCGGGCCGAGATCGACGGCGCCCGCCTGCGCGCGGCCGAGCAGCTCCGGGCCGAGACCGTGACGCTCGTCTTCACGCCTGACCGGCTGGCGATCGTGAAGGGCGGACCCGCCACCCGCCGCGCGTACTTCGATCGCGCGCTCGGCCGCCTGCTTCCGTCGCGCAGTGCCCTTCCGGCGGACTATGCGGCAGCGGTCGCCCAGCGCAATGCGGCCTTGAAGAGAGCCGAGCGAGAGGCGATCAAGCCGTGGACCGAGCAGGTTGCCGGGCTCGGCGCGACGCTCGTCGACTCCCGGATCGAGGTGCTGCAGATGCTCGACGGTCCGTTTCGCCGCGTCGCTGACGCACTCGGGCTCGACGGCGCTCGGCTTGCCTACGAGGGCGATCCCCCGACCGTTTCCGCGCTCGAGGAGCGCCTCGAACGCGATCTCGACCGAGGCGCGACCGGGCTCGGCCCGCACCTCCACGATGTCTCGATCGCCGCCGGCTCCCGAGACCTCCGTGCGTTCGGCTCGCAGGGCGAGCAGCGCACTGCCGTCCTGGCGTTGCTGCTCGCAGAGGCCGAGCTGATCGGAGAGCGCCGCGGCGACGCGCCGCTGCTTCTCCTCGACGACGTGCTGTCCGAGCTCGACCCCGACCGCCGCCGCGTGCTGGTCGAGCAGGTGCAGGGGCGCGGTCAGACGCTGATCACGGCGACGACGGCGGACACCCTGCCTGGTGAGCCGTCCCAGCTCCTCCAGGTCACTCCGGGGGAGGTGCGGTGGAGCGCATAGACAGCGCCGTTCGCGAAGAGCTCGGCCGCTTCGGTCCGCCGGGCGGAATGCCGGAGCTGCTCGAGGTCTGGCCTGCTGCGGTGGGTGAGGTCGTGGCGGCAAACGCCTGGCCCGCCCGGATCGCGCGCGACGGGACACTGCACGTGAACGCGTCCTCGTCGGCCTGGGCGTTCGAGCTGTCGCAGCTCGCGCCGATGATCATGGAGCGGCTTCGGGAGAACCTCGGAGAGAGTGCGCCGAAAGCGCTCCGGTTTGCGGTCGGTCACGTTCCCGAGCCGGCTGCATCCGCCCCCGCGGAAGGTTCGGGCGAACCGCTCGAGGCAACGCCAGAAGCCCTGCAAACAGCGGCCGATCTGACCGCGGAAATCGCGGACGAAGCGCTGCGGGAGCGCATCGCGAAGGCGGCCGCGCTGAGTCTGTCTCGAGAGCGGTCCGACAGGCCGTTCTGATACACTTCGATCAGCCCGCAATTACCTGATTTGCAGGGCTTTTTCTATGGCTGAAGCAGCTTATACCGCCAAGGACATCTCTGTCCTAGAAGGCCTCGACCCGGTCCGGAAACGGCCCGGGATGTACATCGGCTCGACCGGCTCGCGCGGGCTTCACCACCTCGCGTTCGAGGTCGTCGACAACTCGGTCGACGAGGCGCTCGCCGGCCGGTGCGACCTGATCGAGGTGACCATCCATCCCGACGAGTCGATGACCGTCCGGGACAACGGCTCCGGGATCCCCGTCGACATCATGCGCGAGCAGGGCCTGCCGGCCCTGACCGTCGTGTTGACGAAGCTCCACGCCGGCGGGAAGTTCGGCCAGGGCGGCTACAAGGTCTCAGGCGGGCTCCACGGCGTCGGCGTCTCGGTCGTGAACGCGCTCTCCGAATGGCTTGTCGCCGAGGTCCG
The DNA here is from genome assembly GCA_963836345.1 of uncultured Actinomycetes bacterium. GTDB lineage: Bacteria > Actinomycetota > Thermoleophilia > Gaiellales > Gaiellaceae > DATBLE01. The sequence continues at coordinate 240,190 of CAWIJA010000004.1, read as the reverse complement.
CCGCGACGGCAAGACCTGGCAGCAGGAGTTCGCTCGGGGCGAGCCGACCGGAAAGATGAAGCCGATCGGGCCGACGAAGGAGACGGGCACGACGATCAGCTTCAAGCCCGACACCGAGGTGTTCGAGGAAACCGAGTGGGAGTCCGAGGTGCTGCAGACCCGCTTGCGGGAGACCGCCTTCCTCACCAAGGGTCTGCGGATCGTCCTGGTCGACGAGCGCGCCGACGGCAAGACGGTCGAATTCCACTACGAGGGCGGGATCAAGGACTTCGTCTCGCACATCAACGGGGCGAAGGACCCGATCCACAAGCATCTCGTCCACTTCGAAGGAGAGAGCGAGCAGGGTGCCGTCGAGGTGGCGATGCAGTGGAACAACTCGTACCAGGAGTCCGTGTTCACGTTCGCCAACAACATCAACACGGTGGAGGGCGGCTCTCACCTCTCCGGATTCCGCAGCGCGCTCACGAGCACCTTGAACAGGAAGGCCCAGGATCTCAAGCTGCTGAAGAAGGACGAAGGGCTCGACGGCGAGGACGTGCGCGAGGGGCTTGCCGCGGTCATCTCGGTGAAGCTGCACAACCCACAGTTCGAGGGCCAGACGAAGACGAAGCTCGGCAACCCCGGGATCGAGGGTCTCGTCAAGCAGACGGTGAACGCGCAGCTCGCCCAGTTCCTCGAGGAGAACCCGCAGGACGCCCGCGCGATCTGCAACAAGGCGATCGCAGCGATGCGTGCGCGAATGGCGGCGCGGAAGGCGCGAGAGCTGACGCGGCGCAAGTCCGCCCTGGACAGCTCCTCGCTGCCCGGAAAGCTCGCCGACTGCTCGATCCGCGACCCGGAGTCGGCGGAGCTCTTCATCGTCGAGGGTGACAGCGCGGGCGGCTCGGCCAAGATGGGCCGCGACCGCACCTACCAGGCGATCCTGCCGCTCCGCGGGAAGATCATCAACAGCGAGAAGAACCGCATCAACAAGGTGCTCTCGAACAACGAGATCCAGGCGATGATCACCGCGATCGGCACCGGGATCGGCGACGAGTTCGACATCGAGGCTCTTCGCTACCACCGCGTGATCGTCATGACCGACGCCGACGTCGACGGCTCGCACATTCGCACGCTCGTCCTCACGTTCCTCTACCGACACATGAAGGAGCTGTTCGAGCGGGGCCACGTCTACATCGCCGTTCCGCCGCTCTACAAGGTGAAGCTCGGCAACCAGGAGTTCTACTTCGAGAAGGAGGCGCAGCTCGAGGAGCTGCTCGTGCGGGAGCGGTTCGGCGATCTCGTCGTCAACGACCGCAACGGCGCGGACGTGAAGCTGACCGACGCGAAGTGGAAGAAGTTCACCGCCGGCGCCACCGAGTTCGAAGGCTGGTTTGCGCGCCTGCGCTCGGATTTCGGGCACCAGGCTGCGGAGCTGGTCGTCGACCACCGCCTGGTCGAGCTGGATGCCGACACGCCCGCGGAGCTCGAGCGACTGCTCGCCGATCTGCCCACCAACGGCTACTCGCTCTCGGTTGTCGAGCGTGACGACGACGGCTTGCGCGTGAAGGTGGTCGAGGAGGCAACCTCGTCTGCACAGACGATCGCCCTCTCGTCCGATCTGCTCGCCTCGCCGATCTACGCCCACCTGCGCAAGGCCTACGCCCGCCTGGCCGAGCTGGTCGGTCCTCCGCCTTTCACGCTCGCGCTCGGCAAGAAGCTCGCGGACGCACACACGTTCGGCGAGCTGCGGAGCGGTGCGCTCAACCTGGCGAAGGAGGTGGGGATTCAGCTGTCGCGCTTCAAGGGCCTGGGCGAGATGAACCACGAGCAGCTGTGGGAGACGACAATGGATCCGGCGAAGCGCCTGCTCGTGCGCGTGGATGTCGAGGATGCGCACGCCGCCGACCAGCTCTTCTCGATGCTGATGGGCGACCAGGTCGAGCCGCGACGCCTCTTCATCGAGGAGAACGCCCGCGACGTGAAGGTCCTCGATGTCTGAGCTGGAAACAGGCGCTCTCGACGCGGGGCGGATCGAGTCACGCGAGCTCGAGCAGGAGATGCGCTCGAGCTTCCTCGACTACGCGATGTCGGTCATCGTCTCGCGTGCGCTGCCCGATGTGCGGGATGGGCTGAAGCCGGTCCATCGTCGTGTGCTGTACGGCATGCACGAAGCCGGTCTTCAGCCGAACCGGCCGTTCAAGAAGTCGGCTGCGACCGTCGGCGACGTGATGGGCAAGTACCACCCGCACGGCGACGCGCCGATCTACGACACGCTCGTCCGCATGGCGCAGTCGTTCTCGCTGCGCTATCCGCTCGTGGAAGGGCAGGGGAACTTCGGCTCGATCGACGACGACCCACCGGCGGCGATGAGGTACACGGAGGCGCGACTCGCTCGAATCGCCACGGAGATGCTCCGGGACATCGACGCGAACACGGTCGACTTCGAGCCGAACTACGACGAATCGCGCCGTCAGCCGACCGTGCTGCCGTCGCGTTTCCCGAACCTCCTCGTCAACGGCTCGACGGGCATCGCCGTCGGGATGGCAACGAACATCCCGCCGCACCAGCTCGGGGAGACGATCGACGCGGTCGTCGCGATGATCGACAAGCCCGACATCGACGTCGAGGGTCTGATGAAGCACGTCAAGGGGCCCGACTTCCCGACCGGCGCCTTCATCGTCGGGCGCTCGGGAATTCGTGACGCCTACCGCACCGGCCGCGGACGCGTCATCATGCGTGCCCGCGCTCACATCGAGGAGCTGCGCGGCGGAAAGTCGGCGATCGTCATCTCGGAGCTTCCCTACGGGGTCAAGAAGGGCGGCGACTCGGGGGTGATCCGCAAGATCGCCGACCTCGTCCAGGAGAAGGTGCTGACCGAGATCTCCGATCTCGCCGATCACTCCGACCGCACCGGCATGCGCATCCAGGTCGAGCTGAAGCGCGACGCCGTCCCACAGGTCGCGCTCAACAAGCTGTTCAAGCACACCCCGCTCCAGTCGACCTTCGGCTACAACGCCGTCGCGCTGGTCGACGGCGTTCCGAAGACGCTTTCGCTGCTCGAGCTCGTCCGTCACTACCTCGACTTCCAGCGCGAGGTCGTCATCCGCCGCTCGAAGGACGAGCTCCAGAAGGCGGAGAGCCGCGCGCACGTCCTCGAGGGCTACCTGATCGCCCTCGACTCGATCGACGAGATCGTCGCCCTGATTCGCGCCGCCGCCGACACCGACGAGGCGCGCGGCCAGCTCATGGAGCGGTTCCAGCTCTCCGAGATCCAGGCGCAGGCGATCCTCGATCTCCGGCTGGCGAGACTGACGGGCCTCGCGCGAAAGGAGATCGAGCTCGAGTACAAGGACCTCAAGGAGCGGATCGCCGAGCTGCGGGCGATCCTGGGCGATCCGGCGCGGGTCGACGCCCTGATCAGGGAGGAGCTGCTCGAGATTCGGTCCCTGTACGGCAAGAACGACGACCGGCGCACGGAGATCGTCGCCGCGGAGGAGGAGCTCGAGCTCGAAGACCTGATCGCGGAGGAGGACATGGTGATCGCGATCACGCGCTCCGGCTACATCAAGCGCCTGCCGATCACGGCCTACCGCGAGCAGCGCCGGGGCGGGATCGGCGTGATGGGCATGGAGCTGAAGGACGAGGACTACATCGAGCACCTGTTCGTGGCCTCGACGCACGACTACCTGCTCTTCTTCACCTCGGTCGGCAAGGTGTACCGCCTGAAAGTCCACGAGCTGCCGCTCGGTTCGCGCCAGTCGAAGGGGCGCGCCGTCGTCAACCTGCTGCCGTTCCGCCAGGACGAGCAGATCCGCGCCGTCATCCAGACGCGGGACTTCGCCGAGGTCGAGCACCTGGTCTTCGCGACGAAGAAGGGGATGGTCAAGAAGACCAAGCTCGCCGAGTACAACACGCCGCTGAAGGCCGACGGGATCATCGCGATCAACCTCCGTGACGGCGACGAGCTGGTCGGCGTGCGCCATTCGACGGGAGACGACGACATCCTGATGGTCTCTCGCAGCGGTCAGGCGATTCGCTTCCACGAGAAGGAAGCGCGGCCGATGGGTCGCGCCACCGCCGGCGTGCAGGGGATGCGGCTGCGCGCGGGCGACGAGGTGATCGAGATCAACATCGCGCGCGACGCCGACGACCTCCTCGTCGTCACCGAGCAGGGATACGGGAAGCGCACGCCTGTCCGCGACTACCCGAGGAAGGGTCGCGGTGGGCTCGGCGTGAAGACGATCCAGCTCACCGGCGCGAAGGGCAAGCTGGCCGGAAGCCGCATCGTCCGCGAGGGCTACCAGGTGATGCTGATCTCGACCGGCGGCACCGTGATCCGCATGTCCATCGACGAGATCAAGCGTCTCGGGCGGGCCACACAGGGTGTGATCGTCGTCCGGCTCAGGGAAGGCGAGACCGTTTCCAGCATCGCTCCTGTTGTCGAAGCGGCCAACGGTAGTGCCGACGAACCCGACGAGCCCGAGGTGCCGACCGGCCCGGAAGACTGACCTTCGAGGCGGCCTTCACAAGAGTCAACGAGGGTGATAGAACCGCACGTGCGGTTCGCAACGTCGTCCTAAAGGATGCCCATATGGCGTTCAGTGGCCAGGTTGATTTCCTGGAACCGATAAACCTCGCGGAGCATCTCGACAAGGTCGAGCTCTACCTCGGGCAGGTGTGCCAGATGGCGGGGATCTCGAAGATGCAGCTCGACTACTGGACGAACAAGGCGCAGATTCCGACGAAGGGCAAGAAGCAGCGGATCTACGACATGGATGCGGTCGAGACCGTGATGCTGATCAAGCAGGCGAAGGACAAGGGGTTGAACCTCGGTGCCGCCATCGATGCCGCACGCCGCTTCCGCGAGCAGAACGGCGGCCGCGCCCGGCGGCCCTAGAACGCTCGCAGCCTTTCGGCCGCCTCTGCGGGTGCGAGCGTGTTGACGTAGATCTCCGCACCGAGCTCCAGCCCGGCCATCACCGTCATCCGGGGCACGAGCTCGATGTGCGGATGGACGCCGGGGGCGCTCGTTCCTTGCCACGCGTTGTGGAGCCAGGCATTCCACGCGACCGGCCCTTCGACGGCCTGCAGGGCCTGCACACAGCGACGGAGAAGTCGCAGTGCGGCGACGAGGTCCAGGTCGGGGTGCGGTCCCGCGATCAGAGTCTCGTAGGGAAGCCGTCCCGCCGGATGAACGACCGCCACTGCGCCGTTGTCCTCGCTCAGCGCGAGCGCCGGTCGGGCCTGCTCCATCACCTCGCAGACCGGACATGCGGAACCGCGTCGCTCGACCAGCGCGGCGGGGGGAGGCTCTCGGAGGTAGACGACCTGGGAGTGCGAGTGCGGCAAGCTGCTGCCGGCCGCCCTCCCCTCGTTGATCAGGATGTGGAGGTAGGTGAAGTCGCTCCCGTTCGCCTGCGCGGCCAGCCGATGCCAGGCTTCGGCGACGTGGCCGACCTCGTCGTCCGTCAACTCGGCGAACGAGCGTGCGTGCCGGGGCGAGTGGATCACGACCTCTTGCCGCTCGACCGCCGGATAGAGGTTCGGGACGACCCGAACCTGCCAGGGATCGCCGAGTCTCAGCACCTCCGGTGGCGTGCGATCCTCGCGACCGGCGCAGAACGGGCACTCGGCCAGCTCGGCTTCGGTGACGGGGTCGGTCAGCGCGGCCGTTGCCGCTCCGGGCCGAGCCGATCGCCCAGGGGCGATTGCGACGACGCGGCCCGAGATCGGGTCGCGTCTGAGCTCGTTCACTCCGTGTTCTTGGAGTCCTGCTTCGCGGCGCGCTCGAGCAGGGGCTGGATCAGGTCGATCGGGGCCGGGAACACGATCGTCGATGAGTTCGTCGAGCCGATCTCGAGCAACGTCTGCAGGTAACGGAGCTGGATTGCGATCGGCTCCGTCGACATGACGGCGGCGGCGTCGCGCAGGCGCTCGGAGGCCTGGTATTCGCCCTCGGCGTTGATCACCTTCGCCCGCCGCTCGCGCTCGGCCTCGGCCTGCCGCGCCATCGCCCGCTGCATGTTCGCGGGAATCTCGACGTCCTTCACCTCGACGATCGAGACCTTGATCCCCCAGGGCGCGGTCTGCCCGTCGATGATCTCCTGCAGGATCGCGTTGATCTTGTCGCGCTCCGAGAGGAGCTCGTCGAGGAGATGCTGGCCGAGCACCGATCGGAGGGTGGTCTGCGCGATCTGCGAGGTCGCGACCATGAAGTTCTCGATCTGGACGATCGCCGCCTGCGGGTCGACGATCCGAAAGTAGGCGACGGCGTTCACCCGTGCGGGGACGTTGTCCTTCGTGATCACTTCCTGCGGTGGGATGTTCAGCGTGATCGTCCGCAGGTCGACCTTGACCATCCGGTCGACGATCGGGATCAGCAGGAAGAGCCCGGGGCCCTTCGGCTGCGGGAGGAGCCGGCCGAGCCGGAAGACGATGCCGCGCTCGTACTCGCGGGCGACCTTGACTGCGGCGAGCATGAACAGGACGACGAGGACGACGACAACGACGATGACGACGACGGCTGCGGTCACGGCTACCTCATCCTAGACGTGCGCGAGTGTCTGCACACGCCGGACGCGCGAGCGACAGCCCTTCGACGCCGAGCACCTCCACCTCGTCGCCGAGCTCCAGCTCCGATCCGTCCGTCGTGTGCGCCTGCCAGAGCTCACCGCGGACGGCGACGAGACCGTCCCGTCGTACCTGGCCGTGCGTGCCGACGATGGTGTGCGTGCCGACGCTGGCTGGGCGCCGGCGGATCTGGACGACCTTCGCGAGCGCGAAGGCGAAGAAGAGCGAGATCACACCGGCGACGCTCAGGGCGACCGGCAGCGAGACCTGGTAGCCCGAGCCCGCGGGCTCGAACAGGAGGAGGGAGCCGAAGACGAAGCACACCCCTCCGGCGACCGTCAGCGCTCCGTGGCTGAATGCGATGAAGAGCTCGGTGATCCAGAAGGCGAACGCTGCCCCGATCAGGACGAGGCCGGCCCAGCTGATCGGCAGGACGTCGAGGCCGAAGAAGGCGATCGCCAGGGAGAGGACGCCGAATGTGGCCGGGAAGATCAGGCCTGGATGCCAGAGCTCGACGACGATGCCGAGGACCCCGAGCGTGAGCATGAGCGCGATCAGGTTCGGGTCGATGAGGGTGTCGAGCAGCCGCTTCCAGAACCCCATCTTCACGTTCGTGACCTTCGCGCCCGCCGTGTGGAGGACGAAGCCCTTCGGCAGCGTCTTCCGGCCGTCGATCTTCGTGAGCAGCCCGGAAAGCGTCGATGCCTGCACGTCCGCGATGTTCTGCTCGATCGCCTCGTTCGCGGTTCGGCTCGAGGCGCGGCGAACGGCCGAGTCCGCCCACGTGCCGTTTCGTCCGTGGCTTGCGGCAAGGCTGCGCAGCTTGCTGGCGTAGAAGTTGATCGCCTTGCGGCGGAGATCCGACGGCAGGTTGCCGCCCTCCCCGATCGGCGTCGCGGCGCCGATCGTCGTCTGGGGCGCCATCGCCAGGACGTCGGCCGCCTGGGAGATGAAGACACCGGCCGAGCCGGCGCCGGCGCCCTGTGGGGCGATGTAGACGATCACCGGCACCTTCGACGCGAGCTCCTTCTTCACCACCTTGTTCATCGAGTCGACGAGCCCGCCCGGGGTGTCGAGCTCGATCACGACCGCGGAGTAGCCGTCCTTGTTCGCACGCCCGATCTCGTCGTTGAGAAAGTCTGCGGTCACCGGGTTGATGTCGTTGTCGAAGTGGACGACGAGCACGCGGGGCGACGCCGCTCGAGCAGCACCGCCGGAAAGGAGGACCGCGGCGAATACGGCCAGCGAGGCGAGAAATGCCCGCAAGAAAGCCGCTTTCACAGTCGTAAGGATTCTATCAACGGCCTGCCGTGCGCCCGGAGACTGGGCACACTTGTCGGGCCGGAATGAAGATGCTCCGCGCCGCACTCGTCTTGCTCGCCGCGTTCCCGGCAACGGCCCGGGCGGCCGACGCGACCATCGTCTCCCAGGATCTCCCGATCGGGGTTGCACGCACGACCGCTGCCGCGGTCGCCCCCGCTCGCTTCAACCTGGTCGGCTTCCACTGGCAGGGGCCCGGCCGGGTCTTGTTTCGAGCTCGAAGCCAGCTGGGTCGCTGGAGTGCCTGGCGACCCGTCGCGCCAGAGCCCGAGGATCGGCCGGATGCGCGTGGCGCCGAGAGCCGGGCGCGTGGGGCCTGGCGGCTCGGCAACCCGTACTGGGTCGGTTCGTCGGACCGAATCGGCTACCGGCTCGTCGGCGAGGTCAGGAGGCTGCGAGTGTGGTACGTCTGGAGTCCCGTCGGCCACTCGGCGCCGCGCTCGCTCGCGTCCGCCGGCGCCCCGCGAATCGTCCCGCGCCGGTCGTGGAACGCGGACGACGAGATCCTGCGCGGTCCGCCGCGATACGCGAAGACCATCTCGTTCGCGGTCGTCCACCACACGGCGGGCTCGTCGAGCTACAGCAGAGCCGCATCGGCTGCGATCGTGCGCGGAATCGAGCTCTACCACGTACGCGGAAACGGCTGGAACGACATCGGCTACAACTTCCTCGTCGATCGCTTCGGCCAGGTGTTCGAAGGCCGTGCGGGCGGATTGGAGCGCAACGTGATCGGCGCCCACGCAGAGGGCTTCAACACCGGCTCGGTCGGCGTCGCAGTGATCGGAAACTACTCGGCGAGCGCGGTCGCCCCGGCCGCGTTCCACGCGCTCGCGAGGCTGCTCGCCTGGCGCCTCGATGTCGCCCACGTCGACCCTCTCGGACTCGTCACCTGGACATCCGGGGGCAATCCGAAGTACCGGCGGGGCACGCGGGTGCGCCTACGCGCGATCTCCGGTCACCGCGACACCGGGTTCACGACCTGCCCGGGGACGTCGCTCTACGCGAGGCTGCCCGACCTCGCGCACGAGGTTGCCGGGATCGGCTTGCCGAAGCTCTACGACCCGGCCGCCCAGGGCTCGCTCGGAGGCCAGATCCGGTTCACGGCTCGTCTCTCGGCGCCGGGTGTGTGGACCGTGACCGTTCGGTCCCCGGACGGCGGGACGGTTGCCCGCGGCGTCGGGGCCGGCTCGGCGGTGTCGTGGACCTGGAGCTCGACCGGCGTGCCCGCCGGGCCGTACGCGTGGACGATCGAGGCGGGACCGCAGACACGGCCTGCACACGGAACGATCGCGTCTGCGCCTCCACCGCCACCGCCGCCTGTGTCTCTGCTCACCGGCTTGTCGCTCGATCCTCCCGTCATCTCGCCGGACGGCGACGGAATCGCGGACTCCACCATGATCTCGTACACGCTCGCGGCGAAGTCGGCCGTCACGGCGACCGTCACCGACGCGAGCGGTGCCGTCGTCAGCACCCTGTTCGCCGCCCAGCAGCAGTCTGCGCGGCTTCAATCGTTTCCGTACCAAGCGGACGGCCTGGTCGACGGCACGTACGCACTCACGATCTCTGCGGTTACGCAGGACGGGCTGACGGGCACGCTCGTCGCCACGCTCTCGATCGACCGGACGCTTTCGGGATTGGCCGTGACGCCCCCGGTGTTGACGCCGAACGGCGACGGCTCCGACGACACCCTCTCGATTGCGTTCACGCTCGCGGCCGCGGCGGAGGTGGCCGTCCAGATCGAGCAGGCGGGCACGATCGTGGCGGTCGTCTCCGGCGGCCAGCTGGCCGCCGGCTCCGCTCAGATGTCCTGGGACGGCACGGTCGCAGGTGCCGCTGCTCCGGCTGGGGCGTACGAGGCAGCCGTGATCGTGAAGGGACCGTTTGGCGAGACCCGCCACGCGGTGCCGTTTACGATCCAGTAAGAACAGTCTCTAGACTCGTCAGCGTGCAACCCTTCGGTCGCCAGCGCCGTCAGAGGATCGAGCTGCGCGTCGCGCGGCCACTGGAGTATGCGAGCTTGAGCGACCCGATCCTGGTGACGAGAGCGAAGAACGGCGACGAGCGGGCTCTGGCCGCGCTCTGCGAGCGTCACGCGCCGCGCGTGGAACGGCTCGCCGCGCACCTGCTGTCGGATCGTGAGGATGCCCGCGACGCTGCCCAGGAGGCGCTCGCCAAGGTCTGTGTCCGAATCCGGCAGTTTCGCGGCGAATCGGCGTTCACGACCTGGTTGCACCGGCTCGTCGTCAACACGTGTCGCGATGCCTCGGAGCGTCAGCGGTCGCGACGGTGCGAGCCGCTGCTCGAGGATCGGCGGGTTGCCCCGGACGGCGATCCTGCACGGGAGCTCGATCTCTCCGAGTTGCGGGCAGAGCTCTGCACGGAGCTCGGCGCGATCTCCCAGCAGCAGGCCCGCGTCGTCGTGCTCAAGGACGCCTTCGACTGGTCCTTTCCGGAGATTGCGTCGACCGCGGGGATTCCGGTCGGGACGGCCAAGTGTTACGCGCACCGGGCACGAAGCTCTCTCCGCGACCGATTGGCCGGATGATTCCCGCGGCCCCCTTCGGCCGCGAGGTGATCGAGACGATCATTCCGCATCGAGATCCGTTCCTCTTCGTCGACGAGGTCCTCGAGCTCGAGCCGGGCGCTCGCGTTGTCGCGCGGAAGCGCGTACGCGGTGACGAGTGGTTCTTCCCGGGTCACTTCCCCGGTCGGCCGATCATGCCGGGAGTGCTCATGGTCGAAGCACTTGCGCAGGCGGGCGCGATCGCGGCGCTCGCCCTGGAGGAGAACCGCGGGAAGCTCGTGCTGTTCGCCGGCATCGACGATGTTCGGTTCAAGCGGATCGTCGAGCCGGGCGACGAGCTCACGCTCGTGTGCGAGATCGAGGTTGCGCGCGGTCCGGTCGGCCGGGGGAAGGCGACGGCACGGGTCGGCGACGAGCTTGCCGTGCGAGGCACGTTGACCTTCGCGACGGCTGCGGCATGATCGGGACGGCGAACGGAGCGGCCATCTCGATCACGGGCCTGGGGTGCCACGTGCCCGAGCGAGTGGTCACGAACGACGACCTCGCCCAGCTGGTCGACACATCCGACGAATGGATCCGAACCCGGACGGGCATTCGCGAGCGCCGGTTTGCGGCACCGGAGGAGGCGCTCTCCGACCTGGCGCTGCCCGCTGCGCGTGCAGCGCTAGAGCAGGCCGGCGTTCGCGGTCGCGACCTGGATCTGATCATCGTCGCCACCGTCACTCCGGATATGGCATTCCCGTCAACCGCCGCGATCCTGGCCGATCAGCTCGGCGCCGCAGATGCGGCCGCGTACGACCTCTCCGCCGGCTGCACCGGGTTCATGTACGCCCTTGCGCAGGCGTTCGGGATGGTCTCGAGCGGGCTCGTCCAACGGTCACTGGTCGTCGGAGGGGACGTGCTCTCCAAGCTGATGAACTTCGCCGACCGCTCGACGTGCGTCCTGTTCGGCGACGGCGCGGGAGCGGTGGTGATCGAGCGCGTGCCGGAAAGAGGGTTTCTCGCCTTCGAGCTCGGCGCCGACGGAGCAGGCGGGATCGATCTGCAGCTGCCGGCCGGCGGCTCGCGGAACCCGACGACCGCCGAGACCGTCGCCCGCGGGCAGCACTATGTGCAGATGAACGGGCGGCAGGTGTTCAAGTTCGCGACCCGGGTGCTGGTGAGCTCGGCGAAGAGCATCCTGGCGCGAAGTGGTCTGTCGGTGGAGGACGTAGACGTCTACGTTCCCCATCAAGCAAATGTCAGGATCATCGATCATGCAGTTGCCAAGCTCGGAATCCCGGAGGATCGCGTGGTCGTGAACGTCGATCGATACGGCAACACCTCGTCCGCCTCGATCCCGCTTGCGCTCGGGGAGGCGGTCGCGGAAGGCCGCGTTCACGCCGGCGACACCGTGCTGATGACGGGCATGGGGGCGGGGCTGACATGGGGGTCGGCGATCGTGCGATGGACGGAGGCGTCATGAAGGTCGCGTTTTGCTTCCCCGGTCAGGGCTCGCTCGAGCGTGGCATGGGCCGGGAGATCGCCGAGGCAGTGCCGGAGGCGATGCGGGTGTTCGATCGGGGAAGCGAGGCATGCGGCCTGGATCTCCGCCGGCTGTGCTTCGACACTCCGCTGGAGAGGATGGTCGAGACCGAAGTGCAGCAGCCGGCGCTCGTCGCGACGAGCCTGGCCGTGCTCGCGGCGCTGCGGGTGCGAGGGATCGAGCCGCACTACGTGATCGGTCACTCGGTCGGGGAGTTCGCGGCGCTGGCCGCCGCCGAGTCAGTCGGGGTCGAGGAGACGATCGCGCTCGTTCGCGAGCGGGGTCTGGCGATGGCCGAGGCGGCGAAGGAGCGGCCGGGCTCGATGGCGGCGATCCTCGGCCTCGAGGACGAGGTCGTGGAGCGGCTGTGCCGGAAGATCCTCGGCGTGTGGCCCGCGAACTACAACTGTCCGGGCCAGATCGTCGTCTCCGGCGAGCACGCCGCAGTGGACGAGTGCTGCGCGCTGGCAGAGGAGGAAGGCGCGCGGCGGACGGTCAAGCTCAAGGTCTCCGGTGCGTTCCACTCGCCGCTCGTCGCTCGCGCCGCCGAGCGCCTGCGACCTGCGATCGAGCGCGTCATGTTCCACGAGCCCGAGGCGGCGTTCATGTCGACGGTCACCGCCCGCTTCGAGGAGGCGCAACGGATGGCGGCGCTGCTCGTCGACCAGCTGACCGCGCCGGTGCGGTTCACGCAGGCTGCTTCCGAGCTGGTCAAGGAAGGAGTCCGCACCTTCGTCGAGGTCGGCCCCGGCAACGTGCTCTCGGGCCTCGTCAAGCGGATCGACCGCAGCGTGAAGGCGATCTCCGTCAACGACCTGACGTCGCTCGAGAAGCTGAAGGAGATGCTCTCCACCGCGTGACGGCCTTCTGCTCGCTGGAAGGCAAGCTCGCGCTCGTCACCGGCGCCTCGCGCGGCATTGGCCGTGCGATCGCGTCCGAGCTGGCTCGCGCAGGCGCCGAGGTCGTGATCGGGTACCGGAGTGGCACCGACGAGGCGGGGTCGCTTGCCGCCGAGATCGGCGGTCGGGCAATCCAGGCCGATGTCTCCGATCCCGAGCAGGCGGCCCGGCTGGTCGAGGAGGCGGGCGAGCTCGACATCCTCGTGAACAACGCCGGGCTGACGCGCGACGGTCTGATCGCACGAATGTCGGACGAGGACTGGCGCACCGTGCTGGACACGAACCTCGGCGGCGTGTTCCACACCTGCCGGGCGGCTACCCGCGGAATGATGCGTCGCCGCAGCGGCTCGATCGTGAACCTGACGAGCGTCGTCGGCATTCACGGGAACCCCGGCCAGACGAACTACGCCGCCTCCAAGGCGGGAATCATCGGTTTCACGAAGTCGCTCGCCCGGGAGCTTGCGCTGCGTGGAGTCCGGGCGAACGCCGTCGCCCCCGGCTATATCCAGACCGCGCTCACCGACGTACTGCCCGAGGAAGTGCAGCAGGCGATCCTCGCGAACACGCCGCTGGGTCGCCTGGGCACGCCGGAGGACGTGGCCGGAGCGGTACGCTTCCTCAGCTCCGACGAGGCCTCGTTCGTGACGGGCGAGGTATTGCTCGTCGACGGCGGGCTGGGAATGTGATGAGCGCCAACGGGCATCGCAGAGTCGTGATCACCGGGATGGGGGCGGTAACGCCGCTCGGCAACGACGTGCAGACGTCGTGGCAGAACCTCGTCTCCGGGATGTCGGGTGCCGGGCCGATCACGCACTTCGACTCGAGCGCGTACTTCGTCAGCTTCGCATGCGAGCTGAAGGACTTCGATCCCACCAACTGGATCGAGTACAAGACCGCGCGCCGGATGGACCGCTTCGCCCAGATGGTCGTCGCCGCTGCCCGCCAGGCCGAGCAGGACTCGGGGCTCGACATCGCCAAGGAGGCCGATCGAGTGGGCGCGTCGATCGCGACCGGCATCGGCGGGCTCCAGTCCTTCCAGGACTGCCACACGCAGCTTCGCGAGCGCGGTCCGGACCGGGTCAACCCCTTCTCGATTCCCGCGATCATCCCGAACCTCGGCGCCGGCTGGGTCTCGATCGAGCTCGGCACCCGCGGCCCGCTGAGCGCCCAGTGCACGGCCTGCGCCGCCTCGAACATGGCGATCGGCGAAGGCGCCGACGCGATCAGGCTCGGCCGCGCAGACGTGATGTTCTGCGGCGGAACCGAGGCGCCTGTGACCGAGGTCGGGATCGCCGGCTTCGGAGCGATGCGGGCGCTGTCCCGACGCAACGACGATCCGCAGCGTGCGAGCCGCCCCTTCGACAGCGAGCGGGACGGGTTCGTGATGGGCGAGGCGGGAGCGGTGATCGTGCTCGAAGAGCTGGAGCGGGCAAAGGCGCGCGGCGCGAAGATCTACGCCGAGCTTGCCGGGTACGGGGTCTCTTCCGACGCGCAGCACATCACCGAGCCCGATCCGACCGGCGTCAACCCGGCTCGGGCGATGCAGATGGCGCTCGCAGACGCCGGTGTCGACGCGTCCGAGATCGACTACGTGAACGCGCACGGGACGTCGACGCCACTGGGAGACGCGAGCGAGACGCGGGTGATCAAGCTGGCGCTCGGCGAGGAGAACGCTCGGCAGACGCCGATCTCCTCGACGAAGGGCTCGACCGGGCATTGCCTCGGGGCTGCGGGCGCGGTCGAGGCGATCTTCTCGATCATGGCGATCGCGGACGGCGTCCTGCCGCCGACGATCAACTACGAGTACCCCGATCCCGAGTGCGACCTCGACTACATCCCGAACGAGGCACGCCGCGCCGACGTGAAGGTGTCGATGTCGAACTCGTTCGGGTTCGGCGGGCACAACGCGTCGATCGTCCTCAAGCGCTTCGAGGACTAGCCGGAACCGATCTGCGCCGGGTGCTACCTCGGTACGAGGTGACATTGACACCAGTAAGCTCAGCGGCGTGGGAGACCGGTGGTTCAGGTCGGGGACGCGAGGCGTGTGCGGGCGGAGCCGGGCTTTGCCCGGCGGGAGCCCACTTCACGCTGGCAGTGCTGCGGCATGAAGGAGGGGGTTCATGGGGGAACCCTGGGTTCCCCCATGCCTAGGTGGGCGACGTTCGACTGCTACGGCACCCTGATCGACTGGAACGGCGGGATCGGCGGCGAGCTCGCGCGGCTGTTCGGTGCCGGAGCAGCCGAACGGCTGGTCGGGCGCTACCACGAGATCGAGCCGCAGGTGCAGGCGGAGGACCCGGCACAGAGCTATCGAGCGGTGCTCAGGCGCGCGCTCGAGCGCCTCGCGGCCGCGGAGAACCTGGTTCTCCCGCACGACGAGGCGGATGCCCTCGCGCGCTCGCTTCCGTCGTGGGCGCCGTTTCGCGAAGTGCCTGCTGCGCTGGAGGAAGCCCGTGCACGCGGCTGGCGACTCGCGATCCTCTCCAACACCGACCGCGACCTGATCGAGGCGTCCAAGAGGCGGCTCGGCGTCCCCTTCGACGAGACGATCGTCGCCTCGGAGATCGGGTCGTACAAGCCGGGGCACCGCCACTGGCAGGAGTTTTTCGCGCGGACGAGTGCCGACCGAGACCGCCACGTCCACGTGGCGGCGAGCCTGTTCCACGACATCGCTGCGACGCGAGAGCTCGGACTGCGCTCGGTCTGGGTGAATCGCCTGGGTCAGGAGGCTGATCCAAAGCCGACCAGGGAGATCGCCGACCTGGCGTCGCTCCCAGACGTGCTCGACGGGCTCGTTCCCGCGTGAGCCTTCCGCAGGGGATCACCTCGCGCCCTGCTCGCTCGACCGACGCGGTCGCCATTGCAGCCGTGATCAACGCCTGTGACGCCACCTTCGCTCCGGAGCCGCTCCGAGTCGGCGAGCGCGAGATTGGCGCCTGGCTGGAGCGGACGGTGGACGCGGTCGTGATCTGCGACGAAGGCGAGATCGTCGCGTTCGCCGGCGCCGTGCCGCGCGGGGGTGCGCTCTCGACGGACGGCGCCGTTCTGCCGTCGGCGACCGGGCAGGGAATCGGATCGTTCCTCCTCGACTGGGCCGAAGCGCAAGGGCGCGCAAGGGCGAACGAGAAGCTGCGAACGTCGATTCTCGCCGGCAACGACGCTGCGAAAGCCCTCGTGCTCGACCGGGGTTTCGTCTACGTCCGCAGCTTCTACCGGATGGTGGTCGATCTCCCCGAGCCGCCTCCGCCGCCCTCGTGGCCCAGCGGTATCGCGGTCAAGCCGTTCCTCGCAGGCCAGGAGGCAGTTCTCCACGAGGTGGTCGAGGACTCGTTCGCCGAGCATTGGGGTCACGCCCGCCGGAGCCTCGACGACTGGCTACGAGGCATCGTGATCGAGCCGGAGCTGATCTTCCTCGCCTGTGAAGGCGATCACGTCGTGGGCGCGGTGATGTGCAACGAGGAGCTGTTCGGGGACGCGTTCGTCGGGATCCTCGGCGTCCGCGAGCGCTGGCGTGGCCGCGGCCTGGGCCGATCGTTGCTCCTCCAGGGCTTCGGCGCTCTGTACGAGAAGGGCAAGAGACGGATCGGGCTCGGAGTGGACGCCGGCAACGAGACGGGTGCGGTCCGGCTCTACGAGAGCGTCGGGATGCGCGTCGGCGGACAGGACGACGTGTACGAGAAGCGCAGCTAACCTTCGGCGGTGTCGCGCCTTCGGGCGAAGTGCCCGTACTGCAAGACCTTCACGGCGGTGGCGCTGGGAGCCGAGTACCAGTGTCACGCGTGCGGGGCGGGCTTCGGCGCAGGGTTGGTTCGCGTGCCGCGCGCCTGGGGGCGGGGCGGCGAGGCGATGGCCGAGGCGGCCTCGCTCGAGCTTCCGTACCCCGAGGCTGCCGTGGTCGACGAGAACTCGCTCCACGACCAGACGCTGGTGCTCGCCTCCGAGCTGCCCGATCGGCCACTCGTTCTCGGCGGTTGTTGTTGCGCCCACATCGGCGCGGTCGAGGGCCTCGCGGCGAGGGGCGGCCGGATCGCCGTGCTCTGGGTCGACGCCCACGGCGACCTGAACACCACTGCCACGTCGCCGTCCGGGAACGAATGGGGTATGCCGCTCCGGATGATCATCGACTCGGGTGCCGTCAACCCGGGGGACGTGGCGCTCGTGGGCGCGCGCGACCTCGATCCGCCGGAGCAGGACTTCATCGACGACAGCGGTATCCACATCGGCCGTCACGCGATTGCCCGTGCACTCGGGGGAACAGACGGCGTCTACGTGGCGATCGACGCGGACGGCCTCGACGACCGCGAGCTGCGCTCGTTCATGCCCGTCGCCGGGGGCATCCTCCTCGCGGAAGCCGAGGAGATCCTGCACGGTGTCGCCAGGAGTACGGAGGTCGTCGGCGCGGGGCTCTCCGGTCTCCTGCCGGAACCGGCCAACCTCCAGCCCGTGGCGCGTCTGTGCGCCGCCCTGGGCCTGTAACCGCCGGGCGGCAGGGCCGGTCTAAGATCACGACGATGGCTCCGCCGCGCATCGACGTCTCGATCGAGCACAAGGGAGGCGCTGCGAGCGCTGACGCCGGCAAGAAGCACCCGAACACGTGTCCTTCGTGCGGGTCGCACTACCGGGACGACGAGCTCGAACGCCATCTCGGCGTGTGCCCCCATTGCGGGCACCACTTCCCGCTCGGCGCCCGCGAGCGGATCGGCCAGCTTGCGGACACGGGAACGTTCGACGAGGAGGACGCCGGCCTCCGCTCGGCCGACCCGCTCGGCTTCTACGACCTGCGGCCGTACATCGAACGGCTCGCCGAGGCCGAGTTGAAGACGGGTGAGGGGGATGCGATCGTGATCGGCCGCGCCGAGATCGAGGGCGAGCCGTGCCAGCTCTCCGTCATGGATTTCGCGTTCATGGGCGGATCGATGGGCAGCGTCGTCGGCGAGAAGTTCGTCCGCGCGTGCGAGCGCGCAGTGGAGCGGCGTGTCCCGCTAGTCTCGGTGACGGCATCGGGCGGCGCGCGCATGCAGGAGGGGATCCTGTCGCTGATGCAGCTTCCGAAGACGGTGTGCGCCGTCGAAGACATGCGCGACGCTGGCTGCGCGCTCATCAACGTCTTCACCCATCCGACCACCGCTGGCGTACTCGCGAGCTTCGCCAGCCTCGGCGACGTCACGCTCGCCGAGCCGGGAGCGCTCATCTCCTTCACCGGCCCTCGAGTCGTGCAGCAGACGACCCGCGAGAAGCTGCCGGACGACTTCGGCCTTGCCGAGTCCAACTACCGGTTCGGGCACGTGGACGCGATCGTCATGCGGAACGAGCTTCGTGACCACCTCGGCAGGCTGTTGCGGCTCTTCGGCAATGCCGGGTGAAGCCGAGCGCCGCCTCCGCGAGCGCCTGAGCCGGCTCCGCCAGCTCTCCCTGCTCGGTGGCGCCAAGCTGTCGGGGGAGCTCGAGCGGCTCCAGCGGCAGCTCGAGAAGCTCGAGACCGAGCCGACGGACGAGGAGATCTGGCGCTCGGTCGAGCTCGCTCGACATCCCGACCGGCCCTACACGCTGGACTACCTGAGCCGGATCCTCGAGGACTGGGTCGAGTTGCACGGCGACCGCGGACGCGCCGACGACGGCGCGATGGTCGCCGGGATCGGTCGCTTCGACGGCCGGACGGTGGCCCTCGTCGGCCAGCAGAAGGGGCGAGACCTGCAGGAACGGACGAAGCGCCAGTTCGGCATGCCGTACCCGGAGGGCTACCGGAAGGCCATGCGGGTGATGGAGCTCGCGAACCGGCACGGCTTCCCGGTGATCAGCCTGGTCGACACTCCGGGCGCCTATCCGGGCGTCGCGGCCGAGCAGCACGGCCAGGGCGGGGCGATCGCCTATTCGCAGGCGCTGATGGCGAGGCTTGGTGTCCCGATCGTCGCCTGCGTGATCGGAGAGGGCGGCTCCGGGGGTGCGATCGCGATCGCGCTCGCGGACCGCGTGTTGATGCAAGAGAACGCGATCTACTCGGTGATCTCGCCCGAAGGCTGCGCTGCAATCCTCTGGCGGGACGCCGGCGAGGCCCGGAAGGCGGCGGCGGCGTTCAAGCCGGACGCCACGCACTGCCTGGAGCTCGGTGTGATCGACGCGATCGTGCCGGAGCCGGAAGGAGGCGCCCAGGACGACTGGGACGAGGCTGCCCGGCTGCTCCGGGAGGCGCTCCAGGAGGCTCTGGAAGAGCTCGAGGGTGTCTCGCCGGACGAGTTGCGCCGGACGCGGCGATCCAAATTTCGAACGATGGGTGTTTTTGCCTAACCATCCCGTTTTTGCGGGGACATTCCACACTCTCCACAGGCTTTTCCCCGGTTCAAAACCCCACTTGTTCACCTCTCGGACACCGTTCGGGAGCATCACGAGGGCCATTTTCAGGGTGTATCCGCTGTTTCCACAGGCTCAGCTGAGGCAAGCTTTCGGTTCATGGCGCGCGGTGACCTCGCCGAGTACCGAAAGAAGCGCGATCCAAAGCGCACACCCGAGCCCTTCGGTGGCGGGAGGCGCCGTCGCGCCCCGATCTTCGTGGTCCAGCGCCACGACGCGCGGAGGCTCCACTACGACTTTCGACTCGAGCGGGACGGTGCCCTGGCGAGCTGGGCGGTGCCCAAAGGCGTCCCCCTCGAGCCGGGTCAGCGCGGGCTGGCGGTTCACGTCGAGGACCACCCGCTGGACTACGCCGATTTCGAGGGCGAGATCCCGAAGGGCCAGTACGGTGCCGGCACGGTCGAGATCTGGGACCGCGGCACCTACGAGCTCGTCGAGGAGAAGAAGGACGGCGGGCTCACGGTCCGACTCTCCGGAGACCGGCTGCAGGGCCTCTGGACGCTCGTTCCGGCGAAGCTGGACGGCGATCCGAAGAACTGGTTGATCATCCGCAAGCGCGAGGACGGAGCTTCCGGCGCTCCTCGTGCGCGGGGGACGCGCTACCAGCCGATGCTGGCCGCGCTCGCCGACGCCGTTCCGTCCGGGTCGGACTGGCTCTTCGAGGTCAAGTGGGACGGGTACCGAGCAATCGCATACGTGGTCGGTGGCGAGGCCCGGCTCGTGAGCCGGAACGGCAACGACCTCACCGAGCGGTTCGCCTCGATCGCCAAGGCGCTTCCGCGCGCGCTGAAGACGCCCGACTGCGTCCTCGACGGCGAGGTCTGCGCACTGGACGAGGAGGGCCGGCCCAGCTTCTCCGCGATGCAGCAGGGCAAGGCGGGAACGCCCATCGTCTACGAGGTCTTCGACGTCCTCGAGGTCGAGGGTGCGTCGACTGTCGACCTGCCGCTGACGGATCGGCGCGCTCGGCTCGAGTCGCTGCTCGGTTCGCGGAACGGAACCGTACGTCTGTCGGGGGTCTTCGAGGACGGCAACGCCCTCTACGACGCGGCCAAGGAGCAGGGACTCGAGGGGATCATCGCCAAGCGGGCCGACTGCCCCTATCGGCAGGGCAAGCGCACGCGCGAGTGGCTGAAGATCAAGACGCACGGCCGTCAGGAGTTCGTCATCGCCGGCTACACCAAGGGGCAGGGCAGGCGGTCGGGGCGGTTCGGGTCGCTCGTGCTCGGTGTCTGGCATGGAGACGAGCTCTCGTACGTCGGCAACTGCGGGACGGGGTTCACCGACAAGGACATCGACGAGCTCCTCGACCGTCTCCGCCAACTGGAGCAGAAGGAGTCGCCGTTCGCAGTCGTCCCGAAGATGCCGAAAGTCCGGAAGTCCGACGTCGTCTGGGTCAAGCCCCAGCTCGTCTGCGAGGTCGAGTTCGTCGAGTGGACGCACGACGGCCGGTTGCGTGCGCCGTCCTTCCAGGGGCTGCGCGAGGACAAGCCGGCGCGCGAGGTGCACCGCGAGGAGCCGCTGCCAAACGAGATCCGGCAGGGCAAGCGGCTGCTCAAGCTGTCCAACCTCGACAAGCTGTTCTGGCCTGACGAAGGGATCACGAAGGGAGATCTGCTCGCCTACTACCGCACCGTCGCCCCCGTGCTCCTGCCGCATCTCCGCGATCGCCCGTTCACGCTCAAGCGCTATCCGGACGGCATCGCCGGTGGCCATTTCTTCCAGAAGGACGCTCCCTCCCACATGCCCGACTGGATTCCCACCGTCGCCGTCGAGGCGACCACGCGCGACCGTCCGAGACGGACGCGGACGATCCAGGCTCCCCTGGTGAACGACGAGCTCGCGCTCTTGTGGGTGGTGAACATGGGCTGCATCGACCTGAACACCTGGTATTCGCGCGTGGACAGGCCGGAGCGGCCCGACTTCGTGCTGTTCGACCTCGACCCTGCGGAGGGAGCGGGGTTCAAGGAGGTCGTCGAGGTCGCCCTGCTCGTGAAGGAGGTTCTCGACGCGGTCGGTCTCGTCGGGTTCCCGAAGACGAGCGGCAGCGACGGGATCCACGTCCTCGTCCCGGTCCAGCGGCGCTACACGTACGCGGAGACCCGAGAGTTCGCGGAGATCGTCGCCGGCACGCTCGCGCGAACGCACCAGGGGCTCGTCACGACGGAGTGGACGAAGGCGAAGCGGCGTGGCGTGCTCATCGACGCGAACCAGAACGGCGAGGGCAAGACGATTGCGTCCGTCTACTCGGTCCGGCCGCGCACCGGCGCTCCTGTCTCGACACCTCTGCGCTGGGAGGAGGTCGGCGCCGATCTCGATCCGCTCGCGTTCACGATGGATGCCGTTCTCGGGCGGGTCGAACGGGAGGGAGACCTGTTCGAGGGCGTGCTGAGCTCTCGGCAGAGCCTGCGTGCGGCCCTGGAGTCGATCCGGTGAAGCTGGCGGGGCTCATCGCCGAGCTTGACGGCTTCTTCCGCATCGAGGACGTCCGCGACGACGATTGGTCGTCGGTGTTCGCGGATGTGTACCCAGACCCGTTCTGGCGCGAATACGTCGTTCACGGCTGGGCGGAGCGCTGGAACGGCCTTGCCGTTCGCGGTGCCGAGGACGTGGAGCGTGTCGCCACCTGCGTGTTCCCGAGCGACAGGATCGTTGCGTCGCTCGAGCCGGCCACGCTCCTGTTCTCGGAGCACCCGCTCGACTTCGCCGACGAGCCAGGCTTCCTCCCGCTGGCGCTCGAGACCTACGAGACGATGCGGGAGAACGGCATCAGCTTCTACAACGCCCACGCACCGCTCGACATGCATCCGCAGGTGTCGCCCTCGCGGTTGTGTGCACAGGGCGCCGGTCTCGAGGAGCCGGAGGAGTACTTTCCGATCTGCAGCGGGATTCCCGGAGGAGCCGCGGTCATCGGACAGAGCCGTCTCACCGTCGAAGGCCTTGCCGACGCGCTTCGCGGTTACCTCGGCCCGGAGATCAAAGTGCACGTCCTCACGCGTCCACGTGCGGAGGCGGGCCGAGTGGCGATCGCGGCCGGCGCCGGCGCGCTCGTGGAGATCCTCGAGGCCTCGCTGGAGCGCGGCTGCCAGACGTACGTCACCGGCAATGCCGCGACGAACTGCCGCCTCGACTGGGTGCAGGAGCAGGTTCGCGCCTTTCGGGAGTGTGCCGATGCGGCGGGCGTGACGCTGATCGACGCGATGCACTACGGGACGGAGAAGCCTTCGCAGCTCGCGATGGTGGAGTGGTTCAGGGCTCGCGGGCTCGACGCGGAGTTCGTAGGCGACGGGCCCAAGTAACAAGGGCCACGTACCCCGCTCGGGGGATGCGAGCTTCGCCGCGTCCGGCCGATCGTACGAGATGTGACGAGGGCGTCCGAGCTTGCGCGGTCTGCGCTCGGCGGCGGTGCGGTTGTCGACGAGCTCCGGCGCCGCAACACCGAGCTGGAAGCGCTGCACGAAACGACGCTCAGTCTGATCGACGGGCTCGACCTGGCTGTCGTCCTCGATGCGATCGTCGAGCGTGCCGGACATTTGATCGGAACTCCCCACGGCTACGTGTGCATGGTCGACGGCCGAAGCGACGGCATGCGCCTCGAGGTCGCGACCGGCGCCTTCGCCGGTGGGGTGGGGCAACGGCAGCCCCGTGGGCAGGGAGTCGCCGGACGAGTCCTCGAGACCGGCCGGCCGCTCGTCGTCGACCACTACCGGGCGTGGGCCGGCCGCTGGCGTACATTCGACCATCTCGACCTCTGGGCCGTCGTGGGAGTCCCATTGCGCGACGGGCCGAACGTGGTCGGCGTCATCGGACTGGCGTTCATCGACAAGGCCCGTTCCTTCGGCGCGAGGGAGCTCGAGATCCTCGAACGTTTCGGCCATCTCGCGTCGCTCGCGCTGAACAACGCCAGGATCTACGCAACCCTCAAGGAGGAGCTGGGGGAACGGACACGGGCCGAGGAGGAGCTCCACCATGCGATCGCTCACCTCCGACGTTCGGAGAACGAGCTCGAGGTTTCGCGCGAGGAGATGATCCGCCGTCTCGCCTGGGCGATCGAGTTTCGCGACACGGAGACCGGCCGACACACCGAACGGATGGGGCGCTACTGCTTCGCGCTTGCCCGACGGCTCGGTCTCGACGAGGAGCGCTGCGAGCTCATTCGTGTGGCGAGCGGCCTGCACGACATCGGCAAGATCGCGGTCCCGGACAGCATTCTGCTGAAGTCCGATGAGCTCAACGACGAAGAGCGGCGGCTGACCGAGCGGCACACCGTGATCGGGCACACGATCCTGGCCGGCTCGGCGTCGCCGTTGCTCGAGCTGGCCGCGACGATCGCGCTGACCCATCACGAGCGGTTCGACGGGACCGGCTATCCGAACGGCCTGAAAGGCGAAGAGATCCCGCTCGAAGGCCGGATCGCGGCTGTTGCAGACGTGTTCGACGCCCTCACGAGCAACCGCCCGTATCGGCCCGCTCACTCGGAGCAGGAGGCGATTGCGGTGATGCAGGCCGGGCGAGGCACGCAGTTCGATCCGCTCTTGCTCGACCTGTTCTTCGAGTCGGCGGAGACGATCGCGGGTGGAGCCCTTGCAGTGGATCAGGCCGCTCCGACCCTGCGGGCCGCACCGAAGCCGTCTCGCGGGACCGACGCGGAGCCGATCTCACCCAGCGTGCTCACGGCCGCGGTCGAGAGCGCGCAGGCGGCGCTACGGAGCATCGGAGACGAGGGGCACTGCGTTCACGCCGCGCTCGGCGCGCTCGTCACCAGCGGCGGTCGCCATCTCCTGCCAAGCGTCTACGTCGTCGAGAACGATCGCCTCTGGCTCGTGGCGCAGCACGGCTACGAGCAGGTACGAGACGGCTTCAGACTCGACCAGGGCGTGATCGCCAGGGCAGCCCGGACGGGAGAGCCGCAGTTCGTGCCCGACGTCGGCGCTGATTCGGACTTCATCGCGGCCGCGAGCGCCGTCTGCTCGGAGGTCGCGATTCCTTTCGGCGGTACACCGGCCGCGGGCGTGCTCAACCTGGAGACGCGCGACCGCCTCCTTCCGCCCGAAGCGGTCTCGATCGTTGCCGAGTTCGCACAGAGCCTTGGCGAGCGGGTGGAACGGATGCGCCGCGGCCTCGGCTCCGACGTCGCCAGCCTGGCGCGGCTGTTCGTGGAGGCGAGCCTCCTGCGCGGGGTCGGGCAGATCTCCGAGTTCGCCTGCCGGACGCTCGGGCGGCTGCTCGCACTGGAGGCGGTGCAGGTCAGCATCACGACCTCGACGGGAGTCCTGGCGACGGAGCGCTCCTGGCGCAGGTCGCAATCGAAGCTCGAACCACTGCCGGCCGACATGCTGGCCCACGTTGCGCGCGACGTCGAGGTGGACCAGACGTCCTGCTGCATCGTCGATCTCCAGTCCCTCCCCGCTGTCGAATGGACGAGCGAGGTATCGGGTCACCGGCTGATCTGGCTGCCGCTGCGGGTGGGCGGCAAGGAGCTCGGCGTGCTGGTCGGCAGGGCGCAGGCGCCGATGCAGTTGACGCAGGAGCAGATCGAGGCCGCGACCCTCGTCGCGCAGCACGCCGCGTCGCTCCTCGACGCCGCGCTTGTCCTTCGTCGCGAGCAGCGGGCGGCGGTGACGGACGAATTGACAGGCCTCCTCAACCGTCGTGGCTTCCGGGACCGTTTTCGGGAGGTGCTCGATCGGTGTTCGCGCACCGGGGGTTCGCTCGCATTGGTCATGCTCGACTGCGACGACTTGAAGGCGGTCAACGACCGCGGTGGGCACGAGGTCGGCGACGCGGTGCTCCAGATGATCGGCGACTTTCTGCGAGCCGAGAAGCGCCGTGAGGACATCGCTGCTCGTCTCGGAGGCGATGAGTTCGGGCTCGTGATCCCGGACGGAACCAGGGAGATCGCGGTCGCGGTTGCAGAACGACTTCGCCGGGCGCTGATCGAGCGTGCGCTCGAGTCCGGCACCCCGCTCACGGCGACCTTCGGCGTCGCCGCCTACCCCAGCGACGGACCGGCGCCGGTCGATCTCCTCCGGGCGGCGGACCGTGCGATGTACCAGGCGAAGCTCGAGGGCAAGAACCGAACACTCGCCGCCGCCTCGTCGTAGCTAGGGATTCAAGCGACGTGGGTGGCCGAGGGCGCCGAGCTCGGCGATGTCACGCCGGAAGAAGAGCGCGACCGTCCAGTCGACGACCACGCGCAGCTTCCTCGACAGCAGCGGCAGCTGGTAGAGGTGGTAACTCCTGGTGAAGAACCAGCCGGGGAATCCACGGAGCCGAAGGCCCAGCACGTCCGCGATCCCCTTGTAGCGACCGAGCGTGGCGACCTGGCCGAGCATCCGGTAGCGATACGGCGCCGCCGGGCCGGTTAGGTTGCGGGCGAGTCGGCGGGCCTGCCGGAGGGCGTGCTGCGAGGTCGGCGGATCCGGGTGGCCCGGGGTGGCGAGGTTCGGCACTGCCGCGCAGTCGCCCAGCGCCCAGATGTCGTCGTGGCCGACGACTCGGAGGCAATCGTCGACCATGACCCGCCCACGGTCGTCGAGGGGCAGGCCGAGCTCGGTGAGCAAGGGGTTCGCCCGTACCCCCGCGGTCCAGACGAGCGTGCTCGTCGCGATCCGGCTGCCGTCGGAGAGGACGACGCCGCGCTCGTCGGCCGACTCGAGCCGCGTCGAGACGTGGATCTCGACGCCTCTCTGCGCCAGTTGCGCCGCGGCGTACTCGCCGAGGCCCGAGGGGATCTCCGGGAGGATCTTCGGCGCTGCGTCCACGAGCACCCAGCGCTGCGGAACCGGTTGCAGGCGCGGATAGTGGCGGAGCGCGTCGCGCACCAGGTCGGAAAGCTCCGCCAGCGCTTCGACCCCGGCGTAGCCGGCCCCGATGAAGACGAACGTGAGATGGCGCGCCGCCTCGGCCGGGTTCCCCGCAGCATCGGCTGCCTCGAGCCTGCGTAGGACGTGGTTGCGGAGCTCGATCGCGTCGGCCAGGTCGCGGAATCCATGACCGTGCTCCGCGAGCCCCGGGACCGGCAGGGCCCGCGAGATCGAGCCGAGCGCCAGCACCAGGCGCTCGCACCCGATCTGGCGCGGCCCGTCGATCGCGTCGACCGTGACCGTCCTGCGTCCGGGATCGAGTGCGGTTACGCGTCCGATGATCACGTCCGCGTGCGGGCACATGAGCCGGAGCGGGACGACCACGTGCCGGGGCTCGAGCGTGCCGGACGCCGCCTCCGGAAGCAGCGGGGTGAAGAGCATGAAGTTCTCCGGGCTGACGATGGTCGCATCTCGCCGGCCGAGCAGTCGCGCGACCATTGCGCCGGCGTAGCCGCCGCCGGCGATCAGCGTCCCGGCTCGCCCCTGTGGCCCCACCGCGGTCAGCTGAACGTCTCGAGGGCGCCCTCGTACGCCCGTGCTCCGCGAGCGCACGTCGCCCGTGTCGCCGCGTAGCGGAGCCTCGGACAGCCGCGCGAGACGAAAGTCCCGTTCGTGATCACGTTCAGCGCCTTGCCGAGCCAGAGGTAGCAGGCACGCTGCGCGGTGCGCACGGTCGCGCAGGCGCGGATCAGGGACAGCTTCGTCGCGAAGGGAGCGAGCGCGTAGGTCGGAACCCGCAAGCCGCGGAGGCAGGCGGGGGCGTTCGCCGACCCGAGCGCCGCGCAGGTGTGGAGCTGCTCCAGGGGATCCGAGGATCGGATCAGCGACGCGCCCGTGATGCAGCCTGCGCGCTGAACGGTCGAGAGGCCTCGGCAGAGCGCGAGCAGGTCGTGGGCCGACTGCGGCGCTCTCGCGGGTGGGCGCTCGAGCAACGCGCGGTACCAGCACGCTCGCACGAACGCCCGCGGCTGGGAGCCGCACAGGGCTCTCGGACTGGTCACGCTTGCCGGCCGGCGAGTGCCGTCGAGCCCGGCGACGGCGATCCAGTAGTCGTGGAAGACGCCCTGCGCGCAATCGGGGGCGTCGGCGGAGCCGAGATGAGAGCACGAGGCGAGGGCAGGTTCGACGAAATCGTCGAACTGACGTGCGTACGCGTGGCCGAGCCCGTGGATGCAGCTGTAGCGCTGGTACCGCGTCGCCGCCCGGTGGCAGTCCGCGGCTGCTCCCTTCGGTCCGAGCTTCTGGATCTGGGGGCCGAGTGCGATCAGCAGGCCGTGCGCGAATCCAGCCGAGCAGCCCGGGTCGTTCGTCTTCGGCAGGTAGTGGAGGAGGTTCGTCAGGGTGACGTGCGCGTGGGCTCCGTACCGGCGTCCGACGCCGTGCATCAGCACGTGGCAGTTCCGCTCGAGCCAGCCGCCGACCGAGTGCACGTACGCGTCGATCCGTGGCAGCTCGTTCGCCGGGTCGTTCGTACGCGCGACGAGCAGGTAGGCCTGGTCGCCGATGCAGGACCGGTAGAAGGGCAGCGCGGCCTCGAATCGTTTGCAGGCGGAGAACGTCCGCTGCTCGAGGGGGTGCTTGCCGTAGCCGAACGTCGCCTCTCCCGGCCCGCCGCTGGAGAGGCCGGGAGCCGGGAACGCGAGGACTGCTGCCGCTGCGGCGGCGATCAGGATCCGGCCGCGCATGCGCAGTCAGACTAGCCGCAGCGAGATTGGTTAGCTGTCTTCGGGCCACCCGCCGGCGAGCAGGCGCCGTAGCAGCTCGAGCGCGCCGGCCTTGTCGAGCATGTCGTTCAGGTTTCCGCACTTCGGCGACTGCACGCAGGACGGGCACCCCTTCTCGCAGGGACAGCCTGCGATCAGCTTCGCCGTGTCCTCGACCCAGCCTTCGAACGCCTCGAAGCCTCGCTGGGTGATCCCCACTCCTCCGGGGTGGCCGTCGTAGACGAAGATCGTCGGCCTGCCGGTCTGGAAGTGCGTGTTGGTCGAGAGCCCGCCGATGTCCCAGCGGTCGCACATCGCCCAGAGCGGAAGCAGCGCGATCAGGGCGTGCTCGGCTGCGTGCAGGCTGCTGAGCAGCTTCGGCATCTGGTCCAGGCCTTCGAGCATCCACGGCTCCGGGCAGAACCAGATCGCCTCGGTGTCGAAGGTCGTCTCCGGCAGGTCGAGCCCGACGAGGTCGAGGGTCTCCTGCGTCGAGGCCTTCTTCAGCTGATAGGCGACGACCTGCTCGGTGACCGAGACAGCACCCCAGTTGAGCTCGAGGCCGAGGCGCTGATCCGTGCGCTCGGCGTGGTCGATCGCGGTCATCGTGTCCTTCTTGGCCTGGGTGTACAGGTCTCCCTCGAACGGCGAGACGAGCGCCTGGCGCGCCTCCAGGTCGAGCTCGGTCACCCGGTAGGCCTCGCCGAGATGGAGGTACACGGCGCCGTCGTGGATGGTCGAGTACGCCCGCTCGTGCTCGACGAGGCCGAGGACGGATCCGGTGGTGGTGTCGATCACGGAGAACGAGTCGGGGCTGGTGGAGCGCAAGGGAACGCGGGCCGCGGGGTAGTCGCGGCCGGCCCAGACGAACCCGGCCGGCGTTCGGCGCAGCTCGGGCAGGAGTGCGGCCCGGTCGAGCGCTGCGTCGCCGAGCGTCACGCGGTCGGCGTCGTCGAGCGGTGCCTCGAACGCGGCCGCACGGACGTGGCCGTCCAGCACCCGCGGGTTCGTGTGGTCGAGGATCGCCGCCTCGACGCGGCGGCCGAGCAGCATCTCCGGCTCGCGCATGAAGTACTGATCGAGCGCGTCCTCGCTTGCGACCAGGATCGCGAGCCCGTGGCCGCGGCGGCCCGCCCGTCCCCATTGCTGACGAAGGCTGGCAACCGTGCCGGGGAAGCCGGTCGAGATCACGCAGTCGAGGAGCCCGATGTCGATCCCGAGCTCGAGCGCATCGGTGGCCGCGACCCCGAGCAGCTCACCGGCTGCGAGCCGCTGCTCGATCTCTCGTCGCTGGGCCGGCGTGTATCCCGCCCGATACGGGGAGAGACGGTGCCGGAAGTCGCGGCCGAGCCGGTCGACGGCGAAGCGATGGATCAGCTCGGCGGACTTGCGGCTCTTCGCGAAGCAGAGCGTCCGGAGCTCACGCGAGACGAGCTCGGCCATCAGCCGCGAGGCCTCGCCGAGCGCGCTCGCTCGCAGGCCGAGCTCCTCGTCGAGGAGCGGAGGGTTCCAGAGCGCGACCGTTCGCTCCGCGCGCGGCGCCGCGTCGTCGCCGATCACGGTTACGTCGAGACCGAGGAGGGCACGAGCGAGGTCGCCCGGATTGGCGATCGTCGCCGAGGCGAGCAGGAACTGAGGGTCGGCGCCGTAGATGCGGGCGACGCGGCGCAGGCGGCGCAGAACGTTCCCGACGTGCGAGCCGAACACCCCGCGGTAGACGTGTGCCTCGTCGACGACGACGTACGAGAGATTGGAAAGGACGTCGCCCCAGCGGTCGTGGTGGGGCAGGACGCCGACGTGGAGCATGTCCGGGTTCGAGAGGATCAGGTTCGACCACTTGCGGATCTGCCAGCGGCGCTCCGCCTCGGTATCGCCGTCGTAGATCGCCGCGCGGACGCGGGGCACGTGGAGCGCCGTGAGCGACCGCAGCTGATCCTGCGCGAGCGCCTTCGTCGGGTAGAGGTAGATCGCACGGCGCTTCGGCTCGCGCGCCAGGGCGTCGAGGACGGGCAGATTGAAGGCGAGGGACTTGCCGCTGGCCGTTCCGGTGACGACCGCGAGGTGCTCGCCGCGCGCGGCTGCCGACCAGGCATCGGCCTGATGCTCGTAGAGGGAGTCGACACCCTGCGCTTCGAGCATTGCCCGCACCTTCGCGTGGAGCTCGTCGGGAAACGGAGCCGTCCGAGCTTCGCGGGCGGGCTCGTCGGTCAGGTATGCGAGCTCCTCACCGTCGAGGATCCCTCCCCATGGGGCCGCGGCCGGAGAGTCGTGGCGTTGCGGAGCCTCCACGTTTCCAGGCCGGCCAGGGCTAGCTCTGGGCGACCTGCTCGAGCGTTCGCGGCTCGAACTGCTCGACCAGCTCCTGGAGCCGCGCGACGCGCTCGTGATAGCCCGGCTCCCCTCGCCAGCTACGCACGGCGCCGATGGTCTCCCAGGGCCCGAAGCTGACGAACGTGGTGGGGCTCTCCGTGTCCCGCAGCAGACGAGCATGCGCCCGCAGCCCTTGCCGATGGCTCCATTCGGCCCACTCGAGCCAGCGCCGGACGAACTCCTCCTCCTGGCCGGGCTTCACGTTCCAGGTGGTGTGGGTGAAGGGTGTACCCATCGCGACCTCCGCGGAGTGCTGTTGCCGTGTCACGATGCTAGCCGCCAATGTCAGCTCCGGTTCCTCGCTGCCTGACGATCGCCGGCTCCGACTCGGGCGGCGGCGCGGGCATCCAGGCGGATTTGAAGGCGTTCGCCGCCGCGGGCTGCCACGGCTCGTCGGCGATCGTCGCCCTGACTGCACAGAACACCGTCGGCGTCACCGACGTCTTCGAGGTGCCGCCGGAGTTCGTTCGTGCGCAGCTCGATGCGGTTTTCGCCGACATCGGCGTCGACGCAGCCAAGACCGGGATGCTCTTCTCGGCGCCGATCGTGGAAGCGGTTGCCGCGTTCCTCTCCGAGCATCGTGTCCCGCTCGTCGTCGATCCGGTGCTGATCGCCAGCTCCGGAGCCCGGCTGCTGCGGGACGACGCCGTCGAGACACTCGTCCGCCGCCTGTTCCCGCTGTCGACGGTGATCACTCCGAACCTCCCCGAGGCGGAGGCGCTGGCCGGCGGATCCGGGAGTCGCGAGGAGCTTGCGCTCCGCTTGCACGCGCTCGGCGCGCCGGCCGTGATCGTCACGGGCGGCCACGGCGACGCTGCCGAGGACACGCTGTTCGACGGCTCGCGCATCGTCCGGATCCCGATCGAGCGGCACGACGTGCCGGCCACGCACGGTGCCGGTTGCACCCACTCGGCCACCCTGGCAGCGCTGCTCGCCAGAGGGTTGCCGCTGGAGGAGGCGGCCCGCGGCGCCGCGGCGGCGGCATCACGCGCCGTTGCGCGCGGCCTGACGAGCATCGGCGCCGGGGAAGGCCCGGTCGACGTCCTTGGGATCCATGCGTCTCGCTGACGTCGGCGAGTTCGGGTTGCTCGCCGAGCTCGAACGGCGTGGGCTCGTCGAGCGCATCGAGAACGACGCGGCGGAGCTGTCGGGCGGCCGGGTGGTCACGCAGGACGTGCTCGTCGAGGGGGTGCACTTCCGCCTCGACTGGATCTCCTGGCGTGACCTGGGGTTCCGGGCTGCTGCGGTCAACCTCAGCGACCTTGCCGCCTCGGGCGCCGAGCCGGAGGGTCTCGTCGTCAGCCTCGCGGCACGATCCGAAACGGCCGTCGCGGACGTAGTCGAGCTGTATGAGGGCCTCGCCGAGACGGGGGTGCCCGTGATCGGCGGCGACACCTCCGCCTCGGATCGACTCGTGGTGAGCGTGACCGCGCTCGGCCGGTCTCCGCGTGTGCCGGGGCGAGGCGGCGCACGGCCCGGAGACTCCCTGGTCGTCACCGGAGAGCTCGGCGCCGGCGGCGCAGCCTTCCGCGAGGAGAGATACGCGCGTCCTCCGCTGAGGATCGCCGAGGGTCGAGACCTCTCGAGACGAGCCCATGCGCTCACCGATATCTCCGACGGGCTCGCCCGGGACGCAGGCAACATCGCCGCCCGCTCGGCGTGCCGCCTCGTGATCGACCTGGAGCGCGTTCCGCTCGCCCCGGGGGCAACCGTGGACGACCTCGCCTTCGGCGAGGACTACGAGCTGCTCGCCGCCGTTCCCGACGCCGGTGGCTTTGCCGAGATCGGGCGCTGCGAGCGGGGAGAAGGAGTCGAACTGCGCTTGGGCGGCGAGCCGGTCGAGCTCCGAGGCTTCGAGCACTTCGATCCTGCGGGGTCGTAGGGGTGGTCGGCTACACGTTCGGCCGGCTGGGGTGGGCGGTGACGCTCTGCCTGATCATCTCGCTGTTCACGTTCGTCCTCTTCTACGTCGTCCCACGTGAGCAGCAGGTCCAGCGGCTGCGCGGGAGGTTCGACGTCCAGCGGGCCCAGCAGTTCTCCGGGCCGGTGATCGTCCAGTACGGCCGCTGGGTGACCGGTGTCGCCAGAGGATCGATGGGCCGCTCGTACGTCTCTCGTCGCCCGGTCAGCGAGATCCTGCTCGACGCGACGCCGGTGACGCTGTCGCTGACGATGGGCGGGGCGGTGATCTGGCTGCTGATCGCCGTGCCGTTCGGCGTCCTGTCGGCGGTGTGGCCGCGATCGATGATCGACCGGCTCGCATCGGTGCTGGTCCTCGTCGGTATGTCCACGCACCCGCTCTGGCTCGGCCTCGTCCTCTCGTACCTGATGGGTTACCAGCTGCACGTGCTGCCTGTGACGGGCTACTGCGACATGTTCCACCCGGTCGGCAGCTGTGGCGGCCCGGCCCAGTGGTTCACGCACATGCTGATGCCCTGGTTCACCTTCGCGCTCGTCTTCGCCGCCCTCTACGTCCGCATGATCCGGGCGAGCGTCGCCGAGACACTGCAGGAGGACCATGTGCGGCTCGCGCGGGCAAAGGGGATGAGCGAATGGGGCGCCCTCCGCAAGCACGTGCTCCCGAACGCGTTCCTCTCCGTCGTGCCGATGGTCGCGATGGACATCAGCCGGTTCGCGCTCCCCACCGCCCTGTTCGTCGAGACGGCGTTCGGCCTGCCGGGGCTCGGCCGCATCCTGCGCGATGCGCTGATCCGAAACGACCTGCCGGTGATCGTCGGCGTCGTGGTCGTGAGCGCAGCTGTGATCGCCGTCGTGAACTTCGCGGGCGAGATCGTCCACGCGGTGATCGACCCGCGATTGAAGCTCCGGGCGGAGGCTCTCGCCTAGGAGGCGCTGGCGCTAGAGCCAGCGGGCGAACGTCTTCTCGAAATGCGACCGCGGCCTGGCGCCGACCACCGTCTCCCGGCGCTCTCCGCCGTCGAAGAGCATCACCGTCGGTATCGAGAGCACGCCGAGCTCGGCTGCCCGCCGCGGATGGTCGTCGATGTTCACCTTCGCGAAGGTGACCCGACCGCCGTGCTGAGCCTCCAGCTCGTCGAGTACCTGGTCGACCGCCTTGCAGGGTCCGCACCACGGCGCCCAGAAGTCGACGATCACCGGCCGTCCGGCACCGAGGACCTGGTCGCTGAAGCTCTCGTCGGTGACCTCGACCATGCGTTCAGCGTAGTCGGCCCAACAGCCGCAACGCTGCCAGGAAGGGGACACGCCAGATTGCCTCGAAGACGATCGAGCGGCTCATCTTCGAGCTACCCGCTTCACGGTCGGCGAACGTGATCGGGATCTCGATCACGCGGAAGCCGGCCCGCAGCGCGCGATACGTCGTCTCGATCTGAAACGCGTAGCCGCGTGAGGAGACGGCTTCGAGGTCGATCCGCTCCAGGACCTCGCGCCGGTAGCACTTGAAGCCGCCGGTCAGGTCGCGCACGGGGGCGGCCAGCACCACCTGGGCGTAGAGCGATCCGGCGCGCGACACGAATCGGCGGCCGAGGCCCCAGTTTTCGGTTCGCCCACCGTGGACGTATCGGGAGCCGAGGACGACGTCGGCCTGCCTCGACGCGTCGATCAACCGCTCCACGTCGTCCGGGTCGTGCGAGAAGTCGCAGTCCATCTCGAGCACGAGCTCGGCACCCTCTGCGAGCGCGCGACGGAAGCCGGCGAGGTACGCGGGGCCAAGGCCGTCGCGCCGTACCCGGTGGAGCACGGCCACCTGGGGATGCTCGGCCGCGAGCCCGTCGGCGATCTCGCCCGTCCCGTCGGGCGAGCGGTCGTCGATCACGAGCAGGCGGTCGTCCGGCCCGATCCGCTCGAGCAGCGCATGCACCATCGGCGCGAGGTTCTCGCGCTCGTTGTAGGTCGGCAGGCAGACGACGGCTCGGGGCACGGTCGGTCCCTATGATCGCGGAGTGGCGGCCACGCTTCCGCGCAACGCCGACGTGATCGAGCAGCTCGAGCTCTTGGCGGACATGCTCGAGCTCGAAGGCGAGCAGGCGTTTCGGGTCCTCGCGTACCGCCGGGCGGCCCAACGGATCAAGGAGACCGGCGGCTCGATCGCGCAGCTCGCGCTCGACGGCAAGGCGAAGGAGCTCCAGGGGATCGGCAGGACGATCGAGGAGAAGATCGTCCAGATCGTCGAGACGGGCGAGATCGAGGCGGTGGCAAAGCGCCGGAAGCGGATTCCGGCGGACGTGATCTCGTTCATGCGGCTTCCCGGCCTGGGGCCGAAGACCGCCCGCAGGATCTGGCTCGAGCTGGGCGTCTCGACGACCGCCGAGCTGAAGGCGGCGGCCGAGCAGGAGCGGCTGCGCGTCCTCAGCGGTCTGGGGCCTGAAGATCGAGGAGAACGTCCTCCGGGCGCTGAAGGAGGAGGCCCAGCCGAAAGCTCCGGCCCGCGCCCTCCTAGGCGCCGGCCTGCCCGCCGTGCTCGCCGTCGTCGAGACCCTGCGTGCTCATCCGGCGGCGACTCAGGTCAGCGAGGCGGGCAGCGTCCGCCGCCGCCGCGAGACATTCCGCGATCTCGACATCATCGCGACGGCGACCGACGCGAAGGCGCTGATCGACGCCTTCACGAGCTCGGACTGGGTGGCCGAGGTCGCGGCCAAGGGAGGCACGAAGGCGACCGTGGTCTCGTACGACGGGCTCCGTTTCGACCTGCGAGTCGTGCCGCCCGAGTGCTACGGCAACCTGCTGCAGCACTTCACCGGGTCCAAGAACCACAACGTATCGATGCGCGAGGAAGCGCAGCGGCGGGGCTTGTCGATCTCCGAGTACGGCGTCACCGAGGTCGAGAGCGGCCAGGTGCACACGTTCGCCACCGAGGAAGAGCTGTACGAGCACCTCGGCTACCAGTTCATCCCGCCGGAGCTGCGCGAGGACGCGGGCGAGCTCGAAGCGGCGCGACGCGGCGGCCTGCCACACCTCGTCGAGGAGCGCGACCTGCGCGGCGACCTGCACGCGCACACGACCTGGTCGGCTGACGGCAAGAGCACGATGGAGGAGATGGCGCTTGCCGCGAAGGCGCGCGGCTACGCCTACCTCGCGATCACCGATCACTCCCACTACCTCCGGGAGGGGCGGCTCGAGGCGCAGGCCGCCGAGCTGGCCGCCCTGAACGAACGGCTCAAGCCCTTCAGGCTGCTCCACGGGATCGAGGTGAACATCCGGGCGAACGGGACGCTCGACGTCTCAGACGAGGTGCTCGCCCGGCTCGACTGGGTCGTCGCCTCGATTCACGCGGCGTTCGGCACCGGTCCGACCGAGCGGGTGATCGCGGCGATGGAGAACCCGCACGTCGACTGCATCGGTCACTTGACCGGCCGGAAGATCAACAAGCGCGGCCCGATGGACGTCGACCTCGAGCGCACTTTCGCGGCCGCGATCGAGACCGGCACGGCGGTCGAGATCAACTCGCAACCGGATCGACTCGACTTGCGCGACGCGGACGCTCGCCTCGCCGGCGAGCGCGGCGTCCGGATCGTCGTCTCGACCGACGCGCACTCGACGCAGGCGCTGGGGTACGTCTCGCTCGGCATCGGCCAGGCTCGCCGGGCGTGGCTGACCAAGGAGCAGATCGTCAACTCGCGCCCGTGGTCCAGGGTGAAGAAGTGACTAGCCGGCTCGCGAAGCGAGATGGCTAGCTTCCGCGAGGACGGCCACGCTGCCGTCGACTGGGCGGCGGACTACCTCGAGCGCGTCGGCGAGCTGCCGGTGCTCGCGCAGGTCAAGCCGGGGGAGATCCGCGCGCGGCTGCCGGAGTCGCCCCCGGAACGCGGCGAGCCGTTCGAGGCCGTGCTCCGCGACCTGGAGGAGATCCTCCTTCCGGGCGTCACGCACTGGCAGCATCCTCGGTTCTTCGCCTACTTCGCGGTCAGTGCCTCCGGGCCGGGCATCCTCGGCGAGCTGCTCGCGGCGACCCTGAACTCGGTCGCC
Organism: uncultured Actinomycetes bacterium; assembly: GCA_963836345.1. Classification (GTDB taxonomy): domain Bacteria; phylum Actinomycetota; class Thermoleophilia; order Gaiellales; family Gaiellaceae; genus DATBLE01. Next base: position 204,137 of record CAWIJA010000004.1, on the reverse strand, counting down.
TTCCTCTGGCGCACGTCGCCGGCGTCGACCGAGCTCGAGGTGACGGTGCTCGACTGGGTTGCTCAGCTGATCGGCCTCCCGGCCGGCTGGCACGGGCACATCGAGGACACGGCTTCCACCTCGACGCTCGCCGCTCTGATCGCTGCCCGTCACGCCACCGGACGGAACGTTGTCGTGTGCTCGGAGCACGCGCATTCCTCGGTCGACAAGGACGCGCGCATGCTGGGCATGGAGCTGCGCAAGGTGCCGGCGGACGAGGCATTCCGGATGCGGCCCGAGAACCTGGCGCTGGACGACGCCGCCGTGGTCGTCGCCACCGTCGGCACGACGTCGTCGACCTCCGTCGATCCGGTGCCCGAGATCGCGGATCGCTGTGCGGAGACGGGAACCTGGCTGCACGTGGACGCCGCCTACGCCGGGTCGGCAATGGTCTGCCCCGAGTTCCGCTGGGCCTTCGAGGGGGTCGAGCGCGCCGACTCCCTCGTCGTGAACGCACACAAGTGGATGTTCACGCCGATGGACTGCTCGCTCCTCTGGACGAGCCGGCCGGCGGAGTTCCGAGAGGCCTTCTCGCTCGTCCCCGAGTACCTGCGGACGACCGACGAGGACGCGTTCAACCTCAGCGAGTACGGCCCGGCGCTCGGACGCCGCTTCCGGTCGCTGAAGCTCTGGGCGGTGCTGCGTTGCTACGGCCGCGAGGGGCTGCAGCAGCGGATCCGGGAGGCGGTGCGGCTTGCCGGGCTGTTCGAGGGTTGGGTCCGCGAGGAGCCGGGCTGGGAGCTCTGCGCACCTCGGCCCTTCTCTGTCGTCTGCTTCCGGCGCGAGGGGCCGGACGCGGCGAACGAGGAGCTGCTCGAGCGCGTGAACGCCTCGGGCGAGTTGTTCATCTCGCACACGCGGCTCGACGGCCGCTACGTCCTCCGGCTGGCAATCGGCAGCGAGCGGACGACCGAGGACGACGTCCGCCGGGCGTGGGATGTGTTGCGTGCGGCTGCCCGCTGAGCCGCGGACCGAGCGTCTGCGTCTGCTCTGGCGCGGCTACGACACCGTTTGGTATGCACTCGACCGCGTTGGACACCAGGGACAGACCTGGGTCTGACCTGCTTTACGCGTCGAGTGCGGCCAGCGCCGCGTCGTGCAGCGCGACCCGGTAACGCCAGAAGGCACGGTTGGTCGCGAGTAGGCGCTCGCGCAGCGGTCCGGCCAGCTCGTCGAGGGTGCCCCAGCGCGCCTCGGCGATCTCTTCGGTGTCGAGCGGCTCGAGCTCTTCGTCGCCGGTGCTGGCGAGAAAGACGTGTGTGCGCCACTCGAGCTCCAGCGGGTGGTAGACGAATCGCGAGCGCGCCTCGACGAGGTATCGCTCGAGCGTGATTCGCAGCCCGGTCTCCTCCATGGCTTCGCGCCGGACTGCGTCGACGAACTCTTCTCCGGGCTTCACACCGCCGCCGGGCGGTCGCCAGATGCCGGCCGGGAACATCGGCTTCCGGATCAGCGCGAGTCGGTCGCCGCTGACGATGAACAGCGTGACGTCGTGTGTTCGCGCCGGGTCGTAGGTGGCGAGGCTGTACTCGGCCTCGCTGATCTCTCCCTCCCACTCGAGGACGGCGGGCGTGCCGAACCGTGCACGGATCGGGGCGAGCACTTCCTCGGTGAGATGCATCACGCAGCTCCTAACGCAATGAGCAGCTATGCCCTCGGGCTGCGCTGGGCGGCGCGCTGCCGCGTCCTCAGTCGCCTCGATATGCGTGCATATCAAGGCTCCCTGCGTCCTTGCATCGCATCCACCCATCGCACCCCGAGGACGAGTGCCCATTACGTTAGGAGCTCATAGCTGCCGCAGCAGCTCGACCAGCGCTTCCGTGCCGCCCACGACGATGTCGGCGGCGCGGCCGAGCTCGCTCGGCGCTTCGTCCGAGACGACGGCGACACGCACCGCGATCTCCAGCCCGTCGAGACCTCGGAAGGCATCGAGGTCGGTCGAATCGTCGCCGGCGTACAGCGCTCGGCGCAGTCCGCGGTCAGCGAGCAACGACCGCACGGCGGTGCCTTTGTTCGCGTCCACCGGCGGGCGGATCTCGAGCACCTTCCGGCCCCAGCGCGGGCGCAGGCCTGCGGCGCTCGCCTCGTTGGCGATGTGACGGAGAGCATCGAGCGCGGCCGCCTCGTCATCTGCAGTTCGGAAGTGGAACGACACTGTCAGCCGCTTTCGTTCCGCCGGCCATGCGACGGAATCGGCAAAGGCGTGGATCTCGGGCGCCCAGCGCTCGGCGCGCGCGTCGAGCTCCAGGCCGTGCTCGCCGACCGGCACGATCTCGTCGACGCCCACCATCTGCTTGACCTCTTCGGCCGTTCGTCCGCTGATGCAGGCGACGAGCGCGTATCGCGCGACGAGCTCGCGGAGCAGAGCCCGAGTCGCGTCCGGAACCGATGCGTCTTCGGGGCGGTCGACGATCGGAGCGAGGGTCCCGTCGACGTCCAGCAACAACGCCGCTGATCCCGGCTGCTCCGCCAGGCGGAGGAGCAGGTGCCCTGTGGCTGTCATTCCGGGAGAATAGGCGCGGTGTCCAAGCTGGTCCTGATCGGGATCGTCGCCGGCCTCTTCAGCGCCCTCTTCGGTGTGGGGGGCGGGATCATCGTCGTTCCCCTGCTCCTTCTACTCGGTCGCTGGCGCCAGCGCCCGGCGATGGCGACGTCGCTGGCCGCGATCGGGATCATCGCCATGGCCGGCACGATCTCCTACGGGCTGCACGGCGAGCTGAAGCCCGGCGCGGCGGCGATCGTCGGCATTCCGGCGGCGTTCGGCGCGCTTGCCGGCACCGCGCTCCAGCAACGGCTCGCGAACCGGACGCTCTCGCTGCTCTTCGCCGTCCTGCTCATGGCCATCGGGGTGAAGTTGCTCGTCTGATGTGGTCGATCGTCCTCGCAGCGGTGCTCGGCGTGGTGGCCGGCGTGCTCGCCGGCCTCTTTGGGGTCGGTGGCGGAATCCTGTTCGTTCCGACGTTGACGCTCACCCTCGGTCTGACGCAGCTGCATGCCGAGGCGAGCTCGCTGCTGGCGATCGTTCCGACCGTGCTCGCCGGAACATGGCGACAGCAGCGGTACGGCAACGTGCGCTGGCGACCGGCGATCGTGATCGGGCTCGCCGCGATCGGGGGGGTCGAGGGCGGTGTCGCCCTGGCGGAGGCGCTGCCCGAGCACGCCCTGCGCCGTCTGTTCGGCGCCCTGATGATCCTCGTCGCGGCCCAGGTCGCGTGGCGGGCTAGGAGACGCTAGCCTCTGCCGTCGTGGACGGTTTCCAGGACGTCTGGATTCCGCTGGTCGACGAGCCGATCGGAGGCATTGTCGCCCAGGTGGAGGAGTCCGAGCCCGAGATCCGCGCGCTCGTCGACACACCGCGCCGGCTCCTGGCGTTCAAGACGTTTGCGTACATCAGGGTCGGCCTTCTCCTCGGCCAGCTCCTGGTGGACAACGATCTCGAGCCGTACGACGGCAGCGAGACCTGGGTCGATCAGCTGATGCGAGACTCGTCGCACAGCGCTCGCGTCCGTGCCGAGGTACGCGCAGTCGCAGAGGAGATCGCAGCCGATCCGAGGTATGCGGGCGAGGACCGGCTCGGTCCGGACGACGCCGCGAGGGATCGGTTTCGCGAGTTTGCGAAGCGCGAGCTCGGCGCCTGAGCTCGCTTAGCGGGCCGCTGCGGCGGCGCTCGCGAGGACGAACGCTGCGGCCGCTGCGAGAACGATCGTCCCTCCGGGCGCGAGGTCGGCGTAGTACGAGGTCGTCAATCCGGCCAGAACCGAGGCGAGCCCGATTCCGATCGCGATCAGGATGGTCGAGCGGATCGACCAGGCGATCCTGTTGGCTGCTATCACCGGCAGGACCATGAGCGCCGCGATCAGGAGGATCCCGACGATTCGCATCGAGGCGGCGATCGTCACCCCCGCAAGCGCGGCAACGGCGACGTTGAGAAGGCCTACGGGCAACCCGCTCACGCGCGCGCCCTCCTCGTCGAGCGATACGGCGATGAGCGCCCGGTAGAGCGCGCCGATGACGGCGAGTCCGACTGCTCCGAGCACGGCCACCAGGACGAGGTCGCCCGTCGTGACGGTGAGGATCGAGCCGAACAGGAATGTGAACAGGTTCGCGTCGAGCGCACCTGCTGCGGAGACGAGGACGACCCCGCCTGCAATTCCGGTGTAGAACACGAGCGCGAGCGCCTGATCGCCGGCGGTGCGGCGACGAGCCCGAAGCCACTCGACGCCGACCGCACCTGCGATCGACGCGGCCACCCCGGTGGCGACCGGCGAGACGCCGAGGAGGTAGCCGGCGGCGACGCCGGCGAACGCGACGTGGCCGATCCCGTCGCCGATCAAGCTCATCTTCCGCTGAACGAGAAAGAACCCGACCGCGGGCGCGAGGACGCCGACGATCGCGCCGGCGGCGAAGGCGAGCCGCATGAAGTCGGCATCAAACATGGCTGTGCGAGGGGTCGTGCCAGGTCGTGGGTAGCGCGGACGGATCGCCGTCGAACGCGATCGTCCCGCGGATGAGCACGAGGCGCTCGACGTATCGCTCGACCGCGCCGAACTCGTGAGAGACGAGGAGCACGGTTGCGCCCAGCTCACGGTGCAGCTCGTCGAGGAGAGCCGCAAGCGATTCCTGGGCGTCGACGTCGACGCCGGCGGTCGGCTCGTCCAGGACGAGCAGCTCCGGCTCACCGGCGAGCGCCTTGGCGATGAGCGCGCGCTGCTGCTGTCCGCCCGACAAGGTTGCGATCGGTCGGTGAGCGAGTCCGTCTAGCGCGACGCGCTCCATCGCTGCGTCGACGAGCGCCCGGTCGTCACGGCCGAGCCGGCCGGCGAACCCGTGTCGAGGAGCCCGTCCGGCAGAGACGAGCTCCGCGCACGGTCACGGGCGACTCGATCCCGAGCTGCGCGCGCTGGGCCAGGTAGCCAATTGCCGCCCGCCGCGTGCAGCGGACAGCCGGGTCGCCGAACAGGCGCGCGGAGCCGCTCCGGGGCCGCTCGAGCCCGAGTGCGATGCGAAGCAGTGTCGTCTTGCCGCCGCCGTTTGGTCCGGCGATTGCGAGGAACTCGCCTTGCTCGACCGCGAGATCCACGTCGCGTAGGACCGGCGGGCCGGACGGGTAGGCGAACTCCACGCCCGCGAGATCGAGGATCAGCGGCATCCGAGCGCCGACCGGAGAGCGCGAAGGTTGGTCCGCATCACCGAGAAATAGTCTTCGCCGCGCTTGGCCTCGTCCGCGGTCAGGCCTTCGATCGGATCGAGGACAGCTGTCTTGGCGCCTGTCTCCCGGGCGACGGTGTCCGCGATTCGCGGTGAGACGAGGGTCTCGAAGAAGACAGTTGTTGCACCGCTCGCCCGGACCGCCTCGATCGCGCCCTGCAGGCGCTTGGGAGTTGGCTCGGCCTCGGGGCTGAGGCCGGTGATCGCGATCTGGCGGAGACCGTAGCGCTTCGCCAGGTAGCCGAATGCCTCGTGACTCGTCACGATCGCCTTTCGCGAACAGCGGGACAGCCCCTGACGGTAGTCCCGGTCGAGCATCCGCAAGCGCGCTACGAGACCGGCCGCTGCTTGCGGCCGGCCGAGGGTGGAGGCGATGCGCTTGACGAGAAGCGCGTACCGAACGGGATCGAGCCAGACGTGCGGGTCGTTGTTCTCGAACCGGCTCAGGCCTGGCGTGTCGAGGAGCTTGATGACCCGATCATCCGCGCCCGCGGCCGACTCGACCTCCGGCTGGAACCCATGACCGAGGAGGAAGACGAAGCCCGCTGAGCGGATCTTCTGGACGTCCTTCGGGGACAGCTCGAGGTCGTGCGGCTCGACGCCGGGAGGGGTCAGGTTCACGATCTTGGTTCCTGGCCGGGCGACCTCCTGAGCGGCGTAGGCAAGGGGGTAAAACGCGGCGACGACCTTCTGCCCGTCTTTCTGAGCGCCCGTCTTGCTTCCGCCACAAGCGGCGAGGGTCCCGACGGCCAACATAATGAGAATGAGTCTCAATCTCATTGTCGCGGTATCCTACGGACGTGAGCAACGCTCCGCAAGCCGAGCCCGCCGCGTTGCTTCGGCGGTCCGGGCTCCGTCCGACCCGACAGCGAATCGCCGTTCTTGATGTCCTCGCAGCCGAGCGCGACGATGCGACTGCCCAGGAGATCCACGCAGCGCTTGCCGACCAGGGTGTGAAGGTCGGGCTCGCGACCATCTATCGGACGCTCGCGGCGCTCAGCGAGCAGGGAGTCGTCGACGCGCTCAGTCACCGGCCGGGCGAGGCCTGCTACCGGCTCTGCAGCGAGGGCCACCACCACCATCTCGTCTGTCAGAACTGCCACCGAGTGGTCGAATTGGGGGACTGCGACCTCGATGCCTGGCTCTCCGTCCGCGCCTCGCGCCACGGGTTCACTATCAGCGGGCACACGATCGAGGTCACCGGCGTGTGCGCCGACTGTCGCGCGGTCGCGTAGTGCGGCCATAATTGGGAGCCGTGACGGCACGTCTCTCTGCCGCGCTCGCTGTCATCTGCCTCGGGCTCGTGCTCGGCGCGGGCGCCTCCGCGACTCCACCGCTCTCCACTCCGCCTGCGTCCGCGGCCGGGCTCGCGATCGAGATCATCGGCCCCGACCAGACCGTGATCGCGGCGACCACCGAGGTCGATGCGCCACCGTCGGCGGCACCGGCTGCCGTGCCGTTTGCCTATCCCGAAGACGGCTCGATCGCGACCGCGGAGTCGGCGTCGGTGACGACCTCGGCCAGCGATCTCGACGGGACCGCAGCCGCGGTCAGCCAGGTAACGAAGCTCTCGCTCTTCGGCGGCGAGATCACGGCGGACGGCGTCGGAGGCTCGGTGAGCTCCGAGGGGAGCACCGGCGACCTGGCGGGGTCAGGGATCACGGGCCTTGTTGCGCTCGGCCAGGCAGTCACAGATGTCGCTCCGAACGCGAAGGTGCCCCTCGCAGACTGGGGCTACGCCCTGCTCCTGAGCCAGACGACGAGCGAGGGGAGCGCGTCGTCACCGTCCTGGCGAGGGACCGTGACGACGCTCGTCGTCCACCTGAACCTCGACCACGGCGGGCTCCTGGCCGGCACCGAGATTCGCATCGGCTTCGCGGACGCGTACGCTCGCCCACCCAGTCCGCCCGCGACGACGACGCGCGCTCCGACTCCTGCCCCTCCCGCCGCCGAGCAGCCGGGTTCGGTGCGTGGGAAAGACTCCGCACAGGGCGGCGCCGGCGTCCGGGCCGCCGACGCGCGCCGCTCTGCGCCCAAGCTCTTCGGCTCCGGCCCTCCGATCGTGGCGCCTCCGGACGTAACGCCGAAGCTGACCGCGAAGCGATACGTCTTCCCCATCTACGGCCCTTCGGCTTACGGCGACACCTTCGGCTCTCCCCGGGGGGACGTCTCCGGCGGCTGGCATCACGGCGACGACATCTTCGCCCCCCTCGGCGCGCCGATCCTCGCCGTCGCGGACGGCACGGTGTTCTCGGTCGGGTGGAACGACGTCGGCGGCTACCGGCTCTGGCTCCGTGATGAAGGCGGAAACGAGTTCTACTACGCGCACCTTTCCGCCTACACGACGCTTGCGGTCAACGGACGGCACGTCCGGGCCGGAGACGTGCTCGGGTTCGTCGGCAACACGGGTGATGCGGAAGGAACTCCGTTCCATCTCCATTTCGAGATCCACCCGGTCGCGATGCTCTTCCTCGGCTACGACGGCGCGGTCAACCCGACGAAGTATCTGGGCGCCTGGAAGCAGCTCGAGGACATCCGCATCCTGCCGGCAATTCCGTTCGCGCCTCCGACCGCGGATGTGAGCAGTGCGCCCACCCCCGGGGCCTACCTGCTCCAGAGCACCGACATCTCGACCGCGAACGGGCTCGACCCCGCCTCGCTCACGCGGGCGATGAAGGGGCCGGCGACGGCGGATCTCTCCGGACCGGGGGTCGCCCAGCTGCCGCTGCCGTTACCGCTGCTCGATCGGGCCTAGGAGCTAGCCGCCGGCTGTGCCGGACCCGTTCCCGGACTGATCGAACCCGAACTCGCCGCCGCCGCCCAGCTTCTCCTTCAGCCAGCGCCGTGTCTGCGGGCCGCTGACCGGGTTGTACAGGAGGCCCACGACGACTCCGACCAGCAGGAGGAAGCTGCGGCCTCCGTGGTGCTCTCGGCGACCCTGCAGCCGGTTCGCGGCCTGACGCAACTCGCCGATCGCCGTGCGCAGGTTGTCCTGGATCTCGTGGTCGCCGGCGACCCGCGATGCGATGCCGGTGACGCCGCGCCGTCCGATCAGCTCGTCGTAGATCTCACGAGCGGCGCCGTACGCCTGCTTCACGTGCTCGCGGAGCTCCTCGTCGTGCAACGCGCGCTCCACGTAAGGTTTCGCGGTGCCGGCCGCGCCGGTCACCTTGTCCTTGGTCTTGGGCATGCTCCGCGTCCTTTCGATCGTGTCTACCGGTTTCCGAGTGTACCCCCGTCAACAAGCCTGGAAACGAGCTGCCGGCGCCGCGCTCGTCTCGGCGGCGCTCGCGGCGGCGGCAGGCTGCGGGGGTGGAGGCGGCGGCGGCTCGACGGCGGCCTCCGAGACGCAGGATGTTCGTGGCGCCGGCTTCGCCTACTCCGCCCCGGCGGACTGGCAGGTGACCCGGGCAGCCCGCAGCGCCACAGCGCGCCCGGGCGACGGCCCGAGCCTGGCTTCCGTCACCGTCCTCGTGCTTCGAAGCCGCTATCGCCCCGAGCTCTTCTCGAAAGTCGCAGGGGAGCTCGACCGGGTCACCGACACGCTGGGGGCGAAGCTCCGCGGAAAGGTGATCGCCCGGCGCTCGATTCTGGTCGCGGGGATCAGGTCGCGCCAATACGACGTGGCCTACTCACGAGCGGGCTCCAGCCTGATCGACCGGATCACCTACGTCCTGCGTGGGAAGTCCGAGTACTACCTCCTGTGTCGATGGCCGGGCGACGGCGGTGAGTCGACGGGCTGCGACCTGCTGACCTCGAGCTTCAGGATCCGCTAGCCGCCTGCCGCTCCGGCGCGGGACGGGGTCGTGCGGAGGCGCCTCCGTCGAGCGCGACCTCGAGGACGTCCCGGACGTTGTCGGCGAGCACGAACTCGACCTCTCCTCGCGTCTCTGCAGGCAACTCGCCGAGATCGGCCTCGTTCTCGCGCGGCAGGATCACTCGCTCGAGACCTGCGCGTTGGGCCGCGAGCACCTTCTCGCGCACGCCTCCGATCTGCAGCACCTGCCCGGTGAGCGTGATCTCGCCGGTCATCCCGACGTGCTCGGAGACGGTCTTCCCGCTGACCAGCGAGACGATCGCTGTCGCCATCGTGATCCCGGCGGACGGCCCGTCCTTCGGGACTGCTCCCGCCGGCACGTGGATGTGGATGTCGTGGTCCGAGAACCATTGCGGGTCGAGCCCGAGCTCCTCGGCGTGGCTGCGCACCCACGACAGGGCGGCCTGCGCCGACTCCTGCATCACCTCGCCGAGTTGGCCGGTGATCTGGAGCCGGCCGCGCCCCGGATAGGCGGTCGCTTCGATGAAGAGCACGTCGCCGCCGACCGCCGTGACGGCGAGGCCCGTCGCGACCCCCGGGTCGGACGTGCGCCTGCGCGTCTCCGTCGCGAACCTGCGCGGCCCGAGCGCGTCGCGGACGCCGGCTTCGTCGAGCTCGGCCTGCTCGGCCTCTCCGGTTGCGATCCGGGTCGCCGTCTTGCGGAAGACGTCCCCGATCCGCCGCTCGAGATTGCGCAAACCGGCCTCGCGCGTGTACTCGCGGATGATCACCCGCAGCGCGTCGTCGGCGATCTCCACCTGCTCGGCGCGCAGTCCGTTCGCCTCCAGCTGCTTCGGCACGAGGTAGCGGCGCGCGATCTGGAGCTTCTCCTCCTCGGTATAGCCCGAGAGCTGGATCACGTCCATGCGGTCGAGGAGCGGGCCGGGAATCGTCTCGAGCTGGTTCGCCGTGCAGATGAACAGCACCTTCGAGAGGTCGAACGGCAGGTCGAGGTAGTGGTCGCGGAAGGTCGAGTTCTGTTCCGGATCCAGGACCTCGAGCATCGCGCTGGCCGGGTCGCCGCGCCAGTCGGCGCCCACCTTGTCGATCTCGTCGATGAGGAAGACCGGGTTCTTCGACTCGGCGTCGCGGATCGCGCGGACGATCGTTCCCGGCATCGCCCCGATGTAGGTTCGCCGGTGGCCGCGGATCTCGGCCTCGTCGCGAACGCCGCCGACAGAGATCCGGACGAACTTCCGCCCCAGGGTGCGGGCGATCGAATGGCCCAGCGAGGTCTTGCCGACGCCGGGAGGCCCCACGAAGCAGAGGATCGGGCCGGAGACGTCGCCCTTCAGCTTCGAGACTGCGAGGTATTCGACGATCCGGTCCTTGACCTTGTCGAGGTCGAAGTGGTCCTCGTCGAGGACTCGACGGGCCCGCTCGAGGTCGAGGTTGTCGGGCGTGGTCTGCGTCCAGGGGATGGTCAGGATCCAGTCCAGGTAGGTCCGGATCACGCCGTACTCGGCGGCGGCGGGCGGCAGCTTCTCGAGCCGAGACAGCTCGCGCTCGGCGGCCTTCTGCGCCTCCTCCGGGAGCTCGAGCTGGGCGAGCCGGGTTCGAAGCTCGTTTGCCTCGGCCTGCTGCTCGTCACCCTCGCCGAGCTCCTCCTGGATCGCTTTCAACTGCTGGCGGAGAAAGTACTCGCGCTGGCCCTTCTCCATCTCCGACTGCACCTGCGACTGGATCTTCGAGCCGAGCTCGATCACCTCCAGCTCGCGGGTCAGGATCGCCGAGATTGCGCGCAGCCGCTCCTCGACGTCGGCCGTCTCGAGCAGCTGCTGCTTCTCGCCGGGCTTGAGCCGCATCGTCGACGCGACCAGGTGCGACAGGGCGGTCGGGTCGTCCACGTTCATGGCCGCGATCTGGAGCTCCTCCGGGAGGTACGGGACTGCTGCGATGATCCGTCCGAAGAGGTTCTGGACGCTGCGGGTGAGTGCCTCGAGCTCCTTCGACTCCTCGACGATCTCGGGCACCTCGGCGAACTCGCCGACGAGGTAGGGCTCCTCCTGGACGTGCTGCTCGAGCCTGACGCGGCGAAGCCCCTGGACGAGGATCCGCAGCGTGCCGTCGGGAACGCGGATCAGCTTGTGGACGATTGCCGCCGTCCCGATCTCGTAGAGGTCGTCCCACCCGGGTGGGTCGGCATCCTCGTTCCGCACGCTGACGAGGGCCAGCATCCGGTCGCCCGAGACGACGTCGTCGACGAGCTGGATCGATCGCTCCTGGCCGATCGCGAGCGGCGTCATCGACTGCGGGAAGACGACCGTTTCCTTGAGCGGGAGGACGGGGAGGGCCGGCGGAATCTGGACGTCCTCGTCGGAGACGGTGACCTCGGGCTCGAGCTCGCTCACTTCTTCTTTCCGATCGCGATCGAGACCTTGCCGCTTCTCCTCTTCTGGGCGAGCGGCAGGACGATGGTCAGCAGTCCGTGCTCGTAGTGCGCCTCGGCAGTGGCGGGGTCGACGTCCTCGGCAAGCGACACCCGCCGCTGGAACGGTCCGTATTCGATCTCCATCTGGCGGTAGGAGACCCGGCAGTCAGGCGCCGGTCGTCGACGCTCGCCGCTGACGACGATCGTGCGCTCGGTGACGGCCACGTCGACGCTGACCGGGTCGACGCCTGCAAGATCGACGATCACGGTGATCGCGGGCGGCTCCTCGGACCGGAAGCAGTCGACATGCGGGCGGAAGCCGCGCCTCAGCCCGGCGAAGCCGGGCACCTGCCACATGTCCGAGAAGAGCTCCTCGAGCTCGTGTTGGAGGCGGTCGACGTCGCGCTTGTGCATGGCCGTAGGGTACCCCGGGGTGTTCGAGTGACACTTCTTGTTAGTGAGGACTAACGTAGCAAAGACGTTGTGATCGAGACCTGGACGAGAGCCGCGATCAGGTTCCGGCGGCCGATCGTGCTCGCGTGGCTCGCCGTCGTGCTGGCGGGGGGTTGGGCGTCCGGGCGCCTGTCGGATCTCCAGTCGAACGTCTTCTCCGTTCCGGGGACGGACTCGGAGCACGTACGGAGCGTCCTCGAGACGCATTTCGGCGATCGGAGCGACGGCGCGTTCACCGTCGTGTTTCGCGTGCCGGACTCGGCCGACCCGGCGGTGAAGGCGCGTCTGCAGGCGCTCGTGAACCGCGCAGCGAAGGCGGTCCCGACGGGGAAGGGAACCGCGTTGCAGGTCGCCGGTCCGCACGTCCTGTACGGAGACGTGATCTCGACGCTCAACCTCGCCGATGCGAAGAGCCACGTCGACGGCCTGCTCAGGGCGATCGGTCACCCGTCGGGAGCCGCGGCCTACGTGACCGGTGCTCCCGCGATCCAGAACGACCTCGACCCGATCTTCTCCAAGGATCTGCAGAAGGGCGAGTCGATCGCGCTCCCGATTGCGCTCCTCGTCTTGCTGCTCGTCTTCGGGCTCTCCTGGGCGGTGACGATCCCCTTCCTCTTCGCCGCCAGCACGGTGTTCGGGACGCTCGGGATCGTCTACGTGGTCGCCCACTACATGACCACGCCCACGTACGTGACGAACCTCGTCTTCCTGATCGGGCTGGGAATCGCGATCGACTACTCATTGCTGATCGTCTACCGCTTTCGCGAAGAGCTCTCGCATGGATTGGCAGTCGACGACGCGATCCTGCGGACGATGCGGACCGCCGGCCGAGCGGTGATCTTCTCCGGCGGGACGGTCGCGATCGGGCTCGCGCTGCTCCTGTTCATGCCGTTGCCGTTCATCCGGGCGATCGGTGCCGGCGGCTTCCTGATCCCGGTCGTCTCGATTCTCGGCGCCGCCACGCTGCAGCCGGCGCTTCTGTCGCTCTACGGCCGGCGCGGTACGCGGCGGGTGCCGGTTGCGGAGTTCCTGCATCGGCGGCTGCGGCTGCCGGTCCGCGGCGTCGTCCTCGCGGACGACGTCGAGCACCGCTTCTGGGCGCGTCTGGCCCGGTCGATCATGTGCCGGAAGTGGCGCTACGTGACCGCGGTCGGCGCGATCCTCGTCGCGGGCGCGATTCCGGCCGCATGGCTACAGCTCACGCCGGGAGCGACCGCCGGGATCCCCCAGTACCCGCAGTCCGTTCGCGGGCTGAACGTCCTGCAGGCGACGCTGGGCCCCGGCGCGATCGCTCCCGCCCAGGTGCTGGTCGACACGGGTCGCGCGGGTGGCGTCCGCGACGCTGCGGTTCGATCCGCGATCGCGCGATTGGTCGCCGAGGTCGAGCGGGACCCCGAGGTGTCCGCCGCCTACTACACCGGGACCGGTCGTTTCGTCGACCGGACCGGCCGGTACGCACAGGTGATCGTCGCCACGCGGCACGAGTACGGGTCGGAAGCCGCGCAGAGCTTCGCCCGACGTCTGCGCGACCGGCTGATCCCCGCGGCGCGCTTCCCGGCCGGCGCCGACATCGAAGCGGGCGGAGCACCGCCGCAGGGTGTGGACTTCCTCGACCAGGCGTACGGCGCGTTCCCCTGGCTCGTGATCGGCGTGCTGGCGCTCACGTATCTCCTGTTGATGCGCGCGTTCCGCTCGTTGCTGCTGCCGCTCAAGGCAGTCCTGCTCAACCTGATCTCGGTAGCCGCCAGCTACGGCGTGCTCGTCGTGGTCTTCCGCTTCGGGATCGGCCACGACGTGCTCGGCCTCTACCAGTTCCCACAGATCGAAGGCTGGATCCCGATCTTCCTGTTCGCGATGCTCTTCGGCCTCTCGATGGACTACGAGGTCTTCCTCGTCAGTCGCATGCGCGAGGCCTGGGACGAGACGCGCGAGAACGTCCGGGCCGTGTCGATCGGCCTCGAGCGAACCGGGCGGATCGTCACGGCGGCTGCGGTGATCATGGTCGCCGCGTTCTCGGGGTTCATGGCCGGGAGCATCGTCGGCCTCCAGGAGTTCGGCTGCGGACTGGCGGTCGCGATCTTCCTCGACGCGACGCTCGTCCGGGCGGTGATGGTGCCGTCGATGATGGCGATCATGGGCCGCTACAACTGGTGGCTCCCCGCGCGGGTTGCGCGAATCGTGCGGGTGGCTCCGTCGCCGCTCGAGGCCCGGTGACAGTCCAGCTGGCTTGGAGGCAGTTCGTCGCCGCGACCGACATGGCGGGCGCGGCACCCATACGCACGTGAGGGGGTGCCTGGGGGAGGGGGCACACGGGGGAAACCGGCTGTTTCCCCCGTGAAGCGAGCGGAGCGAGCGTCGTAGCGTGGTACAAGTTGCGCCGTGGCCGCCGCGGCCAGCCTGATCCTTCCCGACGGAACCGAGCGTGAGCTCGGATCGGACTTCACGATCGGTCGCGCCGAGGACAACGACCTGACGATCGAGCGTCCGACGGTCAGCCGGCACCACGCGCACGTGACCGAAGAGGGCGATCGCTGGTTCGTCGAGGATCGCGGCAGCTTCAACGGGACGTTCTTGAACGGCAGCCGCATCCAGCCCGGATCGAAGGTTCCGCTCCGCCATGGAGACCGGCTCGGCCTCGGCGCCGAGAGCGTCGTCTTCTCCGCGCCCGGATCGCTCGTCGATCCGGAGGTGACGACGGCGCTTCAGACAGGGCCCCCGGCGCTGACGCGTCCGCTCTCGCCGTTCCAGCGGCAGGTGGTCGAGGTTCTCTGCTCCGGTTGGCTTGCCGGCGGCTCGCTCGACGACCTGCCCACGAACGAGGAGATCGCCGCCCGGCTGGGCACGCCCGGCGCGACAGAGACCGTCAAGGCAGCGCTTCGCCGCGCCTACGCGAAAGCGGGGCTGACGCAGGGCTCGCCGTACGCGAAGCGCCGAGCGCTCTGCAAGATCGCCAGGCAAAGGGGCTGGATTTAGGTTCGTTCCAATCGCCGCCGCGACCGACATGGCGGGTGCGGCAAACAACGGATCCTGAGGTGCGGATCGTCTAGGGAGGGGGGTCCACGGGGGGAACCGGCTGTTCCCCCCGTGAAGCGAGCGGAGCGAGCGTCCTAGACGGGCGGTTCCGGGTCGTACTGGATATACCGCCTCACGTCTCGCGCCCGCTCGATCGAATGGAGCCTGGCGACGAGATGAAGCGCCATGTCGATCCCTGCCGAGACGCCGGCGGCGGTGACGACGTCGCCGTCGTCGACGAAGCGATCGTCCGGATGCACCTCGATGCCCTCGCCGAGCGAGGCGAGCAAGTCGAGCTCCGCCCAGTACGTCGTGGCGGGTCGCCCGTCGAGCAAGCCGGCCGCCGCGTACACGAGTGAGCCCGTGCAGACGCTCGTCATCAGCGTCGCGGAAGCGGCGAGCGCGCGCAGCCGCGTGAGCACCTCCTCGTCGGCGAGCTGCACCCGTGTCCCCTGGCCGCCCGGATAGATCACGACGTCCAGCGGCCCTACCGCCTCCCACGTCACATCGGGAAGGACGCGGAGGCCCTTGGCGCAGCGGACGGGCTCGAGCGTGTCGGCGACGGTGAACACTTCGACGCCGTCGCCGGGCCACTGGTGTGCCCACGCCGCCAAAACCTCCCACGGCCCGGCGAAGTCCAGCTCCTCCGCGTCCTCGAACAGCGCGATCGCGATGCGCATGCCCGCTAGCATCGCAGTTCGTGCTTCGATCGTTCGATGGTTTTTCGTCGCCGCGACCGACATGGCGGGCGCGGCACGCAGCCGCCTGCCGTGAGAGACGTGTCAGGGAGGGGGGCCCACGGGGGGAACCGGCTGTTCCCCCCGTGAAGCGAGCGGAGCGAGCGTCGTGAAGGGCGTCATCCTCGCCGGTGGCACCGGAAGCCGTCTCCATCCGCTCACGCGGATCACCAACAAGCACCTGCTGCCGATCTTCGACCGGCCGATGGTGTCGTACGCGGTCGAGGCGCTCGTTCGGGCCGGCGTCACCGAGCTGATGCTCGTCACGGGCGGTACGCATGCTGGCGAGTTCTTCCGCCTGCTCGGCAACGGCCACGAGCACGGGATCGACATGCTCCTCTACGCCTATCAGGAGAATCCGGGCGGGATCGCCGAGGCGCTGGGGTTGGCGGAGCGCTTCGTCGACCGTGACCGTGTCTGCGTGATGCTCGCCGACAACGTCCTGGAGCGAACGTTCCGCACGTCGGTGGAGCGATTCGCCGAGCAGGAGCGCGGAGCCAGGATCCTGCTCGCCCGAGAGCCCGATCCGGAGCATCTGCGCCACCTGGGCGTCCCCGAGCTCGACGGGGAAGGGCGGGTCACGCGAATCGTCGAGAAGCCGAGCGAGCCGCCGAGCGAGTTCGCAGTCACCGGCATCTACTTCTACGACGAGACCGTCTGGGGGGTGTTGCCGACCCTGGAGCCGTCGGGACGCGGCGAGCTCGAGATCACGGACGTGAACAACTGGTACGTGGGCCAGAACGCGATGGAGTACGACGTGCTCGACGGCTTCTGGGGCGACGCCGGCGAGTCGATCGAGGCCTACTACGCCGTCAACGACTTCGTCAGGGCCTACGGCGCGAACGCCGGATGATCGAGGGCGTCGAGCTGATCCCGCTTCGCCGGTTCGAAGACGACCGCGGGTGGATGTACGAGCTCCGTCGCGAGAGCAGCCTGCCGGAATCGACGCGCCAGACGAACATCTCGTTCTCTCGCAAGGGCGTGATTCGCGGACTGCACTACCACGAGCGTGGCCAGTCGGACATGTTCGCGTGCCTCCAGGGGATGGCGCGTGTCGTCGTCCTCGACCGCGAGACGGACGAGACGCTTTGCGTCGACATCGGCGACGAGAACCCGGTCGCGGTCTGGATTCCCGGTCACCACGCGCACGGGTTCGAGGCCCTGACCGACCTGCTCTTCTGCTACCACGTGACCGAGGAGTACGACCCGGAAGATCCGGACGAACACGGCATCTGCTGGGCCGATCCGCGCGTCGAGCACCTGTGGAGCACCCGGTCGCCGATTCTCTCGGCGCGCGACGCCGCCGCGTGCTGATCACCGGCGCCGACGGCCAACTCGGTCTCGCCCTCCGAGAGGTGTTCCCGGACGCGGACGCTCGCTCGCGCGCCTCATTCGACGTCACGGCTGCCGAGCTCTTCTACGTGCCCGACCTCGTCCTGCACGCGGCCGCCTGGACGGACGTTGACGGGGCCGAGAGCGATCCGGGCGGCGCGGAAGCGGTCAACGTCCGCGGAACGCGTCGCGTCGTCGGGCTCGGGGCTCCCGTCGTCTACTACTCGTCCGACTACGTCTTCGATGGTGCGAAGCGGAGTCCATACCTCGAGTCGGACGAGCCGAGACCGCTCGGTGTCTACGGCCGGACGAAGCTCGGCGGGGAGCGAGAGGTACGAGACGGCTGGATCGTGCGGTCGTCCTGGTTGTTCGGGTGGGCCGGGGCGAACTTCGTCCGGACGATGCTGCGGCTGGGAAAGGAGCGAGAGGAGGTCGCTGTCGTCGAGGACCAGCGCGGCTGCCCGACCTACGTCGGCCATCTAGCCGCCGCAACGGAGCAACTGATCGAGCTTCCCCACGGGATCTACCACGTCGCCGCGGACGGAGACTGCACGTGGGCGGACTTCGCCGAGGCGATCTTCGCGGAGGCGGGCATCGACTGCACCGTGCGCCGGATCTCCACCGCCGAGCTGGACCGGCCGGCGCCGCGCCCGGCGTATTCAGTGCTGCGAAGCGAAAAGCCCGAGACTCCCCTGCTGCCCCACTGGCGGGACGGCCTGCGTGCCTGTCTCGGCCGCCTGTTCTAGGCTTTCCGCCATGCGCGTTCTGGTCACGGGCGGGGCGGGCTTCATCGGCTCGCACTTCGCGAAGCGCCTCGCCGCGAAAGGCGAGTACGTGGTCGTTCTGGACAAGCTGACCTACTCGGGCAACCGCGCCAACCTCGCCGGGGTCGACGTCGAGTTCGTCGAGGGGGACATCTGCGACCCGGGGGCGGTCGCCGAGGCGGGCTCGGGCGCCGAAGCGGTCGTCAACTTCGCCGCCGAGACACACGTCGACCGGTCGATCCTCGGCGCCGCCGAGTTCATCGAGACGGACGTCCACGGGACCTACGTCCTCCTCTCATGGGCCCGCGATGCGGGAGTACGGCTCGTCCAGGTCTCCACCGACGAGGTGTACGGCGACGTCCCGGACGGTTCGAGCTCCCGCGAGGATGACCCGCTGCGGCCTTCGAGCCCCTACTCCGCGTCGAAGGCGGGGGGAGATCTGCAGGTGCTCGCCGCCGTGCGCACGTTCGGCGTCGACGCCTGCATCACGCGCGGCGCGAACACGTACGGTCCGAACCAATACCCGGAGAAGCTGATCCCGCTGTTCGTCACGAATGCGCTCGACGGCCAGCCGCTGCCGGTGTACGGCGACGGCCGCCAACGGCGCGAGTGGCTTCACGTGGAGGACCACTGCGCGGCGGTCGAGCTGGTCCTCCGGGCCGGCCGGAGCGGCGAGGCGTACAACGTCGGCGGCGAAGAGCACGAGAACCTCGAGTTGACCCGCCGTATCCTCGAGCTCGCCGGCGCCGGCGAGCACCTGGTCAGGCATGTCGACGATCGCCCCGGCCACGACCGGCGGTACTCGCTGGACGACTCGAAACTGCGTGCGCTCGGCTGGTCGCCGGCCCACTCGATCGGTCAGGCGGGCCTGGTCGAGACCGTCGACTGGTACCGCGACAACCGCGCGTGGTGGGAGCCGATCAAGTCGGGTGCCTACCGCGAGTACTACGCCGAGCAGTACGCCGCGCGACTGCGCAGCTAGCCCTTCTCGTCCTTCTCCTTCTTTCCGTGGCCGCGACCGTGGCCACGCTTGTGCCCTTTGCCGGGATGCTCGCCGCGAACGTCGTCTGCCTTCTGAGCCTCGGCGGCACGGCGAGGGGTGGCGACCGCTGCCTGGTGAATCGTGGACGCGGGAACGGTCACGGAGCGGGCGACCATCGGCGGACTCGGAGGCTTGGCGCGCTGCTTGTCGGTGCCACCCTGCGCTGATAGGCCTACGGCCAGCACGACTCCGAGCCCACCCAAGCAGAGGGCGCCCGCGGCGAGGGCGAGCATGCGACGGCTACGAGGCGGCTGCATGACGACCGTGGGTGCCTCACTCCCTGCGAGCGCCTGACGGAGCGCGGCTACGAACGCGAGGCAGGAAGGGAACCGCTCCGCTGGATTCGTCGCGAGGGCGAGCGAGAGGACGCCCGCGACGGCCGGTTGGGTTGACGGGGGAGTCGCTCCCGGTCGAGCGCCGGTCAGGAGCTCGTGGGCGACGACCGCGAGTGCGTATCGATCGGAGGCGGCGGTCGCCCGACTCCCCTGCACCTGCTCGGGAGCCAGATAGCCGGCGGTTCCCAGGACGACGCCGGTCTGTGTGTGAGATTCCAATCCGTCTCCGCGGGCGATGCCGAAATCGGCGACGCGGACCGAGCCGCTCTCGTCGAGCAGCAGATTCCCGGGCTTGACGTCGCGGTGCACGACGCCGTGTGCGTGCGCATGGTCGAGCGCGCGGGCGGCCTGCTCGAGCCAGGTAAGCACCTGCTCTTCGGAGAACCCTCCGGCGGCAAGGCGGTCGGCGAGCGATCCGCCCGCGAGGTATTCCATGACGAGAAACGGTCGTCCGTCGAGCTCGCCCACGTCGTAGGTCGCGACGGTGTGCGGCCCGTCGGAGAGACGCGCCGCGGCGAGTGCCTCGCGGCCAAACCGCGCCCGAACGTCCTCGTCCGAGGCTGCATCGGCGAGCACCTTCACGGCAACGTCCCGCTCGAGGACCGTGTCGGTCGCCTTGTAGATCTCGGCCATACCCCCGCGCCCGATCAATCTCGGAGTCCGATAGCGCGCGGGCAACGCCAACCCGGCGACAGGCATACGGCATCGGTTGCCGAACCCCAGATGTTGAAAACCGGCCTACACAGTTTCTTTACGACCTGTGGGGGCCTCGGACCCATGAGCTAGCCTGATTGCCCGCCGGACGCAGATGATCAGACGTCGCCTTCCGCTCGCCCTCGCCATCGCGGCCGCACTCATCGGTGCCGGCGGCGCGGCGCCCCAGACCTCCGAGACGGTCACGGCGACCACGTTCCTGATCAACGGGCGCGGCTGGGGTCACGGAGTGGGAATGAGCCAATGGGGCGCCTACGGGTACGCCAAGCACGGCCTGTCGTACGACAAGATCCTCGCCCACTACTACCCCGGAACGCGACTCGAGCAGACGCCGGTCGTCCGCGTCATGGTCCTCCTGATCGAGAAGGCCCATCACTTCGTCGTCTCCTCTGCCGACCCGTTCAGGGTCGAGGACGGTGTCGGCGTCCTGCACGACCTCCTGCCGGGTACCTACAGGCTCGACCCCACGCTGAAGCTCCAGCTCGACCCCGAGAAGCCGGCGGAGGCGCTGCCCGGCCCGCTCACCTTCCTGCCCGGGAAGAGCCCCCTCGCGCTCGCGCACCCGTTCCGCGGGACGCTCCGCGTCTCGGTGACGGGCAAGACGCTCTCGGTGGTGAACTCGGTGGCGATCGAGTCGTACGTGCGCGGGGTCGTCTCGAGCGAGATGCCCCATGACTGGCCCCTCGAGGCGGTGAAGGCGCAGGCGGTCGCTGCGCGTTCCTACGCTCTCTCGCATCTCCGCCGGGGGGACTTCGATCTCTACGCGGACACCCGGGACCAGGTGTACGGCGGCGTCCTGGCCGAGACGCCGGTCGGCGACCAGGCCGTGCTCGAGACCAAGCGCCAGGTGCTGCGTTACGACGGCAAGGTCGCCAGCACGTACTTCTTCTCCAGCTCCGGCGGCCGAACGGCTGCGATCACGGATGTCTTCTCGAACGCGAAGCCGACGCCGTACCTCGTCTCCGTCCCGGACCCCTACGACACCGCCTCGCCGTACCACACCTGGGGCCCGGTGGTCGTTCCCGCGGCGGCTGCGGGGAAGAAGCTGGCCGTGCCCGGGCTCTCCGCCCTTCGTCCGGTGCCGGCTACCGGACGTGCGCGGCAGATCGTCGCGGTGGGCCCGGTCGGCGAGCAGACAGTGCCCGCATCGGACGTTCGCAGGGCGCTGGGACTCCGCTCGACGTGGTTCAAGGTCGCGCTCCTCACACTGTCCCGGCCGGCGGGAGAGGTCGCGCCGGGAACGACCGTGACGCTCACCGGCCGCGCGGAACAGGTCGACGAGGCGGCGCTCGAGCAGCGAGTCGCCGGTTCCAGCTGGGAGCCAGGGCCCGAGATCAAGATCCAGCCGGACGGCTCCTTCTCCGTCGACGTTGCTCCCTCGGTGACGACGCAGTTCCGGCTGGCCGCGGGCACGATCCGAAGCGCTGTGCTGCGAGTCGTCGTCACCCCATCATGATCCGGCGACTCGCGTTCGTCCTCGCCGCCGCGGCGCTCGCCGCGCCGGTGGGCGCGGCCGGCCTGGCGAGGTTCGTTCCCACCGATCCACTTGCCGGCAAGCAGTGGTACCTCGGCTCGATCCACGCCTTCGACTACTGGACGGAGGTCCCGACGACGTCGGCGGTCGTTCGCGTCGCGGTGATCGACTCGGGGCTCGACGTCGGTCACCCCGAGTTCGCCGGCCGCGTCGCCGACGCCCAGAGCTTCGTCGGAGGGGACGTCACGGATCGCGAAGGGCACGGGACGTTCGTCGCGGGACTGATCGCGGCCGCCCTCGGCAACGGCCAGGGAATCGCGGGAATCGCGTTCCCGGCCCAGCTGCTGATCGCGAAGGTCGTTCGTTCGGACGGGACGATCTCCCCGGTCGCAGAGGCGAAGGCGATCCGCTGGGCGGTGGACCGGGGCGCCCAGGTGATCAACCTCAGCCTCGGCGGGCTACGCGATCCTCGCGATCGCCGGCTGGACACGTTTTCGCCGCTGGAGCGTGACGCGATCGACTACGCGTACGCGCACGGGGTCGTTCTTGTTGCAGCAGTGGGCAACGGCGACCAGGCGCCGAGGAGCCCGTGGGACTTCGCCAGCTACCCGGCGGCCCTTCCGCATGTGGTCGGCGTGAGTGCCCTCGCCTCTGACGGCTCGGTGCCGTCGTTTTCGAACCGCGACCAGAACTTCAACGACCTCTCCGCGCCGGGTGTCGGGATCGTCTCGACGCTTCCGCGGGCGATCACGTCGACGCGCCCGACCTGTCCCGACCAGGGCTATTCGAACTGCGGGCCGCCCGCGTTCAAGCAGGCCGACGGCACGTCCTACGCCGCCGCTCAGGTCTCCGCCGCGGCAGCGCTCCTGCTCGCTGCTCGCCCGATGTTGACGCCCGACCAGGTGTCATGGGTTCTCGAGCGGTCCGCACGGGATGTCAG
This sequence comes from uncultured Actinomycetes bacterium, assembly GCA_963836345.1. GTDB lineage: Bacteria > Actinomycetota > Thermoleophilia > Gaiellales > Gaiellaceae > DATBLE01. The sequence continues at coordinate 181,899 of CAWIJA010000004.1, read as the reverse complement.
CGCCGCGACGGGTTGCTCGCGCTGCCTCCTGCAGCGCGACGCCTTCAGCGGCTGGGGCGAGCTGGATGTTGCCGCGGCGCTCAGGGCGCTCAACGGCCCACTCCCGCCGCCGGACCGCTACGAGGGCAACGACGATGCCGGCGACCGCGCATTCGCGCTCTACGGCCGAACGATCGACGTCTCGGCGACGCTCGATTTCTGGGACGACCAGATCGACGTCTACCGCGTGCGCCTCTTGAAGGGCCAGACCGTCGCAGTCTCGCTGCGCGGCCCGGCCGGGACCGATACGAACCTCGTGCTCTGGCGGCCGGGGACGCACCACGTCGAGGGCCTCTCGCCCAAGCTCCAGGCCCGCCGGCTCACCCAGTCGGCGAGGGTCGGGCCGAACGAGCACTTCCTGCACAGGGCGCGCCAGGAGGGCTGGTACTACATCGAGGTCAAGCTGGCGACACCGAGCCCGGAGCCGGGCGTGTACCGGCTGCGCATCTCGAAGTCGGCGGCCTAGAGCAGCTCGTCTTCGGGGACGTCGCGCAGCTTGCGTGCCGGGTTTCCGACGACAAGCGCCCGTGCGGGCACGTCGCCGACCACCACCGCGCCTGCTCCGACGAATGCCTCCTCGCCGATCTCCACGCCTGGGCAGAGGATCGCTCCGCCCCCGACACGCGCGCCGCGCCGGATCGTCGGCCCCTTGACCAGCTCGTGCCGCCGCTCCGTGCGGCCCATGAAGTTGTCGTTCGTCGTCACCACGCACGGCGCGATGAAGACGTTGTCCTCGAGGGTGGCGTACGCGGTGATGTAGGCGTCGGCCTGGATCTTGGTCATCGCTCCGACCGTCGTGTCGTTCTCGACCAGGGAGCCTCGCCCGACGACGACGTCGTCTCCGAGCGTGACGCGCTCGCGTATGCAGGCCTGGTCGCCGACGATCACGCGTGCTCCGATCCGGCTGCCGGCGAAGACGACCGCTCCGGTCGAGACGATCGTCCCCGGGCCGAGCTCGGCCGGGGGTAGATCCTCGCGCTTGGCTGTCGACCGCGGCGAGAGCACCGGCTGCTTTCCGACGACGGCGTACTCGAGCACCTTCACGCCCTCGCCCAGCACGGTGCCGGGATAGACGATCGCGGTCGGGTGAACCTCGGCCTCAGCCACGCAACGAGTTGGTCAGCCGCTCGAGGGCGCGAACGACCCTGGCCCCGTCGCGAGCCACCTTCTGCCGGTCGCCCTCGCCGGCAACGAGTCGCAGGAAGTGCTCGCATTCCAGACGGAGCGGCTCGGACGTCGCGATCTTCGGGATGAAGATGTCGCCGCTCCGGGTCTGCCACTCGCCGTAGGTCTCGGCTCGCTTCCAGGGTGCCTTGTCGTAGATCGTCACCTTGCGCTCGAGCTCCATGTCGTCGAAGACGGCCATCTTGTCGCGTCCGACGACCGTCATCCGGCGCATCTTGTGCGGGTCGAGCCAGGAGAGGTGCATGTGCGCGATCTTCCCGGACGGAAAGCGGAGGTAGCAGAAGACCACGTCCTCGACGCCGTCGGTCAGGAAGTCGCGGCCGTGCGCGAGCGCCGTTTGCGGGTCCTCGTCGAGGAGGTACAGGATCACCGAGAGGTCGTGGACTCCGAGCGACCAGAGCGCGTTCTCGTTCGTGCGCACGATTCCGAGGTTCTGGCGGTTTCCGTACACGCACAGCACCTCGCCGAGCTCGCCTCCGTCGATCAGCTCCTTCAGCTTCTGGACGCCCGGGTGGTAGAGGAGCAGGTGGCCGGGCATGAGCACGAGGTCTCCGGCAGCGGCAAGGTCGACCAGCTCGTCCATCTCGACTGCTCGCATCGCCGGCGGCTTCTCCACCAGGACGTGCTTTCCGGCCGCAAGCGATCGGCGAGCGAGCTCGTGATGCGTCGGCACCGGGGTCGCGATCACGACGGCGTCGAGGCTCTCGTCGGCCAGCATCTCGTCGAAGTCCGACGTCGCCCTTGCGTCCGGATAGCGGCCGGCCATCGTCGTCAGCCGCTCGGTCTCCGCGTCGCAGATCCAGGTGAGCTCGGCAAGCTCGTCGAAGTTGCGCGCCAGGTTCGGGCCCCAGTAGCCGAGCCCGACGACCCCGACTCGGCTGACGCCTTCGGCGTCTGTCAAAGCTTCCAGACCTTCCCGTTCGCGCTACGGCCCGTTGCGTTCCGGAAGTCCACGACGAGCTTCGCGTCCTCGACCAGCTTCTCGTAGTCGACGTCGGAATGGTCGGTGACGATCACGACGCAGTCGTACGCACCCGGGTCGAGGGCCACCGAGCGCAGCCCCTCGGCGGGAAGCTCCGGGACGTAGGGGTCGTGGTACGAGACGTCGGCGCCTGCGTTCCGGATCAGCTCGATGATCTTCAAGGCGGGTGACTCGCGCATGTCGCCGATGTTCGGCTTGTATGAGACTCCCAGCACGAGCATCTTCGAGCCCGCCAGCGACTTGCCGGCGCCGTGGTTCAGCGCCTGCGAGATCAGCGACCGGCAGTAGTACGGCATCGACTGGTTCACCTTGCCGGCGAGCTCGATGAACTCGGTCGTGAAGTCGTACTCGCGCGCCTTCCAGGTGAGGTAGAAGGGGTCGATCGGGATGCAGTGCCCGCCGAGCCCCGGGCCGGGCTTGAAGCTCATGAACCCGAACGGCTTCGTCGCCGCCGCCTCGACTACCTCCCACAGATCGATCTTCATCCGGCCGCAGAGGCGGGCGAGCTCGTTGACGAGGGCGATGTTGACCGACCGGAAGATGTTCTCCAGCAGCTTCGTCAGCTCGGCCGCTTCCGGGGAGGAGACCTCGACGATCCGGTCGACGGCGCTCGCGTAGACTCGCAGCAGCGGCCTGGGTGCATGCGGGCGTCAACCCGCCGATCACCTTCGGGGTCGTCTTCGTCGTCCAGTCGGTTCGCCCCGGATCGACGCGCTCGGGCGAGAAGGCGAGATGGAAGTCCTCGCCGACCTTCAGGCCGCTCGCCTCCTCCAGCAGCGGTTGGAGGAGCTCGCGCGTCGTCCCGGGATAGGTCGTCGATTCGAGCACGACGACATGACCCTTGCGCAAGCGAGACCCGACCTCGCGCACCGCTCCCTCGACGATCGAGAGATCCGGCTCGCGTTGCTTCGACAGCGGCGTCGGCAGGGCGATCAGGATCGCCTCGACCTCCCTGAGTATGTCGTAGTCGGTCGTGGCAGTGATCCGTCCGGCCGCCACATGCTCCGCGAGCTTCTCGGACGGAACGTCCAGGATGTAGCTCTCGCCCCGGTTGAGCTGGGCGACGCGGTCCTCGGCGATGTCGACGAGTACGACGTGCTTGCCGGCATCGGCGAAGGTGTCTGCGAGCGGGACGCCAACGTAGCCCGCTCCGACGACTGCGATCTCGGGGGTCATCGCGGGGGAAGGGTACTCACAAGAGCCTGGACAACTTTGACCGATGCGTCTCCGTCTCCGTACAACGAGGGCAAGTCGTCGGGCATCGCCGCCGTCCGCACCGCCTCGACCAGTCGCCCGGGGTCGTCGTCCACGAGGACGTTCGCGCCCAGCTCGACGGTGTCGACCCACTCTGTGCTCGGACGCGCGGTGACGCAGGGCACGCCGTACCAGTACGCCTCCTTCTGCAGGCCGCCCGAGTCGGTGACGATCACGCGGGCCTGGGAGGCCAGTGCCGCGAGGTCCAGGTAGCCGAGCGGAGGGAGCAGCTGGAGGAACCGGCCCTCGGCTGGCCCTCGCCTTTCGATTGCGGCGCGCGTTCGAGGGTGGGCAGGAAAGAGCACCGGCTCGTCGATCCGGCCCAGTCCCTCGAGCAACCGTCCGAGCCGCGGCTCGACGACGTTCGCCTCCCGGTGCAGCGTCGCGAGCACGTAGCGGCGAGGCTCGACGCCGTAGTGCGCGAGCACCGGCGATCGCTCTCGCGCGATCGGCGCGAGCCGAAAGCAAGCGTCCGCCATCACGTCTCCCACGACCTCGATTCGCCCGCCAACGCCCTCCCTCTCGAGGATCCCACGCGACCGCTCGTCAGGGCACAGGAGGAGCCGCGCGAGCTCGTCGGTCTCGACCCGGTTGTGCTCCTCGGGCATCGTCAGGTCGTAGCTCCGCAGGCCCGCCTCGACGTGCGCGACCGGCACCGCCGCCTCCGCAGCCGCCCGCGCGCCGCCGAGCGTCGAGTTGGTATCCCCGTAGACGAGCACCCAGTCGGGACGTTCGTGCGAGATCGCGTCGAGCAGCCCCGGCCGCAGCGCCGCGAGCATCTCGTCGCGGCCCAGCCCCCCGACGTCGAGCCGGTAGGCGGGCTCTGCGAGGCCGAGCTCGTCGAAGAAGACCTGGGACAGCTCGGGGTCGTAGTGCTGGCCCGTGTGCAGCACAACCTCGTCGATCCTGGCTTCGCGGAGCGCCTCGGAGACCGGCCCGGACTTGATGAATTGCGGCCGATTGCCCACCACCGAGAGCACTTTCACTCGGGCTACACTACGCAGCCCGCGGGCCGTTAGCTCAGCTGGTAGAGCAGGGGACTCTTAATCCCAAGGTCGAAGGTTCGAATCCTTCACGGCCCATTCGGTCGTTGTCGAACAGGCAACGAATCATCTGGACATCGGCTTGTTAGGCGATTCGATCGCCCGGCGACTCGCCTTCGGATCCTCCACGGAGGTGGGGCTCCTCTTTGTGCGACAACCCGGGGCCGGGCAGGGTTTCTCCGTTGCCGGCCGAATCGCTCGCCGTGGACGACGGTACGGACACCCCTGCCGACGACGCTCGCCACGTAATCGTAGGAGAGGACGCGTCGCAGCCGCACTTCCGGCGCGAGAAGGTCGAGGAGCTGCTCGCGGCCGGCCGGTTCTTCTGGCTCGACCTCTATCGACCCGATCCTGACGACTTCGATGTCCTGCGAGATGTGTTCAAGTTCCACCCGCTCGCGGTCGAGGATTCCGAGCACTTCGATCAGCGGGCCAAGCTGGACGAGTACGACGACTACGTCTTCATGGTCGTCTACGGCGCCGCACCCGACGAGGACCGCCTGGTCGAGGTGCACTGCTTCTACTCCGATCGCTTCCTCGTCACCGTCCATCGCGACGACTGCCCGGCATTTCGAGAGCTTCGAGAGCGCTACGCGAAGCGGGCGAAGCCGATCGAGCGCCCGTCGCTTCTCCTCTACCGGATCGTCGATGAGCTCGTCGACAGCTTCTTCCCGATCCTTGCCGACTTCGACGATCGGATCGACGAGCTCGAGAACGAGATCTTCCTTCGGGCCAGCGACGCGCAGCTCCAGGAGATCTTCAGGATGAAGCGGCTGTTCGTGGGGTTGCGCAAGGCGATCACTCCACAGCGCGACCTTTTCGCCGGCCTGATGGGCGGCGTCGCCGACCTACCCGGAATGGCCGAGGAGGACGAACGGTACTTCCGCGACGTCTACGACCACCTGATCCGGATCAGCGATCTGATCGACACCTACCGCGATCTGCTGACGAGCTCGATGGACGTCTACCTCTCCACGGTCTCGAACCGTCTGAACGCGGTCATGAAGCAGCTGACGATCATTGCGACGATCTTCCTGCCGCTCAGCTGGCTGACCGGCTTCTTCGGCCAGAACTTCGGCTTCGAGGTTCGCCATATCGCGGGCTGGGAAACGTTCCTCGGCTACGGGGTCGGCCTCGAGGTGATCGCGCTGTTCTTGCTGCTCGCCTACTTCAGGCGACAGCGGTGGTTCTAGTCTCGGACCCGTCAGGAGGGCGAGACGGGTGGTATCGCTGCCCGGATCGGCTTAGGGTCCGCACGGTGCAGCGGGGCTTCCCCACCCTGCCGGTCGTCGCGGCGGCCACGCTCTTCGCGACGGCCGTCCTCTCGGCTGCCGCATGGACCGGGTCGCCGGCTGCTGCGAGATCCAGGCCGTGCGCGAGGCCCGAGATCACGTCGGCCTACGCCGGCTCCGTTCGGCGAGCGCTCAAGGCCGATCGCGACGTCTGGGGGAACGAGCTCCTCCGCTCCCCGGGCGGGCCGAGCTACGAGAAGGCGGCCCGCTACCTCAAGCCGTTGCTGCTCGCGGCTGCCCCCGCACGAGGGAAGCCGCGGCGCCTGACGGATTCCGGCGTCTACTACATCCCATTCGGCTGGCCGGCCGGTGGCTTCGGCGCCCGAACGGTCGCGCTCCACGTCGCCGACGGAAGCGAGCTGATCGCCGACCGGGCGGACGGCCCCAAGCTCACGCTCACGGTCGGCCACGAGCGGTTCGGCGCGTGCCTGAGCCGCCTCGCGACGCCGCAGCTGTTCGACGGCTACCTGCCGATCCTCGAGACGCGCTACGTCGACGCGGCCGGGGTCCGTTACCGCCAGGAGTCGTTCGCCGGCCGGATTCCGCAGCACCACGGGCTCGTCAGCTTCCTGCGGGTGACCGCCGACGCGAGCCGATCCGAGCACGAGGTGCGCATCCGCTTCCGGCCGTCGGCCCGCCATCTCCGACTCTCGCCGGACGGAACCTCGCTCGTCCGCGGCCCGAACGCTTTCGTCTACCTGGGGCAAGGCGCGGAGTACGACGGGACGTCGATCGCATACGCGGTCCCGGCGGGCGGAACCGCGACCTTCTACCTCGGCTGGTTCGTCGAGCCGCGCCCGAGCAAGCCGTTCACGCTCGACGAGACGAGCTACATCGCCGCGCGGCAGAAGGTGATCGACTTCTGGACCGACCAGCTCGGCCGGACCGCGACGTTCCAAGTCCCGGAACGGCGGGTGAACGACGCCGAGCGCAGCCTCCTGATCCAGAACGCGACGCTCGCCTGGCGCTACAGCGTGGGGAACACGTACGAGGAGCTCTCGACGGCCGAGATGATGGAGGTCGCGCAGGTGATGGGCGAATACGGGTTCGCCCACGTCGACGAGGCGATCCTTCGCACCTCGTTCTGGCGCAAGCTGAGCAAGAGCGCGAACTGGAACATGGGCGAGCGGCTGCTCGCCTCCGCCCGCTACTTCATGCTCTTCCACGACCGGGGCTACCTCGACCGCCGCACGCCCGAGCTTGCCTCGTACGTCGCTCGTCTTGGCAACAGTCTGGCAGCGAACGGACACCGGCTGCTCCCGAGGGAGCGGTACTCGGCCGACATCGGTGTGCGTGTCTTCGGGCTCCACTCCCAGGCGGTCGTGTGGAGCGGCCTGCGAGAGATGGCGACCGCCTGGATCCGGACCGGGCGTACCGAGCTGGCGCAGCGCGCGCGGCGGATCGCCGCGAAGCTGGGCGTGGGCCTGAACCGTGCGTGGCGCAAGAAGGCGGCCCGGCTCTCCGACGGATCGCTCTTCGTTCCCGTCCGCCTCGTCGACGGCGAGAAGCCCTACCGAGTCCTGACCGCGTCGCGACCGGGGAGCTACTGGAACCTGGTCATGCCGTATGCGCTTGCCTCGGGCCTGTTCGAGCCGCGCGGCAGGCCGGCCGAAGGCGTCCTGTCGTACCTCCTCGGCCATGGCTCCCGCATTCTCGGCCTCGTCCGGGCAGGGGCGTACTCGCTCTACGGGAAGTCGCGGCTCCCCGTCTCGGGCACCGACCAGGTGTACGGTCTGAACGTCGCCCGTTTCCTCGCCGACAACGATCGCCCCGACCAGCTCGTCCTCAGCCTGTACGGCCAGCTGGCAGCGGGGATGACGGCCGGAACCTACGTCTCGGGAGAGGGGGCGACGATCGCGCCCATCCGCGGCGAGTACTACCGGAAGATGCTGCTCCCGCCGAACGCCGGCAGCAACTCGACGTTCCTCGAGACGCTGCGGCTTGCGCTCGTCCACGAGACGGAGCGCCCGCAGGGGGTCCCGAACGGCCTCGAACTCGCGTTCTCGACCCCGCGCACGTGGCTGCGACCTGGGGCGCAGATCGCCGTGACCGATGCTCCCACGAGCTTCGGCCCGCTTTCGTACCAGCTCACCGCCGGCGAACGCGAGGTCGACGCGTCTCTCGACGTGCCGGAAACGTCGACTCTGCGGACGCTTCGACTCAGGCTTCGCTTGCCCGGCGGCCGACACCTGACCGCCGTGCAGTTGAACGGCAATGCGTATCGCCGCGTCGATCGCGCCTCGGGCACCATCGACCTGTCAGGACGCCGCGGTCATCTCGAGATCGTGGCGCGTTACGCCAGGTAGCGCCGGGGGGAGTGGAGCTCCCCCGGCGCGAGCAGCGTTAGCTGACCTTGATGCGCTGGACGACGAGCGCCCAGTCGTCGACCCGGAACGCGGTGCTCGAGTTCTCGCTCGAGTACTGCACCCGGACGGTGTGCGAGCCGGCGGAGAGGTTTCCGCTCGTGCGCACGATCGAGTGCTGAAACAGGTCACCGGACGTCTTCGCATTGAAGACGGCGGAGCTGTTCTTGGAGCCGAGATCGTTGTTGTCGAAGTTGGCATCGTTGCCGGCGGCAGGGCTGAGCTCGTTGCCGTCGACGGTGATCCTCAGCAGGCAATGCCTGAGAGTCGTGCCGCCGTAGCACGAGGTCTCGGCCGAGAAGAAGGCGACGAGCCTGGCCGTCTCGCCAGTGGGCACGTTCACGTTCACGGAGCCGTCGGGGAGATTCGTATACGACGTGTCGGTCGTTTCGACCGTGCCTGTGCCCGTCTGCGTCACGACCTCGGCGACGTAGCCCGGCGAGGCGACGCCTGCGGCTCCGGCTGGGCCTGCGGGGCCGGCTGGGCCTGCGGGGCCGGCAGGACCCTGCGCGCCCCGGGCGCCGGTGGCGCCCTTCGGGATCTGTCCGGACCTGAAGTCGGTTCGGAGCAGGGTTCCGTTCTTGACCTTGGACGAGATGACCGCGTTGTCCTTCAGCTGGATCGTGCCGACGCTGCCTCTCGGAATGGCGACTGCCACCGCCGCGACGCTCGTTCCGCCCAACGCGACCAGCAAGGCGAGCGACGCGACGACCAGCGCCGGTGACGGCTTGATACGGCGGAGTCGGGTCATGGTGCAAGACCTCCTTCGACACGGACGGGGTGGGCTGGGCATCCCTCGGATGAGTCGGTCCGGTGATCCTAGTGACCTCTTGTAAGGGGCCGGTGCGCAAAACCGATCCATGTGCGCCGTCGCTCGAAAGACGAGGGTCACTTGAAAAAATGGCCGCACCCTGCAGATACTGCTCCGGCAAGCGCTTAGCTAAGCGACCAGAAAAAAGAGGAGGTTGGTGTGACGAAACGTCTTCTCGTGGCGTTCCTCGTCGCGATGACGGGAACGCTCGTGCTCGCCACCGTCGGCTCCGGCGGTACGAGCAAGAAGCAGGCGTCGCCGCTTCCCGCCTCGTCGTGCTCACCGATCGTCTACAAGGGCTCGGGCAGCCCGAAGTACCTCATCGCATCCGATCTCCCGCTTCAGGGCTCGGGTCGCACGCAGACGATCGAGATGGGAAAGGCGATCCAGTTCATCCTCAACGGAGCGGGCTGGAAGGCAGGGGCGTACACGATCGGTTACCAGTCGTGTGACGACGCAACCGCGCAGGCCGGGAAGTGGGACTCGGCCAAGTGCTCGACGAATGCGAACGCATATGCCCGTGACCGCGACGTGATCGGCGTGGTCGGCACGTTCAACTCCGGGTGCGCAGCGATCATCATCCCGATCCTGAACCGCGCCGCGGGCGGCGCGGTCCCGATGATCAGCCCCGCCAACACCTACACCGGCCTCACCGCCAAGGGTCCGGGGACGGCAGCAGGCGAGCCGAACAAGTACTACCCGACCGGCAAGCGGAACTACGCCCGCGTGGTAGCCGACGATCGCTACCAGGGCGCGGCCGATGCGCTGCTCGCGCAGCAGTTCCACATCAAGAGCCTGTACATCCTCAACGACAAGGAGGCCTACGGCCTCGGAGTCGCGATCAACGTGCAGAACGCCGCGAAGAAGCTCGGGCTCAAGGTCTCGGGCTTCGAGGCGTTCGACCCGAAGGCCTCGAGCTACGAGGCGCTCGCCTCGAAGATCAAGGACAAGGGCGCGACCGGTGTCTTCGTCGGAGGCTTGATCTGCGAGAACGGAGGGAAGCTGATCAAGGACCTGCGCTCGGTCCTCGGCAAGTCCGTCCGCATCATCCTCCCCGACGGCTTCACGCCGATCTCGGCCGTGGTCACGGGCGCGGGCGCGGCTGCCGAGAACGCCACGGTCAGCGTCGCCGGCGTGCCGAACTCGCAGCTGAAGGGTCAGGGGAAGGCGTTCCTGAATGCGTTCGCGAAGGCGAACAAGGGCAAGGCGCCCGATCCGTACTCGGTCTACTCGGCTCAGGCGACCGTTGCCTTGTTGACCGCGATCTCGAAGTCGAACGGCACCCGATCCGGCGTGGTGTCGCAGCTGTACAAGATCAACCTCAAGGGCAGCATCCTGGGCAACATCACGTTCGACGCGAACGGAGACGTGAAGGGCGGCCCGGTCTCCGTCTACATGATCAAGGGTGGCAAGAGCACCGACTACAAGGTGATCCGTCCACCGCTGTCGCTCATCAAGTCCGCATAGCTTCGGATGCACGGAGCGGGGGGAGCCGTCTGGCTCCCCCCGCGCTCCGCTCGTTTCTAGTAGGGAGGCGGTCCCTCGTCGACGTATGTCGTGCGACGCCGCGAGAAGTACCCTGGGCCGGCCCACGTCGACCAGAAGATCATCGACAGCACCGCGCCGACGATCCCGACGACGAGCAGGATCACGCCGATCGTGTTCAGGTCGACGCCTGACGTGTTGACGTCGACCGCCCAGGCGAGCACCGCTCCGGCTGCGATCAGGATCAGGCTTACTCCGAGTCCCATTGGTCCCCCTTTCTAGCTTGCAAACGGGAAAGGGCAGGATCCGGTTACGGCCGCGCGCATAGTCGGAATTCACTAGTCTCGGTTCTCCGTGCGCAGGGGTTCGATCGTTCAACTCGTCGGCCTCGGGGTCGTGTTCGGCGCGGCGGCGACCGTCGTCGCCCTGTTCGTGCCCTGGCTGCCCCCCAACGCCTCGGAGGAGCGCGACGGGATCGACCTCGTCTTCTGGTTCACGACGGCGATCGCGATCGCGATCTTCGCGCTGGTCGGCGCCGTGATCGTCTACTCGGTGGTCAAGTTCCGGGTGCGGCCGGACGACGACTCGGACGGCCCTCCGATCCACGGTCATACGGGGATCGAGATCGTCTGGACGGCGATCCCGGCGATCCTCGTCACCGCGATCTCCGTGATCAGCGGCGTCGTCCTCGTCCAGAACGATCGTGCCGACGCCGGCCGGCTGAGCGTCGACGTGATCGCGCGCCAGTTTGCCTGGTCGTTCACATACCCCCAGCAGGGGAAGCTGACCTCCGGACAGCTGCGGCTGCCGCTCGGCCGTTCGGCCGAGCTGCACCTGACGGCTCTCGACGTGATCCACTCCTTCTGGGTGCCGGAGTTCGGCCAGAAGCAGGACGCCGTGCCGGGTCAGGACACGAAGCTCGTGATCACGCCGACGAAGCTCGGGACGTACCCCGTGATCTGCACCGAGCTCTGCGGCCTCGGGCACGCGCTGATGCGGACGACCGCGATCGTGATGGAGCCCGCTGCGTTCGACGCGTGGATGAAGCAGCAGAAGAACGCGGTCAGCGGCCCTCCGGGGCAGGCAGGGAAGGCGGTCTTTGCGAGCAACGGCTGCGCCAGCTGTCACACGCTGAAGGCGGCCGGCGCCACGGCGAAGGTAGGCCCCGATCTCGATAAGCTCCCGGCGTACGCGAAGCAGGCCGGCAAGCCGCTCGAGGACTTCGTCAGAGAGTCGATCGTCGATCCGAATGCGTACGTCCAGCCCGGCTTCCCGAAGAACGTGATGCCGCCGTTCTCGACCTTGCCGAAGGACCAGCTGGACTCGCTCGTCCAGTACCTCGTCACCTCGAGCGGAGGAGGCACGTGAGCACCGCGACCGTCGCGCATCACCCACCCGTCGGCGCTCCGCAAGCCGGGCGCAGCATCTTCCTTCGCGCGGGGTGGATCCGTGCGATCTGGATGATGTGTCTCTTCTGGGGGCTCGGCCTCGGCATCGTCCTCGTGTTTCGCTGGTGGGGCGGCTGGGATCCGCTCTTCAAGTGGTCGGTGATCACCGTCGTCTCGACGTTGACGGCGGCCCCGCTGGGCTTCCTCGCGGGCCTCGGGTCGTTCGACTACTGGGTGCGTTACGCGATCGGCTCGCCGACACAGCCCGAGGATCACTCGACGCACGGCGGGCGCACGTGGACGGACTACTTCCGGCCGAACACCGACCACAAGGTGATCGGGATCCAGTACGTCGTGACGACGATCTTCTTCTTCATCGCCGGCGGCTTGATGGCGATGGCGTTCAGGGCCGAGCTCGCGCATCCGGGAATGCAGTTCGTGGACAACCAGACCTTCAACGGCCTGGTCTCGGTCCACGCGGCGCTGATGATCTTCCTCTTCGTGATCCCGGCGTTCGCCGGGCTCGGCAACTACGTGATTCCGCTGATGATCGGCGCGCCGGACATGGCGTTCCCCCGCCTGAACGCGCTCTCGTTCTGGCTCCTCCCGATCGCCGGGACGATGATGCTGCTGAGCTTCGTCGCGCCCGGAGGCGCCTTCGCGACCGGCTGGACGAGCTACGCGCCGCTCGCGACCGATCAGCCCTTAGGCCAGGTCTTCTTCAACATGGGCGTCCAGTGGGCCGGAGCGTCGTCGATCATGACCGCGCTCAACTTCCTGGTCACGATCATCACGATGCGGGCGCCCGGGATGACCTTCTGGCGCATGCCGCTGCTCGTCTGGGCGAACTTCACCACCTCGCTGCTGGTCGTGATCGCAACGCCGTTCATCGCCGGCTCGCAGTTCTTCGTCATGTTCGACCGCGTGATGCACACGAACTTCTTCGACGCGGCAGGCGGCGGGTACGTGCTCGGCTACCAGCACATCTTCTGGTTCTACTCCCACCCGGCGGTCTACATCATGATGCTGCCAGGCTTCGGCATCGTCTCGGAGGTGATCGCCGTGATGGCCAGGAAGCCGATCTTCGGTTACCGGCTGATGGCCCTCTCGCTGATGGCGATCCTCGTCCTCGGCTTCTCCGTCTGGGCGCACCACATGTTCGTCGCCGGCGTTGCGCCCTGGCTGCGCATCCCGATGATGGTCACCTCGATGGTGATCGCCGTCCCGACCGGGATCAAGATCTTCTCCTGGTTGGCGACGATCTGGGAGGGGAGAATCCACTTCACGACGCCGATGCTGTTCGCGCTCGGCTTCGTCTCGATGTTCGTGATCGGAGGCCTCTCGGGGATCTACCTCGCAGCCGTCCCGATCGACATCCACGTGTCCGACACGTACTTCGTCGTCGCCCACATCCACTACGTCCTCTTCGGCGGCTCGCTGTTCACGATCTTCGCCGGGATCTACTACTGGTTCCCCAAGATGACCGGCCGGATGTACAACGAGCGGCTCGGGAAGCTGCACTTCTGGCTCACGTTCGTCGGCTTCAACGTCACCTTCTTCCCGATGCACTGGCTCGGCCTCCAGGGGATGCCTCGCCGGGTCTCCGACTATGCGCCGCGCTTCGGCGACCTGAACATGATCATCTCGCTCGCGTCGTTCGCCCTCGGAGCCTCCACGATCGTGTTCCTCTACAACATGATCACGAGCTGGGTGCGTGGCCGTCCGGCGGAGGCGAACCCGTGGCGATCGATGACGCTGGAATGGCAGGTCTCGTCGCCGCCGCCGTTCTTCAACTTCGACGAGATTCCGCAGGTGGTCGGTAGCCCGTACGAGTACGGCGTCGCGGGCGCGAGGCACGCGGTCCTCAACGGCGACCGCGTCGAGCACCTCGAAGAGGTGCACAGATGACTCACGTCCTCGCTGTGGCGAACGAGACGGTTGCCGGTCGTGCGCTGACGGAGGCGCTGACTCGTCGCGCCGCAGCCGGCGAGCTCCGAGTGTCGCTGGTCTGCCCGGTGAACGCTCCCCGCGAGGGCTACGTCGTCTACCAGGACACGCGCCGAGCGGCTGCGCGGCGGCGCCTCGACAAGACATTGGCGCTCCTGCTCGAGAGCGGGATCGCGGCCGACGGTTACGTGGTCGACGCGGATCCCGCGGACGCGGTCCGGGACGCGCTCGAGCAGCTCGAACCGCCCGTCGACGAGATCGTGGTCTCCACACACCCTGAGCAGAAGTCCGGCTGGCTCCGCCGGCACGTGATCGAGCGAATCGAGAAGGTGGCGGGCGGCTTGCCCGTCGAGCACGTCGTCGTCGACCTCGATCGCGAAGGCGGCGAGGCGAACGTGCTGGTGATCGCGAACGAGACCGTTCTCGGCGACGTCCTGCTCGACCGGATTCGTTCGCGGGCGGCTCGGTCACCTGCAAGCTTCATGCTCGTCTGCCCGCAGAGCGCGCCCGAGACCTTCCCGCATCCGGATGCGGAGCGTCGGCTACGCCGTGCGCTCGCGGCACTCCGAGGCGCCGGCATCGACGCCCATGGTCAGATCGCGCACCCCGACCCCTACACCGCGGCCATGCACGCCGTGCAGGACGAGCGCGTGGACGAGATCATCGTCTCGACGTTCCCCGGGAAGACGAAGTCGAGCTGGCTGCGCAAGGACGTCGTCACACGTCTCCGCGACGCGACGAAGCTGCCCGTCGAGCACGTCGAGGTCGAGCCGGAGCTCGTGGGAGCCGAGGCGACATGACCGTTCACGCCGAGGCAGAGGGGCACCACGGTCCCCCCGCCGCGAACATCAGCTCGCGGGTCGATGCCCGGGTGCTCGGGATGTTCCTCTTCATCGCGTCGGAGATCATGCTCTTCGGCTCGTTCTTCACGGCGTACTTCTTCGTCCGCGTCGTCAACAATGCGCCACACTGGCCGCCGACCGGATTTCACCTCCCGGTATTCGTCGCCGGCATCAACTCCGCGATCCTGCTGACCTCGAGCTTCACGATGCACTGGGCGCTGACCTCGATCAAGCGCGGCAACCGCGCCGGTCTGCAAGCCGGGCTCGTGCTCACGTTCCTGATGGGGTTCACCTTCCTCGCGACCCAGATCGCGGAGTACGCGCGGATCGGGTTCGCCCCGCGGGACAACTCGTTCACGACGATCTTCTTCGGGCTCACCGGCCTGCACGGCGCGCACGTGTTCGTCGGGCTGACCCTGCTGTTGTTCGCGACCATTCGCGCGTTTCGTGGCCACTACTCCGCGGAGCATCACCACGGGGTCGAGATTCCGGGGATCTACTGGCACTTCGTCGACGTAATGTGGATCGTCGTCTACACCACCGTCTACCTGATCTGAGTACGACGCTGCGCCCGGGGGAAGGAGAAAGGCGCCGATGAGGAATCCGTTTCGCAGCGAGGCCGAGGCCTACCGGTTCGTGCTCGGCACGGTCGTCTACTTCGCCGTGATCGTGATCGCGACCGCCGTCGGCGGCCGGTGGTGGGGCCTTGGAGTGTTCGTCGTGCTCTCGTTTGCCGTGCTCGGCTGGTTCTTCCACCGCGAGGCGCGGATCAGGCCTCCCGCTGCTGCACCACCTCACCGGGGTGGGGAGGACGAGCGGCGCATCCTCGTGGTCGCAAACGAGACGGTCGTCGGCGCCGCGCTGCATGCGGAGATCGCGCGAGCCGCCGAGGCCCATGACTCGAAGGTGCTGGTCGTCTGTCCCGCGCTGAACACGCCCCTGAAGCACTGGACGTCCGACGAGGACGGGGCTCGGGCGGTCGCGCAGGAGCGACTCGATCGCAGTCTCGGCGAGCTGAACAGAGCGGGGTTCAGCGCGCGGGGCGAGATCGGCGACCCCGATCCGCTGCAGGCGATCGAGGATTCCCTGCGCACGTTCGGGGCGGACGTGATCATCATCTCCACCCATCCCGAGGGACGGTCGAACTGGCTCGAGCGCGGCGTCGTGTCAGGCGCGCGCGAGCGCTTCGCAGTACCGATCACGCACGTGGTCGTCGATCTCGAGGCCGAAGCGCAGGCAACCGCCTGAGAGCCTCTAGGGGCGCTGGCGCTGAAGATCGAGCCGCGTTCCCACCAAGCCGTAGAAGACGAGGTACGCCAGCAGGAGCAGCGCCGTCATCGCGACGGTTGCGCCGAAGGCGCGACCGAGCGAGAGGGGATCGTCGAGGTGCGCATGTAGCTCCGCGAGCCTGGAGCCCGGCCGCGTGAGCAGGTCCCAGCTGTTCCATCGCTTGACACGGCCGAGGTAGACGCCGGCGCTGACCAGCATCAACACCCCGAACGCCCCTGCCCACCCGGCCGAGGCGCCGAAGCGGTGCCGCACGACCGCGTGGACGAGGTAGAGCGAGACGAAGCCGAGCAGCATGCCGGTCCACGCGTAGGCGGAGAGCTCGATCCCCTGGAACCAGAGCGGGGCCGCCGTCGCGTCGGACAGGTGCACGAAGTCCGTGACGATGTACGGCGCGTTCGGCAGGAACAGGAGCCAGAGCACGAGGGCGGGAGCCAGCCGGGCGACAGGCGTCCCGCGCCGGTACCTGTCGTAGATCACCAGGGCAACGACGAGCGGGATCCACGCCAGGATCAGGTTCCAGAACAGGAAGCGGTAGTCGGTGCTGCCGTAGTGGCGCTCCCGCGCGAGCTCCAGCGCAAGGCAGAGACCGGATGCCGCGCCGAGGGCGAACAGGACGACCAGACGCTCGTTCGCAAACCGGCGCGTACGTAGACCCATTTGCCCAGCGTAGACGACCGCCGGCCGGCCTCGTCACCCGAACGGACACGGGGAGGCCGCGGCGTACTTGCCGGCGACCGTCGAGACGTACGTCGCGACGGCGTCGATCTCGGCCGAGGTCAGCTGGCCCTTGAACGAGGGCATCACGCCCTTGCCGTTCGTGACGCGGTCGACGACGAGCGACTTCGGCGGCTTCTTCTGGTCCAGGTTCGGCCCGACGGTTCCGCTCGCACCGGCGTCGCCGAGCGTGTGACAGCTCACGCATCCGGCCCGCTGGAAGACGCCCTTGCCTTGGGCGACGAGGTCACTTCCGCCTCCGGACGTCGTCGTCGCCGGTGCCGTCGTCCCCGGCGCTGCCGTGGTCGCCTGGGTGGTCGTCTGCTGGCCGGCGCCGCCGCTCGTCGAGGTGCCGGCCACCGAGGCAACATAGGCGGCGACGTCCTGGGCGTCGTCGCCGGTGACGAGCTTCGCCGGCATGCCCTGGACGGGCTGCTCCTTCCCGTCCGGCCCCTTCGTCACGCCGGACGGGTTCGTCACCGGGAACAGGATCTGCCCGTGGACGATGTTCCGGATCGTCGACTCCTTGAACTTCTCGCGGCGGGCTCCGGCGAATGCGTCGTCGAGGTTCGGCCCGATCTTCCCCTGGGTTCCGGCAGCGGCGAGCGTGTGACAACTCCCGCACTTCTGGACGAACAGCTCCTTTCCATGCGCCGAGTCGGCCTTCTCGCTGGCGAGACCGCCCGTGCCGCAGCCGGCCGAGAGCAGCGCCCCGGCGGCGAGTGTCGCCGCGAGCGCAACACCCCTAACGAGGCCTCGGGAGTGAGGCACCTATGCGGCAGGCCCGCTCGTGGCGGCAACCTGCTCGACCGCCTCCGCGCGCGTTGGGTAGATGGTGAAGACGCGGTCGAGCCCGGTGATCTCGAAGATCTTCGTGATATTGCGATCGCTGCACACGAGCGACAACTCACCGTCGTTCGAGCGCAGCCGCTTCACTCCGCCGACCAGAACGCCCAACGTCGTCGAATCGATGAACGTCGTGTCCGTGAAGTCGACGATGACGTGCGTGGCGCCCTTGCCGATCACATCGAGGAGCTGCGCTTTGAACTCGGGGGCGGTGTAGAGGTCGACCTCTCCTGCCAGAGAGATCACGTACCCACCACCGTCGAGCTGCTCTGTCGTGATGTCGAAGTTCAACGCTCCTCCCGCTTCCTGTACCGATTTTATGTCCGCGCGGGCGGAGTCTAACCCTGCGTAGCAGCAAGCTGGGACTTGAGCGTCTTGATCTGCTGCTTGGCGAACGGGACGGCGTTGTCGTACGGGGCCAGCTTGATGAATCGCTGGTAGGCGGAGATCGCTACAGACGCGTTGCCGGCTTGCTGGGCGGCCTGGGCGAGCTGCAGCTGGGCGGGCGGCTCCTTCGGCTGGAGCTTCGCGATCCGCTGGTAGACGTCGACGAGGCCGCTCGCCGTCGCCTGGAGCTGCTGCAGGGCTTCGTTGTAGCGCTGATTCGCTTGTCCGCCGATCGCGGACGCGATCGGGTCTGACACGGATCCGAGCGCTCGACCGAGCGGCGAGCTCGCCGGCGGCCCGAAGTCGGTGTTCTGTGCCGTTTGCCCCTCGGAGGCGGCCAGGGACGCGGCCGTGCTCTGACTGTCGAACCGCTGCGCATAGTCGGTGGCGAGCCGTGTCAACCCGTCGAGATCCTTCGGGCGCAGCTGCACGTAGGTGCTCCATGCCCTGATCCCGCCTTCGAAGTCGCCGTCGGTGTCGTACGCGGTCGCGAGGTCGTGCCACGCCTGCGCGCTCGTCGGGTGCTCCTGCGTCTTCTTCAGTTCCTTCTTCACCGAGGGGCCCGAGCCGCCGCCGCGGATCCCGCTGAAGATGTCGCTCAGACCGCTCACGTTCGAGGAGCCGACGCCGAAGAGCACGAATCCGCCGGCAAAGACCACCGCCAGGAAGATGAACACCCACTTCGCCCGCTTCCTCAGCCGGTTGAAGAAGAGGGTGTCCTCGAACCGCTGGCCGCCGCTGTCCTTGTGGCGCCGGCGGTCGTGGTCGTGGCGGACGGGCGGGCGGCGCTTGGCTGCGGCACGTGCCATGTCGCTGAGAAGCCTAGCGGCCTTCGACGGCGATCGAGTCCCACGCGAACGCCGCCCCGATCGTCTCGAGGCGGTGGCGGGTCTCCTCGTCGCAGAGGGCTCCGCCTACGGCGGTCTCGTAGAGAACGCGTGGGTCGAGTCCGAGCGCCTTCGACCGCTTCGTATTCGCGCGTCAGGTCGGTGTCGAACATGACCGGGTCGTCGGTCGAGACCGAGCACCTGACGCCCGCTTCGACCAGCTGCGGCAGCGGGTGATCCTCGAGCGAGGCGACCGCCCCCGTGCGCACGTTCGAGATCGGCGTCACGTCGAGCACGAGGCCCCGGCCGGCAAGCTCCCGGACGAGCCCGGGGTCGTCGACCGCGCGGATGCCGTGTCGGATCCGGTCCGGCTCCAGTGCGTCGAGCACGCCTCGGATCGAGACCGGACCGACCACCTCACCTGCATGCGGGACGGAGCCGAGCCCATGCTCTCGTGCCGCCCGGAAGGCGGGTGCGAACGGCTCCGGCGGGTAGCGGGCCTCCTCACCGCCGAGGCCGACGGCCACGACGCCTCGGTCGCGGTACCGCGCAGCGTGGTGAGCGAGGGTGCGCGCGTCCTCGAGGGAGGCGCTGCGGGTGATGTCCGGCGTCAGGCGAACCTCGACGCCGTGGAGCTCGGCCGCTTCCTGGGCGCCGTCGCAGTAGCCGGCGAAGATCTCGTCCCAGGAGACACCCCGCCACGTGCGCTCGATCGGGGAGAAGATCGCCTCGAGGTACACCGCGCCGTGGCGCTTCGCCTCCGCTGCGTAGTCGACGACGACCTGCCGGAAGTCGGCTTCGTGGCGCAAGCAGTTCGTGGTCAGGATCCACACCTCGATGAAGTGGTCGAAGTCGCGGAAGCGGTAAAGCTCACGCAGCCCTTCGACGGTGTCGGCCGGCAGCGTCTCGCCGTTGCGCTTCGCGATCGCGAGCAGCGTCTCGGGCTGGATCGTCGCCTCCAGATGGACGTGCAGCTCGATCTTCGGGTACGGGCTTGCTACTCGAGCCACTCGCGGTCGAATGTCCACTCGGGGAACTGCTCCGCCAGGATCGGGATGGCCTCGCGCCAGTGGGCGACGTCGAGAAGGGTTGGCTGGAGAATCTCGGGGTCGCTGTCCTTCCGGGTCGAATAGCCCCATCTGGCTCCGAAGCAGGGCTGGGACCGCCGACTCATCAGTCCGTCCGGGCTGGCGGTGAGGAAGGCATCAGCGACGAAGTGGACGTCGCTCTCGGTCGACGCGGGTGCGTCGAACAGCACGGGGCAGGGGCCGAACGACAGGAATGGGATGCCCAGCCCCTGGAAGTTGGGCGGAACGTCCACCCATGCGTGGTCGCCGGGAGGCGCCTTCTCACTGGCGGAGACCAGTGATTCGCTTTGCTCTGCGACGCGAATCCGCACTACTTGGATCCAGCCCATCGTCGACGAATAGCCCTCGCTCGCATAGCAGACTCTCGCCTCGAGGACGGGTAGCCCGAGCGCAAGCCGGGTCGGCCATGGGAGCCCGAGGATGCCGTAGCCCCAGCGCTCTGGATCCTGGTTGGGCTCGTATCTGACGGTGACGGAGCCCTCGCGACCGCGCAGCACGAACGGGTACGACTGTTCCATCCTGAGGTGCCGCGACCCGGCCTAGAACTCTCCGGCCTGGAAGGCTGCCTCGCTTGCGGCCTCCCGCCGCTGCCAGCGCCGCTCGAAGAGGACCGAGAGCCAGATCGAGGCCTCGAACAGCACCATCAGCGGTGCCATCTCCATCAGGGTGGTCACGGGATCGACTCCGGGAAGCGCGACGGCGACCGCGGCGACGATCACGTATCCGATCCGGCGGTTGCGCCGCAGCTTGGCCGTCGTCAGCACCCTGATCCGGACGAGGCCGAGAATGAAGATCGGCAGCTCGAAGACGACGCCGACCGCGAACAGCACGGTGACCACGAACGAGTAGTAGTCACGCGCCCGAATCAGGATGTTGTAGTGGCTCGAGTCGTAGTCGGTGAGGAAGTGGACGGCTGCCGGCAACGCGACGAAGTAGCCGAACGCGATCCCGCCGACGAGCAGCAGCGTGGCGAAAGCCGTGAAGACGCCGATCACGCGCTGCGAATGTTCCTGCATCGCGGGCGCCAGGAAGCTCCAGAGCTGCCAGAGCCAGATGGGCAGCGCGATCAGCAGGCTCGCCCAGAAGCTGACCATGAACGAGGTGATGAAGGGCTCGGCGACGCCGAACGTAGCCGGTTTCCGCAGGTGCTCGGGGAGCGGACGGTTGAGCCAGTCGAGGAGCTGCCCGTGGAATGCGTAGACCACACCGAACGCGACCGCGACCGCGACCAGCGAGATGACGAGCCGCGCGCGCAACTCGCCAAGATGTTCGACGAGCGTCGCCTCCTCGCCGTGGCGCAGGCGCCGCGGGAGCAGTCTCATCCTTCTACGAGTCGGACTTCGTGGACGAGGCAGTGACCTTTTCTTCGGTCGTCGCCGGCAGCTCCGCCGGCCCAGACTCGAGCGAGTCTGCCTCGTCCTTGCCCGTGATCGAGTTCTTGAACTCGCGCATTCCCCGGCCAAGCGAGCGGCCCATCTCGGGAAGCCGCTTCGGGCCGAAGACGAGCAGGACGATCACGAGCAAGATCGCGATCTCCCATGGGCCGATCCAACCGGGCATTGCCGGCGTAGGGTAGCGCGTTTTCTCGTGCTCGGGGCTGAAGACAAGACGCGTTCCGATGCGAAAGAAGCCTCTGCACGAGCAGGTCATCGTCGTCACGGGCGCCTCCAGTGGGCTCGGCCGGGCGATTGCCCGTGCGGCGGGTGCACGCGGAGCGAAGGTCGTGCTCGCCGCTCGCAACGAGGACGCGCTCGCCAACGGTGTCGGGGAGATCGAGGACGCTGGGTCGGAGGCGCTGGCGATCGCGACCGATGTCACCGACCAGGATGGAGTTCAGGCGCTCGTTGCCGGCGCGGTTGGCCAATTCGGCCGGATCGACACGTTCGTCGCGAACGCGATGGTCACGGTCTACTCCGAGGTCGCGGAGCTCGAGCCGCAGGAGCTGCGCCGAGTGATCGACGTGAACTTCTTCGGGGTTGCGAAATGCTTCTGGGCCTCGCTGCCGCATCTGCGGGAATCGCGTGGGACGTTCCTGCACGTCAGCTCCGCGCTCGCCTTCCGTGGCATACCGCTGCAGGCGGCCTACTGTGCGTCGAAGGCGGCGGCGCGAACGTTCCTCGAGTCGGCTCGCGTGGAGCTCGACAAGCACGAGACGGGAGTCGCGGTCTCGCTCGTCCTGCCGGGCGCGATCGACACTCCGCAGTTCGATCGAGACCGCCCAGAAGATGGGCTACCAGCCGCAGCCCGTGCCGCCGATCTACGAGCCGGAGCCGTTCGCCGCGGCCGTGCTGCGCTGCTGCGAGCGACCCGCGCGCGAGCTGCCGATCGGCTGGGGCGCCCAGAAGCTGCTCTGGGCACAGAAGCTCTCGCCGCGCACGGTCGACTGGATGCTGCTTCGGATGGGCTGGAAGAGCCAGCACACGAGCGAGCCCAAGCCGGTGGGCGCTCCGGACAACCTGTTTCGCACGTTGCCGGGCGACCCGGGCGCCCGCGGACGCTTCTCTCGGATGTCCCGCAAGAGCACGGCCTGGACCTCGGCGCGTTTACTGCGCTGTCTTAGCTAAAATGCGTCAGGCGTCGGCGGGCGCATTTCCCTGAGACCCGCCGGCTAGGAAGGACTTCCCAAGTTGGCATTGCTCGAGATCAAGAACTTGCACGTCGCGCTCGAGGACGGCACCGAGATCGTCAAGGGCGTCGACCTCGCGATCGACCTGGGCCAGGTCCACGCAGTCATGGGCCCGAACGGCTCGGGCAAGTCCACGCTCGCCTACGCGCTCATGGGCCACCCCGCCTACGAGATCACCGAGGGCGAGATCCTGTTCGACGGGGAGAACCTCGTGGAGATGGAGGCGGACGAGCGCGCGAAGCGCGGGCTCTTCCTCGCCTTCCAGTACCCGCACGCGGTGCCCGGAGTGACGGTGACGAACTTCCTGCGCTCCGCGATCAACTCGATCCGCAAGGCGCGCGCCGGCCAGGACGACCCGATCCCGATCCCCGAGTTCCGCAAGGAGCTGCTCGCCTGTATGGAGGACGTGCAGGTCTCCCGCGAGCTGGCGCAGCGCTACATCAACGACGGCTTCTCCGGCGGCGAGCGCAAGAAGATGGAGATGCTGCAGCTCGCGATGCTGAAGCCGCGGCTGGCGGTCCTCGACGAGACTGACACCGGGCTCGACATCGATGCGCTCAAGGTCGTCGGCAACGCCGTCAACGCGCTCGTCGGCCCCGAGATGGGCGCCCTCGTGATCACCCACTTCCCGCGCGTGCTCGCCTACATCAAACCGAACTTCGTTCACGTGTTCGCCGACGGCAGGATCGTCGCGGAGGGCGGGCCGGAGCTCGCCCAGACGCTCGAGGCCGAGGGCTACAAGGCGTTCATCCCGGATCTGGAAGGAGCGCCCGCATGAGTGAGAAGACAGAGACCCAGGTCGTCGCCGAGATCGGCGGCGACTACAAGTACGGCTTTCACGAGACCGAGGACTACTTCTTCAAGTCCGGGCGCGGGCTCTCGCGCGAGATCGTCGAGGCGATCTCGTCGCACAAGAACGAGCCCGACTGGATGCGCAAGTTCCGGCTGAAGTCGCTCGATTACTTCGAGCGCCGCCCGCTGCCTCGCTGGGGCGGGGACATGAGCGGGATCGACTTCGACAACATCTTCTATTACATCCGCCCGACCGAGAAGCAGGCGACGTCCTGGGAGGATCTGCCGCCGGATATCAAGAACACCTGGGACCGGCTCGGGATCCCGGAGGCGGAGCGGAAGTTCCTCGCCGGCGTCGGCGCGCAGTACGAGAGCGAGGTCGTCTACCACAAGCTCCAGGCCGATCTCGAGGCGAAGGGCGTGCTCTTCCTCGACATGGACTCCGGCCTGCGGGAGCACGAGGACATCGTCAAGCAGTACTTCGGGACGATCATCCCGCAGAACGACAACAAGTTCGCCGCGCTGAACTCGGCCGTCTGGTCGGGCGGGTCGTTCATCTACGTGCCGCCCGGCGTCTCGATCGAGATGCCGCTCCAGGCCTACTTCCGGATCAACGCCGAGAACATGGGCCAGTTCGAGCGGACGCTGATCATCGTCGACGAAGGCGCATACGTGCACTACGTCGAGGGCTGCACCGCGCCGATCTACTCGTCCGACTCCCTGCACTCCGCGGTGGTCGAGATCATCGTCAAGCCGGGCGGGCGCTGCCGCTACACGACGATCCAGAACTGGTCGACGAACGTCTACAACCTGGTCACCAAGCGCGCGGTCGCCTACGAGAACGCGACGATGGAATGGGTGGACGGAAACCTCGGGTCGAAGCTGACGATGAAGTACCCGGCGATCTGGCTGATGGGCGAGGGCGCCCACGGCGAGGTCCTCTCGATCGCGTTTGCGAACCAGGGCCAGCACCAGGACGCGGGCGGCAAGGCTGTTCACGTCGCGCCGAACACCTCCTCGGTGATCACCTCCAAGTCGATCTCGAAGAACGGCGGTCGCGCCGGCTATCGCGGCCTGCTCGAGGTCGCGAACGGCGCACACGGAGCGCGCTCGAAGGTGGTTTGCGACGCGCTGATCCTCGACGAGGATTCGCGCTCCGACACCTATCCGTACATCCGGATCGACGAGAACGACGTCGACATCGGCCACGAGGCGACGGTCTCGAAGATCGGCGAGGAGCAGCTCTTCTACCTGATGTCCCGCGGACTGTCCGAGGCCGAGGCGAGCGCGATGATCGTTTCCGGCTTCGTCGAGCCGATCACCAAGGAGCTTCCCCTCGAGTACGCGGTCGAGATGAACCGGCTGATCCAGCTTCAGATGGAAGGCTCTGTGGGTTGATCGAAGTCGAGCAGGTCGACTTCATCACCATCCCCACGCGTGATACGGATCGGGCGGTGGCCTTCTACCGCGACGTGCTCGGCCTGCCGGAGAGCGACTGCACCGAGGGTGAGGTCGAAGCGCCGAACGTGACTCTCTCCTTCTGGGATCCGACGAAGGACGGAATCGAGTTCAGGCCCAACGAGGCCGGTTTTGCGCTTCGCGTGCCTGACGTCGACGCCGCTCGTGCCGAGCTCGAGGCCAAGGGCGTCGAGATGATCGGCGAGACCTACGACTCGACCGTCTGTCGCATGGGCTTCTTCAAAGACCCCGACGGAAACCTTCTCATCCTCCACAAGCGCTATGCCCCTCGCACCCCGCGCTGAGCTCCTAGAGCGCTACCGCGAGCTGCCCCTGCCCGACACGGCGCAGGAGGCCTGGCGCTTCACCGATCTCTCCGGCTTCGACCCCGACGCCTTCGGCCGAAACGGCCACAGCGGGGGACAGTCCCCGGCCGGGTCGATGCTGGACATCGACGTTGCAGGCGTCGCAGTCGTCGGCGAGAGCGGGATCGAGATCGAACGGGCGCCCGACGGCGTCACGTTCGAGCCGCTGACCGAGCACGAGCTCCTCGGGACGCTCGTCGGCGCCGACGACAAGTTCACCGCGCACAACGCCGCCAGCTGGCAACACGGGCTGCTCGTGCGTGTTCCGCGAGGCGTCGTGCTCGAGCAGCCGCTGTACGTCCGGATCGCCAACTCGACGGAGCACGGCTCGCTGTTCTGGCGCCTCCTCGTCGTCGCCGAGGCTCAGAGCCGCTTCGCCCTGATCGAGGAGTACGCCTCGGGGTCGGCGGATCTCGGCGGCTACTCGAACGCGGCGGTCGAGCTCTTCATCGAGCAGGGCGCGAAGCTCGAATACGTCTCGCTGCAGAACCTCTCTCGCGAGACGTGGCACTTTGCCACGCATCACGCGCGCGTCGACCGGGACGCCGAGCTCGACTGGGTGGCCGGCGGATTCGGCTCGAAGAGGGGAAAGACGCGCATCCAGAACGACCTCGCCGGCCAGGGCGCGACCTCGCGCGTGACCGGCGCGTACTTCGCCGACGGAGACCAGCACCTCGACTACGACACGTTCCAGGAGCACATCGCCCCCCACACGACCTCCGACTTCGCGTTCAAGGGCGCGCTTCGCGACCGCGCGTCGACGGTCTGGCGCGGGATGATCCGCGTCGAGCCCGAGGCGCAGAAGACGAACGCCTACCAAGAGAATCGCAACCTGCTGCTCTCACGGGACGCACACGCGGACTCGATCCCCGGCCTGGAGATCCTCGCCAACGACGTCCGGTGCACGCACGGGGCGACGCTCGGCCAGGTCGACCGGGAGCAGCTGTTCTACCTGATGGCCCGCGGCCTCTCCCGGGCCGAGGCGGAGCGGCTGATCGTACGAGGCTTCTTCCAGGACGTGCTCGATCGGATCGAGCTCGAGCCGGTCCGAGAGGCACTCGCGGACGCGCTGGAAGCGCGTATCCCGGCGCCTGAAAGTCCGAAGGACTTTCAGGCGGGAGCGACTCTCGCGGCCGGCGGTGTGGGCCGCGCCCGCCATGCGGTCGCGGCGACGGCTGAGCAGTCGCCTTAGTAGAAGACCGTCCGCGTCAGGTGGTGCGGGTAGTGGGTCCGGTGGAACGGCACCCACAGACGCGCGTCGACCTGCGGGACGATCACCTGCAGCCCGGCGGGGCGCAGCTCGTTGATTCGCCGGCAGAGCTCGTCGCAGGCGTAAATGGTGTGCGCCCGGATCTCGACCTCCCACGGTGAGCCGGCGTCGATCTGGCGGCCCTCCTGGATGGCCGTCTCGAGCTCGTCGCTGTAGCGCGTGATCGCGAGGACGCGGAGCGCGGCCGGGACGATGTAGTCCGCGAATGCGGTCAGCCGGTGGAGGTCGTCGAATCCGGCCCCTCCCGGCAGCGATGCCTGCAGGATCCAGACCGCAAGCTGTGCCAGCTTCCAGAAGCGGACGCTCTCCCCATCGTAGTCGGCGATGTCGTCGAAGCGCGGGAAGTCCCGCGTCAGCAGCTCGAGGAAGCCCTTGCCATGGTCGTAGAGGCGCGCCGGGGCCTCGGCGAGGACGTTCGAGAACCGGCCGTCGTAGCGCTCGACCAGCGTCCCGCCGACCTCACGCAAGATCCGGGCCCGCTCGTCGAGGAGCTGGAGCTCCGCGGTTCCGCCACGAAAGACCTCTCGGAGATCGTCTGCGGTGACCTGGTGCAGCCACGACCCGTCGAGCGCCGGGATCCCTTCGCCGAGGGCCCGCTGCAAGCAGTAGTGGAGGCCGTCGGCATCCGCGTAGACGCGGCCCCCGGCCACGATCTCCCAGCGCCGGCGAGTCTCGAAGTCCGTGAACGCGAAGTTGATCGAGGTGGCGGTGAGGACGAAGTCGACGATCCCCGCACGGTCGAGGTCGAGTGGAAACGGAAGGAGGAACGCAGGCGGCGGCAGCTCCTCGTAGGCCATCCAGCCTGCGTGCTCTGCGAGGCGATCCAGGTCGATGGACACGTCACGGGCCGCGTCGATGACCGGACGAACGCTGTCGAGCACGGGGTGGGGCACCCGTGCATTCGAGCAGAAGCGCTACCGATCGCGCCGGCGGAGAAGGAAGGCAATCGGGCGGTTGGGACGGTAGGGCTCGCACGAGAACACTCCGCCCGCGGCGGGCGGCCAGGGCTCGGCCGGTACGATTTGCTCATGGCCGTGACTGCGCAGCCGAAGCTCGACGCCGCGAAGCTGCGCGGCGACTTCCCGATCTTCGAGCAGGCAAGCCACGGCAAGCCGCTTGCCTTCCTCGACTCCGCGGCCAGCTCGCAGAAGCCGAGACAGGTGCTCGAGGCGATGAACCGCTTCTACGAGACGTCTTACGCGAACGTCCATCGCGGCGTCTACGAGCTAGCGGAGCGGGCGACTGAGGCACTCGAGCTCTCGCGCGAGAAGACGCGTGCGTTCGTGAACGCGCCCTCGGCGCGGGAGATCATCTTCCTTCGCAACGCGACGGAGGCGATCAACCTCGTCGCCTACGCGTGGGGACTGAACAACCTCGGCCCGGGCGACGTCGTACTCGTGACCGAGCTCGAGCACCACTCCAATTACGTGCCCTGGCAGTTCATCGCCGGCAAGACCGGCGCCGACTTCCGGATGCTGCCGCTCGACGACCAGGGTGAGCTTCGTCTCGACCTTCTCGACGAAACGGTCGGCGAGGCGAACGTGAAGGTCGTCGCCGCCGGGTACGTCTCGAACTCGCTCGGGACCGTCAATCCCGTCGAGAAGCTCGCGCAGTGGGCTCGCGAGCGCGGGGCGATCTCGGTCTGCGACGCCGCGCAGGCTGCGCCGCACCGCCGTGTCGACGTCCAGGCGCTCGGCGTCGACTTCCTTGCCGTCTCCGGGCACAAGATGTGCGGGCCGAGCGGGATCGGGTTCCTGTGGGGCCGCGCCGACCTGCTCGAGGCGATGGATCCATTTCTCACCGGCGGACACATGATTCGCAAGGTGGGGTTCGAGGGGACCTCCTGGGGCGAGCTGCCGCACAAGTTCGAGGCCGGCACGGCGCCGATGGCGGAGGCGGTCGGGCTGGGAGCGGCGATCGACTACCTCAGCGACGCCGGGCTGGAGGCGATCGAGCAACACGAGCACGACCTCGCGGCCTACGCGCTCGAACGGCTGGGAGAGCTGCCGTGGGTGACCACGTACGGGCCGCCGGCCGACCGCCGCGCCGGCATCGTCTCCTTCAACGTCGATCAGGTCCACCCGCACGACGTCGCCCAGATCCTCGATCTCGAAGGTGTCGCGATCCGCGCCGGCCACCACTGTTGCCAGCCGTTGATGCAGAAGCTCGGCGTGGTTGCGACGAACCGGGCGAGCTTCTACCTGTACACGGTGCGCGAGGAGATCGACCAGCTGGTCGCCGGGTTGCACCGCGTCAAGGAAGTGTTTACGTGATACGACTCGCCGACTGGTCGTGTGGGTCCCCGTCGCCGCGACCGACATGGCGGGCGCGGCACAATGCGGTTGCTGAGCTGCGCACGGGTTTGGGGAAGGGGGTCCACGGGGGAAACCGGCTGTTTCCCCCGTGCGAGCGAGCCGAAGGCGAGCGACGTTGAGCGAGTTCGACCAGCTCTACCGCGAGGTCATCCTCGACCACTACAAGAATCCTCGCGGGCACGGGGTGATGGAGAACGCCGATGTCGAGGCGGAGGGGCAGAATCCGCTCTGCGGAGACGAGGTCTCGATCTACGTCTCGTTCGCCGAGGACGGCGACACGATCGACGACGTCATGTTCTCGGGCCGCGGCTGCGCGATCAGCCAGGCTGCGACCTCGATGCTCACCGAGATGGTCAAGGGCCGGAAGGCGAGCGAGGTGGCGGCGATGCCGAAGGAGGACCTGCTCGAGGAGATCGGCATTCCCCTGACCCCTGTTCGGCTGAAGTGCGCGATCCTCGGCCTGACCACCCTCAAGCTCGCGCTGCACAAGGGCAAGGGCACCCCGCTGCCCGAGGAGTGGGCGGGGATGGACGAGATCGAGATCACCTAGAGGTGCCCCTACTCGATGTTTGCCCGGCCGACGAGCTGCCGCCGGGCGAGGTGAAGATCGTCCACGCCGGCTCGGTCTCGGTCGGCGTCTACAACCTCGACGGGGAGTACCACGCGATCGAAGACCGCTGCTCGCACGACGACGGTCCGCTCTGCGAGGGCGAGTTCGACCCGGAGGCCGGCGTCGTGATCTGTCCACGACATGGAGCGAACTTCGACATCAGGAGCGGCCGCGCCCTGACGCTGCCGGCGTATCTGCCGGTCGGGGTCTTCCCGGTCCGGGTCGTCGACGGGATGATCAAGGTCGAGGTCTGAAGTGCTGGACGACCGGGTGCGCGCGGTGCTCGAACGCCTCGAGCGAGAGGATGCCGAGGAGCGTGCGCAGGGTCTGCCACAGGAAGTCCGGGCACGGGCAGTCGCTCCGACGACCGGTCGCTTCCTGTTCGCGCTGGTCGCGCCGCAGAGCGCGTGCGAGGTGCTCGAGATCGGCGGCTCGCGCGGCTATTCGTCGATCTGGTTCGCGGCCGGAGCCCGGATCCTGGGCGGGCGAGTCCTCTCGCTCGAGAGCGATCCCGTGAAATGCGAAGCCTGGCGCCGGAACGTCTCCGAGGCAGGGCTCGAGGAGTGGGCCGAGCTGATCGAGGGCGACGCCCACGAGACGCTGCCCGCGATCGACGACGTGTTCGACGTGGTCTTCATCGACGCCGAGAAGGACGACTACGAGCGGCTGTTCGGGTTGGCACGCGAGAAGCTCGAGCCCGGAGCCGTGGTCGTGGCCGACAACGTTCTCTCCCACCAGGAGACCCTTGGCGCCTACACGCGCGCCCGGCAGGCGGACGCGACGCTCGAGAGCGTGACCCTCCCGCTCGACCGCGGGCTCGAGGTCAGCGTTGTCCTCACCCAATCGCTAAAGTGAGATCACCGCGGAAAGGAGGTGGTCCGACTTGAGCGATGACAGTACGGGCAGTGGAGGTGCCAGCCGGTAGGGGCGTGTCCCCGGACCTGAAGAGGGGAATCGCCTAGCCAGCGTAGGGGAGTACGCCGAGTGCGCCGCCGCCCTTGAGGAGGGCGGCAGGAAGCGCCCCTGCTAATCCAGGCTGGTAACCGGATCGAAGGGCCGCGTCGAGCGGCCCTTCGTCTTCTTACGCGGGGGAACGGCCGGTCACCCCCCGAGCCCCCGTCCCTCGGCACGCGTCGCCAACCGCTGGTGCTCCGCCGGGCCAAGCCCCGGCTCCGCGGGGAGAGCTACGTGAGCAAAGAGTCAGGCAGCTCGACGGAGCTGCTCGTCGAGCGGGGTGAGATCGATTCCGAACGTCTCCCGAGCCGAGGTGTTGTCACAGACGTTGTCCGCGGCCGCGAGCATCGTCAGCTGATCGCGCGTGATCGGCGCCCTCGGAAGATGCTCGGCGAGCGCCGCCCCTGCGCGGACCATCGAGACCGGCAAGTGGAGCTGCGCTCGGCGCTTGCCGAGGACGCGCGCGATCCGTGCGTACAGCTCGTTCCAGGTGAGCGACTCGGGCCCGCCGAGCTCGAAGGTGCGATTGGCCGCAGCGTCGAGCCCGATCGCCCTGGCGAAGAAGGCGGCGACGTCGTCGACCCAGATCGGCTGCAGTCGGCGCTCGCCGCCGCCGACGACCGGCACGACCGGTGACCAGCGCACCTGCCGGACGAACGTCGGCAGCACACCGCCGTCGCGGCCGAACACGAAGCTCGGCCGGAAGATCACGTGGTCGAGGCCCGACCCCTGGACCGTCTGCTCCATCTCCCATTTCGCCCAGTAGTACGGCACGAGGTCTCTCGACTCGGCACTCACACCGAGGGCGCTCATCAGGACGAAGCGGTGCACGCCGGCCTCCTTCGCCGCCGCGATGAGGTCGCGCGTGCCCTGCACCATCACCCGCTCGAAGGCCGAGCGTGGTCCGGCGATGATCGAGACGAGGTGGACGACGGCGCTGCAACCGGCCGCGGCGTGGCGAAGGCTCGCCGGATCGGTGACGTCCCCCTGCGCGAGCTCGCACCCCCAGGCCCGGAGGGCACCTGCCCGTTGAGGCTTTCGGACGAGGCAGCGCACGGCCCGGTCCTCGGCGCGCAAGGCATGGACGACCCTGGAGCCGACGAAGCCCGTTCCGCCCGTGACCAGGATCACTGGAAGTTGCGCCAGTAGCGGCTCGGCGTCGGCCCTTGCTGGCCCTGGTACTTCGAGCCGAGCCCGTCGCTGCCGTACGGCGACGCGGCCGGCTCGGTGAGCTGGACGAACGAGAGCTGGCCGATCTTCATCCCGTGGTAGATCGTGATCGGCAGGTTGGCGACGTTCGACAGCTCGAGCGTGACGTGGCCGTCCCAGCCCGGGTCGATGAACCCCGCGGTCGAGTGGATCAGCAGCCCGAGCCTTCCCAACGAGCTCTTGCCCTCGAGCCGAGCGACCAGATCGTCGGGAAGTCGCACTCGCTCCAGGGTCGAGCCGAGGACGAACTCGCCCGGGTGGAGGATGAACGGCTCGCCGTCGATCTCGACGAGCTCGGTCAGGCCCTCCTGCTCCTGCTTGACGTCGATGTACGGGTAGAGCGAGTTGCGGAAGACGCGGAAGAAGCGGTCGACGCGCACGTCGACGCTCGAGGGCTGCAGCAGGGCGGGATCGTAGGGTTCGATCCCGATCCGGCCCTCGGCGAGCAGGCGCTGGATCGTCCGGTCGGAGAGGACCACAGAGCCGATTCTACGGCCGGCCGCATCCTTGATCGATCCGGGCGCTTCCGAACCGCTCGGATATAGCTGAACAACAGTGGCCGTGACGCGTTCGATCGAGCTTCGGACGAGGCTTCCCGGGCCCGCGTTCCGCCGCGATTCTCGCCCGCAACGAGCAGCGCTGTCGCGGCGCCGCTCGTGCCGACGTTCCCGATCGTCGTCGCCGACGGGCAGGGCGCAACCCTCACCGACGTCGACGGCAACACCTTCATCGACTTCACCGGCGGTGTCGGCTGTCTCAACGTCGGTCACTCACATCCGAGGGTCATCGCCGCCGTCCGCGAGCAGCTCGACCGTTTCACCCACACCGACTTCACGATCGTCCCGTACGAGCTCTACGTCGAGCTCGCCGAGCGGCTGCTCGAGCGAACCCCGATCTCCGGCCCGACGAAGGCCGCCTTCTTCAACGCCGGCACGGAGGCGGTCGAGAACGCCGTCAAGTTCGCACGGGCGTACACGAGGCGGACCGCGGTGATCGCGTTCGAGGGAGCTTTCCACGGCCGCACGCTGCTCTCGCTTTCGCTGACCTCGAAGACGCATCCGTACAAGGCAGGGCTCGGCCCGTTCGCGCCCGAGGTCTACCGCGTTCCCTTTGCCCAGGACTACCGCGGCCCCGACGCCGCGACCGCGCTGGCGACGCTCGAGCGCATGCTCGTGACCCAGGTGGCGGCCGAATCGGTCGCCGCGATCGTGCTCGAGCCGGTCCAGGGCGAAGGCGGCTTCGTTCCTCGCGCCGTCCGAGTTCATGGCCGGTGTGCGGCGGATCTGCGACGACAACGGGATCGTCCTGATCGTCGACGAGGTGCAGACGGGCTTCGCGCGCACCGGCACGTTCTTCGCGATCGAGCAGTACGACGTCGAGCCGGACCTGATCACGGTCGCGAAGTCGATCGCCGCCGGGCTTCCGCTCTCGGGCGTCCTCGGACGCGCGCCGATCATGGACGCTCCGGGCGTGCACGCCGTCGGCGGAACCTACGTCGGAAATCCCGTCGCCCAGGCGGCCGCGCCTGGCGGTCCTCGACGTGATCGACGAGGAGCGGCTCGTCGAGCGTGCCGTCTCGCTCGGCGAGACGATGCGTGCGCGGATGCTCGAGTGGCAGGGCCGCTTCGAGCAGATCGGCGACGTCCGCGGGCTCGGGGCGATGCTCGCGATCGAGCTCGTGCACGACCGCGACTCGAAGGACCCCGCGCCCGAGCTCGTCGCCGCGGTCTGTCGAGCGCGCGTTCCAGAACGGGTTGCTGCTCCTGAGCGCCGGGCATCTACTCGAACGTGATTCGCGTCCTCGTTCCATTGACGATCACCGATGCCGAGCTGGACGAGTCGCTGGGCGTGTGGGAAGAGGCGCTCGACCACGTCCTCGGCTCGGGCGAGCAGGTTCCACCCCTGCCACCGGACGCCGAAGCCGCAGCCGATTAGGACGCCGAGCGCCGGTTCACCGGCGCTTAGCTGGCAGATCGCAGGGAAAATGCCAAGCCGGATGAGCCGTAGGCTCGACGGAGGCGCTCGAGAAGCGGACCTGCCGGCTTTGCCGGTGCCGGAGCCGGTGTGGTCGGCGAGCTGATCGCGGGCCGGTACGAGCTCGAAGAGCTCGTCGGCACGGGCGGTATGTCGAGCGTCTACCGGGCGCGAGATCAGTTGCTCGAGCGCCGGGTCGCGATCAAGATCCTCCACGAGCATTACGCCCGCGACGACGACTACGTCGAGCGGTTCCTCCGAGAAGCACGTGCTGCAGCGAAGCTGTCGCACCCGAACATCGTCACCGTCATCGACCGCGGCCAGGCGGAAGGGCGGCAGTTCATCGTCTTCGAGTACGTCGATGGGCAGAACCTGAAGCAGCTCGTCGCGCAACAGGGTCGCCTGCCCGTGCGCACCGCCCTCGAGCTCGGGATCGACGTCGGGCGCGCGCTCGCCTTCGCGCATGCGAGCGGTCTCGTCCATCGGGACGTCAAGCCCCAGAACGTGCTGCTCGGCGATGGAGACGTCAAGGTGACGGACTTCGGGATCGCACGTTCGGTCGATGTCAGGAGCGGCCTGACCGAGACGGGCGCCGTGCTGGGAACGAGCGACTACATCGCTCCCGAGCAGGCGAGCGGGAGGCCCGTCGACGCGCTGAGCGACGTGTACTCGCTCGGAGTCGTCCTGTACGAGCTGCTCGCCGGACAGCCGCCGTATTCCGGGGAGAGCTTCGTCGCGGTGGCAATGCGCCACGTCCACGATCCGGTGCCGAGCATCGCCGAAGCTCGCGTCGACGTCCCGCTTCGACTCGACGCTGCGCTGCAGCGCGCGATGGCGAAGGAGCCGCGAGACCGGTTCGGCTCGATGGACGAGTTCGTGGCGGAGCTCGAGGCCTGCCTGGCGGAGCTCGGCCAACCCGACGCCGACCGGACCGTGATCCTCGCCCCGCGCAAGCCGAAGCGCGCTCAGCCGCCGAGGCGCCGGAGGCGCGACCGGCGCTCGCTCGCCGGGCCCGTCTTTCTCCTCGGTGTCGCCCTCGCCGTGATCGCGGCTGGGATTGCCGCGTACCTCGTCCTCAGGGACACCGGCGGCGGAGGGGGCGGCGGCGGGCGGAGCGCCGGTGCATCTCGTCGCCTCGAACGCGTACGACCCCCAAGGGGACCGCCAGGAGCACGACGAGGAGGTTGCGAACGCGACGGATGGCAACGTGACCACGTCGTGGGAGACCGAGAACTACCACGGCAGCCCGACGTTCGGAAACCTCAAGGACGGAGTCGGGATCGTCTTCGACGCCGGCAGGCCGGTGAAGCTCGACACGCTCACCGTCCAGTCGGACACGCCGGGCTTCACCGCCGAGGTACAGGCAGGTGGCTCCCCGACCGGCCCGCAGTTCACGACCGTCTCCGAGTCGCAGACTGTCGCGCGGCGGACGACGTTCCAGCTCGACGTGCCGACTGCGCGCCGCTACTACCTGCTTTGGATCACGCGCCTTCCGGCCGGAGTCGAGCGAACACACGTGAGCGAGGTGACCGCAGGCTGAGCGCGGTTTAGACTCAGCTCGTGCGACTCGGTACGGACTCGAAGGCCGGTGCGATCGCGAAGGCGCCGCTGTTCTCGCGCTGCTCGAAACGGGAGCTGCAGCGGATCGCGCAGCTCGCCGACGAGATCGACCTTCCCGCCGGAAAGGAGCTGACGACGGAAGGCGCGCGAGGCCGCGAGTTCTTCGTGATCCTCGACGGGAAGGCTGACGTGCAACGCGGCGCTAGCTCCGTCGCCTCGCTCGGCCCGGGTGACTTCTTCGGCGAGATCGCTCTCGTCACCGACGTGCCGCGGACGGCGACCGTGACCGCGACGACGCCGATCCGCGCGCTCGTGATCACCGACCGTGCCTTCCGCGAGCTGCTCCGGGCCTCGCCGCAGATCCAGGGCAAGGTGCTCGAGGCGGTGGCGGCTCGCCTCGCCGCGACGCTCTAGCGCCTAGAACTTCAGCCGGGACCGCCGCTCGTGCCGCTCGAGGGCGAGCTCGATCAGCCGGTCGAGCAGTTCCGGATACGCGATCCCGGATGCTTCGAAGAGCTGCGCGTACACGCTCGTCACGGTGAAGCCCGGGATCGTGTTCAGCTCGTTGACCAGCACCTCTCCGTCGTCTCTGACGAAGCTGTCGACACGGGCCATCCCTTCGCAGCCGGTGGCGGCGAACGCGCGCACGGCGAGCTCCTGGACTCGCTCGGTCTGCTCCGCGGAGATTCGAGCGGGAACGACGAGGTCCATCTCGCCTTCGTCGTACTTGGCTTCATAGTCGTACCACTCGTTGTTCGTGACGACGATCTCCCCGACGAGCGAGGCGAACGGCTCCCGGTTCCCGAGCACGCCCACCTCGACCTCGGTTCCCGACACGAACTCCTCGACGAGCACCTTCTCGTCATGGCGGAACGCGAGGCTGACGGCCGCACGCAGCTCGCCGTCGTCGTGGGCCTTGCTGATCCCGACCGACGACCCGAGCCGCGCCGGCTTGACGAACACGGGATAGCCGAACGGGTTCTCCGGCTCCGCGCCGTCGAGGAGGGTGACGCTTTGCGTGACGGGAATGCCGCGGTCACGCATCACCGCCTTGAACAGATCCTTGTCCATGTTGACGGCCGAGGCCTGGTGGTCGGCGCCGACGTACGCGACGTCGGCCATGTCGAGCAGGCCCTGGAGCCGGCCGTCCTCCCCGAAGGGACCGTGGAGGATCGGCAGCACCACCTCGACCTCGCCGAGCGTCGCTGCGACATCGGTGGAGGCTGCCGGAACCGGCAGCTGTGCCCGATTCGATTCAGGGACTGTCCCTGGGTCTAGCTCCTTTGGGACGTGGCCGGAAGGGAGCGCCCAGCGGCCGTCGCGGCCGATCTCGAGCGTGACGACCTCGTAGCGGTCGGGATCGAGCGCGTCGATCACGGACCGCGCCGACGCGAGCGAGATCTCGTGCTCGGACGAGCGGCCGCCCATCAGCACGGCGACGCGTCGTCTCATCAAGGCGTGACGGGCGTCGTGTCGGTGCTGGTCGTATCCGTCGGGGTCGTATCCGTGGGAATCGTCGTCGGCTCGGTGACGGGGGGAACGTATTGGCCGACCGTGATCGTCACCGTCGTGCCAGGCTTCGCCGATTCGCCGGGCCCTGGAGACTGGCTCATCACCGCGTTGTCGTACGCGGGGTCTTGGGTATCGGTGATCTGGACTTCGACCTTGAAGCCCGAGTTCCGGAGGGTCGCGATCGCGTCGCCTCGGGTGAAGCTCGTCACGTCCGGTACGGCGGACTCCTTCGGCCCCTTCGAGACGAACAGCGTCACCGTCGAGCCCTTGCCGGCCAGCTCGTTCGCACCCGGGTCCATGTCGATGATCACGCCGCGGGGGTCGTTCGACTCGACGTCGCGTTTGGCGACCGCGAAGCCGGCCGCCTGGAGCGTCGCCGTCGCCTGCTCGATAGGTCACGCCCACCACCGGCGGGATCGCAACCGGCTTCGGCCCGTTCGAGACGTTGATCCGCACGCTCTCTGGCCCTTCACCAGCCGCGTCCCCGCTTTCGGGAACTGGCCGGTCACGGTGCCGGTCTCCTTGCCCGAGGGGATTCGGCACGGTTTCGCCTTCAGTCCGCTGCTCCGTCAGTGTCGCTACCGCGTCGGTGTCGCCTCTTCGCCGATCACCGAGGGCACGCTCACCTTCGGTTTGCCGGTCGAGACGCAAATCGTCGACCGAGTTTCCCTTGTCGCGCCGCTCGCCGGCAGCGGGCGACTGGTCGATACACCTGGCCGACGTCCACGGTCTCCTGCGGCTGCCGGTCGACCCGCGCCTTCAGGCCGGCGTTTCGATGTTTCCCGACCGCGAGCCGTTCGAGCTGCCCTTCGACCAGCGGCATCGCCGACCGGCTTCGTCGCATTCAGCTGGTCCTGGACCTTGGTGTAGACGTACCAGCCTGCCGCGACTGCGGCTGCGAGCAGGACGGCCGCAAGCAACCAGGGCCACACCGACCGGCGCCGGATCGGCTCGTCGTAGTCGTAGAAGCCGGTCGGCGGGCCGTACGGCGGCGGCGTCGCCGGAGGAAGGGCGGTAACCGGACGCCGGGCGACCTGGGTGGGCGCGCTCGCCATCGTCGTCGCGCCCGCTCCGCGCAGGACCTGGGTCGCCGCCTCCTCGGTCTCGGGCGCGACCGTCTGACCGCGAGCGGCGCGGGCGAGGTCGGCGTCCATCTCGTCGGCACCCTGGTAGCGGTCGGCCGGATCCTTTGCGAGCGCCCGCAGGATGATCGAGTCCAGCTCGTGCGGGATCTCCGGACGTTTCTCGGACGGCGGCTCCGGGATCGCCGAGAGGTGCTTCATCGCAATCTCGAGCGGCGTGTCGCCCGTGAAGGGCACCGACCCCGTGAGCATCTCGTAGAGGACGATCCCGACCGAGTAGATGTCGGACGCGGGCGTCACGGGCGCACCCTTCGCCTGCTCCGGGGACAGGTACTGCGCCGTCCCGATGATCGAGCCCGTCTCGGTCATCTGGCTCGCACCGGCACGGGCGATCCCGAAGTCCGTCACCTTCAGGCGGCCGTCCGGTGCGACGACCACGTTGTGCGGCTTGATGTCGCGGTGGACGATCCCGTTCCGGTGGGCGAAGCCGAGTGCGGCCAGGATCTGCCTCGTGTAGTCGATCGCGACCGCGAGTGGTGTCGGGCCGCGGGCGACGAGGAGCTCCTTGAGCGTGCGCCCCTCCAGGTACTCCATCGCGATGTAGTAGGTGCCCTCGGCCTCTCCGCGGTCGTAGATGGAGACGATGTTCGGGTGCGAGAGCCCGGCGGCGTTCTTGGCCTCCCGCCGGAAGCGCTCGACGAACTGCTCGTCCTGCGAATGCCGGTCGTCGAGCATCTTGATCGCCACGCGGCGTCCGAGCTCCTGGTCCTCCGCCAGGTACACGTTCGCCATCCCACCGGCGCCGAGCTTGCGGACGACCCTGTAGCGTCCGTCGAAGACCTGGTCGATGAGGGTGTCGGGAGCCGGCATCCTCTGGTACAGGTTAGGGACGGCTCCGGAGCAGCGCTTCCATGAT
Source organism: uncultured Actinomycetes bacterium (assembly GCA_963836345.1). GTDB lineage: Bacteria > Actinomycetota > Thermoleophilia > Gaiellales > Gaiellaceae > DATBLE01. The sequence goes on along the minus strand of CAWIJA010000004.1, from coordinate 143,473 downwards.
CTGCTTCGCGATCGGGGCGGCGGTGTGACCGCCGACGCCGTGCTGGTTCTCGAGGAAGACGACGACGGCGACCCGCGGCGCGTCGGCTGGGGCGAAGGCGATGAACGAGGTCGTGTTGGTACCGGCGACCCCGGTCTCTGCCGTCCCGGTCTTCCCCGCAACGCGCACGCCGGAGATCTGGGCGGCGGTACCCGTGCCGGAGCTGACGACGCCCTCCATCATCGAGGTCAGCTCGGCGGCCGTCTCGGGCTTGACTGCGCGGCTGAGCACGTGCGGATGGGTGCGGGTCACCGTTCCCCCGTTCGGAGCGGTGATCTTCTCGACGACGTAGGGCTCCATCACGACCCCGCCGTTGGCGATTCCAGCGGCGACCATTGCCATCTGGAGCGGGGTCACCTGCAGCCGCTCCTGCCCGAATGCAAGGCGACCGGGATCGACCTGGTTCGGGTCGTGCGGCCGGAAGAGATGGCCGCGGTCGTAGAGCCCGCTGGCGAGCCGCTCGCTCGACGGGGTCTCCAGCGGCGGCACGGCGTAGAACCCGAAGCGCCTCGCGTAGTCGAGCACCGTCAACGGTCCGAGCCGCTTGCCGATCTCGCAGAAGACCGCGTTGATCGAGTGCTCGAGCGCGGTGACGAAGTTGACGTGGCCGAACACCTCCGGGCCGCTCTGGTCCGCGAAGTTCGACACCTTCTTGCCGTACTCGATGCAGTAGCCGGGATCGTCGAAGGTGGAGTCCGGTGTGTACGTTCCGGTGTCGAGCGCGGCCGCAGCCGTCAGCACCTTGAACGTCGACCCGGGCGTGTACAGGCCGGCGGTCGCCCGGTTCACGAGCGGAGCGGGCGACGAGCAGTTGGCGCCCTTCGCCTGGCGCGCGATCGCCCCGAAGCGGCCCTCGACCAGGTTCGGGTTGTAGGTCGGGGAAGAGGCCATCACCAGCACGCGCCCGGTTGCCGGCTCGAGCGCGACTGCGGCGCCGCAGTTCGAGCCGAGCGCGTCCAGCGCGACCTTCTGCGCTTTCGGCCGGATCGTGAGCACCAGGTTGTTGCCGGTGACCGTCGCTCCTTTGAGCCGGTCGAGCGTGCGGCGCACGATCGTGTTCAGATGCGAGTTCGACGCGGTCAGGTAGTCGTTCTCGGAGCGCTCCAGTCCGGCGCGAGAGCGCGACTGCGTCGAGTAGCCGACGACCTGCGCGGCGAGCGAGCCGGCGGGGTACCGGCGAAAGTAGAACGTCTGCCCCTTGACGTGGGCTGCCCGCCGGGCTGCGAGCAGTGTTCCGTCGGATGCATAGATGAGCCCGCGCCTCGTCGTGAACTGCGCCACCCGCTCGATCGCGTTGTCCTGGCGGTCCTTCAGGCCGCTCTCGGCCCACGTCTGCCAGTACGTCGTCCCGACTACCAGGGACGCGAGCAACACGAGCGCAACGATCGAGATGCGGACGATCTGTCTGTTCATCGCGGTGCGTTTGCCCGGTTCGAGACGAGCAGGAGGCCTGCGAGGAGGATGAAGTTGGCGACGACGCTCGAGCCGCCGTAGCTGACGAACGGCAGCGTGATCCCGGTCAGCGGAGCCACGCGAAGGAGGCCGCCGACGTTGATGAACGCCTGGAGCGCGAAGGCGAACGTGAGCCCGGCGGCGAGCAGCTTCGAGAAGCCGTCCTCGGCCAGCATCGAGATCCGGAACCCCCGCAGGGCGAAGACCATGTAGAGGAGGAGGACGGCTGCCGCTCCGATCAGGCCGAGCTCCTGCGCCAGGGCGGAGTAGATGAAGTCGGTGTTCACGTAGGGAATCAGGTTGCTGCCGCCGGTGGTCGTGAACGTGCCGCGGCCCAGGCCCGTGCCGCCGAACCCGCCGTTGCCGATCGCGTACGTGCCCTGCACCGTCTGGTAGCAGGCGCCGTGCACGTCGTCCCAGGGATGCAGCCAGCAGTCAACTCGCTCCTGCACGCGGCCGATCGACTGGTAGGCGACCGCTGCTCCGCCGATGAACAACCCGGCACCGAGCGCGACGTATGCGACCCGGGCGGTCGCGATGTAGAGCATGGCCAGGAAGATCCCGAAGTAGAGGAGGGCGCTGCCGAGGTCGTTGGTCTCGACGAGCACGAGCATCGCGGCCCCCCAGATCACGAGCAGCGGCCCGAAGTCCTTCAGGCGACCCTGCGCGAGCACCTCGCGCTTCTCCCGCAGGTAGCCGGCGAGGAAGACGATCAGCGCGATCTTCGCGAGCTCGCCCGGCTGGAACTGGAGCGGGCCGAGCTTCACCCACAGCCGGGCGCCGTTGATCCGCGCCCCGATCACCGGCAGCGCGGGCAGGACGAGTAGCCCGAGGGCCGAGATGCCGAACAGGTACTTGTAGCTCTCCAGGACACGGAAGTCGACGCGGAGCAGGAGCAGAGCCGCCGCAAAGACGCCGACGCCGACGACGATCCAGAAGCCCTGCCGGAACGCGTCGCTCGGCCCCAGCCGGTAGATCTCGGTCAAGCCGATCGCGGTCAGGAGGCCTGTGAGCGGCAGGAGGTAGGGGTCGGCCCACGGCACCGCAACGCGTGCGACTGCGTGTGCGGCGATGTACAGGCCGAGAAAGATCAGGGCATACGAGACCGAGCCGGCGGAGATCACGGACTGCCGCGCGATGTAGACGCTGGCGAAGCCGAGGCCGGTGAGGACGCCGACCGCGACCAGGTTGATCAGCTCTCGATTGCGAGCGGTCATCGTCGTGTGGCGCCGGTTCTGCAGCATCTTGTCGCCGCGACCGACATGGCGGGCGCGGCCCCCAACCGCCTCAGGGGTGCGGACAGGTCTTGGGGAAGGGGGCACGCGGGGGAAACCGGCACGCCCGCGAAGCGGGCAAGCCAGAACAGCCCCCCTCGGGCCGCCGTCAGGCGGCCCCGCGAAGCGAGCAGAGCGAGCGTCACTACGGGACGACCTCGGCTTCGTAGCGCTTGACCGCCTCGAGGGCGGTGCCGTAGCTCCTGAGATCGTGGTCGAAGAGGCGCCGCCGCTCGGACTGCGAGAGCTCGCCGGCGAGCACCTGGCTCTCGTAGCGCACCCGGTAGAGGCGGACGCTGCCGACGATGTTCCATGGGAAGCCCTGGTAGACGGCGACGTGACCACTGGACGTCGCGCCGACGAAGTACGAGCGAGAGAGCGTCCAGACTACGAGCGCGACCAGGACGGCCAGTCCGGTTGCGGATACGGCGGCGACGGCCGTCCGCGAGATGCGGCGGCCCGCGTGACGCGGCGCGTGGGACGACCCCAGCTCTCCGCCGGTTGCGAGCATCGTCTCGTCGAGCACGGGAACCGACTCGATGCCCGACAGCGTCGGCTCGTCGTCCGCCTCCTCGAGACGCGTGGGTATCGTCGCCGTGTCCTCGCCGGCTTCGGCGCCGATCTCGAAGACGACGACGGTGATGTTGTCCTCGCCGCCGCCCTTGTTCGCCGCGTCGACCAGTGCCTGGGCTGTGTTCTCGAGGCTCGAGCGTCTCCGTTCGACGATGCCGAGGATCGTCTGGTCGTCCACCATCGACGTCAGGCCGTCGGAGCAGAGCATGAAGAGGTCACCGGGGCGCGTCGCGACCGAGAACGTGTCGACGTCGACGTCCGGATCGGTGCCGAGCACGCGCGTGATCACGGAACGCTGCGGATGCACCTCAGCCTCCTCCTGGGACAGCCTGCCGCTCCGGACGAGCTCCGCGACGAGAGAGTGGTCCTCGGTGAGCTGCTCGAGCAGTCCGTCTCGGACGCGGTAGGCGCGAGAGTCGCCGACGTGACCGATGTGCACCGTTTCGTCCTCGACGAGGGCGGCGGTCATCGTCGTCCCCATCCCGGAGCGGGCCTCGTCGCTTGCGGCGGCTTCGTAGACGCGACGGTTCGCCTCCTGGATCAAGGCGACGACGGCGGCCTCGCCCTTGTGCGGGCTCGAATCGCGGAGGACGGAGGCGGCGATCCGCGAGGCGATCTCACCTGCCTGGGCTCCGCCCATCCCGTCCGCGACCGCGAACAGGGGCGGCTGGAGCACGTACGAGTCCTCGTTTCGGCGCCGCCGGCGTCCGGCGTCGGTGACGGCAGCGCGCTGGCCGAGGCTCACAGGCCGTCTCCTGCGAGCCGCAGGCGAGCGACGGTCATGGCTCGAAGCGGAGGTCGGTCGAGCCCACGCGGATGACGTCGCCGGCAGCGAGCCGCCTGGGCTTGGAGAGCCGTGCGCCGTTGACGTACGTGCCGTTGGTCGAGCCGATGTCCTCCACCCAGACGCCGTCGCGGCGAGGCTCGATCCTGGCATGTCGTGCGGAGGCGAAGTCGTCTGCGTCGAGCGCGATGTCGTTCTGGGAGCCCCGGCCGACGGTGACCGCTCTCGAGTCGAGCGCGTGCGTCTCACCCGTCGGGAAGACGAGCCGACCGGTCGATGCCGGCCTGCCGGCCGCGACGAGCCCGGCGGCCTGCTGCGGTGTCAGGATCATGCTCTCCTGGGGCAACCGCAGGTCCCGGCTCGCCGTTCGCACGATTCGCCAGATGAACAGGTAGAGCAGCAAGAGAAACAGGATCTTCAGGATCAGGAGGGCTTCGCCGACCGCGATCGATGCGGTCACTGCAGCAGCCTCCGTTCGAAGAGCATCTCGGTGGAGCCGATCGTGATCGTGTCCCCGCTTTCGAGCTTCGTCCGTGCCGCCCGGCGTCCGTTCACGAGGGTGCCGTTCGTGGAGTCGAGGTCGACCAGCCAGTACGCGGAGCCCTCCTGGCGCAGCTCGGCGTGCCGGCGCGAGACGTTGGGATCTGCCAGCTGGATGTCGCAGTCCTTCGAGCGGCCGAGCACGAACCGCCGCTTGTCGATCTCGTGGCGGGTGCCGTTCATCGTCAGAGTGACGATCTCCTGGGCAAGGGCAACGTCGGGGGCAGCCGGCGTGTCGGGCGGGAGCGGTGTCCGCGGGCGGTAGATCATCGTCGCTCCCGACTCGACCCTCGGTGCCGCTTCCTCGCCGGCTCGGTCCGCCTGCTCTCCCTGGACCATCCTGGTCGCGATCCCGAACTCGCCGATCGTCAGGTCGTCGTCGGTCTCGAAGAGGATGGTCGGGCTCGTCAGAAGCTGATACCCCTCGCGCCGGGCGTGCTCGGCGAGGTAATCGCGCAACTCCGTCGCGAGCGAGGGCTCGTAGTCGGCGAACTGGGCACGATCCTGCGTGGAGAGATACACGGTGTACTCGTTCGGGACGTAGATCCGCGAGACGGAGACCGTGCGGTGGTCGTCCATCTCCTTGACGAGCTTCCGGGCGAGCTCGACCGGCTGGACGTTCGTCCGGAACGCGCGGCCGAACAGGCCCTCGAAGAGGCCCTCGATCTTCTGCTCGATGGCGCGCAGCACGTTCACGGGCAGGGTCTTTCCCCGCGCCGAGTCTAGCTCCCAGCTACGAGGCGGAGCCTTGCTCGTACGGGCGAAAGCCGCCGCACAACGCCGGAAAGCGACGGCATCGGTCGGATCGGGCCGGGCTCGACTGCCAGCAGGAGCGCGCTCACCCATGCGCACGCGATCAGCGGCAATGCGCGGGCAGTGGGGTCGGCGACCAGCGTGAGCGAGGTGAGGATGGCGCCGAACCCGGCGCCGCCCCACACCCCCCGGCGCCGGCACGTGCCGACTGCTGCTGCGGCGGCGGCGATTGCCAGGGTCTCGAGGAGCAGTCCGTGAGCGTCGACGAGTCCGTTCCACAGCGCCGAGCCCGCCGCGAAGGGCCCGGCGATCCCGGCGAGTGACAGGTCCGGGACCGAGCCGCCGACGATCGGCAAGGAACGACCGCCGAGACCGGCCGCAACCGCGGCGGCGAGCATCGCCGCGGATGCCTGGGCGGCACGCCTGCCTGGACCGCCCGCCGGGAACAGCGCGAGCGGGAGCAGTCCGAGCATCCCGAGTGGGGCAAGCAGGGGCCCGGCCAGGAAGAGGAGGGCGGTTCGGGGGCGTGCCCAGAAGAGGACGAGCCAGCCGGAGGCAACGAGCGCGTAGAGAATCGCGAGGCCCAGCGCGATGTTGCCCAGCGGGAGCACCGGCACCGCGAGCGCGAACGCGAGCCCGAGCCGCGGGGTGCGGAGCGAGAGCAGCGCCGCGAGGGCGGCAAGCGCGATCGACCAATGAGCCGGGAAGAACGGGAGCGACGCGGACGTCCAGCCGGCGAGCAGCGCCGGCGGGAGGACGGGCAGCACGCGGGCGAGCCCATCGGGCGGCAGCGCGCCGGGGAGCCGGATCGAAGGCACGTTCCAGCGGGGGATGCGCGCCGTGCGCCGTGGCTTTGCGCGCCGTGCGCGCCGCAGGCCGACGGCGAGCCTTGCCGCCGCGGGTCGCCGAGCCGGGTCGATCGCCAGGGCGCTGTCGACGAGCTGGATCAGCGGCTTCGGCAGGTCCTGCCGCGCCGTCCCGAGCGAGGGCGCACCCCGGCCGATCCGCTTCGCGATCTCGAGGAAGGGCCCCGACCCGAACGGGTGGCGTCCGGCCAGAGCCTCCCAGAGCAGCACGCCGACCGACCAAACGTCTGTCGCAGACTCGGCGGTCTTGCCGGCGAGCCGCTCCGGCGAGATGTACGCGAGCGTTCCCGGCACGTCGCCCGCGGCGGTCAGCGTTTCCTCCTCGGTGACGAGCGCGAGGCCGAAGTCGAGCAGCCTGACGGAGACGTCCGGCCCGTCGACGAGCAGGACGTTCGACGGCTTCACGTCGCGGTGGACGATGCCCTGAGAGTGGGCGTGCGCCAGCCCTTCGAGGATCTGCGCGGCCGCTTCGACCGCCGCCCGGTCGTCGAGCTCGCCGTTCTGGAGCGCGTGGCGAAGCGTGCGGCCGGGAACGAACTCGTACGCGATGTAGACGTGACCCTGATCCCTGGCGAGGCTGTACGCCCGCAGGCAGGCAGGGTGGCGGAGCTGCGCCGCCGCGGTCGCCTCCCGCTCGGCGCGAGGGCCCGCTGTGCCGGTGCGGGGCACGATCTTGAGGGCGACATCGCGGCCGTGCTTCTCGTCGTAGGCGTGCCAGACGGAGCCGGTGCCGCCGCTTCCGAGAGGACGCAAAGGCCGGTACCGGCCGAGCACGAGCCCGGACAGAGGCGCCGCTGCAGGGGTCTCCGCCATCCCGGTGACACCTTTTCCGTGGGAGACGAAAGTCCTTTTGGCGGCAAGGAATGGGCTAGAGTGGCCCGAATTCCCCCGTACATCGGCCAATCATGACCGAGCACGACACCGACCTCGAATTCGACTTCTTCGACGAGGAGCCCGCCCCGGGCGAGCCGTTCGAGGAGGAACGGCCGACGCGGGAGCCTCTTCGCCGGCCGTCGCGCCGTCCCCCCACGGGCCGGCCCCCTGTCGGCGTCACGCCGCTGGCCAGGCTGGCGGGACTGATCGCCTTCGCGATCCTGATCGTCGTCCTGCTCGTCTTCTGGATCTCGAGCTGTCAGGGCGCCGGCAAGAAGAGCTCGTACAAGCGCTACATGGAGAAGATCGCGGTGGTCGCGAAGGACTCGGAGCAGATCGGCCGCGAGCTCAATGACTCGCTCACGACCCAGGGAATCAAGTTCGCCGAGTTGAGGACGAAGCTCACGGGGCTCGCGCAGCGCGAGCAACAGAACGTAGCCGCCGCGCGGGCGATGAGCCCACCAGGGCCGCTCCGCCTCCAGCACCAGGAGGCGATCGAGGCGCTCGAGTTTCGGGTCAGCGGCCTGCGCGGGCTAGCGGTGGCGTTCAGCCAGGCCGCCAAGTCCTCGAAGAACGTGACCGGGAACGCCCTGCTCCTGACCGGGCAGGCCGAGCGGCTCGTGTCCGGCGACATCGTCTGGGACGACCTGTTCAAGGACCCGGTGATCGAGGAGCTTCGCCGGCAAGGCATCACCGGCGTCGCAGTGCCCGACTCCAGCTTCGTGCCGAATCCGGATTACGCCAGCACCCGGTTCTGGGAATCGATCCTGCAGCGCCTCCAGGGTGCGGCGACGACCGGTGGGACGACGACCGGTCTGCACGGCACCGGCCTCGTACCCGACGGCGTGAAGGCGCTCCCGGGCGGACAGGCACTCTCCACGGACACCGAGAACACCGTCACCGCGACAACCGACCTCGGATTCGCGGTCACCGTCGAGGACACCGGGGACTCGCAGGAGGTTCAGGTCAAGGTGACGCTGACGATCCAGCAGAGCCCGACGCCGATCGTCCAGACGAAGACCATCGACCTGATCAACCCGGGCGAGCAGAAGACGGTGACGTTCCACAACCTCGGCCAGGTGCAGTTCGCGACCCGCACGACGGTGAAGGTGGACGTCGCCCCGGTCCCCGGAGAGGCGAGAACCGATAACAACTCCGCGGAGTACCCGGTCATCTTCTCGCTCGGGTGAGCCTGGCCGCCTGGATTGCGATCGCAGCTGTCGCCGGCGCGGCTGCTGCCGTCGTGATCGCCTGGCGCGCGTACTCCACGCTCGCCGGCGTGCGCCGGGCTCAGGAGGTGCTCCTGGGCGGCGGCGCCAAGGGCGACGTGGTCGACTTCGCGGTCTCGCTGCAGGGGCGGATCGACGACCTCCACCGGGCGGTAGACGAGATCGCCGCGGCGCTCGCGCGCGTCGACCGGCGTGTGGACGGATCGCTCTCGCGGACGGGGCTCGTCCGGTACGACGCCTACGAGGACACGGGCGGCCACCAGTCCGCGTCGATGGCCCTCCTCGACTCGACCCGAACCGGGATCGTGCTCACCGCGATCCAGGGACGCGACTACGCACGCGTGTACGTCAAGCAGCTCGACCGCGGTCGAACGTCGATCGCCCTCTCGCCGGAGGAGCTTCAGGCAGTCGAGCGCGCGATGGCGGAGTAACGCGGGGGGAACGGCCGGTTCCCCCCGCGAGCCCCCCTCCCCGGCACGCGTGTTGAGTCGCGCTTGCGCTCCGGCGAGAGCGCGGTCTCGCCTCCGCGCGCAGGCGCCGCAGATCCAAGCTCCGTGGCCGCGACCGACCTGTGCGGGCGCGGCGCGCAGTGCTCTGCCGCCAGCAGGCGACGCGAGCGAAGCGAGCGAGCAGGAGAGGGTCCGCGGGAGAACCTGGGTTCTCCCGCGTTGAGTACGCTTAGCGGCGCATTGGGCCAGGTTCTCGTCCTGAATGCGAGCTACGAGCCGCTGAACGTGTGCTCGGTGCGGCGTGCGCACGTGCTCGTGTTCAAGGGGAAGGCCGAGGTCCTCGAGAAGCACGACACACCGCTCCATTCGGCGACGACCACGTTTCCCCGGCCGCACGTGATCCGGCTCGTGACCTACGTGCGCGTGCCCCGGGCGGCGCAGCGGAAGATCTCGCGCCGGGCGCTGTTCGCGCGCGACGACTGGAGCTGCGTGTACTGCGGGACGACCGGCGGCCGGCTGACGCTCGACCACGTCGTCCCCCGCAGTCGCGGGGGCGGCTCGGTCTGGGAGAACGTGGTCACGGCCTGTGCTCCCTGCAACCTGCGCAAGGGCGACCGGCTCCCGGAGGAGGCGTCGATGACGCTCAAGCGGCCGCCGCGACCTCCGGCCCCCGTTCTCTTCATCCGCCTCGCCGCGCCGTCCGGGTTGCCGATCAGCTGGAAGCGCTACCTGGATCCGAAGCTCGTCGCGGCTTGAGTCGCTCGCTCCGCTCGCTTCACGGGGGAAACGGTTTCCTCCGTGTGCCCCTTCCCTAACCGTTCGCACCTCACGGGCCGTTGGGTGCTGCGCCCGCTATGTCGGTCGCGGCGGCGGACCTCAAGCCGCAGCGCTTGACGGCAGCGCTCGATGTGACGCGGCGTCCGATTGGCGGCGTATAGAGGGCACATGCGTGCTCTCGCCGTCCTCGGCATAGCGTCCATCGCGCTGCTCGCCGGCGCGGCCGGGGCCGGGAGTGCGCCGACCGCGGCGGCCCAGCATTCGATCGTGGTCACGGGCCAGGGGTCCGTGCTCACCGTGCCGAACCGCGCGCAGGTCTCGTTCGGCGTATCCAGCAACGCGAAGACCGCCTCGGCGGCGCTGCGGGCGAACGCCGCCGAGATGACGAAGGTGATCGCCGCGGTGAAGGCGCAGGGGATCGCCCCCGCCGACATTCACACCGAGCTCGTCTCCCTCTCGCCGCGCTACTCGTCGAGCGGTGAGGAGATCGTCGGCTACTCGGCCTCGAACTCGGTCGGCGCGACGGTACGGAGCTTGGACAAGGTCGGGGCCCTGATCGACGCAGCCGTCGACGCCGGAGCCAATCAGATCAGCGGGCCGAACCTCGTCCGCACCGATGCCAGCGCGCTCTATCGCCAGGCGCTTCGTGCCGCGATCTCGAACGCGCGGGCGAAGGCTCAGACGATCGCGAAGGCTTCCGGGCTGGCGCTGCGACGGATCACCGACGTGAGCGAGAGCGGAGGCCCCCCGCCGACGCCGGAGCGGGCGAAGACGGACGTCGCCGCCTCGACGCCGATCGAGACGGGAACCCAGCTCGTCGAGGCGACGGTCACCGTCACCTTCTCGGTCGCCTGACGCCGTCCAACTAGTTCAGTGACACGGTCTCGGCGACGATCGCCCAGCCGCACACGGGGCATGCGGTCCACCCGCGCTCGTCGGCGAGAGCAAACCAGCCCAGTCCATCCGGTAGCTCGAATCCGTGCACCCTGCCGATGCTCTCCGCTGGAACGTGGTCCTCCAGGACGAGCCAGAGGTCGCGGTTGCAGTGGGGGCAGGGCCCGTGGAATTCGACGTCGTCGTCCATACGCTGACTACCGACTAGTTCGCCGAGATTTGGTTAGCGGTTTTCCCGCGAACTCGATCCGGAACCCTCTCGGGCCGACGAATCAGACGGGAAGCGCCGCGGTGTCCACGGCGCCGCGCCGAGTGTCCTCGAACGCGGCGATCTCGGGCTCGTGCTCGAGCGTCAGCGCGATGTCGTCGAGCCCTCCGAGCAGACAGTCGCGGCTGAAGGAGTCGAGCTCGAACGGGATCTCGTGACCGTCCGGCGTCGTGATCCGCAGCCGCTCGAGGTCGACGGTGAGCTCCCGCTCGTCCCGCAGCTCCCGGACGAGCCCCGGCGCGAGTCGGATCGGCAGCAGGCCGATCTTCAGCGCGTTCTGGAAGAAGATGTCGCCGAACGATGGAGCGACCACGACCTCGAAGCCGTAGTCCTGGAGTGCCCAGGCAGCATGCTCGCGGGACGAGCCGCAGCCGAAGTTCCGGCCGGCGACGAGGATCGTCGCCCCGGCGAACTCGGGCCGGTTCAGCTCGAACTCCGGATCCCGCCGCCAGTCGTAGAACAGGAACTCGCCGTAGCCCGTTCGCTCGATCCGCTTGAGGAACTGCTTGGGAATGATCTGATCCGTGTCGACGTCGGCGCGGTCGAGGACCGCGACCTTTCCGGACGTCCGGCGGAAGGCCTTCACGCCGTCACCGCCTGAGGCTCGAGCTCCCGGACGTCCACGAAGTGCCCGGCGAGCGCGGCCGCAGCCGCCATCGCCGGGCTGACGAGGTGGGTCCGCCCGCCGCGACCCTGCCGGCCCTCGAAGTTGCGGTTCGACGTGGACGCGCAGCGTTCGCCCGGTCCGAGCACGTCGGGGTTCATCCCCAGGCACATGGAGCAGCCCGCGCGTCGCCACTCGAAGCCGGCGCGCTGCAGGACGCGGTCGAGACCCTCCTCCTCCGCCTGGCGCCGAACCGTCGCCGACCCGGGGACGACCATCGCCCTGACCGACGGATGGACGCGCCTTCCGTCGGCGATCTCGGCGGCCACGCGCAGATCCTCGATCCGGGCGTTCGTGCAAGATCCGATGAAGACGCGGTCGATCGGGATCTCGCCGATCGGCGTCCCTGGCTCGAGTGCCATGTACGCGAGAGCACGCTCCGCGGCTGCCCGGTCCTCGGCATCCTCGATTGCGGCTGGGTCCGGCACCTGCCCCGTGACGGGGGCGACCATCCCCGGGTTCGTGCCCCAGGTGACCTGAGGCGCAAGCTCGCGAACGTCGATCTCGACCTCGCGGTCGAACACAGCGTCGGGGTCGGACGGCAGCTGCCGCCACTCGTCGAGGCTCCGTTCCCAATCGGCGCCGGCGGGCGCACCCTGCTTGCCCTCGAGGTAGGCGAAGGTCGTGTCGTCCGGCGCAATCAGCCCTGCTCGTGCGCCGGCCTCGATCGACATGTTGCAGATCGTCATCCGCCCTTCCATCGAAAGGCTGCTGACGGCCGGGCCGGCGTACTCGACCACGTGGCCTGTTCCCCCGTCGACCCCGATCGTCCCGATCGCGCCGAGGATCATGTCCTTCGCGGTGATGCCGAGCGGGAGCCCGCCCACGAAGCTGATTCGCATCGTCTTCGGCCGCCGCTGCGGGAGCGTCTGGGTTGCCAGCACGTGCTCGACCTCCGAGGTGCCGATTCCGAACGCCAGCGCGCCGAACGCGCCGTGCGTGGACGTATGGCTGTCGCCGCAGACGATCGTCATCCCGGGTTGCGTCACTCCGAGCTCGGGACCGATCACGTGCACGATGCCCTCGCGGCCGCTGCCCGTCGCGTACAGAGGAATGCCGAACTCCTCGCAGTTCCGCCGGAGCGCGTCGAGTTGCGCGCGGGCGAGCGGATCGGTGATCGGCCCCTCCACCGTCGGGACGTTGTGATCCATGGTCGCCAGCGACCGGTCGGGACGCCGCACGCGCCGCCCGGCGAGGCGCAGCCCCTCGAACGCCTGCGGTGACGTGACCTCGTGGATCAGGTGAAGGTCGACGTAGAGCAGCGTGGGCTGATCTCGCTCCTCGCGGACGACGTGCGCGTCCCAGACGCGCTCGAACAGGGTCTTGCCCATCAGGCCTGCGCCTCCGAGACACGCGCGGTCTCCCGCTTCGTCAGGTCGAGGACGAGCGCGTACAGCTCCGCCAGGCCCTCGTCGGACAGAGGTCCCGCGTTCGCCTCTCTCAGGTGTCGCAACAGCGATTCCTCCCGAGCCGAGTCGACGAACGGAAGACCCTGGCGTTCCTTGTGACGCCACAGCTCCCGGACGAGCTCGAGCCGTCTGTTGACTGCGTCGAGCAGCGCCCGGTCGACGCCGGTGATCTGGTCGCGGATGCGCTCGACCACCGAGTCGCTCACGCCTCCCGTCCTCCCGCCGGATACGAGCCGAAGAGCTTCAGCCGCCGTGCCTGCCCCCGCACCTCGGCGAGCGCATCCCGGATCATCGGATCGAGCGGATGGCCGGCGAGCACGGCGTGGAAACAATAGCGCCACGGTGTCTCGGGAATCGGCCGAGAGACGAGCTGCACGAGGTCGATTCCGTGTCGCGCGAAAGGCTCGATCGCCCGGTGCAGCGCCCCGGGCCGGTGGTCGGTGACGAAGGAGAACGCGGTCCGCCATTCGCCGGACACGCGGTCGAGCCTCGTGTGCGTCGCCACCGAGACGAAGCGCGTGTACGCCTCCGGGTGATCGCCGACGTCGCCGGCGAGCACGTGGAGGCCGTAGAGCATCGCTGCCCGCTCGCCCGCGATCGCCGCTTCCTCGGGATTCCCTCGTTCTGCGACCTCGGCCGCCGCCTCGGCGGTCGTCCCTGCCGCGATCGCGGTCGCCCAGGGCATGGCGGCGAGCAGCCGCCGACACTGGTCGAGGGCTGCCGGATGCGAGCGCACGACCCGAATCTGCTCCAGCGGCACGTCGTCGACGCCGACGAGGCAGTGCCGGATTCGCAGGACGGTCTCGTCCGTGATCGAGAGCGGTGCGGAGTGGAGGAGATCGTGAGTCTCGGCGACGGGTCCCGACAGCGAGCTCTCGATCGGTAGCACGCCGAACTGGACGTCCCCGGCGACGGCGGCCTCGGCGACCGCGGAGAAGCTCGAGAGGGGTACGACGTCGCCGACTTCCGGGAACAGGCGGGCGCAGGCCGTCGCGGCGTGGGCGCCGTCGCGACCCGGGTAGGCGACGCTGACGACGCTCATCGGTCAGCCGCCTTCGCGCTGTTCGAGAATTCGTGGCCGCGACCGACCTGGCGGGCGCGGCCCACGACGGTCGCTGAGGTGCGAGCGGGGTTGGGGAAGGGGGCTCGCGGGGGAAACCGGCTGTTTCCCCCGCGGAGCGAGCGGAGCGAGCGTCTCACCACCGACTCCAGCGGACTGCGATCGGGAGCCCACAGCGGGCGCAGGCGCGGTAGGCGGCGCCGCGGCGCTCGGCGCGCTCGACGGCGATCGGCAACGCGCAGTTGCAGTAGTGGCCGTCGGGAGACGGAGCCTGCTTCGAATGCTTCATCGGCTGGATTGTCGACTCCGGGTGCATAGTGTTCCGCCCTTTCTCGGGTGGGGACAAGCTGGTTGGGGTACCGCCTGAAGTAGCTAGCCGACGAGGGCGGTGGAGACGCCGGCTAGCGCGTAAAGACGCGCGCGCCGTGAATCGCGAAGAGAAGGTTCGACCGGTAGGCGTCGGCGCGCTGCATCGGTCGAACAAGACTAGGGGTGATCGCCGGATTCGTCAACGCGCGACGGCCTCCAGCACCGTCTCGGTGAACTCCACGGTGGTCGCGTTCCCGCCGAGGTCGGGCGTGGGTGTCCGGGCAAGCGCCTCGTCGACGGCCGATTCGAGCCGGCGGGCAGGCTCGGGACGGTCGAGACCGTGCTCCAGCATCAGGGCGACCGATCGGAGCATGGCGGCGGGGTTGGCCATCCCCCGGCCGGCGATGTCGGGAGCGGAGCCGTGCACCGGCTCGAAGATCCCGGGGCCGCTGTCGCCGAGGCTCGCCGACGCTGCGAGCCCCAGCCCGCCCGTCACCGCCGCCGCCTCGTCCGACAGGATGTCGCCGAAGGTGTTCTCGGTGACGATCGTGTCGAAGCGCTCGGGCGCCTGAACGAGCTGCATCGCAGCGGTGTCCACGAGCACATGCTCCAGCTCGACGTTCGGGTAGTCCTTCGCGACCTCCGTCACCACGCGGCGCCAGAGACGAGATGTTTCGAGGACGTTTGCCTTGTCGACCGAGGTGAGCTTGCGCCGACGGGCGCCCGCGAGCCCGAAGGCGCGGCGGGCAATGCGTTCCACCTGGCTGGGGTGGTACTCGCAGGTGTCGAAGACCGTCCCGTCCTCGCGTACGCCACGCGCGCCGTAGTACAGGCCGCCGACGAGCTCGCGGACGACGAGCAGATCGACCGCGCCGTCTCGTGCCGGCCGCAGGTTCGCGTACACGTCGAGCTCGCGGCGCAGGCCGATCAGGCCCTGCTCGGGTCGCACGTCGGCGGCGTCGAGCTGTGGCAGGCCGACCGCAGCGAGGAGGACGGCGTCAGCCTGCTTGCAGGCGGCGAGTGTCTCGTCGGGGAGCGGAGTGCCCAGCTCCAGGATCGCGCCGCCGCCGAACGGACGGTCCTCGAGCTCCAGGTCGGGCGCGAGGCGCGCGAGCACGTCTCGTGCTGCTTCCATCACCTCGGGCCCGATCCCGTCGCCGGGAAGGCAGACGACTTTCATGCCGCGGCGAGTGTCCCACGTCGAGCGTCGATTCGCTCGGACAGCGAGACGACGTCGCCGACGACGACCAGTCCCGGTTGGCCCAGCCCGCTCGCTGCGTCCGCGATCGTCCCGATCGTCGCGATCACGACCTCCTGGTCGTCCGTGGTTCCGTGCGCGATCACTGCGGCAGGCGTGTCGTCGGCGAGACCGTGAGCGACCAATCCGGCGGCAAGGTCGGCCAGCCGGGCGAGCCCCATGAAGACGACGAGCGTCCCGGGCACCCGTGCGAGCGCCCGGAAGTCGAGTGCCCCCTGCCCGTTCACCATCGTTACCTGCGAAGACACGCCACGATGCGTCACCGGGATCCCGGCGGCAGCGGGCACCGCGCTCAGCGCCGACACCCCCGGAACGACCTCGAACGGCACCCCGGCGGCGGCAAGCTCGAGCGCTTCCTCACCTCCGCGGCCGAAGACGAACGGGTCGCCGCCCTTGAGCCTGACGACGTTCAGCCTGCGGCGGCCGTAGACGACGAGGAGTCGCGAGATCTCCTCCTGCTCGAGGTTGTCCCGCCCGATCCTGATCGCGGCCGCCGGGGCTTGTGCAACGAGTGCCTCGGCGACGAGCCGGTCGTAGACGAGCACGTCGCATGACCGGACGAGCGCGAGGCCGCGGGCGGTGATCAACCCGGGGTCGCCGGGGCCGGCGCCGACCAGGTAGACCGTCATCGCAGCGATTCCTCGACGACCGCCTCGAAGAAGTCGCGGCGCTCGCCGTAGGAGTGGTAGTGAGTCTTCGCCCACGGGCGGAGGCCGCGCAGGCGCCTCGCGAGGGTGACGTGCTCCTCCCCGACGCGGGCGCCGAGCTCGTCGCGGAGCCGCTTGGCAAGCGCGGGGGAGGCGCCGCCCGTCGAGACCGCGATCGCGATCGGATCGCGCCGGTACACGGCGGGGAGGATGAAGCTGCAGAGCTCCGGGGTGTCGACGACGTTGCAGAGCAGCGAGCGCGCCTCGGCGTCTTCGAAGACGCGCCGGTTGACAGACCGTTTGGACGTCGCGGCGACGACGAGGAAGTTCCCCTCCAGATCCGTGGCGTCGTAGCGCTTGCGCCGCCATCGAACCGGCAGCGTCTGGAGCTCCGGCTCGATCTGTGGCGCGACGACGGTCACGACGGCCCCGCACTCCAGGAGGCCTCGCGTCTTCTCCAGGGCGACCGCCCCGCCGCCGACGACCAGGCAGCGCCGAGCCTCGAGGTCGAGGCAGGCCATGTAGTAGCGCCGGTCGGCCACAGGATCTCGTCAGACCCCGACGCTCGACAGTCGTGCACCCTGCCGGTCGAGACGCACCGACAGCTCGAACTCGCCGGCGGAGAGCGAGAGCGTGAACGCCCCGGGCCCGACCGCGCGAAGCTCGACTGATCCGAGCTCGCGGCCTTCGAGCGAGCGGAGCGCCGCGCTCACCTGGTGGGCGCTCTCGACGAGCCCGGCTCCACGCGGCAGCCGCCGGTACAGGGCGAGCGCCGCGTGCTCGCCCCCCGGCCCGTAGAGCGCACGAATGCGGCCGCTCTGCAGTCCGAGCTCGAGCAGCTCCTCGAGTGTCTCGGCGTCCTCGTCGCCGACCTCCCCCTCGGCGGCGGCTCCGACGAGCGACGCGAGCCGCTCCCGGTAGCCGTCGTCCGAGGCCAGTGCACGCACTGCCTGTGCCTCGGCGAGGGCAACCTCCCGAGCCTCGGCGATGAGGCGTAGGGGGCTAGTCATCGTCACCGCCGATCAGGGCCCGGAGCTCGTGCTCGAGTCCGCCGGTCTCGACCGCGCAGTGGACGCCGCATTCCTTCGGGGCGTTCTCCTCCCACCACCAGCGGCCGTCTCGCCCGGACTCTCCCGGTGCGAGCGCGCGCGTGCACGGTGCGCAGCCGATCGACGTGTAGCCGCGGTCGTAGAGCGAGTGATACGGGACGCCGCGCTCGCGGACGTACTTCCAGACCTCCTCCTCGCTCCACTCCGCGAGCGGATTGAGCTTGACGATCGCTCCGTGGTCGTGGTCGATCTCGATCTTTCGGATGTCCGTCCGGGTCGCCCACTGGTCGCGGCGGAGGCCGGTGATCCAGGCGTCCAGGGTGGCGAGATGACGCGTCAGGGGCTGGACCTTGCGCACGTTGCAGCAGAGGAACCGTTTCTCGACCTGGCGGTAGAAGAGATTCGGGCCGTGCCGCTCGACCATCGCGCGGACCTGGGCGGTTTCCGGCGTGAGCAGCTGGAGGTTGAGCCCGGGGTAGCGGTCGCGGAGCTGCTCGATCAGCTCGAACGTCTCCTCCGGCAGGCGCCCGGTGTCGACGCTGAAGATCTCGACCTCGGGGTCGAGCTCGTAGGCCATGTCGAGCAGGGCGACGCCGTCGATCTGGAACGCGGTCGAGAGCCCGATCCGCGGTGAGAACCGTTCGAGCGCCCATTCGAGCAGCTCCTGCGGCTCTGCGCCCTCGAACTCGACGGACAGCTCGCCCGCTTCCAGCTCGTCGATCAGCTCAACACTCATGGCTGGGTCTCCGGTCGCTTGGGAGCGAGCTGAAAGCGAGCGACGTCATGCCGCCTCTCGCTCCTCTCTCGTTCGGGCCGGCTCACGGCCGGCCAGCGTTCCCAGCTCCTCGTCGCTGGTGCGGTCGCAGAACGAACGGAAGTCCTCCCTCTCCCGTCGGGTGGTCAGCCAGCCTGAGAGCAGCCGCTCGACGGTCTCGTCCAGCTCCTCGGTCGGAACGCGGCGGAACACGGGTCGGGCGATCGCCGCCTGCGGGCCGAGCCCGCCTCGGAGAAAGACGTCGTACGCCTGCTGTCTGCGCCCTTCCTCGTCTCGTACGGTCGTGCCCTGGAAGCCGAGGTCGGCTACCCAGTGGTGCGCACAGGCGTGCGGGCAGCCGTCGAGGTGCAGCTTGAGACCGCCGATCGCCTCGCCGAGGCGCGCCTCGAGGTGCTGCACGAGTGCGTCCATGCGCGTCTTGGTCTCCGTCACCGAGAAGTTGCAGTGCGGCTCGCCGGTGCAGGCGATCGAGGTCGCGCGCAGCGTGTTCCCCTCGAGCGGGAAGCCGATCTCGCCCAACCGCGCAACGGTCTCGTCGACGCGGCCCTCGGGGACGCCCGTCACGACCACGTTCTGCTGTCGCGTGAGGCGGATGTCGCCCCCCAGCTCGTCGGCGAGATCCGCCAACGCGATCATCTGATCGCCGGAGGCGAGGCCGACGTGCACGGGTGCGCCCACGTAGAAGAGTCCGGTCTGCTTCTGGGGGTGGACGCCGACGTGGTCGAAGAGCTCGCCGGGCGGCGGAAGCTCGAAATCGGCGAGCCGGTATCCGAGCCGCCGCTCGAGCTCGGCCCTGATCCCATCCGTCCCGTAGTCGTCGACCATGAACTTCATCCGCGCCTTGACGCGGGACACGCGGTAGCGAAGGTCCTCCTGCCACGCGTCGAGCAGGGCTCGCAGCACGGTGATCGCCTCTTCCTTCGGGACGAAGACGCCGAGGTCGCGGGCGATCCGGGGCACGGACGAGAGTCCGCCGCCCACCTGGATTGCGAACCCTTCCCGCCCCTCGTGCACGGCGCCGGTCAGCGCGATGCAGTTGATCTCGGGCGCGTTGCAGCGATCGGGGCAGGCGGCGATCGTGATCTTGTGCTTGCGCGGCAGGTTGGAGTAGTCGGGGTTGCCGTAGAAGAAGGCCGCAGCCTCGTCCAGGACGGGCTGCGCGTCGAAGAGCTCCTCGGCGTGGAGCCCGGCGACGGGGCAGCCCGTGATGTTGCGCACCGCGTCGCCACAGCCGCCCGCCGAGGTCAGCCCGGCGGCGTGGAGGCGATCGAAGACCTCGGGGAGCGCGCCGAGCCCCAGCCAGTGGAGCTGGACGTTCTGGCGGGTCGAGAGCTCGCCGTCGCCTCGCCCGTAGCGGTTGGAGATCTCGCCGATCGCCCGCAGCCCTGCGGGCGAGACGCGGCCGCCGGGCAGCTTGATCCGGAGCATGAAGGTTCCGACCTTCGGCTTGTCGTGGTAGAGGCCCCACCACTTGAGGCGAACCAGGTCCTCCTCGGCGACGCGCTCGTAGCCGGCGGCGATCAGCGCGGGGAGCTCGTCGAGGATCCCGAGCGGGCTCTTGTCCCGCTTGATCCGCTCGACGGGGTTCCGCTTGTAGACCAGATCCCAGTCGGGTTCCGGCTTCGGGGCGCGACGTGGGCTGGCGGTCCTCGCCATCGGCCGGCGGTGCGGCTAGTCGCGGAGAGGGAAGGTGAGTCCGGTCACCGAGGCGACTCTAGTCAAAATGGTTCAAAAAGTAAAGTGGCTTCCGTTTGGAAAGCTTTTGACCGGATCAGGCCGCGGCGAGCCGCTCGAGCACCAGGTCGGAGTCCGCTTCGATCTCGACCGGCTGCAGGCGGTGGGCGACCGGCCCGGGCGTCTTCAGCCCGTCGCCGGTCACGAGCAGCACGACACGTGCTTCCGGGCCCACCTCGCCGGCAGCGACGGCCTCCCGGAGAGCGCCGAGCGTGACGCCGGCGGCGGTCTCGCCGAAGATGCCGGTCGTCTCGGCAAGGAGCGTCATGTTCTCGCCGACGGCTTCCTCGGCGACGGCGTGGATCGTCCCGCGAGTGACCTGCGCGGTGGCGACGGCGAGGTCACCGTCAGCCGGGTTGCCGATCGCGAGCGACCGGGCGACGGAAGCAGGACGAACGGGGCGCACCGCGCCTCCGTCTGCGAATGCGGTCGCCACCGGAGCGCAGCCCGCAGCCTGGCCGCCGACGAGCCGGGGGACGCTTCCGTCCACCAGCCCGAGCTCGAGCAGATCCGAGAATCCCTGGTTCAGCTTCGAGTACAACGAGCCGGAGGCGATCGGGGAGACGACGACGTCCGGCAATCGCCAGTCGAGCTGCTCGGCGATCTCGTAGGCGAGCGTCTTCGATCCCTCCGCGTAGTAGCTGCGGAGCCCGACGTTGACGAAGGCCCACGGGAGCTCGAACGAAAGCTCGATCGTCAACCGGCTGCAGTCGTCGTAGCTGCCGGCGACCGCATAGATCGTCGCCCCGTACACGGCCGTGGCACCGAGCTTCTCGGGCTCGAGATCGGCCGGGCAGAACACCGCCGCCTCCAGCCCTTCCGCCGCCGCCCGTGCCGCGACCGCGTTTGCCAGGTTCCCCGTCGACGAGCAGGCGAGCGTCGTCAGGCCCAGCTCCTGCGCCTTCGCGGCGGCGACCGCAACCACCCGGTCCTTGAAGGAGTGCGTGGGGTTCGCCGTGTCGAGCTTCAGGTAGAGCTCGTGGAGCCCGAGCTCTTCGGCCAGTCGAGGAGCCCGGACCAGGGGCGTCAGCCCCGGCGCGAGTCGTTGCTCCGCGGGCGGCACGACCGGCAGGAACGGCGCGTATCGCCAGATCGACGGCGGGCCGGCGGCGATCGCCTCGCGGGTCGCCGTGCGTGCGAGCTCCTGGCGGTCGTAGACCGGGTCGAGCGGTCCCCAGCAGCGGGGGCAGATGCCGACCGCCTCGAGCGCGTGCTCGGTCTCGCAGTTGCGACAACGAAGTGTGGTGGCGGGCATCCGGGTCTCCTTCCTCTCGCTCTCATCCTCCGAGCCGCGGCTCGGCCGGGCGTGGCACCTTGCCCAAGTCGTGACGACACTGCGGGGCAGGTTGCCGAGGCTTCACAGGGCCGGTTCCCTCAGCCTCTCTCGATGTGAGCGGGAGTGGCCCGCTCGAGAAAGGACTATACATATGAAAGTGGTTCCGACGGAATCCCAGCTACGAGAGCAGATCGGGCGGGAGGCACGGGCCGCCGGCGCCGCCGCGTCCCGGCTGGGCGACGAGGCGGTTGCGGCCGCGCTCGGCGAGGCCGCCGCGATGCTGCGCGAGCGTCGGGCCGAGGTGCTCCTGGCGAACCGAGACGACGTCGAGGCGGCGACGGGGCGGCTCGACGATGGCACGATCGACCGGCTGCGACTCGACGACCCGCGGCTCGAGGCCCTGGCCGGCCAGGTCGAGGCGACCGCGGCGCTGCAGCCGCTCGAGCGGGAGATCGGCACGCGCACGCTCCCGAACGGGCTCGTGATCACCGAGCGGCGGATCCCGATCGGCACAGTCGGGGCGAACTTCGAGGCGCGGCCGAACGTCGCGCTCGACGTCGCCGGGCAGCTGCTGAAGAGCCTGAACGCCGCCGTGCTGCGAACCGGCGCCGCCGCGCTCCGGACGGTGACCGTCCTCGTCGACGAGGTGCTCCGGCCTGCGCTCGACCGGGCCGGATTGCCGCCGGAGGCCGTCGGGCTCGTTCGCTCGCCCGAGCGGGAAGGCGCGCGGGCGCTCGTCTCGATGCCGTCGCTCGTTCCGCTCGTGATCCTGCGCGGGAGCGGTCCGAGCACCGCCGAGCTCGCCCGGCTCGCAGCGCAAAGCGGCGTCCGCACGCTGGCGCACGCCGAAGGGGGCGGCGTCCTCTACCTGCACGAGGCGGCCTCGCCGGAGAAGGCCATCGCGCTCGCCGAGGCGAGCATCGACCGGCTCGGCGTCTGCAACCGGCTCAACCTCGCGCTCGTCGACCGGCGGGCGAACGGGTTGCTCGAGCTGCTGCTCGAGCTCTTCCGGGCGAAGGGACTCGAGATTCGCGGGGACGTGCCGGGGGCGGAGCCGCTCGACCTGCCGCTCGGCCACGAATGGGCGAGCGACCCCGAGCGCGTCTCGACCGTGACGGTCGCCCTGGTCGACGGCCTGGACGAGGCGGTGCGAATCGCGAACGGGGAGACCTCCGGGCTCGCGGCCGGGATCGTCACCGAGGACGCGGAAGCCGCCGAGCGCTTCCTCGACGGGTATCGCGGGACGGCGGCGTTCTGGCACGCGCCGACGCGGTTCACGGACGGATTCGAGCTGACGGGGGCGCCGGAGACGGGAATCAACGTCGACCGCGTGCCGGGGCCGCGCGGCCCGGTCACCTATCGCGACCTCTGGCTCCGCCAGTACCGCGTGATCGGGGACGGAAGCCAGAAACGGTGACGGTTGTCGTCAAGCTGGGAAGCAGCCTGGTTGCCGGGGCGGGAGGACGCGTTCGGCGCGCGCTTCTCCGCTCGCGGGGGCAGGAGATCGGACGGATCGTCGGCGGCGGTGAGCGCGTCTGCGTGGTCTCGTCCGGTGCGATCGCGCTCGGCCTGCCCACGCTCGGGATGGACCGGCGGCCACGAAGCGTCGTTCAGCTGCAGGCGGCCTCCGCCCTCGGCCAGACCCGCCTGCAGGCCGCATGGGAGGAGGCACTCGCGCCGCTGCCTGCTGCCCAGGTGCTCCTCACGGCCGCGGACGTGGGCGAGCGGACGACGTACGTCAACGCCCGCAACGCGCTCGGCGCGCTCCTGAGGCTCGGCGCCGTGCCGGTCGTCAACGAGAACGACACGACCGCCACCGACGAGATCACCTTCGGCGACAACGACACGCTGGCCGCGCAGGTCGCCGTGCTGCTTCGGGCCCGTCTGCTGGTGCTCCTCACCGAGGTCGACGGCGTCTATTCCCGTGCTCCGGGGACGCCGGGCGCCGAGCTGCTCGCGGAGGGGCAGCAAGCCCGCGAGGCGGTGCTCGGGGCGGCCAGTCCGCTCGGACGAGGCGGAATGCGCAGCAAGGTCCTCGCGGCCGAGCTCGCCGCGGCGGCTGGAATCCCGACTGTGATCGCCGGCGGCACGGGCAAGGCCGTGCTGGAGCCCATCCTCGCCGGCGAGCCGCGAGGCACGCGCTTCTCCGCCGCCGAGCGGAGCGAATCGGCCTTCAAGCTGTGGCTCCGCTTCGGCAAGCCCGTCCGGGGGCGGATCGTCGTCGACGAGGGCGCCCGGCGCGCCCTGGTCCGAGACGGAGCGAGTCTGCTCGGCGTCGGCGTGGTCTCGTGCCAGGGGGCTTTCGAGGCCGGCGACGCGGTCGAGCTCGCCGGCCCCGACGGCGCCGTCTTCGCCAAGGGAATCTCCTCGCTTCCCGGCGCCGAGCTCGCGAAGCGGGCGCGCGGCGTCGAGGCAGTCCACCGCGACCGCCTGGTTCTCTACTGATGGACCTTCGCCGCGTCGGTGGGCTGCCGCCCTACGTCTTCGCCGCGATCAACGAGCTGAAGCTCGAGCTGCGCCGGGCAGGTGAAGACGTGATCGACCTCGGGTTCGGCAACCCGGACTTGCCCTCGCCGGAGGTCGCGGTCGAGAAGCTCCGCGAGGCGGTGCTCAACCCGCGAAACCACCGATACTCGGCGAGCCGCGGAATCCCGAACCTCCGCAAGGCGATCTGCGACCTGTACCAGCGTCGCTTCGGCGTGCTGCTCGACCCCGAACGACAGGCGCTGACGACGATCGGCGCGAAGGAGGGTCTCGCCCACCTGATGTGGGTGCTCGTCCAGCCCGGCGACACCGCGCTCGTCCCCAGCCCGAGCTATCCGATCCACCAGTTCGCGCCCGCGTTTGCCGGCGCGAGGGTGGAGCACGTCCGCACCGGGACGGAGGAGGACCTGTTCGGGAACATCGTCGATGCCTGCGACCGTGCGCGGCCGCGCGCGCGAGTGCTCGTGATCTCCTTTCCGCACAACCCGACGACGACCGTCGTCGACGCCGACCTCATGCAGCGTATCGTCGACCTCGCGCGGGAGCGGGAGCTGATCGTCGTCCACGACTTCGCCTACGCCGATCTCGCCTTCGACGGCCACGCGCCGCCGTCGATCCTCCAGGCGGAGGGCGCCTCGGAGGTCGCGGTCGAGCTGTACACGCTGACCAAGTCGTTCTCGATGGCCGGCTGGCGGGTGGGCTTCGTCGTCGGCAACTCGGAGGTCGTCCAGGCGCTTGCCCGGCTGAAGTCGTACCTCGACTACGGCACCTTCCAGCCGATCCAGATCGCCTCGATCGTGGCGATGAACGAGGTGCCGGACTTCCCGGTGGAGGTCTGCGAGATCTACCGCTCCCGACGGGACGCGCTCTGCGACGGCCTGGCCCGGATCGGCTGGCCGGTCGCGCCGCCGAAGGGAACGATGTTCGTCTGGGCGCCGATTCCGGAGCCTTACCGCGAGCTTGGGTCGCTCGAGTTCGCGGTCAAGCTGGCGCGGGAGGCGAAGGTCGCAGTCAGCCCCGGGATCGGCTTCGGCGAGAGCGGCGACGGTCATGTCCGGTTCGCGCTTGTCGAGAACGAGCACCGAATCGGCCAGGCGGTCGCCGGCCTCAGGCGCGTGCTTCGAGAGCTCTAGGCGGTTTCGGCCGTGAGGGCCTCCACCTCGGCAGCCGTCGGCAGGGAAGGCTGTGCCCCGAAACGCGATGCGGCGAGCGCGCCCGCGGCGCACGCCAGGCGCAGCGCCTCCTCCTGGTCGGCTCCCCGCAGGAGGTAGACGAGGAAGGCTGCACAGAACGCGTCTCCGGCGGCTGTGCCGTCGACGGTCTCGACCCGCGGCGCCGCAGCCCGGGCGATCTCGGTGCCGTGCTCGAGCAGGACAGCCCCTTCCCGGCCCAGCGTCAGCGCGGCCAATCGAGGCGTCTCGTCGAGCGCGTCCAGCTCGAAGCGGTTGACGACCACGAGATCGGCGCGGCGAACGAGGTCGCTCGGCACCGGCTTGGCGGGGGCTGCATTGAGGCAGAAGTAGGAGGCGGCGTCCGCGGCGGCGGACACGGCGTCGATCGGAACCTCGAGCTGGCAGAGGACGGCGTCGGAACGGCCGATGTCGACGTCCTCGGGTGTGAGCCGACCGTTGGCCCCCGGCGCGACGACGATCACGTTCTCGCCCGCGTCGTCGACGAGGATCAACGCAACGCCGCTCTCTCCACCGTCGATCCGAACGCCGCGCACGTCGACGCCCTCGCGCGCAAGGGCGTCGAGGCCGAGCCGGTCGACGCCCACCCGCCCGACGAAGCGCACCTCGGCGCCGAGCCTGGCCGCGGCGACCGCCTGGTTCGCTCCCTTGCCGCCCGGAATGCGCTGGAAGACGGCGTCGCCGATCGTTTCGCCCGGCCGCGGCAACCTGGCGCCACGCGCGACGAGATCCACGTTGATCGAGCCGACGACGGTGATGCGCGGCCCGGCCACGGCGGGTCAGTCGAGCTCGACGACCCTGTGCTCGCTCGCAGAGCGCGCGACGGCCTCGGCGGCCGAGAGGACGTGCAAGGCGAGCTCGCCGCTCGCCTGGTGCGGCCGGCCGGCCCGCATCGACTCGACGAGGTCGTGGAGGCCGATTCCGCGCACCTCCTGAGCCCCCCGCGACTCGTAGGCGACGGGTTGTGCGTCGCCGGTGCCGCGGCGGACGGCGACGGTCCCGCCGAAGGCATTGGCATCGGGGAGGACGAGCGTCGCGTCCGTGCCGAACACCTGCAGGCCGCTGACGTACTGGCCGCGCGCCTCGAAGCTGACCGTCAGCGTGGCGAGGGCGCCGCTCGCGAGCCGGAGGGCGGTGACGGCGTGCGTGGGTACCTCGACTGCGACTGTTTCTCCCGCCCGCGGACCTGTCCCGAGCGTGCGCTCGGGCGTCGGGGTGGCGGCGAACCCGGCGACGGACGCGATCGGCCCGAGGAGGGCGACGATCGCGGTCAGGTAATACGGCGCGATGTCGAGGAGCGGTCCGCCGCCTGCCCTGTAGAAGAAGTCGGCGTTCGGATGCCAGGAGTCGGGGCCTCCGACGAGCATCGTCGCCGACGCTCCGAGCGGCGTTCCGATCTCGCCGGCCTCGATCAGCTTCCGGCCGGTCTCGTACGCGCTGCCGAGGAACGTATCGGGAGCGCAGCCGAGGCGCAGGCCGCGACGCGCCGTCTCGGCGACGAGCTCGCGTCCGTCCTCGACCGAGGTCGCGAGCGGCTTCTCCGTGTACACATGCTTGCCGGCGTCGAAGGACGCGTGAATCAGGGCGGCATGGGCCGCCGGCGGCGTCAGGTTCAGGACGAGCTCGACCTCGGGATCGGCGACGAGCTCCTCGACCGTCTCGGCGCTGAGGCCGTGCGCCTCGGCGAATGCGGCCGAGACTGCCGGGTCGAGATCGGCGCAGGCGACCGGCCGCCACGTGTCGAACGCGACCGAGTCCTCGACGTAGCGCTTGGCGATGATCCCGCAGCCGACGACGCCGACGCGCACCGGCTCGCCTGCTCGGTCGCTCACTCGGCCTCCGCGAGAATTCGGCGCACGGCCTGGAGAGAGCGCTCGACCGCTTCGAACGGCGGGCCCTCGACCTCGTCTTCCTCGACGAGCAGCCACTCGGCGCCTGCTCGCACTGCCGCGGGGACGACGTGCTCGTACCCGACGGCGCCGTCGCCGACCGGGACGTCGTCGCGGGTCTCCCGGCTGAGGAAGTCCTTCAGATGGACGAGCGGGCAGCGGCCGCTCGTCTTGCCGAGCTCGGCGACGGGATCGGCGCCACCGTGCCAGACCCAGCCGAGATCGAGCTCGAGCCAGAGCAGCTCGGGCGGCAGCTCGCGCAGCAGGTCGAGGAACGTCTCGCCCGCGTCGCCGAGCGGCTGCAGCTCGGGAGCGTGGTTGTGGAAGCCGAGTCGCAGACCGGCCTCGCGGGCCGCAGCGGCGACGTGGGCGATCCGGTCGACGGCTTCGCGGCTGGGCTCGATCCAGCTGAGGGCGAGCCGGTCGGTGCCGAGCACCGCGAGCTCGGCGGTCAGTTTCGGGAGCTCGGTCTCCAGCGCGTCGATGCCCGCGTGACGGCCGGCGGTGACCAGGCCGAGCTCGTCCAGCCAGCTGCGCACACGCGCCGGCTCGTGTCCGTGCAGTTGCCAGAGCTCGACGCCCTCGTAGCCGAGGTCCGCGACTGTGCGCAGCGTCCCCTCGAGGTCGCGCTCGCATTCGTCGCGGATCGTGTAGAGCATGAGGCCGATTCGCGCCACGGCCTCCCACCCTAACCGCGCCGGCCGGGAATCACGGGCAACTACTGATGCGCACGGTTGTCGTAGCGAAGAAACTTGCACAACCATCGAAGGAGGGTCGCGGTGAAAGCCTCGAGTGATGTCGTCACCAGGGCGGATCTCGCCGAGATCTTCAAGGCGCTCGCCGACCCGAACCGCCTTGCGATCTTCGAGCTCGTTTGCTCGCGCGCCGACGAAGGGCGAACCGCCACCGAGGCAGCGAACAGCATCTCGAAGCTCGCGAGCGCGTTCGACCTCACTCTCTCGACCGTCTCGCACCATCTCAAGGAGCTCAGAAGAGCGGGGCTGATCCGCTGCGAGAAGGTCGGTCAGACGGTCTACTGCTCGCCGAACCAGGAAACGCTCGTGCGGGTCGAAGCCTTTCTCGGGGAGGTCAAGAGGTGAGGCTCGCCTTCTCTCTTTCGCGCTCATTTGATTCGATCATTGTCCAAGCGTCGAACTCGAAAGGAGTGACATCGACATGAGCATCACACGTATCTGGCTCGGCGCCGTCTTCGTGGGGCTCGGCGCTGTCGGGATCCTCGGCGCGGCGGGAGCAGTCGATTCGGGCCGGACGATCGACGAGTGGTGGCCGGTTGCCGTGATCGGCTGGGCAGCGGCGCGCATGCTGACCGCGCGGAATGTCTCGATCGGCAGCGCGGTCGTCGCGGCGGTCGGAGTCGCACTGCTCGCCGACGCACAGCAATGGGCTGCCGACGCGGTTGTGTGGCCGATTCTGATCTCGCTTGCCGGTATCGCCATCCTGCTCGGCGGCGAAGGTCGGTCGATCAGGGGGAGATGCTGCTTGGGTCGGCGACCTGCAGTGCGATAGCCGTGCTCGGCCGGCGCGCGAAGCCGCGCCGGCCGGCACGGTCGATTCAGGACGCGGGTGTCGGCGTCTCCGCTTCCGCGGGGCGGCCGTTGCCCTCGGCGACCTTCGCCTCTTCGAGGACCTCCGGAATGTGGCCAAGCCTTGGGTCGATGTAGCCGGCGCCGTCCATGCGGACGAGCGGTGTCGGCGGCCGGCCGTGCCGGGCCGTGAGCTCCGTCCGGGTGTGCGGAGCGGCGCGCTCCTCCCTGGCCCACACCGGCTTGCCGTCCGGCCGGAAGTGCGGGATCACCTGCTCGGAGATGATCTCCATGTTCTTCAGCGCCATCCACTTCGGCATCGTGCCGAGCTCGCAGCTGAAGACCAGCCTGCCGGCTCCGAGCTCGTCTGTCAGCTCCTCGAGCGACTCGATCACGGTCTCGGGGGAGCCGACGACGATCCACTTCTCCTCGATCAGGTGGTCCCAGGTCATCTCCCACATGTTCACCGCGCCGTGGGAACCGCTCTTCAGGACGTGCTCGAGCGAGCGCTTCGACATGTAGCCGGGAGGAGTCAGGTGGTAGACCGGCGTCTTCAGGCCGTTCCGGAAGTACCACATGATGTGCGGCTCGGCCTCACGGCGGGCCTGCTTGTCGGTCTCGGCGACGTACAGCTGGACCGTGGCTGCGATCTGCTTCGGGTCGGCCTTGTACCCGAACTTGTCGGCGGCCTCGTAGTAGCCCTTCGCCGCCTTCGCCAGCGCCGCGCGCGGCGAGAACACCTGCATGAACGTGTACCTGTTCTTGGCCGCCGCCTCGATCGTCTCCAGCGACGCCGCCCCCGGCAGCCAGACCGGCGGATGGGGCTGCTGGAGCGGCCGCGGCCAGGTGTTCACGTACGGGATGTGGAAGTGCTTGCCCTGCCACTCGAAGGGCCCGGGCTCGGTCCAGGCCTTGATGATCACATCGTGCGCTTCCCAGAAGCGCTCGCGGGCCGTCACCGGGTTGATCCCGTACGAGTGGTACTCCATGCCCGTGCCGAGGACGAAGCCGGAGATGATCCGGCCGCCCGACATCACGTCGAGCATCGCGATGTCCTCGGCCGTCCGGAGAGGCGTGAGGTGGGCGTTGAGGATGTTTCCCATTACGCCGATCCGGATCCGGTCGGTGTGCGCGGCGATCCACGCGGCCGGCAGGTTCGGGTTCGGCATGTTCCCGTAGGCCGTCTGGTGGTGCTCGTTCGTGAGGATGCCGTCGAAGCCGAACTTCTCCGCGGCGATGTTGATCTCGAGGTACTCCTCGTAGAGCTTGTGGCCGAACTGGGGGTCGTAGTAGCTGTTCGGAAGCACGATCCAGCTCGACTCGATCTCCTCCCCGGGCGGGATGAAGGGGTACGGCATGAAGTTGATCGCGTAGAACTCGAGCTCTCTCACCCTTCGACCTCCTGGATGAAGCCGAGAATCGTCTCGGCCGTGCGGTCGGGCTCCTGGATCATCACGAGGTGCCCCGTGGGACCGTCCTTGCCGCTCACCTTCTCCAGCCGCGCGTTCGGGAGCAGCTCCGCCCAGCGCCTTGCGTGGGCGTTGGGCACGAGCCGGTCCTCGTCGGGCTCGATCACGAGCGCGGGAAGGGCGATGCGCGGAACGCGCCGGTCGAGCCGGTAGTCGTAGCGCGGATTCCAGATCAGCTTCGCGACGGTCGAGATCTCGCCGTAGCCCTTGATTGCGGCGTCGATGTCGTGCGGGTCGGGGAAGTAGTCGAGATAGTCCATCGTCCGGTCGTTGAACAGCAGGTCGCCGATCGCCTCCGGTGGCATCCGCAGGAAGTCGGTCATCGGCGCCTCGGGCATCCGCAGCCCGGCGGGCGAGATCAGGGTCAGGCTCTTGAACCGGTGCGGGTAGAAGATCGCGAGGTTCGCTGCGATCCAGCCGCCGAGGCTGAACCCGACCAGGTGGACGCGGTCGAGCTCGAGCGCGTCGAGCACGTCGCGGTAGTGCAGGACGAGGTCGTCGAAGCCCTCGAGCCAGTCGGGCATCGCCGTGTCGCCGAAGCCGGGGTGCTCGGGTGCGACCAGGTCGACGCCTCCCGACAGCCGCTCGTAGACGGGCAGCCACATCCGGGTCATCCCTGCGCCGTGCAGGAAGAGCGTCGTCGGCCCGGTTCCCTTCCGGCGGTACGCGACCTCGAGCCCGCTGACGTCGATCGTGTCAGCCTCGGTGTAATGGGGCGACCAGGGGGCGGTCGCCGCGGTCTGCTCTGACATCGAAGCCCCCAGTGTTCGCTATTGCTGAACGGTCAGGGGACGATAAGCCGCCGGCCAGGGAGCGTCAAGCGCGCAAGCCGTGCCAACAGTGGCCAAACGGCTTAAGCTCAGGGGTGTTCACCCAAACCGAGAGGGAGTTCATCGTGGCTACACCGACGTTCGGCATCTTCGACCACATCGAGGACATCCCCGGCACTCCTACCCGGCGCCTGTTCCAGGACCGGCTCGACCTGATCAAGCAGGCCGACGACGCGGGCTTCGCCGGCTTCCATCTGGCCGAGCACCACGGTTCGGATCTCTGCCTGGCACCGAACCAGGAGGTCTTCATCGCCGCGGCTTCGCAGGTGACCGAGAACATCCGGCTGGGCCCGATGGTGAAGCTCCTGCCCCTGCACCATCCGATCCGGATCCTCGAGGACATGTGCGTCGTCGACCAGCTGACCGGCGGCCGGCTCGAGTTCGGGGTCGGGCGCGGCGTCGCGCCGATCGAGCACTACTGGTTCGGCAGCACCTGGCCCGAGTCGAGGGACCGGTTCACGGACATCCTCGGGATCATCTGCGACGCTCTCAAGACGGGCGAGATCTCGAGCGAGAACAGCGCGTACTTCGACTTCCCGACGCTCCCGCTCGTGACGAAGCCGCTCCAGGATCCGATTCCGTTCTGGTACCCAGGGACGCCGGCCGTCGCCGGCCGTCACGGGATGAACCTGATGTGGCCCGGCCCGGTCGATCAGGCCTCGTACGACCTGTACGTCGAGACCTGGCACAAGCACAAGGGCGACACGATCCGGATGGACGGTCCGAACTCCGAGCCGCGCGTCGGCTGCACGATGGTGCTGGCGATCGCGCCGACGGAGGACGAGGCGCTCGACATCGCCCGCCGCGGGATGACCGGCCTGCTCCGGCGCGCCCACAACGTGCACAAGCACGACCATCTCGTCCTCCCGGAGGACGAGTGCGAGGCGGCCCTCGGCCCGCTGAACAAGATCATGTCCCACATGGAGGATGCGATCTCGGCGGGCGCCGGGACCGTCGACCAGATCGCCGAACGGTTCGCCGGCATCCTGGAGCCGGGGCTGACGGACTACATCGTCCTCCAGCTGCCGACCGGCGACATGACGCTCGACGAGTCGAAGCGGACGATGGATCTGTTCATCACGGAGGTGAAGCCACGGCTCGAGAGCTCGGCGCTGGTGGCGTGACCGCAACGCACTCCCGCAGCCGTGGCGGGTTCGACGCGCTAGCGCCGGTCGGCACCGTGCGTCGCTCGTTCGAACGTCTCGGCAAGTTGCTGGAATGCCTCGCCGAGCAGCCGGCGATCGGCGTCGGTGGCCTCGAGGGCATCGGCCAATCGCCGCTCGCCCTCGTCGGTGAGGCGTAGCTCGACCACCCGTCGGTCGGATTTCCGAGCCTTCTCGGACAACGAGACCGGCACGTGCTGCACGCGAGACGAGCTCGCTCGCGGTATTCGCGGAGATACGCAGGCGAGCCGCGAGATCTCCCATGTTGACACGCTGGGTTCCGTCGGGAGCGCCCTTGATCATCAGCAGCAGGAGGTAGCGCTGCGGCGTGAGGCCGTGCCGGCGTGCGCCCGCCCCAGTTCGCTCCAGGAAGGCGGCGAGTGCCGACCGAAACTCTGCGATCCGCGTTCTCGCCCCCTTCTTGACGCTCTGCCACGAGGTCTGCCCTCTGACGAGCGGGTGCCTTTCTCGAGATGTCCAGGGCGGTCGCCGCGGCGGGCCTCCGTGACAGGGTGTCGTTCGCCGAGGTGAGCGTCGATCCGTGGCGCGACACACCCGGACGTCTTCGCGCCTTCAAGGGAAAGCGCAACCTCGAGACGCCGCAGGCGCCGTGGACCGTCCGCCAGGGGCTGGACGACATCGGCCGTCTGGTCGGCAAACGCATCCCCGGCCCAAGCGAGACGCGATGAGCGGGTCTGCCCGCGGTGTTGTGGCCCTCGCGTTTCTTGTCCTTCTGCTCCCGGGCGCGGCCGCTGCGCACGTCACCGTGACGCCTCGTCGGGTCGCCCCGGGCGCGGAGGCCCTGCTCGCGTTCTCCGCCCCGAATGAGCGTGAGCACGTTCCGATCGAAGCGTTGACGGTGGACCTTCCGGCCGGCTTCGTCGTCGGAGCGGTGGAGACGAAGGGCGGCTGGCGGACGACGAGCACCGGGCGCGCACCGTGACGTGGCGCGGCGGTCGCATCTCGCCCGGTCAGTTCGCCCAGTTCTTCTTGCGCGCGGTCTCTCCCGGGACACGCGGCAGCTTCGCGACGACGGCCGTCGAACGATTCGCAGACGGGCAGAGGGCGGTCTTCCACCCGCGCATCTCGGTCGGCACCCTCCGTACGACCCTCCGGCCCGGCACGGACTCGGGGGCCCGGACGCTCGGGAAGTTCGCTCTCGGCGTCGCGCTGGCTGCCGCTCTCCTTGCCGTCGGCGCCGGCTTTCTCGCCCTCAGGAGCTGGCTGTTCTCCGGCGAGGCCGACGGCCGGCTTCGCGATCCGTAGCCGCTGACCGGACCACCTGGGAGCTAGGAGCGGTGGACGCCGATCGATATGAGCCTTCTCGTCGAGACCCCGCCCAGGCTGCTCTCGCCCGGCTTGCGAGCGCGGACGAAGATCGTCAGGCGCGCGCCGTTCTTGAGCGGCAGGCCGCGCAGGGGCGTATAGACGAGCGTCGCCCACCCCGTTTGGTCGGTCTTGGCCTCCGGCGGTCGCGAGACGCGGTTCGCGGGCACTCCGATCGCGTAGACGAGGGCGTCGCGAACCAAGTAGCCCTTGGAATCGATCACGTGGACCCTCGCGATCACCTGCACGTTCCGGGAGCTGATCAGAGGCGGTGTGAACGCGACCCTGTCGACCGTCAGCCGGTCGGGGAGGGCGACGCTGGTGATCGGGATCGAGATCGTGCCGTTCGAGAGCTTGATCGCCCCGGCCGGCCCGGCCGCGGTCACGGCCGCCGTCGCTCCGGAGGTCGCCGTGCTCGATCCGAACGCATTGCGCCCGGTCACGGCGACGCGAAGCCGATGTCCGACGTCGCTCGAGGTCGCCTTGTACGTCGCGCTCGTCGCGCCGGAGAGGCTCTGGCAGTTGTTGCCGTTGCCGTCGCAGCGATGCCATTGATACGTGAACGCGATCGGCGCCGTGCCGGACCACGTCCCGGCGCTTGCGGTCAGAGTCTGGTTGTCCTGCGCCGTCCCCGAGATCGAGGGAGCAGCGGTGTTCCGCGGGGAGGCGCCCCCGGCAACCGCGACGGCGGTTGCCCCGGAGACCGCCGAGCTCGAGCCGGCGGTGTTCGTCGCCGTGACGACGACGCGGAGCCGGTGTCCCACGTCGTGCGACGTCACCCGGTAGGTTTGCCCGCTCTGGATGTCGTTGCAGCCCTCTCCGTTTGCGTCACAGCGGCGCCACTCGTACTTGAAGGAGATCGGCGTCGATCCGCTCCAGTTGCCCGCTGACGCGGTCAGCTGCTGGTTGTCCTGCACCGTCCCGGAGATCGACGGCGGCGACGTGTTGGACGGTTTCGTTGCGGCGGGAGTGATCACGTCCGTCGTCGCCGAGTACGCATAGCCCGAGGTGCCGTCGCCGTTCGTCGCATTCACGCCGACACGAATGCGGTTGCCGACATCCGCGGATCCCAGCTCGTACTGGTTGTCGGTCGCGCCCGAGATGTCGCTGCACGAGGAGCCGTTCGAGTTGCAGCGCTGCCACTGGTAGTCGTAGTCGTCGGGGTCGTGCGTCCAGTCGCCGTGGTTGGCACTCAGCTCGTGCCCCTCCTGCTCCGAACCGGAGATCGAGGGGGAGCTGCTGTTGGACGGCACGTCTTTCGATGCCGCCGAGCCGGTTCCGACGAAGGCGAGCAGCGTTGCGCCGAGGGCGGCGGCCGTCAGCGCCGCGGCGCGCCGGTGCCTCCTTGGGTCTCTCTCAATCATCGTGCTCCTTGGATCCGAAGTGGGGGTGCAGCTCCAGCGGAAGGGAGCTCGGCAGGCGGGCGAGCTCCCATGTCCGACCCTCGACGTACACCAGGCGGTCGTTACCGTCGACGCGGCGCACGAGCGAGGCCGGAACGAACGCGCGGCGGGTGAGGTTGTCGGCGTGCGCCCGCACGACTAGATAGTCCGGTTCGCTCGAGTCCGATGCGAATACCGGCGTCTCGACGTGCCCCAGCCAGCCGTCGTCCGCGAGGACGACGTACCCGTGGCACCTGGCCAGCGGATCGCTGTTCCGCGACTCGAGCGGCATGAATCGACCGTAGGCCTGCGGCTTGAGGATCGTGTGAAGGTCACGTGAAGATGCGCTCAGGCGGCACGCCGAGCCGATCCCCGGGGCGATACTGCCCCTGCAGTGCGCCGAATCACCGTCAGCATGCGCTGGTGGCTGGCTCTTGCGTTCGCGGCGATCGCCGCGGTAACCGCCGTCGCCGTCGCCCAGGTGCTGACGCAGCGCGCCAAGAGCGTGCTGTCCAACCGCGCCGAAGAGATCGCCACCGGCAGCAGCGTTTCCGCCGCCCGCGAGATCACTGCGGCCCTGGATCGAGGCGATCTTGCGCGGAGCATCGTCGTGCTTGCGACCGGACGGAGGCTCTCGCTCTTTGTCTTCAACCGCGAAGGGCACGTGCTCACCTCGGAGGGCTCTCGTGGCGTCCGCTTCGGAAGCGACCCTCTCGACCGGCAGGCGCTCCAGAGCGCGTTGTCGGGACGCCGGTTCGTCGACCACGACGCCGAGGACTCGCGCATCGTCGTCGGCCTTCCTCTGCGCACGCCGCGCGCGTCGGCGCTCGTTACCGTCGCGTTCCGCAAGGACCTCGTCGCGGAAGCCGGGGTCCTGCACGCGGAAATCCTCCGGGCCGCGCTCCTCGCGGTGCTCGTCGGTGCCCTCGTCGGCGTACTCGTCGCCGTCCTGATTGCGTCGAGGCTCCGTCGAATCGCATTCGCGGCTGCGTCGATCGAGGCAGGAAACTTCGAGACGGAGCTTCGTCCGGGAATCCTCGGGGACGAGGTCGGCGGCTTGGCCGTCACGATCGATCGGATGCGGGGTCGACTGCGCGAGTCGTTCGCCGCACTGGAGTCGGAGCGCGACCGGCTGCGAATGTTGTTCGAGCAGCTGCAAGAAGGCGTCGTCGCCGTCAACCCCTCGCTCGAGATCGAGCTGGCGAACAGGGCGGCGCGCACGATCTTCGCCGGTGTTTCTCTTCGGGAAGGGGCTCCCTTGCCCGAGCCGTGGCCCGAGTTCGACCTCAGGGTGCTGGCGACGGGGCTCTTCGAGCCTGGTGCCGGCGTGTCCCAGGCCCGGATCTCGCCCGACCCGGACCGCACCTACGCATTCGTCGGGATTCCGGCGGGTTACGGGGCATCGCTGGCACTGCTCGTCGTCTCCGACGTGTCGGCTCGAGAACGGCGGGAGCGGGCCGAGCGTGAGTTCGTCGCGAACGCCGCCCACGAGCTTCGCACTCCACTGGCGGCGATCACGAACGCGGTCGAGGCGCTCGAGCTCGGAGCGAAGGAGCATCCTCCCGACCGGGACCGATTCCTGGCGCTGATCGATCGACAGACGACCCGTCTCGGCCGGCTTGTTCGCGCCCTGCTCGCGCTCGCCCGCACGCAGACGCGTCAGGAGCCGCTCAGGCTCGGACCGGTGCCCCTCAAGCCGGTCCTGGAGGAGGCGGTGGTGGCGATCGAACCGGGCGCAGGTGTCGCCGTCGAGGTGTCATGCCCGGATGCACTCGCTGCTCTCGCTCAACGGAGCTTGCTCGAGCAGGTGGTCGCGAACCTCGCCGCCAACGCAGCCAAGCACACCGAACGCGGCACGATCGCGCTCACCGCGCGACAGCTCGGCGACGAGTCGGTGCAGATCCAGGTCAGCGACACCGGGTCGGGCATCCTGCCTGCCGACCAGGAGCGGATCTTCGATCGTTTCTACCAGACCCGCAACGGGCGTCAGGAGGGATTCGGCCTAGGACTTGCGATCGTACGCGAGGCGGTGCAGGCACTGGGCGGAGTGGTCGAGATCGACTCCGCTCCGGGACGCGGTACGGCTGTGCGGGTGACGCTGGCGGCGGCGCGGCCAGAGGGAGAATGAGCGCTCGGATCCTTCTCGCCGACGACGAGCCGGACCTCACCGAGAGCGTGAGCTATGCGCTCCGTCGCGAGGGCTACGACGTCGACGCCGTAGGCGACGGTGAGGCGGCGCTCGCGGCTGCTCGGGGCACTGCGTACGACGTGGCCGTTCTCGACGTGATGATGCCCAAGCTCTCGGGTCTCGAGGTTTGCCGGGCGCTACGGGTCGAGAGCGACCTGCCGATCATCATGCTCACCGCGCGTGACGCCGAGGTCGACCGCGTGCTCGGACTGGAGCTCGGTGCGGACGACTACCTGACCAAGCCGTTCTCGCTTGCCGAGCTGGTCAGCCGGGTGCGGGCGCTCTTACGTCGGCGTGAGCTCGACCGCACCGCCTCATCCGCACGGGCTACGAGGGTCGGCGGACTCGAGCTCGACCTTGTTCGCCACCGGATCCTCGTCGACGGCGAACCGGTCCAGTTGACGCCTTCGGAGTTCAAGCTCCTCGCTCTCCTCGCCGACCATCCCGAACAGGTCTTCTCGCGCCGGGAGATCATGGAGCACCTGTGGGAGACGCCGTACGTCGGCGACCAGCGCGCCTGCGACGTCCACGTCTCGAACCTGCGGAAGAAGATCGAGCGCGATCCGGCGCATCCGGCGCGGATCATCACCGTGCGCGAGATCGGGTACAAGCTCGTGCCCGCGTAACACGCCGACCCTGCCGGCCCTGTGAGGAGATCTTCACAGCACCCTCACGAACGGCTGAGCCCGACGTGAGCGTCCCTCACCCCGGGTGCCTACGGTCGAACGAATGCGCAGCAGCGAGGAGAGCACACAGGTCGCGCATGCCGTCGTCGCGCCGTCGGTTGTCGACGGAGTCGCGGTCGGCGCGCTCGAGGCGGCCTTCGAAGGCGGTGGGCGCCGCCTCGTCTTCGACTTGAGCACGGCGACATACGTCGACAGCGATGCGCTCGTGCTGCTCGCCTGGCTGGCGCTGAAGCTCGAGAACGCCGGCGGCAGTCTGGCGGTCACGGCTCGTCGAGCGCGCGAGGGCGTCCGCGTGACCAGAGACCCTGTGGATGGGCGATCTGACATGCGGCTTCGGCGTCCATCCGGCGCTCGACAAGGCAATCCTGCGGCAGCTCACAGCCGGAGCCGGAGGGGCGGCTCCGAGATGAGCGGCTCTCCTCTGTTGCACGGAGCATCCGGGGAGGCGCAGGTGAGGTCGGCCCTTCCCCCCTTGGGCGACGGCGACCTCGAAGGTGCCGCGGATTGCCGCCGTGCGTTCTCGGAAACCTCGTCGCTGACGGTCGGCTTCGAAGAGGAGCTGATCCTGCTCGATCCGATCACGCTCCTGCCGATCAACGACGTGGAGAGAGCCGCTCATCCGCCTGGAGGACGATCGATTCACTTGTGAGCTTCGTGGCGCGCAGCTCGAGGTCCGGACGCCGCCCTGCGAGACTGTCACGGATGCGTGCCGTGAGCTCCAGGCGGCGCGCGTCTTCGCTGCCGACCGGCTTGCCGGGTTCGCCAGGATCGCCGCAGCCGGAGTTCATCCGAGCTCGACGGCTCCGATCGAAATCACAGACCGGCACCGCTACCGCCGGATCGCCGCCGAGTGTCCGTGGGCGGTCCGCGAGGGGCTTCCGTGCGGCTTTCACGTTCACGTCGCCGTCCCGGGACCCGAGCGCGCCTTGGCGGTCTACAACGCGGCGCGCTCGTTCCTGCCGGAGCTGGCCGCCCTAGCCGCCAACTCGCCGTTTCTCGGCGGCCGCGACACGGGCCTCGCGTCGGCGCGGCTGAAGCTCAACGAGGCCTTCCCCCGGGCGGGAACCCCTCCCGCTTTCCAATCGTGGCAGGCGTATAGCGACTTCGTCGCGTGGGGAGCCGCCAGCGGCCTGATCCCCGACGCGACCCACCTCTGGTGGGATCTCCGGCTCCATCCGCTGTACGGAACGCTGGAGTTCCGGATTGCGGACGCGCAAACCCGAGTCGCGGAGGCGGGAGCCGTCGCCGCTGTCTGCCAGGCGCTGGTCGCCGCGCTCGCCGCGCGGTTCGACGCGGGCGAGAAGTTGACCGTGCACGACACGGAGAGGATCGCCGAGAACCGCTGGGCCGGGGTTCGCGACGGGCTCGCGGGAGTCCTCGCCGATCTGGATACGGGCAGTCCGATGGCGGCGAGAACCCGGATCGGCTTCCTGCTTGCCGCCGTCGAGCCGGCCGCCGAGGCGCTGGGCTCCCGCAACGAGCTGCTCGCCGCCTGGACCTTGCTTGCCGAGAACGGGGCCGGACGCCAGCGCCGGGTGGTGGCCCGAACAGGGTTGGACGGCCTGGTCCGTCGACTCGCCGACGACACCGAGCAAGGTCCGGCGGGAGAGAGCTCGTCCTGCGCCTGCGACGGCAGAGCGAGATGACGGTCGTCGTCTCCAACGAAGGACGATTTCTGCTGTACATGAAGGCCGGCAAGGGGAAAGCCGTCGTCGAGCTGCACGGGACGGTAGACGTTTCGACGGCGAGGCAGCTCACGCTGGCGCTGTCCAGGCTTGCCGACGAGGGCATCCATGACCTGGTCGTCGATCTGACGGCGGCCCAGCTCGGCGACTCCGCAGCTCTCGCTGCACTGGTGCTGGCGCAGAGACATGCTCGC
Organism: uncultured Actinomycetes bacterium; assembly: GCA_963836345.1. Classification (GTDB taxonomy): domain Bacteria; phylum Actinomycetota; class Thermoleophilia; order Gaiellales; family Gaiellaceae; genus DATBLE01. Next base: position 104,491 of record CAWIJA010000004.1, on the reverse strand, counting down.
CGGAGCGACGGCGACCTCGTCCTGGCCGGCGTCGACGAGGACACGAGACGTGTCCTCCAGATCACCGGGCTGGATCGAACCTTTCGCCTCGTCGCCGCCGCCGACGACGTCTGAGCTCGAGGAGGTCGGCGAGCAGTGCTACGGCCCGCGCTCCGTGAGCGCGACCTGGAGCGCCGAGACGCAGAGATAGCCCCACAGCGGTGAAGCCGGCAACGGCGCCGGTCATGAAGAGGAGGGCCTCGACCGTGCTGGGAAGCCCGCGGGCGTGGGTGAGAACCGCACCCGAGGTCCAGATCGTCAGCGTGTAGCCATACGGCGCGGCGCTCGACGCCACCGCTGTCCTGGCTGCTCGCCGGTATGTTCCCCAGTCGATCAGCCGCCGCATCATGCCCGATTCCACCACGCGACAGGCTCCTCCCCGGTGAGGGTCTTCATCCCGGGACGCGCTCCTAGCCCGTATTCCGGAGCGCGGCGGCTATTCCGGCAATCGACCGGAGCAGCGGCGCGCGCACGCGCTCGAGGTCGTCCTCGGCCGTGGCGGGATTGCGGAAGCGCTGGAGCAGCTCGACCTGGATCGCGTTCATCGGATCGACGTAGGGGTTGCGGAGCCGGATCGAGCGCTGCACGACCGAATGGCGGTCGAGCAACTCGCCGGCCTCGACGACCGCCAGCACTGCCTCGACGGCGCGCCGATGCTCGGCGGCGATCGTCGCGAACAGACGCTCGGGCTCGGCTTCGGCGGGCACGAGGACGAGGTAGCCGCACGCGATCTCGAGGCTCGACTTGGCGAGCGTCATCTCGAGGTTCTCGATCAGCGAGCGGAAGAACGCGAACGACCGGTAGAGGCGGCGGAGCCTGCGCAGCCCGCTGGGAGTGGCGGTGCACGAGGCGAGCGCCGTCCCGCAGCCGTACCAGGCTGGCAGCAGGCAGCGGTTCTGGGTCCAGGCGAACACCCACGGGATCGCGCGGAGCGAGCGCAGGAAGTCCTCGCCTCCGGGGCGGCGGGCCGGCCGGGAGCCGATCTCGAACAGCGCGAGCTCGTCGACGGGCGTGAACGACCGGAAGAAGGAGGGGAACGCCGGCTCCTCCCAGACGAGTGCGCGGTACGCGGAATGCGCCTGCTCCGACAGCTCCGCGACCGCGTCGTGCGCGCCGGCGGGCGCGGTCGCCTGCGCGACGTCCGGAAAGGCGGAGAGGAGGGTGGCCGCAAGTGCGGCCTCGAGATTCCTGTACGCGAGACCGGGGAGGCCGTACTTGAACGAGATCGTCTCGCCCTGCTCGGTCAGTTTCAGCCTCCCGGAGGGATGCCCGGGCGGCTGGGCAAGGATCGCCGCGTGGGTGGGGCCGCCGCCGCGTCCTGCGCTTCCGCCTCGGCCGTGGAAGACCGTCAGCTCGACACGCCGGCGTGCCGCCAGCGCCGAGAGCGCCTCCTGCGCGCGGAAGATCTCCCACTGGGCGGTCAGATACCCGCCGTCCTTGCCCGAGTCGGAGTAGCCGACCATCACCTCGAGCCGGCGGCCACGTGCTTCCACGAGCCGGGCGACGCGCGGCTCGGCGAGCAGCTGATCGACGATCGCGGGAGCGGCTCGCAGGTCGTCGATCGTCTCGAACAGCGGCACGAGCGAGGGGCGTAGCCCGGCGTCGTCGGCCAGGTCGAGCGCGGCGAGCACGTCGGCTGCGGAGCGCGTCCCGGAGATCACGAGCGTGTCGATGGCCGGCTCTCCGTGCTGCGCTTGCGCGCGCGCTGCGGCGGCAAACGTTCGCCGCGTCTTCGCCGTCGGTCTGGCCACCTCGCGCGCGTGCAGCCGAACATCCAGCTTCGCGATGTGGAATCCGAAGAGCTCGACGCGGCGCCTGAGCGCAGCCAGCCGGCCGTCGGCGATGCGGGCCCCTCGATTCGCCCGCAGGCTCCGGTCGACGACGTCGAGGTCGGCGGCGAGCTCCTCGGCAGAGAGATATCCCTCGGCGCGCCGGGCGACCGTCTCGCCGAGCCGGTGCCAGACGAACGACAGCTTGCGGCGGTACGGCTCCGTGTCGTTCGTGCTTCCGATCCGGGCGGCGTAGGACGGAGACCGGGCTTCGTCGCTCGCCAGGGACTCGCGCAGCTCGTCCGAGATGCCGACGAGGGTGCTGGCCACGCCGGTACTCGCAGCCAGCTCGCGGACCTCCGCCCGGTAGCGCGTCAGGGCCAGGATCCGGGCGCGGTCGAGCGCCTCTTCGATCGTGCGCGGCCCGGCCGCCGGGTTGCCGTCCTGGTCGCCGCCGATCCAGCTCCCGAAGCGGAGTGGGGTCGGGGTGTCGGGGAGCCTCCGCCGGAGATCGCCGACGAGCGCGGGTGCGACGTCGAACAGGCTCTGCTCGAAGAACCACAGCCCGTGGCGGATCTCGTCGACCACGCGCGGACGGCGGGAGCGAACCTCGTCGGTTTGCCACAGGGCCGTCACCTCCTCCGCGAGGGAGGCCTCGACCGCGTCGCGCGTCGAGCGCGGCAACGCCGGGTCGTCGAGCTCGTCGAGGAGCCCGTGCAGTCGGACCTGCGTGGCGAGCACCGTTCGACGGGTTGCCTCGGTCGGGTGCGCGGTGAGCACGAGCTCGAGCGACAGGCGCCTGCCGGCCGCCGTGAGCCGCCGTCTGCTCACGCCCGATCGCTCCAGCGTGGCGAATGCGTCTGCGAGAGATTCCCGAGGCGTGCGCTGCTCGTGCTCGTACTGCCGCCGGCGGCGAAGCCGGTGGTGCTGCTCGGCCAAGTTGGCGAGCTGGAAGTAGAGCGAGAACGCGCGGAGTACCTCGGCCTGACGCTCGAGCGGCAGCGCCCGGACTGCAGAGCCGAGCTGCCGGCGGGCCGCCTCGGACCCGCTCGCACGAGCACGTCTGGAGAGCTCCCGAATGCGTTCCTCGGCCTCGAGGAGGCCGCGGCCGGCCTGCTCGACGAGGACGCGGCCGAGGATGTCGCCGAGGAGGCGAACGTCCCGCCTCAGCGGAGCGTCGGGGCGTGGGGCGCTCATGGACGGTCAGGTGTACCAGCGTTGCGCCGCTCACGTGGGCAACCGTAACCGTGCACAATTCGTCGTCCATCGTGGACGTCTTCGACGACGCGGACCGGTTACGACGCCTCCAGCGCCTGACCGATGTCGCGCTCGCCCATCTGCAGCTCGACGACCTGCTCGCGGTGCTGCTGCGCCGTGCACGCGAGATCCTCGAGGTCGATACGTGCGAGATCGTTCTCCTCGACGAGGACCGCGATGAGCTGGCCGAGCGGGCTGTCGTCGGCCGGGGCGTCAGGATTCCGCTCGGAAGAGGATTCGTACGGCGCGTCGCGACCGAGCGAAGGGCCGTCGTCGTCGAGAACGTCGCTGAAGCCGACGACATCGACGCAGTCCTCCGCGAGAGCGGGATCGAGTCGCTGCTCGGAGTGCCGCTGCTCGTCGAGTCTCGAGTCATCGGCGTGCTCCACGTCGGCACGCTCACGCCGCGGACGTTCGACGACGAGGAGGTTCAGCTGCTCCGGCTCGTGGCCGACCGCGTCGCGATCGCGATCGATCACGCGCGCCTCTACGAGATGGAGCGGGCGGCACGGACGCGGCTCGAGCACGTGCAGGCCGTCGTCGACGCCGCGCTTGCCCACCTCGAGCTCGACGACCTGCTCGTCGTGCTGCTGCCGCGGATCCGCGAGATCCTGCTCGCCGACACGTGTGCGGTGCTGCTCCTAGACGAGGAGCGGGCCGAGCTCGTCGCTCGAGCCGCGGTCGGCATCGAAGAGGAGGTCGAGCGCGGAGTCCGGATCCCGCTCGGGCGTGGCTTCGCCGGGCGGGTGGCGGCCGAGCGCCGGCCCGTCGTCCTCGAGAACGTCGACGAGGCGGACATCTTCAACCCGATCCTGCGCGAGAAGGGGATCAAGTCCCTGCTCGGCGTGCCGCTCCTCATCGAGTCCCGCGTGGTCGGCGTGCTCCATGTCGGCACGCTGACGCCCCGCCGGTTCGACGACGACGACGTCGAGCTGCTCCAGTTCGTCGCCGCCCGCGCCGCGCTCGCAATCGAGCGTGCTCAGGTGCACGACGACCTCATCCTGCTCGATCAGCTGAGACGCAACTTCGTCGCCATCGCCTCACATGAGGTGCGAACACCCGCCTCGGCGGTCTACGGAGTGCTGGCGACGCTGGCCGAACGCACCGACCTGTCCGCGGAGACGCGCGACGAGCTCCTCCGGACGGGCTACGAGCAGGCCGACCGGCTGCGACGGCTCGTCGAGCAGCTGCTCGACCTGTCGCGGCTCGACGAGCAGGCGATCAAGATCGAACCCAAGCCGGTCGTGCTCCACACCGTCCTCGAAGGAATCGCGGCAGTGGCGGTGCCGGGCGTTCCGGTGCAGCTCGACGTCCCGGCGGATCTCGGCGTGGTCGTAGACCCACTCGTGCTCGACCGCGTCGTCTCCAACCTGTTGGCGAACGCGGCACGCTATGGTCGTCCGCCGATCAGGGTGGAGGCGGACCGGCGAGATCGTCACTTGAGGGTGACCGTCGAGGATCGGGGTGCGGGGGTGCCCGAGCATCTGGTGAGCAGCCTGTTCGAGCGCTTCGAGCGCGGTGACCACGCGTCCGGCGCCGGTCTCGGCCTCGCCATCGCGCGGGCGTACGCACGCGCGCACGGCGGTGAGCTCGTCTACGAGCCGCGCGGGTCCACCCGCTTCCAGCTCGTCATCCCGCAGCCGTAGTGTCGCCTAGGCCCGCGTGACGGCGCCTTCGCTCGCCGACGAGACCTGCGCGGCGTACTTGGCGAACACCCCACTCTCGTACCGGGCTGCGGGCGGCCTCCAGTCGGCGAGGCGGGCGGCGAGCTCGTCGTCCGACAGCTCGACCGTCAGCGCGCCTGCCTCGACGTCGATCGTGACGATGTCCCCCTCCTGGAGGACGGCGATCGGGCCGCCGCGGAAGGCCTCGGGGGCGACGTGACCGACCATGAACCCGTGCGTCGCGCCCGAGAAGCGCCCATCGGTGATCAGCGCGACCGAGTCGCCGAGCCCTTCGCCGATGATCGCCGCGGTCACCTGCAGCATCTCGGGCATGCCGGGAGCGCCAGCGGGGCCCTCGTAGCGGATCACGACGACGTCGCCAGGGCGGATTCCCTTCGCCTTCACCGCCGCGAAGGCGTCCTGCTCGTTGTCGAATACCCGAGCCGGCCCCCGATGGGAGGTGCGCCCGACCGTCAGCTTCACCACGCAGCCCGTCCGGAGCCAGGTTCCCGCGCAGGATCCGCAGGCTGCCGCTCGGCTTGATCGGCCGCTCGATCGTCGCGACCACCTCCTGGCCGGGGGTCTCCTCGACCGCGGTCGCGACCTCGCCGAGCGTCCGTCCGTCGACCGTCGGCAGCTCGCCGTGGACGAGCCCTTGCTTCGCGAGCTCGCGCGCGACGAGCGCCACGCCGCCCGCCCGGTACACGTCCGTGGCGTGGAAGCGGCCCCACGGCTTCATGTCGGCGAGCACCGGCGTGCGCTGGGCGATCCGGTCGAAGTCGTCGATCGTGAACTCGAGCCCGAACTCCCGCGCGATCGCCAGCAGGTGGAGCAGCCCGTTCGTGGAGCCACCGGTAGCGACGACCGAGGCGGCTGCGTTCTCGATCGCCTCCAGCGTGACGATCTGCGACGGGCGCACGTCGCGGCGGACGAGGTCGACGGCGATTCGTCCGCACGCGAACGGCGGCCTCTGCCTTCTTCGGTGACAGCGCCGGGATCCCGTTCAGCCCCGGTGGGCTGATCCCGAGGAACTCGAGGATCGTCGACATCGTGTTCGCGGTGAACTGCCCTCCGCAGGCTCCGGCGCCCGGACACGCGACCGACTCCAGCTCGTGCAGCTCCTCGGCCGTCACCGAGCCGGCCGCGTAGCCGCCGATCGCCTCGTAGACGTCTGCGACGGTCACGTCGCGGCCGCGAAACACGCCGGGGGCGATCGAGCCGGTGTAGAGGACGACGCTCGGGATGTCGAGCCGGCCGAGCGCCATCACCGCCGCCGGGTTCGTCTTGTCGCAGGCGACGAGGCAGACCAGCCCGTCGAAGAGGTGGCCGCGGGTGACGAGCTCGATCGAGTCGGCGATCACCTCGCGCGAGACGAGGCTTGCGCGCATCCCCTCGGTGCCCATCGAGACGCCGTCAGAGACCGCGATCGTGTTGAACTCCATCGGCGTCCCGCCCGCTTCGCGGACCCCGCGCTTGACGTCCTGGGCGAGCTCGCGCTGGTTCAGGTTGCACGGCATCGTCTCGATCCACGTCGTCGCGACGCCGATCAGCGGCTTCGCGAGGTCCTCGTCGGTGAAGCCGACCCCCTTCAGCATCGACCGCGCGCCGGCGCGGTCGGGGCCGTCGGTGATCGTCGCGCTCTGGCGCTTGGCCGGATCGGCCGGCCGGTCGTATGGGCTGCTCATGGCGCCGATCCTACGCCGGGTTCGCTTCGGTCTGAGGCAGCTGCCTGTGCATCAGGCTGCGGAGCTCCCGCCCGACCTGCTCGATGCGCTCGTCCGCCGCTTTCGAGCGCAGCTCCTTCAGCCGCGGCTCGCCGGTCTGCATCTGGTCGATCCACTCGTGGGCGAACGAGCCCTCGCGGATGTCGGAGAGCAGCTTGCGCATGTTCTCGCGCACGTGCTCGTCGATCACCTGCGGCCCCCGGGTCAGGTCGCCGTACTCGGCGGTGTCGGAGACGGAGAACCGCATCCCGGCCAGGCCGCCCTCGTAGATCAGGTCGACGATCAGCTTCAGCTCGTGCAGGCACTCGTAGTAGGCGATCTCCGGCTGGTAGCCGGCCTCGACCAGCGTCTCGAAACCGAGCCGGATCAGCTCGGTGACCCCGCCACAGAGGACCGCTTGCTCGCCGAAGAGGTCGCTCTCCGTCTCCTCGACGAACGTCGTCTCGATCACGCCTGCCCGTGTCGCCCCGATTCCGGCCGCGTAGGCGAGCGCGAGGTCGAACGCTCGGCCGCTTGCGTCCTGCGCGACCGCGACGAGGGCCGGCGTGCCGTAGCCCTCGGTGAAGAGCCGCCGGACGATGTGCCCCGGCCCCTTCGGGCGCGACCATGATCACGTCGTGCCCCGGCGGTGGCGCGATGCGGCCGTAGTGAACGTTGAAGCCGTGCGCGAAGAGCAGCGCCGCCTCCGGATCGAGGTTCGGCGCGATCTCGGCCTCGTAGACGGCCGGCTGCACCTGGTCGGGCAGCAGGATCGAGACGATCTGTGCGCCGCGAACCGCCTCTGCGACCGTCCCGACCGAGAGGCCGGCGTCCTCGGCCGCCTGCTTCGAGCGCGAATCCGGCCGCAGGCCGACCTCGACCGCGACACCCGAGTCGTGCAGGTTGAGCGCATGAGCATGGCCCTGGCTGCCGTAGCCGATGACCGCGACCTTGCCGTCGAGGAGGCCGAGGTTCCCTTCGCGATGGATCGTCGCCATTGAGTGGATTCCTTTCGGTAGTTAGCGGAGGACGCGTTGCAGGCGGGGGCGTCGCACGGACGCGCGCCGCAGGCCGATGCGGCCGGTTCGGGTGAGCTCGCGGATGCCGTGCGGCCGGACGAGCTCTTCGAACGAGTCGATCTCCTCGGGCTCGCCGACCACTTCGAAAACGATGCGGTCAGGACCGACGTCGGCGACGCGGACGTGGAAGACGTCGGCGAGGGCCATCAGCTCCGCTCGCCGTTCCGGAGGAGCCGCAACCGTGATCAGCGCCAGCTCGCGCTCGACCGCCTCGGCCGGCTCGAGCTCGCGGACGCGGAGGACGTTGACGAGCTTGTGCATCTGCTTCTCGATCTGCTCGAGCGAGTGCCGCTCGCAGTTGACTCGCAGTGTGATGCAGGAGACCTCCGGACGCTCGGTCGGGCCGACCGCGAGGCTCTCGATGTTGAACCCCCGGCGCGCGAACATCTGGCAAACCCGGACGAGCGCGCCCGGCTTGTCCTCGACGAGGACGGACAGGGTGTGGATCATGCGGCAGTCACCTCCGCGGTCTCCTCGTATTCGAGGAGGTCGACGGCAGCGGCGCCGGCGGGGATCATCGGGAAGCACTGCTCGGCGGGGTCGACCCGTGCGTCCACGACCGCCGTGCGGCCGGAGGCCAGCGCCTCCTCCAGAGCCTGCTCGAGCTCGTCCTCGTCGGAAGCTGTGAAGCCGAGCCCACCGTAGGCCCGGGCGAGCGCGGCGTAGTCGGGCACCTGGTGGGTGAGGTGGACGTGCGAGTGACGCTGGTCGAAGAACATCGTCTGCCACTGCTGGACCATCCCCAGGTAGCCGTTGTTGACGACGACCGTGACGATCGGCAGGTCCTCCAGCACCGCGGTTGCGAGCTCCTGGCAGGTCATCTGGAAGCAGCCGTCTCCGTCGACGCAGACCACCGTCGCGCCCGGACGTGCCGCCTTGGCGCCCACCGCCGCCGGCACCCCGTACCCCATCGTCCCGAGCCCGCCGGAGGTGATGAAGCTCCGCGGCTGGTCGCACAGCAGGTACTGCATCGCCCACATCTGGTGCTGGCCCACTCCCGTCGTCCAGATCACGTCGTCGCGGTTCGCCGTCAGGCGCTGCAAGGTCTCCAGCACGCGCTGGGGCTTGAGCAGCTCACCCTCGCCGTAGCGAAGCGGGAACTCCTCGCGCCATGCCTCGAGCTGGCGCAGCCAGGCCTCCGTCCGCGGCGGCTGGAGCGTCTGCAGCTGACCGGCGAGATCGGCGAGCACCTGCTTCAGCGGTCCGACCACCGGCACGTCGGCCTGGCGGAGCTTCCCGATCTCGGCCGCGTCGATGTCCAGGTGGACGACGGTTGCGCCCGGCGCGAAGGCCGAGAGCTTGCCGGTCACACGGTCGTCGAATCGGGCGCCGACGGCGACCAGCACGTCGCAGGTGTTCATCGCCAGGTTCGACCACTTCGGGCCGTGCATGCCCGGCCAGCCGAAGTGGAGCTCGTGCGTCTCCGGGAAGGCGCCTTTCGCCATCAGCGTCGTCACCACCGGCAGTCGCCCCGCCTCGGCGAGCGCGAGCAGCTCCGGGCAGGCGTCGGCGTTCAGCGTTCCGCCGCCGACGTAGAGGACGGGCTTCTCGGCGGCGGCAATCCGCCTGGCGGCTTCGGCGATCTGCCGCGGGTGGCCGCGCGTCGGCGGCTTCCAGCCGGGGAGGTCGGGCGCCTCCGGGTAGCGGAAGTCGAGCTCGTGCTCCTGGATGTCGCGCGGAATGTCGACCAGCACCGGCCCGCACCGGCCCGTGCGCGCGATGTGGAAGGCAGCCTTCATCACCTCGGGGATCTCCTCGACGTGCTGCACGAGCCACGAGTGCTTGACGATCGGCGTCGTCACGCCCGTGATGTCGCACTCCTGGAAGGCATCGGTGCCGATCAGGTTGCTTCGCACCTGGCCGGTAATGCACACGAGCGGAGTCGAGTCCATCCACGCGTCGGCGATCGGCGTGACGAGGTTCGTCGCGCCGGGGCCGGAGGTCGCCATCGCCACGCCGGTCCGCCCGGACGCGCGGGCGTAGCCCTCGGCCATGTGCCCGGCGCCCTGCTCGTGCCGGGCGAGCACGTGGCGCACTGCGGTGCCGCGGGCGATCGCGTCGTAGATCGGCAGGATCGCGCCGCCGGGCAGCCCGAACATGACCTCGACCCCTTCGGCCTCGAGCGACCGAAGGACAGCGTCTGACCCCAGCATGCGTTTCATGCGTTGTCCTCCTCGGTCGTGCCGGGTCCCGTCGCCGCGACCGACATGGCGGGCGCGGCCACCTGCGGCTGCTGCGGTTCGAGCGGGTTTGGGGAAGGGGGTACGCGGGGGAAACCGGCTGTTTCCCCCGCGGGAGCGAGCCGAAGGCGAGCGACAATCATGCCGGGCCGGCCAGGAACTCGACGTCCGTCCGGGCCGCCGGCATCAGGCCGAGCACGGCGTCCATGAAGTCGCGCGTGGTGGAAGCGACGCCGTCTCCCGCCAGGTCTGCGGTTCGGACGCCCGAGGCGAGTGCGTCGGAGACCGCCCGCTCGAGCGTCCGGCCTGCGGTCCGCTCGCCGAGCCCTTCCGAGAGCATCAGCGCGGCCGCGAGCAGCATTCCGCTCGGGTTCGCGACGCCTTGACCCGCGATGTCGGGTGCCGAGCCGTGCGTGGGCCCGAAGATGCCTGGTCCGGTCTGCGACAGCCGGCCGGAGGCGACGATGCGCGAGCGGCTGGTACCGGCGGCGAGGTCGGACATCAGCTCGGCGTGCTGTCGCTGCGTCACGACGACGCAGAATCGCTCGGGCGAGCTCATCAGCCCCTGGAGAGCGTCGGTCAGGCCCAGCCGGTCGACCTGGACCCCCGGGTGGCGATCCGCCTCCCAGGAGACGAACGTGTTCCAGGCCATGCCCTCGCCGACGGCGGTGACGCGCGCCCGGCGAGAGCGGGCCATGTCGAAGGCTCGGCGGATGACGAGCGGCTCGATCTGGTCGTCGAGCGGGCTGACGATCGCGACGTCGCCGTCGGTGAGCCGGACACGCTGGACGCGCCAGGTCAGGTCGAGCTCTGCCTTCACGCCTTCGAGCGCCGGCTCCCTGGTCAGGGCGACGAGGACTGCGTCCGCACGACGGCAGGCCGCCCGAGTCTCCGCCGGGAGCGGATGACCGTGCCGTGTGACCGCTTCACCGGCGAAGGAGGCATGGACCTCGTCGACGCGGAAGCCGTGCAGCCGGCCGGCTTCGGCGAGCGCGCGGCTCGCCTCGGCCATCAGCTCGGGACCGATGCCGTCCCCGCTCAGGCAGGCAACGGTGTAGCGCTTTCTCCTCATCATCGGGCGGGGACCTCCTCGAAGACGTCGTAGAGGGTCACGGCCTTGCGCTCGTCGGCCAGCCGCTTGAAGCGCGCGAACGCGGCGCGGAGCTCGTCGGCCGCCAGCTGGATCCCCGCCTCGGCGCAGGCGCGGGCGAAGGCATGCCGTCCGGAGTGCTTTCCGAGCGGAAGCGTCATCGTCAGGCCGAGCTCCTCGGGATCCATGATCTGGTAGGTCGACAGGTCCTTCAGCAGCCCGTCCTGGTGGATGCCGGCCTCGTGCGCGAAGGCGTTTGCGCCGACGATCGCCTTGTTTCGCTGCACGGCGTAGCCGGTCAGCCGGGACACGAGCGCCGACGACGCGCCGATCTCGCTCGGCCGGACCCCCTCTCCACCGCCAGGACGTCGCGGCGCACGCGCAGAGCCATGACGATCTCCTCGAGCGCGGCGTTCCCCGCGCGCTCGCCGATCCCGTTCACGGTGCACTCGACCTGACCGGCCCCAGCTCGGATTCCGGCGAGCGTGTTCGCGACCGCGAGGCCGAGGTCGTTGTGGCAATGGACCGAGAGCACGACGGTGGCCAGCTCCGGGCAGAGTGCCTGGATCTGGCGAAGGAAGGTCTCGTGCTCGTCGGGAACGCAGTAGCCGACGGTGTCGGGGAGGTTGACCGTGGTCGCGCCGGCGGCGATCACCTCGCGGCAGACGGCGGCGAGGAACTCCGGGTCGGAGCGGGTCGCGTCCTCGGCCGAGAACTCCACCTCGTCCGCGAACGCCAGGGCCGTGCGAACGCTCGACCGTGCGCGCTCGAGCACCTCGGCCGGCTCGAGCTGAAGCTTCTTCTCCATGTGCAACGGGCTCGTCGCGATGAAGACGTGGATGCGCGAGCGCCGGGCGCCGGACAGAGCCTCGCGGCACGCCTCGATGTCGTCAGGCTCGGCTCGTGCGAGCGCGGCGACGGTGGGACCTTCGACGGCCTGCGCGACCGCCCGAACGCCCTCGAGATCTCCCGGCGACGAGACTGGGAAGCCGGCCTCGATCACGTCCACGCCGAGCCGCTCGAGCTGCTCGGAGATCTCCGCCTTCTCGTCCGGCTGCAGTGCGATGCCCGGCGATTGCTCGCCGTCGCGAAGCGTGGTGTCGAAGATCGTGATCCTGCGGGTGGACAACTGATTCCTCCTCGTCTCGCCTCCGCGCGGAGGCGCACCTGTGGTGCGGAACGGTCGGCGTGTGCGCTGCGAAGCGCGTGGTCGTGTGCTCCCCCTAGCGGGGGAGAATGGCGACGAGGAGAATCGAGAGGAGGCCGCGCGCAGCCCGGTCGGGGCTGGCTGCAGAACGGATGTCGAGTGCGGCGCTCATCGCTTCGGGGCTCCAAGTGTTGCCAGCGCGGATCCAGTCTGTCAAGCGCTCGCCGCTTTTTCACCCCTGTGCCTTGACCTCGTCCGCTGCAATCCCTACTCTGCTGGCAATGGCTCGCGCCGCCGAGAATTCGATCGTCCTCTTTATTCTCGCGCGCAAGCCTGCGTGCTAGTCGGCGTCCCGTTCCCACCGCCTCCGCCGGCTAGCTGACCACCACAGAGGCGGACTTCCTCCAAACCCATTCGAGGTACGGCCATGCGGCCTCCGTTCGGCCCAACCCAGGAGCGTGACGCCTGCGGCATCGGCTTCGTCGCCGACGTCGAAGCGGCCGTGCCTCGCGCGAGATCCTCGACGCGCTGCTCGAGGGGTTGCGCAACGTCCGCCACCGCGGCGCGGTCGCAGCCGACGGCAAGACCGGCGACGGCGCCGGCGTGCTCCTGCCGCTGGCGGAGGGCGCTGCCGGGCATCGCCGATGGTCTTCCTCCGCGACGAATCCGCGCGCGACGCGATCGAGCAAGCCTGCCGCGAGGAAGGCCTGGTGCCGCTCGAGTGGAGAGAGGTGCCCGTCGACGTCGATGCGCTCGGCGCCGAGGCGCGGGCCGGCATGCCGCGGATCGAACAGCTGCTGCTGCGGCGCGCCGAGACGGCGAGGCCGAGCGGCGCGCATTCCGCGCCCGGCAGCGCGCCGAGCGTGCCGGAAGCGCCTACATCGCCTCGCTGTCGTTCCGCACCGTGACGTACAAGGCGCTGTGCGCGGCCGACCAGCTCGCGCACTTCTACCCCGACCTGAGCGATCCGGCGCTCGCGGTTCCCTTCGGGATCTTCCACCAGCGCTTCTCGACCAACACGTCGCCGTCCTGGGAGCGTGCGCAGCCGTTCCGGCTGCTCTGCCACAACGGCGAGATCAACGCGATCCAGGGCAACGTCAACTGGATGCGCGCCCGCGAGGGCAACCTCGGCTCCGACGACGACGAGCTCTTGCATCCGGTGATCGACGAGCCCGGCTCCGACTCGGCGATGCTCGACAACGCGCTCGAGCTGCTCGTGCGCGGCGGGCGCGACGTCCGCCACGCGCTGGCGATGCTCGTCCCCGAGGCGTGGGAGGGGAACGATCGAGCTCGACCCGACCGTCGCGACTTCTACCGCTACCACTCGCGGCTCTTCGAGCCGTGGGACGGCCCGGCCGGGCTCGTCTTCACCGACGGACGGGTCGTCGGCGCGGCGCTCGACCGCAACGGGCTGCGGCCGCTCCGGTACGTCGTCTGTGCGGCGGGCTCGTCGTCTGCTCCTCCGAGGCGGGCGCCGTCGACCTGTCGGGCCGCGGCTCGATCCGGCGCGGCCGGCTCGGGCCCGGCGAGATGATCGCCGTCGATCCCGAGCAGGGCTTCGAGGAGAACGGCGACGATCAAGCGGCGGCTTGCCGCCCGCCGGCCGTACGGCGACTGGCTCGCCGCCGGGCTCGGAGTCGGGACGAGCGGCACGCCGGTGGAGGCTCCCGAGGCCGACCTGACCGCCGCGGCAGGCGCTGTTCGGCTACACGCGCGAGGAGCTTAACGTGATCCTGCGTCCGATCGGCGCGCACGCGCACGAGCCGACCTCGTCGATGGGCGACGATACGGCGCTGCCGCCGCTCGCAGGCCGCGCGCGGCCGCTCTACTCGTACTTCCGCCAGCGGTTCGCGCAGGTGACGAATCCCGCCCATCGACCACCTGCGCGAGCGGCTCTCCTTCTCGCTGCGCATTCCTCGGCGGACGCGCCCCTCTGTCCGGAGGGGCCCGAGGCCGCGCGCGGGGCCGAGCTCGAGAGCTTCTTCCTGTTCCCGAACGCGCTCCGCGCGCTCGGATCGGAGCGGCTTGACGCGACCTTCGCGCGCGACCGGAGGGAGCCTGCGTCCGCCTCGCCGGCGAGCCGAGGCAGCGGTGCGGGCGGGCCGCGCGATGCTGCTCCTCTCCGATACCGACGCGGGCGGAGCCGTGCGCCGATTCCGATGCTGCTCGCCGTCGGCGCCGTCCACCACCGGCTCGTCGCGACGGGGCTGCGGACCCTGGCCACGCTCGTCGTCGAGAGCGACGAGCCGCGCGAGACCCACCACTTCGCCTGCCTGCTCGGCTACGGCGCCGAGGCGATCTGCCCGCGGCTGGCGCTCGAGACCCTCGCACCGCTCGCAGCCGGGACAAGATCGGCGGCGACCGGCCTTCGCCCGCCGAGGCGCAGCGGCGCTTCCGCACGGCGGTCGAGGACGGCGTGCTCAAGGTCATGTCGAAGATGGGCATCTCCGACGTCGCGAGCTACTGCGGCGCGCAGATCTTCGAGGTGCTCGGGCTGGCCGAGGAGGTCGTCGAGCGCTGCTTCGTCGGCTACGCCCTCCTCGGTCGGCGGCGTCGGCTTCGCGGAGCTCGAGCAGGAGATCCTCGGACGCGCCGGGGCGAGCGCGGCTCGAGAACCCGGGCTACGTCAAGTTCCGCAAGGGCGGCGAGCCGCACGAGACGGACCCGGACGTTGTCGCGGCCGCTCATGCGCTTCGCCAGGCAGTAAACGGCGAGGGCTGGGAGCGTACGAGCGCTTCGCCGAGCTCGTCAACGGCCGCAAGCCGATGGAGCTCCGCGACCTGCTCGAGCTCGCCGCGGCCGACGTGGCGTTCCGCTCGACGAGGTCGAGCCGGCGGAGGCGATCGTCCATCGCTTCTCCGCGGGCGGCATGTCGCACGGCGCGCTGTCGGCGGAGGCGCACGAGACGATCGCGATCGCGTTCAACCGCCTCGGCGCACGGTCGAACTCCGGCGAGGGCGGCGAGGATCCCGCCCGCTTCCGGACGAGCGGAACTCGCGCATCAAGCAGGTCGCCTCCGGTCGCTTCGGCGTCACGCCCGAGTACGCGGCGTTCGCGGACGAGCTGCAGATCAAGATCGCCCAGGGCTCCAAGCCCGGCGAGGGCGGCCAGCTGCCCGGTCACAAGGTCACCGCCGAGATCGCGCGGCTGCGTCACACGACGCCCGGCGTCGCGCTGATCTCGCCGCCGCCTCATCACGACATCTACTCGATCGAGGACCTCGCCCAGCTGATCTTCGATCTGCGCCAGGTCAACCCCGCCGCCGCGATCTCCGTGAAGCTCGTCTCCGAGAGCGGCGTCGGCCTGGTCGCCGCGGGCGTGGTCAAGGCGCTCTCGGATGTCGTCCACATCGCCGGCGCGGACGGCGGCACCGGTGCGAGCCCGCTCTCGTCGATCAAGAACGCCGGGCTTCCCTGGGAGCTCGGCCTCGCCGAGACGCAGCGCGCACTGGTCGAAAGCGGGCTGCGTGGTCGAGTGCGCTTGCGTGTGGACGGCGGCCTGAAGACCGGGCGCGACATCGTCGTCGCGACGCTGCTCGGCGCGGACGAGTTCAGCTTCGGCACGGCGTTGCTGCTCGCCGAGGGCTGTTTGATGGTGCGCTCCTGCCACCTCGACACGTGCCCCGTCGGGATCGCCACCCAGCGACCCGAGCTGCGCGCGAAGTACGCGGCGACGCCGGAGCAGATCGAGTCCTATCTGCTGTACGTCGCCGAAGAGGCGCGGCGGCTGCTCGCCTCTCTCGGCCTGCGCTCGATCGAAGATGCGATCGGGCGCGCCGACCTGCTCCGCCGCCGGATCAGCGAAGACGGCCGAGCCGCCTCTCTCGACGTCGCAGGGCTGCTCACCACGCCTGCCGGACGGTTCGAGGCCGAGCCGATGCCGGCCGCCGGAGGAGGTGAGCTCGGCGAGCGCCTCGCCGAGGACGCACGCCCGGCGCTCGAGGAGCCCGCACTCGTGGAGCCGACCTACCGGATCGGCACCGCGGACCGCGCGGTCGGGGCCCGTCTCGGCGGCCTGGTCGGCCGGCAGTTCGGTGCGGCCAAGCCGCCAGGCCGGGTGCGCGCCCGCTTCGAGGGCTCCGCCGGCCAGAGCTTCGGCGCATTCCTCACTGCCGGCGTCGAGCTCGACCTGGTCGGCGAGGCGAACGACTACGTCGGCAAGTCGATGGGCGGAGGCCGGATCACGGTGCGAGCGCCTGCCGACGACATCGGCGACCCCGTCCTGATCGGGAACACCGTTCTCTACGGGGCGACGGGGGGCGAGCTCTTCTGCGCGGGTCGCGCAGGAGAGCGCTTCGCGGTTCGGAACTCGGGCGCGATCGCGGTCGTCGAGGGGGTCGGCGACCACGCGTGCGAGTACATGACGAACGGAACGGTCGTCGTCCTCGGCGAGTTCGGCCGGAACTTCGGCGCCGGGATGAGCGGCGGCGGGGCGTACGTCTACGATCCGGCCGGCGAGCTGCCGCTACGGCTCAACGACGACCTCGTCGTGCTCGCGCGGGTGACCGCAGACGGGGAGCTGCGCACGCTCGTCGAGCGACATCTCCGGTACACGGACTCGCAGCTGGCGGCGGCGCTCCTCGAGCGGTGGGGGGCGTCGGTGGGCGAGTTCTGGCACGTCGTCCCGAAGGCCGACATCGCGCAGATCGAGGACGAGCACGAGGGCACTGCCTCGGGTCGAAGCGAGGAGGTCGAGCAACCGGAAGAGGCAGCGGCGGGCTAGGAGGGTTCGCCCCGCCGGCCCCTTTCGACCTCAGTCGCTTCGACGAGCGGATTGCCCGCTGCCCGGTTCCTCCGTGAGCAGGCCGGCAAGGTGCTGGAGCAGCTTCCACGAGACGTCGGGATTGTCCTTGACGAAGCGCCGGAAGTCCCAGGACGCCGCCACCAGGCAGCGGAGGTCACTGGCCGCAGTCACCGTCGCCGTGCGGACGCGCTCGCCGATCAGCGCGAGCTCGCCGAAGTGATCGCCGGGTCCGAGCCGTGCGACCTCGGCGCCGTCAACCTGTACGGCCGCCTCTCCCTCTGCGATGACGAAGAAGTCCACTCCGCTCATCTCGCCCTGTCGAACCAGAGTCGTCCCAAGCGGGACCTTGCGTTCCCTGAAGTGCGCCGCGAGCCGCCGAAGCTGTCGCTGGCTCAACCCGCTGAAGAGCGGAACAGCCTTCAGCTCGTCGATTCGCGCTGCCACCGGCTGAGCCTATCGCGTGGTCGGCGAGGTTTCAGCCTTTCGTAATGGTGGGGCCGCGCGGCGCGGGCTACGGTCGGCGGGACATCGATCGAGGAGGCAGCGTTGAGGACGATACGACGCCTTGTGCTCTCGACCGTTCTGGCGGCCGGAGCTGGCCTGGCCCTCGTGTCCGCGACGTTCGCCGGGCGCACGGCCGGGATGCATCCCGAGCTCGCGGCACGTCTCGCCAGCATGGCCCACATGTAGCCGATGACGGATTCTGAGCACCTCCCCGAGTCGCCGCGCGAGAACCTGGACGCGCGGCGGCTCGGGCGGGCCGGTTTCCTCGGCGTGGTCGGCGCAGGCGTTGCGACCCTCTTCTACGGAAAGGTGATCTCGCACGCCACCAGCCGAGTGACGAACCCGCTTTCCGACGCGACCGGCCTCACCCGCCTGGTTCCCTCGAGCGGCTGGCGGATCTACACGGTGGCCGCCTCGATGCCGTCGTTCGACCCCGACACCTGGCGGCTCCGCCTGGACGGGCTCGTGCAGAAGCCGGTCGATCTCACCTACGCCGATCTTCGGGCGCTACCGAAGGCCGAACAGGTCTCGACCTTCCACTGCGTCACAGGCTGGACGGTCGAGAACGTGCGATGGGGCGGCGTCCGCTTCGACGATCTCCTCGCCACCGCCCGCCCCCATGCGCGGGCCGGGGCGCTGCATTTCATTTCCGCCGAACAGCCCTACGACGACTACCTCGACCTGCGGCAGGTCGCCCTGCCCGACGTCATGCTCGCCTACGAGATGGACGGCAAGCCGCTTCCCCGCGCCCACGGCGCACCGGTCCGCGTCGTGATCCCGGAGATGTACGGCTACAAGAACGTCAAGTGGGTCGATCGAATCGAAGTCGTCTCCGAGCCGGGCCAGGGCTACTGGGAGCAGCGAGGCTACGACGTCAACGCCTGGGTCGGACGCTCCAACGGCTATGGCTAGCGTCGCTGTTGCGGAGCGGCCGAAGTACGTGGAGCGGTTCACGCTCACCGAGCGGCTGCTCCACTGGGTGCATGCGAGCGCGTTCTTCGTTCTGCTCGGCTCGGGCCTCGTCCTCTACCTCCCGTCGCTCGCGACGGCGGTGGGCAGGCGGCCGCTGATCAAGGACATCCACTTCTGGACCGGGATCTCGTGGGCCGGCGCGATCCTCGTCGTCGCCGTGCTTGGAAACCGGCGGGCCCTCGCTCAGACGATTCGGGAGATCGACCTCTTCGACCGGGACGACGGGCGTTTCCTCAGAGGAGAGACCCATGCGCCGCGGGGGCGGTTCAACGCGGGTCAGAAGGTGAACGCGATTCTGACGGCGGCATTTGCCGTCCTTTTCTTCGTCTCGGGGTTCCTGCTCTGGTACGGCGAGCGCGACACGCGATTCCGCCTCGCCGGCACCACCTTCCTCCACGACGCGCTCATGTACCTCTCGGTTGTGATCGTCGCCGGCCACCTGTACCTCGCGCTCTTCCATCGGAGCACTCGCCACTCCCTCAGGGGTATGACGCTCGGGACGGTCCGCGAGGAGTGGGCCAGAGAGCACCATTCGAAGTGGGTTGCATAAATGCAACGAATCTGCATAATACGCAGATGCTTTCCACCGCAGTCATCGGCGCCGCCGGATTCTCGGGCCAGGAGACCCTCGATCGCGTGCTCGCCCATCCGGAGCTCGAGCTCGTCGCGCTCGGCTCCGATTCGCTGGCCGGTCAGCCGGCGAGCGCGCTCGACCCGCGCCTCGCGCGAAACGGCCACGGCGGGCTTCCCCACTTCGTCTCGAACGCAGAGGCGCTGGCTGCCGGAGCAGAGCTTGTCTTCTGCTGCCTCGACCACAAGGAGGCAGCGCGACTCGACGCACCGGCGGACACGGTCGTCGTCGATCTGTCTGGTGCACATCGCCTGGCCGACACGGCTGCCTACGCCTCCTGGTACGGCTTCGCCCATCCGGGCGGCAACGAGGACTGGTGCTACGCGCTGCCGGAGCTCGTCCTCCCGACCGGCCGCCTGATCGCCAATCCCGGTTGTTATGCAACGGCCGCGTTGCTCGCCCTGGCTCCGCTTGCGAGGGCGAT
The DNA here is from genome assembly GCA_963836345.1 of uncultured Actinomycetes bacterium. Classification (GTDB taxonomy): domain Bacteria; phylum Actinomycetota; class Thermoleophilia; order Gaiellales; family Gaiellaceae; genus DATBLE01. The sequence continues at coordinate 85,289 of CAWIJA010000004.1, read as the reverse complement.
CGAGCCGGACGGCGTCGTCGTCGACGCCAAGTCGGGCGTGTCAGGCGCCGGGCGGACGCTGAAAGCAAGCTCGCATGCGGCCTCCGTGCTCGAGAACGTCTCTCCCTATCGGATCGGAGCGCACCAGCACCAGCCCGAGATCGAGCAGCTGCTCGGCTTTCCAGTGTGCTTCGTGCCGCACCTCATGCCCGTCCGCCGCGGGCTGATCGCCACCTGTTACGTCCAGGCGACCGGGGAGCTTCGTCCGCTCCTCGAGGCCGCCTACGCGAGCTCGCACGTCGTGTCGGTGCTCTCGGAGGGAACGGCGCCCGACCTCGCCCGCGTCCAGGGAACGGACGCCGCCGAGATCGCGCTCTTCGAGGATCGCGCCACCGGACGCTCGATCGTCATCTGCGCACTCGACAACCTCGGCAAGGGCGCCGCGGGCCAGGCGGTGCAGAACGCGAACCTCGCTCTTGGACTGGACGAGACCGCCGGCCTGCGGCTGTCCGGAGTCCTGGTTTAGTGGCCCGCCCGGGGGAACGGGCGGCGCCTCGGCGGCTGCAAAGCAGCGCCATGCCGCGTCCTCAGTCGCGCCCGTAGCCATTGCTACGGGCGCTCCCTGCGTCCTTGCCTGGCGCGCTTTTCGCGCGCGAGGCATCCACCCATGCCACCAGGCGGGCCACTGATGGCCGTCGCCGTCCAGCGCGTCGAGACCGCGGCCGGCGCGATCACAGCCGCCAAGGGCTTCGTCGCCGCGGGCGTCCACGCGGGAATCCGCCGCTCGAAGCTCGACCTGGCGGTCGTCCGCTCCACGGAGCCGGCCGTCGGCGCGGCGATGTTCACCGCCAACCGCGTCCAGGCTGCGCCGCTGCTCGTCTCGAAGGGACACCTCGCGCAGGCCGAGCCGCAGGCGATCGTGATCAACTCCGGCGTCGCGAACGCTGCCACCGGCAAGCAGGGCGAGCTCGACGCGCTCACGACCGCGGCGGAAGCGGCCGAGCTCCTCGACCTCGATGCCGAGCAGGTGCTCGTGCTCTCCACCGGCGTGATCGGAGCCAAGCTCCCGATGGACCGGTTGCTCGCCGGCCTCGGCGAGGCGGCCGAGGCGCTGGCGAAGGACGGCGGAGGCGAGGCCGCCGAGGCGATCTTGACCACCGACACGTGCGCGAAGGAATCGGTCGTCTCCTGTGACGGCTTCACGGTCGGGGGGATGGCGAAGGGGGCGGGCATGATCCATCCCCACCTGGCGACCATGCTCGCCGTCGTCACGACCGACTACCCGCTCGCGGCGGGAGAGGCCCGCGGCTTCCTGAAGCCGGCGGTGAACGAGAGCTTCAACCGGATCTCGGTCGACGGCGAGTGCTCGACGAACGACGCGGTCGTCCTGCTCGCGAACGGCGCGAGCGGGATCGAACGGACGGCTGCAAGCGACAGGGAGTTCGCGGCGGCGCTGCGGGAGGTCTGCGCCGACCTGTCCCGGCAGATCGTCGAGGACGGCGAGGGTGCGACGCTCGTGCTCGAGATCGAGGTGACGGGAGCGGCCAGCGCCGGCGAGGCCGATGCGATCGCGAAGCGGATCGCGACCTCGCCGCTCGTCAAGACCGCCGCCTTCGGGCGCGACGCGAACTGGGGTCGCATCCTGTCCGCGGCCGGCTCGGCGTTCTGCGCAGGCGCGTTCGCGCGGGTCGACGTCGACACGCTCACCCTGCGGATGAACGGGGTGACGCTGTACGCGGGAGGTGAGCCGACCGGCGCCGAGGCGCCCATGGAGGGCGCGGTCTGCCGGATCGAGCTCGATCTCGGCCTCGGGTCGGCGAGCGCGGCGTACCTCGCCTCCGACCTGACCTACGAGTACGTGCGGATCAACGCGGAGTACCGAACGTGACCACGTCGCTCGCCCCCGGCCCCCTCCCCCGTCGTCATCGGCTGGGGGCCAGCCGATGACCACCCATCGAAGGGAACGGCACGGTGCGATCCTCCGGCTGATCCGGGAGCGGCCGATCTCTACACAGTCCGAGCTGGTCGACGCCCTCCGTGAGGCCGGCCACGATGCCGTCCAGACCACCGTCTCGCGAGACATCGCCGAGCTCGGGCTCGTGAAGGTGCGCGGATCGAGCGGGCGGCTCGTCTATGCGCCTGCCGGCGCCGCGAACCCCGATCGTCTGCGCGACCTCGAAGCGGCGTTTCGCCGCTGGGCGCTCGGCATCGAGTGCAACGACAACCTCGTCGTCGTCTTCACGCCGCGCGGCTTCGCCGCCGCGCTGTCGGAGGCGATCGACGAATCCCGGCATCCCCACGTCCTCGCCACCGTGGCCGGGGACAACACGATCCTCGTCATCCCCGCCTCCGGTGTCAGCCCGGCGGGGCTGCGCAGTGAGCTCAGCGAACACCTGATGGAAGGAGCAGCATGAAGACCGCCGTTCTGGCCTACAGCGGAGGCCTCGACACCACCTGCATCATCGCCTGGCTGAGGGAGGACTACGGCTTCGACGAGGTCATTGCAGTGCTCTGCGACGTCGGCCAGGAGTTCGACCTCGAGCAGGCGCAGGAACGTGGCTACGCGGCGGGCGCCGAGGACGTCGTCCTGCTCGACCGCAAGGAGGCGTTCGCAGGTGAGCAGGTTGCGAGAGCGCTGAAGACGAACGCTCTCTACGAGGGCAAGTACCCGCTCGTCTCGGCGCTCTCCAGGCCGGTGATCGCCCAGGCGGTCGCCGAGCTCGCGCTCGAGCTCGGCGCGGAGGCGGCGGTGCACGGCTGCACCGGGAAGGGGAACGACCAGCTGCGCTTCGAGCTCGCCTTTCGCGCGAACTACCCGGGCGTCGAGGTGATCGCACCGCTGCGCGACCGCGCCTGGACGCGTGACGAGGAGATCGAGTACGCGCTCGCCCGCGGGATTCCGGTCACCGTCACGGCTGCTTCGCCGTTCTCGATCGACGAGAACCTGTTCGGCCGGTCGATCGAGGCGGGGATCCTCGAGGACCCATGGGAAGCGCCCCCCGAGGAGGCCTTCCTGCTCACGTCCGACCCGGACACAGCACCGGACCCCGCCGAGGTCGTGATCGGGTTCGAGGCCGGGCTGCCTGTGTCACTCGACGGCGAGCAGCTGCCGCTCCCCGAGCTGATCGCGACGCTGAACCGGCAGGCCGGCGCCTACGGGATCGGGCGGATCGACATGATCGAGAACCGGGCGGTCGGGATCAAGAGCCGCGAGCTCTACGAGGCGCCGGCGGCGATCACCCTGATCACCGCCCACAAGGCGCTCGAGGACCTCGTGCTGACGAAGGCGGAGCTCGAGACAAAGCGCTGGATCGAGGACCGCTGGGCGCGCACGGTCTACGACGGGCTCTGGTTCAGCCCGGTCCGTGAGGCGCTCGACGCGTTCGTCGATGCAACGCAGAAGCTCGTCACCGGGGACGTGCGCGTGCAGCTGCGCCCGGCGGCCGCGGTCGTCAACGGTAGGCGTTCCGAGCACGCGCTCTACGCGGAGGCGCTCGCGTCGTACGCGACGGGCGAGACCTTCCCGCACGAGGCCGCGGAAGGGTTCATCAGGCTCGCCTCGCTCGAGGCCGAGCTCGCTGCGGCGAGGGGGCGTAAGGTAGCCGTATGACGTTGTGGGCTGGGCGGGTCGAGGTTCGACTCGCCCCCCAGGTCTGGGAGTTCCTCCGCGCCCGGGACGCGGAGTTGCTCCCCTACGACTGCGGGGCATCGCGGGTTCACGCGCGCCGCCTGCATGCAGCCGGGATCCTCACCGACGACGAGTTCGCGCAGGCCGACGAAACGCTCGCCTCGCTGGACGTCTCGGTGCTCGCCGAGGACGACGAGGACGTCCATTCGGCGATCGAGCGCGTCCTCGGAGACGTCGGCCGGAAGATCCATGCCGGCCGCTCGCGCAACGACCAGGTCGCGGCGGCCATGCGTCTCTACGTCGCGGACGCGTGTGCGGAGGCGAACGACGCGATCAAGGCGTTCGCGACGGCCGTGCTCGAACAGGCCGAGGCGGAGGCCGACACGGTCATGCCCGGCTACACGCACCTGCAACGGGCCCAGCCGGTCACGCTGGGATGGCATCTCCTCGCCTGGACGGAGATGCTCGAGCGTGACCGGGCTCGGTTCGGCTTCGCGGGTGAGCGGGCGGGGGAGAGCCCGCTCGGTGCGGGCGCCCTCGCCGGCTCGACCCTGCCTCTCCCCAAGCCGCCGGCCGCGGTGCGGAACACGCTCGACGCGGTCGCCGACCGCGACTTCGCTCTCGACTACCTCTACGCCGCGACCGTTCTCTTCGTGCACCTGTCGCGAATCGGCGAGGAGCTCGTGCTCTGGTCTTCGTCCGAGTTCGGGTTCGTGCGGCTTCCGGAACAGGCCGCGACCGGCTCGTCGATGATGCCGCAGAAGCTGAACCCGGACGTCGCGGAGCTCGCTCGGGGCAAGGCGGGGGCGGCGATCGGCCGGCTGACCGGCCTGCTGGCGACGGTGAAGGGTCTGCCCCTCGCCTACAACCGCGACCTGCAGGAGGACAAGCCGCCGGTCTTCGACGCCCGCCGTGACGTCGGCGCGACCCTGGGCGCGCTGACCGTCCTGGTCGGCGCCCTGCAGATCGACCGCGACCGGCTCGCCCAGGCCGCTTCCGACCCGCTCCTGCTCGCCACCGATTCGGCCGAGGCGCTCGTCGTCGAGGGGATGCCGTTTCGAGACGCGCACGAGCAGGTGGCCGGCACGGTTCGAGCAGGAACGTTCGAGCCCGGGTCGACGGCGGCCGAGAGTGTCGCTGCGCGGCTCGGCGACGTCCGGGCGGCTGTCGCCGAAGCTCGCGCCCGGCTCGATGTCGCGCAAAGGCAATCGCGGGCAGCTTCTTCAGGTCTTTAGCGTTAGTCAACGAGATGAACCCGCTCGCCCGCCGCATCCAGCGTGTCTACCTGACGCTGCTGCTCGGCAACACGCTTGCCGCCTCGTTCATCTGGGGCATCAACACGCTGTTCCTGCTCGACGCCGGGCTCAGCAACCTCGAGGCGTTCGCCGCCAACGCCTTCTTCACCGCGGGCATGGTCGTCTTCGAGGTACCGACGGGCGTGGTCGCCGATACCTGGGGCCGCCGCGCGTCCTATCTGCTCGGGACGATCTCGCTCTCCGCCTCGACGTTCCTCTACTACCTCCTGTGGCAGACGAAGGCTCCGTTCTGGCAATGGGCGATCGTCTCGATGCTGCTCGGCCTCGGGTTCACGTTCTTCTCGGGCGCAGTCGAGGCCTGGCTGGTCGACGCGCTCGCGTACGCCCATTACGAGGGTGGGCTCGAGGCCGTCCTCGGGCGCGGCCAGGTGGTGACCGGTGTCGGGATGCTCGGCGGCTCGGTCGTCGGCGGCGTGATTGCGCAGGTGACCAACCTCGGCGTCCCGTTTCTGATGCGAGTGGGAGTGCTGCTGGTCATGTTCGTGGCGGCCTGGAAGGTGATGGAAGACATCGGCTTCGAGCCGGAACCCCGCGGCGAGCCGCTCCGCGCGATGCGGCGCGTCTTCGTCACGTCGCTCGACTACGGGCTGAAGAACCCGCCCGTGCGCTGGATGATGCTCGCCGCGCCGTTCGCCTCCGGTGTCGGCATCTACACCTTCTATGCCCTGCAGCCGTTCCTGCTCGACCTGTGGGGCAACAGCCAGGCGTACTCGATCGCGGGCCTGGCGGCGGCGATCGTCGCCGGCTCGCAGATCCTCGGCGGCTACGCGGCGCCGAAGATCCGGTCGCTCTTCCGGAAGCGGACGACTGCCCTGATCCTGGGCACGGCGTCGAGCGGAGGAGTTCTGTGCCTGCTCGGCTTCACCCATCTGTTCTGGCTGGCCCTGGGGCTGCTCGTGATCTGGGGCCTGATCTTCGCGGCCGACATGCCCATCCGTCAGGCGTACCTCAACGGGATGATCCCGTCGAAGCAGCGCGCGACCGTGCTCTCGTTCGACTCGCTGATGGGCAACACGGGCGGAGTGGCGATCCAGCCGGCACTGGGCAAGGCCGCAGACGTCTACAGCTACGGGACGTCGTACGTCTTCGGCGGCCTGATCCAGGTGCTCGCCGTTCCGTTCATCTTGCTCAGCCGGCGCGAGCTCGACCCGTCGGACACGATGGTCGCCGGAGCGGCGCCGCCGGCCGAGGCGAACCCCTCGTAGAACTCGTTTCAGAATGAAGCCTTGTGCCGCCGGGCCGCGCTGGGCGGTGCGATGCTTCGTCCTCAGTCGCCCCGATATGCCCGCATATCGGGGCTCCCTGCGTCCTTGCCTCGCACTCGCCCATCGCGCCCCGGACGACGAAGCGTCATTCTGAAACGAGTTCTTACGCCGAGTAGGCGAGCGCCTCCGGCAGGGTGAAGCGTCCCGACCAGAGGGCGCTGCCGACGATCGCTCCCTCGCAGCCGAGGTCCCGGAGCTTCGCGAGGTCGTCGAGCGAGGCGATCCCGCCGGCGGCCAGCACCGGCAGCCCGGGCTCGATCACGTCCCTGAGCAGGGGGAGATCCGGCCCCGACAGCGAGCCGTCGCGCCGGGTGCTCGTGACCAGCAGCCGTCGCACCCCCACCGCCGCACACCGACGTGCGAGCTCTGCGGCCGTGAGATCGGTCTCGGTCGTCCAGCCGTCGGCGACCACCTTGCCGTCCCGGGCGTCGACCGCGACGACCAGCCGCTCTGCGTACCGCTTCGCAAGCAGTGAGAGGCCCGAGCCTGTCACTGCCGCCAGGGCAGCCGTGCCGACCAGCACGCGCGCGGCCCCGGCTTCGAGTGCCGCATCGATCGCTCGTTCGTCGCGCAGTCCGCCTCCCACCTGGACCGGCACGTCCCCCGCTGCCGCGACGACCCGCTCGACGAGAGCAGGGGTCGGCGTGCCGGAGAAGGCGCCGTCGAGGTCGACGAGGTGGAGCCGGCCGGCGCCGGCGGAGACGAATCGCGCCGCCGCGGAGGCAGGGTCGCCGCCTTCGATCGTGACGTGCTCGCGCCGTCCTTCCGAGAGACGCACGCACCGTCCTTCGAGGACGTCGATCGCCGGTATGACCGCAAACGTTGACATGCTGACGTATTAGCATGCTAACATGCTGAAGCAGATGAGCACCGAGAGCCCGAGTGAGCCCCGACATGTCGTCGAAGACGTCGCAGGTCTCGAAGACCTCGCTGCCGCCGTGGTCAGCCTCCGCACGCGGGAGGAGGCGAAGCGCTTCCTGCGCGATCTCTGCACACTCGGTGAGCTCGAGGCGCTGGCGCACCGCTGGCAGATCGCGCGCCTGCTCGACCAGAAGCTTCCCTATCTGGACATCGCCGAGCGCGTGCACACGAGCACGGCGACCGTCACCCGCGTGGCCCAGTGGCTCCGGCACGGTGCGGGCGGCTACGAGCTCGCCCTCGCCCGCGCCCGTAAGCGGTAGACCCGCGTGAGCGCCGGAGTCGAAGGGCGGCTGCTCGTCGCCGTCCCCTCGAAGGGCCGGATGGCGCCGCCGGCGCTCGAGCTGCTGTCGGCGGCGGGTCTTCGCTTCGAGGCGGGTGAGCGTGCGCTGCACGTCCCGTGCCAGAACGCGCCGGTCGACCTGCTGCTCGTCCGCCCGCACGACATCCCCGAGTACGTCCAGGACGGCGTCGTCAACGTCGGCATCACCGGCGCGAACCTCGTCGTCGAGGCAGAAGCGGACGTGGTCACGTTGGCGGAGCTCGGTTTTGCCGCCTGCACGCTCGAGGCCGCGGTTCCGACCACGGCACCCCAGCAGTCGCTGTCCGACCTGGCCGACCTGCGCGTGGCAACGGCCTACCCGGTGACCACGGCGGCGGCGCTCGCGCGCATCGGGGTCGAGGCGGAGGTCGTCACCGTGTCCGGCTCGGTCGAGGCCGCGCCCAGGCTCGGCCTGTCGGAGGCGATCGTCGACCTCGTCTCGACCGGATCGACGGCGAGCGTGAACGGGCTCAGGCGGATCGGCACGCTGCTCCGCTCCCAGGCCGTGTTGATCGCCAACCGCGACCTGCTCGACGAGCGGCGCGAGCTTGTCGACCGCCTCGAGCTGATGATCCAGGGCGTGGTCGCGGCCCGGCGGTGTCGCTACGTGATGCTGAACGCGCCGGAAGCGGCGTTGCCGCGGATCCGCGAGCTGCTGCCCGGGATGGGCGCGCCGTCCGTCCTGCCGCTGGCGGAGGAGGGGCAGATCGCCGTGCACGCGGCGGTCGACACCGACGAGATCTGGGATCTCCTGCCGCCGTTGAAGGCGGCAGGCGCCTCCTCGATCCTCGTCGTGCCCGTCGAGAGGCTCCTGCCGTGAGGTCGCTCGCTCTCGACGACGCGCTGACCCGTGTTGCCGAGATCATCGCGGACGTCCGCGCTCGAGGGGACGAGGCGCTCTTCGACTGGGCCGATCGACTGGACGGGGGTCGCCCTGCGTCTCTCCGAGTCCCGGCAGCCGAGCTCGAGGCTGCACGCCTCGACGACGCCTCGCTCGTGGCCGTCCGTCGCCTGACGGAGGCGGTCGAGGCGGTTCATGCACCCCAGCGGCCTCAGGACACGGTCGTCTCACCGGTGCCCGGAGTCGTTGTCGAGCGCCGCTTCCGCGCCCTCGACTCGGTCGGCATCTACGTCCCGGGAGGGAAGGCGCCGCTCGTCTCGTCGCTCGTGATGACGGCCGTGCCGGCGCGTGTGGCCGGCGTGCGCCGGATCGCGGTGACAACGCCGGGAGGCTCGGAGCCGGTGCTCGCAGCGGCTCACGCGCTCGGGATCGACGAGGTCTACGCGGTGGGAGGTGCACAGGCCGTTGCCGCGCTCGCCTACGGCACCGAGACGATCCCTGCGGTCGACAAGATCTTCGGCCCCGGCAGCCGCTGGGTGACCGCGGCGAAGCTGCTCGTGTCGAGCGCGGTCGCGATCGACCTGCCCGCCGGTCCGAGCGAGGTCGTCGTCGTTGCCGACGGCACGGCGGATCCGGACGAGTGCGCGGCCGACCTCCTCGCCCAGGCCGAGCACGGCCCCGACAGCGAGGCAATCCTGTTCACGACGAGCCAGACGCTCGCCGACGACGTGGCCCGGCGGGTCGACGGGCGGGCGCGACTCGAGGTGGTCGACTCGCTGGCGGAAGCCCTCGAACGCGCGAACGCCTACGCCCCCGAGCACCTCGAGCTCCTCGTCGCCGAGCCCGAGTCCCTCGCCGACCAGGTTGCGAACGCGGGCTCGGTCTTCATCGGCACCTCAGCGGTTCTCGGTGACTACGCCGTCGGCGCGAACCATGTCCTGCCAACCGGCGGCCTGGCGCGCGGGGTGGGAGGCCTCGGGCTGGAGGCGTTCCTCAAGCCGATCCAGTACGTGCGTGTCACGCCCGAAGGACTTGCTGCCGTACGTGAGACCGTCGGCGCGCTGGCCGCGCTCGAGGGGCTGCCACAGCACGCGGCCGCCGTGACCGTTCGGGCATGAGCGCCCGCCCGCTCCCCGACGGGTTCGCCCCGTACGTCTGGTCGGCTCCGGTCGATGAGATTGCCGCCCGCCACGGGTTGCGCCGGGCCGAGGTGATGCGGTTCGACCAGAACGTGCCCCCGCTGCCCGGGGTGCCGCAGATTCCGCTCGGCGAGAGCTTCGCCCGCCTGAACGACTATCCGGAGGGCACGTACCGGGAGTTGCGCGAGGCGGCCGCCGCTTATGCGGGCGTCGAGCCCGATCAGATCGTGATCGGGGCCGGAGCGGACGGCTTGATCGGCCTGGCCGCGAGGACGTTCCTCGGCCCGGGCAGGCGTGCCTACGTCCGGACGCCGACGTACTCGCTGTACGCGATCGCGGGCGGAGTCGAGGGGGCGACGCTCGTGGACGACCCGGCGGAGGCCGACCTGATCTGGGTCTGCAACCCGAACAATCCGAGCGGGGAGCTCGCCGCGCCGGAAGAGATCGCAGACCTCGCGCGCGCACATCCGGAGGCGGCGGTCGTGGTCGACGAGGCGTACTTCGAATACGGGGGCGAGACGGTCGTCCCGCTGATCGGGAGCGCGCCGAACCTGATCGCGCTGCGCACCCTCTCGAAGGCGTTCGGCCTGGCGGCGCTGCGTGTCGGCTACGCCGTCGCCACACCGGAGGTCGCGCGGGAGCTCGATCGCCGTCGTGATCCGGCCCCCGTCGCGGCGCCTGCTGCACGAATCGCTGCGGCTGCCCTTCGCGAGCCACGCCTCGACGTCGACGAGACGATCGCCGAGCGGGAGCGGATGCGGGATGCGCTCGTCGCCGCCGGCTTCGACTGTCCGCCCTCGGCGGCGAACTTCGTGCTCGTTCGTGTCGAGGATGCGGCCGAGCTCGCTGACCGCCTGGAGCAACAGGGCCTCGTCGTTCGCCGCGTCCCGGAAGCGATCAGGATCACGGTCCGCCTGCCCGCGGAGAACAACCGGATCCTGGCGGCGCTCGGGGCAGCACCGGCCGCCGCGGCAGGGCGTTCGGCTCTCGTCATCAGGACGACGGCCGAGACGGCACTCCGTGTCTCGCTGGAGCTCGACGGCCACGGCCGGGCCAGGATCGCGAGCGGGATCGGCTTCCTCGACCACCTGCTCGCGCAGCTGGCCTTTCACGGCGGGCTCGATCTCGAGCTGCTCGCCGGCGGAGACCTCGACGTGGACGAGCACCACACGGTCGAAGACGTGCTCGCGGGACTCGGTGCGGCTCTAACCGAGGCTTTGAGCGGGCGACAGGGCGTCACTCGCTACGGCGCGGCGACGGTGCCCATGGACGAGGCGCGCGCCACGGCGGCGGTCGACCTGGTGCGCCGCCCCCACGCCGAAGTGTCGCTCGCCTTCGGGGGCGACCGCGTGGGCGGTCTGGCGCCGACGCTTCTTCCGCATGCCCTCGAGCGCTTCGCGATCGAAGCCGGGCTGACGCTGCACGTCGAGGCACGGGGCGACGACGACCACCATGTCGCGGAGGCGGCGTTCAAGGCGCTCGGCCGCGCCCTGCGCGAGGCGTGCTCGCTGAACGGCACGGCGTCGGGCTCGACGAAAGGAGCGCTATGAGAGCTCCTAACGCGCTGAAGGTCGTCCTCGCCGACTACGGCGCGGGGAACCTCCGGAGCGTCTGCTCGGCGCTCGTGCGCGCGGGCGCTCAGCCAGTCGTGAGCGGTGATCCCGCGGCTGTCGAGGAGGCTCAGCTCGCGGTCGTCGCCGGTGTCGGCAACACGGGTAGCGCGGCGCGTGGGCTGCACGACCGAGGGCTCGCGGCCGCACTGCTCGAGCGGGTCGAGGCGGGACGCCCCATCCTCGGCATCTGCGTCGGGATGCAGCTGCTGTTCGGCGAGAGCGAGGAGGGCGGCTCGGGTCTCGGAATCTTCGCCGGACGTGTCGAGCGGCTGCGGGCAAGGCGGGTGCCGCACATGGGCTGGAACGAGCTGCGGGTGAGCGACGGAGGCGCAGTTCTCGCCGGCCTCGACGGCCGTGACGTCTACTTCGCGCACTCGTTCGTGTGCGTGCCCGAGGACCCTGTCGCCGTGGCCGAGGTCGATCACGACGGTCCGGTGGTCGCGGCGGTGGAGCGCGGTGCGGTCGCCGGCGTGCAGTTCCATCCCGAGCGGAGCGGCGCCGCCGGCGCAGACCTGCTGCGAAACGTCTTGCGATGGTCAAGCGCCGCGTGATCCCGTGCCTCGACGTCGCGGACGGCCGCGTCGTCAAGGGTGTCAGGTTCGAGAACCTGCGGGAGATGGGCGACCCGGTCGAGCTCGCGACCCGCTACTCGGAGCTCGGCGCGGACGAGCTCGTCTTCCTGGACATCACGGCCACGCTCCAGGGGCGGCGGCCGCTCCTGGAGCTGGTCGAGCACGCGGCCGAGGAGCTCGAGATTCCGTTCACGGTCGGCGGAGGAGTGACCGAGCTCGAAGACGCCCGCGCGCTCCTTCGCGCCGGTGCGGACAAGGTCTCGCTGAACCGGATGGCGGTCGATCATCCCGAGCTGCTGACGCTGCTGGCGGACGAGTTCGGCGCGCAGGCGGTCGTGTGCGCCATCGACGCGCGTGGGGGCGAGGTGGTCACGCACGCCGGAAAGAAGCCGCGCGGCCTCGACGCCGTGGAATGGGCGGAGGAAGCGGTCGAACGCGGCGCCGGCGAGATCCTCTTGACCTCCATCGACGCCGACGGCACGCGAAACGGGTACGACCTCGAGCTCACGGGAGCGGTCGCGCGGGCCGTGCAGGTACCGGTGATCGCGTCGGGCGGCGCCGGCGACGCGAGCCACATGGCCGAGGCGTTCGAGGCCGGTGCGGAGGCGGCGCTGATCGCATCGATCGTCCACGAGCGCCCGGAGCGGCTGCCGGAGCTGAAGCGCGAGCTGAAGGAGGCAGGGTGGCCCATACGGGAGTGACAGAGCCGGATTTGACCCCGGCGATCGTCCAGGACGCCGGCGACGGCCGCGTGCTCATGCTCGCGTGGATGGACGACGAGGCGCTTCGTCGCACGCGCGAGACGGGCGAAGCCTGGTTCTGGAGCCGCTCGCGGAAACGGCTCTGGCGGAAGGGGGAGACGTCCGGCAACACGCTCGCCGTCGTCGAGCTGCGGGACGACTGCGACGGCGACGCGGTCCTCCTGCGCGTGCGCCCGGCCGGCCCGGTCTGCCACACCGGCTCGGTCTCGTGCTTCGCCCCCTGGCTCTGGCGTCGCGTGGCCGAGCGGGCCAAGGAGCGGCCCGAAGGCTCCTACGTTGCGCGCCTGCTGGACGACGGCGCGGCCGCCTGCGCACGGAAGGTCGGGGAGGAGGGCGTGGAGGCAGCGCTCGCCGGCGCCGCGGAGAGCGACGAGCGCCTGGTCGAGGAGCTGGCCGACCTCTGGTTCCACAGCTACGTGCTGCTCGCGGCGAGAGGCCTCGATCCGGCGGCGGTGGAAGACGAGCTGACGCGCCGCATCGGCTGACCCGCAGGCACCCGGCGCCGACGGCGGGGATGGGGGAACCGGACGCTTCCGGTTCCCCCATCGGGAGCGCGACCTAGCCCGAAGGCTCCGGGAGGGGCGAAGCCGGATGGACGGTCGCGCCGGCCGTTGCCGGTCCCAGCACGTGTGGGCGTCCGAGGTGCCCGTGCGATTCGGTGCCGTAGCCACCGGGGACCGGAATGTAGAACTCGGGATAGCCCCACATCCCGTGCTCGTGGACGTCGAGGCCGCCGCTTTCGACGTCCTCGTCGACGCGGATGCCCCACGTCACCTTCAGGACGAAGAGGACGAGGAACGACGCTGCGAACGTGAACGCGCCGACGGACACCAGCCCGAGTGCCTGGACGCCGAGCTGGTGCGCTCCACCGCCGTAGAACAGCCCGCCCGAGCCGGTCGCCAGGCTCTTCGCCTGCGACGGCAGGGTGAGGAAGCCGAGGGACAGCGTCCCCCAGACGCCGGCCATGCCGTGCGCGGCGATCGCGCCGATCGGGTCGTCGATGCCGATCCGCTCGACGAACAGGACGCCGAGGACGACGATATTGCCGGCGACGAAGCCGATCACGAGGGCGGCCCAGGGCGCGACGAAGGCGCAGGCGGCCGTGATCGCCACCAGCGCGGCGATCGCGCCGTTCAGCATCATCGAGATGTCCGGCTTCTTGATCACGAGCCACGAGGCGACGAGCGCACCCAGCACGCCGGCCGCGGCCGCGATGTTCGTGTTCAGCGCGACGTACGCGAAGAAGCCGAGCCCGCCGAAGTCGACCGAGAGCGTCGATCCGGGGTTGAACCCGAACCAGCCGAACCAGAGGATGATCACGCCGAGCGTCGTGTACGCCATGTTGTGGCCGGGGATCGCGTTCGGCTTCCCGTCGGCGTCGTATTTGCCGATTCTCGGCCCGAGCAGCAGCGCGCCCGCCAGGCCGGCGAGTGCTCCCTGGTAGTGGACGACGGTCGAGCCGGCGAAGTCCTGCATGCCCTTCGAGAACAGCCAACCGTCCGGGGACCAGATCCAGTGGGAGGCGATCGAGTAGATGAGCGTGAACGCGACGCCGAAGACGATGTACACGTACAGCTTCGTGCGTTCCGCCATCGCGCCCCAGACGATTGCGAGCGAGACGCCGCAGAAGACCACCTCGAACAGGTATCCGGCTGCCCCGGGGATCTCGCTGAACCACGAGAACGGGGCCTTTCCGATCGTCATCAGCTCGTCCACGCTGGGGACGAAGCCGGAGCCGCCGACGAACCCGCTGCCGCCGTCCCCGAACGCGATCCCGAACCCGACGAGGTAGTAGACGACGGACGCGAGCGCGAAGATCAGGACGTTCTTCGCCGCGATGTGACCGACGTTCTTCATCCGCGTCAGGCCTGCCTCGAGGAACGCGAAGCCGGCCTGCATGAACATCACGAGCACGGCGGCGATCACGACCCAGATCGTGCTCGCGGCGAAGAGCAGTTCCTTGTTGCTCATGCGGCCACCTCCACTTCCTCCAGCGCGCTGCCGGTCCGGTTGTGCATCACGTTCGCGATCGGGCTCGTCCAGACGATCCCGTCACCTGACTCGTTACCGCTGCGAGCGGCGTCGACGATCGCCTCGACGACCGTCGCGGACTTCTCCTCGGACGTGATGAAGACGAGCACCGCCTTCGGAAGGAAGCGCGATTCGAAGATTCGCCCCCGGTACTCGTGCGTGATGCCCCGCTGCCGGCCGTGGCCGACCGCTTCGATCACCGTGACGCCGACGTGTCCCGCATGCTCCTCGACGGCATCGATCACGGTCTCGATCCGCTCGCGGACCACGACCGCCTCCACTTTCACCCAGCTCAAGTGACTCTCCTTTCCATGAGCACGGTGTCCCGCCAGACGCCGCGCAGTTGTCCGATCCGCTCTCGCGTGCCGACCACCCGGAAGCCGCAGCGGCGATGGAGCTCGATGCTCGCCACGTTCTCCGGGAAGACCGACGTCTGGATCGTCCAGATGCCCGCGGCATCCGCCCGGTCCACGAGTGCGGAGAGGAGACCTCGCCCGATGCCCTGCCCGCGCGCCTGCTCCTCCACGTACACGCTCTCCTCGGCGACACCGCGGTAACACTCGCGACTCGACGCCGGCGAGAGTGCGGCCCAGCCGACGACGTCGCCCTCGTCCTCGGCCACCAGGCGCAACTCGTTCAGGTGCGCCCGATCCCAATCGGACCAGCTCGGCGCCTCCGTCTCGAAGGTCGCGCTGCCGGTGGCGATGCCCTGTTCGTAGATCCGCTTCACGCTCGGCCAGTCGGTCTCGGTCAGCTCGCGGATCAGCAATCGAAGTAGAGCTCGAACTCGGCCGGGTGCGGCCGCAGCCGGACGAAGTCGACCTCGCTCTCACGCTTCCAGCCGATCCAGGTCTGGATCAGGTCCTCGCTGAAGACGCCGCCCCTGGTCAGGAACTCGTGGTCGTGCTCGAGCGCGCTCAAGGACTCGTCGAGGGACCCCGGAACCTGCGGGATCTCGACTCCCGCCTCCTCGTAC
Organism: uncultured Actinomycetes bacterium; assembly: GCA_963836345.1. GTDB lineage: Bacteria > Actinomycetota > Thermoleophilia > Gaiellales > Gaiellaceae > DATBLE01. Next base: position 69,928 of record CAWIJA010000004.1, on the reverse strand, counting down.
AGGTCGAAGTCGGCGGGCTCGCCCGCGTCGAGACCTTGTTCGATTCCGTCGAGGCCCGCCATCAGCATCGCCGAGAACGCGAGGTAGGGGTTCGCCGACGCGTCAGGGCAGCGGAACTCGATGCGCTTCGCCTTCGGCGAGTCCGAGTACATCGGGATCCGGATGCAGGCGGAGCGGTTCCGCTGCGAGTAGACGAGGTTGACGGGAGCCTCGTAGCCCGGCACGAGCCGGCGGTACGAGTTCGTCGTCGGTGCGCAGAACGCGAGCAGCGCCGGCGCGTGGGCGAGGATGCCGCCGATGTACGCGCGCGCGAGTTGCGAGAGTCCCGCGTATCCGGCCCGGTCCGCGAACAGTGGCTCTCCCTCCTTCCAGAGGGACTGGTGGGTGTGCATCCCGGAGCCGTTGTCGCCGAAGATCGGCTTGGGCAGGAATGTCGCGACCTTGCCGTGGCGCCGTGCGATGTTCCGGACGACGTACTTGTAGATCATCACCTGGTCGGCCATTCGCAGCAGCGAGTCGAAACGCAGGTCGATCTCGCATTGCCCCGCGGAGGCGACCTCGTGGTGGTGGAACTCGCAGGTGATGCCCAGCCGCTCGAGCGCGAGCACCATCTCGGTCCGCAGGTCGTGGAGGGTGTCGTGGGGTGCGGGAGGGAAATATCCCTCCTTCTCGCGGATCGTGTAGCCCAGGCCGGGCTCCCCCGAGTTCCAGTGCGCCTCGGCCGAATCGACGCCGTAGCCGGCGCGCTGAGGCAGGTTCTCGTAGCTGACCGAGTCGAAGACGAAGAACTCGGACTCGGGACCGAAGTACGCCGTGTCCGCGACGCCGCTGGCGAGCAGGTACTCCTCTGCCTTGCGGGCGACGAAGCGCGGATCCTTCTCGTAGGCCTCGCCCGTGAGCGGGTCGCGGATCTCGCAGAGCAGCGAGAGCGTCGGCGCCGCGGTGAACGGGTCGATGATCGCAGTCGAAGGGTCCGGAATCAGGAGCATGTCCGACTCCGAGATCCCCTGCCAGCCACGGATCGAGGAGCCGTCGAAGCCGAGCCCTTCGTCGAAGGCGCTCTCGTCCAGCGAGCTCGTCGGCAACGACACGTGCTGCCAGCGGCCGAGCAGGTCGCAGAACTTGAGGTCGACCATCAGCGCGCGTGCCTCGTAGGCCCAGTCGAGCGCCTCGCGGGCTGCCGGGCGCACGGCCGTCCCGTTCGTCAAGTAGTGCTTCGTCTCCAGTTGCGACATCGCTTCCTCCCCAATCTCAGATCAACAGGGCTTGGACCAACAAAAAAGACCCCAGGACTGCGCGAGTCCTGAGGCCCCATTGCCTCGAGTCGCCTTCGGCGGCGACGCGTCCTTACCTTAGAGGCTTCTCCGGCCGGACGTCAACCCAGGTCGGGAGTGAGCGATTTTGGGCTTGCAGGCGGTGCGAGTGTTGCGCCCGCACAACGGGTCGGGAAAGGGGTGGAGATGCCCAAGCTGATGAAGGCGGTCACCGTCGAGAAGCCGGTGCACGAGGTCTTCGAGTACGTCGACGAGCCCACCCACCTGCCGGAGATCTGGCCGAGCCTGTACGAGGTGAAAGCGGTCGAGATCACGCCTGTCCGCCGCTTCGAGTGGCTGTACAACCTGGCGGGCAAGCGCTTCGCCGGCAAGACCGAGACGATCGAGCACGTCGTCGACGAGAAGATCGTCGAGAAGGCCGAGGGCGACATCGAGAGCACGTTCGTGTGGACGTTCCACGGCGAGAACGGCTTCACGAAGCTCGACCTCGAGGCCGAGTACAAGCTTCCCGCAGGGCTGGACGCGCCGTTCGAGCGCTTCCTGATCAAGCGGAACGAGCACGAGCTGGACGTCGTGCTCGAGAACCTGAAGGCGCGGCTCGAGGTCTGAGCTCCGTCTACGGCGCACGACAACGGAGGGGCCGACGAGGCCCCTCCGGCGCATCGCCGGGGACCGGTGGGCGTTCCGCCTCGGCGCGGTTGCGCCGGCGGCGAGACGTCTGGTAGCCTCGTCGGCTCGATGTTGCTCTCCGTCTGACACGTCTTTTCCGCGCGCGCCCCGCCTTGGGCCGAGGGTGCAGCGCCTGTCCGTGTCCGTCGAGTCGTAGGAGCAACCCATGAAGGCCGTCGAAGTTCACAACCTGCGCAAGGAGTTCGTCCGCAAGGACGGGCGTCGCCGCGTGCGCGTCGAGGCGCTGCGCGGGATCACGCTCTCGATCGAGCGCGGCGAGTGCATCGCGATCCTGGGGCAGAACGGCTCGGGCAAGTCGACCCTGGTCCGTGTGCTCTCGACGCTGCTCCTGCCGGACGGCGGCACGGCGCGGATCTTCGGAAGCGACATCTCGGAGACGAGAGCCGTGCGGCAGATGGTGAACCGCGTCTCGGTAGAGGCATCGTTCTTCAAGAAGATGTCGGCCGTCGAGAACCTCGCCTACGCAGCGCGGTTCTACGGGCTGACGCCCAGGGAGACCCGTGAGCGCATCCCGGAGATCCTCGACCGGGTGGGCTTCCCGCGCTCTCGCCGCACGCATTCCATGGAGCACCTGTCCCGCGGGACACAGCAGAAGGTCGCGCTCGCACGCGCGCTGCTCACGTCACCCGTCCTGCTCCTGCTCGACGAGCCGACGACCGGCCTCGACCCGCGCTCGAAGCTCGAGGTGCAGGACTTCATCCGCGAGGTGCGGGCGATCCACGACACGACGATCCTGCTCTGCACCCACGACCTGGTCGAGGCCGAGATCCTCGCCGAGCGGATCGGGATCCTCGACGACGGTCGATTGCTCTGCCTCGAGTCGGCAGACGAGATCAAGCACCGCTACGGCGTCGAGACGCTCGAGGAGGCGTTCTTCGCCGCGACAGGGCGCACCTTCGAGGAGGAGCGCGACGAAGAGGAAGAGGAGGTGAGGACGATGACGGCCGCGGCCGCGCGAGTCCGCCACGAGCTGCATCGGCCTGTACGGGGTCGTCGAGCGCAACTGGTACCTGGTCAAGCGGTACATCTGGTGGGAGATCGCGTTCTTCGTCTGGACGATCGCGAACACGCTCTCGATCGTCTTCATCTCGAAGGCCGCGAGCCTCGCCCCGGCGGACGAGAACCGGCTGACGACGGTCCTGCTGATCGGCGCCGTGATCTGGGCGTACCTCGGGATCATCTTCGAGATCCTCACGGAGACGGTCGCCTGGGAGCGCTGGGAAGGGACGATCGAGTACACGTTCATGGCGCCGCTGTCCCGGCCCGTGCACCTGATCGGGATGGGGCTGTTCGCGATCGCCTACGGCATCGTGCGGGCGTCGTTGATCTTCGGCGTCGTCGCGGCGTTCTTCTCGCTGCACATGCCGGTCGCGAACTTCGGCACCGCGCTCCTGCTGCTCGGCGTCGCGTCCGTCTCGTTCATCGGAATCGGGATGATGACCGCCGTCCTGCCGCTGATCTCGCCCGAGAAGGGAACGCAGCTCGGCTTCATGGGACAGGGGATCATGCTCGTCGTCTCCGGCGTCTACTACCCGGTCTCGGTGCTCCCGGGGTGGATGCAGGCGATCTCGACGATCTCGCCCGCCACCTATGCGCTACGCGGGATCCGGCACGCGATCCTGGAAGGAGCAGGCCCGGCGACGGTCTGGGGCGACATCTGGCCGCTGATCGTCATCGGCGTCGTCGCGATCCCGCTTGGGCTCTGGGTGTTCCGGCGCGGAGAGACGTATGCGAAGAGGCACGGCAAGCTCAAGCGATCCGGATGATCGCTCGATCGGGCCAGGGCCGCTCAGCGGATCGAGGCCGTGCGGCTCCTCGCCAGGAACGGCTTCGCCCGGTAGTGCGTCGCCGTCACCCGGAGCAGGACGCGGTACCGGCCCGGCAGGATCCGCTTGGGTCTCGCGAGCCGGGTGACCACGCCGGCAGTCCCGAGTCCTCGGACGGTCGCGCCGACCTTCCCGCCGCGGCTGACGGACGTAGCGCTCCTCGTAGACGCAATCGGTGTCGCAGAGGATCGTCCTGCGCTTCCAGTCGACGACCGGCTTCGGAGCGAGCAGGCTCGCGCAGTTGGCAGGCGACCTCGTGCGTGCGCGACGCGCGGCCGTGGCGATCGCGCCCCGACTCGACTTCGGCGTCTCACGGTCCTGGTAGTAGACGCCCGACTGCCAGCTCGAAAGGAAGGGGCTGTCGATCAGCCTGAAGACCATGATCGTCCGGACGGTCGGTTGGCACCCCGCGAGCTGCATGCCCTGGGCGTAGTACCTGGCCTGCATTGCCTCCGTGACCGGATGGGTCGTCCGCGGTTCGCTCTCCGAGTATCCCGCGCGGCGGGTGGACGGGATCCTGCTCTCGACGCCGAACTCGTCGTAGACCAGCGGCAGACGGGAGCCTTTCTGCCGCGTCCCGTCGAAGGCGCGACCGAGAACCGAGACGAGGCGACCGTAGTCCGCGATCGTCAGCGTCTTCGACCGCGGATCGTGCCGCCGTACCGGCGCCAGGTCGGACCGCTCCATGTACGGGTGGTACGCGAAGGCGTCCATGATCGGGCGCGTGCGATGCGACGATCGGTACGCCTTGCCCATGTCGAGGATGAACGTGGCCGGTGAATGCGTGTCACGCCCGGTACCTCGCCGGTCGGTGCCCGAGTGGGCGAGCGCGCCGCCGACGACCTCGACGTTCGGCGCCTTCGCCTTGACGAGGTCGTAGGTACGGGCGAGAAGTCGTTCGTAGCCGACGGCGGCGACATCGGCCCCGGAGCTGCCGAACTGCGGCATCCAGAACAGGTTCAGGTTCGACTCGTTGCCGACGATCACGTGGCGGAGCCCCGGGAGCTGGTCGACGAGTGACGCCGTCCACCTGGCGAAGTCGTTCTGAGCCGCGGCCGTCCGGGGCGTTTGGGAGCTGCCGTCGGGATAGACGTCCAGGTACACGTCGACCCCGTTGACCCGCGCCTGGTCGATGCCGCTGCGGAGGTCGCCGAGCAGCCCCGGGTCCAGGGCCTTCTGGCCGCGGCGCCAGGTAACCGTGACCCGTGCGGTGTCGCCGAGGCTCGCCGACCGAAGGAGGGTGACCGTGTTCGCGGCGAGGCCCGGGTCGAGCAACTCCGGCGCGACGGCCCCGACTTCGAGCGGCGTACGAGCCTGGGCGACGCCTGCTCCTCCCAGGAGGCAGGCGGCGAGGACCACGGCAAGGAGACCTCTGGGCATCGTCGACACGTACCGCGTCCCTCCGAAATCAAAACGTGCTCGAGGGCGCGCGGTAATTCGGTCGAACGTCGGCCTCGCGGAAGCCGGCTCTGAGGATGTTGCGGTACGAGCTCGACGGGCGACTCTCGTCGAGCTGGCCCGTCTCGGTGACGACGGTCGAGCAGCCGTTCCTGCGGGCCTCCTCGATCCGGGCGGCGAGGATCGCGCTTTGCGCACCCCGGCCACGGAATCGTGGCAGGGTGGCGCCCAAGCCGAGCCAGCCGACGCTCTCGTGTACGAACAGCGCACCCGCGCCGCCGGGCTCGTCGCCGTCGTAGGCGACGTAGCACGCCCATCCCGGGCGCCCGACGACGTTTGCCGCGAGGGGAGCCGTCCAGTCGGGCATCCCGTACGCGCCGACGACGACGTTCGCGAAGTCGTCGGCTCGATCGGGGCCGGCGCGTATCACGTGCAGGTCGCTGTGCGCTTCCCGCGGGCCGACACCCCGTGAGAACTTCATCCAGCCGTAGTCGGGCGTGAAGCCGCGTTCTTCGAGCTCCGGCCCGATTCCGTGGGTGTCGGAGACCCACCAGGGTGCGTCGCCGTAGAACGCGGCGATCTCGCCGAGCGGCTCGAACGTCGCGAGCCCCATGACGCGGTTGAACATCCGCGACCCGAGCTCGCGGAGGAGCAGGCAGGTTGCGCCTCCGATCTCCTCGACTCGACAGACGTCGGGTGCCGCGCGGAAGGCGTCGGCGTACGCCGTGCGCTCTGCGAGCTCGAGGTCGACGTTCACGCCGAGAGCGTACTGCGATATCCTCGAACTGTCCGAAGGCGACGTGGCCTCGGCGCGTGGGTCGCGCTCGGGGCTCTTTTCGTTTCTGGGAGGAGAAGAAGATGGCGCAAGTGGAGTCGAAGAATCGAGCCACGTCGAGCGAGGAGGCACGGCGAGAGGTCCTCGACCAGTGCAAGAAGACGAACGTTCGGTCGATGCTCCTCTGGTTCACCGACCTCGAGGGGCATCTGAAGAGCTTCGCCATCACCCCCAACGAGTACGAGGGTGCGCTCGACGACGGGATGGGCTTCGACGGCTCGTCGATCACCGGGTTCAACGCGATCGAGGAATCGGACATGGTCGCGATTCCGGATCCGAACACCTTCGTGATCATGCCTTCGCGCTCGGGCGAGTCCACGGTCGGCCGGATGATCTGCGACGTCGTCACGCCCGACGGGAACCCGTACGAGGGTGACCCGCGCTACCAGCTACGGCGCGCGCTCGAGCGGATGAAGAGCCTCGGGTTCGACACGTTCAACGTCGGGCCCGAGCTCGAGTACTTCCTGTTCAAGGACGCCGAGGGAACGGAGACGCTCGACGAGGGCGGTTACTTCGCGATGACGACGCAGGATGCCGCCACCGAGCTCCGCAACGAGACGATTCAGGCGCTGGAGCAGGTCGGCATCCCGATCGAGTACCACCATCACGAGGTCGGGCCGTCGCAGCACGAGATCGACATGCACTACGCCTCGGCGCTCGACATGGCGGATTACACGCTCACGTACCGCCTCGTCGTGAAGGAGATCGCGGCGAAGAACGGCGTGTATGCGACGTTCATGCCGAAGCCGATCTTCGGCGAGAACGGCTCGGGGATGCACACGCACCAGTCGCTCTTCACGGACGGGCGGAACGCGTTCTTCGACGGCGACGACAAGTGGCACCTCTCCGATACGGGCAAGGCGTTCATCGCCGGCCAGCTCCGGCATGCGCGGGAGATCGCCGCCGTCTTCGCCCAGTGGGTGAACTCCTACAAGCGACTCGTGCCCGGGTACGAGGCTCCGGTGTACGTCGCGTGGTCGCAGCGGAACCGATCGGCGCTCATTCGCATCCCGCTCTACAAGCCGGGCTCCGAGCAGGCGACGCGCGCCGAGATCCGGTGTCCCGATCCGGCCTGCAACCCGTACCTCACCTTCGCCGCGCTGCTTCATGCCGGTCTCGAGGGAATCGAGCAGGGGTACGAGTTGCCGGATCCGATGGAGACGAACCTGTACCACCTCACCGCCGAGCAGCGACGCGAGCGCGGCATCCTCGCGCTGCCGGAGACGCTCGGCGAGGCGATCGACGAGCTGTCGCAGTCGGAGGTCGCACGCAAGGCGCTCGGCCCGCACATCTTCGAGCGCTACGTCGAGCTCAAGCGCAAGGAGTGGGACGAGTATCGGGTCCAGCTCACGGAGTGGGAGATGGACCGGTACCTGAAGGCTCTCTGACGCGCGCGCACCCTGCTCGCCGAAACGGGCAGGGTGCGTCCCGTTCCCGGCTGTTCTAAGATGAGAAAATGCCTCGTTCGCCTGCGGCGACGAGGCTGACTGACGGCCGACTGCGAGCTGCGCTCAACCGCAGCTCGTGGTCGTTTGGACGCACAGAGCTCAGTCAGCTGCAGCCGAGGAGGCAACGTGCCCCACCACGTCAGCCTCCTGGAGCGCTGGGTAGCGGGCTACCCGAAGCTTCTGATCGACTCGCGCACGAGGCGGAGCCCGATCACGCCGCTGCGGCCGTCGATCGCGCTGATCGCGTCGGCCGGAACGAGTCGCCGCCGGCGCAGGAAGCCGGACCGGACGGCAAGCGCGTCGGGAACGTCGGGGGAGGTGCCGTACATCGGCGCCTCCACCTTCCCGATCACGCGACCGCGCGCGTCGGCGACCAGGTAGCCGGTGGTGGACTCCAGGTCGACGACTGCGGCTGCGGCGGAACTCATGGCAACGAAGCTATCCGCGCCCTGCTAGGGAAAAACACAGCTTTCGTAAACGTTCTGTTAACCACAACGGGGGGCAGTGGCTCAGTTTGAAATCTCGGTCGGCTGCCGCTTCTTGTATGAGCCGCGCTTGATCGGCGTTCGCCTCAGCTACCTCTAGGAGGCCGATTAGCTCGTCCAACGTTCCACACGTGATCCGCAATCCCTGCTGCGACGGCCGGCGTCGTGCCAAGGGTCTTGTGGACACGGCAGAAGTTGTAGTACGCGAAGTGGAGGCTGACGGCTGCGGCGAGGTTCTCGACCTTCTTGCTGAACGCGTTGGTCAGCCGCGTGAACCGGCGCATGCTCATCCGCATCGTCAGGTTCTGCCGCTCGACGTAGCTCGTGCTGATGTGCTCCGGGTCGGGGTTGCCGCTGATCGGCCTGCGGGATCGCAGCCGATGCACTTCGGCGGGCGAGTAGCAGCCGGTCGTCGCTGCCGTCCGTCGCCGTACAGCTTGACCAGCATCGCGTAGTCGACTCCCCCCTTGAACGACTCGTCCACCGCGTTGACGTAGACGCGATGGCCGTCCGTGGTCAGCTGCACGCGGCTGCGCAGCCGCGTCGCCAGATCGCCGATGAACGCGTAGGCGTCCTGTAGGTCACGCGAGCCGACGTGATAGGTGGGGACGAGCTTCGTGTCCGCGTCGATGCGCAACCCACGTCCACACGTCGCCGTAGCCGAACTCGCCCTTCTTGTCCTCGGGGACGTTCTTCTGCTTCGAGTAGCAGAACGCCCAAATCTCGTCGCACTGGACGCGCTCGCAAGGTAGGTCGCGCATCATGCGGTCTTGGTGGACGGAGCAAACCACGCCCATGTCGACCAGGAGCTTCGTGACCGTGTTCCGCGCCACGCCGGTCATGCGCACGGTCGCCCGGATCGAATTCCCCTCGACGAGCGAGGCGATGACCTGGCGGCGCTTCTCAGTGGTCAGATCCGATTCATACTGATATTATGCTAAAGCGGTCTGGCAATTGCAAGCATTGATGAAAGTTGCTTGCATAATGCACTCCCCGTCCCTACAATGCAAGCACGATGCAAGCAAAGGCCACGGAGGGATCGACGTGACTGACGAAGAGCAGGTGACAGGCAAGGCTCGCGGTGGACACGCGAGGGCCGAAAAGCTCTCGCCCGAGAAGCGGAGCGAGATCGCGAAGAAGGCAGCTGCCGCCCGGTGGTCGGATGAGATCAGCGAGGCGGTGTGCGGTTCGCCCGATCAGCCTCTGCGGATCGGTGACATCGAGATCGAGTGCTACGTCCTAGAGGACGACACACGCGTTCTCACGCAGGCGAGCTTCCTTCGTGCGCTTGGCCGTCACCCGAAGGCGAATGTACGTCGGGAGGGAGGCGAAGAGCGGGTCCCGGCAATCCTGCAGGGCAAGGCCCTCAAACCATTCATTTCAAAGGAAATCTTGGAGAAGAGCCGCCCTATCGCTTTCCGCCCCCCACTGGGGGGCGCGCAAGCGGCTACAACGCAGAACTGCTCCCCGACCTCTGCGAGATCTATCTGCAAGCCCGGGACGCCGGCAAGCTTCCTCCGAACCAGGAGCACGTCGCCAAGCAGGCGGAGATCCTCGTACGCGGTCTTGCTCGCGTGGGAATTATCGCCCTGGTCGATGAGGCCACCGGGTACCAGGACCTCAGAGCGAAGAACGCCCTCGCAAAGATTCTCGAGGCGTTCATTGCCAAGGAACTACAGGCATGGGTGTATACGTTTCCTGAGGACTTCTACCGGGAGCTCTTCCGCCTCCGGGACTTGGAGTTCCCTAAGGACACGGTCAAGAAGCCTCAGTACTTCGGTCACTTGACCAACGACATCGTCTACAAGCGCCTCGCGCCGGGCGTACTCAATGAACTGAAGCGGCTCACACCCCGTGATGAGAAGGGCCGACGCAAGCACAAGTACTTCCAGATGCTTACGTCAAACGTCGGCTACCCCAAGTTGAGAGAGCACCTTGGGTCCGTACGTCACGCTGATGAAGCTGAGCCGTGACTACAGGGACTTTGAGATCAAGCTCAATCAGATCCACCCACGCGTGGGGGACACGTTTCAGCTGCCGCTGGACGACTACGCAGCAGACAACGGCAAGGGCCTCTAGCCTGGCTCTCCCCAGCGCGCCCGAGCAGCGCGCCTCGCCGCTTCTGATCGTTCTTTCGGCGTGAGCTTTGCGGCCCGCGCCTTGCCGCCCTTCAACCCACCACGCCGACCTAGCTCGACTGCCGCCGGGTCCTTCCCCTCATAGGGGTCGTACTTCTCTGCCTCACCGGTCGCCTCGTCTACGAGGCGCTTCGCCAGCTCGTTCGGATCACGCGGACGCTTGCGTGAGCGGTCAGGCATGAGAAGAGTGTAGCGCGCGCTACGCGGGCTGCAGAACGCGATGCTCGAACTGCGGGATCTCAAGGGCAATCTCCTTCCCTTCCCACAGTTGGCGATAGTCGATGATGGTGACGCCGATCAGATCACGCGTCTCGGGATCGAGCTGGACCAAGTGCCCATGGCTCGTCTCAAACGTGACGGCCGGGCGTGGACCACCCTCGATCCAGAGATAGAGAATGTCCTCTACCTCGTCGTAGTCTGGAGTCAGGACGGTTCCGTCCAGGGTGAAAGTCACGGGCTCTCTCCCCTCTCAGCCGCGTTCCATGTACAGGAGCGTACCGAGTCGGGCCTCGATGTTGAAGGGGAAGTACACAGTTCTGATTGTTGCTGGCTGCTTGCTGTATCGAACGATGACCGCCACGTAGCAGCCCCAGAACGAGGGTATGTCGCTGAGTAGGTCCTTCGCATAGAACACCTTGCTGTCCGGGTACCTGCCCTCATAAACGATGTTCGGACGCTCCAGAGTCCTTCGAACCTCGTCCACGTAGGGCTCGATACCGGGGTGTTTCGCCGAGATGCGACCCCAGTCCTCCTGAGTTAGGACGATCAGATCGCCCCATCGGTCTGTCACGGTGAAGATCGGTTCCTGGTCTGCCACAGTCGCCCTCCCGGGTATGCCGTCCGACGACGGTGGCAGGATGCGCCTTGCCAGTCACGCATCCGACTCTCGTCGCCAGACGATTTAACGAAGCCCGTTCGGTGCCACCCGACGGGCTTCGTGCTATATCGCGCATGAACTAGGGAGGGTAGAGCCGCCAGCGGACGGCACCATTTGCAGGGTTTTTGTACCTGCAAAGTTGATTCACGAAGACGGATCCTTGGCCGGAGTGAGCCGAGTTGTTAAGGATCGGCCCGTTTCAAACTGACCCACTACCACAACGGGGCATCCTGGGCATGAATTCGAAGCCGCCTGCCGTTTCCTGTGCAGCGATGCGGGGCCGCGCCCGCCTCTGCGCTACGACAGCCCGAGCCGACGACGGGCTCGGTCCCCCATCGACATCGGAATGCCTCCGTCGCGAGGCCGTCGGTGCCAGTAGTAGACGATGCCGACAATCCAGGGGGCGCCCGCAACGAGCGCGATCAGTAACGGCCACCAGGTCCTCACACCGCAAGTATGCGCTTCCGGAACTCAGCTGCCGGGTTTCCCCGCCATCAGCACGATCACCGCTGTCATGGTGGCGAGGAGGAGCAGAGGCAGGTAGTTCGCGATCTGCGCCGGCCAGCCTGCCTTTCCACCGCGCAGCCGGCGGATCACCCAGTACTGGACCAGGATCAGCAGCACGCCCCCGAACAGAACGACGATGTCGGTCAGGCCGAAGCTGATGTCGAGCCAGTCGGGCGCGTCGTCGCCGTACTCGCGGTTCGCCAGCAGCTCGCCGAAGACACGCAGTCCCACGAACGAGGGGACGATGACACCCAGGCTCGTCCAGAACGCGACGGCGCGCAGCAGCGGAGCGTGCTCGCCGGTGCCTGCACGGACTGCGGCGAGCGAGGTGAGCACGACGGTGATCGTCGCGCCGACCAGGGCGAACGCGAACAGCAGGTGGAAGAAGAGCAGCCAGTTCCACGTATCCGGTCTGATCGCGGCGAGCATTCGAGCTACGCCCCGGGCTTCCAGACCATCAGGACGAGGATGGCGACCAGCGCCGCGAGGCTGAGGTAGTTCAGCAGCAGCACGCGCGGATCGACGAGGGCACGGCGGAGCTCCTCGCTCGGGCGATCCCCCTCGGCGGCGAGGCGCCGCGCGAGGTCTCCGGCCTCGCCGAGCGGGCGCCCGCCCCTTCCACCGGCGGCGTTACCGACGGCCCAGAGGACGATCGCGGCGATCACCCAACCGTCTCCGTAGCCGTATCCGGCCTCGTCGACGAGCCAGAGGCCGAGACCGAGCGTGAGGGCTGCGCCCACGCCGATCGCGACGACGGCGGGGCGGATCAGGCCGAGTAGGACACCGATCTCGCTCGGGCGCTCGCGTCGCGTGGCCGCGAAGTGAAGGAGCCCGGCGACGACGGCACCCGAGAAGAGCAGGAAGGCGCCGATGACGTGGAAGAGCAGCAGCCAGTCGTACTTCGACATGCCGCGGAAGCCTACGACAGGGATCGGCCTACAATCGATCGGGTGGATGCTCGCGAGCGTCACCTCCGGCTCCTGACGGAGACGATCGCCGCAGTGAACTCGACGCTCGACCTGCAGGAGGTGCTCGAGCTCGTTGCGAGCAAGGTCGCTCAGGCGCTCGGAACCGACGCCTGCTTCGTCTACCTGTACGACGACCGCAGCGGCGAGCTGGTGCTGCGGGCGACCTACGGTACGAGCGTCGAGGAGATGACCCGGAGGCCGAGGATGCGGCCCGGCGAGGGAATCACCGGCAGCGCGGCGGCCGAGCGGGCACCCGTGATGTTGCCGGCCCAGGCGCACCTCGACCCGCGGTTCAAGGCGTTCCCGAACCTGCACGAGGAGGAGTACGAGTCGATTCTCGCCGTCCCGATCCTCGCCCGCGAGAAGCTCGAAGGCGCCCTCAACGTCCGGACGCGAGAGCCGCGTGCCTTCTCGGAGGAGGAGATCGACCTCCTGCTCGCGATCGCCGCTCAGGTTGCCCAGTCGATCGACCACGCGAAGCTGTACGCACATGCGCAGCGCCGGGTCGAGGAGCTCGAGGCGCTCGCCAAGATCTCCGAGGCGGTCTCCGAGTCGCTGTACCTCGAGGAGTCGCTGGAGGCGATCGTCAAGACGACGATGGACGCAGTGTCTGCGACCGGAGCCGCGCTCGTGCTCGAGGACGGAAAGATCGCCTGGCCGGAAGGCCGAGCCGGCAAGCACGCGGTGCGGACTCCCCTGCGGTGGAAGCGGCGCCAGATCGGCGAGCTGGTCGCCGACCGCGACACGCCGTTCACCGAGGAGGAGCAGCAGCTGCTCGCGTCGATCGCCCACCACGCGGCCGTCGCGCTCGAGCACGGGCGGGCCGTGATGCGAGGCGTGCTCGCCCAGGAGATCCACCACCGGGTCAAGAACAACCTGCAGACCGTCGCCTCCCTCCTGCGGCTCCAGGCTCGCGGGGCCGAGACGATCGACCCGCGGCGGGCGCTCGAAGACTCGGTCAACCGCATCCTCGCCATCGCGGCGGTGCACGAGGTCCTGACGGAGCGTCGCGACGAGAGTGTCGACCTCCGCGACCTGCTCGACCGGCTGCGCGCGATGCTCGTGCAGGGGCTGGCCGCCGACAAGCAGGTCGATGTGTCGCTCTCCTCGGTGCCGCTTGCCGGTGGGCGCGCCACCGCTCTCGCCCTGGTCTTCAGCGAGCTCTTCCAGAATGCGTTGGAGCACGGCGGCGAGTCGGTTCGGATCGAGCTCGAGCAGCGGAACGGCGATGTCGTGCTCGCGATCGCCGACGACGGCGGCGGGATCGAAGGTGCCGCGCATGGCACCGGGCTCTCGATCGTCCAGGCGCTCGTCCGTGACGAGCTGGGCGGAACGCTGTCGCTCGCGGACGAGGGCGGCTTGCGGGCCGAGATCGTCTTTCCCGCCTAGACTCGCTGTGTGCGCATCCTGATCGCCGAAGACGAGACGATCATCCGTCTCGATCTGCGCGCGCTACTCGAGACGGCAGGGTTCGAGGTCTGCGCGGAGGCGAAGGACGGCCTCGAAGCGGTCGAGCTCGCCCGCAGCCAGGCGCCGGACCTCGCCGTTCTCGACGTGAAGATGCCGCGCCTGGACGGGATCGACGCTGCACGGCAGATCCTCGACGAGCGGCCGATCCCGATCGTGATGCTGACCGCGTACGGGCAGGACGAGCTCGTCTCCCGCGCGGTCGAGGCGGGCGTCTTCGGCTACCTCGTCAAGCCGTTCCGTGAGGCCGACCTGCTGCCGGCGATCAAGGCCGCGCGCGCGCGGCACGAGGAGCTCGCTGCTCTCCGTGAGGAGGCCGAGTCGCTGGCCGAGGCGCTCGCGGCCCGGAAGTCGATCGAGCGCGCGAAGGGCCTGCTGATGGAGAAGGAGGGCCTGTCCGAGCAGGAGGCGTTCGCGCGGCTCCGCCGGGCGAGCCAGCTGGCCGGAAGGCCGTTGAAGGTGGTCGCGGACGCGTTGATCGCGACGTTCGAGAGCTAGCTCTCGACGTCGAAGTGCTCGGCGATCTGCGGGTCGCTGCCGATCAGGTCGATGATCTCGCGCGGAAACTCGCCCGGTTCGTCATCCCAGAGCTCGACGACTCCGAATCGCTCCGTCGACTCGTCCGAGATCCAGGTGCGGTTCGGCGCCGCCTCGAGGCGCGGGCGCAGCTCGGCCAGTGTGGTCTTCGAGTCGGCCAGGCCCCAGAGCAGCAAGCGGACGATCATGTTCGTGTCTTGGCCGGTTGCGGCACGGCGAGCCCCGCGGCGCCGAGCTCGGACGTCGCGGGCTCGTAGCCGGAGCGCGCGAGGAGCTCCAGACCCAGCCTGGCGCGGCGGACTCGCTCCCGGGACAGCGCCACCGTCGTCGCCTCGAGATGCGTGCCCGCCGGGTAGACGTCCGGTGCGTTCCGGAGCCCGAACTTGACGTACACGGGAGCGGCGACGCGGATCAGCTCGGGGATCTCGTGCAGCCGGACGAAGCCGCCGACGTTGTCGGGTGCCTCGACGTAGACGTCCAGTGGGACGTCGACTGCCGCCCGAATGGCGGCGATCTGGGCAAGGCTCAGGTCGGTCGGCAGGTTGATCGTGTCCGCACCGAGATCGGCGAGGACGCGGGCCGCGGCAGGGTTCGCCGCCGGCAGCATCACCGACACCTTCGCCTGCATGTCCGCAGGCAGGAAGCCGGTGCGGCGCGCTTCCGCAAAGGTGGCGAGCACGCCGAGGTCGGCGATCAGGACGCTGCGGAAGCCGTGGTCGGCCGCGCGGCGTGCATCGTCGAGGCAGGCGACGACCTGCTCCTGGCCGCGCGCGGTAGGAGCGACCACCGTCCCGGCTGCCGAGCGTGCCATCGCAGACGTGTCCCAGGCTGCGTTCGGCCGGGCAAAGAGGCTGACCTCGACCGTCGCGTCGGCGGCGAGTCGCGCGGTCTCGTCGAGCTCGGCGTCCGTGAGCAGGAACACGCCGCTCCCCTGGGAGACGCGGTGGACGACGACGTCCAGGCGCGCCGTCTCCTCCAGCACCGCCTCGAGGCACCGCGGCCCCTCCGTGCTCGGGATCTCGACGCGGTACTGGGCGCCGTCCGGGAAGCGCTTGGGCGAATCGGGAAGGTGGTTCAGATCGCCCGGGGGCAGGCCGATCGAGCGCAGGAAGTCGCGGGTCTCGCTCACAGGGTGAGAAACCACAGTAACGCCGTCAGCGAGAACCCATCCGAGACCTCTCCGCGCTCGATCAGCCTCCGAACCTCGCGCACGGGGACCCATTCGACGCGATCGGTCTCGACCAGGTCGGGCGCCCGCTCGTGCACCGCGCCGTCAGCTGCGAAGACGTGGAAGCGCTGGTCGCTGAGCCCGCTGATCGGGTGGTAGCGGAAGAGGGGGCGCAACGGCCCGGGCCGCCAGCCCGTCTCCTCGAGTGCCTCACGCGCGGCAGCCTGCTCGAGTGTCTCGCCCTCGTCGATTCGTCCGCCCGGGATCTCCCAGCCCCAGGCGTCGACCACGAAGCGGTGGCGATGGATCAGGAGCACGCCGCGGTGGAGGTCGTGGATCACGACCGCCGCCGCTAGGCCTGCGCCTGCTCGAACAGGGTCTCCCAGCGCTCGAGCAGCGATTGGAGCTGATCGCGAGCCGCCCGGTGCGCGGCGAGCAGCTCGACGTCCGCCCAGTCGTCGGCCAGACGCCGCTCGAGCTCGGCCACCGCCTCCTCCTGGCGTGCGATCTGCTCCTCGATCCGGGCCAGCTCGGTCGGCTGCCGCGGCCGCGCTGCGGTGTCGGACACCCGCGCATCTTTGTGACTTCCGCTGCTCCGGAGCTCCTTCTTCGTGTCAGACACCAGAACGGAGACGTCACGAGATTCGCGTGCGCGAACGTAGTCGGCCCAGCCGCCGTCGTAGCTTCGGATCGTGCGGTCCTCGATCGCGAGTGTTCGCTCGGCGACCGCATCCAGCAACGCGCGGTCGTGCGAGACGAGCAGCACGGTCGCGGGGAAGTTCTCGAGCGCAGCTTCCAGTGCCTCGCGGCTCTCCAGGTCGAGGTGGTTGGTCGGCTCGTCGAGCACGAGGAAGTTCGCGCCCGAAGCGACGACGACCGCGAGCGCGAGCCGGCGCCGCTCGCCTCCCGAAAGCACGGACACGGGCTTCTCGTGCGCTTCCCAACCGGAGAACAAAAACCGGCCGAGCAGATGTTGCGCCTGGGGGCGAGGCAGTCCGGTCATCGACTGGACGCAGTCGAGGACGGAGCCACGCTCGTCGAGCTCGGCCTCGTGCTGTGAGAAGTAGGCGGGAACGACGCCGTGCCCCAGCCGAACGGCACCGGCCTGTACCGGCCGCCGGGCGAGCAGGGTTTCGAGCAGAGTCGTCTTGCCGCTTCCGTTCGGGCCGACGAGCGCGACGTGTTCCCCTCGCTCGACCGCGAAGGCCACGTCCCCCAGCAGCTCCTTCTCGCCGGCGGCGAGAGCGAGGCGATCGACTTCGACGACCGTTCGCCCGCTCCGTGGCGGCTTGAGAAACTCGAACCCGAGCCTCCTCGAGCGCCGCTCGAGCAGTGCGAGTTCGCCGGCCGCGACGGACCGCTCCTTCTGGAGCCGGCCGATGTGGGTGAGCTTTGCCTGCGCCTGCTTGGCCTTGCTCTTCTTGTACCGGAACCGGTCGACGAATCGCTGGAGCCGGGCGATGTCCGCCTCGTAGCGCTCGATCGCCTTCGACGCGTCGAGGGCCCGGGCTGCCTTCTCGCGGCGCCAGACGTGCCACTGGCCCGGGAAGTAGGTCGAACGCCCCGCTTCGAGCTCGAGCACCGCGGTCGTCGTCGCCTCCAGGAACCAGCGGTCGTGCGCGACGAGGATGACCGCGGCGTCGAGCCCGGTGAGCGTGCGCTCGAGCCACTCGAGCCGGTCTACGTCGAGGTGGTTGGTCGGCTCGTCGAGGAGCAACAGGTCGGGGTCGCCGGCCAGTGCCCGCGCCAGCGAGGCGCGTGTGAGCTCTCCGCCCGAGAACGTGTCCAGCCGCCGGTCGAGCTCGTCGTCCGTGAAGCCCAGGCCACGCAGGGTGGCCAGCGAGCGCTCGCGCCAGGCGTAGCCGCCGGCGTGCTCGAGTCGCGACTGCGCTTCCGAGTAGCGGCGCAGCGACTCCGGTCCGTGGTCGCCTCCGGCCATCGCCTCCTCGAGCCGGCGCAGCTCGTGCTCGAGCTCGACGAGGTCACGCGCGCCGAGCAGCGCGTACTCGCGCAGGGACAGGCCGAGATCGAGCGGCGGGCGCTGGTCGTGCAGTGCGATCCGCGTCCCCTTCTCGAAGACGAGTTGCCCCGCGTCGATGCCGGTCTCCCCCGCAAGTATGCGCAGCAGCGTCGTCTTCCCGGCTCCGTTCGGGCCGGAGAGTGAGAGACGCTCGCGGCGCTCGACCTTGAACGAGACGCCCTCGAAGAGCAGCCCGCCGGCGAGCTCCTTGCGCAGGTTGGTTCCGATCACGACGGCCATATGGAGACAGCGTAGAGCGCCGATGTGCGGATCACGCCGTCCGACCGGCGCGGCAGACTTGCCTCCGAACTGCGGCGATGACGAATCTGCATCCACCTCCGGGGGGTCCCGCGCGGCTTGCTGCCGCATGTCGCCGAGCCGGCTTGCTGGTGGTTGTGGCTGCAGTCGTCCTCTGGCTGGGTGGAGCCGCGGTCGGGCAGACTCGGGCGGGTGGCGCGGCTGGCCGCATGATCGCCTGCGCGCGCTCGGGCGACGGAACGTTGCGGCTCGTCCGAACGACGCTCGCCTGCGGTGGGCGCGAGCGTCCGATCGTCTGGAACATCCGCGGAGAGCGAGGGGCGAAGGGTGCACCCGGGCTGGTCGGCCCGCAAGGTGCGACCGGGCCGGCTGGGCCGCAGGGGCCCAAGGGAGCACAGGGTGAGACCGGGTCCTCCGGCGCCCCGGGATCCCGCGGCGCGCCTGGGCTCCGCGGGCAAAAGGGGGCTCGTGGCGACACTGGTCCCATGGGGCCCGCGGGGCAGCCTGGGCCTCAGGGATCGCCGGGGCCGGAAGGACCGGCGGGACCGCAGGGAGCCGAGGGGCCGCAGGGACCAGCGGGACCGCAGGGACCCGAGGGGCCGCCCGGGGCGTCGGGAACCACGGTGGTCGCCGGGACACCGGTTACTTCTGAGGAGAATGCGGCGAGGAATACGCTGGTGAGCGCCACGGCTTCCTGTGACAGCGGTGAGCTGCTCGGCGGCGGCGGTCTCGTCACGACCACGTCGAACAAGGAGCGGGTCCACCTCGTCGCCTCCTACCCGAGCAGCGAAACGACGTGGACCGCCGAGGCCGTGGTCGCCATCGCAAAGCTTGGGTCGCGCGACACGATGACCGTGCAGGCCTACGCGTTGTGCAGCTCGTGATCCGCTGGTACGCGCGCTAGACGGTCGACTCTGCGTGCACCAGGCGCTGCGCCGCCTCGGCGATCGCGGCCGCGTCGATCTTGTACGCCGCGAGGAGTTCTGCCCCCTTGCCCGAGCGTGGCATCTCGGTGATCGCCAGGGCGCGGACCTGCGCATGCGCGTCCCGCTCCGCGAGCGCGGCGAGCACGGCGTCGCGGAGGCCGCCCTCCGGCCAGTGGTCTTCCGCGACCACGAGCCGGCCCGTCTCCTCCGCCGCGGCGGCGAGCGTCTCGCCGTCGATCGGCTTGATCGAGTAGCAGTCGAGCACGCGTGCGGCGATTCCGTCCTCGGCCAGCGTCTCGGCGGCCTGCAGCGCCTCGTGGACGGTGATCCCGCAGCCGACCAGTGTCACCTCGTCGTTGTCGGACGAGCGCAGCACGCGGCTGCCGCCGATCGGGAACTCCTCGTCGGGCCCGTACAGCACCGGCGTGTCCGGTCGTAGCGTGCGGACGTACGAGATGCCCTCGAGATCGGCCATCTGAGCGACGAGCTTGACGGTCTGGTTGCCGTCGCTCGGATGCAAGACCGTCGAGCCGTGGACGGCGCGCATCATCGCGATGTCCTCGAGCGCCATCTGCGACGGCCCGTCCTCGCCGATCGAGACGCCGGCGTGGGATCCGGACAGGCAAAGCGTCGCGCGGCTGATCGCCGCCATGCGGATGAAGTCGTACGCGCGCGAGTGGAAGGCTGCGAACGAAGAGGCGAACACGCGCCACCCGCGAGCCTGGAGCCCGACCGCTGCGGCGGCCATCTGCTGCTCCGCGATGTACATCTCGAAGTACCGCTCGGGGTGGGCGTCGCGGAAGATCTCCGCGAAGGTCGAGTTCGAGACCTCGCCGTCGACTGCGACGATCTCGCCGCGGCCGGAGCCGAGGGCGGCGAGTGCCTCTCCGTACGCCTTGCGTGTCGCCACCTTCCCGCCGAGCTCGTAGCGCGGCAGCTCGAGCGCGCCCGTCTCGAAGCGGTGTGGCTCGCCCGGTTCGGGCTTCGAGACGTCGACGACGATGTTGCGCAGGCCGCCGAGCTCCTCGATTGCCGCGTCGGGATCGGCGAGTGCCTTGCCGTGCCAGCCGTCCTTGTTCTCGACCGCAGCGACGCCCTTGCCCTTGATCGTCCGCGCGACGACGACTGTCGGCTTGCCCTTCGTTGCAGCCGCCTCCGCGTACGCAGCGTCGATCTGCTCGACGTCGTGGCCGTCGATCTCGATCGCGTGCCAGCCGAAGCCTTCCGCGCGTGCTGTGTAGCGCTCCAGGTGCCAGGCGTTCATGGTCTCGCCGCGCTGCCCGAGCCGGTTGACGTCCAGAATTGCCGTCAGGTTGTCGAGCTCGTAGTGCCCGGCGTGCTCGAACGCCTCCCAGATCGAGCCTTCTGCCAATTCGCTGTCGCCGCAGAGCACCCACACGCGGTATGGGAGCCGGTCCAGGAACTTGCCCGCCAGGGCCATCCCCACCCCGATCGGCAGTCCTTGTCCGAGCGAGCCGGTGGCGACGTCCACCCACGGAATGAGCGGAGTCGGGTGCCCCTCGAGCATGCTCCCGAACTCGCGGTAGGTGAGCAGCTGCTCGTCTGTGATCGCGCCGGCGGCCTTGAACATGGCGTACAGGAGCGTGGACGCGTGGCCCTTCGAGAAGACGAGGCGGTCGTTCGTGGCCAGGTCGGGCTCGCCGAAGTCGTAGCGGAGATGCTTCGCGAGCAGCACCGCCGTCAGATCGGCGGCGGACATCCCGGAGGTCGGATGACCGGAGCTGGCGGCCGCCGCGCACCGAACGGAATCGACCCGGAACTGCTGCCCGAGCTCGCGCCAGAGCTGAATGTCGTCCATCGGCTCGTACCGTATCCACTCGCGCCGGCCTTACGCCTTCACGTTCCGTTCACCCGGCGGCTGGGCGGCCCCCGGCAGGAATGTCACCGGCCGTTAGGCTAGGAGTCATGAAGGTGGCTGTCGCGTTCGACCACCGTGGCGTGAAGCTGCGTGAGCGCGTGCTGCAGGAGCTCGCGGAGCTCGGGCACGAGCCGGTCGACCTCGGCGCCACCGACGGTTCTGTCCGGATCGACTATCCCGACAAGGCGCGCGAGGTGGGCGAGACGCTGGACGCGGGGAAGGCCGACCGTGGCGTGCTCGTCTGCGGCTCCGGCGTCGGCGCTTCGATCGCTGCGTGCAAGATGCCGGGAATCCGCGCCGCCGTGTGCCACGACGTGTACTCCGCCCATCAGGGAGTCGAGCACGACGACATGAACGTGCTCTGCCTCGGCTCGGAGGTGGTCGGCGCCGAGCTGGCCGCAGACCTCGTCCGGACGTTCCTCCAAGCCCGTTTCAGGGGAGGAGAGCGGTACCTCAAACGACTCGAGAAGATCGAAGCAATCGAAAGGATCGGTCATGCCTGACTCGCGGCTGCACCGTCTCTCCGCGCTCGGCCAGAGCGTCTGGATCGACTACCTCTCCCGCGACCTGCTCCATTCGGGCGGGTTGGCGCGGATGATGGAGGAAGACGCCGTGAGCGGCGTCACCTCGAACCCCACGATCTTCCAGAAGGCGATCTCCCAGGGCTCCGCCTACGACGACCAGCTGCGCGAGCTGCTCACTCACGAGGAGGACGCGAAGGAGATCTTTATCGCGCTCGCCGGCCGCGACATCGGCGAGGCCTGCGACCTCATGCAGAAGGTGTGGGACCGCGGAAAGGGACTCTCGGGCTACGTGTCGATGGAGGTCGATCCGACTCTGGCGTTCAGCACGGAGGCGACGACGGCCGAGGCGCGGCGCCTGCACGCGCTCGTCGACAAGCCGAACCTGTACGTGAAGATCCCGGGGACGAAGGCCGGCCTGCCGGCGATCGAGGACATGATCGCGGACGGCAAGTCGATCAACGTCACGCTGATCTTCTCGCTCGAACGACACCGCGAGGTGATGGAGGCATACATCCGCGGCGTCGAGCGGCTGGTCGAAGCCGGCGGCGATCCGGGGCCGGTCTCGTCGGTCGCCAGCTTCTTCGTCTCGCGCGTCGACACCGAGGCCGACAAGCGGCTGGACGCGATCGGCGGCCACGACGAGCTGAAGGGCCGGCTCGCGGTCGCGAACGCGAAGCTCGCGTACCAGAACTGGACCGAGGTCTTCGCCGGCGAGCGCTGGCAAGCGCTCGAGGCGAAGGGCGCGTCGAAGCAGTGGTGCCTCTGGGCCTCGACCTCGACGAAGAATCCTGCCTATCGCGACGTCCTCTACGTCGAGGAGCTTATCGGCCCCGACACCGTGAACACGATGCCGGAGGAGACGATCGAGGCGTTCCAGGATCACGGCGAGGTTGCGCTCACGCTCGACAAGGGTGTCGACGAGGCGCGGCGGCTGTTCGAGGAGCTGGCTGCGGTGGGGGTCGACGTCGACGACGTCACCCGGGTGCTCGAGGAGGAAGGCGTCCAGAAGTTCTCCGACTCCTTCGACGAGCTGCTGGATGGGATTCGCGCCAAGCGCGGCGAGCTTGTCTCCGCCTGATCTCGCTCCGGACGAGCTCGTCGAGCGCATCTGGGAGCGCGATCCCACCGTCTGGACCGGCCACGACGAAGCGCAGTGGCTCGGGTGGCTGGACGAGCCGCTCCGGATGCGCCAGCGCGTCGACGAGCTCACGCGAGTTCGCGGCCGGCGTCGCCGACGACGTCGACGACGTCGTCCTGCTTGGGATGGGCGGTTCCAGCCTCGCTCCCGAGGTCTTCCGCCGGGCGTTCGGTCGAGACCGGTTCCATGTGCTCGACACCACGCACCCGAAGGCGATCCGGCGGCTGGCGGAGGCCGTCGATCTCGGTCGGACGCTGTTCGTCGCTGCCTCGAAGTCGGGCACGACGCTCGAGACGCGTTCGCACCTCGACTTCTTCTGGGAGCGGGCCGGGAAGCGCGGCAACCAGTTCGCGGCGATCACCGATCCCGGCTCCGAGCTCGAGCGGCTGGCCCGCGAACGGCGCTTCCGGGCCGTGTTCTCCGGCGAGCCGACGATCGGCGGGCGCTACTCCGCGCTGTCGCACTTCGGACTCGTCCCCGCCGCGCTGATGAGAGTCGACCTCGCCCGGTTGCTCGACCGCGCCGAGGCCACGCTCAACGCCTGCCGGATCGACCGACGACAACCCCGGTCTCGACCTCGGACTCGACCTCGGCAGCGGCCTGGGAGGAGGGCCGCGACAAGGTTCTGATCACGCCGAATCCGCACGGTTTCGGCCTGTGGGTGGAACAGCTCCTGGCGGAGTCGACCGGGAAGCAGGGGCGGGGCCTTGTGCCGGCGCCGGACGAGACAGCCGATGGGCCGGACCGGCAGCGGCACGAGGTGCTCCTCGACGACCCGTACGACCTCGGCTCGGAGTTCTTCCGCTGGGAGTTCGCAACCGCGGTCGCCGGGCGCGATTCTCCAGATCAATCCGTTCGACCAGCCGAACGTCCAGGAGGCGAAGGACCGCACGAGCCAGATCCTCTCGGGCCATGGCTCGGTGTCAGACACCGGGACACGGCCGGAAGGGGCGGTCGAGGAGCTGCTGGCCCAGGCGCGGCCCGGCGACTACGTCGCGATCCAGGCGTTCGTCGACCCGGCCGAGGAGGAGCGCCTCCGGCCCCTCGTCGAGCGGGCGCGCGAGACCGGTTGCGCTGTCACCTTCGGGCTCGGCCCGCGCTACCTGCACTCGACGGGCCAGCTGCACAAGGGCGGTGCGCCGATCGGCTGCTTCCTCCAGGTCGTCGACGACACCGGCGAGGAGCTCCCGATCCCGGGCCGCAAGTTCGGCTTCGGAAAGCTGATCCACGCGCAGGCAGCGGGGGACTACGCAGCGTTGAAGGAGCGCGGCCGCCCGGTCGCCCGAGTCAAACTCGAAGACGTCTAGGCCACAGGAGGAGAGCACATGAACTTGGGCATGGTCGGGCTGGGACGGATGGGCGCGAACATGGTCGAGCGGCTGCGCGAGCACGACCACGTCGTCGAGACGTACGCACGAACGAACCCGGACCGCACCGCAGGCTCGCTCGTAGAGCTGGCCCAGAAGCTCCCGCAGCCGCGCGTCGTCTGGCTGATGATCCCGGCCGGCGACCCGACCGAGAACGCGTTTCAGACCATGCTCGGACTGCTCGAGGACGGCGACATCATGGTCGACGGCGGCAACTCCAACTTCCGTGACTCCCAGCGCCGCGCTGCCGAAGCGGCGAAGAAGGGCGTGGCCTTCCTCGACGCGGGCGTCTCGGGCGGGATCTGGGGCCTGAAGGAGGGGTACTGCGTGATGGTCGGCGGCGAGGCGGGCGCGTTCGCCCAGATCGAGCCGTTCGTCAAGGACCTGACCGAGCCCGGCGGCTACGCGCACGTCGGCCCGTCCGGCTCCGGCCACTTCGTGAAGATGGTCCACAACGGGATCGAGTACGGGATGATGCAGTCGATCGCCGAGGGCTTCGAGATCCTGCAGGCGTCGGAGTTTCCGCTCGAGCTGAAGCAGGTCGCCGCGCTCTGGCAGCACGGGTCGGTCGTGCGCAGTTGGCTGCTCGACCTGCTCGTGCTGGCGCTCGAGCAGGATCCGGGCCTGGAGCAGATCCGCGGCTACGTCGAGGACTCCGGCGAGGGCCGCTGGACCGTGCTCGAGCGCGATCGACGAGAGCGTCCCCGCGCCTGCGATCACGCTCTCGCTCTTTGCCCGCTTCGCCTCCCGTCAGGACGAGTCGTTCGCCGCGAAGGTCAACGCAGCCCTCCGGAACCAGTTCGGCGGACACGCCGTCAAAGCCGCCGAGGAGAAGTGAGCAATCCGCTTCGGGAGGGGCTTCGCGTCGCACGCACGCCGGACCCGTGCGCGCTCGTCATCTTCGGCGCCTCCGGCGACCTGACGAAGCGCAAGCTCTTCCCCGCCGTCTACTCACTCGCGGTCCGCGATCTGCTTCCCGAGCCGTTCGCGATCGTCGGCGTCGCGCGCACCCACGAGACCGACGCGAGGTTCAAGGCATCGATGAAGGACGCCATCCGGCAGTACGGCCGCGACAAGCTCGACGCGAAAGTCTGGAAGCGCCTCGCCGACGGGATGCACTACGTCGCGACCGACTTCGCGAGCGGCGGCGGCGAGAACGCGCTCATCGAGATGCTCACCAAGATCGACGAGGAGTGCGGGACGGCCGGGAACCGCGTCTTCTACCTCGCCGTCCCACCGAGCGCGATCCAGGTGCTGATCGATCGCCTCGGACGCCGCCGCAAGGAGTGGCGCGGCTGGACGCGACTCATCGTCGAGAAGCCGTTCGGATTCGACCGCGAGAGCGCCCGTCAGCTGAACAGGGAGATCGGACGCTTCTTCGACGAGCGGGAGATCTACCGGATCGACCACTACCTCGGGAAGGAGACGGTCCAGAACCTGCTCGCGCTCCGGTTTGCGAATGGGATCTTCGAGCCGATCTGGAACCGGCAGTTCGTCGACCACGTCGAGATCACCGTGGCCGAGTCGATCGGCCTCGAAGGCCGGGCCGTCTTCTACGAGCAGGCCGGAGCGATCCGGGATGTCTTCCAGAACCACCTGCTCCAGCTCGTCGCTCTGACGGCGATGGAGCCCCCGGTGGACTTCACCTCGGAGTCGGTGCGCAACGAGAAGGTGAAGGTGCTGCGCGCGATGCACACCCCCAGCGCCAAGCACGTCGTTCGAGGGCAATACGGCCGTGGGTTCGTCGAAGGTGTGGAGGTGCCCGGATACCGGGAGGAACCCGGGATCGCCGACGACTCGACCACCGACACGTTCGTTGCCGCGAAGCTGTACGTCGACAACTGGCGCTGGGCGGACACGCCGTTCTACGTCCGCACCGGCAAACGGATGCCGAAGCGCGAGACGACGATCGCGATCCAGTTTCAACGCGCGCCGCACCCGCCGTTCACGGAGCAAGCCGGGGACGGCCTGCGGCCGAACGTCTTGATCGTCCACGTCCAGCCGGACGAAGGCGTTTCGCTCGCGATCGGGGCGAAAGTGCCCGGCCAGGGGATGCGCCTGCGAACGGTGAACATGGACTTCCTGTACGGCGGCGCCTTCCGGACCGAGTTGCCGGAGGCGTACGAGCGTCTGATCCTCGACTGCCTGGTCGGCGATGCGACGCTCTTCACCCGCGCCGACGAGGTGGACGAGCAGTGGGCGCTCGTCGACTCGATCGTCTCCGCCTGGAAGCGCGATCGGACCTCGTTTCCGAACTACGAAGCGGGTACGTGGGGCCCGGCGGCGGCGGACGAGCTCCTTCGCCGCGACGGACGGGAATGGCGCAGGCGCTGAGGGGAACGTCCGTCGCGGAGATCGAGGCGTATCTCGACGAAGCGCGCGACGTCGAGGGGCCGTCGCAGCGGACGAGCGTCGCCACACACATGGCGTGGGTTCCGAGCGAGTGGATCGACGCTGCCGAGCGCGTGCTCCACGGGCTCGGCGCTCGGATCCCGTCGCGGACGATCCTGCTCCACCCCGACCCGCAGGCGGAGACAGACGGGATCGACGCCACGATCGAGCATGAGCAGTTTCCGGGCGCGGAGAACTCCATCTGCGTCGAGGTCGTGAGGATCTGGCTCCGGGGCGCGACGGTCAGGGCGCCGGCGAGCGTTGTCGTGCCGCTGCAGATTCCGGACCTGCCGGTCTTCCTGCGCTGGCGCGGCCGTCCCCCGTTCGGGCACGCCGAGCTCGACCAGCTGCTCGGCGTCAGCGACCGGTTGATCGTCGACTCGTCCGAGTGGACGGGCCTGCCGCGTGCCTACGGCCGGCTCGTCGAGCTCTTCGACCGGATCGCGGCCTCCGACCTCGCCTGGGCCAGGACGGTCCCCTGGCGTGTGGCGATCGCCGATCTCTGGCCTGGGATCAAGAAGGCGCACACGCTCTCCGTAACCGGACCGCAGGCCGAGGCCCTGCTGATCCGAGGGTGGCTGCGCTCCCGACTTCGGCGCGACTTCAAGTTGCACCTGGAGGCAGCCGACTCGCTCCGGCATGTCGAGGTGGACGGCGAGGAGGTCTCGGTCTCACGTGCGCGGCGCGCCTCGGCCAGCGACCTGCTCTCCGACCAGCTCGAGCAGTACGGGCGCGACCCCGTCTACGAAGCCGCCGTCCGCGCGGTGTGACGTGAGGCGCCCCCGGCGGCGTATGTCGGGCGTGTACGCGGTTGCCGGACCGGACACCAGCTTCGCATCGGTCGTCGAGCGGCACCTCGACGACGTGCACGGCTATCTCGTCTACCTGACCCGAGACCGGGGCATCGCCGAGGACCTCACCGCGGAGACCTTCGAGAAGGCGCTTCGCCACTGGCGCCGGTTCGATCCGCGGCGCGGCAGCGTCCGGACCTGGCTGTGCCAGCTAGCGCGAACGACGGCGCTCGACCACTTTCGCGCGGAAGAGCGTCGCCGGCGGCGTGAGGACATCTTTGCGCTCGAGCGGGGCTCGGCCGAGGAGGGCGTGTTCGGAGGCCTGTCGGCCGAGCTCGAGCGGGCCCTCGCGGAGCTTTCCGCCGGCGAGCGCGAGGTGATCGCGCTGCGCGTGCTGCTGGATTTCGACGGCGAGACCGCTGCCCGGGTGCTCGGGATCTCGGTCACAGCCTGTTCCACCCGGCTGAGCCGGGCGCTGAAGAAGCTCGAAGAGAGGATGAGTGCGGATGTCGCAGCCTGAGTACGAGGCCATCGTCGACGAGATCAGATCGTCTCGGATCACGGCCTCGCCGGAGCTGCGCGACCGCATGCTCGCGCTCGCCTCGGCGGTGCCGCCTGCCCCTCCGCGGCGGGAGCTCCCGTGGCGCCGGATGTCGCTCGTGCTCGTGCCGGCGTGCGTCGCGCTCGCGATGGCAGGCGCGCTCGCGGCGGGGCTCGCGACCTCTGGGAGGCACGGACGGACGGCGGTCGAAGGCGCAGTTGCGCGCGAGGCGGCGCCGGCGACGGCGTTTTCGCAGGACCAGGCAGCGCGGCCGAAGGCGGCCGGCGGCGGCGGCGCGGGCCTTCCGACCACGCCGGGCCGAGCGCAGCTGTACGAGGCGGAGCTGACGCTGCGGGTGAAGGACCTCTCGGCGGCGACGAAGCGGGCGCTCCGCCTCACGCGTAGCTTCAACGGCTACGTTCGGACGGTCGACTACGGCGCCGGCCGGGAGCGAGGGACCGCGACGCTCGTACTCCGTGTCCCGGTCGGGAGCATCCAGGCCGCGCTCGTCGAGTTCTCGGCGCTGGGGACGATCGTCGATCAGCATGTCTCGATCCAGGACGTTCAGCCTCAGCTCGACAAGCGGTTCCGGCAGATGCAGGCGCTCCGCGACACGATCACGAAGCTCCAGGCCAGGCTCGAGAACCCCTCGTTGTCCGTCTCCGAGCGCAAGGCACTCGAGGACGACCTGGTGGCCGAGCGTCGGCAGCTGGCCGCGCTCCAGCAGGCCCAGACGCGCCAGCAGCGCCAAGCGAGCTTCGCGACCGTCTCGCTCGACCTGCGGAGCGGGACCGCGGTAGCGGCGAAGTCCGACGAGCCGGGCCGCCTCGGCCGCGCGCTCCATCGCTCGGGGGAGATCCTGCTCGACGAGCTGAAGGTGCTGATCTATGTGCTGCTGGTGGGCGCACCCGTGCTCCTGCTCGGCCTGCTTGCGCTGGTCAGCTCCCGTCTGTGGCGCCGACGCGCGGAGGCTCGCCTGCTCGCCCGCTAGGCCCTCGGCTCAGTCCGGCCGCTTCATGAACCACTCGGTGAACTCGCGGCACCGGCCGTCGGCATCGAATCGCATCACGAAGCAGTTGTCGTACACCTTCTCGATCGGCCCGCCCGGCGCGGACAGGTACGTGCTCGTTCCGGTCGCGACCGCGACGTCCCCTTCGACCGCCACCGTGCGATACGCGGCCTCGTAGGTGCCGGCCTCGTCCCGCGTGGACGCAGTCTGATCGCTTTCTTCGCCGAGCCACGTCGCGACCACGGCGTCGCGGCCGCGGACCGGCTCGTCGTAGGGGTGGTAGCGATACTCGACGTCGTCGCTGAAGAGCGCTGCGATCTCCGTCCGGTCGTAGCTGATCCAGCCCGCCACGTAGGCCTCGAGCCACCGGTCGACGTCTGCCCGGTCCATCCCGGCAGACTCGCATATCCCCCGGCGTTCGGGAGCGGTGTTACCTCTTGGCCGGGCGGACCGTGACGGAGCTCTCGACCACGAAGCGAGGCTTTGCGATCGTGATCGCGACCGGCGCCGACCAGCTCATCTGCTTCACGGGCCCGGGCACGTACGGGTCGATCCCGCGGACGCGGTAGTACCAGGTTCCGGGGGTCAGCGAGTCGAGGAGCAGCGACGTGG
Organism: uncultured Actinomycetes bacterium; assembly: GCA_963836345.1. Lineage (GTDB taxonomy): Bacteria > Actinomycetota > Thermoleophilia > Gaiellales > Gaiellaceae > DATBLE01. The sequence goes on along the minus strand of CAWIJA010000004.1, from coordinate 40,854 downwards.
CTGCCGTGTACACGGGGTCAGAAGCGGGCTTCCAGGGGCTCCTCGTCTTGCTCCACTGCACTTCGTAGCCGATCGCCCCCGGAGCCGGCTGCCAGCCGATCAGCGCCGCGCGGTAGAAGGACGGTTTCGACGAACGGGCGGCCACGAGCTCTCCGTACGCGGAGAGCCCGGAGACATAGGGGCTCGTCGCCGAGGTCACGACGGGCTTGCTCGTCTTCGCGAACTCGCCGACACGTCCGGCTTCGCACGCATCCTGCGGCAGCTCGGCGTCCTGGTACGTCGTGCCGTCCCGGATCACGGGTACGACCGTCCACCAGTACCGGGCGTTCGGTCGACCCAGGTCCCAGAGATCGACGAAGGGACCCGCCGTCGTGAAGTCGGCCGGGATCGCAGGGGAGCCGGTCGTCGTCGTCGTGCCGCCCGTGGTCGCCGACGAGGCGCCCGACTGCTCGTTGGGGGTGATCGACCGGCCGTCGATGCTCAGCGTCGTCTGGCTCCCGTCCTGCGGATACTCGACCGCCGCCGGGGTCGTCGTCGAGCTGGTCGTGGTGGTGGGGGAGGTGGTGGTGGTGGTCGTCGTCGTCGTCGTGGTCGTGGTGGCGGTCGTGGTCGTGGTCGTCGCGGGCGTGCCCAGGCTGAGCGGACCGCTCGTGCGGGGCGCGTAGGCCGGGCTGGCGACGACGGAGCCGCTGAAGACGATGTTCACGCAGTGGCTGTCCGTCGCGACGTAGACGCGGTAGAGGCTGGCCGGGAAGCCGGTCGGCGCGTCGGTGCCGGTGAAGACGAATCCCGGGGTGAGATTGTGAGCGGCCGGAGCGGCGGCGCTGCCGAGCGTGTCCGAGGCGGTCTCGAGCAGCCGTAGCGGCTCCGCCGTGCGCGGCGGGACGACCGAGGCGAAGACGGCGCTCCAGGGGCCGAAGGAGACCGCCGGCAGCTCGTTCGGGAGCGCGCCGTACAGCTTCCGGACCGCGCGGACGCGCCACATCATGATGTCGGTCTCGCCGGGATCCTGGATGGCGTAGGCCTCCCGCTCGTCGGCGACGTTCGTCGTGGTCGTGATCACCTTCCCGTGTGCGACGCCGGGGGACGAGAACCAGACCTCGTACGAGGTCGCACCTTCGACAGGCGTCCAGCGAACAAGGCCCGGGACGTCGGGAGTGACGTGCTGGGCGACCGCTCCGGGGCCTGTGTTGAACCCGAACGGCGTGCTCCACCGGGTGACTCCTCGCGCGGTGTGCGCTCGTACGCGGACGTAGAGCGCATAGGGGCTGCCGGTCATCCACGGGAGGGCGATCGGGACGGTGACGGCCGGAACCCGAAGCGGAGTCCCGCGGGTGTCGGTCGACCAGACCATCGTACGCTCGTCGAAGCGCCGGCTCGTCGCGAGCTGGAAGTCATAGCTCTGCGCACCGTCGTAGGCAGTCCACGCAAAGGCCGGCGTGCGTGGGAACGCCGTGATCGTGGGCTCGTCGGTTCGCAGGAGGAAGGCGCGTAGACCCGCCGGAGCGGCGAGCACGACCGACTGCCGCGTCGGCAGAGCCGACCGAGCCGGTGCCGCAGTTTCGGCCGCCGGAACGTAGACGACACCCGCCAGCATGACCAATGTGAGGAGGCGCGCAAGCATGTGCTTCTCCTCGGGGTTGTCGGCAGACGGGCGCTACGGCTTGAGCATGCGCTCCAGCAGGGCACCGGCGGCGAGAACCAGCGCGTCGGCGCCGGGACGGCCGATCAGCTGGAGCGAGGCAGGCAAGCCGTCCTCGGCCGTTCCGCATGGGAGCGCCAGTGCCGGCGCGCCCAGGACGTTCCCGGGCCAGGTCAGGAGCGTCAGCTGCCCGCGCAGCTCGCGCTCGTCGAGTCCGAGCGGGGGTGCCACGAACGGCAGCGTCGGCGTGAGCACGAGGTCGATCCCGCGGGTCGATTCGTCGAACAGGTCGCGGTACGCGGCTCGCCCGCGGAGACCCGCCTCGTACTCGGTGTCGGTGACCGCCAGGCAACGCTCGATCTTGGCCGCGACGTTCTGGCCGTACAGATCGCCGTGCTCCGCGTACAGCTCGCGGTGGACGTCTGCCACCTCGCGCATGAACACCGACCGCGCGCCCTCGGCGAGTGGCAGCTCGATCCCCTGTCGACGGGGGAAATGCGCGGCAGCTTCCTCCACTCGCCTGCGGACCAGCGGCCGCGCGTGCTCCGTCCAGGCGACGCCGATCTCGATCTCCTCGGCCGACTCGAGCGAGCGGCGTTCGAATCCCGGCACGAGTGCGGACATCATCGCCGCGCAGTCGGCGACCGAACGGGCCATCGGTCCTGCGTGATCGAGGCTGGGGGCGAGCGGGAAGCATCCTTCCAACGGGACGAGGCCGAAGGTCGGCTTGAACCCGACGATGCCGCAGCAGGCGGCCGGGATGCGGATCGACCCGCCGGTGTCCGTCCCGAGGGCGGCATCTGCCAGCCCGGCGGCGAGCGCAGCCGCGGAGCCCCCGCTCGACCCGCCGGCGACCCGCCCCGGCGCGATCGGGTTGGGGACCGTGCCGAAGTGCGGGTTCTCGGAGGTCGTCCCGTAGGCGAACTCGTGCAGGTTCGTCTTGCCGACGTTCGCGTAGCCCGCCTGCTCGAGCCGTACCACCGCCTCGGCCGTCCTCGACGGCACATGCTCGGCGAAGATCGCCGAACCGTAGGTCGTCGTCAGGCCGGCGGTGTCGAAGAGATCCTTGACCGCGAGCGGGATCCCGGCGCCCGGTTCCTCCGGCCGGGCGAGGAAGATCCCGGGCGAGGCGTCCTCGCTCAGTCGACCGCGAGGTAGATGAAGGCGATCGCGACCGTGCCGGCGGCGATCAGCACGAAGAGCACGAACAGCCCCCAGCCCCAGAGCAGGTTCTTGCGTTCGGTCTCGGGATCGAGCATCAGGAGCCCCTAGACGATCGGGTCGAGCGCCGCAGCGACGAAGAGCAGCGCGAGGTAGAGGAGCGACGAGTGGAAGAGCACGGCCGCCCGGCGCTGTGTCGTGTGGCGGGCGAGCCCGAGCGCGAGCCAGACGAAGGCGCCTCCGAGGACGATGGCCGAGACGAGGTAGAGGAGGCCGAGCGTTCCCCAGAGGAACGGGACGACCGTCACACCGACGAGGACGACCGAGTACACCAGGATCTGCTTGACGGTCTCTCGTTCACCCCGGACGACGGGCAGCATCGGGATGCCTGCGGCGGCGTAGTCGCGCTTGATCAGGAGCGCAAGCGCCCAGAAATGGGGAGGCGTCCAGAAGAAGACGATCAGGAACAGGAGGAGCGCGGGAACGGTCAGGTTCCCGGTCGCCGCGGCCCAGCCGACGAGCGGCGGCACGGCGCCTGCGGCACCGCCGATGACGATGTTCTGGGGAGTCGTCCGCTTCAGCCAGCGCGTGTACACGAGCACGTAGAAGAGGTTCCCGACCAGGGCGAGGGTCGCGGTGAGGACGTTGACCAGGCCGGCCAGCAGCACGAACGAGAAGGCCGAGAGGGTGAGACCGAACTCGAGGGCGTAGGTGGGCGTGACCCGGCCGGCGGTCACCGGGCGCGACCGAGTCCGCGTGCCCATCAGCGAGTCGATGTCGCGGTCGAGCACGTGGTTGAGCGCGCTGGCGCCGCCGCACGCGAGCGCGAGGCCTGCGAGCATCGCGGCGAGATCGCCCACAGGCGGAACGCCGCGCGCGCCGACGAACATCCCGCAGGCGCCGGTGAGAAGGAGCAGCGTCATCACCCGCGGCTTCGTCAGCGTCACGTAGTCCCGGAGCGACTCGATCGGCGCCGTCTGCCCGTGGTAGACGAGCGCCGCCAGCACGAGCGTGGCGGCGAACGCGAGCGCGGCCGCAGCCAGGTGCCAGCCCGGTGCGGTGACCAGGGCGGCAGCGCCGAAGAGCACGATCGCGACGAGAGCTGGGGGAAGCAGACGGCGGTGCGCGAGCCAGCCTGCGGTCGCGATCGCGGCCAGCGGCGGAAGCGCGAGCGCCGACAGGAGCTGATGGGCGGCCCCGAGCGACGCCGCTCCGCTGATCACCGCGAGCAGCGTGGCCGTCGAGGCGGCGAGCGCCGTCAGCCGCAGCCAGGGGCTGACAGGGGAGTGCACCGGCTTCCCGTTCCTTCAGGCGGAGACGCAGGTCGCGCAGGGGGCGTGCGCTCGCGACGTACGGCACGTCCTGGGTGAAGTTCTCCGGCGGCGGGGGCGACGACGTGAACCACTCGAGTGTGTCGGCGAGCCACGGATCGTTGCCGGCCCTGGGGCCGGCCCGTGCGGTGCGGATGGCGTTGACGACGAAGACGAGCACACCGAGGGCCATGATGCCCGACCCGATCGTGGAAACCAGGTTGTAGGCCTCCCACAAGCCGCCGTGGTCGTACGTGTACACGCGCCGAGGCATGCCCATCAGGCCGAGGAAGTGCTGGGGGAAGAACGTCGTGTTGAACCCGACGAACATCAGCCAGAAGGTGATCTTCCCGAGTCGTTCGTCGAGCAGTCGCCCGAACATCTTCGGCCACCAGTAGTGAATCCCGCCGAAGATCGCGAAGACGGCGCCTCCGAACAGCGTGTAGTGGAAATGCGCGACCACGAAGTAGGAGTCGTGCACCTGCCAGTCGAGCGGGAAGGCTGCGAGGTAGATGCCGGTCAGCCCGCCGATCGTGAAGATCGCGATGAACCCGAGTGCGAACAGCATCGGGGTGTCGAAGTGCAGGTTGCCCCGCCAGGTCGTAGCCAGCCAGTTGAGGATCTTCACGCCCGTCGGGATCGCGACGAGCATCGTCACGATCATGAAGTAGCTCTGCAGGCCCCAGCCCAGTCCGACCGTGAACATGTGGTGCGCCCAGACGAGCATCGAGATGAAAGCGATCCCCACGGACGAGAACGCGACCGCCTTGTAGCCGAAGATCGGCTTCCGCGAAAACACGGGGATGATCTCGGAGATCATCCCCATCGCCGGCAGGATGATCACGTAGACCTCGGGGTGGCCGAAGAACCAGAAGATGTGCTGGTAGAGCAATGCGTTGCCGCCCTGGTCGGGGATGAAGAAATGCGTCCCGACCTGCCGGTCGAGCAGGAGCATTAGCAGCCCCGCGCCGATCACCGGGAGGATGACGATGAGCAGGGCCGCGTACACCTCGATCGACCAGACGAAGAGCGGGATGCGCATCCACGTCATCCCCGGCGCGCGCATGTTGTGGATCGTGGCGACGAAGTTGATCGCCCCGGCGAGCGAGGCGACGGCGAGCAGGTGGAGCGAGAGGATCCACAGGTCCTGGCCGTGGCCGCTGCTGAAGGCGCTTTCGGACAGCGGCGGATAGGCCGTCCAGCCGGCCTTCGCAGGCCCGCCGTTCGCGAGGAAGCTCGAGTAGAGGACGACGCCGCCGAGCAGGAACATCCAGTACGAGAAGGCGTTGAGGCGCGGGAAGGCCATGTCGCGGGCACCGATCATCAGCGGCACCAGGTAGTTGCCGAACCCGGCCAGGATCGGCACGACGACGAGGAAGATCATCGTCGTCCCGTGCATCGTGAAGAGCTGGTCGTACTGGTCGCGCGTGACGAAGCTCTCGTTCGGTGTTGCCAGCTGCGCCCGAATGAACAGCGACATCAGCCCGCCCAGCAGGAAGAAGACGAGGCTCGTGACGATGTACAGGATCCCGATCCGCTTGTGGTCGACGGTCGTGATCCAGCTCGCGACCCGCCCGCGCTTCCAGTCGGCGCGGTAGGGCTGAACCTCAGCTCGTGCTGCCACTCGCGCCTCCTCCGTATCGCCGCTTCAGGTAATCGGTCGCCGCCTTCATCACCTCGTCGCTCCAGGTCTTGCCGACCGCCGGCATGCGGTTCTTGCCCTGGCGCAGGAGCTGCTCGAGCCCCTTCGGGTCAGCCACGACGGGGCTGCCCGCGATCTTCGGGCCGTAGTCCCCTTGCCCCGCCAGCCCGTGGCAGGTCGCGCAGACGCCCTCGGTGATCTCCTTGCCGATCGCGGCATTCGGCGGCTTGTGCGCGGCGAGGAAACGCCGGTACGCGGCGGCGCTGACCACGTCGACGAAGCCCGTCATGTGTGCGTGCTCGAGGCCGCAGAACTCGGCGCAGCGGATCTCGTAGCTCCCGGCCTTGTCGGCCCGGAACCACGTGTGGTTGGTCCGCCCCGGGATCGCGTCGGTCTTCCCTCCGAGGGCCGGCACCCACCAGCTGTGACGACATCCGCCGAGACGATGTCGATCGTCACCACCTGGCCGGCCGGCACGACCATCCGCTTGATCGAGACCTGGCCGCCCGGGTAGACGAACTGCCAGTAGTACTGGTGTCCCTCGACTCGAACGTCGATCGCGCGCGATCCGGCCGTAGCAGGCGGGACGTTCTTGATCGACGGAAGCTTCACGAAGACGAAGGCCGCGATCGCCGCCAGGATCAGCACGGGCACGACCGTCGAGGCAATCTCCAGGCTGGTCGCGCCGTGGATCTGCGCTCCTTCCTGCGCGCGCGCGCGGCCGCGGCTCCGGAACCGGAAGACGAAGAGGAGAAGCGCCGCTTCGACGAGGAGGAAGATCCCGCCGGTGATCCCGAGGATCAGGAAGTACGTCGACCTGATCGATTCCGCGTTCGACGAATGCGGCGTGACCGGTGCGAGGCCGTTGTCCGCTCCCGTGGCCGCGACCCAGACGAGGGCAAGCAGAAGCGCGGCGGGCAGGGCCAGATACATGCGGCGCACGACGCGGGCATTCTATGGGGGTGACGGAGTCCCGCGTGCAGCTTCCGGTTGGCGCGGTCGGCGCGATCGAGGTCTACGTCAACGGTGTCCGGCAGCGGGAGGGTGTCGACTTCGAACGCCGGGACGGCGAGCTCGCCTTCGCGCGGCCGCTCAGGCGCGAAGGCCGGCTCGGCTTCTGGCGCTGGACCTCGCTCTTTTTTGGTGTTGCCGGTACGTACAAGCAGAACGACAGTGTCGACGTGGTCTACGAGGTGAACGGGAGAAGGACGGTCGAGACGGGGTTGCCTATCCTTGAAGCGCAGCCGATAAGGGTCGAGGGACGTTGACCCGCAGGCACCGATGACGATCCGGCACAAGACGCACTTACGCACTGCCACGCTCGAATTCGAGCGGCGGAACTTCCTGATCCTGCTGGTCGCGGGCGCGTTCGCGATGGCGGCGGCGATGGGGCTCGCCGACATGGCGGGTTACGGGCGTCTCGTCGACGCCGTTCAGGACATCGTCCCGTCCTGGTTCGCCGTCTGCTTCGGCGGCCAGGTCGTCGCCTACCTCGGCTACGTGCTCGCCGTCCGGGACATCGCCCGCGTCGACGGGGGCCCGCTGCTCTCGCTTCGGCTCTCTATGCGCACCGTCGTTGCGGGATTCGGCGTCTTCGCGGCCACCCATGCCGCCGGGGGATTCTCCGTCGACTACTGGACGTTCCGGCGCTCGGGGCTGCGCCGCCGCGAAGCCGTCGCGCGCGTGCTCGCGCTCGGTGTGCTCGAGTACGCGGTGCTCGCTCCCGCTGCCTTGATTTCCGCAGCAGTGATCCTGCTCGGCACGGGCGGTCACGTCCGGGACGCGATGACGTATCCGTGGCTGGCGGTCGTTCCCGGTTTCCTGGCTGCGCTCTGGGTCAGCGCGCCGAAGCGTGCCGAGCGGCTCTCGGATCCGGGCAAGGGCGGCCGTGTCCGGCAGTGGTTCGCGCATCTCGTCGCCGGAATCGTGAAGCTGCGCTGCATGATCACCCGGCCCCGGTTGTACGGGCTCGGGGTCGCGGGGGTGGCCCTCTACTGGCTCGGTGACATCGCGTGCCTGTGGGCGGCGCTCAAGATCTACAACGCCGAGCTCTCGACTCCGGCGCTGATCCTCGCCTACGCCACCGGGTACGTGCTCACTCGGCGTTCGCTGCCCGCAGGCGGGGCGGGGCTCGTCGAGGTGCTGATGACCTTCGCGCTCGTCTGGGTCGGCGTGCCTCTGGCGCCGGCGCTGCTCGGGGTCGTCACCTATCGCCTGTTCAACTTCTGGCTGCCGGTGATCCCGGCGCTGGCAGCCCTACCGGCCGTCCGCCGGATGCGGCAGGACTTCAGGCGGGGCGAGCGGGCGTTCGACCGCTCATAGGAGCTCCTCGGAGCTCTGTCTCGTCGGCCAGCCTGAAGACGAGCCCGTCGAGCCCGAGCTCGGCGGCCAGGCGGCGCTGACGCTCTGCTCCGTTCTCGGCGAGCAGCGTCCAGGCTGCGAAGAGCTGATTCCGAGACCCGAGCCTCTCCGCGAAGGGCTCCAGCGAGGCGAGCAGGCGCGCGATCCGGTCTCTGGCGGGGACCGGAACGCCGCTCTCGAGGTCGACGAGCGACCCTTCGAGCCCGTCGCGAGCGGCTCGCCACCGGTTCTCGGCGATGCGATGCGAGTCGTGCACGGGTAGCTCATCGCCGGCGTCGTAGCGGGCAGCCAGAGCAGCCACGAGAGCCTGGCAGACGGCGGCCACGGCGCCGGTCTCCTCCACCCGGGTCTGCGCGTCTGCGATCCGGAACTCGAGGGTTCCGTGCACCGGATGCAGCCTGAGATCCCACCACAGGTAGCTCGCGTCGGCGAACAGGCCGCCGGTCGTACCCCACGAGACGAAGCCGGCGTATTCCTCCCAGGTACGGAAGAGGGGCGGGATACCTGCCCGCGGGAAGGCTTCGTTGAGTTTCAGCCGAGACGAGCAGACCCCGGTGTCGTGACCGCCGAGGAACGGAGAGTTTCCGGCCAGGGCGGCGAGCTCCGGAAGGTACGACCGCGCCGCGTTGTAGATCGCCAAGGCCCGCTCCGATCCCCCGATCGCGACGTGGACGTGCAGGCCCGACGGGATACCCTCCCGCACGCTCCAGGGGCAGTCGGCCGCGATCTGCCGGTAACGCTCGCGGTCGGTGACCTCGATCGGCAGCGTCGAGCTCGGATGGACGCCTGCCGTGAGGAGGCGGGCGAAGCCGGCAAGCCGGTCGACCGCAAACCCGCGGGCGGCCCGCAACTCGCGGCAGGCGTCCCACACCGTGACGCACGCCGGCGTCACGACTTCGAGCTGGGCGCTGCGAAGCTCACAGGTAAACCGGTCGTCCTCCAGACGGACGAGCGCGCCTTCCACCTCGTTGACCGGCAGCAGCGTCGCCGGGTCGAGGAGGATCGTCTCCTCTTCGAACCCGACCGTGTACGTGGACTCACGCAGGAACGGGCGCCGGCAGTCCTCGACGTGCGGGGCCGCGCCTGCCCACGCGGGATGGGGGGATCCGATCCGCACCGGCTTCGCCGCTCATACCCAAAGCGGCGGGTTCCTACTCCAGAGGCGCGGCCCCCCTGTGGTAGCCTCGCGGTCCCGTATGCGCCGGCTGCTCGCACTCGCCGTACCGCTCTGCGCCCTGGCGCTGACCGCCACGGGAACCGGTGGCGGAGCGGTGACAGCGTCGTGTGCGAAGGCCGACCTCGACGTCGTCAGCGACGGGAAGCTGACCGTCGGCACGGACAACCCGGCCTACCCGCCGTGGTACGCCGGCGGGACGCCGAAGGGCTCGAAGTGGAAGATCAACGACCCGGCAACGGCAAGGGATTCGAGAGCGCCGTCGCCTACGCAGTCGCGAAGCAGCTCGGATTCTCCCGTACCGAGGTGCGGTGGGCCTACGTCCCGTTCGCGCGGTCGTACGCACCGGGCAAGAAGTCGTTCGACTTCGACATCAACCAGATCTCGTACTCGCCGCAGCGCGCGAAGGTCGTCGACTTCAGCAACTCCTACTACGACGTCAGCCAGGCGATCGTCGTCCTCAAGGGGGCGAAGATCGCGTCGGCACGGTCGGTCGCCGCCCTGCGCGGCTACAAGTTCGGGGTTCAGATCGGGACGACGAGCTACCAGGCGATCGTCAACCAGATCAAGCCGTCGTCGAAGCCGCAGGTCTACGACACGAACGACAAGGCGGTCTTCGCGCTCAAGAACAAGCAGATCGACGCGCTCGTCGTCGACCTGCCGACCGCCTTCTACGTCAGCGCCGTCCAGATCCCCAACTCGAAGATCCTCGGCCAGCTGCCGGCACGGCCCGGCGGCGAGCACTTCGGGGTCGTGCTCCAGAAGGGCAGCGGGCTGACGGCGTGCGTGAACAAGGCGCTGGCTGCCCTGAGGGCGAAAGGCACGCTGAAGAAGATCCAGGCGACCTGGCTCTCGAAGGTCGTCGGCGTTCCTGTGCTGAAGTAGGATGCCCGCCTTTCTGACGCGCCGGCGGGCTTCGCCCGGCGGCGCTGTCGGTAGACAGAGCCTCGCCGCGCGTCGGCGGAGCGAGGGCCGCCGCAGCGTCGTCATCGCGCTCGTCAGCACGGCGATCGTCTTCACCGGCCTTGGCTTCGCGATCGTCAACGCCCCGGGCTGGCCCGAGATCCGCCGGCAGTTCTTCGACCGGAACGATTCACGAGCACGTTCCCGGACATCGCGAGCGCGTTCCTGCTGAACGTGAAGATCTTCTGCATCTCGGAGGTGTTCATCCTCGTGCTGGCGCTGCTCCTCGCCGTGATCCGCAGCCTGCCGGGGCCGGTGTTCTTCCCGCTGCGCGTGCTCGCGATCGTGTACGCGGACTTCTTCCGCGGTGTGCCGACGATCCTCGTGATCACGCTGCTCGGCTTCGGCGCGCCTGCGCTCGCGGTGAGCGGAGTGCCGACCTCGACGACGTTCTGGGGGATCGTTGCGCTCGTGCTCGTCTACACGGCGTACGTGTCGGAGGTCTACCGGGCCGGGATCGAGTCCGTACATCCGAGCCAGGCCGCCGCTGCCCGGTCGCTCGGGCTGACGCACGGGCAGTCACTCCGGTACGTCGTCCTTCCGCAGGCGGTCCGCCGGGTGATCCCGCCGCTTCTGAACGATTTCATCGGCCTGCAGAAGGACACCGCGCTCGTCGGCGTGCTGGGGTCGATCGAGGCGTTCAAGCAGACACAGATCGACCAGGCGGCGACGTTCAACTTCACCTCGGGACTCGCCGCGGCGGTGCTGTTCGTGGCGGTGACGATTCCGCTCGCCCGCTTCACCGACTGGCTCGTCGGGCGGGATCGGCGCCGACAGCTCGCCGGGGGCCACGGACGTGAACGCGCTCGAGCTGGAGGAGGTCCACAAGTCGTTCGCGAAGAACGAGGTGCTGAGGGGCATCGACCTCACGGTCGCCGAGCACGAGGTCGTCTGCCTGATCGGTGCATCCGGTTCCGGGAAGTCGACCCTGCTGCGGTGCGTCAACCTGCTCGAGCCGATCGACGAGGGGCGGATCGTCGTCCACGGCGAGGACGTCACGTCGTCGGCCGTGGACGTGAACCGGATCCGGCGCGGCATCGGGATCGTCTTCCAGGCGTTCAATCTCTTCCCGCACATGAGCGTGCTCGCGAACGTGACCCTGGGGCCGCGCAAGGCGCTTCGCCTCTCCCGGGCGCAGGCAGAGGCGGAGGCGATGGAGCTGCTCGGCCGCTTCGGGCTCGGCGGCAAGGCGCGACGACTACCCGGACCGGCTGTCGGGAGGACAGCAGCAGCGCGTCGCGATCCTGCGCGCGCTCGCGATGAAGCCGCGGCTGATGCTGCTCGACGAGGTGACGAGCGCGCTCGACCCGGAGCTCGTCGGCGAGGTGCTGCAGCTCGTTCGGGAGCTCGCCGAGGGTGGGATGACGATGGTCCTGGCTACGCACGAGATGGGCTTCGCCCGCGACGTCGCCGATCGGGTCTGCTTCCTCGACGCGGGCGTGATCCTCGAGGACGGGGCTCCGGCGGAGATCTTCTCTGCGCCTCGTGAGGAGCGCACGCAGCAGTTCCTTGCTCGGATCGTCGCCGCCGGTCGCCTCTAGTAGGAGGGGCTAGGCGCTTCGCTGCCCGGCGCCTCTCCGCAGCAGCCGCGTAACCCGGGCGGGCGACTCTCGCCTCGTCACGGGCGCGTGACGAAACCGCGCCGAGTCGCCGACGGACACTTTCGGCGACTCCAGGCGAAGAGGTACCACGGAGGAAACCCGTTCCTTCCCCCAGAGATCGGAGCCGCGCATGCACCGTCTTCACCTGTTCGTCTCGATTGTCTTCGCCGCCGTCTTGCTCGCCGTGCCAATGGCGCACGGAGCGTCGCCGGGCCTGGTCGTCAGCCAGGTCTACGCCGGCGGTGGCAACAGTGGGGCGGCGTTCACCAACGACTTCGTCGAGCTCTTCAACCGCGGCTCGTCGGCCGTCGACGTGAGCAACTGGACGGTCCAGTATGCGTCCGCGGCGTCGAGCAGCTGGCAGGTGACGACCCTGGCGGGCTCGATCCAGCCGGGCCACTACTACCTGGTGCAGCTCGCCTCGGCGGCGAGCATCGGCTCCGCATTGCCGGCTCCCGACGCCACCGGCACGACGAACCTCGCTGCTTCCGGCGGGAAGATCGCGCTCGTCGACGGAGCCTCCCCGCTCTCCTGCGGCGCGACCGCCGGAAGCTGCGCGTCCAGCACCGGACTCGCCGACTTCGTCGGGTACGGGTCGGCGGCCGACTACGAGGGCTCGGCGGCCGCCCCTGCGCTGACGAGCACCACGGCCGCCGCGCGAGCCGGATCCGGCTGCGTCGACACGGACTCGAACTCGGCCGACTTCTCGGCCCTCGCGCCTGGACCTCGTAACTCCTCCTCGCCGGCCGCTTCCTGCGGTCCGGAGTCCGCTCCCGACGAGGGTGTCACACAGAACGCGTCGGTCGACGTCGACGTGCAGCCCGTGCTCTCCCTCGCGCTCGAGCGTCCGGCCCTCAGCTTCGGCACCGTCGCGGCCGGCGAGGCACCCGCGGCAATCTCCGAGCAGGTCACCGTCGTCAGCAACAACGCCACGGGGTACGCGCTGACGATCCATCGCTCGGCGTTCACGCCCGCGGATCTCCCGCTCGGGGTCTCCGCCTCGGCGCCGAGTGGAGGGCAGCTCGGTGGCCCGCTTGCCGGTGGAGCAACGGCGCCGATCCCGATTGCGCCTGCCGCCGACCTTGTCGTCGGCACAGCCAGCGCAAGCAGCGCATCCGGTGGCGACGTCTGGCCGACCAACATCGGATTCACCGGGCCACTGCCGGTCGTGAGCGCGGGCCACTACGCCGCGACGATCACCTACACCCTGATCGGCCGTTGATCCTCTGCATGGTCACGGCCGCATGCCTGCTCGCCCCCGCCAACTCGGTCGGGGCGAGCAGACCCCTCGTCTCCATCGTCGCGACGCCGTCGCACGTGGCCCTGGCCGGTCGGGCACCACAGACGATTCGCGTCCAGAACACCGGCGCCCAGCGGGTGGTGGTCGACGTGGTTCGTGCCGGTTTCGCGCTGGACCTGCGCGGGCGGCCGAGAATCGCACCGGCAGGAGGTGCGCGCGCTGCCGCATCGTGGTTGACGGTGCGGCCGCGGGTGCTCGCGATCCCGCCGGGCGGAAGTCGGCTGCTGAGGGTGTCGGCGAGGCCGCCTCGCGCGACCGCCCCAGGCGACCATGACGCCCTCCTTCTGCTTGCGAGCCGCCCGCGCCGGCGCGGTTCTCTCGCCGTCCGGATGCGTCTCGGCGTGGTCGTGGTCGTCCGCGTACCCGGTTCGATCGTCCGGCGCGTCGTACCGCTGCGCGTTCGAGTTCGACGGTCGGGCCGGGTCAGGATCCTGGAGTTCCTCGTCGCCAATCGAGGCAACGTCAGCGAAACGTTCGAGCGCGGCTGTGTCAGCGCGGTGTTGCTACGGCGTGGTCGCGCAGTCGCACGCCTCGCTCCGAGGCCGCGCCAGTTTCTGCCTCGGACGAGAGGAATCGCCGAGGTCCGCTATGGAGGCCGCGCTCGAGGACGGATGCAGGTTCAGCTTCGGGGCCTGACGGGCCTGCGGTGCCCACGGCTGACGACCCGCACCTTCCGAATCCGGCTCTCATAGCGCTCGGTAGCGCTACGGCTGCTGCTCGCGGCGCGACAACAGGTCCTCGGTCAGGTCGCGACGCTCCTCTCGACGGCGAAGCCGTGCGCGCGGGTCGAGCTCGAGGGTGTGCTCCGTACGCCGAACCGATTCGAGGATGTCCTCGACGATCCGGTGCAGGTCCCGTAGCTCCTCGCGGACGGCGATCTCCTGCATCAGCGAGCTCTCGCGCAAGGCACGGGCACAGACGAGGAAGCCGAGGGCGATCACCTGGTCGGTCCGCTCGAGGTTCTCCCTGCCTTGGTAGACGCCGACGAGATGGTCGATCAGCTCGTCGACACTCGAGCGGTTGTCGGAGAGCGCCTCGTGGAGGACGCGAAGGATCGTCTCCCGGGGCATCTAGTAGAGCCCGTTCGCAGTCGGTCCAGCGGCTTGCGCGACGCTGTTCACAGCGTGTGCATGCCCTGTGGAAAACGTGTGCGTAGCCACCTCCGGCGGTGCAACAACCCCGATCCGTCACCCTATCCCGATGTGTGCGGCGTGAGGACCACGGCTTCCGAAGATCGTGCGCAAACAGCGAGAAGTGCAGCGGCGGCTAACCCGTCGCAGCAACAAATGCCTCCGGCAAAGAAACTCGACCGTGCGCACGCGGTCTAGAAGGGGCGTTGAATACAGACGTGCGCCCTTGCCATGCTTGTCAACCGGGCCAGGCCGCGTCTGCTCCATCAAGCGGCCGCGTTGGTCTGGTCGCCGCTAGGTCGTCTGGCGCGCGAGTCGATCGAGAGCGGAAACGAGCTCGGCAGTGGCCGACAGCTGCGGCGCGTGGTCGGTATCGAGCTCAACGACCGCGCGGCAGGGATGCTCGTCGATCATGCGATGCTGGAGCGCGGGAGGGATCGAGTTGTCGTCCGTAGTGAGCACGTAGGAGCGGGGGATCATCGCGAGTACGGTCTCGTCGACTCGCACGGGTGCCGCCATCGGCGCGACGGGCTGCGGCCGCCGCCGCGCGAGTGCGGTCGCGACCTGCTCCGAGGTGCAGCGGTTGTAAATCGCGGCAGCTGCAGCCTCGTCGGAAAGCACCCCGACCGGGGGGTCGCCCTCGACGAGGAGGTTCGCCTGGATCATGTCGGCTGCGCCCTCCGGAAGGCGCGTCAGGTCGAGAAGACTCTGTCCGTCCCTCGGCATGAACGCGCACACGAAGATCAGTGACGCGATACGGTCGGGACAGTCCGCTGCTGCCTGCGTCACGACGACGCCGCCCATGCTGTACCCGACGAGCACGGCCCGCTCCGCACGTCGACGGAGGGCCTCACAGACGCCTGCTGCATAGCTCTCGAGCGTGACGTCCGCGACCGGCGTCGGGTCGTCACCTGACCCCGGCAGGTCGAGCGCCTCGACGGTGTGACCGAGCTCCTCCAGCGGGGCCCGCACGGGTTCCCACGTCCAGGCGCCGGCAAAAGCCCCGTGAACCAAGACGAATCGAGCCACGCCTCTCTCCTAACACTCGTCGTTTGCCGCGGTCACAGAAGTGCCCATAGGCAACCATTCTCGAAGACTTGGACGAATACCGGACATCGGCGTCGAGGGCCACCCGCGCCGCTCTTGGGCTGTACGACGGAGAATGCCCCCGGCAAGAATCGAACTTGCGCACGCGGTTTAGGAAACCGCTGCTCTATCCACTGAGCTACGGGGGCGCGGCGGAATCACGATAGCGCCCCGCCAAGGGCTGCTTCGGTGCGCAGCGGTAAGCTCAACGGCGTGCCGGGAGAGCTTGCCGAGCTGCTCGCCGCGCGGTCGGGGGAGGCCCTCGACCTCCACGCCGAGTACGTGAACCCGCAGATGATCCGCGTGCTGCGCACGATCGGCTTCGACCGCGACTGGGCTCGCACCGAGGGTGCGTACCTCTACGACAGCGACGGGAACCGGTACCTCGACTGGCTCGGCGGCTTCGGGATGTTCAACGTCGGCCGGAACAACCCCCGCGTCCGGGACTGGCTCGTCGAGGCGATGGAACGCCAGACGCCGAACGCGCCCCAGATGGGCATCTCGCTCGTCACGCCGCTGCTCGCGGAAGAGCTGGTGCGCAGGGCTCCGGCCTCGGTCGGGAAGGCGTTGTTCACGAACAGCGGCACCGAGTCGGTCGAGGCGGCACTGAAGCTCGGCCGCGCCGCGACGCGGCGTCAGCGAATCGTCTGCGTCGAGCATGCCTTCCACGGGCTCACGCTCGGGTCGCTGTCGGTGAACGGCGAGGCGGCGTTCACCGACCGCTTCGGGCCATACCTGCCCGGCGTCGCCCATGTGCCCTTCAACGACCTCGACGCGCTCGAGGCAGAGCTGCGGCGGGAGGACGTCGCCGTCTTCATCGTCGAGCCGATCCTCGGCAAGGGAGTCCTGCTCCCGGCGGACGGCTACCTGGAAGGAGCGCAGGCGCTCTGCCGGCGGTACGGGACGCTCTTCTGCCTCGACGAGGTCCAGACGGGCCTCGGACGCACGGGACGCATGTTCGCGGCCGAGCACTGGGGGCTCGAGCCGGACCTGATGCCGGTCGCAAAGTCGCTGTCGGGCGGCTACGTGCCGGTCGGCGCGCTGCTGATGAGCGACCGCGTCTACGAGTCGGTCTTCGACTCGCTCGAGCACGCGTTCAGCCACGGATCGACGTTCGCCCCGAACGACTTCGCCATGGTCGCGGGCCTCGCGACCCTGCGCGAGCTCGACGACCGCGACCTGGTCGGGGCATCGGAGCGGCTGGGCGACATGCTCCTCGAGCGGACGCGGCCGCTCGTCGAGCGCTACGAGGTGGTCAAGGAGGTCCGCGGCCTCGGGCTGATGTGGGCGATCGAGTTCGGGGAGCCGAATTCCGGCCGGACGACCTGGCGCATGCTCGAGAGGATGCAGCCCGGGATCTTCGCTCAGCTCGTCGTCGTGCCGCTCTTCACCGAGCACCGGATCCTCAGCCAGGTGGCCGGGCACAAGGTGAACATCGTCAAGGGCCTGCCGCCGCTGACCCTCACCGAGGAGGACGTCGACTGGTTTAGCACGGCGTTGGACGCCGTGCTAGCGGGCGCGCAGAAGATGCCTCGGGCCATGACCCGGTTCGCCATTCGTGCTGCCAAGGCGGGACGAGGCCGCCGGGGCGCGCCTGCTAGGGCTCGCTGACCTCGGCGTGACGCTCGGCGATGCAGCCGAGCGCCCAGCGCTCGGCGATCCCGACGAGGCGGCCCGCCAGCTCCCCGACGAGAAAGTCGGTTGCCGGTAGCGCGGACTGCGGCACCTCGATCCGCACCTGGTGGACGTCGGCCTCGCTGTCGGGGCCGATCTCGAACCGTTCTTCGGCGACGATCTCGGCCACGCCGATCTCGGGCAGGAGGGTTGCGCCCAGCTCCTGGATCTCGGCGGCAGTCGCCTGCCGCCCTGCGTGCATGCCGAAGTTCACCCGGATCTCGAGTCCCGGCTGCTCGGGCGCACGGACGGGAAATGCGATCAGCCTCTCCACAAATAAGGGATTCCCGCCGGAGGGCTGTGTCTAACCCTCGCGCGGCTCCCAGCGGAAGCGACGGGCGGCGATCACCAACCCGGCGATGCCCCACGCGGCGAGGACCGCCACCGATTCCCAGTTCGACCAGATCGTCTCGTTGTGGAGCACGACGTCGCGCATCAGCCGGATGAAGTAGGTGAGCGGCAGGACGTCCGCGATCACCTCGAGGAAGCGCGGGTAGGAGTGGGGCGACCAGAACGAGCCCGCGAGGAACGACATCGGCAGGTAGATCGCGTTCACGACCGCCGACGCGCCTTCGTCCGAGCGGATGAAGCCCGTGAGGGCAAGCCCGAGCGCCGCGAACGAGAGCGCGCCCAGCAGCATGGCGAGGACGAGAGACACCCACTGGTCGGGAAACTCCACGCCGAAGAGGACCCGGGCGAGAACGACCAGGGCCACCACCTCGACGGCGAAGACGATCACCGTCGAGGCGATCGAGGCGACGATGTACGCCGCGGGCGGGAGCGGGGTGGCCCGCAGGCGCTTCAGGACGCCGCCCTCCCGGCGGACGACGAGCATGATCGCGAGGCCTGCGAACGCCGTGGAGGCGACGCCGTATCCGAGTATCCCGGCCAGGAGGTACGCGGACCCCTTGATGTTGCCCTCGCTCTTGATCCGGTCGCTTCCGTAGACGGAGCCGAGCAGGATGAAGATCAGGACCGGGAAGAGGAACGTGAAGAACGCGAGCTCGCGGCTGCGCCAGTAGAGGCGCTGCTCGCCGCGCAGCTGGTGGAGGAATAGCCTCACTCGGCGCCTTCCGCCGTCAGTGCGAGGTAGATCTCCTCCAGGGTCGGCCGTCGTACGCTCAGACCTTCGAGCTCACGCCCCTCGGCGAGCGCCTCGGCGGTCAGCTCGTGCAGCACGCGTGTGGGCTCGTGCGTCGAGACGACGATCTCCTCGCCGTCACGCCGGTACCGAATCTCCGTGGCGGGTGCCGTGCCCGAAAGCTCCTCCGGCCGGCCGATCGCGGCGATTCGCCCTTCGCGCAAGACGGCAACCCGGTCGGACAGCTGCTCGGCCTCGTCGAGGTAATGGGTTGTCAGCAGGATCGTCTTGCCGAGCGACCGGAGCGAGCGGATCACCTCCCACGCGGCTCGTCGCGCCGCCGGGTCGAAGCCGGTCGTCGGCTCGTCGAGAAAGAGAACCTCCGGGTCACCGATCAGCCCGAGTCCGAGATCGAGCCGCCGCTTCTGCCCACCCGACAGCGTCCGCACCCGAGCGTTGCGCTTCTCCTCGAGCCCGACCAGCCCGACAACGCGGTCGACATCCATCGGCCGTTCGTAGTAGCCGGCGAAGAGAGCGAGGCTCTCGGTCACCGTCAGGTTCGGGTACATCGCGGACGACTGGAGCACGACACCGATCCGCTCGCGCCAGTCGAGGCCGGCCGACTGCGGATCCTGGCCGAGCACGGAGACGCTGCCGGCGTCGCGGCGCCGGTAGCCCTCGAGGATCTCGACCGTGGTCGTCTTGCCGGCGCCGTTCGGGCCGAGCAGGCCGAATACCTCGCCGGCCTCGATCTCGAAGTCGATGCCGCCCAGCGCTTCGTACGCCCCGTAGGACTTGTGCAGCTCGCTGACGAGGACGGCCGGCATCTCAGCTCTGGAGTGTCTCAGCCGGCCAGCTCGAGCACTGCGACCCCACCCGGCGGAAACGGGGGCTCGGGGCCGCCGCCGAGCTCGGCGGCGATCCTGCCGCAGTCTGGTTGGTGGCCGACGACCACCACCTCTTCGCCGCGACCCGCGACGGCCGCTCTGACCGTCTCCGCGGTGGCACCCGGCGCGAGACGCTCGTCCGGCTCCGGCTCGCCTCCGAGGGCCCGGCACAGCGCGGCGGCCGTCTCGCGCGCGCGGAGGAGAGGGCTCGTGAGGACGGCCTGGGGAGAGGCGCCGCCGGCCGCAAGCTGCGCGCCGAGCGCGCGCGCGGTCTCGCGACCCGAAGCCGTCAGGGGCCGCAGGTCGTCAGGCTCGCCCCGCGCGGCCTCCGCGTGGCGGACGAGGTAGAGACGCACGGTGTGAGGATAAGTCAGGCGCCGCGCGGGGGCGTCAGCGTGTATGCGCGTTCGTCGAGGTGCACTCGGACCGCGTCGAGGCCATGCTCGACGATCCAGCCGTCGACGCCGTTCAGGACGTCGACGACCGCTCGGTCCGGATCGCCGACGAGGGAGACATGGACCTCGCACGATCCCGTCGCGCTCGCTGAGCTCCGTCGGGAAGGCGTGCAAGCGCTGCATCAGCGCATGCGCGAGATCGGCACTCGGCGTCTCCACTCGTAACGGCTCGGCCAACGACTCCCTCTCCTCGGTTGTGATGCGGCAGGATCCGGGCCGGACTCGGGGCGATACTACAAAGCTGTCGCGCGACGGTCTAGAGACCGCTTCACCTCGTCCGGTGTCTCCTCCGACGAGATGACGGCGGCGGCCAGATCGTGGATCTTCCGGCCCGAGCTGCGCGCTGACGTCCGTAACAGCTCGAACGCTTCGTCGACGGGCAGCCGATAACGCTCCGCAAGGATCCCCTTCGCCTGCTCGATGACGATGCGCGTGTCGAGCGCCGTCTGCAGCTGAATCGTGCGCTGGAGCAGGAACTGCGTCGGGTCGTTCGGGTGCCCGTTGACCGCGAGCAGCGTGTAGGAGCTGTCGCCGAAGAAGACCTGGCAGGACTCGGCCCGCGCCTCCGTCACCCAACTTCCGATCGAGTTGAAGAGGTCGACGAGCCGCTGACTCGTCCCGGAATCGAGGAGGACGTGGACCTCGGACGACTGGCCGTTGGTGACGACCTTTGCGTCGAAACCGTCCAGCGACGTGATCAGACGGTTGGCCCGGTCGGCACCTGGACAGACGATTCGGATTGGCAAACGACGCTCCCTCAAACTCAACCCCAGTGACGTGTCCGTGAGCGGGCGGCTGAAGGAAGGGGTCTCGTTCCTGCGTCTGCTCTGTAACGATTCTAGCGCGTCTGCCTCTGGATGGGATCCTCGCCGCCGGCGTAGAGTCCAAGCGTGTCCTCGAGCTTCCGCTACGTCGTCGCCGACGTCTTCACCGACACGCCGCTGAGCGGCAACCAGCTCGCGGTCTTCACCGACGCTCGCGAGATCCCGGAGGAGATGCTCCAGCCGCTCGCGAGAGAGATGAACTTCAGCGAGACGGTCTTCGTCTTTCCGGGGACCGCCGACGGGGCTCACGCGCGGATCCGCATCTTCACGCCCGGGATCGAGGTCCCGTTCGCAGGGCACCCGACGCTCGGATCGGCCTTCGTCCTCGCCGGGCCGCTTCAGCTGATCGAGATCCGGCTCGAGACGGGCGCGGGCGTCGTGCCGGTGCGGCTCGAGCGTGAGGGCGCTCGGATCGTGTTCGGCCGCATGGAGCAGCCCATTCCCAGCATCGAGGCGTTCCCCGACGAGGCAGCGCTCCTCGCAGGGCTCGGCGTGGAGCGCTCGGAGCTCCCGGTCGAGCTCTACGACAACGGGCTGCGCAACGTCTACGTCACGTTGCGCTCGGAAGAGGACGTCGCCGGCCTGCGCCCCGATCTCGCTCGGCTCGCCTCGCTCGGCGAGGTGCTCGGAGTCAACTGCATCGCCGGGACCGGCAACCGGTGGAAGACGCGCATGTTCATCCCGAGCGGCGGGATTGCAGAGGATCCGGCGACGGGCTCGGCGGCAGGGCCGCTCGCGCTCCATGTCGCCCGCCACGGGCGGATCGCCTTCGGCGACGAGATCGAGATCACCCAGGGCGTCGAGATCGGGCGGCCCTCGAAGCTGTACGCGCGCGTCGACGGGAGTGCCGAGCGGATCGAGCGCGTCGAGGTCGGCGGCTCCGCGGTGATCGTCGCCCGCGGCGAGTTCAGGCTCTAGGAGGCTTTCCGCCAAGCCCTCCTACAGCGAGACGGCCTCGATCTCGGGCAGCTCGACCGCGAGCCCGCGCCAGAAGCGTCCGCCGTCCTCGGAGAGGTAGAGGCGGTTGCGCGCTGCGTAGAGGACGACATCAGGGTCGTCGGTGGAGATCGCCACCGCCCGGCCGGCCGGCAGGCCGCGGCCGGACTCCCGCCAGGTGCGCCCGCCGTCGTGGGAGACGACCATCGGCGGTTTCGTGTCGACCACTGCGACGACCGTTGCACCGACCTGCGCTGCTGCGATGACCCGCGGCAGCGAGAGCGCGGGTGACGGTGAATGCTCGAGAGCGCGGACCGGGTCGAGCTCGAGCACCGTCTCTTCCACGAGGTCGACGATCGCGAGCCCATCTGCCGTCTCGACGTGCGCGATCATCTGGCTCGGCCGGCCAGCAGGTCGGCGACCAGCGCGCAGGCGCGCCGTCCGGCGGCCGTCGGCGCCGCGCCGTGACTCCGGGCCGCCAGATAGGTGGCGGAGAACGCGTCGCCGGCCCCTGTCGGATCGGGGCTCTCGACCCGCCGCGCGCGCACGAGCTCGGCGATCCCGTCGGAGTAGACGATGCATCCCTCGGATCCGAGCGTGACCACGATCTCCGGCACGCCGAGCCGCCGGAGCGAACGCTCGTCGAACCCGTCCACCAGGATCTCGGCTTCGTCTTCGGCGAGCTTGAGGATCGAGACGAATCGCAGCACCTCCGGGTCGTAGTCGGCTTTCGGCTCGAGCGGCCCGACGCGGCTGGGGCGCACGAGTCCCTGACCGTCGAACGAGATTCGCCGGCCGCGGCTCAGCGCCGCAAGCGTCTCGGCGGGAAAGTCGCTGCCGGCAAGTGGCGCGACGTGCACCCATCGGGCCGGCAGGCCGTCGACTTCGTCCGGCGTCCACGGGTCGGCGACCGCGTCGATCGACATCTGCCGCCGATCACCGTCGTAGGTGATCGAGAAGGCGGCCGTCTCGCGGGAGCTCCGCCAGAGCACCGGAAGGCCGAACCGGGTCAGCGGCGGGAGCAGCGCCTCACGGTCTGACTCCGCGCACTTCGCGACGATCGAGGCGGAGGCGCCGAAGGTTCGAAGGCCGCGGGCGGCGTAGAACGGGCATCCCCCGACGCGCGGCTGCCCACCGTCGACGCGGTCGAGCGCCAGGGAGCCGACGACGGCGACGCTCATCGGGCGCGGACGGCGAGTCTGGCGAGTGCGATTCCCAGGCCGACGGCAGCCGCGACGCCGGCCGCCTGGAGGAGCAGGCCGCCCTCGAGCGGGATGGTCGCGGCTCCGAGCGTCACGACGCCAAGCGCGATTCCACCGAACGCGAGCCCGGCGACGATTGCCACCCGGCGGGCGAGCAGACCGCGCTCCGCGAATCCGGCGCGGAGCTCGAGAGCCGCGAACGCGAGCTCGGCGACGAGGAAGAAGGCGGCACCGTACAGAGGTGCGCGAGTGTCGGCAGCGCCCTCCCGCACGAGGAAGAGCCCGGCGTATGCGCCGCCGAGCACGACCAGCCCGGGTGCGACGAGGGCAGGCCTTCTCGACGCGAGCGCCAGGGCGAGGACGAGCACGCCTGCCCCGGCGATACCGCCGAGGAAGCCGCCGAGTCGGTCCGCCGAGAAGCCGACGTGAACGGCGAGCCCCGCGGCCGTCGCGACCGAGGCTGCGCCGAGCGCTAGACGCGCGCGAGCCTGGCGTAGCGCCTGAACTGCGTCACCTCCTGAAGCGGGACCGCGAGGGGCTCGCCCTCGCGCCATTCGGACACCGCGACGCCGGCTGCGAGGTACTCCGACCGGAGCGCTTCCCGCCGCAGGCGCCAGAGTCGGTACGCGAGCCGCTCAGGGCCGGACCTACCCGGGTCGACGAACGCGAGCGGGGAGATCTCGACGACCGCCAGGTCGAACCCGCGCGCCCGGAGGTCGAGCAGCGCACGGACGGTGCGTTCGTCGAGCAGCGGGGTCAGCGCGATCACGAGCGCCTGCGGCGGCAGGGTTCGGGCTGGAACGACGTCGATCGCCTTCCAGGCGTAGCTGAGCGTGATCTCCGTGTCGAGCAGCGCATCGACGATCCGGTAGAGCTGCGCAAGCCCGCTGCCGGGTGCGAGCCAGCGCAGCATCCCGCCGAACGAGACGACGCCGACGCGGTCGCGCCGACGCATGTATCGGGCCGAGAGGGAAGCGGCCGCCCGCACGGCCAGGTCGAGCGTCCCGGTGTCGCCGCGCCGCGCCTCGGCAAAGCTGTCGAGGAAGAGGACGACGTCCATGTTGCGCTCGGGGTGCTGCTCGTTCACCCAGAGCTCGCCGCGGCGTGCGCTTGCCCGCCAGTTGATCCGCCGCACCCGGTCGCCGAACGTGAACGGGCGCAGGTCGGCGAACTCGGTTCCCTCGCCCTTGCGCCGCGAGAGCTCGTCGCCGGAGTAGAGCTGCGTCTCGGCCGGGCGCAGCAGCGTGCGGAGCGTCTCCTGGCGCGGGTACACCTTGATCGCGACCGTGCGATCGGACCGGTAGCTCGTAGTGAAGAGGCCGAAGGGGTCGCGCGTGCGGATCCATGCCTTGCCGACGTCGAACGCACCCCAGCGCGCGGCGCGCAGACGGAACCGCAGCGTCTGGGGCTCGCCGCCGCGCACCCGAACGGCGGCGGGGTTCGCGCCCTCGACGAGTGCCAGCCCCGCCGGAAGCTCGAGCAGCAGCTCGGCGCGCTCGATGGTGCGCTCGGACGAGAGCTCGACCTCGGCATCGAGCTCGTCCCCCTCGAGCAGGCGATCCCGGTCGAGCCGGACGTGCAGCCGTGCCTCCAGCGGGCCGGCCAGCAGGAATCCGGCGCCCAGAACGAGCAGGAACGGAGCCGCCAGCGCCGCCAGCTCCGCGCGACGGGTGACGAGCGAGGCGACCAGCCCGAGACCTGCGAGCGCCGCGTAGGCGGCGACCTTCGGCGAGGCGGCTCGGGTCATTGCTCCTCGGCAGGCGGCGTCGGCACGGTCTCGAGCCGCTCGCGGACCACGTCCTCTGCTCGCACCCGTTGCACCCAGAGCTCGGGCTTGAGCGACAGGCGGTGGGCGAGTGCCGGCACGGCCACCGTCTTCACGTCGTCCGGGGTGACGAAGTCGCGTCCGGCAAGCGCCGCCTTCGCCCGGGCGAGCTTGAGGATCGCGAGCGTCCCGCGAGGGCTGGCGCCGACCTGGACGCTGGCGCTGTCTCGCGTCGACCGAACGATGTCGACCACGTAGTAGCCGACGCTCTGCGAGACGTGGACGTCCTCGAGCGCCTCCTGCATCGCTCGGAGCGCCGGGCCGTCGACGACCGGATTCAGCTCGATCTCGTCCGCGCGCCGCTCGCGCCGCCGCTCGAGCACGCCCAGCTCGTCGTCGCGGGAGGGATACCCGACCGACGCGCGCAGGAGGAACCGGTCGAGCTGCGCCTCGGGGAGCGGGTACGTGCCTTCGTACTCGATCGGGTTCTGCGTCGCGAGCACGAGGAACGGCCGGTCGAGCTGCCGGGTCTGCCCCTCGATCGTCACCTGCCGCTCCTGCATCGCCTCGAGCAGCGCGGCCTGCGTCTTCGGTGGGGCGCGGTTGATCTCGTCGGCGAGGAGGAGGTTGGTGAAGATCGGGCCCGCGCGGAAGTCGAAGTCGGCCGTTCGCTGGTTGTAGACCGAGGAGCCGGTCACGTCCGACGGCATCAGGTCGGGCGTGAACTGGATCCGCGCGAAGCCGAGCTCGCAGACCTGCGCGAACGACCGCGCGATCAGCGTCTTGGCGAGCCCCGGATAGTCCTCGATCAGCACGTGGCCCTCGGCGAGCAGGCCGAGCAGGACGAGCTCGAGCGCTTCACGCTTCCCGACCACGGCACGCTCGACCTCGTCGAGGAGGCGGTTCGAGAGCTCGGCCACCTCCTCGGGACGCATCACAACGCCTCCAGTGCTTCGACGGCTTCCTCGATCTCGGCCTGGCTCCGGCCGGGGGCGTCGTGGCGTCGCGGGCGCTGCCGGTCGGGCCTGGCCAGCTCCCAGGCCACGGGACCGAGCAGCCCCTCGGCTGCGCCGCTCCCCGAGTCGAGATCGATCCCGCGAGCACGGAGACGCGACGCGGCGATGCGACGGATGGTCGGGCGCAGGCGGTAGTGCGCGTCGAAGGCCGTCTGCGTGGAGAGCTCCACCTCCCGCTCGAGCTTGGCGAGCTCGCCCGGGCGCGCGTCGGCCGGCCGCGAAGCCGACCTCCGATCGAGCGCCGTCGGCTTCTCCGCGGGCAGCGATCCGATCGTCCACGAGATCGCGTTGAGGAGGACGAGCGCGCCCATCGCGAGCAGCCACACGTCCACCGCGAGCGCGCGGTCGCCTGGTCGCAGGAAGAGCGCGATGCCGAGGCCGATCGTCGCCGCTGCACCGGGACCGAGGACGTTCCGGACGCGGGTCAGCCGTCGCTCCGCAAGTCGTCCCGGAGGTGCTCGAGCGCCGCGATTGCGTCTTCCTTCATCGCCGCGTCGATCGTGTGCGGGCTGAACTTCGCCCGCTCGAAGAGGCCGGTCAGGCGCTCGACCGACGCCGCCCCGGCTCCGACCTCCGGGAGGACCCGTTCCAGGTATTCCCGGGGGGCCTCGGGCGCCCGGCGGGGAAGTCTCGCGCGCCCGAGCGCTCCCTCCATCTGCGCGTAGGCGGCGATCACCGCCCGGCGCGGATCGGGCTCGGCGCGAAGGTCGTCGAGCGTCCGCTCGATCGCGAGCGCGAGAGCTGCCGCCGGGTCTGCGGGCGCGGCCGGCTCTCGACGACGAACGAACGCGAGGGCGACCGCCGTGAGCCCGGCGACGGCCAGGGACGAGACGACGATCACCGGCACCCAGTCGAAGCGGATCGCGCGCGTGGGAGCGGCCTTTCTCACGGGGGCGACGAGCGCCGCCGCCGCCGAGCTTTGCCCGGATCGGTGGTGCTTGAAGAAGTCGCTGCGCAGCAGGACCGCGGCGACGATCGCGAGACCGACCATGCCGATCAGGACGCCGCTTATCCAGTTCCGCTGTCCCGGGGCGGGGGTCTCGCGCTCGTCTCGGCCCGCGACGAACATCCAGATCGCGACCGGTCCGACGACGGCCGCCAGCGCGGCCGCCAGAACCAGCATGTACTCGAGCAGGAGATCTCCGTCGACGGCATGGGTTCCGCCGCCGCCGGTCGGCGTGTGGGCCCGGGTTGCCAGGCCGAGCGCTCCGAGCAAGAGGACCAGCGCCCCTCCGGCAATGAGGATTCGCCGTCCCGTCCCGCCGCCCATGGCGGAATCGTATGGACCTCTAGGTCCGCGCGAAAGCGGCGCGCGGGCGGCGGGTGAGCAGTCCGGCGAGCGCCGAGAGGCCGAACGCCGCCGCGAAGCTCGGGACCGACGCCATGAAGTCGACCGGCGGTGTGTCGTGGTGGATCAGGTCGAGCCACCACGACGGACCCTGCGGCAGCAGCCACTGGTATAGGCCGAAGCCCACCAACCAGGCGCCGATCTGAGCCGGGCGGAGGGCAGGCGCGGCGAAGAAGCGGTCGCTCGTGTACCTGCCGCCGGAGAGCAGCCAGTCTGCGAGCAGGACCCCGACGAGCGGCACGAAGAACGAGCCGAGCAGGTAGAGGAAGGGCTGGTACTGGCGCAGGTCGATGACGAGTGCGCCGACGGTCGACACCGCCGCGACGCCCGCGATCAGCAGCCGCTGAGGAACGCGCGTCGCCACGTTCTGGGCCGAGATGGCCGCCGAGTACACGTTCGCGAACGCCTCGTCGGTCTCGTCGACGGTCAGGGCAAGGAGGGCGAGCGCGGCAGCGAGCCCGCCGCCGGCGATCGCGGTAAGGATCAGCTCGGGGTGATTCGGGTCGACTCCCCGCGAGAGCACGAGCACGGAGCCGAATCCGAACTGGAAGAAGGTGGGAAGCAGGTAGCCGATGCCGACGCCCCAGAAGGCTCCGCGGCGGCTGCGCGCGAAGCGGGTGTAGTCGGCGACGAGCGGTGCCCAGGAGACGGTCACGGCGATGACGATGTCGACCGCAGCCCAGAAGGAGCCGTGGTGGCCCCTGCTCGACCAGACGTGGTGGCCTCCCGCGCCGTCCAGGATCCACCACGTCAGGTAGCCGATCGAGGCGACGACTGCCCAGATCGCGACCTTGCGGATGTAGCGGCGGACGAAGCTGATCGGGCCGGCGAGCGCGAGGACGGTGGCGAGGACGCCGAACAGGACGGTCCAGACCCACGTCGCCCGGAAGCCGAGGAACTTGTCGGAGAGGAGCGAGGCCGCCTTCGCAATCACGATCAGCTCGAAGACGGCCCAGCCGAGACACTGCGCGACGTTGAGGACGGTCGCCAGGTACGAGCCGCGATGTCCGAGCGGGGCACGCTGGAGGACCATCGTCGGCACCCGGCCGTCGGCGCCGATCATTCCCGCCGTCGCCAGGATCGCGTTGCCGATCAGGCCTCCGACGAGCGTCGCCAGCAGTGCCCTGCCGAGCGAGAGGTCGAAGTACGCCGGCAGGACGAGGACGAGCAGGGAGACCCCCAGGTTCAGCCAGAGGAGCGTCGTGTCGAAGCCGCCGAGGACGCGGAGGCGTTCCGGAACGGGCTCGATGCCCCAGGACGGTGTCTCTTTGCTCATCTCGCGCCTCCCTTCGCCGGTACTAGCCGGATCAGGTTCGACGGGTGTGATCTCAGCCCGCTGGACGGGCACCCCGGTACTGGCCGCAGTGTAAACGAGCGGGCCTGCGCAGGCAGGCAAGCCCTGCGGAGAGCTGTGTAGAATCGCATAGGTAATGCCTAGGAAGACCTATAGCGCGGCGGAGGCGGCGCGGGCGCTCGGCGTCAGCCTCGACACGCTGCGCCGCTGGGATCGCAGCGGCCGCATTCGCACCGAGCGCGACGCCGCCAACCGGCGGATCGTTCCCGCGTCCGAGATCCGGCGGTTGAAGGGCGGCGATCCCGACCGGATGAGCGCACGCAACCACTTCCGGGGGGTCGTGCGTGATGTCACCGTCGAGGGGCTGCTCGCGCAGGTGGAGATCGACGTGACCGAGCCGGCCCGTGTGGTCGCGATCATCACGCGGGACGCGGCGGAGGAGCTCGGGCTGAAGCGCGGGATGAGCGCGGCGGCCGTCGTCAAGGCGACGTCCGTGATGGTCGAGCTGTGAGGAGCGTGGCCCCCCTCCTCGCTGCTCTGGCCGCCGCACTAGCTGTGCCGGCGTCAGCCGGCACGGCAAGGATCACCGTCTTCGCGGCCGCCTCCCTGACCCAGGCCTTCCCGCGGGTCGACTCGCGTCCACGGTACAGCTTCGCCGGCTCCGATCGGCTCGCCCTGCAGATCGAGCAGGGCGCCCCGGCCGACGTCTTCGCGTCCGCGAGTCCCAAGTACACCCAGGAGCTCTTCCGCCGCGGCCTGGTCGAGCGGCCCCGAACCTTCGCGCTCAACCGGCTCGTCCTGATCGTGCCCGCCTCGAACCCCGCGCACCTTCGCTCCGTGGCCGATCTGAAGCGACCGGGCGTCCGCCTCGTCCTGGCCGCCGCCTCGGTTCCGATCGGGAAGTACGCGCGGCAGGTCTTGGCGCGGCTCGGATTGAACGCGGCGCTGCGAAACGTCGTCAGCGAGGAGCAGGACGTCAAGGGCATCGTCGGAAAGGTCGCCCTGGGGGAGGCGGACGCGGGCCTCGTTTACGTCACCGACGTGAAGCCCGTCGCTGGCAAGGTCCGAACGATCGCCGTTCCTGGGCGCGGCCAGCCGTCGGTTCGCTACGAGATCGCGGTTGTCAGGGCGACCGGTCATCGCGCAGCCGCGCGCGCCTTCGTCACGCGGATGCTCGGCGAGGTCGGCCGCGGCCAGCTCGCGGCCGCGGGCTTCCTTCTGCCATGAGGCGAGCGGCGTTCACCGTCGCGACTGTCGTGGCGCTGGTGGTCGCGCTCGGCTTCCTCCTCCTGCCGGTGCTCGCGATCTTCCTGCGCGTCTCGCCCGGCGATCTGGCAGGACGGCTCGACGACCGGATCGTGCTCGACGCGCTCGTGGTGACGGCGAAGACGAATGGGATCGCGTTCGCGCTGACGCTTCTGGTCGGGACGCCGGCGGCGTACCTGGTCGCGACGCGGCACTTTCCGGGCCGGGCGCTGGTGGTCACGCTGTGCGAGCTTCCGCTCGTCCTCCCGCCCGCAGTGGCCGGGATCGGGCTGCTGGCCGCGTTCGGCCGGCTCGGCCTCCTCGGCGGGACGCTCGACGCGCTGGGGATTCGTGTCGGTCTGACCCAGGCCGCAGTCGTGCTCGCCATCCTCTTCGTCGCCGGGCCCTTCTACCTCCGTCAGGCGATCTCCGCCTTCGAAGCTGTCGATCCGACCATGCTGGCGGCCGCGCGGACGCTCGGAGCCGGCCCGGGGCGAACCTTCGCCCGCGTGGCTCTGCCGCTTGCGTCCGGCGGTCTCGCCGCGGGGGCGGCGCTCTCGCTCGCTCGCGGGATCGGCGAGTTCGGCGCGACGATCATGTTCGCCGGCAGCCTGCAGGGCGTGACCCAGACGCTCTCGCTCGCGATCTACGCGCAGTTCGACGTCGACTTCTCGCAGGCTCTCGCAATGGGCGGCCTGCTCGTGCTCGTCAGCGCGGCGGTTCTGCTCTCGATCAAGGTGGTCCCTCTGTGGCGCGGCTCGACGTCGACGTCGACTGCCCTCTTCGCGCCTTCGAGCTTGCGCTAGCGCTCGGAGTCGGGCAGGAGACGCTTGCGCTCGTCGGCCCGTCCGGCGCCGGGAAGACGACCGTGCTGCGCGCGATCGCGGGGTTGCTGAGGCCACGTCGCGGGCGGATCTCGCTCGGGGACGAGACGTTGTTCGACTCGGACCGGGGAATCGACCTGCCGCCCGAGCGCCGGCGCGTCGGGCTCGTCTTCCAGGAGTACGCCCTCTTCCCCCATCTGTCGGTCGAGCGCAACGTCGCGTTCGGCGGCCGGTCGCGCGTGACCGGGCTGCTCGAGCGCTTCGGCATCGCCCACCTCGCGAAGGCGCGTCCAGGCGAGCTCTCCGGAGGTGAGCAGCAGCGAGTTGCCCTCGCCCGGGCGCTCGCGCGCGACCCGGCGGTGCTGCTCCTCGACGAGCCGATGGCGGCGCTGGACGCTCACACGCGTGGCAGTGTGCGCGCCGAGCTGCAGGAGGTCCTCCGGGAGCTGGCGCTGCCGACGCTGCTCGTCACCCACGACTTCGAGGACGCCGCCGCGCTGGCCGATCGGGTCGGCGTCATCGCCGACGGACGCGTTCTCCAGGTCGGCACGCCGGACGAGCTGATCGCTGCTCCGAGCGACGCGTTCGTCGCGAGCTTCACCGGGGCGAACCTCCTGCACGGCTTCGCGCGACCGACGCGGGAGGGGCTGACCGAGGTCGTCCTCGACGGCGGCGCCGTCGCCTTCTCGACCGACCAGGCGGAAGGCCGGGTCGGCGTCGTCGTCTATCCGTGGGAGGTGTCGATCGCCCACGCCGCGGCCGCGGACTCGGCGCTCAACCACGTCAGCGCGCCGATCTCCTCGGTGGTCACGATCGGTAATCGCGTCCGGGTGCGCGTCGGTCCCCTCGTCGGCGAGGTGACGGCGGCGTCGGCGGAGCGGCTCGGCCTCGAGCGGGGCCAGATCGTCGTCGCGTCGTTCAAGGCGACGGGTGCGCGGCTCGTGCCGCTGCGCGACTGATCGTCGCGCTCGGTTTCGCTCCCAGGGAGCTTCGAGGGGTGACCTAGAGGATCAGGCCCCAGCGGCGCGCCTTCGCAAGCGCCTCCAGCTGGGAGTGGCAGCCGAGCTCGAGGAGGATCGCCCGGATGTGGTTCCGCACGGTGGGCTCGGCGATCCTCAGCCGCCGGGAGATCGACTTCGCCGACAGGCCGTCGCGCATCAGCTCGAGCACCTCCAGCTGGCGGTCGGTCAGCTTCGGCTCCGGGCCGCGCGGCTTCGCCGGCTCTTCCTCGTCGTCGACGGACGGCTCTGGGCCGTTCCGCATCAGGTGCATGTAGACCGGGTCGTCACCGTCCCGGACGGCGATCGTCGAGAGCCAGACCGCTTTCTTCAGCCCGCTGCCCGTCTTCACGAGCAGTCGTTGGCAGCGGACGGGCCAGCCCTGGCCGGCGAGCCGGGCACCCGAGCAACCGGCGTGACAGACCAGCGATCCGCGTTCGTCGACTCCGCCGACGACCTCCCAGCACTGCTTGCCGATCGCGTCGGTCGACGAGATCCCCGTCAGCTCTTCCGCGGCGCGGTTCCAGCTGACCACGTTCAGATCGCAGTCGAAGGTGAACAGCGCATCGCCCGAGCGGAACTCCGTGGCCATCGCAGGAAGCATGCTCCGGCCGCTCGAAGGGGTCGTCGGGGTTGTCCCGATCCCGCCCTTCGGGAAAACCCGGATAGGCGATTTACATCATGGGAACCTGACGCAGGATCCTCGGCTCGATCCGGTCGAGGATCGCCATCAGGCTCGGCCCGGTGACGGTGATGCCGTGGTTGCGCAGGCCGATGACGGCCTCGTTCGGGTTCGGCTCGGCGGCGAGCAGCTCGGCGACGCTGGCTGCGAGCTCCTCGGTGCCGCACGGGTAGTTGACGTCCGTCGCCTTGATGTCCTCCATCCAGGCGTGGACGTGGAGGATCGCGCCGACCCCTGGATGGGCCTGGTAGATCATCCAGTGCTCGATCGCGTCGACTGAGACGCGTCGCGGCTCGACCTCGGGCGGGACGCTGAGGACGATCCTGCCGTTCTGCTGGTCGTAGTTGGAGACGAGCAGAATGTCCCGACCGGGCGTCTCGAGCTTGGACTTGTCCACGCCGCTCGCGCTCATCCAGAAGCGGCGCTCGTCCTTGCGCTGCGAGAGGTTGCCGTAGGAGAGGCCGCCGATCCCGTACAGGCGCTTCACGTGGCGGAGCTCCCGTTCGTTCAGCAGATCCTCGATCGGAAATGGAGAGGGCAACAGGTCGAGATCGCCGAGCCGGGCACCGGCGGCGATGATCTCCTCGGTGACGTCGTCGCCTTTCCAGAGCTCCGGCTCGAGGTCGGTGAGGAACTCGTTGTCGATCACCAGCCGGGAGCGCGCGAGCGGGAGCAGCCGCTGGACGACCGCGTCGGCGAGCGCCTCCTCGCCGTGCTCGGCCGAATCGCCGTAGTGACCACGCTCCATCGTCGTGAACCATGCGCCGTCGCCGGGCACGTAGCAGAGTGAGATGTTCGCGAGCGCGCGGACGAGCATCGGGTAGTCCTCGGGGAGCGAATGGCTCTCGCGCTCGTACAGCCCGACGACGAACGTCCCGCGCGAGCGGCGGCGGAACGGCTTCGCGTCGTCCGCATCGACGACGTTGATCACGAGGTCGGCGGCGTTGGCGTCGTCTGTCTCAGAAAGTCCGGCTCGCCCGAGTGCATTCCGAAGGAGGCGGACGAAACGCTCGAGCGAGCCGGTAGCTAAGCGACCCACGACGGCGAATGAGGCCGTCGTTTGTCCGGTTGTACCCGACTCGGCGTTCCCGCCGCGTGGCGAAATCTGACTAGGCGCGGTCATCAGGCGATCGGCCTAAGCGTAGACGACCCCCAGCTGCCGCGATGGGGAAGCCAAGTTGCATCAGAATCCGCAGGATGGAACGGAAGGACTGGGACCGCAAGCACGCCGAGGCGGGGCTTCTCTTCGGGGCCGAGCCGAATCGCTTCCTCGTTGCCGAGGTCGAAGGGCTCGCTCCGGGGCACGCGCTCGATCTGGCGTGCGGAGCCGGGCGGAATGCGGTCTGGCTCGCGTCTCGCGGATGGGCGGTGACCGGCGTCGACTTCTCGGCTGTCGCGCTGGCGAACGCACGTGAGCTGGCGGCCGATCGCGGCGTCGAAGTGCGCTGGGTGCACAGCGACCTGCGCGAGTGGGAGGCGGCGGAGTCGTTCGACCTCGTCGCCGTCCTCTACCTCCAGCTGCCGGCCGCCGAGCGCCGACTCGTGCTCGCCCACGCGGCGGGCGCGAT
Organism: uncultured Actinomycetes bacterium; assembly: GCA_963836345.1. Classification (GTDB taxonomy): domain Bacteria; phylum Actinomycetota; class Thermoleophilia; order Gaiellales; family Gaiellaceae; genus DATBLE01. Next base: position 7,685 of record CAWIJA010000004.1, on the reverse strand, counting down.
CGCCTCGGGCGGAACGCTGCTCGTGGTCGGTCACGATCTTCAGAACCTGAACGGCGGCTGGGGCGGCCCCGAGGACCCGCTCGTGCTCTTCACGCCCGAGGACGTCGTCGCGGAGCTTCCCGGGCTCGAGATCGAGAAGGCCGAGCGCGTCCTGCGGCCGGTCCAGGCGGAGGACGGCGAGCACGAGGCGATCGACGCGCTCGTGCGAGCGCGTCGTCCCTAGAAACGAGCTCTCAGCCCGGGCTGCAGCTCTCGCCGTCGCCGGCTCCACCCGGGAGACGGCCGAGCAGCTCGGCGAGCGTCGCGAGCTCGTCTTCCGAGAGCCGTTCCTCGAACACCGAGCGAACCTGGCCGAGGTGCGACCGGGATGCGACCTCGAGGCGCTCGCGCCCCTCGTCGGTGAGCACGGCGTACGTGACGCGGGCGTCGCTCTCGCACGCGCCCTTGGTCACCCAGCCGTCGCGCTCGAGGCCGTCGAGCAGGCGCGTGACACCGGAGGGGGTGAGCATGAGCCGTTCTGCGAGATCGACGCGGCGCATCGCTCCGTCTTCGGCATGGGACAGATGGAGCAGTGCCTCGTAGTCGTTGATCGTCAGGCCGTGGTCGGCGACGAGACGCGCCGAGAGTTCGCGCGTAACCGTGGCATGCGCTCTCAGCAACCGCGACCACGCCGTCACGGTAGGAGAAGCTTGAGTGGTCAATACTTGATTGCTCACGTATCTCTGCTACATTTGCTTGCGGACGCAATTAATTCTATCGCACCAGGAGGACACGATGAGCACGATCACTCAGACCGAGAGCACCGTCCCGACCGGCACGTGGACGCTGGACAAGCTCCACTCGAGCCTCGGCTTCGCGGTTAGGCACAGCGGGGTCTCGCTCTTCAGGGGCGGGCTGGTCGATTTCGACGCCGAGCTGGTCGACGGGACGCTGCGCGGCTCCGCCGACGTGGCAAGCATCACGGTCGATGACGAGACGCTCGGGGGGCACCTGCTCTCTCCGGACTTCTTCGACGCACAGCGGTTCCCTCGGGTCACGTTCTCCTCGAGCTCGCTGACGCGCGACGGCGAGCGTCTCATCGTCGACGGCGAGCTCGAGATTCGCGGCACCCGGCGACCTGTGCGGCTGTCGGGCGCGCTCGCCGGACCGGTCGCCGGTCCAGCGGGCGAGAAGCTCGGCCTCTCGCTCGAGACGGTGATCGACCGGACCGACTTCGGGATGACCTGGAACATGGAGCTTCCCGGCGGAGGCGACATCCTCGACAACGAAGTTCGGCTGACCGCAGACCTCGAGCTCGCGAAGGCCGAATGACGATGCGCGTTCTCGGCATCAGCGGCAGCCTGCGCCGGGACTCGTACAACCGCCGCCTCCTCCTGGAGGCGGCGGAGCTCCTGCCGGCCGGGGTCGAGCTCGAGCTCTTCAACGGTCTGAAAGCAGTGCCGCCGTACGACGAGGACGACGACCGTGACGTTGCAGCGGTCGAGGTCACCCGCCTGCGCGATGCGATCTCCGGTGCGGACGCGATCTTGATCGCCACGCCCGAGTACAACGGCTCCGTCCCGGGGCAGTTGAAGAACGCCGTCGACTGGGCGTCTCGCCCCGTTGGTGCCGGCGCTCTCTTCGGCAAGCCGGTTGCGGTGATCGGGACCAGCACCGGTGCATTCGGCGCGGTGTGGGCACAGGCCGAGCTGCGCAAAGTCCTCGCGCGGGCCGGCGCCCGCATCGTCGGCGACGAGGTGGCGTTGCCACATGCCCATCGTCGGCTGGCGGAACGAGATCGGCTCGTGGACGACGAGCTGCGGCCGCGGCTCGCCGCTCTGATTCAGGCGCTGCTGGCCGAGGTCAGCCCGCAGGTTGTGGCTGCGGCGGCGTAGCCGCTCTTCGCAGCCGCTCGGCCGTCGCGACCGCCAGCACGGCGAGGATGCCGTCGCTGACGAGGCACCACTGGCAGATCGCGTCGATCACGGCGACCTGGATCACGATCAGGTACACGCCGAACGCGAGGCCCGCAAGGCAGATCGCCGCGCCGAGCGCCGCGGCCTCGATGCGCGCCGAAAGAGCGGTGCCGAAGATTGCCAGGTACCCGACGAGCCCGAGCACGGCGACCGGAATGCCGGCTGCCTTCGCGTACTTCGAGTGCTGGACGGTCTCGCAGCCGCCCGTCGCGCAGGCGAGCCGCGTGCCGGTGTAGCGGGAGTAGACGAGGTATGCGGTAACGGCGACGCCCGCGAGTGCGAGCGCAGCGATCGCCGCTCGCAGCGAGCGGTCGCTCACTCGGAGCTCCTAACGCGATGAACAGCTGTGTCCTCGGGCCGCGCTGGGTGGCGCGCTGCTTCGTCCTCAGTCGTCTCCATAGCTTCAGCTATGGAGACTCCCTGCGTCCTTGCATCGCACTCACCCATCGCGCCCCGAGGACGAGCGCCCATCGCGTTAGGAGCTCTTCAGCAGCGCATCCAGGGCCGAGCGGAACGCGGAGGGCTCGAGTGCGGAGACCTGGAGCGGCTCGAGGGATGTCGCGCTCCGGCGGACGAGGAACGTCGGCGTCGAGTTGACCCCGGCCGCCGCCGCCATGCTCTCGTCCTCGGCGATGCGGTTCGCGACCGCGGCCGTCGTGCGGTCGTCGAGCATCTTCTGCCCCTGGAGGCCGGGCACGGAGCTTCCGACCGACCGGAGCAGGTCCTCGCTGACCCAGCCGGAGTTCTCCCCTCCCTGGTTGCGGTAGAGCAGGTCGAGCACCTGCCACATGCGATTCTGGAGGCTTGCTGCGACCACGGCCTCGAGCGCGGTCCTGGAGTCCGCGCCGACGAACGCCATCCCGCGGAACTCGAGCTTGACCTTTCCGGTGCGGACGTACTCGCGAACGACCGTCGGGAGGACGTCGGTCGCGTACACCGCGCAGTACGGGCACTGGAGGTCCGCGAACTCGATCAGCGTCACGGGCGCGCCTGGCTTCCCGAGCACGTTGCCCGACTGGGGGATGCCTCGGAAGAGCGCGGCGGTCTCCGCCGCGCCGGCGGCCTTCGTGACCGGGGCGGGAGCCTTGTCGCCGCCCGACCCGACCTGGCTGGCGATCACGAGGCCGATCGCGAGCAGGCCGGCGACGAGGCCGACGGCGAGGAAGAGGGCGTTGCGGCCGTGGAGCAGGGGCCTGGGAGGACGTCCGGCCGCGGCGGTGCTCGGAGGCATGTCAGTCGTCGAGGGTCTCGAGCGGCTGAATCGCATGGAACCGAACGAACCCGCAGTTCGTGCAGACGAACGGGAGCGCCTCGATCACGGGCTCGCCGAGCGTGCTGATCTCGGTCAGCCGGTCGCCGCCCGCCCAGCCGTCGTGGCCGCACATCGGGCAGGGGGCGTGGGCTTTCACGTTCACTGCGCTTCTCAACCCTTCGAAGTGAATCGCCATGGCATCAGGCTGGCGCCCGGCGACTCCAACGACATCCGCAAGAACCCGTAAGGCCGATGGGGGCGGGCACCGATCGCGCCGTGCCGCTCCGGCGGGCATGATTCCCGCCGTGGCGGAGAGCATGCTCGCGCTGAGGAAGGCTGCGCCCGAGCAGGGCCTGCGCCTCGAGGAGGTACCCGTCCCGAGTCCGGGGCCGGCGGAGGTCCTCGTCGAGGTCGAGGCGGCGAGCGTCTGCGGCACCGACCTGCACATCTACGGCTGGGACGAGTGGTCGCAGCAGCGGATCCACCCGCCGCTCACGCTCGGTCACGAGTTCGCGGGCAGCGTCGTCGCGGTCGGCGACGACGTCGCCCAAGCGCAGGTCGGCGACTACGTCTCCGCCGAGAGCCACATCACGTGCGGGATGTGCTTCCAGTGCAGGACCGGGCAGGCGCACATGTGCGAGCAGACCCGGATCCTCGGCGTCGACCGGGACGGTGCATTCGCCCGGTTCATCGTCGTTCCGGAGAGCGTGATCTGGCAGAACGACCGCACGAAGCTCCCTCCCGAGATCGCGACGCTCCAGGAGCCGTTCGGCAACGCCGTGTTCGCCACCAGCGAGCAGGACCTGGCGGGCCGGACGGTCGCAGTGCTCGGGTGCGGGCCGATCGGCCTCTTCACGATCGGTATCGCTCGGGCCTCGGGCGCCGCGGCGGTGCTCGCCGCCGATCGCACGTCGTTCCGCCTCGGGCTGGCGGAGGCGATGGGTGCGCACGCGACGGTGAACGTCGACGAGACGGAGGACACCGCGGCGTGGTTCCGGGAGAAGAACGAGGGCTACGGCTTCGACGTCGTCTTCGAGATGTCGGGCTCCGCCCGGGCGATCGCGGATGCGTTCCGGATCGCTCGGAACGGCGGCCGCGTGCTCCTGTTCGGGATCCCGTCCCGTCCGGTCGAGATCGACGTCGCGGAGTCGCTGATCTTCAAGAACCTCGACGTCCTCGCGGTCAACGGCCGCCGGATCTTCGCGACCTGGTACAAGACCCGCTGGCTGCTCGAGAGCGGCGTCGTCGACCTGCGCCCGCTGATCACCGACGAGATCGAGCTGGAAGACTTCGACCAGGCCTTCGCGAAGCTCGCCGCCGGCGAGGCCTGCAAGATCGTCGTCTACCCGGGCGGCCGGCCTGCTCCGGCGCCGGTGGTGGAGCCTGCCGCGCGCGAGCCGGCCGCAGTGACGACCGGCCCGCGACCGTGGGCGCATCGATGAGCATTCTCGACGAGCGGCTCGGCGCCGAGCTCGACGCGCTACGCGAGGCAGGCACCTACAAGCGCTTCAACACGCTCTGCTCGCCGCAGGGGCCGGTGGTCGAGATGGCCGGTCGCGGCGAGGTGCTCGTCCTCTCCTCGAACAACTACCTCGGGCTCGCCGCCCGCTCCGAGGTGGTCGAGGCCGGGATCGAGGGCCTGCGCCGCTACGGGGCCGGCACCGCGTCGGTGCGGTTCATCTGCGGCACCTTCGAGCCCCACCTCGAGCTGGAGCGCGAGCTCGCAGACTTCGTCGGCACCGAGGCCGCGCTCACATACGTCTCCTGCTGGAATGCGAACGAGGCCGCGATCCCGAGCCTGACCGACGACTCGACCGTGATCCTCTCGGACGAGCTCAACCACGCGAGCATCATCGACGCCGTCCGGCTCGCGCGGCCGGCCCGCAAGGCGGTCTACAGGCACTCGGACATGGACGACCTCCGCGCTCAGCTCGACTCGCTCGAGCCGGGCCAGCGCGCGCTTGTCATCACGGACGGCGTCTTCAGCATGGAAGGCGACCTCGCGAGGCTCCCCGACATCGTCGAGCTCGCGCACGGACACGACGCGATCGTGCTCGTCGACGACTCCCACGGCACCGGGGTGATGGGCGAGACCGGCCGCGGCGTCGCCGAGCACTACGGCCTCCTCGGCGAGGTCGATGTGATCACGAGCACGCTCGGCAAGGCGCTCGGCGGGGCTGCCGGAGGATTCGTCGCCTCCAGCGAAGAGGTCTGCGACATCCTCGCCCAGCGCTCGCGCCCGCAGCTGTTCTCGAACGCGCTGCCGCCGACCGTCGCGTGCAGCGCGCTCGAAGCCGTGCGCGTCCTGCGTCGCGAGCCACAGCTCGTCTCGAAGCTTCGCGAGTCGACTCGGGCGTTTCGCGACCGGCTGCGCGCGCTCGGCTTCAACCCGCTCGACGGCGAGGCGGCGATCGTCCCGATCATCGTCGGCGAGACCGCGTTCGCGATCCGTTTCAGCGAGCGACTGCTCGAGGAGGGCGTGTTCGTCACCGGGTTCGGCTTCCCGGTCGTTCCGGAAGGAACGGCGCGCGTGCGGGTGCAGATGTCCGCTGCGATCGAGCCGGAGCACGTGGACCGTGCGCTGGCGGCGTTCGAGAAGGTCGGTCGCGAGCTCGAGCTGATCTAGCCGTCGGTTCCCCCTGCCTCGACGGTGCGGGCGTTGGCAAAGTGGCGGGATGAGCGCGGCTTCCGGAATCGAGTTGCGCGGGCTCGTGAAGACGTACCGCACCGGCCAGCGGGTGGTGCGAGCGGTTCGCGGGATCGACGTCTCGGTCGCGCCCGGCGAGACCGTTGCCCTCCTCGGCCCCAACGGTGCCGGCAAGTCGACGACGATCGACATGCTGCTCGGGCTTGCGCGACCCGACGGAGGGAGCGTGTCGGTCTTCGGCGGTGAGCCGGCTCGCCTGATCGACGCGGGCCGCGTCGGGGCGATGCTCCAGACCGGCTCGCTGATCCGCGACCTGACCGTGCGAGAGCTGGTCTCGATGATGGCCGCCCTCTATCCGAACGCGCTCGACGTCGACGCGGTGCTCGAGCTGACGGGGATCGAGGACATCGGAGGCCAGCTGACGCAGAAGCTCTCGGGTGGGCAGACCCAGCGCGCCCGGTTTGCGATCGCCCTGGTGGGAGATCCGGATCTGCTCGTGCTCGACGAGCCGACGGTCGGAATGGACGTGGAGAGCCGTCATCTGTTCTGGATGACGATGCGCGAGTTCGCCTCCCGCGGCAAGACCGTCCTGTTCGCGACGCACTACCTCGAGGAGGCGGACACGTATGCCGACCGGGCGGTCCTGATGGCCCGCGGCGCAGTCGTCGCCGACGGGCCGACCACGGAGATCAAGGCAATGGTCGGCTCGCGCACGATCAAGGCGACCTTGCCCGATGTCGACGCGAACGAGCTCGGACGGCTCCCCGGCGTCAGCCACGCCGAGCGCCGCGGCGAGGCGATCGTCCTCAACTGCTCCGACTCCGACTCGGCGGTCAGGGCGCTGCTGGCGGCGTATCCCGAGGCGCGCGACCTCGAGATCAGCGGCGCCGGGCTCGAGCAGGCCTTCCTCCAGCTGACGGGTGGCCAGGACGAGGACCGTGAGGAGGATCGGTGAACAGGACGGCCTACCTGCGCTACGAGCTCCGGCGTACGTTCAGGAACCGGCGGCTCTTCGTCTTTACCTTCGGCTTCCCGCTGGTTCTCTACTTCCTGATCGCCGGGCCCAACAAGAGCGAGCACAACCTGGGCGGGAGCGGCCTGTCGGCGCCGCTCTACTACATGGCGGGGCTGGCCGCGTTCGGGTCGATGAACGCGATGCTCTCCGTCGGCGGACGGATCGCGGGCGAGCGGTCGGCCGGGTGGAACCGGCAGCTTCGGCTGACGCCGCTCACCCCGAGCGAGTACTTCAGGACGAAGCTCCTCACCGCATACCTGACGGCGTGTGTCGCGCTGGCGATGCTGTACGTCGCGGGGACGATTCTCGGAGTGCGGCTCTCGGCGGGCAACTGGTTCGCGATGACCGCCCTGATCCTGGTCGGTCTCGTCCCGTTCGGCGCCCTGGCGATCCTGTTCGGGCACCTCCTGACGATCGACGCGATCGGCCCGGCGATCGGCGGCTCCGTCGCGGTGCTCGGCCTGCTCGGCGGCACCTGGTTCCCGATCACGAACGGGGTTCTGTACGACATCGCTCGCGGCTTGCCCTCCTACTGGCTGGTGCAGGCCAGCCACGTCGCGGTCGGCGACGGCGGGTGGGGAGCGACGGGCTGGGCGGTCGTGGGCGGGTGGTCGGCAGTGCTGGCTGCGCTCGCCGGACGCGCGTACCGGCGCGACACGGCACGCGTCTGACGTCTTCGAGCAGAAAGGCCTACCTCAGTGGTCGCCGTGCTCCGGTCCTACGACGAAAATGCGTGACGTCTAGCGCGGTACGGGACCTGTCGACTCCCGGACCACCAGGTCCCCGCCGATCAGGAGCTGGCGCGGGGGACGGCTC
>CAWIJA010000003.1:0-277807 GCA_963836345.1 uncultured Actinomycetes bacterium | reverse complement strand
CGCGGCCGCGACGCGCAGCACCGACGCTCCGACCGCGACTTCGTCGCCTGGCGCGAGGAGGGTCGGCGCGGGAACTCGAGTGCCGTTGACCCATGTGCCGTTCATCGAATCGAGGTCCTCGACGAGCAGACCGCCGTCGGGAAGCCGCCGCAGCAGGGCATGTCGGCGCGACAGCTCCGGGTCTCCTCCCAGCGCTCCCGGCCCCTGCTCGGAGCGACCGATCAGGAGCTCCGCGTCCGGCGCAAGCCGCTGGCCCGCAGCCGGTCCGGACACAATCTCCAGCGTGCTGCCGGGAATCGCACCGGCCGGCTGAGGCCCCTTCCGCTTCTGGCGGCGGTCGAAACCCTGCTCCAATCCAGCCCTCCTGCCCTCCCTCTCGGGTAACGACCGGCGTTCGGCCTTCGGCTTGACACCGGGACGGTGACGGTCGATGCTAGCGCACCGGGTTCGTCTCTACCGGGGTGCGACGCACGGGAGCGATCGATGGCGCATGAGGGCGGTATCCGAAACAAGTACGACGTCCTCATCCTCGGTGGAGGGCTCGACGGGCTGACGCTGGGCCTGCAGCTCAAGAGGGCGCGCCCCGAGACGAGCGTCTTCATCGCCGAAAAGCGCCCGGGTCCCGCTCCCGAAGCCGCCTTCAAGGTCGGCGAGTCGACGGTCGAGGTCAGCTCCAACTACTTCGCGGAAGTGATCGGACTGAAGGATCACATGGATCGCGATCAGCTGCACAAGTGCGGACTTCGTTTCTTCTTCCCGGCGGGCGACAACCGCGACATCAGTCAGCGCGTCGAGTACGGCGTGCCCGGCTTTCCCCCCGTTCCCTCCTACCAGCTCGACCGGGGTCGGTTCGAGAACGAGCTAGCGCGGCGCGCCCTCGAGGCAGGCGTCGATCTCGTCCAGGGCGCATTCGTGGACGGCATCGAGCTCGGCAACGACCTGCACACGGCCACCATCGTGCGCGGGGGGCCCGGCGGGGAGCGCACGGACGTGAAGGGCCGGTGGCTCGTCGACGCGAGCGGTCGCGCCGCCTTGCTGAAGCGCAAGCTCGGTCTCGAGAAGGACAACGGCCACGAGGTCAACGCCGCCTGGTTCCGGCTCGCCGGAGGGCTCGACATCGAGTCCTGGGTCGAGGACAACCCCGCCTGGTACGAGCGCATGAGCGCGCCGGGTCTGCGCAAGATGAGCACGAACCACCTTTGCGGCGAGGGCTACTGGGTCTGGCTCATACCCCTCGCCTCGGGCCCCATCTCCATCGGCATCGTCGCCGACCCGCGTCTCCATCCCTGGGACGAGATCAACACACTCGACGGTGCGCTCGAGTGGATCCGCTCGCACGAGCCGCAGCTCGGCCGGGAGCTCGACGGCCGTCGCGACCAGATCGAGGACTTCCTCAGGATCGAGAAGTTCTCGTACGGCTGCAAACAGGTGTTCTCCGCCGATCGCTGGTGCGTCACGGGCGAGGCCGGCGCGTTTCTCGATCCCTTCTACTCACCAGGCTCCGACTTCATCGCCGTCTCCAACGGCTTCATCACCGACCTGGTCACACGCGACCTCGACGGCGAGGACGTGGGCGAGCGGGCCCGGGCTCACAACGACCTCTATCTCCGCCTGTACGAGGCGAACCTCGCCGTGTACGAGGACCAGTACGTCTTCTGGGGAAACCCGCTCGTGATGACTGCGAAGATCACGACCAACAACATCATGTACTGGTCGACGACGGGGCTCCTCTTCTTCAATCGCAAGCTCGTCGATCTCGACTTCATGGACGCCGTCCAGCCTGACGTCCAACGCATCTGGGATCTCAATCGCCGCCTCGAGCGCCTCTTCCGCGAGTGGCACGCCCTGCAGGATCAGGAATGGCGGAACGCCTACGTCGCGGTCGTGAGCTTCCCGGGCATGGTCGGACGGCATCTCGACCTTCAGAACGAGTACGACGACGACGCCCTGAAGGCGAAGATCGCGGACGACGTCCGGCTCATGGAGGCGCTGGCCGTCAGCATCTTCTTCAAGGCGGCACGCTCGCTGGGCGAGGCGGCCCCGCCCGACGACGCGAAAGTCGTCCCCTACGCAGTGGGGCTCGATCCCGGCCGCTGGGAGAGCGACGAACTGTTCGGCGAGGCCGGTATGACCCTTGCGGAGGCGAAGGAGCGGACGGAGGGTCTCGACAACCTCTGGGTCGACGCGATCGCGCAACCTGCCTGAGTCGATCGCCTTTGCGACTTCCGGGGCGGCGAGCCCCCGGGCGGCTCCTCCGCCGTGTCAGAAGTCGTAGGCGAGGTCCTTCTCGAACTGCCTGACCGCAACCGGGTTGCCCAGCGTCAGGCGCGTGCCGACGTTGCGTACCGCAACCGCCAGCGGGTGCTTCCAACGCCCCCACCTGCCCACGTTGCGCGAGAGCTTCTGCATGTGCGCGGTGCGTGGCTGGCGTTGCTTCTCGTACGACCGGAGAGCAGCGACGACGTCGTTCGTCTGCGACAGGCAGCGCTTGAGCACGACGGCGTCCTCGATCCCCTGTCCCGCGCCCTGCCCGATGTCGAACGTCATCGGGTGGGCGGCGTCGCCGATCAGCGTCACGCGGCCGTCCCCCCAGGTCTTGATCGGGTCGCGGTCGTAGAGGTCCCGGCGGTGGATGACCTCTTCGGCAGTTTCGTCGATGATCGCCTCGACGGGATGCATCCAACCGCGGAACGTCTCCTTCAGCTTCTCCTTGACGCCCGGTCCGTCCGTGCCGCCCTCGGCGGCGTTCGAGACGGCGAACCAGTAGAGGCGATCGTCGTCGACGCGGTAGTAGCAGAACCGCAGCCCGGGCCCGTAGACGAGCGGAAAGTCGCCGAGCGGGGCGAGTTCCGTGCTCGCCTTCGTGATGATCCCCTGCCAGATCGTGTACCCGGAATAGCGAGGCGGCCCGAGGCCGCCGAGAATCGCTCTCCGGACGGAGGAGTGGAGACCGTCGGCGCCCACAAGGATGTCGCCACGCTCCTCGCGACCGTCCGCGAGTCGGAGGGTCACGCCCTCGCCGTCTTGCTCGTACGAGGCAAACTCGTTGCCCGTCTGTATCACTCCGGCGGGGAGCGCTTCGGCGAGCGACGGGAGCAGCTCGGCCCGATTGACCCCGATGCAGTCGCCCCCGATCTTTCGCCCGAACTGGCCCGTCTTGACGTCTGCGAGCAGCCTGCCCTTCGGGGTGAAGAACTTCATGTGCTCGACGACGGCACCCGGACCGCTGATGGCGGCGACGCGATCCTCGAGGCCGAGCATCTTGACCGCGCGCATCGTGTTGTTCCACAGGTGGATCCCCGAGCCGACGTAGAGCGTCCGGACGTCCGTCGCCTTCTCGTAGACGGTCACGTCCCAGTCGATCTGGAGCAGGGCATGCGCGGCTGTGACTCCGGCAACGCCGGACCCGACGATGAGCGCACGTTTCTTTGCCTGCCGTGCCACGATGCAGTTATTTCGTGCGGGACGGGGCCTTGTCAAGACTGCGACGGCTGCGGGGCGGCGGAAGCAGGTTCCCTGCAGTCGACGCCGGCGGGCTTGAGTCGGACGCCGGGGCGTGTTAGAGGTGGTTCCATCACGCAGGCGATCTCAGCAGACGTCTCATCCGGCATCCAGGGTGCTTCCTGATGCACGACTTGTTCCGCACCAATCAGCGGAGGGGCGATGCCTGCCGACGCGCGCCACGATAGCTACGACGTGGTCGTCGTCGGCGCAGGTCTCGGCGGGCTGTCGGCGGCCGCGTCTCTCGCGCGGCTCGGGAAGGGCGTCCTCGTCGTCGAGCAGCACGAGGGGCCCGGTGGCTACGCGCATGCGTTCAGGCGCGGCGAGTATACGTTCGACCCGGCTATCCACTGGACGGCGCAGGCGCACGAGGGCGGGATCCTCGACGCCTACCTCCGCGCGCTGGGGGTGCGCGACCGGGTCGAGTTCGTCCGAAGCGAGGTCCAGTACGGCGTTCGCTTCCCCGGCCTGGCATCGACGTATCCGACCGGCGTCGAGGAGTTCATCGAGGCCAACGCCAGGGACACAGACGATCCGGACGGCTTCGCGCAGTTCGTCCGGGTCTGTGTCGATCTGACGCACGAGTCGCGTGCGGCCGGCATCCGCGTCGGGCTGCGCGACCTCGACGACGCCGTCAAGCAGTTCCCGCTCGCGTTCAAGTACAGGATGGCGACGGCCGCCGAGGTGATCGACGAGTTCGTGCACGACGAGCGGGGCCGGGCGCTCTGCGGCGTCATCTGGCCGCACCTCGGCGTCCCGCCCTCGCGTGCGTCGTTTTCGGTCCACGCCGGCCAGCTGGTGGCGACGCTCGAGGACGGCCCCTTCTACCCGCGCGGAAGCCTGCAGCGGCTTGCCGATGCCCTGGTCGCGGCGATCGAGCAAGCCGACGGCGAACTCGTCTACGGGACGAGCGTGACGGCGATCAACACCGTCCGCAATCGGATCACCGGCGTCACGCTCGAGAACGGCCAGACGGTCGGCGCCGAGACGGTCGTGTCCAATGCCGACGGCACGTGGACGTACGAGCACCTCGCCGGCCTGGACGGGCTGCCGCCGGCCGTCGTCCGGCAGCTGCGCCGGCTGACGCCGAGCATCTCGGCCTTCCTCGTCTACGCCGCGACGACGCTCGACGTGCGAGACCTCGGGCACGAGGTGTTCCTCTACAGGCACTGGGATCACGACCAGACTTTCCAGGACGTGCTCGCCGGACGTCCCGGCGGGATGTGGACAGCGATCCCGACCATCCACGACCCGTCGCTCGCGCCGCCGGGCGAGCACCTGATCGTCCTCTCCTCACTGGCGCCGTACGACGTCGGGAGACCGTGGCAGACCGCCCGCGAGCGGTGGACGGAGCTGATGCTCGACGAGCTGGAGACGATGATCCCGGGCGTCCGCGACGCGCTCACGTTCGTCGACAGCGCCAGTCCCCTGACGCTCGAGCACCACACACGGAACCGCGGCGGCGCCATGTACGGCTGGGAGCTGACTCCGGCACAGAGCCTCGGAAAGCGGCTGAGGCAGCGCACGCCGATCGAGGGCCTGTTTCTGGCGGGACACTGGTCGGAACCCGGGTCGGGCAGCCTCCGGGTCATCTACTCCGGCATCGGCGCCGCGCAGGCGATCAGCGGGATCGGGGACCTGCCGGAGTTCCTCGCCGCCCTTGGGGCCTGAGCCGGTCCGGAACCGGTGCCCATGATCGTCGAGCAGGGTCTCGAGGTGGCCATGCGCGACGGGGTCGTCCTCCGAGCGGATGTCTACCGACCCCGAAGCACCGCGTCGGTTCCGGCGCTGCTGCTGCGCACGCCGTACGACCGGAGCATCGGACTCATCCCGGCTTCCGGCATCGAGCCGGAGCGGGCTGTCGAGGCCGGCTTTGCGCTCGTGTGCCAGGACGTGCGCGGCCTGCACGGATCGGGCGGCGAGTTCTACACGTTCGTCGCAGAGCCCGCCGACGGCTACGACTCGGTGGAGTGGGTTGCAGCCCAGCCGTGGTGCGACGGCGCGGTCGGAATGGTCGGCCGCTCGTACGCTGCGACGTGTCAGTGGCTGGCGGCCTCGGAACAGCCGCCGCACCTGCGCGCGATCTGTCCCGTCGTCACCGGCAGCGACTTCTACCGCGGCTGGGTGTACCAGGGCGGCGCGTTCCAGCTCGGCTTCAACCTGTACTGGGCATGGATGATGAGCGACCGGCGGGGCGCTGCGAGCGCAGAGAAGCTCTTCCGCCACCTTCCGTTGCGCTCCGTCCCGTTGCCCGATCCCACGTGGGCGCGGTTCTACTTCGACTGGCTCGACCATCCGGTCGACGATGGGTACTGGCAGGAGCTCGCGATCAACCGCCGGTACCCGCGGATCGCGGTGCCGGCGATGAACGTGGGCGGCTGGTTCGACGTCTTCCTCGGAGGAACCCTGGAGAACTTCGCTCGGATGAGGCGCGCGGGCGGGTCGGAGCTCGCCCGTTCGGGCCAGCAGCTGCTCGTCGGGCCCTGGGCGCATGGGACGACCTACGGGCCATTTCCGGATCATTCGTTCGATGTCTTCGCGCCCCGGGACGCCCTCGACTTCACGGAGCGGCAGCTGCTCTTCTTCGATCGGCATCTCCGCGAGCGCGACGGCGACGACGAGCCGGCGGCCGTCGAGCTCTTCGTCATGGGGGACAACCGCTGGCGGGTGGAAGAGGACTGGCCCCTCGCCCGGGCACGCTCGACACCCTGGTACCTCCGGCGGGGGGCGGTCCTGTCGCAGGAGCCGCCGGGCGACGAGGAGCCCGACTCCTACACCTATGATCCGAACGATCCGGCACCGACGATCGGCGGTCCGACCTCGCTGCCGCCTCGTCTCATGAAGGCGAACGCCGGCCCGCTCGACCAGAAGCGGCTCGAGGAGCGAGCCGACGTCCTCGTCTACACGTCGGCGACGCTCGACCGGCCCGTCGAGGTCACGGGGCCGCTGCAGGTCGTCCTGCACGCGGCCACGACGGCCGCCGACACGGACTTCGTCGCGAAGCTGTGCGACGTCTGGCCCGACGGCACGTCACGCATCCTCGCTGAGGGAGTCCTCCGCTGCAGCTTTCGCGACGGGTTCGACGAGCCGCGGCCGGTCCAACCCGATGTACCGGCTGAGTACACGATCGACCTGATCGCGACCGCGAACGTCTTTGCGCCCGGCCACCGCATCCGGCTCCTCGTCACGAGCAGCTCGTTCCCGCGCTTCGATCGTAATCCGAACACCGGTCGTGCGCTCGGCCTCGACGGGCCCGACGATCTCCAGCCGGCCCGGCAGACCGTCTTCCACGATGCCTCGCGCCGCTCCCATGTGCTCCTGCCGATCGTCGGTCGTTGACGGCGTTGTGTCCCCGGAGGGGGCATGGGATACTCGCTGCCGAACCGCCCGCCGCGAAGGAGGCAGAATGAGCAAGCTCGCGTTCCTCTTCCCAGGTCAGGGCTCGCAGAAGGTGGGCATGGGCGCCGACCTGCGAGAAGCCCGGCCGGAGACCTTCGAGCGCTTCTTCGCACGAGCTGCCGAGGCAACCGGAATGCCGATCGCCGAATATGCCCTCGAAGGCCCCGAGGACGTGCTGACGCGGACGGATGTCGCCCAGCCGGCGCTCTTCACGCTCTCGCTTGCAATTGCGGATGCTGCAGCGGAGCTCGGGATCAAGCCCGATCTCGTGGCAGGTCACAGCCTCGGCGAGTACACGGCCGCGGTGGCGTCCGGGGCGGTCTCGTTCGAGGACGGGATTCGCCTCGTTGCGCTGCGCGGGAAGCTGATGAACGACGCCCAGACCGAGCGGCCGGGCACGATGGCCGCCGTCATCGGCCTGGACCAGGAGCGCCTGGAGGCGTTGTGCGAACAGGCCTCCGATGCAGGCATCGTCGCACCGGCGAACCTCAACACGCCGGCGCAGATCGTCGTCTCGGGCGAGGTCGGCGGCGTCGAGCGGTTGATGGAGCTCGCGACCGGGGCCGGGGCGGACAAGGTCGTGCGGCTCCAGGTCGGCGCCGCGTTCCACAGCGAGCTAATGCGCCCGGCGCAGGCGAAGATGGCGGAGGCGATGGCGGACGTCGCGTGGGACGACCCGCGCGTGCCGATGGCGTCGAACGCATCCGGCGGCCTCGTCAGCGCCGCCGTGGACGTGCGGGAGGCGCTGATCGCACAGATCGCAAGCCCGGTCCGCTGGGTCGACTGCGCGCACAGCCTCGCCGCCGCAGGTGCCGACGCCTTCCTCGAGCTCGGCCCTGGACGCGTGCTCGGCGGGCTCGTCCGTCAGACGCTCGGGATGGAGACCGACGTGACGTCCGCGGACTCGCCCAAGCGGCTGGAAGCGTTCCTCGACGCTCACACGACCGCGGTCGACTGAGTCCGTGCGGCCGCGGCCGGGGCCTGGTCGCAGGCGGCCCTACTCTTCCGGCATGCTTGCGAGAGGCCGCACCTCGACTGCCCCGCCGACGTGTACGTTCGGCGCGGTGCGGGCGATCTCCGCTGCCTCCTCGAGCGATTCCGCTTCGATCACGAGATAGCCGCCGACGTCGTCGTCCGTGCCGAGATAGTCGCTCGTTTCGGTCGCGCGGACGATCGTGCCTCGCTCCTCGAGCGGGGAGCCGGAGTCGACCAGCCCGCGGCGGGTCAGGTCGATGATCCACCGCGTCCAGCGCTTGGGGCTCGACTCGGGATCGTCCTGCGGACCGCCGCCCCTGAAGAGCAGCACGAACTTCACTTCGTCACCCTGTACGGCGCGAACACGAGGGAGAAGTTCGTGCCTCCGAGGGAGAGACCGTTGACGAGCGCCGGCTTCGGATCGGCACCGTCCGTCTGCCAGCCCTGGAGCGCGAGCGCGGCGGCGAGCGACGGCCCAACGCCCATCGGCTCGCCCAGCACGAGCTTCGGCGCATGTACCTCCACGGCGCCGAAGACGCGCGCGATCGCCTGCCGCTCGGCCTCGTCGGCAGGCTCGAGTCCCGACGCGGTCGACCAGAGCGCGCCGACGTCCCCGGGGTCGAGACCGGCGCGTTCGAGCGCCAGGCGCATCGCCAGCTCGATTCCCCGCCCTTCCGGGTCGATCTTGCCGACACCGAGCGCGTCGGAGGTTATGCCGTAGCCCAGGAGCTCGCCGTAGACGCGGGCGCCGCGCGCCGTCGCCTGCGAGAGCCGCTCGAGCAGCAGGCCCACGCAGCCCTCGGCGAGCGCGAAACCGCCTGCCTCCGGTGAGCCCGGCGTGTTCCTCGCCAGCACGCCGAGGGAGCGGTACGCGTCGATCACCGTCTCGGTCAGCGTGTCCGCCGCGAGCGCGATCACCGCATCGGCCTGGTCGGCTCGAGCGAGGTCGTAGGCGTAGCAGATCGACTGGGCCCCGGCCGCGTGTCCTGCCGTGACCGTCGACGCGACGCCGACGGCCCCTGTCTTCATCGCCACCTGGCCGCCCGCGGCGTTGTACACGGTGTTCGGGAAGACGGCCGGGTTCGCCGCCGCCGGTCCCTCCTCGAACACGGGCTGGGAGAACGTCTCCATGCTCTCCATCGGTCCGACCCCCGTACCGATGATCACGCCGATGCGCGCACGGTTGTCGTCGGAGAGCTCGAGCCCTCCGTCCGCGAGCGCCTGCCGTGCGGCGATGACCGAGAAGACGCCGAGCCTGTCGACACGACGTCGCTCCTTCGGCGAGAGGAACTCGGAGGGATCGAAGTCGGCGCGGCCGAGCCAGACGCCGTCCTCGTGCGCGAAGCCCGGCCGCCCCTCGACGTAGGCGCGCAGCACGTCGGCGGGATCGGTGCCCACGCTGGTCAGCGTCGCGAGCCCCGTCACGACCACGCGGTCGAATGCGGGTTCGGGCGGGGCGGGCGTGTCGGCGCCGGCCCGCCGCCAGACGATGGTCGCGTTCGCGCCCCCGAAGGCGAAGTTGTTCGACACCGCGGTCTCGATCTCCAGCGGTCGGGGCTCGTTGGGAACGTAGTCCAGGTCGCACTCCGGATCGGGCTGGCGGTAGTTCGCCGTGGGCGGTGCGACCTGACTGGCAACGGCCTGCACGGTGACGATGTTCTCGACCCCTCCCGCTGCTCCGAGCAGATGGCCGATCATCGACTTCGTGCTGCTCACCGCCGTCTCGTACGCGTGCGCTCCGAGCCCGACCTTCGTCGCGGCTGTCTCTGCCGGGTCGTTCTTCGCCGTCCCGGTGCCGTGGCTGTTCACGTACGCAACCGCTTCCGGCGTCGTGCCGGCCGCCTTCAACGCCCCGCGAATCGCGCGTCCGGCGCCTTCGCCCTCGGGGTGAGGCGCCGTCGGGTGGTAGCCGTCCGCGGAGAGGCTGTAGCCGGCCAGCTCGGCGAGGATCGGCGCCGCGAGCTCGCGCGCCTTTGACTCCCGCATGAGGATGAGCATCCCGCTGCCCTCTCCGAGAGAAAGCCCCTCGCGGTCGCGCGAATACGGCGCCGCCGGGCTCGGCGAGAGCGATTCGAGGCAGTTGAATCCGGAGTAGAGGATCCCGGAGAGCGCCTCGGCGCCGCCGGTCAGAACCGCGTCCGCCTGTCCGTCCCGGATGAGCTCGGCCGCATAGCCGATCGCGTTCGCGCTGGCTGCGCAGGCCGTGTTGACCGAGAGCACGGGCCCCCTGATGTCGAACGCACCTGCGAGAGCCTCGGCGAGACCCTGCGGCGTAGAGATCAGCAGCAGCCGGGGGTCGGGCTGCTTCCCGGCGTGTCTGTCCCGGTACCACTTCTCGGCTGCGAGCAGACCGGCGTTGCAGGTGCCGACGACGACGCCCCAGCGCTCGGGAGGGATCTCCTCGCTCGGATGCACCCCGCACTTCTCGAATGCCTCCTCCGAGGCCTTGAGCGCAAAGTCGATCACCGGCTCGCGGTAGTCGTCCGGGTGGTCGTAATCGTGGGTGGGTGGCACCGGCTCCTGCACCTCGCCGCCGAGCGTCGTCCGATACCCCGCCATCGGCAGGTGCTGGACGTCGCGAATCGCGACCCGTCCGGCCTTGACGTTCTCCCAGAGCGCGTCGGCCGAGGGGCCCTGCGCTGTGATGGCGCCGACTCCGATGACGACGACGCGCGGTCTTGCATTGCTCGGCTCGGACACGGCCTCTCCTCCCTAGATGACGGCTTTCAGCGCAAGCGCGACGTTCTGCCCGGCCAATCCTCGGGCCAGCGCCAGCGCGTTCGTGACCGGGAGCTCGCGCGACTCGCGCGGGACCCAGTCGATGTGATCGCACTCCGGATCGATGTGCTCGAGATTGAGGGTTGGCGGCACGACGCCGTGATGGACGGCGAGGGCGGCCACGGCGGCGTTCAACGCACCCGCGGCGGCGACCGCGTTGCCGGTGGCGGCCTTGACGCTGCTGGCGACGACGGTGGCCGCACCGCCCCCGAGGGCCGCGCGAATCGCCGCCGCCTCGCTCGCGTCGCCGTCTCTCGTCGCGTCGCCGTGCGCGGCGACGTAGTCGACGCGGTCGCGGTCGAGCCCGGCCTCGGCGAGGACCTTTTGGAGCGCGACGACGAGGCCGCGGCCTTCCGGATGGGGCCTCGCGGGGCGATACGCGTCTGTGCCGTCACCCAGGCCGACCACCTCGGCGTAGATGCGCGCGCCGCGGCGACTCGCGGCCGCGAGCTCTTCGAGGACGAGGAATGCGGTCCCTTCGCCGAGCACGGTGCCGTCGCGATCGCGGTCGAAGGGGCGGCACGCACCCGCGCCGAGCTCGTTGCGCGAGGTCAGGTAGCCGTCGAAGCCGTCGAGCTTCGTGGTGCTCCACCACGAGAGTGCGTCGTCGTAGCCGCCCGCGACGACGACATCCGCCTCGTCCCACTTGACCGCGCGGAAAGCGCGGCCGACCGCGGTCATCCCCGCCTCGGCGGTGCCGGCGAAGTAGGTGTTGACGCCGCGGAGCTTGAACCGCTCCGAGATATAGAAGAGCGGGGCCGCCTGCAATCCCTCGACGTAGAACAACGGATACGCGGTCATCTGCGCCGATTCGCCGAAGCGGGCCATGTCGACCGACCCGTCCGGGTTGCGCGCGGCGAGCGTCGGCTCGAGGAGGTGCATGAGGTCCGAGACCTCCTTGTCTCCGCCGAGGAAGAGACCGGCTCGATCGGAGAGCTCGTCGCTCACCTCGAGCCCGGCATCCTCGACGGCGAGGATCGCGCCCACGAGCGCGAACTGGTCGCCGCGCGTCAGCTTGCGGAGGATCTTGCGATGGACGTGCGCGTCTGGTTGGAAGTCGGACGCTTCGGCACCGATCCGCGTCCGGAGCGACGACACGTCGTAACCGAGGATCGGACCGACGCCGCTCCGACCGGCGACGAGACCTGCCCACGTCTGCGCCGTTCCGGCGCCGAGCGCGGTGACGAGGCCGATCCCGGTAACGGCGACTCGACGGGGCTCGCCTGCCATCACGGTGCGGGCACGAGCGTCAGACGCCGGGCTCTCGTCACGACCTTGCCGTCGACCTTCACCTCGCCCGTGAGCTCGGCCTCGTCGTCCGAGCGGGCCTTCAGCGTCACCGTCAGCTCCAGCTGGTCGCCAGGCTGGACGAAGTGGCGGAAGCCCACCTGCCCGGCCCCGGCGAGCCGCCAGGGGCGCTTCGTCTCCTCCTCGAGCAGCCGCGCTGCGAGCGCCCCGAGGCTTCCGAGGATGAGAACACCGGGGAGAACTTGAAAGCGCGGGAAGTGGCTGTCGAAGATGGCGAGCGTGTTCGGCACGTTGCGGATCGCCGTCGCGGACTTGCCGGGCTCGACGCTCAGGATCCGGTCGAGGGTCGTCCAGCGGCTCATCTACACCGCGTCCGCGAGGTTGGCGTTCCGCACGACGAGGGAGGCGTTTGTTCCGCCGAACGCGAATGCGTTCAGCATCGCCGCGCGCACGTGCCGCTCGCGCGCCGTGTTCGGGATGTAGTCGAGGTCGAGCTTCGGATCGGGATTCTCGAGGTTGATTGTCGGAGGCAGCATCGAGTCCCGCATCGCGCAGCAGGCGATGACCATGCTGAGACCGCCGGCGGCGGCAGTCATGTGGCCGGTCATCGACTTGACGGAGCTGATCGCTAGCTTGTAGGCGTCGTCGCCGAAGACCTTCTTGATCGCGATCGTCTCGCTGAGGTCGTTGCCGGGTGTCCCGGTCCCGTGAGCGGCGACGTAGTCGATCTCGTCCGTGCCGAGCCCGGACTCCCGGAGCGCGCCTCCCATCGCGAGGATGGCGCCGCCTCCGTCAGGCGGGGCATCCGTGATCCGGTACGCGTTGAGGCTCGAGCTGTAGCCGACGATCTCCGCATAGATCCCCGCCCCGCGCGCCTCGGCGGCCTCGCGATCCTCGAGCACGGCGACGGTCGCGCCCTCGCCCAGCACGAAGCCTGACCGCTTCGCGTCGAAGGGGCGCGAGGCGCGCTCGGGAGCGTCGTTGTACTCGTCCGTGAGCGCGCCGAGCAACGAGAAGCCGAGCACGTCGAGCCAGCTGGTCAGGGCGTCGAACCCCCCGGCGACCACGAGCTTCGCGTCACCCTCCTGGATCCGGCGGTAGGCCTCGCCGATCGAGTGCGCCGACGCCGTGCACGCCGTGCTCACGCTGATCATCGGCCCCCGGCAATCGCCGAGCTCCGCGACCAACTCCATCGCGAGATTGGGGTCGCGCTCGAGCACGATGTCCGGCGGTTGGCGGTACAGACCCTGCCCTTCCTTGATCGGATGGAGCATGTCGGCGAGGTGCTTCAGCTCGGGCCGGCCGACGCTCGACCCGAAGGAGACGCCGCGCTCCTCCGGAGCGTACGGGCTCCCCGCGACATCGGCATCTTCGAGCGCCTGCTTCGCGGCCGCCACGCCGAAGCTCCCGGAGCGCGACAGATGCTTCGTGAGCTCGAGCTGCGATTCGTCGAGATAGTCCGAGAGATCGAAGTCCTTCACGAGCCCCGCGATCTGCACCTTGTACGTGTCGGGCTCGAACGTCGAGATGCGACCGATGCCGCTCTTGCCCGCGAGGAGCGAGCGCCAGGTGCTGTCGACGTCGTTGCCGACCGGCGTGACCGCGCCGAGGCCGGTGATCGCGACTCTGGTCATCGCTCGGCTCGGGTCAGCATGTTCTGCAGTCGTAGCGTGTCGTCGAGATCGGCGAGGTCGCCGGCGTCGATCAGCGCACACATGATCTCCTTCGCCTCGAGCACCGATCGTCCGTCGACCGTCACCCGCCCGGAGATCACCGCGACCTCGTCGCTCATCGAGTCGATCGATCCCTCGAGTCTGAGCACGTCGCCGGGCGTGACGGCGCCGAGGAACTCGACGCTGCCGATCGAGAGGAGCGCAGCGCGCTTCCGCCGTTCGGTCGTGATCATCACGAGCCACGTGCCCGCCTGGCAGAGCGCCTCAAGCACGAACGGATCGGGCATCTTCGGCCCGTCCGCTCCCTGCTCCCAGTAGTCCTCGCTGAGCGAGGTGAGCTTCAGACCGCGAACGGACTGCCCGGGCTCGCAGGACTCGACCTTGTCAATCAGGTGAAAGCGCAAAGGGCCGCTCCCGTAGATCTCCGGCATCGTCGAGGTCAGGCCAGACGGCAAGCGCATGGGCGACGGCGATGCCGGCGGAGTGCGCGATCGTAACGTCGAGATCGGCGAGACCCCGGCGCTTTGCCCACGAAGCGACCTCGCCGTGAAGGCGGATGAAAGGTCGCCCCCGGCGTCCGTTCAGGACCTCGACGTCCGTCCAATGCATCCGCTGCCCGATGCCCGTGCCGAGCGCCTTGAGCACGGCCTCCTTGGCAGCGAACCTGCCCGCCATGTGGTCGGTGCTGCGGCGTTTGCCCCGGCAATACTCCTGCTCGGCAGCGGTGAAGAGGGTGTCGGCGACGCCCTTGCTCTCGTCGATCAGACGTGCCATCCGTCCGACTCCGACCACATCGACGCCGACTCGGAGCCGCAGCTTACTCAGCCTCGCTGGCCCGCTGCGCCACCATGTCCGCGAGGTTCTGCACCGTGAAGAGGGTGATCACCTTCTCTGCCTCGAGGTTCCCGCGGAGCGCGTCGCGGTCGATCTGAGGCATGACCTTGCTCAGCTGCTCGAGGCCACGCTCGCTGATGATCTCGTTGTCGTCGCTGAACTCCTCGTCCGGGATGCCGCCCTGAATGTAGGTTCCCAGGTCTGCGGCCTGGATCTTGATACCGGTGCTCCGCTCGATCCGGAAGAGGATGTCGAGGAGATCGATCGACTCCGCGCCGAGCTCGTCCATCAGCGTCGCGTCGGGCGTCGCCTCGTCGTCGTCGACGCCGAGCGCTCCCACCACCGCCTCCTGAACGGCGCTGAAGGCCTCTGTCTGCGTAAGTGCCATCCGAACCTCCTTGGCTGCTAGCTGGTGGAAGGCGGCACGTCGATCAGAGCGGCGCGCCGACGCCGAGCATACATCCCACTCCTCCGTCGACTGTGACTAGCGACCCCGTCATGTAGGCGGAGTCTGGGCCCGCGAGGAACGCGACCACGTTCGCGACCTCCTCGACCGTCGCAAAGGTCTTCAGGGGGATCTGCTTGAGGATCCCCCTGCCCCCGTCCTTCTCCAGGAGACCCTCGACGAGCTCCGTCGGAGCGAAGCCCGGCAGAACCGCGTTGACGCGAACGCCGAAGCGCGCGAGCTCGACGGCCGCGCAGCGGGTGAACGCGTTGATCGCCCCTTTCGAAGCGGCGTAGTTCGACTCGCCGGTCCAGCCCCGATCGCCCATCATCGAGGAGACGTTCACGATCGAACCGTCCCGCTGCGACATGAAATGGCCGAGCGCCGCCTTGGTGCAGTTGAAGACCCCGCCGAAGTTGACCCGCATGACGTCGAGCCAGTCGCTTGGTTCCATGTTGAAGATCAGCGCGTCCTTCGAGACACCGGCGTTGTTGACGAGGATGTGAAGCCCGCCGAGCTCGTCGATCGCCTGCTGCACGATCGCCTGGGCATCCTCGTACGAGGCGACGTCGCCCGCGACGGGAACGGCGTTGCCGCCACGAGAGGCGATCGCCTCGACCACCTCGTCGGCTGCGCCCTTGCTCGAGCGGTAGTTCACCGCGACGTCGGCGCCTGCGGCGGCGAGACCTTCGGCGATGGCGCGACCGATTCCCCGCGAGCCTCCGGTGACGAGCGCAACTCGCCCTTCGAGATTCATAGCGGAGGTTATGACCCGACGCTGCCTACCGTGTCAAGTGGTGCGGCGCAACTGCAGGATGTACGGATGGCCGTCTACGTCGACGACGCGCGCATCCCGTGGCGGGGCCGGCGATGGTCACATCTCGTCGCGGATGCGCCCGAAGAGCTGCACCGGGCTGCCGAGCGGCTGGGCCTGAAGCGGGAATGGGCCCAGGACAAGGGCCGCACGCTGCATTACGACGTGCCCGACGAGCTGCGCGAGCGGGCGATCGAGCTCGGGCTCGCCGAGCCGATCACCTGGCGC
Source organism: uncultured Actinomycetes bacterium (assembly GCA_963836345.1). Taxonomy (GTDB): domain Bacteria; phylum Actinomycetota; class Thermoleophilia; order Gaiellales; family Gaiellaceae; genus DATBLE01. The sequence goes on along the minus strand of CAWIJA010000003.1, from coordinate 261,912 downwards.
GAGCTGGTCAGGTGCCGGAACGACCGGGAGGCCCCGTAGACGACGTCCGCCTACGTCTCTGAGATGCGGCTCACGTCCGGCTTCTCGGCGAGGACGGTCGCCGTCGCGCGCGAGTCCAGATCATCGACCGCGGGTCCAGAGACGACGTCTTGCTTGCGAACGACGCCCTCGAGGACCTTGAGCCAGACCCGAGCCTCCTCGTACTCCGCGGTGGCGGCATCGACGCGGCGCTTGAGCTCCTGAACGTTCTCATGAGCTTCCGTGAGCGTCGCGACCTGGTCCTCCGGCGAGAGCGCGGTAATCCGGTTCACGGCCTCGACGACGGCCTCGATGCTGCTCAGCCGCTCCTCGGCCGATGATGCGTTGATGTGAGCCGTGGCATCGATCAGCATGCTCAGCGCCGACTTCATCGCACCTCCTCTCTCTTCCCTGACGGTTGAGCCTAGCTTGCCCCGGAGCGCGTGTCGAGGCGCGAGGCGGCTACATGCCGCGCCGCTCGTCCGTTCCGCTGAGAGCGCGGTCGAGGTAGTGGCCGGCGCTGATCAGCGCCAGGTGCGTGAACGCCTGCGGGAAGTTGCCGAGCGCCTCGCCGGTGAGCCCGATCTGCTCCGCGTACAGGCCGAGGTGATTCGCGTAGGTGAGCATCTTCTCGAATGCGAGCTGGGCCTCGTCCAGCCGTCCCGCGAGCGCCAGCGCTTCCACGTACCAAAACGTGCAGATCGAGAACGTGCCTTCCTCGCCCGTGAGCCCGTCCGGGGACGCCTCGGCGTTGTAGCGGTAGACGAGGCTGTCCGAGACGAGCTCGTCGCTCATTGCGTCGAGGGTGGAGAGCCAGCGTGGATCCCTGGGAGCGACGAACTTGACGAGCGGCATCATCAGGATGCTGGCGTCGAGGACGTCGGTGTCGTAGTGCTGCACGAACGCCCCCCGTGCTTCGTGCCAGCCCTTCGCCAGGATCTCGTGGTAGATCTTGTCGCGAGCGGCCTGCCAGTCTCCCAGGTTCGCGGGCAGCCCGCGCGCGGTGGCGATCCGGATCGCACGCTCGAGCGCGACCCACGACATCAGGCGCGAGTACGTGAAGCGTTGCCGACCCCCGCGGACCTCCCAGATCCCCTCGTCTGCCTGATCCCAGTGCTCGCAGATCCACTCGATCACGCGCGTCAGGTCCATCCACGAGTCGTGCGAGATCGGCGACGCGTACTTGTTGTAGAGGTAGACGGAGTCGATCAGCTCGCCGTAGATGTCGAGCTGGAGCTGCGAGGCGGCGCCGTTGCCGATCCGCACCGGATACGAGCCGCGGTAGCCGGCGAAGTGCTCGAGGATCTCCTCCTTGAGCTCGGCCCGACCGTCGATGCCGTACATGATCTGAAGAGGGCCGGTGCCGCTCGAGCGCGTCTCGCGGAAGCGATCGGTCAGCCAGCTCGTGAAGGCTGCCGCCTCCTCGGTGAAGCCGAGCCGGAGCAGGGCGTAGAGCGAGAAGGCGGCGTCGCGGATCCACGTGTAGCGGTAATCCCAGTTGCGCTCGCCGCCGATGTGCTCAGGCAGGCTCGTCGTGGGCGCCGCGACGAGCGCCCCGGTGGGCTGGTACGTCATGAGCTTCAGGGTGAGTGCGGACCGATGCATGGTCTCGCGCCACCGACCGGTGTAGCGCGACTGCGCGAGCCACCGGCGCCAGAACTCGACCGTTCGCGCGAATGCCTCCCGCGTCTCGTCCTCGGAGTACTTGCGCGGAACGTACTCCGCCGGCACCTGCTCGAGGACGAACGTCACGCTCTCCCCGGGAAGAAGCGTGAGCTCCGTGTGCACGTCGGCCTCCCCGGACTGGCGGAGGGGGGCGGAGGTCTCGAGCGCGAGGCAGAGCTCCGGCGAGCGGAAGAGGACGCCGCTCTCGTGGAAGAACACCTCGTGCGGGTCGCGCGCGTAGTTGAACCGCGGCTTGACCTCGACGCGGAAGCGCATCTCTCCTCGAACGCCGAGCACCCGCCGGATCAGGCGATGTCGGTGGACCAGTGAGCCGGGTGGCTGAATCGGCATGAAGTCCTGCACCTCCGCGACGCCCGTTGGCGTGAGAAAGCGCGTGATCAGCACATTCGTGTCGGGCAGGTAGAGCTGCTTCGGCGTCCAGTCCCCCACCGCCGGCGCGATGCGGTAGTAGCCGCCGCGCTCGGCGTCGAGGATCGACCCGAACACGCTGGGCGAGTCGAAGCGGGGGCAGCAGTACCAGTCGATCGTCCCGTCGGTGCCGACGAGCGCGATGCTGTGCAGGTCGCCGATGATCCCGTGCTCGGCAATCGGCAGGTAGCCGAGCGCATCTGCAGGCGGCCGGTCGAGAACCCCCTGCGGCGCTTGGCGTGCCTCAGGCACGCGCCTCGTCCATCGACTTGAGCCTGCGCGCCTCGATCTTCAGCATGCGCAGGGTCACGCGGGGATGCTCGAGCAGCAGCCGCTCGACCTCGCTCGCCGGAATGACGAGACAGCACAGCGGCGACCGCGCGACGATGGCCGCGACGACCGGCTCGCCGAGGAGGCACGAGATCTCGCCGAAGAAGCTGCCACGCGGGAGAACGGCGAGCTCCGCGTCTTCGTAGACGACGGCCGCCTCTCCCTCCACGATGACATGGAGGCCGGCGTCGACCTGCCCCTGCTCGAGCACGTGCACCCCCTCCTGAAAATCCACCCGCTGGGCGATCGCGAGCAGCCGCTCGAACTCCGCCGGCTCGAAGTCCGCGAAGAGCGCGAGCCGGGCAAGCGCAGACTGGAGCTCCACGTCGACCGCCACAGGAGGTGCAAGCGTAAACCGTGCGGAGGGACAAGAGAAGGCCCGGGCTCCGCGGATCCCGGTTTGTGCGACGATCCGGGCGCCTTCTACTCCTCGACCTGTTACCGATGAGCTATTAGCGATGAGCCCTCCCGACGAGATTCTGCGGGCGAACGCCGCGTTCGCCCGCGCTTTCGAGTGGGGCGATCTGCAAGCAACGCCCTCGCGGCGGTTGGCCATCGTCTCCTGCATGGACGCGCGAGTGGATCCGCTCCGGCTCCTCGGGCTGGAGCCCGGCGAGGCACACGTCATCCGCAACGCCGGAGGGCTCGTCACCGACGACGCGCTCCGCTCGCTCGCCATCTCTCACTGGGAGCTCGGAACGCAGGAGGCCTTCGTGATCGGCCACACCGATTGCGGCATGACCCGATTCACGAACGACACTCTGCGGCGGAAGCTCGCCGCGTTCGGCGTCGACCCGGGCTCGCTCGACTTCCTGCCGTTCCCGGATGTCGACAGCAGTGTGCGGGAGAGCTTGCGGCGGCTCGCCGAGTCGCCGCTCCTGGCTGCGCCTTACGCGGCCTACGGCTTCGTCTACGACGTTGCGAGCGGCGTTCTGCGCGAGGTCTGTGAGCAGATCGAGCCGGGTGCTTGACCCCCGCGCGGACAGGCTCTAGCGTCACCCCGATGCCTCTCGTCGCGATGCGCCAGCTGCTGGACGAGGCCGCCACCGGCGGCTACGGCATCGGCGCGTTCAACGTCAACAACATGGAGCAGCTCCAGGCGATCATGGAGGCAGCGCGCGAGACCGAGTCACCGGTCATTGTCCAGGCCTCCCGCGGCGCCCGCTCGTACACGAACGACCGCTTCCTGATCGCGCTCATGGGCGCTGCGGTCGAGCTGTACCCGGAGATACCCGTGGCGCTTCACCAGGACCACGGCAACTCGCCGGAGACGTGCTTCTCCGCGATCGAGCAGGGCTTCACGAGCGTGATGATGGACGGCTCGCTGCTCTCCGACGGCAAGACTCCGTCCGACTTCGAGTACAACGTCGCCGTCACGAGGGAGGTCGTCGAGTACGCACATGCACGCGGCGTCAGCGTCGAGGGCGAGCTCGGGACGCTCGGAGGCATCGAGGACGGCGTCGGCTCCGGCGAGGTGCACCTGACCGACCCGGACCAGGCCGTGGAGTTCGTCGAGCGTTCGGGCATCGACGCCCTCGCAGTCGCCATCGGGACGAGCCACGGCGCATACAAGTTCACGCAACCGCCGACGGGCGAGGTGCTCGCGATCGACTTGATCGAGGCGATCCATAGGCGGTTGCCCGAGACGCATCTCGTGATGCACGGCTCCTCGTCGGTCCCGAAGGAGCTCGTCGACGTGATCAACCGATCCGGCGGCGACATCAGGCCGACCTGGGGCGTCCCGGTCGTGGAGATCCAGCAAGGGATCCGCCACGGCGTTCGCAAGGTGAACGTCGACACCGACCTTCGTCTGGCGATGACGGGAGCGATCCGGACCGCACTGGCCGAGTCGCCGGCGGAGTTCGACCCTCGCTCCTACCTCGAGCGGGCGCGGACCGCGATGCAGGCGGTCGTCGCAGAGCGGATGCGGCAATTCGGCCAGGCTGGGCACGCGCGCGACTACGAGCCGCGAACCCTCGACGAGATGCAACTCCTGTACGCATGAGCGTGCGCCGGCCGGACCGCAACCTCGCCCTCGAGCTCGTTCGAGTCACCGAGGCCGGCGCAATCGGGGCGGCGCGCTGGGTGGGGCGCGGCGAAAAGGAGTCCGCCGACCAGGGGGCCGTGGACGGAATCCGGGCCGTGCTCTCGACCGTCGCGATGAACGGCGTGGTGGTGATCGGCGAAGGGGAGAAGGACGAGGCTCCGATGCTGTACAACGGCGAGCGCGTCGGAGACGGGACCGGCCCCGAGGTGGACGTGGCGGTCGATCCGCTCGAGGGTACGCGGCTCGCCGCGTTCGGGCAACCGAACGCGATCGCGGTGATGGCGGTCGCCGAGCGCGGGTCGATGTTCTTCCCCGGCGCTGCCTTCTACATGAACAAGATCGTCACCGGCAGAGATGCGGCCGATGCGATCGATATCGATGCGTCTCCGACCGAGAACGTGCGCAACGTGGCAGAGGCGAAGGGGAAATCTCCCGATGAGGTCATCGTCTACGTGCTCGAGCGCGAGCGCCACGAGGCGCTGGTGTCCGAGCTCCGCAGCGCCGGCGCGCGGGTCAACCTGATCAGGGACGGCGACGTCGAGCCCACGATCGCGGCTGCGCACGGCCGCACTGCCGAGATCGACCTCGTCATGGGGATCGGCGGGACGCCGGAGGGCGTGATCGGCGCGTCCGCGATCAAGTGCCTGAGCGGCGCAATGCAGGCGAAGCTCTGGCCTCGCAGCGCCGAGGAGCGAAGGAAGCTCGAGGAGGCAGGCTACGACGTCGACGCCGTCCTGACGGCGGACGACCTCGTGCGCGGCGAGGACATCTTCGTCGCGGCCACCGGCGTGACGACCGGCACGCTCCTTCGAGGAGTGCGCTTCACGCCCGAGGTCGCGATCACCGAGTCGATCGTCCTCCGCTCTCGCACCAGCACCATGCGGCGCATCGAGGCAGAGCACTCGCTCGAGAAATCCCACCTGATCCGACCCCGCCAGCCCGCCTGAGGTGAGCGCCACCCGAGTGATCGGGGTCGACGTGGGCGGTACCAAGATCCTCTCCGGCCTCGTCGACCCCGCAGGAGAGGTGGAGCGCCAGTTCGAGATCGAGACGCCGACCGAGTCGACGGAGGCGTTGCTCCACGGACTCGACCTGGCGGTCGAAGCCCTGATGGACGAGCGCGTCGAAGCGGTCGGATTCGGGGTCCCGTCGAGAATCGACAAGGTCGCCGGGCAGGTGATCTCGTCGGTGAACATCCCGCTCGCCGGCCTCTCGTTCCGCGACCGGATGCATGCACGCTGGGACCTCCCGTGCGGCCTCGACAACGACGCGAACGCGGCGACGATCGCGGAGTGGAAGGTCGGCGCGGGCAGGGGAACGACCGAGATGGCGATGCTGACGCTCGGAACGGGAGTGGGCGGCGGTCTCATCCTCGACGGCCGCCCGTACAGCGGTCGCACCGGTGCAGCCGCGGAGGTCGGCCACATCGTCGTCGAGTACGGCGGCCGGCGATGCCAGGGCTCGTGCACGGGGCGGGGGCACCTCGAGGCCCACTGCTCCGGCCGGGCCGCGACGCTTCTTGCGCAGGAGGCGTTCGGACCTGACGCGGACGCGCACCGGCTCGTCCAACTCGCCGAGCAGGGCGATCCGACGGCGCTCGGCATCCTCCACGGGATCGGCTCCAGGCTCGGCGCCGCGATCGGGACGCTCGCCAACCTGTGCAACCTCGAACGCGTGGTCATCGGCGGCGGTTTCGGAGCTGCGGCGTGGGACTTCCTGATCGAGCCGGCGCGTGAGGTCGCCTGGGAGGAGGCGCTCGAGCCTGGCCGCAGCATGCTTGAGCTCGTGCCGGCCGAGCTCGGCACGAGGGCGGGCGTGGTTGGAGCGGGCTTCGTTGCCTACGGCGCGCTGGATGCGGCCATGGCGGCCTCCTCGTAGAGGAGGTCGCGTGCGTCGACGTCTAGCTCGTCCGCGAGCAGCTCGCTTTCGGTCGACCGCTCGCGCGGCACCGGCACGGTGTCGCCGTCCACCGAGACAGACTCGACGTCGTCGCCGCCGGGGACGTGCTCCAGCGTGAGCTCCCTGCCGAGCCGCGCCCGCAACCAGCCGTGGAGGAGCAGGGCACACGCGAGCGGGCCCTCGACGCTAAGCCGGAGCGCGTCGCCGATGCCGGGCCAGAGGCTTGCGAGGGAATGACGCCAGCCGACGGTACGTGCCCACGCCAGGTCGGACACGGCGGTCCGCCCGAAGAGCTGCCCGAGCTTGCTGTACGCGTAGGGCAGGTCATCCCACTCGGCCGAGTTGACGACGAGCCGGTCGACGAGGTCGACGAGATCCTCGAACGAGGGCGTCGCCCACATCGGCTCACCGCGCCACCGCAGGTAGACGGGCAGGTCGGAGGTCAGCAGCGGCCGGACGACCGAGGCAGGCACATGTGCGGGATCTCCTTTCAGGCGCAGCACAATCACCTCCGCGCACACCCGACGGCCGCCGCTGTCGAGCGGGAAGTGCTCGAGGGCGAGCTGAGCGTCGACGCGGCTCTCGGCGTCGTTGGGCTCAGGGACGAGCAGGATCGTGCGCGAGGGATGCCGGTCGCCCATCCCGCGCAGCGTCGACGTCGCCTGCTCGTACCAGGGTGGCGGCACCCACGCAATGTGCGTCATGGTGCTCATCCGCAGATCCGGGAGGCTCCCGGGAGACGCCGAGCGGCGGAGTTGTGCGAGCTCGTGCTCGATCTCGCCGAGGCGGACGCCTTCGAGCACGGACATCAGTGTGTGCGCCAGGCGCGACCGTCCCGCTGGAGCAGATCGTGCGCGCTCGGCGGGCCCCAGCTGTCGGCCGGATAGTTCGGGAAGCTCGGCCGGTCGCGCTGCCAGGCCGCGACGATCGCGTCGACGAGCAGCCACTGCTCCTCGATCTCGTCTGAGCGCGTGAACAACGTCTGGTCGCCGGTCATGCAGTCCAGGATCAGCCGCTCGTACGCCTCGGGCAGGCCGGTGCGAAAGGCTCCACCGTAGAGGAAGTCCATATGGACGGTGCGGATCGTCATTCCCTGCCCCGGCACCTTCGCCCCGATCGCCAGCGAGACGCCTTCGTCAGGTTGGACGTGCACCACCAGCATGTTCGGGCGCAGCGCCTCCGCCGAGGTGTCCTCGAACGGAGGGTGCGGCGCCCGCTTGAATTGGATTGCGATCGTCGTCTCTCGCCGCGCGAGCCGCTTGCCCATCCGCACGTAGAACGGCGTGTCGGCCCAGCGCCAGTTGTCGACGTAGAGCTTCGCCGCGACAAACGTCTCCGTCACGGAGTCGGAGGCGACACCCGGATCCTCGCGGTACGCGGGCACCTCGACGCCTTCGACGAAGCCGCGACCATACTGGCCGCGGACGACCGACTTCGGCCCCGGCGTGTGCAGTGCCCGCAGCACCTTCACCTTCTCGTTGCGCACCGACTCGGCCGTGAAGTCGATGGGCGGCTCCATCGCCGTCAGCGCCAGAAGCTGAAGGAGGTGGTTCTGGAAGATGTCCCTGATCGCTCCCGACCGCTCGTAGTAGGCCGCGCGTCCCTCGATCCCGATCGACTCGGACACCGTGATCTGCACGTGATCGATGAACTGCCGGTTCCAGATCGGCTCGAAGATCCCGTTTGCGAACCGCAATGCGAGCAGGTTCTGCACCGTCTCTTTGCCCAGGTAATGGTCGATCCGGAAAACCTCGCTCTCGGCGAAGCACTTGCCCAGCATCTCGTTCAAGTCGCGAGCCGACTGCAGGTCGTACCCAAATGGCTTCTCCACGATCAAGCGCATCCAGCTGCTCGTGCTTCGCCGCCGTCCCAGCGAGTCGACGATGATCGGGAACGCCGTTGGCGGCACGGCGAGGTAACACAGGCGGTTGCCCTCAGTTCCCCGCTCGCGGTCGATCTCGGTGAGCATCGCAGCCAGCCGGTCGGAGCCGTCCTCGTCTGCGAAGTCGGTTGAGATGTACCGCATCCCGTCGGCGAGCTCGCTCCACACCTCTTCGCGGAACTCGTCTCGTGCATACGTCTGCACGGCCTTCCGCATCTCCAGCGCGAATTCATCGTTCCCCGCCTCTCCGCGCGCGACGCCGACGACTGCGAACCGATCCGGCAGCAGATGGCGGAAGGCGAGCGAGTAGAGCGCGGGCATGAGCTTCCGGTGGGTGAGGTCGCCAGAGGCGCCAAAGATGACGAGCACGCACGAATCCGGCTTGCGGCGGACGCGCAGGCCTTCCTCGAGCGGGTTCGGGAGGACGCCGTCCCTTTCGGGAGCGGCGACGGTCACGCGATCTTCTCCAGGTGCCCGCCGAAGGCGTGCCGCATCGCGGAAAGCACCCGGTTGGCGAACTCCGCCTCGTCGCGTGACCCGAACCGCTCGTACAGTGCGGCTGAGAGTACGGGTACCGGCACCGACTCGTCGATTGCGGCGAGCAGCGCCCAACGGCCTTCTCCTGAATCTGAGACCCGTCCAGCGTACCGCTCGAGCTCCGGGCTGTCGAGCAGCGCCGCCGCTGTGAGATCGAGCAGCCACGACCCGACGACGCTGCCGCGACGCCACAGCTCTGCAATCGCAGCTAGGTCGAACTCGTACCGATAGCGTTCCGGGTCGCGAAGCGGCGTCGTCTCGGCGTTGACCTCGTGCTCGCCGCCGCCGACGTTCGCATGCTGAAGGATGTTGAGGCCCTCCGCATACGCCTGCATCAGCCCGTACTCGATCCCGTTGTGGATCATCTTGACGAAGTGCCCCGCCCCGCTTGGCCCGCAGTGCAGCCAGCCCTGCTCCTCGGGGGCGGGTTCGCCATCGCGACCAGCCGTTCGCGCGGTGGCAGCCAGTCCCGGCGCGAGAGCCGCGAACACCGGCTCGAGGCGCGAGACCTGGGCGGGGTCGCCGCCGATCATCAGGCAGTAGCCGCGCTTGCGACCGAAGACACCGCCGCTCGTGCCGACGTCGAGGTAGCCGATCCCCTGTCGGGCGAGATCGGCGTGACGGTTCAGGTCGTCGACGTAGTGCGAGTTGCCGCCGTCGACGATCACGTCGCCGTGCCCAAGTTGCGACCTGAGCTCGGCGATGACGGAGTCGACGACGCCGGCTGGCACCATGAGCCACACCGCGCGAGGCGCGTCGAGCTGCGCGACGAGCTCCTCGAGCGAGTCCGCCGTCGATTCGTGCACTTGGTCGTAGGTGCGGACGTCGATTCCGGCCGCTCGGAGGCGCTCGGTCATGTTCAGACCCATGCGCCCGAGTCCCACCATCCCCAGCTGTGTCGCAGAGGCGTTCATTTCGAGCCCTACCTCTTCCTCGGGTCCTGGTCCAGCGCGACCCTACAGTCTCCGCATCCGAAAGTCAGGCGCTGGGACGTCGCAGTGACCATCGGCCGCCGGCCGGCGCGGAATCCGGTTATCGGAGGAGAACGTTCATCTTCTTGGCAATCCTGTCGTCGACCTTCAGCACGACGAGCCAAACCCCCTTCGGCAACGGCTCGCGCGAGGACGCCACGGTGTCGATCGTGTTCCGGTAGCGCCGGTACACCTTCCCGACCACGACGTGCCAGTGCAGCTTCCAGACGATCTGGATCCGCTTCCCGGTGGGGGGGTGGAGAAAGCGGAAGCGCACCCACAGGGTCTTGTGCGCGCCGCCGACTGCCGGACCCGTGTTGCCGACGTACCGCAGCCACGGCCCCTTCGGGCTCGTGCCCACGAGCGCCCGATCGATCACGCCTTCGGGCGGAGCAGGGATCTCGACGGTGACGTCGACCGGGTTCGGTCTCGGCGCCGGGCTCGTGCTGAGGATGCGGAGGTCGTAGGAGCCCGGCAACGCCCTGGGAGGCAGCCTCAATTCGCCGCTGAACCTCCCGGCTCGCGGAACGGAGAAGTGGATCAACCGCGCGGTCACGACGTCGAGGCCGACGGGCCGGAGATAGGCGGTCAAGGTCGAGGGCACGCTCACCTTGCCCGTGAAGCGAACAGCCGCTCCGGGCCTGAGCCATCCTTCGTTCCAATGAGCGCTGACAACGGCGCGGTCGACGGTCAGCGTCGGAGCCTCGTCCCGAACCGCTGCGAAAGTCGCCGGCACGCCGGCTCCGACGAGCAGCACGAGCAGGAGGCTCGCGCGCATCCAGAGCCGCCTACGCACGACCACCGCGCGTTCGGCCGGCCGGCACCGTGACTCCGCAGGCAGGACTCGTCGGAACGAGCGCCTCGATCACGAGCGACGGGACCCCGGCCGATGATCGAATGAGAATCGAGGGGGCGATGACCTTCCTCTCCTTCACGTGATGCTACGTGATCGCCGCAACGGTTTGAACCCTCGGTCGCGTGATTGTGGGCGTCGCGGCCGTGCCGTACACTCGTGAAGAGTTCCGTCCGAGGACGGAAGCCACATGCCCTTGATCCTCCGCAAGGTCGGCCGCTACGAGATTCTCCGCGAGATCGGGCGTGGGGGAATGGGTTTCGTCTATCTGGCGCGGCAAACCGACCTCGATCGGTCCGTCGCCCTGAAGGAGCTTGCCGCGTCTTTCGCCTCCGACCGTGCGTTCGCGGAGCGGTTCGTCCGCGAGTCGCGTCTCGCAGGCGCGCTCAACCACACGAACATCGTCACGGTCCACGATTTCTTCGAGCACGACGGGGTCCCCTACATCTCGATGGAGTACCTGGAGCGCGGCTCCCTCCGGCCGTGGGTCACCAAGATGACGCTCGCCCAGATCGCGGGGGTGCTCCAGGGCCTGCTGGCCGGCCTCATGCACGCCGGCAGCCGGGGGATCGTGCATCGCGACCTCAAGCCGGAGAACGTCCTGGTGACGCTGGAGGGCGGCGTCAAGATCGCGGACTTCGGCATTGCGAAGGCGTACAACGCGGTGCTGACGTCGGGTCAGTTTCGGACCAGGACCGATACCCGCACCGCCGTCGGCACGCCGACGTACATGGCTCCCGAGCAGGCCCTGGTGAAGGACATCGGTCCGGCGACCGACCTGTACTCGGTCGGCGTGATGGCGTACGAGATGATCGTCGGGCAGGCGCCGTTCCACGAGGTCGAAACGCCGCTGGCGATCCTCCTCCACCATGTCAACGACCCGCCGCCGTCCCCCCGGTCGGTCGAGCCCGATCTCGATCCGGAGCTTGCCTCCTGGATCGAATGGCTGCTCGAGAAGGATCCCGCTGCGCGTCCCGCGGACGCCCAGGTCGCGTGGGACCGGTTCGAGGAGATCGTTATCCGCCTGCTCGGCTCGGCCTGGCGCCGGGAGGCGCGCCTCCTCGACCGTCCCCCCGACCCGGAGACTGCCGATCCGCTTACCCCGGCCGTGTTCACCCCTGCCGATGAGCTCGCGCCGCCTCCGACGGCGCTCGGTGAGATCACGAGCCCGCGTGCCGACATCGAGCCGCGTCCAGACCCGCTCCCGACCCTCCCGGACGATCGAACGCTGCGACGAGCTGTGGAAGGCACCGCAGACGCCGGGCACGGCGCCGCGGCGCCGACCGTTGGGCGGAGCGCGGCCTCGTCCGGCCTCGAGCCAGTCGTCGAAGCAGAGCCAGCCGGCGAGCCGGAAGACGTCCGGGTGGCGTCGACGGACCCGGTCGCGCCCGCCGGGACCGCGTCTCTCCCCACAGGGCTCTCCTCCGGCCCACTGGTCGACGAAGCCCCCGACGGGGTCGCCGCCCGGCCGAAGGCGACCGTTCCCCTATCGCCCGGCCGACTCGGGGACGACGAGGGAGCCGCTGCACCCGCGCAGCCGCCACGGCTCACCCGCGCACGGCTGCTCTGGGTCGCCGCCGCCCTGGGTGCGCTGGGGGCTGGAGGCGCCGCCGTCGCGCTCGTCAAGAGCGGCTCGGAGACGACCTCGACGACGGCGTCGACCAGGAGTCGCGTAGTCGCGGCCGAGCCGCAACCGGCGCCTCGTGAGCATGCCCGGCTGGCAGTCACGAGCTCGTCGGTCTACCTCGCTGCCGCCAGCGGCCACGTCGTGCGCCTGGCGGGGGCGACGCTTCGCCCGGGGGCCAATGCCGCCGATCCGGCGGGGCCGCAGGGCATCGGCGTGTCGGGCGACACTGTCGTCGTCGGCGATCGGGACACGCTCACGAGGCTGGCAGGCGACGACCTGGCGTCGATCTCCTCGGAAGCGTTCCCACGGGCAGCCGACGTCGTCGCAGCTGGGGGCTCGCTCTTCGCCGTCCGATCGACCGGGACGGGCTCGGCCAGGCTCTGTAGCGTCAGCCGCCCCCGATGCAGGGCGCTGCCGTACGTGCCATCGGGGATGGGCGCAGTTCCGGGCCGGATCTTCGCCGCGAACGGGCGGGCCGGCACGGTCGAGATCTTCCCGGCTGCGACACTGGGCGGCTCGCGGCCGATCCGGGTGGGGACCAATCCGCACGGGCGCCTGGTGGGGTTCCTCCAGCGGCTTTATGTCCCGGTCGAGCGCGGGGTCGCCGTGGTCGACCTCACGACGCGAAAGCTCCTGCGGACGATCGCACTCCCCGCGACGCCGAGTGACATCTGGATCGTCCCGACGAACGGCCTCCTGGTCGCGACGCTGTACGCGCGCGACCAGGTCGCGATCCTCGACACCGCCTCCTCGGCCGGGAAGCCGCGACTCGTCGCCGTCGGCCACCACCCGGTGGCGGTAGCCGGCCCGCCCGAGTCGCCGAGCCCGCGCAGCGACGTCTACGTGATCAGCGCAGGCGACTGGACGGTCACGCGGCTGAGCTCGCGAACCGGCAAGCTGTTGCGGTCACAGAGGCTGCCTGCACTCGAAACGCCGAGCCGGCCGCTGACAGCCCTCGAGCCGACGCTCCGGGCCAACAGGCAGCGCATCGTTGCGACGGTTCGCCTCGCCGGGGGAACGCTCGATCGGACGAGCGTCGTGGTGACGGACCGGGCAATCGGAGACGGGCGGGCGTCGGTTCGCATCTGGCAGGGCGGGATTCGCAGTCGCGCCGGAGCGCCCACCACGTTGCAGGGACTCACGGTCGCGGTCGTCCGGCAGCCCGGCAGGCTCGCAGTCACCCTGCGGAGCAAGCCCGGCTCGTATACGAGCCTCGCGGTTGCAAAGATCGACGGCAGCAGAGCGATTCGCCTGACGATCGGCAAGCCTCGCCCGGTTCAGGTGACGACGCCGCAGACGCCGCCGCCGCCGCAGCAGCAGACCCGGCAGCCGGGAACGACCACTCCGAATGCCGCCACGACGGCGCCGACGATCACGATCCGCTAGAGCGGCCGAATACGCTGCGGTCCCGCGAGGGCCAAGAAGCTGATGCAATGTCCAGCGACACCCATGTGACGGTGCCGGCGAACGGCGTCCAACTCCTCGGACTGATCAAGAACAGCCGCCTGCACCTCCTTCATGGGAGTGCGGGCTGCAGTTCGGCACGAAGTCGACGCGCTGGCGGCGTGAGCCGCGACCCGGCCGGCTACGCGGCCGCGTCGGCGTAGCTCCGCGTCCAGTGGGCCTCGCCTACGCCTCGGGGCGAAAAGCTGGACTCCACTGCTCGTGGGCGAGATGATCGACCGCGGGGTTTCGTCGAATCGAGAGGAGCGATCATGAGCGACAGCGTCTACCGTGTGACAGAGGTCATCGGTGCGAGCCCAGACTCCTGGGAGAAAGCCGCCGCCAACGCCGTCGAGACGGCGGCTCGCTCGGTGCGAGACCTCCGTGTCGCCGAGGCCACCCGCTTCGATGTCACGATCCAGGACGGCAAGATCGCGAATTACCGCGTCCGGTTGGACATCTCGTTCAAGTATGAAGCGAGCGAGCAGTGAACGAGCGGCCCGGACACGGATCGGCTCCGGGAGGACTCCCTGCGCATGCTCTCCTTCTGAACATGACGCGCAGTCGTACACCGGAGCAGAGGCGCAGCGCCGGGCGATCGCGGCAGCGTGCAAACGCCACCGCGGGTCGGGTCTGAAGTGACGCCGCCGCTGTACGAGTATCCCCACGCGACGAACCGCTGCCCGATCACCGGCGGCGTCGTCTCCCGAGACCCGCGCCTGCCCAAGCTGAACGGCCAGTACCTGTGGTCCGATCTCTGCGACGGCCAGTTCTACACGATCGACCCGAGCGCGAAGACGATCACGGAGCAGCCTCTCGGCTCAGCGCTCCAACTCCGTCGTCCGTCACCTCGACGGCGGTCTCGCCGTCTTGCAGCGGCGCCCGCTCGGCCAGCGTGCGGACCGCGGAGGGGGCCGTCGGGATCGTGATCCCTCATGCCAGATGCCGGTCGAGATAGGCCGAGAGGCGCCTCGCGACGATCTTCCCTGGTCGTTCCGAGGGCCGCTCGAACGAAACCGTCGATGCCTCGCAGACGCCGACTTCGATTCTCGCGCGGAAGCGCAGCGATCCATTCTCGGTGAGCATCTGCGCCTCGAGGACAGGCTCGAACGGGGCCGGGACGACTGCGACGCCGGCGCGCGCGGCGACCACGCTCGCGACCACGTCTGCCTGCTGCGCCGCGATGCCGCCCTGCTTGATCGGGAAGGCGGTGGCATCGCCGGCAGCGAGCACCGTTGAGAGATGCCCCACGTGGCCGAAGCGATCGGTCGGGAGGTAGCCGACAGCGTCGTGAGGGAGGCCGGGCAGGTAGGGGCCTTCGAGCCGCGGCAGCGCGACGACGCGATCCACCTCGAGAGACTCGCCCTGAGCCAGCACCAACGAGCCCGGCTCGACTCGGACGGCGGTGCGGCCCGCGAGTACCTGAACGTCGTGCTCGGCGAGCAGGGCGCCGACGACGGCGCTCGCGCGTGAGCCGAGTAGCCCAAGAGGAGCGCGCTCGCTCGTCACGAGCGAGATCGCGACGTTGCCTTTTCCGCGCACCCGCCGAGCTGTGAGCAGCGCCAGCTCGTAGAGCGGTAGCGCCCAGACGACGCCTCTCGGCACGACGAACGCGACCCGCCGCAGACGGCCCGCCTGGATCTCCCCGAGCACCTGAGCGAACTCTCCCGCGTTCCGTGTGCCGAAAGTGAACGCGCCGTCGAGCGCCGACCGCTCCGTCGCGCCAAGCGCTACGACTAGCAGGTCGTAGTCGAGCTCACCTCTGGTTGTCGTCACGGCCGTCCGCGCGCTCGGATCGACCGCGACCAGTGTCCCCAGCTCGAACGCCGCTCCGGCCTCGTCCGCGAACCGCTCGAGCGAGATGCGCGGCGCGCGCCCCCCGAACGGCTCCATCACCATCAGCGGCCTGTAGGTGAAGTGGCGGCCGGCGGACAGGAGCGTCGTCTCCACGTGCTCGTGAGCCTGCTCGTGTACCGCGAGCGCCGTCTCGAGGCCTGCAACACCCCCGCCGGCAACGAGGAGGCGCAGCGGCGCAGCGGGCCGCTCGAGCCTGCTGAAGTCGTGCAGCTGCTCGCGGATCTGCGAGAGCTCCTCCGTCTGGAACGGCGCGACGGAAAGCGTCTCCCGCCCCACCTGCAGGAGCAGCGTCGGCAGGTCGCGGAGGCGCTCGGCTGCTTGCCCGCGACGGACGGAGGCGAGCTGCTCGGCACCAACCCAGGTGCGAGGATCGGACGTCCGGCGACCTTCGATCGTCAGGTAGCCAGGCCCGAAGGTCAACTCCCCGACGACCGCCTGGCGACCGCTCCAGGCCCACACGACTCCGTGCCGCTCGAGCACCGCCGGACGATCATCGCTGATCCCGTGGTCGGCGCCACGCGTTCTCCGTGTGCGGGTTACCGCATTACCCTCACTCGTGCACTTGGCGGGCTAAGCGAGATGACCCTGCGCCAGCTCAGTAAGGGCCACTCGGAGCGGCCACCTCGGGACGATGCTCTCTCCCACCGGCTCCGGGCAGCTTCGAACACGGAGCCCGCCGCTAACTGTCGTTGCCTATGCTGTTAACCTCCGAGCCCGTGCGGTGAATACGCGCCAGTTGTCGCAAGGCCTGTGCAGGCACCTGTCGGCTTGAGCCGCCAGAACTGAAGACGAAGACGCGTCGAAGCTCTACGCGTCGGTGGTCCCGAACTCGAGGATCGGCGGCGTCGGCCGCTACGTCAGCTTCCCCACCGCGGGAACGGTCATGCGGGTTTCGAACTTGCGCCGGACGTGACCCGCGAGATCGGGGTTGGCGGCGATGAGCTCCTGAAACGAGTCCTTCGGCAGCACCATCAACTCCGTGTCTTCGAGGGCGATCGCCTTCTTCGAGTGGCGAGTTTGGAGCAGGAGCGAGAGTTCGCCAAAGAAGTCGCCGGGCTCGAGCGTCGCGATCTCGACTTCCTTGTCGTCGATGATGTCGGAGATCAGTACCCGGCCCGAGAGCATGATGTAGAGGGCATCGGATGCCGAGCCCTTCTCGAAGACGATGCTGCGTGCCGCCCACACTAGGTTCGTCGAGGCGCCGACGATGCGAAGCAGCGTTCGGTCGTCGAGGGCGGCGAAGTCGGGCACTGCCGCCAAGGCGCTCACGAGACTGTGCCGGACCCGATCAGCCAATGCGCTTCCGATCGTCGTTATCCTAGGCCGCGGCCCGCCCAAGGGGAGGAAGCCGATCACCATTGCAAGCATTCCACTTCGGATCGCCCAGGTGAGCGACATCCACTGCGGCGAGCCGACGTTCGACGCCGAGCTGATGCATACGATCGTCGAGCGGGTAAACGGGGCGAGCCCCGATCTTCTCGTGCTGGCCGGAGATCTGACGGCCGCCGGGTACGAATGGGAGTTCGACGAGGCGGCGAAGTGGCTTGAGCTGTTCGAGCCGCCCAAGGTTGTCATTCCCGGAAACCACGACGCTCGCAACGTCGGCTACCTTCACTTCCAGCGCCACTTCGGGGACAGCTTCACGCGCTACCGTCAATCGTTCGATCACGAGCGTGCCGAGAGGATGCGCGCGACCGGCTTCACCGTCGTCGCGGTCGATTCCTCGCAGCCCGACATCAACGAGGGCCACGTCGGCCGCGCCCGCTATGCCTGGATCCGGGAGCAGTTCGACGAGCCGGACGACGTGAAGATCTTCGTCATCCACCACCACCTCGTCTCGATCCCGGGCACGGGTCGAGAACGAAACATCATCACGGACGCAGGCGACCTGCTCGCCGAGCTGACGCTGCTCGACATCGACATCGTTCTCTCCGGCCACAAGCACGTCCCGTTCTTCTGGGGGGTGAACGGCATCCTCATCTGCAACTCGGGAACGGCGACGACCCGACGGCTCCGAGGTCGCACCCCCTCCTCCTGGAACGAAATTCACATCGACGCCTCGACCATCAAGGTCTTCCTCCACTACCCGGATAGGCGGCAGGAGCTATCCGTCCTCTTCAGCCGAAAGACGCGGGCCATGACCCGCGAGGCGTTCTCCCTAACCGACGACTTTCTCGCCTCGAACCAGCTTCTGGTCCCGGCTTAGCCCGCGGAACCGTCCAAGGCCGCTGTGCCTGTCCCCCGTGCACGTCCTGTATTGGGTGCATTCCTGCGTTTGGATGCCGGGAACCCTTGACCACGCAAGGATCTGCGGCGCTTCGAGGGTCTGCACACAAGACGTGCATTTCAGGGCAGCTCGCGGCGCGCCCTTCGTGTCATGCCGCCGAAGCTAGCAATGCGCGGTGGCCGCCCTCGCGCGAGCTGCAGTGACAGTCCAGAGGACTGTCACTGCAGTTAATGGCGAAAGTGCCGTCTGCCGGTGAAGACCATCGCCGCACCCGCCGCTTCGACCGCCTCGATCACCTCGGCGTCGCGCTTCGACCCGCCGGGCTGGATGAACGCGCTCACGCCGGCTTCCAGCGCGAGCTGAGGCCCGTCGGGGAACGGGAAGAACGCGTCCGAGGCGAGCGCCGCGCCTGCCAGGTCGTGCCCGTGCTCGCGCGCCTTCTCGATCGCGATCCGCACTGCGTCGACACGGCTCATCTGCCCGGCGCCGATCCCGATCGTCTGCAGGCCATCGGCGATCACGATCGCGTTCGAGGTCACGTGCCTGCAGACGCGCCAGCCGAACAGCAGGGCTTCCCAGGCCGGCTCGCCGGGCGCACCGCAGACGACCCTCATGTCCTCGCGTCGGTCCACCTCGGTGTCCGCGTCCTGCGCGAGCAGCCCGCCCAGCACGCGCCGGTAGTCCAGCTGCCTCGCCGGCTCGCTCGCCGGCTCGCTCGGCGGCTCGTTCGCGGCGAGGATCCGCATCGACTCCTTCGTCCGCAGCGCGGCCAGTGCCTCGTCCTCGTACCCCGGCGCGAAGAGCACTTCGACGAAGTGCCCGGCCAGCCGCGCGCCGAGCTCCGGGGGGACCGGGCGGTTGAGGACGATCACGCCGCCGAACGCCGAGATCGGATCGGCGGCGAGAGCCGCTTCGTACGCCTCCCGGATCGACTCCGCGACCGCAACGCCGCACGGGTTCGCGTGCTTGACGATCACGCAGGCCGGTTCGCTGAACTCGTCGGCCAGCCGGCGGGCGGCGGCGAGGTCGTTCAGGTTGTTGTAGGAGAGCCCGCGGCCGTTCAGCTGCTCGACGTGCGAGAGCAGATGCCGTGTTGCGCCCGCCTCCAGGTAGTACGCGGCGCGCTGGTGCGGGTTCTCGCCGTAGGCGAGGTCGCGTTCCTTTGCGAAGGCGGGAACGAGCGCTTCGGGGAGGTCGTCGCCGCCCGCGAACCAGGCGGTGATCGCGGCGTCGTAGGTGGCCGTCGCCGCGAAGGTCTCGGCGGCCAGCTGCCTGCGCGTCCCGGTCGAGAGAGCTCCCGAGCGCAACTCGGCGAGCACGGCCGGATAGCGCTCCGGCCGGCAAACGGGCGCGACCCAGGCGAAGTTCTTCGCAGCGGCCCGCAGGAGAGCCGGGCCGCCTATGTCGATCATCTCGATCGCCTCGCTCTCGGCCGTGTCCGGCCGCGAGGCCACGTCGGTGAAGGGGTAGAGGTTGACGACGACGAGGTCGAACGGCTCAATCCCGTGCTCCTCGAGGTCGGCCAGGTCTGCGTCGACGTCGCGGCGGGCGAGGATGCCGCCGTGCACCGCCGGGTGCAGCGTGACCACCCGGTGCCCCAGCATCTCCCCGAAGCCCGTCAGGCTCTCGACGCGCGTAACGGGCAGGCTGCGCTCCTCGAGGTAGGAGGCGGTGCCGCCGCTCGCGACCAGCTCGCACCCCAGGTCGTGCAGTCCGGTAGCGAAGGTGTCCAGGCCGGACTTGTCGTAGACCGAGATCAGCGCGCGCACAGCTCTCTCACCACCTGAGACAGCAGCCGGTGCTCGACCGCGTGGATCCGGTCCACGAGGGTCTCGCGCGGCTCGACCGGCACGGGCTCCTGGCGCAGCACGGGCCCGGAGTCGACGCCCTCGTCGACGAGGTGCACCGTGACACCCGTGGTGTCCACCCCGGCGGCGAGCGCGTCGTCGATCGGGCGCAGGCCCGGGAACGAGGGCAGCAGCGAGGGATGGACGTTGACGATCCGGCCCGGGAAGCGATCGAGGAACGGCCTCGTCAGCAAGTGCATGTACCCGGCGAGCACGACGAGCTCGACCCTGTGCTCCTCGAGCCAGGTCGCCATCACGAGGTCCCGCTCCTCCCGCGTCGCGTGGCAGTCGAGCGAGAAGGTCGCGGTCGCGACGCCCGCGGTGCGGGCCCGCTCGAGCGCGCGCGCCTTCGTGCGATTCGACGCCACGGCGCAAATCGGAAGCCCCGCGTCGATCAGCGCCTGCAGGTTCGTGCCTTCGCCGGAGACCAGCACTCCGATCATTCCACGCGCCCGATCAGTTGCCGTCCGGCGGGGTCGGAGACGACGGCGCAGTAGCCGATCCCGAGGTTGAAGACGCGGCGCAGCTCCTCCTCGTCGACGTGCCGGGCGAGCCAGCCGAAGACGGGTGGCCGCTCCCATGCGGCCCAGTCGATCCCCGCACGAAGGCCGTCGGGGAGAACGCGCGACACATTTCCCTCGATTCCCCCGCCGGTCACGTGCGCCAGGGCACGCACCTCCGTCTCACGACGAAGCGCGCGGACCTCGTCGAGGTAGAGGCGCGTTGGCGCGAGCAGGTCGTCACCCGAATAGTCCTCGGCGTCGAGCACACGGCGGACGAGCGAGAACCCGTTCGCGTGCACTCCCACGGACGGAAAGCCGACAATCGCATCGCCCGCTTCCACCCTCGACCCGTCGATCAGCTGCTCGCGGTCGACGAGCCCGACGCAGGTTGCCGCGAAGTCGAGCTCCCCCTCCCGGTACACGCCCGGCATCTCTGCCGTCTCCCCGCCGACGAGCGCGCACCCCGCGGCGCGGCAGACCTCGGCGGCGCCCTCGACGAGCTCGGCGACCTGCTCGAGCTCGAGCCGGTTGGCCGCGACGTAGTCGAGGAGGAAGAGCGGGTCGGCGCCGCAGGTGAGGACGTCGTTGATGCAATGGGCGGCCATGTCCGCACCGCAGTTGCGGAGGAGGCCGCGGGCCCGGGCGACGATCGGCTTGGTCCCGATCGAGTCCATCGAGGCGGCCAGGAAGCGATCCTCGCCGAGCGGGTAGAGCCCGGCGAACGTCCCGAACCCGGCGGCACCGGTCGACTCGACGGCAGCGCGGAGACGTCCGACGACCGCCTCTGCGGTGGCGAGCGAGACGCCGGCGGCCTGATAGGTGGGCTCAGCGTCCAACACGATCGAGTCTAAGCGCCGGACAGGCGGGCCTACACTGCCCGCGTGGGCCCCTCGCCCCTGACGAGCTGGACTTTCGAGCCGGCCCAGCTTCTCCTGATCGCGGCCGCCGCCTTCCTCTACTTCCGGCGCGCCGCGACGCTCGACCGGCGCGGAACACCGGTCGAGCTGTGGCGCCGCTGGCTGTTCGCGCTCGGGCTCGTGCTCGCGTTCCTCGCTGTCGCCTCTCCGATCCACGCCTTCGGCGAAGAGCAGTTCTTCTTCGCGCACATGCTCCAGCACATCCTGCTCGGCGACCTCGCGCCCCTGTGCATGGTCGCCGGGCTGAACGGGCCGCTGCTGCGGCCGGTCCTGGCGCTTCCGGTCGTCGTCCGGCTCCGCTTCCTCACCCACCCGCTCGTCGCCTTCCCCCTGTGGGCGGCGAACCTCGTGCTCTGGCACCTGCCGGTCGCCTACCAGGGGGCGTTGCACCACGAGGCCCTCCACGCGATTCAGCACACCCTGTTCTTCACCGCCGGGGCGCTGATGTGGGCTCCGGTGCTCGAGGTGCTGCCGGGGCCGGAGTGGTTCGGCACGGGGCTGAAGCTCGGCTACATCGTTGCCGTCCGCGTCGTCGAGACGATTCTCGGCAACGTCTTCGTGTGGTCGGGCGGCGTCTTCTACCCCTACTACGAGCACCCGGCCGCGCGGTGGGGAATCTCGGCGCACGCGGATCAGGGGATCGGGGGTGGGCTGATGATGATCGAGGGTTCGCTCGTCACCCTCGGTGCGCTCGCGTGGCTCTTCCTGCGTCTCGGCCAGGAGAGCGAGCTGCGTCAACGCCTGCTCGAGCAGGGAGTGGACGCACGATCTGCACGTCGTGCCGTTCGCTACGGCCGAGCGCAGGGTGTCGTCCCGGTCGGCCGCGATCAGGAACGACCAGGGGCGACGTGAGGCGCGGCTTCGGCGCAGAGCGCATCGAGAAACGGCCCGGCGAGCGGATGCGCGCCCGAGGACGGGGTGAGCCCGTACACCGTGCGGCATGGACCGTCGCCGGCGACGGTCGGCATCGAGATTCCGTGCATCTGAGCGGTGAGCAGGCGCGGCATCAACGAGACCGCGAGGCCTGACGCGACGAGGCCGCGAATGGCGAGCGGGTCTCCGGTCGAATAGGCGATGCGCGGCTCGAAGCCGGCCGCGACGCAGGTCCGGTAGATCAGGCCATCGGGGGTCGCTGCGATCCAGGCGTCCCCGGCGAGCTCGGACAGCCGGATCCGCTTGCGCCCGGCGAGGCGGTGACCGGGACCGACGGCGGCGACCATCGGCTCCGTAAAGAGGTCGCGTCGACGGAGGCCGTCGTGCTCGCGCGGGAGCAGGGCAGCGTCCTGGAAGCAGACGGCCACGTGCAGGCGTCCGTCCCGAAGACGAAGGACGAGCTCTTCGGTGCTGCCCTCGCTCGCGCTCAGCTCGAGGTCGTCCACGGAGTCACGCAGCCGGCCGACCGCTCCTGGGACGACGGCGGCGAGGATGCTGGGAAACGCCCCGAGCCGCAGGCGGCTGCGCTCCGTCGAGAGCAGCTCGACGAGCTGGGTCTCCGCCAAGCGCAGGGTGTCGGCGACCTGGTCGGCGTGAGCGAGGAGCAGCTCGCCGGTCGGCGTCAGCGCGAAGAGGCCGCGGCGTCGCTCGATCAGCCGCACACCCAGCTGCGTCTCGAGCGCGCGCACCTGCAGCGAGACGGCAGGCTGGGTGAGCGCGAGCGCCTCGGCGGCGTGTGAGAACGACCGTCGACGCGCGACCTCTCGGAACGTCAGCAATCGCCTCGGGTCGATCATAAATCCACGTTATGCTACATCGAAAACAATCATTTGTGCTCATGCAGCGCCCTTCGGCACACTCGGTGCATGTTCTACGCAGTCGATGTTCAGGGTCTCGTGCGGCGGGGCACGGCCGGCGCCTTCGCGGGTGACCCGACCGTTCCGTACCGGCCTAGCCGCCTCCAGCTCCTGCGGCGGCAGGCCCGCATCCGGAGGATGGCGGGTGTCGAGACGCGAGTGAGCTCGGGCTGCTCGGCCCCCAGAGGGGGCCTCGCAGATCAGCGGGCCGCGTAGCTCGCGCCAAGCCATCCGGTCGCCGACTGATCATTCGAGCAGCACAACGTGCGCTCGACCGGCGTCCATCACGTTGATCTCGTCGTCTCGTCGATCCGGCGCAGCCTGCCGTTCTACCGAGCGCTGCTCGAGCCGCTCGGCTGGCATCGAGTCGGGGAGGTCGAGGGGGAGCGCGGCGAGACGATCTGGTACCTCTCCGGCCCGGGCAGCTCGATCGGGCTGCGAGAGGCGCAGTCGCCGCCGGTCGGATGGTACGACCGCTATCGGGTCGGGCTCCACCATCTCGCGCTCGAGGCGCCATCGCGGTTCGCGGTCGACGACCGTGCCGAGTGGCTGCTGACCCAGCCCGGGGTAGAGATCGAGAGCGGCCCGGAGGAGTACTCCTACATTCCCGGCTACTACGCGGTGTTCTTCTACGACCCGGACGGGATCAAGCTCGAGATCGTGCACGTGCCGGGCCACGCGGCTTAGAGTGCGTGAAAGTACGTCTCCGTGACGTAGAACTGCGTCGCAGGGCCGTCCTCGATGAAGACGTAGGCGTGCGTGCTCACGCTGGGTTCGGAAACGGAGACATGACCCTTGCCATGCGCGTTGGTGGTGAAGGTCGCGTCGGTCACCCCGCAGTCGTCCACTCCCTGGATGAAACGCACGTAGTAGGTCGTGTTGGGCAACAGCGCCTTTACGGACACGGTTGCCCTGATCGTCCCCGTGCCGGTGATGTGGGCGAACCCGTAACCACCCGGGGAGCCGGCCGTGATTCCGGTGCCGTCGCAACGTGCCCCTCCATACGGCCCGAACAGGGAGAACTTCTCGGCGCCGCTGGCTGCAGCCGCGACACCGGCCACCACGCCGGCCGCGACACCGGCCACCACGCCGGCAACGACCAGGGTCGCCACCGCCGTCCGCAAACGTCCACTCATTTTTCAGCCCCCCTTGCTGTCAGACGAGTCTCCCCTTTTCCCCCACCTGACGACGCGGATTCTTCTGAGTCGAGCCCGGCTGTGTCAAGCGGATCACTCGCCTAAGGGATGCTCGCGGAAACGACGGAGCGCCCTGGCGGGCGCTCCGTCCGGCAGCAGCTCGACCGACTACTGCTCCAGCACCCGGCTCGCCTTCGCGATTCCGCGGCTGATCAGATAGCCGAAGGTCAACGCGGTCGTTGCGGTGACGAAGGCACCCGCGCCGACCTGGTCGCTGGCGGCCCAGATGATCGCGATGACGATCCACACGATCAGGAAGACAGCGAGCTCGGCGTTCCCCGGGATCGGGAGCCGTGCCGGCATCACGGGGCTGATCCCGATGCTGCGCGAGGTGCCTGGATCCTCTGGCGTCGACATGCGGTTCTCCTTTCCAGACGTTGTCGTCGCCAGACGACCTTCCCGGCGGGCAACGTGCGTACTCCCGGGAGGCTGGACTGCCGCTTACGCCCGTGCAGGCTCGGAGACCGGCTCGAAGCGGAGCTTCGCGAGACGCCTACCCTCCGGGATCCGCGTCGGGTACTGCCCCGTCAGGCACGCGCGGCACAACGCCGACTCGGGCCGCGCGGTTGCATCCTGCAACCCCTCCAGGGAGAGGTACGCGAGCGAGGTCGCACCGATCGACTGGCGCACCTCCTCGACCGACCGCCCCGCGGCGATCAGCTCCTCCTCGGCGGCCAGGTCGATGCCGTAGAAGCACGGCCCGATCACCGGCGGAGACGAGACCCGGACGTGCACCTCGGTCGCTCCGGCGTCGAAGAGCATCCCGACGATCTGCCTGGTCGTGTTTCCGCGGACGATCGAGTCGTCGATGATCACAACGCGCTTGCCGGCCACCTCCGCCAGCGGGTTGAACTTCAGCTTGATCCCCTGCTGCCGGAGCGCCTGATCCGGCTGGATGAAGGTTCGGCCGACGTAGCGGTTCTTGATCAGCCCCTCGCTGAACGGGATCCCGGACGCACGCGAGAAGCCGATCGCCGCGGGCGTGCCGGAGTCGGGGATCGGCAGGACGAGCTCGGCGTCGACGGGCGCCTCGGCGGCCAGCCGCTCGCCCATGCGGACCCGTGCTCCGTGGACCTCGACTCCCTCCAGCCGGGAGTCCGGTCGGGCGAGGTAGAAGAACTCGAAGATGCACAGGGCTCCACGCTCGGTCGGCACCGCCTTGGTCGACTCGATGCCGGACTCGTCGACGACGACGAGCTCGCCAGGGGCGATCTCTCGCTCGAGCTCGGCGCCGACCAGGTCGAGCGCGCACGTCTCGGAGACGACGATCCAACCCTCGCCGAGCCGGCCGAGGACGAGCGGGCGGAAGCCGTGCGGGTCGCGGAAAGCCAGGAGCTTGCCCTCGGCCAGTGCTGTGACGGAAAACGCGCCCTCGAGCTTCGACATCGCATTCGCGACCGCCTCCCCGAGGGGGAGGGGGTCGTTCCCGATCAGCGCGGCGATCAGCTCCGTGTCCGAGCTCGAGCCGAGCCGGACACCGTCGGCGGCCAGCGTGTCCCGGAGCTCCGAAGCGTTGACGAGGTTGCCGTTGTGGCCGAGCGCCACCGTCCGCACGCGTCCGTGATGGATCAGGGGCTGGGCGTTCGTCCACTTCGCGGAGCCGGTCGTCGAGTAGCGCGTGTGCCCGATCGCGAGCTGGCCGTGCAGGCCGCGCACCTTCTGCTCGTCGAAGACCTGTGTGACCAGGCCCATGTCGCGGAGCACGGTCAGCTGCCCGTTGTTGGAGACCGCGATCCCGGCGGACTCCTGGCCGCGATGCTGGAGAGCGTGCAAGCCGAAGTGCGCCAGCCGCGCCACGTCGCGGTCAGGCGTGCAGATGCCGAGCACGCCACACATCAGCCAGTCCCTCCGGCTCCATCATGCCAAGCCGAGGCGAGATCTCCCAGGCCGACGCCGAGCACCCGATCTCCGCCGACGACGCCGAGCTCGCGCAGCGGGATGCCGCCGAGTCGCTCCGCGTCGTCGGGTGCACAGGCGACCACGGCTCGGCCGCTTCCTTCGCCGAACCACGCCAGGCTGTCGCCGGGCAGCTCGAGCTCGGAGCCGACGCCGCTCCAGATCGCAGCTTCGGCGAGCGCGACCGCCAGTCCGCCCCCGGAGACGTCGTGCGCGAGCGAGAGGCCTGGTGCCGAGCGCCAGAGAAACTCGACCAGCCGCGCCTCGGCTGCCAGCTCCAGGTCGGCCGGTCGGCCGCCGACCTCGCCGTAGAGCGCCTGGTACTCGGAGCCGGCGAGTGTGACCGAGACGGCCGGCGCGGACGCCAGGTACACGATGTCTCCGGCCTGCCAGCGCGCGGGAACCGCGCGGACGTCGGGAACGAGCCCGACGCAGCCCACGACCGGGGTCGGGTGGATGGCGCGGCCGCCGGTCTCGTTGTAGAGCGAGACGTTTCCGGACACGACCGGGACGCCGAGGGCCTCCGCAGCGAGCGCCATTCCTTCGATCGCCTCGATGAGCTCCCAGGCGATCTCGCCCTTCTCCGGGTTGCCGAAGTTGAGACAGTCCGTCAGTCCGAGTGGCTCGCCGCCCGCGCAGGCGACGTTGCGCGCTGCCTCGAGCACGGCGAGGGCGCCGCCCGTCCGGGGAGCGAGGCTCGCGACCCTGCCGCAGCCGTCGAGGGAGACGGCCAGTCCCCGCATCGACGGTCGCAGGCGAAGCACCGCCGCGTCGAGCCCCGGTCGCCGCACCGTGCGTGAGCCGACGAGATGGTCGTAGCGCTCGTAGATCCACGCGCGGCTGCGAATGTTCGGCGACGCGAGCAGGTCGAGGAGGGCCTTCGTCCGCGGCGGGTCGATCGGGGTCGGCGGCTCGGGAGCGGTAGCGCGAGGGACCGGCTCGACGCGATACCGCGGCGCCTGGTCGGTGAGGAAGTCGGCCGGGATCTCGCCGAGCGTCTCGCCGTCGTGGAAGGCTCGCAGCTCGCCGGTGTCGGTGACCTCCCCGATCGTGGTGCAGTGGAGCTCCCAGCGGCCGCATACCTCTTCGACTGCCTCCAGGAACCCTGGCCGCACGACGGCGACCATCCGCTCCTGGCTCTCCGAGATCATGATCTCCCACGGTTCCAGCTCCTCCCGGAGCGGAACGCGGTCGAGGTGGACGTCGACACCCGCGCCGTCGCGGGCCATCTCGGCGAGCGCGGAGGCGAGCCCGGCTGCGCCGCAGTCCTGGAGGGACTCGACTAGGCCCCTGTCCACGAGCTCGACCGAGACCTCGATCAGCCGCTTGCCGGTGAACGGGTCGCCGATCTGGACCGACGGCCGCTTCTCGGCGGAGCCCTCGCCGAGCTCCTGGCTCGCGAGCACGCTTGCGCCGCCGATCCCGTCGCGTCCGGTCGTCGCCCCGTAGAGCACGATCAGGTGACCTGGAGTCTGTGCCCGCGCCCGCGTCAGCCGCTCGCTCGACACCAGTCCGACGCACATCGCGTTCACCAGGCAGTTGTCGGCGTAGGCGGGGTCGAACACCGCCTCTCCGCCGACCGTCGCCACTCCGACCGAGTTGCCGTAGGTGCCGATGCCGGCCACGGCTCGGTCGAACGAGTGGTCGGGCGCGCCGAAGCGGAGCCCATCGAGCAGCGCGATCGGCCGCGCGCCCATCGCGACCACGTCCCGGAGGATGCCGCCGACGCCCGTCGCCGCCCCCTGGAAGGGCTCGACGGCCGAGGGGTGGTTGTGGCTCTCGACCTTGAAGGCGACCGCCTCGCCCTCGCCGAGGTCGATCACTCCGGCGTTCTCACCCGGGCCCTGGAGCACCCGCTCGCCGCCGCTCGGGAACCGCTTGAGCAGAAGCGCCGAGTGCTTGTAGCCGCAGTGCTCGGACCAGAGCAGCGAGAAGACGGCGAGCTCGAAGTGGTTCGGATCGCGTCCGAGCAGCTCGCGAATACGTTCGAGCTCCCCGTCCGTGAGGCCGAGCGCCCGATGGAGCTGTTCCGCGACCTGGCTCAGGGGAGCATCGTATCGGGGAGGCCCGACGACTACGCTCTCCGAGTGCCACCGATCGTCGGGCGCGAGTCCGAAATCGCGGTCGTCGAGCGATTCCTCGGCGGCGACCGCGGCACCGGCGCGCTCGCGATCTCGGGCGAGCCCGGGATCGGGAAGACGACGGTGTGGACAGACGCCGTTCGCAGGGCGCGGGAGGGCGGCGCGGCGATGCTCGTCGCGCGGCCGGCCGAGTCGGAGGCGAGGCTCTCGTTCGCCGGTCTCGCCGACCTCCTCTCCCTTGTGGCCGCGGAGCCCTTCGCCGGCCTTCCCGTTCCGCAGCGGAAGGCGCTCGACGTCGCGCTGCTCCGCGCCGACGCCGCCCGCCCGCCGGATCGGCGGCTGGTCGGGACCGCGCTGCTCTCGATCGTGCGCGCCCTGGCGGCCGACCGTGAGGTCGTGCTCGCCGTCGACGACGTCCACTGGCTCGATCCACCGTCGGCGAATGCGCTCGAGTTTGCGTTCCGGCGGCTGGCCGGCGAGCCCGTTCGCATGATCGTCTCCTTCCGGCGAGGGGCCGAGCCGGCCGGGCTCCTGGGCGGCTCGGAGGGCCGTGTGGAGCGGCTCAAGCTCGGCCCGCTGTCGCTCGCCTCGCTCCATCGCATCCTCGCCCAGGAGCTGGGGCGCACGTTCCCTCGCCCGACGCTCGTCCGGATCGCGCGTGCCTCAGCCGGCAATCCGCTGTACGCGCTCGAGATCGCCAGGCTCCTCGTTCAGGACGAGGGCCGGCGCGGGGCGGAGACGCTGCCGGTGCCGGAGGACCTGCTGACGCTCGTCGCCGAGCGGGCCGCGGGCCTGCCCACGAGGACCCGCGGCGCGCTGCTGCGAGCCGCGGCGCTCGCCCGGCCGGATGTGAGCCTGGTCGAGGAGCGGGCCCTGGCCCCGGCCGAGGAGGCGGGGCTCGTACGGATCGGCGCCGACGGACGGGTCGAGTTCGCCCACCCGCTCTACGCCTCGGCGGTGTACTCGTCCGCGCCGCTGAGCCGCCGGCGCGAGACGCACCGCCTGCTGGCCGAGGCGGTGACAGACCCGGAGGAGCGCGCACGCCACCTCGCGCTCGCCTCCGACCGCCCCGACGAGGAGGCGGCGAAGGCCGTGGAAGCGGCTGCGCACCAGGCCCGCATGCGAGGGGCGCCCGACACGGCCGCGGAGCTGACCGAGCTCGCGCTCCGGCTCACTCCCGCGGACGGCGCCGAGGCCGGAGAGCGGCGGCTCGACCTCGCCGAGCATCTCGAGCTGGCCGGCGACTACCGGCGCGCCGCGCAGCTGCTCGAGGAGCTCGGTCAGGAGCTCGAGCCGGGAGACCTCCGGGCGCGCGCTCTCCTGACGCTGGCCGAAATCGACTTCTGGCGGAAGGGGGAGTCCGTCGCGGTCGCCCTCGCGGAGGAGGCGCTGGGCTCCGCGCGCGATCCGGTCGTCCAGGCCCGCTGCCACGCGGCGATCGCCTTGTACGGCGGCACGGTCGACCTGCCGAAGGCCGCCGCCGCGGCGCGGGCGGCGCTCGCCCTGCTCGAGCCGGTGCCCGACGCCGATCCGGGTCTCCTCGCGATGGCGCTGACCGCCCGCGTGCGGGCGGATCTCTTCCTCGGGGAGGGCTTCGACCGGGAGGCGGCGGAGCGGGCGCTCGCCCTCGAGGACGCCGCGCCGCCCACGAGCGTGGACACGAGAGCCGTCTTCAAGCTGGGCCAGTGGCTTCGTTACGTCGACGACCTCGACGGAGCACGCGCCCGGCTGGTGCAGGCCGAGCAGGCGGCCCGTGACGAGGGCGACGAGTCCTCCCTGGCCAACATCTTCCTCAACCGCGTCGTCGTCGAATGCTGGGCCGGCGAATGGGAGGCGGCTGCCGAGTTCGCCGAGCGCATGACCGAGGCGTTCGACCAGCGCGGCGTGGAGTCCGAGGGCGTCAGCCCCTGGCGGGCGTACGTCGACGCGCATGCCGGCCGCGCCGAGGCGGTGCGGACGGCCGCGGCGCGCGTCCGGCCGCGCGAGCCGATCGTGAAGATGATCTGGAATCGCTGCCTCGGCCTCGCCGAGCTCGCGGTCGGCGACAACGAGGCCGCAGACCGGCATCTCTCCGCCGCGCTGGTCGAGCTCGATCGCGTCAACTTCCGCGAGCCGGCGGTCTGGCGCGTCGACGGCGACGCGGTCGAGGCGGCGCTCGCCGTCGGCGACCTTCCCCGGGCCGAGGCGCTCGCCGCCCGCCTCGAGAAGCGGGCGGTGCGGTCGAGCGTGCCCTGGAGCCTGGCCGTGTCCGAGCGCTGCCGCGGGCTGGTGCTCGCCGCGCGCGGCGAGGTCGCCGAGGCGGGCCCGGCGCTCGACCGGGCGCTCGCCGCGCACGAGCGCTGCCCCGTTCCGTTCGAGCGCGCCCGGACGCTGCTCGTCCGCGGCCAGGTCGCCCGCCGGCTGAAGCAGAAGCGCGAGGCGCGAGCCGCGCTCGAGGAGGCGCTCGCGATCTTCCGGCGGCTGGGGGCCGACCCGTGGGCGGATCGTGCGGAGGCGGAGCTGGCACGGGTCGCGGTCCGCCGGGCCCCGCGCGATCTCAGCGCGACCGAGCTGCGGATCGCGCAGCTCGCCGCGGCCGGCCTGACGAACCGCGTGATCGCCGCCGAGGTCTTCGTCACGCAGAAGGCCGTCGAGGCGAACCTCGCCCGCGCCTACCGCAAGCTCGGGATCCGCTCGCGAGCGCAGCTCGCGCGAGCGCTCGACGCGCGCGACAGTCGCCCCCGAGGCTAGAGGCGCGCAACCGAGAGGTCGCGATTCACCCCTTGGACGTCGGCACCAGCTTCCAGGCGACGCTCGCCCCGCGGCGGCTCGCGGCCCCGTCCAGAAGAAGAACCCTGCCACGCTGGCCCCGGGTCGCACCTGCTTGCCGCCGCTGAAGTCGGTCCGGACGAGGAAGCTGACGTGCAGCTTGTACGCGCACGTGTTGATGTCGACGTAGAGCCCGATCTCCTTTCGAGCGGCCGGCATGTCCCTCTCCCTTTGGCTGCGAGCATTGGCTGACTTCTCATCGCACCCTGAACCTGGTCGAGGCGGGCGCATAGCCGGGCGCGCTCGCGCTCGCCGAGTACGAGCCCGGCCGGAGCGTCAGCGAGGCCTGCCCGTTCGCGGCGGTCTTCGGGTGCTTGCCGCCGACCGCGATCGTCACGCCGGGAACGGGATCGCCGGCATCCTTGACGACCAGCGTCACCTTCGCCTTCGTCGCCCGGGCTTGCACGGTGAACTGGGCGAGCGCGTGGGTGTGCCAGAACCCGATCCCGTTCGCCTTGTCGATCGCCTCGGCGAAGAGGTCGAGCGGACCTGCCGACCCCTCGCACTGCAGGAACCTGAGGCCGTTCGTCGTCTGCTGCGGGAGGGCCAGCTTCTGCACCGGCTCGAACCCGCTCACCGCGTGGTTCGAGCGGGTGACGTACAGCTCGTCGTTGTTGTCGCCCCAGGCGACCCAGAGCCGCCCCTCGGGGCCGGCGCAGACGGTCGCGCTCGTGTACGGGCCCCTGGCGAGGGTCTTCGAGCCGCCGCCGTAGCGGTAGAGCCGGGCGGCCTTCGTGTCGGCGTAGGCGACGTAGACGCCCGGCGCGCCGATCCGGGCGCTCAGCCCCGTGACGTAGTCGTTGTTGTAGCCGCCGTCAGACAACACGACCGCCTTCCCGGCGCTCGGCAGAACCTGCTGGACGTAGACGCCGCCCTTGCCGCCGCCGTACACGCCGGCGAGGACGACTCCACCGCTTCCGGTGTCGGTGGCGAGGTGCGTGGCGAGCTGGAACGGGGCGTAGGCGTTCTGGGGAATCGAGGTCGGCGGCAGGCCTTCGGCGGCGGTGCCGCGCCAGCCGGTGACTACCTGGCCGTCTTTCGTCAGTGTGGCGCCGATGACCCCGGACGACGCGGCGACCGGGCCGCCCCAGACGTCCGGCTGGAGCGTCCAGCTCGCCCCGCTCGCCGGCGCAGTGAACGTGCTCACGCCGCCACTCGAGTCGGCGTCCGAATGGCCGCCGCTTGCGAACAGGCGCAGCGACTGGTCCGGCATGACGAGCAGGGCGAGGCCGTTCTTCGAGCCGTCCCAATTGGCCGACACGGTCGTCGTTCCCAGCTTCGCGCCGCTTGGCGAGAACCGGGTGTCGAAGATCGAGCTCGGCGCCTGGTTCCCCCGATTCCAGATCACGTGCAGCGTCCCGTTGGACGTGCGGGCGAGGCCGAGCTGATCGCCGGCGTTGTTCGGGCCGCTGATCCGCAGCCACGACGAGCCTGCCGAGGCCGCTGTCGCGTGGCTCGTTCCGGCGGCGAGTGCGACCCCTCCGAGCGAGACGCAGACGGCGAGGGCGATAAGCGTTGCGCGCATCGTGCATGTCCTCCTTCTCAGCTGGTCCAGGGCGAGTGGGCGGTTTCGAGAATGCGCTCGAAGGGGATGCCGGCCAACTCCGCCGCGCGGCGAACCGTCTCCGCCGCGCCCTCGAACTGGCACAAGACCACCTCGTCCTCGCGCATCAGGATCGATCCCAGGAAGCTGACCGGCTCGCCGCCGCGAGCGAGCTCGGCGGCCGCGGCGAAGGCGCGGGCGTCGAGCGCCTCCACCTCCGCTTCGGTGACGCCGGGCCAGAAGCACTCGGCGATGAAGCTGCGGGCCGCCTCTCCCATCGTGGCCACGGTACGGTGGGGCCGTCGCCGCCGAAAGTGGGGAAAACCCTACGGAATCGCGCCTGGCACCTGCGGTTAGGCTGGATCGATGACCCGCTCGTACGCGCCGCTGCTCGTCGCCCTCGCGGCGATCTGGGGAGCGTCGTACCTCTTCATCAAGGTCGCGGTGAGAGATCTCGAACCGACGGTGATGATGGCGCTGCGCTTGCTGATCGCCGCAGCGTTGCTGATCGGCTTTCTCACGCTCCGCGAAGGGGTCCTGCCCGCCCTGGGCCACATCGCAGGTGCCTGGCGTGAAGGGATCGTGTTCGGCGTGATCAACGGCGCCTTGCCGTTCACGCTGATCGCCTGGGGCGAGAAACACATCGACTCCGGGGTGGCGGCGATCGCGAACGCGTCGGTTCCGATCTTCGTCGCGATGCTCGCGCTCAGGTTCAAGCCGAGCGAGCGCTCGAGGGGCCTGAAGCTGGTCGGGATCCTCGTTGGCCTCGGCGGGGTTGGCGTGCTCGCGGGCCTGCACCCGTCCGGCGGCTGGTGGGCGGTCGCCGGGACATTCGCCGTCGTTGCGGCGTCGCTGTCGTACGCGGCCGGCGGACTCTACGGCCAGCACGTCGTCGGGCGCGTGACCGGGCCGGTGATCGCGGCGGCGTCGATGCTCTACGGCGGCCTCGTCCTCCTCCCCTTCGCGCTGTTTCAGCTCCCCGACCAAGCACCTGGCTGGAAGGCGATCGGCTCGGTGCTCGGCCTGTCGATCGCGGGCACCGCGGTGGCCCAGCTGATCCTGTTCCGGATGCTGCGGCTGTTCGGCGCCGCCCGGCTCTCGCTCGTCACCTATCTGTTGCCCGTGACCGCGCTGATCTACGGCGCGCTGATCCTCGACGAGCCGCTGCGAGCGTCCGCCCTCGGCGGGCTCGCGCTGATCCTCGGAGGCGTCGCGCTCGGATCCGGCGTCTGGCGACCGCTGCGTCCGGCCCCCGAGGCGGTACGGTGAGAGACGAAGCCGAGCACAGAGGCGACAGCGAGGCTGTGGGCCTTGGTGCGAGGCGATGTCGTGACGCCGAAAGCGTCACGATCCGGCGCGCCGAGCCGGGGGACGTCGACTTCCTCGTCGCGCTACTCACCCACGACGAGGTGGCGCCGTACCTGGCGGCGGTCCGCCCGCAGGACCACGACGTCGGTGCTTGCCGACGTCGAGCGCTCGCAGCGGGAGCCTGCCGAGCTCGGCGTCTTCGTGATCGAGGTCGACGGCCGGCTTGCCGGAACGATGGCGTTCGAGGTTGCCAACCGGCGCAGCCGGATCGCCCACCTCGGCGGCCTCGCGATCCATCCCGACTTTCGCGGCCGCCGGCTTGCCGACGAGGCGGCGCGGGCGTTCCAGCGGCACCTGCTGCTCGACCTCGGCTTCCACCGGCTCCAGCTGGAGATCTACGGGTTCAACAAGCGGGCGATGCGCCACGCGGAGCGGGTGGGGTTCGTCCGCGAGGGGGTCAAGCGTCAGGCCTACCGCAGGCACGGGGGGTGGTCGGACGGGATGATGTACGGCCTGCTCCGGGAGGATCTCGGTCTCGAGCCCGACGTCGACTTCCTCTACGAGTACGTCGCCCGGCACAACCTCGGTGTGCGGAGCGGTGACTGGGAGGCGCTTGCCGAGTGCTTTGCCGACGACGCCGTCCTCGAATTCGAGGGCGTTCCCGTGGGCCCGTTCATCGGGCGGGAGACGATCGTTGCCGCCTATCGGGAGCGACCACCGGACGACGAGGTACGCATCCTGGACGCGGACCAGGTGGACGGCGTCGTCGTCGCGGGCTACGCGTGGGCGGCTGAGCCTGCTCGGCAGGCCGGCAGACTGCGCCTGAGGCCCCGCGACGGCCTGATCGAGGGGCTCGTCGTCACGTTCGAGGAGGCCTGAGCCTCTCGACGATCGACCGGGCGACTCGAGCGGGCGGACCGTCGGCCCGGACGCGTAGCGCCTCGTCCGCACCGGGCGGCTCGAGAGCCGCCAGCTGGCTCTCGAGCAGGGAGGCGGGCATGTAGTGG
Source organism: uncultured Actinomycetes bacterium (assembly GCA_963836345.1). Taxonomy (GTDB): domain Bacteria; phylum Actinomycetota; class Thermoleophilia; order Gaiellales; family Gaiellaceae; genus DATBLE01. The sequence goes on along the minus strand of CAWIJA010000003.1, from coordinate 227,231 downwards.
CCCGCCCGCGCCTCGAGCCTCGCCCGCAGCAGCTCCGGTGGAGCGTCGAGGAAGACGAAGACCGCATCGCCGGGCGCGGCATCCGCCAGGACCTGACGGTACGTGGCGCGGAGGGCCGAGCAGGCGAGCACTGCGCCGCCGTCGGTCTCCCAGGCGGGGATCCGTCGTGCCAGCTCGCGAAGCCACGGCTCCCGGTCCCGGTCCATCAGCGGGATCCCGGCAGCCATCTTCTGCCGGTTCGCCTCCGGCTGGAAGTCGTCCCCCTCGTAGAACGGCAGTCCGAGCGCCGAGGCGACGAGCGGCCCCAGCGTCGACTTGCCCGCCCCCGCGACGCCCATCAACACGACGAGCACGGGGCGAGTCTAGGAGGCCGCCGGGGCCGCGGTTGCCGCGGCGGTCAGGCGGCGTCGGCGAGCTCGTCCGAGTCAGCCGCGACGACCCCGTCCAGCTCGCCTGCGAGACGCGCGAGCGCGTCGAGCTCGAGCTGACGGACCCGTTCGCGGGTGATGCCGAGCTCTCGGCCGATCGCCTCGAGCGACATGGTCTCGCCCTCGAAGCCGAACCGCAGCTCGACGATCCTGCGCTGGCGCTCCGGCAGCGTCACGAGCGCCCGCCGGACGGCGCGGCTGCGGAGCGCTACTCCCGCTGCCGCCTCGGGATCGGCCGAGTCAGGATCCGCAAGCAGGTCGCCGAGCTCGGTCGCGTCGTCGCCGATCGGTCGATGCAGGGAGACGGACGCCTCGACGGCATCCAGCGCCTCCCGTGCGTGGTGAACCGACATCTCGCTCGCTTCGGCGAGCTCTTCGAGCGTCGGCTCGCGTCCGTTCGCCACCTCGAATCGCTGCCGAACCCGAGCGAGCTTGCTCCGCCGCTCGTCGACGTGCACCGGGATGCGGATCGTCTTCGACTGGTTCGCGATCGCCCGCTGGCACGCCTGGCGGATCCACCACGTCGCGTACGTCGAGAACTTGAAGCCCTTGCGCCAGTCGAACTTCTCGACCGCACGGTTCAGCCCGATCACGCCTTCCTGGACGAGGTCGCCCATCGGGACGCCGTGTCCCGCGTAGCGGCGAGCGTTGTGGACGACCAGCCGCAGGTTCGAGTTGATCATCCGCTCCTTCGCGGCGCGGTCGCCGCGCTCGATCCGCTTCGCCAGCTCGACCTCCTCCGAGGCGCTCAGCAGCGGGTAGCGGCCGAGCTCGTTCATGAACAGCGTCAGCGACTCGGGCACTCCCGCCGCGCTGGTGTTGACGGACAGGTCGAGCTCATCGGCGGGCTCGCTCGTCTCGTCGTCGATTCGCACCCCTCGGGTCTCGAGCTCGGCGCGCACCGACACGACCTCGTCCTCGTCGAGGTCGTGCTCGAGCGCCAGCGCCTCGAGCGCCGTCTCGGTCACGAATCCGTCTTCGTCGGCGCCGTCGAGAAACGGCACCAGGTCCTTGCTGATCACGTTTGCCAGCTCTCTCACACTCCTCTGTCGTCAATTGCGTAGCCGTGCTGCTGGGGGCCACGGCTACCGAGCGTCTCGGCGAGGCCACAGGCCCGGCACGTACGGACGCACACCTATCTCAACGCTCTTCCCGGTACCGGTATTCCGTGCCGAACCTCAGGCAGTCCGCTCGGCGAAGCCGCCCAGAATCTGCGTCAGGCGGGATCGCACCTCGTCGGGTGGCAGCGCCGGGTTGCGAAGCGGGCTCTCGGTCGTGTTGTTGACGAGCCGCTCGCAGGCGACGGCGCAGGCCGGATCGAACGCGAGGCTCTCGTTCTCGAGCTCGGCGGCGAGCATCTCGAGCTCTCTCGTCGCGACGGCGATTCGCGGACCGGTCCCCGACCCCGGGTGGGTGAGCAGCCATTGGATGGACGTCGCGAGGACGTGTCGGTTCTGCATCGAGGCAGCCTGCTCGGCGCGACGGCGCACCTCCTCGATCATGTAGGCGTCGCGATCGGGCAGGAGCTGGTCGATCAGCTCCCAGCGCCGGAGCATCGTGCGCAGGGAGAGGAACAGCACGGCGACCCCACCGATGAGGAACGGCACCGCGAAGTCGGGGCGAAGCTGACTCGCACCGATCGCCAGCGCGAGGGCGAAGATCGCCAGGCCGAGCCGGTCTCGCGCCTCGTGCCGGAGGACTCTCAGGCTGCTCGCAGCGTGCTCGACATCTCTGGCAACCATGCCTCCACTGTGCGAGCACGGCGGCGGAGACGCATCCGGGACGAGACGGACTCGAGGCGCGGGTTTGTCCCAAGCGTCCCTTGCGGATTGTCCGTCGCCATACGAGCGGACGCCGTAGGATGCCGCCGTGGCCCGCTTCTTGCACACGATGGTCCGGATCACCGACCCCGAACGGAGCCGCGCGTTCTACGAGGCCCTCGGTATGGAGTTTCGACGTGACCTGCCGATCGTCCGCGACGGTGAGCTGGAGGCGACGAACTACTTCTTCGGCTATCCCGGCCAGGAAGAAGAGCTCGAGCTCACCTTCAACCACGACGGCCGGACGTACGAGCTCGGAACCGCCTACGGTCACATCGCGGTGGGCGTCGGCGACCTCGACGACACGCTTGCGAAGCTCTCGCAACAGGGGATCGAGCCCGAGCGGCCGCCGTACACGGTGCGGGAGGGCGGCTCGCGGCTCTGCTTCGTCCGCGATCCCGACGACTACCGCATCGAGCTGATCGAGCGCTCGAGCTAGCACTCGGCAGCGGTCCGGGTGGTCGATCGTCGGCGAGCGATCAAGCGTCGCATTCTCATCAGCGATCCTCCGAACGGCAGGCGCTGAAGGGAGTCCACACCGTCGAGCGCGGACACCGTGTGACGGCGCGGCCGCTGCTCCTGCCCGGCACCCTGGACCTTGCCGTCGGCCCTTGCGCCCATCTCGAACTGATCCTTCAGTCGCCTCTGAATCAGATCGTTGGCGATGAACAAGTCCAACACCGTGCCTCCTCTGAATCGTTTCAGGGCACTCTAGCTGAATCGTTTCACTCTTCGTCGAGTATGGTCATGGGTATGGCGCGTGACGATCCCCCGCGTGTGCGGCTGCGCGACGTTGCCGCCCGGGCAGGCGTATCCGTGGGGAGCGCCTCGCAGGCGTTTGGCCATCCCGAGCTCGTCTCCAACGAGCTGCGCGACCGTGTACTTGCAGCTGCGAAGGCCCTAGGCTACGCGGGGCCCGACCCCGCGGCGCGACGCCTTCGCCTGGGTCGGGCCGGCGCCCTGGGAGTCATCTTCTCGGAACGCTTGCGCTACCAATTCACCGACCCGGCCTCTCCCGTCTTTCTGGCCGGTCTCGCTCGAGGCATGGAGGAGTCCCATCTGGGCATGCTGCTGATTCCGGACTCCCGATTCCGAGATGAAGCTGCCTCGATGGTGCGAGCGGCGGCTGTCGACGGCTTTGTCCTCTACTCGGTGGTTCGGAACGATCCTCGCGTCGAGGCAGCGCTCGCCCGGCAACTGCCGGTGGTCACCGTCGATCAGCCGCGCGATGCACCGACTCCTTTCGTCGGGATCGACGACCGGGCAGCCGCGCGAACAGCCGCGCAGCACTTACGTGAGCTCGGGCACGAGCGCGTCGGGGTGCTCTCATTCGTGACCGCGCTCGATGCCGAAGGCAACCTCGAGCTCTTCCTCAGCTCGGAGCGACTCGCGGGCTACGAGGACGGGCTGGGCTCGGCGTGGGATCAGGAAGCCGTCCGCATGTGCCGACCGAACGCACCTGAACCCGCGCGTCGCGCCGCGCTCGAGCTACTGCAGACCAAGAGGCCGCCGACAGCGATACTCGCGATGAGCGACGTGCTGGCGTTGGGCGCCCTCCAGGCAGCCGCCGAACTCGGCATCGCAGTCCCTACCGAGCTCTCCGTGGTCGGGTTCGACGACAGCCCTGCCGCTCAGCTGGCGACTCCTCCCCTGACAACTGTTGCCCAGCCCCACGAGGAAAAGGGCCGCCTTGCCGCCGAATGGCTGATACGGGCGATCGAGCGCGGGCGTCCGTCCCGAGGCCGGCGGCGGCGTGCGATTCTCCCAACCGAGCTGGTCGTGCGAGGGAGCACCGCGCCGCCGGGTAGGACGTAGAAACCCCCAAGGCGAGCGGGGTCCATGACGCCCGGCTCAGCGCGGGTGGGCAAGGGGCTGCGAGCCTCGACGCCATCTCGTCTCGTCAGCGCTAACCCGACCTTCGAAGGCACCAGACGACTAGCGCATCCAGCTGATCGAGCGCCCGAACTACTGACGGCCGCGGCCTAGTTCCAGCTGCCGATCGGCCCGAGGTCGATCAGGCGGCGCAGCCCGTACGGCACGGTCTCCGCGTCGTCTGCTCGGAACTCCGCCTCGCGCGCGGCGAGGGAGCGCGCCCACGCGAGCGTGCGCGCGGCTGTCCCGGTGAAGTGCGCGAGCTCGGCGGCCTCGCGCAGCTCGTCCAGGGATCCGTAGCTCGCGAACGGCTCGAGATAGGCCTCACGGAGGAGCAGCAGATCGGGCCAGCCCGGCGGAAGCTCGAGCCGGTGTGCGATCGCCCGCAACGTCACGACGAGGGTGTGGAAGGGATGGGAGACACAGCTGTCTCCCCAGTCGAAGAACAGGTAGCCGCCCTCGCGAACGAAGACGTTTCCGTCGTGGAAATCGTCGTGCTGCAGCGTCTCCGGGATGCCGTACGAGGCGAGTCGCTCGCAGGCTCGCCCGAGCTCGGGGAGAAGGGCGCGGGCGCGCTCGCGCTCCTCGTCGCTCAATCCGTCGGGGCGGCCGAGGAGCAGCGCCTCCTCGTCCTCGAGGAGCAGCTCGAGGTGGGAGGGGAGGACGGAGAGCCGCTCGTCCGGGACGCCGGCTGCGAGCAGCTCGTCGACGTGTGGAGCGACCGCGAGCTGCAGCTCCGCGTAGGCGGGAAGAACCTCGTGCCAGTGACCGAGGTCGGCGCTCGACTGGACGAGCTCGCGAAGCCTTGCTCCTCCGTCCCGCATCAGCAGCCAGCCGCGAGCGGGATCGGACGCGACGAGCTCCGGGACGCGTCCGGGCTGAAGGCGCTCGAGGATCGCGACCAACGCGGCCTCGAAGGCGTGCGGTCGTGCGCTCGCCTTGAACCAGAGATCGCCGACGCTCGTCGGCACCCGGATCGCGGTCGACCACCAACGGACGTGCGGCTGCTCTAGCGCTCCGGTGAGGGTCAGCTCCCGCTCGTCGAGGCGGGCGCGGATCCAATCGGTCGCCTCGTCGAGCCACGCCCGCTGCACCCAAAGGAGTCGGGGATCGGTCGGGACGGCCTCGGACATCGCGTGCGCGAGCCTAGCTGGCAGGTCCGCGACGTCGTTCCACTCTTGTTCGCCCTGCGTTGCAGACACGTCACGGCGGTCTCGCTACGTTGCCTTCCATGGCAAAGAAGAGCGCCACCCCCTGGGGAGCAGCCACCGTCGTCGACGAGCTCGTCCTCCAGCAGCGCGCCGGCGACAAGCGGTTCTCGTCGGTCGTGCAGCTGCTCGACTCGGGAAGCGAGCGGCTGGTCCGGTTCGCCTACGCGACCGGAGGAGCCGCCCGCCGTGGCCCGGTGACGCTTCGATCCCGCGATCTCGCAAAGCTCCGCGACGAGCTGGCCAAGCATCCCGAGCTGGCCGAGGCGCTCGGAATGAACGGTTCGCGTCGAAAGGGGGCGCCTAGAGGAGAGCGGTGAGTCGATCTCGAGCTGCGTCCACCAATGAGGCGAGGATCAGGGCGCCGTCCCCTGAGCCGAGCAGCGGGTCGACGGCATGCTCCGGGTGCGGCATCAGGCCCATCACGTTCCCGCGTTCATTGACCACGCCTGCGACGTCGGCGATCGCGCCGTTGGGGTTGTCGCCCGCGTAGCGAAGAACGATCTGATCGTTCTCCTCCAGCTCGCGAAGGAGCTCGGACGGGGCGAACCAGCAGCCCTCGCCGTGCTTCACCGGAATCGTCAGGCGCTGGCCGGCCTCGCATCTGGAGGTGAACGGCGCGGCAGCCCGTTCGACGCGAACCGCGACATCGCGGCAGACAAACGAGAGCGATGCATTCGGCCTGAGCGCTCCGGGCAGGAGACCGGCTTCGCACAGGATCTGGAAGCCGTTGCAGATCCCGAGGACCGGCCCGCCCTCGGCTGCGAACGCGGCGACGGCCGGCATGACGGGTGAGAACCGGGCGATCGCTCCGGAGCGCAGGTAGTCACCGTAGGAGAAGCCTCCGGGGAGGACGACTGCCGCGACGTCATCCGGGAGTCGTTGCTCGGCATGCCAGACGAGCGTCGCGTCGCCGCCGAGCGCAGCGAGCGCCCACGCGGCGTCCCTGTCGTCGTTCGAGCCGGGAAAGACGATCACTGCGATGGTCGGACGCGGCTCGCTCACGGCGCCTCGACCTCGGGCTGGACGTGGAGCTCGATCTCGTAGCTCTCGATCAGCGGGTTGGCGAGGAGCTGGTCGCACATGCGCTCGACCTCGGCGCGGGCCCGGCCCGGGTCGGCGGCGTCGAGCTCGAGGTCGACGATTCGCCCGACCCTGGCCTCGGCGACGGAGAAGCCGAGGTGACGCAGCGACTCCTCGACCGCCTGCCCCTGAGGATCGAGGATGCCGTGCTTCGGCCGGACGAAGACTGTTGCCTTCACCGGCCTGCCCGCCCGCCCCTCATCGGAGCACGACCGTCGGGTCGGCGAGGTAGTCGTCGAAGGCGATTCCGGTCAGGCGCTCGAAGGCCTCGACGTAGCGCGCCCGGGTCCCGGCGACGACGTAGTCGGGAAGCTCCGGCCCAGGTGCCGTCTTGCCCCAGCCGAGCGACTCGCAGTAGTCGCGTACGAACTGCTTGTCGAACGAGGGCTGCGGGCCTCCCGGTGCATATTCGTCCGCCGGCCAGAAGCGGGACGAGTCCGGGGTGAACGCCTCGTCCGCAAGCACGAGGCGTCCCTCGCCGTCGAGACCGAACTCGAACTTCGTGTCCGCGATGACGATCCCCTGCGCGGCGGCGTGGTCGGCGGCGAATCGGTAGAGGGCAAGCGCCGTTCGCTCGACCTCCTCGTAGGCATGTATGCCGACGAGCCTTGCCGCCTGCTCTGCGTCGATGTTCTCGTCGTGGCCGGTCACCGCCTTCGTCGACGGCGTGAAGATCGGCTCGGGAAGCCGATCCGATTCGCGCAAGTCGTCCGGAAGCGCGCGTCCCGACGTCGACCCCGTTTCCCGGTAGTCCTTCCACCCCGAGCCCGCGAGGTAACCGCGGACGACGCACTCGAGCGGGAGCATCTCGAGCCGGCGGCACTCCATCGAACGGCCGTCAGGGCGCAGGCCGAGCAGGTGATTCGGGCAGAGTTCGTGTGTCCGCGCGAACCAGAACGCCGACAAACCGGTGAGGACGCGGCCCTTGTCAGGAATCTCGGTCGGCAGCACGACGTCGAAGGTCGAGATCCGGTCGCTGGCGACGAGCAGCAGGCGTTCGTCGTCGATCGTGAACAGCTCGCGCACCTTCCCGCTCGCGACGTGGACGAGGGCTTCAGACATGGACGGCCTCCGGGTCGCGGGTCAGAGCGTGCAGGCGCTCGAAGATCGTGTCGACGTGACGGGTGTAGGGGGCGAGGTCGAAGACCTCTGGGACGTCGATTCGGCCGGCGACGCGTGCATCTCCTTCGACCAGCACGCGAAAATCCAACCCCTCGTCCCAGGCGCGCAGCGCATGCTCCTGGACGAGCTTGTACGCGTCGTCGCGCTGAAGCCCCGACTCGACGAGGGCGAGCAGCACTCGCTGCGAGAAGAAGAGGCCCCGACCGGCTTCGAGGTTCGCGCGCATCCGCTCCGGCAGGACGACGAGCCCTTCGACGAGCCAGGCGAACCGGTCGAGCATGTAGTCGAGCGCGAGGAACGCGTCCGGGATGACGACTCGCTCGGCCGAGGAGTGGGAGATGTCCCGCTCGTGCCAGAGGGCGACGTTCTCGAGCCCGACCTGCGCAGCGGCACGGACGACGCGCGCGAGGCCGCAGATGCGCTCTGCGACCACGGGGTTTCGCTTGTGCGGCATCGCCGACGAGCCCTTCTGCCCGGTCCCGAACGGCTCTTGCACCTCGCGGACCTCGGTGCGGGCCAGATGCCTGATCTCGAGCGCGAACCGCTCGAGCGACGCCGCCAGGAGCGCGAGTGCGTCGAGGAGCTCGGCATGCCGGTCGCGCGCGACGATCTGCGTCGAGACCGGCTCGGGCTCCAGTCCGAGCCGCTCGCAGGCGATCCGCTCGAGCTCGGGATCGGTGGCCGAGTAGGTGCCGACGGCTCCGGAGAGCTTGCCGACGCGCATGCCGGCCAGAGCGCGACGCAACCGCTCCCGTCCCCGGTCGAGCTCGAATGCCCACCCGGCCAGCTTCAGTCCGAAGGTGATCGGCTCCGCGTGCACGCCGTGCGTTCTGCCGATGCACAGCGTCGAGCGATGCTCGTCGGCGCGCGTTACCACCGCTGCGAGCGCCCGGTCGACCGCTTCGAGCAGGATCTCGCCGGCGTCCCGCACCTGCAGCGCGAGCCCGGTGTCGACGACGTCTGACGACGTCAGCCCGTAGTGCAGCCACCGCCCCTCGTCGCCGAGCCCTTCCTGGATCACGTCGACGAAGGCGGCCAGGTCGTGGCCGGTGCGCTGCTCGAGCTCCGCGACGCGTTCCGGTGATGGAGGGCGTGCGGCGGCCCGGACCGCCCGTGCGGCCTCGGCCGGTACGTGGCCCAGCTCCGCCCAGGCGTCGAGCGCCGCGAGCTCGACGTCCAGCCAGGCGGCGAGCTTCCTCTCGTCCGACCACACCTGGGCCATGGCCGGGCGGGAGTAACGCGCGATCACCGATCAGATCGTATCGTGGCCCTACGACGCTCCGAGGATCCGCGCGGCCAGCGCGGCGGCGTTTCGGGCGTTGTCGACCCCCACGCACGCGACCGGCACCCCGGGTGGCATCTGTGCGATCGAGAGCAGCGCGTCGAGACCGTCCAGCACGCTCTTCGACGACCGGAGCGGCACGCCGATCACGGGCAGGTCGGTGTGAGCGGCGACGACGCCGGGGAGCGCAGCCGCGAGCCCGGCGCCGCAGATCAGCACCTTCAGCCCACGTGGGCGCGCGGTCTTCGCATACTCGGCGACCGCGTCGGGATCTCGGTGGGCCGAGCGAACCTCGAACTCGTACGGGATTCCCCGCCGCTCGAGCTCGTCGAGCCCGTCCTGCATCCGCTCGCGGTCCGACTCGGAGCCGACCAGCACCCCGACGATCGGCTCAGTGGACACGGCTGCCCTCCGAGAGCGCGATGTCCGTGCGGTAGCGCGCCCCTGCGAACGAGATCCTGGCGGCGCAGTCGTAGGCCAGTGCCCTTGCCTGCTCGAGGTCCTCGCCCAGGCCGGTGACGTCGAGGATCCGGCCGCCGCTCGTCACGAGCTGCTCGCCTCGTCGCGCCGTCCCCGCGTGGAAGACCAACGCGCCGGAGGCTTCGGCTTCTTCCACCCCGTCGATCGCCGATCCCTGATCGCCGTGCTGGGGGTACTCGGCGCCGGTGACGACGACGGTCACGGCTGCGTTGGCGCCGGCCTCGAGCGTGACGCCACGGACGTCGCCTTCCGCGGCTGCGGCCAGGGCCGCGAGCAGGTCGCCGTCGATCCGCGGAAGGATCGCCTGGGTCTCCGGGTCGCCGAAGCGACAGTTGAACTCGAGCACGCGCGGACCGTCGCTCGTCAGCATCAAGCCGGCGTACAGCAATCCGGCGAACGGAGTGCGGCGACGCGCGAGCTCCGCGAGCACCGGTCGGTGGACGAGGTCGACGAGCTCGTCGACCTCGCCTGGTCCGATCCCCGTGACCGGCGAGAACGCGCCCATGCCGCCCGTGTTCGGACCCGTGTCACCGTCACCGGCGCGCTTGTAGTCGCGGGCAGCTGCGAGTGGCAGTGCTTCGCGACCGTCGGTGATCACGAAGACGGAGAGCTCCTCCCCCTCGAGGAGCTCCTCGATCACGAGCGGTCCGGGCAAGGCCGAAGCTGCTCGCAGCCCGGCGTCGAGCTCGGCCTGGGTCCTGCAGACGAAGACGCCCTTGCCGCCGGCGAGGCCGTCGGCCTTGACGACGCACGGCGGACGAGCGATCGCCTTTTTCGCGGCTGTCGGCACCTCGGCCGCCGCCATCACCTCCTTCGCGAAGCTCTTCGACCCCTCGAGCCGCGCGGCTGCGGCCGTCGGCCCGAAGACGGCGATTCCAGCGTGACGGAGCTCGTCCGCCACGCCGGCGACGAGCGGTGCCTCGGGGCCGATCACCGCGAGGTCGATCTCGAGCGCCTGTGCGAGCGCGAGGAGGTCCTCGCCGTCGTCCGCGCGCACCGGGTGACACGTTCCGAGCTCCGCGATTCCGGGGTTTCCGGGCGCCGCATGCAACTCGTCCAGCAGGCTGCTCCGGCTCAGCTTCCAGGCGAGTGCGTGCTCGCGACCTCCCGAGCCGACGATCAGCACGCGCACGGCCCGAGTCTATTTGGGTTTCAGGGCGGTCGCCTCTGCGCAAGCAGAGCTGGCGCGAGAACCGGACTCGACGAACAAGTGGCAGACGCAGTGGAAGGCGCTCGGGCCGGACCTGCAGGACGCCCCGGCGGAGACGCTGCCTGAAGCCGACCGGCTGATCGAGCAACTGCTCGATCAGCGCCGCGAGCGCCGAGCGCCCTGAGCCCGGCGTTGCATTTTCGCCACGATCGCGTCTCACACGCGTCTGCGCCCACCCGGTAGCGTTCGACCAGGGGTCTTCGAACCCCCAGGTGGGGGGTGAGTCTGACTCCCACGGCGACCCTGCGTGGCTCCGGGCTCGGGCTAGGCTTCGGCGCGTGACAGACGGAGACTCGGCGAGCCAGGCGCCGCCGTACAGCACGGCCTCCGTCGACGTCCTGCGGCTGCCGGCCGGTGAGTCGAAACGTGACGTGGTCGCGGTCGAGGAGCCACTCGAGATCCGGATCGACGGCCGTTCGGTCGCGGTGACTATGCGGACGCCTGGTCACGACGAGGAGCTGGCGCTGGGCTTCTGCCTCTCCGAGGGCCTCCGGCCGCAGGGCGCACGGCTGCCGGCTGACCTGGCGGCGAACGTCGTCGAGGTCGAGGCACCGGGATTCGATCCGGCTCGACTCCAGCGCAGCTTCTACACATCGTCGTCGTGCGGGGTCTGTGGTAAAGGGGCGCTCGAGGCGGTCGCAGTCGACGCCTCGCGCGTCGACAGCCGGCTGACGCTCGCCGCCTCGTTGATCTCCGAGCTCCCCGAACGCCTGCGCGAGGCCCAGGCCGCGTTCGCGGCGACCGGCGGCCTGCATGCGACAGGCCTCTTCGACCCGGCCGGAGAGCTGCTCTGCCTGCGCGAGGACGTGGGACGGCACAACGCGTTCGACAAGGTCGTCGGTTGGGCATTCGCGAACGGGCGTCTTCCGCTCGCCGAGGCACTCATCTGCGTCAGCGGCCGAATCTCGTTCGAGCTCGTCCAGAAAGCAGCGGTCGCAGGCTGCCCTGTGCTCGTCGCGGTCGGCGCGCCCTCGAGTCTCGCCGTCGAGCTCGCCGCGGATCGCCGGGTGACGCTCTGCGGGTTCGTTCGGGGTGGGCGGCTGAACGTGTACACGGGGCAGTGGCGGATCGAGGCCTGACGGGCATCCTGCTCGTCGGCGGAGCGAGCACTCGGTTCGGCTCCGCGAAGGCGACGGCACGACTTCGCGGCAGGACGCTCGGCGAGCTCACCTGGGAGACGCTCGCCTTCTGCGACGTGCGGATCGCCGTCGGCAAGGCGAGCGACGAGCTCGAGCTGCCGTTTCCAGTCCTGGACGACGAGAGTGACGTACGTGCCCCGCTGGCCGGGCTGGTCGCCGGACTGCGCGCGGCGCGCCACCAGCTGTGCGTCGTGCTGCCGGTCGACGTTCCGCTGGTCACGCCGGACGCGTTGCAGGCGTTGGTCGACGCGTGCGCCGACGCCGCCGTCCCACAGACCGGCCCGCTGCCCGGCGCCTACCGGAAGAACGCGCTGCCTGCGCTCGAGCGCGCTCTGGCCGCCGGCCGGCTCTCGATCCGAGCGGCGATCGCACCGCTCGCGGTCCGTCGCGTCGAGCTCGATGACGCGATGCTCGCCAACGTCAACACGCCCGAAGATCTTCGTCGTCTCCACGCCTCGGCTGACTAACCTGCCGGGGATGGAACAGCGGGTCAGCCTGATCACGCTCGGCGTCCGCGACCTTCGGCGGGCCCGCGCCTTCTACGAGGCGCTCGGCTGGCACACGAACGCGAAGGCGGACGACGACGTCGTGTTCTTCCAGACGGGCGGGCTGATCGTCTCCCTGTGGGGCCGAGACCAGCTGGCAGAGGACAGCGGTGTCGAGGATGCCGGCGGGTGGGGTGGTGTCACGCTCGCGCACAACGTGCGCTCGCCTGCAGAGGTCGACGCGGTCCTCGCAGAGGCGGAAGCGGCCGGAGCGAAGGTCGTTCGCAGCGGAGCGGAGACGTTCTGGGGCGGCTACTCGGGCGCGTTCGTCGATCCCGAGGGCCATGCCTGGGAAGTGGCGCACAACCCGCACTGGTCGATCGGGCCGGACGGAACAGTCCCTCTCTAGGCATCGGGGCTTGCGCTAGCGGACGAGCACCTGCGCGCGCTCGGCGCCGGTGCCGACCCAGGTGACCTCGACCTCGAGCTCTTGCTCGATGAACTCGACGTAGCGCCTGGCCGCATCCGGGAGCGTGTCGCCGTCGAGCGCCTCACCCCACCCCGCGAGCGTCTTGTAGACGGGGCGGCAGTGGTGGAAGTCGCTCTGGTGTGCGGGGAACTCGTCCATCACGGTTCCGTCGCGCAGCTGGTACCGCGTGCACACCGGTAGCTCGTCGAATGCGGAGAGGACGTCGAGCTTCGTCAGGGCCAGGGAGGTGATCCCGTTCAGGCGGACCGCGTAGCGCAGCGCGACCAGGTCAAGCCAGCCGCAGCGGCGCTCGCGCCCGGTCACGGTTCCGAACTCGCCGCCGAGCTCGCGCACTCGCTCCTGATCGGGGCCCTCGATCTCCGTCGGGAACGGCCCCGCGCCGACTCGGGTCACGTACGCCTTGGCGACCCCGATCACCGCGTCGATCCGCGTCGGGCCGATCCCGATTCCGGTCGTGGCGCCGCCCGAGAGCGTGGGGGAGGAGGTGACGAACGGATACGTGCCGTGGTCGATGTCGAGCAGGGTTCCGTGCGCTCCCTCGAACACGACGCGTCTGCCCTCGCGGAGAGCCCGGTCGACGAGCAAGGACGTGTCGGCGAGGTAGGGCCGCAGACGCTTCGCGTGCCCCTCGTAACGAGCCGCAAGCTCCTCGAGCTCGATCGGCTCCACGCCGTAGACGCGCTCGAGCCAGACGTTCTTCTCGGCGAGCGCCACCTCGATCTTCTGTCGCAGGATCTTCGGATCGAACAGGTCCTGCAATCGGATCCCGAGCCGGTACGCCTTATCGGCGTAGGTCGGCCCGATCCCGCGCCGCGTCGTCCCGATCTGCAGCTTTCCGAGTCGCCGCTCGCCTCCCTGGTCGATCGCCAGATGCCAGGGCATGATCACGTGCGCGTTTCCCGAGAGCCTGACGAGCTCGGTCGAGATTCCGCGCCCCTCGAAGTCGTCGAGCTCGCTGATGAAGACGCCCGGATCGACGACGCAGCCGGCGCCGATCACGCATTCCTTCCCCCACAGGATTCCTGACGGCATGTGTCTGAGCTTGAACACGTCGCCGTCGACGACGATCGTGTGCCCGGCATTCGGGCCGCCGTTGTACCGGCAGACGAGATCGGAGTCGCGGGCGAGGAGATCGACGATCTTTCCCTTGCCCTCGTCGCCCCACTGGGCGCCGACGATGACGGTGCCCGGCACGGAGAGGAGTATGCCCGTCGGATCGGGTCGCACCGCCCGTCCGCCGCGGGCTGTGCCCTCTAGCGGGTGGCCACGACTCGCAGGCGGGCGATGCGGCGCACCCGGATGCGGTGTCCCCGGCGACAGGCGGTGAAGCCGACGTCGGCCTCCCGGCGGAGCGTCCCCTCGACGACCACCGGATCGATCAGGCCCGGCCAGCTCCGATCCTCGCGGCACGCCTCGCACGGGGCAGCGAAGGCGGTTGCCTCGGCTCCGAGCCAGATCACCTGGTGCGCTTGCGTTCCCTCTACCTCCTCCTCATCCAGGGCACCGCTTCATCCAGGCATCGATTCGTGCGGGGGCATCGATTCATGCGGGAGCAAGGTCTGCGAACTTCGCGAACCGGCGCAGGAAGGAGAGCTTGACCACGTCGGTGGGGCCGTTCCGGTGCTTGGCCAGATGCACCTCGGCCAGCCCCTGCTGGTCGGACTCCTCGGGGTTGTAGTACTCGTCGCGGTAGATGAACATGACCAGGTCGGCGTCCTGCTCGATCGAGCCCGACTCGCGGAGGTCGGACAGGATCGGCCGCTTGTCGTGGCGCTGCTCGACGGCGCGGGAGAGCTGGGAGATCGCGATGATCGGGACGTCCAGGTCGCGCGCGAGGACCTTCAGCGACCGCGAGATCTGCGACACCTCCTGAACCCGGTTCTCCGCGGAGACACCGGAGGTCATCAGCTGGAGATAGTCGACGATGATCAGGCCCAGATTCGGCTCGCGCATCTTCAGCCGGCGCGCCTTCGAGCGGATCTCCATCAGCGTGATCGAGCCGGTGTCGTCGACGTAGATGGGTGCCTTGGCGAGCTTGTCGCAGGCGCTCGTCAGGCGCGGCCAGTCCTCCTGGGCGAGCTTGCCGTTGCGCAGCCGCTGCGACTCGACCTTCGCCTCCGAGCACATCAGGCGCTGCGTCACCTCCATCTTCGACATCTCGAGCGTGAAGAGCGCGACCGGAACGTTCTGACGGACGCCGAGGTTGGCGGCGATGCACAGGCCGAGCGCGGACTTGCCCATGCTGGGGCGGGCGGCGACGACGATCAGGTTCCCCGGCTGGAACCCGGAGGTCAGCTTGTCGAGCTCGCGGTAGCCGGCGGCGATGCCGGTGACGTCGGCTCCGGCCTCGTACAGGGCGGTGATCCGCTCGAAGCTGTCCTTGAGCAGGTCCTCGATGTGGGTGAACTCGCCGACCACGCGCTCCTGCGAGAGGTCGAAGACGACCTGCTCCGCCTTGTCGACCAGCTCCTCGGCGGCCTTCCCCTCCCGCTCGAGACCGAGGCGGGCAATCTCGGTCCCGGCCCGGACCAGACCACGGAGCGTGGCCATCTCGCGGATGATGCGCGCGTAGTGGCCCGCGTTGGAGGCGGCAGGCACGAGCGCGGCGAGCTCGTTGATCCGAGCCCGACCGCCGATGTCCTCCAGCTCGCCGCGCCGCTCGAGCTCATCGGAGAGCGTGATCGCGTCGACGGGCTCGCCCTTGCCGTAGAGCTCGAGCCCGGCGAGATAGATCTTTGCGTGGCTCGCGCGGTAAAAGTCGCTTGCCGACAGGACTTCGCTGACCGCCCCGATCGCACCGGGGGAGAGCATCATCGCACCGAGGACTGATTCCTCGGCATCGAGATTTTGCGGTGGGACCGGGGCGGTCGGCGAAGCCTCGGCTAGCTGGTACATGCGGGACAAATCAAGCACCTCCGGACGGGCCCGAAAAGACTCTGGAGAACCCGGCTCTCCACACCCTGGGAACGGGCCGTTTGCGGGTGGAAGGAAACGTATGTTCCCACGGTATCCGGACGGACCGGTGGACGAAAAAGCCGCTCCCAGCGGCTTTTTCCTGTCGATTTCCCCAGGCCCTCCACAGGGCCTGTTCAGAAGTCGTTACGCCTCTGGCGCAGTCTCCGGCGCGGGGGCCTCGGCGGCCTCTGCGACGGGCTCTTCGGCTGCCGGCTCCGGCTCGTCCGGAGGGAGCTCGCCGCCCTCGGGAACGACCAGCGTCGTCACCTCGACGGTGACGTCGGTGAAGAGCTCGATCGGAACCTGGTAGCGGCCGATCTTCTTGATCGGCTCGGCGAGCGCGATCCGACGACGATCGACGCGGATCTTCGCGACTCGCCAGATCTCGTCGGCAAGGTCGGTCGGCGTGACCGAACCGAACAGGGAGCCGGTCGGGCCGGCCTTGACGTCGAAGCGGAGCTCGGTCTGCTCGAGGGTGGCGGCCAGCTCCCGCGCCTGCTCGAACGTCGAGGCCTCCTGGCGGACGCGCTGGGCGGCACGCTTCTCGAGCTCGGCGACGCGCGCGGGGCTCGCCGGCTCGGCGAGCTTCCGGGGCACGAGGAAGTTGCGGGCGAAACCTCGCGCGACGTCGACGACCTCGCCCTGCAGGCCGACCTTCTCGACGTCCTTCAACAGGATGACCTGCACGCTACTGCCCCGAGACGTAGGGGAGGAGAGCCATCTCGCGAGCTCGCTTGACGGCCCTTCCGACCTGGACCTGGTGGCGGCGGCAGGCGCCGGTGATGCGACGCGAGCGGATCTTGCCCTTCTCCGAGACGAACCGGCGGAGGAGGGCGATGTTCTTGTAGTCGACCTCCTCGATCTTCTCCCGGCAGAACTGGCAGTTGCGGCGCCGCGGCTGCGCGTTCGCGGGCGGTCGCCGGCGGGTGCTCGTCTGTTCTCGCTGCTTCGGCTGTGCCATCTGTCTTCTCGGTCCTTCCTAGAACGGGATGTCGTCGTCTGCTGCGGAGGCGGGGAAGTCGGCGGCCTCGCCGGCGGCGCCGGCGGGCACGAACTGCGGCGACTCGCCACCGCCTGCGTCGCCGCGGCTGCCCAGGAACTGGACGCTTTCGGCGACGATCTCGACCGCCTCGCGCTTCGAGCCGTCTTGCGTCTGCCATTCGCGCCAGTCGAGGCGACCGTCGATTCCCACCGGCCTGCCCTTGGAGAGGTACTGCGAGCAGCTCTCCGCCTGGTTGCCGAACACGGACACGCTGAAGTAGTTCGGCTTGTCGGTCCACTGCCCGGACTCGTCCTTCCGCCGGGAGTTGACGGCAATGCGCAGGCTGCAGACGGGCGTGCCGCCCGGCGTGTGCTTGAGCTCGGGGTCCCGGGTCAGGTTGCCGACGAGAACGACGCGGTTGATGCTCGCTGCCATGGCTAGGCTCCTTCCTCCTCCGACGCTGGCTCCGTCGGCTCAGGGTACTCCTCGGCCGCCTCTGCGTCTGCGTCCGCTTCGGCCTCGACCGGTGCCGCGGCGGCGGGTTCGGTCTCGTACCGCTCGGCGCTTCGCTCGGGCTCGGGCGCCGGCAGCTGCGGGGGCGGAGCCGTTCGGCCGCCACCCTTCAGGCGCCGCGTCGCCATGTGGCGCATCACCCCGTCGGTGATCTTGAGCACGCGCGAGACCTCGTCGAGCGTCGACGGGTCGGCGTCGAAGTGGAGCAGGTGGTAGACGCCGTCGGTCTTGTGGTCGATCTCGAACGCCAGCCTGCGGCGGCCCCACGGATCGTGCGACACCCAGTCGCCGCCGCCCTTCTCGATCAACTCCCGGGCGCGCGCGATGATCTCGTTGTGCCGCTCCTCCGGGCTCTCCGGATCGAGCATCAGCAGAATCTCGTACTCGTTCACGTTCCCTCGTTGCTCCTTCCCGTGGTCTGAGTCGGCCTCGTCGTGTCGATGCGCCTTTCGGGAACGACCGGCGCGCGGCGAGGCGAGAAGTCCGCGGAAGAGTAGCATCGCGCTGTGCCCCGTCGAGTGATGCCGCCGAGCTTCTGGGTCGCTAGCACCAAGCGATGCAAGAACGCAGGGAGCCCCGATAGCGGCGCCTATCGGGGCGACCGAGGACACAGCAGCGCGCAGCGTGATAGCGGGCCAGAAGCCGGCATGTATCGCTCGGCGGGGCACTGATGCGCCGTTTCATCGCCGGGATCGTCTGCGGAGCCGGAGCGCTGTTCGCCTTCCGCTGGCGCCTGCGCCGGCGGCGGAGGGGCGAGCCGGCCGTCGAGGATCCCGCCGAGGAGCTGAAACGGAAGCTGGAGGAGTCGCGGACGACCGAGTCCGCCCCAGAGCCCGCGGTCGAGCCCGCGACGCCGCCCGAGCCCTCCGCCGCGGAGGCCGGGCTCGATGAGCGGCGCCGTGAGGTGCACGAACGGGGCCGTGCCGCGATCGACCGGATGCGCCCGGCAGCCCAGAATGACGAAGCGCCGCCGGAGCCCGAGGTCTAAGATCGACGTCATGGCAGAAGCAGAAGACAAGTCGTCGTTTCTCAACCGGCTGAAGGACGCGACGAACACGATCGCCACCCGCGCACGCGAAGAGGTCGAAGAGCTCCAGACGAAGCACGAGCTCTCCCAGGCCTACGGCGAGCTCGGTCGCATGACGGCGGATCTGATCGAGAGCGGGGCGGTTTCACATCCCGAGCTGGCGTCCCACGTCGAGAAGATCCGTGCGCTGAAGGCGCAGCTCGAGGCGGCAGACGCCGAGCCCGCTCAGCCGGCGGACGGCTAGTCGACCCGAGCGCGTCCCGCGTTCCGGAGGCCCGTTGGACTCACCGGGGGTAGCGCGCCGGATTCGTATCGACGCGAGGACGCTCGGCCTCCTGGTCCTGGGGCTCGTCGTCAGCGGCGGGTTCACGTACCTGGCCCTTCGGCACGTCCGCCTGCACGAGGTCTCGGCCGGCCTGCGAGCGAGCAACTACTGGTGGACCGTGCCTTCGATCGGCCTGCTCGTCCTCGCGCTGCCGGTCCGGGCGCTGCGATGGCAGCTCCTCTTCGGCTCTCCCACGCGGCCGCCGTTCCGTCCCGTTCTGAGCGCAACGATCCTCGGTCAGTTCTTCAACAACGTGCTTCCCGCGCGTGCGGGGGAGGCGGCGCGCGTGATCGCCCTGAACCGGAGCTCGCGGACGTCGCGGGCGGAGATCGTCGCCACCGTCGTCGTCGAGCGCGTCTTCGACGTCCTCGCACTGCTCGTGATCCTGTTCGTCCTGTTGCCCTGGCTTCCGCACGTGACCTGGCTCCGGACGGCGGCGATCCTTGCGATCGCCCTCGTGGCCGGCACCGCCGCGGCGGCTGTGGTCCTCGGACGCTTCGGCGACCGTCCGTTCCGGATGCTCCTGCGCCCCCTGGCCCGCCTGCCCTTTCTCTCGCTCGAGCAGACAGACCGGGCGGCAAGGAGCCTCGTCCGGGGAGCGGTCTCGCTGCGAGATCCCCGGCTGGCAGCCGTCGGGCTCGTCCTGACGGCGATCTCGTGGGCCCTGCTCGCCCTCAGCGCGTGGATGCTGATGCTCGGCTTCGACCTCGGGCTTTCGCCGCTGGCCGCTGCGCTCGTGTTCGTCGCGGTCGGGTTGTCGCTCGTCCTGCCGTCGTCGACCGCCGCGCTCGGCGTCTTCGAGGCCGCAACCATCATCGCGCTCGATCCCTATGGGGTCCCGAAGGCGGATGCGCTCTCGTACGCGCTCGTCCTGCACGCGGTCAACTTCTTCCCGTACGTCGCTGCGGGAGCGGTCGTGCTCCAGGCGCAGACGCTCTCACTGCGCCGGTCGCGCTGAGGCTGCGCGGGGATACCCTCCCTCCGGAGCGGCATGCGGCCGGTGCCGCAGCCGGTCTTCAAAACCGGTGAGGTCTGGTAACCCCAGGCTGGGTAGGTTCGACTCCTGCGCCGCTCCGTGAGGCCGAAAACGGCTGCTCATGCGATGTGTGGGCAGGCGCCCCAAGGCCGGGACGCTTCGCCCCCGGGGCTCTACGGGAGAGCGTGCTGCGAGCGGGTCTCTGACAGCGTGTCCGCGAGGCCGCGCATGGCGACGTTCAGGAGCCAGATCACGATCGTCGCACCGACGTAGGTCCAGAAACCGTCTACCGAGAAGCGCGGAGCGATCCATTCGGCGAGAGCCAGCATCGCGACGTTGAGGGCGAAGTAGGCAAGGCCGAGAGTGATGATGATCAGAGGCAGCGTGAGCAAGGCGAGGATCGGTTTCAGGAACGCGTTGCCGAGGCCGAGCGCGAGCGCGCCGAGCGCGTATGACCAGAAGCCGCTGATCACGATGCTGCTGAACAACCAGTTGACGACGATCAGCGAGAACACGTTGATGCCCACGGTGATCAGCAGCCACACGGGGAAGGGCAGGCGAGATCGCGAGATCACGACCATCCGAGCCATCGCTCGATCATAACGACGCATTTCGCCCGCCCATGCACGCGTCCTCGTTCATGCAGGAAGCGGTCTCAGTAACGGTCGATCTCGATCAGGCGGTGGTCGCTGATCCCGAAGTGGTGCGCGATCTCATGGAGCACGACCCGTCTCACCTCGCTGCGAAGTGTCTCTTGGTCGTGGCCGTAGATGCGCATGAGCGGGCCGCGGAAGATCGTGATCTTGTCGGGGAGCACACCGGCGTAGTGGCTGCTGCGCCTGGTGAGCGGGACCCCCTGGTAGAGGCCCAGCAGCCGCTTGCCCCGAGGCGGTTCATCTTCGATCACGATCTCGACGTTTGACAGTTGCAGGCGCAGCTCGGACGGAAGCGACTCGAGTGCATCCCGGGCGTACTCCTCAAACCGCGCTTCGGCATCGAGAAGGCCGTCTTCCATCCTGATAGGTCTAGCGCACGAGCCTCGTACTGCGCGTCCCGCCGACGTTCAATGCTCGTCCCGCGGCTGCCAGAACGAGCGGCTAGCTCGAAGCCACGACTCGACCACGGCTCATCTCCCTGCCAACGGATCTCGGCGTCAACAGGAGCCCGAGGATCACGCCTGCCAGAACGAGCTGGGCGTTCGCGCTGAAGCGGCCGGAGCGGTGCCAGCCGAGCCGGCCGTGAAAGAGCTTGCGGCCATGCGGACGTAGCCGCCGGAAGACGTGCTCGAGGTCGGGCGCCGAGGCGGAGCAGCCTCCGAGTGTCGCCGGATCGAGCGGCCCGCGGCTGAGCGCAAGCAAGGCGAGAGCGAAGAGACCGCTTCGGATCTCGAAGCGGCGATCGGCGATGTCCTCGTGCGGCACGTAGTCACAGGCGAGATGCAGAGGCGGCCCGAGCACGAGCGCAGCGAGCCGGGAGCCGGTCAGCGCCCCGAGCGCAGCACCCGTTGCGACATGGAGCGAGACGATCACAATCGTGAGGTCTACATCGATCGTGCGCCCGATCGAGCCCGCTCTCGAGACGAATTCCGCGCTCTTTGCGGACTTCGGGCGCAGCCGGCCCTTGTTCCGCGCACCGTTCCTTGTAGGGTGGCGAGTGCACCGAGCACGGGACGCGAGTAGGTCGAAGCAGCTCCCGGCGATTGGACGATGAGGCCGCAAGGCCTGGGTCGGAAGGTCGGCGGGGACTGTGGACGAAAGCGCACCCGGCTCGGTGAACCCTTTCTGGGGCGATTCTCGAGCCTGCGCGGTCCTGATCGTCTGAGCGTCCCGGCCGGCCGTTCCCCGGGGCGGTGGATTCGCAGCGGCCGGTCTCATACGATTGCTGCCCACAAGGCTGCCCGGGGGAGCAGATGGTCAATCGGCTGGTGCTGTTGATCGCAACCGTCTGGACGTTGGCGTCCGCGCTGGCCGGCGACCTCGCGAGTGGGCGGACAGCCGCCGTCTTCACCGTCACCTCGACCGTGGACGCCGTCGACGTCCTCCCCGGTGACGGCCTGTGCGCGACGCGCGCGGGCGCATGTTCGCTTCGAGCGGCGCTGAACGAGGTGAGTGCACGCACGAGCGACGGGACACCGGTGTCCATCGTCGTGCCGGCCGGCACGTATCCACTGCAGATCAACCCGCCCCCGGCTCGGCTTCGCGACGAGGAGGGAGGTGACCTCGACCTCTATGCGCACGCGATCCCGCCGCCGTCCGTCACGATCACCGGAGCCGGCGCGGGCCGAACCGTGGTCGAGCAGCTGCGTGCGGACCGGGTGCTCGAGCTCGCCGACCCCGAAGCCGTGACGATCGCCAACCTGACGATTCGAGCCGGGCGCGGCGTGCAGAGGGGAGGCGGTGTCCTCAATGCTGCCGACGGCGGGCTGACGCTGCGTGGCGTCGAGGTCTCGGCCAACGGGGCCGACGAGGGCGGAGGCATCTTCAGCGGCCGTCCGCTCGTCATCGATCAGTCGAGAGTCTCGGACAACAGCGCACGCCGAGCGGGTGGTGGCGTCGCCCTGAGCACGCGTGGGGGAACGATCACCAGGAGCACGATCTCCGGGAACACGGCAGCGGAGACCGGCGGCGGCATCTGGGCGCAGAACGTCGACTCACTCGAGCTGGTCCAGTCCCTGGTGGCCGACAACACGCAGACGACGGCCGGTGCGCGGGGAATCCCGCCATACGGGGGTGGGATCATGATCGCCACCAACCCCGCTCTCGGAAGCCCGTCGTCGGTGCGGATCAGCGGCTCGACCTTCCGCGGGAACGCGGCGGTCGGCGGGGGCGGACTGGGATGGCAGTCGCCGGGGACGCTGGCCATCGAAGCTTCCGTCTTCGCCGAGAACACGGCGGAGCTCGGCGGCGCGATCGGAACGCTCTCGCACGGCGGAGCCGATGCGACGAACACACTCTCTCTCACCAACTCGACGCTGGACGGCAACGCCGCCGAGCGCGGAGGTGCGATCGACCGCGGCTACGGAGCGACGATTCTGAGAGCGGACACGATCGCCGGGAACGCAGCCTCGGCCGGGAGCGGGATCCACTTCACCGGCGCGCGTGTCTCGTATGCGCTCGTGACCGGAACGATCATCGCCAACGAGCCTGCCACACAGAACTGCGCCGTGAACGGCGCCCCCTTCGAGGCGAGCGAGGGGCTCACCCCACCCGGCACGAACATCGAAAGCGGCACGAGCTGTCACCTGCGCGTCCCCGACCGTTCCGGAACCGCCCCGCGACTCGACCGCCTGGCGGACAACGGCGGCCCGACCCGCACCCGCGCGCCGCTGCCCTCCAGTCCGGCTGTCGATCGCTACACGGCGGGCGACTGTCCGGGCGTGGACCAGCGTGGATCCGCGCGGCCGGCCGGCGCGGCGTGCGACATCGGCGCGTTCGAGACGGGCGCTTCGATTTCGCCGGCGTCCGCTCCGCTTCCTCCGCGCCGAGACGTCCTCGGAGGGAACCTCATCCTGCTTCCGGCCGGGGGCGCCGGCCTGCCCCCCGGCGACTTCCGCCCGTGCTCGCGCGGGCCGTCCGGGGCCGGGCAGTCGAGCAGACCGGTTGCGGCCGGATTCTTCGAGCCTCGAGACGCACAACTCACCACGCACGGCTCGCTCGTCTTCCAACGCGGCCGAGCTCGAGCGGTGCGCCTCGGCAACCTGCTCGTCCTCGCGGCCGGCGCGAGCGGCCGCGTTCTCGCCCTGGTCGCGCCGGGGCGAGGTGCGGTGCCCCTGTTCGACCTCCGGGGCGTCGGCTACGGACGGTCCGGCATGCACGGCCGGCTCGTCCTCACGGCCAAGGCGGCTCGGCTCCTGAACGGGCAGCTCGGATTGACCTCCTTTCGCGCCGGTATGGCCTGCGGCCGCCTCGTCGCCACGGTGCGCGTCGCCGGTGATCCGGGGCCGCCGCCGATCGTCGAGCCTCCGCCGCCACCACCCCCGCCGCCTCCGCCGCCGCCGAAGACGTTCACGCTGCGCCTGGTGGTCAAGCCGGCCGACCAGGGCACGGTCGAGATCGAGCCGACCGGAGTCTCGTGCACCGACACCTGTTCCGCGGCGATCGTCGAGGGAACGAGTGTCAGGCTCACGGCAATACCGGCCGACGGGAAGGTGTTCGACAACTGGCTGGGAGACTGCCGTACCGACGCACCGGTCTGCAGGTTCGCGATGGACGCCGACAAGTCGGTCACGGCGAGGTTCGAGGACAAGAAGTAGCGACGCGCGTCCGGTCGGCTTGCCCGCCGCCTGGCCGCTCCTGGGACAATGGGGAGCATGTCCGAGTGGACGAGTCGGTCTGGGTCCCCCCGCCGCCGGACCGGACGCGCGGCGCCGGACGACGACGCGGGCGCTCGCGCCGACCCGGACGTCGACGATTGGCAGTGGGACGGGATCGACTGGTCCGAGACCGAGCTTGGCGCGAAGAGATCCCACCCCGCGTCGGAGTCTCCGGGTCGCCCGGCGAGAGTCGGCCTGATCCCGGGCGGCGAGCCGGCCGCCGGAACGGATCGGGCGCAGGCGCGGCATCTTGCCCTGGTGCGCCGCCGCCGCATCGCAGCGCTCGCGGCGCTCGGCTCGGTGTTCGTCGTCGCACTCGTGCTGGCGCTCGTCGTCTTCGGGGGCGGCGGGGGCGCCCTCGAGCAAACAACGCCTTTGACGACGGCGACGACTCCGCCGGCGACGACCGTCGAGCGGCCGGCGACGACGACCACCACGCCGCGCACGAATCCGTCGGCGGCCAGCCCCCTGCGGCTCGTCCTGCCCGAAGGAGTCGCCCTCCGCCGAGGCGACCGCGGGAGCGCCGTCGTCACCCTGCAGAAGGCTCTGGCGGCGCTCGGTTTCGCAACCGGTCGGCCGGACGGCGTCTTCGGCCAGACGACGGAGGCAGCCGTGATCGACTTCCAGGGGTCGAACAACCTCTCTCCGGACGGTGTCGTCGGCACGGACACCGTCCGGCTGCTGAATGCGGCGCTCGCCCGGAAGAGAGTCGCCCAGTAGCACAGGATGCTGTTGGAGGGCCGCAGAGGAGTCGGGGACGCCGCCCCGGCGGGGCTACTCCGTCCGAGGGATCTGTCTTGCTGATGGCGAACTGCTGTGAGATAAGGCAGTCGTCCCACGTCCTCGGAGGCTCCGCATGGATCAGCTGAAAGGGATGAGCCGCTCGTCCCAGTTGCTGGGCGGCGCAGGTTTGCTGCTCTTCATCTTCCTCTTCTTCGACTGGCAGCAGGTCAGCTTCGGAGGGATCAGCGCTGGCCGCTCCGGTTGGCACGGGTGGGGCACCGCGGCCGGGATCTTCGTGATCGCCCTCGTGCTTTTCGAGGCATCACAGATGTTCGGCGTGAAGCTCCCCGAGCTGCCGGTCAAGCCGGTGATGCTCTCGGCCGGCCTGGCCGCGCTCGTGCTGCTCTTCACCGTGATCAAGTTCCTCGTCGACAACGAGGCCCGGCACTGGCCGGCCTGGGTCGGTCTGATCCTGGCGATCGCGATCGGCGCCGGCGGCTTCCTCCGCTGGTAGGGTGACTCCGCTCACGTCTGGGAGCGTCCGGCCCGCACGCCTCCGGCCGCCTAGGACTGCCGCAAGGGGGCCTGCGCGGCAGGCCCCCTTGCTCAGCGCAGCGGATCGGGACGCGATCCCGGCTCGAGCGCGTGCATGAGCGCGTCGAGCAGGAAGAAGTCGCCCCAGGCGGTTGCGCAGTCGAGCCCGAGCCCGACCGGGCGCCGGTAGCAGCAGTGCAGGAGCAGGCCGTCGCTCCCGCCCCGGTTGAGGCAGGTTTCGACCAGCGCCTCCAGCAGCCGGAGCGCCGGTGACTCCCAGCCCAGGTCGAGCAGCGCCGAGCTGACGATCGCCGCCGCTGAGGCATCCCTCGGGTCGCCGGCGGGCGCGTCGAAGTCCCAGGGCGGAACCCCGTCGGACGGCAGATGGTCGAGGAACCAGCGTGCCGCCCGTTCCGCTGCCTCCCGGAGCACGGGGTTGCCGGTCGCGCGCGCGGCGGTCGTCAGGCCGTGCACCGCCCACGCCTGGCCGCGGGCCCAGGTCGAGTCGCGGCCGTAGCCGTTGATCGTTCCACGCTCGACCAGGCTGCCGTCGTCTGCGAACCGGGCGGCGTGGAAGGTCGAGCCGTCCGGGCGCATGAGCGCGGCCAGCGTCGCGCCGAGGTGCGCGCGGGCGCCTCGCCGGCGGCCGGCACCCCCTCGCGCTCGGCCCACCAGAGGAGCGTCAGGTTCGGCCAGGTGTCGACGATCGTCCGGCCGCGCTGCCGAGGATCGTCCAGCGAGCCGATCACCTGGATCACGCCGGACGGGAGCACCCGCTCCGCGAGCGACGCCGCCGCCCGCAGCGCCAGCTCGCGGTACCGCTTCTCGCCGCTGGCGACGTGACCGAGAACCGCGCTCGGCCAGAAGAGGAACCCGAGGTCGTGCGTCGTCGCCTGCGCCGCGCGCGGCGAGAGCAGGTCGGTGACCGCCGCCGCCTCGTCGAGCCGGCCGGCGAGCCAGAGCTGGCCGGCGACGAAGCCGCCGGTCCACGGCAGCCCCGTCAGCGCCTCGTGCTCGTCGGCGAGTGGGGACAGGAATCGCCAGCTGCCCGTCCTCGCCGGTGACGTGCGGCAGCCGCCCGTCCACCGCCCGCAGCCGGGCGACCCGGGCGCGAGCGAGCTCGAGCGCCTCAGCCAGGCGCACGCTCGACCTCGAGCGTCAACCCGTCCCGACCGACGATGCGGACCCGCTCGCCGCGGGAGGCGCCGTCGTCGCAGCGCGCACGCCAGAGCTCGCCCTGGACGCGCACCTGGCCGTACGGCCGGCATTCCTCGGCGACCTCGACGACGCGGCCGACCAGCGTCTCGGCCCCGACCTGAACGGTGCGGCGCTGCGAGTACCAGAGCCAGAAGACCGTCTGCGAGGTCTCGAAGACGCCCGTGCCGACGAGCAGCGCGATCGCCCACCCGCCGTCGACGACGCGCAGCAGGACGAGCGCGAGAGCGACCCAGAACGTCACGTCTTGGAGCTCCTGACGTGATGAGCAGTCGTGTCCCCGGGCTGCGCTGGGCGGCACGCTGCTTCGTCCTCAGTCGCCCCGATATGCCTGCATATCGAGGCTCCCTGCGTCCTTGCATCGCACTCGCCCATCGCACCCCGGGAACGAATACCCATCACGTCAGGAGCTCTTGCGCGCGGCGCGGCGCAGGACGCGCTCGTCGCCGACACGACGGGTGAGCCCGTCCGCGTCGAAGCGCTCGAGCAGCAGCTGCGCTGTGCGGCGGCCGACGCCGAGCAGGTCCCGGAAGCGGGCGATCGTGATCGAGCCTGCGACTCGAGCACTCCGCCACCAGCGTCTCGCGGGCGCGCTCGTACGCGTCTCTGCCGACGGCCAGGCCGTCGCCGAGGCGGACGAGCTTGCCCTCCTGCTCGAGCAGCCGGCCGAGCTTCGGATCGCCGACCTTGACCGGGTTCGCGCCTGCGGCCTCCAGCTCCGCGAGCAGCTCCTCGCCGCCGGCCGCCTCCGCCTTCGCCCCGGGCAGGTACAGGCGCGAGCCTCGCCGCTCGACCCCGAGCAGCGGGACGACTGCCGCCGCCCACGGGGCGGCGGGCGCGTCGATGCCCGGATCGCTGCGGATCGGCCCGGCGCAGCCGCGCCCGGACGTCGTCGCGGAGCTCGTCGAGCCATTCGCGCGAGAAGACCCAGTCGCCGGCGCGCTCGACGCCGGTGAGCTCGCCAGGTGGCGCAGCGCGCTCGCGCGCACCGGCTCGTGGACGGTCGCTGCGACGTCGCCGCGCTCGCAGGAGCTCGAGCCGCTCGGCGTCGAGCCGTCGCGGCGGCAGCGGGTCGAGCACGACGCCGCCGCCGACGGTCGTGGTCGTCCGCAGGACGACGCGGTCCCCCCGGGCGGCGACGACCGCGTGCTCGAGGCGGAGCTGGGCAAAGCGGCCGCGGCGCGCCACGCGGGCGGCGACGTCGGCAGTGCCGAGGTGGACGTTGACCGCCGCGGGCACCTCGTCGAGCTCCTCGAGCAGCACGTCGAGCCGGTACGTGACCGGATAGGCATCCGCCGCGACGAGCGCGTCGCCGCGGGACAGCCGCTCGCGCTCGATCCCCGGCAGGCAGACGGCGACCCGCTGTCCGGCCGCCGCGCGCGCCGACGGGCTCGGTCGTGCACCTGGACGCTCCGGACACGAACGTCGATTCCCGCCGGCTCGACGCGCAGCTCGTCGCCTTCGCCGATCGTCCCCGACCAGAGGGTGCCCGTGACGACCGTCCCGATCCCGCGCAGGGTGAAGACCCGGTCGACGTACAGGCGCGCCGGGCCCTCCGGATGCGAGCGCTCCACCTCGTCGGCCACGGCGGCGAGCGCGGAGCGCAGCTCGTCGAGTCCGGTGCCCGTCTTCGCACTGACCGCGACCACCTCCGCCTCGGGAACGAGCTCGCGCGCCTCCTCGACGGCGAGCTCGAGCGTCTCCTCGTCGACCGCGTCGGCCTTCGTGACCGCGACCACGCCGCGCTCGATTCCGAGCAGCCGCAGGATCGCGAGGTGCTCGTGCGTCTGCGGCCGGGCACCCTCGGCGGCGTCGATCACGAGCAGGAAGAGGTCGATCCCGGTCGCCCCGGCAACCATGTTGCGGACGAACCGCTCGTGGCCGGGAACGTCGACGAGCGAGAGCCGCCGGCCGTCGGGCAGCTCGAGCGGGGCGTAGCCGAGGTCGATCGAGATTCCGCGGCACTGCTCCTCGGGCAACCGGTCGGTGTCCTTGCCGGTCAGCGCGCGCACGAGCCACGTCTTGCCGTGGTCGATGTGGCCGGCGGTTCCTACCGTGAGCGGCATGCCGCGACCGCGGCTGCCACCTCGTCGAGCTCCTCGTCGGCGAGCGTACGGCAGTCGAGCAGGCAACGGCCGTCGCGGACGACGCGCGACCACGGGCGGGTCTCCGGCACGCAGCGGCGCAGCCAGCTGCTCCTCGACCGCGCAGGCGAAGCTCGGCAGCTCGGCGAGCGGCAGCGCGCCGCCGCCGACCCGCGCCACCGTCTCCTCCACTGCGCCGCGCACGAGCTCCGCGAGCCGCTCGGCCCGGGCGCGGACCGCCTCGGGCTGCTCGGCGAGCATTCGCAGTACCGGCACCTCGCGGAGGGCGCGCGCCGGGTCGAGGTACAGCCCGAGGGTCCCCTCCAGCGCGGCGAGCGTCAGCTTGTCGGCGCGCAGCGCGCGCTGGAGCGGGTGCTTGCCCAACCGCTCGACGAGCGCTTCACGGCCGACGACGATCCCGGCCTGCGGTCCCCCGAGGAGCTTGTCGCCCGAGAAGCAGACGAGGTCGGCACCGGCCGAGAGAGAATCCTGCGCCGAAGGCTCGTCCGGCAAGCGGCACGAGCGCGCCCGAGCCGAGATCGTCGACGAGGGGCACACCCCGACGTGCGGCGACCGCGGCGAGCTCCGCCGTGCTCGGCTGCTCGGTGAACCCGACCACGCGGAAGTTGGACTGGTGCACGCGCAGGAGCAGCGCCGTCTCGGGCCCGATCGCTCGCTCGTAGTCGCTCGCGCGGGTCCGGTTCGTCGTGCCGACCTCGACCAGGCGGGCGCCGGAGCGGGCGAGGACCTCCGGGATCCGGAACCCGTCACCGATCTCGATCAGCTCTCCGCGCGAGACGAGAACCTCACGACCCTCCGCGAGTGCAGCCAGGGCGAGCAGCACCGCGGCCGCGTTGTTGTTCACGACGAGGGCGGCCTCGGCGCCCGTCAGCCGTCGGAGAATGGCCGCGACGTGATCCTGCCGCGATCCGCGCGCGCCTGCGACGAGGTCGTACTCCAGGTTCGAGTACGAGCGGCCCGCCTCGTGGAGACGCTCGAGCGCAGCCTCCGGCAGCGGGGCGCGTCCCAGGTTCGTGTGCACGATCACGCCGGTCGCATTCAGCACGCGACGAAGCCGTGGGCGCCGTGCATCGTCGAGCTCGGTCGCGAGCCGGGCGCCCAGGTCGCCGGGATCGGCTCCTGCGCGAATCTCGTCGCGCGCGCGCTGCAGCACCCGCCGGGCGGCCTCGACGGACAGCGGATCGTCGACCGTGCGGGCAAGCTCGTCCACCGAAGGCAGGTCGCGGAGCTGCATGCCGAAAGTCTAGGGCGCCCACTGCTCTCGCTACCCTGGGCGCACCGTGCGGCGCCTGCGCCTCCCCCTGCTGCTGGCGCTCGCCGCTGCGCTCGTCCCCTCGGCTGCGGCGGAGCGGAAGCCGCTGCTCTACCGGGTCGGGACCGCTCCCCGCGCGCGGGATCCAGGTGACCGGCCGCTCGGCGATCCTCGTCGACGCGACGTCGGGCAGGGTGCTCTGGGCGAGGTATCCGCACCGGCGCCTGCCGATCGCCTCGACGACGAAGATCATGACCGCGGTGCTCGCCCTGGAGCGGCTGCGTCCCCACGACGTCGTCACCGTCGACCGCTCGATCGTCCGGGTGCCGCCGTTCACGGAAGGACTGCGGCCGGGCGAGCGGGTCGAGGCCTGGAAGCTCTTCTACGGGCTGCTCCTCTACTCGGGGAACGACGACGCGCTGGCGCTCGCGATCGCCGCCGGGGGGACGCGCTCACGGTTCGTCGCGCTGATGAACGAGCGCGCCCGCGCACTCGGCCTCCGGGACTCGCACTTCCGCAGCCCGAGCGGCCTGGTCGACCGCGACAACTACTCGAGCGCGTGGGACCTGGCCGCGCTCACCCGCTACGCGCTGTGGAAGCCGCGCTTCCGCGCGGTCGTCCGCACTCGGGTCAAGCGGGTGCCGTGGTCGGCGCCCGTCGGCTCGAAGATCTACGTGAACAAGAATCACCTGATCGGCAGCTACCCGGGTGCGGACGGGGTGAAGACCGGCTGGACGACGAAGGCAAAGCACTGCCTCGTCGCATCAGCGCGCCGCCACGGCATTCGCCTGGTCGCTGTCGTGCTGGGCGCCGACGACTCCTATGCCGACGTCAAGAAGCTCCTCGACTGGGGCTTCGCGAACCGCGGCTGATCCCGCCCGGCGTCGAGAGATCGCCGGCTCGCGCTACTGGGCGTCGGCGTTTCTCGGCCTCGTGCACCTCCGGCTCGGCGCAGTGACGCTCCCAGCACTCGCGGACGCGCTCGACCGCCTCTGCCGCGTCGTCCGTGACGTGGAGGAGCGCCACGTCCTCGGGCGAGATCTTTCCGGTCGCGAGCGGGTGCTCCGCGATCCACTCGAGCAGCCCGCCCCAGTACGCCCTGCCCATCAGGACGACGGGGAACTCGAACACCTTCTCGGTCTGGATCAGCGTCAGCGACTCGAACAGCTCGTCGAGCGTGCCGAAGCCCCCGGGGAAGAGGATGAAGCCCTCGGCCGCCTTCACGAGCATCACCTTCCGGACGTAGAAGTGGCCGAAGCTGAGCCCGAGGTCGACGTACCGATTCGGGTCCTGCTCGTGAGGGAGGTCGATGTTGAACCCGACGGAAAACCCGCCGCCCTCCTTCGCGCCGCGGTTCGCGGCCTCCATGACGCCGGGGCCGCCGCCGGTGATCACCGCGAAGCCGCTCTCGGCGAGCAGCCGTCCGCACTCGCGGGCCTGCTCGTAGTCGGGGTGACCGGGGCCGATCCGCGCCGAGCCGAAGACCGTCACCCCCGGGCGCTTGATCCGGTCGACCGCCTCGAAGCCCTTGCGGAGCTCCTCGGCGATCATGGCGATGTGCGCGGAGAGGTCGCCGCGCTCGTGCTCGAGGATCCGCCGGTCTTCCATCCGTCGCCTACAGCCGGTGCTGCGGCACGTGGGCTCCGACCATCCCGATCACGAGCAGCACGGCGAGGCCCACGTACACGGCCGTCGCCACGGACGCCTTGCCCGGGGTGCCGCCGAGTCGCATCGTCTTGATCGCGCGCCAGATCGAGCCGCCGTCGAGGAACCCGATCGGGATCAGGTTGAAGAGGTTGAGGAGGAAGCCGACGTACCCGAGCGCCTGGACGAAGCGCGAGCCTTGCTGCTCGCCGACCAGCCAGACCGCCGTGGCGCCGGCGCTGCCCCAGAGCGGTCCCGCGACCGAGATCCAGAAGCTCTGCCACGGGTTCATCCGTGCGTCGCGAATGGCGACGTATGCACCCACGAACGGCAGGAAGACCGGCCAGGCGGCGTCGAAGCCGCGACGTCTCGCCTCGACGAAGTGCCCCAGCTCGTGGACGAGGATGAGGAGCACGAAGCCGACCGCGAACTTCCAGCCCCAGATCAGCGCGTAGCCCCCGACGGCGACGAAGATCGACGCGAACTTCGCGAACGCGAACCCGAACTTGACGACCAGCCCGGCGACGACGGCGATCGGCGCCCAGATCTTGCGCAGGAGCGAGCGCCATGCAGGCTCCGGATGGATCGGGCGGTAGTCTCGCTCGGGGATCTCGGGCGGGAAGTCCACGGCTAGGGCAGCGCGACGACCCGGCCCGTCCACCTCGATCTCCGGCCCGGAAAACACGCAGTCGACGTGGATCGTCGCCTCGTTGTCGCCCCCGTAGGAACCGGTGTTGCGTCCGATCGCCACATGCGCGGTGCCGCCCGCCTTCTCGTCGAGCATGACGTGCCCGCGCGGCTCGACCGCGTGGTTGAGCCCGATGCCGAGCTCCGCGATCACGTCGGCGCCCTCGCCTGCGGACTCGACCAGCTCCTGCAACAGCGTCGCGGCGCGACCGCCCTCGATCGAGGTCACGCGGCCGCGCTCGAAGCGCAACGTGACCGGCGTCGTCCACGAGCCCGTCCACCGTGTAGGGGACGGTCAGGTCGGCGACGAGCACGCCGTCCGCTCCGTCGCGGTGCGGAGCGACGAAGATCTCGCCGCCGGGGTAGTTCGCGGTCTGACCGGGCTCGAGCGTGCCGGCGTCGGTCAGCCACGGGCGGCCGCCGACGCGCAGGGTCAGGTCGGTGCCGGCCGCGCCGCGAAGCCGGATCGTCTCGCGAGCCGTCCAGCTCGGCGAGCAGGCGTCGAGCAGGCTCGACCAGATTCGGGAAGGGTTGCGAGAGCTCGCCCCGCAGGAGCTCCGCCGTCGACGAAGCCCATGAAGATCTGCCTGCCACCGTGGCCGATCATCTTCTCCATCAGGCCGAAACGGGCCTGCGCCTCGTCGCCGCGCGGGGCCTGCGAGAGGAAGAGGGAGAGGTCCGCGGTGGCTGCTCCGTCGAGCACCCCCTCCGGCGGCGCCTGGAGCGGCCGCGACTGCCCTGCCCAGAGCTCGAGCCTCGCTTCGGCGCCTGCGTCCGCGACTGCGGCCGACAACTGCGCGCCCTCCTCGGTCAAGGGCTCGTCGACGACGACGAGCACGCGCTCGCCCGGCTTCAGCCCGGAGGCCTTGACGAGGTTGTCGCACCAGCCGGGATGCGCCAGACGCTCCACTCGAGCCATCGTAGCCAGGGGCGCCTGTTCCTCCGTACTACGAGCCGCGGCCGATCCACTCCTCGCCGCCCTCGTAGACCTCCTTCTTCCAGAGCGGCACCGTCTCCTTGAGGGTGTCGATCGCCTCCTTGCAGGCGGCGAGGGCGGCGGCGCGGTGTGGCGCGGACACGGCGATCACGACCGAGAGCTCGCCGATGTCGACGCGGCCGACGCGATGGGTGATCGCCACCTCGCAGAGGTCGTGCGTTCGCTTCAGCCCCTCGGCGATCTCGGCCATCACCTGCTCGGCCATTCCGCCGTACGCCTCGTAGTCGAGGTAGTGGACGGTCCGGCCTCTCGATTCGACCCGCGTCGTGCCGATGAACGTCGCAATGCCGCCCGCCCGCGGATCGGAGACCTCCCGGATCACGGCAGACGGATCGATCGGCTCGTCGGTCAGCCGGAACGCGCCGCCCGAGACCGGCGGGATCAGCGCGAGCTCGTCGCCTGCCGAGAGGACCGTCTCCTCGGCGGCGTACTGCTTGTTGACTGCGTACAGAAGCCCCCGGGGGCGCTCACCCAGGTCGAGGAGCGGCCAGAGGTCGGCCACCTGCGTGCCTTCGGCGACGTCGAGCTCGCGACTCGACCAGCCGGCCCGCTCGCGGAGCCCGGCGAAGAGCCTGACCGTAACCGTCACCACGCCAGGATAGAACCCGGGATACTCGCCACCGTGACGAATCCGGCCGATCTGACGGTGACGGGCGGCGGCGGCTCTGCTCGGCGGACGGCAGCTATCGGCGGCCGAGCTGACGCGGGCGTGCCTCGAGCGAATCTCGGAGCGCGACGGCGTGCACAGCCATGACGGCGACCCGGGCTCGGTGAACGCATGGGTGCGCGTCTACGAGGAGGAGGCGCTGAGCGCTGCGGCTCGCGCCGACGAGCGCCTCGACGCCGGCGACGCGAGCCCGCTCTGCGGCATCCCGATCGGGCTCAAGGATCTCTACGCGGTAGCGGGCAAGCCGGTGACCGCCTCGAGCCGCCTGCTCGACGAGGTTACGACGGAGGACTGCGAGGTCTGGGCGAGGCTGCGGGCGGATGGAATGGTGCTGCTCGGCCACCTGCACACGCACGAGTTCGCCGCCGGCGGAACGACCGACCAGGTCGGCAACCCCTGGGCGCTCGAGCGCTCCGCCGGCGGCTCGAGCGGGGGGTCGGCGGCGGCGCTCGCCGCGCCGGATGACGCCCGCCGCAACCGGCACGGACACGGCGGGCTCCCTGCGCATCCCGTCCGCGTTCTGCGGCACGTCGACGATCAAGCCGACCCGCGGCCTCGTCCTCGACGAGCGGTGTCGTCCCGCTCGCTCCGTCGCTCGACCATGCGGGCCGATGGCGCGGACGGTCGAGGACTGCGCGCTCCTCCTCGCCGGCATGACAGGAATCGACGCGACCGTCACGGCCCGATCTCTGGAGGGTCTGCGGTCTGGGTGTCTCCAGGCGTGGATCCGACCTCGATGCGGCCGTCGCCGCCGGCTTCGACCTCGCCCTGGAGGCCTGTCGCGTGCTCGGCGCCGAGCTCATCGAGGCGCCTGCTGCACGCGACACCCTCTCCGACTGGGGTTACGTCTTCGACGCGGAGGTCTACGCGTTCCATCGCCGGTTCGACGGACAGCGGCATCTCTACCGGCCCTCGACCCGCGAGTTCGTCGAGCGCAGCGCGGCAGCCGAATCCGGTCGATACGACGAGCTGCAGGCCAGGCGGCTCGAAGACCGGGGGTCGTGGGAGGGGTGGTTCTCCGCCGAGCGGGTCGCGGCGCTCCTCGAGCCGACGGTTCCGGACGTCGCCTGGGTGCGTGGCCCGGGCTACGACCATGCGGGCAGCGACGTCCGCCTGATCGAGCTCACCCACCACTGGGACTGGACGGGCATGCCGGTCGTCGCCCTGCCCGTCGGGGTCGGGGCTCGTAGCGGGCTACCCGTCGGGGTCTCGCTGATCGGGCCTGCGGGCTCCGACTGGGATCTGCTGGCGCTCGGAGCCCGCCTGCAGCACGAGCTCGGTGTTCCCGAACCGCCTGGACGCCGATGGACGGCCTGACGGCGGGCTAGCCGCCGGAGCGCCGCTCGACGCCGGTCGAAGCGGCGTACGATTGTGACGTGGCGACGACGGAGGACCGGCGGGAGACCGACTCCGGAATCGAGATCAAGCCCGTCTACACCGCAGACGACGTCGCCGGGCTCGACCTCGAGCCGCCGGGCGAGTTCCCGTTCACGCGCGGGCCCTACACGACGATGTACCGAGGGCGGCCCTGGACGATCCGCCAGTACGCCGGCTTCGGCTCCGCCGAGGAGACGAACGGCCGCTTCCGGTACCTGCTCGAGCGCGGCCAGACGGGACTCTCGACGGCGTTCGACCTGCCCACGCAGCTCGGGCTCGACTCGGACGACCCCCGCGCAGACGGCGAGGTCGGGAAGACCGGCGTCGCGATCGACTCGATCGCCGACATGGAGCTGCTGTTCCGCGACATCCCGCTCGGCGAGGTGTCGACCTCGATGACGATCAATGCGCCCGCCTCGCTGCTGCTGCTCCTCTACGAGCTGGTCGCCGAGGAGCAGGGCCTGCCCGGCGCGCGGCTGCGTGGCACCGTCCAGAACGACATCCTCAAGGAGTACGTCGCTCGCGGGAACTACATCTTCCCGCCGCGGCAGTCGATGCGGCTGACCACCGACCTCTTTGCCTACTGCGCCGAGCGTCTGCCGAGCTGGCACACGATCTCGATCTCCGGCTACCACATCCGCGAAGCGGGATCGACGGCCGTGCAGGAGATCGCGTTCACGCTCGCGAACGGCCTCGCCTACTGCCGGGCCGCCGTCGAGGCGGGGCTGTCACCCGACCTCTTCGGCGAGCGGGTCTCCTTCTTCTTCAACGCACACAACGACTTCTTCCAGGAGGTGGCCAAGTTCCGCGCCGCCCGTCGGCTGTGGGCGACGCTCCTCCGCGAGCGGCTCGGCGTGACCAACCCGCGGGCGCTCGCGCTGCGCTTCCACGCGCAGACGGGCGGCTCGACGCTGACCGCGCAACAGCCCGAGAACAACATCGTCCGGGTGGCGATCCAGGCGCTCTCGGCCGCCTGCGGCGGCGCCCAGTCGATTCACACGAACTCGTTCGACGAGGCGCTCGCGCTGCCGACCGAGCGCGCCGCGCGCATTGCGCTTCGCACCCAGCAGGTGCTCGCAGCACGAAGCGGGGCTGACAGCGACCGCCGACCCGTTCGGGGGCGCGTACTTCGTCGAGGCGCTGACGGACGAGCTCGAGGCGAGGGCGCTCGAGCTCGTCGATCGGATCGAGGAGCTCGGCGGCTCCGTCGCTGCGATCGAGCAGGGGTTCGTGCAAGGGGAGATCGAGGAGGCGGCGTTTCGCTACACGTCGCAGGTGGAGGCAGGCGACTGCGTCGTCGTCGGGGTCAACCGCTACACCGAGGCGGGCGGGCAAGGGATCGAGCTCCA
Organism: uncultured Actinomycetes bacterium; assembly: GCA_963836345.1. Classification (GTDB taxonomy): domain Bacteria; phylum Actinomycetota; class Thermoleophilia; order Gaiellales; family Gaiellaceae; genus DATBLE01. The sequence goes on along the minus strand of CAWIJA010000003.1, from coordinate 190,972 downwards.
TCACCTCGACCCGGAGATCGAGCGCCGTCAGCTGGAGCGCACCGCGCGAGTGCGCGCCGAGCGGAATGCCGAGACTGCTGCGACGGCGCTGGCAGAGGTGCGGCGCGTCGCCCTCGGAGACGGGAACCTGCTGCCGCCGATGCGCGAGGCGCTCCGGGCCCGCTGCACGATCGGCGAGATCTGCAACGTGCTCCGCGACGAGTGGGGCACGTACGACGCGCAGCGCGTCTAGGGTCGGGCGACGTTGTGGCGCGCCACGTCGGGATCAGGCGAGGTCGAAGCGGTCGAGGTTCATCACCTTGTCCCAGGCGGCGACGAAGTCGCGCACGAACTTCTCCTTCGCGTCGTCGCATGCGTAGACCTCCGCGAGGGCGCGGAGCTGGGAGTTCGAGCCGAAGACGAGGTCGACGGCGGTGGCGGTCCACTTGAGCTCGCCGGTCGCTGCGATCGCGACCCTCGTACACGTTCTCGGCCGAGGCGGACGGCTTCCACTCCGTGCTCATGTCGAGCAGGTTCACGAAGAAGTCGTTGGTCAGCGTCTCGGGCCGGTCGGTGAAGACGCCGTGCCGGGACTGCCCGACGTTGGCGTTCAGTGCGCGCATGCCGCCGACCAGCACCGTCATCTCGGGAGCGGTCAGCGTCAGCATGTAGGCCCGGTCGAGCAGCCCGTGCTCCGGCGGCGAAGGCCTCTCCCGGGCGGAAGTAGTTGCGGAACCCGTCGGCGGTCGGTTCGAGCACGGCGAACGACTCCGACGTCGGTCTGCTCCTGCGAGGCGTCGGTGCGTCCCGGCGCGAACGGCACGGTGATGTCGTGCCCGGCGTTCTTCGCCGCCTGCTCGACGGCCGCGCACCCGCCCAGGACGATCAGGTCGGCGAGCGAGACCTTCTTGCCGCCGGACTGCGCGCGGTTGAAGTCCTGCTGGATCTGCTCGAGCGATCTGCAGCACCTTGGCCAGCTCGGCCGGCTCGTTGACCTCCCAGTCCCTCTGCGGCGCGAGGCGGATCCGCGCCCCGTTCGCCCCGCCGCGCTTGTCGGTGCCGCGGAAGCTCGCCGCCGCCGCCCAAGCGGTGGAGACCAGCTGCGAGATCGACAGTCCCGAGGCGAGGATCTTGCCCTTGAGGGCGGCGATGTCCGCCTCGCCGATCAGCTCGTGATCGACCGCGGGGACCGGGTCCTGCCACAGCTGCGGCTCCGGGACCCACGGGCCGAGGTAGCGCGACACCGGTCCCATGTCGCGGTGCAGCAGCTTGTACCAGGCCTTGGCGAACGCGTCGGCGAGCTGGTCCGGGTTGCTCGTGGAAGCGCTTCGCGATCGGCGCGTAGATCGGGTCCACCTTCAGCGCGAGGTCGGTCGTCAGCATCATCGGCGCGTGCCGCTTCGACGGATCGTGGGCATCCGGCACGGTGCCCTGCGCCTCGGGATTCTTCGGCGTCCACTGCTTCGCGCCGGCGGGGCTCTTCGTCAGCTCCCAGTCGTAGTCGAACAGGTTGTCGAGGAAGCCGTTGTCCCACTTGGTCGGCTCGTTCGTCCAGGCGCCCTCCAGCCCGCTGGTGATCGTGTCGGCGCCGTTGCCGGTGCCGAAGCTGTTCTTCCAGCCGAGGCCCTGCTCCTCGAGCGGGCGCGGCCTCGGGCTCCGGACCGACGTACTCGGGCATCGGCCGCGCCGTGGGTCTTGCCGAAGGTGTGGCCGCCGACGATCAGCGCCACCGTCTCCTCGTCGTTCATCGCCATGCGGCCGAACGTCTCGCGGATGTCCCTGGCGGCGGCCAGCGGATCCGGGTTGCCGTTCGGCCCCTCCGGGTTCACGTAGATCAGGCCCATCTGCACGGCGGCGAGCGGATTGGCGAGCTCCCGGTCGCCGCTGTAGCGCTCGTCGCCGAGCCAGGTGTCCTCGGGGCCCCAGAAGATCTCGTCGGGCTCCCAGATGTCCTCGTCGCCCGAAGCCGAAGCCGAACGTCTTGAACCCCATCGACTCCATGGCGACGTTGCCGGTGAAGACCAGCAGGTCGGCCCAGGAGAGCTTCCGGCCGTACTTCTGCTTGATCGGCCAGAGCAGCCGGCGCGCCTTGTCGAGGCTCGCGTTGTCGGGCCAGCTGTTGAGCGGCGCGAAGCGCTGAGCGCCACTGCCGCCGCCGCCGCGGCCGTCGGCGATGCGGTACGTGCCCGCGGCGTGCCAGCTCATCCGGATGAAGAGCGGCCCGTAGTGGCCGTAGTCGGCCGGCCACCAGTCCTGCGACGTCGTCATCAGCTCGATGAGGTCTCGCTTCAGCGCGTCGAGGTCGAGGGTCTTGAACTCTTCGGCGTAGTCGAAGTCCTCGCCCATCGGATTGGACAGGGGCGAGTGCTGGTGGAGAACTCGACAGGTCCAGCTGATTCGGCCACCAGTCCCGGTTCGTCCTGGGCCGGGTCGCCTTCGGAGTCGGGGCTGGGATTGCCGGGTTCTCGCTTTCGCTGACGCTCTCGGTCACGTCGCCTCCTTTCTCCTCCTTGAAGTTGTTTCACAGCACCACAGTGGCTCTGGCGGATTGCCAGGTAGGCTTCTGGACTAAGCACTACATTAGACAGTTTCTAACTTCCATGTCGCAGGCAATCGCATCCGTCCTCCGTGCGCACGGGTTGCGCGTGACGCCGCAGCGGCGCGCGATCTGGAGCGTCTTCGCGAGCGCCGAGGGCGTGCACCTGAGCGCCGACGAGGTCTTTCGGCGCGCGCGCGCGGAGCTGCCGGAGCTGTCGCGCGCCACCGTCTACAATGCGCTCGGGAGAGCTCGTTGCCGCCGGATTGCTGGGGCTGGTCGAGGGGCCAAGCCCGCAGCTGTACGACGCGAATATCGAACCGCACCACCACTTTCGCTGCCGCCGCTGCCGGCGCCTCTACGACGTCGAGCCCGCTGGCGTGGAGTCGCTCCGGCTGAGCAAGCGGGGATTCAGGGTCGAACGAGCGCGGGTGCTGCTCGAGGGGACCTGCCCGTCCTGCTCTGGTACCGCCGCGAGCGACCAGCGTCCCTCCAGACGGACGGGGCCGCGCGTTCCGTCCTCGGAGTAGACGGCGAAGCCGAGCGCGTCCTCGAGCGAGTGGTAGGCGACTACTGCCTGGTGCGTCCGCCGGAGGCGACTAGAGCCAGCCCTTCTCGGAGGCGATCCGGATCGCCTCCGCCCGGTTCTGCGCTCCAAGCTTCCGGATCGCCGCACTGAGGTAGTTCCGCACAGTTCCTTCGGAGAGGTGGACCTCGGCCGCGATCTGGGCGGCGGTGGCGTTCTGGGTCGCCACGCCGAGCACGTCCCGCATGACAAGACGTCACGACTTGCCGCGGGCAAGGCAAAGTTGTGCAGTGCGCATCCTGCTCGTCTCGCAGATGTACCCCGGGCCGGCCGACCCCGACCTCGGCGTCTTCGTTCGCCAGCTCGAGGACGCGCTCCGCGATCGCGGGCACGAGTTCGCGCGTGCGGTCGTCGACCGGCGCGGCGGAGGGCTTCGGCACCTGCGTCTCGTCGCCGACGCGCGCAGGGTCGCCCATCGCTTTCGGCCGGATGTGGTCTACGCGCACTTCCTCGTTCCGGCCGGGATCGCCGGCGCGCTTGCCTCGCGTGCGCCGCTCGTGGTCACTGCCCACGGCCAGGACGTCGCCAACGTCGGCCGGGTTCCGGGGATCGGATTGGCGACGGGCCTCGTGATCGGACGCGCCTCGGCGGTGATCGCGGTATCCGATTGGCTTCGGCGCGAGCTCGAGCGGAAGGTTCGCGGCGCCCGCGGGAAGGTCGAAGTCGTCGACTGCGGCGTCGATCTCGACCGGTTCCCGGTTCAACCTGCCCCAGAGGGGCCGCCGACGTTTGTCGCGGTCGGGTCGCTCACCTCGCGGAAGAACCCGCTCCGCCTGGCACACGCCTTCGAGCGCCTGGGCGAGGGCACGCTGACCTTCGTCGGGGACGGGCCGCTCCGCCCGCAGCTGGAAGGCCGGCCCGGAATCGACGTGACCGGCGGCATTCCGCACGAGGAGGTCCCTGCGCGCCTCGCCCGTGCTCGCGTCGTCTGCGGCGTCAGCCTGGTCGAGCCCTTCGGCCAGGCGCTCCTCGAGGGAATGGCGAGCGGGCGCTCGGTCGTCGCCACTCGGATCGGCGGACCGCCCGAATTCGTCACGCCGGCGACCGGTGTGCTCGTCGACCCCGAGAGCGAGGACGAGCTCGTCGAGGGCTTGCGCCGCGCGGCGGCGCTGCCCTGCCCGAACGTCGCGGCGCGTCAGGCCGCCGCCGCGCACGACCTCAAGGCTCAGGCGGAGAAGGTGGAGGCGATCCTCCTCCGAGCCGTCCGAGATCGGCGAGCCTGATCTCGACCAGCGGCCGGATCCGGTCCTCGAGACCGGCTTCACGCGCAAGCCGGAGCGCCTCCTCGTACGTGGCGCGAACCTTCTCCGGCGCCACCCCTTGCTTCAGCCGGTTATCACCGGTGACGAGGAGCTTCTGGATCCGCTCGCGGACGTCGTCGGCCAAATCAGGTCTCCTGAGATTGTGTGCGGTTCTTCTGCAGGTTTGGTCTAATTCGTAGCGCCTGTCAGTGAAGATTCTGATCGTCGACGACCATCCCCTGTTCGCGGAAGCGCTTCAGGTGATCCTGAACGCGGACCCGCGACTCTCGGTCGTCGGGATCGCCGGCTCGGGAGAGGAGGCTGTCCGTATAGCGGGCGAGCTCGACCCTGACGTCGTGCTCATGGACATCAGCATGCCGGGAATGGACGGCTTCCAGGCGACCAGGGAGATCGTCGATGCGCGGCAGGGCGTCCAGGTCTTGATGGTCACGGGGTCCGACGCCCGCCAGGACGTCGGCGCAGCGCGAGCCGCCGGCGCTGCGGGCTACGTGACCAAGGATCGCATCGCCGCCGAGCTCGTCGGCGCCATTCTCGACATCGCGGCGTAGCGACCTCGACGTGGCCGCGCCGACCCAGCGACGCTACTCTGCCAGCGTGCTGCAGATCGTCGCCGTCCTCCACGTGCTGCTCGCGATCGCCCTGATGGGGTTGATCCTGATGCACTCGGGCCGGGACGTCGGCTTCGGAGGCATGGGCTTCACCCCCGCATCGCAGGGCGGAACCCATATCGTCGAGCGAAACCTCACGCGACTGACCGTGCTCGTCGCGCTCGCCTTCGCCGCGACGACGGTCGGCCTGTTCCACCTCCTCAACTAGAGCCCCGGTCCCGAGCCGGCGCCGGTGACGTTGAAGCAGCCGGTCGCGATCGCCGGGACGCGGTACGCGAACGCCCAGCGGTCGTCGTAGAAGTCGCTCTGGCTGACCAGCCTCGTGTCCCGAGTCAGGCCGGGAACGTCGGCGAGCAGGTCGGGCATCGAGACCGTGAAGCGGAGGTTGACGAGCGGCTCGGCGACTTTTCCGTCACGGATGCGGAAGGTCCCGTCCCGGGTCATGCCCGTGATCACGCCCTCGCGTGGGTTGACCACGCCCAGGTAGTGCAGGCGCGTGACGTAGATCCCGTCTCCGACCACCTCGGCGAGGTCGTCGACCGACTCGGCGTTGCCCGGAGCCATCGAGACGGCGGTCGGTATCGCCCCCAGCGCCCGGTCGGCGCTGGGCAACGCGTGGCCGGTCGACTGGCGGCCCGCCCGCGCGGCGCTCGCGCGGTCCCAGACCGGTCCCCGCACCACGCCCTCCTCGACCAAGGCGGTGCGTTGCTTCGGGGTCCCCTCGTAGTCGAACGCCCGCGGCAGCCCCCGTGGATCCAGTGGGTCGTCGACGAGTGTCACCGTCGGGTCGAACACCCGCTCCCCGATCCGCCCCGCGAAGAAGCTCCGCTCCTCGAGCAGCCCGAGCCCGTTGAAGGTGTCGAACGAGAAGTAGTAGAGGAGCTCGGCGATCGCGTACGGCTCGAGTACGGCCCGGTACCTCGCCGGTCCGGCCTCCGCTGCGCCGCGGGTGCGCGCGGCCTTCTGCGCGGCCTCCTCCGCGACGGCCGCCGGATCGATCTCGCCGGCTCGCCACGAGGTGTCGATTGCGTAGCCGGAAGCGCCGTCGCCGGCCGCGAGGGCGAGGCAGGTTGCGTCGGTCGTGCGCTGCGTCGCGCGAAGGCCGGTCGTCGAGGCGATCGCCTGCTCGCAGACGCCGCTCGTGAAGTAGCCGTAGAGCTCGTAGGCGCCGGATGCGGAGATCGCCGCCGCCGCCAGCACCGCCTGATCGGACGCCTCCAGCGCAGCCGTTTGCTCGTCGAATCCCTCGACCTCCGGCAGCGGCACCGGGGGTGCGAGCGGAGGGAGATCGGGGTTCTCCGCAGAGCTCGCGAGCACCTCGGCGGCTCGGCGGGCGAGCTCGGAAAGGCCTTCGTCGTCGGTGCGGTTGGTGCTGGCGACCCCCGCGTAGCCGTCTCGGACGAGTCGGAGCTCGACCGTCGCGTTCTCGATCAGGGTGGGTTGGTGCACCTGCGAGCAGGCATAGCGCGCGAACCCGGAGCGCTCGGTGGCCACGAACGCCTCCGCCTCGCCAGCGGCGTGTGCGAGTGCCCGCTCCGCGATCTCGAGCGCCTTGACGCCTTCGTCTCTCACGCCTTCACGCCGACCTGCACGTTCCGGAACCGCGCGGGCGAAGCCCCGTGCGAGACGTGCGCGCTCTGGCCGGGCTGCCCCTTCCCGCAGTTCGTCAGGCCATGCATCCGCCACTCGTCGGGTCCCGCGACCCGGTCCAGCGACGCCCAGAACACGGGCGTCACGCCGGTGTAGGTCGCATCTCGGAGCATCCGGCCGAGCTTGCCGCCTTTGATCTCCCACGCGACCTGCGTGCCGAACTGGAAGTTCAGGCGCTTGTCGTCGATCGACCAGCTGCGGTTCGTCTCCAGGAAGAGCCCGTCGTCGACCTCGTCGATCAGCTCTTCGAGCGATCCTTCACCGGGCTCGAGGTGGAGGTTCGTCATGCGAACGAGCGGCATCCGTGCCCAGCCGTCGGCGCGCATCGAGCCGCCGTGGCCATGGCCGAGGCGCGCGGCCGTCTCGCGTGAGGTGAGGAAGCTGCGCAGGACGCCGTCCGCGACGACCGGCTCTCGCGCTGCCGCGACGCCCTCGTCGTCGAACCCGAACGTGCCGAGGCCGCCCGGGGTGGTCGGGTCGGCGGTGATGTTCATGTGCTCCGATCCGTACCGAAGCGAGCCGAGATCGCCGGGCTTCAGGAAGCTCGTTCCCGCGTACGCGGCCTCGGTCCCGTAGACGCGGTCGAGCTCGGTCGGATGGCCGACCGACTCGTGCACCTGGAGCTGCATCTGCTCCGCATCGATCACGACCGTGGTCGTGGCCGCCGGGCACTCGTCCGCGTGGAGCAATGCCGCCGCCTGCTCGGCGACGCGGGGGGCCTCGCGCTCGAGCCCGAGTCCCTCCACGTACTCCCAGCCGGCCTGCCCGCTCGCTCCGCTGTGCTGGCTCGGGTAGCTGCGGACCTGGAAGAGCCCGCCGCCGACGGCCATCGCGTCGAGTCCGCCGCCGCACTCGACGAGCTCCTGGTCGATCTCTGCTCCGTCCGAGGAGAGGAAGAGCTTGCGTTCTGCCATCGCCCGGACGAACGCCTGGGCGACCTTCACGTCCGGGTGGGCGAGCGCCTCTTCCGCGCGCAGGCAGAGCGCGACCTTGTCTGCCAGCGAGACGGAGAAGGGATCCTGCTCGACCGCTGTGCGGTAGGAGCCCGAGCGCGCGGCGACGGGGACGAGCGCCCGGCTGCCGTTCCCCCCGGCGGCGGCTGCGAAGGCGGCCGCGCGGAGCGCGGCGTCCCGTGCGCCCTCCGGGGACAGGCGGCGATCGCAGGCGAATCCCCATGCGCCGCCGACGATGACGCGAACGCCGATCCCCTGCGTCTCGGTGTCGGACAGCGTCTCGACCCGGCCGTTCTTCGTCCCGATTGCCTGGGAGCGCCTGACCACGGCGCGGGCGTCCGCGTAGCTTGCGCCCGCGCCCAGCGCGGCGTCGACCCCGGCTGCACACGCCTCGTGCACGGCCGCGAACCTTAGCGTTCGAGCCCGCGGCTTTCACCGCGGGCCCGCGGCATGCGCTGGAGAGGACTTGAACCTCCACGGCCCAACGGGCCACAAGGCCCTCAACCTTGCGCGTCTACCAATTCCGCCACCAGCGCGCGGCGGCCATTGTAGCGGTGACTTGACGGCGTCCGACCCTGCGGCTACTCTCGAACGCATGTTCGCCCCGACCCGGAGGTGACGCGGTGCCTACCGCACACGAAATGCCGACCACGCAGCTGCTGACCAAGAGGCAACAGGAGATCTGGGAGTTCCTCGTCGAATACGTCGAGCAGCACGGCTACCCGCCCACCGTGCGGGAGATCGGAGAGCACGTCGGCCTCGCGTCGCCGTCCACCGTCCACGCTCACCTCGCGAACCTGGAACGCGCCGGGCTGATCAAGCGCGACCCCACGAAGCCGCGCGCCCTCGAGCTCTCCGGGCGCGCGCACCGTGAGCCCGAAGCGGCCGTGAACGCCCTGCCGCTCATCGGGCAGATCGCGGCAGGCGGCCCGCTGCTGGCAGAGCAGAACATCGACGCGTACATCTCCGTGCCCGAGCCGCTGTCCCGCGGGGGCGAGGAGTTCCTGCTTCACGTCCGCGGCGACTCGATGATCGGCGCCGGCATTCTCGAGGGCGACTTCGTCGTCGTCCGTCGCCAGCAGGACGCACGCGACGGTGACATCGTCGTCGCGCTCGTCGGTGACGACGAGTCGGCCGACGAGGCAACCGTCAAGCGATTCTTCCGCGAGAACGGCCACATTCGGCTCCAGGCCGAGAACGAGGCGTACGAGCCGATCTACGCCGCGCACGTCCAGATTCTCGGCAAGGTGATCGGGGTGTTCAGGACGCTGTGAGTGTGCAGCCCCTGCATCGGACGCTCGACCAGGAGCTCGTCGCGATCCTGCGCGGGGCGAGCCTCGAATGCCCTGTCTGCGGTGAGTTCCTGCTCCACCGCACCGACGGGATCGGCTGTCCGCAGTGCGGACTGGAGCTGGGGAGCGAGTCCGCGGCCGCCCAGAGGTTGACCGACTCGCCTACGCTCTGAGCAAGCCTCGCGCGGCGTTCACCGTCCCGACATACGGTCGTCACGGAGCCGAAACACACGGCCGGCGCTCCGCCGCCTAGCCTCGCCGTCGGTGGCGCCGGACAGGCCGGCGCGCGATCACGGAGGGGGACCTTGAGCAGACTGATGCGCAGGAAGACGCTCGCCGTTGCTGGTGTCGTCGCGGTCGGGGCGGTTGCGGCCGCGGTCGCGATCGCCGCATCGCCGACCAGCCTCACGGGCGTGCCCACGGCGAACACGAGGTCCGCCGGGTACGCCCCGGCGTCCGTGCTGTCGCCCGAGCTGGGGCAGATCGCGGTCGCGCAGGGCTCGACCAAGCTCGAGAACCCGTCGGCCGGGGTTGCCTACTACGGCTACGACAGCGACGTGGTCGGCCCCGACGGCCAGCCCGTGATGGTGCCGACCGCGGCGACGCCGACCGAGGCACAGAAGACGGAGCCCGACAAGAACACCTACCTCGTCTTCAAGCGGGGCCTGAAGGGCGCCGACCCGTCCTACGACTACGGGGATCACTACCTCTTCCAGGCGCACGAGGCAGGCTCCCCCGGCTACATCACGAGGATCAACCTCGACGCCGACGCCGCCCATCGGGTCACTCTGCTTGCGACGACGGACAAGGACGGGAACAACCTGCCCGTCTTCGACGGTTCCACCTGGGACCCGTGGGCGCAGCGGCTGCTGTTCACGGCCGAGCGCGGAAATGCCGGCGGTGTCTGGGCGGCCGACCTGAGCGTCCCGGCGACCGTCGAGGACGTCTCCGGTGCGCTGGGTCGCGGCGGGTACGAGGGGATTCAGGACGACTCGGACGGCAACATCTGGATCGCGGAGGACACCGGCGGATCAGGTAAGTCCGGGACGAAAGCGCGCCAGCCGAACAGCTTCCTCTTCCGTTACGTGCCGAAGAAGCCCGGTGACCTGCACAACGGCAAGCTGCAGGCACTGCAGGTGCTCAGGAACGGGACGCCGATCACCTTTGCCTCGCAGGCCGCGCTCTCGTCTCCCGATCAGGTTGCGCTGCATACGTACGGGCTCAGCTTCGACACGAAGTGGGTGACGGTCCACGACACGGTGGTGAACGGGAATACGCCGTTCGATGCCAATGCACTCGCGAAGGCGAAGGACGCGACTCCGTTCAAGCGGCCGGAGAACGGCCTCTTCCGACCGGGGACGAGCTTCCGGGAGTTCTACTTCGACGAGACCGGCGACACCGACGCGACCAGCCCCGAGAACGACTGCTGCGGCGGCTGGAGCTCGGTCTTCCGGCTCACCCAGCGCGACCCGTCCGCGAGCACCGGCAAGCTGACGCTCCTCTACACGGGCGACCAGGCCCATGCCGGCTTCGACAACAACGCGTTCCTGACCAAGGACAAGATCCTCTTCGTCGAGGACGCGGGCGACGGGCTCCACGGGCAGCGAAACGCACTCGACTCGGGCTTCGTCCTCGACGTCACCGCCGACTACTCGAATCCTGCGAACAAGCCGCTTCGCTGGCTGGCCGAGGGCCGCGACCCGTCGGCGACGATCGACGCGGGAGCAACTCCGAGCGGGTTCGGCAAGAACGACGGCGACAACGAGCTCACGGGCATCCACGTCTCGGACGGCGACCCGGACCGCGACGGGATCCTCGGCGCCAAGACCCCGAACCCCTGGGACGGAAGCTCCTGGCGCGTCTTCTACACGCAGCAGCACGGCGACAACACGACCTTCGAAGTCGTCCGCGCCAAGAAGTAGGGGAGCGGCGGCGGGGGCCCGTGAGCGCGGGCCCCCGCCGCTACAATTCGGCGTGCAGGCCGGGTGACCGCGGGCCGGCGTGAGTCGGTCCGAGGAAAGTCCGGACACCGCAGGGCAGGACGCTGGGGAAACCCCAGGCGGCGAAAGCCGACGGAAAGTGGCACAGAAAGGAGACCGCCTCCGGCGAACGACTCTCCGGAGACGCCGGCGGTAAGGGTGAAAGGGTGGGGTAAGAGCCCACCAGCGTCGTGGCGACACGGCGGCTCGCCAAACCCCGTCCGGTGCAAGGTGAAGCAGGTTCCGACGACGCGGCCCGCCGAGGAACCGGGTACACCGCTCGAGCCGCCGGGCAACCGGCGGCCTAGAGAGATGGCCACCCACGACAGAATCCGGCTTACAGGCCTGCTACGGAAAACCCCCGCTCGTCGGGGGTTTTCTATGGACCGACCCTTCACAGGTGGACAGAGCCGCCGACAGCTATCGTCGGTGGCAGACACGTATGCGGTTCGCAGTCGCAGGTCTCCTGGTCGCGGCGCTCGTCGGAGTCGCCGGGTCGACGGCGGCCCGCACGGCTCCGCCGCCGGCAGGGTTCACCTGGAAGAAGGTGGCGCCCGCATCGGTCGGTCTCGACGCGGCCAAGCTCGACCAGATCGCCGCGCAGGCGAAGCGGGGAAAGTCGAACTGCCTCGTCGTCGTCCGGAACGGCAAGCTCGCCGGCGAGTGGTACTTCCGCGGCACCGGCCGGCGCACGGCGCAGGACGTCTTCTCGATCACGAAATCCTTCGCGAGCACCATGGTCGGGATCGCCCAGGACGACGGTCGCCTGCGGATCGGCGACAGCGCGTCGAACTGGATCACGGAGTGGAAGGGCACCCGCGCCGAAGCGGTGACGGTGCGCGACCTGATCAGCGCCGATTCGGGGCGGGAATGGAGCCTGGTCCGCGACTACGTCGACCTGCTGCAGGCTCGGGACCGTACGGCGTTCGCGATCGGGCTGAGCCAGGCCGCCGCCCCCGGTGCGGTCTGGGCCTATAACAACTCGGCGGTCCAGACGCTCGAGCGCGTGCTTCGACGGGCGACGGGGGAAGACGTCGCCGCCTTCGCGCGTGCACGCCTGTTCCTCCCGTTGGGCATGGCGGACACGAAGCTGACGAGGGATGGGGCGGGGAACCCGCAGCTCTTCACGGGGCTGCGCTCCACCTGTCGCGACCTCGCCCGCTTCGGGCTGCTGATGCTGAACGTCGGGCGGTGGGAGGGCAGGCAGGTCGTCTCGGCGGCCTGGGTGAAGGAAGCAACCGGCCGCTCGTCGACCAGGCTCAACGCCGCCTACGGGTACCTGTGGTGGGTGAACCGGAAGGGCGTCGTCGCCGGCGCGCTGAAGCCGATGACGTTCGCGGAGGCGACGAACCCGGCAACCAGGAGGACGCAGCTCGTTCCCGGGGCACCGGCGTCCACCTACTGGGCGATCGGGCTCGGCAACCAGCTGATCCAGGTCGATCCGGGCACGAGGACGGTCGTCGTCCGCATGGGGACCGCGGAGGTGACGACGCAGCCGCCGACGTTCGGCGCGGCCCAGGCGGCCCGCGTCGTCACCGACGCCGTCGTGCGCTGATCTTCGGAGCGACGAGCTCGTAGCTGCCCTGGACGAGGTCCGTGACCAGCGAGTCGGGGACGGTCCCGTCGGCCGTGACGGTGAGCCAGTGGCGCTTGTTCAGGTGGTAGCCCGGCGCGATCGACGGATACGTGGCCCGCAGCTGCACGCCGAGCTCGGGCTCGCACTTCACGCTCACCCCGAGCGGATTCTCGGACAGTGCGCTCAGCGCGAACATCTTCTTGCCGACCTTGAACACGGAGATGTCGGGACGAAACGGGAACTCCTCACGCGCGCCGGGGAGCGCAAGGCACAGCGCTCGCAGCTCCGGGCCGGTCATCTGGGCGCGAGCGCCGGGGCCTCGGGACGACGTGGGCGGCTCCGCAACCTGAGCGCCGGCAGCCGCCCGCCGGGTGCGATCAGGAGCAGGAGGGGCGCCAGGGCGGCGAGCGCGAGGATCGGTGCGATCGACGTCTCGTGCCGCCGAAAACCCACTCGTGCGACGGGGCCGGTGCCGATCGTCTGCTGAACGAGCGCGAGCGCGCGGCCAAGGTCGTTCTCACCGTAGGCCGCCCAGCCGGCGTCTCGCAGCTCTGTGATCGCGCCGGGCTGGACCGAGCGATAGTTTCCAAGCGGGCGGCCGCCTCGGAAGATCCGCTCGTTCGGCTGCCAGAAGCGCACGACGACCGGAGTCGTGCCCGTCTGCTGCAGGTGCCGAAGCACGCTCGCAGAGTCGAACTGGTGCGTCTCGGCGTCGGAGAGCATGACGAGGACTCGTCTGTGAGCCGTCGGCGAGAAGAAATGGCGGGTGGCTACCTCGTTCAACGGATCGAACGTCGTCACCCACCGGTCTGGGGTCAACGACGGCGGGGGGCGCTCGATCCCGAAAGCCTTGTCGAGCACGAGGTCGTACGCGCTGGCGTCGGCAGTGGGGAAGAGGTAGGGCAAGACACGGTTCGTCAGCGAGCCGACCCCGATTGCGACATCCGGGAGCGCGTCGTGCAATCGATGAGCAAACGCGACCGCTCGCTGGTAGCGCGGCGGAGCGTCGGGCGCCGACGAAGCGAGCATCGATCGCGAGCTGTCCAGGACGACGAGCGCCTCCGCGTCGGTGCGGGCCAAGCGCTCGTGTTGCGTCCGCAGCGCAGGTCGCGCCGCGGCCAAGCCGAGGAGGGCAAAGAGGCAGGCGAGCGTGAGCGGTCGCATGAGGTGCGCTCTCGCGGGCGGCTCGTCCAGACCCAGCTCGCCTCTGACTCTCCTCGCGGCGCGAACCCGAACCGCTGCAACCGTCATCGGCACAAGGCCCACAAGCGCGGCGAGCAGGGCCCACGGCGTGGCCAGGGTGATGGTCATCAGTAGCCGCTCCCCGTCGCGTAGACGCTTGCGTGGCTGACCTCGCTGTGACCCTCCTGCCGCTTCTGCTGGCGTTTCTTCTGGGTGGCCTTCGGTTTCTTCGACGAGGTGGTCTTCCTCCGGGGCGAGGCCGAGGATTGCCCGGCTCCTGCTTGCCGCAGAAGCAGCTCGAGGTCAAACTTCGCCGCCTCGTTCCGATCGTCGAGCTGCACCGCGGTCTGGAAGCCTCCGACTGCCTGGCGCAGCAACGCCTTGCTGCCGGGGTCGCGTCCGATCTCGGCGACGCCGAGCCCGTCGCCTGCCGCCATCGCGAGCAACGTCGAGGCCATCACGAGTGCCTGAGCGCGCTCCCGGTCCGTGTGCAGCGTCGGGATCAGGCGGGCAATTCGGATTGGGCCCATCGGCTGCCCCGCCACGACCGGCAGCGCGGTCGCATTTCGGTAGATGCGGACGACCTCCGCGAAGTGCTCGACTCGGTTGGTCCCGAGCAGGGCGGCCGCCGCCCGGTCGACGAGGTCGCGGTCACGTTTCGCGACCCGCGAACCGCTCGGCCAGCCCGTGTTCGCGCGCGCGACGTCGTCAGGGGTCGCGAGCGCGGCGCGACCGACGAGGACGGCCGGAACGGAGAGCGCGAGCGCCGCCGCCCCGGCGAGGGCCAGAAGGACTTGCCGCCTCACGCGCGCAACCGCCGCCACGTCAGGGGCTGGAACGTCAGCTCGTACGCCGCGGCCAGCGCGCCCGCGACCCCGAGCAGGATCAGGAGCAGCGTCGTGTTGGAGTGAGCGCGGGGCAGCTCGTTCGGGCGGAGCGTCCGCGTCGCGGCCCGCTCGACGAACGCTGCGTTCGCCTGTTGTGCGAACCGGGGAACGTTGTTGGTGTCTGTCCGAGGCGGCACGGCGATCACCCGGAGGTCGATGCCCTCGCGCTGGTACTGGGCGACGACCGACTGCAGCTTCGGAATGTCCAGCGGCGAGTCGACCAGGTCGCTGACGAGCACGACGTGGCCGTTCTTGACCCCATCGCGCCGCAGCATCCTCCGGGCGACGACGAGGCCGTTCGAGATCAGCGTGCCCTTCGAGAAGGATGACGTCCAGGGGAAGGCCTGCGGTGGGTCGTGCAGGAACAGCCCGAGCCAGTCCCTGATCCCCTCCGGCGGCGTCGAGGTAGGCAGCGCTTCGTACGCGGCATCCGAGAAGACGACGAGACCCAGGTCGCGCCGGCCGTCCCGCGTGAGGCCGAGCAGCGCGTTGGCGATGCGCTTCGACGACCGCTGCATGCTGCCGGAGAGGTCGATGACGATGATCGCGTTCGCGCGAGAGGGTAGGAGGCCGGCGCCGGCAGGCGTCGTACGTGTCCCCACCAGAAAGACGAGGACCACGCCGACGAGCGCGCCTGCCGTCAGGCCCCATGTGATCCACGTGCGCCGGGCGATGGCGTCGAACGAACCCGGCTCGGCGACGCGGAGCACGCTTCGGCGGCGGCCGCGGAGCACCAGCGTCGCCGCCGCGGTCAGAACGAGACCTGCGGCCGCTGCCCAGAGCAGGGCGATCATCGTTTCACCGCCGCGGCCACCCGGCTGGTCAGCTCGGCGATCGTCTCCTGCTTCGGATCGGTGGGAGCCCAGGCGAGGACCCTGCTCTCGGCGCTGAGCGACCCGTCGAGCGGTTCGAGCTCGCGGGCGAGCTCTTCGAGCGCCCGGCGCCGTCGTCCGGAGTCGCCGTTCGAGGACACGGCGGCGAGCTCGCGGAGGATTCGCTCGAGCGGCGCGTCGCGGCGTCTGTCGCGCGGCCGGAGCCCGCCGGCGATCGCGCGAACGAGCATGGCTGCGCCGCCGAGGGCGAGGAGAGCCGCGACCGCGAGCAAGAAGAACCCGGTCGTTCTGGGAGGCAGTCGGTACCCGCCGCCGGATGCCTGCGGAGCGCCGACCCGGAAGAACGGCTTCTTCACGTTCTTCTGTGCGACGCGCGCATGAAGCTGCAACTGGGGCCAGCGCGAGACGAGGATCTCCGAACGCGACCCGCTCTGGTAGCCGACGAGGAGTGGGGTGAAGCGGACGGTGGCGCGATCCGCGGCGGGGACGCAGGACGCGTCGAGACAGCGCAGCCGATGTTCGACGTGCACGATTCCGACGCTGCCCTCACGTCTCGTCTTCCGCTCGCTGGAGGCGACCCGAAACGGGGTAAACGCTCCATCCACCGTGACCGAGCGGAGCTCGACCCGGCGTAGGTCGACGAAGACGTCGATCGTCGCAGTGACGGTGTCGCCGAACTGTGGATCCTCGGGCGAGAGCGACTTGACGACGGTCGCCTCGCGGGGCACGTGCACCGCCGTCGAGCCGGGGCGGTGCAACGCGGCGACCGCGAACGCCGCGCCGAGCGCGACGAGCAGAACGGCCACAACTGCGGCAGCAACCTTGCGGGATCGAGCGCTCACCGCTGCCTCAGTCGGTGGCGCCGCCGCTCGTGCCACCGGAGGAAGGCGCGGAGAATCTCGCCCGTGTCGGTGCTCGAAAGCAGAACCGGGTCGAGCTGGAGCGCCGCGAACGTGCGCAGGAGCGCGGCATGCCGCCGCTCGTTCGCCTCCCGCCGCTCTGCAGCTTCCGTCCGGGTGAGCCGCACGAGCCGAAGCGCGCCGTCCGGGGCGGCGAGGGGAAGCGCCACTCCGGAAGCGGCGGGGAAGGACTGCTCCCAGCGCGGGTCCTGCAGCACCACCGGCACGACGTCCCAGCCGAGCGCGTCTGCCGTCTGCCAGACCGCCGGTGCCGGGGTGGCGAGGAAATCCGAGAGGACGAATACGAACGATCCGAGCGGGAGATCGCGGCGTGCCAGCACGAGGTGCCGAAAAGCGAGCGTGAGGTTGTTCGCCGGAGCCGTGTACGTGCTACGGAGCAACTCGCGGTCCCGGATGTGCGGCGCGTCCTGCCATCGCCGCGGCGGCAACCAGCGCGGATGCCGGGGATTCGCCAGGTCGAGGTAGCCGGACAGGCCCTGGGCCGCGAGCGTGCTGTCCACGATCATCCGCCCAGCCGTGCCGATCACGGACGGCTTGTGCAGCCAGGGGAACTCGGTCGGGTAGAGGCTCATCGACGGTTGCCGGTCGACGACGACGACGACACGTGGGCTCTCCTCCGAGAAGTGCTCGCGCACGACGAAGTCGTCCGACTGCCGCGCGCTCGAGAGCCGTGCCGAGGCCTTCCAGTCGATTGCGCGCATCGGGTCCCCGGGCTGGTACGGCCGAGAGCTGGCGATCTCGTAGCCGCTGCCCCGAAAGGTGCTCGTCCGTGTTCGGCCCGGAAGGCCGATCCCGCGCCGGCGGGCGATCAGCGGGAACGTCGAGCTCGGCGGGCTCATGCCGTGGGGAGCCTCAGTCGGCGGCGAGCTGGATGCCCGGCCGCGGCGCGCGCTCGAGGCAATGGCCGAGGAGATCGACGTCGACCGGATGGTCGCCGTTCTCGGGCGTCTCGAACCGGTACGGGTTCAGCAGCACACGGTGTGTGAGCACGGGCTCGAACAGCGCCTCGACGTCCTCGGGCTCGACGAACGGACGCCCCTGGAGGAGCGCCCAGGAGCGGGTCGCGCGCTCGAGCGAGAGCGAGCCGCGCACGGAGCCTCCGACCCTGACGATGTCCAGCTCACGGGTCGCCCGAACGAGCTCGATCAGCCACCGCTGGATGATCGGATCGATGTAGACGTCCTCGACGGCCGCCTGGATCTGCTGCAGGTGGGTGACGTCGATGACGGGGCCGAGCGAGCCGAGCGGGTGCGTGTGCCGCTGCGACTGCACGATGCGCATCTCGTCGTCGAGGCTTGGATAGCCGAGCGTCGTCTTCAGGAAGAAGCGGTCGAGCTGCGCCTCGGGAAGCGGAAACGTCCCCTCGTGGTCGAGGGGGTTCTGGGTGGCGAGGATCAGGAAGGGATCGGGTAGCCGCCTCGTCGCTCCGTCGACCGTGATCTGACGCTCCGCCATCGCCTCGAGCAGCGCCGACTGCGTCCGCGGCATCGCACGGTTGATCTCGTCGACGAGGACGATGTTCGCGAACACCGGGCCGGGACGGAACTCGAACTCCCGCTCCTTCTGGTTGTAGACGGACAGCCCGGTGACGTCGGTCGGCTGGAGGTCGGGGGTGCACTGGATGCGCGATGCCCGGGCGCCCTCGATCGACTGGGCGATCGCCCGGGCGAGAACCGTCTTCGCGGTTCCGGGCACGTCCTCGAACAGCACGTGCCCACGGCAGAAGAGCGCGCAGAGCACGAGCTCGATCTCGTCTCGCTTCCCGCGGACGACGAGCTCGACGTTCTCGAGCAGGCGCTCCGCCAAGGCGGCCGCCGCGCGAAAAGCGGGGCTCGTCTCGACGTGCTTGCTGACGATCTCGTGCTTCAGTGCCCACCCTCCGCGGGGAACGTGTGCCCACGGTAGCTGCTTCGCGGGGCAATGGTCGTCGAACCGTCCGGGCGGGGGATGCCACCGATTCATCACCCGACGTCCACCGGACCGCGACCCAGGTCGCTCTTTTCGCCACGAGGGTATGGGCGTCACGCAACACGACCAGGGGGACCACATGCGAAGATCAAGACGTCTGCTGCTGGTGCTTGCCGTCGTCGCCGTTGGGGCGGCCGCAACTGCCGTCGCGGCGGTGTCGTCGAGCGGCGGCCAGAATCGCCCGACCGCGAGCACCTGCCGGCTCTCGCAGCACGGCCCGATCAAGCACTTCGTCAACATCGTCTTCGACAACACGCACTACGCGCGCGACCGCTCGAACGTCGCATCCGACCTCGAGCAGATGCCGCACCTGCTGAGCTTCCTGACGTCGAACGGCACGCTGTTCACGAATGACCACACGATCCTGATCTCGCACACCGGGGGCGGGATCCTGTCCATGCTGACGGGCCTCTACCCCGACCGGACCGGGCAGACGGTCTCGAACGCGTACGGCTACTTCAAGAACGACGGGAGCCCGGCGTTCACGTCGACGTTCAAGTACTGGACGTCTCCCGTCGACGGAGCCGACGATTCGAAGCCGAACATGATCACCGACACGGGCAAGACGACGCCTGCCCCATGGGTGCCCTTCACCCGTGCAGGCTGTGACGTCGGCGGCGTCGGCACCGCGAACATCGAGCTCGAGAACAACGTCACCACGCCCGGAGGAGACATCGCCAACGTGTACGGGCCGGGTTCCCCTGAGGCGTCCGAGCCGGCCGCGCTTCGCACGACCGACTTCGTCGGCATCGCGATCCACTGCGCCCAGACCACGGCGAGCAAATGCGCGAACGACTCCCACGCGAAGGACGACCCGCTGCCGGACGAACCGGGCGGCTACACGGGGTACAAGGCGCTCTTCGGGACGAAGTACGTCAACCCGGCGATCGCCGGCGACCCGTGCGTGCAGGACACATCGGGTGCCGCGATCGTTGACCCGGTCACGAACACCTGCGGCTTCCCGGGCTTCGACGGGCTGCTGGCGAAGAACACGCTGGGCTACGTCGCCCAGATGCAGGAGTCGGGTGTCCCGGTCACCTATGCGTACATCTCGGACGCGCACGACAACCACACGCTCAGACGGGCCTCGGGTCCGGGCGAGGCCGACTACGAGCAGCAGCTCACGGACTACGACGCCGCGTTCGCTGCCTTCTTCCAGGATCTCGCCGACCACGGGATCGACAAGAGCAACACGCTCTTCAGCGTCACGGTCGACGAGGGTGACCACTTCGCGGGCGGCAACTCCGCCGACGGGACGTGGAGCCACACCTTCTGCAACGTCACAGCCGGCGACACGTGTCCGGCGAACCAGATCGGCGAGGTGAACCTGAACTTCGACTCGGCGCTGCCGTCCGGCTACACGCCTCCGGCGTACTCGCTCCACACGGACTCGGCACCGACCTTCTACGTCAACGGCAACCCGTCACCAACCGACGCGACTCTCCGCGAGTTCGAGCGGAAGGCGGCCGCTGCGGAGGCGGTGAACCCGTACAAGAGCGCGACGCCTCAGCCCGTCACGGAGGCGATCGTCGACACCGTCGGCGAGAAGGCGCTGCATATGGTCAACGCCGACCCGAAGCGGACGCCCAACTTCACGTTGTTCGCCGATCCCGACTACTTCGTGAAGACGTCGAACACCAACTGCCCCGACGCTTCCCACAACGTGCCGGACTGCATCGACTACCACTTCGCCTGGAGCCACGGCGACATCCAGCAGGAGATCGCGAATACCTGGGTCGGTCTGGTCGGCCCAGGCGTCGAGCGTGGTGGTGTCGACTCGGAGACCTGGACCGATCATCCGAACGTCCGCCCGACGATCATGGCCCTGCTCGGGCTCAAGGACGACTACGTCCAGGACGGGCGAGTCCTGATCGAAGGCCTCGAGACGAAGGCGACGCCCAAGACCCTGATCGCGCACCGCGAGACCGTGCGAAGGCTCGGCGACGTCTACGAACAGCTGAACTCGCCGTTCGGCGACTTCGGCAAGAGCATCGCCAACGCCTCGACGAAGGCGGTCTCGAGCGGATCCGTAGCCGACGACTCGACCTACACGTCGATCGAAGGCTCGATCGCCAGCCTGACCTCGCGGCGCGACACCCTGGCCGCGAAGATCAAGAAGGGGCTGAACGCGGCTGCCTTCGAGAAGAAGGCGCTGAACGAGCAGGAAGCCAAGGGCTGGATCGAGCAGGCGCACCGCCTGATCGACCAGGCGGCAAGGCTCGCCGGCTCTAGCTAGGCGGGAACCGGGGCCCGGCCGTCAGCCGGTCGGGCCCCGGTTTCGCTTCGCCGCGCAAGGTTCCGCCGCACGGCCGGGCGAGGTTTGGCAAGCTCCTCCCTCACTCCGGCATCCCTGCCTTGGCTCATACGCTCGACTCTGCGCTCACCGCCCGGCTCCGCCAGGCTCTCGCGCGCAGCAGCATGACCGAGACCGAGCTACGCGAGCTCACCGACCAGGCGGGCGGCTGGGCACGAACCCTCGATGCGCAGCTCCGTGCCGGCGAGCGCAGGCTCGCGAAGCTGACCTCGAACCCGGCGAGCCCGATCACGCGAATTGCCGAGGAGCTGCGCCGGGTCGAGGCGCTGCGGCCCGAGCTGGAGGACGTACGCGGGCTCCTGGACGAGCTGGAGGCGCGGGCCCGCGAGCTTCGCACAGCGTGGCTGCGCGCCGCGCTGAACCGCTAGGCCCTCCTGGTCAGGCTGCGACCTTGCGGTCGAGCAGCTCCGCCAGGTCGCCGATCACCAGATCGGCGTCGCTGCCACGGAGCGCGTCGGTGTGGCCGTTGCGGCTAACCCCGACGGCCAGCTTGACCCCGGCGTTCCTGGCGGCGGTGATCCCGGCGGGGGTGGTCTCGAACACCGCCACCTGATCCGGGTGCACACCGAGGTGCGCGCAGGCGGCGAGCAACGTGTCGGGAGCCGGCTTGGTGCGAAGGTGTTCCAGTCGGATCGTGTTGCCGTCGACGCGCTCCTCGATCAGATGGGCGAGTCCGGCCCGCTCGAGAATCGCGGCGGTGTTCGCGCTGGCTGACACCACGGCTCGGTGCAGGCCGAGCATCCGTGCAGCTTCGAGGTAGTACCGCGACCCTTCGAAGCCGGCGACGCCCTCCCGGTCGAGGTGCCGCTTCAGCGCCTGATTCTTGTGATTGGCCACGCCGTACACGGTCTCGGCATCCGGCGGGTCGTCGGGGCTTCCTTCGGGCAGGCTGATTCCCCGGCTGGTCAGGAACGCACGCGCTCCGTCCAGCCGAGGCTTGCCGGCGACGAGCGCGTCATACTCGCGTGCCCGGTCGAAGGGGATGAACGGGCGGTGGGTGCGCTCGGCCCGCTCCAGGAGGAACGGGTCCAATGCGTCGTTCCATGCCGCTGCGTGCACGTCCGCGCTGGCGGCGAGCACACCGTCGAGGTCGAAGACGCAGGCGACGATCTCGCCCGGGAGGCCGAGCATGCGCCCGCTGATCGACGGCGCCGCGACCCAGTCGACGAGCCGGCTGTGGACGTGCAGCTCGTGGGCCAGCCCCTCGAGCAGCTGGACGGTCTCGCCCCGTTCCTCGGAGAGTCGACGCCCACGTTCGCCGAGCTCCTGCGCGCTCAGCGAGGGGCCGGCGGCGCGAAGCGCGGACTGGGCAGCGTCGAGCGCCGCCCACCAGTGCGCCGCCAGCGCATCGAGCGGCAGCGGGCCTGCCTGGCCGCGAGGTGAACTGCCATCCGCCTCGGACATACTTCGTTATCGCCAATCGGCCGCCGGACGGCATCGGGCACGACGCCGACCACAGCTCTGTAGTTAGCCGCAGCCCCAGGGGGCTAGGCGCGGAGGACGACCTCGAGGGACGTGCCGCCACCCGGAGTGCTCAGCAGGCGCAATCTCCCCCCGATCGCCGTCGCCCGCACCCGCATGTTGCGCAGGCCCTGTCCGCGCATCTCCGCGTCGTCGTCGAGCCCACGGCCGTCGTCGACGATCCGGACGACCCGGTGACCCTCGCGGAGCGCGATCTCGACCGCCGCCTTCTTGGCATCCGCGTGCCGGCGGACGTTGGCGAGCCCTTCCTGGACGATTCGGAAGACCTCGATCTGCTCGTCGGGGCCGAGCTCCAGATCCCGCTCGATGTCCAGGTCGACGTCGAGCTGACCGTCCGCCGTGAGGAACTCGACGTAGCGGCTGAGCGCCGCGTCGAACGAAGCCGAGCCGGCCGCCGACGACAACGCCAGGACCGCGAACCGGGCTTCTTGCTGGGCGGCCGATGCTGCCTCCTGCAGCCGGGGCAGGACCTGCTCGACTGCCGCTCCGCCGGCCAGCAGGCTGGTCTGCGTCGAGATCGCGAAGAGGTACTGGGCGAGGCCGTCATGGATCTCACGGGCGACCCTGGCACGTTCCTCGGCCACCGCCCGCCCGAATTCCGCCGCCCTGATCGCTCGCCAGACGCCGACGAGCAGGACACCGTACGAGAGGAGCCGCAGGAAATCCCCCTGAGAGACGTCGTCGCTCGAGAGCGGCGGCGTGAAGACTGCGTGGAGCTCCGCGAACAGCCAGATCGACGCCCCGAACGCGAGCCAGCGATCGAGGTCCTCGCCGTGCGCGCGGTAGCGCAGCCCGAAGCCGACCAGGGCGCACAGGCTCAGCACCGCCTGCACCGCGAGTGCGGTGGTGAGGAGCGCAGGTTGCCCTTGACTCGGGTCGAGTACCGGCAGAGAGGGCTCGAAGGCGTGACAGAGGGCCCAGAGGCCGGCGAGCGAGACAGCCAGCCCCGTCGTCGCGACGAGTTCGTGGTGCCGGCTGGCGACACGCCCCCTCACGAAGGGTGTCGCTGCGATCAGAGCGGCTGCGGTCAGCCGGCCGGCGATCCCGGCCCACATCTCCGCCGGCCCGACCCGTGTTCCGTCCAGCGCCGGCGCGACGACAAACGCGAGGGTGGTCGCGCCGGTGACGAAGAATCCGCAGAAGAGGAAGAGGTCGGATCGCCGCCGCTCGACCGAGAAGCGGACGTACGCCAGCACCGACACGATCACGGACACGAGCAGGACCGCGGTGTCGAGGAAGAGACGGAGGCTGGGGAGGAGGTACGGTTCGCGCAGCCACGGGCTGGCGAGGAAGAGCGTCAGGGTGGCCGAGAGCAGCGCGAGGATCAGGAGCTCGTCGCGCGCCCAGGCGAGGTAGGCCGCCCGTGCGGAATGCATATGAGCCTTGTCGGCACGACGGGCGTTGCCGATAAGCGTTCCGATGGGCCGGCGCACGCTTGTCGTCGACGACCACCCGCTGACGAGAGCGGCGCTCGTCGGGCTGCTCGAGCAGCACGGCTTCCCGGTGGTCGGCGAGGCGGGAGACGGTGAGGAAGCCGTCGGCCTCTCGCGTCAGCTCCAGCCCGACCTGGTTCTCCTCGACCTGTCGATGCCCGGCGTCGGAGGGCTCGAGGCGCTACCGCGCGTGCGGGCTGCTGCGCCGGACTGCGAGGTCGTCGTGCTGACCGCCTCCGGGACCGAGGAGAACCTGCTCTCCGCCATTCGCGCCGGCGCGGCGGGCTACCTGCTCAAGACGGAGCCGCCCGAGCGCATCGCGGAGTTCCTGGACGGCGTCGTGCACGGCGAAGCGGCGCTCTCCGGTGCCGTTGCCCGGCGGCTCCTCGATCGCGTACGCGACGGCGGCCGCATCGACTCGGGGATTCCCGACTCGATCGCCCGTGAGCTGAGCGCCCGGGAGGTCGAGGTCCTGCTCCTGCTCGACGAGCATCTCGGCACCGACGAGATCGCCAAGCGCCTCTTCATCTCCGAGCACACGGTGCGCTCCCATGTGAAGAGCCTGCTCCGGAAGCTCAATGTGTCCTCACGCCGCGACGCACTGGACGCCCTCGCTGCGGCTCGCGCCTGAGCGGACGAATCACCCAGCGTGGGGGATGCCGTGGGTGATGCGACGGCCACGGCCGATGCCGATGCTGTGCGAGTAGAAGGTTTCGCTTCCTGGGGAAGCGGTGGCTCAGCCGCCGAAAGCCCGACCGGGCTTTCGGCGGTGGTGTTTTCGGAGACGGCTAGGCCGAGAAACCGTCGAGGGTCGCGTGCACCAGGCCCGGCAGCGTCTCGAGGTTGTAGCCGCCCTCCAGCACCGCGCCCACCCTCGGGGCGAGGCCGCGGCAGCGCCGGGCGAGCTCTCTGAAGCCGTAGCCCGTCACCTCCATCGACGCGAGCGGGTCGTCGGAGTGAGCGTCGAAGCCGGCCGAGACGAGCAGCAGGTCCGGCTCGAAGCCGCGGACGGCCGGCTCGACGATGTCGCCGAAGGCGAGCAGGTACTCCTCGTTGCCGGAACCGGCCTTGAGCGGCACGTTCAGCGTCGTCGCATTTCCCTCTCCGGGCGCACCGGTTCCGGGGTAGAAGGGCCACTGGTGGAGCGAGACGTAGAGCACGGTCGGGTCGTCCCAGAAGATCGCCTGCGTCCCGTTGCCGTGGTGCACGTCCCAGTCGATGATCGCCACACGCTCGAGCCCGAGCTCGGCCTGGGCGGCGCGCGCGGCGATCGCGACGTTGTTGAACAGGCAGAACCCCATCGCCCGGTCGGCGAGTGCGTGATGTCCGGGCGGGCGGACCAGCGCGAACCCGGCGCTGGCGGCGGCCTGGATCGCTCCGCCGGCGGCGAGGAGCGCGGCCTCGTAGCTGGTCTCGGAGGCGGGTGTGTCGCCGTCGAGCCACGTCGGCGCGTCCACGGAGCGGATGCGGGCGGCGTGCTCCTCCGTGTGGCAGCGTCCGACCTGCTCGTCGGTGGCGGGCACCGTCTCGGTCCACTGGGGCACCGCGTCGAGGAGCACGTCCATGCGCCGAGGCGTCTCCGGGTGGTGGCCGGTCGGATGGAGGCGCGCGAAGTCCGCGTGACTGAACAGCTCCATCAGCCGCCCGCCAGCGCTTCGAGGCGTCCGGCGAGGGCGCCGAGCCCCCAGGCCTCGCAGAGAGAAGACGCCTCCGCCCAGCTTGGCGTTTGGTCGGCTAGGGAGGGGAGAGGGGCGGAGGCGTCGAGTGTCGCTATTCGCCGATACAGGAGCAATTCCTCCCGCTGCGCTCCGAACCTGCCCGCGGCCAGAGCGGCTTCGAGCGTGCCGTACTCGCGCAACACGCTTGCCGCCGTCTTCGGGCCGACCCCGGGAGCGCCGGGGATGCGGTCCGAGGAATCGCCGCGGAGTGCGATGAAGTCGGGAACCTGTAGCGGATCGACGCCGTAGCGCTCGCGCACCGCCGCCGGGTCGATCCGCGCAAGCTCCGAGACGCCCTTCACCGGCTGGAGGACACTCGTCCGCTCGCTGACGAGCTGGAAGGAGTCGCGATCGGACGTGACGACGACGGCGAGTCCGTCGCGGGCCTCTTCCGAGGCGACCGCGGCGGCGAGGAAGTCGTCGGCTTCGTACCCTGGCGCCTTCGCGACTGCGAATCCCATGGCGCCGACCAGCTGCGGGAGCAGGTCGAGTTGCTCGACGAGCGCGTCGTCGAACTGGCGGCCGGCCTGGTACCCGGGCAGCGCTTCGTGTCGGTACGTGGGCGTTCCGAGCGTGTCCCAGCCGACCAACACGGCCCGCGGCGATTCGGCCTGCCACAGACGAAGGAGGAAGTTGGCGAAGCCGACGAGCGCTCCGGACGGGCGGCCCATTGCGGTCGTCATCGTCTTCGGCAGCGCGTGGTACGCGCGGTGCGCGAGCGAGTCGCCGTCGACGATGAGGAGCGGCTTCAGAGGTTCTAACGTGATGGGCATTCGTTCCCGGGTTGCGATGGGCGAGTGCGATGCAAGGACGCAGGGAGCGCCAATAGCTGGATGCTATGGGCGCGACTGAGGACGAAGCAGCGCGCCGCCCAGCGCGGCCCGGGGACACAACTGCTCATTGCGTTAGAACCTCATAGCTCTGCATGGAGCGCGTAGATGCGCTCCATCAGTCGGGTCGTCGCTTCTCTCGACGCCTCGTGAACCGGCAGGTTCGCGAGGTCGTCGACCGGCACCGGGTCGCCGTAGGCGATGCGCAGCCTGCCCAGACGAGAGAGGCGGTCGCTGCCCTTGATTGCCGCCGGCACGAGCGGCACCCCCGCGCTCAGGGCGATTCGCGCCGAGCCGGTCCGCGGGCGGTGCTCGAACCTCTTGCGCAGCCCTTTCGTCTGCCGCGTCCCCTCCGGGAACATCGCCACGATCCCCCCGTCCCGGCAGATGCGGACGGCGGTCTCGATCGACTGCAGGTCCCGTTCGCCCCGGCGCACCGGGAATGCGCCGGCTGCGCGAAGCAGCGGGCTGAGGACCGGGTTGAAGAGCTCCACCTTGGCCATGAAGTACAGCTGTCGCTTCGGCCACAGAGGCATTCCGAGCGGCCACGGGTCGAGGCTCGAGGCGTGGTTCGCGGCGAGCACGAACCCGCCGAACTCCGGAAGCCGTTCGAGCCCTCGTGCGTCGAGCCGGTAGAGCCCCCGGATGACGGGCCAGGAGAGCGCTGCGACGACGTTGTAGGCGGGGGGCGGCATGCGGACGTTCAGTATCAGCTATCGCACGGAGGCGTCACGGGTGGCGCCACCGTGGGTGCGACGTTCGACCTCGGCGCTAACGTGTCCCACCGAATGCCCAAACGGCTCGTCATCGTCGAGTCTCCGGCGAAGGCCAAGACCATCGCCGGCTACCTCGGTCCCGACTTCGTCGTCGAGTCCAGCATCGGTCACATCCGCGACCTGCCGGAGCGCGCCTCCGAGATCCCGAAGGAGCAGCGCGCCAAGTACGGGGCCCTCGGCGTGGCGATCGACGAGGGATTCGAGCCGTACTACATCGTCGACCCGGACAAGAAACGCGTCGTCGCCGACCTCAAACGGAAGCTCAAGGACGCCGACGAGCTGCTCCTCGCGACGGACGAAGACCGCGAGGGGGAGGCGATCGCCTGGCACCTGCTCCAGGAGCTGAAGCCGAAGGTGCCGGTCCGACGGATGGTCTTCCACGAGATCACGAGACAGGCGATCCAGGAGGCGCTCGACAACCCGCGGCCGGTCGACGAACGGCTCGTCGACTCGCAGGAAACGCGCCGGATCCTCGACCGCTTGTACGGCTACGAGGTCTCGCCCGTGCTCTGGAAGAAGGTGATGCCGCGGCTCTCGGCAGGTCGCGTGCAGTCCGTTGCGACGCGGCTCGTCGTTCAGCGGGAGCGCGAGCGGATGGCGTTCGTGTCGGCGGCGTACTGGGACATCGAAGGGGCGTTCGATCCCGGCCGGTTCTCGGCACGGCTCGTCGCGCTCGACGGCAAGCGAATCGCGCAAGGCCGCGACTTCGGCCCCGACGGAAGCCTGAAGGCGGACGTGAGGCAGCTGGACGAGCGCGAGGCCCGGGAGCTCGCACAGCGGCTGGACGGGGTTGCGTTCGCCGTCCGCTCGGTCGACGAGAAGCCGTATACGCGGCGACCCGCCCCGCCGTTCATGACCTCCACGCTGCAACAGGAGGGGGCACGCAAGCTCCGCTTCTCCGCGCAGACGACGATGCGTGTCGCCCAACGCCTGTACGAGCGGGGCTACATCACCTACATGCGCACCGACTCGACGACCCTCTCCGAGACGGCGCTGACCGCGGCGCGGACCCAGGCGCGTGAGCTCTACGGCTCGGAGCACGTACCGGATGCGCCTCGGCACTACGACCGCAAGGTGAAGAACGCCCAGGAGGCGCACGAGGCGATCAGGCCTGCAGGCGAGCGCTTCCGCCTGCCGGACGAGGTGCGCCGGGAGCTCGACCGGGACGAGCACTCGCTCTACGAGCTGATCTGGATGCGTACGGTCGCCTCGCAGATGGCCGACGCGCGCGGGCAGACCGTGACGCTTCGCCTGGGTGCGACCGCGAGTTCGGGCGAGGACGCGGAGTTCGGCGTGAGCGGCACCGTGATCACCTTCAGGGGCTTCCTGGCCGCCTACGAGGAGGGGAGGGACGAGGAGGCGCTCGACGACGAGGAGCGACGGCTGCCGAACCTCCGGCCGGACGACGCCGTCGAGGTGGTGGAGCTCGACCCACAGGGCCACGAGACTTCGCCTCCCGCCCGGTATACGGAGCCGACGCTCGTGAAGGCGCTCGAGGACCGAGGCATCGGCCGCCCCTCCACCTACGCCTCGATCCTCTCGACCATCGTCGACCGCGGCTACGTGGTGAAGCGGGGCGCGGCGCTGGTGCCGACGTTCCTCGCATTCGCGGTGACGAAGCTGCTCGAGGGGCACTACGAGCGCCTGGTCGACTACGGGTTCACGGCGCGGATGGAGGACGACCTCGACCGGATCGCTGCCGGGGACGAGGAGCGCGTCGACTGGCTGACGCGGTTCTACCGCGGCCAGAACGGCGAGCCGGGCTTGCACGCGATGGTCACGGAGCACCTGGACGAGATCGATGCTCGCGCGATCAACTCGATCGAGATCCCGGGCAGCGACATCGTCGTCCGCGTCGGTCGCTACGGGCCCTACCTCGAGCGCGGCGAGGAGCGCGCGTCCCTCCCGGACGACGTCGTCCCCGACGAGGTCACGGCCGCGCGTGCGGAGGAGCTGCTCTCACGTCCCGGCGACGGCCGCGTTCTCGGCGCCGATCCGGCGACCGGGCGCTCAATCGTCGTTCGCACGGGTCGCTACGGCCCGTACGTGACCGAGGAGCTGCCGGAGGGGGCGGAGGAACGGCCGCGAACGGCGTCGCTCCTCCAGACGATGTCGCCCGAGACGGTCTCGCTCGAGGAAGGGCTTCGCCTCCTTTCCCTGCCCCGCATCGTCGGCGCGGCCCCCGACGGCGAGCAGGTCGTCGCCCGGAACGGCCGCTACGGCCCGTACGTCGAGAAGGGGAAGGAGACGCGGTCCCTCGAGTCGGAGGAGCAGCTCTTCACGATCTCGCTCGACGAGGCGCTCGCGCTCCTCGCCGCTCCGAAGGCCCGGCGCGGGCGTGGAACGGCGCGGGCTCCGCTCCGCGAGCTGGGGCAAGATCCCTCGTCCGGGCGCCAAGTTGTGATCAAAGAGGGCCGATTTGGTCCATACGTAACGGACGGAGAGACGAATGCGAGCCTGCGTGCGGGCGATTCGGTCGAGGCGGTCACGCTCGACCGGGCCGTGGAGCTTCTCACCGAGCGTCGCGCGAAAGGCCCGGCGAAGCCGCGTCGCCGGGGTCGGAAGTAGTCACCAGGGCGTGTTCGCGAACCTGCAAACCTTCCTCCACGAACAACGTCTTGAAATCCAAGGAAAAGGGTGCGTCGGAATAGGAATTAACGGCATCGCGTTCGTTTCTTCACAGAGCCGTAACCGGATCGCCTCATGCTGGAAAGCCAAGGAGAAGGCCGTTAGGGTAAGAAAGTTTGCGGAATCCGTGTGAGCGCACAGGAAAGGACAACGGGAGTCACTTGACGCAGAATCAGTTGAACGAGTTGCTGGAAAGCGATCAGGCGCGCCTGATGATCGAAGGCGCCGAGGAGCGCGGCTTCGTCGAGCCCGCGGAGCTCGAGGCGTTCGCACTGGAGCACGATCTCGCCGACGACGAGGTCGAGCAGCTTGCGCGCGAGCTCGAGACGATCGGGCTCGAAGTCGGCAAGCCTGTCGCCGACGAGGCCGAGCCGGCCACACCGGCTGCCACCTACGAGGCAGGGCCTGTCAGCGGAGCCGCCGACAGCCTTCAGCTCTTCCTCGCCGACGTCGGCCGCCACAAGCTGCTGACCGCGGCCGAAGAGGTGTACCTGGCCAAGGCGATCGAACGCGGCGATCCGACCGCGAAGCGTCGCATGATCGAGTCGAACCTCCGGCTGGTCGTCTCGATCGCGAAGGGCTACCGCGGGCTCGGCGTCCCGTTCCTGGACCTGATCCAGGAGGGCACGCTCGGGCTGAACCGCGCGGTCGAGAAGTTCGACTGGCGCCGGGGCTACAAGTTCTCGACGTACGCGACCTGGTGGATCCGCCAGTCGGTGCAGCGCGCAGTGGCCAACCACGCGCGCACGATCCGCGTGCCCGTCCACGTCGTCGAGCGGCAGCAGAAGCTCGGGCGGGCCGCCCGTCGGCTGGAGGTCGAGCTCGGCCGCGAGGCGACGAAGGCCGAGCTGGCGGAGGCGACCGGCCTCCCGATCCAGCACGTCGACGAGGCGCTGTCGGCCGCGCATGCGTCGGTCTCGCTGAACCAGACCGTCGGTGCCGACGACGAGGGTGAGCTCGGCGACCTGTTCGCCGACCGCGAGGCCGCTGATCCGTTCGACGAGGCGGAGGAGTCCCTGCGCCGGCAGGGCGTGCGGAAGGCGCTGGACGCGCTACCCGAGCGCGAGCGGCGGATCCTCGAGCTGCGGTTCGGCTTCGAGGGCGAGCCGTGGACGCTCGAGGCGATCGGCCACGAGCTCGACCTGACGCGCGAGCGCGTCCGTCAGCTCGAAGGCCAGGCACTGGCGCGCCTCGCGGCGCTTCGCGACCTGCAGTCCGTCGCTGCCTAGGCCAATCCGCCGGAAGTCTCACGACTTCCGGCGGGCGACTGTTCTCACGGCGGGCGGAAGCGTGTCGGCGCCCGCCATGTCGGTCGCGGCGACGATCTGGGAAACAGCCGAAACTCGTGTCCCCGGGGGCGGTCCTACCGTTTGCCGCTAGCTTCGAGTCCTTTCCGACGTCTCATTGAGCGTGCAGGTGGCGGGTGGCATACTCGCCCCTGCTTCGCTGAAGGCCTCCGCCGCCGCAATACGGGCGCGGATTGCCCGAGACAAAGAAGGAAGGGGAGCACATGAACAGGAGAACGATGGGTTGGCGGACGACGGTCGTCCTGGCAGCCGTCGGCCTGCTGGCCGTCGCCGCGGTCGCGGCGTCCGCCTGGGCGCGCGGCGGCCACGACACCGCCAGTAGCACGCTGATCGACGGCACCACCGACAGCGTCACGAACATCGATCCGGCCAACGAGTACGACTACGGGACGTTCACGCTCGACCTGCTGCTGTTCCAGGGCCTCTACGGATACCCGCACGGGTCCAAGCTCGAACCGGTCCTGGCGACCGGGTGCAAGCCCCAGGGCACCACGAAGACGTGGGCCTGCACGCTGCGCCGCAACGTCAAGTTCGCCGACGGCACGCCGATGACCTCGGCCGACGTCAAGCACTCGTTCGACCGCGTGCTCAAGATCAAGGGCGACCAGGGCATCTACGCGCTGCTCTCCAACCTGGCGAGCACGACGACGAACGGCACCTACGGGGTGACCTTTCACCTGAAGGCGCCGCAGTCGACCTGGCCGTTCATCCTGGCGACGAACGCCGGGCATGTCGTGCCGAAGGCCCTATACCCGGCCGACAAGATCCGGCCCAACAGCGAGTCGCAGGTCGGCACCGGGCCGTACCAGCTGGTCAAGTACACGCCCGGCCAGCAGGCCGTCTTCAAGGCGAACCCCAACTACTGGGGCCCGAAGCCGAAGACCGAGAACCTGATCATCAACTACTACTCGAAGTCGTCGACGATGAAGCTCGCCCTCCAGCGCGGCGAGATCGACATGGCGTTCCGCGATTTCACCCCTACCGAGCTCCTGTCGCTCGGTAAGGCCGGCGGAATCAAGGTCCACGCCGGCAACGGCGTCGTCATCCGCTACCTCGTGTTCAACCCGACGCGCGCCCCGACGAACAACGTCGCCGTCCGGAAGGCGGTCGCGTACCTGATGCCGCGGCAGACGATCTCCAGCCGCGTGTACCACGGATTCGTCAAGCCGCTCTACTCGATGGTGCCGGCAGGGCTGCCGGGCCACATCGATGCCTTCAAGACCATGTACGGCGCAGTGCCGAGCGTGGCGAAGGCCAAGGCGGTGCTCAAGGCCGCCGGCGTCTCCACGCCGGTCGCCATCGACATCTGGTGGACGCCGAGCCATTACGGCGATGCGTCGGCCGACGAGTACGCCGAGATCAAGCGCGCACTCGACGGCAGCGGCCTCTTCAAGGTGACGCTGAAGTCGACCGAGTGGGCGCAGTACAGCGCCCAGCCGGGGAAGCGCTACAACGCGTTCCAGCTCGGGTGGTTCCCGGACTACGTGGACGGCGAGGACTACATCGTGCCGTTCTACCAGCCGGACAACTTCATGGCGAACGGCTACAACAACCCGAAGATGAACGCGCTCATCAAGAAGGAGTACGGGGCCACATCGACGGCGGCCCGGCTCGCCGTGATCAAGCAGGCCCAGGTGCTCGCTGCCAAGGACGTCCCGATCATCCCGTACTGGCAGGGGAAGATGATCGCCGTCTCGCGCAGCAACGTCACCGGCATCGACGGGACGCTGGACGCCGCATTCAACATGCGGTTCTGGGAGCTCGGGAAGTCGTAGACACGACTGCAGCTCGCAATCGGAGGGGCGCCGGCAGCACGGCGCCCCTCCGGCCAGCTTGAGGGAGCACCGTGACCGGCCAGGGAACATCGCTCAAGACCTACGCGCTGACGCGCCTCGCCCTCGTCCTGCCGATGGTCCTGATCCTG
Source organism: uncultured Actinomycetes bacterium (assembly GCA_963836345.1). Taxonomy (GTDB): domain Bacteria; phylum Actinomycetota; class Thermoleophilia; order Gaiellales; family Gaiellaceae; genus DATBLE01. The sequence goes on along the minus strand of CAWIJA010000003.1, from coordinate 158,349 downwards.
CTGACGTTCGTCTTCCTGCTCATGCGCGTCGCGCCGGGCGATCCGATCTCGGCCTCGCTCGGCGGGCATGCGCCCCAGTCGGTCATCGACGAGATCAAGCACCGGCTCGGCTTCGACCGGCCGATCTACGTGCAGTACGGCGACTACCTGTGGGATGTCGTGCGGGGCAACTTCGGGTCGACGATCACCGACCGGCGCCCCGTCAGCGACATCATCCTCACGAACGGCGCCGCGACGCTCGAGCTCACCTTCTTCGCGATGCTCGTCGCGATCGTCGTCGGAGTCCTGGTCGGCCTCCTCGCCGGCCGCTTCCGCGACACGCCGGTGGACGTGGGCGGACGGATGTTCGGGATCGTCATCTACGCCACGCCAGTGTTCTTCCTCGGCCTGATGGCACAGCTCTTCTTCGGCTCGTTCCTGGGCTGGTTGCCGACGTCTGGCCGGGCGAGCCCGATTACCCAGGCCACGCTGCAGACCCACACGAACATCCTCACGATCGACGCGATCGTCGATCGCAACTGGAGCGCGCTCGGCGACGTCGTCAAGCACCTGATCCTCCCCGCAGTCACCCTGGGCCTGGTCACCGCGGGCGTGTACATCCGGCTGATCCGCGTCAACGTGATCCGCACGTTGAAGGACGACTACATCGAGGCGGCGCGGGCCCGCGGGATCAGGGAGCACACGATCATCTACCGGCATGCGTTCAAGAACGCGCTCGTCCCCGTGATCACCGTCGTCGGCCTGACGCTCGCGGGACTGCTGGGCGGCGCGGTGCTGACCGAGACGACGTTCAACTGGCCCGGGATCGGCCACCAGCTCGTCCTGTACCTGGAGAACCGCGACTACGCCGCCGTCCAGGGGATCATCATCGTGTTCGGGCTCGTCGTCGTCTTGGTCAGCCTGGTCATCGATTTCGTGAACGCGTTCATCGACCCGAGGATCAGGTACTGATGGCCGCCCCGGCGCAGCCGCTGCGGGTCCCGCCCCGCCGGCGCGGGCTGTCGAGGCGGCTCGCTCGCGCAATCGGCCCGGTGCGCGAGGCCCGTGGGTTCGCAAGGGTCATGCTCTTCATCGGCGCCGGGATCACGGTGTTCTTCATTCTCCTCGCGATCGTCGCCCCGCTGGTCTCGCCGTACGCCTTCGACCAGTACCAGTCGGACGGCACGCGCTTCCCGCAGCTCTCGGCCCCGGGCTCCGGGCACGTGATGGGAACCACGGTCCAGTCGACCGACGTGCTCGCGCGGGTGATCTGGGGGACGCAAACCGAGCTCAAGGTGGTCGTGATCTCGCTGGCCTTCGCGCTGACGGTCGGCGTTCCGCTCGGCCTCTTGTCCGGCTACTTCGCGGGGAAGCTCGACCGCGCTCTCGTGCTGTTCATGGACGCGCTGTACGCGTTCCCGTATCTCCTGCTGGCGATCGTGATCGCATTCCTCCTCTCGAACAGCATCGGCAAAGGGGTGCTGACCGCGGCGATCGCAATCTCCGGCGCCTACGTGCCTCTCTACTTCCGCGTCGTGCGCAACCACGTGATCAGCCTCAGGGAGGAGCCGTATGTGGAGGCAGCGCGAGCGCTCGGGGCGCGGCCGTTCACGATCATCCGCAAGTACGTCTTCTTCAACGTCGTCCAGAACGTTCCGCCGATCGCGACGCTCAACGCCGCCGACGCGATCCTCACCCTGACCGCGCTCGGGTTTCTCGGCTACGGCATCCAGCCGACCGACGCCGCCGAGTGGGGGTACGACATCTCGCGGGCGGTCTCGGACGCCGCCTCGGGTATCTGGTGGACGGCCCTCTTCCCCGGGCTCGCGATCGTCCTCCTCGTCACCGGCCTCACCCTGCTCGGCGAGGGACTCAACGAGACGATGAATCCGGTGCTGCGCAAGCGCCGGATCGAGAAGGTGACGCTCGAGCACGAGCCGACCCTGGTCGAAGCGGAGATCGGGTCGTGAGCGACGCCGTCCTGTCCGTCCGCGACCTGCGCGTGTACTACGGCACCGTCCGCGGTCCCGTGCGTGCGGTCGACCGCGTCTCGCTGGAGATCGGCGAAGCAGAGGTGCTCGGGCTCGTCGGCGAGTCGGGCTGCGGCAAGTCGACGCTCGGCCGGGGCATCCTGGGCCTGCTCCCGGAGGGCGCGGTCTCGGACGGCGAGGTGCTCTACTCCGGGCGCAACCTCGTCGGTGCGTCGCGGAAGGAGCTGGCCAGGCTGCGGGGCCCGGACCTCGGGCTCATCTTCCAGGAGCCGATGACCCGGCTGAACCCGTTGCTCAGGATCGAGGACCACTTCCGCGAGACGCTCGAGCGGCACGAGCCCGGCCTCGACAAGCGGGCGATCCGCCTGCGTTCACTCGAGACCCTCGGGAAGATGGGAATCCCGCCGACGCGCTTCCGCCAGTACCCGCACGAGTTCTCCGGCGGGATGCGGCAGCGGATCATGATCGCGCTCGCCCTCGTCGTCCGTCCCAAGCTCCTCGTCGCGGACGAGCCGACGACGTCACTGGACGTGATCGTCGAGGCACAGATCCTGGCGATCCTCGCCGACCTGAAACGCAACTTCGGGACTTCGCTCCTGCTGATCACGCACAACCTCGGGATCATCGCCGAGGCCTGCGATCGGGTCGCGGTCATGTACGCCGGCAAGATCGTCGAGGAAGGGCCCGCGCGCGACGTCTTCGCCGACCCCGCTCACCCGTACACGCGTGAGCTGCTCCGCTCGACGATCTCGCTCGCGACGACCGAGCTGCACTCGATTCCGGGGGCGCCGCCGAACCTGATCGACCCGCCTCCCGGCTGCCGTTTCCATCCCCGCTGCCCGAGCGCCATGCGCGTCTGCTCCTGGAAGCAGCCGGTCGAGGTGCAGCCCGAGGAGGGGCGGCGGGTCGAGTGCTGGTTGCACGGGCCCGAGGCGGAGATCCCGCCCGGACAGGGCGCCGAGCTCGAGCGCGGGACGATCGCGATCGCCGATGAGGCCTGAGCTGGAGGCCGTCCTGCCGCTCGACGCCGGGCACGTCTCCGGCGAGCCGCTGGTCGCGGTCCGAGGCCTGAAGACGTACTACTCGATCCGAGGCAGCTTCGCCGACCGGCTGATCGGACGCGAGGCAGGGTCGGTGAAGGCGGTGAACGACGTCTCGTTCGACCTGCGCAAGGGCGAGGTGCTCGGACTCGTCGGCGAGTCCGGCAGCGGCAAGACGACGCTGGGGCGGACGCTCCTCGGTCTCGTGAAGGCGACGGAAGGCAGCGTGATGTTCGAGGGGCGCGACATCACGAAGCTCGTCGAGCGGGAGCTGCGCGGGCACCGCCGCCGGATGCAGATCGTGTTCCAGGACCCGCACGCGTCGCTGAACCCGGCGATGACGATCGAGCAGTCTGTCGGGCACCCGCTGCAGATCCACGGGATCGCGAGCGAGCGCGACCAGGTCCGCCGCCGTGTCGCCGACGTGCTCGAGCGCGTCGGCCTCGCCCCGCCCGAGCAGTTCCTCGACAAGTACCCGTCCGACCTGTCCGGCGGGCAGAAGCAGCGGGCGGTGATCGCCCGGGCGATCATCCTCAATCCCGTGCTCCTCGTCGCGGACGAGCCCGTCTCGATGCTGGACATGAGCGTCCGGGCGAAGATCCTGGAGCTGATGCTGACGCTCAAGCGGGAGTTCGACCTCACCTACCTCTACATCACCCACGACCTCGCGACCGCGAAGTTCTTCTGCGACCGGATCGCGATCATGTACCTCGGCCGCATCGTCGAGATCGGAGAATCCGACGCGATCTACGCGGAACCGAAGCATCCGTACACCGAAGCGCTCCTCCGGGCGATCCCGGAGCCCGACCCCCGCCGCACGGTCCCTCGTGACCTGCCGCGCGGCGAGGTTCCCGACGCTGCGAGACCGCCGCTCGGCTGCTCGTTCCACCCCAGGTGCCCGAAGGCATTCGAGGTCTGCGGCTGGGAGACCCGTGACCTCCGGGATCTGCTCGAGGCTCGCTGGGCGCGGATGCCGGCGCAGGAGTACGAAGCGGAGCGGGCAGTGGTCGGCGACCTGGCGGCGCTCGACACCCCTGCGACTCACATTCGCCTGCCGACGCGCGGCGGCACCCACGGATCGGACCTGCTCGCCGTCCTCGAGCGCCTGCGCGCAGACGATCCCTCCGATCCGTTCTGGAAGGGAGTCCGGCACCTGCACGCCGGCGACGATCACGTGGAGATCGCGTGGAACGAGCCGATCGAGCCGCGTCTCGTTCCAGCCGGGCGCGTGCAGGTCGAGTGCCACCTGTACGACAGCGAGGCTCTCGCGGCCGCCGCGGAGGCAGCGTCCGCCTCGCGGCCGGTGTAGGCCGCTAGTACGGCTTCGCGCGGTCCCGGTACTGCGGCGAAAGCTGGTCGGACCTTGCGCGCGGGAAGGAGATCGTCTCCGCGTTGCCGTCCGAGACATAGCGCAGCTGGGGATGGCGCTCGAGCTCGTCGAGCCACATGCCGGCGGTGAAGTCGCGTGACCCGTCCCAGCGCGGGTTCGTCCGGATGCGCGGGATCGCGGCCGGGCTCCATTTGGTCGAGAACGGCGAAGCGGCGGGCTCCGCGCCGGCGAGGAACACGCCGGCAAAGCGGTAGGGTTGTCCATCCCAGGTGCCGCTGACGGCGAGCGCGCTCGGATGGGGGAGCGAACCTTCGGGCAGCGCCATCGTTCTCGGTGAGTAGCCGGGCAGCAGGCTCGCGAGGAGGCGGTTGCCGAGTACGAGCTCACGTTGAACCTGGGTCGGGTCGAGGGTGTCGAGGGCGAGGTGGTCCTTCGTGTGGTTGCCGAGCTCGAAGCCGTTCTCGACGAGCCAGCGGAGTGTCCCCGCCTGTGAGCGGCCGTTGCCCTCGAACGCGTTGCGCGGCACGAAGAACGTCGCCGTCGCCGGGAAGTCCTTGTGTGCGGCGGCGAAGGACTCGAGCACGCCGACGCCGGTGTTCGGATCGAGCCTCCCGTTGGACAGGAAGCCGATCTGGTTGTTGTCCGCGTCGTCGAAGGTGAGCACGACCGGCGACCTTCCCTCGGGGACGTTCAGCTTGCCGTCGACGAGATCGCTTGCACGAACCGGGTAGAAGCCGTCACGCCAGAGCCGCGCCAGCTCGGCGCGGAGCTGTCCGGGGGTGACGTCGTAGGCGCCGCCGCCGGCGCGAATTTGATGGTGCATCAGCACCGGGACCACACCGAGCTCGTCGGGCTTCAGGTTCCTCGCGAGGTCGGCCGGGCTCTGTTGCCTGGCGAAGACCGCGCCGCGCGCATCCTGACGGAGCGCACCGGCCGTGTACGTGACCGCGGGATCCCACAGCAGGTACTCGTCGATCCCCGCGTCGTGCGTTCCCTGGATCTCCGCTCGGACCTGGGCGGGGCCGTAGTCGAGGCCGAGCGAGAAGTCCTGGAGCCAGGGCACGATGCGCGCGCCCGTGCCGCGAACGTCCTTCTGGAAGTCCCCGAGCGAGCGAAGGACGATCTCGTACGGCTCCGCGTTCGGGTTCGGGACTCCGTACTCCCCAGGTCCCCAGTGCGACGGGTAGACCATCGGCGCGATGTAGTCCACGTGCTCCGCCATTGCCGGAATGTCCTGCGCGACCTCCTTCGGGCGCGTGGCGGCCACGCCGAACACCGAGGCGCCGAGGAAGACGTGGTACGGCTTCAGCGCGGCGCGCGTCTCGGCGAGGAAGGCGGCGATCGACTGCTCGGGCGTTCCCACGAGACCCGGGAAGGTCATGCTCGAGAGCGGGCCGTCGGGGCGCCGGACGTAGTCGTAGAGGATCTCGTCGACGCCGGCCTTCGCGGCCGCGACTGCGACGCCGATCTGGTAGCGGCGCACGACGGGATCGGCGAAGTTCGTGAAGCCGCCGTACCCGCCGTAGAGCTTGCCGTCCGGCGTCTGGATCACCTGATCGTGGTCGCCGGCCTTCCAGGCCGCCTGCGCCATGAGCGGGTCGCGGAAGCAGACCAGCCGCCCGATCACGCGCACTCCCTTGCCGTGGAGGAACTTCACGGCGGCCGGCAGATCGACGATCGGATCGACGGCGCCGACCCGGTGAGCGAGCGGGACGTTTGCGTTCCAGCCGACCGTGCCCGACTCGTCCTTGAGGTCGAGCTCGACGGCGTTGATCCTCCCCTGGTCGATGAGCGCGATCACGCTCTTTCTGAGCGTCGCATCGGCCCAGCCGTTGAAGGTGACGTGCACCGCGCGGAGCGGATGCGGTGGGCGGCGGGGTTGGATCGAGATCCAGATCCGCTTCGTCGTCGCATTGCGGAGCGGATCCGTCGCCACCAGCGTGACGGCCCCCTTCGGGCGGACGGGCCACGAGATCTGGAAGCGGCCCGCCTGGACGAGAACCGGGCGACCGTCGACGGCCAGCGACGACCCCGGCTCGAGCGTCCCGGCGATCCGGACGGGCTTCCCGGCAGGGATCAGCACGCCGGGCGGCTGGAGCCGGATCTGTGGGCCCGTCGTGTCGACAATGAAGCGCCACCGCCTGGTCGTGCGCGACCCGGGGAAGCTGCCAGGGGCGCTGGCCTTCAGGACGTGCTGGCCGTCGGGCAGCGCATCGCCGTCGAAGACCAGCCGGCCCTTCGACGGGTACGCACGGCTCGTGACGTCGATGCCGTCCAGCCGCCAGCGAACGTGGTCGAGCACACCGGGGCTGCCTCCGACGGAGAACTGGAGCGACGGCAGGCGAGCCGGTCCGATCCCGCTTCCGTCGGTGGGCCCGCGAGCGTCGAGCGAGGGCGCGGCGAGTCGCGCTCCGAGCGCGAACGTGGCGAAGACGAGCGCGGCGAGGATTGCGGCCCCGATCGCCAGCCTGAACAGGCCACGGCCCAGCCGGAGCTGGCGTCTCGGCCGCGCCGGCTCGTCCTCGAGGGGCTCCTCCTCGTTCTCGCCGGGAGGCTCCGGCGGCTCTGCGGGTGCGCTCAGGCGCTCGATCTCGTCGATCAGGAGCAGGATCGCGCGGCCTGCTGGGCGCAGCTCGGGGTGGGACTCGTCGCGTACGAGCCGCTCTCCCCAGCGGCGGAGCTCGGCAATTTGCCCTGCATCCACGCCCCAAGTATGACGCGGGACTAGTCTGGAAACGACCGCGGCGCGCTGCGCGCGCGTTCGAGCAGCGCGTCGTCGATGTTGCGCCCGGTGACAACGAGGACGACGGGGCCCTCGAGGTCGGGAAGCTGCGGAAGCGCGGCGAGCCCGGCTGCGGCGGCGCCCTCGACCCGGATGCCGGCGTCGGCGAAGGCGGCAAGCGCACGCGCGATCTCGCGCTCGGAGACGCGCAGCATGTGTGTGGCGACCGTACGGAGGACCCCGACGGCGTACGGGATCGCCACTCGCACGGCCAGACCGTCGGCGATTGTGGCGGAGCGGTCGCTGACGAGCGGGCGTCCGGCGTCCCAGGAGTCCGCCGTGACGGGAGCCGCGGCGGCAGCCACGCCCATGCGGAGAGTGCTCGGCGATCGCGTCATGAGCGCGCGTCCGACGTCGCCGAGCAAGGCGCCGTTCCCGACCGGCACGACCACGGCGGCAGGCGGCTCGTCGAGCTGTTCGAGCAGTTCGCGCCGATGGCGGTGTAGCCGTCGTATTGGGCCGGCTCGGCGCCGTCCTCGAACAACGGTAGGCCTCGTTCGTCGGCGTAAGCGCGCGCGACGTCCTTCGCCTCGTCGACGTCGCTTCCGATCAGGCGCACGACCGCGCCGAGCTCGCGGAGGCGGTCGAGCTTCGCCTTGCTCGCGTTCTCCGGCGCATAGACGAAGGGCTCGAGGCCGAGCAGGCGTGCTGCCCATGCGGTGGCGGCGCCGTGGTTGCCGGTCGAGGCCGTGACGACCCCCGTCGCTCCCTCGGCGCGGAACTTCTCGAGCGCAGGCATCGCGCCGCGCCACTTGAAGGCGCCGAGGTCGTGGAGATCCTCTCGCTTCAGGTGGAGCGTCGCCCGCCTGCGATGGGCTCGGGCGCGGACTCGAGTCGGCTCACGACTAGAGTCTTGCCGATGGCCAGGGTGCAGCTCTTCGCGACCTGTCTCGGCGACCTCGTCTGCGGGGATGCGGTCGTCGACGCCGAGGCGCTGCTACAGGAGGCAGGCTTCGACGTCGAGTTCCCCCCGGGTCAAGTCTGCTGCGGGCAACCGGCGTTCAACTCGGGACACCGCGCTGCGGCGCGCCGGGTCGCCCGCACCTTCGCTCGGGCGTTCTCACGTGACGCACCCGTCGTCGTCCCCTCCGGCTCGTGCACGACGATGCTCGCCCACTATCTGCCCGAGCTCCTCGACGTCGAGCCGTTCGAGGTCTGGGAGCTGTCGGCGTTCCTCGAGCGCGCCGGCTTTCAGCCGGCGTCGCGGAACGGCGGTCGGCGGGTCGCGTACCACGACTCCTGCCATATGCTTCGCGAGCTCCGGATCTCCGACCCGCCGAGACGCCTGCTCCAGGCCTCCGGGGCGGAGCTCGTGCCGCTCGAGCGGGCCGACCTCTGCTGTGGCTTCGGCGGGACGTTCTCGTCGCGGCAGCCTGAGGTCTCGGTCGCGATGGCCGACGACAAGCTCGAGGGCGCCGGCCCCGCCGGAACGCTGGTGACCGCCGACCCCGGTTGCCTGATGCACCTGGCCGGGCGAGCGGAGCGGGTGGGGAGCGCGGTGCGAGTCGTCCATCTCGCCACCGCGCTCGCCAGAGGTGTCGATGCCTGAGCTCGCGCAACCCGGTGGCCGCTTCCGCGAGATCGCTCGGGGCAAGCTCGGGGACGCGCACGTGCAGGCGGCGCTCGACCTGTCGACGAACCGCCTGCGCACGCACCGGCTCGCTGGATGGGAAGCGCTGGGCGACGTCGAGGCGCTCCGCGACCGCGCTCATGCCATCCGGATGGCGGTGATCGACGATCTCGACGGGCACGTCGCCCGGTTCACCGAGGCGCTCGAGGCGCGCGGGGGTCACGTCTTCTTCGCCCACACCGCCGCGGAGGCGAGCTCGTACGTCGCCGATGTGTGCCGACGACGAGGGGCAAAGCTCGCGGCCAAGTCGAAGTCGATGGTGAGTGAGGAGATCGGCCTGAACGAGGCGCTCGAGGCCGCGGGCGTCCGCCCGGTCGAGACCGATCTCGGCGAGTACATCCTCCAGCTCGCCGGTGAGCATCCCGTCCACATCGTCGCGCCGGCGATCGAGAAGACCGCTGCCGACGTCGCGGAGCTCTTCTCGCGGGTCAGCGGGGAGGACGTGCCCGCCGAGCTCGAGGCGCTCACGCGAACTGCGCGGCGGCTTCTACGCGAGTCGTTTCTCCAGGCGGACGTCGGCATCACGGGGGCGAATTTCGGCATCTCTTCGACCGGATCGATCTGCCTGGTCACGAACGAGGGGAACGGGCGGCTCGTCAGCTCCGTCCCGCCGGTGCACATCGCGGTGATGGGAATGGAGCGGCTGGTGCCGAGCACCGCGGACCTCGCCGTCCTCCTCAGGCTGCTCGCGCGGAGCGCGACGGGTCAGAAGCTGACGGTGTACACCACGCTGATCACTGGACCGCGGCGGGAGGAGGAGCCCGACGGGCCGGAGGAGCTCCATGTCGTGATCCTCGACAACGGCCGCACCAACCTGTTGCGGGGGCGCTACCGCGAGATGCTCGCGTGCATCCGTTGCGGCGCGTGCCTGAACGTGTGCCCGGTCTACCGCAAGACGGGTGGCGCCGCGTACGGGCCCGTGTACTCGGGGCCGATGGGTGCGGTGCTCCTGCCCCTCCTCGTCGGACTCGAGCAGGCTCCCTCGCTGCCACACGCTTCGTCCCTGTGTGGGGCGTGCACAGACGCGTGTCCGGTGAAGATCCCGTTGCACGAGCTGCTGCTCGATCTGCGTCGCGACCTCGTCGAGCAGGGAGTCGCCTCTCGATTCGAGCGGCTTGCATTCACGCTCTGGTCGTTGGCGTGGTCCTCTCCCTTCGGATATGGGTTGACGACTCGGCTCGCGCGGCTGGCGCAGCCGTTCGCGGGACTCCTCGGGCCGGGGCGCGCGTGGGCGTCGGGGCGAGCCTTGCCTCGGCTCGGTCGTCGCTACCGGGATCGCCGGTGAGAGACGAAGCCGAGCACAAAGGCGACAGCGAAGCTGGCGGCGTTGGTGCGAGGCGATGTCGTGACGCCGAAGACGTCAGCCTCGTCGACGACTTCGCCACGAACGCGGTGGCGGTCGGCTTCCATGTCCACCGCGGGCAGACGCCGGCGATCGACGAGGCGGGGGTGTCGACCGCGTTGTACGGGCTCGCGGACACCGGCAGTGTCGTCCTGGCGGCGTCACCGGACGAGCCGCGGACGCGCTCGCTGCTTCCGGACGTGCATGTGACGCTGTTGGACGAAGACCGGATCCTTCCGGGGCTGGACGAGCTCTTCGAACGGCTCGGTGACGACCTGCCGAGCGCGCTGGCGATCGTGACCGGCCCGAGCAGGAGCGCCGACATCGAGCAGAAGCTCGCGGTCGGCGTGCACGGCCCGGGCGAGGTCCACGTCGTTCTCCTGCCACCTCGCTAGGCGGCTGCGCTTCTCCCTTGGAGCCGTGTCCCAGGGACAGTCCCTGCGGTTCCGCGTCGAGCAGAGCCGGCGAATAGCGCGACCAGCACCAGAGCCACTCCTTGGTCTCGCGGCAGAGCCCGGCTGCGACTGGATTCGCGAGGACATACCGGATCGCATTCGCAAGGTGTTCGTCGCCCTCGACCACCCAGGCCGAGAAGCGCTCCTCGAACAGATGGCCCTTCCGGCCATGCCGCCGGTTGAACCGCTGCGCGTAGATCCCGAGCAGACGGTGCATTGCCGCCGACAGCTGCTTCTGCCGCCCTTCGACGATCACGTGGAAGTGGGTGCCCAACAAGCACCAGGCGTGGAGGCGCAACTCGAAGCGTTCGCCGACCTGCTTGAGGAGACGTGCGAACGTCTCGCGGTCGGCGTCGTCGAGGAACACGAAGATGCCACCCGTCCCACGGCCGGTGACGTGGAAGTAGCCGTCAGGGAGATGTGATCGAGGCCGGCGCGGCATCGTTCTGGACGGTACTCCGAGGGCGAGCGTGCCGCCCGCTCTCGTCACACACTCGTCACAGGGACTGTCCCTGGGGCATGTTCGTTAGGGTCATGGTCGTGCTGCCGATCGAGCGACCCGGGAAGATCATCTGCGTCGGTCTGAATTACCGCGACCACGCGGAAGAGCAAGGGACCGCCCTGCCGGAGGCGCCGCTGCTCTTCGCGAAATGGGGCAACACGCTGATCGGGCCGGGCGAGCCGATCGTGATCCCGCCGATCGTGACGAAGTGCGACTACGAGGCCGAGCTCGGCGTCGTCATCGGCGCCCGGGTCAGAGACGTCTCCGCCGAGAACGCTCTCGAGGCGGTGGCCGGCTACATCTGCGTCAACGACGTGTCCGCCCGTGACCTCCAGTTCGCGGACGGCCAGTGGACGCGAGGCAAGTCGCCGGACACGTTCTGCCCCGTCGGCCCACGGCTCGTTCCTCGGGACGAGGTGCCCGACCCCCAGGATCTCGCCATCCGGGCCGTGCTGAACGGCGAAGCGATGCAGGAGTCGACGACGGCGAACATGGTGTTCGGCGTTGCCGAGCTGATCGCGTACATCACGCGCACGATCACGCTCGAGCCAGGCGACCTGATCGCAACCGGTACGCCCGCAGGCGTCGGAGCGTTCCGCAAGCCGCCGGTCTTCATGCAGCCCGGCGACGAGATCACGATCGAGATCGAAGGCCTGGGCTCGCTGACGAACCCCGTCAGCGCCGCATAGTGCACCGCCGCTTCGGCCTCCTGGCGGGGCTCTTCCTCGCGGGGCTCGCGCTGCGGCCGCAGATCGTCGGCCTCGGCCCGCTGATCCCGGAGATCCAGCGGGACCTCGACGTCTCGCACGCGGTTGCCGGGCTGCTCGGGACGATTCCCGTGCTCTGCATGGGGATCTTCGCGCTGCCCGCGCACGTGCTGACGCGGCGGTACGGCTCGCGCGTGATGCTCGCCGTCTGCCTCGGCTTGATCGGCTCCTTCGGCCTTGCCCGTGCCGGCGTTCCCGGCGCGGCGGGCGTGATCACGCTCACCTTCGGCGTCGGGCTCGGACTTGGTTTCGCGCAAGCCCTGATGCCCGTCGCAGTCAAGGAGCGCTTCGCCACGCGTCCCGCGTTCGCCACCGGCGTCTACGTGCTCGGGATCAACATCGGCTCGGCGATCTCGTCTGCGCTCGCCGTTCCGATCGCGCACGCTTCCGGCAGCTGGCGCTGGTCGCTCGCGTCGTTCTCCGCGGTGACGGTCGCGCTCGTCGTCGCCTGGGTCTGGCTGACCCGTGGCGAGGCGGAGCATCGGCGCGCCGACGTCGCGCAGGTGCGCCTGCCGTGGCGGAACGGGCTCGCCTGGCGCCTGGTCGCCATCTTCGGGTCGATGGCCTGCGTGTTCTACGGCCTGAACTCGTGGCTCTCCGATGCGTACGTCGAGCGCGGCTGGAGCGACGGGAAGGCGGGCGCGCTGCTCGCCGTTCTCAACATCGCAGCCCTCGTGACCACCATCACCATCCCGCCGCTTGCAGACCGCCGAGGCTCGCGCCGCACGTACCTGCTGCTGTTCAGCGGCTTGCTCGCGCTCGGCTGCGCCGGCTTCGCCCTGTTCCCCGGCGGGGGCTGGGCCTGGGCGGTGCTGGTCGGCCTGTGCACCGGCGCGATGTTCCCGCTGGTGATGACGCTGCCCGTGGATGTCGGTCATCGCCCCGTGGAGGTCGGCGCCGTCGCCGGCCTGATGCTGGGCGTCGGCTACACGATCGGCGCGATCGCGCCCCTCGTCCTGGGTGCTGCTCGCGACGTGACGGGCACCTACACGACCACCCTCTGGCTCATCGCCGCGTCGGCGATCGTGCTGTTCGCGCTCTGCAGCGCGATGTCGCGTGAACGTCTCGACCGCGGCGTCACCGCGCCCGCGGTTCCGTGAGAGCGCGCTACCTGGAGGGCGCGCGCGCGGTCGCGCCGATCGGCGTTGCCGCGGGGGCGTTCGGCTTGTCGTTCGGCGTCCTCGCGCGCTCGTCCGGGATGGGCTGGCTCGCCCCGTTGGTGATGTCGGCAACGACGTTCGCAGGCTCGGCCCAGTTCGCCGCCGCGTCGATCCTCGGGAACGCGGGAGCCGCCGCTGCGGCGATCGCGGCGGCGGTGATGCTGAACGCCCGCTACGCACCGATCGGGATCTCGGTCGCCCCGGCGTTCGACGGGAGCATCCTCAGGCGTCTGCTCCAGGCCCAGCTGATCGTGGACGAGTCGTGGGCGATTGCGCTGAAGCGCAGGGAAGGGTTCGACGTGCGCGTACTGCTCGGCGCGGGCGGGCTCTTGTACGTGTGCTGGACCGGCGGCACCGCCCTCGGGGTCCTGCTCGGGGACGCGATCGGCGACCCGAATCGACTCGGCCTCGACGCGGCCTTTCCGGCGCTCTTCCTCGCGTTGCTCGTCTCGCAGCTCGACTCGCGCCGGACGGTCGTCACGGCCGCGCTCGGCGGCGCGATCGCGCTCGCCCTGATTCCGTTTTCGCCCGCCGGCGTGCCGATCGTCGCAGGCGCGGCTGCGTGTCTCGTCGGCTGGAGGAGGGCGTGAGCGCCGTTTGGCTCTCGGTCGTGGTCGTCGGTGCCGCGACGGTGCTCTTCAAGGCGACCGGACCCGTGCTGCTGGGCCGCCGAGGCCTGCCGGCCTGGCTGGCGGGGCCTGTCTCGGTCCTGGCCCCGGCCGTGCTCGCCGCACTCGTGGTCACGCAGACGGTCGGTGGGCATCGGGAACTCGTTGCGGACGCCCGCCTGGTGGGGCTCGGCGTCGGGGCAGTCGCGGTCGCGCTGCGAGCGCCGCTCCTGGTCGTGCTCGTCGCCGCCGCCGCGGCCGCGGCGCTCGTGCGCCTGATCTAGCCCATTCCCAGAGAGATGATCCCGCGCTCGACGAGGCCGCTCGTGAACATGGGCTCGGCGAGGATCTTGACGCCGTACTCGTCGCGGAGGAACCACTCGAAGTAGACGAAGACGCTCGACCGGACGGCGGCGATCTTCTCGAGGCGGGCGAGGTCGAGGCAGGCGACACGCGAGCGCAGTCCTTCGTCGTCGAGAAACCGCTCGGCTGCCTTCGAGCCGATCTGGCCGAGCAGGAGCACCGGCCCGTCCTGGGGTAGTCGCTCGCAGAACAAGAAGCCGGCGCGCAGCTCGATCGCGCTTCGCTCTCGCCGCCAGCCGAGCCCGAGCCTGCTCGGAGCCTGGTCGAGCACCTCGACGTCGTCTAGTTCGGCGAGGCAGTAGCGGCCGAAGGCGTCGAGAATCTCGCCCTGGGTCAGCGTCTGCGTCGCCCACTCGATTGGCCTTCCGCGGCGGATCTCGTCGAGGTCGGTTCCGTCGGATTCGGCCTTCACCTCGTCCCAGCGGGCCAGTTCGGCGGCAAGCTCGCCCTCCGAGACCGGGCCGACCCGGGGATCGGCGAGCGCCTCCGCTGCGGCCGCGTTCACGCCGCATCCTCCACCGCGTCGATCACGATCCCGGCGGCGAGCTGGGCGAGCGGGAACCTCGTGCCTCCGCTCTCGCGGGCGAGCGCCTCCGCGCACCCCGAGCCCTGCGACTCGACCTCCGCGACCACGCACCCGATCCGTGCGCGCCGCAAGGCGCGAGCCTCGGCGAGGACGTCGGCGACCGCGTCGCCGCCGCGGCGCACCGGCACCGTCGGCAGGCCGTCGCTGACGACGACCACGAGCGGGACCGCGTTCGGGTGCCTGAGCAGCTCCGCGCGCAGGAGCAGGCGGGCCCTGCGCAGCGCGTCCGCGAGCGGCGTCTGGCCGCTGAGTGGGATGTCTTCGAGCAGCCGCCGAGCGCGGGCGCCGCTCGCGGTCAGCGGCAGGACGACCGTTCCCTCGGGAACGCCGCCCTTGAAGGCGACCAGTGCCACTTTGTCCCCGCGGCGGGTCGCGTCGTCCAGCAGCTCGAAGACGACCCCTTTGACCTTCTCGACCATGCGCTCCGCGTGGACCGACCAGCTGTTGTCGACGACGAAGCAGACGCTGTACGGCGAGCGGTGCTCGCGCACTCTGCGACGGAGGTCTTCACCGCGGACGGTCAGCGGCGCTCGGCCCGCGCGCGCCGCGGCCGCACGGATGGTTGCGTCGAGGGCGATGTCGGTGTCTCCTGCCCGGGCCAGCCGGTGACGCGTGTATTTCCCCCGACGCCGGGCGACGAACGAGCGCGCGCGCCGTCCGAGCCGCGCGCGCTCCACGCGGTCGAGCCGACGTCGGCCGGAGAACACGGCGGTGGGATCGACGCGCATCTGTTCCACGGGAGGCGCGGTCTCGGGGCCGCCCTCGAGCTCGAGGCCTACGTCGCCCGGCTCACGGCTTTTTTTGGGGTCACCTCGACTTCGAGCGCTTCCTCGAGGACGCGCCGCAAGAGCTGCGGCTCGACACGAGGAGCGGGAGCGAACGGATCCGCGGCGAGTCGATGCCCGAGCGCGAGCTCGGCTGCGGCGAGAACGTCCTCGGCGTTCGCCTCGACACGTCCGGCCAGCGCCGCGATCGCCTTCGCGCACTCGACGATCGTGATGTCCGCGCGGTGGCTGTCCACGCCGGAGCGGACGACGAGCTGACCGACCGCGGCATACAGCGCATCGGTGAGCCTGACCTCGTCGAGGCGGCCCTCGGCCGCCGCCACCTGTTCTGCCAGCTCGCGCTGTGCCGCGTCCCAGCCTGCCCGGAAGGACTCGGGGTCGCGGGCAAACGCCTCGCGTCGACGGACGATCTCGGCCCGTGCCTCCGGCTCGGTCAGCGCCTCGACGTCGACCTCCAGGCCGATCCGGTCGGCGATCTGCGGGCGCAGCTCGCCTTCCTCCTCGTTCATCGTCCCCACCAGGAGGAAGCGGGCGGGATGCGAGATCGACACCCCCTCGCGCTCGACGACGTTGACGCCGAGCGCGGCAGCGTCCAGCAGGACGTCGGTCAGGTGATCGTCGAGCAGGTTGATCTCGTCGACGTAGAGGATCCCCCGGTTCGCATCCGCGAGGAGGCCCGGCTCGAGCGCGAGCTCGCCCTCGGTCAGCGCCCGGGCGACGTCGACGCTGCCGGAGACGCGGTCCTCGGTCGCGTTCAGGGGAAGGTCGACGATCCGGCGGCGGCGGCGAACGACGGGGAGCTCGTCACGGGCACGCGTCCGGCAGCTCTCGCACATCGGTTGCCCGGGGTCGCACGAGAACGGACAGTCGGCGACGACCGCGAGCTCCGGAAGCAGCTCGGCCAGACCGCGCACCGCCGTCGACTTGCCGGTCCCGCTCGGGCCCTTGATCAGGACGCCGCCGATCCGCGGGTTGATCGCGTTGAGCAGGAGCGCCCGCTTGAGGCGCTCCTGCTCGACGATCGCCGCGAACGGGAAGAAGTACAGGTGGTTCAGGTCACCACCAGCCGCTTCCCGAAGGTCGGCTCGGCCTGCACGATCGGCGGGAACTGCCAGGTGCCGATCAGCGGCACGGCCGTGTCGCGGTTGATCTTCACGTCGACGACGAACGGTCCGCCGGCATTCATCGCCGTGTCGAACGCGTCGGCGAGATCGCCCGGCTGGTCTACCGAGACCGATCCGGCTCCCATCGCCGCCGCCATCGCGGCGAAGTCGGGGTTCCAGAACTCGCCGGTCGAGTGCTTGACGAAGCTCGTCCCGATCTCGCGATTGTCCATGTAGAAGCGCTGGAGATCGCGGATCACGCCGATCGTGTAGTTGTTCATGATCACCCAGACCGCCGGGATGTCGTGCTCGACGGCAGTGGCAACGGCGCCCGGGAACATCATGAAGCTGCCGTCGCTCGTGACGCAGACGGCCGGCCGGTCGGGCCTGGCGAGCTTCAGCCCGAGCACACCGCAGGTGCCGAAGCCCATGCCGGCGAAGCCCCCCGGCGTGAAGACCGAGCGCGGTTCGTAGGCATCCCAGTACTGCTCGACCCAGGTCTGGTGGTTGCCCGTGTCGGTGATCATCAACGTGTCGTCGGGAGCCGCCTTGCGCAGCTCCGCGATCATTCGGCGCGGGTCGATGGGCGTCGCGTCGGAGGCCTTCTCCGGCGAGATGAAGTTGTCCCACTCCGCCTTCCACCCCTCGACCTGCTCGTGCCACGGGGAGCGCTCCCGCTTGGCGCCCCGCTGGGCGAGTTCGAGCAGTTGCCGCAGCACCTCCCGGGCGTCGCCGACGATGCCGATCTCGGTCGGGTAGTTCCGGCCGATCTCCTGCGGATCGAGGTCGACGTGGATCAGCTTGGTCGGCGGGATGTTGTAGGTGTAGCCCGGCACCCACGAGCTGCAGTGGATGTCGGAGAAACGGCAGCCGATCGCGAGGATCACGTCGGCGTTCCGGGCCGCCTCGGTTGCCGGATACTCGCCCCAGCAGCCTGCGATGCCGAGGTGGAGCGGGTGGCGGGCCGAGAGGGCGCCCTTGCCCATGAAGGTCGAGTACACCGGGATGTTCACGTGCTCGGCGAACTGCTGCAGCTCGGACGAGGCTTCGGAGGCGATCACGCCGCCGCCGGCCAGGATCAGCGGCCGTTTCGCCTTCAACAGCATCTCGAGCCCCTTGGCGACCGCCTCCGGCGAGCCGGGTGTGCGCCAGTTCAGGCTGAGCGAGCGCTCCTCGGGCTCCGGCACCTCGACGTCCGCGGTCCGGATCCAGAGGTCGTAGGGGACGTCGATGTGCACCGGTCCCGGCCGTCCCGTCCGGGCGAGCTTGAACGCCTTCGGGAGGAACTTGCCGAGATCGTCGACGCTCTGCGCCTGGAAGCTCCGCTTCGTGATCACCTTCGCGATGCTCGGGAAGTCGGCCTGGTGATGGCGGTACTCCTCCTGCAGGGCGCCGGAGTCGTACTGGTTCGTCGCCACCTGGCCGGTGATCGCGATAAACGCCGAGGAGTCGTAGAAGGCGTTCCCCATCGCGACCGTGAGGAGCATCGGGCCCGGGCCCGTGGACGTGTACACCGGAATCAGCTGGCCGGAGGCGCGGAAGTACGCGTCCGCCATGTAGCCCGCCGCCGACTCGATCCGCGGGAAGATGATCTTCAGGTCGTCCTGGTGGTTGTAGACGCCGTCGAGGAGGCCGACTGCCCCGTGCCCGGCGTAGCCGAACATGTACGGGACCTTCTCCCGGATCAGGTACTCGACAACAAGATCGCATCCGCGCATCTCTGCCATGAGCCCTCCCCTTCTGCTTTTCGATTGACCCGCGTAGCGTTTCAGGCCGGGACGGGTGCGGTCAACCGGCAGCGGCGAAGCACGACGCCGTCTCGCGGACGCCCTGCTCGAGCGGCGTCAGCGGAGAGTCGAACCAGGGCTCGGGCAGCTGGTCCGGGAACGGGAGCGGCGGGTCGTCGAAGCCGACCTCGGCGCCCGGGACGACGGCTTCGAGGGCGGCGACGAAATCGGCGATCGCAGTCGCCGGGCCGCCGAGGTTGAAGGTCTCGGCGCCGGCGGGCTCTGCGCGCGCGGCCCGGACGAAGGCGCCGGCGACGTCGGGGGCGTAGTGCAGCTGCGTCCGGCCTCCGAACGCGATCGTGTACGGCTCTCCACGGACCGCCGCCTCGATCGCGAGGGTCGGGCCCGACGTGACCCCCTGGTCGCGCCCCGGGCCGTAGACCGAGAAGGGGCGGAGGCCGATGCTCGGGACGCCGTCGTCCTGCCAGTAGACGCGGGCGGTGCCCTCGTTCGCGAGCTTGTAGACGCCGTAGGCCGTTCGCGGAGCGATTTCCCCGCGCTCGTCGTACACGGCCGCCGAGCTCGCGTAGGCGATCGTCGTTCCCAGTGCACGACGTTTCGCCGCCTCGAACACGTTCACCGTGCCGGTGACGTTGACCCGCGAGCCGAGCACCGGATCGGCCCTGCAGAACGGAACCTGGAGGGCGGCCAGGTGAACGACGTGGGTGATCTCGTGCTCGGCGAGGGTGCGTTCGACGATGGCGAGGTCGGTGATGTCGCCCTGTACGAGCGTGACGCTGCCGATCTCGTCCGGCGATGCGATCAGCCGGAGTCGCCGATCGTCGGTTCCGAGGTCGAACGCGACGACGCCGGCGCCGTCGCGAACGAGGGTGACGACCGTCCACGCGCCGATGCACCCGAGCGCGCCCGTGACGAGGAAGCGCTCAGCCGCCACGCCGTGACACTTCCGTCACAGGGACTGTCCCCGGGGCATGGCTCGGGCGGACGTGGCCGGACGTCACGCGTCCTGGTAGACGGTGACGACCTCGGTGTAGAACTCCATCGCGGCGCGTCCCTGCTCGTGCGGGCCGAAGCCGGAGCCCTTGATCCCCCCGAACGGGACGTGGACGTCCGCGCCTGCGGTCTGCGAGTTGACGTGCAGGATTCCGGCCTCGAGCTCGTTCACGAACCGTTGGGTGGTCGCGAGGCTGCTGGTGAAGATCGAGGCGGAGAGCCCGAACTCGACCGCGTTCGCCCGGCGGAGCGCCTCGTCCACCTCGCCGAAGCGGTACAGCGACGTCACGGGGCCGAACACCTCCTCGCAGGAGAGGAAGGCGTCGTCGGCGACGCCCTCGAAGAGCGTCGGCGCGAGCAGGTAGGCGTCGTCGTCGACCCGCTCGCCGCCGGCGAGGACGGTCCCGCCGTCCTGCTTGCCGCGCTCGATCCCGGCAAGCACCTCGTCGAGCTGCTTCTCGTTGACCATCGGGCCGACCTCGGTGGTCGGATCGGTCGGATCTCCGACGACTCCGCTCTCGATCCGCGCCAGCAGCCGGCTGCGGAACTCGTCGTACACCGGCGCCTGGACGTAGATGCGGCGCGTCGCCGTGCACTTCTGACCGGCCGACCAGAACGCCCCCGCGTAGGTGGCCTCGACCGCCCGATCCAGGTCGGCGTCGGCCATCACGATCAGCGGATTGTGGCCGCCGAGCTCGAGCTGGACACGCTTGCCGAGCGCCGTCGCCTCCTCCCGGACCTGCCGCCCGACGGCGACGGAGCCCGTGAACGAGATCGCCCGCACCTCTGGGTGCCGGACGAGCGGGGTGCCGACCTCGGAGCCGCGCCCGACCACGATGTTGAAGACGCCGGCCGGGATCCCGGCCTCCTCGAGGCACGCCGCGAGATGGAGACCCGTCAGGGGAGCCTCCTGGGCGAGCTTCATCACGACCGTGTTGCCGTAGATCAGCGCCGGCGCGGACTTCCAGACCGGAATCGCGGCGGGAAAGTTCCAGGGGGTGATCAGGCCGACCACCCCGAGCGCCCGGCGCACCGTGTACACCGAGCTGCCGGTCGCCGACTGCTCGAAGAGCTCTCCCTTGGGGCGCCACGCCTCCCCCGCGAAGAACCGCAGGATCGCGGCGCCGCGGGCTGCCTCCATGCGCGCCTCGCGCAGCGGCTTGCCCATCTCCAGCGTCATGTCCTGGGCGATCTGCTCGACTCGCTCCTCGATCGCGCTCGCGGCCGCGGCGAGGACCGCCGAGCGCTGCGCCGCCGGGCGGCGTGACCACTCCGGAAAGGCGCCCGCGGCGGCTGCGACTGCGGCGTTCACGTCCTCCTCGCCGGAGGCGGGGAACTCGCCGATCGTCTCCGACGGTCGCCACGGGTTGCGCTTCTCATAGGTCTTCCCCGAGACGCTCGGCCGCCACTCGCCGCCGACGAAGTTGGCGAAGGCGGGCCGGGCCGGGGCTTCGAGCACGTCAGACATGGATCTCGCTCCTCTTCGTGGACAGCAGTTCCGCCGCCGGGACGACGGGGTTGGTCAGGGTGCCGATACCCGGAACATGGATCTCCACCACGTGACCGGGCGCGAGCGTGAAGTCGTCGGGCGGGACGAGGCCGGTTCCCGTGAGCAGGACGCTCCCGGCAGGGACCGGGTTGTCGCGGAGCAGCCAGTCGACCAGCTCGGGAAACGAGCGGCGCATGCGGGCGGTCGAGGTCTCACCGGCGAAGAGCGTGCCGCCGGCCGCGTCCGCGATCCGCATCCGGATCTCGAGCGGAGCCTCCCAGTCGTCGGGGACCAGCACCGCCGGTCCGAGCGCGCAGCCGCCGGCGAACACCTTCGCCTGCGGCAGGTAGAGCGGATTCGCGCCCTCGATCTCCCGTGACGAGACGTCGTTACCGATCGTCACGCCGACGAGCCCGCCCGCCTCGCCGAGAACGAGGCCGATCTCGGGCTCGGGGACGTCCCACGACGAGTCGCCGCGCACGCCGATCGGCTCGCCGGGCCCCACCGTTCGACGGCAGCCCGCGTCCTTGAGGAACAGCTCGGGCCGCTCGGCGTCGTAGACGAGCGTGTAGACGTCTCTGACCGCGCTCTCCTCGACCCTGGCGTCGCGGCTGCGCTCGTAGGTGACGCCGGCGCACCAGATCTCGGGGGGCTCGACGGGGATCGCGAGCTCGTACGCCGCGAGCTCCTCGACCGACTCGGCCGTGCCGTCGACGATCCCTTCGGCGGTGCGGTAGCGGAACCTGAGCATCAGTACACCGCCCGCCCGCCGGAGATGTCGTACGTCGCGCCGGTCGAGAACGAGAGGTCGTCGCTCGCGAGGAACGCGATCAGGGCGGCGACCTCGTCGGCCTTGCCCATCCGCCCGAGCGGGATTCGCTCGACCATGTAGTCGATGTGGTGCTGCGAGAGGCCGGTCAGGATCGGCGTCTCGATCACGGCCGGGGCGATGCAGTTGACCAGGACGCCCGTGCCCGCGACGTCCTTGGCGATCGCCTTCGTCATCGCGATCACCGCCGCCTTGCTCGCCGAGTAGGCGGCCGCCATCGGGTTTCCCTCCTTGCCGGCGATCGACGCGACGAGGACGATCCGTCCATAGCCACGCTCGATCATCCCCGGGAGGACCGCCCTGCACATGTAGAAGCTGCCGTTCGCGTTGATCGCGAAGACGCGCTGCCACTCCTCGTCTGTCACCTCGACGGTGCGGAGGGACGCGCCCGGGACGCCCGCGGAGTTGACGAGCACGTCGATCCTGCCGAGGTCGTTCTCCACCTTTGCAACCGCGGCGCCGACGTCTGCGGAGGAGGCGATGTCACCGGTAACGGACACGTACCCCTCGACCGGCTCCCGGTCGAAGACCGCCACTTCGGCGCCGTGTGAGCGCAGGCGGGCCGCCGCCGCCGCTCCGATCCCGCTCGCACCCCCGGTGACGAGCGCAACCCGCCCTTCGAAGTCGCTCCGGTCCGTCATCCGCTAGACGACTCGCGTGAACGCGTGCGTGAACACCGTCCGGCGACCGACGCACGCGTCGTTCACCCGGGCGAGCGTCAGGCGCTTGCCTGTCAGGCGCCAGGTGTAGGTACCCGTTCGCTGCGCACCCCTGCACGCGAATGGTCCCCCTCCGTCGCGGAACGTGACACGGTTGCCCGCGATCTGCACCGTGCCGACGATGGCGGCACTCCCGTCCTTGGTCACCGCGAACCCGGGCTTGTTGACTGTCAGCCGCCACGTTCCGTTGAGCACGGCAGGCGTCGCCCCCGCGATCCTGGCGCTGTAGACGTGGGGCGACAGGCCAGGCGAGACCGCCGCCGCCGGAGTCACGGTCACGGCCGCAGCGCCAGCCAGGGCCGCAAGGGTGAGCTTCTTCACTGTGGTTTCTCCTTGTGAGGTTTCGAAGCCCCACTCTAAGCTGTTCGAATGAGCTTCGACCCGGTTTCGGACTACCCGCTCGGCACCCGCCGACCGGATCTCGTCCGGACGCCGTCGGGCCTCGGGCTCGACGATCTGACGCTCGACGCCGTTCGCGCCGGTTCGGTCGGCCCGGACGAGCTCCGGGCAACGCCCGAGACGCTGCGGCGCCAGTCGGCGGTTGCGCTCGCCGCCGGCCGTACGCAGCTTGCCGACAACCTCGCACGCGCCGCCGAGCTCGCCTCTGTGCCTGCGGAGACGATTCTCGAGATCTACACCGCTCTCCGACCCCACCGATCGACGGCGGAGGAGCTCGAAGCCTGGGCCGAGCGGCTAGAGGCCGAGCTCGGCGCCCCGTTGTCCGCCGCGTTCGTCCGGGAGGCGATTGCGGCCTATGCCGCGCGTGGGCTGCTGGAGGCGGATGACCGAGCGCCGGTCTGAGCGCTTCCGTGCCCGTGAGCAGCGAGAGCTTCGGCGTGAGCTGCTGATCTCGCCGTATCCCGAGCTGGGGCTCGTCGCGATGGACGGCCCGAACGACCCGGACCCTTCGCTCGAGATCGAGGGCGATCGCGTCGTCGCGATGGACGGCCGTCGGGCCGAGGACTTCGACGTGATCGACCGGTTCGTCGCGCGCTACGGCCTCGACCTCGAGGTCGCGGCCGAGGCGGCGGCACTCACCGACGAGGGCATCGCCCGTCGGCTCGTCGACGTCGACGTGTCCCGGGGCGACCTGGTCCGGCTCTCCCGCGGCCTGACGCCGGCGCGACTCGCGCGCGTCGTTGCGCTCCTCGACCCGGTCGAGCTGATGTTCGCGCTGAAGAAGCTGCGCGCGCGGCGGACGCCGGCGAACCAGGCGCACGTCACGAACCTGAAGGAGAACCCGGCGCTGCTCGCGGCCGACGCGGCGGAGGCCGCGGCGCGGGGCTTCGCCGAGCTGGAGACGACGGTCGGCGTCTCGCGGTACGCGCCGCTGAACGCGATCGCGATCCTGGTCGGCTCCCAGACGGGGCGGCCGGGCGCGATGACCCAGTGTGCGGTCGAGGAGCGGCGCAATCTCCAGCTTGCGATCCAGGGGCTCGTCACGTACGCGGAGACGCTGTCGGTGTACGGCACCGAGCCGGTCTTCGTCGACGGTGACGACACGCCGTGGTCGAAGGCATTCCTCGCCTCCGCCTACGCCTCGCGGGGCGTGAAGGTGCGGTTCACGTCGGGCGGCGGCTCGGAGGCACTGATGGGGCACGCTGAGGGCCAGTCGATGCTCTACCTCGAGGCGCGCTGCCTGGCGGCGATCCGCGCGGCCGGCTCGCAGGGCGTCCAGAACGGGTCGATCTCGTGCGTCGCGCTGGTGCTGTCCGTGCCAGGCGGCGTTCGCGAGATCCTGGCCGAGAACGTGCTGGCTGCCTGGCTCGACCTCGAGGTCGCATCCGGGAACGACGCGATCGCGTCGCATTCGGAGATTCGCAAGACCGCGAAGCTGATGGGCCAGTTCCTGCCCGGCACCGACTTCGTCACGTCCGGCTATTCGGTGATGCCGAGAGAGGACAACACGTTCGGCGGCGGCAACTACGACGGAGACGATCTCGATGAGTGGCTGACCCTCCAGCGCGACTGGCAGGTGGACGCTGGAATCGAACCGGTGGCCGAGGACGACGTGTTGCGGGTGCGGAGGCGCGCGGGGCAGGCGATCCAGGCTGTCTTCGCGGGCCTGAGCTTCCCGCCGGTGACGGACGAGGAGGTCGAGGCGGCGACGTTCGGGTACGCGAGCCGTGATCTCCCCGACCGCGATCGTGCCGCCGACGTGGCCGCGGCCGACCGGGTATTCGCCGAGCGGATCTCGGCGCTCGACGTCGTGCGCGAGCTCGACGCAGCGGGATTCACGGACGTCGCCGAGGCCGTGCTCGCGATGCAGCGCCAGCGGGTGTCGGCCGACTACCTCCAGACCTCGGCGATCATCGAGCGCGACGGCACGGTTCGTTCCGCGGTCAGCGACCCCAACCGCTACGAAGGCCCGGGCACGGGCTATCGGCTCGAGGGTGCGAGGTGGCAGCTTCTCCAGCAGCTGCCGTACGTGCTCGACCCACGCGAGGAGACCTCGCCGAACGGCGCGGCACCGGTTGTGGCGGATCGGTCTGTTGCCACCCTCGGCGACAGACCGGACGAGGTCGTGATCGCGGTCGGGCCGGCGTTCGGAGCGGCGCTGCGGGAGACGATCAACGGTCTCGGGCACGCCGATGTGCTGCGCGCCGTCGCCGCCGGCGTTCGCGAGAGCGGCGCCGAGGCGCGCCTCGTCCGCGTGCGCCGGGCGTCCGACGTCGCATTCATCGGGCACGACGGCGCCCGACTATCGGGTTCCGGCATCGCCGTCGGGCTCCAGTCCAAGGGGACGGCCGTGATCCACCGCGCCGACCTCCAACCGCTCGACAACCTGGAGCTCTTCGGCATGTCGCCGCTCTACACGCTCGACTCGTACCGGGCGATGGGGCGGAACGCGGCGGCGTATGCGCTGGGGGAGGAGGTCGGGCCGGTGCCGACGACGCTGGACAACTTCGCACGCGCCAAGCTGATCGTGCGCACCACGCTGCTGCATGCGAGGGAGACGGCGGAGGCCGTTCCGGGCGCCGCGCCGGTCGAGATCGAGCTGCTGTGAAGATCTACTTCGCCGGGCCGCTCTTCACGCCGTACGAGCGCGAGTTCATCGAACGCTGCGCCGCCCAGCTCCGGAGCGCCGGCTTCGACGTCTTCGTCCCGCACGAGCACGAGCTCGCACTCGACGGCACGGTGACCGCGGAGCGGATCTTCGCGAAGGACTGGGAGGCGCTGCGTGAGGCGAATGCGGTGCTGGCGCTCCTCGACGGGCCGATGATCGACGACGGTACGGCCTGCGAGATCGGGATCTTCTACGCGCTGATGCAGGGCGACGAGTCGAAGAAAGGGATCGTCGGCCTCGTCACCGACCTGCGGGCCCTGCGGGACTCGGCGCGAGAGGGGGAGGCGCGCGGTCTGAACCTGTTCGTCGTCGGTTGCATCGAGGCGGCGGGCCGCGTTTGCGCGTCGCTCGACGACGCGCAAACGGTGCTGGAGGAGTGGCGCGGGCAGGGGGCGCCGGGGGCTGTCGAGCGCGCGTGACACTCTCGTAGGGCGCGGTGACGCGCTGCGCGCTCGACGACGTCGCGGGTGAAGTCGAACCGGTCCGGCGTCACGCCGGCGGCGTCATCTCGGCGGGCCACGGCACCCCGCCGACGCCCCAGTGCTTCGGCGAGTGGCCCTCCACGATCACCCAGGTGTGGTCGCGCAGGCCCTCGGTCGTCGCGGCGCAGAGCGCATCGGTCAGCCCTGCGATCAGCTTCGTGCTCGTCTCCTCGTTCATCCGGAAGTCGAACAGCTTGACCTCGATCAGCGGCATGGTCGCTCCTTCTCTCGGGTGACCCGACCCTACTTCGTCAGGTTCCAGGAGGTCGAGCCGGGCCGGCTGTACGACGCAGCGGGCTAGAGGTCCTGAGCCGTCGGGCGGACGAGGATCTCGTTCACGTCGACGTGCGGCGGTTGCGAGACGGCGTACATGACCGCGCGGGCGATGTCGTCGGCCTCCAGCGTCGCCGGCGGCCGCTCGTCGAAGAACGGCGTGTCGGTCATCCCCGGCTCGATCAGGGTCACCCGGACGCCGGTGCCGTTGAACTCCTGCCTTGCTCCCTCGCCCATTGCCGTGACCGCCCATTTCGTCGCCGAGTAGAGCGAGCCGACGATCGCCCGGCGCCCCGCGACCGAGCCGGTCAGGAGCAGATGCCCCCGCGCCTCGACGAGCGCGTCGTAGCAGGCGCGGATCGTCAGCGCCGCGCCGTAGACGTTCGTCAGCACCATTGCCCGCCAGTGCTCGGGTGTCGACGCCTTGAACCCCCGCTCGGCTCCGAATCCGGCGTTCGCGAACGCAACGTCGATGCGCCCGCACTCGGCGAGCGCTCGCCCGACCATCGCCTGCTGCTCGTCCCACTCCGTGACGTCGCACGTCACCGCGAGCCCGCCGAGCTCGGCGGCCAGCGCCTCGATCTTGCCGGTCGAGCGGGCGGCGAGGACGAGCCGGTAGCCGGCCTCCGCCGCCCGCCTCGCGGTCGCCTCGCCGATCCCGCTCGAAGCGCCGGTGATCAGGAAGACACGCTGCTGAGCCCTATGCACCCGGCTTGCCGGCGACGCCCCAGTGCTTCGCGGGGATTCCCTGCACCACGACGTGGATGTGCTCGGGGGAGGCGCCGCTCGACTCGGCGAGCGCGGTCGTCAGTGACTCGATGATCTTCGGCACGGACTCCTCGGTCACGCGCGTGTCGTAGAGCTTGACGTCGATCCAGGGCATCGCTGACTCCTCTCGTCGGGAACGAGAATCTATCGCTCTACGTGGGTGGTGCCGCCGTCCGGCCCGAGCACGAGATCGCGCTCGTGGTCCGGCACGTGGTCGAGCGGCACCGGAGCGAGCGCCTCGAAGAACTCGACGCCGCCCTCCGAGTAGAGCTCGTGCTCGACTCCGCGGTTGACGACGGCGACGTCGCCGGCGCGCATGACGCGCGTCTCGTCCCCGATCGTCATCGTCACCTCGCCGTCGACGATCGCCATCAGCTGCTCGGCCTCGGGATGGATGTGCCGTTCCACGCGCTTCCCCGGCTCGTACCGAACACGGCACATCAGCACCTGCTCGCCGCCGATCGCCTTGAGCCGTACCCCTGGATACAGCTCGTGTGCCTCGACGCCGTTCCAGGTCCGGAACGGCGAGCTCACGTCAAGCACCGACGGGAAAGCGGAACCGAGACTCCGCGTGGGCGACGGTGCTGACGGAGAGCTCCTCGTCGAAGATCACCCACTTGCCCTCGCGGCGCGGGCCTTGCTCTGCCTTCTCGAGGGCGCGCAGCACGCGCTCCGGCGTGATCGGGAGCTCGGTCACCCAGACGCCGATCGCGTCGTAGACGGCGGCGGCGATCGCGGGCGGCTGCGGGTTGTTCGCCATCTCGCTGATCCCCTTCGCGCCGTAGGGACCGTCCGCGGAGGGGTTCTCGATGATGATCGTGTCGACGTTGGGCAGTCCGGCGATGCCGGGAGCGAGGTACGAGCCGAACTCGCTGCCTCGATGCTCCGGGCTCGGGTAGTAGGGGTAGCACTCCTCGAGCACGCCCAGACCGAGCCCCATCAGCGCGCCGCCCTGGATCTGACCCTCGACGAGGGTCGGGTTGATCGCGCGGCCGACGTCGAAGCACTGCCAGAGGTGCTCGACCCGGATCTCGCCGGTCTCGTCGTCGACCTCGACCTCGGCCGCGCACGCGGCGTACGAGATCGCGGCGTGGGGCGGCTTGTCGACGCGGCCCGTCTCCGGGTCGACGATCTCCGCGTACGGGTTCAGCTGCGCGCCCGTGCCGGTGATCAGCTCACCGTGCACCCATGTCGCGGCTGCGGCGACGTCCGGGACGCCGATCTTCTTCTGCGGCGCGCCCTTCGCGATCACCTCGCCGTCGACGACCTCGAGGTCCTCGGGCGCGATCTCGAGCTCCTTCGCGGCGATCTCGAGCAGCTTCGACTTCGCGTTCGCCGCTGCCTTCAGCACCGCATTGCCGGCGACGAAGGTCGCCCGGGACGCGAAGGTGCCGGTGCAGAGTGGAGACGAGTCGGTGTTCGAGTTGTCGTAGGTGATCCAGTCGTACGGCACGCCGAGCGTCTCTGCGACGATCTGACTCTGGATCGTCTTCGAGCCGTTGCCGATGTCGGACGTGCCGGAGAAGACGTCGACGCGCCCGTCCGGCTTGATCTTGATCCAGGCCTGGGAGGGGTCGCCGTTCTGATTCATGCCGGTCGGGTACTCGATCGCCGAGATCCCGCGGCCGCGATGCCGAGCCATCAGTGCGTCACCTCCCCGATCTGCTCCACGAGGTGCTCGGGCAGGAGCGCGCCGGCGCGCGGGTCGCGCGTCATCGTCCGGTAGTCCGCTGGCAGCTCGTGTCCGATCGCGTCCGCGATCGCGAGGATCGTCGGCACCGTCGACGGGTCGCTGTAGGCGATCCCGTTCGGCGAGGTGTCGCCGATCCGGTTTGCGTTCTTCAGCCGCAGCTCGAACGGGTCGATCCCGAGTATCTCGGCGACGCGCGTGATATGGAGCTCGGTTGCGAACGACACCGACGTGACGCCGAAGCCTCGCATCGCCGTCGTCGGGACGCGGTTCGTGAAGATGACGTAGCCGTCGAAGTGCAGGTTCGGGATCGTGTACGCCCCGGTGTGGTGGAAGCTGTGCTTCGTCACGCCGTACGGCGAGAAACGGGCGTACGCGCCGGAGTCGTGCAGGGTGAGCATCTTCCGGCCGAGGATCCAGCCGTCCTTCGTCACCGCGTCGGCGATCTCCATGTGCCACGGCGCCCGCGTCGAGGAGCAGAGGAACTCCTCCTCGCGCGTCCAGCGCCACTTCACCGGGCGGCCCGTCTTCATCGCGGCGAGGGCGGAGATCGTCTCGGTGGCGGTGTCCACCTTCCCGCCGAAGCCGCCGCCGACCGTTCCGCCGACGAACTTCAGCCGGTTCAGCGGCACCTCCAGGTGCGCGGCCACGACGCCCATCGAGAAGTAGAGCGCCTGCGTGCAGGAGTAGATCGTCAGTCGCCCACTCGGCTCGGGCACGACCAGCGCCGTCTGCGGCTCCATCGGGCAGTGCTCGATCGCCGCCGGCCGGTAGACGCCGGAGACGATCGTGTCGGCCTGGTCGAACGCTCGCTCGATGTCGCCCTTGCGGATCTGACGCACGTCCTTCTCCGCCTCGAAGTGGGTGTACCAGTTGCCCCACTGGTGGATCGTCGGCGCGTCCGGGTCTGCGGCCTTGCGGACGTCGAAGAGCGCAGGCCGCTCGTCGAAGTCGACCTCGATCGACTCGACCGCCCGGAGCGCGGTCTCCTCGTCCTCCGCAGCGACCAGCGCAATCGGCTGGCCCTTGTACCGGACCTCGTCCTTGGCGAGGAGCGGCTCGTCCGCGGGGATGCCGAGGGCCTCGAGGTGCCCGTACACGAGCTTCGGCACGTCCTCCCAGGTGATGACCGCGCGGACGCCCTTGATCGCCGCCGCCTTCGTGGTGTCGATCCGGCCGACGCCGGCGTGGTGCACCGGCGAGCGGAGCGCCTTCGCCCAGAGCATGTTCGGGACGCGGACGTCGTCGACGTACTGCGTCCGCCCGGTGACGTGTGCGACACCGTCATACCGCGGAAGCCGTGCTCCGACCGCCTTCATGCCGCACCTCCGATCGCCGACTCGACCGCCTCGAGGATCTTCACGTAGCCCGTGCAGCGACACACGTGGCCGGCGAGCGCCGCCTCGATCTCCGGCCTGCCGGCGCCGGGCGAGCGCTCTATCAGCGCGTGGGTCGCGAGCAGGAATCCGGGTGTGCAGAAGCCGCACTGCGAGCCGTAGTGGTCGTGGAACGCGGATTGGACGACCGAGAGCCGCTCCGGCGCGCCGAGCCCTTCGACCGTCGTGATCGCGGCGCCGTCGACGGCTGCCACGGGCAGGAGGCACGAGCGCCGCGGCTCGCCGTCGACGAGGACGGTGCATGCCCCGCAGCCGCCTTGCTGGCAGCCGGCCTTCGGGCTCGTGATCCCGAGCTCTTCGCGGAGGACGTGGAGCAGGGTCTGGAGCCCGGGGCTGTCGACCTCGTGGGGGACCCCGTTGACGGTCAGGTTCATAGCGCTTTCGCCCTTCGGTCGAAAGCGCTAGCTGTTGCGGTGGCTTCCATCGTCTCCGTTGGCCTCCATCGTTGGGTTGGTGCTGCGTATCCAGCTAGCCATGCTCGCCTCCGGCGAGCATGGCTAGTGCCCGTTCGACGAGGCGGGGGAGCAGCTTGGCTCGATACCAGGCCGAGGCGAGCGCGTCGTCTCGAAGCTCGAGCCCGTCGAGGGCATCGGCCGCCTTGCCGCTTCGCTCGACCGCCGTGAGTCGAACCCCGTGCGGCGCCGCGCCGGTGGCGGCGACGCGCAGCTCCCCGTCGCGCTTCGCCGCGGCGACGGCGAGCATCGTGTAGTGGTGGGCGTGGGGTCGCCACGCAGCCGCGTAGCCGGTCTGCCTCGGCTCTTCGTCGTAGGACACATCCAGGGCGAGCCGTCCTGCGCTCGACGCGACGAACTCCTCGACCGGCTCCGTTCGCTCTCCGCCCTTGCCGACCGAGCGGACGCTGGCGCCGAGCACGATCAGCGCGGCCTGCAGGTCGCCGCGCGGAGCGTCCGTCGAAGCTGCCGAGCACAGGTTGCCCCCGACGGTCGCCTGTCCACGGACCTCGGGGTCGGCGACGTGACGCGCTGCGGTCGCGAGCGGTTCTTCGCCGTCCAGGAGCGACGAGATCGGAGTCGCCGCGCCGATCGTCACGCGGCCGTTCTCCCGCGCGATCCGGTCGAGACCGGCGCGCGCGAGCAGGAGCGCCCGCTCTGGTCTCAGGCGACCGGCGACGAGCTCGGGCATCACGATCGTGCCTCCGGCGACGACCGTTACGCCGTCGCCGTCTCCGAAGGCGGCGACAGCTTCGTCGGCAGAAGCCGGCAAGACGACGTTGATGTCGCGGAGCGCCACCGGTTCCGATTCTCCAGTGGTAGGGGACCCGCTGTCAAACCAGAATGACCTACGGACGGAACCAGACGCGGAGCGGGTCGATCAGATACGTGACCCGGCGCATGTCGGGCGTCCAGCCGGCGTAGTCCTTGCCGGTGTACTTGCGCGCGAGGGTGTCGATGTCCGCGCTCGCCCGTTCGCCCTCGATCCGCTCGACGACCTGTCCCTGGACGGCGAGGTTCGTCGCCCCGCTCCCGGGGACATGCAGACAGAGGGCGACGCGCGGGTCGTGCTGGAGGTTGCGGTCCTTTTTCCTGCCGGCAGCGGTGTTGACGAGGATTCGATCGCCGTCGAGGCCTGCCCAAACGGGAGTGACCTGGGGAGATCCGTCGGGATTGAGCGTCGCGACGCTCCAGTAGTGCGCTCCCTCGAAGGCTTCCCGCGCTTCGGCCGTCAGCTCGCCCATCTCGTTGCCTCCTTCTCCGGATGACCTGCGTTCCGCAACGCACGTGGCGGCGATCCTCTTCCCGCGCACTAGAGTTCGATGATGCCCTTCGGAACGATCGAGGATCTCGAGAACGCGCTGCGCGACGCGGACTACCTCCCCGACCGCGGGCTGGCGACCGCGCTCTACCTCTCGTTGCGGCTGGAGAAGCCGCTGCTGCTCGAGGGCGAGGCGGGGGTCGGCAAGACCGAGGCGGCGAAGGCGCTCGCCCGCACGCTGCCGGCGCGACTGATCCGCCTGCAGTGCTACGAGGGCCTCGACATCGCCCATGCCGTGTACGAGTGGAACTACTCGCGCCAGCTGCTGCACATCCGCGCGGCGCAGGAGGGAACCGTCTCCGAGGAGGAGCTCTTCGGGCCGGAGTTCCTGATCCGCCGGCCGCTGCTCGAGGCGATCGAGAGCCCGGAGCCGGTCGTGCTGCTGATCGACGAGATCGACCGCGCCGACGAGGAGTTCGAGGCCTTCCTGCTCGAGGTGCTCTCGGACTTCCAGATCACCATTCCCGAGATCGGCACGATCACCGCTGCTCGACGGCCGAGCGTGATCCTGACCTCGAACCGCACACGCGAGCTCCACGACGCGCTCAAGCGACGCTGCCTGTTCCACTGGATCGACCACCCCAGCCTCGACCGCGAGATCGAGATCGTGCTCCTGCGCGTTCCGGGCATCCCGGAGCGGCTCGCGGCGCAGGCATCGCGGTTCGTCCGCGGGTTGCGTGGGCTCGACCTGGCGAAGCCTCCGGGCGTCGCGGAGACGATCGACTGGGCGCACGCGCTCGCGGCGCTCGGCCGCCAGGAGCTGGACGCAGAGGTCGTCGAGCAGACGCTCGGGTCGGTGCTGAAGTACCACGAAGACCTGGAGACCGTCCGCGATGCTACGCTCGCCACCCTCGTCGAGGAGGCTCGCGCTGCCGGGTAGCGCCCTCGTCCGGCAGGTCGTCACCTTCGGGCGCGTGCTGCGCGAGGCAGGGCTGGAGGTCGGGCCCGGACGTGTCTCGGACGCCCTCCACGGCTTGGACGCCGTCGACCTCGCCAGGCGGGCCGACGTCTACTGGACGCTGCGTCAGACGCTGGTCTCGCGTGTCGACGACCTCGACGCGTTCGACCGCGCGTTCGCGGCCTGGTTTCTGCGCGCGCCCGAGCTGGCGCCGCCGCGCACGCCTCACGCCGAGCGCGTCCGGGGCGTCCGTCCCGGCTCGCGAGAAGGGCGAAACGAAGCCGAGGCGGGCTCGGCAGGCGATGAGCGCGCGACCGGCTGGAGCCCCGAGGAGCTGCTGCGGCGGAAGGACTTCTCCGAGCTGAGCCCGGATGAGCTCGCGAAGCTTCGCCGCCTGATCGCCGACCTCGCCGCGGCCCGGCCGCTGCGCCGCTCGCGCCGGCTCCGGCGGAACCCGCGCGGTGTGAACCTCGACCTGCGCCGCATGGTGCGGGCGTCGCTCGCGACCGGCGGCGACCCCGTCGAGCGCGCCTTCCGCAGCCGGCTCGAGACGCACCGCAAGCTGATCGTGCTCTGCGACGTGTCGGGATCGATGGAGCCGTACTCCCGCGCGATCCTCCTGTTCGTCCACGGCCTGCTCGAGAGCGGCCGCGGCGTCGAGGCGTTCGCCTTCGGGACGCGGCTGACGCGGCTGACCGAGGAGCTCTCGGGGCCGGACCCGGAGCGGGCGCTGGTCGAGGCGGCCAAGCGGGTCGTCGACTGGTCCGGCGGCACGCGCATCGGCGCCTCCTTGAAGGCGTTCAACGACCTCTGGGGGCGACGGGCGCTGTCCCGCGGCGCGGTCGTGACGATCGTCTCCGACGGGTGGGAACGGGAGGATGCGGCGACGGTCGGTCGCGAGATGGCGCGGCTGGCGCGCTGCGCGTACGCGGTCGTGTGGGTCAACCCGCTGAAGGGCCATCCCGAGTACGAGCCGCTCGCGGGCGGGATGCGCGCGGCGCTGCCCTACGTCGATCGTTTCCTGCCGGGGCACAATCTGCAAAGTCTCGAAGACCTCGCCGGCGTCCTCGCCGGCATCGAGAGGAGGCACGCGGCATGAAGGAGATTCTGGGAGACATCGCCCGCTGGCGGGCGAAGGGCGAGAAGGTCGCGATCGCAACCGTGGTCGCGACGCGGCGTTCCGCTCCGCGCCCGGTCGGGGCGAAGCTCGCCGTCTCCGAAAGCGGTGAGCTGGCCGGCTCCGTGTCGGGCGGATGCGTCGAGTCCGACGTCTACGAGTGCGCCCGCAAGGTGCTCGAGACAGGCGAGCCGCAGCTGCTCTCGTACGGGATCGCCGACGAGGAAGCATGGTCGGTCGGCCTACCGTGCGGCGGCGAGATCGACGTGTTCGTCGAGCGGCTCGAGGAATGAGCCTGCCGCCGGCGGACGCGCTCAAGGAGCTCGTCGACCGGTTCAAGCTCGCCCAGGCGGTCTACGTCGCAGCCGAGCTCGGGCTCGCCGACCTCCTCGCCGGCGGCCCGCGGCAGTGCGACGGGCTCGCGGCGGAGACCGGCACGCATTCCCCGACGCTCTACCGGCTGCTGCGGGCGCTCGCCGCCGGCGGGTTGTTCCGCGAGGAGGCGAACCGCGTGTTCTCGCTCGCTCCTCTCGGCGGGGCCCTGCGGGCCGACGCGCAGCCGTCCCTGCGGGACTGGGTCCTGCACGTCGCACGACCGCTGAACTGGAACACGTGGTCGGCGCTCCTGGACAGCGTGCGAACCGGCGAGAACGCCTTCGTCCTCGTCCACGGCGAGGACACGTGGAGCCACCGAGCCGCGAGGCCGGGCGAGCAGGAGGCCTTCGACCGCGGGATGGCCGCGCTGACGCGTCGACTGGACGCAGCCCTGCTCGAGGCGTACGACTTCGGCCGGTTCGGCACGGTCGTCGACGTCGGCGGCGGCAACGGGGCCTTGCTCTCCGCGCTGCTCGCCGCGAACCCGGGCATGCGCGGCGTCCTGTTCGACCAGCCCCACGTCGTCGCCGGCGCGCAGGTGGGCGACCGCTGCGAGACGGTCGGAGGCGACTTCTTCGAGGCGGTGCCGGCCGGGGGCGACGCGTACGTCCTCAAGTCGATCACCCACGACTGGGAGGACGCGGGCGTGCTCCGGATCCTGCGGAGCTGCCGCCGGGCGGCGGCTCCGGGGGCGTCCCTGCTGATCGTCGAGCGCGATCTCGGCCGCCCGAACGAGGACCTCGAGGCGAAGGTCTCGGACCTGAACATGCTCGTTCTCCCCGGGGGGCGCGAGCGGAGCGAGCACGAGTTCGCCGCGCTGCTGGGCTCCGCCGGCTTCCGCTACGCGGGGGCGGTTCCGGTGACCGGCGCCTTCCACCTCTTCGAGGGCGTCGTCGCGGAGTAGGTTGTAGGGATGGTCACCGAGCGGTTGCTGCAGGCGATCGAGCGGGAGGAGCGCGCCGTCCTCTTCACCGTGATCGAGGGCGAGGGCATCGGTGCCCACGTGCTCGTGCTGGAGGGAGGGGAGCGCCACGGCGAGGGTGTGCCGGAGGAGCTCCTCGCGCAGGCCGAGGAGCTGATCCGCGGCCACCGCAACCAGGTGCTCGAGACCGACGGGCAGAAGGTCTTCGCCGAGGTCTACGCGCCGCCGCCCCGGCTGCTCGTCTACGGGGCGGTCGACACCGCCGAGGCGCTCTGCGCAGCGGCGAAGCTGCTTGGCTGGAAGACGATCGTCGCCGACGCACGGGCGAAGTTCGCGACCCGCGAGCGGATCCCGAGCGCCGACGAGCTGATCGTCGCGTGGCCCGACGAGGCCCTCGCGCAGGTGGCCCCGGACCATGCGACGGCAATCGTCGTCCTCACGCACGACGACAAGTTCGACATCCCCGCGCTCCGGGCGGCACTCGCCGGCGAGGCGTTCTACATCGGCGCACTCGGCTCCCGCCGGAACCAGGAGCGGCGCCGGGAGCGCCTGCTCGAGGCCGGCGTCGGCGAGGAGTCGCTCGAGCGGATCGCCGGGCCGTGCGGCCTCGACCTCGGGGCCGACTCACAGCCCGAGACGGCGCTCTCGATCCTCGGCGAAATCCTCGCCGTCAGGGCGGGCCGCGACGGAGGCAGGCTGAAGACGGCGAAGCAGCGGATCCACGCGTCGGTCGAATGACGGACAAGGTGCGAAAGACGGACGAGGAGTGGCGGCGCGAGCTCGATCCCGACCGCTACGCGATCCTCCGGCAGGCGGCGACCGAGCCGCCGTGGTCCGGGGACCTGAACTGGGTGCACGAGGGCGGTGTGTTCCGCTGCGGCGCGTGCGGAGCCGAGCTCTTCCGCTCGGCGGCGAAGTTCGACTCCGGCTCGGGCTGGCCGAGCTTCTACGAGCCGGCGGCCGAGGACGCGGTCGAGACCGAGGTGGACGAGAGCCACGGCATGCGGCGGGTCGAGGTCCGCTGCGCGGCGTGCGACTCGCATCTCGGCCACGTGTTCCCGGACGGCCCGGCTCCGACCGGCCAGCGCTACTGCATCAACTCGCTCGCACTCGACTTCGAAACCGCTGAAGAGTCGGACTAGTCCCGGTTCGTCTGTTAGGTTCGCCTCGCTTCTTCAACACGACGAAGGAGGGGGAGCGTGAGCGTAGACGTGAAGTCCGACAAGCTCGGACAGCTCGTCGACGAGAACGTGGAGGTCGAGCAGCTCGGCACGGGCTTCACCTTCACGGAAGGCCCGATCTGGAACCCGGAAGGGCAGTTCTTGCTGTTCTCGGACATGCCAGGCGACACGCGCCGGCGCTGGGACGAGCAGAACGGCGTCCAGGTGGTCGCGAGCCCGAGCAACAAGGGCAACGGGATGACGCTGGACACGGACGGCCGTCTCGTGGTCTGCGAGCACTCGACGAGCTCGCTCGTGCGCATGGATCCGGACGGAATCGGCAGCGGGCGCGAGGTGCTCGCTTCGCACTACGAGGGACAGGAGCTGAACAGCCCCAACGACGTGTGCATCGCCTCCGACGGCGCCATCTGGTTCTCCGATCCGTGGTACGGGCGCATGCCGGTATTCGGGCTCGAGCGGGAGCGCGTCCTCGGCTGGCAGGGCGTCTTCCGCATTCCGCCCGGCGGCGGCGACCCTCAGCTGGTCGTCGAGAAGGACGAGTACGAGCAGCCGAACGGTCTCTGCTTCTCGCCGGACGAGTCGCTGCTGTACATCAACGACACCCCCGGCGCGTTCATCAAGGTCTACGAGGTCGGCTCCGACGGAGCGCTGTCGAACGGCCGGATGTTCTTCCAGGGCATCGGCAGCGGCGTGATCGAGGAGGGCATCCCGGACGGGATGAAGTGCGACGAGCGCGGCAACATCTGGGTCACCGGCCCCGGCGGCGTCTGGGTGATCAGTCCGGAGGGCGAGCACCTCGGGACGATCAGGATCCCCGAGAACGTCGGCAACCTGACGTGGGGCGGCCCGGACTGGAACTGGCTGTTCGTGCCGAGTTCGACCTCGCTGTACCGGGTGAAGACGAAGGTCGGACCGCGGCGCGAGCCGTACATGAGCTAGGAGGACGCATGGCGAAGCTGAAGCTGGACCCCAAGCGCACGGCGCTGCTCATCCAGGACATGCAGAACGACGTGATCATCGAGAAGGGGGCCTTCGCCGACTCCGGCTCGCCGCAGCACGCGAAGGACCAGAACGTGGTCGCGAACGTGAAGAAGCTGGCCGCGTCGTTCCGCAGGGCGGGCGCGGCGGTGATTCACGTCTGGTACATCGTCGAGAAGGGCGCGCCCGGCCTGAAGCTGAACGCGCCGCTCTTCAACGGCGTCAAGGACACCAATGCGCTCGTGCGCGGCTCGTGGGGCGCGGCGCCGGCCGCCGGGCTCGAGCCGAAGCGCGGCGATCACGTGGTCGAGAAGATGCGGATGAGCGGCTGGCAGGGGACGCGGCTCGAGACCCTCCTCGCCGGGCTCGGGGTCGACACCATCGTCGTCACCGGGGCCTGGACGAACATGTCGATCGAGCACACCGCCCGCACGGGAGCGGACAAGGGCTTCGTCATGGTCGTCCCCGAGGACGGTTGCTCGACGATGAACGCCGACTGGCACAACGCGTCGATCAACTACGCGCTGCAGAACGTCTCGACCGTCACCGACTGCAAGACGGTCGCCGCCGCGCTCGGAGCGTAGGGAGGTACGGGCGGAGCCGCGAGCGCCTGGCTCCGCCTCCACCTCACAGAGCGGGCCGGGCGGGTCGCTCGATCGACGACTGAGCACGACGGGCGCGGGGCTGCAAAGCTCTCGCTCGTGAAGACGCGCGCGGCGATCTTTCGGGGTTCGGGTGCGCCCCTGGAGGTCAGGGAGATCGACGTCGACGAGCCCGGCCCGCGGGACGTCCTCGTCCGGATGGCGGCGGTCGGGATCTGCGGGACCGACCTGCACTCGATCCGCGGCGAGTGGAGCCGGCCGACGCCGATGGTGCTCGGTCACGAAGGAGCGGGCGTGGTGGAGGCGGTCGGCGCCGAGGTCACGTCGGTTCGGCCCGGCGACGAGGTCGTGCTCTCCTGGGCTCCCGCCTGCGGCGAGTGCGCCGACTGCCGGCGCGGCCGGCCGGCAGCCTGCGTCAGCCTGCATCGGGCGATCGGAGCCGGCACGCTGGTCGACGGGACGACCGGCATCTCCCTCGACGGCGACCTGCTCTACCGCGGGACGGCGACCGGCGCGATGGCGGAACGGCTCGTCGTCACCGAGCGCGCCGCGCTGCCGACGGGCGGCGGCATTCCGCTCGAGGAGGCGGCGCTGCTCGGCTGCGCCGCGCTGACGGGTGTCGGCTCGGTGTTGTTCGCCGCCCGGGCGGAGCCGGGCGGCGTGGCGCTGATCGTCGGCGCGGGCGGCGTCGGCCAGTTCTGCGTCCAGGGCGCGCGGATCGCCGGGGTCGAGACGATCGTGTGCGTCGACCCGCTCGAGCCCAGGCTCGAGCTCGTCGAGAGTCTCGGCGCGACGCACGTGACCACGCCGGATGGGCTGAAGGCGCTGATGAAGAAGGTCGCCCCGGACGGCGCCGAGTACGCCTTCGATGCGGTCGGGAACCCCGAGACGACGGCGCTCGCGCTCCGCTTCACGCGCAGCGGAGGCACCTGCGTGATCGTCGGCCTCCCCGCCGCCGGCGCGCAGGCTCGACCTCGATCCCGGCCGAGTTCAACCGCCGCGAGAAGTTCCTCACCGGGACGATGTACGGCTCCGAGGACCCGGCCGTCGCGCTGCCGATCCTGCTCGAGCACGTCCGCGCCGGGCGGCTGAAGCTCCGCGAGCTGCTCGGCCCGACGTTCCCGCTCGAGCAGGTGAACGAGGCGTTCGAAGCCGCCCTCGCCGGCTCTCCGGGACGCGTGCTCGTCGTCCCGTAACCTGCCCGGCATGGTCGAGCAGGTCGAGCAGACCAGGGTCGCATGGGTGGACACCGATGCCGGTGGCCGGATTCACTTCACGGCCGCGTTCCGGTGGGCGGAATTGGCTGAGACGGCGCTGATGCGGCGGCTCGGCGTCCTCGCAGAGGCCTGGGGCAACTTTCCCCGGCGGAAGGTGGAGGCGGAGTTCCTGAAGGTGCTCCGCTTCGAGGACGAGCTCGAGGTCCGCCTGCGCGTCGAGAAGGTCGGACGCACGTCGGTCACGTACGCCTGGACGATCGCGAAGGACGGCGAGCCGCACGTGAAGGGGCGGCACACGGTCGTGCACGTCGACGACGAAGGCCGGCCGGAGCCGCTGCCCGAGTTGATCCGGCTCGCGCTCGACCGGTAGCGGCTAGGCGAGCGCCTGCCAGCGCTCCAGGTAGTCCTCGCGCACCGGCCGGAAGACGTCGAGGACCAGCGCCCCGTCCGGGCCGCAGTACGCGGAGTGCTCGACTCCCCCCGGAAGCACGTAGCCCTGCATCGGCCCGAGCTCGTGCGGCACTCCGTCGACGACGAGGGCCTGCATCCCGCGCAGCACGATCCCGAGCTGCTCGTGCTCGTGGCTGTGGAGCGGCACCGTCGAGCCCGGCTCGAACTCGATCAGGTTCAGCATCGCGCCCTCGCCGAACAGCGGCCGCCCACTGACGCCCGCCGCCAGCTCGAACTCGCGGACTTCGCCGAAGTTGACGAACTGCGGCTCCACGCGCCGATTGTACGATCGCGTGACCACGAGAGGAGGATGAATGGCGCGTTCCTACGCGAGCACGGTGATCGACGCCCCCGCGGACGAGGTCTGGAAGCGGATCCGCGACTTCAACGGCCTGTCCACCTGGCACGGCGGTCTTGTCGCGACGAGTGAGATCGAGGAGGGCAAGGCGGGGGACCAGGTGAGCGGCGTCCGCAGCTTCACGCTCACCGACGGCACGCACCTCCGCGAGCGGCTGCTCGAGCACTCGGACCACGAACGCTCGTATACGTACAGCTTCGAGAAGACCCCCTTCGACGTGGACAACTACTGCGCGACGATCAGGGTCACGCCCGTCACAGACGGCAACAAGAGCTTCGTCGAGTGGTGGACGACCTTCGACTGCGACCGCGACCAGATCGGCCACTGGGAGGGGTTCTTCGCGAGTGAGGTCTTCCAGGGCGGGTTCGACGCGTTGAAGGAGCACTTCTCTCGATGACCCACCATCGCGAGGAGTACCGCGTCGAGGGGCTCGCAGAGCCGCTCAGCCACTACACCGACGCCGTCCAGGCAGGCGGCCTGCTCTTCCTCTCGGGGCTGGTGCCGGTCGATGCCGACGGGAAGCTCGTCGGCGAGGACGCCGCCGAGCAGGCGCGCCAGGTCTTCCGGAACATGGAGCTCGTGCTGAAGGCGGCCGGGTGCGGCTTCGACGACATCGTCAAGGTCGTGCACTACCTGCTGGACGTGGACGACCGGCCGAAGATCAATCCGGTGCGGATGGAGTTCTTCGGCGAGGCGCGGCCCGCCAGCACGCTCGTCGAGGTCTCCGCGCTCGCGGTTCCGGGCGCGTTGCTCGAGATCGAGGCGGTCGCGGCTATACCGCGCTGAGCCGTCGTTCGAGGAAGGCGCGCTCGGCCTCCGTCGGCCCGAGCATGAGCGCACGCTCGTACGCCGTCCGTGCCTCGTCCCTCCGCCCGAGCCGCCGCAGCAGGTCGGCTCGGGCGGAGTGATGCTCCTGGCCACTGCTCAGTCCAAGCGGCAGCGGCGCTGGCCGCGCTCGGCGGCCGCGGGCACAGGAGGCGCTCTCGACGCTTTCCGCTCTGGCCGAACAGGCGACTAGGCAGCGGCCGCGAGGCCGGGTAGCTTCATGATCGGCCCGGCACGGCGGGGAAGAGCTCGATCGGCCGACGAGAGTTCTAGCCCGCCCCGGCCCACCTGTCACTCCGGGCTTGAGGAGGAGAATGGAAGGGCGGGCTGGGGGCCCGCCCGCCACGATGCTAGTAGTGAGGGCCCGCAGTTTGAAGGCCGCCCGGAAGAGTCTCGTCGGCCACTTGCGTGCGTAACAGGCCAGGCTTGCTTGTGGATCCAGGGTGATGAGAATGAGTAGGAATGAGTGGATTAGAGGAGAGGATGGTGCGGGATCTCAATGATCGGGTTTACGCGCTGTGCAAGGATCTCAAGGCACGCCACGGCGAATTCGACTGCGAGTGCGGCGACCGCAACTGTGGCCGTTCGGTCGCGCTCACGTTGGCGGAGTATGCGGCCATCAGAGCAAAGGGGGGCGCAGTGCTGTCGCCGGAACACGCAGGGTGCGGACAGAGACGCCCGGGTTGAGAGCCTCGCTCGGCGGCAGTGCAGGCGGGCGCTCGCGGGTGTACTCGTCGTAGAGACGACGAACGACGCGGGCAACATCGACAGCTACCGACCTTCGAATCTCGGCGGACGCTTCTCGCCGAACGCCTCGACTCCCTCGCGGAAGTCGTGCGTGGAGCGAAGGAGGCCGTACGCGAGCCCCTCGAGCTCGAGGCCGGCGGCGAGCGGCGCGTCGTAGACGTGGTTGAGGACGCGCTTGGCCATCCGGAGCGCCAGCGGCGAGAGACCGGCGAGGTCGTCGATGACCCGGTCGACGGCGCCGTCGAGCTCGGTGGGTGGAACGATCTCGGACACGAGGCCCCAGGCGAGCGCGTCTGCCGGCCCGATTCGCCGACGCCGCATGACCACGTCCTTTGCCCGGCCGAGGCCGACGAGCCGGGCGAGTCGCTGGGTTCCGCCCGAGCCTGGGATCATCCCGAGCCCGACCTCGGGCAGGCCGAGCTGGATGTCGTCTGCGGCGACGCGGAAGTCGCAGGCGAGCGCGAGCTCCAGGCCGACGCCGAGGCAGTAGCCGCGCAGCTTCGCGATCACCGGCTTCGGGCAGCGCTCCGGGGCGGCGACGTTCCAGGCGAGACGCGAGAGCTGCTCGGGCCCGGCTTCGAGGAACGCGGCGATATCGCCCCCTGCGGTGAACGCCTCGCCGGCGCCGGTGAGGACGACGAACCGGACGGATTCGTCCGCGCCGAGCTCGGCGAAGAGGTGGCCGAGCTGGTCGCGCGCGGCGAGCGGAAGCCGGTTCAGCTTGCCGGGGACGTCGAGCGTGATCGTTGCGACAGCCCGCTCCGCGTCCCGCTCGAGCCAGAACCCGTCGTACTCCGTCACGTCCGCTCCGGCCATGTCGGGGGGACAGTCCCCCGGGTCGCAAACGGCTTGCCCAAGCGGCGATTCGTCTCGAACGGCCTTAGCCGGCAGACAGGTGTGCGGGCTCGTCTCATCATGTCATCGCTCCTTCCTGGCGCAGCATCCGGCGGAGGATCTTCCCAGACGGGCTCTTCGGGAGCTCGGAGACGAAGCGGTACTCGCGCGGTCGCTTGAAGCGGGCGAGCGTGTCGGAGGCGAGGCAGTGCGCGTCGAGGGCGTCGGCGTTCACGTCACCCTCGACGACCACCACCGCGACGACGTGCTGGCCGAGCCGGTCGTCCGGGGCGGCGATCACCGCCACCTCCCGCACGGCAGGGTGGCGGGCGAGGACGTCCTCGACCTCGAGCGGGTGGACGTTCTCGCCGCCGGAGATGATCATGTCGTCGAGCCGGCCCTCCAGCCAGAGGTCGCCGTCCTCGTCGAGCCGGCCGACGTCGCCCGTGTGATACCAGCCGTCCCGAATCGCCTTCTCGTCGGCGTCCGGGCGGTTCCAGTAGCCGGTGAACGCCTCGTCCGAGGACATGTGGCAGAGGATCTCGCCGTCCTGACCGAGCTCGAGGCGCGCGTTCAGCGCGGCGCGCCCTGCGCAGCCGGGCTTGGCACGCTGGTCGCGCTGCACCGAGAACGTGTAGATCTCGGTCGAGCCATAGTGGTTGACGAACAGGCGCGGGGCAAAGACCTCGACGCAGCGCTCCACGAGCGCGGTCGTCATCGCCGCCCCGGCGTAGGCGAGCGTCTCGACCGAGGAGAGATCGAAATCGCCGCTCGTCGAATGCGTCACGAGGTCGTGGTACAGGGTCGGCGCCAGGTAGAGCGACGTGATCCGCTCACGCTCGATCAGCGCCAGCGCCGCTTCGGGATCCCACTCGGGCTGGCAGACGTAGCAGCCTCCCACGAGGTGCATGGCAACGAGGGAATGCAGCCCCATCGTGTGGTAGAGGGGCATCACGCCGAGCGTTCGGTCGGCGTACGGGTAGCCGTGCTGGACGACCTGGGACAAGCCGCCCGCCCGGTCGGCCCGGTGTGACCGTGGGACGCCCTTCGGCCGCCCGGTCGTGCCGGAGGTGTAGAGCATCAGGCTCTCCGCCTCGTCGGCGGCGTCGAGTGCCCCGGCGGCCTCCTCCGCCAGGAGCTCCGCGAGGTCGACGTCTGCCTCGAGGAAGAGCGCAGCGCCCGAGTCCTCGCGGCAGTAGGCGAGATCGGCCGCCGACGAGCGGGGCGAGAGCGGGACGAAGGTCGCACCGAGCCACTGGCACGCCCAGTAGAGCTGGACGGATTCGTTCCGGCACCGCACGACCGCGGCGAGACGGTCGCCGCGTCCGAGCCCCCGCGCGGACAGTCCGCCGGCGAGGCGCGCAGCACGCT
Organism: uncultured Actinomycetes bacterium; assembly: GCA_963836345.1. GTDB lineage: Bacteria > Actinomycetota > Thermoleophilia > Gaiellales > Gaiellaceae > DATBLE01. The sequence goes on along the minus strand of CAWIJA010000003.1, from coordinate 114,823 downwards.
CGCGCACGTCCGAGTACGTGAGCCGGAGGTCGCCGTCGACCACGGCTTCCGCGTCGGGCGTGCGCTCGGCTGCGTACAGGAGGCTGAGGGCGAGATTCACGGGCGCGAGCCTAGCTCTGCGCTGCGGCCCGTGCACCCGAGCGGCAGCCGGCGGCAAGGGCGTCCGCGAGATCTGCTCCTTGGGCGAGCTCGACGAGCAGCGCTGCGGCGAATGCATCGCCCGCTCCCGGAGCGTCGGCGTCGACCGGATCGGCCGCAGCGCTCTCTCGCCGGTCGTCCAGGATCGCGACGGCTCCCTCCGCACCGCGCGTGACGCACGCGAGGCGGTACCGATTCGACAGGATCCGGGCCGCCTCGTCCGGGGCCTTGCCGGTCAGGCGTCGCGCTGCCTCCTCGTTCGCGATCACTGCGTTGCCGCCCGCGGGGAGCTCGGAAAGCCGCGCCGCGTCGAGCGCGACCCACGGCGCCCGCGACCGCAAGAGCGCGGTCTCGATCGTGTCGGCGTCCAGGTAGCCCGAGACGAGCACGGCGTCTGCTTCGATCCGCTCGGGGAGGCTCAGCTCCCGGCTGACGCCTCGCTCGACTCGGATCGTCCCGTCGACGAGCAGGAACGTGCCGGTCGTCCCCGCGAGCACAGGCACGTCGGCGTGGATGCCGAGCCGTGCGAGCTCCGCAAGGATCAGCCGCCCGGCCGGGTCGTCGCCGACGGCGCCGGCGACGCTGCTCTCGGCGCCGAGTGCGACGGCGGTTGCGGCAGCATTGAAGGCGGAGCCGCCGGCGCGAACGCGAATGGTCGCGGCGTGCCCCGACCCAGAGGCGACGACGTCGACGAGAAGCTCGCCGACCGCGGCGAATCGCATGTCTGCGGCGCTACGCCGGACGGTACGCGAACGGGTGGTTGAAGACCTCGAGGGCGTTGTCGGCGCGAGCCTCGACCTCGAAGGATTCGTCGGTCCGCCAGTCGTGGACGAGGACGGTCAACCGCCCGTCGTCTTCGCCGCCCCAGAGGAGCTTGACCTCGAAACCGTCGCCGACGCGGTGCGCCAGCTCCCGCATCTCCCTCTCCATCGTCTCCATGCCCTCACAGTGCCACAGGAACGACGGTCTGTGCGACTCCTCCCGGTGAAAATTCAGTTAAGAACTCACCTAGGAGGGTTTGGTCCATCTAGGGGCACTTACTCGGGCAAGCGGTGACGATCGCCGAGTAGTCGTAGGCCCACACCTTCCACGCGCCGACCTCCTGGCGCAGCCAGATCTTGAAATCGGCGTCGGTGACCCGTTCGCCGCGGCCTGCACGACGGCGGCCCCGAAGGTGGTAGAGGACGCAGTCGCCTCGACTCGACGCCTTGGCGCGCAGGCTCGCTCGGCACCCACGCAGAATCCGGCTCGGCCCCACGATGGTGCCGATCCCGTCGCGGACGAAGCCGGCGTTCAGGCGCCGAAGCTCTTCGATTCGGGCGCTGGTGTAGACCTTGGCGACACCGGGAGCGTGCTTCACGACCAACGCGCGCACGAACGCGTCGGAGACGCGCTTCGCGCCGGCATCGAGCGGACGGGATGCTTCGCCACCGGCGGAGGCTGCTGCGCTGAGAGCTGCCGCGGCGACGAGGACGAGAGCGAGGCGGGCGGTCGGAATCGTCACGCCGCGAGGGCGCCGAGCTTCGCGTTCAGGTACCGCAGATACGGCTCGGGATCGAGTCCGCTTCCGACGACGCGCTCGAGCGTCTCTCGTGGCGTGAACTTGCGGCCGTGCCGCCACAGACGCTCTCGCAGCCAGTCGGAGAGCTGGGTCAGGTCGCCCTCCTCCAGATGTTCGTCGAGCTCCGGGATGTCCTCCAGCACCTTCTCCCAGATCTGGACCGAGATCACGTTGCCGAGGGCGTACGTGGGGAAGTACCCGAGCCCTCCGCGCGACCAGTGCACGTCCTGAAGCACCCCGCGCGCGTCGTCCGGCACCTCGATGCCGAGGTAGTCGTGCATTCGCTCGTTCCAGACGGTCGGCAGGTCGGGGATGTCGAAGGAGCCGGCGATCAGCTCCTGCTCGAGCTCGAAGCGAAGGATGATGTGCAGGCTGTACGTCGCTTCGTCGGCCTCGATCCTGATCAGCGACGGCTGAACGCGGTTGATCGCGCGATGGAAGTCGTCGAGCTCGATCGCGGCGAGCTGCGGGAAGAGCCGCTGGACGTGCGGGAAGCCCCATCGCCAGAACGACAGGCTTCGCCCGACCAGGTTCTCGAACATTCGGCTCTGCGACTCGTGCAGCGCGAGAGAGACGCCGCGGCAGAGGGGCGTACGCTCGAGTGCCGGGTCGACGTTGTGCTCGTACAGCGCGTGCCCGCCCTCGTGCATCGCCGCAAAGACACCTGAGAGTTCGTGCTCCGGGTACCGCGACGTCATCCGGACGTCGGAGGTGCCGAACGAGGATGCAAACGGGTGCTCGGTCGGGTCGATTCGCCAACTGCCCTCGCGGAAGCCGAAGCGCGAGAGCACGACCCGCTCCAGCTCCTTCTGCTGGGGAACCGGGAAATGGCCGCGCAGGAAGGAATCGTCGATGCCCTGGGCGGAGGCCTCGGCGATCAGGGGTACGAGCCCTTCCTTCAACCGCTCGAAGACGACGCGAACTTCCTCGGTCTTCATTCCGCGCTCGAAGTCGTCGAGGAGCGCGTCGTAGGGATCGTCGACGTCGAAGCAGGCGGCGTACCGGCGTCGCAGCTCCACGTTCCGCTCCAGGTAGGGGCGGAAGAGCTCGAAGTTCGAGGTGCGCCGAGCCTCGACCCAGACCGCATACGCCTCGGCGCCGGCGCGTGTCTGCTCCTCGCGGAGCTCGGCGGGAACACGGAGCTCCTTCTCGCGATCGTGGCGGGTGACGCGAATGAGGCTGGCCTCGACGGATTCGTCGTCGAGCGACTCCTCGTAGGGGCGGAGCGCGTCGAGCAGCGTGCCGAGCTCGTCGCTGACGAGCATGTCGTGCACGAGCTTCGACCCGGTCGCGAGCTGCCGGGCCCGGACCCCGGCGCCCTGCGGCGGCATCATCGTCTGCTGGTCCCACGCCGCGAGGGCCATCAGCTTGGCGAGATCCGAGAGCTCGCCGAGTCGCTCCCGCAGCTGGGCGAGTTGCGCTTCCCTCACAGGCTCACTTTATGCGCTTCCGCACCCAGTCTGCGCGGCCTTCGGCCATCTAGTCCGTCCTTCGGGCGGCGGCCTCGACCTGCTCCTCGCTGGGCCCCCCGCTGTCGAGCGCCCGGAACGCCTCGAGCACGGCGCGCGGGTCGCGTCGGTGGCGCTTCGCCGCCAACGTCAGCGGCTCGTGGAATGCCCCGCCGCAGTGGGCGCAGGGAAGGGCGAGCGTCGACATCAGCTGCGCGGCCTCACCGCCCGGAAACATGCGGAGCAGCTCGACGATCGTGCTCGACCCTCTGATCACTCGCTCGGAGGGCGACTCGGCGTCGGTGCCGCGCGCCTGCAGGCCGACAACGCGCTGCTGCGTCACGGGACGATTGTACGGAGTGGCACGTCGAGCGAGGAAGACGCGTCCGCAGGCCGAACCGTGTCGCATGATCGTTCTGCGACGGCAGGGCACCTGGCCCGACGAGCGACGCCGGCTTCACATCGACTGGCGCCGGCTCGCCGGTCTGCGTACGCCGGTGCTGGTCGTCGCGGCGGTGCTCTTCGGGGCGGCCGCGAGCGCAGCGGTTCTCGTGAGCTTCTGGGATCGGGAGACGGGACGCAGACACGCGGTCGAGACCAGGCTCGAAGCGAGCAATCAGCGCGCCAAGACGCTCGCGGCCGACAACGCTCGCCTGCGTCGTCGCGTCGCCCGGACGACCGCAGCCTCGGTGCAGCTGGAGCAGAGCGCCACCCGCCTCCGCGCGTCAGCCCAGGCGCTCCTCACCAAGAACGCCGGGCTGATCGCGAGCGCCGGCCGTCTCCACGGCCGTGGAGGCACGCTCGAGCGCAGAGCCGCCGACGTCTCCAAGCTCGCCGCGACTCTCGGAAGCGACCTGGTCTCGGTGCTCGCGTACCTCACGAACACGAACGCTGCGTCGCTCGATCCCGCTTACCTGAAGGCGCAGCTGGACTATCTGAAGCCGGCCGTCACGAACGTCCGCTCGGCAGCCGAGGCGCTCGGCGCGGACGCCGACGGGTACGCGACTGCCGTCAGAGCCTTCGCAGGGGAGACGGCGGCGTATGCCGAGGCGCTGCGCCAGCTCGCGGACGCTCGGACGAGCGGCGGTTAGCGCCACTCAGCTCGCGTGCACCTCCTGCGGGAAGCGGAGGGGCTCCGCGTCCATCCGGACGACGTTCCGCGGCAGCTGGTAGCGGGCGAAGGGCAGCACGATCACCTTCGCGTCGGCGCCGTGCCGTTCCAGTGCTTCGGCGAACGCCTCGTCGAGTGACGTGGTCGCGTCGATCCCGATGTCAGCCGCCATCTCCAGGTTCTCGGGAAGCGTGACGAGCTTCAGGTGCTTGCGCGTCATCACCTCGTAGATCGGGACCCAGATGCAACCCGCCCACATCTGGATCGTCCGCGCGTGGATGTCGCGGAGCACCTGCTGGTAGTTCTCGGGCGTCGGCGGCATGTACGGCTTCATCAGGTCCATCAGCGCCAACCCGGGGAAGTCGCCGACTGCGGTGTTCACGCCCGGGGAGGGGGACGTGTAGATCAGCGTGCCGCCGTCCCTGAGCACGAAGTCGGCCGACATGCAGCCCCACCCGGTGTGGAAGAAGAGGTGGTCGGTCGGCGCGAACACGCCGCAGATCGCGATGTCCGCCTGCGTGCCGGGGTGCTCGTAGGCGTAGATCTCGTTGAACCGCTCGATCGCGCGCCGGTGCGCGTCGGGGTGCGAGCCGAAGATGCACTCGATCACCCGGCCACGGGTGTCGAGGACGACGTTCATCGTGCACTGGAGACCGCACATCGTCGCCACCTCGTCGATGTCGGAACGCATCGGGCCCGCGTACGCGCCGTAGTGCGTCTGCGGAGAGGGGACGAACGCGCAGTGATTCGACTCGACCGTCTCGTCCGAGACGACACCCGGGAGGATCAGCTTGCCGCCGCCGCCCGCCCCCCAGTGGTTCGACTGCGCCTGGCCGATCGTGATCTTCAGGTCGCATTCCGCGACCGCGGTCAGGAGCCACACGGGGGTGCCGCGAGAGGAGACGCCGACGTAGGTGTACGCCTCGGCGTTCCGGGGCTCGTTCTGGTGGAAGGGGATGCCCAGCTGCTCCATCCGGGAGAGGTTCTCGCGGCCGATCTTCTGTTCGATGTCGGACTCCGACATCGGGAAGACCTTGCCGTTCGCGCACGCGACCACGGCCGGCTTCCCGGCGGCTTCGATCGCGTCGAGCACGGCCGGCAGCAGGCGCGACTGGGGCGTCGGCCGGAACTGGTTGTCGATCACGACGGCGACCTTCGTCGCCGAGCCGAGCAGCTCCGAGAATCTCGGTCCCGAGACCGGTGACTCGAGCGCCGCCCGGGCGGCTTCGGTCGCGTCGGCGACCGGCTCGGGCTCGTCGGGGTAGATCGCGGCGAGGAGGTTCCCTTCCGGCACCTCGAGGTCGAGCTCTTCGCGATACACCTTCGACTCGTCGCCCGAGGCGCCGATCGTCAGCGGGTCGAGCGACTCGTACGGGATCTTCAGGCGCGCCATGGCTCCCCCTCCTCGGTGGGTTCCCTCGTCTCCGTTGAGGCTATGACCGCTGTCTTGTACCGTCAAGGATCATGCGTGCCACACGGATCAACCACGTCTCGATCGTCGCCGACGACCTCGAGGAGTCGGCGCGCTTCTACGAGCAGCTGTTCGGCGCGGAACGCCTTCCCACCGCGCGGTTTCCGCAGGGCCGGGTGCTCTGGCTGCGCATCGGCGAGCAGCAGCTCCACCTGTTCGAGAGCGGTGACGAGGACCGGCCCACCGTGCATCACCACCTGGGCTTCGACGTCGACGACTTCGACGCCGTCTACGCCAGGGCGAAGGAGCTCGGGATCCTCGACAGCGGCGCGTTCGGGACGCCCGTGCGCAGTCACCCGGCCGGGTGGGTGCAGATGTACCTGCGCGACCCGGCGGGGAATCTGGTCGAGGTGGACTGCCGAGACGCGACGTCCCTCGCCCCGCAGACGCTCGCCGACCTCGTGCCGCTCGAGAGCTCGGCACCGCAGGTGGGCGAGGCGGCGCTCGCCACCCTGTACCACTCGTAGCGCGCCGTCGCACCGGTTTGAAAGCCGCATAGCTGCCTGTTACGGTCGGATTCGGTTGAGCGCGCTCGCGGCGAGGATCCCGGACCGGCTCGAGGTCAGGTCGTGGCTGACGTGGCGGCGCCTGCCCGTGCTCGTCGTGGGCGGCGCCGTCGTCTTCGCCTTCGCCTACGTCCTCTTCATCGCCACGATCCCCGGCGCCTCCGGGGCGAGCAACTGGAGGACGACGACCTTCGGCTCGGCGGTCCACGACCCCTCTTCGTTCCTGAAGATCGTCCTCGACTCGATCACCTTTGCCGCAGCGCTCTTCATCGTCGCGAGCGGCTTCGCCCTGATCTTCGGGCTGATGCGGATCGTCAACATGGCGCACGGGGCGTTCTACCTCCTCGCGGGCTACATCGCGTACGAGGTCCAGCAAGGAATGACGGGTCAGGGGTTCTCGCTCCAGTCGAGCGATGTGAACACCTGGGAATGGCTCGTTCCGCTCGTCGTCGCTGCGCCCTGCATCGCCGTCGTCGGCCTGGTCACGCAACAGGCGTTCCTGCGCTGGAACCAGGGCCAGGAGCTCCGGCAGGCGCTGATCACGATCGCCGTCTCGGTGGTCATCGCCGACCAGATCATCGCCCACTTCCCGCGCAACACCTCTCAAGGGCAGCGCTTCGGCGGCAACGCCGTCGACCTGACCTGGCCGGGGTGGACCGACCGCTTCGTCAACCTCCATGTCGGAGGCGTCTCGTACTCGCTCGCCCGGCTCGTCATGCTCGGGATCGGCGTCGCCGTCGCCGCGGCGCTCTGGCTCTGGCTCTACCGGACGAAGACGGGGATGATCATCCGGGCCGGCGTCGACGACCAGCAAATGACCTCGGCGCTCGGACTCAACATCCAGAAGACGTTCGCGATCGCGTTCGCGGTCGGTTCGGCGCTCGCCGCGCTCGGGGCCGTCGTCTGGGCTTCGCAATCGAACATCGCGTCCGGCCAGGACGGCCAGTGGCTGCTCAACTCACTCGTGGTCGTGATCGTCGGCGGGATGGGCTCGATCTTCGGCGCGGCCGCAGGGGCGATCCTCTTTGCCTTCGTCCTCAACTTCAGCGGTTCGTACCTGCCGGTGACCGGATCCGACTGCTGCACGCAGTACTCGCCGATCTTCACCTTCGCGCTCATCGCGCTCGTCCTCGCCTTCCGGCCGCAGGGCCTCTTCGGGCGACCCGGATGAACCCGCGGACCTGGCCTCCGAGGCAGCAGGCCGAGCGCGCGCTCGCGATCGCCGCGCTCGTCCTGGTCATCGTGTGGCCGGCGACCGGCTTCAGCACGTACTGGTCGCACACGATCCTGATCTCGACCTTCTTCTACGGCATTGCCGCCGCCAGCTTGATCTTCCTGTCCGCCTACGGCGGCATGGTCTCGCTCGCCCAGACCGCCCTCGCCGGGATCGCCGGGGTGATCCTCGGCAACCTGGCGACGACGGGCGGCCCCGGAGGAACGTCCAAGGGCCTCCACCTCGGCTGGGATCCGACGGTCGCGCTTCTGGTCGCGATCGCGCTCACCACCGTGATCGGGTTGATCGGCGGTGCGGTCGCCGCGCGGAGCGCTGGCATCTACTTCCTGATGATCACGCTCACCTACTCGGTGATCGCCAACCTCACGCTCGGCTCGGTGACGAAGATCTCGGGCTTCTCGGGCATCGGCGGGGTCAACCGCTACACCCCCGGCTGGGTGGGCGACATCCTCGGCCACCCGAACCGTCTCTACTACATCGCGCTCGGCACTGCGATCGGCGTGTACGTCCTGATCCGCTACGTCGTCCGCACGCCGTTCGGGCTGTCGCTCCAGGGCGTTCGCGACGAGCCGATCCGCATGGCCTCGCTCGGCTACAACGTCGCCCTGCACCGGACCCTTGCGTTCGGCTTCTGCGCCTTCCTCGCCTCGCTGTCGGGGATCCTGTACGTCTGGTGGAGCGGGCAGATCTCGCCCGGCAACGTCGATCTGCCCCAGACGATCAACCTGCTCGTGATGGCGGTGATCGGCGGCCTCATCAGGATCGAGGGCGCGTGGATCGGCGCCTTCGCCTTCACGGTGATGAACACCTACATCACTCCGAACACGCACATCCCGGGGCTCGGGCTCGGAGGGACGCTCTTCGGTGGCAGCTTCAACACGATCATCGGGATCATCTTCCTGGCGATCGTCGTCGTCTCGCCCAACGGCCTGCTGGGTCTCTGGGACTGGATCTTCAGCCCCCGCGGGCCGATCAGGTGGCGGCGAGGCCGGGCCCCCGAGGCGATCGAGCCGGCGGGCTGAGGCCGCCGGCTCCGAATCAGGGTTGAAAGTTATGACGTTCCTGCGCGAGAATCGCGCACACCTTCGAGAAAACGAGAGGGAGGAGGGCACCACCAGATGAGGAGACTCACTCTGCGTAGCTGGAGGACAGCCGCAGTCCTGGTCGTGGCCGCTGCCGCGGTGGCGGTCTGGGCATCGAGTTCGCTTGCGGCATCGCACGCCAAGGTCGTGAAGGTCGCGATCATGACCGACTGCAAGGGCGCCTTCGCGTTCGGCTACGACTACGACATCGGCGGTGCGCAGGGCGCGTTCGCGCAGTTCGCCGGCGGCAAGACGAAGAGCCACGCGAAACCGTCCGCGGGCATGACCGGCATCCACGTCGGCGACACCCAGATCAAGATCGTCGGCTACGGCTGCGGCAACGACACCGTTCCGCTGGCGATCACCGAGACGAAGCGCCTGATGGAGCAGCTGAACGCCGACGTCATGATCGGTCCGCTGTCCGGTGACGAGGCGGTCTCGATCGCGAACTACGCGAAGTCGCACCTGAACAAGACCTTCATCATCGGCACCGCCGGGTCGCAGGACCCGACGATGCAGATCGCCCCGAAGAACGAGTTCCGCTACCACGGCGACGGCGCCCAGTGGAACGCGGGCATCGGCGAGCTGGCGTACAAGAAGCTCGGCTGGAAGAAGGCCGCGATCATCATGGACGACTACAGCTTCGGCTGGACGTCCGCGGCCGGCATGATCGCCGACTACTGCGCCGTCGGCGGCAACATGGTCAAGCGGGTCTTCCCGCCTCTGAACACCACCGACTACGCACCCTTCGTCCGCCAGCTGCCGCCGCCGAACCAGGTGGACGGCTACTTCTCGGCGGTCGGCGGAACGGGCACCGCGGCCCTGCTGAAGGCGTTCGAGCAGGCCTACGGCAAGCTCGATCCGAAGCAGTGGATCGGCAACCTGTTCTTCGGCTTCCTCGGCGCGGACAAGGTCGTCGCTCCGAAGCTCGTCGGCTCCTACGTCGGCGGGTTCGGCAACGCACCTGGCGTGCACACGCCGAAGATGGACGCGTACCGCGCGTTCATGACCAAGCTGTACCCGAAGCTGCCGGCAGACGACGGCTTCGTCTACAACTACTACATGGCCGCGAAGGCCCTGGTCCAGGGCCTGCAGAAGTCCGGCGGGGCGCTCGGGGCGAAGCTCCAGGCGTCGCTGCCGCGGTCGATCGAGGGGCCGTTCCAGCTGTCGAACGGCGGCAAGGTGAGGCTCGACTCCCGCCGCCAGGCCATCCAGGACCAGTACCAGCTCCAGCTGGTCAAGAACAAGGACGGGTCGGTCGGACCGCAGGTCGTCGCCTACGTCCCGAGTGTCGACCAGTCGTTCGGCGGCCTGTTCAAGCCGACGAGCCCGCCGCCCGGACGCACACAGCCCCCGTGCAAGCGGGTGAAGACGCCCTGGCAGGGGAAGATCAAGATCGTCACGAACGGCAAGGTCACGAACCAGGTGATCAAGTAGGGGCTTGGGCGAAGCAGCAGTAGCCGAACACGCCGTGCCGGCCCTCCGCTTGCGGGGGGTCGGCCGGCGCTTCGGCGGCCTTCACGCGGTGCGCGAGGTCGATCTCGAGGTCGCACCGGGCGAGCGTCGCGCGATCCTCGGCCCCAACGGGGCCGGCAAGACGACGCTGTTCAACGTCATCTGCGGAGACTTCCCGGCGACGTCGGGCACCGTCGAGCTGTTCGGGCGGGACATCACGCCGCTGCCCGCGCGGAGCCGGGCGAAGCTGGGGCTCGCCCGCACCTATCAGCAGTCACGCCTCTTCGGCGGTCTGACCGTCGAGGACAACATCTACCTCTCGATCCTCGGCGTCGCTGGCGGCCACCTTCGTCCGGTGGTCGCTCCGAAGGATGCCGAGATGCGCGAGCGCGCACGCGAGGCGGCGAGGCGCGTCGCGATCGACCACAAGCTCTCGGAGCTCGTCGGCTCGCTCTCGCACGGCGAGTACCGCCAGGTGGCGCTCGCCGTCGCTCTCTCCGCCGAACCGAAGATGATGATGCTCGACGAGCCCTGCTCCGGCCTTTCGCGAGGTGAGCGGCAACTGCTCACCGAGCTGCTGCTCGCTCTCGGGAGAGAGCTCACGCTCGTCGTGGTCGAGCACGACATGGACGTGGCGCTGACGGTGGCGGAGCAGGTGACGATGATGCACGACGGCCGCGTGATCGTCGAAGGCACTCCTGACGAGATCCGCGCCAACGAGCTCGTGCACGATCTGTACCTCGGCCGGGGCCATCGCAATGAGTAGGAGCTCGTCGCTGCTCGCAGTCGAAGGGCTGAACGCGTACTACGGCAGTGCTCACGTTCTCCAGGACGTCTCGTTCGAGCTCGGCGAGCAGGCGGTTGCGATCGTCGGCCGCAACGGGATGGGCAAGACGACGCTGTGCGCGGCGATCATGGGGATCAACCCACCGCGCGCAACGGGGTCCGTACGCTTCGAGGGCAAGGAGCTGCTGGGGCTCGGCTCGCACAGGATCGCGGCGCTCGGGGTCGGCTACGTCCCGCAGGGGCGGAGGCTCTTCCCGTCGCTGAGCGTGGACGAGCACCTCCGGATGGTCGCGCGCAGAAACGGCAATTCGCGCTGGACCGTCGATCGCGTCTACCAGCTCTTCCCGCGCCTGGCCGAGCGAAAGCGAAACGGCGGCGCGCAGCTCTCCGGGGGCGAGCAGCAGATGCTGGCGATCGGGCGCGCGCTGGTCACGAATCCGAAGCTCCTGATCATGGACGAGCCCTCCGAGGGCCTGGCACCGACGATCATCGAGATGCTCGTCGAGACGTTCCGCATGCTGGAGCGGGAGGGCCTGCGCATCCTGCTGATCGAGCAGAACCTCGGAGTCGCCACCTCGATCGCGGAGCGGCAGCTGGTCATGGTCGGCGGCGAGATCGCCACCGAGACGACCGCCTCTGCGCTCTCGGGCGATCCGGAGCTCCAACGGCGGTACCTCGGCGTCGAGCCGGTCTCCCGCTAGTCGGCCGGTCGAATGACGGTTCCTCGCCGCCTGCTCGCGCTGCTCGCCCTCGGCGGGGTGCTCGCCGGGTGCGGCGGCTCTGCTCCGAAGGGCCCTCCCGGGCTCCTGCTCGTCAGCACGAAGGACGGCGACTACGCGATCTTCGGCGCCGACGCGAACGGCAAGCACGTTCGGCGGCTGACGAAGGAGAAGGGCGACGCGACGACCAACGCAGGGCTGTTCTTCCAGGTCGAGCCGGCCTGGTCGCCCGATGGGCGGTCGATCGCGTTCGCGAGCCTGCGCGGGGGGACCTCGCACGTCTACGCGATGGACGCGGACGGAACCGGCACGCGGCCGCTGACGAGCAGCAACCAGAACGACGACCATCCGAGCTGGTCTGCGGACGGCAAGCGCATCGTGTTCGCCCGGGAGGGGGCGCTGTTCGTGATCCCGGCGACCGGCGGCGCGGCTCGTCGGGTCGGGCGCGGGCTCGGAAGCGCCGCTGATCCGGCCTGGTCCCCCGACGGGCGGTGGATCGCCTACGACTACCGGAATCCCGGTTCGTCGGTCCGCGAGCTGTATCTGATGCGCGCGGACGGCACTGCGATTCGCCGGCTGACCAAGCTGGGGCAGGTCAGCGCGCTCCCGGCCTGGTCCCCCGACGGCAAGCGGATCGCATTCCAGAGCAATGCGAGACTCGGGCACTTCGAGGCCTACACGATCGGCGCGGACGGAACCGGGCTTCGTCAGGTCACGGAATCCGTCGTGGACGTGATCCAGCCGTCGTGGACGCCCGACGGCCGGCTCGGCTTCTCGCGCGACGGCCAGGTCTGGGTCGACGACCACGGGGCGGAGAAGAAGCTGACCTCCGGGACGAACGACTCGAACCCGGTCTGGCGGCCGGTCGTCCCGGAGTAGGATCGGCGCCCATGGCGACTGTCGTCCTGCTCGGCACGCTCGACACGAAGGGGATCGAGTACGAGTACCTCCGCGCCCGGTTGCGCGAGCAGGGAGTGGACGTGGTGCTCGTGGACGCAGGGATCTTCGATCCGCTGGCGCAGGCCGACGTCGGGCAGGAGGAGGTCGCGGCTGCGGCGGGGGCGGATGTAACCGTCCTCCGAGACGCGGGCGACCGCGGCGCCGCCGTCGACGCAATGGGCCGGGGCGCCGCCGAGGTCGTGCGCCGGCTGCACGCAGACGGTCGGCTGGACGGGATCCTCTCCGTCGGCGGGTCGGGCAACTCCTCGATCGCCGCTCAGGCGATGCGGACGCTGCCGGTCGGCGTCCCGAAGCTGATCGTCTCGACGCTCGCCTCGGGCGACACGCGCCCCTACGTGGGCGCGACGGACGTGACGATGACCTACTCGGTCGTCGACATCTCCGGCCTGAACCGGATCTCGGAGCGCATCCTCGCCAATGCGGCCGGCGCGATCGCCGGCATGGCGAAAGTGGCCGTCGCCGAGAGCGGGGAGGGCAAGCCCCTGGTTGGTGCGACGATGTTCGGCGTCACCACGCCGAGCGTCACCCGCGCCCGCGAGCGGCTCGAGGAGCTCGGCTACGAGGTGCTCGTCTTCCACGCCACCGGCACCGGCGGCCAGTCGATGGAGGCGCTGGCGCGGGGCGGCTTCCTGGCGGGGGTGCTCGACATCACCACCACCGAGCTCGCCGACGAGCTGGTCGGGGGCGTGCTCTCCGCCGGGCCGGACCGGCTGGAGGCGGCGGGGCAGCTCGGCCTGCCGCAGGTCGTCTCGCTCGGCGCGCTCGACATGGTCAACTTCGGCCCGAGAGAGACCGTTCCGCCGCAGTTCGAGGGCCGCAACATCTACGTTCACAATCCGACGGTCACCCTGATGCGGACGACCCCCGCCGAGTGCGCCGAGCTCGGGCGCCAGATCGCACTCAAGCTGAGCGCCGCCACCGGTCCGACGGCGCTGTACGTGCCGCTGCGGGGCGTCTCGATGATCGCAACCGAGGGGCAGCCGTTCCATGACAGCGAGGCGGACGAGGCGCTGTTCGGCGCGCTCCGTGAGGGGCTCGGGCCGAACGTCGAGCTGCACGAGCTCGATACGGACGTGAACGACCCCGCGTTCGCCGAGGCGATGGCGAACCGGCTCCACGACCTGATCAGCGACGACAAGGCGGCGGGATGACGAGACAGGAGGCGCTCGCCCGGCTTCGAGCGCAGATCGAGCAGGGGAAGCCGATCATCGGCGCGGGCGCCGGCACCGGGCTCTCGGCGAAATGCGCCGAGGCCGGCGGCTGCGACCTGATCATCATCTACAACTCGGGCCGCTACCGGATGGCCGGTCGGGGCTCGCTCGCCGGCCTGATGCCCTACGGCGACGCGAACGCGATCGTCGTCGAGATGGCGGCCGAGGTGCTCCCGGTCGTGAAGGAGACGCCCGTTCTCGCCGGGGTCTGCGGCACGGACCCGTTCCGGCTGATGCCGGTGTTCCTGCGCCAGCTGAAGGAGATCGGCTTCTCCGGCGTCCAGAACTTCCCCACCGTCGGCCTGATCGACGGGACGTTCCGGCAGAACCTCGAAGAGACCGGGATGGGCTACGCGCTCGAGGTGGAGATGGTCCGGGCGGCGAGCGAGCTCGGCCTGCTGACCGCGCCGTACGTGTTCACGCCCGACGACGCCCGCGCGATGGCCGAGGCGGGCGCCGACGTGCTCGTTCCGCACATGGGGCTGACGACGGGCGGCGCGATCGGGGCAGAGACCGCGAAGACCCTCGACGAGTCGGTCGAGCTGATCCAGGCGATGCGCGACGCCGCGGTCGAGGCAAGGCCCGACGTGATCGTCCTCTGCCACGGCGGTCCGATCGCCGAGCCGGAGGACGCCGCCTACGTCCTCGAGCGAACAACGGGTGTCGTCGGGTTCTTCGGCGCCTCCAGCATGGAGCGGCTGCCGACCGAGGTGGCGATGACGGAGAATATGAAACGGTTCAAGTCGATCGGTAAAATCGGCAGAGCGTGACGGCGGGCTTTGCCCGGCGTCACGGCGTAAAGGAGACGGCGGTGAGTCGATTCGTGATGGCGGGCGAGGTGCCGGTGGAGACGTTTGAATGGGGCAGCGCCGGAATGCGCTGCGCGCCGCCGGGGACCGGGTGCGACTCGTTCGTGGTCATGGACGTGCGGCTCGATCCTGGCTTCCACCACGCCTTCCACAAGCATCCCGACCAGGACGAGATGATCGTGATCAAGTCGGGCCGGGTGAACCAGTTCCTGGAGAGCGAGTCCGTCGAGCTCGGCCCCGGCGACTCCGTCTACATCGACAAGGACGTGGTGCACGGCTCCTACAACGACTTCTCCGAGCCCGCCGAGCTGCAGGTCGTGCTCGCACCGGCGGTCGGCGACGGCGGGTACGTCGCGGTCGACGTGTCCGGCGAAGAGCCCTGGAGCTCGCTCCGATGAAGTCGCTCGCCTTCGGCTCGCTCCCGTGGGGGAAACCAGGTTTCCCCCACGAGCCCCCTTCTTCTAGAGGCCGATTTCTACGGGGGAACCTCCCGGTTCCCCCCAGCCCCCTCCACCTTCATCGGTCGGGGGCCGACCGATGAAGGCGGTCGTCGTTCGCGAAGGCGGCGCGCTCTCCTACGAGGAGTTCGACGATCCGGTCGCCGGCCCCGGCGAGGTCGTCGTCGAGCTGAAGGCGGCCGCGGTCAACCGGCGCGACCTGCTCGTGCGGAATCCGCCGGGACCCGCCTACCAGTTCGAGCTGCCCGTGATCCCCGGGTCGGACGGAGCCGGCATTCGGCAGGACACCGGCGAGGAGGTCGTGATCTATCCCGGGCTCGGCTGGGGCGACCGCGAGGACGCCGCCGGGCCCGACTGGCGCATCTTCGGCGGGCCCGATGACGGCACGTACGCCGAGCTGACGAAGGTGCCGGCCGAGAACGTCTTCCCGAAGCCGGCGCGCTTCTCGTGGGAAGAGGCGGCTGCGTTCCCGCTCGCAGCCCTCACCGCCTGGCGCGCGCTGTTCGCGGTCGGGCGCCTGCACGGATCGGAGACGGTGCTCGTTCTCGGCGCCGGCAGCGGCGTCTCCACGTTCGCCGTCCAGCTGGCGGCGCAGGCGGGCGCACGCGTTCTCGTCACCTCCTCGTCCCAGGACAAGATCGAACGGGCAAAGGAGCTTGGCGCCGACGGCGGCGTGCTGTACACCGAGGACGGCTGGGCGGAGGCCGTCGGGCCCGTCGACCTCGTGCTCGACTCGGTCGGTACGACCTGGCGCGACTCCCTCCGCACGTTGCGGCGGGGCGGCCGGCTCGTCGTCTTCGGCGGCACCGGCGGACCCGAGGTGACCCTCGACGTGCGTGCCCTCTACCTCGGCTGGCAGTCGATCCTCGGGACGACGATGGGCTCCGCTCGCGATTTCGTCGGGATGCTGCGCATGGTCGAGGAAGGCACGTGGCGGCCGGTGATCGACAGCGTGCGGCCGCTGGCCGAGGCCGAAGCTGCCCACGACCGGATGAAGGCGGGCGAGCACTTCGGCAAGCTCGTCCTAGCCATCCGCTGACGCGGATGGCTAGAGGCGGGTGACGAGCTCGTCCAGCGGCTTCCGGTTCGCCAGCGCGCTCCACTCTTCCGGCGTACGCCGGAACGGGTCGGGCTCCTTCGCCGGGTAGCCGAACGTCAGCACGATCGCGATCTCGTCGTCGGGCCCGAGCTCCAGCGCCTCCTTCGCTGCCTCCGGGTCACGGAGGCCGTTCGGGCACGAGCCGACCCCGTCGTCCCAGGCGACGAGCAGCATGTTCTGCGCCGCGCGACCGGTGTCGAAACCGCCCTTCCCGACGACCGCGACGACGAGCTTCGCGCCGCGAACGTTGTCCGGCTCGTACACCGCGTCGGCGAGCCGTGCGCGCGCCGTCGCGTCCTCGACCAGCAGGAACCGCCACGGCTGGCGGTTCCTGGCGCTGCCCGCAAGGCGTCCGGCGTCGAGGATCCGCCGCACGACATCGTCCGGAAGCGGACGATCCGCGTAGCGCCGCACCTCTCGCCGGCTGGCCACCGCGAGCCAGGTATCCACCCCGGCATCGTAGACTCGGGCAGCGTGCTGACGTTCACGACGAGGAGGCAGGTGATGAGGAGAGCTGCGATCGGTGCCGCGCTGCTGGTCGCTCTGGTCGTCGCAGGCTGTGGCGGCGGGGGAGGGAGCAAGGGACTGAGCAAGGAGGAATACGGCTCGAAGCTGAACCAGATCTGCACCGACCTGAACGCAAAGCAGAAGGAGATCGGCACCCCGCAGAGCCCGGCGGAGCTGGGCGAGAAGGGGCCGCAGCTGCTCGCCGCGCTCGAGTCCGCTCTCGGGCAGGCGAGGAAGCTGAAGGCACCCGGTGAGATCTCGGACCAGGCGAACAAGTTCGTCTCGCTCGGCGACCAGGAGCGCGACCTGATCTCGAAGCTGATCGTCGCTGCGAAGGCCAACGACCTGACGAAGCTGGCGCAACTGGGCGCGCAGATCGACCCGCTCCAGAAGGAGAGCGACGCCGTGGCGAAGCAGCTCGGCGCCCCCGCCTGCGCCTCGACGGGGAGCTCGGGCTAGATGGTTGACTGGCAATTCCACGTCGCGCGGATGGTGGCTGAGACACGGCGCCGGATCACCACGCTCGTGCGCCGCCCGTAGCCTCTGCTACGAACGGCGCATGATCGCGGCGCCCGGCTTGGTCTCAGCCATCCCCGGATCGACGGGCATCACCGGTCAACCATCTAGAGCAGTTCGTACGCCGGCAGCGTCAGGAACTCGACGAAGTCGTCCGCGAGCGCCACCCGCTCGAACACGGATCGCGCCTCGTCGAGCCGGTCGTAAGCGGGCAGCGAGGCGACCTCCTCGTCGGCGATCTCCAGCACCCGCTCGCGCTCGACCCGTCCGTGGTGCACCCATTGCCAGAGCTGCGAGCGCGAGATCTCGGCGGTGGCGACGTCCTCCATCAGGTTGAAGATCGCCGCCGCTCCGCTCCCGTTCAGCCAGGACGCCAGATACTGGATCCCGACCGAGACGTTCTGGCGGATCCCGGCCTCGGTGACGTCTCCCGGCGTGTCCGGAACGGATAGGAGGGCGTCCGCCGCCGTCGTCACGTCCGGACGCTGCCGATCGAGCTGGTTCGGCCGCCCGCCGAAGACCCGGTCGAACTCGGCCTGGGCCGTGGGGACGAGATCCGGATGGGCGACCCAGGTCCCGTCGAAGCCGTCTCCCGCCTCGCGGGTCTTGTCCTCGCGCACCCGCGCGAGCGCCGTCTCGTTCACCTCGGCGTCGCGGCGGCTGGGGATGAAGGCGGCCATCCCCCCGATCGCGAACGCTCCGCGCTTGTGGCACGTCTTCACGAGCAGCTCGGTGTACGCGCGCATGAACGGCACCGTCATCGTCACCGCCGAGCGATCGGGCAGGACGAAGTCGTCCCGGTGCCGGAACTTCTTGATCACGCTGAAGATGTAGTCCCAGCGGCCGGCGTTCAGCCCGCCCGAGTGCTCGCGCAGCTCGTAGAGGATCTCCTCCATCTCGAACGCGGCGAGGATCGTCTCGATCAGGACGGTCGCGCGGATCGTGCCGCGCGGCATCCCGAGCGCATCCTGCGCATGCAGGAACACGTCGTTCCAGAGTCGCGCCTCCAGGTGGCTCTCGAGTTTCGGGAGGTAGAAGTAGGGGCCACTGCCGCGGTCGAGCGCCCGGCGGGCGGAGTGAAACATGTACAGGCCGAAGTCGAAGAGGCTGCCCGAGACGGGCTCCCCGTCCACGAGCAGGTGGCGCTCGGGAAGATGCCAGCCGCGCGGGCGCACGAGCAGCGTCGCGACCTCGTCGTCCAGGCTGTAGCTCTTCTCCGGCGTCTCGAGCGTGATCGTCCGCTCGATCGCGTCGATCAGGTTGCGCTGCCCTTCGACGAGGTTCGGCCACGTCGGCGAGTTCGCGTCCTCGAAGTCGGCCATGAACACGCGCGCGCCGGAGTTGAGCGCGTTGATCACCATCTTCCGGTCGGTCGGCCCCGTGATCTCGACGCGGCGGTCCTGCAGGTCGGGCGGGGCCTCCGCGACCCGCCACGACTCGTCCTCGCGAGCGCTGCTCGTCTCCGCGAGGAAGTCCGGGAGCTCGCCAGCCAGGAGCCGCTCCTGGCGCGACGCCCGGGCAGCGAGCAGCTCCTCGCGCCGGCCCCCGAAGGCACGCTGGAGGTCGGCGACGAAGGCGAGCGCCTCGCCGGAGAGGATTCCGTCGTCGACGCGGTCGCCGCGCAGCTCGACACCGGCTGGGAGTGACGCAGGCAAGGGCGATAGATTGACAGAATGGCGCTCGCAGGCGATCTGAGGCGGCTGCTGCCCGCCGGGGCGGTGATCGACCGGCCGGAGCAGTTGAAGACGTACGAGTGCGACGGCCTGACCGGCCACCGAGTCGTCCCGGCGCTCGTCGTCCTGCCGGAGACGACGGAGCAGGTGCAGGCGGTCGTTCGAGCCTGCCAGGCTGCCGGCGCTCCGTTCGTGGCCCGGGGCGCCGGGACGGGGCTCTCCGGCGGGGCGCTGCCGCACGCAGAGGGGGTGCTGATCGGCCTTGCGCGCATGAATCGGATCCTCGACGTCGACCTGGACAGCGAGCGGGTCGTGGTCCAGCCCGGCGTGACCAACTTGCAGGTGACGGAGGCGGTGATCGGCGAGCGCCTGTACTACGCCCCGGATCCGTCGAGCCAGCAGGTGTGCACGATCGGCGGCAACGTCGCCGAGAACTCCGGCGGCGCGCACTGCCTGAAGTACGGATTCACCGTCAACCACGTTACGGGGCTCGTCGTCGTCCTTCCCGACGGCGAGGCCGTCCGGCTCGGCGGTGCGTCGCTCGAGTCGCCCGGCCCCGACCTGCTGGGCGTCTTCGTCGGCTCGGAAGGGACGCTCGGAATCGCGACCGAGATCACGCTGCGCGTCCTGCCCCGGCCCGAATGCGTCCGCACGGTGCTCGCCGCGTTCGACTCCACCGACGCGGCCGGCGGTGCGGTCTCGGGCATCGTCGCGGCGGGGATCCTCCCGGCCGCGATCGAGATGATGGACCGGCTGACGATCGAAGCGGCCGAGGCCGCCGTCCACCCTGGCTACCCGGACGCGAACGCGCTGCTGCTCGTCGAGCTCGACGGAGCACGGCCGCAGGTCGAGGAGGACCTCGCCGCGGTCGAGTCGATCCTCGCCGGGCACGGCGCCTGGGAGATCCGCGTGGCCGCGGACGACCACGAGCGTGCATTGCTCTGGAAGGGACGCAAGTCTGCCTTTGCGGCGATGGGGCGCGTCGCCAACGACTACTACGTCCAGGATGGGGTGGTCCCGAGGACGAAGCTCCCCGAGGTGCTCAGGCGGATCGCCGAGCTGGAGGGCGAGTACGGGTTGCGGGTGGGCAACGTCTTCCACGCGGGCGACGGGAACCTGCACCCGCTCGTCCTCTACGACGGACGGGTCGAAGGCCAGGCGGAGCGCGCAAAGGACCTGGCAGAGGCGATCCTCGAGGCCTGCATCGAGGCCGGTGGCTCGCTCACTGGCGAGCACGGAATCGGCATCGACAAGGTCTGCTCCATGCCGCTGCTCTTCGGGTCAGACGACCTCGCGGTGATGGGGCGGGTCCGTCGGGCGTTCGACCCGGCCGGCCTCTGCAACCCGGGCAAGGTGCTGCCGACGCCCCGGCTCTGCGGCGAGGTGCCCGGCCCGTATCGGGCCCACCCCCTCGAGAAGGCCGGGCTTGCCGAGCGTTTCTGAGATCCAGAGCGTCCACGAGGCGGCCGACGTGCTCGCGCGCGCCTCGGCAGAGGGGAGCCGGGTCTCGATCGACCGCGAAGGGGGCGATGTCGTCCTCTCGACCGCGCGCCTCGACCGCGTGCTCGAGCACGAAGCCGGCGATCTGACCGCGATCGTCGAGGCCGGCATCCGCGTCCGCGAGCTGGACGAACGGCTTGCCGAATCGGGTCAGATGCTCGCCCTCGACCCCCCGGGCGATCCGACGATCGGCGCCTGCGTGGCCGCGAACCGGTCCGGGCCGCGGCGGCATCGCTACGGCACCGCCCGCGACCTCGTCATCGGGGTCACGATCGTCCTCGGCGACGGCACGATCGCGAGCTCGGGCGGCAAGGTCGTCAAGAACGTCGCCGGTTACGACCTCGGCAAGCTGCTCTGCGGCTCTGAGGGAAGATTCGGCCTGATCGTCCGCGTGGCGCTCAGGCTGCATCCCCGTCCTGCGGCGACGCGGACGCTGGTCACGCCGGTCGAATCGGCACCGGTTGCGGGGGCGAAGGCGAGGGCGATCCTGCGCGCGCCGCTCGCGCCGTCCGCGGTCGACGTGATCTGGCCGGGGCGGCTCGCAATCCTGTTCGAGGGTGCTCAGCGTGCCGTGGACGAGCAGTTCGAGAGCGCGCAGGCGCTCGTCGGCGGAGTGGAGGATGAGGGCGCGATCTGGAACGAGGCGTCGGAGCGTCAGCAGCAATGCCGCGGCAGGCGGCTGTTCGCGCCGGGCCGGCTCGCCGAGGCGCTCGCGGGCCTCGACGAGGCAGTCGTCCGGGTCTCGGCCGGCGTCGCCTACGTCCCCGCGCCGGTCCCGGACGCGCGTGATCCCGTCGAGCTCGCGCTCGCCGAACGCGTCAGAGAGGCGTTCGACCCGCAGGGCGTCTTCGTGTGATCGATCCGGCACTGATCTCGGACTGCGTCCACTGCGGGTTCTGCCTGCCGACCTGCCCGACCTACGGGCCGCTCTGGCAGGAGGAGATGGACTCTCCGCGCGGTCGCATCTACCTGATGGGCGGGCTCGCGGACGGCTCCGTCCCGCTCTCGGCGACGACGGTCCAGCACTTCGACCGCTGCCTCGGGTGCATGGCCTGCGTGACCTCCTGCCCGTCGGGCGTGCAGTACGGCCGGCTGATCGAGCAGACGCGTGCCTTCGTCGAGGAGCGACACGAGCGACCGCTCGGCGAGCGCCTCCAGCGCGCGCTCGTCTTCGCCGCCGTGCCGCACCCGCGCAGGCTACGGCTCGCGCTGGCCCTTACTCCGCCTCGCCTGCCCGGCAGGCTCGGGCCCTTCGCGGCGCTGAAGCCTCCGTGGCGATCTGCCGACCTTCCGCCCGAGGTGACGCCGGCGGTCGGAGCCCGGCGCGCACGCGTCGGCCTGCTGCTCGGCTGCGTCCAGCGCGTCGTCTTCGGCAGCGTAAACACGGCGACGGCACGAGTGCTCGCGGCGGAAGGGTGCGAGGTCGTCGTCCCGCGGGGTCAGGAGTGCTGCGGTGCGCTGCACCTCCACGCCGGGCGCTTCGCGGACGGGCGGCGCCGGGCCGAGCGGCTCGGCGAGCTGTTCGCGGGGCTGGACGCGCTGGTCGTCAACGCCGCCGGCTGCGGGTCGCACCTGAAGGATGCCGAGCTCGGCATCCGCGTGGTCGACGTCAACGAGCTGCTCGCGGAGCTCGGCCCGAGGGCGAGGCGGCAGCCGCTGCGCCTGAGGGTCGCCTACCAGGACGCCTGCCACCTCGGCCATGCCCAGGGGATCCGCGACGCGCCTCGTGCGCTCCTGCGCTCGATTCCCGAGCTCGAGCTCCTCGAACCGGCCGAGCAGGCGATCTGTTGCGGCAGCGCGGGGATCTACAACCTGACCCAGCCCGGGCCGGCCCGTGAGCTCGGTGAACGGAAGGCGGCGAACGTCGCCGCGACCGGTGCGGACGTCTACGCGGCGGCGAACCCCGGCTGCCTCGTGCAGGTCTCGACCTACCTGCGTCGCTCCGGCCACCGCCTGGGCGCACTCCACCCGGTCGAGCTCCTCGACGCCTCGATCCGTGGCGTCGGCCGGTTCAAGGTGCTGACCTCGGCGCGGCGGTAAGGCCGCCGCAGTCGCCTTCAGCAGCAGCCCGAGCGGGCGCCCACGAGGGGGAGGGCCTTCGGCTCGGCCTTTGCCTCGGTCCCGATCGGCTTCGTCGCCTTCACGGTTGCGCCGTGGATTCCGTCGCCTGCCTCGTACAGGAACTCGACCGATACGTTCTCGAAGCCGGCGTCGCCGAGCAGCCGCTCGTACTCGTCCTTCGAGAGCGCACCGGCGACGCAGCCGACGTAGTTGCCGCGCTCGGCCCGCTCGGCCGGCGTGAGGCGGTCCTCGGCGACGATGTCGCTCACGCCGAGCCTGCCGCCCGGCTTGAGCACCCGGGCGAGCTCCCGGAAGACGGCGGGCTTGTCGGTGGAGAGGTTGATCACGCAGTTCGAGATCACCACGTCGACGCTCTCGGCGGGCAGCGGGACGTCCTCGATGTTGCCCTTGAGGAAGTGCGCGTTGCCGACGCCGGCCTTCGTCGCGTTCTCGCGCGCGAGCGCGAGCATCTCCTCGGTCATGTCCAGGCCCCAGGCGGTTCCCTTCGGTCCCACGCGCCTCGCCGAGAGGATTACGTCGAGCCCGGCGCCGGAGCCGAGATCGAGGACCGTCTCGCCCTCGCGCAGCTCGGCGACGGCCGTCGGGTTTCCGCAGCCGAGGCTGAGGATGTCGCCGGGCGCCTCGTCGCCGTAGTGCTCGGGGGCGCAGCCGCAGCCGCCGCCCTTCGCCGCAGCGGCATAGTGCTCGCGGACCTGCTCACGCAGCTGGTCGTTCATGTCGTCCTCCCGTTCCGAGCTCGACGACGGCGCGCAGCTGCGCGACCGCCTCCGGGTCGAGCGAGTAGTAGGCCCAGACGCCACGCTGCTCGCGGGTGAGGAGACCGGCATCGGCCAGCTTCTTCATGTGGTGACTGACCGTCGGCTGCGACAGTCCGAGCGGCTCGGTCAGGTTGCACACGCACACCGGCCCGTCGGTGGTCGCCAGCAGGTTCAGGATCCTCACCCGAGCCGGATCGCCGAGCGCCTTGAAGACGCGGGCGGTCGCTTCCACCTCGTCACTCGACAGCGCGGGCGCGGAGAGTGGGCGGCAACAGGAGATCACCGGCAACGTAGACATCGACAAACATCAATACATCATCCATCGACGTTTGTCAATGTCTCGCGACGCGTGAAGCAGTTATGCTCGCGCCCCACCCGACGAAGGAGGCGGCGTGAGAGGGATCTCTGTGACCGTCAACGGTGAGCAGCGAGATGCGGAGGTCGAGCCGCGGCAGCTTCTCGTCTACTTCCTGCGCGAGCAGCTCGGGCTGACAGGGACGAACGTCGGCTGCGACACGTCGTCGTGCGGCGCGTGCACGGTGCTGCTCGACGGCGAGTCGGTCAAGTCGTGCACCGTGCTCGCAGTTCAGGCCGACGGCAGAGAGGTGACGACGATCGAGGGGCTCGCCTCGGGCGGCGAGCTGCATCCCGTCCAGCAGGCATTCCACGAGCACCACGCGCTGCAGTGCGGCTACTGCACGCCGGGGATGGTGCTCGCTGCGGTCAGCCTGCTGCGGGAGCAGCCGAGCCCGAGCGAGGAGGAGATCCGGCTCGGCCTCGAGGGCAACCTCTGCCGGTGCACCGGATACCACAACATCGTCAAGGCCGTGCAGGCGGCGGCGGGAGTCTGAGATGGCCGCCGTCGGCACCTCAGTCCCGCGGAAGGAAGATCCCGAGCTCCTCACCGGGCAGGCACGCTACGTCGACGACCTGACCGTTCCCGGCATGGTGTGGATGGCGCTCGTCCGCAGCCCGTACGCGCATGCTCGCATCGCGAGCGTCGACGTCTCCGGGGCGCTCGCCGCCGAGGGAGTCGTCGCGGCGTATTCGGGCGAGGACCTCGCCGGCGACATCGCCGCCGGGCTGCCGTGCGCGTGGCCGGTCACCGAGGACATCAACCTGCCGACGCACTGGCCGGTTGCCCGAGACAAGGCGCGTTACGCGGGCGACGCGGTCGCGGTCGTCGTCGCCGAGAGCCGGGCGATCGCCAAGGACGCCGCCGAGCTCGTCCAGGTCGAGTACGAGCCCCTGACCGCGGTCACGGACGTCGGGCAGGCGCTCGCGGGCGACGCGCCGCTCGTCCACGACGAGTTCGGGACGAACCGCTGCTACGAGTGGAAGCTGTCCAGCGGGGACGTCGAGCAGGCGTTCGCGGACGCGGAAGTCACGGTCTCCGAGCGATACCGCCAGAACCGCCTGATCCCGACCGCGATCGAGCCCAGGGGTGTCCTCGTCCAGCCGGTGCCCGCCCAGGGCGAGTACACCGTGTGGTCGGCGACGCAGATCCCGCACATCCTCCGCGTCCTGCTGGCGATGACGCTCGGGATCCCCGAGGCCAAGCTGCGCGTGATCGCGCCCGACGTCGGTGGGGGCTTCGGCTCGAAGCTGAACGTCTACGCGGAGGAGCAGCTCGCGGTTGCGCTCGCCCGCAAGCTCGGCTTGCCGGTCAAGTGGGTCGAGGAGCGTACGGAGAACTACCAGGCGACGATCCACGGCCGCGACGTGATCCAGGAGATCGAGCTCGCGGCCACCGCCGAGGGGAAGATCACCGCCGTCCGCACGCGGCTGACAGCCGCGATGGGTGCCTACCTCCAGCTGGTCACACCCGGGATCCCGCTCCTCGGCGCCTGGCTGTACGGCGGGTGCTACGACCTCGAGGCCTACGACTTCGTCTGCACGGGCGTCTTCACCCACACGACGCCGACCGACGCCTATCGGGGCGCGGGCCGTCCCGAGGCGACGTACGCGATCGAGCGAGCGGTCGACGCCCTTGCGCGCCGGCTCGGCAAGGACCCGGCGGAGCTTCGCCGGCAGAACTTCATCCGCGAGTTTCCGGCGACGATCGCCGCGGGTCTGACGATCGACTCCGGCGACTACGACGCCGCCCTCGACCGAGCGCTCGACCTCGCCGGCTACGACGAGCTTCGGGCAGACCAGGTCGCCCGCCGGGCGCGCGGGGAGGCGAAGCAGCTCGGGATCGGGCTGTCGACCTACGTCGAGATGTGCGGGCTCGCGCCGTCGCGGATCCTCCACGCGCTCCGGTACGCGGCCGGCGGCTGGGACAGCGCTACGATCCGCTGCCTGCCGACCGGAGCGGTGCAGGTGCTGACCGGGACGTCGCCTCACGGTCAGGGGCATGTGACGACGTGGTCGCAGATCGTCGCCGACCGGCTCGGGGTCGCGGTCGACGCCGTCGAGGTTCTGCATGGAGACACGGCGATCGTGCCGCTCGGGATGGACACCTACGGCAGCCGCAGCCTCGCTGTCGGGGGTGTCGCGCTGTACCACGCGGCCGACAAGGTGATCGACAAGGCGCGGACGATCGTCGCCCACCAGCTCGAGGCGGCCGAGGAAGATCTCGAGTTCGCGGAGGGCCGATTCTCCGTGAAGGGCAGCCCCGACCGAGGCATGTCCATCCCGGACGCCGCCCTCGCCGCCTGGACCGCGCACAACCTTCCCGACGGGCTCGAGCCCGGGCTCGAGGCGACCCACGTCTACGACCCGCCGAACTTCAGCTGGCCGTCGGGAGCGCATGTGGCGGTGGTGCAGGTCGACACAGAGACCGGCGCCGTCGACCTCGTCCGGTATGTCGCGGTCGACGACCTCGGCACCGTGATCAACCCGATGATCGTCGACGGCCAGGTGCACGGCGGGATCGCGCAAGGGGTCGCCCAGGCGTTGTTCGAGGAAGCGGTGTACGACGAGGACGGCAACCTCGTCACGGGGAACCTCGCCAGCTACCTCGTCCCGTCCGCCGCCGAGCTGCCGTCGTTCGAGCTCGATCGCACGGAGACTCCGAGCCCGACCAATCCGCTCGGCGTCAAGGGGGTGGGCGAGACGGGCGCGATCGCCTCTCCTGCGGCGGTGATGAACGCGGTTGTCGATGCGCTGCAGCCGTACGGAGTCGCCGACGTGGCGATGCCCGCGACCCCGGAACGCGTGTGGCGCGCGATCGAGGCGGCCCGATGATCCCCGCCGCCTTCGAATACGAAGTCGCCGAGTCGGTCGACCACGCGGTCGAGCTGCTCGCCTCGAGCGACGGCGCGAAGCTGATCGCCGGCGGCCATTCGCTCTTGCCGTTGATGCGGCTGCGGGTGGCCCGGCCGTCCCTGCTGGTCGACGTCGGGCGGCTCGGATCGCACTCGTACGTCCGCGAGGACGGCGATCGAATCGCGATCGGCGCCCTCACCCGTCACCACGACCTCGCCGGCGACCAGCTGCTGCGAAACCGCTGCGGGATCGTCGCCCACACCGCGTCGCTGATCGGCGACCCGCAGGTTCGTCACCGGGGGACGATCGGCGGATCGGTCGCGCACGGCGACCCCGCGGCGGACATGCCGGCGGTGCTGCTCGCCCTCGAGGCGGAGCTCGTCGTGCGAGGGCCCGACGGCGAGCGCGCGGTCTCTGCCGCCGACTTCTTCCGGGGCGTCTTCG
This sequence comes from uncultured Actinomycetes bacterium, assembly GCA_963836345.1. Lineage (GTDB taxonomy): Bacteria > Actinomycetota > Thermoleophilia > Gaiellales > Gaiellaceae > DATBLE01. Next base: position 88,085 of record CAWIJA010000003.1, on the reverse strand, counting down.
ACACCGCGCTCGGCCCGCAGGACGTGCTCTGCGAGATCCGCGTCCCGCAGCTCGACGGCGGCTGGTCGTACCTGAAGTTCCGCCGCCGCTCGCAGGACTGGGCGACCGTCGGTGTCGCCGCCGTTCGCGCGGACGGCGGCGCACGCGTCGCGCTGACGAACATGGGGCCGACGCCGGTCCGGGCGGCCGGGGTGGAGGAGGCACTCGCGGGCGGAGCGGATCCGGCTTCGGCTGCGGAACGGGCAGCCGAAGGGGCGACCCCGACGAGCGACACCGCCGGGAGCGCGGCGTTTCGGGAACACCTCGCCCGGGTGCTCGTCAGGCGCGCCCTGGAGGAAGCGCTCGGCTGATGCGAGTGCGGAGGGGCGCCGCTCCGGCGCCCCTTCCGCGACGGACAGGCCCGCTAGTCCTCGGACTGGTGCTCGCCCGAGTGACCGTGGCCGCCCTTGCCCTTCAGATGCTCGTCGTCAGCGCCCTTGCCGTCGTGGTGGTTGACGTACGCGACGCACTGGCCCTGGTTCCTGAACGACGGGTCGTTGAACGACTTCCACCCGCCTTTCTTGCACTCCTTCTTCGACTTCGGCGGGCCGACCGCAAGCGCGTACGTCGTCCCGTTCACCTGGACGTTCCGGACGCTGACGGTCTGCTCGCCGTCCGGGAACGCCCAGCCGGAGTCGACGACGAGCTGGATGCCGCCGATCGTGTGCGTCCCCAGCATCGACTGGACGTTCGCCCAAGTCCCGTAGAACGGGCCGCCGTACTGCGTCAGGTCGAACCGAGCGTCACCCGAGGTGATCAGGTTCCCGGTGCTCTGCCAACCCGTTGAGCAGCCGGCGAAGCTCGGCGCCGGCCCGATGTAGACGAAGACGTTCTTGCCGTCGACGTTGAGCTGAAAGCGCGGCGAGCCGCCCTTGCAGTCGTCGTCGCTGACGTTGTAGTCGGTCGCCAGCTGCGTCAGCCCACCGACCGTCAGCCCGGACGGGACGGAAAGATCGAGACCCCCGTACGCCTTCACGGCGCTCGTGTCGGAGACAAGCGTTGTCGATCCGTCCGCGTTTGCCGTCGCGTTCCCGAACGTCGTGTAGAGCCCGGAGGACGAAGCGACCGCAGCCGCTACCCCCAACGCGAGCGAGCCCGCGACCGCACAGGTCGAGATCAGCTTCTTCATGCCCCCCCTTTTCGTTGTCGCGCCGCGACTCTCTTCGAGCCGTGGCGCTCTGCCTCTCGGGAACGGGATGCCCGGCGGCCGCCAAGTCGAAGCCGGTCGGCCGTAAAGGTTCTGTTAGTTAGGACGGAGGGCGGAGGACGCCCGCTGGTGAGACCGACATCGCCCGCTTGCCGAAGTCGGCCCGGGAGAGCGTTCGCACGAGGCCTTCAGCCGCGTCCGTCGAGTCCGGGCGTGGGATCCCGTCCGGGACGAGCGTGATCGGCACGAGTTGACCGGCGACCCACGCCGTCTTTCGGCTGAGCGTGACCTGGAGAATCCCGCTCGTACCGGTCACGCCTTCGGTGTTGAGCGTGTGGTACCCGGCGAAGTTCCCGAGTGAGTAGGCGATCAGCCGGCCGCGATACCACTCCATGCCGCGCAGGACGTGCGGACCGCTGCCGACCACGAGATCTGCCCCTGCCCGGACGACCGCGTGCCCGAAGGCCCAGGCGTTCCCGCGGTTCTCGCCGAGGAACCACTCCGTCCCGGGCTTCACATGGCCGTGCTCGGCGCCCTCTGCGCCGGCGTGCATGGTGACGACGACGAGATCCGCCCACGCGTCGGCCTTGCGAACGAGCGCCTGCGCGGACCGGAGGTCGAGCATGCTCTGAGCCCAGCGGTACGGGGCAAAGCCGAGGACGGCGATCCGCGTCCCGCGAACGTTCAGGTAGGCGATCTCGCCCGGCCGGCCGGTCGTCAAGAGGCCCGCCTTCCGCACGGCCGTGACCGTGTCGGCCTGGCCGACGGCGCCGTAGTCGAGCGCGTGGTTGTTGGCGAGGTTGGCGACGGTGAACCCGGCGGCCCTCAGGAACCGCGCGTACGACGACGGAGCGCGAAAGGAGAAGCAGCTCGTGCTGCCCGCGCTGCACTTCGACGAGCCGCGCTCGGTCAGCGTGCCCTCGAGGTTGCCGAGCACAATGTCGCCGGTCAGGTCGAGGCTCACCGACCGGAAGTACGACTCGACCGGGCCGGCGACCATCGCGATGTCACCGGTGAAGGTGAGCTGGACGACCGGCGGCGAGGCCGCGCCTATCGGCGCGGCCCCTGCCAGCACCAGGGTGGCGAGCAGCCCGATCGCATTGATCCTTCGGCGTTTGGTCAACCCACCCTTTGCGCGTGGAGGCGAGACTGCGCTCTCGCCGGAGCGCATGTGCGAATCGCCGTGCGTTAGAGGAGGGGGGACACGGGGGAACCAGGGGTTCCCCCGTGAGAGAACCATGGGTTCCCCCACGTCCCTAGCCGAGGGCCTGGGCTTCAGGATGAGAGGCGTCGGTGAACTCGCGGAACTCGCCGGTGACGAGGTAGGCGGTCTGCTCGCCGATGTCGACCGCGTGGTCGCCCATCCGCTCGAGGCACCGGGAGACGAGCAGCATCCGCAGGCCCCATTCGCGCCGGTCGACGTCCCCGCCGATCTCCAGCACGTGCTCGACGGTCTGCCGGTTCGCGCGGTCGACCAGCTCGTCGAGATCGACGAGGGACTCGGACTGCCCGAGGTCGCGGACGCGGAACGCCGCCAGCGCGACCTTGATCATCTCCTCGACCCGCGCGCCCATCTCCTCGAAGCCGGCGATCACGTTCGGGTCCGGCTCGGTGGCGCGGACCAGCTTCGTCAGCTTCGCGATCGTCGTGCAGAGGTCGGCCATTCGCTCGAGGTGGAGGTTGATGTGGAGCATCGCGAGCACGAGGCGAAGGTCGGAGGCGACCGGCGTCTGCCGTGCGAGCAGGGACTGAACTGCCTCCTGGAGGGCGAAGTACGCCTCGTCGACCTCGGTCGTCGAAGCCGATCACCTCGTCGGCGAGCTCCGCGTCCCGACGCACGAGCGCGTTGACGGCGGCGCGCACGGAGCGGAGCACGAGCCGCCCCTGGTCCTGCAGCGCCTGCTCGAGCGTCTCGAGCTCCTCGTGGAACGTGACTCTCATCGCCTGATGCTAGCTCGCGGGATGAGCATCGAGTGATCTACCGACGGGCGGCTTCAGGCGCCGGCGCCGATAGCGACGGTGCTACGCGCCGGCGAGGCTCGGGCGCGAGAAGTCGGTGTACTCGCGGAACTCGCCGGTGACCAGGTACACGGTCTGCTCGCCGATGTCGACCGCGTGGTCGCCGATCCGCTCGAGGGAGCGCGAGACGATCAGCATCCGCAGGCCCCACCGGCGCGCATCTGACGTCGTCGGCGATCGCGAACACCTGCTCGACGGCGCGGCGGTTTGCGCGGTCGATCAGCTCGTCGAGCTCGACGAGCGTCTCCGCCCGGCGCGACGTCGCGTGCCGCGAAGGAGTCGATCGCGACGCGGATCATCTCCTCGGCGCGCGACCCCATCTCCTCGAACGCCTCGATCAGCCCCGGTTCGCCGGGGAAGTCGTTCGTGAGCTTGATCAGCTTCGCGATCGTCACGCAGTGGTCGGCCATCCGCTCGAGGTGCAGGTTGTTGTGCAGGATCGCGAGGACGAGGCGGAGGTCGGTGGCGACCGGCGTCTGGCGGGCGAGCAGGTTCTGGATGCCCTCCTCGATCGCCAGGTAGCAGGAGTCGACGTCGTCGTCGAACGCGATCACCTCGTCGGCGAGCTCGTGGTCGCCGCGCCCGAGTGCCGAGAGCGCGCCGCGGAGCGAGCGCAGGACGAGGTCGCCCTCGGTCTGCAGCTCGGCCTCCAGCTGGGCGAGCTCCTCGTGGAAGCTGGTCCGCATCGGCCGCCTACCCGAACCGGCCGGTGACGTAGTCCTCTGTCCGCTTGTCGGATCGGGTGGGTGAAGATCTTCGTGGTCTCGTCGTACTCGACGAGGATCCCGTAGCGGTCGGCGTCGGCGACCTCGAGGCTGAAGAACGCGGTCATGTCGGCGACGCGGGCGGCCTGCTGCATGTTGTGCGTGACGATCACGAGCGTGTAGTCGCGCTTCAGCTCGTGCATCAGGTCCTCGATCGCCGCCGTCGAGATCGGGTCGAGCGCCGACGCCGGCTCGTCGAGCAGGATCACCTCGGGCTCGACGGCGAGCGCGCGGGCGATGCAGAGCCGCTGCTGCTGCCCGCCGGAGAGCGCGAGCGCGCTCCGCTTCAGCCGGTCCTTGACCTCGTCCCACAGCGCCGCGCGCTGCAATGCCTGCTCGACGCGGCCGTCGAGGTCGTCCTTCATCCCCTGGATCCGCGGGCCGTAGGCGACGTTGTCGTAGATCGACTTCGGGAACGGGTTCGGCTTCTGGAAGACCATCCCGATCCGGCGGCGGACATCGACGGAGTCGACGCCCGCGCCGTAGAGGTCCTGTCCGTGGTAGAGCAGCCGCCCGTTCAGGTGAAAGCCGGGGACGAGATCGTTCATCCGGTTGAAGCAGCGGATGAACGTGCTCTTGCCGCATCCGGAAGGGCCGATGATCGCGGTCACGAGGTTGCGGTGAATCGTCAAGGTCACCCCTTTGAGGGCGACATTCGACCCGTAAAAGGCGGCGAGAGACGAGACCTCGAAGACGGGTTCACGGATGACGTTAGTCGATTCCGTCACGCGCTGCGAGACCTCGATCGATGTGACACCGGTGCTCACCGCCTCAAACTATCGCCGATCCTCGGTGGGGCGTGGTCTAGAGGCTGGGGCGATTTGGTGAATGGGTGGTGAACGAGGGTCGATTCCGCATCCCTTTTCCACACGTTCACCAGTCCGACACCCATTCGCCTGCGCGCCCGGCCTACAGTCGCGCCGAATTGGTTCGACCGGATTCCCCTGAAAGGAGCGGCATGTTGAGGAAGTTTGCAGTTGCAGGCGGCGTCGTGCTCGCCGTCGGCTTGAGTGTCGCGGCGTATGCAGGCGCCACCCCCAGCTCGCAGCGAGGTGGCCAGAAGGCAATTGCGACGAAGAATCCGTGTAGCGCCGGCCACGCTGTCCGGCCCCACTACACCACCCCGATCAAGCTTTCCGGGGGGTCGAAGAGCTTGAGCGGCGCCGGCGCCACCTTCCCTGCGCCGATGTACTCGGTCTGGACGGCGGAATACGCGAAGCAGGCCGGCGTTCAAGTCGCGTACCAGTCGATCGGCTCGGGCGGCGGCCAGGCGCAGATCAGCGCGGGCACGGTTGACTTCGGCGAGAGCGACATTCCGATGACGAACGACGCGCTCGCCAAGGCCAAGGGCCCGCTGCTGCACATCCCCGTCACGCTCGGCGCCGTCGTGCCGACCTACAACGTCAAGGGGTTGAAGTCCGGGCTCAAGTTCACCGGCGAGGTCCTCGGCCGGATCTTCGCCGGCGACATCACGAAGTGGAACGACCCGGCGATCAAGGCCCTGAACCCGTCGATCGACCTGCCGGGCGAGCCGATCGCCGTCGCCCATCGCTCGGACGGCTCGGGCACGACGGGCATCTGGACGGACTACCTGACGAAGACCAGCCCGACGTGGGTCAAGAAGCTCGGTGGCGCCGCCCAGAGCCGCGGGCTCGTCGTCGCCTGGCCGGTCGGCATCGGCGGCAAGGGCAACGAGGGCGTTTCCGGCGTCGTCAACCAGACCGAGGGCGCGATCGGCTACGTCGAGCTCGCGTACGCGATCACCCAGAAGCTCCCCTACGGCGACGTCAAGAACAAGGCCGGCAACTTCGTCCATCCGTGCGTGGCGACGGTCAGCCTCGCGGCCAGCGTCGGGAAGTTCCCGCCGAACCTGCGGACGAGCCTCACCGACGAGCCGGGCGATAACGCCTTTCCGATCACCGGCACGACCTACGTGCTCGTCTATGTCAACCAGACCGACAAGGCGAAGGCCACGGCGCTCGTCCAGTTCCTGAACTGGGTGCTGACGAAGGGCCAGGACATGTGCGCACAGATCAACTACTCTCCGCTCGGCCTCTCCCTGTGGAAGAAGTCGGTCGGCCAGCTCTACAAGATCAAGCTGAACGGGAAGCCGCTCGTCACGAAGACCAAGTAGCCGGTTTCGACGTCGATCGTCTGAGAGGGCGGCTCCGAATGGGTCGCCCTCTCAGCATTCCATTGGCATAGGCAGGAGGAGCACGGAGATGGCATCAGATGCGGGAGCCGTAAGCCTCACGCGCTCGGCGAGAGCGAAGTGGCTCAGCGGCGGCCTCCTCTTCCGCGTCTTCGTCACTGCGGCCGCCGGTCTCCTCGTGGCGGCGCTGATCGCAATGGCCGTCTTCCTCGTCCGCGAGGCGATGCCGTCGATCCGCCACTACGGACTGTTCAGCTTCTTGACCTCGTCGCGCTGGGCCCCTTCGGAGGCGTCGACCGCCAGCACCCATCCGAACCCCTACGGGATCCTCCAGTTCGTCTACGGCACCGTCCTCACGTCCTTCATCGCAATGCTTCTCGCGGTGCCGGTCGCAATCGCGGTCGGCCTTTTCCTGACCGATGTCGCGCCGAGGCGCATCCGCCGCCCGCTGACCTACATCGTCGACCTCCTCGCTGCCGTCCCGAGCGTCGTCTACGGCTTCTGGGGCATCTTCGCGCTCATGCCGCAGATCCGGCCGGTCGCGAACTTCATGGAGGACACTCTCGGCGCGATTCCGGGTATCGGGCCCGTCTTCGCCGGCCCCTTCTTCGGGCCCTCCTATTTCGTCGCCGGTCTCGTGCTCGCGATCATGATCCTGCCGATCGTCACCGCGATCTGCCGCGAGGTCTTCGCGACCGCGCCCGCAGCCGACAAGGAGGCGGCGTTCGCGCTCGGCGCGACCCGCTGGGAGATGCTCCGCATCGCGGTGCTGCCTCGGTCGCGCTCCGGCATCGTCGGCGCCAGCATCCTCGGACTCGGGCGAGCCTTCGGGGAGACGATCGCGGTCACGATGGTGATCGGCAACAACGTCCTGACGATCACGAAGAGCATCCTCAGCCAGGGAGCGACGATGCCGAGCGTGATCGCGAACGAGTTCACCGAGGCAACCGACCCCTTCCACCTCGAGTCGCTGTTCGTGGTCGCGATGTGGTTGCTCGTGATCACGGTGATCGTGAACATGGCCGGGCGGGTCCTGGTCAGGCAGGCGGCTTCGATCTGATGAGCACGCCGTCCGTCGTCCTCGGGAGCGAGGCCGCGGCTCGCCGACGTCGCCGTCGCCTGGTCGACCTCTTGGTGACGGGACTGCTCGCGCTCGTCGTCGCGGCCGTACTTGCGCTCCTCGTCTGGGTGCTCGTGTACGTCGCCATCAAAGGTGCGCACGTGATCAACGGAGGCTTCTTCACCGACACGCCGCCCGGCAACCCGGGCGATCGCGGCGGCGGGTTCGAGAACGGCATCGTCGGCAGCCTGATCATCGTCGGGCTGGCGACGGCGATGTCAGTCCCGCTCGGGGTCGCCGCCGCCGTCTACCTCGCCGAATACGGCGAGAAGCGGCTGGCATCCCTCGTCCGCTTCCTCGCCGACGTCATGCTCGGCATCCCGTCGATCGTGACCGGCGCCTTCGTCTACGCGCTCTGGGTGCTCCGCTTCGGGTTCTCCGGCTACGCGGGCGCGATCGCGCTCGGGCTGGTGATGTTCCCGCTCGTGATCAGAGCGAGCGAAGAGATGCTCCGTCTCGTCCCGAACGAGCATCGCGAGGCAAGCCTCGCTCTCGGCACCGGGCGAGCGAAGACGACGATCTTCGTCGTGCTGCCGATCGCGCTGTCGGGAATCACGACCGGCGTCATGCTCGCCGTGGCGCGGGCGATGGGCGAGACGGCGCCGCTGCTCCTGACCGCGCTCGGCAACGACCTCTTCCTGCAGACGAACCCGGGCGAGCGCATGTCCACGCTCTCGCTGCAGATCTTCGGCAACGCGATCACCGGGTTCCAGGAGGCACAGGCGCGCGCCTGGGGCGGCGCGCTGACGCTGATCGGCATCGTGCTGGTCTTCACCGTTGTCGCCCGTCTCGCCGGCCGCCGAAGCGTCGCTACCGCGCGTTGAGTTCATCCGCGAACTAAACGGTCGGCCAGGCGACGCTTCCTTCGGCGGTCGCCGCGAGCCGCTGGGCGAGCGCCTGCTTCAGCGAGCTGAGCGTCGGAATCCGCCCGGCGATCAGCACCTGCTCGTCGACGACGAGCGCCGGCGTCGACATTACCCCGTAGTTGGCGACCTCGGCATAGTCGGTGACCTTCTCGACGCTTTCTTCGAGGCCGAGCTCGGCGAGCGCCTGCTCGGCGAGCTTGGTGAGCCGCTGGCAGTTCGCGCATCCAGGGCCGAGCACCTTGATCGTGGACATAGCTGGTTGCTCCTTTCAGATAATCGCGTTGAAGAGGTAACCGGTGGCGACGATCCCGATCGCGACGACGGCGATGTAGATGCCGAGCAACTGGGGGCGCAGAATGCGTCGAAGCAGGATCATCTCCGGCAGCGACAGCGCGACGACGCTCATCATGAAGGCGAGCACCGTTCCCATCGCCATTCCCTTGGCGTGAAGCGCTTCGACGAGTGGCAGCACGCCGGCGGCGTTCGAGTAGAGCGGCACGCCCAGGATCACGGAGGCGGGCACGGCGAGCGGGTTTCCGGAGCCGGCGATGCGGGCGAAGAAGTCGGTCGGCACCCAGCCGTGGATGGCCGCGCCGAGCGCAATGCCGACCAGCAGGTAGGGCCAGACCTTGCCGACGATCGTCTTCACCTCGCCGATGCCGAGCTCGATCCGCTCCGACCAGCTCGGGATCAACTCGGCGGCGCCGGATACTCCAGCGCGCCCGGCAGCCTGGAGCACGAACGGCTCGATGTAACGCTCCAGCTTCATCCGTCCGAGCACGAAGCCGGCGACGATCGCGATCAGCAGGCCGAAGCCGATGTAGAGCGCGGTGATCTTGAAGCCGAACAGGCCGAAGAGGAGCACGATCGCGACCTCGTTCACCATCGGGCTGGCGATCAGGAACGAGAGCGTGACGCCGAGCGGCACCCCGGCTGCGACGAAGCCAATGAAGGCGGGCACGGCGCTGCAGGAACAGAACGGGGTGGCGACGCCCAGCCCTGCTGCGGCGACGTTGCCGAGCCCTTCTCGGCGGCCGCCGAGCAGCGATCGAGTGCGCTCGATCGAGAGAAAGCTACGCAGAATTCGGACGGCGAAGATGATCCCGACCAGCAGCAGCAGGATCTTCGTCGAGTCGTAGAGGAAGAAATGGAGTGCGTCCGCCCACCGCGGGCCGTGCGGCACCGCGAAGAGGCCGTACAGCAGGTGATCCCAGAACGGCCGCAGCGCCATGTACAGGGCGAACCAGGCCGCGACCGCGCCGACAAGCAGCGGGAGGGGATGCTGCTCCTCGACCAGCCGCGCTCGCGCTGCAAACGCGCTCGCGCCCGACACTGCCGCAGACGGCTCAGCTGCAGCCACCGCGCCGATCCTCCGCGAGATCGACCGCCTCCTCGAGCAGCCCACCGACGAGCACGCGCAGCTCGGCGAGCCGCTCGCGCGAAGCGCAGTAGCACGTGCGGAGGCCGTCGATCTCCCCCTGAATCAGCCCCGCGTCCTTCAAGACCTTCAGGTGCTGGGAGACCGTTGCCTGCGCAAGCGGCAACTGGTCGACGATCTCGCCGCAGAAGCAGGCCTCGCGCGCGAGAAGGAGCCGCAGGATCTGGACGCGAGCGGGGTGTCCGAGGGCCTTTGCCAGCAGTGCGAGCTCGCCGATCGACTGCTCGGGCATCCCTGCTCGCTCCGCCGTCACCGTCACTTGACCACTCCCGCCCGGACGTGCAGGTGCCCGTCCGCTGCCGTCTCTACGCCAGCGAGCGTGCACTCGTAGCAGTTCATCGTGTCTCCTTGTTGCGCCGGCGCAGGCGGCATCGATCGTTCATCGCCAATCGACGATAAGCCCGGTGCGTGCGATATGGCTCCGCTTTCCGCCACAGATTGCCTGCGGCAAACCACGCAGTCGGGTTGGCGCCGGGGCCTGAGGGAGGAGTCCGCTCTGGGCGGCGACCCGTGGCGGAGGGCGCCCGTCCCCCGAAGAACGCCCTCCGCTCGAGCGGTCGCGACTCAGGCGGCGGAGACGGCGGTCGCGTCCACGCCCTCGAAGCGCTCGAGGAGTGCACGCTCGACGTCGTCCAGCCACCAGTTGTCCTCGACGACCTGGAGCACGCGGACAAGCGCCTCGCGCTCCTCACCGCTGAGGAGGAAGACAAAAGCGGCTTCCAGGCGCTGCGTCTCCACGGTCGGAGTGTCCGTCCCGACGGCCGGGCTCGTGGGCGGCCGGGCGGTGAACGGCCGGAAAACGTCTGGCTAGAAGATTCCCTGGACCGGCCAGTAGAAGGCGGCGGCGACGAGCGCGGCGGCCGGGATCGTCAGGAACCAGGCGACGACGATGTTCCCGGCGATGCCCCAGCGCACCGCCGACAGGCGCCTCGTCGAGCCCGCGCCGAGGACCGCACCCGAGATCACGTGGGTCGTCGAGAGCGGGTAGCCGAGCCGCGTGGCGAGGTCGATCACGACGCCGGCCGACACCTGGGCCGAGAACCCGGCGGCCGGCTCCATCTTGTAGAGGCGCTGCCCGAGCGTCCGCATGATCCGCCAGCCGCCGACGTACGTTCCGAGCGCGATCGCCAGGCCGGCGGAGACCTTCACCCACCAGGGGATGTAGAAGTGGTCGATCGAGCCGTTCGCGAAGAGCGCGAGCGCGATCACGCCCATCGTCTTCTGGGCGTCGTTCGCGCCGTGCGTGTACGCCATGAACGTGCCGGAGGCGAGCTGGCCGATGCGAAACGTGCGGTTCGCGGCCCCCGACGGCATTCGCTGGAACAGCCAGAAGATCGCGACGAGCAGGACGAACGCGACGCGCGAAGGCGAGCGTGGGGGCGACGAAGGCCGGGATGACGACCTTGTGCGCAAGCCCGTGCCACTGGACGCCGGCGGAGCCCGATTGCGCGATCGCGGCTCCGACCAGGCCGCCGATCAGGGCATGTGACGAGCTGGAAGGCAGGCCGAACCACCAGGTGAAGAGGTTCCAGGCGATCGCACCGATCAGCGCTGCGAGCACCGTCTTGGTGTTCGCCAGCCCGGTGTCGACGATCCCCTTCCCCACGGTCGTCGCCACCGCGGTCGTGACGAACGCGCCGACCAGGTTGGCGGCCGAGGCAACGGCGACGGCGAGCCTCGGAGAAAGCGCGCGGGTCGAGATCGAGGTCGCGACCGCATTAGCCGTGTCGTGGAACCCATTCGTGAAGTCGAAACCGAGCGCGACGACGATCGCGACAACGACGAGGACGTCGCCTTCCATGTTGAGCTAGCGGTTCTTCACGAGGATCGCCTCGAGCACGTCCGCCGCGTTCTCGCAGGCGTCGACCGCCTCCTCGAGACCCTCGTGGATGTCCTTCCAGCGGATGACCGTCAGCGGATCCGTGCTCGACCGGAAGAGCTCCGCGATCGACTCGTGCAGGAGCCGGTCGCCCTCGTCCTCGAGCGAGCGGAGCTCGATCAGCTGGCGGCTCGAGTCCTTGAACCCCTCCAGGCGCTGCATCGCCTCGTCCAGCATGATCGTCGCCCGGAGGATGACGTCGGCCTGGTCGCGGGCGCGACGTTGAATCTGCGTGACGCCGTACGAGTAGAGGTTGCCCGCGCTCTCGTGGACGAAGTCGCAGATGTCGTCGACGGCGGTCGCCAGGCGATAGATGTCGTCCCGGTCGAACGGCGTCACGAACGTCCGGTTGATCAGCGTGACTGCCTCGTGGGTCAGCTCGTCCCCTCGGTGTTCGAGGTCCTTGATCCGATCGACCAGCTCGCTCCCGTTCTCCGGGAAACGGTCGAACAGCTCGAGGAGCAGCCGCGCCATGTCGACGGCGTTCGAGGAGGCGCGGCTGAGGAGATCGAAGAACTCCCGCCGCTGAGGCACCAGGCGCAAGCGCACAGTGGGCCTATATCAGAGTCAAACCGGAAAGGAACAGGTGATCGTCAGGCCGCCCCCAGGGCTCGTCGACGCTTCGACCCTTCCCCCGGCCGAGACGACGATGTGCTTGACGATCGCGAGTCCGAGCCCCGTCCCTCGGGAGGAGCGGGCGCGGTCGGCTCGGTAGAAGCGCTCGAACAGACGCGGAAGATCGTCCTCCGAGACGCCGCCGCCGTTGTCGGCCCCGACCAGCAGGATCTGGTCGCCCCGCCAGCGCCGTGCCCGGAGGGCGAAAGTCGTTCCCTCACCCGCGTGACGAATGGCGTTCTCGAGCAGGTTCGCGGCGACGACGCGGAGCATCCGCGGGCGGACCGGCACCTCGACGCCCTCTTCGCACTCGACGAGCAACTGGATACCGGCACGTGCGGCCCGCTCGGCGGCCTCGTCGACGATCTCCTGCAGGAGCGGGCAGGCCGGCGTGCTGCCGAGTGAGACCACCTCGCGGCCTGTCTCCAGCTCGCTGAGGAAGAGCACGTCGTCGATCAGCTCGCCCATCTGCCCGACCTCGCCTCGGGCCTGCTCGATCACCGTTCGCGCGTCCGCGCCGGGCAGCTCGGCGGTCTCGAGCAGGACGAGCAGGCGCGCGAGCGGCGTACGCAGCTCGTGCGAGACGGCGGCGGTGAAACCGGCGCGAAGCTCCTCGTAGGCGGCGAGCTCGCCCGCGCGGCTGCTCAGATAGACGAGGCGTTCCCGGCGCCCGCCGACCTCGTACGCGACGACGACTGGGAAGCGCGCGGCGTCCTCCCTGAGCAACCCGGGCGGGACGGGCAGGCCTTCCGCGACGCCGGCGAGCGAGTCACGGGCCCGCCGGCTGGCAGCGACGACGACGTCGTTGTCGTCCAGGACGAGCACCATCTCCGGGCTCTCTTCGACGAGGAACCGGCCCCGCGCCGCCTCGACAGCCACGGGTTCGAGTTCGCGGCCGCGTGGGGGCCTCCCGCCCCGCAGCCGGCGGATCACCACCTGTTCACCGAATGTTCACTGCCATGGCACCCGCAATTCTCCCCCTCGGGACGATCATGACAGCGACGCATGGCCAAGGTGCTCATCGTCGAGGACGACGAGGTTATCGGCCGGGGAATGGCGAGCCACCTCGCCCTCGCCGGCTTCGACCCGCTGCTGGTCGAACGGGGCGAGGCTGGGCTCGCCCGCCTCCGGTACGAGCGGCCGGACGCATGCGTCCTCGACCTGATGCTTCCGGGTCTGGACGGCTGGGATCTGATCGAGACCGTGCGCGGGGAAGGGATCGGCACGCCGATCGTCGTCGTCAGCGCTCGCGGAACCGAGGGCGACCGCATCCGGGCCCTCGAGCTCGGCGCCGACGACTACCTGGTCAAGCCGTTCTCGATGGGCGAGCTCGTCGCCCGCGTCCGCGCAGCGGTTCGCCGCGGCGTTCGGGCCCAGGCGCCGGACCGGGGCGAGCCGATCCAGATCGAAGAGCTCCTGATCGACCCGAGCAACGTGCAGGCGTACGTCGACGGCCGGAGCGCCGAGCTCACGCCCACCGAGTTCAGGCTGCTGCATGCGCTCGCGCTCGAGGCTGGCCGAGTCGTCACGCGTGAGGAGCTGATGCAACGGATCTGGGGTCGCCGGCACCGGTACCGTGACCGTACGGTGGACGTCTTTGTCCGGAAATTGCGGGATAAGATCGACCGACGAACGACCACCCACGTCTTCATTCACACGCGCCACGGGGTCGGCTACAAGCTCGAGGCTCAGGCCAAGCCGTCTTCGCCGGCGGTACGTTCATGACTGGCCGAGTGAAAACCGAGCAGCTCAAGGACGCAGGGAGCGCCCATATGCAGGTCATATGGGCGCGACTGAGGACGCGGAGATGCGATGCGTTTGCAGCCGGCCAGGCGGGACGTACCGCCTGCGAAGACGGCTAAAGTGGCCCCCACGCGCCGGCGGTCGAAGGCGGCCGACAAGCTGCTCAACCGAGAGCTGTCGCGCATCGACTGGAGCCTGCGTGTGCTCGAGCAGGCGTTCGACGCCGACCTGCCGCTGCTCGAGCGCGTCAAGTACTGCGCGTTCTTCTCCTCGCACATGGACGAGTTCTTCGCCGTGCGCGTCGCCGGCCTGCTCGACCAGGTCGCCTCCGGGCTGAACGTCCGCTCCGACGACGGCCGCTCGCCGAAGGCGACGCTCGCCGAGGTCCGCACCCGGGTCGAGGAGCTGCTCGTGCGACAGGCGCGGCTCTGGAGCCGCGACCTGTGCCCTGCGCTTGCCGAGGAGGGGATCGTCATCGGCCGCGTCGAGGACTGCACCGAGGAGGAACGAGTCGAGCTCGCCGCACGTTTCGCGGAGGAGATCTACCCGGTGCTGACCCCGCTCGCAGTCGGCCCCGGCCAGCCGTTCCCGTACATCTCGGCCTTGTCCCTCAGCCTCGCCGTCTTCGTCCGCGACCCGGAGTACGGGCGAGGAGCGGCTCGCCCGCGTCAAGGTGCCCGAGGGACTTCCGCGCTTCCTCGAGGTCGGCTCGCGCGGCCTCTTCATCCCGCTGGAGGACGTGATCGGGCACCACCTGGCGTCGCTCTTCCCGCAGATGGAGATCAGCGAGCGCTCGGTGTTCCGGCTCACCCGCGACGCCGACTTCGAGGTCTCGGACGAAGCCGACGACCTGCTCGAGGCGGTGCAGCTGGAGCTGCGCAGGCGGCGATTCGGCGACATCGTCCGGGTCGAGGTCTCGTCGTCGACCTCGGCGGCGATGCTCGAGCGGCTCAAGAGCGGGCTGGGGGTGACGGACGACCAGATCTTCCTCGTCCGCGGCCTGCTCGACCTCGCCGACGTGATGGAGCTCGCGCGGCTCGATCGCCCGGAGCTGAAGGAGGAGCCGTGGGTCCCCGTCACGCACCCGCGCTTCTCCGACGGGCCGAGCGTGATGTTCTCGGAGATCGCGAAGGCGGACGTCCTCGTCCACCACCCGTACGACTCGTTCGCGACCAGCTTCGAGGCGTTCGTCCGCACTGCCGCCAGCGATCCCGACGTGATCGCGCTGAAGGCGACCGTCTACCGGACGAGCGACGAGACGCCGCTCGTACCCGCACTGGTCGAGGCGTCCGAGAACGGCAAGCAGAGCGTCTGCCTCGTCGAGCTGAAGGCCCGCTTCGACGAGCGCCGGAACATCGAGTGGTCGCAGGCGCTCGAGCGGGCGGGCGTGCACGTGGTCTACGGCTTCCCGAACCTGAAGATCCACGCGAAGGCGACGCTCGTCGTGCGTCGCGAGAAGGGCGGCCTGCGCCGCTACGTCCACATCGGGACGGGCAACTACCACTCGGTCACCGCGCGGCTGTACGAGGACTTCGGCCTGTTCACCGCCGATCCCGAGATCGCCGAGGACGTCGCCCACCTCTTCAACTACGTCACCGGCTTCGGGCACCCCGAGCGGTTCCGCAAGCTGCTTGTCGCGCCGTTCAACCTGCGCGACCGGATGATCGAGGAGATCCGCAAGGTCGCGGAGGCGGCCGCCGCGAAGAAGCATGCGCTGATCCGGCTGAAGGTGAACAACCTCAGCGACCCCGCGATCATCGACGAGCTCTACCTCGCCTCCCAGGCGGGCGCGAAGATCGAGCTGATCACGCGGAGCATCTGCGCCGTTCGGCCCGGGGTGAAGGGGCTGAGCGACAACATCCGCGTGCGGAGCGTCCTCGGCCGGTTCCTCGAGCACAGCCGGGTCTTCCACTTCGAGGCAGGCGACGAGCGCAAGTACTTCGTCGGCAGCGCTGACCTGCTGCCCCGGAACCTCGACCATCGCCTCGAGGCCGTTGCGCCCGTCGACGACGCGCGGCTGCAGCAACGGCTTGGCTCGTCGCTCGATGCCCTGCTCGAGGACGAGACCGCCTGGCTGCTGCAATCCGACGGAACCTGGAAACGGGCGACACCGAAGAAGCCGGCCCAGCCCCGGTCGAGCCAGGCGACGCTGATGCGGGCTGCGCGGCGGCGGCGTTCCCGGCGCGTCAGCTGATGGTTGATCGACGGGTTCTCGCCGCGCGGGTGGTGGCTGTGACGCTCGCCGGCGCCCGGACAGCTTGGTCTCAGCCATCCCCGCATCGACGCCACTCGTCGACTAACCATCTGGGTCTTCACCAGCTCTTCACCAAGCCGTCTCCACCTGTCAGCCGGGTCCCGCACGACAATTCGCAAGGCATGAACGTCGCCGTCGTCGACGTGGGGTCGAACACGATCCGCCTGCTCGTCGCCGCCCGTTCGGGGCGCGGGCTCGTGTGCGCCGCGCGCGGCAAGCGGGTCGTCGGGCTCGGCGCCGACGTCGAGCGGCTCGGGGTCGTCTCGGCGCCGAAGCTCGCGGAGGCCGCCGACTGCCTCCACGCGTTCGTGGCAATTGCGCGGGCCGCGGAGGCGGAGCTGATCGACGTCGTCGTCGCCTCGCCCGGCCGCCAGGCCCGGAACGCCGACCAGCTCGTCCACACCCTCTCGCGGGCGGGCGGCGTGCCGGTGCGCGTGCTCTCCCGCGACGAGGAGGCGCGTCTCGCCTTCGACGGAGCGCTGGCGCACGTGCGGCCGCTGGGTGCCGTCGCCGTCTGCGACGTCGGGGGCGGGTCGACACAGCTCGCCGTCGGGACGATCGCGGGCGGGGCGGCCTGGGCGCGCTCCGTCGACCTCGGCTCACTTCGGCTCTCAGCCCGGATACCCGTCGGCGATCCACCTTCCAAGAACGATCTTGCGACGCTGCGCGCTGAGGCGCGGGAGGCGCTCGCGCGTGTCACTCCGCCGCTCCCGCGGCAGGCAATCGCCGTCGGCGGCACAGCGCGCGCCCTGCGGAAGCTCGTCGGCCGGACCCTGGGGCCTGAGCAGCTGAAGGAAGCGCTCCGCCTACTTCGCAGGGAGTCAGCCGAGGCGCTGGCGGCGCGGCACGGGATCGACGAATGGCGCGTGCGGGCGCTCCCTGCGGGGGTCTCGCTCGTCGTCGAGGTTCAGCGTCTGCTCGGCGTACCGCTCGAGGTCGGCCGGGGTGGGCTCAGAGAGGGACTGGCCCTCGAGCTGCTCGACCGAACGCCTCTGCGTCAGGCCGGCGGGGCGAGGTAGCGCTCGGGGCGCACGCGCTCCCCGGCGACCGTCACCACCCACGAAGACCCCTTCTTGCACGGACGATCGCCGAGCAGCGCCTCGAGCACGTCACCGTGGGTGCAAAGCGCCGGCAGCGATCCGGCGAGCTCGTCCAGCAACGCGAGCACGTCTTCGGCCGCGCCTCCCTCCGCGAGCTCGTCTCGCCCCTCGATCTCCAGGCCGAGGCGCTTCGCCGCCGGCTCGAGCGTCTGAACGCAGCGCAGGTACGGGCTCGAGACGAGCCGGGTGACGCCGAGCTCGGCGAGCGCGCCCGCGATCAACATCGCCTGACGGTGGCCTTTCGCGTCGAGCGGCCGAAGCCGATCGTCGCCGGGCCACTCCGCGCGGTCCCCGGCACGCGCATGACGGACGAGCACGGCTCGCATCAGTTGGAGCTCCTAACGCAATGGGCAGTTGTGTCCCCGGGCCGCGCTGGGTGGCGCGCTGCTTCGTCCTCAGTCGCCCCGATATGCCTGCATATCGGGGCTCCCTGCGTCCTTGCATCGCACTCGCCCATCGCACCCCGGGAACGAATACCCATTACGTTAGGAGCTCCGGGCGGGAAGCGAGCGCAGCACGTCTCGGTCGCGCTCGTAGGTGAGGAGCCGCTCCGCCTCGGCGAGCGACACCCAGCGGGCCTCGTCGACCTCCCTGGTGGGCTGCAGCTCTCCTCCGATGGGTCGCATCAGCCAGTACCGCGCGATCTTCGGACGCCCCGCCGCGTCCCGGTAGGAGGTGCTCGCGAGCTCGACCACGGGCTCGCAGCGCAGACCGGTCTCCTCCTCGACCTCTCGAACCGCACACGCTTCGTCGCTCTCGCCGCGCTCGGCCTTGCCCTTCGGCAGGGTCCAGTCGTCGTACTTGGGCCGATGGACGACGACTACGTCCACGCCGTCCGGCCGGCTGCCGACGACGACCCCTCCGGCCGCTCGGACTACGGCCTCGGCCATCAGAACGCCGCGCGCCCCGCCTTGTCGAGCGCTCGCCACGCGGCCGGGTACGCGCGGCGGGCCGCGCGCTTGCGCAGCTGCTGGCGCTCGACGAGCCGCCCCGCCGCCAGGGCGGTCTTGCCCCCGCTCCGGGCGGCGAGCACCCGGATTCGCTCCTCGGCGACGCATGCGTCCTGGTGCTCGCCGATCACGTCCTGGAGGACCTTGGCGCGCCGGACGAATCGAGTCCCCGCCTTCTTCAGCACCGGTTCGGCCAGCTCGGCAGCGTAGCGAGCGCGCTTCGTCTCGATCCGGACTCGGTGCAGCTGACTGTCCGACGGGCGCTCGGGCAGCGCCTTCGCGGCCTTGCGGAGCTTTGCAAACGCGCTCGCGGCGATCTCCGGCAGGGATGTCGAACTGTCCGGACCGGCGGCCGTCTCTGCCTGCTCGAGCGTGTCGAGGAGACGGAAGTAGCGCTCGGCGTCCATTGCCTCGAGCAGGGCGGTACGTGCGGCGTTGCGCTCGGCAACGAGCTTCGAGCGCAGCCGCCGGAATGCTCTCGCGTCGTCCGCGCCCAGCTCAGCCGCCTCGCCGTCGAGATGCTCGAGCAGGACGTCGAGGTCGCGAACCGGGCCGAGAAGCGCTCCCAGCCAGGCTAGCTCGGCTCGCAGCGGCTCCGCCCACTCGGGCGAGACGAGGCCGCGGGCGGCACGGAGAAGCGCGCGCGACCGACGTGTCGCGACCCGAAGCTGGTGAAGCGCCTCGGCGTCTTCGCCCAGGCGGACGCCGGGGTCGTTGGCGACCATCGTCTCGTACTGGTCGACGAGCAGCGCGTGCAACCGCAGCCGCGGATCGTCGCTCGTCTCCGGCTCGGGCCTCTCGGGGGCGAGGACACGCGCGAGCTTCGATCCGTCGCCGGCTGGACGTGCGCCTGCCTTCCGCAGCGCCTTCCCGATCGCGGGCAGGTCGACGCCGTCGCCGGCGACGACCTCGGCTTCGACCTCGGCGAAGGCGCTGAGGACTCGCCCTCCGTCGAGGACCCGGACCTGGTCGAGGACGACTTCGACGCGACTCGCTCGGCCGCCGACGGCGATTCCCGCTCGGTTCGTCCGCAGCTTCGCGACGGGCTCGAGGCGCGTCTCCCCCCGCAGGAGCGCCGGGAGGAGCCGCAGGAACGCCTGCGGCGCTCCGCTTGGGCCGCCGGGCTGCTCGAGTTCGTAGCGGCCGGCCTCGGAGGGAAGCTTCAGCTGCCAGAGCCCCCTGCGGCTCTCGACCCGACGGCGGAGGGTGATCCCCGAGCGCAGCAGCCGACGGTCGGGGGTGTCGTGGTAGGTCGAGGTGAACGTGCGCGGGACCAATGGCTCCCCGCCGAGGTCTGGAAGCGCGAAATTCGCGTCTGCGTCGAGCTTCAGCTCACGTTCGAGTGTCGTCTTCACGCAGGCGATCCTAGTCTCGGGCCTCCGTTGGGCCGGCCGTTCACCAAATATTCTCCACAGGAGGCCACCGTCTGGATGGTTGATCGACGATTCCGCGCCGCGCGGCTGGTGGCCGAGACGCGGCGCCGGATCGCCACGCTCGTGCGCCGCCCGTAGCCTCTGCTACGAGCGGCGCATGATCGCGGCGCCCGGCTTGGTCTCAGCCATCCCCGCATCGACGGGCATCGCCGATCAACCATCCGGATGCCGCATCTTCACCGAGGCGATGCCCACCGGGTGGTCGGGCGGCCCTACCCTGATTCCATGGCGTCCGTGCAGCAGCCGCCCGTCTCGTGGGACGGGCGGCATCGGCTTCTCGACCGGGCGTGCGCGCGCTGCGGATACGGCATCGCCGAGGGGCGGGCGCCCGATCGCTGCCCGATGTGCGGCGGCACCTTCTGGCGATCTCGTCACATCACGGCGGTAGCATCGCCGCGATGGCCAAGATCCTGATCGTCGAGGACGACGAGATCATCGCGCAGGGCATGGCGACGCACCTCGCCGCGGAAGGCTTCGAGGCGATGGTGGTGACGAAGGGCGAGCAGGGTCTGGCCCGTCTGCGCTACGAGCAGCCCGATGTCTGCGTGCTCGATCTGATGCTGCCGGAGCGCGACGGGTGGAGCGTGATCGAGACCGCCCGGGCCGAGGGGATCGGCACGCCGATCGTGGTCGTCAGCGCCCGGGGGACCGAGCACGACCGCGTCCACGCCCTCGAGATCGGCGCCGACGACTACCTCGTCAAGCCGTTCTCGATGAAGGAGCTCGCCGCCCGTGTCCGAGCCGCGGCGCGGCGCGGCGTGCGCCCGCAGGAGACGCCGCGCGGCGAGGCGATCGAGGTGGAGGAGCTGCGGATCGACCCGCGTGAGGTCCAGGCGTTCGTGAACGGCGAGAGCGCCGACCTGACGCCGACCGAGTTCCGCCTCCTGTACGCGCTCGCGCTCGAGCAGGGCAAGGTGATCACGCGCGACGAGCTGCTGCAGCGGCTCTGGGGCCGGCGCGAGACGCACCGCGACCGCACCGTGGACGTGTTCGTCAAGAAGCTGCGCGAGAAGCTCGACCGCAACGACGCCGGGCACACCTTCATCCAGACCCGCTACGGCGTCGGCTACAAGTTCGAGGCTGTTCCCAAGTAGTCACGGATCTGGCGCTCGCCGCGCCTCATCGCCCAGTTGTGGTTCGCGCGGAAGAGCGGCCTCAGGGCGGGCGTCAGGTGCCTGATCAGCGGCTTGTTCACCTGCGGCCGCCAGTCCAGGAGAGCTTCGGTTCCCTCCGCTGTCTCCGTCAGGCGCCACTCGCCGGTCCCGTCGAAGTCGCCGCTCAGTCGGCTGAGGATCCGCGTCGGGCGCTCGGCCTCGAGGACTTCGAGGCCGAAGCGCACCTTGAACGGCAGAAACGACTTCACCAGCAGCCGGTCGCGCTTGCCCGGCCGCGGCTCACCTGCGTCGCCTTCGGCGCTGACCACGAAGTCCGTCCACCAGCGCGCGTAGCCGAGCGGGTCGCCGATCACGTCGTAGACGCGGTCGATGGGCGCCGATACGACCCAACGGTCGAGAAAGCGGTATTCGGGCGGCATGCCCGGATTATTCGCTCGATTGCGGAATCGGGTTCGATGTAGCCGAGCCGGTCGAGCGGTACTTGCGCCGGAGTCGCTGGAAGTCGCGCCGGTAGAGGATCGTCACGACCTCTCCGTACTGCTCACGAAGCTTTCGCACCTTCTGGTTCTTCTTGTTCGTGTTCGCCTGCTTCATCACGGTGCACTCGATGTACGTTCCGAGCTCGGGGAGGTAGAAGTCGGGCTTGATCGCCTGATGAACCGTCCCGTCGGGTGACACCTCGAGCGTGAACTCGTGCGGCTCGTACTCCCACGCGATCCCGTTCTCGTCCAGGAGCTCGGCCAGCTCCTCCTCGGCGGGATGAGCGAAGCGGGGTGGCTTCTTGCCGCGGAAATGCCGGAACCGCATGGGTCGTGCTTCCCGCGGATCCGTCCGGCAAAACGGAAGCCGTTGTCGTTCGTAGCGCGACCCAGCCGCTCGATCCGAAGAGGAGGCTTGCCGCGGTCTCGAGGGCGTGGAACGCGACCGCGGCTGCAACCGCCGACTCGGGGGCGACCCCGAAACGCTCGAGCGCGATCGCCATCCCGACGCCTGCCAAGCCGGCGCCGCCCGGGGCGAGGGGAATCGTGGCTACGACGGCCATCGCCGTCAGCCCGACGAGGGCTGCAGCAAAGGGGTTCGCGACCCCGAGAGCGTGGAGAACCAGCGCGGCTCCGGCCAGCCGGGCGAACGCGGCGACCCCCGCCCAGGCGAGAAGCGTGGCTCCGATCGCGGGCGACATGGCGCCGAAGACGCGGAGCCGCTCGAGGCGACCGAGACCGCGACGGCGACAGACGGCGACCGTCACGGTTGCGATCCCGGCTGCAGCCAGGGGCCCCGCCAGGGTCCAGCCGGGAAGGAGACCTGCAACAGCGGCCCCGGCGCACGTGAGCGTGTAGACAGCGCCGCGCGCGGCGGCGACGGCGAGGCAGGCGCCGCCGCTCACCCAGCACCGATCGTCGACCGGCAGTCGGTTCGCAAACAGGCCGATCCGCACCGCATCCCCGAGCCGGGCGGGAAGCACGGTGTTTGCGAGTGAGCCGAGGCCGTAGCAGCCCCACGCTTCGCGGACGCGAATCTCGGCGCCCGCCGACCGCAGCGCGCAGTGCCATGCTCCCGCGGAGGCGGTAAGCGTCAGCACGAGCGCTCCGGCTCCCGTGACCATCGGCAGCAGGTGGAGCTCGAGGAGCCGGTCACCGGAGCCTGCGAGCGTGTGTCGAGCTCGGTAGGCGGCGGCCGGGAGAACGAGGAGCATGCCGGCGGCGACGAGCCGCCGGGCGGGGAGGTGTGCTGGAAGTGGAAGTACACCGGCCCCGGTGACGAGGGCCGGCCGGAGGCTAGGCGGCCGCTTCGAGCTGAGCAGGCTCCGCAAGGTCGACGAGGTAGGCGGGTAGGCCCGAGCGTAGGTAGCCGACGACCGCGGTCTCGGTGGCGGCGCAGGGCAGGAGCGTCTTCCACGTCGCCAGGTGCTCGAGCCGGTGGAAGTCGCCGACCGCGACGCCGGGCAGGCCGGCTTCCGCCACCCAGGGGAAGAAGTCTCGGCGGTTGACGAGCTCGTAGCGGTCGACGGAGGCGGAAAGCGCGTTCCCCTCGGCGGCCCAGCGCGCTGTCGCGCGGGGCGCGTCGCCGGCCGCCGAGGGGGCGTAGGGGTGGGCGGCGATCAGGGCCGCGCCGGCGGCACGGGCGTCGGCGAGCGCCCGGTCGAGGCCGGCATCCACCCCGACGAAGCTGCGGAGTCCGACTGCGACTGCGTGTGCGGCGCGCAGCGGATCCTCGTCGTCGTAGGTGAGCTCGAGGCCGGGAATGACGACGAGGCCGTACGCGGCTCGAGCTCGCCGGGCCTCCCGCTCGACGGCGATCAGGTAGTCGTCGAAGCCGGCGGCCCCGACGAGGTTCCACTCCGGCCGCTGCCACCGCTCGTCGCTGCGCACGACGTGGTCGGTGACGCACAGGACGTCGAATCCGTTTCGCCCGTACAGATCGACCAGCTCCGGAAGCGTCAAGGCGCCGTCGCTCCAGGTCGTGTGGGCGTGGAGCTCGCACAGCAGCGGCGTCCGTCTCGTTCTCACGTCATCCCTCTTCCGCCACGGTAGGCGCGATCCTCGCCTCGGCGCGGTGACGGCCCGGTGGCTAAGTGGTGAGCCGCTCGGCGGCCTCGGTGGCCGCCCGGAGGCGGGCGGCAAGGCTCCGCGTCAGCTGACCCGGCGCCAGCTGCCAGCGCCAGTTGCCCTCACTGGTCCCGGGCATGTTCATCCGCGCTTCGCTGCCCAGTCCGAGCACGTCCTGGGCCTGCACGATGGCAAGCTCGGCCCGGGACGAGAAGGCAGCCTCGATCAGCTCCCAATGCGGCTCGACCCCGGGGAGGCCTGTCGCCTGCCGCTCGCGCCGGTTGAGGCTGGCCCACCAGCCGAGCGCCGTGTCGCAGTCGTGCGTACCGGTGTAGACGACGCTTTGCGGGCGGTGGTTCTCGAGCCGGTGCGGGTTCGTCGCCGGCCCGCCGAAGGCGAACTGCATCACGAGCATCCCGTGGATGCCGAGCTCGTCACGCAGCTCTTCCACGCGTTTCGTGATCACCCCGAGATCCTCGGCGACGAGCGGCAAGGATCCGAGCTCGCGCTCCGCCGCCAGGAAGAGGTCAGCGCCCGGCCCGCGCCGCCAGTAGCCGTGCTTCGCGGTCTTGTGATGTTGCGGAACGGCCCAGTAGGAAACGAAGCCCCGGAAGTGGTCCATTCGCGCGAGATCGACGAGCTCGAACGTGCGCCGCAACCGTTCGATCCACCAGCGGTAGCCCGCCGCGCGGATCGCGCTCCAGTCGTACAGCGGGTTCCCCCAGAGTTGCCCGACGGCGCTGAGGCCGTCGGGCGGGGCGCCCGCGATCAGCCCGTGCTGGAAGAGCTCGGGGTGCGCGTGGACGTCGGCGCCGCCTTGCGCGACGTAGATCGGGATGTCCCCGAGGAGGCGGATTCCCCTCTCCGCGGCGTGGCGCCGCAGCGCGCTCCACTCGCGGTCGAATCGCACCTGGTCGGCGATCGCGCCCCGGCCGGCGAACTCGGCCCAATCGGCGATCCAGTACCGCTGCCGGGCGACGAACGCCTCGAGCTCGTCGGCGACGACCCGCGCGCGCGGCCGCTCCAGGTAGCCACGATGGGCGGCGAACGCCGACGCCGACGCGTACGGCGATCCGGCCCAATCGGGCGGGCTGAGGGGCAGCAGCACCCACCACGACTGTCCTGCCTCGGCCAGCCAATCGACGAATCGGAACGCCTCCCGGCCGAGCGTGCCGCCCGGAAGCGATGAGACGTGCAGCAGCACGCCGCTCGATCGTGGAATCTGCATACGGTTTCAGACCTGCCCTTCGCTGAAAGCTGACCGTACGCGATGCCAATACCCCGAACGAGACAACGCCGGATCCAGATCGAGGACGTCTGGCCGCAACTCGACTGCGGACGCTATCCAGTCAAGCGGTCGGCCGGTGAGCCGGTCGAGGTCTGCGCGACGATCTTCCGCGACGGCCACGACGTGCTCGGCGCCGGCGTCCGCTACCGGCCGCCAGGAGCAAGGCAATGGCGCGAAGCCCCGATGGAGAAGGTCGAGGGGGATCGCTGGACGGGGTCGTTCACCGTCGAGGCCTGCGGGCGGTGGGAGTTCCTCGTCCAGGCGTGGGTCGATCGCTTCGAGTCCTGGCGGGACGAGCTGCGCCGCAAGGTCGAGGCCGGGCAGGCCGACCTGGCCAGCGAGCTCGAGGAGGGCGCGGTGCTGTTCGGCGTGCCGGGTCTCGAGGTCGAGACCGCGCTGGCCGGGACGGCGCGAGACCGCTCGGAGCTCACCGAGCTCTCACGGCCGCTGGCGATCGACGTCGACCGCGAGCGGGCGCGGCTGGGGGCCTGGTACGAGCTCTTTCCCCGGTCCTGGGGCGGGTTTGCAGGTGTCGAGCAGGTGCTGCCCGAGCTGGCGGAGCTCGGCTTCGACGTCGTCTACTTCCCGCCGATCCATCCGATCGGCGTCACGAACCGCAAGGGCAAGAACAACGCGTTGTCGGCCGGGTCGGGCGATCCGGGAAGCCCGTGGGCGATCGGCGGCGCGGAGGGCGGTCACACGGCGATCCATCCGGAGCTCGGCACGATCGACGACTTCCGCCGCCTCGTCGAGCGGGCCCGCGAGCACGGTCTGGAGATCGCCCTCGACTTCGCCATCCAGTGCTCGCCCGACCATCCGTGGCTGAGAGAGCATCCCGAGTGGTTCCACCGCCGGCCCGACGGGACGCTGAAGTACGCGGAGAACCCACCGAAGCGCTACCAGGACATCTACAACGTCAACTTCGACAGCGAGGACTGGGCCGGACTCTGGGGTGCGCTGCGCGACGTGGTCGTCTACTGGGTCGAACAGGGCGTCAAGGTGTTCCGCGTGGACAACCCGCACACGAAGCCGCTGCCGTTCTGGGAGTGGCTGATCGCGGAGGTGCGCTCCCTCGACCCGGACGTGATCTTTCTGGCCGAGGCGTTCACGCGGCCGCCGATGATGGCCGCACTCGCCAAGGCCGGCTTCAGCCAGTCCTACACGTACTTCACCTGGAAGAACACGAAGGCCGAGCTGACCGAGTACATCACTCAGCTGACTCGCTCGACGATGCCGCAGTTCTACCGGCCGAACTTCTTCGTCAACACGCCGGACATCCTCCACGAGTACCTCCAGCGCGGCGGCCGACCTGCCTTCGAGGCGCGGCTCGTGCTCGCGGCGACGCTGTCGCCGAGCTACGGCATCTACTCCGGGTTCGAGCACTTCGAGAACGTCCCCGTCCGCGAGGGGAGCGAGGAGTACCTGGATTCGGAGAAGTACGAGACGAAGAGCCGGCGGCTCGACGGGCAGCTGCTCCCGCTCGTCCGCAGGCTGAACGAGATTCGGCGCGAGAACGTCGCGCTCCAGTGGCTCGAGGGGATCACCTTCCTGGAGACGGAGAACGACCAGCTGATCGCGTACGTGCGCCAGGCGCAGGGAAACGTGCTGCTCGTCTGCGTCAACCTCGATCCGCGGGCCGAGCAGGAGGGGGTCGTCGTCGTCCCGGTGACGCTCGGGTTGCCGCCCGCGTACGTCGTCAGCGACCTGCTCGCCGGCGAGACGTTCCACTGGCGGATCGGGCGCAACTTCGTCCGCCTCGGCCCCGGCCAGGCGCACGTCCTGCGGGTGGAGACCAGGTGACCGGCGATCCCGGTCGTGTCCCCGGAACAGTCCGTCAGGACTTTCGTCCACACCTGCCCGTTCGGGGCGTGTCCGAACGCGGGTGTTTCTACGCCGTTCCGGACGCGACCCAGGGACAGTCCCTGGAACGTCTCGTCCACAGGAGGCTCCGCGGGACATGAGCGAGCCTGGACACTGGTTCGAGCAGGACCCGCGGTGGTTCAAGCACGCGGTCTTCTACGAGATCCACATCCGCGGTTTCTTCGACGGCAACGACGACGGGTCGGGAGACTTCCGCGGCCTCACGGACAAGCTCGACTACCTGCAGTGGCTCGGCATCGACTGCATCTGGCTGCTGCCGATGTACCCGAGCCCGCTCCGCGACGGTGGCTACGACATCGCCGACTTCATCGGGATCCACCAGGACTACGGATCGGTCGAGGACTTCAAGCTCTTCGTGGAGGCCGCTCACCAGCGGGGGATGCGTGTGATCGCCGACCTCGTCATGAACCACACCTCCAGCGACCACCCGTGGTTCCAGGAGTCGCGCTCGGCCCCGGATTCGCCGAAGCGGGACTGGTACGTCTGGTCGGACACGGACGAGCGCTACCCCGACGTCCGCGTCATCTTCATCGACACGGAGGCGTCGAACTGGACGTGGGATCCGGTCGCGGGCCAGTACTACTGGCACCGCTTCTTCTGGCATCAACCGGACCTCAACTACGACAACCCTGAGGTCCAGGAGGCGATGCTGAACGTGCTTCGCTTCTGGCTCGACCTCGGCCTCGACGGGTTCCGGCTCGACGCCGTCCCGTACCTCTACGAGCGCGACGGGACGAACGGGGAGAACCTCCCGGAGACGCATGCGTACCTGAAGCGCGTTCGGGCCGAGATCGACTCGCGTTACCCGGATCGCGTCTTGCTCGCCGAGGCGAACCAGTGGCCGGAGGACGTCGTCCACTACTTCGGCGACGGCGACGAGTGCCACATGGCGTTCCACTTTCCGGTGATGCCGCGTATGTTCATGGCGGTCCGGCGAGAGGAGGCCAAGCCGATGCTCGAGATCCTCGACCGCACGCCGGCGAT
This sequence comes from uncultured Actinomycetes bacterium, assembly GCA_963836345.1. Classification (GTDB taxonomy): domain Bacteria; phylum Actinomycetota; class Thermoleophilia; order Gaiellales; family Gaiellaceae; genus DATBLE01. The sequence goes on along the minus strand of CAWIJA010000003.1, from coordinate 60,752 downwards.
TCCGGAAAATTGCCAGTGGGGCCTCTTCCTGCGCAACCACGACGAGCTGACCCTCGAGATGGTCACCGACGAGGAGCGCGACTACATGTACGAGGAGTACGCGAAGGATCCCCGGATGAAGATCAACCTCGGGATCCGGCGCCGGCTCGCACCGCTGCTGGACGGCGGGCGGGACGAGACGGAGCTGATGCACGCGATCCTCTTCTCGCTGCCGGGTGCACCCGTCCTCTATTACGGGGATGAGATCGGGATGGGCGACAACGTCTACCTCGGCGACCGGGACGGCGTGCGCACGCCGATGCAGTGGACGAGTGACCGCAACGGCGGCTTCTCCCGCGCCGACTTCGCGCAGCTCTACCTGCCTCCCCTGATGGATCCGGTGTACGGCTTCCAGGCCGTGAATGTCGAGGCGCAGCTGCGGACGCCCGCGTCGATGCTGCGCTGGCTGCACCGGTTCATCGCCCTGCGCAAGGAGCATCCGGTCTTCGGTCTCGGCACGTACGAGCCGCTCAAGCCGGAGAACCCGCGCATCTTCGCGCACATCCGCCGGTACTCCGAGGACATCGTCCTCTGCGTACACAACCTCGCTCGCTCGGCGCAAGCGGTCGAGCTCGATCTGGGCGAGTTCGAGGGGTACGTGCCGGAGGAGATGCTCGGGCGCTCGCGCTTCCCTCGGATTGGCAAGCTCCCGTACCTGCTCACCCTCGCCCCGCGTGGGTGGTTCTGGTTCCGGCTGCGGAAGGAGGACGATGCCTAGCCTCGAGCGTGCGGTCTGGGCGATCGACGCCGACCTGCTGGGCGACTACGTCGCCGGCCAGCGCTGGTTCGGCTCGAAGTCGCGGGAACGGGTCGGCGCGCACGTCGTCGACACGGCGGTGCTGCGCGAGCAGTCCCCGAGCCTCGTCCTCGGGCTTCTCGCCGTGCGGTTCGAGCCCGGCACGCACGAGCTCTACCAGCTGCCCCTCGGGCTCAGGCCCCAGGCGGCGGGATGGGCCGACGTCTCGATCGCCAACGCGGGCGGCTTCACGGTCTACGACGGACTGGCCGACCCGGCATTGGCCCGCGAGCTCGTCCACCTCATGCGGGCGGGGAAGTCGCAGGCCGCGGGTGAGGGAACCGTCGAGTTTCACCGAGTCGAGGGCTTCGCCGCTCTCGGCGGCGAGCTGGCGACGGCGCGGCTGGTCGGGACCGAGCAGTCGAACAGCTCGGTCGTCTTCGACGACGAGCTGATCCTGAAGGCGTACCGGCGGCTCGAGCCGGGGATCAACCCCGAGCTGGAGATGCTCCGCTTCCTGACCGAGCGTGAATTTCCCAACATCGCCGCGCTCGCAGGCTGGTACGCGTACGTCGGCCGCCCGTTCGAGGCGACGCTCGGCGTTCTCCAGGAGTACGTCCCCGACGGCACCGACGGCTGGGAGCTCGCCCTCGATGAGCTCGCGGAGGCGCCGGACCGGTTCCTCGGCCGCCTCCAGCGCCTGGGGACCGTGACCGCGCAGATGCACAACATCCTCGCCTCCGACTCCGGCGACCCGAGCTTCGCGCCCGAGGAGGCGAGCCCGGAGGCGCTCGGCCTGCTGACGGCGAGCATCGACGAGGAGATCGAGCAGGTCTTCATCACGCTGCCCCCGGACCTGGACGCCCTGGCGCCGATCGTCGGCCGTGGGGAAGAAGTCCGCGAACGGCTGCGGGAACGCACTCACGCGGGCACGACCGGGCGCACCATCCGCCACCACGGCGACTACCACCTGGGCCAGACCCTCTGGGCGGCGGACGATTGGGTGATCCTCGACTTCGAGGGCGAGCCGGCTCGCTCGCTGCCGGAGCGGCGGCGGAAGCGTTCGCCGCTCCGCGACGTCGCCGGGATGCTCCGGTCGTTCGCCTACGCGGCGTCGGCCGTCGAGCTGCTGCGCGGCACGATCGCGCCCCCCGGCTGGGAGGAACGGGCGCGGGCCGAGTTCCTCGAGGCGTACCTGGCCGCCGTCGATCCGAACATCGTCCCTTCCGGGCGCGAGGCGTTCGACAAGCTGCTTTCCGTCTTCGAGCTCGAGAAGGCGGTCTACGAGCTGCGTTACGAGCTCAACTCGCGGCCGGAATGGTTGTCGATCCCGGTCGCCGGGATCCTCCGCCTCCTCGAGCAGCCGGTCGGAACATGACGTCGACTCGCCTTCGGCTCGCTCCCGTGGGGGAAACCATGTTTCCCCCACGAACCCCCTTCTTTCAGAGGCGATGCTTACGGGGGAACCTCCCGGTTCCCCCCCGCCCCCTCTCCGGTCATCGACCGAAGGTCGGCCGATGACCCGCGTCTACGAGCTCGCCGACCCCCACGCCTACCTCGGAGCGCATCCGTCGAAGAACGGCGTCGTCGTTCGCGCTTACCGCCCTGACGCGGAATCAGTCCGCGTGTTGCCGATGGGTGTGGAGCTCGAGCCGGCGGACGGGAGCGGCGTGTTCGAGGGCGTGGTCGAAGGCGCCTCGCTGCCGCTCGACTACCAGCTCGAGGTCCGCTACCCGGCGGGGGACACGTTCGTCCTTCGCGATCCGTACGCGTTCGTCCCCACGGTCGCCGAGCTCGACCTGCATCTCGCCGCCGAGGGAAGGCACGAGCAGCTGTACCAGCCGCTCGGCGCACACCTGCGCGACGTGGACGGAGTGACGGGCGTCTCGTTCGCGGTCTGGGCGCCCAACGCGGCCTCGGTCAGCGTGGTCGGCGACTTCAACGGCTGGGACGGGCGGCTGCACCCGATGCGCTCGTTGGGCGCGGCCGGGATCTGGGAGCTTTTCATACCGGGCATCCTTCCGGACTCCCGGTACAAGTTCGAGATTCGAACACGCGATCGGAAGCTCCGGCTAAAGGCGGATCCATTCGCCTTCCGCACCGAGGTTCCGCCGGCGAATGCGTCGATCGTCTTCGAGTCGTCCTACGAGTGGGGAGATGCCGAGTGGCTCGAGCAGCGCCGCTCGGCGGATGCGCTTGCACGTCCGTTGTCGGTCTACGAGGTCCACCTCGGCTCCTGGCGGCTGAACCCGCTCGAAGGGAACCGGCCCCTCACCTATCGCGAGCTCGGCGAGGAGCTGGCCGAGTACGCGACCGACATGGGCTTCACTCACATCGAGCTGCTGCCGGTAATGGAGCACCCGTTCGCTCCGTCGTGGGGCTACCAGGTGACGGGCCACTTCGCCCCGACCGCCCGCTTCGGCGACCCGGACGACTTCCGTGCGCTCGTCGACCGGTTGCACCAGGCCGGTATCGGCGTGATCCTCGACTGGGTCCCTGCCCACTTCCCGCGCGACGACTGGGCACTTGCCCGCTTCGACGGAACGGCTCTCTACGAGCACGACGATCCCCGCCGCGGGTCGCATCCCGACTGGGGCACGCTCGTCTTCAACTTCGGCCGCAACGAGGTCAGGAACTTCTTGCTCGCGGGCGCCCTCTACTGGCTGCGCGAGTTCCACGTCGACGGGCTCCGCGTCGACGCGGTCGCCTCGATGCTCTACCTCGACTACTCCCGCAAAGCGGGCGAGTGGGTGCCGAACCAGTTCGGCGGCAACGAGGACCTCGACGCGGTGGGGTTCCTGAAGGAGCTGAACGAGGTCACCCATGCCCGCGAGCCCGGTGTCCTGATGCTTGCGGAGGAGTCGACCGCCTGGCCCGGAGTCTCCCGGCCCGTCTACCTGGGCGGCCTCGGCTTCGGGTTGAAGTGGAACATGGGTTGGATGCACGACACGCTCGAGTACTTCAAGCGCGACCCGATCTACCGCCGCCATCACCATCACCAGCTCACCTTCAGCCTCGTCTACGCGTTCTCCGAGAACTTCGTGCTGCCGCTGTCGCACGACGAGGTCGTGCACGGGAAGGGCTCGCTGCTCGGGAAGATGCCCGGCGACCGATGGCAGCGCCTCGCGAATCTCCGCTCGCTCTACGCGTACATGTGGGCCCATCCCGGCAAGAAGCTCCTCTTCATGGGCGGCGAGCTCGGGCAGGAGGGCGAGTGGTCGTCGGAGCGCTCGCTCGATTGGCATCTGCTCGAGCTGCCGGAGCATTCCGGCATTCAGGGGCTCGTTCGCGACCTGAACCGCCACTACCGCGCCGAGCCGTCACTCTGGGAGGTCGACTTCGAGCCGGCCGGCTTCGGCTGGCTGGAGCCGAACGACGCCTCGTCGAACGTCGTCGCGTTCCTGCGGCTCGGCGAGGGCGAGGCCCGGCCGATCGTGTGCGTCTGCAACTTCTCCCCGGTTCCCAGAGAGGCGTATCGCCTGGGGCTGCCGCGCGGCGGCCGCTGGGCGGAGCTGCTGAACACCGATTCGGAGCTGTACGGCGGCTCCGGAGTCGGGAACCTCGGCGCGATCGCGGCGGAGCCGAAGCCATGGCACGACCAGCCGTTCTCGGCGGAGTTGACGCTGCCGCCGCTCGGTGTCCTCTGGCTTGCTCCCGCGGCCTAGCTTCGATCGCCGCCGACGAAGAACGCCGCGAACGAGCCGGCGAGCGCCGAGACCACGGCCAGCGCCCAGATCTCGAGGACGACGTCGACGATCCGGCCCGCAGCCGTCAGCGGGTTCTTGAGCTGCGACGAGATCGTCAGCAGTTGGACGGTCGAGAAGAAGAACGCGTCGCCGAGGCCGTGGATCTCCGTGCCGGAGACCTGGCGCTCGAAGCGCCACGTGAGCAGCGCACCTGCCACATCGACGAGGAGCGTGAGCCCGAGTGCGATTCCGAGGCGGGCGACGAGCCGCTTGTGGCGCTCTTCCCACGTGGTCAGCCGACCGAGCTCGTCTCGGAGCACCGACCGAGTGTCGCGGGCGGGGCGGACGATGAGGCGGGCTACGGATAGATCGTCTGCGCGCGGCCGTGCACGATGCGGAATACCGTGCCCTCGTTCGTGACGCCGACGATCCGGTGGTGCGAGTCGAACGCAATCGAGCCGGGCTTGAAGACGTCGGCCACCTTCGTCACGTGCCCGTCGGGCCACAGGTGCGAGATCCGGTTGCCGCTGAACTCGCTGACGAAATACCCGCCCGCTCCGGCCGGGAGCGTGAAGCTCGGGTTGCCGAGCCCGGTCGCGAGCACTTCGGTCTTTCGGCTGCTCGGGTCGAGCCGTAGCACCCGGCCGGCATACGCCTCGCTCAGGATCACCCCGTCCGCCGTGAGGAGGATGCCGTGGACCCCTCGCAGGTCCCTGGCAAGCACTTCGCGCATACCCCTTCGCAAACGCACGACCGTCGTCTCCTCGTGGCCGGTCAGGTTCTCGCTTGCGTAGAGCCAGCCGTCCGGCGCCAGTGCGATCCCGAGGATGTACGACCGTGCTGTCGCATAGACGGTCGTCTTGCCGGTGCGAGGGGTCAGGGCGAGCACCCGAGCACCGGAGGTGACGAGTAGCCGCCCGTCCGGCAGCCGCGCGAGCTCGCGAGCCTGTGAAACGCGGTCGAGCAGGCGTCCGGTCTTCCGGACGGGATCGAGCTCGTAGACCAAGCCTGCCGGCAGGTCGGTGACGACGAGCCGGCCGTTCGGGAGCGGCAGCACGTCGAAGGGCTGCCCGAGCAGCGGCCTCGCACCGCCTGCTCCCGCGGCCAGGGCCGCTGCAAGAACGGCGCCGAAGACGGCGACCCGGCGAAGGCGCACGGCCATTGGCAAGAGAGACGACGGGGAGCTCGGACGGTTAGCGCCGCGGTCACGGTTATCCCGGAAGCGAGCCGTTGGCGCCTCGGTAGCCTGCCGTCGTGGGTCTCTTCGCCCGGTTCTTTCGTCTCGTCTGGGGCGACGAGGTCGACCGCGCCCTGCGGCCGGTGCTTGCGGTCTCGTTCGCGGGAGCAGCTGCATTCTCCGCCGGCTGGAGCTTCGTCGGAATCTGGGCGATCGAGGAGCTCGGCGCCACGTCGAGACAGCTCGGCGTCGGCTTCCTGATCGGCGCCGTCGCCTCTTCCGTCGCCGGCTACCTCGGCGGTCACGCGTCGGACCATCTCGGTCGCAGGCCGCTGATCCTGCTCGGGTGGGGCCTCGAGGCGGTGTTCACACTCTCGTACATCTTCGTCGGCCATCACGTCGTGTTCGGCCTGGGACTGATCGCGCTCGGCTCTGTCTTCGGCTCCATCGGCCAAGGCGCCGACCAGGCGATGGTCGCCGACCTCGTTCCGCCCGAGCGGCACGAGGCCGCCTACGCCTCCGTGCGCGTTGCATCGAACCTCGGCGTCACGTGCGGGCCGCCGATCGGCGGTCTCCTGCTGATCGGGCAGCACTGGCCGGTTCTGTTCGCGGGCGTTGCGGCGATGTCCGCCGTCGGCTTCGCGATCGCCTACCGGTACCTGCCCCGCCGCGGCGCGTACTCGCCGGCCGAGCCGCCGACGCGTGGCTCGTTCGGCGTCATCCGGCGCGACGCCGCGTTCCTGCTCTTCCTCGCCTCGGGCGCGCTCGCGTACCTCGTCTACGTCGCGATCGAGACCGTGCTTCCGATCTCGGCCGTGAACACGCATGGGATCGCGCCCTCCACCTGGGGCTTCATCGTGATCATCAACCCGGCGCTCGTCACGCTGTTCCAGCTCCGCGTGACACGGTGGGTCGCGCGCTATCCCGCGGGGCCGAAGCTCGTCACCGCGATGCTCATGATGGGCGGCTCTTTCCTGCTTCTCCTGCTCGACGCGTCCCTGGCGATGTTCGCGGTCGTGATTCTCGTTTTCGTGATCGGGGAGATGCTCTGGGTGCCGACGTCGCAGGCGATCGTGGCCAGGCTCGCTCCCGAGGACGTCCGGGGCGCGTACATGGGCGCCTTCGGGAGCACGGCCGCCTTCGGATTCGCCCTCGGGCCGTTCATCGGGCTCCAGCTCCGCGGCGCCTACGGAGACGGCGCTGCCTGGTACTTCTTCGCCGCAGTCTCGGTCGCTGCCGCTGCGACCGGCGCCGCCGCCGTTCGCGGAGCCGCCCTACGCCGTCAGCCGCTTCCGTCGGCGACCGCGTGAAGCGACTCGGATCGATCCCTCGTCCCGACGGGACGACGACGTTCCGGGTCTGGGCGCCGCGCGCCGGTCGAGTCGCGGTTCGGGTGGGCGCGGATGTTCACGACCTCGAACCGGCAGGAGAAGGGGTGTTCGAAGGCGATCTCCGTGCCGCGCCCGGCGACGACTATGTCTACCTCCTCGACGAGACACCGCTGCCCGATCCGTGCTCGCGGTTCCAGCCCGAGGGGATCAAGGGCCCGTCGCGAATCGTCGAGCCGGCATCCGCGGACATCCTCGGTGTCTCGATCGACGAGCTGGTCGTCTACGAGCTGCACGTGGGGACCTTCTCGCCCGAGGGGACGTTCGACGGGGTCGTCCCCCACCTGCCGGCGCTGCGCGACCTCGGGGTGACGGCGATCGAGCTCATGCCCGTCGCGACGTTCCCGGGCGAACGTGGCTGGGGCTACGACGGCGTCTACCTCTACGCCCCGCACCCTGCCTACGGCGGCCCGCCCGGCCTCCGCCGCCTTGTCGCCGCCGCACACGCGGCAGGGCTCGCCGTGATCATGGACGTCGTCTACAACCACATCGGTCCCGGGTCGGAGGCGCTCACGGCCTTCGGTCCGTACCAGACCGACCGGCGCGAGACCTTCTGGGGCGACGCGCTCGACTTCTCCCAGCGCGGAACACGTGAGTGGGCGATCCAGAACGCGCTGATGTGGGTGACCGAGTACGGGATCGACGGCCTCCGGCTCGACGCCGTGCACGCGATCGAGGACGACTCTCCTCGCCACGTGCTCGCCGAGCTCGCCGACCGGGTACATGCGGCAGCTCCACGCGCGCTCGTGATCTCGGAGAGCTCGCTCGACGACGAGCGGCCGCTCCGGGAGTGGGGGCACGACGCCCGCTGGGCGGATGGGCTCCACCACGCCCTGCATGCGCTGCTCACGGGCGAGCGGGAGGGCTACTACGAGCAGTTCGGGCGGGTGGAGGACGTCGCCCACGAGCTCGCGCGCCGTCCGGCGGCCGGGCACGTGGTGTGCGCGCAGAACCACGACCAGGTCGGCAACCGGGCGCTCGGCGACCGGCTGCCGCCCAAGCTGCTCCGGCTTGCCTCTGCCGTCGTGCTCTTCTCGGCGCAGACGCCGCTGCTCTTCATGGGCCAGGAGTACGGCGAGCGGAATCCGTTCCAGTTCTTCACCGACCACGTCGATCCCGAGATCGCCGAAGCGACACGAGAGGGCCGGAAGCGTGAGTTCGCCGCGTGGGAGGGTTTTTCCCGCGAGGACGTGCCCGACCCCCAGGACGCGGCGACGTTTCAGCGGTCGAAGCTGTCGCGCCTGGAGGTGCCGGGGATGCGCGATCACCACCGCAGGCTCCTCGCCCTCCGCACTAGTCTGCCCCGCGAGGTGCAGGCAGAGGCGGACGGTCAGGTCTTGAGGATGCGGCGCGGCAGCGCGACGCTCACGGTCGACTTCGGCGCCCTGACGTTGGAGCTGCAGGCGTGAGGTTCCTCGCGCGGTGAAGGTGTGGCCGGGGCGCCCGTTCCCGCTGGGGGCGATTTGGGACGGCGAAGGGACGAACTTCTCGCTCTTCACGGAGGGGGCCGAGCACGTCGAGCTGTGCCTGTTCGACGACCACGACCACGAGACGAGCGTTCCGCTCGTCGAGCGGACTGCCTTCAACTGGCACTGCTACCTCCCGGATGTGGGGCCGGGGCAGCGCTACGCATACCGGGTGCACGGGCCGTGGGCCCCGGAATGGGGGCACCGCTTCAACCCGCACAAGCTGCTGATCGACCCGTACGCGAAGGCGGTCGAAGGTGGGGTCGACTGGGACGCGGCGAGCACGCTTCCCTACGTGCCGGGCGGAGAGGACGCCGACCTCGAGGCGGACGACGAGGACGACGCCCCGGCGATTCCGAAGTGCATCGTCATCGACCCGAGCTTCGACTGGGAGGGAGACGAGCATCTCCACACGCCGTGGCACGACACGGTCATCTACGAGGTGCACGTGAAGGGCTTCACCGAGCGTCACCCCGGCGTGCGAGAGGACCTGCGGGGCACCTACGCGGGGCTCGCCTCGGAGGCGGCGATCGGGCACCTGAAGTCGCTCGGCGTGACCGCGGTCGAGCTCCTTCCGGTCCATCACATCATCGACGAGCACAACCTCGTCGAGAAGGGCCTGACCAACTACTGGGGCTACAGCTCGATCGGCTACCTCGCTCCGCACGCCCTCTACGCCGCAACCGGTACCCGGGGCGAGCAGGTGCGCGAGTTCAAGGGAATGGTCAAGGCGCTCCATCGCGCCGGGATCGAGGTGATCCTCGACGTCGTCTACAACCACACCGCGGAGGGGAACCATCTCGGGCCGATGCTCTCGTTCAAGGGGGTCGACAACGCCTCGTACTACCGGCTGATGCCGGACGAGCCCCGCTTCTACATGGACTTCACCGGTACCGGGAACAGCCTCAACCCGGTCCACCCGAGCGTCCTTCGCCTGATCATGGATTCGCTGCGCTACTGGGCGATCGACTGCCACGTCGACGGGTTCCGCTTCGATCTCGCCTCCGCGCTGGCGCGCGAGTTCTACGACGTCGACCGGCTCTCGGCGTTCTTCGACGTCATCCACCAGGACCCGGACCTCTCCCAGGTGAAGCTGATCGCGGAGCCGTGGGACGTGGGCCCGGGCGGCTACCAGGTCGGCAACTTCCCGATCCTCTGGACGGAGTGGAACGGGATCTACCGGGACTGCGTCCGCGACTTCTGGCGCGGCCAGTGCAGCCTCGACGAGTTCGCGAACCGCTTCACCGGCTCGAGCGATCTCTACCAGCAGGACGGGCGCCGTCCGTTCGCGTCGATCAACTTCGTCACGGCGCACGACGGATTCACCCTGGCCGACCTCGTCTCCTTCAACGAGAAGCACAACGAGGCGAACCTCGAAGGCAACCGGGACGGAACCGACGACAACCGCAGCTGGAACCACGGGGCCGAGGGGCAGACGGACGATCCCGACGTCAACGCTCTCCGCGAGCGTCAGCTCCGCAACTTCCTCACGACGCTCTTCCTCTCGCAGGGCGTGCCGATGCTGCTCGGCGGGGACGAGCTCGGGCGGACACAGGCGGGGAACAACAACGCCTACTGCCAGGACAACGAGATCAGCTGGTTCAGCTGGGAGCTGGAGGAGAGGCAGGAGCGCCTGCTCGACTTCGCGCGGCGGTTGATCCACTTCAGGCTCGCCCACCCGGTCTTCCGCCGGACGCAGTTCCTCACCGGAACGGCGGTGCAGGGCTCGGGGCTCCCGGACAGCTGGTGGTTTCGCCCCGACGGCCGCAAGATGACCCGCCGTGACTGGGGCGACTCGGAGCGCAGGACGGTCGGCCTGTTCCTGAACGGCGAGGAGATCCCCTCCCGCGCGCGAACGGGCGAGCCGATCGCGGACGACTCGTTCGTGCTCCTGTTCAACGCCCATCACGAGCCGGTCAGCTTCCTGCTACCGCCCAGGCGGTTCGGGCAGCGCTGGAAGCTCGAGCTCGACACCGCCGATCCGGAAGGCGAAGAAGGCTCGCGCTCGTGGGCGGCGCGCGAGGAGGTCGAGGTCGTCCCCCGCGCGATCGTGCTCCTGCGCCGCGGCTGGTAGTCGTGACCCCACGCGAACTGCGCGCGACCTACCGGCTCCAGCTCGGTCCCGATCTGGGCTTCGCCGCCGCCCGCGAGCTCGTGCCCTATCTGCGTGAGCTCGGGGTCAGCCACCTCTACCTCTCGCCCGTGATGGAGGCGCGTGACGGTTCGACCCACGGGTACGACGTCGTCGATCCGACGTCGGTCTCGGCGGCGCTGGGCGGGGAGGAGGAGCTTCGCCTGCTCTGCCGGGCGGGGCTGGGCGTCGTCCTCGACGTCGTCCCCAACCACATGGCGGCAAGCGAGGACGAGAACCCGCTCTGGCGCGATCCGCTCATGCGCGCGAAGTTCTTCGATCTCGACTGGCGAACCGGCGCGAACCGGCGGTTCTTTGACATCGGCGAGCTCGCCGGCGTGCGCATGGAAGACCCGGAGGTCTTCGAGGTCCTGAGCCGCAAGGTGCTCGAGCTCGTCCGAGACGGCCTGGTCGAGGGCATGCGCGTCGACCATCCCGACGGGCTCGCCAATCCCGCGCAGTACCTCCGGCGTCTCGGGGATGCCGGGGTGGAGCACGTCTGGGTGGAGAAGATCCTCGAGCCGGGAGAGCAGCTGCGGGACTGGCCGGTCGAGGGGACGACCGGCTATGAGTTCCTGAACGACTCGACTGCGCTCTTCGTCGATCCGGCGGCCGAGGAGTCGCTGACGACGCTCTACGAGCGGTTCTCGGGCGAGACGCGGGGCTTCGAGGAGATCGCCGCCGAGGCGAAGCTCGAGCAGGCTCGGACGACGTTCGACCCGGAGGTGGAGTGGCTGGAGGCTCGGCTGGGTGCCGCGGTCGAAGGAGTCGACCTCGCAGCCGCCCTGGCATCCTTCCCCGTCTATCGAACCTACGTCGAGCCCGACACCGGTCTCGTCGACGGCCTCGACCGGGAAGCAGTGCGGGCGGCGCGGTTGCCTGCGCGCCTGGCGGCGATTCTGCTGCTCGAGGAGCGAGGTTACGACTCGTTCGTCATCCGCTTCCAGCAGACCACGCCGCCCGTGATGGCGAAGGGCATCGAGGACACCGCCTTCTACCGCTACCACCGCCTCGCGGCCCTGAACGAGGTCGGCGGCAACCCGGGCCGCTTCTCGCTTCCGGTCGAGGAGTTCCATGCCGCGAACCTCGAGCGTGCGCGGCGCTTTCCACTCCATCTGCTTGCGTCACAGACACACGACACGAAGCGAAGCGGCGACGTGCGCGCCCGCCTCGTCGCGCTCTCGTGGATCCCCGACGAGTGGGGAGAGCTCGTTCGCCGCGTCGAGGTGCCGGAGGGAGTCCACCCCAACGACCTCTACCTGACCCTGCAGACGCTGGTCGGGGCCTGGCCGCTCACGCGGGAGCGGCTGGACGCCTACCTGGCGAAGGCGCTCCGGGAAGCGAAGGTTCGATCGAGCTGGCTGGAGCCCGACGAGGAGTACGAACGGCGACTGCAGGACGCTACCTGGCAGCTGGACGGCCGGGTCGAAGCATTTGCCCACCGGCTCGCAGAGCTCGGCGCGCGGATCTCGCTCGCCCAGACGCTGCTCAAGCTCACCTGCCCGGGCGTTCCCGACATCTACCAGGGAGACGAGCTGTGGTCGTTCAACCTCGTCGACCCCGACAACCGCCGGCGGGTCGACTGGGAGCGACGCCGATCGGCGCTGCGCGAGCCCGTCTCGCCGCAGACGGAGAAGCTCCACCTGATCCGCGCCGTGCTGGCTGCGGGGGTCGAGGGCGGTTACGAGCCGGTGGACGCCGGGCCGGACGTGTGCGCATTCACGCGCGGAGGCAAGCATCTGGTCGCGGTGCCGCTCCGCCCTGGCCGAAGCTACGAGCCGCCGGCGGGCTGGCGACCGGTCGTGCGCGGTCTCTGGGCTCGCGGCTAGGCGGGTGCGACCTCGCTCGTGCAGAAGGCGCAGCGGCGCCCGTCGATCGGGATCTCGCTGACGCATTCCGGGCACTTGCGCGTCGTCGGATCCGGCGTCGGCTCCTTTCGCGCCCGCTGCATCAACCGGTTCACCGGGAGCACGACGAAGAAGAAGACCGCCGTCGCGACCAGCGTGAAGGTCAGCACGGCGTTGATGAAGCTCCCGTAGCGGAAGACGCTGCCGTTCAGCGAGAACCTCAGGTTCGAGAAGTCGTGCGAGCCGAAGATCGCCGCGATGATCGGCGTGATCAGGTCGGCGACGAGCGAGTTGACGACAGCGCCGAACGCGACGCCGATCACGACGCCGACGGCCAGGTCGACGACGTTGCCGCGGAGCAGGAAGGCCTTGAATTCCGTGAGCATCGGTCTCCTCCAAGCATCGAGGGCTGGTCGGGGCGAGCAAATCACGCCGGTCGTCTTCGTGTCAGCAGTTCTCACGGACAGACGTTCCGTCGCGCCCCCGATGGCGCGCGGGCATCAGGGTGCGACCCTGCGCCAACTGAGAGGAGGCTCGAGATGGCGGGACCGATTCTGGTGGCATACGCGTCGCGCTTCGGCACCACCGCCGAGGTGGCGCAGGCGATCGCGGTCACGTTGCGCGAGCAGGGGCTCAGGGTCGAGCTCCTCCCGGCCGAGGAGGTCGACGATCTCGGCCCCTATTCCGGGGTCGTGCTGGGCGGTGGGATCTACATCGGCCGCTGGCACCGTGACGCGCGTGGCTTCGTGCGCCTCTTCGAGGAGGAGCTGCGCCGGGTCCCCGTCGCAGTCTTCGCGCTGGGACCCGTGACCGACAGGCCCAATGATCAGGCCGATTCCGAAGGCCAGCTTCGGCGGAATCTCGAGCGTCTGCCGGTGAAGCCCTTCGACGTCCGCGTCTTCGGGGGCGCGTTCGACCCGGCCAAGGTCGCGTTCCCGTTCAACCGGATGCCGGCCGCGGACGTGCGGAACTGGGACACGATTCGCGCCTGGGCGCTGAAGCTCGCCGGGCGATTTCAGGCGGTTCGGGCGCTAGCCTGACCAGCCGCACCGGCGGCCACGGTCCCGCCGGTCCCAGTGTCGCGACGCGCGCGGCCGTGCTGCGATCGCGGCGAGCAGCGCGATCGCGACGAAGTTCTTGAACGTCGCCTCGGGCCAGTGCACCCGTGCCGCGCCGTCGAACCACGCCGGGTCGACGATGAACACGATCGCCGTGATCACCATCTTGCCTCCCCAGCCGAGCCCGAGGAACAGCGTCGCCAGGACGATCCCCCAGAAGCCGAGCTCGGGAAGGCCGACGGCGTGGGCGAAGTCGAGGACGTTCCAGGCGATCCAGAAGACGATCGGCCCGATCAGCACGGTCGCGACGAGCAGGCCGGCCAGCACGGCGACGCTGCCGGCGACGAGAGCTCCGATGCCGAACAGCTTCATCGCTGGCCAAGCCTATCCGGGGGTCGGAGAACGGCAAAGGGATCGGTGACCTCGATCGTCGAGGAACGAAAGCGATAGACCTCGGCAGGGCGGCCCCCGGCGCGCCCGGGCGCTCGGTGCTCGCCGGTCGGGACGAGCACGCCGCGGCGGAGGAGAACGCGCTTCAGGTTGGTTGCGGAGACCTCGTGTCCGAGGGCCGCCGAGTAGAGCACACGAAGCTCCGAGATCGCGAACGTCGGCGGAGCGAGCGCGAAGCCGAGGTTCGTATACGAGAGCTTCGCGCGTACACGCTCGCGGCCGGCGAGCGCGAAGGCGCCGTGGTCGAACGCGGTGCGGGGCAATGCGTCGACGGGATGCCATTGCGTGTCCTCTGGCACCTCTGGGTCGAGGTCGGTGCGAACAAGGCCGAGATAGGCGGTGGTGACGCGACGGGCTCTCGGGTCCGCACGGGTCTCGAGCTGCTCCAGGTGCGAAAGCTCTCGCACGTCGACCTTCGTCGCCAGGTGGCGGCGGATGGAGCGCTCGAGCGTCTCGGCGGGGTCGAGTTGCCCGCCGGGGAGCGCCCAGCGCCCTGCGAACGGTGACAGTGCTCGTTGCCACAGCAGGACCTGCAAGCGATCGTCCCGCACCTGGAGCACCACCGCGACCGTCTCGTGGGTCGGGCTGCTATGGTCCGCAGGAGGTTTTCGCTCCACAGTCGTAAACTATCGAAAGGGTTCGGGATGACGGTGAAGCACGTGTCCATTCTGGCAATCGCTCTCGGGGTCGCCCTGCTCACGGCGAGCTGGGTTGGGAGCGCCGGCGGCGCGCGGTCGGTACAGGCTGCGCCGCTCAAGATCGGGATGGTTACCGACGTTGGCGGGCTGAACGATCGCGGCTTCAACCACCTCGCGTACGTCGGCCTGCAGCAGGCGAAGCAGCGGCTCGGTGCCCAGATCCAGGTGGCCGAGTCGAAGTCGCCGGCGGACTACATCCCCAACCTCGCCTCCTTCGCCCGGCGCGGCTACGACCTCGTGGTCGGCGTCGGTTACACGGAGATCGCCGCGATGGGCGCTGTTGCCAAGCGATTCCCGAATACGCACTTCGCGATCGTGGACGTGTCGAACAAGGATCTGGCCGGCCGGCCGAAGAACGTTCTCGGGCTGCTCTTCCACGAGGAACAGGTGGGATATCTCGCCGGCTACCTTGCAGGGCTCGAGGCCAAGCGGCTACCCGGAAGGGACGTGGTCAGCGCTGTCTCAGGCGAGAAGCAGCCACCGGTCGACCGGTTCGTCGCCGGCTATCGGGCGGGCGCGAAGAAGGCGGATCCGCGCGTCACGGTGCTGAACGCCTACTCTCAGGACTTCACCGACCAGGCCAAGTGCAAGGCGATTGCGCTCAACCAGATCGCCGCCGGATCCGTCGCGGTCTTCCAGGTCGCCGGGGGCTGCGGTCTCGGAGCGCTCGTGGCCGCGGAGGAGCAGCACGTCTGGGGGATCGGCGTCGACGCGGACCAGGCCTTCCTCGGATCGCACATCCTCACGAGCGCGACCAAGAAGGTCGACCGGGCCGTGTTCCTGGCGATCAAGACCGTGGTCGCGGGCAAGTTCCGCGGCGGCGACGCGGTCTACGGCCTCGCCCAGGGTGGCGTCGGGCTCGGCAAGATCAGCGCCAGGGTGCCGAAGAGCGAGGTCGCCGCCGTCGAGCGGGTCAAGGCCCAGATCGTCGCCGGGAAGATCCAGATTCCGAGGACGCTGCCCAGCTAGCCGAGCCGGACGATGCCTTCGGCGGCCAGGGCCTCGATCTCGTCCTTGCCCAAGCCGGCCTCCGCGAGAACCTCGGCGGAGTGCGCACCCAGAGCCGGCGGCGGCGACGCGTATCGTGGGCGCTCGCCGTCGGCCGAGAACGCGGGGCCGAGCGTCGTGAATCCGTCGAGTCGCTGGAGGATCCCGATCGCCTCGGTCTGTGGGTCGGCGGCGACCTCGCCGACGTCCTGAACCGGCGCGGCCGGCACCCGCGCCGACTCGAGCTTCTCCAGCCAGGCGGCCCGTGTGTCCTCGCGGAGCCTGGCGGAGAGCGAGTGGACGAGCGCCTCCCGGTTCCTCACCCGGTCGGGGTTGGTCAGGAAGCGGGGGTCGTCGGCAAGCTCGGGAAGTCCGATCGCCTGCACGAGCCGCGCGAAGATCCCGTCGTTGGCGGCGGTGATCATCAATCCGCCGTCAGCGGTCGGGAAGACCTGGTAGGGGGCGATCGCGTGGAATGCCGTGCCCTGTGGGCTCGGCACCGTGCCGGTCTCGAGGTTGCCGATCAGGTGGTACGAGACGAACGAGAGCGCGGTCTCCCAGAGCGAGACGTCGAGCGTCCGGCCGCCCCCGTCGTGGAGGGCGGCGAGGATCGAGAACGCCGCGTACATCCCGGTCGCGTGGTCGATCAGCGAGACGCCGACTCGCACGCCGTCGCTTCCGCTCTCGCCGGTGATGCTGATCAATCCACCTGCCGCCTGGAGGAGCGGGTCGTAGCCCGGCAAGGAGCGCTTCGGGCCCGTGTGCCCGTAGGACGAGATCGTGCAGTGGACTAGTCCGGGCTTGCGGCGGCGCATCGTCTCCGCACCCAGCCCGAGCTCGTCTGCCAGACCGGGGCGGAGGCTCTGGACGAACACGTCGGCGCCGTCGACGAGCCGGTTCAGGACGTCGCCGCCCCGCCGCAGGTCGATCGCGAGCGAACGTTTCCCCGAGTTCGCCGCCACGAAGAGCGTTCCCAGGCCGCCTGCGAACGGCGGGCCCCAGAAGCGGGCCTCGTCGCCGGTCACCGGCTCGACCTTGACGACGTCCGCGCCGAGGGCGGCGAGGAGCTGCGTGCAGGTCGGCCCCGCATACGAGGTGGTGACGTCGATCACCCGAGTTCCGCCGAGCGGCTCGAAGGGCATCTGCCCGATTATCGTGGTCGCAGTGAAGGGCATCCCGGTCACCGGCGTCAGCGAGCTCGTCCTCGAGGTAGCGGATCTGCAGGCGTCCGAGCGCTTCTACGCCGGGGTGCTCGGGTTGCCCGTGGTCGAACGCTGGACCGACCCCGAGGCGGTCTGGGTAATGGCGGGTGACCGGACCCGGATCGGGCTCTGGCCACCGCGGGTCGGGATCGCCGGCGGGCAGGGGGGCGCCCACGTCCACTACGCGATGCACCTGAACGACGAGGACTACGAATCAGCGCAAGCTCGTCTCACCGAACGCGGCCTCGAGCCGGAGGAGGTCGTGTTCTCCGGTGACGGGCGCGGACGGTCGCTGTACGTCACCGATCCTGACGGCAACGTCGTCGAGCTCTGGACGTGGGACGTCGCGGGGCACCTGCGAACCCGATGAACCGCCTCGCCGGGGAGACGAGCCCGTACCTCCTGCAGCACAAGGACAATCCTGTCGACTGGTATCCCTGGGGCGAGGAGGCGCTCGCGCGGGCGCGCGAGCAGGACCGGCCGATTCTCCTTTCGATCGGCTACGCGGCATGCCACTGGTGCCACGTGATGGAGCACGAGTCCTTCGAGGACGAGGCGACGGCCGCTCTGATGAACGAGCACTTCGTCAACATCAAGGTCGATCGCGAGGAGCGGCCCGACCTCGATTCGGTCTACATGGACGCAGTGGTGACGATGACCGGCCAGGGCGGCTGGCCGATGACGGTCTTCCTCACGCCTGACGGCGAGCCCTTCTACGGCGGCACCTACTTTCCGCCCGCGCCGCGCCACGGGCTGCCGAGCTTCCGCCAGGTCCTGGAGGCGGTCGCGAAGGCCTACCGCGAACGGCGCGACGAGGTCGGGCGCTCGGCGGCGCAGCTCGTCGAGGCCGTTCGCTCGTCGACCCGGCTCGCGCCCTCGCCGGAGCCGCTCGCCGACGCGGTGCTCACGGAGGCGTCAGACGGCCTGCGTCGCATCTTCGACCCGGAGTGGGGAGGGTTCGGCGGAGCGCCGAAGTTCCCGCCGGCCTCGGCGCTCGAGTTTCTGCTCCGCCGGGGCAACCTCGACCTGGTCGAGAAGACGCTGGACGGGATGGCCGCGGGCGGAATGTACGACCTCGTCGGCGGCGGCTTCCACCGCTACTCGGTCGACGCCCAGTGGCTCGTCCCGCACTTCGAGAAGATGCTCTACGACAACGCACTCCTCGTTCCCGCGTACCTGCACGCCTGGGTTGTGACGGGCGCCGAGCGTCACCGCCGAGTCGCAGAGGAGACGTGCGACTACCTGCTCCGCGACCTCGCGTTGCGAGGCGGTGGCTTCGCCTCGTCGCAGGACGCCGACACCGACGGCGTCGAGGGGCTCACGTACACGTGGACGGAGGACGAGGGAGCCCCTGCGGGCCTCCTCCGACCGTTCGAGCACGGCCGCTCGATCATCCGGGGAGAGCTCGACCCCGAGCTCAGGGCGCGCCTGCTCGAGGAACGTTCGCTCCGGCCGCAGCCGAGTCGCGACGACAAGGCGATCGCCGCGTGGAACGGCCTTGCCCTCGCCGCGCTCGCGGAAGCCGCCCGCCGCCTCCCGAGTGAGAGACTGCTACTCGCCGCTCGCGAGCTCGGAAGCTTCCTGCTCGGGCCGCTTTCCGCTCCGGACGGTCGGCTCTACCGGACCTGGCGCGACGGACGCGCGAGCATTCCCGGGTACCTCGAGGACTACGCGGACGTCGCGCACGGCCTGCTGGAGCTGCACGTCGCAACCGGGGAGCTCCGCTGGCTCGAGGAGGCCAACCGCCTCGCACGGCTGGCCGTCGACCTGTTCGCCGACCCCGAGCAGGGTGGGTTCTTCATGGCCGCGCACGACGCGGAGCGGCTCGTCGCGCGGGCGAAGGACCTGGACGACAACCCGGTGCCGTCCGGCAACTCGATGCTCGCGTACGTGCTCCTGCGCCTCGCGCGAATCTACGGCGACGACGAGCTCGAGCGGCAGGCGGTGGGCGTCGTCCGGGTGATCCACCGCAACCTGGTCAGGATGCCCTCCGCCTTCGGGTGGGCCCTGTGTGCGCTCGACCTCTATCTCTCCCCGCATCGAGAGCTCGCCATCATCGGCTCGCCCGAGGACGAGATCGCCCGCGCCGCGCTCGCGCCCTTCGATCCCAACGCCGTCGTCGCGTTCGGCCCCGGCGAGACCGTCCCGCTGCTCAAGGGCAAGCCGCGCGCCGACGGCAAGCCGACGCTCTACGTCTGCGAGCGCTTCGCCTGCCGGGCGCCGGTGACGGACCCGTCGGCGGTCTAGGCGCCGGGGCGGCCGGGTGGCCTCGGGCTGGGTCGGTCGATGCCGGCTACACGACGAAGCCCTCGGGGCGAGGCGCCCCACGCTCGAACCGGGCGGCGTCGAACGCGGAGAGATCGAGCGTGGGCTCTCGCCGGGCAATCAGCTCCGCCACGTACTCGCCGACCGCCGGGGCCTGCTGGAAGCCGTGCCCCGAGAAACCGGTCGCGTACAAGAACCCCCGAGGGTCCGCCGACTCCCCGACCAGGGCATTCCAGTCGGGGCTGAGCTCGTAGTAGCCCCACCAGGAGGACTGAACGGGCAGGTCCGCGAGCACCGGCAGCCGGTGGGCGGCGTGCTCCGCCACCTCTTCGAGATGCGGTTCCCGTCCGCCGAACACAAGCCCTGGGCCTTCGCGGTGGAAGTAGAACGACGTCGAGAAGTCGATCGTCAGCGGCAGCCGCCCGGGGAGGCCGCCGTCCTCCGGCGTGAACCACATCCAGCGCTTCTCGCCTTCGACCGGCAGATCCATCCCGGCCATCGCCGCGACCTCCCGCGACCACGCGCCCGCGCAGCAGACGACGACGTCGCAGGCAATGGCATCGGTCGACGTCCGCACGCCGGACACGCGACCACCGTCGACCTCGATTCCGGTCACCTCGCGGCCCTGCCGCACGTCGAGGCCGCGCGCGTACCACTGGACGACCGCCTCCGGCGACGCGTAGCCGTCCAGCTCGCAGTAGGTCGCGGCGAGGAGCCCATCGGGCGCAACCTGCGGAACGATCGCGAGCACTTCGTCGACCGACAGCTCACGGGACGGAACGCCGAGCCGATGCTGGAGCGCGAGTGCCTCCTGGAACCGCGCGACGTCCTCTTCACGGTCGAGGAGGAACAGGTAGCCGTACTGGCGCAGGTCGATGTCCTCCATGCGCTCGAACTCGTCGAGCGAGCGAAGCGCGATCCGTACGTTCAGCTCGTCGGAGAACTGCGTTCGGATCCCGCCTGCGGAGCGGCTCGTCGATCCGGCGGCGAGCGAGTCGCGCTCGAGGAGCACGACATCCCGGACTCCGAGCTCGCGCAGGTGCCAGGCGACGCTCGCGCCCATCGCGCCGCCGCCGACGACGACCACATCGCTCTTCTCCACGATCACCGTAAGGTACGTCGGGTGCTGCTCGAGGTGAAGCACGTCACGCGTCGCTTCGGCGGCATCGTCGCTCTCGACGACGTCTCCTTCGATGCGGAGGAAGGCGAGATCGTCGGCCTGATCGGCCCGAACGGCGCCGGGAAGACGACAGCCTTCAACGTGATCACGCGCCTCTACCGGCCCGATGAGGGCGAGCTGAACTTCGAGGGCGAGTCTCTGCTCGCAACGCCGCCACACGCGGTCGTGCGGCGCGGGATCGCCCGGACCTTCCAGAACCTCGAGCTCTTCAAGACGATGACCGTCCGCGAGAACGTGCTGGTCGGGGCTCACGCGCGCTCCGGCAGCCGAAGCGCCGACGAGGTGATCGACTACGTCGGAATCGGCGCCCTCGCCGACCGCGTTGCCGGCGCGCTCCCGTACGGGACGCTCAAGCGCGTCGAGACCGCCCGTGCGCTCGCCTCTTCGCCGAAGCTCCTCCTCCTCGACGAGCCGGCCGGGGGGCTCTCGCACGAGGAGGTCGAGCAGCTTGGGGTGTTCATCCGAAGGATGCGGGACGACTTCGAGCTGACGATCCTGCTCGTCGAGCACCACATGAACCTCGTGATGAGCGCCTCCGACCGGGTGCACGTGCTCGACTTCGGCCGGAAGATCGCGGCTGGAACTCCTCAGGAGGTGCAGCGGGACCCGGGTGTGATCGAGGCCTACCTCGGCACGGAGTAGGCCGACAACGAGAAAGGGCCGCCCGAGGCGGCCCTTCTCCACCAGCTCACGCTGCCGGCCGCGCGGGCGGCAGCTTCGGCAGCGCCGTCTCGAGGCGCGCCTGCCGGCGCACTTCGAGCGACACCACCTTTGCTGGGCGCGGAGCCTTTGGAGGCTCCGCAACCCGGAGCAGACGCAGACGCATCTGGGCTCCTCTCTCGAAGGCGCCGGCGGACGTCCTCGTCACAGCGAGGCGCCGCAGGCGGGTGGCTCTGCGGCCGTGCGCCCGCCGGTCGGCAGGCTCTACGGCGTCGCAGCCTGGCGCCGTCCGCATTCGACGGCGACCAGATTGCGCGGGCGGGATTCGAACCCGCGATCTCGAGCTCATGAGGCTCGCGAGGACAACCGCTCCTCTACCGCGCTCCGTGGTGGGTGCTGCCTCGGTTGTCCATGCCACTCGCCCACCCTTCGACCCTGGATCGCTTCCGGTGCTGGTTCCCCAGGCGGCGTCCTACGTGGAGGGGTTTTGGAGCCCGAGCCTCAACGCAAGGTCTGGAAAAGAGCAAGCTAAAGCACACGCATCATTTACAGCGCTCTTTTCCAGCGCGGCGCGCCGAGAAGTCTTTCTCTCTAGGCGGGGCCTCGACTCGATCTAGTGCTTGTTCAAGCTGAGCATCACCTCTGGTTCGACCTGAAATCTCGCCTCCAGAACAACAAAGGCGACCCGTTGGGTCGCCCTCGTCTGGATCGTTATGCGGCTAGGGAACTAGCGCGCACACCTCCCAGCGAGGGCTAGGACGTTGCCGAAGCGGAGCGTCTTGGCGACGCTGTTCCGCCACGGAGCCACCGGCGCAGCAGGCGCCGATCCGGTGACGAACATCTGGGTGTAGGCGTTGGTCAGCATGGTTTCTGAGTCCTTTCGGCGACGAGGATAGACGACGCTCGGGGGGCGCGTCAAGTGTTTTGTGAGAGATATCCGGGCAGTTGCAGTGACAGGCTGCAGATATAGCTCAGAGAAAGTATCGGTTCCTTTTCAGGACCTCTTGCCAGAATGACCGAAGGTCTGGCGGTAGGTGCGCGGAGATGTCCCGAGGCGGCTTGCGAACTGGGCCCGCATCGTCGTCTCCGAGTCGTAGCCCGCGCTGCGGGCGATCGTGCCGAGGGGATCTTCCCGGGTCTCGAGCAACCGTTGGGCGAGCCTGAGGCGCTGGAGCTGCAGCCACTCCCCCGGCGGCATGCCGACGGCAGTCCGGAACCTCCGAGTCAGCGTCCGGCGGCTCATCGCGGCCCGCGTCGCCAGGTCGTCGACCGATAGCCCGGCGCCGATGTGCTCGTCCGCCCAATCGAGGAGCGGGGCGAGGGGCCAGGTCGCCGGCGCGCACCCGATCGGCTGCTCGACGTACTGCGCCTGACCGCCCGTCCTGTGCGGAGGCATGACGATGCGGCGTGCGACGCGGTTGGCGACGTCGGCGCCGTAGTCCAGCGCGACGATGTGGAGACAGAGGTCGATTCCCGCCGCTGTGCCGGCCGAGGTCAGGATCCGGCCGTCGGCGACGTAGAGGACGTTCGGGTCGAGGTCGATCGCCGGGTAGCGCCGAGCGAGCCGCTCCGCATACAGCCAGTGCGTGGTCGCTCGTCGTCCGTCCAGCAGGCCCGCGGCGGCGAGCACGAATGCGCCCGTGCACAGCGAGACGACTCGGGCCCCTCGCGCATACGCACGTTCCAGCGCCGTACAGAGCTCGGGACTCGGGTCATCATCCGGGTCGGACCAACCCGGGACGACGATCGTGTCGACTCGGTCGAGATCGTGAAGTCTGTAGGGGGTGTCGATCGTGAATCCGGTCTGCGTGCAGACCGGTGTCGAGCCGGCGGCAACGAGGAGGAACTCGTACCACGGGTCGGCGATGTCGCTCCGGTCGAGACCGAATACCTCGCAGGGCACAGACAAGTCGAAGGTCAAGGCGCCCTGGTCGATGACGGCTGCGACGCCCGGCATGGCCCAAAACTAGCGATAGTCGTCCCAGGGCATGCGTTCCCGCGCGGCATTCTCTGCCTGTGCGCATCCTCGTTGCGCTTCTGGTCGCCGCCGCCTTCGGCGGCTCGGTCGCCGGGGCGGCGGGGCCGGGCCGGATTACGGGCGTGATGTCGTTCAGGATCTGCGCTGCTGCCGGGTCCTTCTGGCCGACGGAGACGATCGCAGTCGCGGGCCAGACGGGCTGGGTCGCATGCAAGGAGGAGTCTCGCGTGGTCAAGCTGGACCTGCGCGCGCGGCCGCGAGCTCCGCTCCGTCCGGATCGGGGCTCCGGTGACCGCGGTCGCCCTCGGCTACCGCTCTGTCTGGGCGCTCGACTCCGGCGGAACGCTGACCAGGATCTCGCCGTCGAGCGGTCGCGCGTCGAGGCGAATCGCCCTCGGCGCCTCACGCCCGTACAACGTCTGGATCGGCGCCGGTTCGGTCTGGGTCGCCGCGGACGGGAGCGGTGAGGTGCTCAGGGTGTCACCTGCGACCAACCGCGTGATCGCCCGCATCGCCGTCGGTGACGGGCCGGCCGACATGGCGTTCGACGGAGCCGCCGCGTGGGTGATCAACCACCGAGACCTCGGCCTGGTTCGCATCGACACGCGCACGAACACGCCGAGCAGGCTCGTCACGCTGGTCGCCGACGCGCCCGAGCGCATGGCACTCCTCGACGGCAGCCTCTGGATCACGGGGCGCGGAACCGACGTGCTCCAGGTCGACCCGGCCACCGGAGCTGTGAAGGACACGATCGAGATCGGCGCAAGCGGGATCGACGTCGTCGCCGGACGAGGAGCGCTCTGGGTGCCGGCCCGCAGCGCGGCTGTCGATCGCAGCGGGTTTCCCACGATGGAGGCGCTTCGCCGCGTCGTCCCCGGCCGGGCCGCGACAACCATCGGCAAGGTCACGGGGCGCGTGGATGTGCACGGGCTCGTTGCCGCCGGCGGGTTCGTCTGGCTCGCCGACAACACGAACGGCGTGCTGTACCGCGTTCCCGCCTAGGCGCCTGGGGCGGGACCGAACGCAGCGGCCAGGAGGTCGCGGGGGAGACCGGCCTCCGCGTAGCCGGACGTGCCCGCCTCGAGCAACTCGCGTGCGCCCGTCACGCAGGCGCCGTACGCCGCGCCCGCCAGCTGGCTTCCGGTCGAGACGCGCCGGACGCCCACGGACGCCAGCTCGTCGATGCGCGGCCCACTCGGCAGCGCGAGCACGTTGACGGGCGAGCCGACGGCCTCGACGACGCGCCGGATGTGCTCGATGTCCGTCAAGCCGGGCGCGTACAGGCAGTCGGCTCCCGCATCGCGGTAGGCGAGGAGACGGGCGATCGTGTCCTCGAGGTCGTCGACGCCTCGGATGTGGTTCTCGGCCCTGCCGGTGAGGACCATTGGCTCGGCCGGCCCGTGTGCGGCCTCTGCCGCAACTGCGACTCGCTCGGCGGCAAGGTCGACGTCCACCAGCCCCTTCGTCGGGTCGAAGTCTTCGATCGAGCAGCCCGCCGCGCCGGATTCGGCGAGGAGGCGCACCGTCTCGGCAATTCCGCCGGGGTCGTCCGGGTAGCAGTCCGCGCTGTCGACGTTGAGGGGCAGCGCCGTGGAAGCCGTGAGCTCCTGAACGTGGGTGACGGCTCGTCGCGCGTCACTCCGTAGTCGAGGTTCCCGAGCGTCCACGCGAAGCCCTGGCTGGTCGTGGCCAGCGCCTCGAACCCGATTGCCTCCAGCAGGCGTGCCGAACCGAGATCCCATGGATTCGGCATGACGAACAGCCGGTCGCCCGCGTGGAGCTCCCGAAAGCGGGCGCGGCGCTCGTCGACAGTCATCCCGTCATCTTGAACGAACGATACGAGCCGTGCCCTCTCCTGCCAATAGACAACGATCGATGCCCGACGTAAGGTCTCCTCGCCAGGGCCTTGGCTGATCCTGTTCAGCCAACAGAGAGGCGACCATGCGGTATCGGCTCGCGTTTGCGGCCGCCGGTGCGCTTGCCCTTGCGGCGGCATTCGGCACCGTCGGCCCGGCCTGGCCGTAGGGCGAGGTCTTGTGCGGCTGGTGGCGGGAAGCGGGCTTTCTGCCCCGTCACCAGCCTCCTCCCGAAGTCAGACATCCGGTAGGTTTGGCCGGTGGCCCGCCAGTCGCATGCTCACGTCGACGACGCAGCCTCCGTCGGGAAACGCCTTCGTGAAGCTCGCGAGCGGGCCGCCTTGAGTCAGCGGGACATCGCGTTCCCCGGGTGCTCGCCCGCATACATCTCTCGAATCGAGAACGGCGCGCGCGTGCCGTCGCTGCAGGTGCTCCGCGAGCTTGCCCGGAGAACGGGGGTTACCGAGAGTCACCTCGCCTGGGGCCGGGCCGAACCGGTCGCCCCGGCCGATCCGGTGACCGAAGCCGAGCTTGCACTGCGCTTCGACGACCCGTCCGCTGCCCGGCGTCAACTGGAGGAGATCAGCCGGGAGGCCTCCGACGCGCGCACACGAGCCCGGGCGCTCGCCGGTCTCGGCCATGTCGCGTTCGACGCCGGGGAGCATGCGGAGGCGATCCGGCGCTTCGAAGAGGCGCTGCAGCAATGGCCTGCGCTCGAGGACGACGAACCAGGTCTCGCCGACAGCCTCGGTCGTGCCTATGCGATGCGCTCGGAGTACGAGGCCGCGATCGCCATCTTCGAGCGACGCCTGGCCGCAGCCGAGGAACGCAAGGACGTGATCGAAACGGTGCGCTTCTCTGTTCTGCTGGCCAACACCCTCGCCGACCGAGGGCTGTTCCCGCGAGCCGAGGAGTTGCTCGGACACGCGCTCGCGATCGGCGGCGAGGTCGGCGACCCGGTCGTGAGGGCGCGTCTGTGGTGGACGCAGTCACGTGTGCATGCCCTCCAGAACGATGCCGCGCGCGCGGAGCGGTACGCCCGCCTCGCGCTCGACACGTTGCTCTTGACGGAGCACGTGCGCTACGCCGCCCTCGCTCATCAGGTCCTCGCCCACATCAAGCTCGATCAGGGAGCGGCGGCGGACAGTCTCGACCTGCTCGAGCAGGGTTGGCCGTTGATCGTCGAGGGCGGAAACGCGTACGAGCTCGCGCTCTTCCAGATCGAGAAGTCACGTGCGCTGGCGAAGCTCGGGCGCTTCGAAGAAGCCCGGGAGATGGCCGAGATCGCCGGCGCCGAGATGAGCCGGGCGAGCCCGGAGGATGCCGCTCGCGCGCTCATGGTTCTCGCGGAGATCCACGAGGAGCGGGGCGACGTCGACGAGGCGATCGCGACCTACCGGCAGGCGGCCGACACCTTCCCGGGCCCGCATCGCTACAAGATCGAGGCCTATTCGAAGCTCGGGGAGCTGCTCAAGGCGCAGGATCGGAAGGACGAGGCGCTCGAGGTGTTCAGCGAAGCGATGCGCCTGCAGGCCGAGGCCGGCATCGCCCACTAGGGCAGCTCGACACGGCGGTATTGACTCGCCGGTCTCGGGTGGAGGAGGATCGCCCTGTCTTCACGCCTCGCAAGGCGTCCGGAGGGGCGACCTGAGGGCGAGACCCGCGTCGGCGGGTCTCGCCCGATCGGTACGGAGGTCTACTGCGGCTGGGGGACGATGCGGATATAGGGCTTGGGTGCTTCCCAGTCGCCGAACAGCTCTTTTGCTTCGTCGTTGGAGACGGAGCCGGCGATGATCACCTTGTCGCCCTGCTGCCAGTTCACCGGGGTGGAGACCTTGTGCTTGGCCGTCAGCTGCAGGGAGTCGACCACCCGCAGGACTTCGTCGAAGTTCCGCCCGGTCGTCATCGGGTAGACGAGGATCAGCTTCACCTTCTTGTCCGGGCCGATCACGAACACGTTCCGCACCGTCTGATTGTCCGCCGGGGTCCGCTCTTTGGGGTCGCCGGAGACCGAGGCGGGGAGCATCCCGTACAGCTTCGAGACCGTGAAGTCGGCGTCGCCGATGATCGGGTAGTTGGGCGCCAGCCCCTGCGTCTCCTCGATGTCCTTCGCCCACCCCTCGTGGTCGCCGGTCGAGTCCACCGACAGTCCGATCACCTTCACCCCGCGTTTGTCGAACTCCGGCTTGATCTTCGCCATGTAGCCGAGCTCGGTCGTGCACACCGGGGTGAAGTCCTTCGGATGCGAGAACAACACCGCCCACGAATCCCCGATCCAGTCATGAAACCGAATCGTCCCCTCCGTCGACTGCGCCTCGAAATCAGGCGCGGTATCACCAATCTGCAAAGCCATCAATCCTCCTCCTTCGGCGCTGTCCGCGGATAACTATAAAACCAAAAGTGAGGCGGGCGAAGCCGTGCTCACGTCGCAATCGTCAAGCTCTCGATGTCGCTCGGGTACGTGGTCAGGATCTCGATCCCGTCCTCGGTGACGACGACCGTGTCGGAGTGGCGGAAGCCGCCCACGTCGCTCGAGTACACGCCAGGCTCGATGGTGAACACCATCCCGGGCTCGACCTGCGTGTGGTCGCCGACGTCGAGGAACGGTGCCTCGTGGTTGCGCAGTCCGATCGCGTGGCCGGTGTGCTGCTTCCAGTACGGCCGCAGATCGTTCTCCTCGAAGTAGCGCAGCACGGCGTTGTCGACGTCTGCGCAGGTCACCCCCGGACGCAATGCCGCGAAGGCGGTCTGCTGCGCCGCGACCATATGGTCGAAGAGGCGCCGCATCTCGTCGGTCGGCGTTCCGACGATCATCGCCCGCTCGAGCTCGGCGTTGTAGCCCCAGACGGGGGCGGCGGTCTCCGTGACGAGGACGTCCCCGTCCTCGAACTCGATGTTGTGCGCGACCGCGTGCGCCCAGGCGCTCCTGCGTCCGATCTGTCCTCGGTAGCCGGCGGTCGCCCCGTCGGAGGACGACAGCTGGCCGGCGTACGCGGGCCCGAGCGCGGTCAGCATCGCGATCGTCGCCTCGTGCCCGGCTCGCAAGCTCGCCTCGGCCTCGGTCGTGCCGGGGCGGGAGTACTCCTGGAGCAGCCGGTGGGCGTGCTCACACCACCTGGCGCTCTCGCGGATCAGCTCGACCTCGGCCTCGCTCTTGCGAGCCATCGCGGTCTCGATGAAGGGCGCGAGGGGGAGGACGGCGCTCGAGGTCACGTCGCTCAGCGGCAGGCCCTGGTAGCCGAGGATGCCCGGGTAGCCGTCTTGATCTGCGCCGATCTCGCCGGTGATTCCCAGGGCTCCGAGGACGCGGGCGAAGATCCTCATCGGGTGCTCGGTGCCCGGATACTCCGGGTAGGACTCGACGCGTTCGAACGACGTCTCGGCTCGCGTGCGCTCGACCTCGAACTCGGGCACGAACGCGACCATGTCGCCGGACGTGTTCTGCGCCCAGGCGACCGGGCGCTCGGTCGACAGGAAGCTGAAGCTCGTGAAGTACTGGATGTAGGCCTGGTCGAAGAGGACGACGCCGGTCAGGCCGTTCGCGCGGGCGTGCTCGAGCAGCCGCTCGCGTCGAGCCGCCAGCTCGGTCGCCGGGATCCCCGTTGCCTGCATCGGCGAGACGATAGTCGCTAGCCGGTCTCCAGCTGCTCGAAGGCTCGCTCGAAGACTTCTCGCGGGTGGGCGCCGAGGACGAGCAGCTTGCGGTCGAGCAGGAAGGCGGGGATGCCGTTGATCCCGAGTGCGTGTGCCTGGGCGGTCGAGTTGCGGACGTCGTCGGTATAGGCCTCGCTCGCCAGCACGTCGTCCGCGCCCTCGAGTCCGACCCCGGACGCGAGCGAGCGAAGCACCTCACGGCTGCCGATGTCCTGGGCCTCCGCCCAGTACGCGTCCATCAGCCGATCGTGGAAGCTTTCGTGCTTGCCCTGTGCGCGGGCGAGCTCGGTCAGCCGCAGCGCAGCGAGCGATCGCGGCGCGACGTCCGGGGGGTTGTAGACGAGACCGTGCGAGTCGAACAATCGCCGCGCCCGCTCCGCGCGCTCGGGATTGCGCGGCACGCCCTCGGGCGGGTACTCGGGGTGCAGGTCGAACGGCAGCCACTCGACCGTTGCGGCGAAGCGCCCGCGCATCCACTCGGCCAGCACCTGGCCGACACGACAGAACGGTCAGAGGTAGTCCGACCAGATCACGACCTCGTGCTCGGAGGACACGAGGGCTAGCCGGGCGTCGCGCTGCGCTCGGCCTCTTCGGCCTGCGCCGCGCGTAGCACCGAGTCGAGCAAGCCCGGGAAGCGCCGCTCGAGGTCGTCGCGGCGGAGCCAGCTGATCCGGCGCGTGCCTTCGTCGCGCTGCGAGATCACCCCTGCCAGGCGGAGGACCTTGAAGTGGTGGCTGGCAGTCGCCTTGGTCACCGGCAGCGGGATCGCCTTGCACGAGAGCTCACCGTCGCACGAGCAGGCGAGGTTGCGAACGATCTCGAGCCGCATCGGGTCGCTCAGCGCGTGGAGGAGTGAGGGTAAGTCGAGCTCCGCGGCGTCGGGGTGATGAAGCTCACCTCCGGTTGCGACGTCTTCCGGGAATGTTTGACGAGCATCGAACATTATAAGTAAGGTCCTGATCGAACAATAGCTCGAAGATCCAGCTCTTGGCCGCGCCGCCGGGCTCTGCCCGGTGGCGCTGGCGGAGAGCGCCCGGAAGGAGTTGGTCGGTTTGGCGCTACCCGGACAGCAGTCAGTCTCAAACACCTCCGACAGGTTGAGCAGGCGTGCCTGGGGGATGTTGCTCGTCCTCTGCGGCGTGATCTTCCTCGACGCGCTCGACGTCTCGATGATCGGCGTCGCTCTGCCCTCGATCCGCGAGGACCTGCACATGTCGACGAGCTCGCTGCAGTGGGTGGTGAGCGCGTACGTGCTCGGCTACGGCGGTTTCCTGCTCCTCGGTGGCCGGGCCGCAGACCTGTTTGGGAGACGGCGCATGTTCCTGATCGCGCTCGCGGTCTTCCTGGTCGCGTCCGCGCTGGGCGGCTTCGCCAACGACCCGGGGCTCCTGATCGCCACGCGGTTCCTGAAGGGCGTCAGCGCAGCGTTCACCGCTCCGGCGGGGCTGTCCCTGATCACGACCAGCTTCGCCGAGGGTGCGGCGCGGAACAAGGCGATCGCGATCTACACCTCGACCGGCGCGACAGGCTTCTCGCTCGGGCTCGTCTTCAGCGGTCTGCTCACCGAGGTCGGCTGGCGCTGGGTGTTCTTCATGCCCGTCGCCGTCGCCGCAGTCGTTCTCGCCGCGGCGATCCCGCTCGTCCCCCGAGAAGACGCGCCCATCCGGGCCGCCCGCTCGTTCGACCTGGTCGGCGCGGCTGCGATGACCGCAGCGATGCTCCTGCTCGTCTTCACGGTCGTCGAAGCACCCGACGCGGGATGGGCCTCGGTGCGGACGGTCGGCTCGTTCCTCGGTGCGGCGGCGATCTTCGGCGCCTTCGTCGCGCGCGAGCGGCGGGCCGCCTTCCCGCTCGTGCGGCTGGGCATCTTGCGCTCCGGCTCGCTGGTACGGGCGAACGTCGCGTTGATGACCCTGTTCGGCGGGTGGGTCGGGTTCCAGTTCATCCTCACGCTCTACCTGCAGCAGCTGCGCGGATGGTCCGCACTGGAGACCGGCTTCGCGATCTTCCCGGCCGGTTTTCTCGTCGCGCTCCTCTCGACCCGCATCGCTCCGCTGATCGGGCGCTTCGGGGTCGGCCGGCTGATCCTGGTCGGGATGACCTCGCTCGTCGCGGCGTATGCCCTGTTCCTGCCGATCGGGCTGCATTCCGGGTACGCGGCCGCCATGCTGCCGACCTTCCTGCTGGGTGGGCTCGGCTTCGGCCTGACGTTCGCGCCCTTGAACATCGCGGCCACGAACGGCGTCGCCCCCCACGAGCAGGGGCTGGCGAGTGGGCTGCTGAACACGTCGTTCCAGTTCGGCGGCGCCCTTGGGCTCGCGATCACCACTGCCGTGAACAACGCGTACACGTCCGGCGGTTCGGCCCAGGCGCTGCTCGACGGCTTCCATCCGGCGATCGCGGTCTCGGTGATCGTCGCCGCGCTCGGCGTGCTCGTCGTGGCGGTGCGGCGTCCGGCGCGATCGACGGAGACCGTGCCCGAAGCCGACGCGGAGGTGGCCTTCGAAGAGGCCGCCTAGCTCGGGCGGCGGGACCCGCCCTGGGCGTGGGCGGGTCCCGCCGTCTCGACTAGGCCTCCGCCTCTGCCGGCCGCGCGGCCCCCTCGACCTCGAGCCTGGGCAGCCAGTGGAGCCAGCCCGGGAGGTACCAGTTCCAGGCGCCGAGCAGCTTCATCGCCGCCGGGAGCACGACTGACCTGATGATCGTCGCGTCGATCAGCAGGGCCGCGGCGACGCCGAAGCCCATCTGCTGGAACATGATCAGCTCGCCGCTCGCGAAGCCGGCGAAGACGGCGACGATGATCAGCGCCGCGCCGGTGATGATCCGGGCAGTCGAGGCGACGCCGAACGTGACCGCTCCCGCCGTGTCGCCCACGTCGTCATGGCGCTCCTTGATCCGGCTGAGCAGGAAGACCTGGTAGTCCATCGAGAGCCCGAAGAGCACCGAGAACAGGAAGAGCGGTACCCAGGCCTCGATCGTGTCCACCTTGTCGAAGCCCAACAGGCCCGCGGCGAACCCGTGCTGGAAGACGAGCACGAGCAGGCCGTAGGCGGCACCCACCGAGAGCAAGTTGAGCAGGACCGACGTCGCCGCGACGACGAGCGAGCGAAAGACGACCGTGAGGAAGACGAGCGTCAGGCCGAGAACGAGCGCGATCACCCACGGCGCAGGCCCCGTGACCGAGTCGAAATAGTCGATGTTCTCCGACGTCGTTCCGCCCACGAGCACCTCGGCGTCCGTGTCTTCGAACGCTTGCGGCACCATCGTCGAGCGCAGGTCCCGCACCGCCGAGACGGCCTTGTCGCCGGACGGATCGCCCCTGACGGGAACGGAGAGCATGGCGACCTGGCCGTTCGTCGAGCGGTCGATCTCGCCCCGTCCGAAACGCGGGTCGGAGGCGAGCCTCGCGCGGAGCTGAGTCAGCGCCTGCCCGGCGGCCGGTTGGGCCGCGCCCTCCGCGACCACGATCTCGACGGGGTCGGAGGTCGCCTGCGGGAACGCCTGCTGGAGCGCGGCGAAGCCCTTCTTCGACTCGAAGCGGTCGGGGAGGGCGGTCACCCCGCTCGTACCGACGTGCATCCCGAAGATGGGAGCTGCGACGGCGAGCAGGACCGCGACCGAGAGCGCCAGGCTGAGCCCTGGTCGCCGCAGCACGGCGCGGACGATCGCACCCCAGAAGCGGCCTTCCGGGTTCCCCGCCTCGATCGACTTCCGGCCGATGAGGGGTATCCGCAGCCGGTCGACGCCGTCGCCGAGCAGTCCGAGCAGTGCCGGCAACAGCGTTGCGGAGGCGACGACGGAGACGATCCCGACGACGATCGCGCCGATCGCAAGGCTGCGCATGATCGAGCTCGGGACGATCAGCATCCCGAACATCGCGATCACGAACGTCGTTCCGCTGAAGACCACGGCACGGTTCGCGGTCGTCGCCGAGGCGGCGATCGCATCGAGCTTCTCCCGTCCTCGGCCTCGCTCTTCGCGGAAACGTGAGAGCACGAACAGCGCGTAGTCGATCGCGAGCGCGAGACCCATGCCGGTCAGCATGTTGATCACGAAGACTGAGAGGGTGAACGCGTGCGCGAGGGCCGCGACGAGCCCGAGCGCGACGACGATCGACGGCAACGTGATCATCAGCGGGACGAGCCCGGCGACCACGGCTCCGAAGACGAGCAGCAGTACGATCAGCGCGGCAGGCAGGCCGACCTGGAGCTCGCCCGACTGGAGGTCGCTCTGCGAGAGCTCGTTGAAGTCGCGGTCGAGCGTGCGCTGGCCCGTGACGGAGACGTCGAATGCAGGGCTCTTGTCGGCCCGGCCGACGGCGCTGACGATGTTGTCGATTCCGGAATCCGAGGCGTCCGAGAACTGCACCATCGCCGCGTGGCGGTCCGTCGAGATCAGGGACGGATCGCGCGCGTCGAGGTAGGTGCGGACGCTGTCGACTCCGCCTGCGTTCCGCACTTCCTGCTCGAGCCCGCGAACGCGCGCCTCGAACTGCGGGGCGTCCACCGTGTACTGCGGTGAACGGACGACGACGATGTCCGTGATCGCCCCGGCGACGGACGGCGGGAATGCCGCGTTCCGGGCGTCCTCCGCGCGCTGGGACTGCGGGTTGTTGGTCGGGTTGCCTTCCGTGCTGAGGGCGCCGCCCAGCAGTGCGACGATCGCGACGATCGCGACGACCATCGCCGCGACCCACGCTCCGATCGTGCGCCAGGGGTGCTTCGCGCTGGCGAGCACGAGTGCCTGGAGCCTCATCGTGTTCATTGTGCTCCCCTTCCGAGCCTCTGTGAGTAGTCGGATGGAATGGATAGCGTGACTTCTCGCTATTGGCAAGCTATACTATCCATATGATCACAATCTCGGGAGCGAAGGACACGATGCGAATTGCGGAGCTGAGCCGGCAGAGCGGCGTCTCGGTGCCGACGATCAAGTACTACGTGCGAGAGGGCCTGCTCGCGCACGGCGAGCGCACCAGTCCGAACCAGGCGCGGTACGGCGAGCGCCACCTGCGCCGGTTGAAGCTGGTGCGAGCGCTGGTGGAGATCGGCGGGTTGTCGATCTCGCACACACGCGACGTGCTCGCTTCGATCGAGTCGCCGGAGAAGACGTTGCACGAGATGCTGGGGAAGGCCCACCACGCCGTGACGCCGAGGTTCGAGCGGGAGGCCGATGAAGCCTCGCTGGCGCTTGCCTCGCGGCAGGTCGAGGAGTTGATCGAGCGTCGGGAGTGGCAGGTGAACCCCGAGCATCCTGCGTGGGGGCTTCTCGTGCAGGTGCTGGCCGCGCTGCGCGAGCTCGGCCAGG
Source organism: uncultured Actinomycetes bacterium (assembly GCA_963836345.1). Classification (GTDB taxonomy): domain Bacteria; phylum Actinomycetota; class Thermoleophilia; order Gaiellales; family Gaiellaceae; genus DATBLE01. The sequence continues at coordinate 26,990 of CAWIJA010000003.1, read as the reverse complement.
ACGACATCGCCGCGTTGCTCGACGACTACGCGGAGGCGGTGGAGCGGCTCGCGGAGCTGGAGGCGGGCGCCGTGATCGGACGGCCTGACACCGAGAGCGTGCTCGAGGGTGTCGTGATCGGGACCGTGCTCGGCGACAGCCTGCTCGCCGCGTTGCGCCGGCTTGCGGACGCGAACGTCTCGGCGCGCCTCTCGCCGAAGGCTGCCCGCAGGTTGAAGGCGCGGGCCCAGATGGTCAACCACCTAGAGCGGGGGTAACGCCCTCGTTGTCAGCGCGAATACGGCGTGGAGCGGCACCGTGAGCCTGGCGACGCCGGCCGCGTCGGTCGTGACCGGCTTCTCGAGGACGAGCTTGCCGCCGCCGGCGCGGTTCCACAGCACGAGCTGGAACTCCGTTCGCGCCGGGAGGCCGCCGACCGAGTAGGGCGCTTTCTTCGCAGACGTGCCGTTCAGCTGAGCCCCGCGGCTGTCGAGGCCGAGGATCGTGATCGCGTCGGCCGGATCGCCGAAGGCGACGAGCTTGCGCGGATCACCGAGGCTGGCCGGGCGGACTTCGCGCACGCTCCAGCCGGCCTGCGTCGTCGCCGTCACCAGCTTCAGCGCGTGGTACGTCGGATACGTCGGCCAGCCGTTCGTGGTCGGCTGCCCGAGCGCGTAGTAGGCCTGCGTTCCCCGGTCGTACTTCCCGAAGTGGCAGTCCCACTTGACCGTGCCGGCGAAGCCGAGCTGAGCCGCTCGGATCTGGAACCACGCGGTCTGGAAGCCGGCGACGTTCGTCTCGCAGATCCTGATCGGCTCCTTGCCGCCGACGAACACGCCGGGGTCGACGACTCCCTTCAGGCCGCGGTTCTTCCCGCGGGCGCCGTACTCGGTGACGTACACGGGCTCCTTGGTCGCGAGCTGGTCGACGATCCTCCGGACGTCGGTCAGCCGGGTCTCGAACCTGGCCGGGTCGTCGTAAGTCCAGTAGATGTGGACCGAGTACGCGTCCAGCACGGCGGACAGGTGCGCGGACATGTGCTCGAACCACCTCCGCTGGTTGATCAGGCTGTGAGCGTTCGTCGAGCCTTCGATCAGGTCGCCGCCCATGAAGCGGATCTGCCTCCGAAGCCCGCTCGCGGCGAGCAGCTTGTCGAGGAGCTCGTACATCTCGGCGAGGCGGTCCGGCGTGACGTTCTTCTGCGCGCCCTTCTTCGGAGCCGTGTTCGGCTCGTTCTGGATCGTCACCCAGCGCAGGTTCGGGATCTCGTTCATCGTCACCAGCCGGTCGAGGACCTCGGCGAACGCGGCCATGCTCGTCCGTCGCTCGCCGGGGGTGGCGAGCGGCCCGGACTGCCAGGTGACGTTGATCGTCGCGCCGACGTCGCGTGCGAGCTTGGCCGTTCGCACGACCGAGTTCCAGTTGTCGGCCTGCACCTTCGTGCGGTTCGGATCGGCGGGATCGCCGTCCTGCCGCGGGTTGTAGAACATCCGCACGAGCTGCGGCCGCAGCGCGGCGATCTTCGCCTCCAGGTCGTGGAAGCGCTCTTCCGGCACACCGCTGATCGCCGCGTAGGTGTGCTGGTTGAACTGGACTCCCGCGCCGCCGTAGCTCTTCACGAGCACCCGTGGTGTCAGCTCGAAGTCTGGGCCTTCCACATCCCCATCCCCTGACGCGAGTGGCAGGAAGCGCCGACGATACTGTCCGCCAGGACTCAAGTCAACAAAGACATGTCTTTTGTCGACGAAGTAAGAGTGCGGTCGAGGGGCGACTGTTCGTTTTCTCTCTCTCGAGGAGCTCGATTTGCCAGCTCATAGGGCTCGAGCGCCCCTTCGTTGCGTGCACAAAAGTCACCACCGCATTCGAGGAATTGACAGGGACTCCCCGCGGGCGTACGAGGAGAGAGATGAGCTGGTACACGTACACCGTCGACGGCCGGCCGCTCACGATCGAGCTCGTCGCGCCCGGCAAGTGGACAGCGCGCTGCAACGGCGGACCGGAGGAGAAGGGTTGGGACCTGGCTTCGACGATCCGCGCCGCGCTCGCGCCGAGGCCGGCCGGGAGTCATGACACGTGGGAGAAGTGGATTCGCGACCAGGCCGCCTCAATCACGGAAGAGGTCGCCCGCGGCCGTTAGTGCAGCCGGGTTCCGCTCTTGCGGAGCCGCTTCCACGCTGCGGGTAATCGCTCCTTCACGCGCGCGCGGCGTGTGCGCTGACGCTCCGCGAGGCGTCCGGCGACGAAGGCCGCGGCCGTCTGGGCGTCGGCGACGGTCGTTGCGCGGAGGCGCTCCTCCGCGACGACCGCGTCCTGATGCTCTCCGAGGAGGTCCTGCAGGGTCTTCGCGTCGGCGAGGAACCGGCGGCCGACGTCACCCGTCGGCGCGGAGAGCTCGGCCGCGTAGCGGGCGCGCTTGAGCTTGATGCGCAGCTTGTGGATCGCCGCCTCGCTCGGGTGCTTGCCGAGGCCGTCCACTGCCTGGATCAGGCGGCGGAACTCTTTCCGGGCGATCCGCTCGAGCGGAACGGCCTCGACTCCCGATGCGAGTCTGGGCGGGTGGCGTAGTCGACCGAGCAAGATGCGGTAGCCGTCCTTGTCGAGCGCGTCGAGGAGCTTTCGCCTCGCCGTGTCGAGCTCGAGCTCGAGCCGCGCGACGAGCCGCTGTCCGCCCGCTTCATCCGCCTCCTCGAGAGCGCGGAGCTCGTCTCGGACGTGCTCGAGGAGGACGTCCAGGTCGCGGACCGGGCCGGTCGCCTCGCCGAGCTCGTCGAGCGGATCGGCCAGCGTCCGCAACCAGAGCGGGTCGAGGTATGCGAGCGCCGCACGGAGGAAGGCCCGGGTGCGCCGGGCGGCGACGCGGTGCTGGTGCAGGTTCTCGGGGTCCTCCCCGAGGCGGGCTCCGGGGTCGTGCGTGAGGAGCGAGAGGCGCTGCTCCTCGATCATTTCCCGCAAGCGGCGGGCGCCGGGTTCGCGGCTCAGAGGCGGTGCGGGCTCGAGCGGCTTGCCGGCGAGCACGCCGTCGATCCATCTGGTGATCTCGGCAGGGGGTGAGAGGCCGTCGTTTCCCGGCTCCCACGCCTCGACCTGCTCGCCGCGGGGAAGCCGCAGCCGCCAGACGACGCCTGCCTCGGACGGGAGCCGCGAGACGGTCATGCCGAGCCGCTCGAGGTCGCGATCCGCGGTGTCGTAGTCGTGCACGACGGTGAGCTCCTGCTCGGCGCGCAGCCAGTTCTCCTCCGGCGTGCCTGCGTCGGGGCCCTGGGAGATCTCGTACGCGCGAGCGCGGACGCTTTGGCCGTGGTGCTGCTCAGGCTCGGAATGGCTCAATCCATGGTTCATTCCTCTGCCGAGGCCCACGTTCCTGCCCGCAGACGCGAAGCCCGCCTGGCGGCGGGCTTCGCAGAGCAAGCGGCCGATCGGCCGGGCTACATCGTCATCATCCCGACGACGAGCTGGCCGCGGATTGCGCCGGCCGGGTACTTCGCCGAGTGCACGTTGACGTAGTAGGCGTTCGGGTGCGACTCCATCGCCTCGATCAGGCTCTTCGCGGCCTTGACACAGCCCTTCGCCTTGTAGGACTTGCCGAACGGCACCACGACCGGCCCCGCCTTGCGGATCGGCGCCTTGTGGATGTGCGCGGCGGTTGCCTTGTCGAATCCGCCGACTCCCTCGAACTTCCAGCAGACGGTGCCCTTGCTGGCGCTGAGGGTGAGGTTGACGATGCCGTGGCCCTTCGGGGCGCCCTTGGGCACCTCGGACGTGCCCTTCAGCTTCGCCGAGAGCTCGGGCGACATCGCGGTCGAGCCGGCGAGCACGGCCGCGGGCGCGACCGCGGCGACGAGAACGGCAACTGCGAGCATGCGGATCTTCATTGCGCCTCCTTGTGGGGTCTCACCGCCAGTCTGCGCGAACGAAGGGCGCGGCTCCCGAAGCCGTAAGCAACCTTTAAGAAGCGCCGGCGGAACCGCGAATTAACGAGCGCGTAAGGAGCAATCTCCTAGCCTGAGCAGGCGATGCTGGTGCTCCTTGCGATCGGGTTTGCCGCCGGCGTGATCACAGCAGTCTCGCCCTGCGTGCTGCCCGTGCTGCCCGTGATCCTCGCCGGCGGGGCGACCGGCTCCGGGCGGAGGCCGTTCGCGATCATGGCCGGCCTCGTCGCCAGCTTCACGGTCTTCACGCTGACCGCAGCCGCCCTGCTGTCTGCCCTCGGCCTACCGCAGGATCTCCTCCGCAACATCGCGATCGCGCTCCTCTTCGTCGTCGCCGCGACGCTGTTCTGGCCCAAGCTCGGTGTCTGGCTCGAGCGGCCGCTCGCGTTCATGACGCGCCGGAGCGGCCGCGACCTGGGCGGCGGGTTCGTGCTCGGCGTCAGCCTCGGGCTCGTCTTCGTTCCCTGCGCAGGCCCGGTGCTGGCGACGATCACGGTGCTCTCCGCGCAGCAGCGCTTCAGCCTCGACACGGTGCTGCTCACGCTCGCCTACGCACTCGGCGCCGCCGGACCGATGCTGCTGATCACGATCGGCGGCCAGCGGGTCGCGCAGAAGCTCCGCGCGGGCGGCGACAACCTCAGGCGCGCGATGGCGGTCGTGATCGCCCTCTCCGCCGTGGCGATCATCTTCGATGCCGAGCAGCGGGTGCAGACCGCTCTCGGCGGGTACTCGACCTCGCTCCAGAAGCACATCGAGGACACGTCGGTCGCCAAGAAGCGGCTGGCCGACCTCCGCGGCGGGGGCAACGCGTTCGCCTCGGCGAAGAAGCAGTCGAACGGGTCCCGGCTCCCGGATCTCGGCCGCGCGCCGGAGTTCGTCGGCATCTCGCACTGGCTGAACACGTCCGGGGAGCGACCGGCGTCGCTTCGCTCCCTGCGAGGGAAGGTCGTGCTCGTCGACTTCTGGACCTATTCGTGCATCAACTGCATTCGCACGCTCCCGCACCTCCGCTCCTGGTACTCGGCCTATCGCAACAGCGGGTTCGTGATCGTCGGCGTCCACACGCCCGAGTTCGCCTTCGAGCACGTGCTCTCGAACGTGCGGGGTGCCAGCAGGAGGTTGAAGGTCACGTGGCCGGTCGCCCTGGACAACGACTACAAGACGTGGAGCGCGTACCAGAACGAGTACTGGCCGGCCGAGTACCTGATCGACAAGACCGGCCGCGTCCGCCACGTCCACTTCGGCGAAGGCGAGTACGGCGAGACCGAACAGGCGATCCGGGAGCTGCTGGCCGAGGCGGGCGCCTCGGTGCCCCGCCGGCGGGCGACCGTGGCGGATTCGACCCCGACCGATCTGGTCACGCCGGAGACGTATCTCGGCTACGTGCGGATCGCGCGCTACGCAGGCTCTCCGATCCGGGAGAACAAGGTTGCGCAATACGCCTTCCCCTCAGCGCTGGGCCAGAGCGAGCTGTCGTACGACGGCCAGTGGCGCATCGGCGGCGAGCGGGCGGTGGCGGTGTCGGATGCCCGGCTGCGGCTGCACTTCCACGCCCGCGACGTCTACGTCGTCCTCGGCGGGAAGGGACGGGTCGAGGTGCTGGTCGACGGCAAGGCGACGCGGTCGATCCAGGTGGGCTCCGATCAGCTCTACACCGTGGTCTCCGGCTCCCGGTCGCGCGACGGGCTGCTCGAGCTGCGGTTCTCTCCCGGCGTCAACGCGTACTCGTTCACGTTCGGCTAGAGCTGGCTGACCCGCGCGCGGCGTGCGCACGCCAAGGCTTCGGCTCCCGGAGGCCACGGTTACGCTAGACCCGTGCTGGAGCGTTGGACCCTCGCCGTCCTTCGCTACCGCCTCGTCGTTGTCGCCGCCTGGCTCGCCGTCCTCGGGGTCGGCACCTGGTCGGCCACCCGGCTTCCCGACAAGCTGACGAGCTCGTTTGCAGTCCCCGGCACGGACTCCGAGCGTGCCCGCACGATCCTCGCGCAGAGTTTCGGGGAGCGGCCCGACGGCACCTTCACGGTCGTCTTCCGCGTCGACCATCTGTCCGAGCCGGCGTTGCGGGTGAGCCTGCGCCGCCGGCTCGTCCTGGCCGCTCACGCGATCCCTTCCGGCCACGCGGGTGCCCTCCGCGCGGGGGCCGGCGTCCTCTACGGGGACGTCGCGACGCCGCAGGACCTTCAGCACGCGAAGGCCTACACGGATCCGCTGCGACGCGCCCTGCTGGCCCGGGCCGGGGCGCCGGCCTACGTGACGGGGCAGCCGGCGATCCAGCACGACCTCGAGCCGATCCTCGACTCCGATCTCCGCCGCGGCGAGGCGATCGCCGCCCCGATCGCGCTGCTCGTGCTGATCGGGGTGCTCGGGCTCTCCCTCGCCGTGGCGATCCCGTTCCTCTTCGCCGCGGCCACGATCACCGGGACGCTCGCCCTTGTCTACGCGTTTGCAGGAGTCACGCCGGTGATCGCTTACGTTCCGAATCTCGTCGAGTTGGTCGGACTCGGCCTGGCGATCGATTACTCGTTGCTGATCGTCGGCCGCTTCCGTGAGGAGCTTGCCCGCGGCCGCCCGGTAGAGGACGCGATCGCCGTCACGATGTCGACCGCAGGGCGAGCGGTCGTCTTCTCGGGGGTCGCAGTCGCGATCGGGCTCGGCCTGCTCCTCTTCATACCCGTTCCGTTCATCCGGTCGATGGGCCTGGGCGGCTTCCTGATCCCGCTCGTCTCGATCGGGGCCGCGCTGACGCTTCAGCCGGCGCTGCTTTCCTTCTTGGGTCGCAGCGGTGTGCGGCGCATTCCCGTCTTCGCGTTCGCCCGCCGGCGAACCGGCCCGTCCCTGCGGGAGTTGCAGGGGACTGCTGCCTCGGCCGAGGGGTTGTGGGCCCGGCTCGCGCGCTCGATCATGCGCCGGCCGGTCGCCTACCTCGCCGCCGGCGGGATGCTGCTCTGCGCCGCGGCAGTGCCGGCGCTTTTCCTGCACGTGACGCCGGGCTCGCTTTCCGGCCTGCCTGGCTCGCCGGAGTCCGTCCAGGGAGCGGCGCTCCTCCGTGACCGCGTCGGGCCAGGGATCATCACGCCGACACACGTCGTCGTCGACGCGGGCGCACCGGAAGCGGCGCGCGCCCGGGGGGTGCGAGCCGCGATCAACCGGCTTGCCGACCGGCTGGTGGCCGACCCGGAGGCCTATGTGATCGCCAGCGGTGCGACGTTTCCGTACGTCGACCCGACGGGCCGATACGCGCGCGTGATCCTTGCCGGCCGGCACGAGTACGGAGACGATGCTTCACAGGACCTGGTCCGACGGCTGCGAGGCCGGTTCGTTCCGGCAGCGCGATTCCCCTCCGGGGTGCGCGTGTATGCGGGCGGAGCGCCGCCGCAGGGGGTGGACTTTCTCGGCCGCTCGTACGGCGCCTTCCCGTGGCTCGTCCTCGGCGTCCTCGCGCTCACGTTCGCAGCCCTGTTGCGGGCCTTCCGCTCGGTCCTTCTGCCGCTGAAAGCGGTACTGCTGAACCTGCTCTCGGTGGCCGCGGTCTACGGACTCCTGGTCATCGTCTTCCGCTGGGGCGTCGCCTCCAGCCTGCTCGGCCTGCATCGAAGCGACGCGGTCGAGGGCTGGATCCCGATCTTCCTCTTTGCCGTGCTCTTCGGGCTCTCGATGGACTACGAGGTCTTCATGGTGATGAGAATGCGTGAGGTCTGGGACCGGACGCACGACAACACACGCGCGGTCGCCGTCGGGCTCGAACGCACGGGACGAATCGTCACCGCTGCCGCGGTGATCATGGTCGCCGCGTTCTCGGGCTTCATCGCCGGACGCGTCCCCGGCCTCCAAGAGCTTGGGCTGGGCCTGGCGTTGGCAGTCTTCATCGACGCGACAGTGGTGCGCGTAGTGCTGGTTCCGTCCTTGATGGCGATCCTCGGCCGCTACAACTGGTGGCTACCCGCCCCGGTCGCACGGCTCGTGTGCGTAGATCCGTCGCCGATGCCGCCGCGCGACTGAGGAGGAGCGGTCGCGGCGCTCCTCCCCGTCATCCCGACCATCTCTATCTGACTACGGTGATCGCCAGCCTGAAGGCCGGCAACCGGTAGCCGAGGGCGAGCCCGGGCGCATCCCGGTTGAAGCTCAGGATCGGCATCATCCCGAGCGGCGAGTACGGGTAGGCGGGCTGCTGCGTGTACAGCATCGGGTAGATGTCGATCAGGTGCGTTCCCGGGGCACCCGTGGCGACGAGGTTCATCGTCACGTCCCCCTGGCTGTTGAACCCACAGCCGTAGCCGATGTAGCTGTTGTCGTAGGTCACGGCCAGGGTGTTGTCGATCTGGGTCCAGCCGACGCCCTTCAGGTGAATCGTGAACCGCTCGCCTGCCTTCACCCTTTTCGTGATCGAGACGAAGCTCCGATTGACGAAGTACGGCACCTCGGCCTTGACCTGTCCACCCTGGATGACACGGACGACGTGCCACCCGCCCAGACCGTCAGGAACGGTGATCGCCGCGTTCAGGGAGCCGTTGGCGGCTGCGGTCGCCTGCCCGAGCGGCACCGTGACCGACGACCAGCAGGTGCCGGTGCAGTTGACGCGGTTCCCGACGACGGTTGCCCACTCGAGGGCGACGGTCTCACCTGGAGTGAGGCCAGTGGCCGAGACGCCGACCTTCGAGAGGATCGAGCCACTCGTCGAGCTAAGCCTGGCAGCGACCGTGCCGGCCGCGGCCACGGTTCCTGCCGCAAGCGTCGTCCTGGCGTCCACCGTCGGCTTGACGTCGACCGGAAACTCGAGGCGCGGACGCAACCGACCCGCGTCCTTCGTGACCCTGAACTCGAACTTGACCGGCAACAGCCACGGCAGCGGCGACTGCTCGATGTTCAGGTACGGGAGAATGTGACTCGCGTCGTAGACCTCGATCTGGTGGCGGCCGACGGCGCCGGCAGCGCGGATCTGGACGGCTGCCGTCCCCCGTGTGGTGTTGCCCGCGATCAGGCCGGTGTAGTGGTTGTCGTACAGCACCGCAGCTTCGCTCTCGTACTGGCTCGAGCCGAGGCCGGAGACCGTGATCGTGATCGGCGTTCCGATCGACCCCTTCAGTGGGGCGATCGTCACCGTCCTCGCGACGAGGAAGCCGCCCTTCGCCACCTGCTTTCCGTTGACGACCGCGTAGATGTCGTGGATGCCTCCGAAGTCCTTCGGCGCCTTCAGCGCGACGCTGAACGCCCCCTTCCCGTCGGTCGTGGCCTTCCCGAGCACGACGCCGAGCTTGTCGACCTTCCGGCCGATGTAGTCCACCGTGTCGGGCCGGGCGTCGACCACGTAGCTGACGTTGGCCGTCATCCAGACGATCGTCACGGTCTTGCCTGCGGCGAGGCCGTTGCCGGAGAGCGTGAATGCCGCTCCCCCGGGTGCCGTGTCGGGGGTCGCCTTCAGGATCCCCATGTTCTCTGCCGGCGACGCCGCCGGCGCGACCGGACCAGGGAGGCCGGGAACGCCCGGGATCGCGGGCGGCGGGATCGGCGTCGGGTCGGCGACGGCCGCCGCCGGGAGCAGCAGCGCGCCCGCCAGCATCGCACCGGCGATCGCGAGCTTCAGCCTCCGGGTAGCTGTCTCGTGAGCTTCGCTGCTCATCGTCGTTTCCTTTCGACTACGGAGTGATGGTCAACCGAGAGGTGTCGGCCAGCCCTGCCTGCGAGAAAGAGGTTCGCCTGCCGTCCTTCATCCTCACGAGCACCTTGAAGGGGACGACACCGAGCGGGTAGGTGTCCGGGACGTCCCAGTTCACGGTCCAGAACCAGGGCCTCGTTTCGGCAGGGCCCGAGCCGTGGGCGCCGAAGCTGAGCTTGAGGTTCGGCTGACCGGGAATCGCGACGTAGAGGTAGCGAACGTTTTCGAGGGTCAGCGCTTCGCCGGTCTTCGTCTCGGCTCCCCAGACACGGAAGACGACGCCCTGGCCACGCCGGAAGAAGTTCGTCTGCGTGCAGCCGATCGTCGGCTTGACAGCCGGGTTCTTCGGGCGGGAGTTCTGGACGGTGTCGACGGAGATGAAGACCTGGTGCTTCGCACCCGGGAAGGGATTCGGCTTCGGCGGTTCCTGTGCAAGCGCAGGTGCTACCAGCGTCGCCCCGGCAACCGCGACCACGGTCGCGGTGAGTAGGCGTTTCATGCGTGTGCTCCTTTCGTGCGGGTCGTGTTCGGGACCGCGGTCAAGCCTCAGACCTTGAGCGAGCCGGTGAACTTCGCCGTGAAGGCGCCGGTGCCCCGGTCGTAGTAGCCGCTGAACGTGAAGCTTCCGCGCGCGAGCTTGAACTTCCCTGTTCCGCCGAGGAACTTCGCGGAGCCGGAGAACGTAACCTGGTTCTGATCCTCACCTGCGCAGCCGCTCGAGGCCGGTTGCACGACGAACTTCAGCGTGAGCTTCGTCGAGGTGACGATCTTGCCGGGCCCCGAGAATGGGACGCAGTTGCCGTCGGCCGGCTTGGTGCCCACGCCTGCACCACTGAGTTTGCTCTTGCCGACGAGCGTTCCGGTTCCGGCGGCGCGGGCCGTGACATCGACACGCGAGCCGGTCAACTTCGTGGTGGCGGTGCCGGAGAAGCTCGCCTTGAACGGAACGATCTTCGCGCCGCCGGCGAGCGCCGGCACCGATACGACCGCGACGGCGGTGGCTACCGCTCCAAACGCCGCCAAGATCCTGAACTTTCCCACTGATGATCTCCTTTCGGGCACGCCTGATTCCTGGTGGATTGCGCCATGCTTGTGCGGCGTCTCGCCCGCCGCATCGGGATGCGCGCTGAATGCGCTACGCAGAAGCCCGTAGTTCGAATGAACCAGCGAAGCCTGCGCGGAGACTGCTAGCGGACGACGACCGCCAGCGTGAGCACGTTGTCCGGCCCGAGCGTCTGCAGGCCGACCTCGGCCGGCCGCTGCACGTTCCTTGCCGTGAGTCGGTAGAGGCCCTTCCTGGGGAAGACGATCGTGCGGGTCGTCCCTCTCAGGGTTCGCGGGTTGCCGAGAGCGAGTCCGGGGCCCGCCGTCTGGGTGAAGTCGAAGTCCATCGGGCAAAGCGCCCTGATCTCGAGCCGGGTCCCGCGCTTGACGGTAATCCGCGTCGAAGAGCCGAGCACTTTCGCAGTCATCCACACGTGGCACCCGTGCACCGTGTGCGCGATCGACAGCCGGAACGCGGGCGATGCGGCGGAAGCCGTGCCGAGCGGAGCCGCGACAAAGACCAGGCCGAGCACCAAACCGAGCGTGATCCTCCTGGCGTTGCTGCGCATCTCGAGAGCATTGCTCCTCGCCCGCTTGCGTCCATCCGCGTACGCCCGCGTCTACACCGCGGACTTCCCGCGCCGGGAGGCGCCTGATTACTCAGGTGTGCATTCGCCGATGTTCCGTATAGCCAGCCCTCGAGAGCTCTGGCGTTGCCGCCTTCGCACGGCAGGTGACCTTCTCATCGAACCGTCAGCACGACGCTGCCGTCTTCTGGTGCGTCTCGACCTAGCGGTGCGCGTCGGCGACGTCCTCGAGCGGATACGTGCGGTCGATCACCGGGCAGGACCTCCGGCGGTCCGTACCGGTCGAAGGTCACTGCTCTCACCGGTTCGCTCTCTTCGCGTCGCTCAGACGAGGACCTAACCGGACAGCTCTTGAACCTTTCCGAGTCTCTGCGGGAGCTCTTGGCCACCCGATGACCCGCTGCCGCCGCCCGACTGAGCGAGGCGTTACAGCAGCGCGAGGATCCGGGACGGGCCGCCGCTTCCCGCCTGGAGCTTCGGCGCGCCGACCACGAGGATCGCTCCGCGTGGTGGCACGTCGTCCAGGCGGGTGAGGTTCTCGATCCCGTAGCGGCCGGTCGGGAGCCAGCCGACGTGGAACTCGAAGTCGGTCGACGGCCCGAAGTCCAGAGAGGCGGTGTCCAGCCCCACCGCCCGCACGCCCGGGCGCTCGTCGGCCAGGAACGATGCGAGTTCGGGGGAGAAGCCGGGGGCGTGCATAACGCCGGCGGCGTCGGCGTTCAGGTACGCCGCCGCGTCGCCGGCTCGCGCGCCCCAGCCGGTGAGCGCAAGCAGCGCGCATCGCTCGGGCAACGGGCCGTGTGCGGACTCCCACGCGAGCACGTCGTCCGGGACGACCAGCGCGTCGTCGTCCTTCGCCACCCGGTCGCGCACGTCGACGACGACCGCCTCGGTCACGAGGTCGGAGACCTCGATGCGATCGACCGTCGCGTCGCCGCCGAAGTGGGCGGGCGCGTCGACATGCGTCCCCGAATGCTCGTCGAACGTCCACGAGCGGACGTAGAAGCCGTCGTCGGCGACGCTGAACTTGTCGCGCACGCTCACCGGGTCGTAGACGGGGTAGAGCGGGAACTCGGCGGTCAGCGTGTGCGTGAGATCGAGAACACGCCCGGGGATCCACGCCACGTCACCATTATCTCCCCGAAGATGACCAGTGACGAACGAAAGGGTTTGACTTAGATCGGGTCGCGGTCGAGCGACCGGAAACACCGGAGGGTGCCATGAGCAGGCACATCGTTGTATTTCGTGCAACGGCCTTCGGGCCTAGGCGGACTCGAACCCGGTCGTCCTCGCTTCCAGATCGAGTTGGTCGCCGATCGAGTCTCGCTCGCGCACCAACTGAGCGCTGCCGCCGCCTGCGAGCGCTGCGGCTGGACGCGAGAGAGCGTTGTAGTTGCTTGCCATTCCGAGCGTGTATGCGCCGGTGGCCGGGAGGGCGAGCAGGTCGCCTCGCTTCGGCTCCGGGAGCTCCACACGCTCGATCAGCACGTCGCCGCTCTCACAGTGCTTGCCGCACACTGCGAATGCGCCGGCAGCCGGCTCGGCTGCTCGGTTGGCGAGAAGAGCCGAGTACCGCGCTCCGTACAGCGCCGGGCGCGGGTTGTCGGACATCCCGCCGTCGACTGCGACCCACGTCGTCGGCCCCGACTTCTTGACCACGCCGACCCGATAGATCGTTACGCCCGCGCGGCCGACCAGCGAGCGGCCCGGCTCGAAGACCAGGAGCGGTTGGGGAAGCCCCTGAACCGACCACGCGTGGGCGAGCCGCTCCGACAGCGTCCGCACGTACTCCTCCGGGTCGGGCGCCGGGTCGTCGACCACGTACTGGATCCCGAGGCCGCCGCCGAGGTTCACGATCTGCGGCGTCCAGTCGAGCTCCGCTCGCGCCTCCGCGACGAAGCCGGCTAGCCACTCGACCGCGAATCGCCCTGGCGCTTCGTCCAGCAGCTGTGACCCCAGATGCACATGGAGCCCCAGCATCTCGAGCCCGGCATCCAGCGCTGCCGCGATCACCTCCAGCGCGTCCTCCGGCGGAACGCCGAACTTCGAGCCCACATGGGCGGTCTGGATCGCCGCGTGCCCGCCCGCTTCGATTCCCGGGGTCACTCGCAGCAGCACCCGCTTCACGCCGAACCGGACGCAGCGCTCGACCTCGCCCGGCTCGTCCATCACCACGAGCCAGACGTCCGCTTCGGCCGCGGCGGCGAGCTCCTCGTCCGACTTGTTGTTGCCGTGGACGACGATGTGCTCGGCCGGCACCTCGGCGGCCTGTGCGAAGCGGAGCTCGCCCAGCGTGGAGACGTCCGCGCCGATTCCCTCCTCGGCCAGCAGCCGCATGATCGCGACGTTCGGGAACGCCTTCGTGCCGTAGACGATCACCGCGTCCGGGGCGCCGCGCCGGTAGGCGCGCGCCTGCGCTCGGATCGTCTCTTCGCAGTAGACGACGAGCGGCGTGCCGAACTCCTCGGCCAGCGCGGTCGCCCGGACGCCGCCGATCGAAAGCTCGCCGTCCTCGATCGCGGCAGTCTCGGGAAAGAGTTCGAGCATTGAGTCAGCTCCCGGCCCAGGGCGACCGCTCCCAGCTGTCCGGCCGGCCGGGTTGCCAGTGCGGAAACGCGGCGTACGCCTCGTGCTGCGAGTCGGTCTCGGTCTCGGCGCCAGCGCCGTGGTTCCGGGCGAGGTCGGAGTCCAGGTAGACGACCCGCCGCTCGCCGGCCCGGCTCCCGACCATCAGCAACACGCAGGGCTCGTCCCCGGCGCCCACGAATGCGTGTGCCGTGCCAGGCGGGCAGTGGACGAAGTCCCAGGCGCGCAGGTGGCGCTCCTCGTCCTCGACGATAGCGAGGCATTCGCCGGCGAGGACGAGGAAGTCCTCCTGGCGGGAATCGGCGTGGTAGAGCGTGCTCGGCCGGCCGCGGGCGAGGACGGCGAGCTTGAAGCCGAGCTCGGCGAACCGGCGCGGCTCGAGCTCCGGCCGGCCACGCACGACGGGCACATCGGCCTCGAAGACGCAGCGGGCGCCGAGCGCCTCGTTCGTCAGCCAGGCGGCGTTGAGGACGTTGACGACGAACCAGCCGTCACCGTGCGGCACGAGCCCGGAGTCGGTCTCCACGAGCCGCGCTTCCTCTGTCATCGTCACCACACTCCTTCGTCGGCGTCGAGTACCATCTTGGCGATGGAGCAGCTGCTCGGATAGGGCAGGAGGCGAACGCGGCGAGGCCGCGGCGGCTTCCCACGGCCTCTCGAACTGAGAGGCTTTTTCGTCTCAGGGGACGGAATGGACCGGTACGAACCGCACACGATCGAGGAGAAGTGGCAGCGCGTCTGGGAGGACGAGCGGGCCTTCTACACGCCGAATCCGGCTCCGGGCGAGGAGATCGACCGCCACTGGTACCAGCTGGAGATGCTCCCGTACCCGTCGGGGGCGCTGCACATGGGGCACGTCCTCAACTACACGATGGGCGACGTCCTCACCCACTTCCGCCGCCGCCTCGGCTGGACGGTGCTGCGCCCGATGGGCTGGGACTCGTTCGGGCTGCCGGCCGAGAACGCCGCGATCCGCGAGGGCGGCCACCCGCGCGACATCGTCGAGCAGAACATCGTCGCGATCCGCAAGCAGATGAAGCGGATCGGCTGGGCGATCGACTGGGACCGCGAGGTCGGCGCCCACGACCCCGACTTCTACCGCTGGACGCAGTGGCTGTTCCTCAGGTTCTTCGAGCGCGGCCTCGCCTACCGCAAGGCGGCGCCGGTCAACTGGTGCCCGAACGACCAGACCGTGGTCGCGAACGAGTACGTCGTCGACGGCCGCTGCGACCGCTGCGGCACGCTGGTCGAGGCGCGCAACCTCGAGCAGTGGTTCATGAAGATCACCGCCTACGCGGACGAGCTGCTCGAGTACGAGCTGCCGCCCGGCGGCGAGTGGCCAGAGCGGACGAAGACGATCCAGCGCAACTGGATCGGGCGCAGCGAGGGCGCCGAGATCCTGTTCCGGATCGAGGAGCTGGACACCGACATACCCGTCTTCACGACCCGGCCGGACACGCTGTTCGGCGCGACCTTCTTCGTGATCGCCCCCGAGCACCCGCTCGTCGAGCGGTTCGGCACCGACGACGTGCTCGCCTACGCGAGGCAGACCGCCGCCAAGCGCGGCGAGGAGCGCGCGACCGAGGAGGTGAAGACCGGCGTCTTCACCGGCCAGTACGCGACCAACCCGGTGAACGGCGGGCGGCTGCCGATCTACGTCGCCGACTACGTGCTGATGGACTACGGCACCGGCGCGATCATGGCCGTGCCCGCGCACGACGAGCGCGACCGCGAGTTCGCCGAGACGTTCGACCTGCCGGTCGTCGAGGTGATCTCGGACGACGGCGTCCTCGTCAACTCCGGCCAGTTCGACGGGCTGCCGGCCGAGGAGGGCAAGCGCGCGATCGTCGAGTGGCTGCGCGAGCAGGGGAAAGGCGCGCCGGCCGTCTCCTATCGCCTCCGCGACTGGAGCATGTCGCGGCAGCGCTACTGGGGCTGCCCGATCCCGATCGTCCACTGCGAGCGGTGCGGCCTCGTCCCCGTGCCCGAGGACGAGCTGCCGGTACTGCTCCCCGAGGTGGAGGACTACCGGCCCAAGGGCGTGCCGCCGCTCGCCTCCAACACCGAGTGGCTGCACGTGCCCTGCCCGCGGTGCGGAGGGCCCGGGACACGCGAGGCCGACACGATGGACACCTTCGTCGACTCCTCCTGGTACTACCTGCGCTACGTCGACCCGCACAACGACCAGCTGCCCTTCGACCGCCGGCTGATCGACTACTGGTGCCCGATCGACCAGTACATCGGCGGGATCGACCACGCCACCGGGCACCTGCTCTACTCGCGCTTCTTCATCCGGGTGATGAACGAGATGGGGCTGCTCGGCTTCCGCGAGCCGTTCGGGCGCCTGTTCCACCAGGGCTGGGTGCAGATGGGCGGCTCGAAGATGTCGAAGTCGAAGGGCAACGTCGCCGCGCCCGACGCGCTGGTCGACGAGTACGGCGCGGACGCCGTGCGCCTCTGCATCCTGTTCATGGGGCCCGCCGACCAGGACATGGAGTGGACGGACTCGGGGATCGAGGGGATCGTCCGCTTCGTCCGCCGGCTGTGGCGGATCGTCGGCGAGGTCGCCGAGCAGGCGCCGCGCGTCGAGCCCGGAAACGGACGGCTGGTGCGCAAGGCGCACGCGACCATCGCCCGGGTCACGGACGACGTCGACCGCCGCTGGCAGTTCCACACGCCGATCTCGGCGGTGATGGAGCTCGTCAACGCACTGGCCGACGATCCGGCCGGCGAGGGGGCGCGCTTCGCAGCCGAGACCGCCGTTTCGCTCCTCCAGCCGTGGGCGCCGCACGTGACCGAGGAGCTGTGGGAGCGCCTCGGCAACTCGCGGCTGTGGGAGCAGCCGTGGCCGGTCGCCGACCCGGCGCTGCTCGAGCGGGAGACCTTCCAGCTGGTCGTCCAGGTGAACGGCAAGGTGCGCGACCGGTTCGAGGTGCCGGCCGGGATGGCCGAGGACGAGCTGGTGGAGCGGGCAAAGGCGTCCGAGCGCGTGCAGGCGCACCTGGACGGCAAGCAGATCCGGCAGACGATCGTCGTGCCGGGGAAGCTCGTCAACCTGGTCGTCGGCTAGATCGAGCTCCGATGACTTCTCTCTGAATCGCACGTCTAATACCTGACCGCGGCGGACACGGCCGCAAGCGACGACGTGAGAGGAGATCCATGGCCACGCAGATCGTGCACATCGAGATCCCGGCCGACGACACCGGGAAGGCACGCGAGTTCTGGGGCTCGCTCTTCGGGTGGCAGTTCGAGGCCTACCCTGGCGGCCCGAACGAGTACCACATGACCCGGATCAGCGACCAGACGGGCGGGGCGATCACCGACATGGAGCCCGGCAAGCAGGGGGCCCGCGCCTACTTCTCGGTCGAGGACATCAACGCCGGCGCGGCCCGGGTGAAGGAGCTCGGCGGCGAGGCCGGGGAGCCAATGCCGGTGCCGAGCATGGGTTGGTTCGCGGTCTGCAAGGACCCGCACGGGAACGACTTCGGGCTCTGGCAGAACGACACGTCCGCTCCGGCCCCGACGCAGTAGAGCGTGATGCAGGGGCAGTCCCTGCCGGGACTGCCCCTGCCGATGTACCGCCTAGCCTCGCCGACGGGCAATCACACGGGCGCCGACGGCGGGCAAGACTCCTTGCGCGATCAGCGCTTCTTCGGCGGCGCGCAGCGACTCGGGGAGGTCCCAGCGGTAGAGGTAGCTGCTCCGCACCGGCAACCCGACGTCGAAGGCCGGCCGGAGCGCCTCGACGATCGCGTCGACCGGGTGGAGATGGGCCCTCAGCTCCTCGACCATCTCTGCGCTCGGTCGCTTCTCGGTCTGGCCGAGCGCGCGCCACTGCTCGACGAGCCAGCTCGCGGCTCGACCGTCGAACGCGGCGACGTCGAACTCGTCGACGAGCAGCATGCCGCCGGGCCGGATCACGTCTGCCAGCCGCACGCAGGACTCTTCGAGCGGCTCGACGTGATGAAGGGAGACGACCCCGATCGCCGCGTCGAACGCTGCCGCCGGCTCGTCCAGATCGTGGAGCGCGACCGCAGTCACGTTGTCACCGGAGGGCTCGGGGTCGATCGCGAGCATGTCGTAGCCGGCCGCCGTCAGGGCACGAGCCAGCTCGCCGTCTCCTGCGCCCACCTCCAGAACCCGTGCCGGGGCCGGCGGCAGGTTCGCGCGCGCGAACGCCCAGACCTCGAGTGCGAGCACAGCCGGTGTTCTAGCTGCTGCTGCGTGCACCCGGGATCGGGCACGAGACGAACGGCCGGCCGAGCACGAACGAGCCCAGCTTGAACGCCTCGCAGCCGGCGCAGAAACCGGTCGCTGCGGCCGTCAGCGCCAGCGCGGCGACGAGGATGCCGAGCGCCATGCCGGCGACGCCCGCGTCGATCGCGTACGCGATCGACGCGGCGGTGAGTACGACGGCGCCGACCATGTTCGCGAACCGCGGCGGGCGCGAATCCTCGATCGGGCCCTCGCTGAACCGGGGCTGGATCAGCTCGAAGTAGGCGACGCAGGCAAGACAGAAACGCCGGCCGAGCGTCAAGCCGATGACGAGCTGCGCCGCGAGCACGCCGAGCAGCCACCACCAGCCCGTCGCGACCGCCAGCGCGGCCAGGACGCCGATTGTCGCCTGGTTGAAACGGGGCGCGCGCGAGTCGATCACGTGCAGGTCTCGATACGGATCCGCGAGCCGCTTCACTTTCGAAAGTAATAGCAGCTCGGCGTGTGCCCGCCGCACCCCTAGCTCTTCGCGGCGACGACCCCGAGCCCGATGAAGATCCCGCCCGAGGCGTACCGGACGGCACGCTGGCGGCGGCGCAGGAAGCGGCCGATCGTCCCACCGGCGAGCGCGTACGCCCCGTCGCTGATCAGGCCGAGCGCGATCCAGCAGAGGCCGAGAGCTCCGATCTGCGTCCAGACGGTGTGGCCGCGCTCGACGAACTGGGGCAGGAACGCAAGGAAGAAGAGCGCGGTCTTCGGATTCAAGACGTTGACGACGATGCCCTGGGTGAAGACCCGCCGGCCGCTCCGAGGTGGGCGGGCAGTCGGCTCGGGCTCGTCTCGCTCCAGCCACTTCTTGATTCCGACGAAGACGAGATACGCGGCGCCGACGTACTTGACCGTCGAGAACGCGATCGCGGACGAGACGATCAGCGCGGAGAGGCCCGCAACGGCGGCGACGACGTGGACGGCAGAGCCCAGGTGGACGCCGGCGACCGAGAGCAGCCCGTTCCGGCGTCCGCCCTCGACGCTCGTCGCGATCACGTAGAGAACCGCCGGGCCGGGGATCGCGAGCAGGACGAGCGCGGCAGGGACGAAGACGGCGAAGGCGTGCGTGCTCGGCATGCGTAGAGCCTAGTTGGCGGGCTCGGGCGCGATCGGCGCTCTCTTGTCACGTGCCCGTCACTCGTGGGTGAATGTTCCGTTGTCACCATTGGCGACGTGCCGGTTGTTCTCTCTCGGCGGCAGCTGCTCGCAGGTGCGCTCGTCGTCGTCCTGCTCGTGGCCGTCGGCGCCCGCTTCCTTCTGCGCGCGCGAGCGCCGAGCGAGCCGGTCGTCCCGCCCATCGTCGGCTCAGGAGCTGCGGCTCCTGCGGCGCATGCGCCGGGCCCGGTCGTCTACGTCGTCGGGGCGGTCAGGCGTCCCGGGCTCTACCACCTGAGCGACGGCTCGCGAGTCGCCGACGCGGTGGCTCGCGCCGGAGGTCTGAGCCGGCGGGCAGACAGGGCCGGCGTCAACCTCGCCGCTCCGGTCGCGGACGGCCAGCAGGTCGTCGTCCCGGCGCGATTGCCGGCTGCTGTCGCCGCCGCTCAGGGAGCGCCCGCCGGCGGCGCCGGATCTGCCTCGGCGGCCGGGCCGGTCCAGCTCAGCGTCGCGACGGTCGAGCAGCTCGATGCGCTGCCCGGCATCGGGCCTGTGACGGCGCAGAAGATCGTGGACTACCGCACCGCTCACGGCGCGTTCCACTCGGTCGAGGAGCTCGACGAGGTTCCCGGGATCGGGCCGGCCCGCGTGGAGCAGCTTCAAGGGCTGGTCGTCCCGTGAGCGAGCGTGTGCTGCGGAGCTATCCGTACGTCCTGGCGAGCTCGGCCGCCGTCGGTCTGGCTGCGGCCAACGCCGCGCGCTGGCACGCTCTCGCGCTCGCCGTTGCCGCCGGCACGGCGTTCGTCGGTGGCGCCCTCGCACTCGAGCCGCTTGCGCGGGTCTCGCTCATTGCCCTCGCCCTGCTGCTGGCAGGCTGGTGGTGGGGTAGCACGCGCCTTGACGCCCTCGACTCCAGCGTGCTGCTTGCGCATGTGGACGAGGCTGCGCCGTCGCTCGCCCTCGTCACGGGCTCGGCGCGTCGTAGCAGCTTCGAATTGCGCGTGCCGGCAACGCTGCGCCGCTTCGGAACCCTGGTGGCCGACGAGCCCGTCCTGCTGGAGCTTCCGGTCGGCCGCGCACCGCCCCAGGGCGCCTACCTCGAGCTCGTCGCGCACCTTCGCCTCCCACGGCCGGCCTCAGACGGATTCGACGAGCGCACCTGGCTCCGGCGGCACGGAATCCACGTTGTCGTCCTCGGCCATGGCTGGCGGATCGTCGGACGTCGTGGCGGCCTGGGCGGATACGCCGACCGGGTCCACGGCTGGCTCGCCGGCTCGATCGCTCCTGGGCTCCGAGGTGAGCGGAACGCGGTCCTCGAAGGGGTCGTCCTCGGCGAGGATCAGGGCCTGTCGCCCGAGCTCCGCACGAGCTTCCGCGCGTCGGGGCTGTATCACCTGCTCGCCGTCTCGGGACAGAACGTCGTCTTCATCGCCGTCGGCGTGCTCGTGCTCGCGTGGCTGCTCGGCGTTCCACGCTGGCTCGGCGAGCTGGGCGCCCTCGCGGCGATCGGCTCGTACGTGCTCGCCGTCGGTCCGCAGCCGTCGGTGATCCGCGCGGGGATCGCGGGTGCGCTCGGCTCGCTGGCCTGGCTGGCGGCACGGCAACGCGACCGCTGGCACTTCCTGTTGCTCGGGGCGCTGGTCTTGCTCGCCTGGAACCCGTACAACCTGCTCGACGCCGGATTCCAGCTCTCGTTCGTGGCGGTGGCTGCGATCTTCGTCGCTGTCCCGCGGGCACGGCGCTTCTTCGAGGGCTACCCGCTCCCCAGGGGCGCGCCCGAGGTGATCGCCGTCTCACTCGCCTGCGGTGTCGCGACTGCGCCGATCCTGTTGCTGCAGTTCGGGCGGATCCCGATCTACACGGTGCCCGCCAACGCCCTCGTCGCGCCGGTTGTGGCGCCTCTGCTCGGCCTCTCGCTGGTCGCCGCGATCATCGCTCCGCTCTCGCCACCGGCAGCTGCCGCGATTGCCTGGGCAAACGGCTGGCTCGCCGCGTACCTCTCCGGCTGCGCACGCCTGGTCGGAGGCCTCCCCGGCTCGACGATCTCCCCCGGACGAGGACTGCTGGCGCTCGGCGCGGTTGCCTCGGCGATCGTCGCAGTCCTTCTCGGCGCTCGGAGTCGCCGGCTGAGGCCGTGACTATGCTTGGCCGGCGTGAGCGCCGATCTCAAGGCTGCCTACCTCCTGACGGGCAGCGACCGTCCGAAGATCGAACGCGCGATCCACCGGCTGCGGGACCGGTTCGGCGAGGACTCGACCGAGCGCCTCTCGGCGCGAGAGGCATCCGGCGAGGACGCGGTGGCGGCGTGCAACGCGATGGGCTTGTTCGCGAGCGGCGGACGGCTCGTCCTCGTCGACGAGGTCGAGCGCTGGAAGGCGGCGGATGCCAAGGCGGTTGCCGAGTACCTCGCCTCGCCGGCCCCGGAGACCGTGCTCGCCCTCGTGTGCGACGAGATCAGGAAGGACTCGCCGCTCGCCAAGGCATGCGCGAAGGCGGGCGAAGTCCTGGCCTACGAGGTCTCGAAACGCGAGCTGCCGAAGTGGGTTGCCGAGCAGTTCGCCCGTCACGGCGTGAAGGTGGGCTCCGATGCCTGCCGGGCCCTCGTCGAGCTCGCCGGCGACAACCTCCAGGAGCTGGCAACCGAGATCGACAAGCTCTCTGTCTACGCCGGTAGGGACGAGGTCGGGGTCGACGAGATCGAGCTGCTCGTTGCCGCCCGTGCCGACGTGCCTCCGTTCGTCCTCACCGATGCCTGGGGGCGCCGCGACGTCGGTGCCGTGCTGGGCGCATGCGAGTCGATCCTCGAGCGCTCCGCGCCGCGCTCTCGCGAGGTCCATGCGTTGGTCGGCCGGCTCGCAGCTCATGTGCGCCGGGTTCGCTCCTGCCAGCAGCTCGACGCCGACGGCGTTCGCCCGCGGGACGCCGCCGCGCAGCTGAAGATGCACCCGTTCGCAGCGGAGAAGGCGTTCGGGCAGGCACGCAACTTCTCGACCGAGGAGCTCCGCGAGGCAATCGTCCGCCTCGCCGACCTCGACCTGGCGCTCAAGGGCGGCAGCCGCCTTCCGACCGAGCTCGAGCTGCAACGAACGCTTGTCGCGATCACGCGATCGGCTCCGCAGCCGGCATTGTGATCCGGCCCGACCGTCTGCCGCGCGCCCTTCTTCACGCCGAGGGGGCCGCAGTCGCGGCTACGGCGATCGCCGTCTACTTCGATGCCCACTACCCCTGGTGGCTGCTCGTCGCGCTCGTGCTCGCGCCGGACCTCGGCCTCCTCGGATACCTCGTCGGACCGCGAGCCGGCGCCTTCTCCTACGACGCTAGTCGGTCGACGCCGATCCGAGCGGCAGCGGTCGACCCGAGACCGGCGAGGAATGGATCAGCGACGTCGTCGTGCGGCCGTACGGGGTGAACCGGTCGAGGAGCGGCTCGAGCTCGTCGATCGAGCGCAGATGGAGCTTGAGGAAGAAGCAGTCCTCCCCGGTGATGCGGTGGCACTCGACGACTTCGGGAGTCTCGCGCGCGACCTCGCGGATCTTCTCGAGCTGCCTGACGGCGGGAGCGATGCGGACGATCGCGGCCAGCGGGTAGCCGACCTTCGCCGGATCGACGGCGGCGTGGTAGCCGGTGATCACGCCCTCGCGCTCGAGGCGCTGCACCCGCTCGGCGACGGCAGGGGCCGAGAGGTTCACCCGGCGCCCGAGCTCCGCGATCGTCAGCCGCCCGTCCTGCTGGAGCTCTTCGACGATTCGACGGCTCGTTTCATCCATCGAGCAAGGATATTAGGCGATCGGGGGACGATGCCGTCGAATCACGCGCGTCAAGAACCGATTTCCTTCGAAGTCCGATTTCCCTTCGAGGCTTTGGCGGGCACGATCTCCATGTGATCGCAAGCGAGCCGCTCGCGACCCTGCCGTCTCGGCTCGATCGCCTCCGCACGCGCGTCGAAACGGCACCGGGCGTCAGCTACTTCGTCGGCAGCGCCGTCTTCCACTACCTGGGGCCGGCGTTCGCGGTGCTCCTGTTCGCCCGCGTCTCGCCGCTCGGGGTCGCCTGGCTGCGGATCGTGACCGCGGCAGCCGTCTACGCCGTCTGGCGCAAGCCCTGGCGAGGCTGGCCCGCGCTGGACTCATCGGGTCGGCGAACGATCGTCGCGATGGGCTGCACGCTCGCGCTGATGAACGCCTGCTTCTATCTCGCGATCGACCGGCTGCCGCTCGCGACCGTCTCGGCGATCGAGTTCCTGCCGGTGATCGTGCTCGCGGCCCTCGGCGCCCGGACCGCGCGGAACGGCCTCGCGCTCGTCATCGCCGCCGGTGGTGTCTACCTGCTGACGAACGTTCGTCTCGGCGGCGATGCCCTCGGATTCGTGCTCGCTTTCGCGAACGCAGGCCTGTTCGCTCTTTACATCGTCCTCGCCCACCGCATCTCCCGACTCGGCCGGATGGGCGGCATCGACGGCCTCGCCGCAGCGATGCTGGTCGCTGCGATCGTCGGGACGCCGATCGGGTGCTGGCAGGCGGCGGGCGCTCTCACCGACCCGGTGGCGCTCGGTGCCGGCCTTGGCGTCGGCATCAGCTCGTCGGTGATCCCGTACGTCTGCGACCAGCTCGCGATGGCGAAGATGGCGAGGGCGACCTACGCGCTACTCGTGTCGCTGCTGCCGGCGACGGCCACCCTCGTCGGCGTGATCGTGCTCGCGCAGTTCCCCCGGCCGCTCGAGCTGGTCGCGATCGCGCTCGTGATCGGCGGCGTCGCGGTGCACAGGGAACCTGCCTCGATACGCTGAGCGGCGATGGGCACGGAGCCGGAAAGGAGCCGTCCGGTGATGCCCTCGGGCTACGGCGTTCCCGAGACCGAGGAGGGAATGCTCGACTGGAGCTGGACGGTCGAGCGGCTCGAGACGGCCCTGAACTACTGGTTCAGCACGACGCGCCCGGACGGAAGGCCGCACGCGATGCCGGGGTGGGCCGTCTGGCTCGACGGCGCGCTCTACTTCGAGGGCAGCCCGCTCACCAGGCGCGCGCGCAATCTGGCGGTCAATCCGGCCATCGTGGTGCACCTGGAGAGCGGTGACGATGTCGTGATCCTGGAGGGTGAGGCTCGCGAGGTCGGCAAGCCCGAGCGGGTGCTGGCCGAGAGGCTCTCTGCCGGCTTCACCGCCAAGTACGCGGCAACGAAGTACGAATACCGACCGTCTCCCGGGCAGTGGGACCGGGGTGGGCTGTGGACGATGCAGCCTCGTGTTGTCTTCGGCTGGAGCGACTTTCCGGGCAACACGACGCGCTGGCGCTTCGCCGGCGGCTGAGCCGCGAGAGGGAGTCGCCCCGGGTTAGGAGCCGGCGCCGGCGACGAGCTGCGCGGCCTGCGACTTCTTGCGAGCGGCGGTGTTCGGGTGCAGCGCGCCCTTCGCAGCTGCCTTGTCGACCCAGCGAACGAGCGTCTGATGCTCGGAGGCGATCGTGTCGGAGTCGCCCTCCTGCACTGCGACCTCGAGACGCTTCGTGAGCGTCTTCACTGTCGAGCGGTAGTGCAGGTTCTCGACCCG
The DNA here is from genome assembly GCA_963836345.1 of uncultured Actinomycetes bacterium. Taxonomy (GTDB): domain Bacteria; phylum Actinomycetota; class Thermoleophilia; order Gaiellales; family Gaiellaceae; genus DATBLE01. The sequence continues at coordinate 2,309 of CAWIJA010000003.1, read as the reverse complement.
CTGGCGGGCCGCGATCCCCACTCGCTTCTTCTGTTGCTTGATGTTCGGCATGGCGTGAAAACGCCCGCGCTGCGGGCCGGCCGATGGTAGCAACAGGCGCGCTCCCTATGCTCACACCCGAATGAGAGACGACGCCGAGCACAAGAGCGAGAGCGCAGCTGTCGGCTTTGGTGCGAGGCGATGTCGTGACGCCGAAGGCGTCAGCATCCCCTCGGACGAGGCGACCCCGGCGCCCGTCGAAGCCGGCCGGACCCGGCTGGCGCGATCGACGGCGATCTTCTCGCTCGCCACCGGCCTCTCGCGCGTGCTGGGGCTCGTCCGCGAGATCGTCGCCCGCTACTACTTCGGGACCGTCGGTGCGATCAACGCGTTCGAGGTCGCGTTCCTGATCCCGAACACGGTTCGCGCGCTCGTCGCCGACGCCGCGCTCTCGTCTGCCTTCGTCCCGGTCTTCAGCGACCTGCTGGTCAAGGGCGAGCGGAAGCGGGCCTGGCGGGTGGCGTCGAGCCTCTTCTGGCTCGTCCTGCTCGGCCTCGGCGGGCTGACCGCGCTCTTCATCGTGATCTCGCCGTGGATCATGCGAGCCTTCGGTTACGGCTCGCTCGCCGTCGGGCTCTCGCGCGTGCTCTTCCCGATCGTCGTCCTGCTCGGACTCTCCGGCGTCGTGGTCGGGATCCTGAACAGCTACGAGCACTTCAGCGTCCCGGCGCTGACGCCGGTCTTCTGGAACGTGGCGATCATCGCCGGCCTGCTGATCGGGATTCCGCACGTGCACGGAACCGGTCACGAGCTGTACGTCTACGCGTTCTCGATCCTGATCGCGACGATCATCCAGTTCCTCCTGCCGATCCCGTGGCTGCGCGGCCGAGACGGGCGACTGCAGGTGGTGCTGGACTGGCGGGACCCCGCGGTGCGCCGGACGCTCGTGCTCATGGTCCCGATCACGATCGGGCTCGGGCTGATCAACTTCAACGCCGTCGTCGACACGTTCTTTGCCGCGCGGCTGATCGACAAGAATCACGCGCCGAGCGCGATCAATGCCGCCTTCCGCCTGTACATGCTCCCGCAGGGGATGTTCTCGGTGGCGGTCGCGACGGTGCTCTTCCCGTCGCTGGCGCGGCTCGCCTCGCGCGCCGACCTGGACGGCTTCCGCACGACCGTCGCGACCGGAATCCGGCAGATCGCCTTCCTCCTCGTTCCCGCGAGCGTGGTCTGTGCCGTGCTCGCCGAGCCGATCGTGCGGGTCGTCTACCAGCGGGGCGACTTCACCGCGGATCAGACGCCGGCGACGGCCGGCGCGCTCGCCGCCTTCTCGCTCGGGCTGGCCTTCAACGGGTTCATGCTGATGCTCAACCGCGCGTTCTTCAGCCTCCAGTCGGCCTGGATCCCGACCTGGGTAGCGCTCGGCAACCTCGGCCTGAACGCGGCGCTCGACGGCGCCTTCTACCGCTTCGGCATCTGGGGCCTGCCCCTCTCGACCTCGCTCGTGAACATCGCCGGCTCGGCCGCGCTCCTGCTCATGCTCCGCCGGCGGCTCGGCGGGATCGAGCTGGGGGAGACGAGTCGCGCTGTGGTGCGGATCACCGCAGCGAGCGCCGTCCTCGCCGGTGTGACCTACGGCCTGTGGTGGGTGCTCGACCGTGGGCTGGGCGATTCGTTCGGCGCGGCACTGGTCGCCGTCCTGGCTGCGCTGGCCGGTGGCCTGCTCAGCTACGTCGGCTGCTGCCGGCTGCTCGGGGTGCGCGAGTTGGACGCCGTGCTCTCGCTGCGTCGCGGTCGCACAGGGTGATCGAGTTCAGGCCGCTGGAGGAGCCCGACCTCCCGCTGCTCGAGACATGGCTCCGCCGAGAGCACGTCGCGCGCTGGTGGCGCGAGCCGATCGAGCACGAGCTGCAGGAGCGGCGGGAGACAATCGCCGGTGGGCGGCCGTCCGAGTACTTCGTGATCCTGCTCGACGGCCGTTCGGTGGGGATGATCCAGACCTACCTCGCCTCGGACTATCCGGAGTGGGAGGCGATCGTCCAGGTCGGGCCCGGAGTCGCGGCGGTCGACCTGCTGATCGGCGAGGAGGAACTGATCGGCCGCGGGCTCGGCCCCCGGGTGCTCGCCGAATTCGTGCAGCAGGTCGTCTTCTCGAATCCGGAGGTGGAGGCATGCATTGCGACCGTCGAGGAGCAGAACCGGCGGTCGTGGCGCGCATTCGAGAAGGCTGGCTTCGGATACGTCCGGGACGTCGAGGAGGAGGGACTCCCGAACCGCTTGCTCCGGCTCGACCGCCCGGCCTGACGGCCCCGCTACGCTCAGTCCGC
>CAWIJA010000002.1:0-141502 GCA_963836345.1 uncultured Actinomycetes bacterium | reverse complement strand
CGTCGGCAAGACTGCGCTGCTCGCCGAGGGTCGAGCCCGGTCCGCGGATATGAGGGTCCTCGCCGCAACCGGGGTCGAATCCGAGCTGGAGCTCCCGTTCGCGAGCCTGCACGAGCTGCTCCGCCCCGTGCTCGAGCTGCTCCCTCGGATACCGGCGTTGCAGCGGCAGGCGCTTGCCGCGGCGCTCGCACTCGAGGAAGGCGAACCTGACGCTTTCGTGGTCGGCGCCGCGACGCTGTCCCTGCTCGTCGAGGCAGCAGAGGAGTCCGCCGTTCTGGTCGTCCTCGACGACGCCCACTGGCTCGACCGGGCCTCCGCCGATGCGCTCGCCTTCGCGGCGCGGCGGCTGCTCGGAGAGGAGATCGCGTTCCTCGTCGCCGTTCGGACCAGCCAGGTGACGCCCTTCGATCCGCTCCCGCGGCTCGACCTCGGTCCCCTCGCGCCCGACGACGCCCGCCGTCTGCTGGCCCACCGCGCCGAGCCGGTGGCTGTTGCAGACGAGGCACGCCTGCTAGCCGCGGGGGCCGGGAACCCGCTCGTCCTCCTCGAGCTACCGGTCGAGCTGGCGCGTGCGCTACCGACCTCGGCCACGTCGAACGAACGGTTGCGCCGGGCGTTCTCGCGGCGGGTCGAAGAGCTACCCGAGGCCGCGCAGTTCTGCCTTCTGCTCGCCGCCGCCGAGCCCGACTTCCAGACAGTGCGGCTCGCCTCGGCGGCTCTCGAACTCGGCGAAGCCCTTGCCCCGGCGGAGGAAGCCGGCCTCGTTCGGATCGAAGACGGAGCGATCGTCTTTCGGCATCCGGTCGTGCGGTCGCTCGTCTACTCCGGCGCGACCGACGCGGCTCGCCGGAAAGCGCACCGGGCGCTAGCCGACGCGCTCGGAAGCGACGAGGACCTCGACCGACGGGCATGGCACCGCGCAGCGGCCGCCGAGGGCGTCGACGAGGAGATCGCAGCTGCTCTCGAAGACACGGCCGAGCGGGCCGGCGCGCGAGGGGGCCACGCCGCGGAGGCGCGTGCGCTCGAGCGAGCAGCGCACCTCTCTCCGTTGCAACAGGACGTCGCTCGGCGGCTCTATGCCGCGGTCCGGTGCACGCTTTGGGCAGGTGACACAGCGCATGGTCTGGAGCTTGCCGAGGAAGCGCTCCGTCTTACCGACGATCCGCTCGTGCGCGCGGAGCTGCTCGTCCGGATCGACGACCTCGCCGAAGAGCGTTTGCCAGAAGATCGCATTCTCGAGGCTGTCGACGGCGGTGGGCTGGATTCCGATGGCGTCGCGAAGCTCCTCAACAACGTGAGCAAGAAGCGTGTCGACCGGTGGGACGTTCCCGGCGCGGTTGCGCTTGCAGCAACCCAAGAGCAGCACGCGCGCAGAGCCGGAGCGTGGTGGGGGCGGAGAGCTCTCGCCGGCGCGGCGGCTGCGTACCTTGTCGCCGGCGATCGCGGCCACGCGGAAGAGCTGTACCGCGAACTCACCGTCGATCCGGCGGTTGTCGCGAACCATGCCTTCGAATATCTCTCGCTCGAGCTCTACGACGAGCTTCGCTCCGCGCTTGCCGAGTCCCTGCGCGACGGGCGCGCGACCGGCAACCAGATGCGCATCTGCTGGAACCAGGTCTGTGCAGCCGATCTCGAGCTTCGCCAGGGCCGCCTAGATTCGGCGATCGTCGCGGCCGCAGAGGCCGTGCACCTCGGTGAGACGATCGGGCAGCCCGCGGTCGCCGGTTTCGCGTCGGCCGCTCTGGCGGGCGTCTATGCCTGGCGCGGAAAGGAAGAGGCTTGCGTGGAGAGCGCTCGGGCCGCGATCGCTGCGGCGAGGGCGCAGTTCGATCGGCTCCAGGAAGGGCTCGCACGTCAGGCGCTCGCCCTCCTCGCGCTCGGCGCAGGTCGACCCCACGACGCGATCGTCGAGCTCGAGCCGATTGCACGCACGTGGACCGCGAGCACGATGGTCGAGCCCGGCTTCGTCACCTTCGTCCCGGATCTGGTCGAAGCCTACGCCCTGTCGGGTGCGACGGACGAAGCCGCTGCATGGCTGGCTCGGTTTGCGCGCATCGCAACCGAGGCGGAACGGACGTGGGCGCTGGCGGCGTGCGCCCGGTGTGAAGGGCTGCTGGCGGCCGTCGAGTTCGACGAGCCATTCAACCGCGCGATCGAGCTGCTCGAGCCCTCGTCGCTGGCACTTGACCTCGCGCGAACGCAGCTTGCGTACGGTGAGCGTCTCCGTCGTCAGGGGAGGCGCCGAGACGCGCGGATGCAGCTGCGGGCTGCCCACGACGCCTTCGCCCTCGCGGGCGCAACGCCCTGGATCGACCGGTCGGCTGTCGAGCTTCGTGCCACTGGCGTCCAGATCGCCGACGCTCCTCCCCGGCTACCGGACCTGACGCCGCAGGAGCTTCAGATCGCCACGCAGGTGGTCGAAGGCAAGACCAACAAGGAGATCGCGGCGGCGCTGTTCCTGAGCGCGAAGACGATCGAGTACCACCTCGCCAACACGTACCGGAAGCTCGACATCCACTCACGCGCCGAGCTCGCGCGGATCGTCACTCGAGAGCTTGTAGCGACTTGATCAACGCTGCTCCCTCGGAGTACGTGCTCGTCGGGCGCGAAGGGGAGCTGCGGCGCGTCACGACACTGCTCGACGAGGCGCGGCGCGGGCGCAGCGGAACGCTGGTCGTGGTCGGCGACGCCGGCGTAGGAAAGTCCGCCCTATTGTCGGAGGGGCGCGCCCTGGCGACGGACATGCGTGTTCTCGCGGCAACCGGAGTCGAGTCGGAGTCCGAGCTTCCCTTCGCGAGCCTGCACGAGCTGTTCCGGCCGGTGCTCGACCGGCTTCCTCGGATCCCGGCTTCTCAGGCACAGGCGCTGGCCGCGGCGCTCGCGCTCGAAGAGGGCGAGCCCGATGCGTTGTCGGTGGGGGCCGGGACGCTCTCGCTGCTCGTCGAGGCCGCCGACGAAGCGCCCGTGCTCGTGCTCCTCGACGATGCCCAGTGGCTGGACAGCGCCTCTGCGGAGGCGCTCGCCTTCGCCGCCCGCCGTCTCGCCGGGGAGGAGCTTGCGATCCTCGTCGCCCTTCGCTCCGGGTCTGGAACACCTTTCGATCCACTGCCCCGAATCGAGCTCGGGCCACTCGGGGACGACGACGCGCGCCGCCTGCTGGGCCAGCGCGCAGAGGCGGTTGCCGTCGTCGACGAGGCGCGACTCCTCGCGGCAGCTGCTGGGAATCCGCTTGTCCTCCTCGAGCTGCCCGTCGAGCTTGCACGCGAGCTGCCGACGTCGGCCGCACCCAGCGAGCGGCTGCGACGGACGTTCTCGCGGCGGGTCGAAGAGCTGCCGGAATCGGGGCGCCTCGGGCTGCTGCTCGCGGCGGCCGAGCCTGACGTCCATGCCGTCCGCCGGGCGGCGCAGCAGCTCGAGCTTCGCGACCCGTTCGCTTCTGCTGAGGCGGTGGGTCTGGTTCGGATCGACGCCGGGGAGCTCGTCTTCCGGCATCCGGTCGCGCGGTCGCTCGTGTACTCGAGCGCGCCGGCCGCCGACCGGCGCACCGTGCACCAGGTGCTCGCCGAGGTGCTGCCGGACGAAGTGGATCGTGATCGTCGCGCATGGCATCTCGCCGCGGCCGTGGAGGGCGTGGACGAGGGCGTTGCCGCGGTGCTCGAGGAGACGGCAGAGCGAGCTGCCGGGCGGGGCGGTCATCTCGCGGAGGCACGTGCTCTCGAGCGTGCCGCGCGTCTCTCTCCGGAACGCGCCGACGTCGCTCGTCGACTCTACGCAGCCTCGCGGGCCGCGTTCTGGGCGGGAGATGCGACGCATGCGCGCAAGCTTGCCGAGGAGGCCCTGCCGCTCGCGGACGATCCGTCGCTGCACGCCGACCTGATCCAGCAGCTCGGCGGGATCGCGGACTGGCAGGGGAACAGCCTGCCCGAGGCGGTGTTCATGCAGGAGCTCGAGCGAATCGAAGGAGTCGACGACGAGCGAGCGGCTCGCATGCTCTACGTCGTGATCACGCTCCGCCTCAAGTCCTTCGACGCAGCGGGTGCCGCGGAGCTCGCGCCACGGCTCGAGCTTGCCGCCCGTGATGCCGGGCCCTGGTGGAAGCCGCGAACGCTTGCCGGAGCAGCCGCCGCATATCTCGCCGTCGGCGACCGCGAGCGGGCGATGCCGCTGTTCACCTACCTCGCCGACTCCTACGCGATGCCCGCCGGCTTCGGCTTCGACTTTCTCGCGATCGAGCAGTACGACGTGCTCCGCGCCTCGCTCGACGAGACACTGCGAGAGGGGCGGGCAAAGGGAAACCAGCTGCGGATCGTCTGGAATCAGAGCTGCGGCGCGCATCTCGAGCTGCGCCAGGGCCGCCTCGACGCAGCCGTGGTGGCAGCCGCGGAGGCAATCCAGCTCGGCGAGGCGATCGGGACGCCGGCGCTCGTCGGTACCGCGTCGGCCGCGCTCGCGGGCGTCCACGCCTGGCGCGGGCAGGAGGAAGCATGCGTCGCCAACGCTCGGGCCGCGATCGGCGCCGGCATGGGGCTCGGCGACCGGTTCCAGGAGGCGATCGCACACCAGGCGCTGGCGCTTCTGGCTCTCGGGCGAGGCCATCCGGAGGACGCGATCGTCGCGCTCGATCCGCTCGCCCGGACCTGGGCGTCGAGCACCGTGGTCGAGCCCAGCATCGTCCCGTTCATCCCGGAGCTCGTCGAGGCGTACGCACTGGCGGGGGCGGGGGAGGAGGCAGCCCGCTGGCTCGACCGGTATGCGGCGATCTCACGGAAGGCGGAGCGAACATGGGCGCTCGCAGCGTGTGCGCGTTGCGAAGGGCTGCTCGCGCCCCCCGACGGATTCGACGAACCGTTCAGGCGCAGCATCGCGTTGCTGGAAGGCTCGTCCCTCGCGCTCGACCTCGCGCGCACCCGACTTGCCTACGGTGAACGGCTGCGGCGGCAGGGGAGACGACGAGACGCCCGGATCCAGCTGCGGGCCGCGCACGATCTCCTTGCTCTCAGCGGTGCGACTCCATGGGTCGAGCGTGCCGCCGCCGAGCTCCGCGCCACCGGCGAGCAGGTGGCAGACACCGCTCCACGGCTGCCCGACCTCACGCCACAGGAGCTGCACATCGCGCTGCTCGTCGCGGAAGGGAAGACGAATAAGGAGATCGCAGCGGCGCTGTTCCTCAGCGCGAAGACGATCGAGTACCACCTCGCGAACACGTACCGGAAGCTCGATATCCACTCGCGCGCGGAGCTCGCGCGGATCGTCTCGCGAGGGCCGGAAGCGGCTTGATCAGCGCCGCTCCCCCGGAGTACGGGCGAGGTGTGCTGGTCGGGCGCGACGAGGAGCTGCGACAGGTGACGACGCTGGTCGAGGAGGCACGGCGCGGGCGGAGCGGGACGCTGGTCGTGGTCGGCGATGCCGGGGCGGGAAAGACTGCGCTACTCGAGAAGAGCCGAGCGCTGGCCTCCGACATGCGGGTACTCGCGGCCACCGGAGTCGAGTCCGAAGCGGAGCTCCCGTTCGCGAGCCTGCACGAGCTGCTCCGCCCGGTGCTCGACCTGCTCCCGCGGATCCCGCCCTCGCAGGCGCGCGCCCTGGCCGCTGCGCTGGCGCTCGAGGGCGGAGAGCCCGATGCCCTGGCGGTCGGAGCGGGGACCCTGTCGCTCCTCGTCGAGGTCGCCGAGGAGGTGCCGGCGCTGATCGTGCTCGACGACGCCCACTGGCTCGACCGCGCGTCGACTGAAGCGCTGGCATTCGCGGCGCGGCGGCTGATCGGCGAGAACATCGCCTTCCTCGTCGCCCTGCGACCCGGCCTCGCTGCGCCCTTCGATCCGTTCCCCCGGCTCGAGCTCGGACCGCTCGCGGACGTCGATGCCCGCGGGCTGCTGAGCCGGCGTTCCGAGCCGGTCGCAGCCGGCGACGAGGCGCGTCTGCTCGCCGCGGCGGCCGGCAACCCGCTCGTCCTGCTCGAGTTGCCGGTCGCGCTGACGCGTGAGCTCCCCGGCTCGGCGACCGCCGGCGAGCGGCTTCTGCGGACGTTCTCACGGCGGATCGAGGAGCTACCCGGGCCGACGCGCCTCGGTCTGCTACTCGCCGCATCGGAGTCCGATCCCGGGGCAGTCCGGCGAGCTGCCGAGCACCTCGAGCTGCCCGAACCCCTAGAGGCCGTCGAGGCGGCAGGGCTGGTTCGGATCGAGGCAGGAGAAGTCCTCTTTCGGCATCCGGTCGTACGCTCGCTCGTCTATTCGAACGCGACAGCCGCCGACCGCAGGGCTGCACATCGTGCGCTCGCGGATGCGCTGGCCGACGACCCGGATCGCGACCGGCGAGCCTGGCACCTGGCCGCGGCCGTCGAAGGCGTCGACGAACGAGTCGCCGCTGTGCTCGAAGAGACCGCGGATCGCGCAGCGGCGCGCGGAGGATTCGCTGCCCAGGGACAGGCGCTCGAGCGTGCCGCTCGTCTTTCACCCGAGCGAGCAGACCGGGCGCGGCGGCTGTACGACGCTGCCCGCGCCTTCCGGCTTGCCGGTGACTCGGGACGTGCCCTGGAGCTTGCGGCCGAGGCGTTGCCGCTGGCGAAGAATCCGTTGCTCCACGCCGACCTCGTCCACCTGGTCGGGTCCGTCCGCCTGCAGCAGGACGCCGGGATCTCCGAGCTCGACTTCCTGCGCGAGTTGAAGGTGCAAGGACTCGACGCCGAGCGGAAGGCGAAGCTGCTGACACTCGCCATGGACGCACGGCTCTACGCCCTCGACGCGGCCGGTGCCGTCACCCTTGCACCCGACGCCGAGGCGGCCGCACGCGAGGCGGAGTGGGCGTACGGGCTCACGTATCCCGCGAGCGCATGGCTGCTGGCCGGCGAGCGGGAACGGGCGACCGAGCTCTTTCGCGAGCTCGCCGGCGTCCCGGATATCCCAGCCCTGTGCCCATGGGATTACCTCTGGCTGGAGTGGTACGACGAGCTGCGCGCGTCGCTGTCGCGGTCGCTGCGCGACAGTCGTGCAGGGGGAAACCGGGTTCGGGTCGCCTTTGCGCTGGCAACCTCTGCGCAGCTCGAGGTCCGGCTCGGTCAGCTCGCCCGGGCCGCGGCCGCCGCTGCGGAGGCGATTCCGTTGGCCGAGGCGATCGGAACCCCCGCCATCGCCGGCATCGCCGCCGGCGGGCTCGCGCTGGTGCACGCCTGGCAGGGTCGGGCGGATGCCTGTAGGCGGCTCGTCGCAGCTGCTCTGACCGCGGCGCGGGGGACGGGCGACAGCTACCAGGAAGGGGTCGCCCGTCAAGCGCTCGCGTTGCTCGCGCTCGGCACGGCCCGCCCGGCCGATGCGATCGCCGAGCTCGAGGCGCCGGCACGTCGCTGGCTCGCCAGCACCGTCGTCGAACCAGGCGTCGTGCCGTTCCTGCCCGAGCTCGTCGAGGCGTACGCACTGGCCGGCTCGACGGACGAGGCGCGGGACTGGTTGAGTCGATTCTCGGCGATCGCCGAAGCAGCCGACCGCACGTGGGCGATCGCGGCCTGCGCGCGGTGCGAAGGCTTGCTCGCGGACGGAGAGGCATGCGACGAGCCGTTCACGCGAGCACTGGCGCTCCACGAGAGCTCGTCGCTCACGCTCGAACGGGCGCGAACCCAGCTCGCGTACGGCGAGCGTCTTCGCCGCCAGGGCCGAAGGCGGGACGCGCGCACCCTCCTCCGGCTCGCCCACGATGCGTTCGCCATCGCGGGCGCCTCGCTCTGGCAGGCGCGCGCGGCGTCGGAGCTGCGGGCCACCGGCGAGCGAGTTGCGGACGATGCCGAACCGCTGCCAGACCTCACGCCTCAGGAGCTCCACATCGCCCTGCAGGTCGCCGAGGGGAAGACGAACAAGGAGATCGCCGCGGCTGTCTTTCTCAGCACGAAGACGATCGAGTACCACCTCGCGAACACGTACCGGAAGCTCGACATCCACTCGCGCGCCGAGCTTGCCCGGATCGTCACGGCAGGGGCGGTTGGAGCCGCCTACATGCGCTCGCCGGCGCGGATCCCGACCGGGAGGCGATTCTCGGGCGGCGTCAGTGGGCACACCCAGCGGGGGTCGTAGGCGCAGGACGGGTTGTAGGCGAAGTTGAAGTTGAGGACGAGCGCGCCGTCGCTGCTCGCCCAGGTCGGCGCCCTTCACGGTGTCGAGCAGATACCGGCCGCCCCCGTAGGTCTCGTGGCCGCTCGTCACGTCGGCGAACGGGAGGAAGGCTCCGCCGCCGTAGCCCTCGAGCCAGTAGAGCGCAAGCTCGTGATCGCCCTCGCCGAGACGGAAGCGCACGATGCCGAAGCGGCGGAAGAGGACGGGCTCCTCGCCGCTCGACCCAATCGTCCGGCGCGCGCCGTCGCCGGGCTCGACCACGGCCAGTACGCGCAGCTCCGGGTCGTAGTCGAAGTAGGGGAGGCTCGTGAAGCCTGCCCGGGCTTCGCGCGGGAGCGGCGATTGCGCGTGAGTGCGGAAGAGTTCGTCACGCGTCCGCCGCCAGCGGCGCCACGCCTCACTCGGCTCCACCGCCGCCCGCACCTCTGCGTACAGAGCCAAGATCCGTCGCTTCCAGTCGAGGAGCTCGAGCTCGTCCACCGCCTCAGTTTCTCAGGCGCGACCATGCGGAAGGAGGCCTGTCGTGGCTGGGCTCGACGGTGTCTGGGCGGTGCGTCGTACCGGCGGCCTGCTGCCGCCCCTGATCGGCGTCCGGAAGCGCATCGCCGGCGCACAGGGGGAGACCGCCGTCGGCCCACTGCCGGGGATCTCCTTCGAAGTCGTCGGAACGTCTCTGCGGTACCTGCCGCCGTTTGCGGGCTTCGTCGACGTGCTCGAGGCCGAGACGCCGGATGACTACCGCGGTCGCGCCACCTTCCGAGGCCGCGAGTTCGGCCGCTTCCGCATGCGCCGCATCGCGTGAGTTTTCAACGCCGCCGAACGGCCCGTGGGGAAGGGCTTCGCGTCCTTCCGGCGAACTCTCACGGTCCGAGCAGGCGTACCTCCATCGCCTGAACCGGCAAGATAGGGCCTACGGAAGGGGGGTTGACGATGGACCGCTTCGGGCACCGCTCGGGCGAGGGCGAGACAACCCGCGTCCGCGCTGCGAACGGAGAGGTGGGATGAAGGGGAAGCTCGCTGTCCTCGTCGCCGTTTCAGCGGCGCTCCTCGTCTCCCTGCTCGCGCTGCCCGGCGCGCGTGCGCTCGATCAGCCCGGCACGGTCACGATCACCGACTCCCAACTGCGGCATGCGCACGTCGACTCCGGGCGGCCGGGGCCGAGCGCGGGCGACCTCGACATCTACAGCCTCCTCCTCTACAACAAGCGGATCACGGCGCGAGCCCTCGGCCGGGGGGAGGTCGTCTGCACGGCCATCGGTACGAAAGGCCAGAGCTGCCACGCGACCTACTTCCTCCCGAAGGGGGAGATCGTCGCCCAGGGTGTGATCAACTCGCGGCTCATCTACGAGCTGGCCGTGGTCGGCGGCACCGGTCTCTATAACAACGTGCGCGGGTCGCTGACCGTGACCTCTCTGCGCCGAAAGCCGTCCAGGGAGTTGCTCGTATTTCGCCTCGTCGTGTGACAGACAAGGCGCGGATCCTGATCTGCGACGACGAGCCCTTGCTGCGGGAGCTGATGCGGGTGGCGCTCGTCGGGGACTACGAGTTCGAGGAGGCGGGAACCGTCGAAGAGGCGATCGACATCGCCCGGGCGTTTCACCCTCATGTCGCGCTCGTGGACGTCATGATGCCGGGAGGATCCGGCCTCGAGATCGTCAAGCAGTTGAGCCACGACCCAGACCTGCAGGGGGCGCGAACGGTGGTCATCTCGGCATTCGCTGGTGAGGAAGACCGCCGAGAGGCGCAGGACGCGGGCGCGGACGCGTTCATCGCGAAGCCGTTCGACCCGGACGAGCTCTCGGCGATCGTGGCGGGCCTGCTCGAGCGCCCCTGATGGACCTTCGGGCGGCATCCAGGCGCGCGGCGTCATCGATCGACGAGGCGCCGATCGTCGCGCGCGTGCTCGGGGCGATCGGGGTCCTCGCGCTGCTCGTCGCGATCGCGTTCGCGATCGTGCTCCTTGCAATGTCGGATCTGCGCAGCTCGACGGACGAACAGGTCCAGGCGAACCGCGTGACCACGGCCGCGCTCCGGCTCGAGCGGGTCGTGGACGAGCTCGAGCAGAGCCTGCGCGGGTTCGTCTTGACGCGCAACTCTCGGATTCGCGCATCGTGGGACCGGGCGCGCCGGGATCTCGCCTCCTCGATCGCCGACCTGGAGCGGGGAGTGGCTTCCCAGCGGACCCAGGCGGCGCTCGTGCGTACGGTCGTCACGGAGATCCGCTCGTATGTGGCGGACTACGGAAACCTCCTGATCGAGATCGCAGTCTTGAGTCCGGCCGATGCGCTCTCGCCGACCGCCACTCGGGAAGGGCTGACCCGGATCGGGGACGTCCGTCGAGGCTTGTCGGGGCTGCTCGCGGACGAGGACCGCCTCGTCTCCACACACGCCTCTTCGGCGCGCGCACGGGCTGACCGGGCAATCCTCGTCGGCAGCTTCGCGCTCGCGGCATCGGGACTCCTGCTCCTCCTCGTCACCGGCTACCTGGTGAAATCGGTCGCGCGCCCCGTGCGCGACGTCGCGATCGGCGCCACGAAGATCGCCGCCGGCGACCTGACGATCCGGATCCCGCAAGGAGGGCCGGCGGAGATCAGGGACCTGACGAGCGCGTTCAACTCGATGGTCGAGTCGGTGGAGCAGAGTAGACGCGCGCTCGAGATCCAGAACGAGCAGCTCCGGGAGAGCGAGCGGGCGAAATCGGAGTTGATCACGATCGTCTCCCACGAGCTGCGTACACCGCTCGCGAGCATCCTCGGCTACACGAGCCTGATCCTTCGCCGCACGCCGGAGCCGGAGACCTTGCGCCGCTACGTCGAGATCATCCATGACCAGGGCCAGCGCCTTGCGGGGCTCGTCGAGGGGTTTCTCGACGCCGAAGAGCGGGACGGAGCGCGCCTCGAGCTCGCCTCGACCGTCGTCGACCTGGGCGAGCTGCTGCGCCGCGAGGCGGCGCTGATCGCCGACCAGACGACGGAACACGAGATCGTTGTCGACGTGCCCGAGCACGGACTCCAGGTCGTCGGAGACCGCGAGCGGCTCGCCCAGGTCGTCATCAACCTGCTCGCGAACGCGATCAAGTACTCGCCCGGCGGCGGCACGGTGCACGTCTCCGGGAAGCTCAACGGCGACGCAGTCCGCGTGTTCGTCCAGGACGAGGGTCTGGGCATCCGCGAGGAACATCAATCGAGGGTGTTCACGAAGTTCTTCCGCGGCGAGGCGAAGGCGAGCGGCATCCCCGGTGTCGGCCTCGGGCTGGCGATCTCGCGCGAGATCGTCGAGGCGCACGGCGGCCGGATCGGCTTCACCAGCGTCGAGGACAAGGGTTCGACCTTCTGGCTCGAGTTGCCCGCCGCCCACGAGGCGCGCGCAGCGAGCTAGCCTCCCAGGGTGACGCTCGAGGGGATCCACCACATCACGGCGGTCACCGGCGACGCGCCGCAGAACGTCGAGTTCTACGCCGGACTCCTCGGGCTCCGCCTGGTCAAGAAGTCGGTCAACCAGGACGATCCGACCGTCTACCACCTGTTCTACGCGGACGAGGTCGGCTCGCACGGTTCGGACCTGACGTTCTTCGAGTATCCCCACGCGCGCCGGGGCGAGGCCGGGGCCGGGATGGTCTACCGGGTCGTCTGGCGGGTCGGCTCCGCGGATGCGCTCGACTTCTGGGCCGACCGGCTCGGTGCCGCGGGCGTCGCCTCGGACCGGACGGACGGGCGGCTGCTGTTCCACGATCCAGAAGGGCTCGAGCTGGAGCTGGCTGCCGCCGAGACAGACGACGAGCCGTTGATCGCCGACCATCCGGAGATCCCGGCGGAGCTCGCCCTCCAGGGATTCGACTCGGTGCGGGCCTACGCGTTGGACCCCGAGCAGAGCCGGAGCTTTCTCCAAGGCACGATGTTGTTCGCCCCCGCCGGCGAGAGCGCGTACGAGTCGCGCGGCGAGGAGCGGGGCTCGTTCTACGTCTACGACCGCACCGACCGCACCGGGATCGGGGGCGCCGGCACGATCCACCACGTTGCCTGGGCCTCTCCGATGGACGAGCACGAGGCGTGGCGCGATCGCGTCGCGGCTGCCGGCATGCGACCGACGCCCGTGATCGACCGCTTCTACTTCCGCTCGATCTACTTCCGTGAGCCGAGCGGCGTCCTCTTCGAGATCGCCACGATCGGCCCAGGGTTCGCGGTCGACGAGCCGCTCGAGCATCTGGGCGAGAAGATCGCGCTGCCGCCGGCCTTCGAGCACCTCAGGGCCCAGGTCGAGCCTCAGCTCACGCCGCTTCCGAACCCGCGGCGGACCGCCGTCGGCTGACTGAGCAATTCGGGTCTTCGCCGAGGCGGTTGAGCGCCGTACGGTCGGGCGGCATGGCGCTTGACCCTGTGAAGACCGCGCTGCTCCTGATCGACGTCCAGAACGATTACTGGGTGTCGCCGCGCGAGCCTCGCGATCGGTTCGTGCGAGCCGCGCAGGAGCTCCTGGAACTTGTCGCGGCGCCGGGATTCTGGTCGTCCACGTGCAGCACGCCCGGCGCGATCCGGGCAAGGGCGGGTTCCAGCCCGGCACCGAGGGATTCGAGGTCCACGACTCGGTCCGGCCGCTCGCAGACGAGCCCCGTGTCGTGAAGCACGAGGCGAGCTCCTTCTACGAGACGGGTCTGGACGAGCTGCTCCAGGCAGGCGGGATCGACACGGTGGTCATCTCGGGGATGCAGACCCAGAAGTGCTGCGACACGACGACCCGTGAGGCGAAGGCCCGCGGGTACAAGTGCTTCTTCGTGACCGACGCCGTCGAGACGTTCGACCTCAGAGGGCCGGACGGAAACGTGGTCGATCGCGACGAGATCGCGCGCGTGACCTTCGCGGCGCTCCACAACGGCTTCGCAACCGTCGTCACGCTGGACGAGCTGAAGCAGCTGCTCGAGCTTCCCGATCGAGCTGGGTCGGCGGCTCCGTCTCGCTGAACCCCGGCCGGTCTGTACGCTCGGCCGTAGTGCGCCGGCTCGTCTCCGTCTGGCTCGTGCCGCTCGCGCTTTGCTCCGGATCAGCAGGTGCGACGAATGAAAGGATCCCCACCGGGATGCGTTTGCTCGTACCGAAACCGCTGTCGGTGACGCCTGCGCGCGGAACGTTCACGGTCGGTCCGAAGACTCGAGTGGTCGCCTCGGGCGAGCTCGCCCCGGTCGGCCGCTATCTCGCCGGATTCGTCCGCAGCGCGACCGGCTATCCGGCTCCGGTCACGGCCGGTGCTGCGCGAGCCGGCGACATCGTGCTCGAGCTCGTTCCCGGCAAGGCCCGGAGCGCCGAGGGGTACGACCTCCGCGTCGGCCCCGACCGGGTGACGATCGCCGGCGGCGGGCCTGCGGGCGCGTTCTACGGCGTTCAGACGCTACGCCAGCTTCTGCCCCTGAAGGCGCCCTGGCGGGTGGGCGCCGGAACCGTCGTCGACTCTCCCCGGTTCGCCTGGCGGGGAGCGATGCTCGACGTCGCGCGCCACTTCTTCGGAGTCGAAGACGTCGAGCGGTTCGTCGACGTGATGGCGGCGTACAAGCTGAACCGCCTCCACCTGCATCTCTCGGACGACCAGGGCTGGCGGATCTCGATCCGGTCCTGGCCGAACCTCACGCGACACGGCGGCTCGACGGCTGTCGGCGGCGGCCCGGGCGGCTACTACACGCAGCAGCAGTACCGGCGGCTGGTCGCCTACGCGCAGAGCCGCTTCGTCACGATCGTCCCGGAGATCGATATGCCCGGGCACGTCGAGGCGGCCCTCTCGTCGTATCCGGAGCTGAGCTGCGACGGACGCGAACGGCCGCTCTTCATCGGGTATCGACGTCGGCTTCAGCTCGCTCTGCACGACCAAGGCCGTCACCTACCGATTCGTCGAAGACGTCGTCGGCGAGCTTGCGAAGCTCACGCCGGGCGAGTGGTTCCACATCGGCGGCGACGAGGCGATGGCGACCAAGCAAGCGGACTACGTCCGTTTCATCGAGCGAGTTCAGCGCATCGTGCGCGGTCACGGCAAGGTGCTGCTGGGCTGGGAGGAGATCGGTCGGGCGACGTTGCCGCCGCGCAGCGTGGTTCAGCATTGGAACGTCGATCCGAAGAAGGCGACGCTCTCGGCGCAGGCCGTCAAGCAGGGGGCCAAGGTGATCATGTCCCCCGCGGACAAGACCTACCTGGACATGAAGTACGACGCGTCGACCCGCCTCGGGCTCAGCTGGGCCGGGTTCACGAGCGTACGAGATGCTTACTCCTGGGACCCCGCGACCCAGCTGCGCGGGGTGAAAGAGACCGACGTGCTCGGCGTGGAGGCGCCGCTTTGGTCGGAAACGCTCAGGACGTCCGCGAACATCGACTACATGGCCTTCCCGCGGCTGATCGGGGTCGCGGAGACCGGCTGGTCGCCGCGCACGGGTCGTAGCTGGCGCGAGTACAGGTTGCGGCTGGCGGCGCAGGGGCCGCTGCTACGGGCGATGGGCGTGCGGTACTTCCGGGCGCCGGAGATTCCCTGGAAGTAGGCGGGAGACGGCTTCCTGGAGTGGCTAGAGATCGAGCCGCGCGTCCTCGAGGTCGAGGTCGCGCTGGATGCGGTTCATCACCTCGTCGTTGATCCTGCCCTCGCGTCGGAGCGAGAGGACGGCGCCACGCTCGGCCTCGAGCAGCTCCCGGCGTAGGCGCTGGTAGGCCGCCGACCGCTCCTCGATCGCGCCGTCGTCTCCGTCGTCGAAGCGCGCCGCGAAGCGGCTCCGGCGGAACCGATAGAGGCCTCGCATCCGCTCCGCCGTGTCGTCTCGAACCCACTCCTCGGACGCGAGCTCCTCGAGCCGGCCCAGTGCCGCCTCGGCGGCGTGAATTCGAGCCTTCGTCTCTTCCTTGTCGGCCAGGCCGTCGTCCTCGAGTCGGAGCAGATGGATCACCGCCGGAAGCGACAGACCCTGGAGCACCAGGGTGCCGAGGATGACGCAGAAGGTCAGATAGACGACGAGCTGGCGGTCGGGGAACGGCTCGCCGGCGTCCGTCGTCAGTGGCAGGGCGAGGGCGGCAGCCAGTGAGACTGCGCCTCGCAGGCCGGCCCATCCGATCAGGGTCGGGTGCTGCCAGGGCGGGTACGGGTCGCGCTCGCGGACGCGGCGGAACAGCAGCCGGGGAAGATAGGTCGCCGGGTAGATCCACACGAAGCGGGTGACGATCACCGTCGTGCCGACGACGAGCGCGTACGCGATCAGCGAGCCGGTCGAGTGGCCCGAGAGCCCGTCGAGGATCGGCCTCAGCTGGAGCCCGACGAGGGTGAAGAGGAGCGCGTTGAGGATGAAGACGAGGATCTCCCAGACCGCGTCGCCCTGAAGCCTGGTCTGCACCGTCGTCAGCTCCGGGGTGTACCAGCCGACGTAGACGCCGACAGTGACCGCGGCCAGCGCGGCCGAGACGCCGGCCGCCTCTGCCGGGAGGTACGCGAAATAGCCGGAGAAGAGCGCGATCGCGATCTCGGTCGGCGAGTGGTCGAGCCGCCGCCTGACCTGCCGGATGACGAAGCCGACTGCGAGCCCGATTCCGATTCCACCCAGCACCGAGACGACGAAGCGCCAGGATGCGTCCCAGAGCGAGAAGCTTCCCGTCAGGACCGCGGCGACGGCGACCCGGTAGGCGACGAGGGCGGTCGCGTCGTTGATCAGGCTCTCGCCCTCGATCACGTGGACGAGACGCCGCGGGATCCCGAGGCGGGAGGCGATTGCAGTCGCCGCGACCGCGTCCGTCGGCGCGACGATCGCGCCGAGCACGAACGCGACCGGCCAGGACAGGCCGGCGACGAACGTGTGCGCGACCGCGGCCACCGTCACCGTCGTCGTCAGCACGAGCCCGAGTGACAGGAGCGCAAGCGGTCTCGCGTTCGTACGCAGATCCCGCAGCGAGGTGAAGAACGCCGCGGCGTACAGGAGGGGCGGCAGGAACGCGACCAGGACGATGTCGGGGTCCAGCGTCGGGTGGGGGATCCCGGGCACGAACCCGAGCGCGAGCCCGCCGACCACGAGGAGGATCGGGTACGGCAGGCGCAGCGTCGGCGCCAGCGACAGCAGCCCGGCACCCGCGGTCAGGAGGGCGAGCAGGAGGAGGGCGTCGTGGTCGGAGAAGCTCATGCCGGCATTGCCTCAGTTACGGAGTCAGGGCCGGTCCAGCTTCGCGATGTTCGCGCGCTCGTCCTCGTCGGGGGCGTCGACCGAGAGCCACGCAGAGACGATCTCCCGCGCCGTCTCCGGGCTCGTCCGCTTCAGGCTCATCACGAGCACGTTCGCGTCGTTCCAGCGTCGTGCGCTCTCTGCAATCCAGGGATCCCACGCGAGCGCTGCGCGGACGCCACGTACCCTGTTCGCGGCCATCGCCGTGCCGGTGCCGGTCCAGCAGAAGAGCAGGCCCTGGTCGGCCTCGCCGGAGGCGACCGACTGCGCCACCTTGCGGGCCACGTCAGGCCACTGGGCGTGCTCGAGCAGGCGGACGTCGTGCCCCTGCTTGCGCAACTCGTCGACCGCAGCGTCGAACGCCTCGCCCTCGTCATCTGCGCCGGCGACGAATTGCATGCCGTCAGCCTAGAAAAACGCCGTGCGGCCCCGAAAGGCCGCGCGACGATAGCTGGGAGAGGGACGGCAGACTTGTGAGCGACTGTACTCCGTTGGCGGCCGGCGGACAAACAGAACCGCAACTCGTAAGCTCTTGCCGTGCGCCGCCTCTTCCGCCCGATCGAACGGCTCGCGCTCGGCGGGCTGATGACGCTGATCGCGATCGTGGTCGAGCGGCGCCTGCGCGCTCGGCGGCGTTAGTCAGCGCCGGCGCGCCAGCTCCAGCGCGAGTGCGATCCAGGCAACGCCCGCGGCGACGCCGAGCGTCACCGGCACCCAGGTGTCGATCGAGTCCGCCGCCGCCGCAAGCACCGCCGCCAGCAGCGCCGCCCCCCCGGCGAAAGCGAGCGCGATCCGCCGGCCGGCGCGCCGGATCGCCTCCTCGAGCGTTCGGCTTCCCCTGAGCTCGATCTGGAGCCCGGGTCCTGGGCGGACACCGGCCAGTCGCTCGATTCCCTCGACGAGGCGTGTCGCCCGCAGCTTCAGCTTCTGCGACTCGTACACATAGCGCTGCGGGTCGAGCGCGCCGCGGATTCGGCTGCCGAGCCCGCGGAACATGAACCCGCCGATCGCCGAGAACGGGTCGAGGTCGGGATCGAGCTCTGCCACGGCGAGCTGCATCTGACTGAATGCCTTGCCGGTCAGGGCGAGCGAGCCGGGGAGGCGGATGCCGTGACGCCCGGCCAGCTCGAACAGGTCGTCGAGCATCGGCCCGAGCTGGACATCGCCGAACGAGGTCACGCGGTGGCGCGCGATGTAGCCGGCGAGGTCGGTGCGGAAGCCGTCGAAGTCGAGGTTGGACCTGGCTTCCCCCAGCATCAGCACGACGTCGGCGAGGAAGTCCGCATCCTCGCGCCAGAAAGCGAGGAGCAGGAGGAGTAGCAGCTCCCGAGGCTCCTCCTCGACCACGCCGACCATGCCGAGGTCGAGCAGGTGGATGCGCTCGTCTGCCCAGACCAGGTTCCCGGGGTGCGGATCGGCGTGGAAGAACCCCTCGACGAGAACCTGGCGGTAGAACGCCTCGAGCAGCTGTCGCGCCGCCTCCCGGCGTGCCTCGCCGGCTGGAGCGTCGCGAAGCGGGCCGCCCACGACCTCGTCCATCACGAGCAGACGCTTCGTCGTCAGCTGCTCGTGCACAGCCGGGACGTCGAGCCGCGGGTAGCGGGCGAGAATCGTGCGCATCCGCTCGAGGTTGGCCGCCTCCTCGCGGAAGTCGAGCTCGCGGCGGAGCGATGCCGAGAGGTGCTCGACGACCGCCTCGATGTCGACGAGCTCACGCAGCGCGCTGCGCCCCTCGGCCTTCTCCGCGAACAGGGCGAGCAGGCCGAGGTCGCGCTCGATCTCCTCGGCCGCGCCGGGCCGCTGCACCTTGACGACGACACGCTGGCCGTCTTCGAGGCGCGCCCGGTGCACCTGCCCGATCGTCCCGGCTGCCAGCGGCTCCGGCTCGATGCTCTCGAAGACGTCTTCCCAGGGAACGCCGAGCTCCTCTTCCATCACCTGCACGACCTCGGTCTCGGTCAGGGGTTGCACGCGGTCCTGCAGGCGGGCGAGCTCTGCGGCGAGCTCCGGGGGAATCAAGTCGGGACGGGTCGAGAGGATCTGGCCGAGCTTGGCGAACGTCGGCCCGAGGTCCTCGAGGGCCGCGCAGACGCGGGCTGCGCGGTCGGTTCCGCGCTCGAGCCGGTCGCGGAGGCCGTACTTCGCCACCACGGACGCGATACGGGCGGTCCGGGCCGTGAGGTGCCCGCCCGCGAGCTCGGTCACCCGCGCCTCCAGGGCAGCCGGCTCCGCTCCTCGGCGGTGGTGTTCACGATCACGACCGTGCACCCGGCCTTGTGCGAGACCCGGTTCGGGAATGTTGCCGAGCAGGAACTCGCGGCGTCCGCTCATGCCCATGTTGCCGACGACGAGCACGTCCGCCTTCTGCTCCTCCACGGCGGCGACGATCGCGTCCGCCGGCTCGTCACCGTCGACCACCACCGCGGCCGCGCCGGGTGCGATCTCGGCGACGTAGCGCTCGAGCTCGGCCTGCTCGCCGCCGACCTCGACGACGACCAGCTTCGCCTCGTAGCGTCTCGCCATCTCCGCCGCCCACTTGACCGCACGCGTCGCGGTCTCCGACCGGTCGGTGCCGACCAGGATGCGCTCGGTCTTCACAAGTCGAGTTCGCGGAGCGCGAAGAAGACGGCCTCGGAGAAGGTCGGATAGGGCTGGATCACGTCCAGCAGGACGTCGACGGAAACCTCGGCGCGGATCGCGAGCGTCAGCTGCTGGCACCACTCGCCCGACTCGGGGCCGACGGCGACCGCGCCGACGAGCACGCGGCGCTTCGGGTCCGCGGCGACCTTGACGAACCCCGTGCCGCGCCGGCCGCTCGTAGGTGGATGCGCGCGGCGTCGCATCCACCTCCCAGCGAGCAGAGACCAGACCGTCGCCCGCGGTCGAGCCGACGCTGGCGACCTGCGGATCGGTGAACGCGACCGCCGGGATCGCGCGGTAGTCGGCCGTCGCCGGGCGACCGGCGACGTTCGCCGCCGCGACCCGTGCCTGGTACTTGCCGACGTGGGTGAAGAGCGCGACGCCCGTGCAGTCGCCGATCGCCCACACGTTCTCGGCCGCGCACAGGTGCGCGTCGACCTCGATCCCGCGCTGGCCCAGCTCGACCCCGAGCTGCTCGAGCCCGAGTCCCTCCACGTTCGCCTTCCGCCCGGTCGAGACCAGCAGCCGCTCCGCCTCGAGCTGTCTCGCCGTCGTCGCAGCTCGACGCCGCACTCCAAGACGGTCCTTGGAGACGTGCCGGACCTGCGTCTCCGAACCGAAGCGCAATCCCGTCCTCCTCGAATGCCGCCTGCAAGCACCTCGGCCGCCTCGGCGTCCAGACGCGGGGGATCAACCGCTCGCCGCGCTGGACGATCGTCACCTCGGAGCCCAGCCGGCAGTAGAGCTGGGCCAGCTCGCAGCCGGCGACCCCGCCGCCCATCACGATCAGGCTGGAGGGCACTTCGTGCGCCGAGGTCGCCTCGCGCGTCGTCCACGACTCGATCTCCGTCCAGCCCGTCGATCGGCGGCGAGATCGGATGACGAGCCAGTGGCGATTACGAGCCCTCGTACTCGAGCTCTCGTCCGCCGACCTCGACGACTCCAGGCCGGACGACCCGGCCGTCACCGCGGACTAGCTCGACGCGCTGCTCCTCCAGCCACTTCACCTGACCGGTGTCGTCCCAGTCGGAGGTCATCCAGTCGCGCCAGGCGAAGACTTCGTCCAGGTCGAGCGCCGGGGCTGACAGTCCAGGCGTCCGGGTCGCCTCGGCGATCAGCTCGGGCGCTCGAAGCAGGGTCTTCGAGGGCATGCAGGCGAAGTAGCTGCACTCACCGCCGACGAGCGCGGGCTCGACGAGCGTGATCGGGACGTCCGAATCGAGCCGCCGCAGGGCGCCGCAGAAGTGCTCGCCCGTCGAGCCCCCGCCCAGCACAACCACGCCCGCCATCGCGGCGGAGTCTACGCGGCGCTCAGGGGCCGGTCTGGTTCAGCCGCGGGGCGTACTTCTGACACTTCGCGAGCGCCTTCTTCACCTTCGGGTCCTTCGAGTTGAAGAAGCCTCCGGTCTGTGGTCTTTGCCCGCTGGGCGGGGTCTGACCCTGCCGCGGCTGTCCGGTCGGACGGTTGATCTTCACGCCGTTCTTCGCCATGCAGTCGCTGAACTTCTTGAACGCAGCTTGCTGGGCCGGCGTCGACGTGTTCTGCCTGCGGCCGGGGAGCTGCGCGGCGCAGGCCTGTGCCTTCTTCTTGACGCCGGGGGCGTTCAGCACCTTCGTGGGGATCTTCGGGAACGCGTACTTCCCGTTCTTGCTGCGCACCGGGTCGGGGATCTTCACGCCTTTGCTCCGCATGCAGGCGGCGTACTGGAAGAGCTGCCTGTCGGCGGCCGTCAGCTGGGGCGGCTTCTTCGCGGCCGAGGCTGTCGTCGTGGCCAGACCGACGGCGGAGCCGACCACGAATACGAGCACCAGCGCGGCTCGGGACCCCCGGCGCCGGTTTCGTACGAGGGCTGCCAACTGCATCTGCTTCACACTCCTTCTCGATCTAGGGAAGTCCCGGGAGGGCTGGCTGAGTGGTGCCGCCGGTCCCGCCTTGATTGCCGTTCGAGCCACTGCCGCCACCGGAGGGCAGGCCGCCGAACCCGCCTGCGGAGGCGCTCGTGCCGCTGTCGGTGATCGAGGTCGCACGGTAGCCCGACTTCGTCTTCGTGCCCTGGACGACGACGAAGTCGCCGGGCGCGATGCTCTTCAGGGTGCCCGTCTTCGTCACGCGCACGCTCACGCCCGGGTCGGTGGTCACCTTGACGACGTTCCCGTCCGTGTCGGTGACGTAGAGATTCTTGCCGTCGATCGCCTTGACCTGCCCTGCGGTCCCGCTGCGCGTGAAGCCACCGGGAGCCGCCGCGCCGGTCGACCCTCTCGATTGCCCGGTACGGCCCGCGAGGGCCGCCGCGAGGCTGGCCGCCGAGCGGCTTCCGCCGCTCGAGCCGCTGCCGCCCCAGTGCTTCTGGATCGCGATTCCGAGGACGACGCCGCCTCCGATTGCGGCGCAGAGCGCAAGCGCGCCGGTGATGAGCGGCAGGCGGCGCCGCCGGACCGGGGCGGGGGTCTCCTCGAAGTCGAAATCGAAGTCGTCGAGTCCGGGCTGGGTTGCCGGCGTTTCGGTCGTCGGTTCGTCAGGCGTGGACATGGGCGTCTCCTCGTTCACTCGTAGCGAAGTGCCTCGATCGGCCGCAGGGCGGCGGCGCGACCGGCCGGATAGATGCCGAACAGGAGCCCGACGGCCCCCGAGACGCAGAAGGCGAGCACGACCGAGTAGGGGGCGACGACGGGCTGGATCCCGATGATCTCGAAGCGGCTGCCGAGGATGCCTGCGCCGACGCCGATCAGCCCACCGATCATCGACAGGAGGACGGCCTCGACCATGAACTGGCCCACGATGTGAGCCCGCCGGGCGCCGATCGCCTTGCGAATGCCGATCTCGCGCGTCCGCTCGGTGACGGTGACGAGCATGATGTTCATCACCCCGATCCCGCCGACGAGCAGCGAGATCGCCGCGACCGCCCCGAGCAGCACGGTGAACGTGTGCTGGGACGCGTTCGATGCCGAGATGAAGCTCGCCTGGTTGAGGACGCGAAAGTCGGCCTGGTCGTTCGTGATCTTGTGGGTGCTGAGGAGGGTGGTCGTGATCTCCGACTCAGCGAGGGACGTCACCTTCTTCGACTTCGCCTCGACGACGATCTGGTTGAGCGAGCCGGACACGCCGGTGAGCGCCGCCTGCACGATCGTGATCGGAGCGATTGCGACGTCGTCCTGGTTCTGGAGGCCCTGATTGCCCTTCGACTGGAGGACGCCGACGACCTGGAACTGGACGCCGTTGACGGCGATTGTCTGCCCGACCGGGTTCGTGGTGCCGAACAGATTCTGGACGACCGTCACCCCGAGGACGACGACCGGCGAGCGGTTGTTGACGTCGGCGTCCGTAAAGAGCCGGCCGGCGGAGATCTGGAAGTTCTGGGCTTCGAAGTAGCCGGGGGTGGTGCCGGTGAACTGGCTCGGCTGGTAGGTCGCGCCCTGATAGGTCGCGGTCACCTGCGTGCTGACGACCGGGTTGACGCTCTTCAGGTTGGGAGCGTTCTGCTGCTTGCGGAGCGCTGTGACGTCCTTCATCGTCAAGCCGGAGGCGCTGCTCTGGGTGCCCAGCGTCGCCCTGCCGCCTCCGCCTCCGCCGAAGCCGAACCCGCCCCTGCTGGGGAAGATGGTGAGGACGTTGGTGCCGAGCGCCTCGAGCTGGTTCTGCACTGCCGCCGACGAGCCGGTGCCGACCGCGACGAGGATGATCACCGAGGCGACGCCGATCGTGACCCCGAGCATCGTCAGCAGCGACCGGAGCCGATTGGACTTGATCCCCTGCAGAGCGATTCGCAGGCTTTCGACGGCGATCACGCGACCGCCTCGACCAGCGGCCGCCGCCGCTCGTCTTCGACCACACGACCGTCCCGCAACTGCACGATCCGGCGGGTGCGCTGGGCGACGTCGTGCTCGTGTGTGATCAGCACGATCGTGCGTCCCTCGCGGTTGAGGGCGTCGAGCACCTCGAGCACCTCGGCGGTCGAGTGCGAGTCGAGGTTGCCCGTCGGCTCGTCGGCGAGCACGACCGTCGGATTCGAGACCAGGGCGCGTGCGATTGCGACCCGCTGCTGCTGGCCGCCGGAGAGCTCCGACGGAAGATGCTGCACGCGGTCGGCGAGACCGACACGAGCGAGCGCCGCCAGTGCCTGGGCTCGCCGTTCCTTCTTCCTGACCCCCGCGTAGACGAGTGGCAGCTCGACGTTCTGGAGCGCCGATGTCCGCGGCACGAGGTTGAAGCTCTGAAAGACGAAGCCGATCTTGCGGTTGCGAATCACCGCCAGCTCGTCGTCCTCGAGCCAGCGCACGTCGACGCTGTCGAGCAGGTACCGCCCGCGGTCGGGCAGATCGAGGCAGCCGATGATGTGCATGAGCGTGCTCTTGCCGCTGCCGGAGGCGCCCATGATCGCGACGTAGTCGCCCTCTGCGACGCCGAGCGTGATCCCGCGCAGCGCGTGGACGACCTGCGTGCCCATCCGATACGACTTCGTCACGCCCAGCAGAGCGATCAGCGGGCGCCGGCCGCCCACTAGCGGCCCCCGAAGAAGACGCCGCCGCCTTGGAGACCACCGGCGCCGGTCCGGCCGGTCGAGCCGGTTGTGCTCGTCAGCTGAGACGCCGCGGAGGAGACGACGACTTCGTCTCCTTCTTTCAAGCCGCTGACGATCTCGGTCGCGTCGTCGCCGACGACCCCGGCCGTGACCGCCCGCTGCTGCTGGACGCCCTTGTCGTCGACGACGGTCACCGTGCTGGTGCCCCCGGTGGTGCGAACCGCGGCGTTGGGGATGTGCAGCACGCCGTCGCGCTTCGAGACGATCACCGCCGCGCTCACGGTCATCCCGGGCTTCAGCTCGGGAGTGGTCCGATCGAGGACGAGGGTCACTCCGTACGTGACCACGTTGCTGACGACGGTCTGCGTCGTGTCGATGCTGACGACGTGCGCTGCGAGCTGCTTGTTGGGGAGCGCGTCGACGGTGATCGTGGCGGCCTGCCCGAGCTTGATCTTCGCGGCGTCGGTCTCGCTGAAGCTGGCGAGCACCTGTGGTCCCTCTAGGTCGACGAGCGAGATGAAGGTCGACGCCGTCCCGGAGGAGGAGGCGCCGCCCGGATTCTCTCCGACGGCGCCGGTGATCGAGGCCACGGTGCCGCCGGCAGGGGCGACTAGCGTCATCTGCTTCTGGGCGCTCAACGCGTTTTCGAGTGCCGCCTCCGCCGTGGCGATCTGCGCCTTGGCATTCGCGAGCTCGCCCGCTGTCGGCGGCTCCGCCTTCTCGGCGTTCGAGGCCTGGGTGCTCGACAGCGTCTGCTGCGCGCTCTTCACCGACGCTCGGGCGGCGTGGACGGACTGCTGGTCTTTGATCACGCCCGCGTTCAGGCTGCTGATCGCGTCCTTCAGACTCTTCTGGCCGTTCTGCACCGATTGCTTGTTCGTCGCGAGCCCGGACGTCTGCGCGTTCTTCGCGTTCACGTAGGAGCGATAGGCCTGGTTGACGGACTGGGCGTCCTTCACCTGACCGGCGGCGACACCGTTCTCGGCAGTCGTGATCGCCTCTTGGTCGGTCGCGATCTTCGTCTGATCGTTGATGATCGCGGTCTGGTCGTTCTTCACCGCCGTCGTGGCGGCGTCGGCCTTCGACTGGGCGGTGTTCAGATCCGACTGGGCGGTGGAGAGCTTGGCCTGGTCGTCCGAGAGCTTCGACTGGTCCTGCGATGTCCGGAAGGCGTCGTTCGCGCACTTCGGCTGCGGAGCCGGCGCCTGGTCGCACTTGTCGGAATGCTCCTTCTTCTGGTCGTCGGCGACTCGGGCCTTGTCGGCGTCGACCTGGGCCTGGAGGCTGTTCACCGAACCGGTGGCGCTGTTCACCTGGCTCGAATAGGTGGCGGCGTCGTTCTGGTCGGTCGCGAGCTGCGTCTGGTCGCGCTGGAGCTGCTCTTGGTCGCGCTGGAGCTGCGCCTTCGCCTGCTCGATCGCCGCCTGGAGATTCGTCAGGTCACGGCTTGCTGCCGCCTTCGCCTCCAGCCATGCACCCTTCGCTTCCCCGACGCTGTTGCGGAGCGAGGCTGTGTTCGCGGCCACAACCTTCTGGGTCTGCTGGAGCGCGGTCTTGGCGTGCGTCACCGCCTTCTCCAGCGTCGCTCGATCCTGGTTCGCGGAGGTGATCGTGTCCCGCAGCGCCGTCTGCTGGCTGGCGATTCCCGCCTTCGCCTGAGCGACCGCGACCTGGCTCTGCTTCGCGGTGGCGGGCGTCAGCGGCTGCTGGAGGCTGGCCAGGTTCGCCTGCGCGGACGTGAGGTTGGCCCTGGCGGTCCGGACATCGGCGGCCTGGCTCGTGTCGTCGAGCTTCGCCAGCGACTGCCCTTTGCGCACATGCTGGCCCTTCTTGACGTAGACGGCCGTGAGCTTGCCGCTGCCCGAGAAGTTGAGCGAGAGCGTCCGGGCCGGCTGGACGTTCCCGCTCGCCGACACGGTCGAGAGCACGGATCCGCGCTGAACGGTTCCGGTCGTGGCTTGCGCCTGGGCGGTGCTCTCACGACCGGCGACGAAGTACGCCGCCAGCCCTGTAGCGACGACGGCTGCGAGCAGCACG
The DNA here is from genome assembly GCA_963836345.1 of uncultured Actinomycetes bacterium. Classification (GTDB taxonomy): domain Bacteria; phylum Actinomycetota; class Thermoleophilia; order Gaiellales; family Gaiellaceae; genus DATBLE01. The sequence goes on along the minus strand of CAWIJA010000002.1, from coordinate 116,033 downwards.
ATATTGATCAGCCGCACCGGCGCGGCCGGCCGCACCAGGTGTCTAGGCAGCCGTATCAGCGCGCGTCCGGTCTCGAGCATCGTGCACCGACCGTAAAGCGGTTTCCTGAGAGTTCCCTGAACGTTCGAGCCGGCAGCCGGCGGCAGCCTCTAGGCTTCGCGCATGCCGGCGACCGCGGCTGCCGAGATCGTGTTCGACCGGGTGACGAAGCGCTACCCGGGGCGCGACGAGGCGGCCGTCAACGAGCTCTCGCTGACCATCCCGGCGGGCGAGATCTGCGTCCTCGTCGGGCCGTCCGGGGCGGGAAAGACGACGGCGATGAAGATGGTCAACCGCCTGATCGAGTTCGACGATGGCGACATCACGATCGACGGCACGAGCATCCGCGACCACGACGCGACCGAGCTGCGCCGGAGCATCGGCTACGTGATCCAGCAGGTCGGCCTGTTCCCGCACATGACCGTGGCGGACAACGTCGCCACGGTGCCTCGCCTGCTCGGCTGGCCGCGCGCCCGCACGCGCGAGCGGGTCGCCGAGCTGCTCGACCTCGTCGGCCTAGAGCCGGAGTACGCCGAGCGCTATCCGGCGCAGCTCTCGGGCGGCCAGCGCCAGCGGGTCGGCCTTGCGCGCGCGCTCGCCGCCGACCCGCCGCTGATGCTGATGGACGAGCCCTTCGGCGCGCTCGACCCGATCACCCGCGACCGCCTGCAGATGGAGTTTCTGCGCCTGCACGAGGACGTGCGCAAGACGGTGATCTTCGTCACGCACGACATCGACGAGGCGATCAAGCTCGGCGACCGGATCGCGATCCTCCGCGAGGGGGGAGTGCTCGCCCAGTACGACACACCCGACCGGATCCTCGCCCACCCGGCCGACGACTTCGTCGCCCGGTTCGTCGGCGCCGACCGTGGTCTGAAGCGGCTCGCGTTGCGGCGGCTCGAGGAGATCGAGCTGGAGCCGGTCGACGGCACTGCAGGGAACGGCCGGCGCGCACCCGGGACGATGACGCTCCGCGACGCGCTCTCGTTGATGATGTCGGAGGGCGCCGACCCCCTGGTCGTCGTCGACGGCGACGGGAATCCGTTCGGCCAGATCTCGGTCGCGCGCGTCGGGCAGCTGCTGGCGGAGCTGTGACCGGCGGGTTGCTCGCGCAGGAGCCGGTGATCCCCGACTTTGGGTCCGGCTCGAAATGTGAGACCGAGAACCACGCGTTCTGCTGGGGTTGGGTTCAAGCGCACTGGGACGACACCCTGCAGCCGGCGCTCCTCCAGCACCTGAAGCTGACCGGGATCGCCGTTTCGATCGGTTTCGCGATCGCGCTCGCCGCCGCGCTCGTCGCGTATCGCTACCGCCGTCTCGACCACCCGATCGGGCTCGTCTCCGACTTCCTGTACACGATCCCGAGCCTGGCGCTCTTCCAGCTGCTCGTGCCGATCACGGGCCTGACCGTGACGACGGTCGAGGTGGCGCTCGTCAGCTACACGCTGCTGATCCTGTACCGGAACATCCTCGAGGGGCTGCGCGGCGTTCCCGAGCACGTGCGCGAGGCGGCGCGGGGGATGGGTCTGACGGGAATGCAGACCTTCCTTCGGATCGAGCTCCCGCTCGCCGCCCCGGCGATCGTCGCCGGCATCCGGCTCGCGACCATCTCGACGATCTCGATCGCAACCGTGGCGGCGTTCGTGATCCCCGAAGGGCTCGGACGGCCGATCTTCGTCGGGATCACGCAGGACGTCTTCAAGACGGAGATCATCGCCGCCGGCGTGCTCGCGATCCTGCTCGCGCTCGCCGCCGACGCAGTCCTGGTCGTGGCGCAGCGCTGGATCACGCCCTGGAGGCGCGCGTGATTCTCGCCGACACATTCAGTTGGGGGACGTTCCCGGACGCGTTCCGCTTCATCGGCGATCACCCGCACTTGCTGCTGGTCAAGACGGGCGAGCATCTGAAGCTGTCGATGGTCGCGCTCGCGATCGGGCTCGTGATCGCGCTCCCGCTGGGCGTGGTCCTCGGACACCTGCGCCGCGGCTCGTTCCTCGCGATCAGCGTCTCCAACATCGGGCGCGCTCTGCCGAGCCTCGTCCTGATCGCGTTCTTCCTGCTCGTCTCCACGAACTTCTTTTGGGACAACACCGTGGCGCTCGTCGTGCTCGCCGTCCCACCGATCCTGACCAACGCGTACTTCGCCGTCGAAGGTGTCGACCGGAACATCGTCGAGGCGGCGCGGGGGATGGGGATGCGCGGACGCGACATCCTCTGGCGCGTCGAGCTCCCGCTCGCGCTCCCGTTGATCTTCGCCGGCATCCGCATCGCGACGGTCTTCGTGATCGCGACGGCGACGATTGCCGCGATCGCCGGCGGCGGCGGTCTCGGAGACCTGATCGTCAACCAGGCCACGTACCGCCTCTCCGGCGTGGTGGCCGCCAGCCTCTGTGTCTCGGCTCTCGCGTTTGCGGCTGCGTTTCTCCTGGCGGTGATGCGGAAGCTTCTGGCTCCGGCGTTCGTTTCGTCGGACTAAGGCCGGCCGGTTAGGGTGCCGGGAGTCAGTCCCTCAGAAAGGAGTGAGCGTGGTTCGCAAGCACATGCGACGCGCGGTCAAGGCCGCGTTCGCGCTGGCATTGGCTATCCCGATCGTCTTAGGTGGGACGGCCAACGCATCGACTAGTGCGACGACGATCACCGTCGGTACGAAGAACTTCACCGAGGCCTACGTCCTCGGTCAGCTGTACAAGCAAGCGCTCGAGGCGAAGGGCTTCAAGGTCGCCTACAAGGAGAACATCGGTAGCTCGGAGCTGATCGACACCGCCCTGACGAGCGGGAAGATCAACTTCTATCCCGAGTACACGGGCGTGATCGCCCTCAACCTGGCCCACGCGAAGGCGCCGAAGACGGTCGCGCAGAACTACGCGGCCGCGAAGGCGTTCGAGGAGAAGCGCGGGTTCACGCTCCTGAAGCAGACGCCGTTCTACGACTCCGACTCGTTCGCGGTGCTGAAGACGACCGCGGCGAAGTACGGCCTGAAGACGATCTCCGACCTGAAGAAGGTGCCGAACCTGTCGTATGGGGGCTACCCCGAGTGCGACAAGCGGATCACCTGCCTGCTCGGGTTGAAGAAGATCTACGGGCTGACGAAGATCAAGTTTGTCCAGCTCGGGACGATCCCGGTGACCAAGCTGATCGATTCCGGCAAGGTCACGGGCGGGGACATCTTCACCACCGAGCCGGCCTTCGCTACCGGGAAGTACGTCGCGCTCGCGGACACGAAGCACATCTTCGGGTTCCAGAACGTGGCGCCGGTCCTGTCGAAGAAGCTGGTCAGCGAGTACGGGTCGAAGCTCACCTCGACCGTGAACGCGCTCAGCGCGAAGCTGACGAACGCGGCGATGATCGCGATGAACAAGGCGGTTGCCGTCGACAAGAAGACGCCCGCGGCCGTCGCCAAGGCCTTCTTGAAAGCGAACGGCCTGACCTAACTCGAATCAGGGACAGGCCCGCACGGGCCTGTCCCTGCATCTTCCCTCGGGCAGAACGCTGTCTCTGAGCGGGCCCAGGAGGCCGTTTCGGGCGGCCTCCCTCGAACGGGGGAGAAGATCGTGCTAAAGCGGCCGCGCGGCCATGTCGATAGCCAGTTTCGTATGGACGCTGCGGAACGCAAGAAGATTTTGAGCCGGTACATGGATCACTCCCGCCGCTTCGACCAGGTCGCGGCGAGACGGGCCAACGGCACCGCGGACGTCATCCCCTTCCAGGCGCCGCTCAAGGAACTGGAGCAGGAGCCGACGGCTCGGGAGATCGAGGTCCTTCAGCTAATCGCGGAGGGCCTGGTGAACCGGGACATCGGCAAGATGCTGTTCCTCTCCGAGGAGACCGTGAAGTCCCACGTGCGGCACCTCTTGGCCAAGCTTCAGGCAAGGTCGAGGGCCCACGCCGTAGCCATTGGCTTCCGGCGCGGGCTTCTGACCTAGCGCTAGGGGGTTGTCACCGGTGTGTGGATATCCCTCAACAGGGGGACGCCACGTACCCGGTGAAACCAGAAGCTACGAACGAATGGACTTACCAGGCGTTATGGCCGCCGGGAACCGGGAGGCGACGCCAACTGGAATGGCCTCCAGGCAGACGACTCGCCAAATCAGCTTACGCATGAGAGCACTCCTCTCATTGAGGGACTAACGGCACCAGTTCTTATACCCCTTTCGAGGGATAAATGCAAGACTCAGCGGGATGACAACACTTGTTTCCGTCTCCGCGATTGCCGCGAGGTGTGCCGGATGCGTCTGCATCGACCTACATCGCCGTCCTCGGGACTGCGTTACGGGGCTGGCAATCGGCCTTTGTGCTCGGCGGCTGGAAGGTCGGAACCGTTTGGACGCGTCCTGGCGCTCGCCGGGGCTGCCGCCGTGTCAGAGCGGGCAAGTGTCCAGTTCGTTCGGGGAGTCGCAGATGGAAAGCTCCATCTCGAACCTGCTGGTGCTCTTCGGAGCGGTGCTCTTCGGCCCTCTCGCCGCGATGGTCATCGGCGCGGCGTCGATGTTGGGCGCTGTCCGCCATCCGCGCCTCAGTGGGTCACATACACGCTCACGCGCGCCTCAACGGCGCTCTGACAGGGATCAGTCGCGCCGTCAAGCAGCGTCTCTGGCGACAAGTGACGTGGGGTCGATCGCAGTCTCAGCTATTTGCGGCGGTGCGGCGGTGGAGTTCGTCGATCTCGGTTTCGTCTCTTTACCTTCGCCCGCGAGGCAACCCCGTTCGCGAACCTCTCGTGAAAGCCCTGCTGCCGGTCACACTTTCATCTGTCCCGCTGTACATGCCGCTGGTGGCGCTCCTCGCGACCGCCTTCGAAAGGGTTTCACCGCTCACTCTTCCGCTATTTCTTGTCCCCGCCCTTGCGCTCCACAAGCTCTTCGCGCTTTACCAGGCCCGGCGCAGGCTCGCCGATGATCTGGGGATTGTTAACCAAAGGCTTGAGAAGCGCGAACCTGTCCTTCGCGGCTGCTCTCGTGGCGACTCTCGATGCGAGAGACCGATACACAGCAGGCCACTCGGCCGCTGTCGCGTCTACGCGCGTGACATTGCTGAACGTTTGGGACTACCGGAGGATCAGCAGAAGCTAGCCCATCAATGCGGCCTAGTTCACGACATCGGAAAGATCGGGCTCCAGCGGGCCTTCTGGAGAAGCCGGGAGCGCTGACGCTGGAAGAGCGCCGGCAAATGCAGGAGCATTCAGTAATTGGCGAACGGATTCTTGCCAAGGTCGAAGACTACGCGGAGATCGCGAACATTGTCCGTCACCACCATGAACGTATGGATGGAATGGGCTACCCGGATGGCATTGGGGGTGAGGAAATTCCCCTTCCTCTCGCGGATCATTGCTGTTGCAGACGCGTACAACGCAATGACATCTGATCGCCCCTATCGCGACGCTATGCCAAGTCGAGTCGCCAGGATGCGCCTCGCTCAGGGAGTTGAGGGCCAATTCGATACGGCCATTGTCGCAGTCGTTCGAGGCGATCCTTGCTGGCGCAGAAGAGGACTACCGAACGGCGAAAGGGCCGACTTTACGCTTCACGCCCAGGATCAATACGCGGATACTGCTCTGAGGCAGCCGCTTAGTAACTCCCTTCGCCTGATCCACTGAGGCACGCAATGCGGCCTCCGTCCTCGTTCGGACTCCGAGTTTGTCGAAGATATTGCGGACGTGCACCTTTGCTGTTGCCGGGCTGATGAAGAGCGGCTCGCTGCGATTTCCTTGTTTGTTAGGCCTTGCGAGATCAATCCAAGCACCTCTTCCTCGCGAGGCGAAAGGCGAGTGTCGGTGGGTTTCCTTCGCGGCAAGGCGAGGCTGATGTGCCTTGACTAAGGGCCAGTCACAAGCAAGGTCGATGACCTCTCTAAGCGAGTCACGAAGGTTCGAATCTTGCGCCGGGCGCACGAGGAGGCCGGGATAGCCGCGGTATGCGATGACGAAACTGTCGAGGCTCCCTACGTCCAGGGCCGTCCGGAAGGCGGCAGTTGCGACGTCGACGCAATCGCGGGCTCGAGCCTGGATAGCGGCTATCGCCACGATGCATGCCACCAAAGCTTGACCTCGACTGTTTCCGAGATCTGCACGACTCGTCCGCGAGGCCGAGGGCCGCCTGGAATCGCCAGAACAGGCATAGGGCCAGCCCGGTGTCGCCAGGAATTCACCACGCTCTCCCTCCCATGGGAAACGCTTTAAGGCGGTTCTTCGAGGATTGCGCACTCCGCGACGTGACAAGCCTTGCGCGATGAATAGACGTGACCGGATCAATCGAGCTTCCATTTCGAAGAATACGTCGCCACTGCGAAGCGCTTCGGCTTCAACCCAGTCAACGAAGTGACTACAACGCGCGAAGTGTCGGATGCCCAATTCAGCAACCGCACGGATGCGTTTGGTGAAAGGAACGATGAAAGATACCCGCGATTCGCGCGCGTACCTCTCGCAGCGAGACACCGCCGCCAGTGCCTCTTCATACCGTCCGAGCTGAACGAGCGCGGTCGCCTGCAGTCACATAAAACGAGGATCTCGTGTGAGGCTCAGTGACGCGCTCCACGACTTGTTCGGCCGAGCTGAGCGCATCGGCGCAGTCCCGGATCCTGCCTCTTCGGATCGCAACTTGATAGCGAGCACTTGCCAAACGAACCTCGCTCAGCGTGCTTCCGTCGTCTAGAGCGATCAGAGAAGTAAGAAGATCGTTTACATCAGAATCGCCAAGGTCAAGAGTGTGAGGAGCTGGCCCGAGACCGCATCGCGTTTCTGGGTGACTGTGCAAGCGCTTGCCAACGCTTGATCGCAGTACAGCCTCGCTCGATCGTTGTAGTAGTCGAGATGTGCGCTCATGCCAGCCAGGTAGTACGCTCGGGAGACCATGTGATGCGATGGTGGGAGGCTCTTCGCCGCACGCACTGCCAGAGCCTCGGATCTTCGTCGATTTCCCTGATGGAATGCGATCTCGCTCTCGGCGAGATCGATGATCGGAGCCTCGACCCGCTTCGACCGAGCAAGTTCCAGCCATCCTGCTAAGGAGGCGAGCCGAGCATCTGCCAGCATGGTCTGCAATCCGCTCTCAAGCAAGTCGGAGAAGAGATCCTCTGAGAAGAACTTCTCCAACAGAGCGAACGCGTCGTCCCAAAGTCCAATTCCGGCAAGATGACGGGCAAGCCTGTCAGCGTCCTTCGCATTTTTCCCGTGCTTATGGCCGGGCCTTGTTTCGAGAAAGGTACGAAGCAAGGGGTGGAGTTCGAGGGCTCCCGTCCGGACAGCGAGAAATCCCAGCCTCACGCCATCAGTAATCACTTCTGCGGCCCGTTCACCGAGTAGGAAGTTGGCAGAACGCTCACCCAGCGTCGGCGCCAATGCCAGCTTGCACAAGCCGCGCCGCACGCTCGGCGATGCGCCTTGGTAGAGCTCTTCCGCGAAGTACTCGTACAACGCGTCGGGCAGGCCGCCTTCTGGAAGTTCGAGCTCCTCGGTCAGCGCCGCCAGGCCGATGACCGCGGGCCAACCCTCCGCGAGTGCGACCAGTCCGGCTGCCGGCGAGTCCTTACGGTGGGCGAGGACGCTCGCTGCCTCGTCGTGGTCCATCGCGAGCTCGTTACGGCCCAACTCATAGAGTTCGCCGTAGAGAAGACGACGCGCCGAGGCCCAAGTCGGGCGCTTGCGGCTCGTGAGCAACAGCTGTATCGGTGAGTGCCGAAGTAGCAGGTCGACAAATCGCTCGGGCGCCTGCGCCTCCATCGCGAACTGGTAGTCGTCGAATACGAGCCACGTGCCGCTTGGCCACTCAGCGAGATCCTCGGCGAACAGCTCCGCGATGATGGCGACGTCCTCCTCTGGAGTTCCCGTCGCTCGCATGCGGTTGATCGCACGCATGCCCGCTTGCGGAACTACGTCGGAGATCGTCTCGGCGAGGCCTGCGGCGAGGGCAGCGACATCTGCCGTGGCGGTCGTCCCTCGGTACCACACGTGCGGACGCTCGGCGACCCACTCACGCGCAAGCGTCGTCTTTCCGAACCCGGCAGGAGCGATCAGCATCAGAACGCGTGCGTTTGCGTTGTCGAGCAATCGCGTCAGTCGCGGACGCTTGATGATGTAGCGGCGCGCAGCCTCGACCGCGGAATCAATGCTTGCCATCGCCCACCCTTGGGACGTCTCCCCTTGGGGGGACTTTACTTCGGTAAGTGACGAAAGCGAAGTCCCCGTGCCCGCCGCCCAGGTCGCGGGCACGGGGAGTTCGATCACGGTGCGCCGACCAGAGTCCCCTGCAGCGGGTCGTCGCCTGTCAAGATCCGGTAGGCGGCCGGAATCTGTCGCCGGCGAGGCACGCCGAGCTTCTGGCGAAGCGCGTCGGAATGTGCCTTTGCCGTTCGCGGCGAGATCTCGAGGCGCTTGGCAACCTCCTCGTTCGAGCATCCCGCGGCGATCAGTGCAACGACCTGGCGCTGCCGGTCAGTGATCCCTGGCGGCGCTTCCATCAGTGTTCCGTGCATCCTGCGAGGCTAGCCAGGCATCTGCCTCAGCACCATTGACCAATAGGTGTATTTCGTGGCGTTACGCCGCCACCGCAGTACCGCGCACGAAGCTCGCCTCGTGCCCGCGCGCGTTCGCCTCGCGGAGCCCGTCCTCATCAAGGGCCCCGATCCGCAGCAGCAGGTCGAGTTCGTCGCGCAGGTGGGTGCGCATCATCTCGGGCCCGTCGGTGGCGATCGTGAATCGCACGCCGTGCTCGAGGAAGGCGCGGAACGTCTGGCGGACGGCGCCCTCGTCCGGAAGCGCCTTCGTCAGCAGGTTCGAGGTCGGGCAGATCTCGAGGACGATCCCGCGCTCGCGCAGCTCGGCCATCAGCTGGGGCTCGCGGGCGGCGAGGATCCCGTGGCCGATCCGGTCGGGCCTTAGCGTCTCGACCACCTCGCCGATCTCCTCGACGCCGTAGTCGCCTCCTTCCTCGCCGACGTGGATGGTCACGCCGAGGCCGGCTGCGCGCGCCTCTTCGACCAGCGGCGCGAGCTTTGCGTACCGGTAGCGCTCGCCTCGCGGCCTCGGCCCGGCGATGTCGATCCCGACGATCCCGCGCGGGGCGTAGCGGATCGCCTTCTCGACGATGATCTGGTTCTGCCGCTCGTCGAAGGTGCGGTCCATCATCAGGATCAGCCCGGCGCGCACCTGCGGGTACTCGAGGCTCGCCCGGTCGAGCCCTCGGGCGGCGGCCATGATGATGTGATCGAGGTCGCGCTCGCCGCCGCGGTTGCGCTTCATCGGGTTGAAGCGAAGCTCGAAGGTGGTGATCCCCTGCGAGCGGTACGCGCCGCCGATCGCCGCGTGCACCGAGCGCTCGACCGCGAGCGGGCTCGACTGGATCATCTCCGTCCAGTGGTAGATCGCGTCGAGCGCGTTCAGGTCGGGGACGCCGCGCGGGTCGGAGACGGTCACCAGCCGGTCGAACTCCCAGTAGTCCTTCACCGGCAGCGCGATCCCCTGCTCGTGCGCGATGCTCCAGAGGATCTCCGAGGCGACCGAGCCGCCGAGGTGCGTGTGCAGCTCGGCGAGCCCCTCGGAGAGCACCATCCTCCGAGTCTATCGAGGCACTAGGCTCCGCTGCGATGAAGGTGGGCATCGTCGTACCGTTCTCGTGGTCCTTCTGGGGGGCTGTGCTCGAGCACGCCGAGCTGAAGGCCGAGGCGCTCCGCGCCCGCGGGCTCGACGTGAAGATCATCATCGGCAACGACCCGCCGGGCACCTTCACCCGGGCGCTGCACCCGCGCCACGGACGCCACGGCGAGCCTCCTCCCGACGTGATCCCCGTCGGCCGCACGGTGATCGTCCCCGCGAACGGCTCGCTGCCGAACATCGTCCTCAGCCCCACCGTCCCGTTCAAGCTGAAGCGGGTCTTCGCGGAGGAGAAATTCGACGTCCTCCACCTGCACGAGCCGATGACGCCGGCGATCTGCATCTCTGCGCTCGCCGTCGCCAGGTGCGCGCTCGTCGCCACCTGGCACGCGGCGGGCGGGCTCGGCTGGATGCGGATGGGGCTGCCGTTCTGGGGCTTCCTGCTCGACCGGATCGACCACCGGATCGCCGTGTCCGAGCAGGCGCGACTGTCCATCCGCAGGTGGCTGCCCGACCGCGAGTTCGAGCTGATCCCGAACGGCGTCCTCACCCCGCCCGCGGCCGAAGCGGGCGGGCGCGAGAACTCGATCGTCTTCATCGGTCGGCACGATCCGCGCAAGGGGATGCCCGTGCTGCTGAAGGCCTGGCCCGACGTACACCGGCGGACCGGCGCGCGCCTGCGGCTCGTCGGCGCCGACCCGCTCGCCGTCCAGCTCCTGCTCGCCCGCCACCGCGTCCCGCACGAGGGCATCGACGTCCTCGGCTTCCTCCCGCAGGAAGACCTCACCCGCGAGCTGCTCAAGGCGAAGGCGCTGGCAGCGCCCTCGACGGGGATGGAAAGCTTCGGGATGGTGCTGACGCGCGCCTTCGCCTGCGCGGTGCCGGTCGTCGCCTCCGACATAGCGGGGTACAAGGCGGTGATGACCGACGCCACCGGCGTGCTCGTACCGCCCGGCGACGAGGCCGCGCTCGCCGACGCCCTCGTCGGCCTGCTCGAGGACGAGCCGCGCCGCCGCTCCCTCGGCAACAGCGCGCGGCGCCTCGCGGTCGAGCGCTACTCGTGGGACACGATCGCCGAGCGGCTCGACCAGATCTACGAGGACGTCGCCGCGTGAGGTTCAGGCCCCGGGTGCCGAGGTCGCCGTGGGTCCGGGGTGCGATCTTCGTCGCGTTCCTCTGCGGCGTGGGGGCGCTGCTCTGGTGGCAAGGCCCGCACTGGGGGGACTTCCGCGACGCGTTCACCGCGGTCGTGTGGGAGTGGGTCGCGGCGGCCGTCGGTCTCAACCTGCTCTCGATCGTCGCCCGCGCCGCCGCGTGGGACGCGGTGATCCGCTCGGCGATGCCGCCGCCGCACCCGCGTCTGCCCATCGTCTTCGCGGCCTTCTGCGTCGGGCTGCTCGCGAACGCGGTCCTTCCCGGCCGGGTCGGCGAGCTCGCCCGCGTCGCCGTCCTCACCCGGCGGATGGACGGCCGGCGGCGAGGCCTGTGGCCGACACTCGTCGGCACCGTCTTCGCCCACCGCGTGTTCGATCTCGTCCCCGTCGTGATGCTCGTGATCTGGGTGCTGATCACGGCGAAGATCCCGGGCTGGGCGTTCACCAGCCTCGCGGTCGTGCTCTCTGTCGGCGTCGGACTGTTCCTGTTCGCCTTCGCGAGCGCGCGTCATCACGGCCACGTGCGGCTCGAAGGGCTCGGCACCGTCCGGCGAATCGTCACGATGGCGCGGCTCGGGCTCGGCGTCATGCGCAACCCCCGGGCGGCGATGATGGCGATCCTCGGCCAGTGCTTCGGGTGGACGTGCCAGCTCTTCGCGGTCTGGACGGCGATGCGGGCGTTCAACGTGCACGAGGGGCTCCCGGCCGCAGGCCTCGTGCTCCTGCTGATGAACGTCGCGACGATCGTCCCGCTCTGGCCGGGCAACGTCGGGCTCGTGCAGGTCGCGGTGGCGACGCCTCTGCGCCAGTACGGCGTCGCCTACGGCAGGGGAATCGCCTTCGGATTCGGCCTCCAGGCGATCGAGGCCTCGGTCGGAGTCGCCGTCGGGCTCCTCTTCCTCGCCCGGGAAGGCCTGTCGTTTGCCGGACTGCGCGAGATGCCGGGCGCGGTCACCGCCGACGACCGGGACGGCGAGTCAGCGGAGGAGGCCCCCGGGCATGAGCCCGCGCGCGCTCGCGTGCCCGGCTAGCCTCAAGGACTGCGCTTCTGCGGCTCTCGCCGCAGAAGCGCTAGCACGTGGCTTTCGGTCGGCCGGAGTCTCGACAGACACGCTGCCCGTGGCCGACGGGGGCGAGGGAACGCTCGACGCGCTGTGCGACACCTTCGAGACATACGAGGTCGTCGATGCGTTCGGCCGGCCGCGGTCCGCACGCGTCGGCGTGCTCGCGGACGGCACGCGCGTGGTCGAGGCGGCCGAGGCGGTGCCGTTCGAGCGCGACCCCCCCGACGTGATGGCGGCGTCCAGCCGCGGGCTCGGGCTGCTGATCGAGCATCTCCCGGACGGACAGCTGGTCGTGACCGTCGGCGGCACCGCGACGATGGACGGCGGCGCGGGCCTGCTCGACGTCATCGACCGGCTGCCGGGGCCGACCCGCGTGCTGTGCGACGTGGCCACCCGGCTCTACGACGCGCCGCGGCTCTACGGACCGCAGAAGGGCGCCTCGGCGGAGCAGGTCGCCGCGCTCGAGCAGCGCCTGCGTGCGATGCCAGAGCTCGCGCCGTATGCCGACCTGCCCGGCTCCGGTGCCGCCGGAGGCCTGGGCGCCGCACTGGCGTCGCTCGGGGCGGAGCTCGTTCCGGGCGCCGAGGCCGTGCTCGACCTGCTCGGATTCGACCCGGCGGCCTACGACCTGGTGGTGACGGGGGAAGGAACTGTCGATGCGACGACGTGGGAGGGGAAGGCACCGTCCGCGGTCGCACGACGCTCCCGCGAGGCGGGCGTCCCGTGCGTTGTCTTCGGCGGGCGAGTTCGTGCCGGGTCGGTCCCCGACGGCGTCTCGGTCTGCGAGCTGAGCGGCGACCCGTCGCGGGTCGAGGACGACCTCGTCGAGCTCGGGCGGACGCTAGGAGCTTCGCTGCGCGGCGCGTAGCCGCTTCGCCATCGTCTGCAGCAGCTCCCAGGCGATGGTCGCGTCCTCCTCGACCAGGGGGCGGAACTCCCAGGAGGTCAGCCCGTAGGCGAGTACGTCCGTCACGGCCGTGACGGACGCGGAGCGCGGGCCGTCGTCGATGAGTGCGATCTCGCCGAAGTACTCGCCGGGCCCGCCCCGGCCGGTCTCCTGGCCATCGACGCTGTAGGCAACCTCGCCCTCGCCGATCACGAAGAACCCGACGCCGCCCTTCCCTTGGGCCGCGATCACGTCGCCGCTCGAGAACTTGCTCTCCTTGAACGACTGCGCGAGCTTCTTCAGTTCGCGGTCGGAGAGCTCGGCGAAGAGCGGGACGCGGTTGAGGAGATCGGTCGGAGCCGGCATGTCGCGCGAGCTTACCCGGCGGGGCGCGTCCGCGTCGACTCATGGAACTCGCTTCAGGATGAAGCCCTGTGCCGCCGGGCCGCGCTGGGCGGCGCGATGCTGTGTCCTCAGTCGCACCCATATGCATTGCATATGGGTGCTCCCTGCGTCCTTGCCTCGCACTCGCCCATCACGCCCCGGACGACGAGGCGTCACCCTGAAGCGAGTTCCTCGCGAGCTCCTCGATCTTGCCCTCGGCGGTGTCGAGCTGGGCGACGCAGAACCGGTAGAGCTCCTCGCCGCGCTCCCAGAGCCGGAGCGCCTCGTCGAGCCCCGCGTCGCCGCGTTCGAGCCGCTCGACGATCTGCAGCAATTCCTTCTCGGCCTCCTCGTAGGTCATTCCACCCGTGCTCCGAAGGAGCCGTCGGATACCTCGACCGCGATCGCGTCGCCGGGGGAGACGGTCGCCGCGCTCCGGACGAGCTCTCCCCGGCGCCGGACGATCGCGTACCCACGCTCCAGCGTCGAGCGAGGGGAAAGGGCGCGAAGCCGCCCGCCGGCCTGGGTCAGTGCCGCCCGGCGGCGCTCGACCAGGAGCGCCGGGGCGCGATGAAGCCGATCGTGCGCGTGCGCGAGCCGCTGGGCATGACGCTCGAGCGTGCGCCTGGCTCCTCGCGCAAGCGCGTCACGCGAGCGGGCGAGCCCGGCGAGGAGCTCGTCGAGGTCCGGAACGACGAGCCGGCCTGCGGCAGTCGGCGTCGAGGCGCGCCGGTCGGCGACGAGGTCGCAGAGCGGCGTGTCCTGTTCGTGGCCGACCGCGGTCACCACCGGCACCGGGCAGTCGGCCACCGCGCGGACGAGCCGCTCGTCGCTGAACGGAAGCAGGTCTTCGAAGCCGCCGCCTCCGCGCGCGAGCACGACCACGTCCACGTCCGGCTCCGACCCGATTGCCCGCAGCGCCTCGACCATCGCTGCGGCGGCGCGGGGCCCCTGGACGTACGTCTCGGCGACGACGACGTGGGCAGGCGGGAAGCGGGTCTGGATCGAGGTCAGCACGTCGCGCTTGGCCGCCGCGTCGTTGCCGGTCACGAGCCCGATCTTCCGTGGCAGGCGGGGAAGGGGCCGCTTCCGCTCCTCGGCGAACAGCCCTTCGGCGGCGAGCTTCTGCTTCAGGCGCTCGAGCGCGGCCAGATGCTCGCCGAGCCCGAACCGCTCGATCGAGAGCGCACGGAGGCGCAACTCGCCCTTCTGCTCCCAGAGCTCGGGCCGTCCGTAGACGTGGACTCGCTCCCCGTTCTGCAGGTCGAGCCGGAGCGCGTCGAACTGTCCGCGCGGCATCGCGCCTGCCAGACACGCGCCGCTGTCCGGATCCTTCAGCGTGAAGAACACCGTCTGCCAGGCCGCCTGGCGTCTGAGCTCGGTCACCTCGCCTTCGACCCAGATCGTCGGGAGTCGTGTCAGCCACTGCGCGATGCCGCGGTTGAACGCGGCCACGGTGTAGACCTTGCGGTCGCCGTAGACGAGCGGCTCGACCTTCACCGCCTCATCGTACGAGCCGTGGGAGCTGCTAGAGGAGGATCCGCGCGGCGATCTCGTGGCCGCAGCCGGCGCCCACGAGCTCGACGGCGCGATGGAGATCGGCTTCGCTGTCCGCGAGCTTCTCGGCGAGCGGGAGCGGGTAGCCGGCCTCGATCAGCACGTGGAGTCGCCAACTCTGGACTTTCGAGCGCTCTGTCTGGTCGGTCTCGATCATCTCGATCAACTCGCTCACGCGGTCACGTTCGCGTTTTCGTAGACGATCCCTCTCCGGGAAAGTTTGGATGCTTCAGCCGTCGCGCGGGCTGCCAACCGTCCCGGCAAGCCGGCCCATCCGCTCGCGGACGCTCGCTTCGGCCTTCTCCATCCGCTGCTCCAGCGCAGTGAAGAACTCGTGCTGCCGCTGCTCGAGCACGTCGGTGACGTTCTGGATCCGGCGCTCGATCCGGTTGCCTCCCGAGTCGCCCAGCTCCGCGAGCTTCTCGCCGAGAAGGCGCTCGGCCTGGCGCGTGAACGAGTCGACGGCGCGGTCGAGCTCGCGGGAGAGCCGGCGTGCGGCGTCCTCGCGGGTAGTGCGGATCGCGGAGTTGAACTCGACCGCCGCGGCCTCGGTCAGCCGTGCAGCCTCGCGCGAGACCGAGCGCTCGACCTGGTCGACGAGCCGCCGTTCGACGTCGGCGAACGCCTCGCTCACCTTCCGCGTCGACTCGGTCTGCTCGCGGTCGATCTGCTCGGCCAGGTTGCGCTCGCGGTTACGGAGCCGGTCGGCGACCTCGTGGAGCGCGCGCCGGCGCTCGGCCCCGTGCGTCTCGAGCTCGTTCGCGGCCTCCTCGACCGCCTCCTTGATCTGACGCTCCATGTCCTGCCGGAGCTTGGTGAGGGCGTTGCGATGGTCCTCCGTGTCCGAGACCAGGCGCTCGGTCTCGGCGGCGAAGCGCGACTCGGCGTCCGAGATCAGCTGGCGCTGGCGCTGCTCGAGCCGGGCGAGCTGCATCGCCAGCCCTTCGCGGACGCGCTCGAGGTCCTGCGTCCAGGCGATCAGCTTCGTCTCGATCTGCTTCTGGGCCGAGATCAGCTTGCCCGACAGCTCCGTCAGGACACGCTGCTCTGACCGGACGAGCTCGTCGCGGCGCTCGTCGGCGAGCCGCCGGTGCTCCTCGGCGAGGAGGGCACTCGTTTCCGCGCGTGCGACGGACAGCGTGTGCTGCAGCTCGTTCTCACGCTCGCGCAGCTCGTCGTCGACGGCCGCCCGCAGCCGTGCTCTTGCCTCGACGAGCTGCTCGTCCTCGGTCGGACGCTTCCGGAACATCGGGTCCCCATCGTAGGCACTCTTGGGCCGATGGTGCTGAGCGCAGATCTGGAGCGAATCGCGGCGGCGGCGCTCCGCCACGCGGCGGCGGGCGAGGAGGTCGTGGGGGTGATTCCGACCGAGCCTGCCGCCGGCATACGCGTCTACCTGTGCGCCTTTCACGGCGATACCCGCTCCTGGCTCGCGCTCGACGAGCTCGGCGAGCCGGTCGAGGAGCGCGCCCTCGTCCGGGACGCGGTCTCGATCGCGGCCCTGTGCGAGCTGGCCGAGGAGTCGGCCGGCGGGGGGAAGCTCGACGAGCTGCGCGCACAGCTCGTGTCGGTGCGCCTGACCGAGCATCCGGAGGGAATCGAGGAGGCCGAGGAGGCGGCGCTCGCGTTGGAGCGCACGCTGACGGGCGCACCTCGCCTGGCCAACCCGGACTACCTCGACGCGATCGGCGTCGCCACCCGGCGGCTCGAGCGCGCGCTCGGCGAAGGGCCAGGCTCACCGTTTGCCGAGTCGATGAAGCGCTCGACCGGCGCCGTCGAAGAGCTCGAGCGCGAGATCCTCGGTGGTTACAAGGGCGAGCTCCGGTAGCCTGAAGGCGATGGAAGGCGGGTTCAACTTCCCGCTCGGCGGCGATCCGGAGGATCTGATGCGCGGCCTCCGCGAGTTCGCCGAGCAGCAGGCGGAGTCGGTCGCTGAAGCACAACGTGAGCAGTTCGCGACCCTGACGCTGAACACGGCCGTGGAGCTGACCGCGGCCGCACTCGGCCGCGTCGAAGCGACGGGCGCGCCGGACGAGCAGGCGATCGCGTTGCGAGACGCGATGCGAATCCTGTTCCCCGAGGCGGTCGCGCTCGTCAGCGCGGCTCGCCAGGGCTTCATGCGCGAGCGCTGAGCTTCAGCAAGAGCTCATCCGCGACCACGACCGAGGCCAGCAGCGTCGTGGCGACGACTGCCGCGACCAACCCGTTCGTCTCGGCGCCAACCGGGATCAGGGCGAGCAAGACGACGGTCACCGCGGCGCGTAACCGGCCCGGCGGATGGCCGATCCTCGCAGCGCAGGCGATCACGCCCGCCAGGTAGAGCGCCGGGCCGCCGAGCGTCATCAGGGATCCGGCGATGTGCAGATCGGATCGCGGGTGCGCGATGACGAGCTCGCCACCCACGGCGGCGAGGACGATCCCGGCGACGATCGGAAGATGCAGGTACGTGTAGACGTCTCGCCCGATCCGGCCCGCCTGGGTTGCTGCGCTCGTGCCGATTCGGTCGGCCGCGGCGGCGGCCATCTGCCCGAAGTACAGCCACCAGAGGGCAGTCGAGCCGAGGAAGGCGACGCCGAGCGCGACGACGTGCGCGCCGCCGAGCCCTTTGTCGGAGGCCGTGACGCCGGCGAGGACGATGCTCTCGCCGAGCGCGATGATCACGAACAGCTGGAAGCGCTCGGCGAAGTGCCGCCCGTCGATCTGCCACTGGCTCGGCGGAGTCGAGCCCAGGCCTGGGAGCCAGAACATCGCGAGCGGCGCGGCCAGATCGAGGCCGAGCGCGCACAACCAGATCGGCCAGCGCGCATCGTGGGAGGCGAGACCCCCGACGACCCAGAGCGGTGCCGAGA
Organism: uncultured Actinomycetes bacterium; assembly: GCA_963836345.1. GTDB lineage: Bacteria > Actinomycetota > Thermoleophilia > Gaiellales > Gaiellaceae > DATBLE01. Next base: position 98,517 of record CAWIJA010000002.1, on the reverse strand, counting down.
GCAGGCTCCAGGCGAGGATGTGCCTGAAGTTCCGGTTGAAGTCGCCCGGGGGCGTGACGACGACGACGAACGCGTTTCGCCCGATCTGGAGAGCCGCGTAGCTGCAGGCGAAGAGCAGCGCGTCGCCTCCGAATCCGTGCGGGATGGCGACGGACATCAGCAGGCTCGCGAGCATCACGAAGACCAGCGTCAGACGGACGGCGACGGCGTCCGGATCGAACCAGTTCGCCATCCAGGTCGTGTAGTTCCAGGCCCAGTAGGCCGCGATCAGCATGAACGCCGTTTCGGCGGCGCCCGCCCAGGTCAACCTCGCGAGCAGGTGGTGAGAGAGCTGCGTGACCGCGAAGACGTAGACGAGGTCGAAGAACAGCTCGAAGAACGTCGCGCGTTGCTCACCGCCGCGCGCGCGGATGTAGGGAATGTCCGGGATGACCGATCGAGCGGAGCCCGCTGTCTCCATCCCGCGAGTATCGCTGCGGCGCCGCAGCAGGCGCTCAGCGCGTGCGCGAGAAGCGCTGGACGGCCGCGATCAGCTCTTCGGTCTTCGCCGCCGCGTCCTCCTCGTCGCCCGAGGTCAGCGCGCCGGCGACGCAATGGCGCACGTGCTCGTCGAGGATCTTCAGTGCCAGTGACTCGAGCGCCGTGCTCACCGCTGCGATCTGGGTGAGGATGTCGATGCAGTAGCGGTCGTCCTCGACCATCCGCTCGATGCCCCGCACCTGCCCCTCGATGCGGTGGAGGCGCTTCACGAGGAGCTCCTTGTCCTTGGTGTAGCCGTGCACGTGGGCCGTCGTGTCGCTCATGCGGATGCTCCTTCTCGGGCGCTGCGGAATCGTCGTAGACGCAGGCTGTTCGTGACGACGAAGAGGCTGGAGGCGGCCATTGCGGCGGCCGCGATGATCGGGTTCAGGATGCCTGCGACCGCCAGCGGGATCGCGGCGACGTTGTAGGCGAACGCCCAGAAGAGGTTGCCCTTGATCGTGGCGAGGGTCCGGCGGGCAAGTCGGATCGCGTCGGTGGCGCCTCGCAGGTCGCCCGAGACGAGGGTCAGGTCGGAGGCCTCGATCGCGACGTCTGTGCCGGTCCCGATCGCCAACCCGAGATCGGCCTGCGCGAGCGCGGGTGCGTCGTTGATGCCGTCCCCGACCATTGCCACGATCTCGCCGGCCTGCTGGAGGCGCTCGACCTCGGCGACCTTGTCCTGTGGGTAGACCTCGGCGAGGACGTGCTCGATTCCGACTTCGGCCGCGACGCGCTCGGCCGTCTCGGTGTTGTCGCCCGTGAGCAGCACGGGGGTGAGTCCGAGCCGCTTCAGCTCGGCGACCGCCGCTGCGCTCGTGGGCTTGATCGTGTCCTCGACCGTCAGATGGCCTGCGATGCGTCCGTCCACCAGGATCGTGCCTCGGTCGATCTCCACCAGCCGCTGCTCGACGGTGCCGACGACGCCGCGGCCGGGCAGGTTCCGGAACCCCTCGACCGCCGGCAGCGACCCGAAGCGGGCTCGAGCGGCGTCCGCGACCGCTCGCGCGACCGGGTGCTCGCTCGCGTCCTCGAGCGCTCCGGCGAGTCGCAGTACCTCGGGCGAGAGGCCGTTCTCGACGAGTTGCATGCGGCCTCTGGTGACGGTGCCTGTCTTGTCGAGCACGATCGTGGTGATCCGCCTGGTCTGTTCGAGGATCTCCGGGCCCTTGATCAGGATTCCCAGCTGCGCGCCGCGGCCCGTCCCGACCATCAGGGCGGTCGGCGTTGCGAGGCCGAGAGCGCACGGGCAGGCGATGATCAGCACGGAGACTGCTGCGGTGAAGGCGGTGGAGGCCGAGCCGCCGAACGCGAGCCAGCCGGCGAGCGTGGCGAGCGCCACCGCGATCACGATCGGCACGAACACACCCGAGATCCGATCGGCGAGCCGCTGCACGGGCGCTTTCCCCGACTGGGCGGCCTCCACCAGCCGGGCGATCTGGGCGAGCGCGGTGTCGGCGCCGACCTTCGTCGCCCGGACGATCAACCGCCCGTAGGTGTTGATCGTTGCGCCGGCTACCTCGGCCCCCGGTTCGACCTCGACCGGGACGGGTTCTCCGGTCAGCATCGACTGGTCGATCGCCGAGGCCCCTTCCTCGACCACGCCGTCGGTGGCGATCTTCTCGCCCGGCCGGACGACTATCAGGTCGCCGACGTGGAGCTCTGCCGCCGGAACGAGCACCTCGTGTCCATCCCGGAGGACGCGCGCCTCCTTGGCCCCGAGCTCGAGGAGCTTCTCGATCGCTTCGCTCGAGCGGCGCTTCGCCCGCATCTCGAGGTAGCGCCCGAGCAGGATCAGGGTGGTGATCACAGCCGCGGCCTCGAAGTACGTGTCTGCGTCCAGGCCGGCAAGGAGGACGACGACCGACCAGCCCCAGGCGGCGAGCGTCCCCATCGAGATCAGCGTGTCCATCGAGGCGGCGGCGTGCCGGGCGTGCTTGACGGCGACGCGGTGGAAGCCAAGGCCGCTGTAGAAGACAACCGGTGTTGCGAGCGCGAGCGCGACCCACTCCCAGCCGTCGAACTGCAGCGGCGAGACCATCGCGACGAGTGCGGTTGGAACAGTCAGCAGGATCGCTGTGACAAGTCGCCGCCGGAGGGCGGGGAGGGGCTCCTCGTGGTGATGCTCGCCTGCGACGTGCGCGTGGTAGCCGACCGACTCCACGGCTTCGACCAGCTTCGCGTCGGGGACGGCAGGGTCGCAGTGGACCGTGGCCTGCTCGGTCGCATAGTTGACGGTTGCGGCGACGCCGTCGAGCTTGTTCAGCGTCTTCTCGATCCGGGCTGCGCACGAAGCGCAGGTCATTCCGTCGAGATCGAGGCGCAGCTCCTTCGGGGCAGTCGCGACGCTCACGCCGCCTCGTATCCGGCTTCTTCGATCGCGGCACGCAGCACGGCCTCGTCCAGCGCTTCGCCGCGCACCAGCACGAGCTTCGTCTCGAGGTCGACGTCGACCTCGGCGACACCGGCCACTCGCCGGAGCTCGCCTGCCACTGCCGTCTTGCAGTGGTTGCAGCTCATCCCCGGAACGACGTAGGAGGCTTCCATCACGATCTCAGTATACCCATGAGGGGTATAGACGATCCCAGGCGGATTCGATGACGGGGATCAGAGTGCAACCGTCACGATCGGCGTTCGTGCTGCTGCGCGAGGCGGACGGCGAGGTAGACGACGCCGCCGAGCATGAGGATCCAGAAGACCGCTCCGAAGGTCATGAAGAGCCAGCCCCAGCCGTTCATGTCGTGGTACATGCGCTCCTCCACTCGAGGTTTGTGGAACGAGCGTGGACTCGAACGGCCGAACCGGCATCCGCTTCTCGCCGCATACCCCGTCGGGGTAACTACTGATCTACTGCTGTGCTCGTTTGCGTCGCGGCGGGGGCTGCGAGGGCTCGGTCTTCGCCGCGCGCAGGAGGAAGTACGTCGGCAGGCGAGGGTCCAGCCGGCCGCCGGCCTCACTGGGGGGCGGCGGAAGCTCTTCGAGCTCCTCCAGGGCCAGGCCCGTGCCGGCGACGGCGCCGACGATCTGGCCGAGCCGCCAGAGGTCCTCGGAGAAGTAGCTCTCGCGCCAGCGGAGCTCCACCGGCTCGATGCAGGCCGCCACCGGATGCCAGTCGTGCAGGATCAGCCGGCCGTTCTTGCGCAGCGCAGCAGCAAGACCGGAGAGGAAGGGGCCGAGATCGGGAATGGATGCGACCGTTCCCTCTCCGGCGTAGACGAGGTCGAAGCGGCCCCGGCGGAACTGGAGCGGCAGCTCGTAGAGCTCGGCCTGGAAGAAGGCCGCGTCGGGTGCGAGCTCACGGGCGGCGGCGAGCACGCGCTCGTCGCGATCCACGCCCGTGACGAGCGCTCCGAGCCGGATCAGCTCGGCCGCGACCTCGCCGCCTCCACACGGCAGATGCAGGACGTGCTTGCCCTGCAGGTCGGGCAGCCGCTCGCGGACCGCATCGGGTAGCCGCGCCGCGGCAGGGCCGGGGGCGTAGCGTCCCTCCCAGGCCTGCCGGTTCTGCTCCGTCGGCCACATAGAAGCAGTGTTACGCGCTCAGACCACGAGTGAGAAGCCGCCGTCGACGATCAGCGTCTGGCCGCGGATCATCTCCGCGTGCGGCGAGCACAGGAACGCGACCGCGTCCGCGATCTCCGCTGGCTCGACGAGCCGGCCGGCGGGCGTGCGCTCCCGGCTTCGGGAGAGCATCTGCTCCCGGTTCGGGAAGTGGTCGAGCGCGTCGGTCTCGATCACCCCGCCGGAGACCGCGTTGACCCGGATGCCGCTGGGCGCAAGCTCGACCGCCAGGTAGCGGACCAGCGCCTCGAGCGCCGCCTTGGAGGTTCCGACGAGCACGTAGTTCTCCAGGACGCGCTCCGAACCGAGGCTGGAGACGCCGACGATCGACGACCCCGCCGGCATCTGCGGCGCCGCTGCACGGGCGAGCGAGAGAAAGGCGCGGGCGTTTGCGGCGAGCGTCCAGTCGAAGTGCTTGTCGGAGGTCTCGAGCGCCTTGCGGATCACGCCGGTCGCGGCGCTGTGGACGACAGCGTCGAGAGGGCCGAGCTCGGCGACGCGCTCGGCAATCCGAGTGGACGCGACGTTGCCCCTGACGAGCACGGGTTCCGCGCCGAGGCTGCGCAGCTCCTCGGCGGTCTCCTCGGCAGCCCGGTCGCCGCGCAGGTAGCCGATCGCGATCCGCTTTGCGCCGAGCTCCGCGAAGCGCCGAGCGATCGCCCGCCCGATGCCTCTCGAGCCGCCCGTGACGAGGACGGAACCGCCCTCGAGAGCTCCTAACGCGATGGGTGTTCGTTCCCGGGGTGCGATGGGCGAGTGCGATGCAAGGACGCAGGGAGCCCCGATAGCTGAGCGCTATCGGGGCGACTGAGGACGAAGCAGCGCGCCGTCCAGCGCGGCCCGGGAGCACAACTACTCATCGCGTTAGGAGCTCCCACCTTGTGGCGGCAACGGCGAATCAGCGGGAGCCGTGCTCGGGATCTGCGCCCAGCCCGGCCTGCTCCTCGCCGCGCGACCGCCCTCCTGGGCCTTCGAAGAGGCGTGTCCGAGCCGGTCGAGCAGCGCCATCCTCTCCTGGGCGTAGCGTCGCACCGGATTGTCCTCGGGCAGGTCGAGGACGAGCTCCTCGATCCGGGCGCGGATCTGGTATGCGAAGTGGGGCGTCGCGGGCCCGACGAGGGCGTCGATCTCCTCGATCGTCGGCACGGCCCAAGCCTAGTGGAAAGGCAAAAAGCAGGCGGCGCGCCGGCGGCTTGCCGGCGGCGCTTGCCAGGTAGGTTCAGCAGATGCGGCGCCCAGGCCCGGTCGACCTGATGCTGATCGCGACGATCGTGATCTGGGCGTTCAACATCACGGTGACGAAGTACGTGCTCACGCACGGCTTTCGGCCGCTCGCCTACGGATCGATCCGCTATGCGGCCGCCGCATTGCTCGCCGCCGCGGTAGCGCTCACGCTCGAGCGTTCGCTCGCGGTCGGCGGTCGGCGGAGCCTGGCTCTGATCGGCGCCGCCTCCCTTTTCCTGCTCGGGAATCAATTCTCGTTCGTATACGCGCTCAAGCTCGGGTCGGCCACGACCGTCGCGCTGATCCTGGGGACGACGCCGATCTTCGCCGCGATCGTCTCATCCTTCCTCGGGCTCGAAGAGCTGACGGGCCGTTTCTGGGTCGCGACGGCGATCGGCTTCGCCGGTGTCGCGCTGGTGGCGCTCGGGTCGGGCGGGAACCTGTCGTCCGACCTGGGCGGCGACCTCCTCGCGATCGCGCTCTCGATCACGTGGGCGCTCTACTCCGTGACGATCGCACCGCTGATGCGCCGCTACTCGCCGTACCGGATCAGCGCGGTCGTCCTGCTCGTGATGTGCGTCCCGTTCGTGGCTGCGAGCTCTCCCCAGATTGCTGCGCAGGACTACAGCTCGCTGGGCTGGCTCGTGTGGGTGGGGCTCGCGTTCGCGATCGTCGGACCGCTCGCGCTGACCAACGTCCTCTGGTTCACGGCAATCGACCGCGTCGGTCCGTCGCGGGCGACGCTGTTCGCGAACGTGCAGCCGTTCGTCGCCGCGGTCTTCGCATTCCTGATCCTCTCCGAGCACCTGCACTGGTTGCAGGTCGTCGGCGGCTTCACGATTCTCGTCGGGATCGTGCTCGAACGCCGCTGGCACACCGCCCGCGTCCGGCAGGACGAAGAAGAGGCCGGCGCTAAGATCGCGGCGTGACCCACCACGACCCGATGCCCCTCGAGGGATGGGACCACGTCGAGCTGTGGGTCGGAAACGCCAAGCAGGCGGCCTACTACTTCGAGCACGCGTTCGGCTTCGGCCGGCAAGCCTATGCCGGCCCGGAGACCGGCGTCCGCGACCGAGCGTCGTACGTCCTGACGCAGGGGGAGGTCGTGCTGGTCCTGACGAGCGCGCTGTCCGACGACCATGACGTCGAGCGCTTCGTGTCCCGTCACGGCGACGGCGTCAAGGACATCGCCCTGCGGGTGCCCCGCGCGGGCGATGCCTACCGGGTTGCGATCGACCGGGGCGCGCGAGGCGTACGCGAGCCTGAGTGGCTCGAAGACGAGTACGGCCGCGTCGAGGTCGCGTCGATCGCGACGTACGGGGAAGTCGTGCACACGTTCGTCGCGCGAGCCGACTACGCGGGGCCGTATCTGCCCGGCTACGTGCCTGACGACGCCGGGTCGGACGGCCCGGCCGCCTTCACGGTCCTCGACCACTGCGTCGGCAACGTCGAGCTCGGGAAGATGGACGAGTGGGTGGGCTTCTACGAGCGGGTGCTCGGCTTCGAGAACATCATCCACTACGACGACGAGCAGATTCACACGGAGTACTCGGCGCTGATGTCGAAGGTGATGGCGGACGGCGAGGGGAAGATCAAGTTTCCGATCAACGAGCCGGCCGAGGGGCGACGCAAGAGCCAGATCGTCGAGTACCTCGAGTACAACGGCGGCCCCGGGGTGCAGCACGTCGCGATCCAGACCGACGACGTCGTCCGAACCGTGGAGGGAATGCAGGAGCGCGGCGTCTTCTTTCTTCGGACACCGGACTCCTACTACGAGGATGCCTTCGACCGCGTCGGCGAGATCGAGGAGTCGTGGACCGACCTGCGCCGGCTGGGGATCCTCGTCGACCGTGACGAGGACGGCTACCTGCTGCAGATCTTCACGAAGCCCACGCAGGACCGCCCGACGCTCTTCTTCGAGGTGATCCAGCGCCACGGAGCGCGCACCTTCGGCGAGGGCAACTTCAAGGCCCTGTTCGAGGCGATCGAGCGTGAGCAGGCCCTGCGCGGCAACTTGTGAGGCGGGCGCTCGCAAGCGTCGCACCGTAAGCTAGGCCCGGAATGAGGGGACAGGCGGCCACTCTCAGACTCGCGATCGTCCCGCGGGTCGACCTCGCCACCGATGCCGTGCTCGTGCTCGCGGGCGCAGGGCTGGTCGCAGCAGCCGCTCAGGTGTCGATCCCCTTCGAGCCGGTTCCCCTGACAGGGCAGACCTTCGCCGTGCTCCTCGTCGGCTCGTCGCTGGGCGCAATTCGCGGAATCGCCAGCCTGACGCTCTACCTCTGGCTGGGCGTCGCCGGCGCCCCGATCTACGCCGACGGACACCACGGCTGGAGCGTGCTCAGCGGCGCGACGGGGGGATACATCGTCGGCTTCGTCCTCGCGGCAGCCGTCACCGGCTACCTCGCCGAGCGTGGGTGGGACCGGCGGTTCTCGTCGGCGGTCGGGGCGATGCTCACCGGGAACGTGATCATCTACGCAGTCGGCCTCCCCTGGCTCGCGGTCGTCCTGAACACCGATTTCGAGCAGACGCTCGATTTCGGCCTCTACAAGTTCGTCCCCGGCGACCTGCTGAAGCTGTACCTCGCCGCCGCGCTCCTGCCGACGGCCTGGCGCGTCGTCGAGCGAATGCGTCGCTCGTAGCCAGCGCCTAGCCTTCTCCCGGTGAACCCGCAGCGACGCACCGCGCTCGTCTCGGTCGGAGCTGCCTGCGCGTTGATCGCGTTGAAGCTCTCGGCGGGCGTGGCGAGCGGCTCGCTCGCCCTGATCTCGGAGGCGCTCCATTCAGGGACCGATCTCGTCGCGGCGCTCCTGACGTTCTTCGCAGTCGGCGTGGCGGGGCGACCGGCGGACGAGCAGCATCAGTACGGACACGGCAAGGCCGAGCATCTTGCGGCGCTGTTCGAGGCCTCGGTGCTCTCGGTCGTCAGCGCGGGCGTCGCCGCTCTCGCCGTCGCCCGTCTCGGGGGCTGGATCGAGATCAAGGTCGATGCAGCGTGGTGGGCGTTCGTCGTCATCGGATTCGTGCTCGCAATCGACGTCTCGCGGACGGTCGTCTCGCTCAGGACTGCACGCCGCTTCCACAGCGCGGCATTGCTCTCGAATGCGCTCCATTTCGGGAGCGATTTCGCCGGCTCGCTGGCGGTGCTCGTCGGGCTGATCGGTGTCCGGGCCGGCTGGCCGGAGAGCGACTCGGTCGCGGCTCTGTTCGTCGCCGCGCTCGTCCTGAGTGCCGCGCTGCGGCTGATGCGCCGCAACGTGGACGTCCTGATGGATCGAGCCCCGGCCGACGCCGAGTCCGCCGTACGCCGCGCGATCGCGGCCCTCGAGCCCACGGTCACGTTGCGGCGGCTCCGGATGCGCTCCGCCGCAGGACGCCACTTCGCGGATGTCGTGATCGGGGTCTCGCCGGGCGTCGCCGTCGGCCAGGGCCATGCTGCTGCGGACGAGGTCGAGGCAGCAGTCGAGCGTGCGCTGCCGGAGACGGACGTCGTCGTCCACGTCGAGCCACAGGAGGAGGACGCGATCACGCGCGAGCGCGCCCACGCCGCCGCGATGCGCGTCTCGCGAGTCCGCGAGATCCACAACATCAACGTCCTGCGTGTCGGCGGCAGGACCGAGGTCTCGCTGCACCTGAAGCTGCCCGGCGACCTCTCGCTCGACGAGGCCCACGCGGTCGCCAGTGAGGTCGAACGAGCCATCGAGCACGCGCTTCCGGACGTCGACGGCGTCCGCACGCACCTCGAGCCCCTGGCCGAGGAGGCGGAAGGGCGCAACCTGCCGCGGCCCGAGGTCGATCGCGACGCCGAGACGGTGAGGCGGATCGTCACCGCCGAGACCGCCGCCGACCTGCGGGAGCTTCGGTTCTTCAAGACGGCCGACGGCCTCGTCGTGTTTCTCACCCTCGGACTCGACGCGACTGCCCCGCTCGCGGAAGCGCATGCGCGGGCGAGCACGATCGAGGAGCGCATTCGCGGCGAGCTGTCAGGAATCTCCGACGTGATCGTCCACACCGAGCCGTGATCGACGAGCGAGACATCGAGCTCCGAAATCTGACCTATGCCGCCTTCGTCCGGCTCGGCCGCGCGCCTGCGGCGGACGAGTTCGGCCTCCCCAGTGCGCTGGTGACCGCCGCCTGGCGGCGGCTCCACGACGCGCACGCGCTCGTCCTCAACGCGGGTACCGACGAGATCCGGATGGCGAATCCGTTCTCGGCCGTGCCCACCGCCTACCGCGTGCAGGCGCGCGGACGCTGGTGGTACGCGAACTGCGCCTGGGATGCCTTCGGCGTGTGCGCGGCGCTCGGATCCGACGGCCGCATCGAGGCGTCCTGCGCTGACTGCGGCGAGCCGATCGTGGTCGATGTGCGCGACGAGCGCCCGGACGACGAGTCGCTCGTCTTCCACTGCCTGGTACCCGCGACCGCCTGGTGGGCGGACATCGTCTTCACCTGAAGCACGATGAATCTCTTCCGGTCGGAGGAGCACGTGCAGCGATGGCTCGGCGCGCGCCGCCGCCCGGGGGCGACCCTGCCTGTGGTCGAGCTAGGTGCACTGGCTCACGCCTGGTGGCACGACCGGCTGGATCCGAACTGGCGGCCGCACACGCTCGAGCAGAATCAGGCGATCCTGGAACAGATCGGCCTCACCGGATCGTTCTGGGCTTTGTCATGAGGCTGTGCATGTTCACCCCGAAGGAGCTCGACCTCGAGCGCGGCTGGCCCGGTCGGATCGAGGGCGACCGCGTCGTCCAGCTCGCCGCGCAGACGCTCCAGTCCTTCTTCACCGGCGGCGGCACGGCGCGCGAGCATGCCGAGTATCGGCTCGAGCAGGTTGCGCTGCGCCCGCCCGTGCTACGGCCTCCGTCGGTTCGGGACTTCTACGCGTTCGAGCAGCACGTGAAGACCGCGCGCAGCGCTCGCGGGGCGGAGGTTCCGCGCGAGTGGTACGAAGAGCCGGTGTTCTACTTCTCGAACCCGGGAGCCATCTTCGGGCCGGAGGACGAGGTGCCGTACCCCCAGGGGACGGAGGAGCTCGACTACGAGCTCGAGGTCGCGGCGATCATCGGAGCAGACGGCGCGATCGGAGGGTTCACGGTGATGAACGACTGGTCGGCGCGCGACCTCCAGCGGTTCGAGATGAAGGTGGGGCTCGGGCCCGCAAAGGGCAAGGACTTCGCGACCAGCCTCGGGCCCCTCGTCGTCACGCCGGACGAGTTCGACGGGTCGACCGGGACGATGACCGCGCGGGTCAACGGCGAGGAACGGTCGCGTGGCGAGCTCGCCGGCCTGCACTTCTCGTGGGCGCGCATTCTCGAGCGGGCCGCCCTGAACACGCGCCTCTTTCCGGGTGACGTGATCGGCTCGGGAACGGTCGGGACGGGCTGCATCCTGGAGCTCGGCGACGGGCGCTGGCTGCAGCCCGGCGACGTCGTCGAGCTGGAGGTGGAGGGCATCGGCGTCCTGCGGAACACCGTCGGGCCGCGTGACTGAGGTCGCGGTCGTCGGTGCCGGCGTCGTCGGGCTCGCGACCGCGTACGAGCTCGCTCGAGCCGGGCACGACGTCGTCGTTTACGAGCAGTTCGAGGTCGGACATGACCGGGGGTCGAGTCACGGCCGCTCACGCATCTTCCGGCTCGCCTACGCCGAGGCCGACTGGGTGCGCCTGGCGCAGGAGGCATTCGAGGGCTGGCGCCGCTGGGAGCAAGAGAGCGGCGAGCAGCTGCTCGAGCTGCATGGCCTGATCGAGATCGTCCGCGACCTCAGCGAGAGCTCGGCGCCGACGCTGCAGCGCTGCGGCGTCCAGTGGGAACAGCTCGAAGCAGACGAGGTCGAGCGGCGGTTCCCGGTGTGCGTGCCGCGCGGGTCGGTCGCGATGTTCCAACCGGAGGCCGGCATCGCTCGTGCCGACCTGACGCTCGCCTTCCTCGCGGGCGCGCTCGACGTTCGTGAGCGCACGCCGGCGCAACGGCTTGCCGAGGTCGATGCCGACGTCGTCGTCTGCGCCGCCGGTTCGTGGGCGCGGGAACTGCTTGCAGCCGACGGAATCGAGCTCCCCGTGCGTGTCACCCGCGAGACGGTCGCGTACTTCCGCCTTTCCGATCCGCGCCCGGTGCCCTCGGTCGTCTTGTTCAAGCCCGAGCGCCACTTGCACGACATGTACGCGCTCGCCGACCCCGAGTTCGGGCTCAAGGTCGGGGTCCATCACGCCGGCCCCGAGGTTGGGCCGGGAGGCGTGGGGGAGCCCGACCCCGATCTCGTCGCCAGGATGGAGGACTGGGTCGGCGAGGTGTTCCCGCTCTGCGCTCCGCACGCGGTCCGCGCGGAGACGTGCCTCTACACGACCACCGCGGACGAGCGGTTCGTGCTCGAGCGGCACGGCCGCATCGTCGTCGGCTCCGCCTGCTCGGGACACGCCTTCAAGTTCGCGCCGGCGGTGGGCTCGCGACTCGCGCAGCTCGCGATCGAAGGCCTATCGTCAGGTTCGTGAGCGAGGTCCGGATCAACCCGACCCTGAAGGCGGTCAGTGACGCGGTCCTGGCGGTCGCCGCCGAGCTGTCGGTCGAGGAAGTCCTCCAGCGGCTGGTCGAAAGCGCGCGCGAGCTGGCCGAGGCGAAGTACGCCGCGCTCGGCGTCCCGGACGGCGAAGGGGGTTTCAGCCAGTTCCTCACCGCCGGGATGAGCGAGGCGATGATTGCCGGGCTCGGCCCGCTCCCCCGGCAGCACGGGGTGCTCGGGGCGATGCTCGAGGAGCGCGAGGCGTACCGCACGTCCGACATCCACGACCACCCTCGGTTCCGCGGCTGGTGGCCGAAGGGGCACCCGGACATGCGCTCCTTCCTCGGCGTGCCCATCGTCACGCGCGAGGGGGTGATCGGCGCCTTCTACCTGACGGACAAGCTCGGCGCGCCCGACTTCGGCGACGACGACCAGGAGCTGATCGAGCTGCTGGCCGCCCACGCGGCGATCGCGATCACGAACGCACGGCTGTACGAGCAGAGCCGCGAGCTCTCGATCCTCTCCGAGCGCAACCGGCTCGCGCTCGACCTGCACGACGCCGTCAGTCAGAAGCTCTTCGGTCTCGTCCTCGCGGCGGAGTCGGCCGGGACGTTGCTCGACCGGGATCCGGATGCGGCGCGCGAGCAGGTGGCCAAGCTCCAGGCGCTCGCCCAGGAAGCACGAGACGAGCTGCGCTCGCTCGTCTTCGAGCTGCGTCCGCCCGATCTCGAGCGGGACGGGCTCTGTGGCGCGTTGCGCAAGCACGTCGAGGTCCTGCGGCGGCTTCAGCCGGTCGAGATCGAACTCGACCTCGACGCAGGGGTCGAGCGCGAGCCCGCGCGCGATCGCGAGCTGCTGCGGATCGCCCAGGAGGCGATCCACAACTCGCTGCGCCACGCCCAAGCGCGGCATCTCGCGGTGCGGCTGCGTCGCGGGGGCGGCCGCCTCGTGCTCGAGGTGCAGGACGACGGCGTCGGGTTCGATCCTTCCGCGCGGGCGCTGCGCGCGACTCACCTCGGCCTCACCTCGATGGAGGAGCGGGCGGAGCGCGTGGGCGGGCAGCTCGAGGTGGAATCGGCTCCCGGTGCGGGCACCAAGGTGCGCCTCGAAACGGACGATGCCTGATCCGATCAGGGTTCTGATCGTCGACGACCACGCGGTCGTGCGCGAAGGGCTGCGCACCTTCCTCGACCTGCAGGAGGGAATCGAGGTCGTCGGCGAGGCCGGAGACGGCGAGGAAGCGCTGCTCGAGGCGGAACGTCTTCACCCCGACGTCGTCCTGGTCGACCTCGTGATGCCGAGGCTCGACGGGGTCCAGACGATGCGGCAGCTGCGGGAGCGCGTGCCCCGGGCCCGCGCGATCGTCCTGACGAGCTTCCTCGAGGACGAGCGGTTGCTGCCGGCCATCCGCGCCGGCGCCGCCGGCTACCTCCTGAAGAACGTGCAGCCCCAGGAGCTTGCCCGGGCCGTCCGCACGGCCGCCGCCGGCGAGGCGCTGATCGACCCGGCCGTAGCTGCGCGGCTGGTCGAAGCGCTCGGCGGCGGACGCGAAGAACGGGCCGAGCAGCTCACGCCCCGGGAACGCGAGGTGCTCGCGCTGATCGGACGCGGGTTCGCGAACAAGCGGATCGCCGCCGAGCTGGGCGTAGCGGAGAAGACGGTGAAGACCCACGTCAGTAACGTGCTGTCGAAGCTCGGCGTCTCCGATCGCACGCAGGCCGCGCTGTACGCGTCCAGGCTCGGTCTGGATGGTTGACCGGCGATTCCACGCCGCGTGGCTGGTGGCTGAGACACGGCGCCGGATGACACCGTCTGCCCTCGCCCGTATTCCCGATACGAGCTCGGGCAGCCGGCGCCCCCGGCTTGGTCTCAGCCATCCCCGCATCGACGGGAATCACCGGTCAACCATCAGGTCCTAGGACCAATTGCCCCTGGCATCCCGGACCGGCCCGGTCCTACCCTGGAGGCATGCCGGTCGGAATCGTCACCGGAGCTTCCAGAGGGCTCGGCCTGGCGCTCACCCGGGCGCTCGTCGACCGCGGGTGGCGCGTCGTCGTCGACGCACGGGACGAGGAGGCGCTGCGGCGCGAGTGGGGGAACCCGCCGCACGACGTCGTCGTCGCCGGAGACGTCTCTGACGCGGCCCACCGCTGCGCGCTCGTCGAGGCGGCCGGTCCGTCGATCGACCTGGTCGTGAACAACGCGAGCACGCTCGGGCCGAGCCCACTGCCGCCGCTCGCCGACTACCCGCTCGACGAGTTGCGCCGCGTGTACGAGGTCAACGTCCTCGCACCGCTCGGACTCGTCCAGGCCGCGCTTCCGCGGCTCGCCTCGGGAGCACGCATCCTCAGCATCACCTCCGACGCCGCCGTCGAGCCGTACGAGGGCTGGGGAGGCTACGGCTCGAGCAAGGCGGCGCTCGAGCAGCTGACGGCGATCCTCGCCGCCGAGCACCCGGAGCTCCGCGTCTACACGGTCGACCCCGGAGACATGCGCACGCAGATGCATCAGGACGCGTTCCCCGGCGAGGACATCTCCGACCGGCCCCCGCCGGAGGAGAGCGTCCCCGGCCTGCTCGCACTGATCGAAGGCGAGCTGCCCAGCGGGCGCTACCGGGCTCGTGAGCTCAGCGAGGTCCACGCGTGAGCGCGCCGGCGTTCGATCTTCCCGCCCGCCTCGAGGCGCACGAGCCCCCGGAGGCCCGCGGGCTGCGGCGAGACGGGGTTCGGATCATGGTCGCCACGCGTCACGATGGCCGCATCGTCCACGCCCGATTCGCAGACCTCCCGTCGTTCCTCGCTCCCGGCGATCTCCTCGTCGTCAACGTCTCGGGGACGCTCCCGGCAGCGGTGCCGGCTGCGCAGGCGGACGGAACCTCGCTGGAGCTTCATCTGTCGACGCCGGCGCCCAGGCTCACCGACGGGTACTGGCTCGTCGAGCTGCGCCGGGACGGCGCTCCCTTCGGGGAGATCCGCTCGGGCGAGCGTCTCACGCTCCCGGACGGCGGCCGCGTGAGGATCCTGGCCCCGTACGCCGGGGGAACACGACTCTGGCTTGCCCGCATCGACGTACCGGGGACGATCGAGACGTACCTCGGCCGGCACGGCCGGCCGATCCGGTACTCGTACGTCGAGGACGCCTGGCCGCTTCCCGCATACCAGAACGTCTATGCCGTCGAGGCCGGCAGTGCGGAGATGGCCAGCGCAGGCCGGCCGTTCACCGCCGAGCTGATCACACGCCTCGTCGCCCGCGGCACGCTCGTCGCGCCGATCACCTTACACACGGGGGTCTCCTCACCCGAGCGCCACGAGCCTCCCTACGCGGAGCGGTACCGTGTCCCGGCCGAGACCGCGCGGCTCGTCAACGCGGTCCACGGCTGGGGTGGGCGGGTGACCGCCGTCGGCACCACCGTCGTACGCGCGCTCGAGACCGTCACCGAGGCAGACGGGACCGTGAACGCCGGTGAGGGGTGGACGAACCTGGTCGTCACGCCCCAGCGGGGGCTCCGCGCGGTCGACGGCCTGCTCAGCGGCTGGCACGAGCCGGCCGCGTCGCACCTGGAGCTGCTGCGGGCCGCGGCCGGAGACGAGCTCCTTGCACGCTGCTACGGCGAGGCGCTGGCGAGCGGGTACCTTTGGCACGAGTTCGGCGACAGCCACTTGATCCTCCCGTGAACGCACCGCGCCCGCGACTCGTCGGAATCAACCACGTCGCACTCGAGGTCGACGACATCGACGAGACGCTCGAGTTCTACGGGCGCATCTTCGACCTGAAGCTGAGGGGCCGTTCGGCCGGTGCCGCGTTCATCGACATCGGCGACCAGTTCATCGCCCTGATGCGAGGCCGCTCGACTCCGTCCGACACGACGCGGCACTTCGGACTCGTGGTCGACGACAAGGAGGCGGCCCGCCGTGCGCTCGAGGCGGCCGGCGTCGAGATCCTCTCCGGCCGGTTCCTCGACTTTCACGATCCCTCGGGGAACCTCGTCCAGATCGTGCAGTACGACGAGGTCCAATTCACGAAGACCGACCGGATCCTGGCCGGGATGGGGCTGGAGCTCGGGAAGTCGGAGCAGGCGCTCGCAGAGCTGCGGGAGAAAGGCCTCGCCTAGTTATCCTCTCGGCATGCCGATGTACCAGCGGCTCGGCGAGGTTCCGCGCAAGCGCCACATCCAGTTCCGGAACAACGGCACGCTGCTGACCGAGGAGGTCTTCGGGCTCGAGGGCTTCTCGGGGAACGAGTCGATCCTCTACCACGTCCAGTCGCCGTGCCGCGTGCGGGAGGTCGGTGAGTTCGAGCCGATCGAGCGCGAGGAGTGGGTGCCCGAGACCCATGCGCACCGCCATTTCCGCACGTGGGACGTCCCCGAGCAGGGCGATGCGATCGGCGGCCGCCGGCTCCTGATGTGGAACGAGGACGTCGAGATCTCGCTGTGCCGCCCGAGCGAGCCGATGGATTTCTTCTACCGGAACGGCGAGGGCGACGAGGTGATCTTCGTCCACGAGGGGACGGGGACGCTCGAGACGATCTTCGGCGACGTCCCTTACCGGGAGGGCGACTACGTCGTCGTCCCGCGTGGAACCACCTACCGCTTTGCGGCCGAAGGCCCCCAGCGACACCTCGTCTTCGAGTCGCCGGGCCTGATCGAGATCCCCCGCCGGTACCGGAACGAGTACGGCCAGCTCCTCGAGCACGCGCCGTACTACCACCGCGACATCCATCCGCCGGTCGAGCTCCACACCCACCGTGATCGAGGTGAGCACGTCGTCAAGGTGCGTGTCCGCGACGGCTACCAGACCTACGTCCTCGACTACCACCCGTTCGACCTCGTGGGCTGGGACGGATACGTCTACCCGTGGACGTTCAACATCAACGACTTCGAGCCGATCACCGGCCGGATCCACATGCCGCCGCCCTCGCATCAGACCTTCGGGGGACGCAACTTCGTGATCTGCTCGTTCTGCCCCCGGAAGCTCGACTTCGACCCGCTCGCGATCCCGATCCCGTACCACCACTCGAACCTGAACTCGGAGGAGATGATCTATTACGTCTCCGGGAACTTCTCCTCGCGGAAGGCGGTGGACGTCGGCTCGGTCACCCTCCATCCGTCGGCGATTCCGCACGGGCCGCATCCGGGTCTGGCCGAGAAGTCGATCGGGATGACCGAGACGCACGAGCTGGCGGTGATGTGCGACACGTTCCATCCGCTGCGCCTGACCGCCTTCGCCGGCGAGCTGGACGACGGCACCTACATGTACTCCTGGTACGAGGAGCGCGGCGCGACCAGCCACGACGAAGATCCCGCCGGGGTCACATCACACCTCTGATTCCTTGAATCTCGTCCTCGACTGGGACGGGACCGTGACCGAGCGGGACTCGCTCATCGCGGTGCTCGAGCACTTCGGCGACTGGGAGGAATGCCAGCGCCTCGGCAACCAGCTCTTCGCGGGCGAGATCACGCTCCACGAGGAGATCGAGCGCCAGTTCGCCACCGTGACTGCACCCCTCGAGGACGTCGTCGGCTGGGTGGTCGAGAACGTGGTCGTTCGGCCGGGGCTGCCCGAGCTCGTCGACCGCTTCGATCCGCTCGTCGTCTCGAGCGGCTTCCACGAGCTGATCGATCCGGTGCTGGCGCGGGAGGGCGTCTCGCTGCGGCTCCTCGCGAACCACGTGGAGGCGCGCCCGGACGGCTGGCGCGTGACCTGGCAGGACGAGTCGATCTGCGAGGTCTGCGGCCAGTCGTGCAAGCGCGCGCTGGTTCCGGCCGACGGACCGCTCGTCTACGCCGGTGACGGCTACTCCGACCGCTGCGTTGCGCTCTCCGCCGACCGGGTCTTCGCCCGCCGCGGCCTCGCTGCCTTCCTCGACGAGCAGGGTGTGGCCTACGAGTGGTTCGACGACTTGCACGAGATCGCCGCCGCGCTCGTCTAGAAACCTGCTCGCCCGCCCGAGGAGCAGTGACAGACCAGAGGTCTATCACTGCTCCCTCGCGAGGCGTGCGGCAACGATCGCCGCCGTCGAGGGGGTGGTCATGATCTCGACGCCGGCGAGTCGCGGATTCGCCAGCCAGAAGGCGCGAACCGGGTCCGGGCCGGTGCGGCCCGGAGTCAGGTCGTCGACGATCGCTACGCCCCCGGGCTCCAGCAAATCGAGAACGGCCGGATCGGCCTTCGCGGAGTGCGCGTCCACGAACACGAAGTCGAACGGCCCGTGCGGCGGTAGCACTGCGCGCCAATCTCCCTCGAGGACGGTTACGTCGTCCCTTCCGGAGAGCGTTTCCCTGGCGCTTCGGACGCGCGCACCGTCGAGGTCGACGGTGACGAGGGTGCCGCCCGGAGCGAGCCCTCCAACGATCGCCAGCGCTCCATCGCCGAACGCCGTCCCGATCTCGGCCGCTCGGCGGCGACCTGTGGCGAGTACTCGCAGGAGCGCCTGAACTTCGGGAATCGACGAGCCACCCGCCGTCACGCAGCAATGATGACGTCGTGTCGCTGCTCGCGCTGCCCGAGCCCTACGACTTCGAGGTCTCGACGGAGCGCTTCAGGGCGTTCGGGCCCGACCTCGCCAACCTCTGGCACGAGGGCGGCCTCCATCGAGTCGTCGGCGGACGTGAGGTGCGGATCGAGGCTGCGCCCGGCGGGGTGGAGGTCGAGCCGTTCGACGCGGAGATCGAGACAGAGATTCGAACGCTGCTCGGTGGACCGTTCGATCTCGACGCGTTCGCTGCATGGGCGAGGACAGCCGATCCGGTCGTGCGTCGCCTCGCGGGCCGGATCGCGGGCTTTCGCCCGCCGCTCGCCTCGGATCCGTTCGAGGCGCTCGTCGGCGCGATCACCGCGCAGCAGGTCTCACTCTTCGCCGCGTTCGCGATCCGCAACCGGCTGATCGAGCGATTCGGTGAGCGCGCCGAGCATGCCTATGCGTTTCCGACTCGCGAACGGCTCGCGCGGGCCCGCGAGAAGCAGGTCGTCGCCGTCGGCTTCTCCCGGCGGAAGGCGGAGTATGTGATCGCCCTGGCGCGGTCCGAGCTCGACCTCGCCCGGCTCGCCGACCTGCCCGACGACGAGGTGAAGGCAAGGCTGGTCGCGCAACGCGGCCTCGGCGAGTGGACGGCGGACTGGTTCCTGGCGCGCCATCTCGCCCGACCGCAGGCCTGGCCGGCCGGCGACCTCGGCCTGCGCAAGGCCGTCGCGGCCTTCTATGGTGATGTCGACGTGCGCGCGATCGGTGAGCGCTTCGACCCGTTCCAGAACCTCACGGCCCACTACCTTCTGACCGGGTTGCGGGTGGTGGGGACGTGAATGTGAGGCGCGCGACCGAGGCGGACGAGCCGGTTCTGCGCGAGCTCTGGGAGGAGTTCGAGGCAGAGATCCCCGCTCCGCCCGAGTTCGTCGAGACCTGGGAGGAGGAGTGGCGGGACGTCGCCGCGGACATCGGCGGCCGCGGCATCGTCTGCATCGCCGAAGACGACGAGGGCGTTACCGGTGCGGTTCGCGCGCACACGATCGAGGGCAACGTGTGGTACGTCGTCTTCGCGCATGTCCGCCCGCGCGCCCGCAGGCGAGGCGTCTTGAAGCTGCTGCTGCGCGAGGCGGTGCGCGAGGGCCAGGACCGTCGCGCGACCCGTATCACCCTCGACGTGCAGGCTGACAACGCAATCGGGCGGGCGGTCTGGAGGCGGCTCGGCTTCGAGGACGACAAGTACTACCTCGCGACCGACCTGGGAGAACTCGAGGCGAGGCTCGCTGCGGACGAACGGCTGCCGTCGAGTGGTGCGGTGTACCTGCAGACGGACGACCGGGAGTCGGTCGAGCGGGCGGTCACCAAGTTCGTGCCGAGGATCGGTCGCTCCAGGTCGACCGTCGTCTCGGCCCCGAGGAACGGCTGGACGCGAGTGGACGACGAGCTCTGCAACCGTGATCCGAAAGCGCTGCGACGCCTCGGCCGCGAGCTTTCGCTGGCCACTGGCGCGATCGTGCTCACGCTCGGAATCGAGGAGGGCGCGGTCGTTCGCTATGCCCTCTGGGACCGGGGTGGGGTTGCCGACGAGTACGCATCGCTGCCCGAGTACTTCGGCCCGTTGCCCCCGGGAGACGTGATTGCGCTCGCCGCGAACCCGACGGTTGCTCAGCGGTTGACCGGCGCCGACCCCACCCGTGTGCGCGAGGTGGCGAGAACCGCGCGGTCGCCGGACGAGCTGCCGGCGCCGGACGAGCTTGTCCGGCAGATCGCCACGGTGCTCGGGGT
Source organism: uncultured Actinomycetes bacterium (assembly GCA_963836345.1). Lineage (GTDB taxonomy): Bacteria > Actinomycetota > Thermoleophilia > Gaiellales > Gaiellaceae > DATBLE01. Next base: position 78,470 of record CAWIJA010000002.1, on the reverse strand, counting down.
GGAAGCGCCGCCGGCGAAGCCGGCGGCGCCCGGCCAGAAGCTCGGGGGGTAGGCTGAGCTCCCGCCCATGCTGACCCTCTACGACGCCGACCGCTGCCCCTACTGCGCGCGCGTGCGCATCGTCCTCGCCGAGAAGGATGTCGAGTACGAGACCGTGACGATCGACCTCGCGGATCGCCCTGCCTTGCTCTACGAGAAGAATCCACTCGGCAAGGTGCCGGTGCTCGAGGACGGAGCCTTCGTCCTCCCCGAGTCCGAGGTGATCATGGAGTACCTGGACGAGCGCTATCCGGAGCCCGCGTTGCTGCCGGTCGATCCGGGAGAGCGTGCGCTCGCCCGGCTGATCGTGCATCGCTTCGACGACCTGCTTGGCGACGACTACTACGCCGCCCGTCGTGGTGAGGCGAACCGGCTCGAGGAGCGGATTGCCGCGCTCGACCTGGGTCATCAGCCGTTCGTCGACATCGCGTACCTGCCGTGGGTGGTTCGAGCTCGCGAGTTGCTCGGGATCGAGCTCCCGTCGCACATCGACGAATGGCTCGCCGGGGCCTCGGAGCGGCCCTCGGTCGGGGCCGAGCTCGAGATCGTCGCCGCCCTGCCGAGATGAAGATCGCTTTCTTGCACGCGCTGCCGTTCGACGAGCGGATGTGGGAGCCACAGGTGGAAGCCTTCGCCGGCCACGAGGTGGTCGCTCCGAAGCTGTACGACCTCGGCTCGAGCACGGACGAATGGGCCCTCGGCGTTCTCCAGCAGGTTCCGGGCCGGTTCGTCGCCGTCGGCGCGTCGATGGGCGGCTACACGGCCGGCGCGATCGCCCGTCTCGCACCCGAGCGCCTCGAGGGAATCGTCCTCGTCGGTTCCCGCGCCGACGCCGACCCGCCGGAGAAGCGACCGCTTCGCGAGCACTGGATCGAGACGGCCCGCGCTCGCGGCGGCGAAGGCCTGTGGGAGGTTGCCGGACGTGCGTTCTTTCCCGAGACGGCAGATCCGGCGGTCGTCGAGCGGGCGCATCGGATCGCCGCCGAGCAGGATCCAGACGACCTCGTGCGCGCCGTCGAGGCGATCCGCGACCGCCTGGACTCGACCGAGGCGGTCACGAGCAGGATTCCGCTGCTTGTCGTGGCCGGCGAGGACGACCCGCTGATCCCCGTCGAGATCCCGAGAGCGCTCGCCGCGTCGGCGCCCAACGGCCGCCTCGAGGAGCTCGAAGGCTGCGGGCACGTTCCGAGCATGGAGTGCCCGTCCGAGTTCAACCGAATCGTCACTTCGTTCCTGGGTGAGCTATGACCGACCTACCACCCGTTGTCGACCCCGCCTGGGTCGCCGAGCATCTCGGCGAGGCGGGCTTGCTGCTCGCGGACGTGCGCGGCCCGAACGCACACATGCGGGGTCACATCCCCGGGTCGATTCCGCTCGTCCTCGGCTCGCCCGCACCGGTCACCGACCGGGAGGTGCTGGACGAGCTGGCCGCGGAGGTCGGACTGCGCCTGCGCCGTCACGGGGTGACGGGCAGCGAGCGGCTCGTGCTGTACGACCGCGGGGACGGGATCGGCGCGGCCTCCTCTGCCCAGCTTGCCGAGCTGGCGGGCCACCCGGCGGTGGCGGTGATGGCCGGCGGCATCGCTGCGTGGCGTGGCGAGCTTGCGAAAGGGGTGGTGGAATTGGACAAGAACCGGATCGAGCTGGACCCGCGGCTCGATGCCGTGCCGACGCTCGAAGAGCTGCGCGGCCGGCTCACCGACCCCGAGCTGACCATCCTCGACGTGCGTCGCGACGACGAGTTCAGCGGCAAGGGGGGGTATCCGTGCGACCCTCGCCAGGGCCACATTCCCGGCGCCCGGCATGTCCCGGTCGAGCGTCTGTTCGCCGGCCCGGGTACCCCGCTTCCTGCCGACGAGATCCGCGCGATCGTCGGCCTTCCGCAGGGCGCCGAGATCGTCGCCTACTGCCATTCGGGCTCCCGCTCGGCGCTGGCGTCGATGGCGCTCCGCTTCGCCGGCTACACCGCGCGCAACTACCCGGGCTCGTGGCACGAGTGGTCGCGCCACTCGGACTTGCCGGCCGAGCGCTGAGGCTCTACGCGGGCACGGTCGAGCGCTCGGCGACCCCGAGGAAGCCGCCGCAGAGGGAGCGGCCGAAGTCGTTCCACTCGGCGATCCGGCGTTCCGTCTCGTCGGCGAGCGCGTCGCGATCGAGGTCGAGCGGGAACTCCTCCTTGTCGGCGAGCCAGCTGTGCACGGTCTGCAGCGTGACCTCCGCGTGGAACTGGATGCCCCACGCGGCGTCGCCGAGCCGGAATGCCTGGTTGCAGCAGGCGCTCCGCGCGAGCTCCTCGGCTCCGGCCGGAACGTCGTACGTGTAGTAGTGCCACGCGAAGGCCTCGAAGCCGGCCGGCAGGGGTGAGAAGAGCGGATCCGAGGCCGCAGCCTCCGTCAGCTCGACGGGCACCCAGCCGATCTCCGGACCGGCCGCCAGCGGGTGGACCGACGCGCCCACGGCCTTCGCGATCAGCTGTACGCCGAGACAGACGCCGAGCATGGGGACACGGCGATCGAGCAAACGCTCGATGAAGAGGTTCTCCTCGCGCAGCCACGGGTGGCGATCGTCCTGGTCGGCGTGCATCGAGCCGCCGAGGACGAGGATCGCGCCGTAGTCGTCGATCGGGCGAGGTGGAGGCGTGCCCCAGGCGAGACTCCACTCCTCGAGTCGATGCCCCGCCTCCTCGGCGGCTTCGCCGAACACGCCGGATCGGCAATTCGCGCCGTGAATCACGGCGAGAACGTTCATCGAGCGAGATTCGCTCGATGAACGTGGGGACGGGGCCCGGGGGAACCGGGAGGTTCCCCCAGCAGAGTTGGCCTCTGAAAGAAGGGGGTACGCGGGGGAAACATGGGTTTCCCCCGCGGGAGCGAGCCGGAGGCGAGTGACGCGTTCACACGCCGAACTCTAACTGGCCCGTCGCCGGAGGCTCGGTCCCGCCGACGGCCGGAATCTCGCGCTCGTCGAGCAGCCCGCGCAGCACCTGCGCGCTCCGTGGGGCGTAGTCGTACCGGTTGTTGTTGAAGAGCGCATACGCCTCTTCGGCCTGGCGGGAGAGCTCTGCGAGAGGCTCGACCCAGTCCGCCAGCTCCTCGCGGTCGTAGAGCCAGTCGAACCGTTCCGCCGAGGTCTTGCCCTTCAGATTCCAGGTTCGCCAGTTGCGCCCGTGGAAGCGCACGTAGGCGACCGGATGCGTGGCGGCGGCGATCCTCGGCAGCACGTTGCTGGCCCGTGTGCGCGGCGAGTCGACCGACACGTAGGCGAGCCCGTGGCGCTCGAGGAAGGAAAAGGTCCCGGCGCGCTCGTCCTCGTCCACCCAGGAGCGATGGCGGAACTCGATCAGCGGAACGAGCGGATCGAGCAGCGCCGCGACCGCGGCGAGCTCGTCCAGCGCGTCGCGCGACTTCACGAACCGGGGTGGGTACTGGAGCAGGACACCCCGGAGCTTGCCGGCCTGCTCGAGCGGCGCAAGCGCCTCGCGAAACGCGGTGAACGATGCTTCCCGGTCGGCCTCGCGGTGGCCGGTCATCTCGCCGCTCGCCTTCACGTGGAAGACGAAGGCGTCGGGTGTCCGCTCGGCCCATTTCGCGGCCGTCTCGGGTGACGGGAGGTGGTAGAAGGGCGAGTCGACCTCGACGGTGTCGAACCGCTCGGCGTAGTAGGCGAGACGTGCGGTCGGCGACGAGACGCCGCGGGGATACCACCGCTTGACGAGGCCCTCGTCGGCCCAGCTGCAGGTTCCGATTCGAATCACCGCCATGCCGCGAGGATAGTGAGCGCGAGACAGGATGAGTCTCACCCGCCACGCAGTAGTCTCTGCCGCGTGGACTCGCGTCCGGTCGGCGTCTTCGACTCGGGCATGGGCGGTCTGACCGTCCTGCACGAGTGCCTCGTCACCATGCCGCACGAGGACTTCGTCTACCTGGGCGACGGCGCACGACTGCCGTACGGGCCGCGCCCGCTCCGTGAGGTCGCCCAGTTCGCGCACGAGATCGGCGCGTACCTCGAAGGCCAGGGGGTGAAGCTGATCCTCGTCGCCTGCAACGCCGCGACATCCGCCGCCCTGCCCGGGTTGCAGGAATCGCTATCCGTTCCGGTCGTCGGGGTGATCACGCCCGAAGCGCACGCCGCGGTCCAGGCGACCCGCAACCGGCGGATCGGGTTGCTCGCCACGCAGCTCACCGTCGACGCCGGGAGGTACGAGCAGCTGGTCCGGACGCTCGACGCGGGGGTTCGGATGACCTCCGTCGCCTGCCCGCGACTCGTCCCGCTGATCGAGAGCGACGATCCATTCGGGCCGCAGACGGTCGAGGCCGTGCGCGAGTACGCCGAGCCGCTGAAGGAGGCCGATGTGGACACGGTCGTTCTCGGGTGCACGCACTACCCGCTGATCCGGCCGATCTTCCAGCGCGTCTTCGGCCGTGGCGTGACGCTCGTGTTCTCCGCGGAGGAGACGGCGCGCGAGGTGGCGGAGACGCTCGCCCGCAAGGGAATCGAGAACGAGCCGGACCGGGAGGGCGCGTATCGCTTCATGACCACGGGGGACGCGGAGGTCTTCCGGGTCACCGGGGCTCGCTTCCTGCAGCTGCCGATCGACGAGGTCGAGCGCGTGGAGCTCGCGGAGCTCGAGAAGGCGGCCGCGTGAGTCGAGCGGACGGGCGCAGGCACGACCAGATCAGGCCGCTCGAGATCGTCCCCGACTACCTCGAGCAGCCACACGGTTCCGCGCTGTTCGCGCAGGGGAAGACCCGCGTGCTCTGCACGGCGTCCGTCGAGGAGAGCGTGCCGCGCTGGATGGCCGGACAGGGCAAGGGCTGGATCACCGCCGAGTACTCGCTGCTGCCGGCCTCGACGGGCCAGCGGACGGCACGCGAAGCCTCGTCCGGCCGGCAGAAAGGCCGCACGGTCGAGATCCAGCGCCTGATCGGCCGCGCCGTGCGCGCGGTGACCGATTTCAGGGCCCTGGGCGAGCGCACGCTCTGGCTCGACTGCGACGTCCTCCAGGCCGACGGCGGTACCCGCTGCGCGGCGATCTCCGGCGCCTGGGTCGCGGCCCGCCGCGCGCTCGACCGTTTCGGGCTGTCGAAGGCGATGCCGGGCTCGGTGGCGGCGGTCTCTCTCGGGATCGTCGGCGGCGAGATCCTGCTCGACCTGGACTACTCCGAGGACTCGACTGCGGACGTCGACCTGAACGTCGTGATGACGGGTGAGGGCGAGCTCGTCGAGGTCCAGGCCACGGCCGAGCGGGTGCCGTTCCGCCGCGACCAGCTCGACGAGCTGCTCGAGCTGGCCGCGAAGGGAATCGGGTTGATCGCCATCGCCCAGCAGGAGGCAGTCGACGCGCCTCGTGGCTGAGCTGCCCACGCTCGGCTGGGTCGAGACGCTCCTGCGCCTCCTGGTCGCGGCCGGGCTCGGCGGGGTGATCGGGCTCGAGCGCGAGTTGGACGAGAAGGCTGCGGGCCTGCGCACGCACATGCTCGTCTCCGTGGGCGCTGCCTTGTTCACGCTCGTCGGCGCCTACGGCTTCAGCGATTTCTTCGACGGGAACACGGTCAGCTTCGATCCCTCCCGGGTTGCCGCCCAGATCGTCACCGGGATCGGGTTCCTCGGCGCCGGCGTCATCTTCCGGCAGGGCTTCACCGTTCGCGGCCTGACCACGGCTGCAAGCCTGTGGCTCGTCGGCGCGATCGGCATGGCGGCCGGTGCCGGCTACTGGAAGGGCGCCGTGCTCGCAACCGCCGGCGCAATGCTCAGCCTGCGGCCGCTCGAGTGGTTGAAGGAACGGATGATCCCGCAGCGGGCCGCGACCCGGATGGTGATCGAGCTCGGCGAGGGAGCGGCCAGCGGAGACGTGCTCAACGCGCTCGAGCGCGTCGGCGACCTGCTTGCTCTGCGCCGTGACGGCCAGCGCCTCGAGATCGAGCTTCGCCTGGACCGCTCCGCGCGGACACAGGCGCTCGACGCCGTCTCGTCGCTTCCGCAGGTCGAGGTGGCCCGCTGGCAGAACTAGAGATTCGGGCGACACTCTGCTCCTGCAACGAGCACAAGCGGCTGGAGCTCGAGGCGGCGCTGCCCGGCTGGACGATCCGCTTGCTCGAGGCGGACGGCTACCCGCCCGAGACGGGCGAGACCTACGCGGAGAACGCCCAGGCAAAGGCTCGGTACGGACGCATGGTCGGGCCGGCGTCGGACTGGATGCTCGGAGAAGATTCGGGGATCGAGGTCGCGGCGCTCGACTGGGGGCCGGGGATCAATTCGGCCCGCTGGTCGGAGGACTGGATCGAGGCCCTGTTGGCTGCGCTCGACGGAGTCGAGGACCGCCGCGCCCGCTACGTCTGCGAGCTGGTTGCGATCGCGCCCGACGGGAACGAGCTCTCCGGAGCCGGGACGCTCGAGGGTCGGATCGCGATCGAGCCTCGAGGCTCCCAGGGCTTCGGCTACGACCCCGTGTTCGTCCCGGACGGAGAGGACCGCACCGTCGCCGAGCTCGGCGACTCCTGGAAGCGGGCGCATTCCCACCGCGCGGGCGCGGCCGCGGCGCTCCGAGGAGCCCTCAGCGCTGCGCGCGCAGCAAGTTGACCTCGGCGCCGAACACGATCACGTTCGCCATCACGTAGAGCCAGATGAGCAGGAGCGCCGGGCCGCCGAGAGCCTGCGCGGCGGGCACGTGCTTCGAGAGGCCGATGTAGATCGGCAACGCCTGGAAGGTCGCCGCCAGCGCCACGGTGGAGACGATCGCACCGGGCAGCACGTCCCGGACGCTCAGTCTCGTGTTCGTCAGGTACCGGTAGGCGGAGACGAGGAAGATGAAGACCGCGACCGCCGAGACGAGGACGGACAGGGCATACGCGACATAGGTGTTGCCGAGGAAGCCCGGCGCGAAGCGATTCAGCAGGTGGGCACCGAGGCCGCCGACGAGGAGGCCCGCGAAGAGCGTGACGAGCGAGGCGAGCATGAACACGACCGCGAGCGCCTTGCCGTGCAGGAATGTGCGGTTCGGCCTTCCGTAGACGATGTTGAAGGCCGATTCGAGCACGCTGAAGAGCGACAGGGACGACCAGAGCAGGAATGCTCCGCCGACCAGGCCGAGCGACGTCGCGTTCTTCTGGATCGTTCGGACGACGGAGACGATGCTCGAGATCGAGGCGTCCGGGAAGATCCGCTGCAGCTCGGTGACGAAGTAGCTGGACTCGTCGGCGCGGCCTGACAACCCGAGGAGGGCAAGGGCGAGAAAGAGGAGGGGGACGAAGGAGAGCAGGGCGAAGTAGGCGATCATCGCGGCGAGGTGGGTGCCGCGGTCGGAGAAGAACTTCGCAAAGGTGCGCCGAAGTTTCACTGTGTTAGCGTTTCGCGCCGATGGACGCGGCGCAAGCCCTAGCCGATCTGACCGAGATCTCGTCCCAGATCGAGGCCGCCGTCATCCTCGACGAAGAGGGCGCCGCGATCGCCTCCACACTGGACGAGTCCCGGTCCGCGGAGCTCGGACGCACGGCTCGCGAGCTGATTGCCGCGGCCGGTCGCGTCTCCGACGACGGCGACCGTGTCCTCGCCCAGCTCGAGGTCTCGACGCGGGACGGGAGCGTGTTCGTCGTTCGCGACGAGCAACGCACGATCGCGGCGACGACCGGTCCGGAGCCGACGGTCGGGCTCGTCTTCTACGACCTGAAGAGCTGCCTGCGGAGCATCTCCGCGGGCGAGAAGCCGAAGCCGAAGCGGGCTGCGCGCAAGGGAGCCGGAGGCGGCGGGGAAGTCGATGCCGCGGCGTAAGGTCCTGACGGGGTTTCTGCTCACGGCCGGCTCGCTCGCGGGCACGATCTTCTACCGGCGGCACGTCGCGCGCCGGCGAGAGCGCGTCGACGTCTACTTCGAGGACGGCTCGATGATCTCGCTGACCGAGGGCTCACCCGAGGCGGCGACCGTGCTGTCGCTCGCGCACCGCATCCTCGAGGCTGCGCGTTAGTGCGCCTACCAGCAATGCCCTCCGGCTTCTGGCCCGCTATCACACGGCGCGCTGCTTCGTCCTCAGTCGCGCCCATAGCCTCTGCTATGGGCGCTCCCTGCGTCCTTGCATCGCTTGGTGCTAGCGACCCACAAGCCCGGAAGCATCGCCGGAAGGCGCACTAGGTGGAGGACGACGCGCTGCTCGCGGCGGTGCGCGAGCATGCCTACCTCGAAGGGGATTTCGTCCTCCGCTCGGGCAGGCGCTCCAGCTACTACCTGGACAAGTACCGCTTCGAGACGATCCCCGAGCTGCTCGAGGCGCTGGGGGTGAGTCTCGCTCGCAAGGTCGCGGACGTGGAGCCCGACGCGGTCCGGCTTGCAGGGCCGGAGCTCGGGGCCGTTGCGCTGGCGGCGGCCGCTTCGCTCGCGTCCCGGCTGCCGTTCCTGATCGTGCGCGGCGAGCAGAAGGCGCATGGAACCGCGAATCGGCTCGAAGGTGCGTTCGTCTCGGGCGAGCTCGTCGTGCTGATCGAGGATGTCGTCACCTCGGGCGGTGCGGCCGCCGATGCCGTCCGGGCCTTGCGCCAAGCTGGTCTCCAATGCCGCACGGCCGTCTGTGTCATCGACCGGGAAGAGGGCGGTGTCGATGCCCTCGCGCGCCTCGGCGTGCGCTTGCACCCGCTGTTTCGTGCGGCCGAAATCGTCGAGGGGCGGTTGGCTGCTGCGAAGCCGCATGGTTGAGCGGAATGACCAAGGCTGCTAGGTTCCGCCCCGTGACCCAACCGTCCAGAGGAGGAGCTAGGTGACGAAGCAAGAGTTCGTGGATGCGGTTGCCCAGAAGAGCGGGTTGAACCGCCGCGAGGCAGGGCAGGCCGTCGACGCCGTCCTCGACACGATCACTGACGCGCTCAAGCGTCGGGATCAGGTCAACTTCACCGGATTCGGCAAGTTCGCAACGTCCGATCGCAAGGCGCGCATGGGCGTGAATCCCCGCAATCCGGGCCAGAAGGTGCACATCCCGGCGGCAACCGTGCCGAAGTTCACCGCGGGGAGCGGGCTCAAGCAGGCTGTTCGCGGCTCGTAGGGCCGAGGCGCTTCTCCACACAGAGTCGAGGGCCGCGTCGTGACGGTGGCGCGGCCCTCGTACCGTCAGGGTCCGCGGCGACTACCCTGTCGGTGATGGAAGCTGGCGCCGCCGTCGCGACCACCGTCTTTGCCGACCGGCTGGCGGCGGCAGTCGAGCAGAAAGGCAGCCAGCTCGTCGTCGGGCTCGATCCGGTCCTCGATCTCCTTCCGCTCGAGCTGCGTGGCGACGCCCAGATCGGCCGGCCGGCCGCCGCCGAGGCGTTCGCGCGGTTCTGCTGCGGGATCGTCGACGCGGTCGCGCCGTATGTGGTGGCGGTCAAGCCCCAGCTCGCGTTCTTCGAGGTGCTCGGCAGCGACGGGATCGCCGCATTCGAGCGCGTGGCCGGCTACGCGCGTGCAGCCGGCCTGCTCGTGATCGTCGACGGGAAGCGGGGTGACATCGGCTCGACCGCGCGCGCCTACGCGAACGCCTACCTCGAAGCGGGCGAGGGGCGCGACCCCGTCGCGGACGCGCTGACCGTGAACACCTATCTCGGCCGCGACTCCCTCGAGCCGTTCGTCGCTGCGTGCAGGCGGAGCGGCGGGGGGCTGTTCTGCCTGGTCAAGACCTCGAATGCCGGGAGCATCGACGTCCAGGACCTGACGCTCTCGGACGGTCGTCCGCTCTGGCAGCAGGTCGCCATGCTCGTCCAGGAGCTCGGCGAGGAGCTGGTTGGCGAGTGCGGCCTGTCCAGCGTCGGCGCGGTGGTCGGAGCGACCCACCCGCGGGCGGTCAGCGAGGCCCGACGGCTGCTGCCGCAGGCGATCCTCCTCCTTCCCGGGCTCGGTGCCCAGGGGGCGACGCCTGCCGATATCGCGCGAGCGTTCACGAGCGGCCCTGCGAGCGCCTTGGTCAACGCCTCCCGGTCGGTCATCTACGCGTTCCGGGACGCGGAGGACGACTGGCGAACGGCAGCCGCCGCCGAGGCGGCTCGACTGAGCCACGAGGTGTGGAGGGTGTCGGGCTGGTAGAGCGACGAGCACCCTGGCTCGGTCTGCGCCGGCGGTCGCTGCCTCACGGGTCTGCGGGCAGGATCGCGCGGTACCTCGCGCCGGTCGTCTTCCTGCTCGCAGTCACCGCGGTCGCCCTCGTCGTCCGCTCGACGCTCCGCTCGGACTCGTCGGGAGCGGGAACGTCGACTGCGCAGGTGACCACGCGGTCGAGCTCGGCGAAGAGCTTGTCCCCTGCGGTGTCGACGGCAAAGCGGTACTACGTGATTCGGAGCGGCGACACGCTCGGGGGGATCGCCGGCCGGTTTGCGACGACGGTCGATGCCCTGCTCAGGCTCAATCCGGGGGTCGAACCCACCGCCCTCGTTCCGGGCGAGCAAGTCCGCGTGAAGTAGCCGTGGATGCGTTCCGGAGATCGAGGCGCGCCCCTGGTGGCAGAGACGGGGGCGGTGCGAGGCTGATGGTGCGTCGCCGTGCCGCGCGCGGAGGCGAGACCGCGCTCTCGCCGGAGCGCAAGAGCGATACGTCACGCGTGGCGAAGGAGGGGGTCCGTCGGGGAACCACGGGTTCCCCCACGCTACGTCGGCTGGGGCTCCTCGCGACGGCCCTCCTGCTCTCGGCCCCGACGGCGCTTGCGGGCGCGCCGCAGGTCACCGGCCGGGCTTATGTCGTCCAGAACGGAACGACGGGCGAGGTCCTCGCTCACAGCCACGACCGAGAACGGCTGCCGATCGCGAGCATCACCAAGCTGATGACGGTGCTCGTCGCCTTGCAGCACGCCCGGCTCGACGACGTCGTCACCGTCAGCCGGAGCGCAGCAGCGGTCGGCGAGTCTTCGATCTATCTGCGCCGGGGCGAGCAGTTGACCGTCCGTGAGCTCGTCGAGGCGGCGTTGATCCAGAGCGCGAACGACGCCGCGGTCGCGCTGGCGGAGCACGTCGGCGGCAGCCAGTCGGCCTTCGTCGCGATGATGAACGCCGAGGCGGAGAGGCTACGGCTCGGCGACACCCATTTCGTCAATCCGGACGGCCTCGACGCACCGGGCCACTACTCGAGCGCTCACGACGTCACGCGTCTCGCCCGCATTGCGATGAAGAACCCTGTGATCCGGAGCATCGTCCGCCAGTCGAGCGCCACGATCGCGGGTGGGCGGACGCTGAGAACCTGGAACGACCTGCTGGGTCGCTTTCCCGGCGTGCTCGGCGTCAAGACAGGGCATACCGGCGCCGCGGGGTGGTCCGAGGTTGCCGCAGCGCGCCGGCGCGGCGTGACCATCTACGCCACGCTGCTCGGCTCGCCGAGCCGTGAGACCCGAAACGCCGACCTCGAGGAGTTGCTCGAGTGGGGCATCTCGCGCTACCGGACCGTCGACCTGATCTCTGCGGAGCGGATCTACGCGACGGCTCTCGCGCCATACGGCCGCCGGGCACTGGGCCTCGTCGCCGCCCGTAGCGTGTCCCGCATCGTCCGCGTCGACAGGCCCCTCGTCGAGCGAGTTGTCGCTCCGGTCGTAATATCTCTCCCCGTGGAGGCGGGGCAGCGTCTCGGAGAGGTGCGGGTGTACGCTGGCTCGAAGCTGGTCGCGCGAAGCCCGCTCGTCGCCGCCCGCGCGATCGGCCGTCCGGGATTCGTCGGCCGATCCGAGTGGTACACGAGCCGCACGCTGCACCACGTCGCAGGCTGGTTCTCGTGATCGTCACCGTCACCCTCAACGCCGCGATCGATCGCACGCTGACCGTGCCCAACCTCCAGCTGGGCCAGCGACACCGCGCCAGTGCCGGCCTGACCCTGGCCGGGGGCAAGGGAATCAACGTCGCGCGGGCGCTGAAGCGCCTCGGCGTGCCGGTCGTCGCGACCGGGCTCGCCGGGGGGCGAACGGGAACACGTATCGTCGAGGAGCTGACCGGCGAGGCGATCCTCAACGACTTCGTTCGGATCGGCGACGAGTCACGCACCTCGACGGCCGTTGTCGACCCGACCGTCGGCACGTACACGGAGATCAACGAATGGGGTCCGCACGTGTCGCCGGAGGAGCTCGAGACGCTGCTCGAGAAGGTCCACTACCTCGCTCGTGGCGCAGACTTCGTCGTCCTCGCCGGCTCGCTGCCGCGTGGCGTCGACGCGGCCTTCTACGGCGAGCTGATCCGCGACCTGAACCGCCGTCAGGTGCTGACCGTGCTCGACTCGGAGGGCGAGCCGCTTCGGCTCGGGCTGGAAGGAGAGCCGTACCTCGTCTCTCCCAACCAGCGCGAGGCGGAGGCGCTCGTCGGGCAGGAGTTCTACGAGCTCCAGGACTTCGCCTTCGCGCTCGAGCACATCGCAGAGCTCGGAGCCAGGAACGTCGTCGTCACGAACGAGAGCGGGTGCTTCGCGAGGCTGCGCGAGGGCCGGAAGGTGCACCGCTACCGCGCGGTGGCGCCGCACGTCGAGCCGGTGTCCGCAGTCGGTGCAGGTGACGTCCTGCTCGCCGCGCTCATCGCCTCGCAACTCGAGGGCAAGCCTCCGGAAGAGACGCTCCGCGAAGCCGTCGCCGCCGGGGCGATCTCCACCCAGGAGCTCGGCGCCGGCCGGTTCGACCCCCGTGAAGCCGCCCGGCTCGGTCCCGAGATCGAGCTGAGCGACCTCGAGACCGTCACCTCAGACCGCTAAGCTGTCCTCCTTGGACGGACTGGAGCTCGGACGGATCGAGGTAGAGCGCCTCCTCGCGCTCGAGGAGAAGTTCGCGAGCGAAGGCCTGGCCTTCGATGACGTCTTGCTCGTCCCGGCCGAGTCCGAGGTGCTTCCCAACGACGTCTCGACCCGTTCGCGCCTGACGCGCGAGATCGAGCTCGGGATCCCGGTCGTCTCGGCGGCGATGGACACGGTCACCGAAGCCCGTCTTGCGATCGCGCTCGCACGCGTCGGCGGGATCGGGATCGTCCACCGCAACCTCTCCATCTCCGCGCAGGTCGCCGAGATCGACAAGGTCAAGCGCTCGGAAGCGGGGATGATCGTCGAGCCGGTCACGTTGCCGCCCGACGCGCCCGTCGCGCAGGCGCTCGAGCTGATGGCGCACTACCGGATCTCCGGCGTGCCGATCACGGATGCCGGCGGCGTGCTCGTCGGGATCCTCACCAACCGCGACCTGCGGTTCGAGCGTGACACCGCGCAGCCGGTCAGCGCGCTGATGACGAATCGCAACCTGATCACGGCACCCGTCGGGACGACGCTCGCCGAAGCCGAGCAGATCCTTCACCGCAACAAGGTCGAGAAGCTCCCGGTCGTCGACGCCGATGGAAGGCTGAAGGGTCTGATCACGGTCAAGGACATCTCCAAGCGGCTCGAGTATCCGGAGGCGACGAAGGACGCGCAGGGGCGGCTCCGCGTCGGGGCCGCCGTCGGTGTCGGTCCCGACGCGCTCGAGCGTGCCGACGCGCTCGTCGCGCAGGGAGTCGACGTGCTCGTGCTCGACACGGCTCATGGCCACTCCCGCGGCGTCGTCGAGATGGCGGGAGCATTGAAGGAGCGGTTCGACGTTCAGCTCGTCGCCGGCAACATCGCCACCCGCGAAGCTGCCGAGGCGCTGATCGCGGCGGGTGTGGACGGCGTGAAAGCCGGAGTGGGGCCCGGCTCGATCTGCACCACGCGGGTCGTCGCCGGGGTCGGCGTGCCCCAGGTGACCGCTGTGTACGAGTGCGCCCGGGCATGTGCCGCGGCGGACGTGCCGCTGATCGCAGACGGCGGGATCCGGAACTCCGGCGACATCGCGAAGGCGATCGCGGCGGGTGCGGACACGGTGATGCTCGGGTCGGTCCTCGCCGGAACCGACGAAGCGCCCGGCGACGTGATCCTCGTCCAGGGTGAGCGATACAAGGAATACCGAGGTATGGGCTCACTCGGCGCGATGAAGGCCCGCGGATTCTCGAAGGACCGGTATTTCCAGGGCGATGTCGAGGACGTCGACAAGCTCGTCCCCGAAGGGATCGAGGGTCGCGTCGCCTACAAGGGGCCCGCGCAAACGGTTCTGCACCAGTTCGTCGGCGGGCTGCGCCAGTCGATGGGCTACTGCGGCGCGGCGACGATCGAGGAGATGAAGGAGAAGACGCGCTTTGTGCGGATCAGCGCGGCCGGCCTGCACGAGAGCCATCCACACGACGTGACGATCACGAAAGAGGCACCGAACTATCGGCGCTGAGGTCCTTCCGTTCCCGGCCCCTGAGCCGGCCCCGGAAGACAGACCCGTCCTCGTCGTCGACCTCGGCGGGCAGTACTCGCAGCTGATCGCACGGAGGGTGCGGGACGCGCGCGTCTATTCCGAGCTCGTCGGCCACGAGGCCCCGGCCGCTTCGCTCCGCGCGCGGAATCCCGTCGCGCTGATCCTCAGCGGCGGGCCGGCGTCGGTCTACGCCGAGCACGCCCCGGGCGTCGACCCCGAGATCTTCGACCTCGGCGTCCCGGTGCTCGGCATCTGCTACGGGATGCACCTGATGGCCCAGGAGCTCGGCGGGAGCGTGGAGCGGACCGGCGTCTCCGAGTTCGGCAAGACTGCGCTCCGCTTGGGCGGAGCGCTAGGCCAGAACCTGCCGGAGGAGCAGACCGTCTGGATGAGCCATCGCGATTCGGTCACTGCGCCTCCCGCTGGGGCCGAGGTCACAGGCGGCTCCGAGTCGACTCCGATCGCCGCCTTCGAGGCGCCTGAGCGCAACCTCTACGGCATCCAGTTCCACCCCGAGGTCGTCCACACGCCGCACGGTCAGGACGTGCTGAAGAACTTCCTCTACGGCGTCGCGGGTGCACGCCCGACCTGGACCCCCGCCGCGGTGATCGAGGAGCAGGTCGAGCGCATTCGCGCCCAGGTTGGCCGCGAGCGCGTGCTCTGCGCGCTGTCCGGCGGGGTCGACTCGGCGGTCGCCGCGCTGCTCGTCCACAAGGCGGTCGGCGACCAGCTGACGTGCGTGTTCGTCGACCACGGTCTCCTTCGCAAGGACGAGGCGGTGCAGGTGGTCGAGACCTTCGAGGGCCACTTCCACGTGCCGCTCGTCCACATCGATGCCTCTGCGCGGTTCCTCGCCCGACTCGACGGGATCACCGATCCGGAAGAAAAGCGCCGGCGCGTGGGGGAGGAGTTCATCCGTGTCTTCGAGGAGGAGGCGGCGCGGCTCGGGCGCACGCCGTTCCTCGTCCAGGGCACGCTGTACTCAGATGTGATCGAGTCGGGTGGAACGGAGGGGGTCGCGGCCAAGATCAAGTCGCACCACAACGTCGGCGGCCTCCCCGAGGACATGACGATGGAGCTCGTCGAGCCGCTGCGGTCGCTGTTCAAGGACGAGGTTAGGCGCGTGGGGGAAGAGCTCGGCCTGCCGGAGGCGATGGTCTGGCGCCACCCCTTCCCGGGACCGGGCCTCGGGATACGCATCATCGGCGAGGTCACGCGCGAACGGCTCGAGATCCTGCGCGAGGCCGACGCCATCCTGCTCGAAGAGATCCGCCGGGCCGGGCTGTACCGCGAGCTGTGGCAGTGCTTCGCCGTTCTCCCGGGCATCCGGTCGGTCGGCGTACAGGGCGACGAGCGGACGTACGGCTATCCGATCGTGATCCGCGCCGTCACCTCGGAGGACGCGATGACCGCCGACTGGGCACGGCTTCCGTACGACCTGCTCGAGACGATCTCGAGCCGGATCGTGAACGAGATCCCGGCGGTGAACAGAGTCGCGCTCGACCTCTCGTCGAAGCCGCCGGCGACGATCGAGTGGGAATGACGCTCGCTCCGCTCGCTTCACGGGGGGAACAGCCGGTTCCCCCCGTGTTCCCCCTTCCCTAACCGTTCGCACCTCAGCGACGGCAGCTGCCGCGCCCGCCATGTCGGTCGCGGCAACGAATCGAACCGGCCAGCGGCTTCGCACGAACAACAGCCGGCGATTCCACGACAAGGAGGCTACGAATGGCGGTTGCAGTCGAGATGGATTTCACGGGCGCGACGATCGAGCAGTACGACGAGGTGATCGCGAAGATGGGCTTCAGCCGCGGTGGAAAGGGCGCGCCGCGCGGGCTGTTCCACTGGGTCGCGCAGACGGACGACGGCATTCGCGTCGTCGACGTCTGGGAGAGCAAGGTGGACTTCGAGCGTTTCGCTGACGAGCAGATCGGCCCCTACACGCAAGAGGTCGGCATTCCCGCGCCGCCGGAGATCCGGTTCAGAGAGGTGCACAACTACCTCACCGCTGGGTAAGCGCTGCCACCGGGTAGCGGGCCCGCACCGAGTCCACGAATCCGGCCAGGCGTTCCGCCAGGGCCGGATCGTGGATCTCGAGGACGTTTTCGGCGTTCTGCTCGCCCGAGTGCGAGAGGTTGAAGCTCCCCAGGAACACGACGTCGTCGGCGACGGTGATCTTGGCGTGCATGTAGTCGTGCACCGTCCCCGGCCCCCAGGGTGTCGAGCGCTTGCCGGCAAAATGTCGGGAGCCGATCACCTGCTGGAGGAGTGGCAGCTTCCACGACGCGACGCCGGTCGGGCCCCACTGGTCGCGCACCTCTTCGATCTGCGTCTGGTCGACGGCACCCGATACGTCCACCTTTGCGTCCGCGATTACCTGCGCCAGCGTCGCGAGGACGGGCGCGGCCGTGATCACCGGCGAGCAGATCCGCACTCGGCGTCGCGCGCGGCCGATCGCCTTGGCGATACGGTGCGAGAGCGCGTCGCCGTAGCCGGGGCAGAACCAGGGGCGGACTTCGATCCCGTTCACGCGAACCGGGCGAGGCTCGACCTTGCCCGACTCGGCAACCTCCCCGGTGGCCCACAGCTGCTCGAAGTCGAGGGTGAACGCGTGGGCGAGCTCGCGGGAGTCGACCACCGCCAACACGTTCTCCTCGCGCGACCAGGAGTCGTTCGTCCAGTTCGTCGAGCCGGTCCACACCGAGGTGGCGTCCCGCACGACGTACTTGTGGTGCATCAGGTCGGGGATGCCGGCAATCGCCTTCGTCGGCACCGGCAGCCGCGCGATGTCCTCGGGCGTGAGCTTCGGCGGCGGCGGCACCGGGATCGGCGCACGGAAGTCGCTGTTGTAGGCGATCCGGACGGCGACGCTGCGACGGCCTGCATCCGCGATCGTGTCGACGACGAGCTCCTCGAGGCCGGGACCGAGCTTGAAGTCGTACAGGGCGAGGTCGAGGGACGTCTTCGCGGCGGCGAGGAAGTCGCGCAACATGTCCGCGATCGTCGTCGGCTCCTGCCCGCCGTCCGTCAGTGTCGTGACTGTCATCATCCCGCCGTGGAGTTTGCCGATGTTCTCCGTCGCCGGAAGATGGTGCGCAACTACAGCGAGGATCCGGTCGACCGCGCGGCCGTCGAGCGAATCGTCGCGCGCGGCCGGAGAGCGCCCAGCGGCGGGTTCAGCCAGGGCGTCCGCATGGTCGTCGTCACGGACGCCACGACACGGACTCGAATCGCCGAGCTGGCCGACGAGCCCTACTACCTCGAGCGCGGCCACGAGCCCTGGATCTCGCGCGCCCCCGTCCACATCGTCGTCGCGATGCGCGAGGAGGACTACCACGACCGGTATCGCGAGGCCGACAAGCTGCAGGAGGACGGCACCGAGATCGACTGGCCGGTCCCGTGGTGGTGGGTGGACGCCGGGAAGGCAACGATGCTCCTCCTCCTCGCCGCCGTCGACGAGGGACTCGGCGCGGGGCTGTTCGGGCTGTTCCCGAGGGAGAACAACGACCGCCTGCGGGAGCTGCTCGGGATGCCGGCCGATCTCGTGATCGTCGGCGTCGTCACGGTCGGTCACGCCGCTCCCGAGCCGATGGGGGAGCGTCGCAAAGAGGTGCTGCGCCGGCGCCGCCGGCCGATCGAGGACGTCGTCCGCTGGGAACGCTGGTAGAAGAGCTGGCCGGGGCGCGGATCGGCGCCACGTATAACCAGTACCGCCGCTCGCGTCTGCGGCGCCTACGGCTGGCGGAGTACCTCGAGGCGCGTCACTCGGCGCCGATCGTCCTCGTCGGCGAGGCCGCCGGCTACCGCGGAGCGCGGGTGAGCGGGATTCCGTTCACCTCCGAGCGGCAGCTCACGGGGCAGGGCCCGGCCGAGGCGTCGGCAACGATCGTTCACCGTGTCCTTGCCGAGATCGGGATGGAGGACGACGTCCTCCTCTGGAACGTCGTCCCCACACATCCGCATCACCCCGGTCGTCCGTATACCAATCGGCGGCCGACGCGCGACGAGGTGGCCTCCTCGGCTCACTTCCTCGAAGGGGTCGCGCGCGGCCGCCGTGTCATCGCGGTCGGCCGGCTCGCACAGGAGGCGACCGGCGCTCCCTCCGTCCGCCATCCCGCACACGGTGGCGCCGCGGAGTTCCGTGCTGCTCTCCACCGGCTGTTGCGGTGAGCACAGGCGGCGAAGGGCGCCGAAGGGCCGGCTTGCTGCTAGCATTCCGGCTCGCGCGCGCCTCCTCGCAGGTGCGTGCTCTTTTTCGTCACCATGCAGAAGACCTGGAACGCAAAGCCCGGCGAGATCACCCGCCGCTGGTACCTCGTCGACGCCGAGGGGCAGACGCTCGGCCGTCTGGCGACGCGCATCGCCGACACCCTGCGCGGAAAGGGCAAGCCGCAGTACACGCCTCACGTAGACACAGGGGACTTCGTCGTCGTCGTCAACGCCGAGCGAATCCACGTCACCGGCAAGAAGCTCGACGAGAAGCTCTACTACCGCCACTCGGGCTATCCGGGCGGTCTCCGAAGCCGCCCGCTCCGCGAGCAGCTCGAGCGCCGGCCGACGGAGGTCCTGCGCAAGGCGGTGAAGGGCATGCTGCCGCGGAACCGGCTCGGTCGCGCCCAGCTGGGCAAGTTGAAGATCTACGCCGGACCGGAGCACCCCCACGCGGCGCAGAGTCCCGAGCCGTTGAAGCTGGAGGCGAGATGACATTGGAGAACCGGTGAGCGAGCTAGCGACCTATCGCGGGACCGGCAAGCGCAAGACGTCGGTCGCACGCGTGATCCTCCGGCCGGGCGACGGCTCGACCTGGTTCAACGGTCGCACCCTCGATCAGCACTTTCCGAGGCTGATCCACCGCACGCAGGTGCTCGCGCCGTTGCGTGTTGCGGGCCTCGAAGGCAAGTACGACGTCCGCGTCCGCGTGCACGGCGGCGGGCCGAGCGGCCAGGCCGGTGCGGTTCGCCACGGCATCGCCCGGGCGCTGGTCGAGGCCGACCCGGAGTTGCGGACGGTGCTGAAGCGCGAAGGGTTCCTTGCACGCGACTCACGGATCGTCGAGCGCAAGAAGGCCGGTCTCCACAAGGCCCGCAAAGCGCCCCAGTTCAGCAAGCGCTAGCCGCACCTATGGCGCGCCGGTACTTCGGCACCGACGGGGTGCGAGGTGTTGTCGGCGAGGACCTGACCCCGGAGCTGGTCGAGCGGCTGGGCCGGGCAGCCACGGTCTGGTCGGGAGGCGGCGCCGTCTTCATCGGCCGGGACACACGCGGTTCGGGCCGGGAGCTCGAGCGCGCATTTGCGAGCGGCGTTGCCTCAGTCGGTGGCAACGCAGTCCTGGCCGGCGTCTTGCCGACCCCGGCGGTCGCCCTGCTCGCCCTCGACCTTGGCGTGGTGATCTCCGCCTCCCACAATCCACCCGAGTACAACGGCGTCAAGTTCTTCGACCGCGACGGTCGAAAGCTTACCGACGCCGACGAGGAAGCGATCGAGGCGTTGCTGGACTCGCCTCCCCGCGACGCCGACCATGGGCGGATCGAGGATCTCGAGGTCGCCGTCGAGAGCTACCTCGACCTTGTTCTCGATCGGTTCGGCGCCGACCTGAGCGGCCTCCGGGTCGGCGTGGACTGCGCGAACGGCGCCTACTCGTGGATTGCCCCCCGAGCCTTCGAGCAGCTGGGCGCGCACGTGTTCCCCATCGGTGTCGAGCCGGACGGTCAAAACATCAACGTCGGGTGCGGCGCAACCGACCTGAGTGCCTTGCAGCAGCTGGTCCGGAGAGAGGGCCTCGATCTCGGAGTCGCCTTCGACGGGGACGGCGACCGCATGCTCGCGGTCGACGGCAACGGCGATGCCCTCGACGGCGACCAGATCCTCGCCGTCCTCGCGCTCGACCGCGAGGTCGACCTCGTCGTGGTCACGTCGATGACGAATCTCGGATTCCATCGACTGATGGAGGAGCGCGGGATCCGGGTGGTCGTCACCGACGTCGGCGACCGCTACGTCCTCGAGGCGCTTCAGCGTGAGGGTGGGCTGCTCGGTGGGGAGCAGTCAGGGCACATCATCTATCTCGCCGGTCACGTCACCGGCGACGGGCTCGCGGGCGCCCTGCTCCTCTGCGGGGCCCTGCGGGGTCGGCCGCTCGCCGAGGCAGCCGCCGTGATGGAGCGGTACCCCCAGATGAAGGAGAACGTCCGCGTCGGACGCAAGGAGTTCAGTGACGATCTGCGACACGAGGTCGACCGGCTCAACCTGGAGCTCTCGGGACGCGGCCGTGTCCTGGTGCGCCCGTCGGGGACGGAGCCCGTCGTCAGGGTGCTCGCCGAGGCGGAAAATGTGCAGGAAGCAGCGGATCTCTGTGCTAGGATCGCGGCCCTCGTGGCGAAGGAGCTCGGCTGACCGTCTCGATGCGGGGGCGGGACGAGGCCGAGCTGGTAGTGCATTTTGAAGAAATCTGTCGATAATCCGTAGGGAGCGACCTGTGTGCGGGATCATCGGATATGTCGGTCAGCGGGCCTGTAAGCCACTTCTCCTCCAGGGGCTCGAGCGTCTGGAGTACCGCGGGTACGACTCGGCCGGGCTCGCACTGCGCGAGGAAGGCGGGCTCGACTACGTCCGCGCGGTCGGCAACCTTCAGTTCCTGAAGGACGTGGCCGGGCAGAACGGCTCGGAAGCGTCGACCGGGCTCGGTCACACGCGCTGGGCGACCCACGGTCGGGTATCCGAGGAGAACGCCCACCCGCTCACCGGTTGCGACGCCGGCAAGATTGCGATCGTCCTGAACGGCATCGTCGAGAACTACCGCGAGCTCAAGGAGATGCTGCTCGACGAGGGGCACGTATTCGGCTCCGAGACGGACGCCGAGGTGCTCGTCCACCTGATCGAGCGCGCGTACAAGGGCGATCTCCCCGATGCGGTCCGCGAGGCGTACGCGCTGATCGAAGGTCATTTCGCGTTCGTCGTCATCCACCACGAGCATCCGCACATGCTCGTCGGCGCCCGGCGGCAGTGCCCGCTCGTCGTGGGTGTCGGTGACGGGGAGATGTTCCTCGCGTCTTCGATCGCCGCCTTCCTTCGCGAGACGAAGCGCGTCCAGCTCATCGAGGACGACGAGATCGTGGTGATCACGCCCGAAGGCGCTCTCTTCACGACGGTCGAAGACGGCGAGATCCTTCGAGACGAGATCGAGATCGACTGGGACGACGAGGGCGCCGAGAAGCAGGGCTACGAGACCTTCATGCTCAAGGAGATCTACGAGCAACCCGAGTCGGTTCGCGAGACGATCGGCGACCGTATTCGCCACGGCCGGCTCGAGCTCGAGGACTTCGGCCTCACCGACCTGGAGATTCAGAATCTTCGCCGCATAGTCGTGCTCGCGTGCGGGACCGCCTACCACGCCGGCGTCGTCGGCCGTTACGTGATCGAGGAGTGGGCCCGCATTCCGGTCGAGCCCGACATCGCCAGCGAGTGGAGATACCGAAATCCCGTCCTGTCGAAGGACACGCTCGTGATCGGGATCTCGCAGTCCGGCGAGACGGCGGACACGCTCGCGGCGATGCGACTGGCGCGGGCTTCGGGTGCGCGCACGGTCGCGATCACGAACATGATGGGCACGCAGATCACCCGCGAGGTCGACTCGGTGCTCTACACACGAGCCGGGCTCGAGATGGGCGTCGCCGCATCCAAGACCTTCACGGCCCAGGTCGCGCTTTTCTATCTGATCGCGCTGAAGCTCGCGCAGGTGCGCAGGTCGCTGCCCGAGGACGAGATCGCCGGGCTCCTCGCCGAGGTCGAGTCACTTCCCGACAAGATGGCAGCGTTCCTCGACGGCGACCATCCGATTGACGAGATCGCGCAGCGCCACTTCGACAAGCCGTTCTTCCTCTATCTCGGCCGGCACATCGGCTTGCCGGTCTGCCTCGAGGGCGCGCTGAAGCTGAAGGAGATCTCCTACATCCCGACCGAGGCCTACTCCGCCGGCGAGATGAAGCACGGCCCGATCGCGCTGCTCGACGAGCAGACGCCGGTTGTCTGCGTGGCCACCGACTCACACGTCTACGAGAAGGTTGTGTCAAACATCCAGGAGACGCGGGCGCGGGGCGCGAAGGTGATCGCCATCGCCACGGACGGTAACGAGGACATCCAGCACCACGCCGACGACGTCATCTACGTGCCGCGCACGCACCCGTTCCTGCAGGCCGCCCTTGCGGTCCTCCCGCTGCAACTCCTCGCCTACCGGATCGCCAGGCTGCGCGGCCTGAACGTCGATCAGCCGCGCAACCTGGCGAAAACCGTCACCGTCGAATAGCGCGCAGGGGCAGTCGGACTACCCCCGGCGCGCTACTTCTTCTTGGCGATCGGCTTCTTCTTGACGGTCGGCTTGACGGCGCTCTGAGTCCTGGCGACGCTCTTCGGCACCCGGACCGTGATCGACCGTTCGAGGGTGTTCCCGTTGATGTCGTTGGCGTCGATCGTCACGTAGTAGGTGTGACCCTTGACGGTCGTGATCGGCAGACGGAACGCGACCCAGCCGTCGTATCCCAGGGTCGATGCCGGCTGCGCCGTCTTCATCACCTTCCGGCCGTCGTACACCGCGATCGTCATCCCGACCTTGGCGCCTCGTCCCGAACGTGACCAGAGCTCGAGCGCGGCGAACTTGACGGCAGGGTTCTTCACGCCGGCCCTCACGACGAACTGCGGGCTGCGCCCGTCCAGCGCCTTCGCGCGCGCGGCGAGCGTTCCGAAGGCGGGCTTCTTCGCGCCCTCGCGCTGGACGAGCCCGCTCTTCCACAGGCTGGTCGGGTCGTCTCGAAGGATGAACCAGATGAACATCCTCACGCGCGGGTCGCCGGCCGCGATGTTCAAGACCTGCCGCGCATAGGCCGCCTGGGTCGAATACGACACGCCCTTCGGGTTCTCGGGCCTGGTCTGGTACCCGTACTCGGTGATCCAGATCGGGATGTTTTTCCGCCTGAACCACGAGTCGAGTGACTTCTCGAGCCGCGGGAGCTGGGACAGGGTGACGTTCGGCCAGCGGACGACCTGGTTCGGCTTCTGCGTCAGGTCGGTCGGGTATGGATGCTGCGACCAGGCGTCGAACTTCAGGGCCGGGCGCTGCTTCGAGAGCAGCTCGGCGAACTTGCCCGGAGACTCCGTCTCTTGGGTCCCCTTGCGTCCCAGGAACCGGTCCCGGCCGCGGGCCGAGGTCTCGCCGATCGCGACGAGCGCCCGGGGGTTGCCCGCCTTGATCCCGGTATATGCGGCCCGGTACATCCGTGCGTAGATCGCCGGTGCGACCGGCTTGCCCTTTGCGTCGTACTGAGGTGAGAGGAAGAGGCCGAGGTTCGACTCGTTCCACACCGTGAAGTACCGCACGAACGGGTAGCTCGCGTAGCGGCCCGAGTAGCGCGACGCGAGCGCGAGGGCGAAGTTCTGGAGCGAGCTCGGGGAGGTGGGAGCGTAGTTCTGGCCCTTTCCGCCGTTCGCCCAGGCCGGCGTGCCCCAGATCGTCAGCATGACCTCCATCCCGTGCATCCCGGCGTTGCGGACGAACTCGTCGAGGTCGTCGAACCGGTACGCCGGATCGAACGGGTTCGTCGCGTTCGCGGGCTTCGTCTCCGCGATTCGGGACCAGTACACGGTCGTCCGAACGATCCCCGCGTTCGCCTGCTGCGCGAGATCGAAGACGGACGAGCGGTCGTCCCGCCAGCGGAAGCTTGGGTCGTCCTGGAAGCCGATGAGCATCCGGGGATAGCTGGAGGCCGAGAGCGGGAAGGCCACGGCTGCAACCGCACAGGCCGCAGTCAGGCAGATCAGGCGGATTCGCATCAGGTGAGGCTCCTTGGGCGTCGGGGAACGGCTCGCGGACAGGTTAGCGACCGGGGTACCCGGAATCCGCCGGTTCTTACACACGCTTAACCAAGCCCTCAGGGCAGCTTGCGGAGCCGCTTGACCTCCGAACGCCGCCGTTTCTCGGCGAGACGACGCTCGCGCGAGGCCTGCGTGGGGGTCGTCGGCCGGCGCGGCCGCTCCACTCGCAGGGCCTCACGCAGGGCGGCGACAAGCCGTTCTACGGCAAGCTCGCGGTTCCGCCACTGGCTCCGCTCGTCCTGGGCGACCGCACGAAGAACCGGCCCGGCGCGGGCGACGACTCGCCGTTTCTGGACCGGTGTGAGTGCCGCCGAGGCCTCGACGTCGAACACCGCCTCGACGCGGGTCTCCGACCGCTGCGCATGCTGGCCGCCGGGGCCGCTCGAGCGCGAGAAGCGCAGCCCGATCTCGTCGAGGGGCACGGTCACAGAGCGGGTAACGCGAAATCCGGCCGCAACGGTCTTGCCTTCGCGCGGGCGGTGCCCTGACTCGCGTGGCGGAGACACGCGGTCAGAATAGACTCGGCGGGCATGGCCGCCATTCTGGTCGACGTCGACGGCGTTCTGCACGTCTCGAGCGAGCCGATTCCGGGCGCCGCGGATGCGATCGCGGAGCTGCGCAGACGCGGCCATCGTCTCCGCTTCGTGACGAACAACACGACTCGTGCTCAGGCAGCACTCGCGGCCGAGCTTCGGCAGCTGGGGATCGAGCTCGACGACTCGGAGCTGCAGACGACGGCCGTGGCCGCCGCCCGGGCGCTGGCCGGGAAGCGCGTGTTTGCCCTCGTCATGGCCGGTGTCGTCGAGGATCTCGAAGGGCTCGAGCTCGTCGGCGACGGAGCCGAGGCCGTTCTGCTCGGCGGGGCCGACGAGACCGAGGAGACCGGGCGCGTCTTCAGCTACATGAATCTCGCGCGCGCGTTCGGCGAGCTCGAGCTCGGCGCCGAGCTGTACTGCCTGCACAAGAATCGCTGGTGGCAGACCTCGCGCGGGCCGTTGCTCGACTCCGGTGCGTTCGTCGTGGGCCTCGAATACGCAGCGGAGGTCGAGGCGACCGTTCTCGGCAAGCCCAGCCCCGCTTACTTCGAGGCTGCCGTCGCCGCGCTCGATGCGGAGCCGGAGCTGACCTGGATGGTCGGCGACGACCTCGACTCCGACATCGCCGGCGCCCAGCGCTTCGGCTTGAAGACCGTCCTGGTTCGGACCGGCAAGTTCCGGCCGGACGAGCTCGAGCGCTCGACGATCGTGCCGGACGCCGTCCTCAGCTCGATCTCGTTTCTTCCCGACTGGCTGGATCGCTCGTTGTGACCGTGGGCGTCGACCTGATCGAGATCGAGCGCGTGCGCCGCGCGCTGGAGCGTTACCCCTCCTTCCGTGAGCGCTGCTTCACCGAGGAAGAGCGCCGGTACTGCGAGTCCCGGCCGAACCCCGCCCAGCACTACGCAGCCCGTTTCGCCGGCAAGGAGGCGGTGGGCAAGGCGCTCGGCTTCGGCGTCGCGCGAGCGTTCGCATGGCGTGACGTGGAGATCGCGGGCCGCCCGAAGCCAGGCGTGCTCCTCTCGGGACGCGTCGCCGCCTGGGCGGAGCGGGTCGGAGCCGGCCGGCTCGACCTGTCGATGACCCACTCGCGCGAGATCGCCGCCGCGGTCTGCGTCTCGACCGACAGCGGCGTGCGTGCCTGACTTCAGTCTGGCTCGCACCCCGTCTTTCGAGCCGCTGTACACGGCGGAGGAGATGAAGGCCGCCGAGGCCGGCCACGACGTTCCCACCCTGATGGAGCGGGCCGGTCGAGCTGTCGCCGAAGAGGCGCTGAGACGATTCCCCGATGCGCGCTCCTTCGGAGCGGTGTGCGGAGGGGGCGCCAACGGCGGCGACGGCCGGATCGCGCTCGATGTCCTTCGCGGCGCCGGGCGCGCCGCGGACGAAGGCCTGGACGGGGACGTCCTGATCGATGCCCTGTTCGGCACGGGTTTCCGTGGCGAGCCTCGTCCCGACGCTGCGGCGCTGATCGAGCAGCTGAACGCCTCCGGTCGCCCCGTCGTCGCCGTGGATCTGCCCTCGGGCGTGAATGCAGACACGGGTGAGATCGCCGGTGCCGCCGTCGAGGCCACGGTCACCGTGACGATGCACGGCCGGAAGGTCGGTCTCGAGGTCGCGCCGGGGCGGTTCCGGGCGGGTGACGTGGTGGTCGCCGACATCGGGCTCGATCCCCGCGACACACGTCACCGGCTCGCAACGGCGGCGATTCTCGACGTGATTCCCCGCAAGAAGCCTGGGGACAACAAGTACTCGGCGGGGGCGGTGCTCGTCGTCGGCGGCTCGCCCGGGATGACCGGCGCCGCGTGTCTCTCGGCGAGCGCGGCATTCCGGGCCGACGCAGGTTACGTGACCGTCTGCGCGCCGAGCGAGTCGCTGCCGGTGATCGAGACCCGCCTCCTCGAAGCGGTCAAGCGTCCCCTCGAAGAGGCGCTCGACGCCGCGCCGCGTCACGGGGCACTCGCCGTCGGCCCGGGGCTGGGGCGGAGCGACGATCGCCGGGCGCTTGTCCGGCGGCTGCTGGAGGAGACCGACCTTCCTGCCGTCGTCGACGCCGACGGCCTCTTCGGCCTCCAGCCGTTCTCTCGCTCGGCTCCGACCGTGCTCACCCCGCACTCGGGGGAGCTCGGACGGCTCCTCGAGCGCGAGTCGGCGTGGGTGGACGAGCACCGGCTCGAGGCCGTCCGGATCGCTGCGGAGCGGTTCGGATGTGTCTGCCTCTTGAAGGGCGCCGACACTCTCGTCGCGGCGCCCGGCGAAGGAACGCTCGTGTGCCCGCTCCGCCATCCTTCGCTCGCAACCGCGGGCAGCGGAGACGTCCTGACCGGCGTGGTCGCAGCCTTCCTCGCCAAAGGCGTCGAGGCCAGAACTGCCGCTGCAGCCGCGGCTGTTGCCTGCGATGCCGCGGCAGCGTTCGGCCCCGACCGCGGGCTCGTTGCCTCTGACGTCGTCGCGCTCCTGCCGCGAGCGCTCATGGCTGCAAGCGTCGCCGGCAAGGCCGCCGACGCGCGGCCGTGAAATCGGGCCACAAGCGTCGCCGGCCAGGCCGCCGACGCGCGGCCGTGAAATCGGGCGACAATCAGGGCGATGTCTCGTTCTGAGCTGACGATCGACCTCGCGGCCGTCCGGCGCAACGCGAGCACGATCCTGAGGGAGCTCGACGGGGCCGAGCTCTGGGCGGTGGTGAAGGCGGACGGGTACGGTCACGGCGCGATCGACGTCGCCGGAGCCGCACTCGACGCCGGCGCGACCGTCCTCTGTACGGCGACTGTCGCGGAGGCCCTCCGGTTGAGGAGCGCACTCTCCGATGCGCGAATCCTCGTGCTCGGGCCGACACCGGCCGAGGAGGTGGCGGCGGCGCGCTCGGCGAACCTCGAGCTGGTTGTGTCCGACGGTTCGTCACTGCCGGAAGGGATCCCGCTGCACCTGAAGCTCGACACCGGGATGGGCCGATACGGGCTCGCCGAGCTCCCGGAGCCGCCGAGCCAGGTGATCGGGTTGATGTCGCACCTCGCCACGGCCGACTCGGATCCCGCCTTCGCCGAGCAGCAGGTCGCCCGGTTCCGCCAGGCGACCGGACCGTATTCCGGCTACGTGCGTCACGTTGCGAACAGCGCAGCTGCGCTCCGGCTGCCCGCCGCTCGCTTCGACGCTGCCCGGTGCGGAATCGGGCTGTACGGCCTCTCGCCGTTCGGAACCGACCCGGCGGATGACGGCCTCGAGCCGGTCTTGAGCTGGCGAAGCGAGGTCGCGCAGGTCAAGCAACTCCAGCCCGGCCAGAGCACCGGCTACGGCCGTGCGTTCGTCGCGCGGCGGCCGACGTGGATCGGCATCGTCCCCGTCGGTTACGCGGACGGCTTCTCCCGAGCGCTCACCGGGACGGAGGTGCGCGTCGACGGCGAGCCGCGGACCGTCGTCGGAACGGTCTCGATGGACTCGTTCGCGGTCGAGCTTCCCACCCGGGTTCCGGTCGGCACGCCGGTGACGCTGATCGGGGACGGACTCCTGGCCGAGCAGCACGCCCGCGTTGCCGACACGATCACCTACGAGCTCGTCAGCAGGATCAATTCGAGCCCCGAGCGAACACGTCGAGTGGCGGTCGATGCGTGACCTCGCTCGCGACGTGCTTGCCGGAGAGGAGGCGTGGATCGTCGGGGGTGCTATCCGGGACGAGCTTCTCGGGCGGGCCGTCGTCGACGTCGACGTCGCCTGCGGAGAGCCCGAGCGCGCTGCACGTGCCTTCGCGACGCGAAGCGGCGGTGCCGTCTTCCCGCTCTCGGCCCACCACGGCGGCTGGCGCGTCGCGCTCGGCGATGGGCGGACCATGGACTTCACACCGCTTCAGGGCGGTTCGATCGAGGCCGATCTGGCGACGCGGGACTTTGCGATCAACGCCATTGCAGTGCCGCTCGCGGGCGGAGAGCCCCTCGACCTCTTCGACGGCCGCGGCGACCTCGATCGGCGTCTCGTGCGGGCTGTATCGCCCGACGTCTTCGATGCCGATCCGCTTCGGCTCCTGCGGGCCGCGCGGCTGGAGGACGAGCTGGGCTTCAGGCTCGACGCCGCGACGGAACGCCTGGTGCGCGCCAGGGCATCGCTCGTGCACCGACCGGCCGGCGAGCGGATCCTCGACGAGCTGGTCCGGTTGTCCACGGGCGGCTACGAGCGCCTCGAGGAGCTGGGCTTGCTCCGGCCCCTCGGTGGTGTCTGGGATCCGAGGATCCGCGCGTTCGACTCGCCCTGGTTCCGGCTCGCGGTCGTCTTCGGCGCGAACGTGAAGCGGCTGCCGATCTCGAACGACCTCCGGCGGTTCGTCGGCACGCTGCTCCGCGCCGGGCCACCTGCAGACTCGTCCCCCCGGGCGATCCATCGCTTCCGGCGGGCGACCGAGCCGTGGGCGCTGGAGGCATTGGCGTTCGTCGGCGCCGAGGAGCACGCAGACGCGGTCCGGGAGGAGCGACGGCGGGAGCCTCGGGAACCGTTGCTACGGGGCGACGAGCTGGGACTTCCGCCAGGGCCCGAGATCGGCCGGCTGCTCGAGCTGATCGCGGAGGAGCGTGCAGCGGGGACGATCTCGACGCGAAAGGAGGCGATGGACCTTGTGCACCGATCGCTGGAGTAGGACCGCGGAACGCCTGGCGCAGCTCGAGGAGAGCCGCCGCGCCGAATTCACCGAACGGGTCAGGCGCTTCGTCCAGCCCAGCGGCGACGAGCGGGCCCTCGACTCGGGCACCGGCACCGGCGCCCTCGCGTTCGCGCTCTCGCCCCATGTCCGCGAGGTCGTCGGCGTCGATCGCTCGCCCGAGCTCCTGGCCGAGGCCAGGAAGCGGGCCGTATCGTTCCCGAACGTCAGCTTCGTCGAGGGGGACGCGACCGCGCTCGACCTCGAGGGCGGCTCCTTCGACCTCGCTTGCTGTGCGCGCACGTTGCACCACATCCATCGGCCCGAGCTTGCCGTTGCCGAGCTGGCTCGCGTGGCTCGGTTGGGCGGTAGCGTGCTCGTCGTCGACCAGCTCGCTCCGGTCGATCCCCTGGCCGCGCTCGAGATCGACCGGTTCGAGCGAGCCCGCGACGCGTCGCACGAGCGCCTGCTCCCGGACGTCGACGTGCGCACTCTCCTAGAGGCAAACGGGCTCGTCGTGACCCGCACCGACTTCGTCGAGGAGCGGCGCGACTTGGACAGTTACCTCGAGCTGGCCGGATGCGAGGGCGACGAGAGGGAACGAGCGATCGCCCTCGCGCCTGCGGGCTACACGGTGCTCGTCGGCTGGTACCTGGCCGCCAAGCACCTACCGCGTGCGTAAGCTGCCGCGATGCTCAGGTCAGACCTCCTCCACCGACTCGCCGACCTCGCCGTCGTCGTCGGGGCAAATGTTCAACCGGGCCAGATCGTCAGCGTCGCCGCCGACCTCCAACAGGCCGAGCTTGCCCGCGCGGTCGCCGAGAGCGCCTACAAGCGAGGCGCTCACTACGTCGACGTCCTCTACTTCGACCCGTACGTCAAGCGCGCGCGGATCGCATACGCGGCCGACGAATCGCTCTCGTTCGTTCCGGCCTGGTACGGCCACCGGCTCCTGTCGCTCGGGGAGGAGCGGGCGGCCCGGATCTCGCTTGCGGGCCCGACGGCGACGGGGCTGCTCGACGACCTCGACCAGGATCGAGCCGGGCGCGATCAGCTCCCCTTCATCAAGGAGATCATGACGGTCATCGCCGCCCGGACGACGAACTGGACCGTCATCCCGTGTCCGACCGAGCCCTGGGCGACCCTCGTGTACCCCGAGTTGCCGGCGCCGGAGGCGCTCGATCGTCTCTGGGAGGACGTCGCCCACGTCTGCCGTCTCGACGGGGACGATCCGGTCGCCGCCTGGAACGAGCGCGGGGACCGGCTCACTGCCGCGGCCGACAGGCTCAACGGCCATCGCTTCGACGCGCTCCACTTCGAGGGGCCGGGTACGGACCTGACGATCGGCCTTCTGCCCAGCTCGACCTTCCACGGTGCGCGCGACGAGACCGTTGGCGGAATCGTGCACCTCGCGAACCTCCCGACAGAGGAGGTCTACGCGACGCCCGACCCCCTGCGCGCCGAGGGCCGGGTCCGATCGACGAAACCGCTCGTCCTCGCCGACGGGACGATCATCCGCGGCCTCGAGGTCCGTTTCGAGGGTGGGCGGGCGGTCGAGATCGAGGCCGAGCAGGGCGGCGGGATCCTCCGGGGCAGGGCGGCCTTCGACGACGGAGCGGCGCGACTCGGCGAAGTGGCGCTCGTCGACCGCGAGAGTCGAATCGGGCAGCTCGGTACCGTGTTCTACGACACGCTGCTCGACGAGAACGCCGCGAGTCACATCGCGCTCGGCGACGGTTTCGACCAGGGGCTCCGGGAGGAAGACCGCTCGCGCCGGAACCGCAGCTCGATCCACATCGACTTCATGATCGGCTCGGACGAGGTCGCCGTCACGGGATTGACCTCCGGCGGCGACCGGTTGCCGATCCTCCGAGGCGGGACCTGGCAAGTCTGAGGGACAGGCTTCAGCCCGTCCCTGCGTTACACCGCTCCCGGCCCGCCGTATCTGCCGCGGCCGAGGACGCGCCCCACGAGCCCGGGCACGACTGCCTGCAGGATCGCGACCGGGCGATACCACCAGGGAACGAAGCTCTCGCGCCGGTCTCGACGGATCGACGCGAGGATCGACCGCGCGATCCGGTCGGGGCCGATCACCGTCCACTCGAGTGCCTTCGGGATCACCCCGTACTGGGGGAAGCCGGGCGTCTCCGCGAAGCCCGGCAGGACGGTGTGGACGCGGATCCCGCGCTGGCGCAGCTGTCCGGCGGTGGCGCGCGAGAACGCCAGCTGAGCGTGCTTCGACGCTCCGTAGGGGCCCGACGGCGGCATCACGACGGTCCCGGCGACGGAGACGACGTTGACCACGTCGGACGGCGCGGCCGCCTCGAGCGCGGGCAGAAACGCGCGCAGGCACCAGACGCCGCCGAAGAAGTTGATCCGCATCACGTTTTCGATCCGATCCGGCTCGCCGGCGATGAAGTCCGCGCGTGCCGCGACGCCGGCGTTGTTCACGAGGAGGTTGATCCGCGGATGCCGCGCCATCACGCGCTCCGCGAGCGCCTCGACCGAGGCTCGGTCGCCTACGTCACAGATCTCGGCCTCCGCGCCGATCTCGTCCGCGACCTCGCGGAGACGTTCCTCGCCGCGGGCGACGAGCACGCAGCGCCATCCGAGCCGGGTCAGCTCGCGCGCAAGCGACGCCCCGATCCCGCTCGAGCCACCGGTGATGACGGCAATACGTTCGTCCACGGGCAGAGGCTACTGGGAGCGCTTACGTGCCGCAGACCCTCACGCTGCGCGGTGCCTGAGCCGTGTTGCCGGCTGCGTCGCTCACGACCGCCTGCAGCCGGTGGGGCCCCTTCGCCAGCCCTCTGGTCGACCAGGCGGCCGCGTAGAGCCCGGTGTCTCCGCGCGTCACGCGCGCAACCGGCTTGCCGTCGACGAGGAAGCGGACGGCTCGAATCCGCTTCGTCGCTCCGGCGACGACGAGCAAGCGAGGACGGGCGGGCACGCACTTGCCACCGTTCGGAGTCAGCCAGGTCACGGTCGGCCGCTTCACAACGTGCAGCTTGGCCGGCAGGAACGCCGTGTTCGGCAGGATCGACGAGATCTCGCCCGCCTGGTCGACGTTCTTGTCCTCCTGGAAGTCACCGCTGACGAAGAGCACCTGCCTCGACCCGGCCTTCAGGGCCGGGGCTGCAGCTGGCAGCGGGAAGACCGCGTAGCCCGATTCCGGGTCGTATCCGGCCGCACCGACGGCCACTCGGCCGTACGAGATCGTCAGCGAGAGCGGGTCCACTCCGGATTGGAGGTCGAGTGTCCGCGCGACGATCGTCGGCCGTCCGGCCGTGACCGTGGTCGTCACCATCTCCGCGAGCGGCGGAGCGACGTCGTTCAACCACGCGTGGAGGAGGTAGAGACCCCCGTACGACCGGCCGGTGAAGTCGTCGTGGCCGGAGTCGACCGCGACGTAGTACTGGCCCTGGCGCGGGTACTGAATCCCGGCGGCCTGGACGTCCACGCGGTAGTGGTAGAGGTAGCCGTTTACGTTCACGGGCGTTCCGGTGTATCCGGTGACGTCGTTCTCGTCCCGTGAAGCCAGGAAGAACGGATCGATCCGCGAGTTGCTCGACTGCAGGAGGACGGAGACACCCAGGTTGACCGCAGGCTGGGCGAGGTCGTAGACGTAGAGGCGCTCGACGCCGTTCTCGTCCATCGGTGGTCCGCTGTAGCTCGGCGGCTGGCCGAAGGGGGCAGCAGGCCACCGGTACGCGCTCACCTTGCTCGTTCCGGCGACCGTGTTGCCGACCTGGTCGGCCTGGAGCTTGACCGCGGCGACTCCCTCCAGTGCCGGTCGCTCGATCGTGAACTCGTAGGGGATGCGCCTGGTCACGTCACCCTTGCGGAGGACGATGAAGCCGTAGTTGTCACCGGCCGTGGCGGACGCGGACGCCCGGGCAACGGCGGTCAAGAGCGTGTCACCGCCCGGCGGGATGGTGATCGAAGCCGGCAGGTCGAGCATCGCCCCGGCGGTCGCCGACTGGGGCCGGAGCTCCACCTGCCAGGTGCCGTACCCCGTGCCCGCATCGGAGATTGTCGAGAGCAGCGGGGTGGAGGTCGCTCCTGCGTTGACGTTCAGGTAGTGAAACGACAGGGAGGAGGGGTTCGCGAAGACCAGTGGGTCGTCAGCCCGGTCGACGTCGATCAGGCCTGCTCCCTGCAGCAGGACGGACGCCTCCAGCGTACGACCGGTGTCGCCCCAGGTCGGGCCTGCCGTCGACATCAGGGCAGACTTGACCTGGGCCGCAGTCCAGGCCGGATGGCGCTGGAGGAGGAGCGCCGCCGCACCGGCGACATGCGGCGCGGCCATGCTGGTGCCGTCGAAGACGGCGAAGGGCTCTCCGATCGTCTCCCGGACCGTCGAGGAGAGGATGCTGCCTCCCGGCGCGGCGAGATCCGGCTTGAGGTCGTGGGCGAAGGGGGTCAGTCCGGCCGACGAGAAGCTCGTCGGCGTCCCGCCTCGACCGGTCACGATCTCCACCGGCTGTCGGCCGAGGCGAATCGTCGCCCGGCCCTCGTTCGAGGCCATGGCAGCGCGGAGCCGCGCGCCGTCGAGGTCGGCGATCATGGCCGTAGGCAGGGTGAGCCGCACGGGGACGCCGTTGGCCTCGCCCGGCCGGTTGTCGACGAGAAAGATCCCGCTCGCGCCGGCCGCTTTCGCCCGGGCGGACTTGGACGCGAAGCTGCACGTCCCGCGCGAGACGAGGGCAATCGCGCCGGACAGCGAGCCGGCCGGCAGGGTGCTCGTGGGGGCCTCGAGATTGCCCGCCGGGCCGCACAGCGCCCGGTCGACGGGCTTGCCGTCCGTGCCGGCGATCGAGCCGACGTCGACCAGCGTCTGGTCGAGCGTCTGCCACGTGGGCGGCGTCGTGCTCGCCCCGCTGTTGAACGGGATCGGAGCGATTCCAGAGGGCGCGGAGACGGACACCGTCGGCTCGAAGACGTGGACGTTCGAGACCGCCGCGACGCTGATCGCGTCCGGCGCGGTCCCGGGGGCACCGACGCTGCCGAGCCCGAAGTCGTCCCGATCGTTGCCGGCCGAGATCACCGGCACGACCCCCGCGGCGGCGACGTTGTGGACCGCCTCGACGAGGGCGTCGTTCTCCGGGTCGTTCATCGGTCCGCCGCCGGAGAAGTTGATCACGTCCATCCCGTCGGCGACCGCGTCCTCGAACGCCGCCACGATCTGCGGTGTGAAGGCGCTGTCCCCGACCGGGGTCGGCGCGTTGAAGACCCGGTAGTTCCCGAGCCAGGCTCGCGGCGCGACGCCGGAAAGGCCCTTGACCTCGGGGTGGTCCGGGCCCGCGGGAGCCGTCGTCCCTGCGTCTCCGGCCGCAATTCCGGCGACGTGCGTGCCGTGAAACGACTCCTTCCGGTCGAGTGGCAGGCTGCCGGCCTTCCCGGCGCCAGGACCCGGATACGAGCGGGCGACGATCACCTTCGGGGTCGTGTAGGCGAGCTGGCCGCGCGGAAAGCCGGTCGGGTAGGCGTAACCGGCGGAGTCGAAGAAGGCGCTCTTCTGGTCGATTCCGTCGTCGACGACGGCGATCTTCACGCCGTCGCCCTTGAGGCCGGTCCTCTGGGAGAAGGCAATCGCACCGATCATCGTCGGGCTGGTATCGAGGTCGAGCGTGAATCGCGCGCTCGGATACACCTTGCGGACGATGCCGAGGCGATAGAGCTTCGGCAGCTGCTTGACCGGCAGCTCGATCGTCAGTGCATCGAGGATGATCCTCAGCCGTCGCGAGATCGTCGCCTGGGGGATCGCCCGTTCGATCTGCGCAGCCGCGCGCGCCTGGACTCGCGCCAGCCGGGCGAGGTACTCGCGCGAGCCGGCGGTGCGCACGTCGAGCCTGCGGGCGGTCCCTGCCCCGGCAAGGGTGCGACCCGAGTACGCCGCGAGCGGCGGCTGGTCGAGCGCGACCAACACGGTGACACGGCCCGCTGCATGGCGCGGCGGGACGGCGATCGGCCCGGTTCGCACGCGCGGGATCCGGACATTGCCGAAGTCTCTCCGGACGGGCTGGAGCGCTGCAGAGGCAACCGCGGAGAGGACGAGCGGCACCGCAAGCGCGATCGCGGCGAGGTAGCGGCGCAAGGGCGCCAGGCTATCTGAAGGCGATTAGACTCGCGAAATGCCTGACTTCTCCGGCAAGCATGGACTCGTCCTCGGCGTTGCGAACAAGCGGTCGATCGCCTGGGCGATCGCACGCCGGCTGGCGGAGGGGGGCGCTGAGCTCGCCTTCACATTCCAGGGCGAGCGGATCGAGGCGTCGGTGCGGCAGCTCGCGGAGAGCGTCTCGAGCCCGCTGGTCACGGCCTGCGACGTACGCTCGGACGAAGACCTCGCCCGGGTGTTCGCCGAGGTCGGTGAGGCGTTCGGAGGCAGCCTCGACCTGCTCGTGCACTCCGTGGCCTTCGCCGCCGCCGAGGATCTCGAGGGCCGCTTCACCGACACGCCGCGCGACCGCTTCTGGCTCGCGGTCGATGTGAGCGCGTATTCGCTGGTCGCGTGCGCCCGTGCCGCCGAGCCGCTGATGGAAGCTGCCGGCGGCGGCTCGATCCTGACCATGACCTACCTGGGCGGGGTGCGCGCCGTGCCGCACTACAACGTCATGGGTGTGGCGAAGGCGACGCTGGATGCCTCGGTCCGGTACCTGGCCTGGGACCTCGGGCAGAAGAACATCCGCGTGAACGCAATCTCGGCGGGTCCGGTCCGCACGCTCGCGGCCCGCTCGATCGCCGGCTTCCCGACGATGGAGGCGATCGTCGAGGAGCGAGCGCCGCTGCACCGGCACATCGACGCAGACGACGTCGGGGCGGCCGCGGCCTACCTTCTGTCCGACGCCGCGCAGAACGTCACCGCGACCACGCTCTACGTGGACTCGGGTTATCACGCGATGGGCATGTAGGCCTGTCCCCTGACCGGCACACCTACCCGAGCCTGAGCTCCGACGCAGGGGCGATTGCGCTCTTTGCGGCCGATCTCGTTGCGATCCCGACCGAGAACCCGCCGGGCGGCGAGTTCCCGTCCTGCGTGGATCGCATCACTGCCGAGCTGACAAGCCTCGGTATCGATTGGGAGCTCATGAACACGGGGCCGGACCGTTCGACGATCGTCGCCACCGTCGACAACGAGGTCCGACGATCTACCTCCATGGCCACTACGACGTCGTGCCAGCGTTCTCCACGGAGCAGTTTCGACCCCGCCTCGAAGAGGGTCGGTTGGTCGGTCGCGGGGCGTCGGACATGAAGGGCGGACTTGCGGCGATCATCCACGCTGCTCCTCGAGCAGCAGCGGCCGGCGCACGGATCCGCCTGGTCATCGTCCCGGACGAGGAGACCGGCGGCACGTGCGGCGCGGAACGACTTGCCGAGCTCGGCGTGATCGAGCCCGGAGCGACGGGAGCGATTGTGGCCGAGCCGACGTGGGGCACGATCTGGCACGCGGCGCGGGGCGCGTTCACCCTGGACGTCACCGTTCGTGGACGACCCGCACACGTCGGCCTGCACTACGAAGGGCGAAACGCCTTCTTGGATGCGGCTGACGCTGTCGCCGCGCTTCGGCGGCTGGAGGCCGATCTCGAAGAGCGACGGTGTGCGCTTCCCTTCGCGTCCACGGATCCACGCGCCAGCGAGTCGATCATGCTCGTCGGCGGGATTGCCGGCGGGGGAACGAACTTCAACGTCGTCCCCGATGCCTTTCATTTCACGATCGACCGCCGGCCGAACCCGGACGAGGACTTCGAGGCCGCCAAGGACGAGGTCCTCGCCCTGCTGCACGGGATTCGTCGGCGCGGAATCGAACTCGACTGGGAGGTGCTCCAGGACGCGCCGAGCTCGGCGACGGCGGCGGACGATCCGTTCGTCCGCACGGTTGCAGCGGCCGCCGAGAAGACCCTCGGGGTGCCCGTCCCGTTGAGTTGTTGCCCAGGCGTCCTGGAGACGAGGGTCTACGCGGCGGCGGGCGTGCCCGCGGTCGCCTTCGGCCCGGGGCTGATCGACCAGATGCACGGGCCGGACGAGTACGTCCCAGCCGCGAACCTCGCCGCCGCCGCCGCGGTGTACGTCGAGGTCGCCCGCCTGGTCGCCGACGATCGGTACTAGGGTCGCCTACGGCTTCGCCGTCATCACGAAGACGGTCGCCAGCAGCAGCAGGACGTCCAGGCGAACGATCGTGAGGATCCGCCGGATTCGATACTGGACCTCCGGGTCCTCCGCCGGGCGGACGGGCATCAGCTGGCCGAGCTTCTTCGCCTCCGGTCCCAGGAAGAACATCCCGGTCAGCGCCGAGACGCCCCAGGCGGCGAGTGCGAACTGGACGAAGAACTTGTCGTAGCCCCAGTGGCCGTTCTCGACGAGGCCGAAGCCGAAGCCGAGCACTGCGAACGAGAGCGGTGTGAAGACGCGCTCGCCGATCAGCCCTGCCTTGCGTGCGAGGCTGGCCATCTCCTCGGGGGAGTCCTGCCGCAGCGTCAGGATCGCGTACAGCGTGATGTAGGCGCCGCCTCCGACCCAGAGCACCGCTGCGAGCACGTGCGCGGCCTTGAACCAGTCGTACCAGGTCATCGCGAGGGTCACGGCGCGGGAATCTAGCGGCTAGATCGGACCGCGTTCAACTCGGAGCTCCTAACGCGATGAGCAGTTGTGTCTCCGGGCCGCGCTGGGCGGCGCGCTGCTTCGTCCTCAGTCGCGTCCGTAGCATCCAGCTACGGACGCTCCCTGCGTCCTCGCATCGCACTCGCCCATCGCACCCCGGAAACGAATACCCATCGCGTTAGGAGCTCCGTGGCAGGGCGTACGCGACGATCCGGGCGCCGCGGGGCTTACCGCCGATCACCGGGAGGCGCTCCGCGTCGAGGGCGAGCAGGTGCCAACCGTCCCGAGCCAGGCCGACCCGTACCTCGACCAGCCGGTGGACCTCGAGCCGCGAGTGGAAGCGTCCGTCGAGTGCGATGCTCACCGGCAGCGGCTCCGGGGAGGCCAGGAAGAGGCGGACGATCCCGGAGCCGTACACCCAGAGCGCGGCGTGCCCGTTGCTCATCTGCCGCCCCCGCGAATCCGGGAGATACCACCCGGAGCAGAAGAGCGCGTCCGCGCGCGAGGGCTCGGCAAAGGACGGTTGCGCAGACGAGGACCCGCGGACGAACGTGGTGATCGCGCCGTCGGTGGCGAGCGGGCGCCAGCCGTGCGCGACGAGCGCGCGCCAGGCGAGCCAGGCCGTGTCCGCCTGAACGGGGTTACCCAGGTAGAGACCCCGGTGCACGGCGATCGTGGTCACACCGAGGTCGTCGAGCCGCCCGGGGGCGTCGGTCGTCCAGTCGCCGCAGCCGAGCGGCTGGAGCGCCCGGGCGAGCTCGTCCGCCGCTCGCGGAGCGGTTGTCGAGTAGCCCGCCGGCCGTTCCCGGCGAAGGTCCTGGTCGTAGTACAGGTAGACGCTGCCGTAGTGGATGTCCGGGAGAAAGACGGGCAGCTCGAGCATCGACCCGGCCGGCGCCGCCTTGACCGCAGCGTAGGCCTGATTGCCTCGATCGGCGGCCGAGGCAGCGAACACGCGGACGTGCAGGTCTGCAAGCAGGGCGACTGCGACCACAGCGGCGAGCGCCGACCGCGGGATTCGCCTCGCCTCCGGTCGCCGCAACCCACTGTCGATTGCGAATGCGACGAGGCCCGCCAGCGCCAGGCACGCGATCGGCATCAGGCGCTCCGGGACGCGGGGATAGCGGAGTGGGGGAATCGCATGCCAGAGCGCCGAGTACAGCGGCAGGTGTGTCCCGAGCGACAGCAGGAGCGGGACGATCGCGCCGAGGCCGAACAGGATCGCGAGCCCACCTTCCCGCCGCCGGAGGAGCAAGGCGAAGCCCGCGAGTGCGGCGACCGGCGTCAGCCAGCCGACGAACACGAACGCCTCGGCGCCGTGGCGAACGTTCCGGGAGACGAAGTCGAGGCCGGTCGCCGAGTACACCCTCACCTCCCGGAGCGAGCGTCCGCCCTCGTCGATCGAGCCCGAGATCACCGTCAGCCGGATGAGCACGCCCGCGAGCACGGCAGCAACCGTGCCGATGCCGGTCTCGAGCAGCACGCGGCGCTCGCGCGTCCGGCACACCGCATACAGCACGTAGAACGGGATCGCCCCGATTGCGAGATGGACCTGTCCGGACAAGGGGATCGAGACGAGGGCGAGCCGCGACAGCCACCACCACCGTTGCCCTCCGGTACGCCGGGCGCGCTCGAAGGCCCAGAGGGCGAGCGGTAGGAGGATCGAGATCGGCCCGAGCAGGTGGCCACGGCTCTGGACGACGCGGTAGGGGGCGATCTCGAACGCCAGGCCTCCGGCCGCGGCGGCGAAACGGGACAGCCCGAGCTCGCGCAGCCAGAGCAGCGTCAGCACGCCGCCGGCGAACAGACAGAGCAGTGTGAACACGTTCCACGCGAGGACCGGTCCGAGCCCCCGGACGAGCGGCCAGTACGGTAGTCCGAACGGCCACCAGGCCGGGTTCGGCTGGACTCCGGACTCCGGCCGGAAGGTGTACGGGTCTTCCCAGGGCGGTCGTGCGTGCTCGAGCTGGTGACCGGCGAGCCACAGCCGGTACCCCGTCTGCAGGTGGTCTCCCGGGGCCGCCTCGCCGTGTCCGGGCGCGCCCGAGGCCAGGAAGCTCGACCAGGAATGGACGATCGCCGGCTCGGTCGCGACCACTGCTGCGACCACGTACAGCGCGCAGGCGAGGGCTACAAAGCTCGAGCGGCCGAGAGGAGCTCGTCGAAGTCCGGCACGAGCTCGTTCGCGTAGGTCCACGCCCCTCGCACCATCCCTTCTCGGTCGATCAGGAAGGCCGTCCGCTGGGCCACGTCCCGCATTCCGCGGAATTCCTGCGCAACCCCGAAGCCGCGGATCGTCTCCCCGTTCCAGTCCGAGAGCAGCCCGAAATCGAGATCCAGCGCCTGCATCCAGGCGATGTGGGTCCACGGAGAGTCGCGTGAGATCCCCAGCGGCCGGACGCCTGCCTCCTCGAACTCTGCGCTCCTGTCACGCAGGAGCTCCAGCTCGTTCGTTCATGTCGACGACCAGTCGAAGAGGTAGAAGAGGAGCAGGACCGGCCCGTCCTCGACGATCTCCTCGATCGTGTGCTGCTCGCGTGGCCCGACCCAGACGGAGGCCTGCGGGATGCGGTCGCCGACCGCCAGCATCAGGCGACCGCGACCCGGATCGTCAGTCGGTGGTCGTAGGTGTCGACCGTGAGTGTGTGGCCGTGCCGCACGATTCGGTCTGCCGCGCTCGGAAGCAGGACGCGCCCGACCACGTGACCGTTCGCGCGGTCGAGGGCGTAGAGATAGTCGGGCTCGGCGGTGAAGCCGTAGCCCGACACGATCACGCCGTCGAGCAGGACGAAGTTGTCTGCGTTCGCGACCAGCGCGGGGCTTCGCCAGAGCAGCTTCTTCCGCTTCAGGTCGATCGCGCTCACATAGGCGTTCAGGCCGTACGACGAGCGGGCGTAGGTCGAGTGCGCCGTCTC
Source organism: uncultured Actinomycetes bacterium (assembly GCA_963836345.1). Taxonomy (GTDB): domain Bacteria; phylum Actinomycetota; class Thermoleophilia; order Gaiellales; family Gaiellaceae; genus DATBLE01. The sequence goes on along the minus strand of CAWIJA010000002.1, from coordinate 37,691 downwards.
GACGTAGAGCATGCCGCCGGCTTCCTTCGCCCAGACCACCTGCTCGTAGACGAACTCGCGCTCGCCGGGAGCGATTCGCGGCGGCCACGCGTACGTGCGGAAGTCGAACGAGTACCTGCCTGGTGCGGTCACGAAGTGGGCGGTCGCGCCGTCCGGGCCCTCGATCTGCAACCCTCGCGGCTTCGGCGCGGGGGTCAGCCGCCCCGGGTCGAGCGGCGTCGAGGACAGGACTCGGAACGTCACGCGCTCCTGCTTCGGGGCGCCCGCGGGCGCGTTGAAGCGCGGCTTCGGCAGGACGGTCACGGACTCGGCCGCGGCGACCGCACCTGCGAAGACGAGGGCGCCGATGGCAACGAGGAGCGCGCGCACGCCGGGAGACTACGTGGCCGCGGGGACGACCTCGGTCGCCTCGGCGATCTCGCGGACGACCTCGACGATGTCCCGGTTCGCGTTGTACACCCGCAGCTGGCGGTCGGCTCCGTTGCCGCGGGAGAGGATCTCGCGAATGCCCTCGAGCTCGCGCTCAGAGCCGAGCTCGCGTGCATGCGGCTCGAGCTCGCGCAAGGTCCGGCGCACGAGCTGGGCGACGGGCACGCGATTGCGCCGGCCCGTCGCGAGGTCGATCACGGGGGCCTCGAGCCCGTAGCGGGCCGCAAGCCACTTGTTCTCGGCGGTGAGGATGCGGTGGTACGACGGAATCTCCTGCCCCTCCTCGAACTGCTCGGAGTAGCGCTTGACGAGCGCCTGGCAGAAGGCAGCGACTGCGACCGCGTCCTCCATCCTCGTGACCGCGTCGCAGACGCGCACCTCGACCGTTCCCAGCCGAGGATGGAGGCGGATGTCCCACCAGATGTGGGTGTAGTCGGCGATGCAGCCCGTTCGCTCGAGCTGCCCGACGACCTCGGCGTAGTCGGCGTAGTCGCGGAAGCGAGGCGGTAGGCCCGAGCGTGGGAAGGCGGCGAAGACCATCTGGCGGCTGGAGGCGAGGCCGGTCGGCTCGCCACGCCAGAAGGGCGAGCTCGCGGTCAGCGCAAGTAGTTGCGACAGGTGGGCCAGCAGCCCGTTGACGACCTGGATCGCCTTCTCGGCCCCGTCGACGGCGACATGGATGTGCATCCCGAAGATCAGCTCCCGGCGCGCCACGTACTGGAGCTGGTCGACGAGGCTGTGGTAGCGGTCGTGCGCGGTGATCCGCTGGCGCTCGAACAGGCTGAACGGGTGCGTCCCGGCCGATCCGACGCGCAGGCCCTTCTCGCCGGCGACCGAGGTCACGTACGAGCGCAGAGCCGTCAGCTCGCGCTCGACGTCGGCGGCCGTGCGGCACACGGGCGTCGTGATCTCGATCACCGACTGCATCAGCTCGGCGTTGATTCGGTCCTCGAGCTCGTGACCCGCCACCGCGGCGAGCACGGTGTCGATGTGCTGGACGAGGTCGAACGTCTCGGAGTCGAGGAGCATGTACTCCTCCTCGACGCCCAGCGTGTACGGGTCGCCTTCGCCGAAGCGGTGCTCGAGCACGCTGCCGCCCTGTACGAATCCCGCGCCCTTGCCGGTGATGCTCGGTGGTATCGCCTGTTTCACTCGACGAGCGCCTCTGCCTCGATCTCGACCAGCCACCGCGGGTCGATCAGCTGCGTGACCACGTACGTGCACGCGGGCCGGACCTGCCCGAAGACCGCACCGTGCGCCCGGGCGACCTCGTCGAACCAGTCGGCGCTCGTCGCGAAGATCCGCGTGCGGACGACGTGCTCGGGCCCTGCGCCCGCTTCGCGCAGCGCGTCGAGGATGATCTCGAGACAGCGCGTCGTCTGTCCGTGCGCGTCCGACGGAGGAGCGGCGCCGTCGGGCATGACGGGCGCCGTGCCGGCGACGTACACGTGCGGGCCGGCGCGCACCGCGCGCGAGAAGCCCATCACAGGTTCGTACGGCGATCCGGAGGCGATGAGTCGCCGCTCCATCGACCTAGTATCTCCGCGACGTGGACGCGTTGCGAGCAGTCGAGCGCTGGCCGGTGACGAACGTCTCCGTCGGCCTTGCCGCGGCGGAGGGGCCGGTGGCGACGCTCGGCGATCGATCTCGTGTGTTCCACTGGGCCTCGGTGACGAAGCCCGTCACCGCGCTCGCCTGCCTCGTCGCAGCCGAAGAGGGGACGATCGACCTCGACGAGCCCGCGGGACCGCCCGAATCGACCTTCCGCCATCTGCTGGCGCACGCGTCGGGCCTACCGCTCGAGGGCGCGAGCCCGATCGCCCGTCCCGGCGAGCGCCGGATCTACTCCGACCACGGCTTCGACGTGCTCGGAAGCGCGCTCGCGGAGCACGTCCGGATGGAGTTCGGCGACTACCTCCGCGAGGCCGTGGTGCGACCGCTCGGTCTCGGCGCGCGCTACGAGGGACGCCCGGGCTCGGGCCTCCACGGCTCGCTCGACGATCTGCTCGCCGTCGGCCGGGAGCTGCTTGCGCCCACGGTCGTGTCGGCCGAGACGCTCGTCGAGGCGACGACCGTCGCGTTCCCGGGCCTCGTCGGCGTGCTCCCCGGCTTCGGGCGGCAAGAGCCGAACGACTGGGGGCTCGGATTCGAGCTCCGCGACGGCAAGGCTCCGCACTGGACCGGGACGCGCAACTCCGATCGCACGTTCGGCCACTTCGGACGCAGCGGCACCTTCCTCTGGGTCGATCCGGAGGCCGAGGTCGCGCTCGCCTGCCTGACCGATCTCGAGTTCGGCGATTGGGCGGCCGAGGCGTGGCCGAAGCTGTCCGACGCGGTCCTGGCCGAGCTCGGCCCTTGAATGTCCGGCGCACTGTTCTCCTTGCCCTGGCCTGCGCCGGTCTGGCCGGTTGCGGCTCGAAGGAGCTCGCTCAGGGTGGAGCACCGTCCCCCTTGAGCTCGGTCGACCTCCCGGGTTGGAGAGCCGTTGCAGATCCACCCGGGATCGCCGAGCTCGCTCCCGATCTCTCCGGCCTCCACGCGACGGGACACGTCGATGCCGCGCTCGTCCGCAACGGTGACGCGATTCGGGCGACGTCGATCACGTTCTCGACCGGGGCCGATGCTCGACGGGCGCTGGAGCGCGTCGACGCCGGCACCTTCGTCGCGCTCCTCTTCGAGAAGCTCCACGGCCACATCGAGCGAATCGAATCTCCCCGCGGCTATCGCGTGACGGTGACGCGGCCCGCCGAGCCGGGACAGGACACCGTCGAGCTGTTCGCGCTCCGGCGCGGCCGGGCGCTCGTGCTCGTCGAGCTCCTGTCCGCCCACGCGTTCCAGCCCGCCTTGCGGGACAAGGTTCTCGGCGTCAGTCGCTGAACAGCGGCAGGATCAGCTCGTCGAACGTCTCGCGGTCGCAGCTGGCGACCACCGAGGGCGTCATCGCTCGGACGGACGCCGTCCGAGGGACGTTCATCGCCAGCGAGACTTCTCCGAAGTAGTCGCCCGGCCGGAGCAGGCGCCTGGCGCCGAGGGACTCCTGGGTGACCGAGAGCATCCCGGACAGGACGACGTAGAAGCGGTCGCCCTCTTCGCCTTCCTGCACGACCGTCTCGCCTGCGGGGACCTGCTCGCGCCGCATGCGCTCGGAGAGCTTCCGCAGCTGCTCACCCGGCAGCTCCGCCAGCAGCCCGATGCGACCGAACTCATGCTCGCGGATCGGCACGAGGCACATACTGCCTGCTGTGGGCATGCTCGACGAGTGGCGGCACTGTCCCCGCTGCGGCGCGGAGGTACGACCCGCCGACGGTCGGGCCGAATGCGCGGCTTGCGGGTATGTCGCGTACGCAGGCCCGGTGCCGGCGGCGTGCGCCCTGTGCGTCGACGATGCCGGGCGAGTCCTGCTCACCAGGCGCGCGTGGGAGCCGTACGCCGGCACGTGGGATCTCCCCGGCGGATTCCTCGACGAGGACGAGCATCCGCTCGATTGCGTGCGGCGCGAGCTCGCCGAAGAGACCGGCCTCGAGGTCGAGCCGACCGAGTGGTTCGGTGCGTTCATGGTCCCATACGGCGACGGGCCCGGAACGCGAACGGTCGTCAACCTCGTCTGGCGGGCGCGGGTCGTCGGCGGCGTCGAGCGAGCGGCCGACGACGTGTCCGAGCTTGGTTGGTTCGCGCCCGCAGAGCTGCCCCCACTGGACGAGATCGCGATGGCGGAGCCGCTCCGCGTCTGGCTCGAGCAAGAGCGGTGACCGCTCCGACCGCGCTCGCCGACTGGCTGACGATCACGTGGCGCTCGCCGCCGTGGTGGACCGCCACCTGGCACCCCCTGGTGATGGTCGTGGCGACGGTCTTCTTCGGCCTCGCGGCGATCTTCGGTCACTCGGATTGGCAGAGGGGCAATGTCACCGCCGGACCGGGCGGCTTCGCCCGTCCCGCACCCTGAGATGGAAGAGGCGGAAGCCTAGGGGCTAGGCCGCCTCGGCGGCCAAGCCGAGGCCCTTCTCGATCGCGCCCTTGGGCTGCGCGCCGATCACCGCCGCGGCAGGTGCGCCGTCCTTGAACAGGATGATCGTCGGGATCGACTGGACGCCGTAGCGGATCATCAGGTCCTGCTCCTCGTCGACGTTCACCTTCACGAGCTTGAGCTCGTCTGCCCGCTCCTCGGCGATCCGATCGAGCACGGGGGAGACGGCATGGCACGGCCCGCACCACTCGGCCCAGAAGTCGACGATCACGGGCTTGTCGCTCTGGAGCACTTCCTGCTCGAAGCTGCTGGTCGTCACCGCACTGGACATTCGATTTCCTTTCGTCTTCTCAGGGGCTCTAGTGGTAACGCGCCCGGCGGCTGGATCCTTCCCGGCCCGCTCTAGAATCGAACCATGGCCGGCGCGTTCCCGCCTCTTCCTACCGTTCCTGACCATCCGACGCTCGAGCGGGACGTTCTCGCGCGCTGGGAGGCCGAGCGCACGTTCGAACGGCTGCGGGAGTTGAACGCCGGCGGCTCGTCTTTCAGCTTCGTCGACGGGCCGATCACCGCCAACAACGCGATGGGTGTGCACCACGCGTGGGGGCGTACGCTCAAGGACGTCTTCCAGCGCTACAAGGCGCTGCGCGGCCACGAGCTGCGCTACCAGAACGGTTTCGACTGCCAGGGACTCTGGGTGGAGGTCGAGGTCGAGAAAGCGCTCGGCCTGAACTCGAAGCGGGAGATCGAGGAATACGGGCTGGCGGAGTTCGCCGCCCGTTGCCGCGAGCGCGTCGCCCAGTACGCCGAGGTGATCACCGACCAGTCCCGCCGGCTCGGGATGTGGATGGACTGGGACAACGACTACTACACGTTCTCTGACACGAACATCGAGTACATCTGGCGGTTCCTGAAGGAGGTCGAGCGCCGCGGCTGGCTCTTCAAGGGCCACCGCTCGACCCAGTGGTGTCCCCGCTGCGGCACCTCGCTCTCGCAGCACGAGCAGGCCGGGGAGGGCAACTACGAGGAGCTCGACCATCCGTCCCTGCATCTCCGCTTCCCCCTCGCCGGCAGCAACGAGAAGCTCGTCGTCTGGACCACCACTCCGTGGACGTTGCCTGCGAACGTCGCCGCTGCCGTGCAACCGGACGCCGACTACGGCCTCTACGGCGACGAGTGGTGGGCGGTGGCGCGCCGGCCGGACGAGGCGCCCGTGCGTGTGATCAAGGGGTCGGAGCTCGTGGGTCTCGAGTATCAGGGCCCGTTCGACGACCTACCCGCGCAGGACGGCGTCGTCCACCGCGTGATCCCATGGGACGAGGTCGCGCTCGACGAAGGCACCGGGATCGTCCACATCGCCCCGGGGTGCGGGGCGGAGGACTTCGAGCTGTCGCGTCTCCACGGCTTGCCCGTGATCGGCCCGATCAACGAAAGCGGGCGCTTCTATACCGGTTTCGGCCCGTTCGACGGGCTCTCGACCGACGAGGTCGAAGCTCCTGTCGTCGCCTCGCTCCGCGAGCGGGGACTCCTGGTCGACGCCGGTCGGATCACGCACCGCTACCCGATCTGCTGGCGTTGCCGCACGCCGCTCGTCTTCCGCGTCGTCGACGACTGGTTCATCGGCGTCGACGGGATTCGCGACGCGCTGCTCGCCGAGAACGCGAAGGTCGAGTGGACGCCGCCGCAGTACCAGAAGCGAATGGACGACTGGCTCCGCAACATGGGCGACTGGAACATCTCGCGGAAGCGCTACTTCGGCCTGCCGCTGCCGTTCTACCCCTGTGGCTGTGGTCGCCTGAACGTGATCGGCTCTCGCGCCGAGCTCGAACAGCGCGCCGTGCGGGGTCTCGACCAGCTCCAGGAGCTCCATCGCCCGTGGATCGACGAGGTCGTCATCCGGTGCGAGTCCTGCGATGCGGAGGTCTCGCGCATCCCCGAGGTCGGCGACGCGTGGCTCGACGCCGGGATCGTCCCGTTGTCGACGCTCGGCTGGGAAAACCCGAAGTGGATCGAGCACGGGTACGGCACCGGCGCCGCCCAGGGCTTGACCGGCGCCGATCTCCCCGACCACTCGTACTGGGAGCGGTGGTTCCCGGCCGACTGGGTGTCCGAGATGCGCGAGCAGATCCGGCTCTGGTTCTACTCGCAGTGCTTCATGGCCGTGACTCTGGTCGGTCGAACGCCGTACCGCCGGGTGCTCACCTACGAGAAGCTGCTCGACGAAACGGGGCGCGAGATGCACCGTTCCTGGGGAAACGCGATCGACGCCAACGAGGCGTTCGAGCGCATGGGCGCGGACGTGATGCGCTGGCTGTTCTGCGACGTGTCGCCGACCCAGAACCTGAAGTTCGGGTACGGGCCGGCCCACGAGGTCCAGCGGCGGCTGCTCACCTTCTGGAACTCCGTCTCGTTCTTCGTCACCTACGCGAACATCGAAGGGTTCCAGCCGACGTACGCGGACCTCGTCGACGGTCCGCCCCCCGGACAGCCCCTGGACGCCTGGCTCACGGCACGGACCCACAAGCTCGTCGCCGAGGCGAGTGCTGCGTACGAGCGGTACTGGACGCCGTCGATCACGGCGGCCTTCAACGCCTTCGTCGAGGACTTGTCGAACTGGTACATCCGCCGCTCGCGTCGCCGGTTCTACGCGTACGACGAGGCGGCGTTCAGGACGCTGTGGTTCGCGCTCGTCCAGGGGCTGCGCGTGATCGCACCGGTGATGCCGTTCCTCGCGGACGAGCTCTGGCGCGTGGTCGTCGCCGGTGCCTGCGAGGACGCTCCCGACTCCGTCCACCTCGCCGGGTGGCCGGAGCACGTGGACCCGGACGAGGCGGTGCTCGTCGAGATCGCGCACGTACGCGAGATCGTCGACCTGGGCCGTCAGGTGCGGGCCGAGGAGAACATGAAGTTCCGCCAGCCCCTCCGCCGGGCCTCGGTGTACGGCGCGAACGCGACGGGCTCGCACCTCGACGAGATCCGGGACGAGCTCCGGGTGAAGGAGGTCGAGGTCCTCGACGAGGCTCCGGTCCGGTTCCGGTACAAGCCGAACCTGCCCGTCCTCGGCCCGAAGCTCGGCTCCGGCCTCCCGGCGGTGCGCGCGGCCCTCGAGGCCGGCGAGGTCGAGGAGCTGGAGGCGGGAAGGCTCCGCGTGGCCGGCCACGAGCTCGGGCCCGATGAGCTCCTCGTCGAGCGCGCGAAGGAGCGTGGATGGGCGCACTCGGATCGCTTCTCCGTCTGGCTCGATCTCGAGCTCGACGACGAGCTCCTCCTCGAAGGCCGCGTCCTCGAGCTCATTCACACGATCAACCTGATTCGCAAGGAGCGGGGACTCGACGTGACCGACCGCATTCGGCTCACGGTCGCACGCGAGGACGCGGATCTCGTCGAGCGGTACGCCGACCGCGTCAAGGCGGAGACCCTCTCGGTCGCGATCGACGTCGGAGACGCGCTCGATCTGGAGCAGGCGGCCCGTTAAGAACTCGTTTCAGAATGAAGCGTTGTGCCGCCGGAACGCGCTGGGCGGCGCGATGCTTCGTCCTCAGTCGCGCCCATATGCCTGCATATGGGCGCTCCCTGCGTCCTTGCCTCGCGCCCGCCCAGCGCGCCCCGGACGACGAAGCGTCATTCTGAAACGAGTTCAGGCAGCCGGAAGCGCGCGACGCACGTCGACCGGCAGCCGGAAGAAGACGTCCTCGACCACGGCGCCGGCCGCACGCACGTCCTCGACTCCGCGTGCACGAAACCAGGAGCAGACCCGCCGGACGAGCTGCTCCGGCGCAGAGGCGCCAGAAGTCAGGCCCACCGTCTCGACGTTTTCGAGCCATTGCTCCTCGATCGCGGTCTCGTCCTCGATCAGGTACGCCTCGACGCCTGCTGCGCGGGCGGTCTCGACGAGCCGGTTGGAGTTCGAGCTGTTCTGCGAGCCGATCACGAGCAGGAGGTCGACCTCGGCGACCAGCTCCTTGACTGCGCGCTGGCGATTCGTCGTCGCGTAGCAGATGTCCCCTGCCGCAGGCCCCTCGATCGCCGGGAACCGGCGCCGGAGCCTCGCGACGATGTCGGCGGTCTCGTCCACGGACAGCGTCGTCTGCGTGAGGAACGCAACCCGCCCGGGATCGGGTATCGATACGCGTTCGGCATCCTCGACGGTCTGCACGAGGATGGTCGAGCCCGGCGCCTCACCCAGCGTGCCCTCGATCTCGTCGTGCCCGGCGTGGCCGACGAGGACGATCGTGTAGCCGGCAGCGGCGTAGCGACGCGCCTCGGCATGGACCTTCGCGACGAGCGGACACGTTGCGTCGACCGTCCGCAACCGGCGCTCGTCGGCTCGTTCGTACACCGCCGGCGGGACGCCGTGTGCGGAGAGGACGAGCACCGCGCCGGGCGGCACGTCCTGCTCGCTCTCGACGAAGACGGCGCCGCGTGTCTCGAGATCGCGGACGACGTGGAGGTTGTGCACGATCTGCCGGCGGACGTACACGGGCGGCCCGTAGAGCTCGAGCGCCCGCTCGACGGTCTCCACCGCACGCTCGACGCCGGCGCAGTATCCGCGAGGTGAGGCGAGAAGCAGCCGCCTGACCACGGCGGCCAATGGTAGCTCCGCTGCTTGCGACACCGAGTGACCGAACGACGGTCCTTTGAGCGCTTACCTTGGCGCGCGGAGGCGAGACCGCGCTCTCGCCGGAGCGCAGGGGAGGCCTCGTCAGTAACCGAAGGAGGGGCCCGCGGGGGAACCATGGGTTCCTCCGCGCGAAACGGAAAAGGCCCGCCGCTCGGGGGGGTCGGCGCGGCGGGCCCTTCCAGATTGCTCACCGCGGTATCAGTGGCCAGGAAACCACCGCGGTTCGCATCGCCCAGTGCCGCTCACGCTAGCGACCCGTGCTCTTCCCGCCAATAGGCCGTATGGCCCATCTTTTCAAGTTGGGAAACGTCTCGACGCCCACCCACCGGCGTCCCTATCATCAGAGAGCCCAGTGACGAGAGAACGCCACGCCGTAGTGTTCAGAGGGGTACGGCGGGTCGCAACGGCCGCCCTGTACATGGGCGCGGTGATGCGACACCGGGCTCGCTTGGCGCGGGAGGCTGAAGAGCGCGCGACGTTGCGGCAGCGCGAGCTGCATTCGATCGAAGCGATCTCGAACGCGCTCTCGCATGCGGGCGACGCCGAGTCGGTTGCGCGCGTGCTCCTCGACGAGATCGCCTCGCTCTTCTCCGTCGAGTTCGTCGGTCTGGCGCTCGTGAACGATCGGCTGGACGAGGCTCGAGGCCTGCTCGCCCGGAGGGAGGGGGAGGACTTCGACTACTGGCGAGGGCTCCGCTACGACCTCCGGCGCGAGCCGTCGGGAGTCGCGAGCGCCGTGTTCGACGCCGCCCCGGTGACGGTGTACGACACGCGGACCTCCCCCCTGGTCAACAAGGCGGTTGCCGCGGCCGTCGGTGCGCAGAGCGCGGCATTCGTACCGCTGATCTACGACGAGCGGGTGATCGCCGTGCTCGTGGTCGCAACGACGCAGGAGCGCCGCGTGTTCTCGACCGAGGAGCTCGGTCCGTTGCGGACGCTCGCCGCCGAGGCGGCGCTGGCGCTCGAGCGCGCGCGCTCGGCATCGGCGCTCGAGGAGGCGCTCGATCGGGAGCGACTCGTATCGTCCATTGCCCGCAAGGTGCGTTCGGAGCTCGACCACGACGCGCTCCTCCGAGTCGCCGTAGAGGAGATCCGAGGCACGCTCGGGCTTGCTCGGTGCTTCATCCGCATCGGAGACGACGAGTCCTCGCTGGCGGTCGAGGCGGAGTCGCTGGCCGAGGGTGTCAGACCGATGCCCGCTGATGCACCGGAGCGGTTTGCGGTCTCCAACCGCGCGCTGCGGACGGGCAAGACGTTCGTCGTCACGGACGTCGGCGCCGAGCTCGAGGGCGCCGGACGGGAGCTGCTTCTCGAGCTCGGCTCCCGCTCGATCCTCGCCACGCCGATCCTCGTTGTCGATCAGCCGATCGGCGTCCTGGCCCTACATCGCTCGGAAGCGCACGCCTGGACCGAGTCCGAGCGTGGGCTTGCCGAGGCGGTCGCACGGGAGCTCGGCCTCGGAGTCCACACGGCTCGCATCCTGCGTGAGAACCAACTCCGGCTTGCGCAACAGAGCGCGCTTCTGCGCGCGGCGCAGATCGTTACTGCCGAGCTCGATCTCGATGCGGTCCTGCAGCTGCTCGTCGATCAGGCGGCGGAGCTCTTGAATGCCGAGACGGCCGACTGCTACCTGCTCGTCGGCGGCGAAACGCTTCGGTGCATGGCCGTGCGAGGGCTCGACGATGACCTCGTCGGCTTCGAGTTCGCTCCGAGCCGCGGTCTCGCCTCGCGCGCGATCGGCGCCGGTGCGCCCGCCATCGAGCAGAAGCGAGGGCAGATCGTGGAGCCCGTACCCCATCCGGCCTATGAGGGACTCACCGCTGCGATCGTCGCCCCGCTGATCCTCGCGGGTGAGACGCGTGGCGTCCTCGGCGTCGGATCGCGTGACTCCGCTCGGTCCTTCGACGAGCACGACGTCGACGCCCTTGCAGCGTTCGCAACGCTGGCGGCTCTCGCCGTGCGCAACGCGGAGGCCTTCCACGAGCGGGAGCGCCAGGCGAGGATCGAGCGAAGCTTCTCTCGCATCGCGAGCCTGCTCGGGGAGCCCGTCTCCCTCACGGCGACCCTCGACGCGGTGGCCCACGCTGCCGCCGAGGTGCTCGTCGGCGACCGCGCGGCCGTGCTCTCATCGGGCGCGGAGGGGTATCGCCTTGCCGGCGGCTTTGCGCTTCCGGAGCGTCTCCGCGAGCTCTTCGCCGGGGGAGTTCCCGAGGGTGCCGAGGTCCTGGAGCATGCCGCGCGAGCGGGGAAGACGATCGCGTCCTCGCTGTTCGCGGAGGACGAGCGGTTCGGAGGTCCGTTCCGCGCCGCCGCCGCGGCGTCGTCGTTGCTGGCGATTCCGATCGCGGCGCCGCGCACGGAGCGTCATGCGCTGTGCGTGGTCCTCTTCGCGGAGCCCCGCGTCTTCACGGAAGACGACTTCGACCTCGCCGGCCAGCTGGCGGTGCGAGCAAAGGTTGCGCTCGAGCGGAGCGAGCTGTTCGAGGTGGAACGCAGGTCGCGGCTGCTCGCGCAGCAGCTTGCCGACACGGGCAGCCTGTTCTCGGGGGAGCTCGAGCCGGGAGCGGTCCTCGACGAGGTGGTCGAACAGGCGCCGGTGCTCCTGCGGGCCGATGCCTCGACGATTCGACTGCTCGACGGGGAAGAGCTGGTGACGGCAGCGGCAGTCGGTCGTGCCGCGGTCGAGCTCCAGGGCTCGCGCGTTCGTGCAGACGCGCGTCCTGCCGGAGGAGTTGTCCAGTCTCGCGGCCCCGTCACGATCGAGGACGTCGGGGACGACGCGTTTCTGGCCGAGGGCGAGCCGATGCTCGCCCAGGGCTATGCCGCCTACCTCGGGGTTCCGCTCGTGGGCGCCGAGGGCGATCTCCAGGGTGTCCTCGCGGTGTTCAGCCGGCAACCGCGCGCCTGGCAGGAGGAGGAGATCGAAGCCCTCGGCGGCCTTGCAGCGAACGCATCGGTCGCTCTTGCGAAGGCGGAGCTCTACCAGCAGGTCGAGCTCGAGCGCGAGCGGAGCGTCGCGATCCTCGCGAACGTCGCCGACGGGATCGTCGCCGTCGACCGTGAGGAGCGAATCGTGCTGTGGAACGCCGCCGCCGAGGGGATCACCGGAGTTCCCTCCGAGGAGGCCCTGGGCCGCAGCATCCACGAGGTCCTGCAACGCGAGTTGCGCTCCGAGGGCGGGGCCGGCTCCGGTGACCGGCTGGTCCCGATTCGGCGCGGCGACAGCGAAGTCTGGCTGTCGTTGACCGAGGCGATCATGCGCGACCCGGCAGGGGATACAGCAGGGCGCATCTTCGCGTTCCGCGACATCTCAGCGGAGCGGGTCGTCGATCAGATGCGCTCCGACTTCGTCTCCACCGTCTCGCACGAGCTGCGCGCCCCCCTGACGTCGATCTACGGTTTCGCGGCCACGCTGATGCGGGAAGACGTCGAGTTCGAGGAGGACGAGCGGCGCACCTTCCTCAGCTACATCGAGTCGGAGGCTGGACGCTTGACCTCGATCGTGGACAAACTGCTGAGCGTCGCCCGGCTCGACGCCGGCGACCTGCAGGTCGAGATCGCCCCGGTCGACGTCCGGTCGCTCGTCTCCGAGGTGGTCGACAGCGCGCGGGCGGAAGCCGTCAACGGGCACGACTTCGTCGTCGATCTCCCCGAGAGCCCTGTCGCCGCGCGGACCGATCCCGACAAGGTCCGCCAGGTGCTTTCGAACCTCATCGACAACGCGATCCGCTTCTCGCCGAACGGCGGCCGGGTCACGGTGGCGGCGGTCAGGCGCGGCGAGACGATCGTCCTGACCGTCGCCGATCAGGGCGTCGGCATCCCTCTGCGCGAGCAGGACCGGATCTTCTCGAAGTTCTACCGCGTCGGCGATGCGCAGACCGGTGGCACCGGAGTCGGACTGTTCATCGTGCAGGGCCTGGTCACCGCACTGGGCGGTCGAATCTCCGTCCGTTCGGAGGAAGGCCGCGGATCGAACTTCGTCGTCGAGTTGCCGTCCCGGGAGACCGACGAGGCCGCAGGCTGATGGCGCGTGTGCTTGTCGTCGACGACGAGGCGCCGATCCGGCTGCTCTGCCGGGTCAACCTCGAGGCCGAGGGGATGGAGGTGCTCGAAGCCGCCGACGGCCGCTCCGGGCTGGACATTGCGCGCCGCGAGCGCCCGGACGTCGTGCTGCTCGACGTGATGATGCCGGGCCTCGACGGGTGGCGCGTGGCCGAAGAGCTCGTCGAGGACGATCAGACGAGCACGATTCCGATCGTCTTCCTGACCGCCAGAGCAGAGCTGCGCGACCGGGCTCGGGGACTCGACCTCGGCGGGCTCGACTACATCACGAAGCCGTTCAATCCGGTCGAGCTTGCCCCGCTGATCCGCGACGTGATCGCCCGGGTCGAGGAAGGCGGACGCGAGGAGCTGCGACGCGCGAAGCTCGACGAGCTTCGAATCCTGCTCGACGATCGCTAGCGGGCGGTCTGGGCGAGGACGATTCCGCAGAGCACGACTGCCCCGCCCACGAGCTGGGTCGCGCCCAACCGCTCGTCGAGCCATCCGTACGCGACGAGGCTCGCCACCACCGGCTCGACCATCGCCAGGATTCCCGCCCGCGTTGCGGTGATGTGCCGCATGGAGCCGACGATCAGGAAGAACGGGACGATCGTGCCCAGCACCACCATCCATGCCATCAGCGCCCAGATCGGCAGGTGGAGGTGGGACAGGTTCCCGAGCAGTGACACGGTTCGTCCCGGCACGTCGAACGGGAAGGTCCACCAAGGCTGCACAACGGCCCAGAAGGCGCTTGCGAAGAGGAACCCGTAGCAGAGGAGCGAAACAGGGTCACGCCTCCCGACGGCCCGCTCGGCGAAGAGCAGGTAGCCGGCAAAGGTCACGGCCGAGCACAGCGAGAAGAAGACCCCCAAACCGTCGAGCGAGACTCCTCCCCACAGGTCGACCACGAGCGTCAACCCACCGAGCGCGAACGCGAGCGCCAGCCAGAGCCTTCGCCGAACCCGCTCCTTGAGGACGAAGTGCGCGAACGTGGCGACGAGGAGCGGGCCGAGATACTGGATCAGGAGCGAGACGCCGATCTGCAGCCGGTGGATCGCCAGGAAGTAGAAGAGCTGGACCAAGGCGACGCCGAAGACGCCGAAGGCCGCTACGAACAGGAGCTCGCGACGCTTGATCCGCAGGCTCTCGGGCCGCGTCGCGAGCAGGACCAGAGTGAGGCCCACGAGCGCTCCTGCGCACCGCACCTCGGTCAGACGGAGCGACGAGAGCCCCGACTCGAGGATCACCTTCGAGACCGTGCCGTTCACCGCGAAGAGGGTCCCGGCGGACAGCGCCATCGCGTAGCCGATTGCCGGCCGGCGCTCTCTCGTGACGCTCTCTGCCGGCAGGACCGCGACGTCGCTCACAGCGTCGCGAGGCTACCTGGGAAGCATGTCCCGATGAGCCATGTCTCGTCTGTTGGCTCCGTCGGCAACGGTCTGTAGTCTGATCTGGCAATGAAGAGATGCGGTCGCTGCGGCGGGGAGAAGCCGCTTTTCGAGTTCCATCGGTGGAATCGCGGCGACGGCCGGCAGATTTGGTGCAAGGCGTGTCGGAAGGAGTACGACCGCGAGTATCACGCGCGCAATCGAAATCGTCGCCAGGAACAGGTGAAGGAAAGACGTCGGCGCTTGCACGCCTGGAACAACGAGCTCAAGACCTCGACTCCGTGTACCGATTGCGGCCAGTTCTTCCAGCCGGTTGCAATGACGTGGGATCACTTACCCGGCAGCGAGAAGGTCACCGAGGTCAGCAATCTCGTACGAGCAGGGAAGACCCTGCAAGCGCGGAAGGAGATCGAGAAGTGCGAGCTCGTATGTGCGAACTGCCATGCGGTACGCTCGTATAGACGTCTCGGGGCGTAGCTCAGCCTGGTCAGAGCGCCTGGTTTGGGACCAGGAGGTTTCGCCGGTTCGAATCCGGCCGCCCCGACTAAGTGGGTCTCGCTGTCCTCGCCGTCGCAGCCGCGCTCGCGCCCGGGTTCCACGCGACGGTCAAGCCGATCCCGTCGGCAGTTCGCGCCCAGATGACGGGCGTCTCGTGGCGCCCCGGTTGCCCCGTCGGCTTCGCCGAGCTGCGCCTGATCACGCTCACCTACCGTGGCTTCGACGGTCGCAACCATACGGGCCGTCTCGTTGCGAACAGGGATGCGACCGGCGCGCTGGTGGGCGTCTTTCGCCGTCTGTACGCGGCGCGGTTCCCGATCAAGCGCATGGATCCGGTCGACCGCTACGGCGGTGACGACTTCCGCTCGATCGAGGCGGACAACACCTCGGCCTTCAACTGTCGCCCGGCGACCGGATCGAGCCGCTGGTCGCAGCACGCCTACGGGCGCGCGATCGACGTCAATCCGATCGAGAATCCGTACGTGTCCGGAGGGACGTCGTCGCACCGGGCGAGCAAGCCGTTCCTCGATCGCTCGAACCACCGCCCGGGAATGGCGTACGACGGGGGCGTGCTCGTCGAGGCGTTCCGTGCCGCCGGCTGGGGGTGGGGCGGAAGCTGGTCGGGGATCAAGGACTACCAGCACTTCTCGACGACGGGCGGATAGAGTCGCCAACGTGCTCCACGGGACCCTTGCCGCCTCGGTTACCCCACTCCGGGACGGTGGCGCCGCCCTCGACGAGGACGCGTTCGGGCCGGTCGTCGACTTCCTCGCCGCGGGCGGCCTCGACGGGATCCTTGCGATGGGCACGAATGGGGAGGGAATCCTGCTCTCGGTCGACGAGCGCCGGCACGCTGCCGAGCTGTTCCTCGAGGCCTCGGCCGGGCGGCTCCAGGTCGCCGTTCACTGCGGCGCCCAGTCGACGGCCGACACCGTTGCGCTCGCCGGCCATGCCGCCGAGCGCGGAGCGGACGCGGTCGCCGTGATCGCGCCGCCGTACTTCCCGCTCGACGACGCAGAGCTCCTGGAGCACTTCGCAACGGCTGCCGCGGCGTGCGCACCGCTCCCGTTCTACGTCTACGAGTTCGAGCGGGCCAGTGGCTACGCCGTGCCGTTGCCCGTGCTCGACCGTCTCCGCGATCGTGCTCCGAACCTCGCCGGGCTGAAGGTCTCCGACCGCCCCTGGGAGCGGTTCGTCCCGTACCTGATCGAGGGGTTCGACATCTTCGTCGGCCCCGAGTCGCTGATTGCGCAGGGCGTCGCCGCGGGGGCCGCCGGGGCCGTGTCTGCGCTCGCGTCTGCCTTCCCCGAGCTCGTCGTCGCCGCCGTCCGGGGAGAGCCCGTCGACGTCGGTGCCCTTCGCGAGCAGATCGACGGTCGCTTCCCCCGTCACGCTGCGTTCAAGCACGTGCTCGCCCGGCGGGGGGTGCCGGTCCTGGAGGACGTCCGCCCACCGTTGCGCCAGTTGACGCCGGCGGAACGAGTCGAGCTCGACGCCGGACTCGAACCGTGGCTCGAGGACGCGGCCTAGCCGTCGATGCTCCGTCGTGCGATCCTCGCCGCCGCTCACAGCCCGCGCATCCAGCGCCTTGTTCGCCGATACGGCATGCGGTTCGGGGCGGCGCGGTTCGTCGCCGGCGAGTCGCTCGACGAGGCAGTGGTCACGCTCCGCCGTCTCAACGAGCGGGGGCTGCGCACCAATACGACACTGCTGGGCGAGGACGTGGCAGACGCCGAATCGGCCGAGCGGGTCGTCGACCAGTACAAGGAGGTGCTGCAGCGGATTGCCGCCGAGGGCCTTCAGACGAATGTGTCCCTCAAGCTGACCCACCTCGGTCTCCTGATCGACGAGGAGCTTGCCCACAGAAACGTCGACCGTCTGCTGGCCGAGGCGGCTCGACTGGACAACTTCGTCCGGATCGACATGGAGAACTCGCCGCTCGTCGA
This sequence comes from uncultured Actinomycetes bacterium, assembly GCA_963836345.1. Lineage (GTDB taxonomy): Bacteria > Actinomycetota > Thermoleophilia > Gaiellales > Gaiellaceae > DATBLE01. Next base: position 20,804 of record CAWIJA010000002.1, on the reverse strand, counting down.
GGCAACCCTACGGATCTATCGCCGGCTTCGCGAAGCGGGGCACGACAACGTCGGAACCGTCCTTCAGGCGTACCTCTACCGTAGCGAGCAGGACCTCGAGTCGCTGCTGCCGCTCCAACCCAACCTGCGGATCGTCAAGGGTGCCTACCGCGAGCGGCCGGAGGTCGCCTACCCGAAGAAGGCAGACGTTGATGCCGCCTTCCGGCGACTGGTCGAGCGTTCGGCGGCCGGCGGCGGCTTCACCGCGGTTGCCACTCACGACGATCGGCTGATCGAGCATGCGCTCAGGCTCGACGTCGAGCCGAACCGGCTCGAGATCCAGATGCTCTACGGCGTTCGGCCGCAGCGTCAGCTCGATCTCGTCCGCCGGGGCCACAGGGTGCTCGTCGCCACACCGTTCGGGCCTGACTGGTACCCGTACCTCATGCGTCGCCTCGCCGAGCGACCCGCGAACCTCCTCTTCTTCGTCCGCAACGCGCTCCGTCGCTAGCGCGACGCAACGGGACCAAGAATTCGCCGAGCCGGGTGTCGCTTTCGTCCACCGACCCGACCGACCTTCCGCTTGCGCGTACCGGCTGCTCGGCTCGGCTTCGACCTACTCGCGCCCCGTGCTCGGCGCAAGCAGGACTCTATGCCGAGCAGGGCATCGCCGGCAAGGACGCACGCGGCGAAAGTTGTCGCAATTTGCGGCCGACCCTACCGGCGGGTCGTCCGCAACCACGTGCGACAATCGCCGCCATGCGTCCCCCGAGGTTCGTCGTTCCGCTGGTCCTCGTTGCGGTGGTTGTCGCCGCTGCCGGCTGCGGTTCCCCGACGGCCTATGACCTTGACAAGTCGCGCGCGTGTCTGGCCGAGCAGCCGCGGCTGACCATCAGCGACAAGGTCGACTTCATCGCCTCGAACGCGCTCGGTGGGGCGATCAGAGTCAAGCTGCTCGGAAACCAGGTCACCCTCTCCTTCGCCGACAACCGCCAGGAGGCGGAGAGGATCGTTCGTGCCTACCAGCGGTTCAAGGGTGCCAACATCGGGCTCGAGGATGTCCTCCGGCCGACGAAGAACGTCGTCGTGCTCTGGGTTGCGCATCCCAGCGAGACCGCCGAGCAGACGATTCGCGATTGCCTGAAGTAGGAATGAACCCAATCGAATGCAACCGTCCCTCGAGGAATTCCGGGAGGCTGCGGCGCTTCGCGGAGCGTTGCGCAAGTTCATGCGCTCCAGCGAGCGAATCGCGCGCGAAGAAGGGCTGACCCCGAGCCGCCACCTGCTGCTGTTGATGATCAAGACGGCGAGCGGCGCACGTTCGACGGTCACCGAGTTGGCCGAGCGGATGCAGCTGACCCAGAGCACCGTCACCGAGCTCGTGACGCGGGCCGAGGCGGCGGGGCTCGTCGGGCGGGAGCAGTCGGTCGACGACGCGCGCGTGTTCTGGCTACGCCTGACCGAGGACGGCGACGACAAGCTCGGCCGGACGGTCTCCCGGATCGGCCGAGAGCGACAGCGGCTGATCGAGCTTCTCCACCACTAGCGAGCTAGGTCCCCTGTCGTGGGACGGTGGGGGCACGGAACGTGTCGGAGCGCTGCTCCTCGACGAAGAAGCGACGAAGGTAGAGCGCGAACACGGCGAAGAAGACGACCGCCTGCTCCGAGGCCATGGTCACCCCGGCGATCTGCTGGTCGGCGAGGCGCGAGAGCCCCCAGAGACGCGGTACGTCGTCGTAGAACGAGTAGATCGCGCTCGGGAGAAGTGCGAGCAGAAGACCGAGTGGGCTCCCCAGCACGAACGCCCCGAACAGGTAGAGCGCCTTCGTCCCGCTGGGCCAGCGACCGTGGATCACCGGCCACCACAGGACGCAGCCCGCAGCGAAGTAGGACGCGTGCTCGGCGTGCAGGATCGTCCACTGGTGGCGAAGCGCGGCGTCGTAGGCCCAAGGCAGATGCCAGGCGAAGTAGGTCACGAGCCAGATCGGCAGGGCGACGAGGGGGTGTGTGACCGAGCGCACACCGGGAATGCGTGCGATCTCTGCGGCCATCCGCGGCGTGAGGCCGAGGACGCAGAGCAACGGTGCCCATTCGGCGAGGACGACGTTCTGCAGGAGGTGGATGGAGAGCAGGTAGTGGAGGGCGAGGGTGTCGAGTGGGCCGATCTGGACGGCGAGCAGCAGCGCGCAGCCGACGAGGAAGGAGGCGACGCGCCAGCGCGGCGTCGGAAACCGCCAGGTCGAGATCAGGTAGGCCGCAGCGAGCCCGGGGACGACGACCAGTGCGTCGGCGTCCCACGAGAAGCGATACGGATCCACCGCGGGTACGCTAGATGGCGGAGACGCGCCCGTGGTGTAGCGGTAACACGACAGCCTTCCAAGCTGTAATCACCGGTTCAATCCCGGTCGGGCGCTTCCCGGGCGACTACCTTCTCGGAATGCACGCTCCTCCGCCCGTCCGCGGGGGCATGGTCGCCCGCCTGGCCACGCTCGTCGTCGGATTGCTCGTGTTCGCGGCTGCGATCGTCGCGCAGCTCGAGTCGCGGCTCGGTCTGTCGCCCTGGGACACGCTTCACCAGGGGATCGCGAAGCACACGCCGCTCTCCTTTGGCATGGCCAGCATTTGCGTCGGCGTCGTCGTGGTGGCGATCGCCTGGGTCCTCGGAGCGCAGATCGGGGTCGGCACCGTTGCCAATGCCGTGCTCGTCGGCGGGTTCATCCAGGGCCTGAGCGCGATCGGCCCGATCGACCGGCTCTCGGACGCTTCGCTCGGTGTGCGGATCGGGCTCCTGGCGGCGGCGATGCCGCTGATCGGCATCGGTTCGGTTCTTTACCTGGGCGCCTGGCTCGGTGCCGGCCCGCGCGACTCGCTGATGGTCGTCGGGGGCGAGCGCACCGGGCTGCGCCTCGGAGTGGTCCGCGCCGGCCTCGAGTTGTCCGTCCTCGCTGGCGGCTTCGCCCTCGGCGGGACGATCGGGGTCGGCACGATCGTTTTCGCCCTCGGGGTCGGACCTGCGCTCGAAGCCGGTTTCTGGGTCTTGCGCCGATCGCCGCTCGCGAAGGCGACCTCGCAGCCGCTTACGCCGCTGCCAGCTCCACTCGCTGGATCGTGATCGGTTCCTGGGGCCGATCCGACGCGTCCCTTTCGACGGCGGAGATCTGGTCGACGACGTCCATCCCCGAGACGACCCGGCCGAAGACGGTGTGCTTCCCGTCCAGCCAGGGGCAAGCATCCGCCGTGACGATGAAAAACTGGCTTCCGTTCGTGTCCGGCCCCGCGTTCGCCATCGCCAGCGCGCCGCGAACGACCTGGTGCTGGTTCGGCTCGTCCTCGAACGTGTAGCCGGGGCCGCCGCGGCCGGTACCCGTCGGGTCGCCGCCCTGGATCATGAAGTCGGGAATCACGCGGTGGAAGATCACGCCGTCGTAGAACCCTTTCTCCGCCAGCGTCTCGAAGTTCTCGACCGTCTTCGGCGCCTCGTCGGGGAAGAGCTCGAACTCGATCGCTCCGTGGCTCGTATGCAGCGTTGCGCGACTCACGGGCACAGCGTACGTGGCGGCCGGCATGCTCGCGAGACGGTCAGGGGATCCCCGAGGCTCACGCGAGTCCTGTCTCTCGTCCCGATCGGCCGTAAACGTCCGACCCGGAAGCGATCATCTCGAGGTGAGCCAGGAACGCGTGGTCCGCTTCAGCGTGCGGACGGTGCTCGCGGTGATCGGGCTCGTCATCGCCGCGTGGGCCCTTCTGTCGATCATCGCGATCACGCGTCAGGTGATCTCGTGGGTTCTCGTGTCGATCTTCCTCGCCCTCGCCCTCAACCCGGCGGTCGAATGGTTCATGCGCCACGGCGTGAAACGGCGGGGCCACGCGGCCGGACTCACCTACGTGCTTGCGCTGGTGGCGATCGGCGCGATCGGCTATGCCTTCATTCCCACCCTGGTCAACCAGATCAACGACTTCGTCCAGGCTCTGCCCGGATACGTCGACGACCTGACCAAGGGAAGAGGCCGCCTGGGCTTTCTCCAGTCGAAGTACCACCTCGTCGACAAGATCCGCGAGGCCGTGAACCAGGGCGGAGCCTCGAAGGTGCTGGGCCTGACCGGAACCGCGATCTCGATCACGAAGAGCGTGGTCACCCTCGTGCTCGCGACCATCACCATCGCCTTCCTGACGTTCTTCATGCTGCTCGAGGGGCCGGCCTGGATGGACCGCCTCTACGGGCTTCTTCCGGCGCGGTTGCGGCCACGGTGGCAGGCGATCGGCCGCGACGTCTACCGAACGGTCGGCGGCTACGTCACGGGCAACCTCCTGATCAGCCTCATCGCGGGCACGTTGACGACGATCGTGCTGCTCGCCGTCGGCGTCCCGTACGCGGTCGCGCTCGGCGTGATCGTCGCCGTCCTCGATCTGATCCCGCTCGCCGGCGCCACGATCGCGGCGCTCGTGATCGGCGCCGTCTCGTTTCTCCACTCGGTCACCGCTGGAATCGTCGTGGTCGTCTTCTTCATCGTCTACCAACAGATCGAGAACCACTTCCTCCAGCCCGTAATCTACGGACGAACCGTTCAGCTCTCACCGCTCGCAGTCCTCGTCTCGGTTCTGATCGGCGCTAAGCTCGCGGGCATCCTCGGCGCCCTCGGAGCAATCCCGATAGCAGGTGCGATCCAAGTGATCCTGGTCGACTGGCAGCGTCACCGCCGCGTCCAGGTGGACGAGGCTCCTTCGGATACCCGAACGGAAGGAGTTCCGCCCTAGAGCAGATCACTCGTTCGGGGCGATCATGGGAGAGAGGCGATCAGCCGACAGACTGAGCATGCGGCGTGTAGCGCTCGCGCTCATTATTCTCGTCACGGCGATTCCGGCCGCGGGACTGGCCCAACCCCGCGATGATCGGACCGGTCCTCTCGGCGCCCGGCAAGTGGTCGAGATGCCCGACCTCCAGCTTGCGGTGCTCGCGGCGATCAACGACATGAGGCAGGGCAAGGGCCTGAGCCGCCTTCGGGTGAGTGCTGCCCTCTCCTCGACGGCGGTGGGGCATTCGCTCTCGATGGCCAAGCACGGGTTCTTCGGCCACGAGGGGTATGACGGCTCCGCGTTCTGGACGCGGATCAAGGCGAAGTACCGCCCCGCGCCTCGTGGGTACTGGAGCGTGGGGGAGAACCTCCTCTGGGCATCGCCCACGCTGACCGCCCAGCAGGCGGTCACCATGTGGCTGCAGAGCGCGCCGCATCGGAAGAACATGTTGTCCGCCACCTGGCGAGAAGTCGGGCTCGGCGCTGTGCACGCGGTCGCCGCGCCGGGCGTCTACGAGGGCCTGGACGTGACCGTGCTCACCGCCGACTTCGGCGTCCGTTAGACGCTCGCTCCGATCGCTTCACGGGGGAAACAGCCGGTTTCCCCCGTGTGCCCCCTTCCCTGAGCACCCGCACCGTGCTGCCGCTGCGTGCCGCGCCCGCACATGTCGGTCGCGGCGCCGAATGAGGCAGGGGCGACCCGGACGGCTTGTACCCTGTGTGCCGAGCGCCTGTAGCTCAGCGGAAGAGCGGCGGCCTTCTAAGCCGCGGGTCGGGGGTTCGAATCCTCCCAGGCGCACCTCTTTCCCGGGCTCGAAGTGGACGCCGATGTTTCGTCCCACGTCTCACGGCAAGGCGGTGCCGGAGCAAGCGACGACAAGGGGGTCAACAATGGCGCATCACCTGAGCGGAAAGAGGGTCGCGGTGATCGCGACCGACATGGTCGAGCAGGTCGAGCTCACCGAGCCGTGGAAGGCGCTCGAGGAGCATGGCGCGCGCGTCGAGCTCGTCTCCCTCGAGGAAGGGGAGATCCAGGGCTTCAACCACTACGACAAGGCGAACACGTTCCGGGTCGACAAGGCGATCGACGACGCGGACCCGGACGACTACGACGCCATGCTTCTCCCCGGCGGAGTCGGGAACCCGGACACGCTTCGAACGAACGGGCAGGTCGTCGACTTCGTGCGGGCGATGTTCGAGTCGGGGAAGCCGATCGCCGCGATCTGCCACGGCCCGTGGGCACTGGTCGAGGCCGGCGTCACCGAGGGGCTGACGCTGACCTCCTGGCCGAGCCTGCAGACCGACATCCGCAATGCCGGCGGCACCTGGGTCGACGAGCAGGTTCGCGTCGACCAGGGCGTCACCACGAGCCGCAAGCCGGATGACATTCCGGCCTTCAACGAGAAGATGATCGAGGAGTTCGCCGAAGGGCGGCACGCGGGCAGGCGCGTTACGGCGCAAGCCCGCTCCTGACCCGAACGCTACCGGTCGAGGAACGCCCGCCTGTGCGGGCGTTCTTTTCGGGGAGGGCTCGGAGCAGCCGGGTACACTGTTCCAACCGCGCGGTGGCCGTAGCTCAATTGGTAGAGCCCCGGGTTGTGGTCCCGGTGGTTGTGGGTTCGAGTCCCATCGGTCACCCCTCGTAGGTCCGGCTTCGCGGCATACTGACGGCGAGGCCCCGTAGCTCAGCGGATAGAGCGGCAGCCTTCGAAGCTGCGCGCGGAGGTTCGACTCCTCCCGGGGCCGTTGGCGGAGCGGGGACAGGCTGTGATTCCTGGCCCGCGTCGCGAGCGGCGCGGGACGCCCTCGGCCGAGGAGATGAGCAACGTGCGGAGTGGCTTGTCCGGACGCGAGCCTGCGAGTCGCCGCGTATGAGCGCACGGTCGGTTACGTGCGTTGTCGTAGACGATCACCCGGCGCTACTCGAAGCAATCGCGAGCGTCCTCCGCGAGCACGGCATCGAGCTCGTCGGCCGGGCGGCCGACGGCGAGGCGGGCCTTGCGCTCATCCGTCGGATGCGTCCGCGGGTCGCGGTCGTCGACATCCGCATGCCTCACCTCAGCGGCATTGACGTCGCCCGAGAGGTGAGTCGCACGGTTCCCCAGACCAGCGTCGCGCTCTACACCGGGTACGGAGACCGGGCTCTGCTCCTCGAGGCGCTCGATGCCGGTGCGCGGGGATTCGTGCTCAAGGAGGCACCTCTCGACGACCTCGTGCGGGCAGTGCGTGCGCTCGCGCGTGGCGAGACGTACGTGGATCCCGTTCTCGGCGGCATTCTCGCCGGCGTCGACGCGACCGACACGCTCCCCGAGCTCACGCCCCGCGAGCGCGACGTGCTCCGCCTGCTCGCCGAGGGCCTGAGCAACGAGCAGGTGGGGCAGCAGTTGTTCATCTCCGCAGAGACCGTGCGCACCCATGTTCGGAGCGCAATGGGCAAGCTCGAAGCGGACACCCGTACACACGCCGTCGCAACGGCGATCCGCAAGTCGCTGATTCGCTGATCGTCGTTCGAGGGACGTAGTTCCCCGCAGCACGGCCCCCGGAAGGGGGGCGTCGGTCCCCCGAAACGGGCGATTGTCCCGCGTGGCGATTACGGCGATGTCACGACCATGGTGATCTGGCTGCGCCGCGCCCTCCTGGCCGTCTTCGCCGGCTGGGTCGCGGTCTGGCTCGCGTTTCCGAGCGGTGGATCCTGGCGCACGGCGGCGATCGATGTCCTGTGGCTGGTTGTCGCGGCGCTGGCCGGAGCTTTGTGCCTCGCAGCAGCTGCGGTCCCCGCGAACGCACGGCTACGCCGCTCCTTGATCGCGCTGGCCGCGGGCTCGTTCGCCTGGGGCGGTGGACAGGCGATGTGGACCTACTACGAGCTACTTGCCGACCGGCCTTCGCCGTACCCGTCGCTCGCCGACGCCGGCTATCTCGCCTGCACGCCGCTGCTCGCGCTCGCGTTGGTTTGCTGGCCGTACGACGGGGGTCGGCGACCGAGGGCCAGGGTCGCCGAGGCGGCGCTCGCCGCGGGCGCAGCGAGCCTCGCGGCGTTCGTGTTCCTGATCGGGCCGGCGCTTGACGCCGACTCCAGCGGTTGGGCGAAGGTGCTCGACATCCTCTACCCGATCTCCGAGTTCGGGACGGCGGCGATCGTTGCCGGCGCCGTGCTCCTCGAAGGGTGGATCGAGCGACAGCGTCTCTTCCTGATGCTGGCCGGGCTGGTTGCGCTCGGCCTCGCGGACGGGCTCTACGGGTTTGTCGACTACTCCACCGGCAACCCGATCGACATCGGCTGGACGCTGGCGTTCGTTCTCGTCGGTCTCGCCGCCGCTCCGCCTCGGCTCGCCGACCGGTGGCGCAACGCGCGCTTTCCCACCTGGGCCTGGGCGGCGATGGTCGTCATCCTGCTCAGCGGCGTCGCGGTGGACCACTTCCAGAAGGACCTCGGACGTCTCGGCTGGGCAGACGCCGTCGAGACGGGTGGCATTCTCGTCCTGTTCCTGGCCCTGATTGCGCGCTTCCTCGTCGTCCTCCGTGAGGCGGAGCGTCAGACCGAGGCGGTCGCAAGCGCACACGCCAAGCTCGCCCTGCAGCAGGCGCAGGAGCGCGAGCATCGCGATCGATTCATGGCCGAGATCGTCGCCGCCCGCGAAGACGAGGCACGTCGCGTCGCCGGGCTCCTGCACGACGACGCCGTCCAACGCCTGACCGCGCTCGCGCTTCGGCTCGAGCTGGCCGAGCGGCGCGCTCCGGCGGCAGACATCGGCTCGCTCGCCCAGGAGGCGCGCGACATCACCCGGTCGATGCGCCAGCTGATGACCGAGCTCCATCCGGCCGTACTGGAGAGTCAGGGTCTCGCAGCGGCGATCGAGGTCGTCGCAGAGCCACTCCGCCAGCAGGGCGTCAGGGTCTTCGTCGACGCGCCGGCCCGTCGCGCTCCGGCCGACGTCGAGCGAGTCGCGTACCGCGTCGCGCACGAGGCGCTGGTGAACACGCTCAAGCATGCGGACGCGACCGAGGTCGTCGTGTCGATCGGGCTCGAGGCGGGCCTGCGCTGCGAGATCCGCGACAACGGCTGCGGGTTCGACACCGCGTCCGTCGAGTCCGCTCTGAGCCGGGGCTCGCTGGGACTGCACCTCGTCCGGGAGCGGATCGAACGTGCAGGTGGGCGGCTCCTGATCCACTCGAGCCCGGGGGCCGGCACGTCGATCCTCTTCGACCTACCCATCGCAGTATCGGCCACCGTCCCCCGAGAGGCGGTGTCTGCGTGAGGACGTGCCTTGTCGCAGACGACCACCCAGGGGTGATCGCGGCACTGACGGACGTGCTCGTCGACGCCGGCTTCGCGATCGCGGGCGCTGCGAGAGACGGCCTCCAGGCCGTTGACTTCGCCGGCGCCCTGCTGCCGACCTGCGCGGTGGTCGACTACCGGATGCCGGGCCTGGAGGGGCTCGACCTGCTCGTCCGTCTCAGCCTGGTCGCGCCGGACACCGCAATCGTCGTCTATACCGCCGAGGCCTCGCCGGAGCTCGGGGAGGAGGCATTTGCGGCCGGTGCGGCCGGAGTCGTGCTCAAGGAATCGCCGCTCGAGGACGTCGTCACCGCTCTCGACCAGTCGCTCGCCGGTGGGACGTATCTCGACCCGGCACTCGCGTCTTTCGGCTCGGCTGCCCCACGCAACCCGCTGACGCCGCGCGAGGCGGAGGTGCTCGAGCTCGTGGCGGACGGGCTGAGCTACGAGGAGATCGGAGGACGCCTCGGGATCGGCGACGAGACTGCTCGAACCCATCTGAAGAAGGCGTGCGTTCGGCTCGGTGCGGTCACGCGCACCCACGCCGTTGCCAGGGCGCTGCGACTGGGGTGGATCCATTGAGCGAGAACGTGTCCGACCGGCCCGTCCTCGACGAGGCGCCCGAGGCCGTGGTCACGACGCGCGCCGACAAGATCGTCGCCTGGAACGCCCGGGCCGAGGAGCTGTTCGGCTGGACCGCCGGCGAGGCGATCGGCATGACGATTTTCGACACGATCGTGCCGGCGTTCCGGCTCGGGGCCTACCGGGCCCTGATCGCCGAGCTCGAGCGTGAAGGACCGAATGCTTCCCATCGTCTTCGCGAAGGCTTCGGGCGTCACCGCGACGGGCGGGTGATCGCGATCGAGATCGCGAGCACGCTCGTCGAGGTCGGCGGCGACCGGCTCGTCAGTCACTCCATCCGCGACATCAGCGCCCGCAAGGCGGCCGAGGAGACGTTGCGGGAGTCGAACCAGCTGCTCCAGGCGCTGCTCGACAGCCTCCCGCTCGCGATCACGGTCACGGACGTCGAGGGACGGGTGACCGGGTGGAACCATGCTGCAGAGGAGATGTATGGATGGGCCGTGGGGGAGGTTCTCGGCGAGCCGCTGCCCACGTGCCCGCCCGACGATGTCGAGGCGTACCTGGCCCGTAGGCGTCGCGTCTTCTCGGGGGAGACGCTGACCGACTTCCGGACGAAGGCGCTGCTGCGCGACGGCGGTCTCATCGACGTCAACGTCACGGCCGTCCCCGTCTACGCGCCGGACGGGACGGTCTATGCGTCGATGGCGATCATCAGTGACATCACCGAGCAGCAACGAGCGGCAGCCGAGCTACAGGAAACGAACCAGCTGCTGAAGGCGCTGCTCAACGCCTCGCCGCTTCCGATCACGGCAATCGATCTGGAGGGGCGTGCAACGCTGTGGAATGCCGCCGCAGAGCGCGAGTTCGGCTGGTCGGCGGAGGAGGCGATCGGAGCGATCCTGCCCATCGTTCCCCCGGACGACCGCGACGGGTTCGCGGCGCGCCTGAAGCGTGTCCATGGTGGTGAGATCGTGATGGATCTGGAGGTGAAGGCGCAGCGACGTGACGGCTCCCGGCTCGACATCAGCCTGTCCGCCGCGCCGATCTACGGGCCTGATGGCCGTGTGAACGGGTCGATCGGAATCACGATCGACATCACCGAGCGACTCCACTCGTTCGAGCTTCTGCGGAGGAGCGACGAGGAACGCCGGCGCCTGCTCTCGAAGCTGGTTCGCGCCCAGGAGGAAGAGCGTCGGAGAATCGCCGCCGACATCCACGACGATTCCGTTCAGGTTCTCACAGCGCTGGCGCTCCGGCTCGAGCTGCTCCGGCGTCGGACCGACGATCCGTCCGTCCTCGAGGGGCTCTCCGAAGCGGAGCGGACCGCGCGGCTGGCGATCACGCGGCTTCGTCACCTGATGTTCGAGCTACGTCCCCCGGTTCTCGACCGAGACGGCCTCGCCGCCGCCCTGCGGCTGCAGGTGGAGCAGCTCAAGCACGACTACGGGTTGGACTACGTCTTCGAGGACGAGCTCGTCAGCGAGCCCGAGGGGGAGACGGGCGCGGTCGTGTACCGGATTGCGCAGGAGGCGCTCGTCAATGTCGTCAAGCACGCGAATGCAAGTACGGTGCGCCTGCGACTCCAGTCGCGCGAAGGCGGCGTCTTCGCCCGTGTCGCGGACGACGGGCGCGGATTCGATCCTGCGGTGGATCCGGGCGTGCACTTCGGGCTCGTCGCGATGCGCGAGCGGGCGGAGATGACGGGCGGCTGGTGCCACGTCTCGTCGGTCGTCGGGAGGGGCAGTGTGGTCGAGCTCTTCGTGCCAGAGAGCGTTGGCTCGGCGGAGCAAGCGGCATGACCAGCGTCAGTGTCCTGATCGCCGAGGACGAGGCAACCGTGCGCCGCGCCCTCTCCGAGCTGGTCGGGGCAGAGGAGGGACTCGAGCTGGCCGGCCTCGCCCGCGACGCCGACGAGGCGATCGAGCTGATCGAGCGCCGCCGGCCGGACGTCGCACTCGTCGACTTCAAGATGCCGGCAGGTGGCGGTCCGCGCGTGGCGCGCGAAGTCTCGAGATCGTTCCCCGGCACGCATGTCGTCGCGCTCTCGGCGTACGAGGACCGAAACAGCGTCTTCCAGATGTTGCGCGCCGGCGCGGTCGGCTACCTCGTCAAGGGGGCGCCGCTGGTCGAGATCGTGGAGACGATCCGACGTGCCGCGCGCGGCCAGGCGGTCCTCTCGGCCGAGGTCACGTCGGACGTCGTCCACGCGCTTGCCGGCCAGCTCGAGGTCGAGGAGGGATCGAGGGAACGACGGCAGGCCCAGGTCGAACGGATCCGCGCAGCGCTCGCGCCGAATGGGCTACGGGTTGTCTTCCAGCCGATCGTCCGGCTCGAACGCGGAGAGCTCATCGGCTACGAGGCGCTGACGCGCTTCGATGCCCTTCCCGTTCGCCCGCCCGAGGTCTGGTTCGACGAGGCGAGCGCCGTCGGGCTGCAAGTCGAGCTCGAGCTGGCAGCTGTGCGGGCGGCACTCGGCGGGCTCGCCGACATTCCGCACGACCTCTTCCTTGCGGTCAATCTCTCCCCGGAGGCGCTGCTGTCGCCGTCGGTGCTCCGGGCGCTCCAGGTCGACCCGGGGCGGACCGTCGTCGAGATCACCGAGCACGTGCAGATCGACGACTACGACGTGCTGAACCAGTCCCTGCTCGAGCTACGTGCAGCGGGGCTGCGCTTGGCGATCGACGACGCGGGCGCGGGCTACTCGAGCTTCCGGCACGTGATCGAGACCTCGCCGGACATGATCAAGATGGATGGCAGCCTGACGCAGAGGATCGAGGCGGAGCGAGGCCGCCGCGCGCTGGCCTCGGCGCTGATCTCGTTCGCCCGCGAGATGAACCAGATCGTGATTGCCGAGGGGATCGAGAGTGCGGACGCTGTTTCCGCGCTGACCGCGCTCGGCGTCCTGTACGGTCAGGGCCACTATTTCGGGGAACCGGGGCCTGTGCGGTCTAGCCCGAGTCCTGCTTGAGCGCGAGGTCGACCCCGGCCGCAGAACCCAGCATCATCAGGCGGAGGTCCGGCGAGACCGGGCCGGAGATCTCGAGCACGTAGTTGTCCGCGGTGGTGAAGCCTTCCTTCAGGAGGCCGGCCCACTTCTTGGTGATCCGACCGACCGCCGCCCCGGTCGCGTCCTCGATCGCGAAATCCCACGCCCGCCAGTTCTCGGCGTTGATCGAGCCCAGTCGCTCTGCGCCGGCGCTCTCGAGCGCGAAACGCTTCTTGCCGAGCACGTTCTTCTGCACGATCGTGCCGACGGGACGTCCCGCTCCGTCGAAGACCTCGACCCGCGACTTCATGACCTTCCGCGGCCGAAGAAGCTCGACCACCTTCGTTCCGTCCCGGTCGTACATCGCCAGCCGGTGGGTGAAGAACTGGTCGAGGTCGGAGACGAATCGAACCGCCTTCTTCAGGGTCGATTGGCCCTCCTCGCGGATGAACCCGATGTCGTTGCCGTCCTCGTCGCGGATCCGATACTCGTCGGTCAGCTCGATCAGCTTCGCCTTCTGGTTGATCACGAGCACGTCGCGTGCGAGGAGGTCGGACACGGCTCGACGAGCCTACCGCGCGCGGCAATGAGAACCGCCTAAACATGTTTGCTAGTGTCGGAAGGTGCGCCTGCTGGCCGCGATCGTGCTCGGTGCTCTCGTTGTCGGATCAGGCCCCGCACGCGGCGCCGACGGGGTTCCTACCGGCGACAGAGCGGCAATCAACGCGACGCTGGACACGTTCGTTCCAGCCGCGGTCGGTCGTCGTCATCCTGAGCGCGCCTGGCGCCTGGCCACGAACGAGATGCACCTTGGCGGCACCCGCGCGGGGTGGGCCCGCGGCGAGCTGCCGATCCCGCCCTTCCCCGTCGCCGGGACGCGTTTCCACGGCTGGACGGTCGATTCGTTTCGCAGTAGCGCGGCCGAGCTCGTCCTGCTCCTCCATCCACGTCACGGGGCCAAGGTGGGCCCGATCTCGTACGACGTCGCAATGCGGAAGGTGCGTGGCCGCTGGCTCGTGAACTCGTTCGTGCCTGCTGCGCTGTTCGCTGCCGCGGGGTCGCGGTCCGGGATCACCGCCGCAGCCGACTTCGCCCCCCAGCCGAAGGTGGCGCCCTCGGCAGCACGCGGTCGCATCTCCAGCAGCTGGCTGTTCGCGATCCTCGGCGGTCTCGCCGGCGTGATCCTGCTCGTTCCGGTCGGGGTCTTCTCCGCGCATCGCGTGCGAGATCGACGTGCCGCCCGTCGATATGCGTCCGCGGGTTGACTGGTTTAGGAATTCCGCAAGACGGTGATGCGGCACGTACAGGAAGGGGTGGCGCACCTCAACCTCCCTCTCCCGGGAACGTCGGCTCTTGAACTCTGGGGGAATCGTCAAGCGCCGGCTGTCCAGCGTCGCCCCTTCCTTAACTGTTCCGTCGAAAGTCCTCCGGACTTTCGACGGCCTTTTAGCTCCGACTGCGTACGTGAGCCGCGGCCGCCATGTCGGCCGCGGCGGCGCTCTATCCTGAAGCCACCGCGCGCGGGCGTGGCGGAACTGGTAGACGCGCCGGGTTTAGGTCCCGGTGGGCTTCGGTCCTTGGAGGTTCGAGTCCTCTCGCCCGCATGATGTTCGTCGCCGCGACCGACCTGGCGGGCGCGGCTCCGGGCGGCTGCTGAGGTGCGAGGGGTTCGGGGAAGGGGGTTCACGGGGGAAACCGGCTGTTTCCCCCGTGTGACGCCGCGACGGTGCCCTGAAGCCCTCTGCTCTAATGGCCACGTGCAGGCCACCGTCGAGGAGCTCCCCGAGAACAAGGTCCGGCTGACCGTCGAGGTTCCGAGGGACGACCTGCGGCACGCGGTCGAGCACGCGGCCTCGGATCTCTCCGCCAGCGTCAAGATTCCTGGCTTCCGGAAGGGCAAGGTGCCGATGCCGGTCCTGATCTCGCGGATCGGCAAGGAACGCCTGTACTCGGAGGCGGTCGAGAGCCACATCGGCGGCTGGTTCCGAAATGCGCTCGCCGGCACTCGACTCAGGCCGGTGACACAGCCGCAGTACGACTACGAGCTACCGGCCGGGCCCGAATCCGCCTTCAGCTTCACGGCGACCGTCGACGTGCAGCCCAAGGTCGAGGTCGCGGACTGGACGACTCTCCAGGTGCCCGCCGCGGAGGCCGAGGTTCCGACGGAGCTCCTCGACCGCGAGATCGAGGCGCTCCGGTTCGCGGTCGCCGAGCTGGCTCCGGTCGACGGTCGTCCGGCGCAGCCGGGCGATACGGTCGTCGTCGATCTCGTCTCGCCCGGCGGCGAGGCGCAGCGGGATTACGTCGTCGAGCTGGGAGTCGGCCGGATCGTCGAAGAGATCGAGGGCGCTCTCGTGGGAATGTCGCCGGGCGAGAGCAAGAACGTCCAGTACGAGCTCGCGAGCGAGGCGACCGCGAGCGTCGAGGTCACGCTCAAAGAGATCAAGGAGAAGGTGCTCCCGGAGCTGGACGACGAGCTCGCCCGGGCGGCGAGCGAGTTCGACACGCTCGCCGAGCTCCGCACCGACGTCGAAGGGCGCCTTCGCGAGCAGATCGAGGAAGAGGTCGAGACCCAGTTCCGCGCCGAGGCTGCAGACGCCGTCGTCGAGGCGTCGCGCATCGAGCCGTCCGAGCCCCTTGTCGTCGCGCGGACGAGGGAGCTGCTCGCGGGCCTCGCGAGGTCGCTCGAGCGGCGAGGAATCTCGCCCGAGACCTATTTCGCCGTCTCGAACCAGACTCCCCAGCAGCTCGAGGAGCATCTGCGCGCCGAGGCGGCCCAGTCGGTGGCGCGGGAGCTGATGCTCGACGCGGTCGCCGACAAGGCTGGGATCGAGGTGACCGACGAGGAGCTGCGCGAGTTCGTCCGCGAGCATGCCGAGGGCGAAGGGGACGAAGCAGAGGAGGTCGTCGAGCAGGTGTTCTCGAGCGGCCGGCACGAGCTCCTCCGCGAAGACCTCCGGATGCGTAAAGCGCTCGACCGGATCGTGGCCGACGTCCAACGCATCCCGGTCGATCTCGCCCGCGCCCGCGAGAAGCTCTGGACGCCCGAGAAAGGAGCGGCCGCGTCGGACACGAAACTCTGGACCCCCGGAAGCAAGGAGCCTGAATGAGCCCGTTGATCCCGATGGTGATCGAGCAGACGTCGCGCGGAGAGCGCGCGTTCGACATCTACTCCCGGCTGCTGAACGAGCGCATCATCTTCCTCGGCACGCCGATCGACGATCAGATCGCCAACCTGATCGTCGCCCAGCTTCTCCACCTCGAGTCCGAGGATCCGGACAAGGACATCTCGATCTACATCAACTCGCCCGGCGGCTCCGTGTACTCCGGATTGGCGATCTACGACACGATGCAGTTCATCAAGCCCGACGTGCAGACGATCTGCGTCGGCATCGCGATGAGCATGGGCGCGCTCCTTCTC
The DNA here is from genome assembly GCA_963836345.1 of uncultured Actinomycetes bacterium. Taxonomy (GTDB): domain Bacteria; phylum Actinomycetota; class Thermoleophilia; order Gaiellales; family Gaiellaceae; genus DATBLE01. The sequence continues at coordinate 4,764 of CAWIJA010000002.1, read as the reverse complement.
GCCGGCGGGACGAAGGGAAAGCGGATGGCGCTGCCGAATGCCAAGATCCTGATCCACCAGGTGTGGGGCGGTTTCCAGGGGCAGGCAACCGACATCGAGATCCACGCCCGCGAGACGATCGCCCTGAAGCGCAAGATGGAAGAGATCATGGCCAACCACACCGACCAGCCGCTCGAGAAGGTCTCGAAGGACATGGAGCGTGACTACTTCATGAGCTCCGACGAGGCGAAGGAGTACGGCATCATCGACCAGGTGATCGAGCACCGCTAGTTCGGGGACTAGGCGACAAGGGGAAATCGAGGTACAACGGGAACATGGCTCGCGCATCCGAGGGCAACGAGCAGCTCCTCTGCAGCTTCTGCGGCAAGAGCCAGCGCCAGGTCAAGAAGCTGATCGCCGGGCCTGGCGTCTACATCTGCGACGAGTGCATCGATCTCTGTAACGAGATCATCGACGAGGAGCTCACCGCTCCCGCGCATCTCGACCTCGACAACCTTCCGCGGCCGACCGAGATCTACGACGCTGCTGAACGAGTATGTGGTCAGCCAGGAGGTCTCGAAGCGCACGCTCGCGGTCGCCGTCTACAACCACTACAAGCGCGTCCAGATGGGGCACGCAGAGGATGACGTCGAGCTGCAGAAGTCGAACATCCTCCTGCTCGGCCCGACCGGCTGTGGCAAGACGTATCTCGCCCAGACCCTCGCCCGGATCCTCAACGTTCCTTTCGCGATCGCTGACGCGACCGCGTTCACCGAGGCCGGCTACGTCGGCGAGGACGTCGAGAACATCCTTCTCAAGCTGATCCAGGCCGCCGACTTCGACATCAAGAAGGCCGAGACCGGGATCATCTACATCGACGAGGTCGACAAGATCGCGCGCAAGGCGGACAACCCCTCGATCACGCGCGACGTCTCAGGCGAGGGTGTGCAGCAGGCGCTGCTGAAGATCCTCGAAGGGACGGTCGCCTCCGTTCCGCCGCAGGGCGGGCGCAAGCACCCGCACCAGGAGTTCCTCTCGATCGACACGACGAACATCCTGTTCATCTGCGGCGGCGCGTTCGCCGGCCTGGAGAAGATCATCGCGCGGCGGATCGGCAAGAACGCCGTCGGCTTCGGCGCCGAGATCCACTCCAAGCATTCGGGCGCGGGCGGCGAGCTGCTCAGTCAGGTGATGCCGGAGGACCTGCTGTCCTACGGCCTGATTCCGGAGTTCATCGGCCGGCTTCCGGTCGTCTCGCACGTGCACCAGCTGCTCCGGGAAGACCTCGTCAAGATCCTCCAGGAGCCCAAGAACGCGCTCGTCAAGCAGTACCAGCGGTTCTTCGCCTACGACAACATCGAGCTGGTGTTCACCGACGACGCGCTCTGGGAGATCGCCGACAAGGCGCTCGAGCGGGAGACCGGCGCGCGCGGCCTCCGGTCGATCATCGAGAACGCCCTGCTCGACGTGATGTTCGAGCTGCCGTCCCGTCGTGACGTCTCCAAGTGCGTGATCACCAAGGAGACGATCCAGAAGGGTCTCAAGCCGACGCTCGTCACGAGCGCAGGCGGCCCCACGGTCGACCTGCCCGACGAGCGCGTCGCCGACAGTTCCGCCTGAGACGCTCGCTCCGCTTCACGGGCGGAACAGCCGGTACTCCCCTTTGGTCCCCTCCGTGGGCAGCACCCTCACGGCGGTGGCGGTGCCGCGCCCATCTCGCAACGAAACGATGGGACGTCCGCGCCGGGGTCGAGCAGCGGCTGAGGTAAGACCTCAGCGCCCGCCCGGCGGCGGGACAGCGAGTTGCCGGCAGATCGCCCGGGCAGTGCCAATCGGGATCTCGCGATGGCGCGGGAGCGGGGCACGCAGGTCACGCGCCCGGTTCTGCCAGATCGCGTGATTGGCGCCTTCACGCAAGACCTCGCAGCCGTGGGCAGTGAGATGTCGCTCGAGCTCTCGACGCCTCAAGCCGCCGCGAAGTCGATCGTGACCCGCTCCGCATGCCCGCCGCCGATCGGAGGCTCGCGGCCCTGATCGCGATATGAAGCGATCATCTCCCGTGCAGCATCGAGCAGCATCTCGCGAGCCTCGTCGACCGTGCGCCCACAAGTGATGACCGCCGGCCATTCGGCCAGCTGGGCCATCGTCCAGCCCTTCTCGTCGGGTGTGAACACTGCAGTCAGCGTCACCGAATCGCTCATGGCTTCAACCAAGTATGCACTCCCCTGCGAAAGGTGCGGCTCTTGCGGAGCGTGACGCCCTTGAACCGGTGGTTGCCGTCGCGACCGCCGAGATCGAAGGCTGTCGTCAACGACGAGCGCCGCTACCAACCGAATCTGCTCTGCGTTAGCGCAGATCACCGAGTGTCAGCGGCTGGAGGACGAGTCGCCGAGCTAGCTAGGCTCCTTCGCGCCGCGGGTCGAGCACGTCATGCAGTCGGTCGACGAGGACGTTCGCGGAGAGCGCGAAGAGGGCGATGATGACGCTCGGCCAGAACATCGACCACGCGTGTGAGGCGTCGAGGCCGTCCTTGGCGATATTTCCCCAGGTGGCTGCAGGCGGCGAGGGGCCGAGGCCGACGACGGCGAGGAAGGCCTCGCCGATGATCACCGTCGGGAGCTCGAGGAAGAGGGCAACGAGGATGATCCCGGCCGAGTTGGGGATCAGATGGCGGACCGCGATTCGCCTGCCGGAGGCACCGAACGAGCGTGCGGCGGTGACGTAGTCGCGCGTCTTCAGCGACAGCACCTGGCCGCGGACGAGACGCGCGGTCAGCATCCAGCCGACGATCGAGAGCGCGAACGCGATCGTCTGGATGTTCTGGGCGTTCAGCTTGAGCGCGACCAGGATCACGATCGCGACCACGATCCGCGGGATCGCGAACAACCCATCGACGATCCGCATCATCGCGGCGTCCACCTTCCCCCCAGCGATCCCGGCCGTCGTGCCGTAGGCGACTCCGATCACGAGGATAATCACCAGCGCCATCGCTCCGATCAGGAGCGAGTTGCGCCCGCCGGCGGCAAGGCGAGTGAGCAGGTCGCGGCCGAGCTGGTCGGTGCCGAAGGGGTGGTGGAGGCTCGGCCCCTGGCGGCTTCCAGCGAGGTCGACCTCGTTCGCCCCGTACGGGGCGAACATCGGCCAGAAGACGGAGTACGCCACGATCGCAGCGAGGATGCTTGCGCTGACCACCGACGCCCGCGTGCCGACGAGCGCCCGTCCCCGTCGCCGCCACACACCGCCGAGGCGGCGATCGAGGATCGCGGCCGGCGCCTCGACGGTCATCTCCGTCCCTCCTCCCGGATACGCGGGTCGGCGAGCACCAGCAGGATGTCGGAGATCAGGCTGGCGGCGATGACGACGATCTCGATCGCCACCGTCACACCCATGATCACCGGGTAGTCGGCGGTAATGACGGCGTCGAGGAAGTAGCTGGCCACGCCCGGGATCCCGAAGAACTGCTCGACGAACAACGTGCCGGTGATCACGAGCGCGAGCATTGGCACCGCAGCAGAGAGGAATGGCGCCAGCGAGTTCCGCAGCACGTGGACGCCGATGATCCTCCTCTGCCGCAGCCCTTTCGCCTTCGCGGTGGCCACGTAGTCCTCTTGCAGCGTCTCCACGATCGCCGCCCTGATCAGGCGGGCGATGTAGCCGATCGGGCCGAGCGCGAGCGTGAACGAGGGCAGGATCCGCGCCTTCCAGCTGTCCCACCCGGCCGGGAAGAGGTGCCAGTCGGCGACGAGGTATTTCGAGAATACGAAGGCGGTGAAGAACACCGGCACGACCAACAGAACGCTTGCGACTGAGGTCGTAATGAAGTCGGTGACTGTGTTTCGCCGGAGCGCTGCCAGGAGGCCGAGCCCAACCCCAAGCGGCACCGCCCAGGCGACAGAGAGCAGCACGAGCTTGAGCGTGACCGGGAAGCTCTGCGTGATCACGTCCGTGACGTCGAGGCTGCGGAACACCATCGAGGGGCCGAAGTTGAACGTGAACACGTTCTTCACGTACACCGCGTACTCGACGAACCACGGTTCGTCTAGGTGGTAAAAGTCGCGCAGCTGCCGCTGCAACGGCCCTGGAACCGGGATGTATCCATCCGGCGGCCGGAATGGGTTGCCACCCCACCCACGCAACAGCGCGTACGTCCCCGCCATCACCAGAAGCAGCACCGGAATCGTCGTCAGCAAGCGGCGGAAGATGAACGCGATCAACGACATCTCAATCCAGGACGCTCCTGTTGGCTCATCGCACAGCCTCGCCCGTCGCCTCTGTGCCCTTTCTCGTCGATCGCGGAACCGAAAAAGCGGACCGCTCAGCCTCTACAGCTCGATCGACAACCCGCGGTGGAGCTCGTGTTCGAGCTCGATCAGCTGCCGCATCATCGTCAGCTTGGGATGTCTTCCTCCCGGCCGAGGCCGTGGAGCATGCGGGCGAGGTCTCCGGCCGAGGCGACGGAGGGGCGCAATCCCTTGTCCGATCGGCAGCCGCTCGGCGGCGCGGCGGAGGTCGTCGTAGCTGCGCGTGCCTTCGGGGTACGGGACGATCTTCATCTCGCCGTGGTCGGTCTCGAGCTCCACGGCGGGCTCGCGTGCGAAGTCGGTCGTCTGCACTGCGGACTCGGCGCCGTCCGGGCGGTGGGCGTTGATCTCCTCGAGCGCTTGGTCGAGTCGGCGGAGGTTCTCCGGGTGGGTGGAGGGGGTGAGGTCGATGCCTCGAGTGATCTCTTCGGCGCCGACGAGCACGCGCGCGGTCGTCCGCGAGGCGTCCAGGGCGGGCCTGCTT
>CAWIJA010000001.1:0-133538 GCA_963836345.1 uncultured Actinomycetes bacterium | reverse complement strand
TCGCCGTAGTAGTAGCGCCGCGGATTGGTCGCTACCGGATCGGCTTGCCGAACCTGAGGCGATACGGACAGAGACGCGGAATGGACGACACGGATCTCTGCCTCGATGCCGCTACCGTCCTAATCGCGCACCATCTCACAGAACGCGCCTCGTCAGGCAACAGAAAAGCCCCTTTTACGGGGCTTTTCTGAGCCCTCTGACGGACTCGAACCGTCGACCCCCTCCTTACCATGGAGGTGCTCTACCAACTGAGCTAAGAGGGCGGAGGGGTCAGTCTAGCCTGGATGGGCGTCGCTCACCCGACGCCGTCACGCCGAGACCAAGGCGGGAATCGGCGTGCCGTCCAGGCCGCGCGGCTCGACCTCGAGCCGGCTCATGATCGTCGGCGCAAGGTCGAGCAGATCGACTCTGTCCAACCGTCCGGGCGCGGGCGCGAGCCCCGGACCCGCGGCGGCGACGAGCCCGCCGGGTCGGTGCTCGCCGGTCCGGCCCCAACCGTTCACGCCCTCCAGGAGGCCGATCTTGTCCGATGTCGCGCGTACGGCAGCCGCCGCGGCCGGGCCGTTCACGGCGTTTCCGAGCGGCCCCTCGTCGCTCCATTCGACCAGCACGTCAGGCAAGTCCTCCACCAGCGGCCCTGGCCAGAGATCCTTCGTCCGCACGACTCGGCGTACGAGCGGCCTGCCGGTGTCGGCGTTCGTGACGGCTGTGAGGTCCGCTGCGAGCTCCTCGCAGAATCGATCTGCCTCGGCGATCACCGGAGCTCCCTCCGAGTCCACATCGGAGACCTCGGCGACCTTCACGTTCTCGGCCGACGAGCCGGGCTCGACCTTCCAGTGCTCGCTCGACGGCGCGGACTACGCCTCGTGCCAAAGCCCCGTCTCCTACTCGCCGCTCGTCACCGGCTCGCATTCGTTCTCCGTGCGGGCGACGGACAAGGCGGGCAATACCGGTGCCGCCGCGACCCGCACATGGACGACCGTTCCCGCCCTCCCTGACCTCGTCGTGAGCGCCTTCTCGAGGTTCTCGATCACGGTCACGAACCGGGGTAACGCTCGTGCGGCGGCCTCTGTTCTGACGATCACGTACATCGGGGCGTTCTCGGTCCCGGGCCTGCCGCCCGGCGGGTCGGCGACCTTCTCCTGGTCGACCTGCCGCTTCGCGATCTACGTCGCGATCGTCGACCGCACGCAGGTCGTGGCCGAGTCGGACGAGTCGAACAACACCGCCAGCCTCCGGAACACCTGCACCTAGGGTCCGAACGGGAGCGAGACGCGCCCGAGCAGGGTTATCGGCCCCGGTTGCGTATCCGAGGTGAGAGGAGTTCCTCTCCGCCTCGCCGGCAGGTCCGGCAGGCACTGTGTGGGTCGGCCATGTCCTGGACAAGGAAGCAAGCGATGACGAGGCGAGCAGCGGTCGGCGCGGCGTGCGTCGTCGCCCTGGTGGCGAGCGCGGCGCAGGGCGGAAACGGTCGTGCCCAAGCCCGCACTGCGACCGCGCCCGTGTCCTCGCTCGATCCTGCGGCCACCGCCCGCCAGTGGCATCGGCTCGTCGCCCATCCGGCGGCATTCCGCAGGCAAGCCGACTGCCGCCCGCTCCGCGGGGTCTTCTACGCCGCCACGGACTGGCTGCGGCTCGCGACCAGGCTCGCTGCCAACGCGTCGCCGTGCGCCCAGTACTACGTCTCGATTCCGCCGCTCGTCTCCGACAAGACGAAGCCGCGGCCGGATCAGGCGTGGCGGATCCGGGCGCTGGGCTCGAACTTCCACGCGATGGCCGAGATCCACTGGACGACCTGGAGCAGGTGGGTGGCGAGCACGGGCTCGACCTGGTTCCAGGCCGGCGTCGAAGCGCGCCGCCGCATGGCCGCCGCGGGCTACGACGTTGCCAAGGGGGACACGTGGGCGGTCAACGAGTTTCCGTCGTCCGTCCGGGCTGTGGCCGGCGCCGACCGTGCGAACGCGCGTGAGCTGGTTCGCGGCCTGTACGAGGGTGACGGAGGCCCGGCCGTTCGGGGCACCGTCTTCGTGATCGGCGTGGGGCAGCGCGCCGGCACTGTGCCGCTCTACCAGAACAACCTCCAGAACTGGATGACGGACTCCGCCTTCTGGACGGACATGGCGGCGCATGTCAGCGATTGGTCTCAGGAGACCTATGCCGACTTCCGCTCGTACGGCGTCCCGGGGGCGCCGATCGCAACCAGGCGCGACTACCTCGTCGACTACCTGCAGCACGAGCTGGTCCTCGCGGGTGTCGGCCCGCCGGCGATCGACACGGCACGCGCATTTCTCCAGAGCACCTACAGCCCGCTCGCCAATGCGGCCTGGCAGTGGGCATCGAGCTACGGGTGGACGATGGTCCCGTTCGACCAGATGCAGGCTTTCGTCTCCGCGCAGACGTACGCGTTGCGGTTCGCCAGCACGACGACGGGTCAGGCGCAGGACCACTGGGGCTTCGCCTGGCAGCCCCAGAACGCCACCGGGGAGCCGTCGAGTCAGTTCACCGGCGAAACGGCCGCGATCCTCGATCGGCTTGCCCTCGCGATCCGGGACTCCGGACAGACCAACCCGACCGACCCGGGCAGCGGCGCCTGCGGCCCGCCTGGTCAGACCCTGTACTGCGGGGGCGATCTCGCCGGAGCGACGTTCACCGAGGCATGGAAGTCGTTCCGGGCGTGGACACAGCCGGTGCTCGTCTTCACGACACCGCCGCAGACGATTCCGGCTGCAGCGCCCTCGGGCGCCATCACCCTCGCCCTGCAGATGACCACGGGCGGCTCGCAGGTCGCCTCGGCGCCGATCACGATCACCCTGAGCTCGAACTCGCCCCAGGGACAGTTCGCGCTCGACCCGGCCGGCCCGTGGACGCCGACCCTGACGCTGACCATCCCCGCGGGCGGCAACACCGCAGGGCCGTTCTACTACCAGGACACGAGGGCGGGAAGTGCCGTGCTGACGGCCGCTGCGGGCGGGATCACGAGCGGCACGCAGACCGAGACAGTGCTCCCCGGGCCGATCGTCGACATCACCGCGAAGCCTCAGTCCGTGACGGTGGCCGCACGTTCCGCGATCAGCCTCACGGCCTCGGGGGTCGACCAGTTCGGGAACGCAGTCGCCGACGGCGTCACCTGGACCATCTCGCCCGAGGGGCTCGGCCGGATCGAGCCGCAGAGCGGCGGCACCGCGATCTTCACCGCCGGACCGCGTGGGGGGACGGGTCAGATCACTGCCAGCGTCTCCGGCGTCACGGGGCCGCTCTCAGCCGACGTGCTGGTCACCGTCAGACCGGGCCGAATCGTCGTGAGCTCCATCCGCTACGGCATCGGCCGCAAGGCGCTGCTCGTCAGCGCGACCGTCATCGATAGTTCCCGCCGGCCGGTCGAGGGCGCAGTCGTCCGCCTGATCGTGCGTCGCAACGGCTACCGGTACTTCCTCGGGCAAGGACGCACGGCGGCCAACGGCAGGGTGATCTACCGCCTTCGGTCGAAGAAGGGCTGCTACCGGACCGCGATCATCCGCGCGTCGGCCCCGGGTTATGTCTGGCGGCCGGCGACGCCGCAGAACCGATTCTGCAAGTAGCGGCCTCGGTTCGCGGCGAGGCTACAATGCCCGTCCCAGGGGGTGTTCCCGAGCGGCCAAAGGGGACGGGCTGTAAACCCGTTGGCTCTGCCTTCGGAGGTTCGAATCCTCCCGCCCCCATTCGCTTGATGTCGAACTAACAACAAAAGTGCCTGCAAACAGGGACATCGTAGTATTCCGATCGCTGGCCAGCACGAGAGCGGAACCACTCCGAGTGGTCTCTGCAAGGTTCGCAGCAGTCTTTGCCGTGCTCAGCTCGCCTCGTTTTCGACGCCGAGTCCTGGTCGATCGTCCGAGCCGGGTTGTAGAAGAAGCTCACGGCTCGCGTCCGGCTGCCTGAATACCGCGCCGCCAGTCGGCAGAGACGCTAGCCGAGGTCGATGGCGAACAACCGGTGCGAGCCGTCGAGTCCCTTGAGCTCGACGTCGCGGCTCTCCCGGAACTCGACGCCCGCGCCGGCGACTAGCTCGCGTACGAGGCTGGAGACCAGCACCTCGCCTCCGAGCGCGTTGCTGGCGACCCGGGCGGCGTAGTGCACGGTCGTCCCGTAGAAGTGGTCCGCCTCGTGCAGGGCGTCTCCGGTGTGGACGCCGATCCTCACGCGAATCGGCGGCGAGGCGACGGCGAAGGCGCGACCGATCTCGTCCTGGATCGCCCGCGCGCACGCGACGGCTCGGCGGGCGCTCGAGAAGGCGAGCATCGAGCCGTCGCCCTGGGTCTCGACCACGGTCCCGCCGTGCGTCGCTGCCGTGTCCTTGATCACCCCGTTGTGCCGGCGGAGGGCGTCGAGCCAGCCCTGGTCGCCGAGCCTGCCCAACAGGACGGTCGAGTCGACGATGTCCGTGAACACGATCGTGACGGTGCCGTCGGCGGCGAGCGTGCCGCTCAGGTCGGGGCGCTCACGCCGGATCGTCTCCTCGAGCTGCTCGAGGCTGACGGGCAGATCTCTTCCCAGAAGCTCGACGTTCGACCTGCAGGCCGAGACGTGCCACTGCACGACCTTCCACTCGCCGAACTCGAGGTGGAGAACGAACGTCGAGCGGAAGGGAAAGGTGTCGTCCGGCCCGGCGAAGGTCATGTTCGCGGCCGCCCAACCGACGGTTCCTTCCTCCCACGCCTCGATCTCGTCCCAGGCGAACGGGAACCCACCGGTTTCCTCGATCTGCGTCTTCCAGACGGCGGCGTCCTGCTGATGCCACCACTCCTCGGCGGCGGTGCCGATCACGAGCACGCCGGGGTGCTCGGACATCTTGCGCGCGAAGCTGTCGACGTCGCCGCCGTGGATTGCAGCCAGGAGGCGGTCGATGACCCGGCGGATCTCCTCCGAGTGCTCCATCGCTGCGCAGTGTCGCCGCCGGGGCGAGCTTCCACAAGGCTGCACCCTCTTGACCTGCCGGGTCAGCAGTCACAGAATCCTCTGTCAAGATGCGCCGGTCGCTGTCGGTCGCGGTCATTATCGGCTTCCTGGTCGGCACTGGGGTTGCTTTCGCATCGCCGAAGCCGCTGCCACTCCGCGACCGCGTGATCAAACAGGGTGACTTTGCCGGCTACCGTCCGGAGTCGCGCACGCAGTCGTTCACGACGGCGAAGGCGTGGGCCGCCCTTGGCCCGCACGTGCCGGCGGCGCAGATATCGGCCCAGACTGCGCGGCTGCACCGGGAGGGCTTCGTGGCTGTCCTTATCGAGTTCCTCGACCGGGGATCCGAGCGGCAAAGCGGAGTCTCGTGGGCAATGCAGCTCGGGTCGGCCGCAGCGGCGCGTGCCGAGCTGAAGGCGGACCTGGCCGCAGACAAGGCGCGAGGCGGCGCCTTCTCAACCTTCTCCGTCCCGGCGATCCCCGGGGCTCGCGGCTACCGCGTATCCGGCGGAGAGAACATTTACTTCGCGGACGGCCCCTTCCTCTACCTGGTCGGTCAGGGCTGGTCGAGCACGGCTGCGCATCCGCCGACGCGCGCCGGTCTGATCACGGCGGTGACTACCCTCTACCGCCGCGTCCACGGGCACCCAGCCGGTTAGGAAACGGCCTTTCGCTACGCGCTGTCAGCCTGGCCGGGTGGGACACTAGCCACGCAGCTCGATGCTTTGCAGCCCGAACCTACCGAACCGCCGAACCTTCGGACCGGCAATCGGCATGCTCACACGGCTTCTTGGGTCTAACGACCCGAACAACCAATACGCCGACCCCTAGGCTCTCCAGGGCTACCTCGATCAAAACGACATGATCGACCTTCCCGAAGACCTTGCCGGCTTTCTCGACTTCTACGATCGCCGTCGTGAGCGGCTTCGAGCGCGGCTGATTACCGTACTCGGACGCGAGCCGGGGTCGTTATCCGAATCGGCGTAGCTCTCATCCCTGCCCAGACAGCCAAGCGTGTGAAGCTTCCGTGATCGCAGCCGTCGCGGACGTCTCTCCCTGCCCCTTGCGCGCGGGGTCATCGAAGTAGGAGGGCAAGCGTCACGTCCATAACCGTCACGTCCATCAGCGCTGGGTGAGGTTGTAACCTCGGCGTGACACCGAGACCGTCCTTTACAGCGACGCAATTGGCGTAAGACAATGTTATCACTGTGGACAACTCAACTGAGACATCACTTGCCGGCTCGTACAGGCCGTTACATAGTAGCTGATGTTACAATCTAGGTTGACGGTCGCCTCTTCCTTCTTCTTTCCGGTTCCTCGTGGATCATGGAGAGCCAGGGCAAGAGGTCGGCCAGAGGTTCAGGAGGGTTTGAAAACAGTCCTCTCAGGCCCATTTCGGCGTTTCCCACGGATCGAAGCGCGGTTGCGGACCGCATGCGTCAGGCACCAAGGGTGTCTGACACCGAATTGCGCTTGCCGCGTTCTCGACAGCAAGCCGAGGCTCGCCGAGGGCCAGGTCAGGAGTTCGCCAACGAATTCCACTCCTTGAGACGCTGCTCGATGAGTGCCGCCCGGTCGACGGCGTCGTTGCCGTCCAGCACAGCCCTGTCACCTGGGTCGGCACGGAGGTAGACCCCGGAGGTCCGAGCGTTGAAGGCGTCGGCGCCGTCCGAGCGCGTCGTCCAGTAGCCATTGGCACGATCGACGCTCTCGAGCTTGATCTCACCGGTCCCCTCGAGTTCGGGAGCGTTCGGATGACGGGGACGTTCGCCCTTCCAGAAGTAGAAGATGCCCGCCGGATCGACCCGTTCCTTCGACGCCTCACTCCAGTAGCGCGCGGACAGCGTCCCGTCGGCCTGCCATGACTGTCCCGCGACCTCGAGCGCGCCGGCGCGATCACGGCTGATCGTCAGCAGCGAGACCGCAGACGGCTCGAGTTCCGTTCTGGCGGTGAGGGACAGTTGCCACCAGTCACCCACCAGGCGGCTGATCCGGCCTTCCGCGTCGATCGCTTTCCGCAGCTTCTGGTTGATCTGGCGCACGATGGCCGGCGTGGTGTCGGGGTCGTACCGGATCGAGGTCAGACCGAGCAGGTCGGTGGGGAGCTTGGCGCCGTTCGCGTGGAGGATGAACGTGCGGCGGATGCCGAGCGCGCCCCCGAACAGGCCCGCTTCGAAGACGACGTTGTCGCGCGGTGAGGCCTGTCCAGAGGCTGTGTCAGGCGACGCGCCCTTCGCCGTCCAGTCGTCCTGGGCGAAGACGAACGCGGCGAAATCGACCTCGCGGGTGAGCTCCACGAGCCGGTCGAGGGTCGAGACACCCGGGTTGAAGACCGTCGTCCACGGGTCGACGTCGGCGATGTCCTGAAGCCCCCGGGTGAGCGCCTGTAGCAGCTTTTCCTGCTGCCCGGACGACCCGAGGAAGATTCGGGGCTTCATCAGTCGATCAGACTACCGCTCCCCAGTGGCGGCTCCGCCGCGCCCCATTGCCCAGAACGCCGGTGTGAGCGAGAGCTCACGTCAGCAGCATCTCGGCGCCTGGGAGATTAGGGCCGCCAAGGGCTCAGGAAGGTTCGAAAGCCGTCCTCTCAGGCCCATTTCCCTCTTCCCCGAGGCGGCTCACGAGAGTCTTGCACCTGGTCAAGTCGCGTCTGGCTGGTGATCCGCGGAAAGAAGTAGCGTGCTTCTTGTCAGCCAACGGAGGCACTCGTGCGGCGGCTCGGTCGGCGGCGGGCGTTCGGACCTGCTCTCGCAGCAGGACTGATCGTTCTCCTCTTCTTCGCGATCGCCGACTCGGCCGCCGGCCACTTCCGCACCTCGCCTGCGGCCCCCTTCACCATCTCGCTGCCGGACGGGGCGATCGTCTCTGGACAGGCCCCGCCTGGCGGCCAGGTCTTCACCTTCGGCGACCCGGCCGGCGACTACATGAAGGTGACGGTCGGCGGCGTCAGCAATCTGAAGCGCAGGGAAGGCATCCCGTCCTTCATGTCCTCCTACGATGGCGCGGCGGCGATCGGGACGGTGATCACCATCTCTGGGACGATGCAGATCGTCCGCCCGCAAGGCATCGTCTCCGATATCTCCATGCACGCGAGTCTCGCCGGGAGGAGCTGGCAGTGGCCGGCGACCGGCGGCTCGGAGAGGGTCAGCGGCCGTACCGTCAGCCAGAGCTTCAACCTCAGCTTCAAGGTCGGGAGCTCGAAGCTCTACGACACCTCGGTCACCGGCGGCGCCAGCCTCAGCATCTGCGGCGGGGTCTGTGGCGGCTTCAGCATGGATTTCAGGGCGACCTACACGAAGGGTAAGCCACCGCCGACAACGACGCCGAAGCCGAAACCGAAGCCGCCCTTGGCCTCCGACCGCCCCTACATCCGCGTCTGGCCGGTCAAGTCGCCTTGGCCGCTCGAGCCGGGGACGATGGCCTGGCTGCCGTACAGCGTCAACGACAAGGGAGGCAAGGCCAAGGTCCACGGCACCCTCTACGAAGGCGGCGAGGTCGTCCTCGAATGGACGTCGAAGTACTTCCTCAACGCCGACGGCTCTGATTCCACCTGGAAGGTGCATCTGGCCGGGACGCGCAAGGGCCCGCTCTACTTCTGCATGTGGGCCGAGAACCCCAAGGGCCTGAAGAGCTCGACGCCATGCGCCTTCCTCGCCATGAGCGTCGACATCAAGCGGGTCTCGAACGGCTGCGGCGGTGAAGGCTGGAAGACGCTCGTCTGGGTCGAGAACTACTTCGGCAACAAGCACACCTACTACGACCCGGTGACGAAGCGCACCTACCTGGTCGACTTCACCGACGCCTGCGACCTGCACGACGCCGGCTACGGCGGCATGACTGTGATCGACAAGCTCAACGGCAAGAAGCCGATCGACATGCACGACTGGTCGCGGAAGAAGGTCGACGACAAGTTCTGGCGCGACATGCAGAAGCTCTGCGACGAGCAGATCCCCGAGGAGGCCACCGAAGCACGGGCCAAGTGCAAGGGCGTCGGCGGTCAGGCCTCGATCGGCTCCCAGTGGCTCTACAACAAGGTGCGCCAGTACGGCGATCGCTTCTTCGACGCCGACCTGAAGAAGCCGGAGACGCAGCGGCGCGGCTCGCGCGACAACGGCTGAGCGGACGCCGGCCGAGCTGGACCTTGAAGGGCTGGAGCGGCGACAAGCGCCGAGGGCCCGCGCGACAGCAAGACCGGTGGCGAGACGTATCGATTGGAAGCGCGGTTTCATCCGCTCCACGATGTCTTCAGGAGGTCGTTCGCCGATCGCTCTTGTGAGATCCATGGAGAACGTTCGCCAGAGGCGCGGGAAGGTTCGAAAGCCGTCCTCTCAGGCCCAACGCTCCTCGCGGCGGCTTGCGCCGCCGCTTCGTCACTTCATGGGGGAAACAGCCGGTTTCCCCCATGGGGCCCCTTCCCCAACACCACGTTCGCACTCTCGGAGCCGTCGTTTGCCGCGCCCGCCAGGTCGGTCGCGGCGGCGAAGGGCTCGAGTCAGCTGGAGGACTCGATCTCCGCGTGCTTGGCGTCCGCGAGACGCCGAGTCAGCAATCGAAGATCGGACTCGTTGTGCGGACCTGATTCGTGCCGCGCCGAAGGACGAAGTAGTGGTCTACGCAGTGCCAGCGCACTGATAGCCGTGCGACTCGGGTCAGGTGGGCGCTCCAGGGGGCGACGCGGAAGCCGATGTGGACTGCGCCGCCGCTGGTGGGAAGCGTCAGCGGCTCTTGGCCCAAACGACGACAACCTCCGCTCCAGTGCAGCGAAAAGGTTGTGCCCAATTCGCAGACCTTGAGCGGAGCAGCGGCCGTGGCGGTGATCGTGATGCGTGCTTCGGTCGGGTGCATCGCGAACAAGAGTCCCGAGGGCTTGAGCATGAAAGCATCGAGGGTTACCGCTGATGTCGCAGGGTGAGGCCTTGCGAAGGCCGCTGAAGAACCAGGCGCGCAGACCGATGTGAATGCCGCTATCCCAGCCAGCAGCCAGGCGGCTCGGATCAGGCGCACGGGTCGACTCTACAATCGGCATGCCTCGCGAAGAGCCTCCGGAGGGGGTCCGGAAGGGTTCGAAAGCCGTCCTCTCAGGTCCTTTTTCTTGTGTTGCTCTCGTCACAACGACTCGCCTGGACCGGGCTTTGCTCTTGAGGTATCGGTCGCTCCGGACCCAGAGGGCCCGGAGCACCGACTGGATGAGCGGGGCTGACGTGAAGCCGAAGAAAGGCCGGCAGGCAGATCGCGAGCGGCCTGTTGTCGACCGCGCGCCCCGGCGGTCAGCCTGGGATGATGTTGTGGACCTTCGACACCATGGGCTGTCCGGGATCGGCTCCGAGCGCGTTCATGATCGGCAACAGGGTCTCGCCGAAGGCATCGAGGGATTCCTGGGAATCCCAGATATCGAATACCTGGATCTGCCCGTCGGTTTCGAGCGCGACGTGGTACAGCCGCCCGGCGGGCGATCCTGCACCGGCCTCCTCAAGCCGCTTGACGGCGTCGTCGTACGTGGCCGGCGCGAAGCCGCTTGGGCTGAAGTAGATGCCGAGAGCCATTGTCATCGTCCTTTCGCTCGGTGTGTGCCGACGACCAACCTCTCACAGGCGATGTGCCTCCGCAACACATGTCTAGCCGCTGATCCGTCCAGAGGCGGACGTGGTCGCGGATCTTCTCGAGGGACTGCGCGAGCGCGGCGAGCTCTTTCTGATCGAGGTGCTCGACGAATGCTCTCCCCCGCAGGCCGGATGGCTGTCGCCCTCCGGACCCGCTGCAGCACGGGTTCAGAACCGCGTATCGCTGATCGGCGTGACCTCCGGGGGCGGGTCGCTCGCCAAGTCGACGCCGTGGACGTCTCGGACGAACTCGCGGAATCTCTGGTCGAACGGCTCGTCGGAGGTCGCGAGGCCCTGGAAGGCGCGCTCGAGGTCGCCGATCCTCAGTGGCTGCGCATGCTCGAGCTAGGCCTGTGTCCCTTTCAGGATTCTGTGCAAGGGGTCCGGCAGGTTCGAAAGCCGTCCTCTCAGGTCCATTTTCTGTTGTCGATCGACAACGCGACGGCCCGCAGCCACGAACGCCCCTTTAGGCTGGCACGACCTCGAGGAACTTTGCGGTGTCCGCGAACTCCCGGAACCTCGCGATCTTGCCGTCCCGCACATCCCAAACGTGCATGACCGAGAGGTCGAGCGGCTTGCCAGTGGCCTTTCCGGTTCCCGTGTAACGGACGACCACAGCCACCGCGTCTCCGGAAGCGATGAACTCCTCTGGTGTAACCGCGAAGTCCGGGATGTCCTGGGTGATGGGGCCAAAGACGTTCTGGGCCACAGCCTCTCCGCCGTGGTAGACGCCGCCATATGGCATCCCGTCGGGTTCGTGCCACTCGATGTCGTCGGCCATGGCCCCGAGCACCCCCGGCACGTCGCCGCGCCCGAATGCTTCGTAGGCGCCTCTGATCACGTCAACGCTCTGCTCTGCCATGAGTCTCTCCTTCGATCGCCCGTTGGGCCGCAAGGAACCTACCACCCACGCGCTTCGAGTCCCCACTGCCGGCGTACGCTCACGCGTGATCCTGGGCGTCGCGATGTCCATCGCCGACGCGACGGGGCTGCGGAAGACCGCCGGGATGACGTCGAGCCCGACGGCGATCCACCTCGTCGGGCGAGCGCGAGTTGCGCTCGCCACGATGCGCGAGCTTCGCTACGCGACCTTCTCGTAGATCAGGATATGGACGCCGTCGCCCACGGTCTTCGCCTCGGCAAGGCTCAGGCGCTTGGTCGCGCTCGTGTCCGCGAAGAGCCGCTTCCCGGCTCCGACGATGATCGGATAGACCTGGAGGTGGATGGCGTCGACGAGATCGTGCTCGATCAGCGTCTGCGCGAGCTGCGGGCTGCCGTGCACGACGATATCGCCTTCGTGCTTCTCCTTGAGCTTGGTCACCTCCTCGACCACGTCACCCCGCAGCACGGTCGTGTTGTTCCACCCGGGGTCCTCCAGCGTGGAGGAGATCACGTACTTCGGCATCGAGTTGAACTTGTCCGCGAACTCGCCTTCGTAATGCGGCCAGACGGGGGCGAAGCCGTCGTAGGTGACCCGGCCGAGCAGCAGTGCGTCCGACGCCCTCGTCTCGTCCCACTTGAACTGATCGCCTTCCGGCCCTCGCGCGAAGGCGTCCGTCCAGCCGACGCGCTCGAAGGTCTCGGTTCCGCTCGGCGCCTCCACGACGCCGTCGAGGAGATGTACTCGGTGACGACGATCCTGCCCATCCCGGTTCTCCTCTCGTTGCGACTTCGGCCGTCCGTGGCTCGGGGTAGCATATTCAACCAGATGGTTGATCAACTGAGTGCGACCTTTACGGTCCACGCGGTGTCGAAGCACCTTCACGTGCTCGCCTTCGACGACCTCGACCGGCGGCTCCGTGGCTGAGTACGGCATCACGATCAGGCGCGTGTTCGACGCGCCGCGCGAGCGCGTGTGGCAGGAGTGGACGGAACCCGAGCGCTTCGCCGACTGGTTCGGCGGGCCCGAGGCGGAGGTCCCTCTCGAGACGGTCACGATCGACCTTCGGCCCGGCGGCGCGTGGCACGCGACGATGTTCTTCGGCCCAGACCGCCGCGTGATCCGGTGGAAGGGCGAGTACCTCGAGGTGGTCCCGCCGGAGCGCCTGGTGCTGACGTTCTCGGACCGGGCTGACGAGGTCTACGAGCTCGTGACGGTTGTCCTCAACGAACTCGGCTCGGGGCGCACCGAGATGCTCTTCGAGCAGCGCGGGCACATGCGGCCCGAGGAGTACGACTCTGCAAGGGATGGTTGGGCCGTCTTCTTCGACCGGATGGAGGCGCGGTTGCGGGCGCAGGTGTCAGACGCCAACGGTGCCTGACACCGAAATCGGCGTTTCCCCGCCGACTGCGCCCGCCGGGTCGTAAAGACGTCCTCTCTCAGACCCAACTCCCTCCTCGGAGGCTGGCGCCACCCTCCGGCGCAGCTGAGGCCGGGCGCCGACCCGGCCTCAGCTGTCTAGGTCACTCTGGGTGTGTCAGCGAGCGTTCACGGGCAGCTCGAGCACGCGCCGCGTTGACTTGCCTGCGAGTGCGCTTCCGCTCGGATCCGTGGCCCGGACGAGCATCGCCATGATCTGCTGACGACCCGGATTCGCCGGGAAGCCGCTCTGCATGCGGAACGTGAGCGTCGCATAGCCGTCGCCGCCGGTCGTCGCCTGCTCGACGGAGACCTGGTTGTACGGGATCGCCGTCGCCCACACGCGAACGCCCGAGACCGCGTGGTTGCAGGTGTCGGTGATGCGGATTCGCGCGACGATCGTCCGCGTAGCCCGGTTCACGACGCTCGGGCTGAACTGCCACTTGTTCACCAGCAGCCGGATCGGCGGGGCAATGTCCTTGACGTTGACCGTCGCGCCGCCCTTGCACGTGCTGGTCGGGTTGCTGCCGCCGCCCGAGCCGCCGCCCGAGCTGCCTCCGCCGCCGGACGAGGCGGCCTTGACCACCGCGGTCGGAGCCGACTCCGCCGAGGCCGATCCGGCGTTGTTCTTCGCCGTCACGAGCACGCGCAGCCGGTGGCCGACGTCGTGTGAGGTGACCTTGAAGGTCCCACCCTTGGCGATGTCGGAGCAGTTGTTCCCGTTCGCGTCGCAGCGACGCCACGTGTAGGTGTAGGTCTTCGGATCGGATCCTCCCCACGACCCGGTGAGCGCGGCGAGCGTCTGGTTGTCCTGGGGCGTCCCCGAGATCGTGGGCGGGGACGCGTTGACCGGCTTCGTCCCTGCTGCGCTGATCACGCCTGTGGGCGCCGAGGCCGCGCTGGAGCTGCCGTCCGAGTTCTTCGCGGTCACGACCACCCTCAGGCGCTTCCCGACATCGGCCGACCCGAGCTTGTAGTCGTTGTCGGTCGCGCCGTTGATGTCGTCGCAGCTCGAGCCGTTCGAGTCGCAGCGCTGCCAACCGTAGTTGTAGTCGCTCGGGTTGTTCGACCAGTCGCCGTGATCGGCGCGCAGGGTCTCGCCCTCCTTCTCCGTGCCGGAGATCGTGGGCAGGGTCTGGTTCGAGGGGGCGTCCTTGATCGCTGCCGATCCGCCCCCGGCGAATCCGAACAGCGCGAGCCCGGCGATCGCCAGGGCGGCGACGGCCAGAACCGAGGCGCGCCTCGTGTGTGTTCGAGCCATTTGATCCTCCTTCAGTCGCAAGTCGATCCCTGGGTGCTACCCACGCCGTCGACCTTCAGCAGTGTCTCCGGTAAAGGTTTCGTTAGGATCGAGCAGGGTGACGCGGAGGATCGCCGCGTCCGGTCGGGCGCGGCATGCGGTGGAGAGCTAGGCGTCTGCTGCGGCTCGCTCCAGCTCTTCGACCTCGATCTTCTTCATGCTGAGCATCGCCTTCATCGCCCGCTGCGCTCGTTCCGGATCGGGCTCGGAGAGCAGCCTGCCCAGCGCGGTCGGGATGATCTGCCACGACACGCCGAAGCGGTCCTTCAGCCAGCCGCAGGGGCCTTCCTGTCCGCCCTCGGAGAGCTTGCTCCAGTACGCGTCCACTTCCTCCTGGTCTTTGCAGTCGACGAAGAAGGAGATGGACTCGTTGAAGCTGAACTCCGGCCCGCCGTTCAGTGCGACGAACCGCCGACCGTCCAGCTCGAAGCTGACGGTCATCACCATTCCTTCGGGGCGCGGCCCGGCCGAGCCGTAGTGGGTGACCTCCACGATCTTCGAATTCGGGAAGACGGAGGTGTAGAACTGGGCCGCTTCCTCGCCTTCGGTGTCGAACCACAGCCACGGTGTGATCGTCGGCATCGCGTCTCCTTTCGGTCGTTTCGGTGTAGACCGCCCGGCGAGGAGAAACTCAGCGGTTCTGGAGGTAGGTGAGCACGGCGAGCACTCGTCGATGGTCGCTCTCGGACGGCGGCAGCCGCAGCTTCTGGAAGATGCTCGCGATGTGCTTCTCGACCGCGCCGACGGTCAGGACGAGCGCCTCCGCGACGCCGGTGTTCGAACGGCCCTCCGCCATCAGGGAGAGGACCTCCTGCTCGCGCGGCGTGAGCGTCGCCACCGGCTTGTCGCCGTGGCTGAGGAGCTGCGCCACCACCTCCGGATCGAGGGCCGTGCCGCCCGTGCCGACGCGGCGCACGGCGTCGACGAAGTCCGCGACGTCGAGGATGCGGTCCTTGAGCAGGTAGCCGACGCCTCCCGCGGTGCCGGCCTCGGCGAGGAGCTCGGTCGCGTACGTGCGCTCGACATACTGCGAGACGATCAGGATCGCCGTTTGCGGCGACGTGCGCCGCAGCTCGAGCGCGGCCCGCAGGCCCTCGTCGCGGAAGCTCGGCGGCAGGCGGATGTCGACGATTGCCAGGTCCGGACGCTCGCGGAGCACGGCATGGACGAGCGCGTCGGCATCCGCCACCGCCGCGACGACGTCGAAGCCGTTGTCTCGCAGCAGGCGCACCAGGCCGTCGCGGAGGAGCGCGAGGTCCTCGGCGATCACGATCCGCACGGCACCTCCGCGTGGATCGTCGTCGGCCCACCGGCGGGGCTGGTCACCGAGAGCGTTCCGTCGAGTGCCTCCACCCGGCGGCGAAGGCCGAGCAGACCGCCACCGGATGGGTCCGCGCCGCCTCGTCCGTCGTCGCGGATCTCGACCTCGATCGCACCGTCGTGGGGGGCGACGCCGATCTCGACCCGCGCTGCGCCCGAGTGCTTGGTCGCGTTCGCGAGCGCCTCCGCGGCGACGAAGTAGATCGCGGCTTCGACCTGTGGGCTGGGCCGTTCGGCCAGGGAGACCTCGACCGTCGTGTGGAGCGGGCTCCGATCGGCGAGCGACACGAGCGCGGCCTCGAGGCCGCGGTCCGACAACACCGGTGGGTAGACGCCGCGCGCCAGGTCGCGGAGCTCGCGCAGCGCCTCCGTGACGCCCGCGCGCGCCTCGGCGAGCAGGCGATGAGCCGCCTCCGGGTCGGTCTGGAGCTTCTGCTCCGCCATCCCGAGGCTCATCCCGAGCGCGACCAGCCTCGCCTGCGCGCCGTCGTGGAGGTCTCGCTCGATCCGGCGCAGCTCGGCGTCCTGTTCCTCGACCGCACCCGCGCGGGTGGTCTCGAGAGCCTCCACCCGATGGGCGAGCCGCCGCCGCACCTCGCTGCGCTCGGTCGCGCGGTGGATCGTGAGGGCGAGTGCGGCGCCGGGCAGGATCCACATCGGCCAGAAGTACCCGCCGTTGCTGATCACCCACGTGAACACCTCGAACAGGAACAGCGCGATCCAGCCACCGGCATGGATGATGAGCGGACGGCTCAGCCCGGTTTTGCGCGGTAGGGCATCAGGCCTGGCGGCGACGACGATCCAGGCGTGCAGCCCGGCCAGGATTGCAGCCGGGAGCAGGACCCATTCCGGCCAGAAGTAGTCGCGCGCGGTGACGGCCCACACACCGGTCAGGAACGCGACGAGCGCCGCCGAGACGCCGATCTGGATCGCGAGGGGCCGGGTCACACGCAGGCGTCGGAGCAGCGCCGGCTGCTCGAGGACGAGCTCGATCCACGCGTGGATCGCCACGACGAGGCCGAGTGGCATCAGCACCCATTCCGGCCAGAAGTAGCCCTGGGTGGTCGAGGCCCAGATCACCACCGTCACTGCGCCGATCGCAGCCGCGACGGTTGCGTGTAGAGCGAGGGCCCTGCGGCGAGCCTGAACCGCATGGCGATGTCTCGCGACCGGGACCCTACTCCCGAGCAGAGCCTGCGCCAGCCAGGCGGACAGCCGGCCCAGCGGGCGCAGCAGGGCCAGGCCGATCCACAGCCCGACGATCCCGGCAGGCACGACGACGAACGAGCGGGCAAACGTGTCGACCTGCCACGACCAGAAGTGGAGATCCGACCACCGGTACCAGATCGGGTACCCGATCCAGCCCAGCGCTCCGACGAGGAGCGACAGCTCGCCGATCGCCAGCGCGAACCCGAGCGTCATGCGGACCGACAGGTAGACCTGCTGCTTCCAGAAGTGCGGATCGAGCAGCACCGCCTTGCCCCGCCCCCAGAAGCCCGGCCCACCTGAGCTGATCCGGGGAACCGTTTCGACCCCGAGCAGGGCGTTCGCGATGCCGCCCTCCGCGCGGGCGAGCAGCCCGACCGCCCATCGGTAGCCGATCAGCAGCGGCACCACGAGCGGGGTGATCGCCAGCACGGCGATGGGGATCCAGCCCGAGAGCAAGAGGCCCAGCACGAGCGCCGAGATGGGCAGTGCCGAGACGACGAACAGCAGCGTGCGGTAGGTCTGCGCTCGGAACAGGTCTGAGAAAGGGGTCAGGATGTTCATCGCGTCTCCGATGGTCGAATGATCGTGCACCAAGAGTCGCTCCGAGCGGGTCTGGCGGCCACGGTGCCGACCGGCGTCTCGCCCTGGGGCTAACCCGACACTGCGGCACAGGCCGAAGGCAGTGACAGACCTCTGGTCTGTCACTGCAGTTCGCGGAGGGGATGCCCTATGGCTGGAACGTCTGGATGACCGCCTCGGCGATGACGCGCATCGGCCGGGCCGTCCGCTGGCTTGCCGTTCGCAGCCGGGCGAACGCCTCTTGTTCGGTCAGACCTTGCTTCTCCATCAGGATGCCCTTCGCGCGCTCGATCGCCTTCCGAGCCGCGAGTGCGTCCGCCAGCGAGCCGACTTCCTCGCGGACGGCCTGGAGCTCCTCGAACCGTGCGCGCGCGGTCTGCATCGCCGGCACGAGATCCTCTTCGCGGAACGGCTTCAGCAGGTACCCGAAGACGCCGGCCTCGACGGCCCGCCTGACCAGGTCCTGCTCGCCGTACGCGGTGAGCATCACGATCGGGATCGGCCGCTCGTCGAGAATGCGCCGAGCGGCCGAGAGGCCGTCGAGCTGCGGCATCTTCACGTCGAGAACGGCGAGGTCCGGCCGCTCGGAACGAGCCAGCTCGACCGCCTCGATCCCGTCGCGTGCCTCGCCGCAGACGTCGTATCCGGCACGCTCGATCACCTGGAGGAGATCGAGGCGGATCAGCGCCTCGTCCTCCGCGACGAGGATCCTCATGCGCGGACGGAGACGTCGACGGTGCCGTCCGGGAGGTAGGTGACCTGCAACGGCCACGCGTCTCCCGACTCCGACGGCACGTCGATCGCGATCGACCGTGCCGACGTGCCGACCATGCGCCGCGCTCCGATCGAGCTCGGCGTGCCGTGCTGCTGCCGCGCGGACGGCGGGGACGATGTCGGCCTCCCGAAACGGCTTCACGAGGTAGGTGAAGACGCCGGCAGCGACGGCCCGCTCGACCAAGCCTCGATCCGAGTAGGCGGTCAGCATGACGATGGGCACCGGCCGCTCGGCCGTGATCCGGCGGGCGGCCTCGATTCCGTCCAGGCGGGGCATCTTCATGTCGAGAATGGCAACGTCCGGATCGGTCTCGCGCGCCAGATCGACCGCCTCGATCCCGTCGCGCGCCTCGCCGCACACCTCGAAGCCCTGGCTCTCGAGCAGTCCGCGCAGGTCGAGCCGGATCAGCGTTTCGTCCTCTGCGATCAGGACCCGGGCCGGTGTCGCACTCGTCATCACTGCTCCTTTCGACCAACAAAAAAGCCCCCAGGAGCAAGGGCTCCTGAAGGCAGCTGCGCCTTCCCCGGCCGCGGCGTCGCGGCCGGCCAGCGCCTCGAAGCGTACTGGCGTCGCAGGCGAGTGCGCAAGCCGGCGCACGTGAAGAGCGTCACGAGATTGCGTCCTGTCGAGTCGGTCCGCTAGCTTCGGCGGCGGCGGCTCCGTGCACGAGCTGCTTCCCGGCGACGACGCCGGGGCCGGTTCCGGGGCAGCGGCGCCCACGGAGCCGTCGCGACGAAGCCTCGTTTCTTCTCCGGCGCGTGACCGGGACACCCATGACCGACGGCGGTCCTGGCCATGACCGGCCGCAGACGGAAACCCTGCGACGAAAGGTGCGTACAGATGAAGGACAAGATGATCGTTCCCGACTACACCGCAGTCCGCCACGTGCTCGGCGCTCCGCAGATCGCGGCGCGGACTGCGCGCTACATCGGCCGCGAGGACTTCGATTTCGCCGGCCTCAACCGGGAGGCCGAGACGATGTCGAGCGGAGAAAAGCTGCTCGTCGACATCGCCGGCGACCTCTGGAACGCGAACAGAGCCGTTGGGGTGTGCGATCTGGTGCGGAAGCTCGACCGGACGAACTTCGAGCGCGTGCTCGAGGCGTTCCGGATTGCGCGTGGGTCCCATTCGGGGGATCTGGCCGAGCTGCTCGCCGACGACGAGGAGCGGCTCGCGGCCTAGCGCCCGGCGGTGGGGCGGGAGGACGTGGCGGTTCTCCCGCCCGCCGCCACCGGACTACCATGCTCGCGTGGAGCGGTTCGATGTCGCAGTGATCGGAGCCGGGCCTGCCGGCTCCGTCACAGCCATCCACCTCGCGCGCGAAGGCGCGCGGGTGCTGCTGCTCGACAAGGCGAGGTTTCCGCGCGACAAGCCGTGCGGCGGAGGGTTGACGCTCAGGGCGGTGCGCCAGCTGCCGGTCGACCCGGCCCCCGTAGTCGAGCACGAGGTCGACCGAATGGAGTTCCGCCTGGGGTGGCGGAGCAGCTTCGAGCGGCGGGGCCGTCGCGGGCCCTTCGTCCTGATGACGCAGCGGCGCCGCCTCGATCACTACCTCGTCGAGCAGGCGATCGCCGCCGGCGCGGAGTTCAGGGACGGAGTGAAGGTCACCGACGTGCGCGCGAACGGATTGCGCGTGGACGGGGAGGACATCACGGCTGAGATCGTCGTCGGCGCGGACGGGGCGAACGGGACGACCGCTCGCATGCTCGACCTCGGCGGGCCGATCACGCACGGGGTCGCCTACGAGGGCAACGCACCCTTCGACGACCGCTATCGGGGCCTCGCGGTGATCGAGCTCGGCACGATCCCCGGCGGCTACGGCTGGGTCTTCCCGAAGGGCGATCACCTGAACGTGGGGGTCGGCGGCTGGGAGCGGGAGGGACCGCGGCTACGCGCTCATCTCGCGGAGCTCTGCCGGCGGCACGGCCTCGACGAAGACAGGCTCGAGAGCGTTCGCGGCCACCGCCTGCCGCTGCGACGAGCGGGCTTCGTCCCGGCGCGGGGCCGGGCGCTCCTGGTCGGCGACGCAGCCGGGCTCGTCGATCCGCTCACGGGCGACGGGATGTACGAGGCCTTCGTCAGCGCCCGCCTGGCGTCGGAGGCCGCGCTCGACGTGCTCGCCGGCCGGGCCGACACGGTCGAGCCCTATGCAGACCGTCTTGCCCAACGGCTCGGGTCGCTCGCGGGAGCCTCGTGGGGCGCAAAGATCGCGCTGGATCGCTTCCCCCGCACCGTGTTCGCGCTCGCCCGGGCACCGCTCGTCTGGCCGGTGGTGGAGCGACTCGTGCGGGGCGACATCAGCGCCCCCGGCGAGGCGACGGGTCTGTCGCGGCCGCCGCTGAAGGCGATCGCCGCGCTTGCCAGGGTCGCGGGCGCCGCCGCCCCGGTCTAGGGCCCTACAGCAGCCGGTCGCCGACCACGCGCCGGACCTCCTCGAGGGAGGTGACGCCCTCGAGGCAGAGGCTGATGCCGGCGTCACGGAGCGTGGTCATGCCCTGCTCGACCGCGGCCTGGAAGATCTCCTCGGTCGACGCGTCGATCAGCCGACGGATCTTCCCTTCCACAGACATCGCCTCGTAGAGCGCGACGCGGCCCTGGAAGCCGGTCTGCAGGCATTCCTCGCATCCGCGCCCGCGGAAGAGCTGGAGGTCATCGCCGTGCTCCTCGAGACCGAACTGCCGGCGTTCGTCGGCGTCGGGGCTATGGGGCTCGCGGCAGTTGAGGCACAGGCGGCGGGCCAGACGCTGGGCGATGATGCAGTTGATCGAGGGTGCGAGCAACCCTGAGTCGACGCCCATGTCCTTCAGCCGCACGATCGAGCTCGACGCGCTGTTGGCGTGCAGCGTGCTCAGGACGAGGTGGCCTGTCGTCGCGGCCTGCATGGCGATCCGCGCCGTCTCCTCGTCCCGGATCTCGCCGACGAGGATCACGTCTGGATCGCTTCGCAGGATCGTCCGGAGGCCTCGTGCGAATGTCAGGCCCGCGAGCGGGTCGATCTCGATCTGGGTGGCGCCCGGCATGTGGTACTCGACCGGATCCTCGATCGTGACGAGCACGCGGCCGGGATCGTTGAGAAGGTCGAGCCCGGCATAGAGCGTCGTCGTCTTGCCGCTGCCCGTCGGGCCGCACGCGATGATCGCGCCGTGGGGCCGCTCGATCGCACGCCGTATCGTCTCCTCTGTTTTCGGGCTCATGCCGAGCTCGGCCATGCCGAGCCTGCCCCCGATCGACCGGTGCAGGATCCGAAGCACCGCCTGCTCGCCGTAGACCGTGGGCAACACCGCGATTCGCAGGTCCATCGGCTGGTCATCGACGCGAATGGCGATGCGTCCATCTTGCGGCGCGCGCCGCTGGGCGATGTCCAGCCCGCCCATCACCTTCAGGCGCGCCATCGCCGACGCCTGCAAGGAGCTCGGGATCGTCGTCAGCTCACGCGTCACGCCGTCGACCCGGATGCGGACGACGAGCTGGTCGGCCTGCGGCTCGAAATGGATGTCCGAGGCTCGGTGGGCGATCGCCTGGCCGATGATCTCGTTGATCAGCGTGATCGCAGGCCCGGCGCCACCGGAACCGCTGTGAATCTCCTGGACGGTGGAGGGGCGATCGTGGGTCGCAGGCGCCGAGAACGCCGCGGCCTCCTCCAGCGGGGCTCGATACGTCGCAGTGATCACCTGCTCGAGCTGGGCGCTGTCTGCGACGGCGATGCGCGTATCCGTGCCGAGCGCGAAGCGGAGATCGTCGTGAGCGAGCAGGTTGGTCGGATCGGCGACGGCCACCACGACCACACCGTCCGCGAACCTCACCGGCAACGCCTTGTACCGGCGTGCGGCGCTCTCGGGCAAGAGGCTCGCAGCCTTGCCGTCGATCTCGGTCGTGCTCAGGTCGATGTACTCGAGCCCGTGCTGCGCCGCCAGAGCCTCGGCGAGGGCGTGCGTCGAGATCAAGCCGAGGTCGACGAGCACCTGGCCGAGCGGTCTGTCGCTGCCCTCCTTCGCCACGAGTGCCTGCTCCAGGCCCTCCGGGGTCAGGTGGCCTCTCCTGATCAGGAGGGTTCCGAGGAGCACGCGCCCCTCGGACGGGGCAGGCGCCATGTACGGGCGTGAAGGTTCGACGGCCATCGCAGGGTCTATCGGCGCGAGGTCGTGTCGGCTAAAGCAGACCTACGGCACTGCCGATCAGCCTTGGTGTGGATCTCCACGCCTTGCTCATCCGGGCCGTATCGACCGGCGCCAGTGACGTACACCTGAAGATCGGTCAGCCGCCGGTCCTCCGCTACGACGGCGCGCTCTCGGCACTCGAGGACTGGCCCCCTCTCGATCGCCAGCAGCTGGAGAGCGTGCTGCAGACCGTCACGGCCGACGATCCTGCACGGCGCGTCGCCTTCGACCAGAACTGGGAGCTCGACCTTGCGTACACGCCGTTCGGCCTGCCGCGGTTTCGCGTCAACGGGTTCCGCCAGCGCGGCGCGATCTCGTTCGCGTTCCGGCTGATCCCGGACGAGGTTCCGTCGTTCGTGGAGCTCGGTCTGCCCGAAGGAGTTGCTGCGCTCGCCGAAGAGCAACGCGGCCTCGTGCTGTGCACCGGCGCGACCGGCTCGGGCAAGTCGACGACGCTCGCCGCCATCCTCGGCCATGTCAACGCCACTCGCCGCTGCCACATCGTCACGATCGAGGATCCGATCGAGTTCCTGCACGACGACAAGCAGAGCATCGTCAACCAGCGTGAGGTGGGCCTCGACACCGCCTCGTTCGGCGAGGCGCTGCGGCGCGCGTTGCGTCAGGACCCCGACGTGATCCTGATCGGCGAGCTGCGCGACGCCGAGACCGCCGAGACCGCAATGCAGGCGGCGGAGTCGGGTCACCTCGTCCTCTCGACGCTGCACACGCTCGACGCGGCGGAGTCGATCTCGCGCATCATCGAGTTCTTCCCCCCGGCGAAGCAGCAGCAGGTGCACTCGATCCTCGCCGGCGTTCTGCGCGGGGTGATCAGCCAGCGGCTGCTTCCGCGGGTCGACGGCGGTCGGGTCCCCGCCGTGGAGGTGATGGTCGCGAACGCGCGCATCGCCGACCTGATCAGGGAGAACCGCGGCGACGAGATCGAAGACGCGATTGCCGAGGGATCGTTCTACAAGATGCAGACCTTCACGCAGGCACTGATCCGGCTCGTCGTCGAAGGCGTGATCGACTCCGAGGTGGCCGCCGACGCCGCCACCAACCGGCACGATTTCCTCGTCGCCCTGGAGCATGCCCTGAAGCAGCGAGCGGTGGACGAGCGGGCGGCTGAGCTGGCCGAGCACGAACCCACCCAGGATCTAGCGGAGCTTCGGCTCGTCCGGCGCGCAGAGACGTGAGACGCGCCACGCTCTTCCTGCTGCTCGTCGGCGCCCTCGTGGCGACCGCGGGCGTGGCCCGCGGCGACACCCGCAGCTTCACCCTCGCTTCCAGGCAGGTGGCGCTCCCGGCCGCTGCCTACCCGAACGGCTCCGACCTGGTCCTGGCGCCGAGCTGGACGACGCCGCCGGCGCAGGCGGTACAGCTGTCCTACGAGCAACTCCTCCAGATCTGGCAGCAAGCCGGCCAGGCGTACGGCGTTCCCTGGAACGTCCTCGCCGCGATCAACAAGATCGAGTCGAACTTCGGCCGGAACATGGGACCCAGCTCGGCGGGTGCGATCGGCTGGATGCAGTTCATGCCCACGACGTGGTCCCGGTGGGGAACGGACGCCGACGGCAACGGCGTCGCAGATCCCTGGAACCCGACCGACGCGGTCTATTCGGCCGCGCGCTACCTCGCCGCCTCCGGCGCTGCGAGCGACATCCGCCAGGCGGTCTTCTCGTACAACCATGCCTGGTGGTACGTCAACGACGTCCTGCAGCTTGCCCAGCTCTACGGAAGCTCCGGCGGCGCGCCGGCCGACGACCAAGCAGCGTTCGCGCTCGACCGCCTCCAGGCTCAGCTGGCGGATGCGCAGGCGGCGGTGACGGAGGCGACGAGCGGCTACGGCGTGGCCCTGGCGCGAGCCCAGGTGCTCGCGAAGCAGGTGCAGGCTCTGGTCGACCACGCCGCCGCGCAGCCGTTGCTCTCCGACCGGCTGGCGGGGCAGAAGGAGGCCGCGCAGTTCGGCGTGCAGGCAGGCACGGCCCAGGCGGAGGCGGATCGGCTTAGGGCCGAGCTCGAAGCGGCCCAGGCGCAGCTGGCGACGCTCCAGGGGCAGGTCTCGGCAGCCGCGTTCAACCAACCGGCCGCACAGATCCTCGGCGCCGCGACGGAAGGCTCGGGCCCGTACGTCTTTCCGGTCGGAGGGGGGCCGTCCGTCGTCTCGGTCTCGCACACGCACCATGACTATCCGGCCGCCGACATCGCGGCTCCCGAAGGCTCGCCCGTCTACGCCCTCTCGGACGGGACCGTGACCTACGCGTGGAGCTGGGACAATCGCTGCGGGATCGGTTTCACCCTCCAGACGACCGACGGACAGACCTGGACGTACTGCCATCTGTCCTACCTCGACCCTTCCGTCACGCAGGGCACCGCGCTCCGCGCCGGCGACCCGGTCGGCCTGGTCGGCTCGACCGGCCACGCGACCGGTCCGCACCTCCACCTCCAGCTGCAGCCGGCCGGGTCGTACCCGCAGGAGCAGCACTGGTTCCAGTCCTTCGCGGACTCGGCCTTCCGCTGGTCGGATGTGGCCTCGGTGGAAGCACCAGCCGGTTCGGGGCTCGTGTTCCACATCGTCGAAGCCCCGCTCGACTGACTCAAGTTTCTTGCCCTTTAGGCCGATGAAACGCCAGGAATGGTTCAGCTTGCTGCTCTCCTCCTTCGCGGCGTCATCGCGACGTTCACCGGCCTCCTGATCGCCGGCGGAACGTTGACGCTCGCTGCGGACCACGCCGTCGTGCAGCGGCCGACGCTCGTCGCGGCGGTCCAGGCTCCGAAGGCGTTGACCGTGCCCCAGGTCACCGGCCAGGCGTACGTCTTCGCGAAAGGAATCCTGCAAGACGCGGGCCTCGCTTGGCACGTGACCGGCCCTGTGAAGGGATACGCGGCGAACACGGTCACGGAGCAGTCACCGGCCGCAGGAACGGTGGTGCTCGACACCGGCGCGCCGCTGATCACCTTGACGCTGGCGAAGAACCGGGCCTACGTGGAACAGGGGATGCCTGAGAACGACGCTCCGTTCGCCGCGACCGCGCTGCGCATCCCCGCCGATTCGGCCTCCCAGGCTGCCACTCGCGAACCGCGCAAGGTTGCGCCCACCCCGCGGCCGGCGTAGCGCCGACGGCTCGACAGATGCACGCGCTCCCGGTCGGCACCGTTCTCCTCGACGGCGAGCGGTAGATGGACGCCGTGCTGGGAGCGTTCGCGGTGCTTCCCGGCCTCGCGGTCGGAAGCTTCCTGAACGTGGTCGCGGCGCGGCTGCCGGAGCGGCGGTCGGTTGTCCGGCCGCGTTCCGCCTGTGCGGCGTGCAGTGCTCCGATCGTCTGGTACGACAACGTGCCGTTGCTCAGTTACCTCGTCCTCCGCGGCCGCTGTCGTTCGTGCGGGGCGCGGATCGGGCTGGTCTACCCGGCGGTCGAGCTCGTCACCGCGGGACTTCTCGCCGGATGCATTGTCGCGTTCGGCCCTTCGCTTCGCGCCGCTGCTGCTGCGCTGTTCTGCGCGGCGCTCGTCGTCGTCACCGCGACCGACATCACGCACAGGATCGTCCCGAACCGCGTCGTCGTGCCGGCAACAGTCGCCGTGCTCGCGCTGATGACGGTCTCCGACCCCAGTGTGGAGTGGGTGGTTGCCGGGATCGGGGCGTCAGCGTTCCTGCTCGCTGCCGCCCTCGCCTACCCGCGCGGGATGGGGATGGGCGACGTGAAGCTCGCGCTGCTGATGGGCGCCGCTCTCGGGCGCGGCGTCGTCGTCGCCCTCCTGCTCGGAATGATCGCGGCGCTCGTGCCCGCGATCGTGCTGCTCGCTCGTCACGGTTCGCGAGCGCGCAAGATGGCCCTCCCGCTAGCACCGTTCCTCGCGCTCGGGTCGGTGGTCGCGCTCTTCGCGGGCGAGACGCTGATCGATCGATATCTGGCCCTCTTCTGAGGAGGCGCTGTTGGAGAGGCGTCCACTGACGACGGAGAAAGAAGCGTTCGCGCCGGAGCCTGCGCGACTGTCGTCGTTCGCGATCCAGCATCCTCCGGCCGACCTGGTCGCCGACTTGATCGAGGCGACCCGCCTCGTTCCGGGCGACCGGCTGGCGCTCGCACGCGGTCGCGCGATGCAGGGCGGCTTGTTCTCCGAGGCGCTCGTTGCCGAAGGGCTCGCGTCGAGCGAGGGGGTCTCGCGCGCGCTCGCGGCACGCCACCGGCTTCCGCTGGTCGACCTGCGACAGACGGAGATCTCTCCCGAGGCGAGCCTGCTCCTGCCCCTGCACGTCCTGCGCCGCGCGGTTGCCCTGCCCTACCGCCTCGATGCCGACATCCTGTACGTCGCGATCGCCGATCCTCAGAACGTCCACGCGATCGACGAGCTCCGCCTGGCGACGCGACACCAGCTTTCGCTCGGGGTGGCTCCCTGGGACGACATCGTCGCCGAGCTCGACCGCATGGGCAAGGCCGTGGAGGCGATCGTCGAGTCCCCCGAGGAGAGCGAGCTGACGGACGATGCCGTCGCCGATCTCGAGGAGGAGGACGGCGTCTCCGAGGGGCCGATCGTCCGCATCGTCAACTCGATCATCCTCCAGGCGGCCGAGGACGGCGCAAGCGACGTCCACTTCGAGGCGCAGGAGGACGGTCTGGTCGTCCGCCTGCGGATCGACGGCGTGCTGCACGAGGTGCAGCGCATCCCGCGCCGTCTGACCGCAGGGGTCACGACGCGGCTCAAGGTGCTCGCGAAGCTGGACATCGCCGAGCGGCGGCGTCCGCAGGACGGTCGAATCTCGCTTCGGGCGGCGGCGGCGGGCCGCCTCCTCGACATTCGCCTGGCAACCCTGCCGACGGTCGCCGGCGAGACGGTCGTCATGCGCCTGCTGGACAAGTCGAAGAAGGCGCCGACGCTGGCCGAGCTGGGTCTCTCCGAGGCGATGCAGTCCCAGCTCGCCCAGTTGATCACCAGGCCGACGGGCGCGATCGTGGTCACCGGGCCGACAGGATCCGGCAAGTCGACCACGCTCTACGCCGCCCTGACGCAGATCAACCGGCCGGAGATCAACATCATCACGGTCGAGGATCCGGTGGAGTACCGCCTGGCCGGGGTCAACCAGGTGCAGATCAACCTTCGCGCCGGGCTGACGTTCGCGAACGCGCTGCGGTCGATCCTCCGGTCGGATCCGGACGTGGTCATGGTCGGCGAGGTGCGCGACAGCGAGACGGCGAAGATCGCGATCGAGGCCGCGCTCACGGGGCACCTCGTGCTGACGACGCTGCACACGAACGATGCGCCGAGCACCCTCACCCGGCTGAACGAGATGGGCGTGGAGCCGTTCTTGACCGGATCAGCCGTCTCGGCCGTGCTGGCACAGCGGCTCGCCCGCAGGTTGTGCAGCCATTGCTGCGAGATGTACACGCCCAGTGCGGACGAGCTGATCGAGGCGAGGGTGTCGCCTGACGTCGCGGCTGCTTCGGACGGGATGGTGCTCTATCGGAAGCGGGGCTGCCCGCGGTGCAACCAGACCGGCTACCGGGGTCGGATCGGCATCTTCCAGTTCCTGCCGATGACCGAGGCGATCGGAGACCTGGCGATTCAGAAGGCCAGCCGCGACGAGATCGAGCGCGAGGCAATGGCGGGCGGGATGCGCACGCTCTGGGATGACGGTATGGCCAAGGTCGCCGCCGGACTCACCTCGATCGAAGAGCTCGCGCGCGTCACCCTGTAGTCGAATCCCGACGTTACTTCGACTGTTATACTCAGTATGATATGGCGCGGCGGTCGTCCAGGGTTCTTGCGGTTTCCGTACCACCGGAAGCTGCCGACGAATTCGAGCAGATCGCCGGCGCAGAGGGTCGCAACAAGAGCGAGCTCTTCCGCGAGATGCTCCGCGTATACCGCGTCTACCGCGAGACCGGGAGATTCGAGTTACTGCAACGCTATGGCGCCGCGCGCGCCCGCCAGCTCGGGATCCGTGATGAGAAGGATGTCGAGAGGCTGATCGCGGAGGCCAGACGCAGTTGAAAGTCGTAGCCGACACCAACGTCCTGGTGTCGGCGTTGATCTTTCCCGGCGGACCTCCCGAGGTCTTCTACCGCTTGGCGCTCGAGCGGCGCATCGAGCTTGTGACGTCGCGTCCGCTCCTGGCGGAGCTCGGCCGCGTCCTCGCGGACAAGTTCGGTTGGGAGGCCGACCGAGTCGAGGAAGTACTTGGGCAACTCGTCCGTCTCGGCGAGATCGTGGATCCTGACGAGAAGCTTGCCGAGATCGAGGCTGATCCCGCCGACGATCGAGTGCTCGAGGCCGCATACGAAGGAGCCGTTGACGCGATTGTCTCGGGCGACAGACATCTTCTCGGCCTTGGCACGTGGCGCGGGATCGTCGTCCATTCGCCGGCGGCGTTCATCGCGCATTGCACGGCCGGTGAGCAGAAGTCTTCGTAGCAGGCTGCGACATCCCCCTGCGACAACTCTGCGAGTCCCGACGGGCTGTCGCGGCGAAAGCCTGCTGGGCTATTCCGCCTGGACGTCGCAGCCCAGGTACATCAACGCGGCGACTGCTTCCGTGACGAACGCGCCCGCCTGGTGCGCGTCGGGAAACGTGTAGGGCCCCGGCCGGAGGGCTTGCGTGGAATCGTGCGGGTGCACCTCCGCTTCGACCACGCAGGAGGTTCCCTTGTCGACGGTTCGCAGCACCGCAACGAGGCGACCATCCTTGCGCGCATGTCGCACGAACAGCTCGCGTTCGGTGGTGCGCCACGGCGTAAGCGCGGCAATCACGGGACGCGCCGGGGCTGACTCGACCTCGGTGGGCTCGTCGGCCTCCGGGTGGTGGCGGCCGAAGCGCATCACGACTCGGCGTTGGCGGCCGCCTGGGCAACCGTGTCGCGGTCGGCAAACCCGTCGATTCGCACGAAGAGCTCGCCCGAGGGCCGCAGGACCAGGATCGAGGGGTCCTGAATCGCGCCATAGCGTGCGGTGAGCGAATCGACGCTCTTCTTGCGCACGTCGATCGGGACGAACGCGGCATCCGTGTCCTTGGTGCCGTCCTTGGCCTCGGCGAGCGCGGTTCCGTCGATTTTCGCCTTCGGGTTGTAGAGAGCGACGACGACGACGCGGTCCTCTGAGAAGGCCTGTCGAATCCGGGCCGGGAGCAGGTTCGACGGCGCAACGGCCGGCTTCGGCTTCGCCTTGGGCTGTGCCGGCGATGCGCGATGGACGGTCGTGGGCTTCACCGCCGAGCGGTGGGGCGCCGCGGGCGTTGTCGCAACGGGAGGGTTCGCGGACGAGGAGGACTCGTTGCTCGAGCCCCGGTTGCGCTCAAGGATGAACAGTCCGAGCGCCGCCGCTGCGACGACGCAGAGGACGACGACGAGCACAGGCCGGGCACGCAGATCGAGGGTCAGCGACATGCTTCAGGTATCGGCAGGTCGGGTCGCGCGCTTGAGATCCCCGGCCACCCGATGGCCTAGCTGTAGTTCCTAAATAGGTTGTTCAGTCTCGTGCCCGGTGGTTGGTGGCCGAGGCTGCCGTGTGGTCGTCGGTAGTTGTAGCGGTCGAGGTAGGGCTGGAGGGCGGCTGTGCGCTCGTGCGAGCTGCCGTAGATGCGGGCGTATGCCCACTCGTTGAGCAACGTCTGGATGAGCCGTTCGGCCTTGCCGTTGGTCCGCGGCCGGTACGGCCGGATGCGCAGGTGGCGTAGGCCGAGCTCGCGCAGCGCCGCCGCGTAGGGGCGGCTGATATAGGCGGAGCCGTTGTCGCTCATCACCGCCTCGACACGCACTCCCCGTGCGGCGTACCAGGCGATCGCCCGGCGCAGGAAGGCGATCGGCGTCGTTGCTGGTCAGGGTCTCGAGCACCTCGGCGTAGGCGAGCCGGCTGTGGTCGTCGATGATCACGTGCAGATACTCGAAGCCGGTCAGCTGCCGTTGTGCGACCGTCGATCCGCCGCGACCACTGGCTGCTGCGACTCTCCGAGTTACTCGGTGGCCGGCGCCTCGAATCGAGATCCGGGCGAGCTGCTTGATATCGACGTGGACGAGTTCGCCGGGATGGCGGCGCTCATACCGATTGACCGGCTCGACCGGGTCCAGCCGTGAGCGCTTCCCGAGGCCGAGCCGCTTCAACCACACCGACACCGTCGAGAGCGGCAGCTCGAGCACCTCCGCGATCTCACTGGCGGTCATCCGTACCCGCCGCAGCCGCTCGATCGCATCGACTCGATCAGCAGGCAGCCGCCGTGGACAGTGGCGCGGCCGGGACGAGCGGTCTGCGCAGCACCCGGTCGCCCGATCGCGGTAGCGGGCCAACCACTTCGCAGCCGTGCGCTCGCTACAGCCAGCAGCCACTGCCGCACGCCGCACCGCCCAGCCGCTCCTCGACCACCCTCCCGCAGAGCAACCGCCGGCTGCTCGGACAGGTCCGATGATTACCGTGCAAGTTCATCCGGATCTCCTCCTTGGAGCTGGTGGCTTCGACACCCCCAGCCTCCAAGGAGGCCCGGATGAACAACGTCCTTAGGAACTACACCTAGCCGGACGGAAGCTCCCGGAAGAGTTGCACCGTATACGGAGAATCGATCACCGGGAACCAGGGCGGCGACAGATACGACAGCGTGGTGTCGTAGTCGTATTCGCGGCTGGCGAACTGCGACATCGACCCGCCCAGGTTGGTCGCCGACGAGCCGTCGAAGGTCATCGACGAGTTGCACGTCCGCGGGTCATTCCCCGTCCACGAGTCCGCCGACGACCAACTGCCAGTCTGGGCGATCGTCGCCGCTCGCCATTTCAGTGGGCACGGCGCCCACTGAGCGACGCGCACGTTGTTCTTGGCGATCAACCCGAAAACGTCGTCCCCGTCGGCGACATGTCCGAGGTTGGCGCCGATGACGATATCGTCACCCGAGGCGACCGTGACGCGGCCCTGGACGCAGCTGGCGGGGTTCGACAGGCTGCCGAGGTCCGGGTCGCTGCAGCTGCTCGAGCTTCCGGCGATGATCGCCGTCTGTGCGGTGTAGATCGCCCCCTTCGCCGGGACGTTGTAGGTACTCGCCGAGCCGCACGTAGGGGCATATTGGTCGACGGGGTAGTAGGTCTTCCGGCCGTAGTAGTCCGTCGTGTAGTACTTGACGCACGACTTGACGCTGACGGTTCCGTTGCTGTTGAAGGTGAGCTGCCAGGCGTCCTTGGACGAGTCGTCGAACGACATCGAGGGGCTGTCGGTGCTGGCCGCCTGCTGGACGGTACTGATCGAGCCGGCGAAGCTCGAGAAGCTGATCGGGCTCTTGATCACGGATCTGATGTTCGGGTTCGAGTCCCTGTCGTACGCCTTGGCCGGGCTCACCAGGGTCCCGGACATGTTCACCTGGTTCTCGGCGTACACGTTCGCGTACGCCTTGCTGCCGGACTGAAAGGTCACGCTGTGCTTGGTTCCGCCCGAGTCGGTGCCGACGTACACCTTCCCTCGGGTCTCGGCGCCCGAGCCGTACGAGATGTCGGCGTTGGCGATCATCTGGAAGTCGGCGACGGACGACGGATGGATCTGCACCTCGAGCACGCGCACCGGAGAGGCCGTTCCCTGCTTTCTTCCCGTGGCGATGATGTCCGCATACGGTTTGGACTGGGACGTCCCGGTGACCTGGACGTTGTACTCGTAGCCGTTGCTCAGCTGGCGCCAGTTGTCCTTGCCGCTGCAGTACGTCCAGGTCAGGCCGAGGCTCCACGGCACGAAGTCGGTGGATGTCGAGGACACCCGCTGGCTCCCCGAGCACCTGGTGGACTCGCCGGCCGCGACGTCGTGGAAGAAGAACTGGTTGTCGACGACCAGCTTCGACGTGTAGTCGTCGATGCCGGCCTCGGCTGCATGGAAGGCGGCGTCGCTGACGACAGCCCGGGAGCTCCGCGACGAGTCGCCTCGCACCGCGTTGACGAGGCTGACGGACAGCAGCACAAGCGCCGCCATCATGAAGACGGCGAGCACCATCGCGTTCCCGGACTCGCCCCTGAGTGTCATTCGGTTCACGAGCACGAGGCGCCTCTGAGGTCGACGTTCGTCTGGTAGGTGACGCCCGTCGGCGACTGCGTGCCGCCGAGCCCGGCGTGCGGCGCGACCGTCAGACTGACGTTCACCCGTGCGACGGAGGAAGCCGTCGTGGTCGTGTTGCCGTTCGCGTCGTAGTAGGTGAACGCGGTCGAGTTCGTGACCGAGCCGATCTGCTTCGCCCAGGCGCCGGTGCCGCCCCAGGTCCAGGGCGCCCCGCCAGTGTTCGTCGTATTCGCGAACTGCCGACGAAGCTCGTAGCGCCCCGAGTACTGGCTGTCGTTCGTGAGCAGGTAGGAGATCTGTCGCAGGTGGTACGGGGTCAGACGGTCGGGCGAGAAGAAGGTGATCTGCGTGCCGGTCGCTGCGGTGACGGCATACGTCGCCGGAGTCGTCGTCGTGTCGCACTGGGCCTGGCGGAGATCGGCGGCGAGCCGGTCGACGACTCCTCGCACCTCGGTCTGCAGGTCGCTCAGCTCCTGCACCCGCGCCGTGGTCTTCGTCGTCGTCGTCATCAGCGCAGCCCAGGCGACGGTCACGCCGATTACGAGGACCATCAAGGCGACGAGGAGCTCGAGCAGCGTGAACCCTGCTTCTGCGCCGGCGTCGAGCAGGTTGACGACTGGCGCCATCAGCACGTGCTCCCTGTTCCGCTGACCTGAGCGGTGAACGTCGTTCGGGTCGCGTCGATCGTCTGCGAGCTCAGCGTCTTCGTGAGCCGCCGGTGGTCGTCGCCTTGATCGTGTAGCCGGTGCCGGCGGGTACTCCGGCGACCGCGGCCAGGCCGCTGGTGTTCGTCGGCCCCCGTGAGGGTCGTCCCGGTGATGCTCCACGGGCCGCCCGTGATCGTGACGGTCGCGTTATTGCAAAGCGCCGGAGTCGGCGTCCGGCTGTTCTTCACGGTGACGCTAGCGGTCACCTGTGGCGCGTTGGTGACGACCGAGGTGTGCGTGAGGAGGTTCGGGTAGCTGTCCGGCACGGTGGTCGCCGGCAGCGCCGCCTGCGGCGCGCCGCTCAAGGGATCGGCCTCGTAGAAGCCGCGCCCGTCGCTGACACCGTGTACTGGAGTCCGGGAATCAGCGCGACGCTGGTCGAGCTCTCCAGCATGGACGTGATCGTCAGCGGGCTCCCCGCGTACGAGAAGTTCCGCGAGTACTGCGTCGAGTTGCGCGTGTACTTGACCGTCACGGTCGCGCTGCCGGTGAAGGTCGTGCCGTCGAAGTTCTTCAGCTGGACGAAGAGGGTCGCCGGCTTGTAGATGTAGAGCGAGGTCGGCCACGTCTGGGCGGTCGTAAGCGCGGCATGGGCTGCCGGCTTCGGCGAGACTGTGTCGTACAGGGTCACGTACCCGCTGGGAGGCGTGACGCTGAGGTCGTAGTACCCGGGGGAGCTCGGCTTCAGCCCGGCGAAGGTGACCTTGCCGGAGGAATCGGTCACGTCGTTCTCGGGCGCGCTCGGGCCCGGTCGAGAGCGCCACCGGCACGTTCGGGACTGCCGTGTTGTTGCCGTAGTCGAGGACGGTGACGTTGATGGTTGCGTTGGTTGCAGTCTGCCGCCACCGGCGGCGCGACGTAGGTGACCTCGTGGGCGAGCTGGGTCGAGTCGCTCGTGCGCGTGACCGTGACCTTGACCCACTTGTAGGCGGCGTAGTTCGAGTAGCCGAGCGGACTTGTGTCGGTGTTGACGTGCCCGACCTTCGTGTCCACCTGCAATGTCACGCCGCCCTTCGTGATCGTCGTCGTGGCGGGCGGGTAGGAGGAGTTCGGCAGGCGGAGGTCCCGCCAGCCGAGCCGATGCATCCCGCCGGGTTCCCGTTGACGAGACCGACATCGTCGTAGTCGATCGACCTGATCGTCTCGATCTGGTTCAGCGCCGCCTGCTGGGCGATCGTGCGCTGGCGCGACAGCCTGCTTGCCGCGGTCGCGGACGCCAGCACGCCGATCAGCGACGCGCCGATGATCGCGAACAGCATCATCGCGAACGTGACCTCGATCAGGGCGAAGCCGCGCTCGCCGCGCGAGCGATGCGCCGCAAGCGACAGTCGCAGGGCTGACCTCGAGGGCAGCTCTCTCCGAGGGGGCATGGCCATCCCATTCGCGTTATCGGCGGTGCCGGCGGCGGCGCATCCCCCTCCTGGGCGGTCGCTCGCAGCCGCGGCCGCTAGGCGCCGGGCACGCGGACGGCTCGGCGTGAAGATCGGCAGCGGTCGTCTTCACGCTGACCGGCGCGGGCCCGATGAACGCACGGACCTTCGAGCGGTAGGTCACGTGGGCGTCCGCAGCGCGCAGACGGGGATGCGCACGGTCTGCCGACGTCCCGGCACGAACTCGAACGCGTCCGGCGGTCGTCTCGGAACTGAACGTGAGTGTCACCGGCCCCGAGCGGCGCGACGCGGTCAGCCGCATCGAGAGCCAGCCGCGACACCGCCCGCCGGGCCCTTGGCCAGACGTAGACGACTCCGTCGGCTGCCAGCCAGCCGTCGTGGTAGACGCCGGTCGCGTACAGGCGCAGGCGCGGCCGCTCGGAACGACCGGCACCCACAGCGTCGCGGTCGGCCCGGACCGAGCGCGCGGCGCCCCTGCAGCCGCACCGTCGAGCCGAACGTGTCGACGAGCAGCGGGCCGCCGAGCGCGTCGCCCGTCCACGCGTCAGCGAGCCGTCGTCGGCGACCGCACCGCTCTGTCCGGAAGACGTCGAACCGCGCCGCGCCCGGCAGGAGCGCCACCCGCGTGATCGAGCGGTTCCAGAACAGCTCCTGGAGCGAGTGCGCCGCGGCGCCCCGCTGGACGACTGGAGGAGCGTCACGTCGCCGACGTGCGCCCGGTCGACCCAGGAAGGGTCGCTCGGGCAGGTAGGCCTTCTTCACCTCGGGGTGTTGCTGGACGTCGAACGACCACCGCGCCGGCCGATGCGGCGCCGGTCGCGAGCAGGGCCAGGCCGAGCACGACCGGCGTGCCCAGCCGCGGGCGTCTCGACGCCAGCACGGCGATCACCGTCATCAGCGCCGACCGCGGCGGCGACGACGGCGGACGCGTTTCCGGCGCCGCCGAGCTTGCCGGTCAGCCAGTAGACGCCGAACAGGATCGGCGAGCCGTTCGAGCGTCGAGCCGACCGCGAACCCGC
This sequence comes from uncultured Actinomycetes bacterium, assembly GCA_963836345.1. Lineage (GTDB taxonomy): Bacteria > Actinomycetota > Thermoleophilia > Gaiellales > Gaiellaceae > DATBLE01. The sequence goes on along the minus strand of CAWIJA010000001.1, from coordinate 98,237 downwards.
TCAGCGGAACGCGGACCGAGACGACCACCAGCGCCGCCGCGAGCGCGAGGTGCGGGACGCGGAGCGGCCAGCCGCGCCTGGCGTAGAGGGCGAAGCAGATGCCGACGAGCGGAACGACGTAGAAGACGTAGCGCTCCTGGATCTCGTTGCGCGAGCGCCGCTGAGGCTTGGCCTGCAGCAGCCCGCCTCGAGGAACAGCGCGACCGCCAGGAGGACGCGACGACGCCGAACGCGAGCTCGTCGGTCGAGCGCGGGCGGGCGAGCGCCAGCCAGAGCCCGAGCAGCGCGCCGGGAACGATGATCCAGCCGGACGCGTAGGCGAGCGCCATCGCGTCGAGCCCGCCCAGTGGACGATCGCCGAGCGGGCCGGCGTGGAACCCGAGCACCCAGCGTAGATGCCGACGCTGCGCGACGGCCCGGCCGACGAGCAGCGCCAGCACCGGACGAGCGAAGACGCACGAGCGGAAGCGCCTGCTCGCGCACCGCCGCCTGCACGCGTCGCTCGCCGCGCGCCGACGACGACGGTCGCCGAGCGCGAAGACGACCGGCAGGACGGCGAACTGGACACGCGCGAGCGTCGCCAGGCCGGCGAAGGCGACGAACAGGAGCTGGGCGCGCCGCGTCGGCTCGGCCAGTGCGCGCATCGCCGCGTAGCGGCCGCCGCGAGGACGAGTGGGTACGCGAACGCCTCGGAGGTGATGAACGACGCGTAGAGCGAGGTCGGGAACGAGCACGGCAAGCGCGGCGAGCGCGAGCGCGACCCGCGCGCGCAGCCCGAGCCGGCGGGCGAGCAGGTACGCCGGAACCGCGGCGAGCGACATCGCGAGCGCGCCGATCGCCTGGACGACCCGGAAGGCGGTCTCGACGTCGCCGATCAGCCAGGCGGGGGCGGTGATGATCGGCTGGAGCAGCGCCGGGAAGTGCGCGGAGCCGCCGCGGATCAACGGTCGGCCGGAGTCGGCGAGCGAGCGGCCGATCGCGGAGTAGATGTACTCGTCGGGGAAGAGCGCAGGCGCCGAGCGCAGCCAGGCCAGCGGCGGTGCGGACGACGAAGCTCGCGGCGACGAGCGCCGCGAGCGCGTAGGCGGGATGCCGCTTCACATGCCCTTTGCTCGGCACGATCGAGGCCGCGGCTTTAGGAACGAGAGAGGGCGCGGTCTCCCGCGCCCTCTCGATCCGACGTCGACTCGGCTCCGCTTACGGGCAGGTGCCGCCGATCGACGATCTGCGCCGAAGGCCCGTCCTTCGAGGCCGCCTTCGTGGTGTCGTTCGGCGACGTCGCCTGAACGCAGTAGCGTCGTGCCCGACGGCGTGCCGACGCTGATGATGTTCGTGTCGATCGACTGGTCGTAGGACGCCTTCAGCACGGCGGCCGTCATGCCCGTGTACGAGCCGTTGTCCGAGAAGTACGCCTCGACGGACGGGATGACCGCCCGCAGGTCGGCGCCGGCGGCGCTGTTGTTCGCGCGATCCCTGAAGCTCAGGTACGACGGAATCGCGATTGCCGTCAGGATCCCGAGAATGATCATGACGACGAGGAGCTCGATCAGGGTGAAACCCTTCTCGCTCCTCAGACGCTTGCGAAGCTTGTTCAGCATGTAGCGCTCCTTTCGAGGATTTGCGGTGGCCGTGCACGTATCGGAGGGTTTCGGCGGATTCAGAAGCCCCAATTCGGGTGATACCTGCCGACCGCTACATCGCCTGTTAAGGACCGGCCGCTTGCTGCCGATAGCTCGTCCGAGGGAATGGACACGCTGCATTCGATCGACGAGCTGCTGGGCACGATGGGAGCGCTTCGCGCCTCCGATCTGCACCTGACCGCGGGATCGCCGCCGGTCGTGCGCGTGCACGGGTCGATCACCCCGATCGAGGGCACCGAGCCCCTGACCCCGAAGGACACGCAGCACCTTCTCTACCGAATCCTCTCCACCGAGCAGCAGAAGCGCCTCGAGGTCGATCGCCAGATCGACATCTCCTACGCCGTTCCCGGCGTGGCGCGCTTCCGCGTGAACGTCTTCTTCCAGCGAGACGCGGTCGCCGCGGCCTTCCGGCTGATCCCCCACGAAATCCTCACGCTAGAGGAGCTGGGGCTCCCCACCAGCCTGCACGAGCTCGCCCAGCGCCCGCGCGGGCTCGTCCTGCTCACGGGCCCGACCGGCTCCGGGAAGTCGACGACCCTGGCGGCGCTGATCGACGAGATCAACCGCACGCGCGCCGGCCACATCCTGACGATCGAAGATCCGATCGAGTTCCTCCACCGCCACCGGCGCTGCCTCGTCAACCAGCGGGAGATCGGCAGCGATGCCCGCGGGTTCGCGGAGGCGCTGCGCGCGGGCCTCCGGCAGGACCCGGACGTCGTTCTCCTCGGCGAGATGCGCGACCTCGAGACGATCGCGACCGCGCTGACAGCCGCCGAGACCGGCCACCTCGTTTTCGCCACTCTCCACACGCGTGGGGCGGCGGCGACGATCGACCGGATCATCGACGTCTTCCCGTCGGGCCAGCAGGGCCAGGTGCGGGCCCAGCTCTCCTCGGCGCTCGAGGGAGTGGTCACCCAGACGTTGCTCCCGACTGCCGACGGCCAGGGCCGGGTGGCCGCCGTGGAGATCATGCTGCCCGACTACGCCATCCGGAACCTGATCCGTCAGCAGAAGATCGAACAGATCTATTCGGTGATGCAGACCGGGACGAAGCGCGGCATGCAGACAATGGAGCAGTCGCTGTGCGATCTCGTGTTGCGCGGGACGGTCACGAAGGACGTTGGGGTGGAGGCCTCGAGCTACCCCGACCAGCTGCTGGATCTGCTCAAACGCGCCGGCTTCGGGCCGACTGCGTCGCATGCCGCTGCGTCGGGGCTGAGAGTGGCAGGGAGCTGACGTGGACGAGACCTCGATCTGGAAGAAGGAGATCAAGCTCCGGCGCAAGCCGAAGGCGTCCGGCGGGCAGGCTCCGCAGGCCCCACAGGACGAGCCTTCGATCTGGAAGAAGGAGATCACGCTCCGGCGCAAGCCGAAGGCCTCCGGCGGGCAGGCTCCGCGGGCCCCGCAGGCCGAGCCGTCGATCTGGAAGAAAGAGATCACCCTGCGCCGAAAGCCCGAGGCGAAGCAGGGCGCGACCGTGCCTCCGTCCGCGCAACCGGCCGAGCGAGCAGCCTCGTTCCGTCCGGTCACGCCGCCTCCCGTGCCGCCGACGTCGCCGCGGGTCGCCGCATCGCCTGTGAACCCGCAGGTGCCGCCCGTGAGCCCGCGGGTGCCCCCGGTGAGCCCGCAGGTGCCGCCCGTGAGCCCGCGGGTGCCGCCCGCGAGCCCGGAGGTTCCGTCGGCGAGCCCACCGGTTTCGACCCCTCCTCCGGTCCCACCGGTGAGCGTGCCGCTGCCTCCGGTGAGCCCGCAGGTCTCTACCCCGTCTTTCGACGTCCCCGACAACGAGCCGGAAGTCGCTCCTCTCCCGGCGTCTCCACCGGTTCCAGACAGACCGCTCTCGCCTTCGAGCCTCTCCCCTGCTGAGGGGCCCCCCGCCGTGTCGGTTCCGAAGCTCGAGTCCGACTGGACTGACGCCTCGCCGCCGGCGGCGCCTGAGCTCCAGCTCGACGAGCCGACGGTCGTCCTACCTGCGCCCGATCCGGAACGCCGGCATGAATCCGTCCCGATCGAGGCTCCGGCGGCCACGCGCAGGGAACGCCGGGACGCGCGACGGGCGGCCGCGCGTCGCGCAAAGGACGACCGCAAACGGACGAAAAGGCTCGCCAAGACCGAGGGCAGGAAGGTTCCGCGCAAGCACAAGCGGGTCGTCGGTCTCAAGGTCGGCGGCTCACAGATCGCCGCCGTCGAGGTCGTCAACAACGGCAGGCCACGGGTTGTGCGCATGGCTCGCATGCCTCTCGATCGCGGAGTGATCGTCGGAGGTGAGCTTCGCGAGCCGGAAGAGCTCGCGCGTGCCCTGAAGACGTTCTTCGGCCAGAACAAGCTGAAGCGGACCAACGTGCGCCTCGGTGTCTCGAACAACCGCATCGGCGTGCGCACGTTCGAGATCACGGGGATCGACGACGATCGGCAGCTCGCCAACGCGGTCCGTTTCAGGGCCCAGGAGACCCTCCCCATCCCGCTCGACGAGGCGGTGCTCGACTACCGGATCCTCGACGAGCGGGTCGATGCCGACGGAGTCCGCGTCCGCCGCGTCCTCCTCGTCGTTGCGCATCGGGAGCTCGTCGAACGCTACGTCGCCGCCTGTCGCAAGGCAGGGCTGAAGCTCATCGGGATCGACCTCGAGGCGTTCGCGCTCCTGCGTGCCCTCTCAGACCCCGCGCGCCCGCCGGCCGAAGATGCCGCGACGGTCTGCATCTCGATCGGTCATGACCGGTCGACCCTCGCCGTCTCGGACGGCCGTGTGTGCGAGTTCACGCGTGTGCTGGCGTGGGGCGGTTCCGCCCTCGACGTCGCGCTCGCACGCGTGCTCGATGTCACGCCGTCCCGGGCGGAGACGATCAAGCACGAGCTCTCACTCGTCGACGAAGGTGCTGCGGCAGGGCTCGACGCCGATCGCGCCGACGAGGGGCGTCATGCGATGGCCACCGAGTTGCAGACATTCGCCCGCGAGATCGTTGCTTCGCTGCGCTTCTACCAGGAACAGCCGGAGTCGCTCGGAATCGCCGAGATCCTGGTCACCGGCGGGACCTCCGCATACAGCGGGCTCGCCGCCGAGCTCGAGCGCCTGATCGGCTTGCCCGTTCGCGTTGCGGATCCGCTCGCGCGGGTCCAGTTGCCCCGCAAGCTGCGAAAGGCCAAGAGCGCCCCAACAGGGTCGCTCGCCGTCGCCGTCGGACTCGGAATCGAGGACTGATGCGGGCCGTCAACCTCCTTCCCCGCGAAGTCAAGCGTCCGCGCAAGCGTCTCGCGACAGTTACGCAGCTCGCGCTCGTGTCCCCGTTCGTCGTCGGGTCGCTCCTCGGTGCCGGCTACTTGCTCACGAGCTCGAAGGTCAACGACAAGAAGGCGACACTGCAGGCTCTCCAGGACGAGCTGGCGACGCTTCCGGCGCCGAAGGTGGAGCAGCATCCGAATGCCGCGCTCGTCCTTCAGCGCGAACAACGAGTCTCGGCGCTGACGGCAGCGCTCCAGAGCCGGCTCGCCTGGGACCGGATCCTGCGCGAGATCTCGGCTGTCCTGCCTGCCGACGTCTGGCTGACCGCCCTGTCGGCGCAATCGCCTCAGAGTCCGGCCGCGACCGCGGCGCCGGCTGCCCCGTCCACCACGACCACCACACCCACGTCGGGTGCCTCGGCCGCGCCGCTCCCCGCGCCGGTCCCGGCGACTCCGATGAGCATCACGGGGTACACGTATTCGCAGGACGCGGTTGCCCGGCTGCTCGGGCGCATTGCCCTGATCCCGGACCTGCAGGACGTCAAGCTTCTCCAGAGCACGCAGACGACCGTGCTGAGCCGGAAGGTCTACTCCTTCTCCATCCAGGCGAGCATCCGAACGCAGGTGACGGGATGAACAAGAATCTGAAGCTGTCGACTCCCGCGAAGTTCGGCCTGCTCGGTGCCATTCTCGTGCTCGCGCTCGTCGCCGGATGGTTCGTCGTCATCGCGCCGAAGCGATCGGAGGCGTCGAGGCTCCAGACGAAGATCGACGAGGCTCAGACGCAGATCGACACGGCGCACACGGCTCTCTCGCATCCGCAGGCCGAGGCGCAGCCGATCCGGGCCGCGGACCTCTTCAACCTCTCCCGTGCGATGCCGAACCGCGCCGACATCCCGGGGGTCCTGCTGCAGTTGAGTCGCGTCGCGCAGGAGACGGGCATCGACTTCCAGTCGATCACGCCGCACGACCCGCTTTCGCTCGGCACCTACCAGCGAGTCAGCGTCGATCTCGTCTTCCAGGGTCGCTTCTACGACCTGTCCGACTTTCTCTTCCGCCTCCGGAACCTCGTTGCCGTCCGCGAAGGCGTGCTGAACGCGACGGGCCGTCTGTTCTCGGTCGACTCGATCTCGTTCGACGAGGGTGAGCTGCAGTTCCCGGACGTGCGAGCGAGATTGAGCATCTCTGCCTACGTGTTCGGCGACGGCACGGCAACGCTCGTTCCTTCCCCGACGAGCGCTGCGCTTCCGACCACCACCGCTGCGGCCGAGGACTCGCAGCCGATCCCGGCGGCGCCCACGGGCGCGACGGCTGCTGGAGCATGAGTACGCCCGCGGCACAGGCGTTCGCCCAGCGCAAGGTCAGGCGGCAGAAGCAGCTCATCGCCGTCGGCTCGGTGGTCCTGCTCGCCGTCCTCGGTTTCCAGCTTCCGAAGCTGCTCGGGGGAGGCGGCGGAGAGAGCGCTGTCACCGCCGTCACGACGACGCAGCTTCCCAGCGTCGCCGGCTCATCCGTAGGGACGACGGCGAAGCTGCCCGACACGGACCGAATCGTGGTCCAGCGTGACTCGAGCCAGCTCCTGTCGTTCGGCCTGTTCCGCAGCAAGGATCCGTTCGTCCAGCAGCTGTCGACGACTCCCGCGCCGAGCCCGACGCCGGTGCCGGCGCCGACGCTGACGACCCCGCCGCCCACCACGACCATCGGAGTCGGCGTGACGCCGGCGCCGACCAGCCCCGCCGCGTCGCCCGACGGCGCGCCGACCGGTGGGGTGGTTCCGTCGGCTCCCACCACGACCCCCGGCAGCGCCGGGACCGCCCCCGCGGCGACCACGCCGACGCCGTCCACGCCGACCAGCGTCCTGATCTCGACGAACAACGTGTGTGAGCGTCTCGCCGTCGACGGAAGCTTCCCGGGCGGCGAGGACATCTTCCGAGTCGTCTCGATCGCGAAAGACGGGAAGTCCGTGGAGATCGGCGTCGTCGGTGGTTCCTACGACAGCGGGCAGCCGACCGCGACGCTGAAGCTGGGAGAGAAGCTGACCCTCGTGAACACGGCCGACGGGACTCGCTACGTGATCGCGTTGAAGGCGAAGTGCGACGTGATCGCGCCTCCACAGCAGACGGCGACGACGTCGACCCCGGCGACCACGACTACGACGCCGGCGACGCCGCTCCCGACCACCACGACGACGGCCACCGCTCCGATCGTGACGGACGCGCTCGACCCGGGCAGCACGAACTAGTCGGCGATGGCTGCCTACGCCTACACCGCGATCAACGCCGAAGGACTCGAGTTGGCGGGCGAGCTTCAGGCTCCGAGCCGCGACGCGGCGCGCGAGCAGCTGCGTGTTCGCGGACTCCTCGCCGACCTGATCGAGGAGCTTCCGGGCAGCACGCGCGGTGCGGATGGCGTGACGGCCGACGGCGGTTCGGGCGCGATCAAGCGAAGCGGGATGAGGAAGGTGAAGGTCAAGTCCCTGCAGGTCTTCTCGAGACAGTTCGCAACGATGATCGACGCGGGCCTGAACGTCGTCGCCGCTCTGCACATCCTCGAGGAGCAGACCGACGACAGTTACCTCGCCGTCGTGGTGGGCGACGTGCGAACAGACGTCGAGCGCGGCCTGCTGCTCTCGCAGGCGCTCGCCCGCCACCCGAAGGTGTTCTCGCGCCTCTACGTGTCGATGGTGGAAGCGGGCGAGGCGGCCGGGATCCTCGACGAGGTGCTCGACCGGGTCGCCGTCCAGATCGAGAAGGAGGCGAATCTCAAGCGCCGGGTCAAGACGGCGATGATCTACCCGTCGCTGGTTCTCACCTTCGCTTGCGTGGTGCTGACGGCAATGCTGCTCTTCATCGTTCCTGTCTTCGAGAAGCTGTACGTGCAGCTCGGCGGGAAGTTGCCCATGCTCACGCAGTGGATCATCAACGCCTCGGATCTCCTGCGAACCCGCTGGTACATCATCTTTCCCGCGATCGGACTCGCCACCTACGGCTTCATCCGCTGGAAGCGCACCGAGAACGGTCGCAAGACGTGGGACGCCCTCAAGCTCCGCGTGCCGATGCGAATCGGCGACATCGTCCTCAAGGTGACGATGGCGCGCTTCTCACGCACGCTGTCCACCCTTGTCACGGCAGGCGTCGACATCATCAAAGCGTTGGAGATCACCGCCACGACGGCCGGCAACTGGGTCGTCGAGGACGCTCTCCGCGTCGTGCGAGAGAGGGTGCAGGCCGGGGCGCCGATCGCCCAGCCACTGGTCGAGCACCCGGTGTTCCCGCCGATGGTCAGCCAGATGGTCAAGATCGGCGAGGAGACGGGCGAGCTCGACGCGATGCTCGGGAAGATCGCCGACTTCTACGAGGAAGAGGTCGACGCCTCGATCTCGGCTCTCACCTCGATCATCGAGCCGATCATGATCATCCTCGTCGGCGTGATGGTCGGGACGATCATCCTGGCCATGTACCTGCCGATGTTCAAGCTCCTGACGCTGATCAAGTAGGGAGAGCCGCTGCGGGCGCGCCGCTCGCGCTCGGCAGGCCGGCCGTCAGTAGAGTCCTGGGCGTGAAGCTCGGAGCGCTCGTCTGGCCGCAGTACACGGATTGGGAGTCGCTCCGTGACACCGGCGTCCTCGTCGACCGCCTGGGCTACGACTCGCTCTGGACGTGGGACCACCTGTACCCGATCGTCGGCGATCCGCACGGCCCGATCTTCGAGGGCTACCTGACGCTCGCCGGCTGGGCCGAGAACACCGAGCAGGTGAAGCTCGGCCTGATGGTCGGGGCGAACACGTTCCGGAACCCGGCACTCGTCGTGAAGACGGTCACGACGCTCGACCACATGAGCGGCGGCCGGATGTGGCTCGGCATCGGCGGCGCCTGGTTCGAGACGGAGCACACGGCCTTCGGAATCGAGTTCGGCTCGGGCTTCGGCGAGCGCCTCGACTGGTTCGACGAGGCGGTCGAGCTGATGCGGGCGATGCTTCCGGGCGGGCCGGCGACGGCGCGGGGGCGCTTCTACAAGGCCAACGACGTCCGCAACGACCCGCCGCCCGTCCAGGACCGCTTGCCGATCCTGATCGGCGGCAGCGGCGAGCGGAAGACGCTCGCGACGGTCGCTCGGTATGCCGACGGCTGGAACACCGGCGGTGACCTCGACACCGTCCGTCACAAGGACGAGGTGCTGCGCCGCTGGTGTGACGAGGTCGGCCGCGACGAGTCGGAGATCGAGCGGACGCTCCAGGGCGGTCTCCCGATCATCCGCGACACCGAGGACGAGGCGCGGAAGGTCGCCGAGGCGATGAAGGAGCGCAACCGCGGCTGGCGCGGCCCTCGCGACGGGCCGTTCGGACCGCCGGGGCTCGTCGCCGAAGCGTGGGCGCCGTACCTCGACCTCGGGTTCGAGCACCTCTACATCGACTGCCCCGCGCCGTTCGACCACGAGACGCTCGAGCGCCTCGTCCGCGAGGTCAAGCCGATGCTCGAGCGCCGCTGAAGACGCTCGCTCCGCTCGCTTCATGGGGGAAACCGCCGGTTTCCCCCATGAGCCCCCTTCCCAAGAAGACGTGCGTGCTCGCGGCGAGCGCTGCTGGGCAGCGCCCGCCATGTCGGTCGCGGCGACGGGCACGATGAAGGCTCGGTCGGTCCTATGATCGCCATTCTCGGCGGCCTTGGGGCGGCGCTCGCCTGGGCTGTCACCTCGGTCACTGGGGCGCGCGCGAGCCGGCTGATCGGCCCGCAAACGACCCTGGCCTGGGTGATGGTCACCGGCCTCGTCATGGTCGGGCCCGTCGTCCTCGCCGAAGGCCGGCCGGCGCAGCTGGACCGGACAGCGATGGGTTGGCTCGTCGTGTCGGGTGCCGGAAACGTCGGCGGGCTCCTGCTCGTCTACCAGGCGATGCGCATGGGAAAGGTTGGGGTCGTCGCCCCGATCTCCTCCTCGGAGGGCGCGGTCGCGGCGGTGATCGCCGTTGCCGCCGGCGAGCACCTCGGAGTCGGCACCGGCCTTGCGCTCGGCGCGATCGTGGTCGGGATCGTGCTCGCGGCGCGGGCACCGGCGGCCGGCGAGCAGCTCGAGCACAGCGACCCGCGGGCCGCGCTCCTCGCGCTCGGCGGGGCGTGTGCGTTCGGGGCAAGCCTCTACGCGACCGGCCGCGCCAGCCTCGACCTGCCGATCGCCTGGGCGGTGCTCCCGCCACGCGTGGTCGGCGTCGCGCTCGTGACCATCCCGCTCGTGCTCGCGGGCCGCCTCCGGGTCACGCGTACAGCGCTGCCGTGGGTGGTCGCCTCCGGCGCCGCCGAGGTGGCGGGCTTCGTCTCGTACGCGATCGGCGCCCGGCACGGGATTGCGATCACCGCCGTGCTCGGCTCTCAGTTCGCGGCGATCGCGGCGCTCGCGGCGGGAGTGATGTTCGGAGAACGACTCGGCAAGGTGGGGCTGGCCGGGTTGATCGTGATCGCCGCCGGCGTCGCCGCGGTCAGCGGGCTGCGCGCGTAGGCGATAGCAGCTACGCCGCCGAGCTCTCATGATCGGGGAGACTGCCGGCGTGGCGGCTTCGACCCCGGAGGTGACGTTGCTCACGGACGCCGCCCGTGTCTTCGGCGCGGTGCCGGTCGAGGAGCGACTCGGCCTTCGAGACGACGTCGTCGCCTTTCTCCGCGAAGAGCTCGACGCCCGGCGTCGCGAGGATTGCGAGCCGGCGATCGCGGAGATCGCGTCCACCGACCCGGGCCAGCCGGAGCGGATGCAGGAGCTGCTCCTGCGGCTCTGCGTCCGCCTGTCGGCGCACTAGCACTAGTAGGTCTCGAGCGAGGCGCGGCGCCGGCCCTCGAACTCGAACCAGCGGACGAGGGTGAACGCGAGCACCGCCCATGCGACCCCGATGCCGAGCTCGGTCCAGACGAGACTCCCCACCGACCCCAGGCTCGCGCCGGCGGCGATCTCCCGGCCGGCGGCGATCCCGTGCGTCAGGGGCAGGAGCCGCCCGATCTGGGCGAGCCAGCCCGGGAGCGAGTCGAGAGGGATGTTCACGCCGCAGAGGAGCCACATCAGGTAGTAGGCGATGTTCGCGGACATGAAGACGTCCCGTGCGCGAAGACCCACGGAGCCGATCGTCAGGCCGAAGGCGGTACACGACGAGACGCTGACCACCGTCACGAGCCCGAGCGCCGGCAGGCTGGCAGGCGACGGGTGGAAGTCCAGGAGCAAGCGGCCCATCAGGAACCCCCAGGCCGAGACGAGCAGGCCGCTCGCGATCACCGGGAGCGAGCGCCCCATGAAGAGCGCGAACCGGTTCGCCGGAGTGGCGAGGAGGGGCGAGAGGGTCTGGTAATGACGTTCGTTCGCGATCGTCATCGTCCCCGCGAACACGGCCGACATCGCCGAGGCCTGGATCGCGTTGCCGACGACGAAGAAGGCGTCGTTCTTCAGGCCGCTGTACCGGCCGAGGTAGGCGAAGAAGAGAATCTGGAAGACCGGCCCGATCAGCATCGTCGGGATGTACATGGACGGGCGGATCCAGTTGAAGAGACCGCGGTAGGCGATCACGCCGCCGACGAAGAAGACGCGGAAGAAGGCGGTCATGGAGCAATTGCTCCATGACCGCGGGGGAGGGGGCTGGGGGGAACCGGGAGGTTCCCCCGGTGACATCGGCTTCTAGAAGAAGGGGGTCCGTGGGGGAAACATGGTTTCCCCCACGGGAGGGAGCCGGAGGCGAGCGACGCGGTCACGTCAGCGAGAGGGTCGCGTGCTTCCGGGCAGCCGTCTCGAAGTACCGGAGGAAGAACCAGCCGAGTCCGAGGTAGACGAGGCCGAGTCCGATCGTCATGCCGATGTCCGGCCAGGGCGTGCCGCCGAGCGCCGCCTCGCGAAGGCCGCGGACACCCCACGTCGGCGAGAGCACCCAGGCAATCGGGTGCGACCAGCCGGGGAGCAGCGAGAGCGGCACGAGCATGCCGGTGACGAGCAGGACCGGCCACTCGAGCATGTTCGAAAGCGCGTTCGCGTGCCGATAGAGGACGAACGTCGATGCGAACAGGAGGCCGAGCAGGCCGAGCCCGAGGATCGTTGACGGCACGGCGACGACGAATGCGAGCCAGTCGTGGACGTGGAACGGGATCCCGAAGACGACGCGGCCCCAGAAGAGCGTGGAGGCGAGCGAGTACATGCCGATCGCCGAGGTTGCGACCGTGAGCGGGAGCATGACGAGGATGAACGGCGCCGGTGTCGAGACGAGCACCTCGAGTGTGCCCTGCCAGCGCTGCCACTGGATCGCCCCGCCCGAGCCGAAGAGCGTCGAGGACCAGATTCCGTACACGGCGGCCCCGAGCGAGGCGTAGAAGAGCGTCCCGGGTTTCCCGCCCGCCTTGAACATGTAGAAGGCGACGGTCGCGACGAGCAGCGGCATGAACACCGAGGTCAGCAGGAAGAACATCGAGAGCGTCAGGCTCTTGACGTGAAACCGCAGTCCGACCCCCAACAGGCGAGCCGCCTTCATGCTCGCTCGAGCGTCGCGTGCACGCGGCTCTGCTGCTCTAGCACCCTGATTACCGCGTAGCCGATCGCCGCGTAAATCGCTCCGACCGCGGCCTCGGTGAGGACGAGGCCCCCCACATGCGAGAGCGACGCACCGTCGGCGAGCTTCCTGCCGGCCTGGATGCCGTGTGTGAGCGGCATCCCTTTCGCCATCGTCGCCATCCATTCGGGGAGGTCCGGCAGCGCGACGTTCACCCCGCAGAAGACGAGCAGGATGCCGAAGGCGATGTTGTTGAGCGTGGCCGTCTCGCGCACGAGGAAGCCGACGCCCGCGATCAAGAGGCCGAGGCCGGTGCACGCCGCCGCGGTCACGACGATGACGAGAGCGAGCGGCGCCAGAGCGTGTGCGGGCACGTGGATGCCGAGGATCGCCCCGCCCACCGTCAGCGAGAACGCGCACGTCAGCGCTCCGTTCACGAGCACGGGCAGCGCGCGGCCGAGGAAGAGCGGGATACGGGGGGCAGGCGAGACGAGGATCGAGGAGAGCGTCTGCATCCAGCGCTCGCCCTCGATCGTCGAGCTCATCGCGAAGATGCACGGGATCGCCGTGTACTGGAACGCGTTGCCGATCACGTAGAACTCGTCCGACTGCGTATGCGTCGCGCGGCCGATGTAGGCGAAGAGCAGGATCTGGAAGATCGGCGCGACGAGCAGGCTCGGGATGTAGATCCACGGCGAGAGCCAGTTGAAGAGCGCGCGGAAGCTCGTGACGCCGCCGATGAAGAAGACGCGGAGCGCGTTCACGTGAGCGCCAGGGTTCCTCGCGCCCGGGCCGAGCGCAGCAAGGTCCCGACGATTGCGACGCCGATCCCGAGATAGACGAGGCCGGCAGCGGCGCAGAGCGCGAGGTCTCGCAGTGGTGCACCGCCGGTGGCGGCGTGGCGGATGGCGTTCATTCCCCACGTCGGGGCGAGCAGCCACGAGATGACGCGCACGGCGTGCGAGTCGAACCGGTCGATCGGGACGAGGAAGCCGCAGACGAGCCAGACCGGGTACTCGAGGAGGTTCCCGAGCGCCCAGGCTGTCCGGTAGCGGACGAACGCGACTGCGAGCAGGAAGCCGAACAGGCCGATCGAGAGCACGGTGACGACGATCCCGACGGCGAACAGCAACGGGTGGACGACGTGGATGTGGATCCCGAAGAGCACCCGTCCCCAGAGGAGCGTGGCCGCCATCGAGTAGAGCCCGATGGTGGACATCGCGATCGTCACCGGCAGCATCAGGAGCGAGAAGTTCGCGGGCGCGGCGACGAGCAGCTCGAGGGTCCCATGCCGCCGCTGATGCTGCATCGCGCTGCCGGCCGAAGTGCTCGTCGCGGCCCACACGCCCATGACCGCCGCGCCGAGCGACGCGTAGAAGAGAGCGTCCTTCGCTCCCGTCCGGTACATCAGGAACGCGACGGTCGCGAAGAAGAGCGGGTAGACGATCCCGAGGACGAAGTTGAACGACGAGCGCGTCAGGATCTTCACCTGAAACCACCAGCCGATCGCGAGCAGACGGATGTTCCTCACCGGCTACGGCTCGCCGACGAGCGCCACGTATGCATCCTCGAGCGTCGGCTCGCGCGTTGCGACACGGCCCACCGTCGAGTCCCCGAGCATGCCGAGCAGCGACTGGGTGAGCTCCGTGCCTTTTGCCGACTGGACGAGCAGGACCTGCGCCTGGTCGCGGTCCTCGACCGACACCGAGGTGACGCCGTCCGCCGCCCGGAGCCGGTCGATCGCGCCGTCGTCCACGCCGAACGTCTCGATCTCGAGCACCGTCCGGTCGGCGACGATCCCCTTCAGGTCCCGCGGGGTGCCCTCCGCGATGATCTGGCCCTTGTTGATCACGGCGATGCGGTCGCAGAGGTCGTCGGCCTCGAACATGTAGTGCGTGGTCAACAGCACCGTCTTGCCCGCCTCGGTCAGGGCGGCGATCGTCTTTCGAAGCTCCCGCGCACCGACCGGGTCGACCCCGATCGTCGGCTCGTCGAGGAAGACGACCGGCGGGTCGTGCAGCAGGCCGCGGGCGATGTGCAGGCGCTGCCTCATGCCGCGCGAGTAGCCCTCGACGCGCTCCTTCTCGCGCCCGGTGAGGCCGACGAGCTCCAGCAGCTCGGCGATCCGCCGCCGCTGTTCGCGCGGCGGGACCGCGTAGAGCTCGGCGAAGTAGCGCAGGTTGTCGAACGCGGAGAGCCGCTCGTAGAGCCCGCGCTCCCCGCCGAAGACGTATCCGATCCGCTTCCGGACCTCCCGGGCGTCCTTGACGACGTCGAGCCCGAGGACGCGTGCCGAGCCCGCGGTCGGGATCAGCAACGTGATCAACATCTTGATCGTCGTCGTCTTGCCGGCGCCGTTCGGGCCCAGCAGTCCGAAGAGCTCGCCCTCGGGAACCTCGAACGAGACGCCCCGAACGGCCTCGACCTCGATTGCGCGCCGGCGGAAGATCCCAGTCGACGTCTTGTACTTCCGGACGAGGTCGCGTGCCTCGATCGCGGGCATCAATGGTGCGGGTACAGCTTCTCGAAGGCGATCATCAGTCGGCGGAGGAGCGCGTTCAGCTGTTCCTGCTCGCGCTCGTCGAGGGCGGAAGCGACGAGCGCTTCCTTGGACGCGCCGGTGGCCGTCGACTGCTTGTAGAGCTTCCGGCCTGCCTGCGTCAGCTCGACCTGGACTCCGCGGCGGTCGCTCGGATCGGGAAGGCGCCGGATCAGGCCGGCTTCCTCGAGCTGGTCGAGCCGGTTCGTCATCGCGCCGCTCGACAGCTCGAGATGATCGGCGAGCTTGCCCGGCGACAGCCGATACGGAGAGCCCTCGTGAAGCAGGCGACCGAGCACTTTCCACTCTCCCCAGGTCAGCTCGTGCTCCGCCAGCGTCTCTTCCATCATCCGCTTGAGCCGCCGGTTCAGCCCGCCGATGCGATCGACGATGCCTTCGACGGTCAGGTCGATGTCGGGAGGCAACTCCTTGCGGATCGACTCGAGGAACCGGTCGACGTGGTCGCGCTCTTCCTCGATCGTCTTAGCCATGCCGACACATTATTCCACCCCAAAACTCTTGACGTCAAGAGATCGGATTGGTAGTTTCTCGACGTGAAGAGATTCGAGGCCGAGACAAGTGGGGGGTGGGCAGCTGTTGTATGACGTGACGACACGCAATGCAGCCGCGCGCGACCGGATCGAGACCCTCCGGCGTGACTTTCAGACGGCGGCGGCTCGATCGTTTCGGGCGTCGCTTGGCAGGCGCCTCGTCAACCTCGGGCTTCGCCTCGCCGGGGAAGAGCTGCGTGTGGTGTACCCGAGGGCGAGTCGCCCCTCGGGGGCGTACCCCTAGCGCCAACGACTCGCGTTAGGGGCGAGGCTTCCGTCGGGGTCGACTCGCGCAGATGATCAGGGAGCGGCTCGAAGTGGGCATGCAGCGTCGCGATCGCCGAACCGAGACTGAGGCGCCAGGGCATACCCGCAGCCTGTGGGCGAGATGTTTCCTCATTTTCACTCCTTCTCCAGTGCGCCCGCCGCCGCCGCTCCTAGACTGGAGTCATGTCGGCACGGCGCCCCGAACCTCCAGCGGAGCGGTGTCTGCGTTGCGGCTCCGATATGGAATGGCGGCACGAGACATGGCAGTGCGGGACGTGTGGGTTGAAGCTCGGTTGTTGCGAAGGCACTCCCCAATCTGCCGACGAGAGCTGAGTGCCCGTCCAGCGGGACGAAGCAGGTCAGTGGTGGTACATCTCCAGGAACTACCGCTCGCGCGCCTTTCCTCGGAGCTGCATCAACTGCGGAGCAACGTTCTACTGCCGTAAGTCCGACAAGTTCCGGTTCTGTTCGAAGCGCTGCGCGCAACTCGGATCTTGGTCGCCGCACTGGAGGGGCGGTCGGCAAACGCAAAAGGGCTATCGCCTCGTTCGGCTCTTGGACGATTCTCACCCTGCAGCGCCAATGCGTGACAAGCACGGCTACGTCCCTGAGCATCGGATGCTCATGGCTGAAGCTCTCGATCGGCCGCTCAGCTCGCGCAAGACCGTGCACCACATCAACGGAGACAAGTTGGACAACCGAGTCGAGAACCTCGAACTTCGCTCAAGCTGGCACGGACCAGGCGTTCGTTTCCTTTGCTCTGACTGCGGCTCGTCGGACGTCCATCCGGTGCCGCTGTCAGCGCCGTCTACAACGGCCCCTGCCTCGGGGGAGTTCAAAGCCGCATGACGCCCGAACGACACGCGCGTGAATCTAGAGAAGGGGCCGGACGCGACTGCTACACTCGGGCCGCGCGGCGGCGTAGCTCAGTTGGTTAGAGCAGCGGAATCATAATCCGCGTGTCGGAGGTTCGAGTCCTCCCGCCGCTACCTCCTCGAAGCAAGCGACACTCAGGAAAGAACAACGTGGCAAAGACCGGCGTCAGAGAGAAGATCACGCTCGCCTGCAACGAGTGCAAGCGGCGTAACTACGAGACCACGAAGTCGAAGCGGAACACGCCCGACCGTGTCGAGATGAAGAAGTACTGCCGCTGGTGCGGTCGCCACACCACGCACCGGGAGACGAGGTAGTGGCACGTCAGACCAGGGCGGAGCGGCGCGCACGGCGTGAGGCGCGCGAGCGCTCGATGGCGGGTCGCCCGCCGCGCGACGGTCAGCCGCAGATGCGCCCGGCCGTACAGACGGTTCCGAGCCAACCGCGTCAGGTGCCCGGCAGCGGCGTGAAGCGCTTCATCGGCGAGTCGGTCGGCGAGCTCCGTAAGGTGGAGTGGCCAGGGCAGAACCAGGTGATCCAGGGAACGGTGGTCGTGATCATCGCCTGCGTGATCATCGGCACCTACCTGTACTTCGCCGACCAGGTGTTCAGCAAGTTCGTCAGCAAGGTCCTCCTCGGCCAGTAAGGAAGAAAACGACGATGTTTCAGTGGTACGTGATCAATACCTATTCGGGGCACGAGAACAAGGTGAAGGCCAATCTCGAGCACCGGATCGACTCGATGAACCAGCGCGTGCGCTTCCGCCGCGTCGTCGTTCCGACGGAGCAGGTAATCGAGACGAAGGACGGGCAGAAGGTGCAGGCCGAGAAGCGCGTCCTGCCCGGCTACGTGCTCGTGAACATGGACCTGAACGACGACGCGTGGACCGTGGTGAAGAACACCCCGGGTGTGACGGGCTTCGTCGGAGCCGGCTCGAAGCCGGTTCCGCTGTCCCAGGGCGAGGTCGACCGGATCCTGCACACCGGCGCCGCCGGCGGCGACCGGCCGCGCACGCAGGTCGAGTTCTCGCTCGGCGAGTCGGTGAAGGTAACCTCCGGGCCGCTCTCCGACTTCGACGGCGAGATCGTCGAGGTCAACCCCGAGGGCCAGAAGCTCAAGGTGCTCGTCGATATCTTCGAGCGCCAGGTTCCGGTCGAGCTCGGCTTCGACCAGGTGAAGAAGATCGATTAGAAGGGAGCGTGGTGCCAGACTTCAGTCTGGCTCCCACACAGATTCATGAAGAAAGTTCTCACGATGATCAAGCTCCAGATCCCCGGCGGGCAGGCGAACCCGGCACCGCCGGTCGGTCCCGCGCTCGGCCAGCATGGGGTGAACATCATGGAGTTCTGCAAGGCCTTCAACGCCCAGACCGCGCAGGAGAACGGCCGCATCACCCCGGTCGAGATCACGGTCTTCGAGGACCGCTCCTTCACCTTCATCACGAAGACGCCGCCCGCCGCCGTGCTGATCAAGGAGGCGCTCAACCTCGAGAAGGGATCGTCGGAGCCGAACCGCGACAAGGTCGGCCGGCTGCGCCGCGCGCAGGTGCGCCAGATCGCGGAGACGAAGATGCCCGACCTGAACGCGCGCGACATCGAGGCTGCGATGGAGGTCATCGCGGGCACCGCCCGGAGCATGGGCGTCGAGGTGGAATAGATGCGTAGGCTTGACGGAGCATCCATGAACCCGGAGGCGCCGGCGTGTACGGCGCCGGAGGAACAATGAGCCAGCACGGCAAGAAGTACCGCTCCGCGCGTGCGCAGATCGACCGCGAGCAGGCGTATTCGCCGCTCCAGGCGATTCGCATGCTCAAGGAGTTCGACGGCCCGACGTTCGACGAGACCGTCGAAGCCCACGTGCGGCTCGGGCTCAACGTCCGACATGCCGACCAGCAGCTGCGCGGGACGCTGATGCTTCCGCACGGCACGGGCAAGGAGCTTCGCATCGCCGTCTTCGCCGAGGGCGAGAAGGCGCGGGAGGCCGAAGCAGCCGGTGCCGACGTCGTCGGCGCGGCCGACCTGGCCGCGAACATCGAGGGCGGGTTCGACGACTTCGACGTCGCGATCGCGACGCCGGACCTGATGGGCACGGTCGGAAAGCTCGGCCGCATTCTCGGGCCGCGCGGCAAGATGCCGAACCCGAAGACGGGCACGGTCACCTTCGACGTCGCCAAGGCGGTCCAGGAGTCGAAGGCGGGCAAGCTCGAGTACCGCACCGACCGCGGCGCGAACGTCCACCTGCCGATCGGGAAGAAGAGCTTCGACGAGCGCCGGCTGCTCGAGAACTACGCGACCGTGATCGAGGAGATCGTGCGCGCCAAGCCCTCGGCGGCGAAGGGGCGCTACATCCACACGATCACGCTCGCGACGACGATGGGGCCGGGCGTCCACGTCGACACGACTCGGACCCGCGGGATCACCGAGGAGCTCGAGGAGGAAACGGCTACAGTTACGGCCTAACCGACTGACGCTCGCCGAAGACAGCTGGCGGTCGGGGATGGGCGAACCGTCTCCGGCAGAAGCCCAGCCGAGGTGGGTCCGTTCCGCAGCATTCGACGGGCTCG
This sequence comes from uncultured Actinomycetes bacterium, assembly GCA_963836345.1. Taxonomy (GTDB): domain Bacteria; phylum Actinomycetota; class Thermoleophilia; order Gaiellales; family Gaiellaceae; genus DATBLE01. Next base: position 79,078 of record CAWIJA010000001.1, on the reverse strand, counting down.
CTTTGGCGAGCCTGGTCTTTTTCGGAGGACTGACGAGATGCTGAAACAGGACAAGGAACGGATCGTCACGGAGCTCGCGGAGCGCTTGAAGGGCACGCAGACGCTCTTCGTCGCCGACTACCGCGGGCTCTCGGTGACGGACATCGACGAGCTGCGGACCAAGCTGATCGAGCATGGCGCCCGCTTCACCATCGTCAAGAACACGCTGACGCGCCGCGCGGCGGAGGCCGCCGGGGCGGAGGCGTTGCTCGCCCTGCTCGAGGGCCCGACGGCCATTGCCTTCATCGAGGCCGACGGGGACATGGTCGCGGTCGCGAAGGCGCTCGCCGACGCTGCCCGCACGACGAGGGTGCTGGCGATCCGTGGGGGCATCCTCGACGGCTCGCCGATCGGAGAGGAGGAGGTCAGGAACCTCGCGACGCTACCTCCGCTGGACGTCCTCCGCGGCCAGGTGCTCGGCGCGATCACCGCCCCGGTGATGACGATCGTCGGCTTGATCTCGGCCCCGGTGCGAGACCTCGTCTCGCTGATCGATGCGCGGATTGAACAACTTGCAGAATCGGCTGGCGCCGATTCCGCTAGCTCTGGCGGCGAACCCGACGAGAGCGTGCCTCCCACAGTGGAAGCGGCGGATGCTGTCGAGGAACCCGTGGCATCCGCGGAGCCAGATCAGGCGGACGAGACCAGAGAGGAACGTGAAGAGACAGCTAGCGCTCAGGCGGAGCCTGAGCGCAAGAGCGAGGAGGAGTAATGGCAGCGACAGGCGTCGACAAGCTGTTCGACGAACTCGGGAAGATGAGCGTGCTCGAGCTCGTCGACCTGAAGAAGAAGATCGAGGACGAGTGGGGCATCACTGCCGCTGCGCCCGTCGCTGTTGCGGCGCCCGGTGGGGCTCCCGCGGCCGGCGGCGACGGAGCAGGCGCAGGCGAAGAGCAGACGGCGTTCGACGTCGTGCTCCTGAGCGCCGGCGAAAAGAAGATCCAGGTGATCAAGGTCGTCCGCGCGATCACGGGCCTCGGCCTCAAGGAGGCGAAAGACCTCGTCGACGGGGCGCCCAACCCCGTGAAAGAGGGTGTCGCCCGCGAAGAGGCCGACTCGATCAAGGCGCAGCTGGAAGAAGCAGGCGCCGGCGTCGAGGTCAAGTAGCACGCTGATGTCAGGGACAGTCCGGCCGGACTGTCCCTGACGGATCAGTGCTGCAGCGCCGCGATCGCCTCTTCGACGACGTCCTCGAGCTGGAGGCTGGAGGTGCGCTCCTCGATCGCCGCCAGGTCGACGGCGCCGAGTCGCTCGCGGAGTGCGGCGGCGGTTCGCGCGTAGTCCTCCGCCTCGGGGCCCTGGAGCTGGGCACCGGTGTCGTCCAGTGACCTTCGAGCGACCAGGTAGAGCCGAGCCGCCTGCTCCGGGTCACCGTCCGCGAGCGTGACCTCTGCCGCCCCCTCGACGCAGTTCGCGATCGCCTCCCTGAAGCCGAGCCCGCGCGCCGTGACGAGACACTCGGCGAAGAGACGCCGGGCGCCGTCGAGGTCGCCGAGCCGCTGGCGGGCGCGCGCGAGGCCGTGGAGCGACATCGCCAGGCCGTCCTCCTCGCCGAGCTTGCGCTGGATTGCGGCCGCTTCCTCACCGTGCCTCACGGCGGCTTCCAGGTCGCCCCGCATGACCGCGATCTCGGCGACGTTGCCGGCGCAGATCGCGACCCGCATCTCGTCTCCGAGGCCCCGGAAGCGCGTTCTCGCCTCGTCGTAGAGCTGGGCGGAGCGGTCGAGGTCGCCCTCCGAGTACGCGACCGCGCCGAGCTCGGCGGCGCAGCGCGCGATCCCGGCGGCATCGCCGAGCTCGCGGAGGAGATCGAGTGCCTCTCCCCACCATGCTTTTGCCTCGGCGAGATCGCCCTGACGGTATGGGAACTGCGCTCCGTGCAGCAACGCGTCCGCGCGCAGCCGCGCGCCTGCCTCGGCGGTGTCGGCCACGGCGCGGCTGAAGTAGCGGTGGCCCTCCGCCAGGTGACCACGAACGATCCAGAATTGCCGCAACGCGACGGCGAGCCGGACCTCGAGCTCGACCTCTCCGGCGTGCGCGGTCCAGGCGAGGGCGGCCCGGAAGTTGTCGTGCTCGACGTCAAGCCCCGCATACACGGCCTCGCCGGCACCCCCGGAGAGGAGCGTCTCGTACGCCTGCTCGGCCTGCGCGACGAGGTAACGGCAATGCCGCTCGCGGACTCGATCCTCGTCGCCCGTCTCTGCCAGTCGTTCGAGTGCGTACTCGCGAATCGTCTCGAGCAAGGTGAAGCGGGGTCGGCCGTCGATGCCGGGGCTGGATCGGACGAGGTTCACGTCGACGAGGACCGACAGGGGCTCGAGGACATCGCCGCCGTCCTCTGAGCACACCGCGTCGGCGGCCTCGAGCGTGCACCCGCCCGCAAACGCGGCGAGCCGGGCGAACAGCGCGCGCTCGCCTTCTGCGAGCGCCTCGTGGCTCCAGTCGAGCGTCGCCCGCAATGTTCGTTGACGGAGAGGCACGTCTCGCGGCCCGCCGACGAGCACGTCGAGCGCGCGATCCAGCCGTTCTGACATCGCCCGCGGCGGGAGCAGGCGAGTCCGCGCGGCGGCGAGCTCGATTGCGAGCGGGAGACCGTCCAGCCGTCGGCAGATGTGCGCGACGCTCGGCGCATTCTCCTCCGTGAGCTGGAACGAGACGTCGACTGCTCTCGCGCGGGCTGCGAACAGCCGGACGGCATCGCCACGCACGAGCTCCTCGAACGGGAGCCCCTCGTCGGGAGGAGCGAACGGCGGGACCGGGTACTCGTGCTCGGCCGCGAGGCGGAGGGCGGCTCTGCTCGTGGCCAGGACGAGCAGGCGCGGTGCAGCGGAAAGAAGCTCGGCAACGACGGGGCTTGCCGGCAGAAGCTGTTCGAGGTTGTCGAGGACGAGGAGCAGTCGTTTCGTCCTGAGATGACCGGCCACCGAGCGGACCGGCGGCCCGTCGTCCTCTGGAATGCCAAGCGCCTCGGCAATCGCCGACGCCAGGAGATCCGCGTCCGATACGGCGGCGAGGTCGACGAACACGACCCCGTCACGGACCTCCGGAGCGAGCACTTCGGCGACGGCAAGTGCGAGCCGCGTCTTCCCGGTTCCGCCCGGGCCCGTGAGGGTGACGAGCCGCGCTCCCTCCTCGCGCAGCAGCGCAGCCACGGCCGCGATCTCGAGCTGCCGTCCGATCAACGGCGTCGGGGGAGCCGGTAGCCGCAGCGCCGCTCGTGCTCGAGGAGCCGGCGCGGCGAGTGCGGGGTCGTGTCGCAGGATCGCTCGCTCCAGGTCCTGAAGTCTTCGTCCGGGTTCGATGCCCAGCTCGGCAGCGAACGTCTGCCGAGCTTCGCGGAAGGCTGCGAGTGCCTCCTTCTGACGCCCGGCGCGATACAGGGCGAGCATCTGCTGCTCGCGAAACGGCTCGCGGTAGGGATGCTCGGCGACGAGCGCTTCCAGCTCGGCGATCAGCGTGTCGTGCCTGCCGCACGCCAGCTCCGCCTCGTTTCGAAGCTCGAGAGCCGCGAGCCTCAACTCCTCGATCCGGCCGGCTTCGGCCGCCAGAGGTGATTCCGGGAGAAGATCGCCGAGCGCAGATCCTCTCCACAGGCCGAGCGCTCCGCGCAGCTCGTCGGCCGCATCCTCGGGGTCGCCTGCCTCGAGAGCGCGCCGCCCCTGCTCGACCAGGCGTTCGAATCGCTCGAGGTCGAGCTCGGCGTCCTCCAGCCGAATCCGGTAGCCCGCGCCTTCGGTCTGGATTCGGTCCGCGCCGAGCGCGCGGCGAAGGCCGTGCACGTACACCTGCAACGACTGGATCGCCGAGGCAGGCGGGTCGGCGCCCCAGATCAGGTCGACGAGCCGATCGCGAGAGACGACCGCCCCCTCGTGCAGGAGGAGCACGGCGAGGAGGGCGCGTTGCTTCGGGGCGCCGAGCGCGGCCGGACGGCCGTCGACGAGAGCCTGAACGGCGCCGAGGATGCGGAATTGCGCTCGGTTGATCAACCCCTTAAGCCGTCCTCAAGTCGATCTTAAGCGCCTCGGCGGATCCTCGTCTCGATCGCCGCCGCCGGCGGCATGAACAAAGGAGGCACAGGTGATCCGAGCAGGAGACACGATCGAGAACCCGGTTACAGGTGAGCGGATCGTCTTCCGCAAGACGAGCCGGGAGACGCACGGCGAGGCGGTCGTGATCGAGACCTACGTCCAGCCGAACGGCTTCGTCGCCGCAGCGCACGTGCATCCGAGCCAGGAAGAGCGCTTCGAGGTGCTCCGCGGCTCGGTCGGCTTCCGCATCGGCCGGCAGAAGCTGGTTGCCGGCCCGGGACAGCGCCTGACGGTGCCGGCCGGCACCGCCCACCGTTTCTGGAACGCCGGCGACGAGGTTGCACACTTCGTCTGCGAGGTCCGCCCGGCCCTGCAGTTCGAGTCGCTGATCGAGACGATGTTCACTCTGGCGGCGGCAGGTAAGACGAACCGGAAGGGGATGCCGAACCCGCTGCGGCTCGCCGTGATCGCGAACGCCCATTTCGACACGGTGCGGCTGCCGTTTCCGCCTGCGCTCCTCCAGCGGATCGGGCTCGCGCTCGGCAGCCCCTTCGGACGGGCCCTGGGCTACCGCTCCGTGTACACCGTCGACGATGCGGTCCCGGCGGCGCCGGCGACCGCGACCGCGTGAGCCGATGCGACGCCGCCTCGTAATCGCCGGGCTCGTGGCCGCTGCCCTCGTACTTGCCGCGATCGGCGTCGTGCTCGAGCTCGGGCGTGCGGTTGAGGCCCGCCGGCGCGCTTTCCCGAGTCGGCGGGACCGCGCGCTCCGTGTGATCCCGACGACAACCGAAAGGAGTGCACTCCGATGAACAGGCTCGAGCGGGCATCCGTATGGGCAGGGCCGCTGGCGGTGGGTCTCTGGATCGCCGGGATCTTCCTGGTCATGCACAACGATCCGAGCGACCACGCAACCGACGCCCAGATCCTGACGTGGTACAAGAGCAACGCAAACTGGGTGCTCACGGGCGGCTGGCTGTTCATGGTCGGCTGTCTCGTCTTCATCTGGTTCGCCGGCGCGCTACGCGGTCGGCTCGCCGAGGCGGAGGGCGGCACGGGAACCTTCGCCGCGGTTGGCTTCGCGGGCGCGGTGGCGACGGCAGCCTTCGGCGTGCTGACGCCCGCCGGGGACGTGGCCGCGGCGATCAACAAGAACGACATCAGTGCGGCCACGGCAGGAACGTTCCATCGCTTCTCCGACGCGTTCTTCGTCGGAGCAGAGTTGTCTGCAATCGTGTTGCTCGCTGCGGTTGCGGTGCTCTCGTGGCGGACGAGCGTGTTGCCGCGCTGGTGGGGCACGCTGGGCGCGCTCGTCGCGGTCGTGCTCGTGATCGGGCCGATCGGCTGGGCCGGGCTGATCTTCGGCCTTCCGCTCTGGACGCTCGGGACGAGCCTGCTTCTCGCGCGAAGGCCGGGCGTGCGGCGGCAAGCGCCTGCGACGGCCTGACCGGGGCCGAAAGGGGGCGCGTGCTTTGAACGCGCCCCCTTTCGGCGCTACAATTCGGGCGACCGCGGCCGCCAAGGTCGCCGTCTCCTTGCGCATGGACCAGTGGATTCGGTATCCTCCAAGGTTCGCGCCCACCGTTCGCCCGACCGCCGCAGCAGTAGACATCTCTAAGGGAGGAAGTTCCATTTGACCAGCAGGGTTGCTGCGCCTAATGCGCGCAAAACGTTTTCGCGCCTGAAGCACGTTCTCGACCTCCCGAACCTCATCGATATCCAGAAAGCCTCGTTCCGTTGGTTCATGGACGAGGGCCTTCGAGAGACGATCGACGACATCTCGCCGATCGAGGACTACACCGGAACGCTCGCGGTGGAGTTCGGCGAGTACGAGTTCGGAGAGCCCCAGTTCTCGATCAAAGAGTGCCGGGAGAAGGACCTGACCTACCAGGTGCCGCTCTCGATGACCGTCCGTTTCGTCAACAAGGAGACGGGCGAGATTCGCGAGCAGCGGGTCTTCATGGGGGACTTCCCGATGATGACCGACCAGGGCACCTTCATCATCAACGGCACCGAGCGCGTGATCGTCACGCAGCTCGTGCGTTCCCCCGGCGCCTATCTGATGGAGCCGAAGGACGCCACCAAGCAGGTCTTCACCGCCAATCTGATGCCGAGCCGAGGCTCGTGGCTGGAGCTGGAGATCGACAAGAAGGGCGTGGTCTACGCCCGCATCGACCGGAAGCGCAAGCTGCCGATCACGACGCTCCTTCGGGCGCTGCCGGCCGAGGATCCCTCGACCGGGTTCCAGCTGGATACCAGCTCGAACGAGGCGATCATGAAGCTGTTCGACAACTCGATCTTCATCGCGCTGACCCTCGACAAGGACACGACCACCCGCGAGGAAGAGGCGCTGATCGAGGTCTTCAAGAAGCAGCGGCCCGGCGAGCCCCCGACGCTCGACAACGCCCGGAATCTCCTGCGCGCGCTGTTCTTCGACCCCAAGCGCTACGACCTGACCAAGGTCGGCCGCTACAAGCTGAACCAGCGGCTCGGCGTGAGCGTGCCCGACGGCACCCGCGTCCTGACGACCGAGGACATCCTCGCCCTCGTTCGCAGGCTCGTCGACCTGCCCAGGCAGCTCGGCGTCGCCGAGGACTCGAAGGACTTCGCCGCCGACTCGATCGTGATGTCTCGCGACCCGATCCGGGCCGAGCTCGACGAGTACGAGGACTTCGGCAACCGCCGCCTTCGCACCGTCGGCGAGCTGATCCAGGAGGCGTTCCGTGTCGGTCTCTACCGGATGGAGCGCGTTGTCCGGGAGCGAATGACGACGGAGGACGTCGACACGATCACGCCGCAGACGATCATCAACATTCGACCCGTCGTGGCGGCGCTGAAGGAGTTCTTCGGCTCCTCGCAGCTGTCCCAGTTCATGGACCAGACGAACTCGCTGGCGGGGCTCACCCACCGTCGCCGTCTGTCGGCGCTCGGGGCGGGTGGGCTGACGCGTGAGCGCGCTCCGATCGAGGTGCGCGACGTCCACCCGACCCACTACGGGCGGATGTGCCCGATCGAGACCCCGGAGGGCCCGAACATCGGCCTGATCGGCTCGCTCGCGTCGTTCGCGACCGTCTCCGAGTTCGGCTTCATCCAGACGCCCTACCGGCGCGTCGCCGGTGGGAAGGTGACCGACGAGATCGTGTATCTCGATGCCGCCGAGGAGGCGCAGTACACGATCGCGCAGGCGTCGGAGCCGATCGACGAGAAAACCGGCAGGTTCCTGCACGATCAGGTGCTCTGTCGCTCCCGAGAAGGCGAGGCGGTTACCGCGCGGCCGAAGGACATCGAGTACATGGACGTCGCACCGGCCCAGATCGTGTCGGTTGCGACGGCGCTGATCCCGTTCCTCGAGCACAACGACGCGAACCGCGCGCTGATGGGCGCGAACATGCAGCGCCAGGCCGTCCCGCTGATGATCACGGAGCCGCCGCTGATCGGCACCGGCCTCGAGTACCGGGCCGCGGTCGACACGGGCGACGTCGTGGTCTCCGACCACGCAGGAACCGTGATCGACGTCGACGCCGAGAAGGTCGTCGTGGAGTCGAAGGACGGGCGCGAGGAGTACCCGCTGACGAAGTTCATGCGCTCGAACCAGGGCACGCTGATCCACCAGAAGCCGATCGTCTCGCTCGGCGAGAAGATCAGGGCGGAGCAGGTCCTGGCGGACGGCAGCTCGACCAAGGACGGCGAGCTCGCGCTCGGCAAGAACCTGCTGGTCGCGTTCATGCCGTTCGAGGGCTTCAACTTCGAGGACGCGATCGTGCTCTCGGAGCGGCTCGTCAAGGACGACGTGCTCTCGTCGATCCACATCCACGAGTACGAGATCGACGCTCGCTCGACCAAGCTCGGCGACGAGGAGATCACCCGCGACATCCCGAACCGCTCGGAGGAGTCGCTGAAGGATCTCGACGAGCGGGGAATCGTCCGGATCGGCGCCGAGGTCGGCTCGGGCGACCTGCTGGTCGGCAAGGTGACGCCCAAGGGCGAGACCGAGCTGACCGCCGAGGAGAAGCTGATTCGCGCGATCTTCAAGGAGAAGGCGCGTGAGGTTCGCGACACCTCGCTGAAGGTCCCGCACGGCGAGGGGGGCAAGGTGATCGACGTCAAGACGTTCTCACGTGAGGCCGGGGACGACCTCCCGCCGGGCGTCAACGAGCTCGTCCGCGTCTACGTGGCCAAGAAGCGCAAGATCGCGGAGGGCGACAAGCTCGCCGGCCGGCACGGCAACAAGGGCGTGATCTCGAAGATCGTCCCCGAGGAGGACATGCCGTTCCTCGAGGACGGGACCCCGGTCGACGTCGTGCTCAACCCGCTGGGGGTGCCGAGCCGGATGAACATCGGCCAGATCCTCGAGACGCACCTCGGCTGGGCGGCCTTCCACGGCGTCTTCGCCGAGAACGGCGAGCGCAATGGCACTGGACGTCCGTCGACCCCGATCGCAACCCCGGTCTTCGACGGTGCGAGCGAGAAGGACGTCGACGAGGCCTTGATCGAGTGGACGAAGCAGAACCCCGACTCGCCGATCAAGATGAACGTCGACCCGAAGCGGCCCGAAGGCCGGCGCTGCTCCGGGAAGGTCCGGCTGTACAGCGGCAAGACGGGTGAGCCCTTCCAGGAGAAGGTCACCGTCGGCTACATGTACATCCTCAAGCTGCTCCACCTCGTCGACGACAAGATCCACGCGCGCTCGACGGGCCCGTACTCCCTCGTCACGCAGCAGCCGCTGGGCGGCAAGGCGCAGTTCGGCGGTCAGCGGTTCGGTGAGATGGAGGTCTGGGCGCTCGAGGCGTACGGCGCCGCGTACACGCTCCAGGAGATGCTCACGATCAAGTCCGACGACACCGTCGGCCGCGTCAAGGCCTACGAGGCGATCGTCAAGGGCGAGAACATCGCCGAGCCGTCGATTCCCGAGTCCTTCAAGGTGCTGCTGAAGGAGATGCAGTCGCTCGCGCTCGACGTCCACGTGATCTCCGAGGAGGGCACGGAGGTCCAGGTGCGCGAGGAGGACGACGAGTTGCTCCGCGCGGCCGAGGAGCTCGGCATCGACCTCTCGCCCGGCTCGCTGCGGGCGGCCGCCCGCGAGCCGACCGCCGAGGAGCTCGAGGAAGGACAGGAGCGCGTCGACCAGGAGGGTGAGCTGACCGTTCCAGCCGACGAGTCCCTCGACGACCTCGCCGACGTTGAGGTCGGCGACGAGGCCGCCGCGGAGGCCGGCGAACCGCCGCTCGAGGCGGACCTGGCCGACGTCGAGATCGAAGAGTGACGGCCGGGCCATTTGCTGCGCAAATGGCTAGCTGTCTCGGCTGGTCGAACGGAAGCGTGACCAAGGTTCGTAACGGATGGAAGGAAGGGATCTACGTGCGTCTGACGCAGACCGCTAGCCATTCCTCCACAGGAGGAATGGCATGATCGACATCAATGACTTCGACGCGATCCGGATTGGGCTCGCGTCGCCGAAGCAGATCCGCGATTGGTCGTCGGGCGAGGTCACCAAGCCGGAGACGATCAACTACCGCACGCTCAAGCCCGAGCGTGACGGCCTGTTCTGCGAGCGCATCTTCGGTCCGACGAAGGACTGGGAGTGCTACTGCGGCAAGTACAAGCGCGTCCGCTACAAGGGGATCATCTGCGAGCGCTGCGGCGTCGAGGTGACGCGTCAGAAGGTGCGCCGTGAGCGCATGGGCCACATCGACCTCGCCGCCCCCGTCAGCCACATCTGGTTCTTCAAGGGCGTACCGAGCCGAATCGGCTACCTCCTCGACATCGCGCCCCGCGAGCTCGAGAAGGTCCTGTACTTCGCCGCCTCGATTGTCACGAACGTCGACGTGGAGGCGCGGAAGAAGGACCTCGCCGACCTCGAGGACAAGGTGCGGAGCGAGAGCGAGCGCATCGACGTCGACCGCGACGAGCAGCTCGCCGCGCTCGAGGTGCGTCTCCAGCGGCGCCGCGACTACTTCACGAAGGGCAAGGAGAAGGACTTCGACGAGGACGACGACTTCTGGACCCGCGGTCTGTCGAACTGGGCTGAGGAGCAGGTGATGCCCAGCCTCGAGGACACCCGGGGCCTGGTCGGCGGTCTGTTCGTCGAGATCGCCCCGCAGATCAGCACCGAGGATTCGAAGAAGATCCGCGAGCTCGTGCGAAACACGGCGATTCGCGACGACCGCAAGCTCGCTCCCCGCGAGCTCGAGTCGGTTGCGACCGCGGCGATCCAGATCCGCGAGGCCCTCGCCTCCCTCTACAAGGAGCAGAACAAGGCGACGGGCTCGAAGAAGGGCGCGGTCTCCAAGCACATCAACCGAATCATCGAAGCGCTGCTCTCTGGCGAGGAGCTCGGAGCCGAGGACGCCGGCATCGTCGGCGGCGTCGACACGAAGAACCTCGAGAAGGCGCGCGAGCTTGGCAGCGGGCTCCTCAAGGACGTGCTCGAGCAGGCGCCTGCCGACGCCGACCCGGAGGCGCTTCGCGAGCAGACGAACGACCTCTGTCTCCGGACGGACGGGAAGATCGCGAAGGAGGATCTCGACGCGATCGTCGCCTGGCTGCTCAAGGTCCGCGAGATGTACATGGACATCGAGTCACGGCGGAACGACGCCCGCGAAGCGGCGGTCGAGGCAGTCCGGCGGCTCGAGACGACCTGGCAGCTGTTCAAGGAGCTTGAGCCGAAGCTCGTCGTCAACGACGAGCAGATCTTCCGCGAGCTGAAGGATCGGTTCGGCTCTCCCTACGGCTTCGGCGTCTACTTCCGCGGCGGAATGGGCGCGGAGTCGATCCGCGAGCTGCTCAAGGACCTCGACCTGGTCAAGGAAGCGGCCTCGCTGCGCGAGACGATCCGCACTTCCAAGGGCCAGAAGCAGGCCCGCGCGATCAAGCGGCTGAAGGTCGTAAACGCGTTCATCACCTCGGAGAACAAGCCGGAGTGGATGGTCCTGGACGCGGTGCCGGTGATTCCGCCCGAGCTGCGCCCGATGGTTCAGCTGGACGGCGGACGCTTCGCGACCAGCGATCTGAACGATCTCTACCGGCGCGTGATCAACCGGAACAACCGTCTCAAGCGACTGCTCGACCTCGGGGCTCCCGAGATCATCGTCAACAACGAGAAGCGCATGCTCCAGGAGGCCGTCGACGCGCTGTTCGACAACGGCCGGCGCGGGCGTGCGGTCACCGGCCCGGGCAACCGGCCGCTGAAGTCGCTGTCCGACATGCTCAAGGGAAAGCAGGGCCGCTTCCGGCAGAACCTTCTCGGCAAGCGCGTCGACTACTCGGGCCGATCGGTGATCGTCGCCGGCCCGAACCTGAAGCTGCACCAGTGCGGCCTGCCGAAGTTGATGGCGCTCGAGCTCTTCAAGCCGTTCATCATGAGCCGGCTGGTCGAGCGGAAGTCGGTCCAGAACATCAAGGCGGCCAAGAAGTACGTCGACTCGATGGTCCCGGAGGTCTGGGACGTGCTCGAGGAGGTGATCGCCGAGCATCCGGTGCTGCTGAACCGGGCGCCCACGCTGCACCGTCTCGGCATCCAGGCGTTCGAGCCCGTGCTCGTCGAGGGCAAGGCGATCCAGGTCCACCCGCTGGTCTGCCACGCGTTCAACGCCGACTTCGACGGCGACCAGATGGCGGTCCATCTGCCGCTCTCCGCGGAGGCGCAGGCAGAGGCTCGCATCCTGATGCTGTCCTCGAACAACATCCTCTCCCCGGCCCACGGCCGGCCGCTGGCAACGCCGACGCAGGACATGATCCTCGGCGGCTACTTCCTCACCTACTGCGAGCAGGACCTCTCGAAGCTCGACGTGACGAAGCTGAAGCACGAGGACCGGCCGAAGCGGTTCGCCTCGGAGGAGGAGGTCGTGCTCGCGCTCGAGGCGCGACAGGTCGAGCTCCAGCAGCCGATCGAGTACCGCCGCAACGGTGAGGTGATCCTGACCACGGCCGGCCGGGTCGTCTTCAACGGCGCGGTCGAGCGGGCGCTGACCGAGGCCTTCCGCGGCAACGGGATCGCGGCGGAGTACCAGTACGTCAACCGGACGCTGCCGAAGAAGGAGATGGATGTCCTGATCACGGAGCTGTCCGACCGCCACGGCGCGCACACGCTCGCCAGCGTGCTCGACGCGATCAAGTCGCTCGGCTTCCGTTACGCGACGCAGGCCGGCGTGACGATCTCGAAGAACGACATCGTCATCCCTCGCGAGAAGGACCAGATCCTCGCCGAGTACGAGAAGCGCGTGGCCGAGGTCGAGGGCCAGTACGAGCACGGTCTGATCACGGAAGAGGAACGGCACGAGAGCATCGTCAACATCTGGACGGAGGGCACGGACACCGTGGCCGACGCCATGGAGAAGACGCTCTTCGAGCTGAACCCGATCTTCATGATGGCCAACTCGGGCGCCCGCGGCTCGTTCAAGCAGATCCGCCAGCTGGCCGGGATGCGCGGCCTGATGGCCAACCCGAAGGGCGAGATCATCGAGCGTCCGATCAAGGCGAACTTCATGGAAGGCCTGTCGGTGCTCGAGTATTTCATCTCCACCCACGGCGCCCGCAAGGGGCTCGCGGACACGGCTCTCCGCACGGCCGACTCCGGCTATCTGACGCGGCGTCTCGTCGATGTCGCCCAGGACGTGATCATCCGCGACGAGGACTGCAAGTCCGACGAGCACGTCGACCTGCCGATCCACCTGCCGGAGGGGCTGAACCGGAGCCTGTTGGGGCGGGTGATCGCCGAAGACGTGTACAAGCCGCTCGCCAGCGGGAAGCCGGGCAAGACGAAGCTGGCCGAGAAGGGGCGGGTACTGGACAACCAGATGCTCCAGGGGATCGTCTCCGAGCTCGACGGCACGGAGATTCCGACGCTCCCCGTCCGCTCAGTGCTGAAGTGCAAGAGCGAGTACGGGGTCTGCCGGGCGTGCTACGGCGTCTTCCTCGCCACCGGCGGGGTGTGCGAGATCGGCGACGCGGTCGGAATCATCGCTGCGCAGTCGATCGGCGAGCCGGGGACGCAGCTGACGATGCGGACCTTCCACACCGGCGGTGTCGCCGGCGCCGACATCACGCACGGCCTCCCACGTGTCGTCGAGATCTTCGAGGCGCGGAACCCCAAGGGCGCCGCGCGGCTGGCGGAGATCGGCGGCAAGGTGCATGTCGAGGAGACCGAGCGCGGGCCAAAGGTGACGATCGAGCCGATGGTCGTCGACGAGGAGCCCAAGGAGTACCAGCTGCCGCGCCGGACTCGCTTGCTCGTGAGGACGGGCGACGAGATCCAGTCCGGCGACCCGCTCCACGAGGGCTCGCTCAACCCGACCGATCTGCTCGAGCTTCATGCTCATTCGGGCCGCGGCTCGACGCCGACGGAGCTGTACCTCGTGCGCGAGGTGCAGAAGGTCTACAAGTCGCAGGGCGTCGACATCCACGACAAGCACATCGAGCTGATCGTCCGGCAGATGCTGAAGAAGGTGCGGATCGACAACTCCGGATCGACCGACTTCCTACCCGGGCAGATGGTCGACAAGGTCGTCCTCGAGCGCGAGAACAAGCGGGTCAAGAAGGAGAAGGGCGAGCAGGCGACGTTCGAGCCGCTGATCCTCGGGATCACGAAGGCGTCGCTTGCCACGGAGTCGTTCCTGTCCGCCGCCTCCTTCCAGGAGACGACGAAGGTGCTCACCGACGCCTCGATCGAGGGGAAGGTGGATCGCCTGCTCGGCCTGAAGGAGAACGTGATCATCGGGAAGCTGATTCCGGCCGCGACCGGGCTGAAGCGGTACCGGACGATCGAGATCGGGCCGTCCGAGAAGGTGCCGAAGGAGGCGTACGAGCGTGAGACGCTGCTCGCCGCGCTCCAGGAGATCGGCTCCGACGGCGGTGGGATCGACCTCGCGTCTCTCGGCCTCGACTTCGGCGGCCAGCCGGAGGTCAACGACGAGGCCAAGCCGCACGAAGCAGGCGAGGCCGAGGAGATCCCCGAAGTCGACTCACCTCTCGACGAATAAGCATGGGGGAACAGCCACGGCACGCGAAGCGTGCCTGGCAGAGAGAGCCCCCTCATGGGGGGCGCCCACCGGCGCCCCCCATGAGCCCCCGTCCCTAACCGCTCGCACCCCAGGAGCCGCAGTGGGCCCGCGCCCGCACATGTCGGGCGCGGCGACGAAGCCCATGTATTGACCCGGTCGGCTTCCTAGATACGGTTAGTTGTGTACATGCATTCCGCATGTACGACACGGGAGAGGGAATATGCGCGAGTCAATCGTCCTCTTGGCGACTGCGTGCATCGACGGGTGCGGGGGCTCCCCGCTGCGGTAGAGCGGGCCACTGTTGTGGGCGGGATCTGACGATGACTGAATTCATGCGGCGGCATTCGGTGAGGGTCAGCCCCTGGCCGAGACCTAGATGGTTGATCGGCAATTCCACGTCGCGCGGCTGGTGGCCGAGACGCGGCGCCGGATCACCACGCTCGTGCGCCGCCCGTAGCAGTTGCTACGAACGGCGCATGATCGCGGCGCCCGGCTTGGTCTCGGCCATCCCCGCATCGACGCGAATTACCGATCAACCATCCAGGGCGGGCCGTTGACCGCGCTCGTGATCGCGCTCGCAGCGGCGCTCGCCGGCGTGGTGATCGTGCTCGCGATCGGAAACCGCCTACGCTTTCCCGGCAAAGGAGGGACACCCGACGCGGGTGAGCTCCGGCGAGCCCAGTTCGAGCTGCGTTGGGCGCGGCAGCTCTCGGCGCTCACGGAAACCCGCGATCTGGACGAGCTGCTGAGCCGCGTGCTGCAGGGGGCCGGTCTGCTCGCCGACGCGGACGCGGCCGCAGTTGCCCTCTGGGAAGAGGGCGAGCCTCCGATCGTCAAGGCGATGAATCTGACTGCGGACGAAGCATTGCCGCTCCTCGGCAGCTGGCCGTCGGAGAGCCGGTCGCGTTCGCTCGTGATCCGGTACCGCTTTCCGGGTGAGGGCGTTGTCGGGCCGAACGCGATCCACCTCGGTGTTCTGCTCCCCCTTGCCGCCGAGGGCGCGACAGCCGGGACGTTGGCAGTCTTCTGGCGGCGGACGATGGACGAGCCGAAGGACGAGGATCTCGCCGCGCTCGAGGAGCTCGCTCTCACCGCCGGTCGGGCGATCGAGAACGCACGGCAGTTCCGCGAGCTACACGAGCTCGCCGTGCGTGACCCGCTGAGTGGCCTTCACAACCGCCGCTACTTCCACGAGACACTCGCGCACGAGGTAAAGCGGGCACATCGCTACGACCGGCGCCTCGCCTTGATCTTCTTCGACCTCGACAACTTCAAGTCGATCAACGAGGAGATCGGCCACCTGGGCGGCGACTCCGTCCTCGCAGAGGTGGCCGAGCGCCTTCGCTCGGTCGTGCGCGGTGCGGACATTCCGTGCCGCGTCGGAGGCGACGAGTTCGCGGTGATCCTCCCTGAATCGTCCCTCGACGACGTGGAGCGCTTCTTCCAGCGGTTGCTGCTCGCTGTCCAGGGGCAGCCGATCGGACGTGTCCCGAATCTCGGCATCTCGGCCGGGATGGCGGAGCTCGGCCGCGACGACGACGCTACCTCGCTGTTTCGCCGGGTCGACCAGGCCCTCTACCGCGCGAAGCGCGCGGGCAAGGGCCGGGTGATGACGGCGGACGACCCGGAAGCCTCGAGCGAAGCGACCTGATCTCTCCGCCGGCGGCGCCGGTCGTGTCGTGCTTCAGGGCCCGTGCGGAGACGCTCAGTGGCCGTGGCGGCCGTGATCTCGATGGCCGTCGTGGCCGCGGGGGCCCGTGTGATCGTGGTTCTTGTCGCCCCACCCGTTCCCGGGCCGTGAGTCCTCGTGCTCGCCGTCGTCCCCGTCCTGATCGTGCCCGTCGCAGCGCTGCCCCTGCTGCTCGCTGGGCTGGCTCGGCTGCGACAAACGCTGCTTCGAAGGCGGCTCGCTCGGCGGCGGCTCGGTGGAGGGAGGCTCGGTCGACGGCGGCTGGTTGGAGGGGGGCTCGGTCGACGGCTGCTGGTTGGAAGGCGGCTCGGTAGACGGCGGTCCCGATGCGGACTGCGTGGGCTGCTCCGCCGCGACCGGGGCAGAGACAGCCACGGCCGCGGTAACCGGAGGGGAGCTTCCTTCGCCGTTCGGCGGCTCTGGAGTAGGCGGATTGGACGTGGTGGGCGAGGGCTCTGGAGTCGTGGATCCCGGCTCGGGCGCCGCGGGCTTGGGCTCGGGCGCGGGCTTGGGCTTGTTCGTTCCGGTGGGCTTCGGCTTCGGTTTCGGCTGTGGCTTGGGCTTCGGGGTCCCAGATGCGGTGGACGTCTCGTCGTGGGCCGGCGGGCTGACGACGGGAACCGAGCGCGACGCCAGCTGAGCCGTCGCAACGGGCGTTTGCGAGACGACCGGATGGTGCTGAGTCACTTCGGTGCCGACGGCCGCCCGCTCAGCGCCCGCCTGACCAGATCTCGTGCGGCTCGAGCCGATCGTGGCGCGGCGGACGGCGGCGTCGGGCGGACGACGCACGACCGTCGCGGGAGGGCTCTTCGCCGAGCTGGGTCCGGCAGGCTGCGCATGGGCCGGCGGCTTCGACCTCGGCGCGCCAGAGGTGGCTGCCGACGTCTGTGTCGGTCCCGAGGGCTTCGCTACCAGGTAGACCGCTGCCGCCGTCCCGCCTGCGAGCAACCCGACGCCGCCGGCGAGCGCGGCTTGACCCGGGGCGAGCGCCAGCGCGGTGAGTGCGGCGAGGCTGCGTCGAGGTCCGGCAGGCGCCGCGACCGGCTCCGACCGAGGGCGGATCGCCTCAATCGCAGGAAGGACGATCGGAACGGCAGGCGCCTCGGCGCCCCACGCACTGGCGGCCCGCCGCGCGCACTCGATCGTGTCGAACGACTCTCGGTACGGCGGTACGAAAACCTTGAAGCGGTCGTCGTACAATCGCCTGCAGATAGAGCACTCGAGCATCCCTCGAATGAGGTATAGCGTGGTCTGCGGACGACAGCCACCGACAAAGCCGCATATTGCGGTCGTTTGACGTGTTGTGACGCCCTTCGCTACTATCAAGCCCTGGGTTGGCGTGGGCTTGGCCCCGCCGGCCTTTGTTGTGTGCAAGCCCTCTCCAGGAGTTCGATACCGCTTCTCATCTGATGCCGACTGTTAACCAACTTGTCCGGAAGGGTCGCTCGACGCCGAAGGCGAAGGTGAAGACCCCTGCGCTGCGCGGCGCACCGCAGAAGCGCGGCGTCTGCACGCGCGTGATGACCCAGACTCCGAAGAAGCCGAACTCTGCCCTCCGGAAGGTGGCGCGTGTCCGGCTGACGAACGGCATGGAGGTCGGCGCCTACATCCCCGGAGAGGGGCACAACCTGCAGGAGCACTCGGTCGTCCTCGTTCGAGGCGGTCGCGTCAAGGACCTGCCGGGCTATCGCTACAAGGTGATTCGCGCCGCACTCGACTCGGCCGGCGTCTCCGATCGCAAGCAGGGCCGCTCCAAGTACGGCGCCAAGCGAGGCGGGTGAGCCCGTGCCTCGCCGTGCAGAGACTCAGGCTCGTGCGCTCGACGCGGACCCGGTCTACAACTCGCGCCTCGTCACGCAGGTGATCAACCGTGTGATGACGCGTGGCAAGCGTTCCACTGCAGAGCGGATCGTCTACGGCGCCCTCGACAAGGTCGGCGAGCGCAGCGGCAAGCCGCCGCTCGAGGTGCTGGAGCAGGCGATCAAGACCGTGACGCCGGTCCTCGAGACCCGCAGTCGCCGAGTCGGTGGTGCGAACTACCAGGTTCCGGTCGAGGTGCCGCAGCGACGGGCTCGCACGCTCGCCGTCCGGTTCCTTGTCACCTACGCACGCGACCGGCGGGAGAAGGGCATGCACGAGAAGCTCGCCGGCGAGATCCTGGATGCGATCAATCAGCAGGGCGGCGCCTGGAAGCGCAAGGACGACATGTATCGGATGGCCCAGGCCAACAAGGCGTTCGCGCACTACCGGTGGTAGCGATGGCAACGGTCGAGAAGAACATCCGCGCGGGCCTCGAGCGAGTCCGCAACATCGGGATCATGGCCCACATCGACGCCGGCAAGACGACGACGACCGAGCGCATCCTGTACTACACGGGTCGCACCCACAAGATGGGCGAAGTGCACGAGGGCGCCGCGGTCATGGACTGGATGGCCCAGGAGCAGGAGCGCGGGATCACGATCACGTCGGCCGCGACGACTGCGTTCTGGCACGACTTTCGCATCAACATTATCGATACGCCCGGGCACGTGGACTTCACTGTGGAGGTCGAGCGCAGCCTGCGGGTCCTGGACGGTGCGATCGCGGTGTTCGACTCGGTTGCGGGGGTCGAGCCGCAGTCCGAGACGGTCTGGCGGCAGGCGGACAAGTACCGCGTGCCTCGAATCGCCTTCGTCAACAAGATGGACCGCACCGGGGCCGACTTCTTCGCCTCCGTGCAGTCGATGGTCGACCGCCTCGGGGCCCGCCCCGTGCCGGTGCAGCTGCCGATCGGCCAGGAGGAGCACTTCCGCGGCGTCGTCGACCTGATCGAGATGAAGGCGACCGTCTGGACCGACGACCTCGGCACGAACATGCAGGTGGAGGAGATTCCGGCCGAGCTCGCGGAGCAGGCGAACGAGTACCACCACCAGCTGATCGAGGCGGTCGCCGATCACGACGACGAGCTGATGGAGTCCTACCTCGAGGACGAGGAGTCCGTGACACCCGACTTGCTGCGCCGCGCTCTCCGCAAGGCGACGCTCGACATCACGGTCACGCCGGTCCTCTGCGGGAGCGCGTTCAAGAACAAGGGCGTCCAGCCCCTGCTGGACGGCGTGATCGACTATTTGCCGAGCCCGCTCGACGTGCCGCCGATCCACGGGATCGACCCGCGCACCGAGCACGAGCTCTCACGCCGCCCGGCGCTCGACGAGCCGTTCTCGGCCCTCGCGTTCAAGGTGATGTCCGATCCGTACGTCGGCAAGCTCACGTACATCCGGGTGTACTCGGGGCAGATGAAGCAGGGCGATCGCGTCCTGAACACGACGACCGGGAAGAGCGAACGGATCGGCCGCATCCTCCAGATGCATGCGAACCACCGTGAGGAACGCGACGCGATCGGCGCAGGCGAGATCGCGGCGGTCGTCGGCCTCAAGGTGACGACAACGGGGGACACGCTGGCGACCGACACGGCGCCGATCCGGCTCGAGTCGATGACCTTCCCGGAGCCCGTGATCGCGGTCGCGATCGAGCCGAAGACGAAGGGCGACCAGGACAAGCTCGGCGCGGGCCTCCAGCGCCTCGCCGAGGAGGATCCGACGTTCCGCGTCCGCACCGACGAAGAGACCGGACAGACGCTCATCTCAGGGATGGGCGAGCTGCACCTGGAGATCATCGTCGACCGGCTGATGCGCGAGTTCAACGTCGATGCCAACGTCGGCCGTCCACAGGTCGCGTACCGGGAGACAGTCAACAAGGCGGCCGAGAAGGTCGAGGGCCGCTTCGTGCGCCAGACGGGTGGTCGGGGCCAGTACGGCCATGCGGTGATCAATCTCGAGCCCGCCGGGCCCGGCGAAGGCTACGAGTTCGTGGACAAGATCGTCGGCGGCAAGATCCCGCGCGAGTACATCCCCTCGGTCGACCTCGGCATCCAGGAGGCGATGGAGTCGGGGATCCTCGCCGGCTATCCGGTCGTCGACGTCCGCGTCACGCTCGTCGACGGCTCGTACCACGACGTCGACTCGAGCGAGATGGCGTTCAAGATCGCCGGCTCGATGGCCTTCAAGAACGCGATGCAGCGTGCGAAGCCCAAGCTGCTCGAGCCCGTCATGGCCGTCGAGGTCGTCACGCCGGAGGACTACCTCGGCGATGTCATGGGCGACCTGAACTCCCGTCGTGGCCGGGTCGAGGGACTCGAGCCGCGCGGCAACGCTCAGGCGATCCGGGCCAAGGTTCCGCTCGCCACGATGTTCGGCTACGCGACTGACCTGCGCTCGACGACGCAGGGGCGGGCAACGTTCACCATGCAGTTCGATCGGTACGAGGAAGTGCCTCAGTCGATCGCGGGCGAGATCGTCGCCGCCCAGACCTAAAGGAGACCGGAGGAAAGATGTCCAAGCAGAAGTTCGAGCGCACGAAGCCGCATCTGAATGTCGGCACGATCGGTCACATCGACCACGGCAAGACGACGCTGACGGCGGCAATCACAAAGGTGCTGTCCGAGCAGGGCACGAACACGGCCGTCCGCTCGTTCGACTCGATCGACAACGCTCCAGAGGAGCGCCAGCGCGGGATCACGATCAACACCGCGCACGTCGAGTACGAGACCGCGAACCGGCACTACGCGCACGTCGACTGCCCGGGGCACGCCGACTACATCAAGAACATGATCACCGGCGCCGCCCAGATGGACGGCGCGATCCTCGTGGTCTCGGCCGCCGACGGCCCGATGCCGCAGACGCGGGAGCACATTCTCCTCGCGCGCCAGGTACAGGTGCCGTACATCGTCGTGGCGCTGAACAAGGCCGACATGGTCGACGACCCCGAGCTGCTCGAGCTCGTCGAGATGGAGGTCCGGGAGCTGCTGACACGGTACGAGTTCCCCGGCGACGACATCCCGATCGTCCATGTGTCGGCGCTGAAGGCGCTCGAGGGCGACGAGGAGTGGGTGCCGAAGATCCTCGAGCTCATGGAGGCTGTCGACAGCTACATCCCGGAGCCTCAGCGCGACGTCGACAAGCCGTTCCTGATGCCGATCGAGGACGTCTTCACGATCACCGGGCGCGGCACGGTGGTCACGGGTCGCATCGAGCAAGGCCAGATCAAGACCGGCGACGAGGTCGAGATGGTCGGCATCCACGACGAGACGTCGAAGACGGTGGTCACCGGCCTCGAGATGTTCAACAAGATCCTCGACTTCGCGCAGGCGGGCGACAACGCCGGTGCCCTCCTCCGCGGCGTCAAGCGCGAGGAGGTCGAGCGCGGTCAGGTGCTGGCGAAGCCCGGCTCGATCACCCCGCACACGCACTTCAAGGCGGAGGTCTACGTGCTCTCGAAGGACGAGGGCGGGCGGCACACGCCGTTCTTCAACGGCTACCGGCCGCAGTTCTACTTCCGCACGACCGACGTGACCGGCTCGATCAAGCTGCCCGAGGGCCAGGAGATGGTCATGCCGGGTGACAACACGAACATGGAGATCGAGCTGATCCAGCCGATCGCGATGGATCAGGGTCTCCGCTTCGCGATTCGCGAAGGTGGCCGCACGGTCGGCGCCGGCGCGGTCACGGAGATCATCAAGTAGTCAGAGGAAGGGAGGGGAGGGGCACGTGGCACAGCAGAAGATCCGCATCCGGCTGAAGGGCTACGACCACAAGCAGGTCGACAAGTCCGCGCGCGACATCGTCGAAACGGCGGAGCGCTCCGGGGCGACGATCACCGGTCCCGTGCCCCTGCCCACCGAGAAGAACGTCTACTGCGTGATCCGCAGCCCGTTCAAGGACAAGGACTCGCGGGAGCACTTCGAGGTGCGCACCCACAAACGGCTGATCGACATCCACTCACCCACGCCGAAGACGGTCGACTCGCTGATGCGGCTCGACCTGCCCGCCGGCGTCGACATCGAGATCAAGCTCTACGGACCGATGAAAATGCTGCGCATTTTCATCGGGAGAAAGTCTGGAGAAGCGTGAAGGGAATCGTAGGAAGAAAGCTCGGGATGACCCAGCTGTTCGATCCGGACTCCGGGGTCGTGACGGCGGTCACCGTGATCGAGGCCGGGCCGTGTCCGGTGGTGCAGGTGAAGACCGTCGAGACCGACGGCTACGAGGCGGTCCAGCTCGCCTTCGAGCCCGTTGCCGAGCGCAAGATCACGAAGCCCGAGCTCGGCCACCTGAAGAAGGCGGGCGCCGACGCGCATCGCCACCTCGTCGAGTTCCGCGGCCGCTCCGAGCTCGTCGTCGGGGAGGCGGTGACGGTCGAGGCGTTCGAGCCGGGCGATGCCGTCAAGGTCTCCGGCATCGGCATCGGCAAGGGCTTCGCCGGCACGATCAAGCGCCACAAGTTCCACCGCGGCCCCAAGTCGCACGGCTCCCACAACATCCGCAAGCCGGGCTCGATCGGTGCTTCTGCGACGCCTTCGCGCGTCTTCAAGGGCGTGCGGATGGCCGGGCGCCTGGGCGGCAAGAGGGCGACCCAGCTGGGCCTCCGAGTGCACGAGATCGACCCGGAGCGGAACCTGCTCCTCGTGAGAGGCGCAGTCCCGGGCCCGAAGAACGGCATCGTCGAGATCAGAGAGGAGAAGGCACATACCCGCCACCACCGGCAAGCCGAGTAAGGCAGTGAAAGCCCCGCTCCTCGACGCGGCCGGCAAGGCGGCGAAGCAGGTGACGCTCGACGGCGACGTTTTCGCGGCCGAGGTGAAGCCCCACCTGGTCCACGAGACGGTTCGGGCCGAGCTGAACGCGCAGCGCGCCGGTACGCGGGGTGCGAAGAGCCGGGGCCTGGTTGCCGGCGGACGCGCGAAGCCCTGGCGTCAGAAGGGAACCGGCCGTGCTCGTGCGGGAACGACGCGTGCCCCGCATTGGACCGGCGGCGGCGTCGCCTTTCCGCCGTCCATGCGCAGCTTCGAGGTCAAGGTGAACCGAAAGGTCAAACGCGCAGCGCTTCGCGCTGCGCTAGCTGCCCATGCCGGGACGGGGTCGCTGGGCATCGTCGACGGCTCTCAGTGGGAAGAACCCTCCACCAAGCGGGCCGCTGCACTCGTCGAAACCTGGGGGAAGCCCAAGCCGCTAGTCCTCGTCGCCGCAGGTGACGAGGACGGGATCACGAAGAGCTTTCGCAATCTCCGGCAGGTTGCGGTCGTCTCTCCCTCGGAGCTCGAGGTTGCTGCAGTCGTCTGGGCGCGCTCGTTGATCGTGTCGCAGGCGGCGCTCGCCGACCTGCAGGCGCGCGCCGGCGGCGACGGCGGATCGAAGGAGGAGACCGAGTGAGCCTCACGTCGCGCCAGGTCTTGATCGCACCCGTCGTCTCCGAGAAGAGCTACAGCCTGATCGAGGATCGCAAGTACTCGTTCCGGGTGCACCCGGACGCTCACAAGACGCAGATCCGGCAGGCGGTCGAGGAGCTCTTCGAGGTCAAGGTCGTCGCCGTGAACGTCTCGAAGGTCCAGCCCAAGCCCAAGCGCCGCGGGCTGATCCGCGGCACGAAGCAAGGCTGGAAGAAGGCGATCGTCCAGGTCGCCGAAGGCGACGAGATCCAGATCTTCCAGGGAGCGCAGGTATGAAAATGCCGAAAATGCTGCGCATTTCCGGCATCGGGAACCCCGAAAGACAGGTTGGCTGATGGCACTCAAGAAATACAAGCCGACCTCGCCTGGTCGGAGGTTCATGTCGGTTTCGTCCTTCGAGGAGATCACGAAGACCGAGCCCGAGAAGTCTCTGACCGCCCCGATCAAGAAGACCGGCGGCCGGAACGTGAACGGACGTATAACGACCCGGCACCAGGGCGGCGGCCACAAGCGCCGCTACCGGCTCATCGACTTCAAGCGTCGCAAGGACGGTATTCCGGCGAAGGTGGCTGCGATCGAGTACGACCCGAACCGGTCGGCCCGCATCGCGCTGCTCCACTATGCAGACGGCGAGAAGGCGTACATCCTCGCCCCGGCACGGCTGGAGGTCGGAGCGACGATCGAGTCGGGCCCGAACGCCGACATCCGTCCCGGCAATGCCCTGCCGCTCGAGAACATCCCGACCGGCACGATGGTCCACAATGTCGAGCTGAAGCCGGGGCGTGGGGGGCAGCTCGCTCGGAGTGCAGGCTCCGGCATCCAGCTCGTCGCCAAGGACGACGGGTACGGCGTCCTCCGCCTCCCGTCGGGCGAGATGCGCCGGGTGCCGCTAACCTGTCGAGCCACCGTCGGGCAGGTCGGGAACGTCGACCACGAGAACCAGTCCGGGGGCAAGGCGGGCCGCAGCCGCTGGAGGGGCAAGCGCCCGACTGTGCGCGGCTCGGCGATGAATCCGGTCGACCACCCGCACGGCGGCGGCGAGGGCAAGTCGAAGGGCGGACGCCACCCGGTCACGCCGTGGGGCGTACCCACGCTCGGCAAGCGCACCCGCCGCAAGCACAAGGAATCGGATCAGCTGATCGTCCGCGGCCGGCGCCGCGGCAAGGAGAAGAGGTAACGAGTGAGCAGATCGTCGAAGAAAGGGCCGTTCGTCGAGGAGCGCCTGATGAAGCGCATCGAGGACATGAACACCTCCGGTAACAAGCGGATGGTCCGCACCTGGTCGCGCGCGTCGACGATCTTCCCGGAGATGGTCGGTCACACGATTGCCGTTCACGACGGTCGCAAGCACGTGCCGGTGTTCATCTCCGAGCAGATGGTCGGGCACAAGCTGGGCGAGTTCGCGCCGACGCGTCTCTTCCGCGGCCACGCGGGCGACCGCCAGACGCAGGTGAAGCGGGGCTAGCGACACCGATGGCTGCAACGGAGACACAGACCGTGCGCGCCCAGGCGAAGTGGGTGCGGACGTCCGCCCGCAAGGCGCGGATCGTCGCGGAGCACATCCGGGGACGCAGCGTGCCCGAAGCTCGTGCCGTCCTCGCGTTCACCCCCCGGGCGGCGGCGCGTGACCTCGAGAAGGTGCTCGCCTCCGCGGTCGCGAACGCCGAGGCGAACCACAACCTCCGCGGCGACGACCTGTTCGTGCTCGCCGCTGTGGTGGACGAGGGGCCGACGCTGAAGCGCTGGCGCGCACGCGCGCGCGGCCGCCTCGCGCGGATCAAGAAGCGCACGTGTCACATCACAGTGCTTCTCGCGCCTGCGGCGCAAGAAGCACTAGCTGGAGGCCAAGCTCCCACGCGTCGCGCGAAGCCTGAGGCCGAGACGCAGGAAGCCGCCGAGACTGCGGCCGACATCACTCCCAAGCGCACGGCCAGGCGGAAGTCGTCGAGCTCTGGGTCGTCCCCAACAGCTGGCGCGCGCGCAAAGCGCGCGCGCAAGACGAGCGAAACCGAGGAGGGCTAAGTGGGGCAAAAGGTTCATCCCGGCGGGCTCCGCGTCGGCGTCATCCACGACTGGAAGTCGAATTGGTACACGTCGAAGAAGGAGTTCAAGGACGCGCTGCTCGAGGACATCAAGATCCGCGAGCACATCAACCGCAAGCTCGGCCACGCGGGACTTTCCGACATCCTGATCCGCAAGGACAAGCAGCGGATCACGATCGACATCTACACCGCCCGGCCGGGCATCGTGATCGGCAAGTCCGGCGTCGAGGTGGATGCCCTGCGTCGCGACGTCCACGCGCTGACGCACAAGAACGTCCACATCAACATCAACGAGATCAAGCGTCCCGAGCTGGACGCGAAGCTCGTCGCCCAGTCCATCGCCGAGCAGCTCCAGAACCGGGTCAGCTTCCGGCGCGCGATGAAGCGGTCGTTGGCCTCGGCGATGCGCTCCGGCGCGCACGGCGTGAAGATCATCTGCAGCGGCCGTCTGGGCGGCGGTGAGATGAGCCGGGTGGAGAGCTACTCCGAAGGTCGCGTGCCCCTGCACACGATCCGGGCGGACATCGACTACGGGTTCTGCGAGGCCCGTACCACGTTCGGCCGGATCGGAGTGAAGGTCTGGATCAACAAGGGCGAGATCATGCCCGAGGGCTACGAAGGATTTTCACAGCGCGATTCGCGTCTCGGCGAGCAGGATCAGGCGCGGAGGCGAGGAGGCGCGAGCGAGGGCCTCTCAGCTTCCCGCGAGGGCGGCCGCGGCCGCTCGGCCGACCGCGAAGGGCTTGGGCCCGTCCGCAGGCGGCGCGGCTCCGGGCCGGGCGGCCCGCGCGGCCGGCGCGGCGGGGGTGCGCCGCGGGGGGCTGTCGAGCAGCCCCGCACGGACGAGGCGGGAACCTCGGCGGAGGGGCGGCAGCAGCCGGAAACCGAGCCGCAGGTCGAGACGGTTGAGGCCCCCGTCGCCGACGCACCCGACACGACGACGCCGAAGACCATGCACGAGGACCCGACGAAGCCCGACCAGTCGGGCGATCCGTCCCAAGAGAAAAGTGACGGCTGATGCTGCTCCCCAAGAAAACCAAGTTCCGTAAGTACCAACGCGGCCGGCGGCAAGGGACGTCGAAGGGGCAGACCGCCGTGCACTTCGGCGACTACGGGCTGAAGGCGCTCGACGCCGGCTGGTTGACGAACCGCCAGATCGAGGCTGCTCGAATCGCGATGACGCGCAAGATCAAGCGAGGCGGCAAGGTCTGGATCAACATCTTCCCGGACAAGCCCGTAACCCAGAAGCCGGCCGAGACACGCATGGGCTCGGGCAAGGGCTCGCCCGAGCACTGGGTCGCCGTCGTCAAGCCCGGTCGCGTCATGTTCGAGCTGGCGGGGGTGCCCGAACCGCTCGCCAAGGAGGCGCTGCGGCTTGCCGGCACCAAGTTGTCCGTCCGGACGAAGATCGTCAAGCGGGAGGCTGATCTCTTTGAGTAAGGATAAGATGCTCGTCGTTCGCGGTATCCGGGCTTGGCCCGGATACCTGCGAGAAAGGAAAACGTGAGGGCGCGACAGCTGCGCGACCTGACCGACGCCGAGCTGGAGCAGCGGCTCGCGGAGACGCGGCAGGAGCTCTTCAACCTGCGCTTCCAGTCTGCGACCGGCGCGCTCGAGAACTCGGCGCGGCTGCGCCTGGCCAAGCGGGAGATCGCCCGCATCCTGACGATCACGCACGAGCGCGAGAGCGCGATGGAGAGGACCACCTAGGCAATGCCTGACAAGAACACCGCAGACGAGAAGAAGACAACGAAGAAGAACGCGGAGACCGAGGCGCCCACGCCCGAGGAGACCGCGGCCGAGGAGAAGCCGAAGCGCTCGCGGAAGAAGGCCGAGCCGGAGGCGGCTGCGTCCGAGGCTGCCGCTCCGGAGGCCGAGGAGAAGCCGAAGCGCACCCGCAAGAAGGCCGAGGAGACCGCCGCAGAGCCCGCCGAGGCGCCGCTCGTTGCCGAGGAGGCCGAAGCGGAAGCCGAGGCCGAGGCCGGCCGGGCCTTGAGGCCGCCGCCCCAGAGCCAGTTGCAGAGGAGGAGGTCGCCGAGCCGGTAGCGGAGGAGACGCCGACGAGGAACCTGCGCCTGCCGCGGAGTCCGAGGCCAAGCCGGTCGCCGCGGAGCCCACCGCCGAAGAGCCTGTCGCCGCGGAAGCGTCCGCCGACCAGCCGGCGACAGACGAGGCTGCGACCGAGCAGCCGAGTCCGAAGAAAAAGAGCAAGCGCCTGCCCCGCACGCAGCGCCGGCAGCGTCCGAAGACGAAGCGCGAGCCTGCAGCAGCCCGCAAGCCGATCGTTCGGCAGCCGAAACCCGAGTCCGAGCGCGGGCGACGGCAGCAGCGCCGCGGTGTCGTCGTCTCGGCGGCGATGGACAAGACGATCGTCGTTCGCGTCGACTCGGTGAAGGCGCACCCCAGGTACAAGAAGGTGATCCGGCGATCGGAGCGGTTCCATGCGCACGACGAGGCGAACCAGGCCAAGGCGGGCGACGTCGTCCGCATCGTCGAGACGCGACCGCTCTCGAAGACGAAGCGCTGGCGCCTTGCCGAAGTCCTCGAGGTAGCCAGATGACGGTCGCCTCCCGCGCATCTCGCACCCGCTGGGGCGCACAGCCCGGCGCCTCGGCGCGTCCTCAGTCGCGCCCATATGCATCGCATATGGGCGCTCCCTGCGTCCTTCCGAGCCACCGGCCTGCGCGGCCATCGGGCACGACCTGCGCGGAAGGAGACCGTCAGTGATCCAGCAGGAGACCCGTCTGCGCGTCGCCGACAACACGGGCGCGCGTGAGCTCCTGTGCATCCGTGTGATGGGCGGGTCGCACCGCCGCTACGCCCGCGTCGGCGACATCATCGTCGGCACGGTCAAGACCGCGAGCCCGCAGGGCGCGATCAAGAAGGGCGAGGTCGTGCGTGCGGTGGTCGTCCGAACGAAGAAGGCTTACGGCCGCGAGGACGGAACTCAGATCGCCTTCGACGAGAACGCGGCGGTGATCATCGACAACCAGCGGAACCCCCGCGGCACGCGCATCTTCGGGCCGGTGGCTCGCGAGTTGCGCGAGAAGAACTTCATGAAGATCGTCAGCCTCGCGCCGGAGGTGCTGTAGTCGCTCGGCTGCCGCCGAACGACCAGG
Source organism: uncultured Actinomycetes bacterium (assembly GCA_963836345.1). GTDB lineage: Bacteria > Actinomycetota > Thermoleophilia > Gaiellales > Gaiellaceae > DATBLE01. The sequence goes on along the minus strand of CAWIJA010000001.1, from coordinate 50,898 downwards.
AGAGAGCATCCCAGCCATGAAAGTCAAGAAGGGCGATCTCGTCCAGGTGCTCTCTGGGAAGGATCGCGGGAAGCAAGGCCGCGTCGTCGAGGCTCGGCCCGACGAACGCCGCGTGATCGTCGAGAACCTGAACGTGGTCAAACGGCACACGAAGCCGCGCCCGATGCGCGACGCGAACCGGATGGGCGGAACGACGATGATGCCCGGCGGCGTGATCGACAGGCCGGCGCCGATGCCGGTCTCGAAGGTGATGGTCGTGTGTCCGACCTGCAACCTGCCCACCCGGGTCGGTCACGTCTTCAAGGAGATCAAGGGTCGCCGCGTGAAGGTGCGGGTCTGCAGGCGCGAAGGCTGCGGGGAGGAGCTCGACAAGTGAGCGCCAACGGCAACGGCTACAGCCCTCGGCTGAAAGACCTCTACGAGCGCGAGCTCCGTCCGCGCCTCAAGGACGAGCTCGGCCTGGCTTCGGTCATGCAGGTTCCGCGCGTGACGAAGGTGACTCTCAACATGGGAGTCGGCGAAGCGAAGACCGAGGCGAAGGCGCTCGACAGCGCGATGGACGAACTCTCGACGATCGCCGGGCAGCGCGCGCAGATGCGCCGCGCCCGCAAGTCGATCGCGGCCTTCAAGCTGCGCGAGGGGATGCCGATCGGCGCGCGGGTCACGCTCCGGGGAGCGCGGATGTACGAGTTCCTCGACCGCCTTGTCTCGATCGCGCTGCCGCGCATCCGCGACTTCCGAGGGCTCGACCCGGGCTCGTTCGACGGGCGCGGGAACTACTCGCTCGGCATCCGCGAGCAGATCATCTTTCCCGAGATCAACTACGACGACATCGCCGCAGTCCGCGGCCTGGACGTCGCCATCACCACGTCTGCGAGCGACGACGAGAGCGCCCGGGCCCTGCTCCGCGGCCTCGGCTTGCCGTTCGCGGACTCGAGAAGGGACGATTAATGGCCAAGAAGTCGATGATCGCCAAGGCTGGCCGGCCGCAGCGCTACAAGGTTCGCGCGTACTCGCGCTGCAACCGCTGCGGGCGCCCGCGCGCGGTCTTCAAGAAGTTCGGGCTCTGCCGCATCTGCCTGCGGGAGCTTGCCCACCAGGGCGTCATCCCGGGCATGACGAAGAGCAGCTGGTAGGAGGGCGAGCAGTGCTGACCGACCCGATTGCCGACATGCTGACCCGGATCCGCAACGCCAACAAGGCGCTGCAGGAGACCGCGGCGATGCCGAACTCCCGGCTCAAGGAGGAGATCGCGCGGCTTCTTCAGGAAGAGGGTTACATCCGCGGCTACCGCATCGAGAAGGGCGAGACGCACGACTCGCTCGTGGTCGAGCTGAAGTACGGCCGGGGGCGTGAGCGGGTGATTACGAACCTGAAGCGCGTCTCGAAGCCCGGCCGGCGGATCTACGCGCGCAAGGACCGCATGCCGCGCGTCCTCGGCGGCATGGGTACTGCGATCCTGTCCACGTCGAGCGGAGTGATGACGAGCCGCACCGCCGCCGAGCGCGGCATCGGCGGCGAGGTCATCTGTTTCGTCTGGTAACGGCATGAGTCGAATTGGCAGAACACCGATCGAGTTGCCCACGGGCGTGTCCGTGTCGATCTCCCCTGGACGCGTGATGATCAACGGGCCGCTCGGAGAGCTGTCGCGCGACGTCCCTCAGCGGATGACGGTCGAGCACTCCGAAGGTGTGCTCACCGTCACTCGGCCGACCGATCGCGGCGAGGACCGCGCGCTGCACGGCCTGACGCGCACGCTGGTCGCGAACATGGTCGAAGGTGTCACCAGGGGATTCGAGAAGCGGCTCGAGATCCAGGGGGTCGGCTATCGCGCGTCGCTTCGTGGCACGTCGCTGGAGCTCAACGTCGGGTTCTCGCACCCGGTCGTCAAGGAGGCGCCGGCCGGGATCACGTACGAGGTTCCGACGCCGACCGAGGTCGTCGTCAAGGGAATCGACAAGCAGCAGGTCGGCCAGATCGCCGCCGAGATTCGCAAGGTTCGCCCGCCGGAGCCGTACAAGGGCAAGGGGATCCGCTACGCGGGCGAGTACGTCCGCAGGAAGGTGGGCAAGCGCGCATGAGCACCGCGACTTCGCGAACGCTCCGCGAGCGACGACACCGCCGCATTCGCGGGAAGATCGCCGGAACGGCCGAGCGGCCGCGCCTGGCCGTGTTCCGGTCGAACCTCGGCATCGTCGCGCAGCTGATCGACGATCAAAGCGGCCAGACACTCGCTGCCGCGAGCTGGCAGCAGCTCAAGAAGTCGTTCAAGGGCGCCAAGGCCGACCAGGCGAAGGAGGTCGGCAAGCTGCTGGCGGCCAACGCGAAGAAGGCGAACATCGAGCGCTGCGTCTTCGACCGCGGCGGGTATCTCTACCACGGACGCGTGAAGGCGCTCGCCGAGGGCGCACGCGAGGGAGGACTCACCTTCTAGATGGCTATCGACATCGCTGAAACCAGAGAGCTGAAGGAGCGCGTGGTCGAGATCAACCGCGTCGCCAAGGTGGTCAAAGGCGGCCGTCGGTTCTCGTTCACCGCGCTGGTCGTGATCGGCGACGAGGTCGACCGGGTCGGCGTCGGCTACGGGAAGGCGCGCGAGGTTCCGCTCGCGATCTCGAAGGCGGTCGACGACGCGAAGAAGAACCTCTTCACCGTCCCGAAGCACGGGACGACGATCACGCACGAGATCCTCGGGCGCTCCGACGCGGCTCGCGTGCTGCTGCGACCGGCGAGCGAGGGAACCGGCGTGATCGCCGGCGGAGGCGTTCGCGCCGTGCTCGAGCTGGCCGGGATCCGGGACATCCTCGCCAAGAGCCTCGGGACCACGAACCCGATCAACATGCTGAAGGCGACCGTCAACGGGCTGAAGAGCCTCCGTCGTCCCGAGGAGGTAGCGAAGACCCGAGGCCTCACCGTGAGCCAGGTCTTGCCGGTCGGCCGACACGCACCCGCCGAGGGCGCAAGCCCGGCTGCCGAGCAAGCAGCCGTGCCGACCGCGCCGGAGAGCGACGCGACATGACGAAGGTCCGGGTCACGCAGGTCCGCAGCCAGATCGGTCAGAGCCGGCCCCACCGTGGAACGCTGCGTGCGCTCGGACTGGGCAAGATCGGCCGGACGGCCGAGCACGAGGACGGCCCGGTGCTCGCCGGTATGCTCAGAAAGGTCCGCCACCTCGTCCGGGTGGAGCCGAATTAGTGACCGCCGAGCAAATGTCCTCCGGCTTCTCGCCCGCGATCACGCGGCGCGCTGCCGCGTCCTCAGTCGCCCCGATAGCCACAGCTATCGGGGCTCCCTGCGTCCTTGCATCGCTTGGTGCTCGCGGCCGAGAAGCTCGGCAACATTCACTCGGAGGTCACTGATGGCCGGGGATCTCAACCTCTCCAATCTCAAGCCCGCCCAGGCGCGACAGGCGCGCAAGCGGGTCGGTCGGGGCCTCGGTTCGGGCAAGGGCCGCTACTCCGGTCGCGGGATCAAGGGGCAGAAGTCGCGCGCGGGCTCGCACAAGATGCGTCCCGGCTTCGAGGGCGGCCAGATGCCCGCGTACATGCGGATGGGCAAGCAGCGCGGCTCCACGTCGAAGGACGCGATGCCCATCGGTCCGTTCCGCACGTCGACCTACTCGGTCAACGTGCGGGACCTGGCACGTTTCGAGGCGGGGACCGAGGTCACGCCGGAGGCGCTGAAGGAGGCTGGGCTGATCAAGAACCTCCGCCGGGACGTCAAGATCCTCGGCCAGGGCGAGCTCACCGCGAAGCTCGTCGTCTCGGCGCACGCCTTCTCGAAGAGCGCCGTGGAGAAGATCGAGGGCGCGGGCGGCAGCGTTACCTGGCTGAAGCCTCCCCATGAGAAGAAGGTTCGCCGCCGGAAGGCCAAGGCCGTCACGACGCCGACCGAGCCCAAGGCTGCAGAGGTCGCCGACGAGCCCGCGGCCGAGGAGGCAGAGCCGGCCGTGGAGGCCGAAACCGAGTAGTGCTCTCCTGGCTTGCCAACGCCTGGCGCGTGCCGGAGCTCCGGCGTCGCCTCCTGTTCACCGCCGTCGTCCTCGCCCTCTACCGCCTGGGCAGCTTCATTCCCGCCCCCGGCGTCAACTCCGACGCGATCTCGCAGTACTTCGGAAGCCAGGGCGGCACCGTGCTCGGCCTGCTCAACCTCTTCTCCGGCAACGCGCTTTCGCGCTTCTCGCTCTTCGCGCTCGGGATCATGCCGTACATCACGGCCTCGATCATCCTGCAGCTGATGACCGTCGTCGTGCCGACGCTCGCCCAGCTGCAGAAGGAAGGCGAGGCGGGGTACGCGAAGATCAACCAGTACACGCGCTACCTGACGATCGCCCTCGCTGCCGCGCAGGCGATCGGCTACTCCTACCTGTTCCGGCGCCAGGGAATCCTCACGCACAACGTCGGCCGGCTCGTCCTGATCGTCGTCACGCTCACGGCGGGCACAACGCTGTTGATGTGGATGGGCGAGCAGATCACGAAACGCGGCGTCGGAAACGGCATCTCGCTGCTGATCTTCGCGTCGATCATCGACCGCTCGCCGCTGGCCGTGCGCGCCTGGATCAACGGCGGGCCGACGACGAAGCTCTTCTTCCCGCTGCTCGCGATCTGCGTGATCGTCGCGGTCGTCTTCATCCAGGAGGGACAGCGGCGCATCCCGATCCAGTATGCGAAACGCCAGGTGGGCCGGCGGATGACGGCCGGCGGATCGACCTACCTGCCGATGCGCGTGAACATGGCGGGCGTGATCCCGATCATCTTCGCCGCCGCGGTGATGGCCTTCCCGCCGACGGTCGGCCAGTTCTTCCCACAGACGCAGCCGTGGATCAACAGGAACTTCACCCAGACCGACTGGACCTATTTGATGGTCGAGGGCATCCTGATCATCGTCTTCACCTACTTCTACACGGCCGTGCAGTTCAACCCGGTCGACCAGGCCGACAACCTGCGCAAGTACGGCGGCTACATCCCTGGCATTCGACCGGGGCCACCGACCGCCCACTACCTCGATCGCGTGCTCTCGAGGCTGACGCTGCCCGGCTCTCTCTACCTGGCGATCATCGCGGTGCTGCCGACCTTCCTGATCCAGTTCTTCCACTTCTCCCAGTCGACCAGCACGTTCCTCGGCGGAACCTCGCTGCTGATCATCGTCGGCGTCGCACTCGACACGATGCGACAGATGGAGTCGCAGATGATGATGCGTTCCTACGAGGGCTTCCTGAAATGAGAGCTCCTAACGGGATGAGCAGCTGTGTCCCCGGGCCGCGCTGGGCGGCGCGCTGCTTCGTCCTCAGTCGCGCCCATAGCATCCAGCTATGGGCGCTCCCTGCGTCCTTGCATCGCACTCGCCCATCGCACCCTGGGAACGAGTACCCATCCCGTTAGGAGCTCTGTGAACATCCTGCTGCTGGGCCCTCAGGGGTCGGGAAAGGGAACCCAGGCGAAGCTGATCTCCCAGACGTACGGGATTCCTCAGGTCGCGACCGGCGACATGATCCGAGAGATGAAAGAGCTCGACACCGAGGTCGGCCGGGCCGTCAGGGCCGTGTACGACGCAGGCGAGCTGGTGGACGACGAGCTGATGATCCGGATGATTCGCGACCGGCTCAGCCGGGGCGACACGATTCCCGGCTTCATCCTCGACGGCTTCCCGCGGACCATGCCTCAGGCCGAGGCTCTCGATGCGCTCCTCGACGAGGTGAGTCGCGATCTGGACGTCGTCTTCGAGTTCCAGATCGGCGACCGGCAGACGCTGATCGACCGGATGGTCAAGCGTGCGGCAGAGGAGAACCGCTCCGACGACACTCCCGACGCGATTCGGCGTCGACTCGCACTGTACGACGAGCAGACGGCCCCGCTCGTCGAGTACTACCGCTCGACTCGGGGCAACGTCGTCGGCATCCACGCCGACCAGCCTGTCGACGACGTCTTCGCCGAAGTCCGCGAGGCACTCGACCAGGTGGCCGCGCGCGCATGATCATTCGCAAGAGCCCACAGGAGATCGAGCAGATGGCGCAGGCCGGACGCGTCGTCGCCGACACGCTCGCGCTGATCGGCGAACACGTGCGCCCTGGGGTGACGACGGCAGAGCTGGACGCGATCGCCGAGGAGTTCATCACCTCGCATGGCGGCTTCCCGACGTTCAAGGGGTACCGCGGCTATCCGGCCTCGACCTGCATCTCGCCGAACGACATGGTCGTGCACGGCATCCCGGGGCCGTACGAGCTGGCCGACGGCGACATCGTGTCGGTCGACATCGGCGTCACGCTGGACGGATTCGTCGGCGACTCCTCGTTCACGTTCTCCGTGGGCGAGATCTCGGCGGACGCCGAGCGCCTGCTCGAGGTCTGCCAGACAGCACTTGCGGCCGGCGTCGACCAATGCCGCCCGGGAAATCGGCTCTCTGACATCTCGCACGCCGTGCAGCAGGTGACCGAGGCAGCGGGCTTCTCGGTCGTGCGGAGCCTCGTGGGTCACGGGGTCGGCCGCTCGATGCACGAGGACCCGCAGATCCCGAACTACGGCCCTCCGGGCCGAGGCCCACTGCTCGCGGAGGGTATGACGTTCGCAATCGAGCCGATGATCAACGCCGGCGGTCCCGAGATCTACGTGCACGACGATGACTGGTCGATCTCGACCGCAGACGAGTCCCTTTCGGCCCATTTCGAGCACACCGTTGCGATCACGGCCGCGGGGCCGCGGATCCTGACCGCAGCACCCGTTTTGCTACGATAAGCGCTCGCGGCGCGGCCACAGGCTGTGCCGTGCTTTGCGATGTCCCGACGACCGCGCTCACGTAGAGCGCGGTTCCTGTGAGGAAGGATGGCGGTCAAGGAAGAGAAGATCGAGGTCGAAGGCGAGGTTGTCGAAGCCCTACCGAGCACGGTGTTCCGGGTCCAGGTCGACGGCGGGCACGCGGTGCTTGCGGCGATCTCCGGGAAGGTGCGCAAGAACTACATCCGCATCCTTCCCGGTGACCGGGTGAAGGTGGAGCTCTCGGCCTACGACCTGTCCCGAGGCCGCATCACTTACCGCTACCGATGAAAGTACGAGCCTCAGTCAAGCCGATGTGCGAGCGGTGCCGCGTGATCAAGCGGCACGGCACGACCATGGTCATCTGCACCAACCCGCGACACAAGCAAAGGCAGGGGTAAGTGGCACGCATCGCAGGAGTCAACCTTCCCAATCAGAAGCGGCTCGAGATCGGGCTGACCTACATCTACGGAATCGGCCAGCCGACTGCGCGCGACATCTGCGCCGCGCTCGGCCTCTCGCCGGACACCAAAGTTCGCGACCTCACCGACGAAGAGGTCACGAAGCTCCAGCGCTACATCGACGAGCAGCACCAGGTGGAGGGGGACCTGCGTCGTGAGCGTCAGCAGGCGATCAAGCGGCTCAGCGAGATCGGCGCCTACCGGGGCGTTCGTCACCGTCGCGGCCTCCCGGTGAATGGGCAGCGGACGAAGACCAACGCGCGCACCCGCAAGGGGCCGAAGAAGACCGTCGGCCGCGGGAAGAAGGCGAAGTAGCGTGGCACCCCCGAGGAGACAGGCGACCCGCGGTCGCACCCGCCGGCGCGTCAAGAAGAACATCGCGATCGGTCAGGCGCACATCAAGACCTCGTTCAACAACACGATCGTCGCCCTCACCGACAAGGAGGGCAACGTGATCGTGTGGGAGTCCGCCGGATCGTCTGGCTTCAAGGGCTCGAAGAAGTCGACGCCGTTCGCCGCGCAGGTCACGGCAGACGCAGCCGCTCGCAAGGGCATGGAGCATGGTCTGCAGAAGGTCGAGGTGTTCGTGAAGGGGCCTGGCTCGGGGCGAGAGACGGCGATCCGGTCCCTCCAGGCCGCAGGCCTCGAGATCCTGGGAGTGAGGGACGTGACCCCTCAGGCCCACAACGGCGTCCGCCAGAAGAAGAGGCGGAGAGTCTGATGGCCAGGGACCGCTCGCCGAAGTGCAAGCAGTGCCGCCGCGAGGGGATGAAGCTCTTCCTCAAAGGCGAGCGCTGCTTGACCGAGAAGTGCGCGATCGAGCGCCGCAGCTATCCGCCGGGTGAGCACGGTCGCGGCCGCATCAAGCAGTCCGAGTACCTGCTGCAGCTGCGCGAGAAGCAGAAGGCGCGCCGCTACTACGGGCTACTCGAGAAGCAGTTCCGAACGTACTACGAGAAGGCGTCGCGGATCTCGGGCATCACCGGCGAGAACCTGCTGCGGATGCTGGAGACCCGCTTGGACAATGTCGTCTACCGGCTTGGGTTCGCGGCTTCGCGGGCACAGGCTCGTCAGCTCGTCCGCCACGGCCACTTCCAGGTCAACGGCCGCCGCGTGAACATCCCCAGCTACCAGGTCAAGCCCAACGACGTGATCACCATGCGGACCGGCAGCTCGGCTGAGCAGGTCGTCCGCGATGCCACCGATCTGACCGCGTCCGTCGCACCGTGGCTCCAGGCCGACCACGAGGGCCTGACCGGGAAGATCCTCAAGTGGCCCGACCGGGTCGAGATCGACACGCCGGTGCAGGAGTCGTTGATCGTCGAGCTCTACTCGAAGTAGCCCGCCCGCACCGGTCTAGGAAAGGAACGTATGGCAACTCGCACGATGGAATTCCAGGTCCCGAAGATCGTCCACGAGGAGGTCGACGATCAGCGCGGGATCTTCGTCATCGAGCCGCTCGATCGCGGCTTCGGCTTCACGTTCGGCAACTCGCTGCGCCGCGTGCTGCTCTCCTCGCTGGAGGGCGCCGCCGTGACCTCGGTGAAGATCGAGGGCGTCGCGCACGAGTTCACGACGCTGCCGGGCGTCCGCGAGGACGTCACGGACATCATCCTCAACCTGAAGAGCCTGATCTGTCGCCTGCACGGCGAGTCGCCCGAGGTCGAAGTCCGACTTCAGAAGAAGGGCCCCGGGACCGTGACCGCCGCCGACATCCAGGCGCCTGCGGAGCTCGAGATCCTCAATCCCGAGCTCGAGATCGCGAACCTCGCCGAGAAAGGCAAGCTCGAGGTCACGCTCACGATCGGTCGCGGCCGCGGCTACATTCCGAGTGAGCTGAACCGCGGGCCGGAGCACACGATCGGCGTGATCCCGATCGACTCGATCTTCTCGCCGGTGCGCCGCGTCTCCTACGAAGTCGAGGCCGCCCGCGTGGGGCAGCGAACGGACTACGACAAGCTGCGCATGGACATCACCACCGACGGGTCGCTCGATCCCCGCGAGGCGATCGGTCAGGCCGCCGAGATCCTCATCCGCCAGCTCGCGATCTTCACCGACATCGAGAAGATCGAGGGGTTCGGAGAGGCTGCAGTCGCCACCGACGGTGGGGTCGCCGAGCCGTCGCTCGCGCACGGCATGGAGAACTTCCCGATCGAGGAGCTCGAGCTGGGCGTCCGCTCCTACAACTGTCTGAAGCGGGTCGGAATCGAGACGATCGGCGACCTCGTGATGAAGTCGGAGAGCGAGCTCGCGACGATCCCGAACTTCGGCAAGAAGTCGATCGAGGAGGTCAAGGAGACGCTTGCGACCCACGGTCTCCGGCTGCGCGGCGACGACGGAGGCGCCGAGTAGTGAGGCACCACCGCGCCGGCAGGAAGCTCGGCCGCGACGCCTCGCACCGCAAGGCGCTGTACGCGAATCTCGCCGGCGCCTTGATCGAGCACGGTCGCATCAAGACGACCGTGACGAAGGCGAAGGCAGTCCGGCCGATCGCCGAGCAGATGATCACGCTCGGCCGGCGCGGCGATCTCCATGCGCGGCGGCAGGCGATGGCCTTCCTCCGTTCCCAGGAGGTCGTCCACAAGCTCTTCGCCGAGGTCGCTCCACGATTCAAGGAGCGGCCGGGAGGTTACTCCCGGATCATCCGCATCGGGCCCCGGCCCGGTGACGCGGCCGAGATGGCCTATCTCGAGCTCGTCGATTTCTCTGCCGAGGAGAAGGCCGAGGAGAAGGCCGAGCGCCGCCGTCTCAGGCTGCGCCGCCGCCAGGAAGCCGAGGAGCGCGCAGAGGCAGAAGCGGCCGCCGCCGAGGCGTCCTAGCCTCAGCTCGCAGGGCGGCCTCGACGACCTCCGCCGCCCGGCGGCCGTCGACGAGCTCGACCGCTGCGCCGTACCGGCCCAGCTCGAAGGCGATCTCGAACGCCCGAGGATCGTCCGGAACCCACAGGTGGAGCGGATAGGCTCGCTCGGCTCGCCAGCCGTGCTCGCATTCGACGATGCGGCCCCAGAGCGCGACGCGGCCGAGCACGCGGTGCACCGCCTCCGGACTGTTCCGGCCGACCAGGTACGCCTGCGCCTGTTCGGGGCGTCGAACGGCGTAGACCCCGCACGCACAGCTCTGGCTCGGAGCCGGGTGCTCGGCGTCGCACGTGGCAAACAGAGGGCGATGAGGTTCCCAGAGCTCGTCGCGAAGCGCGGAGCACAAGCGGTACCCGGCGTCGACTCGCCAGACCCGCCACCCGACCACGGCCGTGCCGGGATCAGGCGGTGACGGGCTCGGGCTCGGCGAGCGGTTCCGCACCCTCGTCGACCTCTTGGTCAGGCATCGGTTCCGCCGCGGGCTCGACAGTCCACGTTCGCCATGGCTCTCCGACTTCCATGCTCAGGACGCGAGCGCTGCCTGTGCGTCGCGGGCCGAGGTGATGGAGTCGATCAGGCCGTAGTCGAGCGCCTCCGAAGGAGTCATGAACCGGTCGCGGTCGATGTCGCGCATCACCTGCTCGATGTCGCGGCCCGAGTGTCTCGCGATCAGGTCCGCCATCTGCCGGGTGGTCGCGAGGATCTCCTGCGCGTGGATCTCGATGTCCGCCGGCGTCCCGCGGAAGCCAGCCGAGCCCTGGTGGATCATGATCTTCGAGTTCGGCAGCGCAGAGCGCTTGCCGGCCGCGCCGCCGCAGAGGATCATCGCCCCCGCTGACATCGCCATCCCGACACACGTCGTGCGCACGTCGGGCTTGACGTACTGCATCGTGTCGTAGATCGCCATCCCCGCATACGCGGAGCCGCCCGGTGAGTTGACGTACAGGGAGACGTCCTTGTCCGGATCGTCCGCCTCGAGGAAGAGCAGCTGTGCGGTGATCAGGTTCGCGACGTGGTCGTCCACTTCCGTGCCGAGAAAGACGATCCGCTCCCGGAGAAGGCGGGAGTAGATGTCGAACGAGCGCTCGTACCGGCCGTCCGCCTCGACGACCATCGGGATCACCTGGCTCACGATCGCCTCCGCTGGTAGATTTGGCAACCCAACGGTTGCATCTTATATGCAACCTATGAGTTGCGAAAGGAGAGTCAGGTGGAGGTCACGCGAGAGCTCGTCCTGCCGGTGCCGTGCGAAGACGTGTGGGAGGCCTTGACGAACCCCGAGCGCCTCGAGGAATGGTTCGCCAACGACGTCGACTTCGACCTCGACGAGGGCGAGGGCGAGTTCCGCTGGGAGACCGGCGAGGTCCGGCGCGCGGTCGTCGAGGAAGCCGAGGTGGGGCGGCGGCTGGCGATCCGCTGGTGGGATCCCGATCCGGACGGAGCCGACGTGAGCGACGTCGTCTTCACGATCGAGGAAGTTCCCGAGGGAACACGCCTCACCGTCACCGAGACAGGCAGCGATCCTCAGGCCTGCGCCGGGGAATGGTCGTGGGCGCTGGAGCTGGCGGATGTCGGAAGATCGCGTCTTCTCTGCGCTGTCTGATCCCAGCCGGCGTCAACTGCTCGAGACGCTCGCAGGGCGTGAGGAGGCCTCGCTCTCCGAGCTCGCCGCCGGGCTACCTGTGACGAGGCAGGCGGTCTCGAAGCACCTGGCGGCCCTCGGGGAGGCGGGACTGGTCAGCTCGAGCCGCTCCGGCCGCGAGACCAGGTACCGGCTGACCCCCGGCGCGCTGGGTGAAGCGATCTCGTGGATGGAGCAAGTGGGGTCGCGCTGGGACGAGCGGCTCGCGAGGCTGCGTGAGCACCTGGCGGGTTAGCTCTCGCTGAGCGCCGCTTTCTGTATCTCCACCCGCTCGGTCGGCTGCTCCGTTGCCGGATCGCCGAGCCGGCCGATCTTCTCGACCACCCCGAGACCGCTCGTCACCGTGCCGAGCAGGGCATAGTCGGCGGGCAACGAGACCTCGTCTGCCGTGACCACGAAGAACTGGCTGCCGGCGGTCCCCGCCGGCTCGCTGCCGGCCTTGGCCATCGCGACGACGCCCTTCGTGTACTTCGTGTCGGCGGGCGGGACGTCGACTGTGGTGTAGCCGGGACCACCGGTACCCGTGCCGGTCGGGTCACCGCCCTGGATGACGAACCCGGGCACGATCCGGTGGAACACCGTCCCGTCGAAGAACCCTTGCTTGACGAGCGATGCGAACGAGGCGGTCGTGTTCGGCGAGTTCTTCACGTCCAGCACGAAGGCGAACGTGCCCTTGTTCGTCTTCAGCGTCACGGTGTAGGTCTTGGACGCGTCGAGAGCGGGGCGACCGGCCTGCCCGGACGAAGCCTTCTTCCCGCCTCCGCCGCCGCATCCGGCGAGGAGGAGCGCCGCTGCGACTGCGAGGATCGGGGAGATGCGTCTCAGGCTGGACATCGAGTACGACGGTACCGGGTTCTCGGGCTGGGCGGCGCAGCCTGGCCGGCGCACCGTGGAGGGAACCCTTCGCGAGGCGCTCGGGAGCCTCTACGGGAGCTTCTCGAATCTCTCGGTCGCGGGTCGCACCGACGCCGGCGTGCATGCGCTCGGACAGGTGGCCAGCGTCGACGTGGAGGATGGGCCTCCACCCCCGAGCGCCGCCGGGGCGCTCAACTCGATGCTTCCTGACGACGTGTCGATCGCCGCGGCGAGCGAGGTCGAGGCCGACTTCGACGCGCGGCGGTCCGCGCGGGAGCGCACGTACCGGTATCGGATCTGGCGACGTCGGACGCCGTCTCCGTTCGAGCAGCGGCGGAGCTGGTGGCTACCGCGGCCGATCGAGGAGGAGCGGCTTGCCGACTCCGCCGACCTGCTGCTCGGCGAGCACGACTTCCGGGCGTTCACGCCGACCGAGACGCAGCATGTCGTCTTCGTCCGTGAGGTGCTCTCGGCCGCCTGGCACCGACGCGGCGACGCTCTCGAGCTCGAGATCACCGCCGACAGCTTCCTCCGCCACATGGTGCGGAGCCTCGTCGGAACGATGGTCGAGCGTGCGCCGGAAGAGATCGCCGAGCTGCTCGAAGGGCGATCCCGGGCGGACGCCGGAACGACCGCTCCGCCCTGGGGCCTCTACCTGGTCTCGGTCGGGTACTAGCTAGGAGGGTTTGGCGAAACATGGTCTGTGTCGCCGGGCCGCACTGAACGCCGTGCTGCGGCGTCCTCAGTCGCCCCGATAGCCTCGGCTATCGAGGCTCCCTGCGTCCTTGCAGCACGACGCCCAGTGCACCCCGGCAACGAGCAACGTTCCGCCAAACCCTCCTAGAAAGACCGCCAGCGCTCGCGGCTGAGGAAGAACCCGTGGCCCGCGCGGTTCCTGCAGGTCAGGCCGTTCGTGGCCGAGGTGCACGAGATCCCTCCGTCCGCCCAGGTCTTCCCGTAGCGGAGCACCGTCGCCTTCGCCTCGACGACGAACGGCCCGGGGTCGCCGGCGCAGGTGACGGGAACGGCTCGGCCTGCCGCGGTCAAGCTGATCCGCTTGTCGTTGGGGTCGCCCGCGGTGCAGTGAACTCGCGGAGGCGACGGCTTCAGGCCGCTCCTGATCCCACACTCGATGGACGCGCTGGCAGGTCGGCCCCCCCGATGCTCCAGCCGCAGACGATGTTCCCGGACGGCGTCTTGAAGGCCCCGTACGCCGGAGCGGCTTCCGTGAACGTGTACGAGTGCCCCTTGCTGAGGAAGAAGCCGTGCCCGCGCGGGTTCAGGCAACGAAGCCCCGCCGGTCGCGACGTACAGCTGAAGCCGCCCCCTGTCCACGTCTTCCCGTAGGCGAGCACCTTCGCGTTCGGGTCGTAGATCGTGTCGCCGATGCAGAGGACGTGGGCGAGCCCGATCTGGCGCATGGCGTACCCGGCTCCCCAGTCCACGTCGCACCACGACGGCTTCGGCGGCAGGGGCTTGATCCCGGTCCTGATCTCGCACCGCAGGTCCTTGGGCGCGAAGCTGTAGTGCTCGTAGGCGCAGTAGATGTTCCCCGAGGGCATACGGAACGTGTCCGCGCCGCTCGCGGCGCGAGACGCGCCGGCGGGGAAGACCAGCACAGCGGCCGCCAACGCGAGCCCGATGCGAACCATCAGGGCAATGTTAAGAGCTCCCAACGCAATGGGCAGTTGTGTCCCCGGGCCACGCTGGGCGGCGCGCTGCTTCGTCCTCAGTCGCGTCCATAGCTTCAGCTATGAACGCTCCCTGCGTCCTTGCATCGCATCCACCCATCGCACCCCGGGAACGAATACCCATTGCGTTAGGAGCTCTATGCCGTCGTTAGCATCAGGCACGTGCGCTTCCCAGTCGTTCTCTTCGACCTCGACGGCACGATCGTCGACTCCGGCTGGATGATCCTCGCCTCGTTCCGGCATGCCACGCGATCGGTGCTGGGGCGCGAGATCCCGGACGAGGTGCTGATGGCAAGTGTCGGCCGGGGGCATCTGGTCGAGCAGATGTCCGAGTTCGACGCTGACAAGGCCGAGGAGCTGGCACACGCATACCGGGAGTTCTACGCGCCGCTCCACTCCGAGCTGCGAGCGTTTCCGGGGATGATCGAGCTCTTGCGCGAGCTCGACGGTCAGGGCCGCCAGCTGGGGGTGGTCAGCGCGAAGCGCGGCGACATCGTTCAGCTCGCGTTCGACGCGCTCGGCTTCGGAGACGTCATGGACGTCGTCGTCGGCTCCGACGAAGCGCCGCGCGGGAAGCCGCACCCGGACCAGATCCTCGTCGCGCTCGCGCGGCTCGGCGCGAACCCGGACGACACCGCCTACGTGGGCGACGCGCCCTTCGACGTGGCCGCGGCAAAGGCGGCCGGCGTCCACGCCGTCGGCGTCACCTGGGGCGGCATCCACACGCGAGAACGGATGGAGGCCGAAGGGCCGGATGCGGTCGTCGACACGGCGGAGGAGCTGCGTGCCGTCCTCTGAGAACGCTGCTGCGGTCAAGCGCGCCGGCGAGCTGCGCGAGCTGCTCGACAAGTACCTCTACGAGTACCACGTGTTGGACGCACCATCGGTCTCCGACGCCGAATACGACCGTCTCTACGACGAGCTGGTCGAGCTCGAGAACACGTATCCGGACCTCGTCACCTCGGCGTCGCCGACGCAACGGGTGGGAGCGCCGCCCTCCGAGCGGTTCCAGAAGGTGCGGCACCTCGAGCAGATGGGCTCGCTGGAGAAGGTGACGACCGGCGAAGCGCTGCTCAAGTGGGCGGACGATGTGCGAAAGCGCCTGGGAACAGATGAGCCCGTGGCGTACGTGGTCGAGCCCAAGATCGACGGCCTCGCCGTGAATCTCACGTACGAGAACGGCGTCTTCGTTCGCGGAGCAACGCGCGGCGACAGCATTCAAGGGGAGGACGTGACGCCGAATCTCCGCACGATCCGGGCGATTCCCCTGCACATGCGGGGAAGCGACTCGCCGGCTGTCGTCGAGGTGCGTGGGGAGGTCTACCTGCCGCTGTCCGGGTTCCGGGCGCTCAACGAGCGCCTGGCGGGGACGAGCCAGAAGCTGGCCCCGAATCCCAGGAACGCGGCGGCCGGATCGGTGCGGCAGAAGAACCCGGCGATCACCGCCGATCGGCCGCTCTCGATCTGGATCTACGGGACGGGCCACTCGGACGGAGTCGCGTTCAGGGGGCAGTTCCAGATGCTCGAATGGCTTCGCGAGCGTGGCTTCCGGACGAACCCGTACGCGGAGCGGCTCGAGACGATCGAAGAGGTTGCCGACGCCTGCAAGGCGTGGGAGACGCGGCGGGTCGAGCTCGACTACGAGATCGACGGGATCGTGATCAAGGTCGACTCTCTCGACCAGCAGCGCCGGTTGGGTGCGCTGCACTCGAGGCCCCGGTGGGCGCGCGCGTTCAAGTGGGCGCCGATGACCGCGCAGACGAAGCTGCTCGAGATTCGCATCCGCGTCGGTCGCACCGGCGCCCTCAACCCGTGGGCTGTGCTCGAGCCGGTCGAGGTCGGCGGCGTCACCGTCTCGCGGGCGACGCTGCACAACGAGGAGGACATCAACCGGAAGCAGATCCGAGAGGGTGACGTCGTGATCGTCCAGCGCGCCGGCGACGTGATCCCCCAGATCGTCGGCCCTGCCGGCGACCACCAGGCCGGAACGCGGGAGTTCCGGATGCCGAAGAAGTGTCCCCTGTGCGGCTCGGATGTCGTCAAGCCCGAGGGCGAGGTGATGCACCGCTGCCCGAACCGCGACTGCCCGTCTCGCGGCCTGGAGACTCTGATCAGCTGGGTGCAGGGCCCGTCCGACATCGAGGGCGTCGGCGAGCAGACGATCCGTCTGCTGTGGCAACGCGGTCTTGTGCGCTCGCTCCCCGACCTCTATCGGCTCACGAAGGAGCAGCTGCTGGATCTCGACGGCTTCGCCGAGATCTCGGCGACGAGGGCGTTCGAGGCGATCCAGGGCTCGAAGCAGGTTCCGTTCTCGCGTGTGTTGCTGGGGCTCAACATCCCCAAGGTCGGCTGGGTGCTCGCCCAGAACCTCGCGCGCCATTTCGGCAATGTCGACCGCGTGATGGCGGCGACGCAGGAGGAGGTCGCGGAGGTCGAGGGCTTCGGTCCGGATCGGGCCGAGCTGGTCGTCGACTGGTTCGAGGACGAGCAGAACCGTTCGCTTGTCGCCGAGCTGCGCGGGCTCGGCCTTCGGTTCGAGGTGGGCGAGGAGGATCGTCCTGGCGAAGGGCCCCTCACCGGCAGCACCTACGTCATCACGGGCACGCTCGAGCGGTACTCGCGCGAGCAGGCTGCTTCGGAGCTGGAGGCGCGTGGCGCGAAGGTCACGAACTCCGTCTCCAAGAAGACGACCGGGTTGATCGTCGGTGAGGAGCCGGGCGCGTCGAAGCTGACGAAAGCGCAGCGCGAGGGCGTGCCGCTGCTGGCCGAAGCCGACCTGCTCGACTTGCTCGGCGCGTCCTAGGTAGGTAGGTCCCGCCTGCTCGAAAGATAGGCCCGGCGGCCCATGAGCACGTACGGTGCGCCTCCCATAATCGAATGGATGGGTGCGAACGCCCCGGATCGCGCTGCCGTGCTCGAGGACATTCGCGAGCTTGCGACGACGGCTGCTCCCGCGCTCGAGCACGTCGAACGGACGCTCACCGACGGCTATGCGTGCGCGCTTGCCGTCGAAACGGAGCTGCTGCGGCTTCGACGCCGGCTCGAAGACCGAGCGGCAGTTCTCGGGAACGGCTCCGGAGCCGCCGTCCGGGAGGTGACGGGGCTGGCACAGCGCGTGGCCGAGGCCGACGAGGAGCTTGCCGAGCTGCGAGGAGCGCTCACCGGCCTGGCGTCGATCGCCCAGCGGCTACGCGCCGCCTGAGAGCTCCTGACGGAACGAATGGTCGCGGTGCGAGCTCCGGACTACGCCAGGCCGCTGCGAACCGCGTAGACCGCTGCCTGGATCCGGTTGTGGATCTGCAGCTTCATCAGGATGTTCGAGATGTGGTTCTTGACCGTCTTGGGGCTGATCACGAGCTCCGCAGCGATCTGCGCGTTGTCCTTTCCGTTCGCGATCAGCCTCAGGACCTCCAGCTCGCGGTCGGAGAGCTCGGCGCGGATCGACTCCGCCATGTTCTCGTCCGCCGTCGAGGCGCGCACGCGGTTCAGGACCTTGGAGGCGATCGTGGGCGAGATCAGCGACGCGCCGACCGCCGCCGAGCGGATGCCGCTGACGACGTCGGCGATCGACGCGTCTTTGAGGAGGTAGCCGCAGGCTCCGGCGACGATCGCGTCCATCACGTCCGCGTCGTCTTCCGAGATCGTGAGCACGATCACGCGGGTCAACGGCGAAAGCGCCGTGATGTGGCGTGTCGCCTCGACGCCGTCCATCGTCGGCATGTTCAAGTCCATGACGACGACCTCGGGCGCCAGCTCGCGGACCAGCCGGACGGCCTCGACGCCGTTCGCCGCCTCGCCGACCACGCTCACGCCTCCGTACTCCCGGAGCAGGTTCCTCAACCCGGTCCGGAAGAGATCGTGGTCGTCGACCAGCAGCACGCGCAGCTCTTCCTGGGCCTCGTGCATTCGAGAATCGCTCACCTGCGCCCTGGGCGTGGGCACGCCCGAAGTCTAGACCGAGTCGAGATAGCGCCGGGTCAGTGGAAGGTGATCGTCACCGTTCGCGTGAACGCCGCGGCCTGGGCGCACGAGGCGTACCAGACGTCGATCCGGGCGCCCTTGATCTGCCCACCCACGTCTGCTGCGACCCCTTCGCCGTAGCCGGGAATCGTCATCCTCGTGCCCAGTGGGATCACGCTCGGATCGACCGCGACGATGCCGGGGGCCACGGGCAGTCCGGTCGCCGTCGTCCCGCGGAGGCAGTAGCCCGTCGCCAGGACGCTCATCGTCCCACCGGGGCGCGGAGGGGCGGGAGCGGCCGCCTGAGGCGCCGCTTCTCCTTCAGCGACGGACTCGACCGGAGCAGGCGGCGGCTCGGATGGGCTCGCCGCGGCATTCGACTCGGGAGGCGCCTGATCGGTCGTGGCCGAGCGGACAGAGGCAGACGTCGCCTGGGTGGCAGGAGCGGCCATGCGCTCGGTGATCTGCGCGGCCTTCTCTCGCGCCAGGCTGGCGCGCTGCTCCAGCGACGAGATCTGGGAGGCGGTGAGCGACTGCTCTCGCCTCAGGCGCTCGACGTAGCCGAGTCGCTCCATCCTGGCGCGCTCGAGGTCGGCGCCGGTGGCTTCCAGACGGGTCTTCGCCTCGGCCGTCCTGGCGATCTCGACCGCGAGCTCTCGCTTCGTCCGCTCGACCTCGCTACGGGCGGTTCGTGACTGGGTGACGACGGTCTTGGTCGCACGCGCCGTTCGGCTGATGCTCTCGAGCCCGTCGATCGCGTCGTCCAGCGAGGTGGCGCCGAGCACGACGGCGATCGCGTCGGGCTGGTCCTGCTGGTAGAGAAGGCGCAGCTGGCGTCCGAGCTGGAACTGGGCGATTGTCAGCGTTCGCTGTGCCGCGCGGTAGCGCTCACGGGCGGAGGCCTGCCGGCGCACCAACGCTGTGGCGCGAGAATCGACCCTGGCGAGAGCCTTCTGCGCCTCCACGAGCCGGCTATCGAGGCCATAGAGCTCGACCAGGGCGCGGCGCGACTCGACGGCCAGCGCCGCCTGCTTCTGCTTCAGCGCGCCGATTCCGGGTGCTTGAGCGGGCCCGCTCGCGGGCGCAGCCAGTACGAGGAGGAATCCCGCCAGCGGGACGAGAATACGGCAGCGAAGACCATGGGACACGCCCGGCACGGCCGCACGACGCTACCACAGGGCTGCGCAAAACGCCCTGGAAATATGCAACTTTCATCACGTTTTCACGCGGCTTAGGAGGCGGTTCTCGGTTGCCCGCGTCCGGAACCGCTGCTAGGGTGCTGGCCCTGTGACGTGCCGGCCCCTCCCGGTGCGCCTGTCGAGAGCGGTGTGGGGTATCGCCTCGTGTGCCCACAGACGGCAGGCGACAATCGTTGTCGTTGGCCTTGCTGCGGCTCTTTTCGCGGCCACCTCGGCAACCGCCGAGCCTCCACAGATCGCCGCCAAGCGGGCGGAGGCGCAGCGAGTCCTCGACGAGATCCATTCGCTGGACGTCCAGCTCGAGAAGGCCAGCGAGGCCTATAACGGCGCCACCGAGCGGCTGCTCGCGATCGAGCGCGACCGCGCCCTGAATACACGGCACCTCGCGATCGCCAGGGGCAATCTGGTGGTCGCGCAGAAGCGCCTTGGTGCCAGGCTTCGCGCGATCTACATCTCCGAGCAGGAGGACTCGACGCTCGCGATCCTCCTCGGCTCGAGCAGCCTGAACGATTTCCTCAACCGGATCGAGACCGTCAACAGCGTCTCGTCGCAGGACACCCAGGTGATCGGCGAGATCCGGACGTTCAAGCGCGAGGTCACCATTCGTGCTGCGCAGCTCAAGGCTGCGCATGCGCGCCAGGAGTCGGTCGTTTCCGAGCGAGCCGCCGCCAAGCAGCGAGTCGAGGCCGGGCTTGCGGAACGCCAGCGGCTGGCGGCCTCGATCAGCAGCGAGATCGCGCGCCTGCAGGCGGAGGAGGCAGCGCGCCAGGAGCGGCTGCGGATCGAGGCGCAGCGGCGGCTGCAGGCGCAGCTCGTCGCCCAGCGGCAGGCGGTTCTCGAAGCGCAGCAGAACGACGTCGTCGGCGCAACGGCGGTCACCCCGGAGGGCATCTCAGTCGCCCCTCCGTCTCGCTTCGGCGGCGCCGTCGGCATCGCGATGCAATACCTGGGGGTGCCGTATGTCTGGGGCGGCGCTTCGCCGGGAGGATTCGACTGCTCCGGCCTCGTCATGTACGTCTTCGGCCAGCTCGGGATCTCGCTCCCGCACCACGCTGCCGACCAGTTCAACTACGGCGTCCCGGTCTCACGGGATCAGCTCGAGCCCGGCGACCTCGTCTTCTTCGACGGGCTGGGGCACGTCGGGATCTACATCGGCGGGGGCCAGTTCGTCCACGCCCCGCACACCGGCGACGTGGTCAAGATCTCGAGCATGAACGACTCCTGGTACGCGGCCACGTTCGTGGGCGCCCGCCGGCTCTAGCTAGCTCGAGTACAGCCTCTCGATCTCGACCGCGAAATGCTCCTGCACGACGCGGCGCTTGAGCTTCAGCGTCGGCGTGATCTCGCCCTCGTCGGCTGAGAAGTCCCTGGGCAGGATCGCGAAGCGCTTGACCTGCTCGAACCGGGAGTGCTGGACGTTCACCTCGTCCACGATTCCCTGGATGAGCGCTTCGACATCCTCGCCGCCGCCCTTTCGCCACTTCTCGATCTCGTCCTGGTCGAGGGTGATCAACGCCGAGACGTACGGGCGCCGGTCGCCAATGACGAGCGCCTGCGAGACGAACTTCGACGCCTTGAGCTCGTTCTCCAGGTTCTGGGGCGCGACGTTCTTGCCGCCGGCGGTGACGAGGATGTCTTTCTTCCGGTCGGTGATCGTGATGAACCCCTCGTCGTCGATCTCGGCGATGTCTCCGGTTCGGAGCCAGCCGTTCTCGTCGAGAACCGCACGCGTGCCTTCCTCGTCCTTGTAGTAGCCCGCGAAGACCGTCTCGCTGTGGATCAGCAACTCCCCGTCTGCCGCGAGCTTCGCTTCGAAGCGGGGAAGCGGAGTGCCGACCGTGCCGAACTTGAAGCGCTCGGGCCTGTTCACGGAGCAAGCGGTCGTGCATTCAGTCAGCCCGTACCCCTCGAGGACGAGGATGTCGATCGCGTGGAAGAACCTGATGATCTCGGGAGCAAGCGGAGCC
Source organism: uncultured Actinomycetes bacterium (assembly GCA_963836345.1). Lineage (GTDB taxonomy): Bacteria > Actinomycetota > Thermoleophilia > Gaiellales > Gaiellaceae > DATBLE01. The sequence continues at coordinate 29,516 of CAWIJA010000001.1, read as the reverse complement.
CCTCCCGAGATCGCCAACCGGAGCCGCCCCCCGAACCGCTCCTTCACCTTCGAGTAGACGAGACGATCGGCGATCCGGTGCTTCAGCATGAGCAAGGGCGGCACGTGCCTGCCCCCCTGGCGCAGCCGGCTGACGTCGCGTCCGACGTCGAGCGCCCAGTGCCCGATCGCCTTCTTCGGCCCGTGCGCCTCGGCCAGCTTCGCGAGCACCGCTGAGTGCACCTTCTCGTAGACACGCGGCACGCTCGGGAAGATCGTCGGCCGAACGGCGAGCATGGCCTCGGCGACGTGCAGCGGGTCCGGGCAGAAGGCGACCGTGTAGCCGACGTAGGCGGCCTCGAGGTGCATCAGCCGCCCGAAGTTGTGGGCGAGCGGCAGGTAGAGGAGCATCGTGTCGGTCTGTTCGTGGAACGACGGGATGTCGTCGACCGCCGCCGCCATCTCGTAGTAGTTGCGGTGGCGGATCATGCAGGCCTTCGGCGGGCCGGTCGTCCCGGACGTGTAGATGTAGGTGAAGAGATCCTCCTCGTCGATCTGCGACGTGGCTTCGTCCAGTGCCTCCGGATGCTCGGCTGCATGCGCGCGCCCGCGGGCCTCGAGGTCGGGGAGGTCGGCGTAGGTGAGGACGTGAACCAGGCCCGGCAGCTGCGCGCGGGTCTCTTCGACCTTGGCCAGTTGCTCGCCGTCCTCGACGAGCACTCCCACCGCCTCGGCGTGGTCGATCACGTATGCGCAGTCCCGCGGCGAGCTGTTGGCGTAGATCGGAGCGCCGATCGCCCCGATCAGCCCCAGCGCGAAGTCGAGCAGGCACCACTCCAGGGTCGTCGAGGCGAGGATCGCGAATGCGTCACCCTTGCCGACGCCGAGGAAGAGCAGCCCGTTCGCGATGTCGTCGACGCGCCGGGCAGCTTCGCCCACGGAGACCGGAACCCATTCGCCTTCTCGTTGCGCGAGGTATGCCGTTCGCGCAGAATCACGGGACGAAGCGTTCCGCCAGAGCGCTGCGATCGTCCGGGTTCGGGTAGGAGTCTCGATCTCCAGTGCCATGTGCGGCGAGATTATGTGTGAAGGGAAGGTCGCGCACACCTAGAATCTAGGTGGCCCCATGCGTACGACCTGGAACGGATCGATCAGCTTCAGCTTGGTCACGATTCCCGTCGGGCTCGCCCCGGCGACCAAGCCTTCCGCCCGCGCGTCCGACGTTGCGTTTCGGCAGCTGCACCGTGAGTGCCGCTCGCCGATCAAGAATCGCCGCTGGTGTCCGGTCCACGAGCGCGAGGTCGAGAGCGAGGAGATCGTCAAGGGCTGGGAGGTCGCGAAGGGCCAATTCGTGATCGTCGAGGACGCCGACCTGGAGGCGATCGAGCGCCAGAACACCTCGCGCACGATCGAGATCGAGCGGTTCGTCCCGCTCGGCGACATCGACCCCGTGTACTTCGACCGGACCTACTTCCTCGTGCCTGCGACCGCGCCGGCAGGTCGACGTCCGTACGTTCTGTTGCTGAACGTGATGAAGGACGAGCAGGTGGGTGCGCTGGGGCGCTTCGTCCTCGCCGGCAAGGAGAAGCTGTGCCTCATCCGCCCCAGGGGCGATGCCTTGGTGCTCGAGACGATGTTCGTCGCCGAGGACGTCTACTCGCAGGCGGAGATCGACGAGGCGATCGAGGAGACCGAGGTGAAGAAGGCCGAGCTCGATCTCGCCCGCCAGCTCGTCGAGAGCCTGGTCGGCGCGTTCGAGCCCAAGGAGCAGCTGACGAGCGAGTACCGCCAGGATCTCCGGAAGATGCTCGAGGCCAAGCTGGCGGGCGAACCGATCGAGGAGCCGGAGCCCGTCGCCGAGGCGCCGGTGATCGACCTGATGGAGGCGCTGAAGAAGAGCGTCGCCGAGGCGAAGGAGCGCAAGGCCCCGGCGAAGAAGGCAGCATCGCCGGGCCAGCGCGCGAGAGCAGCCGCGAAGAAGTAGAGAGGCTAGTGCTTGGTCGGCGACGCGCCGATCGCCTGCAGCTGAGCCTGGAAGAGCGACTTGTCGATCTTCCCCTGGTAGATCGGGACGCCCTCTTCGAGGCAGACCCGAATCACCTCCGTCCGTTCGATTCCCAGTTCCTTCGAGAGCTCTTCAGGCGTGAGGTGGTTCGGCATGACGCTCCTTCCTTCAGGACGAAAAAACCCGTCTGCGCAGAGCGCCGACGGGCTCGGTCGAAGCCTTCGAATTGCTGGTGCGGGAGATCAGAGGTCCCGCTCCTCTGGACGATGCATGACTGTCAGAGCATACTCCCGCGGCCTGCCACGAGACAAACATCGAAACGGCGGGGGCGCCCTCTGGTTTCCCCCACGACCCCCCCTCAGACGCGGTCTCGTCGTCCGAGGCTCTAGACGGGATTCGGGAGCTCGACGAACTCCCACTCCAGGCCGAACCGCTCCGCGAGTCTCGCGGTGAGCGCCTGAATGCCGAGCCGCTCGGTGGCGTAGTGGCCTGCGGCGACGAAGGTGATCCCGAGCTCGAGCGCGATGTGGAGGCTCGGCTCGGCCGGCTCGCCGGTCAGGTAGAGGTCGTAGCCGCCGTCCGCCGCCTCGAGGAGGTGCTGGCTCCCACCCCCGGACAGGATCGCGACGCGCGAGACGGGGTCCGGCCCGTGCGCGAACACGAGCGGCTCCGGGGCGACTCGGTCGCGGATGCGGCCGAGGAAGCTCTCCAGGGGCTCCGGCTGCACGAGGCGACCGCCGATGCCGATCGTCGCGAACGGGCCTTCGACCTCGACGCCGAGCTCGTTCGCCAGGAGCGCGTTGTTCCCGATCTCCCGGTGGGCATCCAGGGCAAGGTGGTATCCGGCGAGCGTCAGGTCGGCCTCGAAGAGTGCTTCGAGGCGGCGACGCGTTCGCAGGTCGATCGTCTGGGGCTCGTTCCTCCAGAGCAACCCGTGGTGCACCAGCACGAGCTGGGCTCCGGCCTTCGCCGCCCTGCGAAAGAGCTCGAGTGACGAGGACACGGCGCAGACGACCTTCGTCACCTCCTCGGCGCCGATGACCTGCATCCCCTGCGGGCCGTAGTCCGAGAAGGAGTCGAGGTCGAGCAGCTCGGCCGCGTAGGCGAGGATCTCGTCGCGCCTGGCCATCGGACGCGATTGTGTCAGTGCCTCGGGTAACCTGTCTCAGCTTCGGGGTGTGGCGCAGCCTGGTAGCGCGCTCCGTTCGGGTCGGAGAGGTCCCCAGTTCAAATCTGGGCACCCCGATGTGATCACGGGGGAACCCAGGGTTCCCCCGTGCGCCCCCTCCTTCTTCTGGTCGACTGACAAGCCTGGCTTGGCCTCTCGCCGGGCAGAGCCCGGCTTCGGCCGCGAGGCGTTCGGCCACCAAAGAACGTCTGCTCTCAGCTTTCTCTTATCCGACCGACGTACCGTTGTGCGCATGGACAGACGCTACGACATGCAACCGTTCTTGCCTAGCGGCGGGTTTCGCGGCGGGTTCGTCGAACGGGTCGGCGACGGTGGCGGTTGGCCCGATGCGCTGGCCTGGGCGATCTTCGCGGTGCTGCTCACGCTGCTCGCGCTCGCAGTGGTCTCCCTCGCCCTCGACGCGTACTACCGCTCGCGAGGAGGGCCGAAGGCGTTCGTGAAGGCGCTTCCGGCCGGCATGCCGACAGGCATGTTCCCCGGCGGCAGGGCGATGGCGATTCTCGGGGCCCGCTATGCACGCGGCGAGATCTCGCGAGACGAATACCTGCGGGCGCGTGGTGATCTGCGCGGCATGCACGACGACGACGGAGCCGACGCTCCGACCGAGGTCGTGCCGCCGCCCGACGTGCCAGAGGAGCAGGACAAGAGCTAGCACTGCTCGATTCGTGAGTGTCCGTCAGGGCCGGGGTGCGTCGGCCCTGACGGCGCGGCCGTCGGGCTCGCCGCGCAAACTTCCCCGTGTGACCCTGCGCGCCGTCCTCTTCGACGTCGACTTCACGCTCGCGAAGCCCGGTCCGGATCTCGGCCCGGACGGGTTCAGACGCGCGGGTGAGCGATACGGACTCGACCTCGATCCTGCTCGGTATCCAGAGGCGCGGGCGGCCGCAGTCGAAGGCCTCGAGCGACATCCGGAGCTTCGACACGACGAGGAGCTCTGGTTCGCCTTCACCGAGCGGATCGTCCGAGGGATGGGAGGCGAGTCCGACTCCGGCGGCGCCCGCGATCTCGCTGTCGAGATGACGCGGCTCTGGGAGAAGTCGGAGAACTTCGACCTCTACGACGACGTGTTCCCCGTCATGGCCGAGCTGCGGAGACGAGGCCTCAAGCTCGGGCTGGTCTCGAACGGCGGTCGCGAGATCGACGACTTCGTCGCTCACCATCGACTCGATGTCGACTGCGCGATCGCCTCGCGGGCCCACGGATGGACGAAGCCGCACGAGTCGATCTTCCGGGCGGCCCTCGAGGTCCTCGGCGTTCAGGCACGCGAGGCGGCGATGGTGGGGGACTCCGTCGAAGACGACATCGAGGGTGCTCTCGCCCTCGGCATGCGGGCGGTGCTGATCGACCGTGAGGGCCGGCACCCGCCGGGAGTCCACGCGTTGCCCGATCTCTGGGCGCTTCCCGCGGAGCTAGCGAGCACGAGCCCTAGCTCCGCCCGCCAGGCGTCGGTGTGCTCGCCGAGACGTGGAGCCGGGCCCGCACGCTCGAACCCGAACTCGGCCGCGGCCTCCGCGATCGTCCAGACCGGTCCGGCCGAGACGTCCTCGGCGTCCGTCAGCGCGAGCCATTCGTCCAGCGGGCGCGCGGCGACGGCCTCCGCGAGCAGAGCTGCGACCGATTCCTGATCGGGCTCGAACTGCCGCTCGGCGAGCTCGGGCCGCTCCACCACTTCGCAGAGGCGGCACCAGAACTTCGGCTCCAGCGCGGCCACGGTCAGCCAGCGGCCGTCGGCGGTCGCATACATGCGGTAGCAGGCCAACCCGCCCGTCAGCATGCGCTCTGGCAGGCTCTCGAGGCGGTGAGCGACGAGCCGGTGCGAGCCGTGAGTCATCGACACGGTGAGTCGTGCGCCACGGCCGGTCCGCTCTCGCTCGAGGAGGGCGGCGACGACCTCGAGCGCGGCGGCGAGTCCCCCCGCGGAGAGGTCCGCGCTCTGCGTCGGAGGCATCGCGGGGGCGGTGTCGGCGAGCACGCCCGCCCAGCCGAGGTAGTTCAGGTCGTGACCGGCACGTTGCTCATGCCGGTTGTCGAGGCCGAAGCCGGTGACCGAGCAGAGCACTGCAGTACCCGGCACCGTGACGCCGAGGCGTGCGAGCACCCCGGGCCGGAACCCTTCGAGCACGACGTCCGCCCGCGCGCACAGCGCGTTGGCCAGTGCCGGATCCGCCTTCAGGTCGCAGACGACCGACTCCTTGCCCGCGTTCACTGCGTCGTGCCAGGCGGGCATGGTCGCTCGCAGCGGATCGCCCTCAGGGGGCTCGATCCTGACGACGCGTGCTCCGAGACGCTGCAGCTCCCGGCTCGCAAACGGGCCGGGGAGATACCAGGTGAAGTCGATGACGAGCGCGTTCGCCAGCGGTTGCACGGCCTATATTGAGCAAGCCTTGACTGACCGGTCAATCGCCCAGGAGGAGAAGCGGCGGCAGATCCTCGATGCGGCCGTGCACGTGTTTGCACGCAAGGGGTACCACAGCTGCCGCGTCGGCGACATCACCGAGGAGGCCGGCGTGGCCCACGGCCTGCTCTACCACTACTTCTCTTCGAAGGAAGAGGTGCTCGAGACGATTCTGAGCGACACGTGGAGCGAGGTGCTGGACGCCCTCAGGGGTGTCGAGGTGGCAGACGAGTCGCCTCGAGAACGGTTGAGTCACGTCGCCGCGATTCTGCTCCGCTCGTGGCGACGCAACCCCGACCTCGTTCGGGTGCTCGTCCGCGAGGTCGCGAGGAGCCCTCAGGTACAGAGCAGGGTCGACAAGCTGGGCGAAGCGTTCAGAGCGATCGAGCGGATCGTCGCCCGCGGCCAGCAGGAGGGCGTCTTCCGTGCCGATCTCGATCCGAGGCTCGCGTCGTGGATCTTCTACGGGGCGATCGAGGAGATCCTCACGGGCTGGGTCCTGGGACAGCTGCCTGACGGCGACGGGGACGTCGCCGCGGCGGAGCACACTGTCGTCGAGTTGCTCTGCGAAGGAATTCTCGTCTAGTGCCCCTTCCAGCAATACCCTTCGGCTTCTGGCCCGCTCTCACGCGGCCCGCTGCTTCGTCCTCAGTCGCGCCGATATGCCTGCATATCGGCGCTCCCTGCGTCCTTGCATCGGTTGGTGCGAGCGACCCAGAAGCTCGAAAGCATTACTGGAAGGGGCACTGAGCGCGCTGATGCTCGACCGCAGGGGTCTCGTCTGGATCCTCGGTCTGGGCGCGTTCGGTCTCGCGTTCTCGATCACGACCACCGCCGCGTACCTGCCGCCGCTGCTCGAGCGCTTCACCGACTCGAAGACGATGATCGCCGCGGTGCTCGCGGCCGAAGGGGTCTTCGCACTGTCGCTGCCGGTCGTGATCGGTCCCTGGAGCGACACCTTTCAGACGCCGATGGGCCGCCGTCGGCCGTTCATGCTTGCCGCTCTCGGGCCGATGGGCTTCTGCCTGGCGATTCTCGCCTTCATGCCGAACATCTGGACGGTGACGCTGATCGTCCTCGCGTTCTTCTTCGCCTACTACGTGTACGAGCCGCCGTACCGCGGGCTCTACCCGGACGTGCTCCACGAGCGGATGTACGGCCGCTCGCAGGGGGTGCAGCACGTCATGCGCGGCGTCGCACTGGGTGCGGCACTGGTCGGCGGCGGCTTTCTCTTCCACGTCTGGCGCCCGGCGCCGTTCTTGCTCGCCGCGGTCGCGACGTCCGCGGCCTGCGGTTCCGTGATCCTGCTCGTCCGAGAGGCGGCCGGCGAGGGCTCGCGTGTCTTCCGCGGCGTCCGCAGCTACGTGAGGACGAGCTGGCAGGTCTTCCACGAGGTTCCCGAGGTTCGCAGGTTCCTGTTCGCGAACGCAGCGTGGGAGGGGACCTTCGCCGCCATGCGGACGTTCGTCGTCCTCTACATCACACGAGGACTCGGGCAGTCCCAGACGATGTCCTCGGCCGTCCTCGCTGCGGTGGCGGTCGGGTATGTGATCGCCGCGGTCGGCGCCGGCCCCCTCGGCGACCGTTTCGGCCTGGCTCGCGTGATCTTCGGCGCCTCGTTCGTCTACGGTGCGGGGCTGCTCGTCGCGGGGCTCGCCCGCGAGTGGCACGACTGGTACTACGGGCTGATCCTGCCGGTCTCGGTTGCGGGCGGTACGGTGATGACCCTCTCCTGGGCGCTCCTCTTCAAGCTGATGCCACCGCAGCACCGAGGGGCGATCTCCGGCCTCGCGACGACGACGAAGGGCCTCGGCCTCCTGATCGGTCCGCTGGTCGCAGGCGTGATGATCGACGTGCTGTCGCCCTACTTCGAGAGCACGGACGGCTACGAGGTGCTCTGGCCGGTCTGCGCCGTGCCGGTGCTGGCCGCGATCCCGCTCGTCGCGTCGCTCATCGGCGTCGAGGAGCCTAGTGGCAGGGTGGAGCCCCAGCCGAGCTGATGCCGAAGCCCCAGACCTCGCCCGCGGTAGACGTAGAACTGCGTGTCCGCGCCGCCCCGGCGGAGGACGAGCGCCGAGTACGTTCCGCACTCGGCGCGGGGCAGCGTTCCGTAGAGCTTCGTGATCCGGGCTTCCTGATCGCCGATCGTCAGTCCGCGGTTCGTGTGCCAGCCGGCCGGCGACCAGAGCGTGAAGAACGAGCTCGCCGCGCCGCGGACGAAGGCGACGCCGGCGCCCTGCGGCTCGAACCGCTTGTACGTGAAGTACCAGGTCGGCCGGGAGCAACCCTGGCAGCTCGAGTGGCGCTTGCCCCAGGAGGCCTCGACCTGTGCTCCCGGCGCGCCGAGTCGCAGTCCGCCGAAGCTCTTGCCCGGGACGACGACTCCGTGCTGAGGCAACCCGAGAGCCAAGGTCGTCAGCGCGACGGCGATCACCGCGACAGAATAAGGACACGGCGTCCGTGAACGAGGTCTGCTTCTACCCTGACCGCGGCAAGGTTGGGATCTTCGGCGAGGGCATCGGCAGGCTCCTCCGCGAGGACGCCGAAGTCGACTACTTCGAGGGCGAGGACGAAGGCTAGGTCAGGCCTTCGCGAGCGCCGGCGGCCCCCAGGCGACGAGCGGGGCCATCTCCCCGGTATGCCCGTTCAGCCGCCGGTAGCCGAGCGCGTGCTCGGCCTGCATCATCTTGTGGATCTGGGTCGTCCCCTCGTAGATGATCGGTGCGCGGGAGTTGCGGAAGTACCGCTCGATCCCGTACTCGGCCGAGTATCCGTACGAACCGTGCACCTGGATCGCGAGGTGGGCGGCCTCGAAGGCCGATTCGGTCGCGTGCCACTTCGCCAGTGAGGTCTCGCGCGTGTTCCGCTTGCCCTGGTCCTTCATCCAGGCGGCCTGCATGACGAGCAGCTTCGACGTCTCGTAGCCGAGCACCATGGTCGCGATCATGTCCTGGACGAACTGGTAGCGGCCGATCGCCTCGCCGAACGTCTCGCGTTCGCGCGCGTACTCGACCGAGCGCTCGAGGCAGGCGCGGACGACGCCGCACGCGCCGGCGGCGACCGTGAAGCGGCCCTGGTCGAGCGAGTGCATGGCGATCTCGAAGCCCTGTCCTTCGTCTCCGAGGCGGTTCTCGGCGGGGACCTCGACGTTCTCGAAGAAGAGCTCGCCGGTCGAGCCTGCCCAGACGCCGAGCTTGTTCTCGGTCTCGCGCGTGGTCACGCCGGCCCAATCGCGTTCGACGATGAAGGCGGTCATGCCCTTGTGGCCGGCGTCCGGATCGGTCTTCGCGACGACGAGCTGGTTGTCGGCCGTCGTCGCGTACGAGATCCAGTTCTTCTGGCCGTTGAGCACGTAGGAGTCGCCCTCGCGGCGGGCGGTCGTCCGCATCGCGGCGACGTCCGAGCCGGCGCCAGGCTCGGTGAGGCCGAAACAGCCGAGCTTCTCGCCCTTCGCCTGCGGGACCAGGTAGCGCTGCTTCTGCTCCTCCGTGCCGTACTTGAGCAACGAGAGCGAGTTCAGCCCGACGTGGACCGAGATCAGCGTGCGGAACGCGGCCTCGCCGCGCTCGATCTCCTCGCAGGCGAGCGCTTCCGCGACGAAGTCGAGACCCGCGCCGCCGTACTCCTCGGGGATGACGATCCCGAGGATGCCCAGCTCGGCCATGCCTTCGATCAGCTCGAGATCGAGCTTGTGGTTGATGTCGTTCTCGATCGCGACCGGCAGGACGCGGTCGTCGACGAAGGCTCGAACCGTTTCCTGGATCAGCTGCTGCTCGTCGGTGAGCGCGAAGTCCACGCGGCGAGTCTAGTACTACGTGCCACCTCCGACCTGACGCAGGAACCAGAACGAGCTCGTCCACCAGGCGCCGATCAGGGCTGCGAAGAGCAGCGCACCCGCGATCGGGAGCGCCCAGGCCGGGAAGCGGTGCATCCGCACGAGCAGGACCTTGGTCGTCAGTCCGCCGTAGACGGCGACGCCGAAGAACGAATGCGCGGCGACTCGCGTGCTGTACGTCTGGAAGCCCAGCTTGAACACGCAGTGGTAGGCGATCGGGAGCGTCAGCAGGAACGCCAGGCGCCCGGACCAGCGATGGACGACGTTCACGAACTTCGGGCGCGCCCACGGCAGCTTCCTGAAGATCCACGCGGCCGTGAAGAGCTGTGTGACTCCGAGCGTCGCGGCGGCGAGCGCAAGCCACGCCTTGAGATGAAGGGTGTCGCTGAAGAACAGGCGAAACCACGGTCCTGGATAGGCACTGGGGGAGATCACCAGCTCGCGGGCCAGGATGCCGAGCGATTCGGCGACGATCAGGCCGCCGAGCAGCGGGATGAAGAGATGCCAGGCTGGTCGTCGTTGGGGCGGAGCGGCCGCGACGGTCGTCACGGCCCGATTGAACCGGGGCTCGACGGCGATTTCAAGTTGCGCGTGGACGGGGCGCTTCCTACTATTGACTGACTAGTCAATCGGCGGAGGCTCGAGGATGTCGACGACAGAGCACGTGCTTGCGGCGTTGTCGTTCGCGCTCAGTGAGGAGCAGCGGGCGCTGCGCGAGCTCACCCACGAGTTCGCGGCGAAAGAGGTTCGACCCAAGGCGGCGGAGTACGACGAGGACCAGACTCACCCGGCCGACCTGATCGCGAAGGCCCACGAGATCGGTCTGATGAACCTGCACGTACCGGCCGAGTACGGGGGGCCGGAGCTCGGCCTCCTCGAAGGCGCCCTGGTCGGCGAAGAGCTCTGCTGGGGCTGCTCCGGAATCGGGACCGCGATCGCCGCCAACGGCCTCGGCGCCGGGCCGGTCGTGATCGCGGGAACCGACGAGCAGAGGCGCGCGTGGTTGCCGCCGTTGATCGACGAGCCCATCCTGTGCTCGTTCGGTCTGACCGAGCCGGATGCCGGCTCCGACGTGGCGCGCATCAAGTCGACCGCCGTTCGCAGGGGCAACGAGTACGTCGTCAACGGGTCGAAGACGTTCATCACGAACGCGGGCCACGCGACCTGGACGGTCGTGTTCGCGAAGACCGACCCGGATCAGGGACACCGCGGCATCTCCGCGTTCGTCGTCCCGATGGACGCGCCGGGCGTGACGGTCGAGAAGCACCTCGACAAGATGGGCCAGCGGTCGACCGATACGTCCGCCTTCTCGATGGTCGACGTCGTCGTGCCTGCCGCGAACAGGTTGGGGGGAGAAGGCGACGGGTTCAAGATCGCGATGCAGACCCTCGACGGCACGCGGCCGGGAACCGCGATCGGCGCCGTCGGCGTCGCGCGGGCGGCCTTCGAGTACGCGTGCGACTACTCGAAGCAGCGCGTGACCTTCGGGCAACCGATCGCGATGCACCAGGGCGTGAGCTTCCTGATCGCGGACATGGCGACGAAGATCGAAGCCGCGCGCCTGCTCACCTGGCAGGCGGCCTGGATGCTCGACGCCGGGTGGGGCCGCAAGGCGACGCTGTACTCGTCGATGGCGAAGCGGTTCGCCGCCGACACCGCCATGGAGGTCACGACCGACGCAGTTCAGATCTTCGGCGGTTACGGGTACATCAAGGAGTATCCCGTCGAGAAGCTGATGCGCGACGCGAAGCTCTACCAGATCTACGAGGGCACGTCCCAGATCCAAAGGCTCGTGATCGCCCGCGACGTGCTGATCCCGAGAGGTTAGTGCTCCTCACCGATGGCGCTCGAGATCGATCTGTCGGGCCGAGTCGCCCTCGTCACCGGAGGCTCGCGCGGGCTCGGACGAGCCGACGCCCTGACCCTGGCCGGCGCGGGCGCAGACGTCGTGATCGCCGACATCCAGGTCGAGTCTGAGACCACGGACGAGGAGGCAGAGCGATACGGCCCACTCGCCCAAGTCGCGAGGGCGCAAGGGCTCGTCTACTCGGAGGCGACCGCGCGAGAGATCCAGGCGATGGGGAGGCGGGCGGCGGCGGTCAAGTGCGACGTCACCGATCCGGCACAGGTCGAGTCGACAGTGGCGCGCTGCGTTGGGGAGTTCGGCTCGATCGACATCCTCGTCAACAACGCCGGCACGCTCGACCACGTCGCCCAGATCGGCGACCAGTCGCCCGACCTCTGGGAGCGAGACCTGCGCGTCAACCTGACCGGCGCCTTCAACTGCTCACGGGCGGCGTGGCCGCACATGCGCGAGCGAGGGTGGGGACGGATCGTGAACATGGCCTCGGTCGCGGGGACGCTCGGCGGCTTCGGCCAGGCGAGCTACTCGACGACGAAGGCGGGTTTGCTCGGATTGACCAAGTCGCTCGCGCTCGAGGGGGCCAGGCACGGGATCACTGTCAACGCGATCGTGCCGGGGATCATCGGGACGGAAGCGTTCAAGTTCGGCAATCCCGAGATGAACGAGCGGATGATCAGACGCACGGCGTTTCGGCGGCCGGGCGAGCCGCAAGACATCGCACATGCGATCGCGTTTCTCTGCTCCGACCTCGCGTCCTACATCACCGGCGTGGGCCTGAACGTGAGCGGCGGGATCGAGCTGTTCACCTTCTAGGGAACCAGGGCGTATCTCGTAGCACCCATCCCTCGTTGAAGGCTCGACTTCCTCGAAGTCGTGTGCTATTTTCCCCCAACCCAGTGACACCCCTCGAAGTGGTAGCAAGTCGCTTCCACGGAGAATGGTGGCAAGTTCGTGAGGAGGCAACCCATGCAGGTGAGTCGGGAGACGGCTGTCGATCGCACCGTCGGGAGAACGACGAAGACCAGGATCCGCCTGTCGTTGCTCGCGCTCGTCGCCGGATTCACGGCCATGCTCGCCACCGGCGCAGTCGCCTTCGGCAGCTCGACGTCGGCGACTGAGACGATCGGACTCGACCGTCTCGACGCCTCGTTCGACCCGACGTCGGTCGTCCGGGGTATCGCCACGTTCAGCTCGATGCCGACCGCGGCCGACGTCGCCACGCTGCAGGCATTGGGGCTCACGGTCCAGCCCATGAAGCACCTCCCGCTCGCACTCGTGCGCGGTCCGGTGGCATCGATCGACGCCGCGGTGGACGGCGGCGTCGCCGACGACGTCTACCCCGACGAGCGCCTTCAGTACTTCGACCGGTCCTCGGCGGACGCGATGGGTGCCGCGATTCCCCGCTCGAAGGGCTTTACCGGGAAGGGCATCACGGTCGCGGTCGTCGACTCCGGGTGCGACGCGAGCCACCCCGACCTCGCCGACCACGTCGTCCACAACGTGAAGCTGTACAGCGCCGAGTACGCGAACGTGACGCCGGACTCGAGCACCACGATCGTCGTCCCGGTCGAGCTGGGCCCGTACCAGAACAGCGACCTCGGGTCGGGGCACGGGACGCACGTCGCCGGGATCATCGCGGCGGACGGCCACACGTCGCCGGATCACATCGGCGTGGCGCCCGACGCGAACCTCGTCTGCTACTCGGTCGGCGAGGTGATCTTCACGACGGCGGTCGTCACCGCGTACGACCATCTTCTCGACCAGCCCAACCTCTGGGGCGTCAGGGTGATCAACAACTCGTGGGGCAACTCGTTCCAGCAGTTCGATCCCCGCTCGCCGGTGGCGGTCGCCACGCGCGCGGTCGCCGACCTGGGCGTGAACGTGATCTTCGCCGCCGGCAACAGCGGCGGCGAAGAGGTGGAGATGGGGCTCAACCCGTTCTCGGAGGCTCCGTGGGTGACGTCGGTGGCAGCCGAGAACCTCGAACACGTCCGAGCCTCGTTCTCGTCGAACGGCCTGATGTTCGACAACTCGCAGCCGGTCACCATCGGCGCCGGCGGCCACACCGTCTTCACGGGAGACCGAATCGGTGTGTACCACCCCGATGTCACGGCTCCGGGCGACGAGATCTCCTCGACGTGCGACACCGCAGGGACTGCCGTTGGCCCGTGCCCGCCCGGCGAGAACACCACCGCCTCCGGGACGAGCATGGCGTCACCGCATGCCGCCGGCGCGGCTGCTGTTCTGCTGCAGGCGAACCCGAGCATGACGCCCGACCAGGTCCGCAGCGCGCTCGAGGTGAGCGCTGCTCCGGTCACGCGGGCTGACGGGACCCGCGCACCCTTCTGGGAAGTCGGCTACGGCCGGATCGACCTCGCCTCGGCTGTCAGCCTGGTCAGGGACAAGTCGGCGATGAAGAACCTCCCGAAGACGCAGAGCTCGAAGGACTCGAACGCCCTCCGCGGGATCCCGTTCAAGGTGCCGACCTCGGGCTTCTGGACGTGGGACGCGCCTCGCGCGACCCTGTTCGGTGTGACCGATACCCGGACGTTCACCGCCAACGTGCCGTCGACGACTGCTCAGCTGAAGGTCACCCTGTCGCATCCCTCGCTGGCAGCGCTCGGTGTGAACGGCACCCAGTACAGCGTCACGGTCTCGGACGCCGCCGGGAAGGCGATCGGCACGACAACCGAGAGCTTCACGGCCGGCGCGGGCACGGCGTCGCTCCAGGTCGACCTGAAGGCCGCGAAGGCGACGCCCGGGACGTTCTCGTTCGCTGTCAGCGGAGATATCGCAGCGTCGGATCCGGACACGCTCGACAGCGAGTCGGCCCTCGGCCGAGTCGTCGTGCTCCAGGTCGCGCAGCTCCAGCCTCGCTGAGCCCAGTCCATCGCAGGGGCGACCCGCCACACCCGGGCCGCCCTGCGATACTCGTCCGGCTGTGAGCGGCGCCGTCGTCCACGTCGAGCGTTTCCCGGACGAGCAGATCGCGGTGGTCACGATCGACCGGCCGCCGCTCAACGCGATCGACGAGCAGGTGCTGACGGAGCTGGCCGGTGCGACCGAACAGCTCACCGGGGACGGCGTGACTCGCGCAGTCCTCGTTCGGAGCGCCGTCGAAGGCGTCTTCATGGCCGGCGCGGACATTCACGAGTTCGAGCGCGTCACCGCCGGTGGGATCGAGCGGGCCCTCCGCGCGCAGGACGTCTTCACGGCGCTCGCGGAGCTGCCACAGCCGACTGTTGCCTCGATCAACGGGCATGCCCTCGGTGGAGGGCTCGAGCTGGCGCTCGCCTGCGACTTTCGCTTCCTCGCTCGCGCGGACGGTGCGCTCATCGGGTTGCCCGAGGTCCGCCTCGGGCTGCTGCCCGGAGCCGGCGGCACGCAGCGGCTCACGCGACTGCTCGGCGCGGGCCGAGCCACGGAGCTGATCATGAAAGGGCTCCAGCTGTCTCCAGAGGAGGCGGCCGAAGCAGGGCTCGTCCACTTCCTGGTCGAGCCCGTCGAGCTCGAGGAGAAGGCGCGGGACTACACCATCCGGCTCGCACGCCAGGCGCCGATCGCGCTGCGCGGGATCAAACGTGCGATTCGAGCAGCCTGGTCTCAGGAGGGACTGGCCGTCGAACGCGAGGCGTTCCGCGAAGCGCTGGCGTCCGAGGATGCAAAGACCGGGGTGAAGGCCTTCCTCGAAGGAGAGAGACCCACCTTTTCGGGCGATTAGAGGACGCCGCGCTCATCAGTAGAATTTCGAGCCTTGCGCCTGGAGGCAGGAGTCACCCATTCCACGTATTACCTGCGCCGAAAGCGTCAGGCCCGCGCGCGCCGGATCCGGCGGATCTCGTATGGGGCGTTGCTCCTCGTCGTCGCCGGCTTGGTCGCTGCCTCGATCGTCTACGCCGGCTCGCCCGCAACGCTCGCCCGCGGCGTCCAGATCGACGGGGTCGACGTCGGGGGCATGTCCACGGCCCAGGCGACGCGAACGCTCGAGCGTCGAGCCGCGCGCGACTCGCGGCGCGCCGGTCTCGTTCGTCGCCGACGGCCACATCTTCAGGCTCAAGGCGGCCGACATCGGCCTGCGCTCGGACTGGGCGGCTGCGGTTGACGCGGCACGAAACGACGGCGACGGCTTCGCCCCGCTGCGCGGCTTTCGGCGGCTCAGGCTCCGCATCTTCGGAGAGGACGTCGCCGCGCGGGCGTCCTACAGCAAGGCCGAGCTGAAGGCAGCGCTCGCGCGAATCGGCGCGCGGGTCGACGTGCCGCACCGTGAAGCAGCAGTCGCTCTGCGCGGGCTCACCCCGGCGATCGTTCCCGCGCGCGCCGGCCGCGTGCTCGACCGGGACGCAGCGGCGGACGAGATCGTCGCCGCTCTCTCCTCGTTGGCCCGGGGGGCCCGCGTGACGTTGCCGTTGAAGGCCGACGAGCCGAGGGTGACCGGGCAGATGCTCGCTCAGGCGCTTACGCAGGCACGGGCGGTCGTCTCGGCGCCGGTCGTGATGACGCTCGGGCCGACGCGGTACCGAATTCCGCGCTGGCGGATGGCGACGCTGCTCAAGCTTCCGTCGGACGGCGCGACGAAGGTGCGAATCGGAGGTCCCGGCGCGGACGGGTACTTCGAGCGGCTCCAGAAGGTCGTCAACACGCCCGCTCACGACGCCCGGTTCGTCGTCACCGCCGGCGGGATCGTGATCAAGCCTTCGACGGACGCGCGCGTGCTGGACGTTCCCAAGACGGCCACGGCGATGCTCGGTGCCGGGCTACGACGCCTGAACCGTACCGCGCCGATCGCCGTCGCCACGCAGCCTGCAAAGCGTACGACCGAGGACGCGAAGGCGATGGGGATCACCGGCATCGTCGGCAGCTACACGACCTCGTACGGCGGCGTGCCGAACCGGATCCACAACGTCGAGGTCGTCTCCCACCTCGTCGACAACACGCTGATCGCACCCGGGAAGGAGTTCTCGTTCAACGCCACGACCGGTGAGCGCAACGCCGCGAAGGGACTCCTCGAAGCGCCGGTGATCATCAACGGCGAGCTCCAGAACGGTCTCGGCGGCGGTACGTGCCAGGTCTCGACGACCGTCTTCAACGCGGCCTACGAGGCGGGCTTGCCGATCACGGATCGGACGAACCACGCCCTCTACATCAGCCACTACCCGCAGGGTCGCGACGCAACCGTCAACTACCCCGATACCGACCTCAAGTTCGTGAACGACACGGATCACTGGCTCTTGCTCCGCACCTTCGTCAGCTCCAGCACGCTGAGCGTGAACCTGTACGGGACGCCGCAGCATCGCCGGGTCGAGAGCGAGACTGCCGCGCGTCGCACCACGGGCGCCGTGCCGACGAAGATCGTCAAGGATCCCAAGCTGCTCAAGGGCAAGCGCGTGGTCGAGGAGTCCGGCTCGCCGCCGCTCGCGACGAGCGTCACACGGCGCGTGTACAACCAGGACGGCAAGCTGCTCTACGAGAACACCTGGTACTCGAGCTACGTGGGCGAGAAGCAGGTGATCCGCGTCGGGACGAAGAAGCCGGCGCCCAAGCCGAAGCCGGTCGACCCGAGCACGTACTTGCCGACGGAGCTCGTCCCGACCGGTACGACGAGCACAACCCCGACCGACACGAGCACGACGACGACCGGCACCGGGCCGGGCGCGACCGGCTAAGAGGCTCTAGACCTCGGCGTCGGCTACTGCCTCGGCGAGCCAGGAAGGCAACCTGGTCGGCCGGAAGCTCACCCTGTCGACGACTGCGTGCTGCGTCCAGCCGTCGGCGACGATCTCGCCGCTGCGCTCGAGCACGTACTCGTAGCGGAACCGCGCGCCGCGGACGTCGACGCAGCGTGCGTGGATCCGGACGCGATCGTCGAAGTGAAGCGGCGTCAGGTACCGGACGTGCGACTCGGTCGTCAGCGCCTCGTAGCCGTCCGCCTGAAGCTGCTTGTAGCCGTCCCGAAACCGAGCGAGGTAGGCGATGCGGGCGACCTCGAACCAGACGAGGTACGCAGCGTTGTGCGCGACGCCCTGGGCGTCCGTCTCCGCGAAGCGGACGGAGATCTCTGTCGAGAAGTGGAAGCCGTCCGGGGGCACCCGCGTACTATCGCGTGCGTGACCGCGGCGCGTCTGGCGCAGCTCATTCGCGAATCTCAGCCCTGCGTCGTCCTCACGGGCGCGGGCGTCTCGACGGAGAGCGGCATTCCGGATTTCCGTTCGCCGACGGGGATCTGGCGCGACTACGACCCCATGGAGTACGCGACCATCGATGCGTTCCGGCGCGATCCGGCGAAGGTGTGGGACTTCTACTCCAAGCGGCTTGGTGTGCTGCAGAACGCCAGGCCGAACCAGGCGCACAAGGCGCTCGCCGAGCTCGAACGACGTGGTCTGGTCGAGGCGGTGATTACCCAGAACGTCGATCGCCTCCATCACCTCGCCGGCTCACGCGAGGTAGTCGAGGTGCACGGCTCCATCCGGACGGCAAGCTGTCTCGTCTGCGGCCGTCGCGAAGACTTCGAGCGAGTGCTCGAGCTCCTGCCGGTCCCGGCGTGTGCGAGTTGCGGCGCCGTTCTCAAGCCGGATGTCGTCATGTTCGGCGAGCTCCTGCCGCAGGTGGAGCTGGAGCGGGCGTCCAGCCTCGTCCGCCGGGCCGGTCTTGTGCTCGTGATCGGGTCCTCGCTGGAGGTCTACCCCGTGGCGGGATTGCCGGAGGAGGCGCTGGCGAGCGGCGCGAAGCTGGCGATCGTGAACAAGGGCCCGACGCCGTACGACCGGAGGGCCGACCTCGTGATCGACGCCCCCGCAGGCGAGACGCTGGCCGCGACCGTCGCTACGCGGCCGTCCGCTTGAGCGGGCGCTCGTCCAGGACCCGCCCGCAGGTCGAGCAGACGACGCGTTCGAGCTCGTACGGGATGCCTTGGCGCTGGCCCAATGCGTGCCGGGTCACTTCGCGGTGGCGGTGAACGCGGGATCTCGGTGCTCTACTCATCACGAGTATGGACGCCAGTAGAATCGCGAAGTTGGGTCCGGTCGCCTTGCTTGTCGCAGCAGCAGTCGGATCGGCGTTCGCGACTCCGACGGCCGCCGGCGCGCCCGCGGGCCGGTGTCGCGCCAACGTCCTCCACCGGGTCGGCACTCAGACGACGTCGTACGCGGCCGTCGCGAACGGCGCCGTAGAGGCGTACCGGAGGCCTGACGGTGGCCGGCTCGTGCGCTTCGGCAGGCTCAACCAGAACGGCTACCCGACCACCTTCCTGATCGTCGGCGCGGTCGTGGGGAAGAACTGCGGCGCATCGTGGTATCGCGTGAAGCTGCCGATGCGTCCGAACGGCCTCGTCGGCTACGTGCGGCCCAGTGCCGTCGTCGTTCAGCGGGTGAGGACGCGGATCGTCGTCGACCTCTCCGAGCGGAAGCTCGAGCTCTTCCGCGCCGGCAAGCTGAGACTCGCCACGACCGTTGCCGTGGGCTCCCCTGCGACGCCCACACCGGTGGGTCGCTTCTATGTCAACCAGCGGATCGTCGTAGCCGACTCAACCGGGCCTTTTGGGCCGGCCGCTCTTGGAATCTCGGCCTTTTCCCCGGTGCTCACCGGCTGGGCGCAGGGAGGGCCGATCGGCATCCACGGAACGAACGCCCCGTGGTCGATCGGCCGCGCGGTCTCGAACGGGTGCATCCGGGTCCGGAACAGGACGCTCCAGAAGCTCTTCGCCGCCACCGACGGCGGGACGCCGGTGATCATCCGGCCCTAGGAGGCATGGGGACGCCGAGCGCTCCCGGCGGCTCGCTTCGGAGCGCCGTCGGCGGTAGTGTCTCCGTCATGCCTCAACGAAAGCAGCAGCAATCGGACGTGATCAGCCGGCTTGCCCACACCGGCGAGGAAGCGCTTCAGCGGCTGACGGAGCTGCCCGGCGGACCCAGGTTCGTGGAGGCGGCCAATGCCCTTCGCGATCGTGTGGACGAGCTCGCCAAGCGCATGCGCAGCCTCGATCCGTTGGAGCGACGCGTAGCGGAGCTCGAACGCCGTCTTGACGAGCTCTCGAAGCCGGCGGGGCGCGCGCGCCCCAGCACCCGACCGACGCGGTCGGCGGCGCCACGTAGCTCGTCCACGCGGACGCGTAAGACCGGCTAAGAACTCGTTTCAGAATGACGCTTCGTCGTCCGGGGCGTGATGGGCGAGTGCGAGGCAAGGACGCAGGGAGCCCCGATATGCGGGCATATCGGGGCGACTGAGGACGAAGCATCGCGCCGCCCAGCGCGGCCCGGCGGTACAAGGCTTCATTCTCGATTCTAAGTCGCAGCTACGCGGACGCGGGCCACGAGCTCGAACCGCACGGGCGTCGTCCCGGGCTGCTCGCCGTCGAGCACGACCGGTAGCGGCGCCGGCGCATCGACCCGTAGCTCGCGCGCTCGGACGATCTCGACCTTCCGGTGGGAGACGTGACGGCCGCGGTAGATCTTCGGGAACGTGGTCACGAACTCCCGCTTGGTGAAATCGCCGAGAAGCACGACGTCGAAGCGTCCGTCGTCGAGAGCCGCCTCTGGCGCGACCCACATCCCGCCAGCGGTGTAGTCGCCGTTCATCGCGAGCGCCTCGTGGAGCCTGGCTCGGCGCTGCTGTCCGTCGATCTCGAGCGTCATCTCCGTCGGCGTCCACCGGCTGAAGACCACGATCGTCGCGAAGAGGAAGGAGAGCCTGCCGCCGAACGCCTTCGTCGTTCGGTTCGCGCGGTCCGCGATCGCGCCGCTGATTCCGGCGCCGGCGAAGTTGACGAAGTGGGCAGTTACCTCTCCAGCGGCCGTCGTGTACGTCGCCCGCCCGACGTCGATTGTGCGGACACGGCCACTTCGCGCGACGTCGATCGCCGCGTCCAGCCGGCGCGGGACACGGAGACTGCGCGCCACGTCCTTGCCGGTGCCGAGGGGAAGGAGGCCGAGCTCGACGGCGTCGCCTACACGTGCCTGCAAGAGCCCGTCCACGACCTCGTGTACCGTGCCGTCGCCACCGACGACGACGAGCTTCGTCGCACCGGCGCGGGCGGCTTCGGCGGCGAGCTGGGCGAGGTGGCCGGGGCGCTCGGACACCAGCGCGTCGCCCCGCAGGCCGCGGGCGTCGGCACGCCGGGCGAGCTCCGGCCAGCGACGCCCGGTTGCGCCGTTGTCCGACGCGGGATTGACGAGAAAGACGGTTCTGCTAATCGGTGACCGTCTCGAGCGCGAGCTCGGTCATCTGGTCGACGGCCCGCTGCATGTCCTCGTCGGAGATGCGGACGAACTCGCCGGCCACGACCACGTCGCTGACGATCAGCAGGCATCCGGTCTGGACCTTCTTCAGGGCGCCGAGGGTGAAGAGCATGGCCGCCTCCATCTCGACGGCGAGGATCCCGCGGTCGCTCCAGCGTTGGTACTGGTTCATGTCCGGGTTGTAGAAGACGTCGCTGGAGACGATCGGACCGACGCGAACCTTCTTGCCCTGCTCCTTGGCGTGGTGGACGGCTCCGTGGACGAGCTCCCAATCGGCGGTGGGCGCGTGGGGCTCGTTGCCGATCAGATGGAGCGGCGTCGTGTCGGCCGGCGTTGCCGACAGCGCGACGATCAGGTCGCCGATGTCGAGGTCGGGCTGGAGCCCGCCACACGTCCCGACGCGGAGGATCTTCTTCACGCCGAGCATCGCCAGCTCCTCGATCACGATCCCGGCGGATGGACAGCCCATCCCGCTGGACTGGACGGAGACGCGCTTGCCACGGAAGGTGCCGGTGAAGCCGAGCATGCCCCGCTCGCCGTTGACCTGCACGGCGTCCTCGAAGAACGTGTCGGCGATGTACTTCGCACGCAGCGGGTCCCCGGGAAGGAGGCAGCCGTCGGCGTAGTCCCCAGGCTCGGCTCGAAGGTGAATCGGCATCGGGCGGAAGCCTACGGGCTAGTGCCCCTTCCAGCAAAGGATGCCCGCTTCTGGCTCGCCATCACGCGGGGCCTCCGGCTTGGTGCTAGCGACCCAGAAGCTGGGCTCCTCTACTGGAAGGGGCACCGCGCGATATAAGGCGGGGTGAAGTGTCCGCTACGGTCGAGCCGACCCTCCAGCAGATCCTGGACTTCTGCGCCGAGGATCCCGTCGAGCGCGTCTTCCTCGAGGACGTTGCCCGGCGTGGGCTCGGTCGCTTCGCGGGGGTGTCCTCGAACGGTCGTTTGAGCGCGCTCTGTCATCTCGGGGCGAACGTCGTCCCGTCCGGCGACGGATGCGGCGTCTTCGCTCGAATCGCTGCAGGGGGGCGCGCACGGATGGTGATCGGGGAAGAGCGGGCGGTCGGGGAGCTGTGGGCGCAGGCTGCGCGGCGGATGCCGGCTCCGCGCGAGGATCGCCCGGGGCAGCCGGTGTACGTCCTCGATGATGTCCCGGAGCCGGGAGGAACTGGGCTCCGCGAGGCGACACTCGCCGACCTCGGCCTGCTCGTGCCCGCCTGCGCCGCTGCGCACGAGGAGGAGATCGGGCTCAACCCTCTGGAGCGAGACGCGGACGGCTTCCGCTGGCGGACGCAGGCGCAGATCGGCGAAGGGCGCTCGTGGCTCTGGGTCGAGAACGGGACGATCCTGTTCAAGGCCGAAGCATCGGCCTGGACGCCGGCAGCGGTACAGCTCCAGCAGGTCTGGGTCGATCCGTCGGCTCGGAACCGGGGAAATGCGCGCCGCGCCATGCGCGATCTCTGCCGGCGCCTGCTCGACCGCGTGCCGCGAGTCTGCCTGTTCGTGCGACCGGAGAACGGGCCGGCGATCCGCGTCTACGAGTCGATCGGGATGCGGCGCACGATTACGTACCGCAGCTTGATTTTCTGACGTCGCCGCGACCGACATGGCGGGCGCGGCTCACAGAGGCTCCACAGGTGCGGACGGGTTTGGGAAGGGGGTTTCGTGGGCGAAACCGGCCGTTTCCCCCGCGCTTTCACCAGCCGTGAACGCGGCTCAGCGAGATCCGAAGCGGTACGGAGAAGTCGGCGGCGAAGCTCTCGGGCGTCCACCCGAGCGCGGCAATGCGCTCGGCGTACTTTGCGATGTAGTCGGGAACCTGGGCCACCGGTGGGTCGTCCGTGACTCGAATCTCGCCCCAGCAGACGACGATGTCGGCGTCGACCCGGTCGCTGTCGAGGTTGAGGCTCACCTTCGGGTTCGCCGCGATGTTGCGGAGCTTCCGCTTGCCGGGGCGGCTGTAGAGCAGGATCGAGTCGGCTCCGTCCCAGAGGAACCAGACCGGGACCGGCTGGGGCGCCCCGTCGGGCGTGACCGTGGTCAGCCAGCCGATGATCTCCTCACGCAGGCGGCGCGCCGCGTGGGCGCCGAACTCGGTCGTCTCGTCCAGCACGATCCCAGCCTATCGGCGGCACAATGCATTGATGGAGCTCCTCGATCGGATCGAAGCCCACGTTCGCCGGCATGAGCTGATCGAGCCCGGCGGCGAGGTGATCTGTCTCGTCTCCGGCGGAGCCGATTCAACCTGCCTCTGGCACGCGCTGCGGACGCTCGGCTACCGAGTGGCCGCGCTCCACGTGAACCACGGGCGCAGAGGGGGCGAGTCCGACGGAGACGCGCGATTCTGCCGCGAACGACTCGGCGCCGACGTTGTCGATGCAGGCAGCAGTCCGTTGCAGGGAAACGAGGAGGCGGCTCTTCGTGAGCTGCGCTACTCGCTGACCGCCGGCCGCGGGCTGCGGGCGACCGGGCACACCGCCTCCGACCAGGTCGAGACGGTTCTCTACCGGCTTGCCGCGAGCGGGTCGACGCGCGGGATCAAGGTCCGCCGTGAGGACGGTGTCGTCCGGCCGCTGCTCGGAGTCTGGCGCGAAGAGACCGAGGCGTATTGCCGCGAGCACGGCCTCGAGTTCCGGGTCGACTCGTCGAATCGAGACACGCTGCGCGGGCTGATCCGAGAGGAGCTCGTTCCGCTCCTGCGCCGGCTCCACCCGGCGGCGGAGCAGAACCTCGTCCGCCTCGCCGACGAACGGCCCCGGCTTCCGCGCGGGATGGAGGAGACGCTGCTCGATCTGCTCTCGAGCCGCGACGGTTCCAAGTCGGTCGATCTGGGCAGCGGACTGAAGGCGACGCGAGAGTACGACCGGATCTCGCTCGGGCACGGGCCGGTGCGCTGGGGCCCGTGGACGATCGAGGCGAGCGCTCCCCACCTGGAGGTACGGAGGCGCCGCCCGGGCGATCGCCTCGCCGGGCGGCGCAAGAAGCTGCAGGACGTCTTCGTGGACGCGAAGGTTCCGCGCGCCGAGCGCGACTCGTGGCCGGTCGTCGTCAGCGGCAAGGAGGTTGTCGCGGTGCCCGGGATCGTGGAGGATGCACGGGTACGGGTGAGCCGCGCATGATGAACACCGAGTTGGAGCGGGCCGTCGGTCAGGTGCTGATCGGCGAGGACAACCTGCGGATGCGCATCGCCGACCTCGGCGAGGAGATCTCCGCCTACTACGAAGGACGCGACCTGCTGTTGATCGGCGTGCTGAAAGGGGCCGTCTTCTTCATGGCCGACCTGATGCGCCACCTCACGGTCCCGTGCGAGGTCGACTTCATGGCGATCTCGAGCTATGGGGCGCAGACCGACTCCTCGGGCGTCGTCCGGATCCTCAAGGACCTCGACATCAACATCGAGGGTCGTAATGTCCTCGTCGTCGAGGACATCATCGACTCCGGTCTGACGCTCTCGTACCTGATGCGGAACCTCGAGTCGCGCGAGCCCGCCTCGCTCGAGGTCTGCGCTCTCCTCACCAAGCCCGCCCGCCGCGAGATCGACGTCCCGGTGCGCTGGATCGGGTTCGAGATTCCGAACCGCTTCGTGATCGGCTACGGGCTCGACTTCGCCGAGCGCTACCGCAATCTCCCCTACGTGGGGGTGCTGAGCGAGGAGCTGATACCCGAAGGGATGTAGGACTTCCCCGGCCGGGATGAAGAATCTTCCCTGCTACCCTGGGGTACAGACAGACCGTGAATCGCTTCTTCCGTAGCGCGCTTTTCCCTCTGATCGTGATCGTGCTGCTCGTCTACCTGGCGAGCCAGACCTTGATCCCGAAGTCGAAGCCTGCGAAGAAGGTCACGACCTCGGACGTGATCTCCCGGATCGAGACCGCCCCGCAGACGATCGACATCGCCAACTTCAGCCCGGGCAAGCGCCAGCTGCAGATCACGCTCAAGAACGGGACGAAGCAGAAGGTCTACTACCCCAGCGACCAGGCAGGGAACACGCTCCAGAACCTCTTGGTCAAGCAGAACGTGCACTTCGACTCGAAGGGCACGGGCTCGAACCCCTGGTGGTCGATCCTCACCTCCCTGCTGCCGTTCGTGCTCCTGTTCGGGTTCTGGATCTTCCTCATGAACCAGGTGCAGGGCGGCGGGTCGAAGGTGATGAGCTTCGGCAAGAGCCGCGCCAAGCGAATGGCTCCGGACTCGCCGAAGATCGGCTTCAAAGACGTCGCCGGAGTGGACGAAGCAGTCGAGGAGCTCCAGGAGATCAAGGAGTTCCTCGAGAACCCGAAGAAGTTCCAGGCGCTCGGTGCGCGGATCCCGAAGGGCGTCCTGCTCTACGGGCCGCCCGGAACCGGCAAGACGCTGCTTGCGCGCGCGGTTGCAGGTGAGGCAGGCGTGCCGTTCTTCTCGATCTCGGGCTCGGACTTCGTCGAGATGTTCGTCGGCGTGGGTGCCTCGCGCGTCCGCGACCTCTTCGAGCAGGCAAAGCAGGCCGCGCCGTGCATCGTGTTCATGGACGAGATCGACGCCGTCGGCCGCCATCGCGGCGCCGGTCTGGGCGGCGGCCACGACGAACGCGAGCAGACGCTGAACCAGCTCCTCGTCGAGATGGACGGGTTCGAGCTGAAGGACAACATCATCCTGATCGCGGCGACGAACCGGCCGGACATCCTCGATCCAGCGCTGCTCCGCCCCGGCCGCTTCGACCGGCAGATCGTCGTCGACCGGCCCGACCGGAACGGCCGCCGCAAGATCCTCGAAGTGCACGCCAAGGGCAAGCCCCTCGCGACCGAGGTCGACCTGGACACGCTCGCCGCCGGCACACCGGGATTCACGGGTGCCGATCTGGCCAATCTCGTGAACGAGGCGGCGCTGCTCGCCGCCCGGCGGGGCAAGAAGGTCGTCGACCAGGAGGAGCTCGAGGAGGGGATCATGCGCGTGATCGCGGGCCCCGAGAAGCGGACGCGGCTGTTCTCGGAGGAGGAGCGCAAGATCACCGCCTACCACGAGATGGGACACGCGCTCGTCGGCCACCACCTCGAGCACACCGACGAAGTGCACAAGATCTCGATCATCAGCCGCGGTCAGGCGCTCGGCTACACGATCTCGCTCCCGCGAGAAGACCGCTACCTGACGACGAAGTCCGCGTTGATGGACCAGCTCGCGATGACGCTCGGCGGCCGCGCTGCAGAGGAGCTCGTCTTCCACGAGGTCACCACGGGTGCGGCCAACGACCTGGAGAAGGTCACCTCCACCGCGAAGCAGATGATCATGCGCTTCGGGATGAGCGAGAAGCTCGGGCCACGCGTCCTCGGCCGCAACCACGACATGCCGTTCCTCGGCCGTGAGATGGGCGCCGAGCCGGACTACTCCGAGGAGATCGCGCGCGAGATCGACGACGAGATCCGCCGCGTGATCGAGGAGGCGCACGCGAAGGCCCACCAGGTGCTTCGCGAGCACATGGACGAGCTGCACCAGCTGTCGGCGATCCTGATCGAGCGGGAGACGATCGACAAGGACCAGTTCGAGCGCCTGCTCGCGGGCGAGCCGGAAGAGGACGTGTTCCGTGAGGAGACGCCGCCCGCCGCCGAGGAGCCGAAGAAGCCCGAACCCGCGAAGCGCCCGAGGCCTCAGCCGAAGCCGTTCCCTCTGCCGGGCGCGCTCTCCCAGCCGCCTCCGCCCGAAGGCGCCAAGCCCTAGTCGCTCCTTAACGACCGGCTCCTCTGCCACGCTCCGCCGGACTCGGCAAGCTTCCAAGGAGGATTTCGGTGAATGCCATTGCGGGTAGAGCGATCGCGGCGATCGGCGTCGTGCTCGCGTTCGTCTGCATCTGGGTCGACTCCCTTCCGGGATCGAGCTACTGGAGCGGCGACGGCACGATCGGTGCGTTTTGCCTCCTGCTCGCGTGTCTCGCCGCCCTTTCGCTCGTTGCCGGCTACGCGCAAACGCAGAACGGGGCGCTCGTCGCCGTCGGTGCGGTCATGCTCGGGTTCTACGCGTTCGTGCCGGCCGTGCTCGCCTTCAATGACTGGGATCAGACCCGCGCGGGCACCTGGCTTGCGCTGGCAGCAGGCGGTCTGATCGTGATCGGCGCCGGGAGCTCCTACCTGGCCGCCCGGCCGAGGAGCACGCCCGGCGGCCTGTCGGCCGCCTCGCTCACGGCGGCGGCAGGAATCGGCCTGCTCTTCCCAGGGATGTTCCTGGATGCCTCGGGAGGCGTGTCGTACTGGGAAACCTCAGGGCATTCCCTGGGAATCGTGATGCTCGTGATCGCGGTCGCTGCCGCCCTCGCCTGGGCGGCGACCGTCACGGGTACGAGCACGCGTGGCGTCGATCAGGCTGTGACGCTCGTCGCACTCGGATTGGTCGCCTTCTTCCCGGTTGGTGCAGCGTGGGGTGACTTCGGGAACCTGGACGCCGGCTCATGGGTCGCCTTCGCCGGCGGGATCCTCGCCGCCGGCGGGACGTGGGCTGCGCGGGGGCTCGACCTGCAGTGAACCGCGGGCGGGCGTTCCGAGCCGCCCGCCCGCCCGTGGCCCGCCGGCTCGTCTACGCCCGACCTTCCCAGTACCTGTTGAGCGCGCCCTGGACCTTCGCGATCCAGATGAACGGGCCGATGATGATCAGTGCGCCCGGAATGACCCAGAGGCCCGTGACAGCAGAGACGGGCTTGGCCTTCCCGGCCCTTTCGTAGAGCCTGCCGACCTCGTTTGCGGTGATGAACGGCATGACGATGCCGACGAGGAAGGCGAGCAACAACGCGATCCCCCCGCCGAGGCCCTCGCCGGTCTCGCGCTTCAGCTCGTCGTGGGTGATGTAGTACCAGTAGAGGCCGTAGATCCCGAAGGTGACGATGTAGAGGAGGATCACGATCCCTACTTTTCTCGGCGACCCGGCCCGCGGCTGGGGCGTCGCGGCCACGGTTTCGGACATTGGTGAAGTCCTCCTTCATGGTTGTTCGGATGCGCTGATCTTAGGAGCGTCGTCGGCTCTTCCCCTCGCTCCGACGCGCCGCTACCCACGGGCGGCGAAACTACAGAGCGTGGCCCCGATCGAGCAGCGGTTCCCACGGCCCTCGGTGATGGGCATCGTCAACGTTACGCCCGATTCCTTCTTCGACGGGGGCGTGAACCTCCAGCCCGAGGAGGCGGCTGCTTCCGCGCGAGCGATGCTCGAGGCCGGCGCGGCGATTGTCGACATCGGCGGCGAGTCGACCCGCCCCGGGTCGGAGGGCGTCTCCATCGACGAAGAGCTGCGCAGGGTCGTGCCGGTGCTCGAGGCGCTCGAGGGGGCGCCTGTCTCCGTCGACACCTCGAAAGCCGAAGTCGCGAGTCGGGCGATCGCTCTCGGCGCCGAGCTCGTCAACGATGTGACGGCGCTGCGCGGCGACCCGGCCCTTGCCGGGGTCGTCGCCGACACGGGCGTCTATCTGTGCCTGATGCACATGCAGGGGGAGCCTCGCACGATGCAGGTCGATCCGCGGTACGACGACGTTGCCTCCGATGTCGCCGCGTTCCTCGAGGAGCGCATGCGCCTTGCGGTGGAGGCGGGAGTCGCCGAGGAGCGGATCTGCCTCGACCCCGGAATCGGCTTCGGGAAGACCGTCGAGCAGAACGTCGAGCTGGTACGCCGTCTGGACGTCCTGCTCGCGCTCGGCAGGCCGCTCGTCGTCGGCTGGTCGAGGAAGAGCTCCCTCGGACGCCTGCTCGGGGATCCAGGGGCG
Organism: uncultured Actinomycetes bacterium; assembly: GCA_963836345.1. Taxonomy (GTDB): domain Bacteria; phylum Actinomycetota; class Thermoleophilia; order Gaiellales; family Gaiellaceae; genus DATBLE01. The sequence goes on along the minus strand of CAWIJA010000001.1, from coordinate 1,309 downwards.
AAGACGGGCTCGACGGCCGCGAGCGTCGGCGCTGCCGTCGTCGCGTTCGAGCGGGGCGCAACCATCCTCCGCGTGCACGACGTCCGCGAGACCGTCGAGGCCCTGACCGTCGCGAGGGCGGTGCTCGCGTGATCGTCGAGCTCCAGGGGCTCGAGGTCTTCGGACGGCACGGCGCGCTCGAAGAGGAGCGGCAGGCGGGCCAGACCTTCCTGTTCGACGTCTCGCTCGAGCTGGGGGAGCCCGCAGAGGATCGAGTCGAGGCCACGGTCGACTACCGAGACGTCGCGGCGCGGGTCGAGGCGGTGTCCGGCGGGCACCGCTTCGACCTCCTCGAGACGCTGGCCGCCGCGGTCGCGGCCGATCTAGCCGAACGTTTCCCTGCGGCCCGCGTGCGCGTGCGGGTGCGGAAGACGCGGCCGCCCGGCATCCCCGCCGAGTGGGCCGCAGCCACGGCCGAGCGCCTGGGCGCTCGCCTCTCCGAGTGACGCGGGCCTACGTCGGCCTGGGAACGAATCTCGGCGACCGGGAGGGGATGCTGCGCGCCGCGCTCGGGCAGCTTGCCAACGAGGTCGGCGTCGAGATCGTGGCCGTCTCGTCGTTTCTCGACACGGACCCGGTCGGGATCACCGACCAGCCGCGCTTCCTGAATGCGGCCGCCGCCCTAGAGACGGAGCTCCCGCCGCGCGAGCTACTCGCCCGGCTGCTTGCGATCGAGAACCGGCTCGGCCGGACGCGGGAGGGCCCCCGATTCGGCCCGCGCACGATCGACCTCGACCTCCTCCTATACGGCGACGAGATGATCGACGAGCCGGGCTTGACCGTTCCGCACCCGCGTCTGCACGAGCGGCTGTTCGCACTGGAACCGCTCATGGAGCTCGACCCCGGGCTGGTCGTGCCCGGGCTCGGCCCGCTGGCAGCAATCGTCGCCCGGCTACAATCGTCCTGATGTCGCATCTCGACGAGCTCGACGAGTTCGAGGCGGAGCTCGAGCTCCAGTTGAAGAAGGAGTACACGGCGGTCTTTCCGCTCTTCCGCTTCTGCGTGCTCACGCAGGACGCGACGTACCTGTGCAACAAGCTCGATCTCCAGCCGCATCCGCAGCCCAGCTACCCGTTCTTCCACCTGAAGATGGAGGACGTCTGGGTCTGGGACAAGAATCGCCCGACGCGAATCATCCCGCGGGCCGAGGTGTACACCTCGAGCGACGTCACCGTCGAGGAGCTCCGCGGCGAGGGAGAAGAGACCAAGCTGACCGCCGAGGCGCTCGCAGAACGGATCGGCGAGCCGCTCGGCTCGGACGACGACTCCT